>NZ_JBIVTM010000001.1:0-2052898 GCF_044756705.1 Microbacterium sp. NPDC091662 | reverse complement strand
GGACGATCGTGAGGGTCTCGGTGGTCACGGTCTCATCCTTTTCCTGCGGTGAGCAGGTGTCGCGGTGGCCCTTCGAGGCGTGCGACGGAGATCTTGAGCTCGATGATGTCTGCGGCCACTGCGTCGATGCGCGTGCTGAGCTTCTCGTCGACGGCGTCGATCCTGTCGTCGATGCGGCGGATCATCCAGGCGCCGGCGGCGAAGAGGCTGGTGCCGAGGGTGAGCACGACGCCGATGGCGCTGAGGACGATCGTGAGGGTCTCGGTGGTCACGGTCTCATCCTTTTCCTGCGGTGAGCAGGTGTCGCGGGGGTCCTTCGAGGCGTGCGACGGAGATCTTGAGCTCGATGATGTCTGCGGCCACTGCGTCGATGCGCGTGCTGAGCTTCTCGTCGACGGCGTCGATGCGAGTGCTGAGCTTCTCGTCGACCGCGTCGATGCGCGTGCTGAGCTTCTCGTCGACGGCGTCGATCCTGTCGTCGATGCGGCGGACCATCCAGGCGCCGGCGGCGAAGAGGCCCGTCGTGATCGTCAGCACGACGCCGATCGCGCTGAGGACGATCGCGAGAACCTCGGTGGACACGTGCGCTCTCCTCGGATGGATGTGCTGCGGATGGGTGTGTCTGCGAGGTTACGCCGCCGTCGCTCCGATGTGCGCCGGTATTCCAGCATCTGTGAAGAGGTCGTCCATGCCGCGAGATGTGGAGAGTAGATCAGTCTGCCGCGGGTGTCGCCCGGGGTGATCGTGCGGCGATGAGCACCAGCGCGGGAACCAGCGCGCACAGGATCGCCGACATGAGGAACGTGGTGCTCGATGCCGGATCCCGTCCGATCAGGAGGACCAGCGCGGGCACGAAGGTGCCGCCCACAGCTCCGCACGCGACGAGGGTGCCGGTCACCGCGGCGCTGCGAGCGGGGTCGAGGTGGTCGAGCGCGAGGCCCAGGATGAGCCCGTAGCTCGGGGCGAGGAGCACGACCACTGCGGCCAAGGCGACGAGGGCCCCCACGGGAGCGGGCCCCACCAGCAGCCCCGCCGTGGCCATCAGGATCGCGGCGGCGCTCGTGGCCGAGGCGAGGATCGCGGTCGGCGACACGGCGAGCCGGCGCAGGGCCGCCGCGCCGAAGCGTCCGACGGCCATCAGCGCCCAGAACGCCGAGGTCCCCAAAGCCGCGAGGCCTGGATCGACCTCGAGGATCCGCTCCGGGATCACGGCCGACCAGCCGGAGAGCACGGTCTCGACGCCGACGTAGAGGGGGAGTGCGACGGCGAACGGCAGGAGCACGAGCAGCCCGCGGACGTCGCGGCGCGCGGGAGCCTCGGTGCGGGCGTCCGACGACACCGACCCCGTGAGCATCGCGATCGTGAACAGCGGTACGATCGCCAGGATGCCGAGCACCGGGCGTGCTCCGGACCCGGCGGCGACGATCAGCGGGGTGACGGCGGCGCAGACGGCCACCGTGCCGAGCAGCGCGCTGAGCAGGCCCGTCGCGCTGCCTGTGGCCACGGACTTCGCGGCCACCGAGCCCGACGCCTCGACCAGTCCGAACCCGACCCCGGCGACGACGGCGGCGGAGAGGAACACCGCCGGAGTGCCTGCCAGCGCCACAGCGATGATGGCGGCGGCCTGGAGGGCGCTGCCGAGCACCAGTGCGGTGCGCGGCGGCTGCCGCATCAGCAGCGGCCCCGACATCAAGACCCCGACCAGGAGCCCGGCGAACAGTGCGGGCACGGCGGCACTCAGGTCGGCCCTCATTGCGCGCTCGGCTGCGGGGAGGACCGCGGGAACGAACGCGGCCGTGACCCCGAGACCCGCGAACGCGGTGAACAGTCCCGTCCGCGCGCGTGCGAACCCGTCGGTCACGCCCCTGCCGTCCGCACGCGGTGCACGGCGGCGAACGTGTCGCGCAGCGCCTCCATCGAGCGGTCGTAGTTCGACTGGGCGACGCCGATGAAGATGCAGTCGACCACCATGAGCTGCGCGATGCGGCTGCCCAGTGCGCCGGAGCGGAAGCCGGTCTCGCGGGCGGCGGTCGTCAGCACGATGTCGGCCTGATCGGCCAGTGGAGCGCCTGCGTGGTTCGTGATCGCGATGGTGGTCGCCCCGGCCTGGCGGGCGAGCAGCAGGAACTCGATCGTGTCGGTGGTGGCACCGGTGTGCGACACCGCGATCGCGACGTTGCCGGGCCCGAGCGTCGCTGCCGAGGTCCATGCCGCATGCGGGTCCGACCACTCCAGCGCCGTGCGCCCGATGCGGGTGAGCTTGCGCTGCAGGTCGAGCCCGACGATGGAGCTGGCCCCCACACCGAAGATGTCGACCCTGGTGGACGAGGTGATGGCGTCGACGGATGCGCGCAGCGACTCGGTGTCGAGCACCTTGGCGGTGTCGGCGAGGGAGAGCGTCTCGGCGAGCGACACCTTCGCGACGATGTCGGCCAGGGTGTCGTTGCGGTCGATGTCGCCGGAGACGGCGGGGAGCGCGGCCGTGTCGAAGGTCTCACGCTCGACATCGCGCAGCACGTGGTTGCGCAGCTCGCGCACGTGCTCGTACCCGAGGCGCTTGCAGAACCGCACGACCGAGGTGGTCGAGGTGTCACAGCGCTGGGCGAGCTCGGCGACCGAGAGGCTGGCGGTGCCCGCGGGATCGGCGAGGAAAAGATCGGCGATGCGCTGCTCGCTCGGACGCAGCTCGGGGCGGATCGCGCGCATGCGGACGAGCACGGGGTGTGCGCCGGCGTCGTCGCGGGCGGCTTCATGGGGCATGGGGTCTCCGATCGCTGTTCATAACAGTAGAGGAACTTCTGTTACATCAGTAGTGACGTTCGTGTACTTTTGGTACAACCAAGACCGACGACGTTCGCGGGGCGGCAGGCAACAGCGCCTGACCCGACGCCACGGCGACGCGTCCCAGCCAGGAGGAATCAGCAATGAGCACAGCACGGCGGGCGTCATTCGGCGCCCTCACTGCCACGGGCATCGCTTTGGCGCTCGTGATCACCGGTTGTTCCGCACCCGCGTCCGACCCCAAGCCCTCCGAGGGCGCCGCCGGCGGCGATCTCGTGATCGGCGTCACCAGCGATCCCGACACCCTGTTCCCGTGGAAGGCGACGCAGTTCCAGGCCGTCAACGTGCTGCAGAACCTGTACGGCACGCTGACCGAGTTCGACGAGGACCTCAACGTGGTTCCCGGCCTCGCCGAGTCGTGGGACGTCTCCGAAGACGGCCTCACCCTGACCTTCCACCTGCGCGAGGGCGTCACGTTCGCCGACGGCAGCACGTTCGGCTCGGAAGACGTGAAGTACTCGCTCGACGCGATCGCCGCCGAGGCCACGGCCGCCGTCGCGCGCAGCTCCCTCGCCTCCGTCACCGCGGTCCAGGCCACCGACGAGAACACCGTCACCCTCACCCTGAGTGCTCCTGACGCCGCGCTTCCCGCCAACCTCGCCGTGATCAACATGGCGATGCTGTCCTCGGACGACACCGAGGAGGCGCTGAACACCACGCCCAACGGCACCGGCCCGTTCATCCTCGACGACCGCAAGGCCAGCCAGTCGATCACGCTCGCGAAGAACGAGGACTACTGGGGCGACACGGCGCTGCTCGACACGGTCGAGTTCCGTGTGATCCCCGACGAGTCGTCGATCGTCTCGGCGATGCAGTCCGGGAACGTGCAGCTGGCGGTGTTCGACGACCCGCTGGTCGCGCAGACCGCCGAGGGCGCCAACGTGGAGGTCGCCACGACCCCGCAGTTGAGCTACCACGCCCTGCAGCTGAACGCCACGCGCGGCGACCTCGCCGACGTCAACGTGCGACTCGCGATCCAGTGCGCGATCGACCGACAGGAGGTGCTCGACACCGCCGCTCTCGGCGAGGGCGAGGTCACCGGCCCGATCACCTCTCCCGCATACAAGTCCGACCCGGATGCCCGTCCCTGCCCGAAGCGCGACCTCGACAAGGCCGCCGACTACCTGAAGAAGGCAGGCAAGGAAGACGGCGTGACCATCAAGACGATCGTGTCGCAGGGCGAGTACGCCACCTCGGTGAACGAGGCACAGAACCTCAAGGCCCAGCTGGCCGATGCGAACATCACGCTCGACCTCGAGGTGCTCGAGTCCGGTGCGTTCGTCGACCGCTGGATCGCGGCCGACTTCGACGCGGCGGTCGCGCTCAACGGCGGCCGTCCCGACCCCGACGGCATGTACGGCCGCTACTTCACGAGCACCGGAAACCTGAACAAGGTCGCCGGCTACTCCTCGCCCGAGCTCGACGCGCTGTTCGCCGAGGGGCGCCAGACCGCGGACCCTGACGAGCGCAAGGACATCTACGCGCAGGTCTCCGAGAACCTCGAGGACAACGCCGCGTGGATCTGGCTGTTCACGAGCTACACCTACACGGCGACCGCGTCGAACGTCGACGGCTTCGTCCCGATGGTGAACGGCTCGCTGCAGTACCTGCGGACCACCTCTATCAAGTAGCGGATCGAGGGGGCGCGGCCGCCCCGCGCCCCCTCCCTCCCCGACGACAGGCACCCACACACGCGCATGTTCAGACAGCTCCTCCGCAACAGCGTGCTGCGACGCATCCTCGCAGCCCTCGGCACGCTCCTCGGCGTCGCCATCTTCGTCTTCCTGATGCTGCGCGCCATCCCCGGCGACCAGATCAGCTCCGGCCTCGGCACCGAGGCGGCCGCTCTCACTCCGTCGCAGCGAGCCGCCCTCGAGTCCTATTACGGCCTCGATCAGCCGCTCATCGTGCAGTTCTTCTCGTGGCTCGGCAACATCTTCACCGGCAACCTCGGCTTCTCGTCGCGGGCGCAGACGAGCGTGCTCGACCTCACCGCCGCGGCCCTGCCCGTCACGTTCGAGCTCGCGATCTTCTCGATCGTGATCGCGCTGGCCATCGGCATCCCGCTCGGCATGCTCTCCGCCTCGAAGCCCGACTCGTTCCGCGACGGCGTCGGACAGGTCGTCGGCCTCGCCGGTCTCTCGATCCCGGCCTTCCTGCTCGGCACGGCACTGCTGGCGATCCTCGCCTCGTCGTTCGGCTTCAACCCGAACGGCCAGGCCTACGCCACGCTGTTCGAGGATCCGCTGTTGAACCTCCAGCAGATGCTGCTGCCCTCGATCGTGCTCGGCTTCGGCATCGCCGCACCGATCATGCGCACGACCCGCACGGCGGTGCTCGAGATCCGCTCGAACGACTTCATCCGCACCGCCAGGGCGAAGGGTGTCCCTCCGCGTCGTCTGCAGGTGCGTCACGTGCTCGGCAACGCGCTCGTTCCGATCGTCACGATGACCGGCCTGCAGTTCGGCTACCTCCTCGGCGGCGCCGTGGTGGTCGAGCAGATCTTCTCGCTCCCCGGCATCGGACGCCAGGTGCTGCTCGGCATCCAGCAGAAGGAGTACGCGCTCGTGCAGAGCACCGTGCTCGTGATCGCGCTCGCCTTCGTCATCGTCAACCTGCTCACCGACCTGCTGTACCGGGTCATCGATCCTCGGGTGCGTGCCGCATGACCGACATCTCTCAGACTCCGGCCCTCGCCCCCGGCGGCGGACGCACCATGGAGCGCGTGCGCCTCCTGCTGCGCAGCCGCAGCGGGCTCACCGGCCTCATCATCGTGGTGCTGCTCGCCGTGCTCAGCATCGTCTCGGCGTTCGGCCTGCTGCCCTTCGACCCGCTTGCGCAGGACCCGCCGTCGCGCCTGCAACCGCCGTCGGCCGTGCACTGGTTCGGCACCGACCAGTTCGGCCGCGACGTGTTCTCGCGCGTCGCCGCCGGTGTCGCCAACTCGGCACTGATCTCGGTCGTCGCCGTGGCCTTCGCCACCGTGGTCGGCACTGTGTGCGGGCTCATCTCCGGCTTCTACCGCGGTTTCTCCGACGGCGCGATCACCGCGGTCACGAACGTGCTGTTCGCCTTCCCGCCGCTGCTGCTCGCCCTGTCGCTGGCCTCGGTGTTCGAGCGCAACTGGTTCACCATCGCCGTGGCCATCGCGATCGTCTACGTGCCGATCTTCATCCGCGTCACCCGAGGGCCCGTGCTGTCGCTGCGCGAGGTCGAGTACGTCAAGGCCGCCAAGAGCACCGGTCAGAGCCGCATGGCGACCATGTTCCGTCACGTGCTGCCGAACATCACGTCGATCATCATCGTGCAGGTGACGCTCTCGCTGTCGTGGGCCGTGCTCACCGAGGCCTCGCTGAGCTTCCTCGGACTCGGCACGCCGCCGCCGGCACCCTCGCTCGGTTCGATGATCTTCGAGGCGCGCACGCTCGTCACGATCGCCCCGTGGACCATGATCGCGCCCGGCGTGATCGTGGTGCTGCTCGTCGTCGGACTCAACCTGCTCGGCGACGGGCTGCGCGACAGCCTCGATCCCCGGAACAGAGGAAAGCGATGACCATGGAGGATCTCGGCGCACTGGCCACGGAGGCCAGCGATCCCCGCTACGCCGAGCTCGACCTCATGAGCGTGGCCGAGCTCGCGCGAACCATGAACGAGGCGGATGCCACGGTGCCCGCCGCAGTGCAGCGGGCGCTGCCGCAGATCGTGCCCGCGATCGAGGCGACGGCCGCTCGCATGGCGCAAGGTGGACGCCTGGTCTACGTCGGCGCGGGAACGCCCGGCCGCATCGGCGTGCTCGACGCCTCGGAGTGCCCGCCCACGTTCAGCACCCCGCCCGAGCTGGTGTTCGCGATCATGGCCGGAGGCCCCGGCGCGATCGTGAACCCGGTCGAAGGGGCGGAGGACGACGCGGAGGCGGGCGCTGCGGCCATCGACGTGGCGGCGATCGGCCCGCTCGACACCGTGATCGGCATCGCCTCGAGCGGACGCACGCCGTATGTGATTGCGGCGGTGCGCCGGGCGCGCGAACTCGGTGCCCTCAGCATCGGTCTCTCCTGCAACGTCGGGACCACCCTCAGTGCGACGGCCGAGCACGGCATCGAGGTCGAGGTCGGCCCCGAGGTGCTCTCCGGCTCGACGCGGCTCAAGTCGGGAACGGCCCAGAAGCTCGTGCTGAACATGTTCTCGACCATCTCGATGGTGCGAAACGGCAAGGCCTACGGCAACCTGATGGTGGACGTGAAGGCCACCAACCACAAGCTGCGCGAGCGGGCGATCCGGATGGTGCAGACCATCGCGGATGCCGATCGCGACACCGCGTCGGCCGCCCTCGTGGCGGCCGCGTACGACGTGAAACTCGCGTCGATCATGATCCGCCGCGGCGAAGACCTCGCCGCGGCCACCGCACGACTGGACGCGGCCGATGGTCGGCTGCGCACCGCACTGGAGGAGAACTGATGCGCGTCCTCGGACTGATCTCCGGCACCTCGCACGACGGGATCGATGCCGCCGTCGTCGACTTCACGACCAGCGGCGGGTTCACCGCGCACGGTGTGGATCTGCACGGCACGGTGCTCGCGGCGACGAGCGTGCCCTACACCCCCGAGCTGCGGGCACGGCTGATCGCTGCGCTGCCGCCGGCAGAGACGACTCTCGCCGAGGTCGCAGAGCTCGACACCCTCATCGGTCAGGCGTTCGCCGCGGTCGCGGCCGACATCGCGGCAGAGGTCGGCGGTGTCGACGCGGTGTGCTCGCACGGGCAGACCGTGTACCACTGGGTCGACGGCGCTCACGCACTCGGCACCCTGCAGATCGGGCAGCCCGCCTGGATCGCCGAGAAGGTCGGCGCCCCCGTGGTGTCCGACATCCGCATCCGCGACATCACGGTCGGCGGCCACGGCGCCCCGCTGGTGTCGTTCCTCGACGAACTGCTGCTGCGCTCGCGCGCCGGTGTCTCCGCAGCCCTCAACCTCGGCGGCATCTCGAACATGACCGTGGTCCGGCCGGACGGCCTCGTCGCCTACGACATCGGACCGGCGAACGCACTGGTCGACGCGGTCATCGTGGAGCACGACCTCAACCCGCTCGGCTACGACGACGACGCCGCGATCGCCCGCACCGGACAGGTCGACGATGCGCTGCTGGTTGCACTGCTCGCCGACCCGTACTACGCCCTCACCCCGCCCAAGAGCACCGGCAAGGAGCACTTCCACCTCGGCTACGTGCATGAGCACCTCGCCGCGCAGAACCGGGAGATCCCGGTTGCCGATGCGGTGCGCACCCTGACGGAGCTCACGGTCCGCACGGTCGCGCGCGACGTGGAGGCCGCCGGCATCGGGTTCCTCGCCGTGTCGGGCGGCGGATGCCGCAACCCGCTGATCCTGGAGGGACTGCGCGCCGCGCTGCCCACGACCGAGGTCGTGCTGGCCGACGAGCTGGGCGCCGCGGCCGACAGCAAGGAGGCGATCCTCCTCGCCCTCATCGGCTGGTCCACGATGCACGGCGTGCCCGCGATCGTCCCCGGTGGCACCGGTGCGCGCGAGCCGCGCATCCTCGGCACCATCACGCCCGGTGTCGGACCGCTGCAGATGCCCGAACCGGTGGCATCCATCGACTCCCTCGTGCTCACGGAGGCCGCGGCATCGTGAACCTCCAGGTGCGCCCCGCCACCCCGGACGACCTGTCCGGGGTGCTCGAGGTGTTCCTCGCCTGTTGGCGCGAGAGCTACCGCGACGTGCTGCCGGGGGCGGCGATCGAGTCGATGACCGACGAGCGTGCCGAAGCCCTGTGGCGCCGGGTGCTCGCCGAACCGGTGGGCGTCGTGCTCGTGGCCGAGCGGGAGGGCACGGTCGTCGGGATCACCCGCTACGCCGCGACCCCCGCCGAAGACGGTCGCATCGACGGCGCCGTGCACTCCCTCTACGTCTCGCCCCGTGCCCACGGCGGCGGGATCGGCGGGGCGCTGCTGGCGCAGGCGACCGCAGACCTGCGGGACGTCGGGGCCGAGGCCGCGACGCTATGGGTGTTCGCGGCGAACGCGCCGTCGATCGGCTTCTACGAGGCGAAGGGCTGGCACCCCGACGGCGCCACCCGCACGCAGCCGGAGTTCGGTGAGCCCGAGCAGCGCATGCGCAAGGAGTGGGCATGAGCGGGGAGTGGGCATGAGCGGGGAGTCGATATGAGCGCCGTGGAGCGCATCCGCGTGCTCCGGGTGCCGTCGCCGCTGGTGCGCCCGTTCGTCACGGCGGTGCGGCGGACGGACCGCCTCGACGTCGTGCTCGTGGAGGTGACCGACGTCGACGGCCGCCGCGGATACGGTGAGGCCGCCACGAGTTGGCGCGTCACGGGCGAGAGCGCGCAGAGCGTCGCCGCTGCGGTGGCCGGTCCCCTCGCCGAAGTCGTGCTCGGACGGGATGCCGATGACTCCGGGATCGCTGTCGACATCGCCCGTGCGGTGTGGGGCAACGCCGCCGCCCGCAGCGCGGTCGAGTGCGCCGTCGCCGACCTCGCCGCTCAGCAGCGCGGAATCCCGCTTGCGCTTGACCTCACGAGCGCACCGTCGCCCGTGCGCCTGCGCACCGACATGACGCTGTCCGCGGGCGAGCCGTCTGCGCTGGCGGCCGTTTCCGAGGAACACGTCACCGCGGGCTTCGGATGCCTCAAGATCAAGGCGTCCGCCGTGCATGACACGATCGCCGGACTCCGGGCCGTGCGTGCAGCAGTCGGGCCCGACATCACGCTGCGCGTCGACGCCAACCAGGCCTGGGACGCCGAGACCGCGATCAGGGTGATCCGCACCGCCGAAGACGACGGGGTCGGACTCGAACTCGTCGAGCAGCCGGTCGCCGCGCACGACCTCGATGCGCTCGTCGCGGTCACCGCGGCTGTCGGCACTCCGATCATGGCCGACGAGTCGGTGCGCACCGCCCACGACGTGCGCAGAATCGCCGAGCGCGGTGCCGCCGACCTCGTGAACCTCAAGCTCGCCAAGACCGGCGGCCTGGCCGAGGCGTTCGCTGCGGCAGAGGTCGCCCGCACAGCGGGTCTGGGCGTGGTGATCGGCTGCATGATGGAGTCGCACGTCGGCGTGACGGCCGCGGCTCACCTGGCAGCCGCTGTCGCCCCCGAGGTCGTGCACGACCTCGATGCCGCGTTGTGGCTGCGGAACTCGCCCGTGGCGGGTGGCGTGGCGCTGTCCGGAGACATGCTGGAACTCGGACCGGGCATCGGACTGGGCATCACCGCCCTCGCATCCGACGCGCGGCCCGACACCCTCGTCGACCTCGTCCACCGTTCGCAGGTGCGCGCATGACCGCCGCCGCTGCCGTCGCCGCTGTCCTGGCCACGGATTCCGCTCCTCGGGGCGCCGTCGCCGGTGTCGTGACCGATGCGGGGCGCGACATCGCCGCGGGCGGCCTCGCCGACCTCGCCGGCACCGCGATGACGACCGAGACCGCGTTCGACATCGCCTCGGTGTCGAAGGTCGCGGCGACCACGACCGCGATCCTGCGGCTGGTCAGCCGCGGCGATCTCGGCTTCGACGACCCGGTCGACCGCTTCGTGCCCGACACCGCCTGCGCACCGGGGACGACCGTGCGCCACCTGCTCCAGCACCGCGCCGGCCTCTGGGAGTGGCAGCCGCTCTACCTGGATCGAACCCGCGCGGATGCCTTCGCCGTCGCAGACGCCCTCCCGTTGCGGTACGGCCTCGACCAAGGTCGCCACTACTCCGACCTGGGGTTCATGCTCCTCGGCCGCATCATCGCCGCCGTCACCGGTCTGCCCCTGGATGCCGCCGTCCATGAGCTCGTGACCGCACCCCTCGGCCTCGACCGCACCGGCTACGGGCCGGTCGCGCCGCCCGTCGCGTCCTCCGCCGTCGGCGACGTCGCCGAGCGCCGCATGGTCGCCACCGGAGAGCCCTATCCGATCCTCACGACCACCCGCCACTTCGCCTGGCGGGAGGACGAGATCACCGGCGTCGCCAACGACGGCAACTGCTTCCACGCCCTCGACGGCATCGCAGGTCACGCCGGGATCTTCAGCACCGCCGACGATCTGCTCACCCTCGGCGCCGCGCTCGCCACGCCGGAACGGCACCCCGAGCTGTGGGATCCGGTTGCGGTCGCCGAGCTGTTTCGGGACGGACCGGATGCCGGGCAGGCCCTGGGCTGGCGCAGCGAGACGGTCGCCGTCTCCGGGCGGCCGAGCCTCATGGTCTGGCACCCCGGCTACACGGGCTGCGCCCTCGGCGTCGTGCCCGCCACCGCCACCACCCCCGGGGCCGCCGCCGTGCTGCTGACCAACCGCCTCTTCGCGGCCACTCCCGCACCGACCGATCGGCTGTGGCGTGCCGCGCTCCCCGCACTCCTGGGCGACCAGGACCTTTTCCGTGACAACGAAGGAACGAGAACATCATGAGCACCACCGAGCCCGTGCTGAGCATCAGCGGCCTCGCCGTCGCCTTCCGGACCGGTTCCGAGCTGATCACCGCGATCAGTGATGTGAACATCGACATCGCCGCCGGTGAGACCGTCGCGATCGTGGGGGAGTCGGGGTCGGGCAAGTCCACCACCGCGGCCGCGGTCAACCGTCTGCTGCCCGAGAACGGCGTGATCACGGCCGGCAGCATCCGCTTCGACGGGCGCGAGCTGACCGACCTCCCCGAGAACGCGATGATCTCCCTGCGCGGCGCCGGCATCGGCCTCGTGCCGCAAGACCCGATGTCGAACCTCAACCCCCTCATGCGCGTGGGCGAGCAGATCGGCGAGGCGCTCGAGGTGCACGGCCACACGCACGGCGATGCCACGAAGGCGCGGGTCGTCGAGCTGCTCGAGATGGTGGGGATCGCGGACGCCGCGCAGCGCGCGCACCAGTACCCGCACGAGTTCTCCGGCGGCATGCGCCAGCGCGTGCTGATCGCGATGGGCCTCGCCTGCAAGCCGCGCCTGCTGATCGCCGACGAGCCGACCTCGGCGCTCGACGTGACGGTGCAGCGACGCATCCTCGACCAGCTCGACACGCTCACCGACGAGCTCGGCACCGCGGTGTTCCTGATCACGCACGACCTGGCCCTCGCCGCGGAGCGGGCCGACCGCATCGTGGTGATGTTCCGTGGCCGCGTCGTCGAGGAGGGCACCTCGGCCCAGGTGCTCGGCGCCCCGCAGCACGAGTACACCAAGCAACTGCTCGCCGCGGCCCCGAGCCTCGCCTCGCGTCGGGATGGGCTGCCGCAGCGCGAGGCCGCCACGGGCACGCCCTTCGTCGAGATCCGGAACCTCCGCAAGGAGTTCGCGCTCCGCGCCCCCAAGGCCGGCGAGCCGCAGACGTTCACGGCCGTCGACGGGGTGAGCTTCGAGATCCGCCGCGGCACCACGGTTTCGATCGTGGGCGAGTCGGGCTCTGGCAAGTCCACCACCGCGAACATGGTGCTCGGGCTCGAAGACGCCACGTCCGGATCGATCCTGTTCGACGGGCTCGACCTGACCACGCTCCGCCGCAAGGAGCTGTTCGCCCTGCGCCGTCGCGTGCAGCCGGTGTTCCAGAATCCCTATGCCTCGCTCGACCCGCGCTACACGGTCGAGCAGTCGATCGCCGAGCCGCTGCGCGTGCACCGCATCGGCACCACGGCCTCGCGTCACGCACGGGTGCTCGAGCTTCTGGAGCAGGTCGCGCTGCCCGCCGCCATGGCCGAGCGCCTGCCGCACGAGCTCTCCGGCGGACAGCGTCAGCGTGTGGCGATCGCCCGTGCGCTCGCGCTCGAGCCCGAACTCGTGGTGCTCGACGAGGCGGTGTCGGCGCTCGACGTGCTGGTGCAGGCGCAGATTCTCGACCTGCTCGCCGACCTGCAGAAGCGCCTGGGACTGAGCTACCTCTTCATCAGCCACGACCTCGCCGTGGTGCGGATGATCTCCGACGAGGTGCACGTCATGCAGCGCGGTGTCGTGGTCGAGAGCGGCACGCCCGAGCGCATCTTCGACGCTCCGCAGCATCCGTACACACGCGAGCTGCTCGCCGCGATCCCCGGGGCTTCGCTGGCGTCCTGACCGAGGTTCTCCGACGACCGCAGGCTCAGCGCCTGCGCTCGTCGTCGTCCCAGGGGCCTTCCCACCAACCCGCGCGGCCGTCGTCCGAGCCGCCGCGTCCTCGGCGCGAGCGCACGAACTGCACGATGAACACCGTCAGCGAGCTGAGCAGGATCAGGAAGACGACGAGGAACAGCAGGTCGCTCTGGTTCATGGGCGCTTCCCCTCCGCGGCATCCGCGACGATCTTCGCGATGCGGGCCGACCGCGTCTCCGGTCGCTTGGCCATCGCGATGTGCGTGAGGCCGAACTTCTTGACCGACTTCGGGAACGCGTCCCAGTTCTCGCGCGCGGCGGGGACGGCATCGAGCGCGGTGGAGAGCTCGTCGGGCTCGATCCCGGCCTCCGGTCCGTCGAGAACCGTCCAGGAGCCGTTCGCCTTCGCGACCTCGAGCACACGGATTCCGGCGGGGGCGAGCAGCCCCGCAGCTTCGAGCTCTGCGATGCGCGCCTTGTTCGTGGCCGCCCAGCCGCTGCCGGGACGACGAGGGGAGAACCACTGACCGTTGGCGCGGTCGCCCGTCCCATCATCGAACACGCGCACCGGCCCGTCGATCCATCCGAAGCACAGCGCCTGCCGCACGGCATCCTCGTACCCGACGCCGTCCGACGACCCGCGCACGCTGAGTAGCCAGACTCCCGCCGTGCGCTCATGGTTCTCGGCGAGCCAGGCACGCCAGGCCGCGGCATCCGCCGCTCTGAGCCGTTCGCCGTCGTCGAGCGCGCCCATGGCCTACTTCTTGGTCTTCACCGTCGTGATCGTCTCGGTGATCCGCGGCAGCAGGTCGGCCACGGACTGCACGATCTCGTCGGGACGGAACGGGTACTTCTCGATCTCGGCCTGGTCGCTGATACCGGTGAGCACCAGCACCGTGTGCAGGCCTGCCTCGATGCCGGCGACGACGTCGGTGTCCATGCGGTCGCCGATCATGCCGGTGCGCTTCGAGTGTGCGCCGATCTTGTTCAGCGCCGAGCGGAACATCATCGGGTTCGGCTTGCCGACGACGTACGGCTCCTTGCCGGTGGCCTTCGTGATGAGCGCGGCGATGGCCCCGGTGGCGGGCAGCGGTCCGTCGGTGCTCGGGCCCGTGGCATCGGGGTTCGTGACGATGAAGCGCGCGCCGCCGATGATGAGGCGGATGGCCTTGGTGATCGCCTCGAACGAGTAGTTGCGGGTCTCGCCGACGACCACGAAGTCGGGGTTCGTCTCGGTCATGATGAAGCCGGCGTCGTGCAGGGCGGTGAGGATGCCGGCCTCGCCGATCACGAATGCCGAGCCGCCGGGGAGTTGCTGCTTCAGGAAGTCGGCGGTGGCGAGCGCCGAGGTCCAGATGCGCTCCTCGGGCACGTGCAGTCCGCTGATGCGCAGGCGAGCGGAGAGGTCGCGCGCGGTGAAGATCGAGTTGTTGGTGAGCACCAGGTACGGGATGCCCGCACTCTCCCATCCGGCGAGCAGCTCGGAGGCTCCGGGGATGGCGTCGTTCTCATGGACGAGCACGCCGTCCATGTCGGTCAGCCAGCATTCGATGTCGTCACGTTGTGCCATGTGCACAGCCTAGAGGCCGCAGGCGACGCGCACCTGACCGTGTTGCAGCGGTGGCTAGGCGCTGAGCCAGACCACCTGGGCCGCACCGTCGGGCAGTGCCGTCTCGGTGCCGTCGATGTCGACCCTGGATGCCGTGACCGTCACGGTCGATGCGACCGCCAGCCCGAGCGCTTCGAGGGCGCGCAGCAGTTCGGGGTCACGATCGTCGACGCGCAGCACCCGCCCTGCGTGTCCGACCGGTGCGTCGGCGAGCAGGACGAACGGCACGCGCTCGATGTGACCCTCGGCGTCGGGGATCGCATCGCCGTGCGGGTCGAAGCGGGGATGGCCCAGGCGTGCATCGATGCCTTCGAGCAGCCGGTCGCTGATGGTGTGCTCGAGCACCTCTGCCTCGTCGTGCACCTCGTCCCAGCCGTAGTCGAACTCCTGCACCAGCCAGGTCTCGATCAGGCGGTGCCGGCGCACCATCGCGAGGGCGCGGGCCGTGCCCGCGTCCGTCAGTCGCACCGCACCGTAGGGCACGTGCGAGACGAGGCCGGCGGCGGCGAGCTTCTTCACCATCTCGGTGACCGAAGACGGCGCGATGCCGAGCTTCGCGGCGAGCACCGAGGGAGTGATCGGCGCGTCCTGCCACTCGGTGTGCGCGTAGACGGTCTTCAGATAATCGTCAGCTGCAGGGGATGCCACCGGTCCAGCCTACGTGGTGCTCTCGCGCGCCCACGCGGTGAGTCCGTGGATCAGCGCCCGCACCCCGATCTCGAACGTGCGGCGGGCGGGGTCCGTGCTGAGTCGCGCCCTGGCGGCCTCGGCCTCGGCGAACGTCGGGAACTCCGGGGCGAGTGCGCCGGGGGCCATGTTGTCTGCGGGGGCGAGGGCATCCAGGGCGGAGCCGATGATGAACGACTCCAGCGCCACGATGGCATCCACGATCGTGTCGGTCGGCCAGCCGTCGTCCGTGAGCAGGCGCGCGATCTGCTCGTAGTCGGCGAACGAGCCCTCGTCGGCGTCGATCGGCGAGGTCGCCAGCATCACCATGGCCTCGGGGGCGGCGATCGCGGCGTCGCGGTAGCTGTGGGCCCAGGTGAGCAGGGCGGCCTCGACGGGCATCTCGTGCAGCACGGGGGAGACGAGCGCGCGGCTGACCTGCCCGCGCATGGCCCGGATCACGGCATCGCGGTTCGCGAAGTGGTGGTAGAGCGCCGAAGTGCGAACGCCCAGGGATTCCGCGAGCGCGGTCATCGTGAACTGGCGCGGTGTGCGCTGCGCGCTGAGCGCGAAAGCAGCCTTCAGGATGCGCTCCTCGGTGAGCACCTGGGTCGATGGTCGACCGACGCTGCGCGGAGATTTCGTCATCGTGCTCGATTCTGCTCAGGCGTCTGGTATTTTATTGAAACTCTTTCAATACCGAGGGATCCACTACCGATGAAGGTACAGCCATGACCGGTTTCGACGCCGACACCATTGTCACCGGCGCGCACGTGGTGACGATGGACCCGCGCCGCCCGCACGCCACCGCCTTCGCCGTGCGCGACGGCCGCTTCCTCGCCGTGGGCGACGACGCACTGGTCCGCGAACTGCGCGGGCCCCGCACCGTCATGCGCGATCTCGGCGGCGCGGCCGTGACCCCCGGCCTCATCGACGCGCACCTGCATCCGATCCAGGGGATCGAGCTGACGGCCGGAATCGACCTGGGCGGCCTGACCGCCGGCGCGGCGCTGCTTGCGGCGCTTCGCGCCGAAGCCGATCGCGCGCTCGCCGAAGACGCCGACCCGTGGGTGCGCGGCTGGAATCTCGACTACGACGTGTTCCACGAGCTGCCCATGACGGCGGATGCGATCGAGGATGCGGTGCGCGGACTTCCGGCGCTGCTGATCGTGTTCGACGGCCACACCGCTCTCGCCAGCCGCGCCGGACTCGAGCGTGCGGGCATCACCGGTGCGCGTGAGTTCGAGGACTCCTCGTGCGTCGTCGTCGATGCCGACGGTCGCCCGACCGGGGAGCTGCGCGAGCTCGGCGCCTACGAGCCCGTGCGGCTGAGCGCCCCGGCGCTGACCCGCGATCAGACCCTCGCGGTCGGCCATGATCTGCTGCGCGGCCTGCGCGACTCCGGTCTCACCGGCGGCACGATCATGGATGGCGGCTTCGCCACGCTCGCGCTGCTCGACGCCCTGGAACAGGGCCCGGGGCTGCCGATCCGCATCGTCTCGGCCATCGACCACGAGCCGGGTTTCGACGAGGAGCGGACTGCCGCCAACCTCGCGATGCGCGACCGCCGTGGTGACCGGTGGCGCGGGGGCGTGGTCAAGCTCTACGCCGACGGCGTGGTCGAGACCGGTACCGCCTGGCTGTACGAGCCGGACGCCGCCGGGGCAGGCGTGGAGCCGTTCTGGAAGGACGCGGCCTCTTACGCCCGCACCGTGCGCAGATACGCCGAGGCCGGATTCCAGGTGGCGACGCACGCGATCGGCGACCGGGCAGCGGCAGAGGTCGTCGACGCCTATCTCGCCGCCGGCGTGCGCAGCCGCTCCGGCGCACCGCACCGCATCGAGCACCTCGAGACCACGACCGACCGCGACGTGGCCCGCATCGCCGCCGCGGGGATCACCGCCTCGATGCAGCCCCTGCACATGCAGTGGCGCAAGGCCGACGGCTCGGATGACTGGTCGAGCAGGCTCGGACCCGTTCGTGCCGGTCGGGCCTGGCGCGTGCGCGATTACTGGGAGGCCGGAGCGCCCCTCGCCCTCGGGTCGGACTGGCCCATCGCGCAGAACGACGCGCGTATCGGTCTCGCGTGGTCGATGCTGCGCCGTCGTCCCGGCGCCCCCGATGCCCCGGTCTTCGAGCCCGACCAGGTGCTCACCCCGTACCAGGCGCTGCACGGCTATACCGTCGGCGCCGCCCTCGCCCAGGGTGATGCCGACCTCGGCCGCATCGCCCCCGGGTTCCGGGCCGACTACGCCGTGTGGGCGGAGAACCCGCTGCACGTCTCCCCGGACGACCTCCCCGACCTCCCCGTACAGGCGACGGTCGTCGGCGGCGTCGAGCCCTGACCCCGGGCTCGACCGCACCCGCCCGCGTTCTCCCTTCGCACTCGCACCCCCTTCGCACCCCCTTCACACTGACTTCACACTGAGGTGACTCCCATGCCTGAATTCGGCGCTCTCGCGCTCCTCCCGATCGTGGTGATCCTGATCGTCGCGGTCGCCACCAGACGCACCCTCTTCGCCCTGTTCTGCGGCACCGTCGCCGGGGCGCTGATCCTCGGTGGCTGGGGCGGCTTCGACGTCTGGGTCGAGTACACCGGCAAGGCCCTCTCCAACGAGACGGCGCAGTGGCTGCTGCTGATCGTCGCCCTGTTCGGCATCCTGATGATGCTGTTCGAGAAGTCCGGCATCGTCACCGACTTCGCGAACTGGGCCGAGCGGTTCGTCACCTCCCGTCGCAAATCGTTGGTGCTGACCTTCCTGTTGTCGGTCGTGCTGTTCGTCGACGACTACCTGAACGTGCTCACCACGGGCACGTCCATGAAGCAGGTCACCGACCGCTATCGGGTACCGCGCACGCAGCTCGGCGCGATCATGAAGATGACGGCCGCGCCGATCGCCGTCCTGATCCCGGTCTCGACGTGGGCGTTGTTCTTCTCCGGACTGTTCGAGGCGCAGGGGGTCACGGTCGGCGGCACCGGGTTCGGTGCCTACCTGCAGGCGATCCCCTTCATCTTCTTCGGCTGGGCCGCACTCGCGGTCGCGCTGCTCATGAGCATCGGCTGGCTGCCGAAGCTCGGCGTGATCAAGCGCGACACGATCCGCGCGGAACGGGACGGCGACGTCTTCCCCGTCGGCACCACCGACGACGAGCGACGGGCCGAGGGCGCGGCCCTCCTCGCGGAGCTGCGGTCGGACGACCCCGACGGCTCGACCGCACAGCGTGTCGCGACGGCGCTCGCCACCTCCACCGATGCCTCGACAGAAGCCGGGCGCAAGCCGCAGCCGTGGGGCTTCCTGATCGCCATGGCCGTTCTCGTCGGCGTGACGATCGCGACGAACGCCAACGTCGTCGCCGGCACCGCCGCGTCCCTCGCCGTGACGATCGTGATCGTGCTCGTGCAGCGACGACTCCGCATCCGCGAGGTGCTGGATGCCGCGCTCGAGGGCATTGAGAGCATGCTGTTCGTGATGATCCTGACGGTCCTCGCGTTCATGGTGCAGGAGATGAACATCACCCTGCAGCTGGCCGAGTTCGTGATCCAGGTCACCGAGCCCGTGCTCACCCCGGCGCTGCTGCCGGCGATCGTGTTCGCCGTGTGCGGCATCTATGCGTACGCGACCGGGTCCTTCTGGGATCTCGCCGCGGTGATCACCCCGGTCGTGCTCCCGCTGGCGCTGGCGCTCGGCGCCGACCCGATCCTCGCGGGCGCCGCAGTGTTCTCCGGGGCGGCGTTGGGCAGCACCACCTGCCTCTACGGCGACGGCATCATCCTCGCGTCGCGATCGATCGGCATCAAACCGATCAACCTCATGCTCGCGATCCTGCCGTATGCGGGCATCGCCGCGGGGCTGTCGTTCGTGCTCTACCTGGTGACGGGTTTCGTCACGGCGTAGGCGGGGCGGCTCGTCTCGCGACAGCGACGAGTCAGTTCGCGACGGCGACGAGGATGCCGAACGCGGCCTGGCCGGCGAAGAACAGGACGAGGAATCCGAGGAGGGCGGCGGCCAGCGAGAGCCGGCCGTCGAACCCCTCGACCTCGGCCATGCCGATCTTGCGGGCGCGGAAGGCGAGCACGAGCGTGGCGATACCCAGGGCGAGTTGCACCCACGGGCTGCCGAGCCCGATGACCGTCGGGAACGCGATCAGCAGGCCGCCGATGACGCCGGTCGCGAAGCCGATCCAGGTGAGGATGCGGACGTTGCGACGGGCGTTCTCGGCAGACATGCTTCGAGCCTATCCGGGCTCACGCTCCCGTCAGCACCAGCCAGAGCAAGGCGCCGTTGAGCGCGATCAGCAGCACGGAGGCGATGACCCCGGCCGCCGTCGTCCATCGCCGGTTCACCCAGGCCCCCAGGGTGCGGCGCTGCGCGGTGAGCACGACCAGAGGGATCAGCGCGAACGGGATGCCGAACGAGAGCACCACCTGGCTGAGGACGAGGGCGAGCGTGGGGTCGAAGCCGATGCCGAGGATCACGAGCGCGGGGATCAGCGTGACCAGTCGACGGGCGAGCAGCGGGATGCGCACGTGCAGCAGCCCGTGCATGATCTCTGCTCCCGCGTAGGCGCCCACCGAGGTCGATGCCAGTCCCGAGGCGAGCAGTCCCACGGCGAAGAAGGTCGCCACCACCGGCCCGAGTCCGGCGGCCAGGGCGGCGTGCGCGCCCTCCAGCGAGTCGGTGCCTTCGACGCCGGCGAGGTTCGCGGCGGCGAGCAGCAGGATGCAGAGATTGACGGATCCGGCGATCACCATGGCGATGGAGACATCCCAGCGGGTGGCCGTGAGCAGGCGGCGGATGCGCGAGGTCTCGGTGCGCACGGCCTCGTCGCCGGCGTGGGCGGTCGTGGCGCCGAAGCGGTCGCGGGCGAGTGAGGAGTGCGCGTAGATCGCGTGCGGCATGATCGTCGCACCGAGGATCGACGCGGCCAGCAGGACCGAGCCGGTGTCGTCGAAACGGGGGACCATCCCGCCGAGGACCCCGGCCGGGTCCGGTGGGGCGACGAACACCCCCGCGACGAATCCGATCGTGATGATCGCCATGAGGCCGATGATCACGAACTCGAACGGACGGGCGCCGCGGCGGCTCTGCACCGTGAGCAGGATCATCGAGACCGCACCCGTGATCAGGCCGCCGAGCAGCAGCGGCACGTCGAACAGGAGGTTCAGAGCGACCGCGCCGCCGATGACCTCGGCCAGGTCGGTGGCCATGGCGACGAGCTCGGCCTGCAGCCAGTAGGCGCGGCGGGTCCAGGGGCGCTTCAGTCGCGCTCCCAGCACCTCGGGAAGACTCTGCCCCGTGACGACGCCCAGCTTCGCGGAGAGGTACTGGATCAGCCACGCCATCACGTTGCCGGCGAGCACGACCCACACCAGCAGGTAGCCGTACTGTGCCCCCGCCGTCATGTTGCTGGCGACGTTGCCCGGGTCGAGGTAGGCGACGCCCGCGACGAGGGCAGGTCCCAGCAGCCACAGGCTGCGGGGGGCCCGAACCGGGGGTGCGGACTGAGTCGTCATCGAGGCGGCAGAATTTTTAGGCACACCGAAACCGTAGCGTATTTTTCGGTGTACCTAAATATCTTTCGAGTCGCGCGAATTGCCGCATATGTGGCCAGGATGGGGCCAGTTGCGCGATTCGAACGGGGATGCGACGGCGATAGCCTGGCGGGATGGATGACGCCGCCCCGCACAGCACGAGTCCCGATGCCCCCGTGGGCGCGGTGGACACGGGGTCGATCGCTCAACCCGGCTACGGCGTCGGGCCCTGGCCCGGGGGCGAGGAGGCCTGGCCCGAAGGTGCGGAGTACGACCAGGAGCTGCTGGCTTCCGGCGACACCCGCAACGTGATCGACCGTTACCGCTATTGGCGCATGGAGGCGATCGTCGCCGACCTCGACACGCAGCGGCATCCGTTCCACGTCGCGATCGAGAACTGGCAGCACGACATGAACATCGGGTCGATCGTGCGCAGCGCCAACGCGTTCCTCGCCGACACCGTGCACATCATCGGCCGCCGCCGCTGGAACAAGCGCGGGGCGATGGTCACCGACCGCTACCAGCACGTCGTCCACCATGAGGACGTCGAGACGTTCGCCGCCTGGGCCGCAGCCGAGGGGGTTCCGATCATCGCGGTCGACAACATCGAAGGGGCGGTGCCCGTCGACAGGGCCGACCTCCCGCAGCGTTGCGTGCTGCTGTTCGGTCAGGAAGGGCCGGGGCTGTCGGGCGAGGCGCTCGCCGCGGCGTCCGCGCACATCGAGATCACCCAGTACGGATCGACGCGCTCGATCAACGCGAGCGCAGCGGCCGCCGTCATCATGTACGAGTGGTGCCGGAGGTACGCGGACTGAGCCCGCACCGAGAACCCCTCGACAGGCGGTATCCGCGGGCGTAGCGTGAGTGCCGATCGAGGAGGCCGACATGGCAGGCGTCACACCCATCCGCCCGTATCTCTGGTTCGTCGACAGCGCGCAGGAGGCGATGGACTACTACGTCTCGGTGTTCCCGAACTCGTCGATCGACAGCGTGACCTTCTACCCGGACGAGAACCTCAGCGAGCACTTCGAGGGGATGACAGGCAAGGTCATCAACGGCGAGTTCACCCTGAACGGCACGCGGTTCGGCTGCATCGACGGCGGACCGGCCTTCGCCTTCAACGAGGCGATCTCGTTCGTGATCGAATGCGCCGACCAGGACGAGATCGACCACTATTGGCAGGCGCTCTCGGCCGTGCCGGAGTCGGAGGCGTGCGGCTGGTGCAAGGACCGCTTCGGCGTGAGCTGGCAGGTGATCCCCGCGGGCTTGGATCTGCTGCAGCAGCGGCCGGAGCAGATTCAGGCCCTGATGCACATGAAGAAGATCGTGATCGCGGAGCTCGAGATCGCCTGAGTCGTCGGTCGTGACGGGCGCTCGGCATGGTCACCCGCGATCGATGAGGTCACCCGCGGTCGATGCCGAAGAGATGACGATAGATCGCGTTGACGTCGCGATCGAGGTGATCGATGCGCCCGTGCACGGCGTGAATCTCCGTCCGCACGCTGGCGAACTCGCTTCTGAACTCCGTCCGCGCGCTGGCGAACTCGTTTCCGAACTCCGTCCGCACGCCCTCGAACTCTTTTCGTACGCCGTCGAACCCGTTCTGCATCATTCGCAGGAACATCGTCGAGATCAGTGTGATGGTGCCGAACATTCCCGCGGCGAAGACGCCGATCAGTGTCCAGACCTGTGGTTCCGTCATCCCCAGCATCCCTTCAGTGTCCCTCGATCTTCGTCGGGGGCGCCAGGGGTCGGCGACGTAGTATTCCGCGGATTCCTGCGGTTGTGAAGAGGTCGCGATCGTCGATGTCCGTGCAGGAACAGCCGGACGCGGCGGCGTCAGGCGGTGGCCGAAAGCCAGCGCCCTGACCGCACACGCCAGCCGAGCGTACCGAGCCGCGCGAGCAGATAGACACCGAAGAACGCGACCGCGAGCCAGATGAGCCCGGCCGATCCGTCGACCCCGGTCGCGGCGATGATCCACAACGCGGGCAGGAACGGCACCAGGTTCACGCCGCCCGCGATCGCCAGATACCGCGCGTCGTTCGCGCCCATGAGCACGCCGTCGAGCACGAACACGACACCGGCGATCGGCTGCGCGACCGCCAGAACGAGCAGCGCCGGCTGCACCAGCGCCGCGATCCCGGCGTCACCCGTGAAGACGATGCCGAGCACGCCGGAGAGCCCGGCGATCAGCCCGCCGACGATCACGCCGAACCAGGCGCCCCACGCGACGGTACGCGCCAGCACACGGTGCACCTGCTGCTCGTCTCCGGCTCCGAGCTCTTTGCCGATGAGCGCTTGCGCCGCGATCGCGAGCGCATCGAGGGCGAAGGCCGCAGCGGAGAAGATCGTGAAGACGATCTGCCACCCCGCCAGCTCGTCGGTGCCGATGCCGGTGGCGACCCCGACAGTGGCGAGCAGTGCGACACGCAGGCTCACGGTGCGCAGGAACAGCCACCCGCCCGACGTCGCGGTGTCGCGCATGCCTGCGCCCTGTGCGCGCAGCGAGGCGCTGTGCCGGGTGGCCAGGCGACGGATGACCAGTACGTAGGCGGCGACCATGCCCCACTGGGCGGTCACGGTGCCCGCCGCAGAGCCGGCGATGCCCCAGCCGAGTCCGTAGATGAACAGCCAGTTGAGAAGTGCGTTGGCGCCGAAGCCGAGTCCGGCGATCCACAGCGGCGTCATCGTGTCCTGCATGCCGCGCAGCAGGCCTGTCGCGGCGAACACGATGAGCATCGCCGGCAGGCCCCACATCGAGATGACGAGGTACTCGTTCGCCTGGGCCGCGACGGCCTCGCTCGCCCCGAACAGCGAGACCAGCCACGGCGACGACACGGCCCCGATCACCGCGAGCACGGCGCCGAGCCCGAGTGCCAGCCACATCCCGTTGATCCCGACCGAGACGGCCTCGCCCGGCTGTCCCGCTCCGAACCGTCTGGCGACCGCCGGGGTGGTCGAGTACGCCAGGAACACCATGAGGCCGACGATGGTCTGCAGGACCGCGCCCGCGATACCGAGGCCGGCGAGCGGGGTCGTCCCGAGGTGGCCTACGAGAGCCGCGTCGACGATCAGGAAGGCGGGCTCCGCGATCAGTGCGCCGAGTGCGGGGACGGCGAGCCGCAGGATCTCTCGATTGAGGGAGGCGCGCGCGGTCATCCTCCGAGCCTATGACCTGGCGCCGACCACGCCGGCTGCGACCACGATCCGGTAGGCGGCGCTAGTCGTAGGGTGGAGGGGAATTCGGATGTCACGGAGGTGCATCATGACGGATCCCCGAGAAGCGGCCGCGCGATATCTCGCGAGCAGGCAGCGCGGCGAGAGCGTGGACGGTGACGAGGAGTCGGGCACGCCGCCCGGGATCGCCGCGGCTGTCGATCGTGCCGCGTTCATCGAGACCGCCATCCAGGTGGCGATCCGTCGCGGCGAGTTCGACGATCTGCCCGGTGCGGGCAAGCCCCTCGAAGGACTCGGCACCCATCACGACCCGGACTGGTGGATCCGTCGCAAGATCGAGACCGAGAACCTGACCGGGTTGGGGCCGCCCGCCATCCTGCTGCGCACCGAGGATCGGGAGCTGGACGAACAACTCGATCTGCTGGGCCGCGAATCCGACGTACGTGACGTTCTGGAGGACTTCAACCGCCGCGTGCGCGAGGCGCGACGACAGCTCCAGGGCGGTCCTCCCGTGGTGACGTCTCCCCGTGACGTCGACGCAGAGGTGGCCGCCTGGGCGCAGCGCAGGGCGGCGCGTCCGAACGCCGCACCCGCCGATCAGCCGCGACGCCGACGCTTCCGCGTTCGGCGCCGCAGCTGATAAGGATGCGGCCGGACCGCCCACGACCGGCATCCGCGTCCCTTCCGGAAGGCTCGGCCCACCGGACGCCTCAGGCCTCCCACAGGCCGGAAGCCGCGTCGGTCGCTCCGGACCGACGCGCACGCAGCCATCCGTCCATCCCGAACCGTCCCGAGGCGGGCAGGAGGAGGACGACCGCGCAGAGCACGACCATCGCCGGGTACTGGGCGATCAGCTGATCCGCGCTCCAGTAGAGCATCAGCGTCCCGATCGACAGGAAAGCCGCGATCCTGGTCAGGAATCCCACGACCAGCAGCGCGCCGAGAGCGACCTCGAGAGCGGGCATCACCACACCGAACAGGCCGGGCGCCATCCCCATGAACGACCCGAGCGGCTCGAAGAACCACGGCACCCGAGGGTTCCCCTCCGTGCTCTGCGCCACCAGCTCGATGTCGGCCGCTCCGAATCCGGCCCGGTACTTCAGGATGCCCTCGATCAGCCAGAGCACCCCGACCGCCACCCTCGCCCCGCCGCCGAGCAGCGAGAGTGCCATGGCACCGGCTGGTCGCGATCCGATCATGAGAGCTCGGCTGCTCCGAACACGGCCTTCGCCTTGTCGCAGTGGATCACGACGTAGGAGTACTCCGAGGTGTCGATGCCGTCGAGCATGAAGGTCTGGGTGGCGGTGTCGAACGAGACGGCGTCGACGAGCATGCCCGCCGAGACGGCGGCCTCATCGGTGCCGTTCGTCAGGTAGACGTGCAGATCGGGCCCTTCGTCCGACGCGAATCCGGACAGGGCGATCTCGTCGTCGGTCACGGTGACGGTGCCGGACACCTTCTTCTCATTCAGACCCGCGAAGGTGCCCGTCTTCTCGGCCATGTCCATCTTCGTGGTCGAGGCACCGGAATCGGCACTCTGCGACGCCGACGAAGAGGGCTTGGCGTCGTCCGTCGCGGCGGGCGAGCTGCACGCCGAGAGGGCCAGGGCGAGGGTGAGGGCCGCGGTGGCGGCGAGAGCGATCTTGCGCATGAGGTTCTCCTGTTCACTGTGTGTGCGACTCTGTGCCCGGAGCGACGGATGCCGCGGCGGATCGCACTCCGATGAACGCTACGAACGCGCAGACGCCGGTGGAGAAGACCTTTCAGGACTGTAAGGAACCGGCCGGAGGCGAGCACCGCGCGACTAGTGTCGACCCCATGCAGGAGCCAACCGAGGTCGTCGTCGTCGAGGACGACCCCACGGTCAGGGAGGCGGTGGGCGCCTACCTGCGGACCCACGGCTACGCGGTCTCCAGCTTCGGCGACGGGATCTCTGCGCGGACGGCGCTGCGCGACAGCATTCCCGACGTGGTGATCGTCGACCGCATGCTCCCCGGCATCAGCGGTGACGAGCTGTGCCGTGATCTGCGCTCGTTCTCCGACGTGCCCATCATGCTGCTCACCGCTCTCGGGCAGGTGGAGGACCGCATCGAGGGGTTCGAGTTCGGCGTCGACGACTATCTCGCGAAGCCGTTCTCGCTGCGGGAGCTGCTCATGCGCGTCGGTGCGCTGGTGCGGCGCTCGCAGGTGACGCAGGCCGCGGTCGGCGAGGTGCGGGCCGGCGTGTTCGCGATCGATCCGCTCCGTCGGCGGGTGTGGGTGCGCGGCGACGAGATCGCCCTCACCGGTCGTGAGTACGACCTGCTGCACTTCCTGGTGCGCAGCGAGGGGCGCCCGCTCGGTCGCGAGGAGATCCTCCGTGAGGCCTGGGGCTGGAGCTTCGGCGAGGCCTCGACGGTCACCGTGCACGTGCGCCGGCTGCGGGAGAAGATCGAGGAGGATTCGCGAAACCCCATCCACCTGCGCACGGAGTGGGGCGTCGGATACCGCTTCTCGGCAGAGGGGGACCGCTCGTGATCATGCTCGCCGGGGCCGATGTGCTGCTGATCGTGCTGACGTGCCTGCTCGTGGCCGTGTGCGTCGCGGCGCTCACGCTCGCCCTGCTGCGGGTGCTGCGCCGTCGCTCGGTGCGCGCGCAACTGATGCTGGTCGCGAGCGCGGGGGTCGTCACGATGGCGGCCTCGGTCGTCGCGATCTCGCTGGAGATGTACATCTCGACGCACGACTTGACCGTGCTCCTCGTGGTGATCGGGGTGTCCCTGGTGCTCGGGATCATGACCGCCTGGGTGGTGGCCAGGGCGATGCGGTCGTCGTTCGATCGTCTGTCGGCATCGCTCGACGAGGTGGGCCGCGGAGGTGTGATCGTCGCCGAGCAGGGCGGATCCCGCGAACTGGACGATCTGTCGGTGCGGCTCGCCGAGGTGTCGGCGAAGGTCGATGCCGCGAATGCCGAGCTGGAGCGGCTGGACTCGGCGCGACGGCGGTTCTTCGCCTGGATCTCGCACGATCTGCGCACGCCCCTGACGGCGGTCCGTGCGCTCGCCGAGTCGATCGAAGACGGCGCGGCCGATGCTCCGGAGCGCTTCGCCGGGCAGGTGCGGGTGCAGGTGGAGACGATGAGCCGCATGGTCGACGACCTGTTCGAGCTGTCGAAGCTGACCTCGGGAGCCGTGCAACTGCAGACCCAGCAGATCGAACTGCTCGACGTGGTCTCCGATGCCGTCGCCGACGTCGCGGCAGCCGCACACCGCCACGGCGTGCGCATCGTCGAACGCGGAGTGGGCGGCCACGTGCTCTGGGCGGACCCGCATCAGCTCGGACGGATCGTCGTCAACCTGCTGACCAACGCGATCCGTCATGCACCGCGCGACACGGAGATCGTCATCTCGGCCACCGAGGTCGACCGGAACCGGCTCGTGCTCGGCATCCTCGATCACGGCGCGGGTGTCGCGGTGGAGGATCTCGACCGCATGTTCGACGTCGGTTGGCGCGAGGACGCGGCCCGCACGGCCCCGATCGATCAGGACGGTGTGGCCTCCGGGGCCGGTCTCGGCCTGTCGATCGCCCGCGGCCTCGCGCGTGCGCACGGCGGAGAGGTGTTCGCCGAGCGGACGGATGAGGGGTTCCGCATGAACGTGCTCCTGCCGTTCGCGGCGGTTCCCGCCACCGTGTGAGGGGCCTCGACGGATGCCCTCGACACGCGGGCTCTCGACACGGTGGGGGAGGCGGGTCATAGGCTGGAGCGCATGACTGACGTTCTTCCCGTGGGCCTCGCCCTTGATGAGTTCAGCTCCGACATCCGCCCGCAGGACGACCTCTATCGCCACGTGAACGGCGCCTGGCTCGCCCGCACCGAGATCCCGGGTGACAAGGCGCGCTGGGGCTCGTTCCACCTTCTCGCCGAGCAGGCCGAGAAAGACGTGCGGGCGATCATCGAGGAGTCGCAGGATGCCGAGGAGAGCACTCCCGCCCGCAAGATCGGCGACCTGTTCGCGAGCTTCATGGACACCGAGCGCATCGATGCAGCCGGGGTGACGCCGCTGACCGACACCCTCGCCGAGATCGACGCGATCGACGGCATCCCGTCGTTCCTGCGCACCGTCGGCGCCTACGACCGCGACGGCCGCGCGTCGGTCATCGGCCTGTACGTCGACGGCGATCCCGGTGACCCCGAGCGCTACATCCCGGTGCTGGTGCAGGCGGGTCTCTCGCTGCCGGACGAGAGCTACTTCCGCCTCGACACGTTCGCCGACACCCGGGCGGCGTACCGCGCGCACCTCGAGCGGCTGCTCGACCTGGCGGGTGTCGCCGATGCCGCGGTGAACGCCGACCGTGCGATCGCGCTCGAGACCGAGCTCGCAGGCCACCACTGGGACAACGTGCGTAGTCGTGACGCGGTGGCCACCTACAACCTCAAGACGTGGGAAGAGCTGCAGGCGCTCGCCGGTGTCGACCTGACCCCGTGGCGCGAGGCGGTCTCGCCGTCGAACCCCGCGGCCTTCGACGAGGTCGTCGTCTCGCAGCCCAGCTTCTTCGAGGGACTCGGCTCGCTGCTCACGCCCGAGCGTCTGGACGACTGGAAGGCGTGGTTGCGCGCCAAGGCCGTGCACGCCGCGGCTCCGTACCTGACCGACGACCTCGTGCAGGAGAACTTCTCGTTCTACGGCACCGAGCTCACCGGCGTCCCCACGATGCGTGAGCGCTGGAAGCGCGGCGTCTCGCTCACCGAGGGCGCGCTCGGCGAGGCGATCGGCAAGGTCTACGTCGAGCGGCACTACCCGCCGACGGCGAAGGCCGCGATGGATGAGCTGGTCGCACACCTGATCGAGGCCTACCGCCAGAGCATCACCGACCTCGAGTGGATGACGGCAGAGACCCGCGAGCGCGCGCTTGCCAAGCTCGATGCGTTCACCCCGAAGATCGGCCACCCCGAGGTGTGGCGCGACTACTCGAGTCTCGAGATCGACCGGGCCGACCTGTTCGGCAACGTGCGCCGGGCGTCGATCTTCGAGCACGACCGCAACGTCGACAAGGTGGGCACCCCCATCGACCGCACCGAGTGGCACATGCCGCCGCAGATGGTCAACGCGTACTACAACCCGTCGATGAACGAGATCGTGTTCCCTGCGGCGATCCTGCAGTATCCGTTCTTCGACGCCGGCCGAGATGCCGCCGCGAACTACGGGGGCATCGGGGCGGTCATCGGCCACGAGATCGGCCACGGTTTCGACGACCAGGGCAGCCGCTACGACGGCGACGGTCGCCTGCAGGACTGGTGGACGGATGCGGATCGCTCGGCGTTCGAGGAGCGCACGAAGGCGCTGATCGCGCAGTACGACGCCCTGGTCCCCGAGGGACTCGACGCCGAGCACCACGTGAACGGCGCCCTCACGATCGGCGAGAACATCGGCGACCTGGGCGGCCTCGGCATCGCGCTGAAGGCCTACGAGCTGTCGTTGGACGGCGCGGAGGCCCCGGTCATCGACGGGTACACGGGCGTGCAGCGCCTGCTGCTGTCGTGGGCGCAGGTATGGCAGCAGAAGAGCCGCGACGCCGAGACGCTGCGCCTGTTGACGATCGACCCGCACTCGCCGAACGAGTTCCGCTGCAACCAGATCGTGCGCAACATCGACGCCTTCTACGAGGCGTTCGGGGTGAGCGAGACCGACGCGCTCTGGCTGCCCGCGGCGTCGCGAGTGACCATCTGGTGACCAATCGCCCGACTCTGTGAAGCATCCCCCGGCGGTGGGGTTACGATAGCCCTGCCGCTGGGGAGCGTCTCCCCTCGGTATCCCGCACATCCACCCCCCTAAGGATCAGCGTGGGCGCTCTCGAGCCTGGTGAAGGCTTCCGCAACTCCTCGGCCCCCGAGTCCCTCGACGGTGCCCAGGAGGCATCCGGTGCGGGTCGCCGCTCGCAGCGCACCAGCCGCCGACTCCCTCGACGCGCAGCCGCCGGACGCCGCTCGTTCACGGCCACCCTCCGTTCGCTGGAGGGGCTCGTCGACTCCGGTGCGCAGGTCTCGGTGCACGTCGTCGACCTCGACAACCACGTGCACGTGTTGGCCGGCGACGACCACGTCACGATGCCGATCGCGGGCCTCGGCGTGGTGCCGCTGCTGATCGAGGTCGCCGCGGGCTTCCAGAGCGGTGCTCTCGATCCGTTCGAGATCGTCGACCGCGACAGCGTCGATGCCGTGGAGACCTCAGGGCTGTGGCGTCATCTGCACGCGCCGGCGCTGCCCTTGGAAGACCTCGCCGTGATGGCGGCGACTGCGGGTGATCCCATCGCGGTGAACGCACTTCTGCAGCGGGTCGGGCACGATCGGGTGCGCGAGCGCATCGAATCACTCGGACTGCGTCGCACCGCGCTGCTCGACCGCTTCCGCGACCGCCGCGGCCCCGACGACGCCCCGCAGGTCGCCGTGGGATCTGCGCGGGAGCTCGCGGGCCTCTTCTCCGCTCTGGTGAACTCGCAGGTGGTCGACGCCGCCGTCAGTGCGCAGGTGTCGGAGTGGCTGAGCCTGAACCAGGATCTGAGCCTGGTCGCGGCATCCACGGGTCTCGACCCGTTCGCTCACGATCACGACGCGCACGGCCTGCTGTTCGTGAACAAGACCGGCCGTGACCGCGGGGTGCGGGCCGAGGCGGGTGTGCTGGCCGGGCCTCGCGCCGGCGTCGCCTACTCGCTCATCGTGTGCTTCGACGACCTCTCGATCACGCATCGCCTGCGCGCCCACGATGCCTTCCGTGTGCTCGGAGTCGAACTCATGGAGTACACGCACTGAGCCTGTCTCCCATGGGTCTGTGTCCCCTGATCGCGCCTGTCCCGCGATCGAGCCGGCGAGAACAGGCAGTCTCGTCGGATCAGGCGGGGAGCGGCTGAATCGGCCTGATCCCGCGTGATCTCACCTGATGGCTGATGTCGCGTGATGTCGCGTGATGGCCTGATCGCGCCTGATCGCGCCTGATGCCGCCTGATCCCGCCTGATCCCGCGTGATGGCCTGATCTCGCGTGATCGCCGGATGTCGCGGGCGTCAGACGTACCGGCGGCTGTGCTCGCTAGCATCGAGGGATGCCTCGACCTGACTGGACTCCGCACCGCCGCGATGACGGCGAGCTTCTCGGGTGGATCCACCCCGACGGCGACGACTGGATCGCCGTCGATGTGCTCGGCCGCCCCGCATCCGCCCCGACCGAGTGGCTCGATGCCGAAGCGGCGCTCGAAGAGCACGGCATCGCTTGGCTCGCCGAACCGTGGATGCTGGAGGGCGAGGACGCCCGTCCGCTGCGGGTGCGCATCCTCGAAGTGACTCCCGACGAAGACGGCGCTCCCGGCCGGATCGTCGTCAAGATCGACGACTTCGGCGACATGACCCGTCCGGCCACTGCGCAGTTCATATTGTCGTGGCCGATTCCCGATCGGTTGCGCCCTCCGCATGAGGGTGATCCGGATCCGCGCACGATCTCCCGTTGACGGCCGGCGTCGACTCCCGTAGACCGGAGGGCGACCGCATCGGATGAGGAGCACTGCATGGGAATCGTCTTCAGCGACATCGCCGTCTCGGCCGACGGCTACGCGACCGGCCTGAACCAGACCGAGGAGAAGCCGTTCGGCGACGTCGACGACGGCTGGCTGCACAACTGGATGTTCGACGCGTACGAGGAGAACAAGGCGGAAGTCGACGCGATCGTCACCTCGGGCGCGACCATCATGGGTCGCAACATGTTCGGTCCAGTGCGCGGTGAATGGGACCGGGAATGGCGCGGCTGGTGGGGCCCGAACCCGCCATACCACAACCCGGTCTTCGTGCTCACGCATCACCCGCATGCGCCGATCGAGATGGAGGGCGGGACGATCTTCCATTTCGTGACGGAGGGGATCGAGGTGGCGCTCGAGAGGGCGCGGACGGTCGCCGACGATCAGGACATCTCGATCGCGGGCGGTGCGCGCACCGTGAACCAGTACCTCGCAGCGGGGCTCCTCGACGAGCTGCGCCTGCACATCACCCCGTGCATCATCGGCGCTGGGGAGCGCATCTTCGAGGGCGTATCGCCGCAGCGGCTCGAGCGGGTCTCGGTGCGCGCGACGTCCCTGGTGACGCACATCACCTACCGCCGGCTCTGACCTGTCGGGCGAAGTCCGTCTTCAGCGCGGCAGCGACGGATGCTGCTCTGTGCTGCGCTGCCTCGGGATGAAGAGCGACAGCACCACGGCGATCACTCCCGCGGCGATCGCGAGCCAGAAGCACACCTCGAACGCGGCGCGGGAGGGCACGGCGACCCCGTCGATGTCGATGCTCATCGCGGCGAGGACACCACCCATCACGGCCGACGCCCCCGACGTTCCGATCGACCGGAACAGCGCGTTCAGGCCGTTCGAGGCTCCCGTCTCGTTCGCGGGGACCGAGCGCATGATGATCATCGGCATCGCGGCGAACGTGAAGCCGATCCCGACTCCGATCAACAGGTTCGCGACCAGGACGTGCCATACCTCGCTCGACCACAGCAGCACGAACACGTAGGCGAGCACGATCGCGGTGGCGCCGACCGTGAACAGCGGGCGCGGGCCCACGGTGCGCTCCAGCCAACCCGAGAGCGGCGAGATCACCATCATCACCAGACCCGCGGGCATGATCACGAGCGATGCAGCGACCATGTCGAGGCCGAAGCCGCCCCCGATCGCCGGCGCCTCGAGCATCTGCGGGAACGTCACGTTCGAGGCGAAGAGCGCGAACCCCATGCCGATCGCGGCGATGTTCGTGAACAGCACGGCGGGCCGCGCGGCGACGCGGAGGTCGAGTAGCGGGTCCTTCGTGCGCAACTGGTACCAGCCCCACACCAGGAGCACCGCGAGCCCGCCGATGATGCAGGTGAGCGTCAGCGGCGAGGTCCACCCCCACTGCGCGCCTCGCGAGACGAAGAGCAGCATGCCGGTGAGGCCGATCGCGAGGCCGACGGCGCCGATCACGTCGAGTCGACCGGGAGAGCGCAGCACGTCTTCGGGGATCACTGCCAGCACCAGAGCGAGGCCGATGACGCCGAGAGCGGCGGCGAGCCAGAAGAGCATGTGCCAGTCGGCGTTCTGCGCGAGAAGGGCCGCCACCGGCATTCCGATCGCGCCGCCGACGCCCATGGTGGCGCTCATCAGGGCCACGGCGGTGCCCAGCCGTTCGGGCGGCAGCACGTCGCGCATGATCGCGATGCCGAGCGGGACGACGCCCGTCACGGCCCCCTGCAGCGCACGGCCGATGATCACGCCGACGATCGAACCGGAGACGGCGGCGATCACGGAGCCGAGGATCAGGATCGCGAGCAATGCGATCACGACCCGGCGCTTGCCGTACATGTCACCGAGGCGGCCGGATATCGGGGTGGCGACCGCCGCGACGAGAAGAGTGATCGTGACGACCCAGGTCGTGTCCTCGCGTGAGGCGTTCAGCAGTTGCGGCAGCTCGGCCTGCAGTGGCACGACCAGGGTGAACATGAACGAGGAGCACAGCCCCGCGAAGGCGAGCACCGCGACGATCGCCCACTTCGGTGGGGTCCGGGAGAGGCGCTTCCTGGCTCTGTCATCACTCGCACCCACCGGCTCAGGCTATCGGCGATCGAACGGTGCGGGGCCGTCCGGCGCTGGCTAGCATGTGCTCATGGCCACGAGCAGCGTCGCTCCGGACGATCCCGCCGCCCACCGCGGCATCTCCCGGCGCACCCAGTCCGAGATCTACCGCGCCGGCATCAGCGGCACGAGGCCCGCGGTGCCGATCGATCCCGTCGGCCTGAAAGCGGCGGCTCGCAAGGCCCTGAGCGCTGAGGCCTTCGCCTACATCGCCGGTGGGGCGGGTTCCGAGCGCACCATGACGGCCAATCGCCGCGCCTTCGAGCGCTGGCAGGTGTGGCCGCGGCCGTTGCGCGACGTCTCGACCCGCGAGCTCGGCGTGGAGTTCCTCGGGAAGAGGCGTGCGACCCCGCTGCTGCTCGCACCGCTCGGGGTGATGGAGATGGCACACGCGGATGCCGACCTCGCGGTCGCACGGGCCGCGGCCTCTCTCGGCGTTCCGTACACGCTCTCGAACCAGGCGTCCTTCCCGATGGAGCAGGTGGCGGATGCCGCGCCAGGGGGCTCGCGGCTGTTCCAGCTCTACTGGTCCGCGTCCGACGACCTCAACCGGTCACTGCTCGCCCGCGCCGAGGCATCCGGATGCGAGGCGATCGTGGTGACCCTCGACACGCACCTGCTCGGCTGGCGCACGCGCGACCTCGATCTGGCCTATCTGCCCTTCACCCGGGGCATGGGGATCGCGCAGTACACGAGCGATCCGGTGTTCCAGAAGCTGGTGCGGGAGCGTGCCGCCGCTTCGAAGCGCGATGCGCCGGGCGTCAGGGTCACCCCCAAGGCGGTCGCCGCAGCCCTCACGATCGCGCGGAAGGGCGCGCCGCTCACGGGCGGCGGCTCGGCGATCGACAACCTCCGCTCCCCGCTGCCGAGGGCTGCGGTCGAGACCTTCCTCGACATCTTCTCCACTCCGGCGCTCACCTGGGGCGACCTCGGGAAGGCCCGCGAATGGACGAGCCTGCCGATCATCCTCAAGGGCATCGTGCACCCCGACGACGCGCAGGCCGCCCTCGACGCCGGGATGGACGGCATCTGGATCTCGAACCACGGCGGCCGTCAGATCGACCAGTCCGTGCCGACGCTCGATGTGCTGCCCGCGATCGCCGAGCGCGTGGCGGGCCGTGTGCCGGTCGTCTTCGACTCCGGAGTGCGTGGCGGAGCGGACGCCGCGATCGCCCTCGCACTCGGTGCCACCGTCGTGGCGCTCGGACGGCCCTATGCGTACGGGCTCGGCATCGCCGGCGAGACCGGGGTGCGCGAGGTCGTGCGCAACGTGCTGGCCGAGCTCGACATCACACTCGGGCTCGCGGGCCTGACCTCGATCCCGCAGCTCGATCGCGACGCGCTGCGGAAGGTCTGATCGCGGTTCCGATTCCTCGAACGGGCCGAGGAGGGGCAGACTGGGTGCGTGCGAACCATCCGTGACCTCGACACCGTTGAACTCATCCTCGACGCGCAGGGCCTGCTCGACTCCATCCGGGGTCCGCAGCGCGTGGTGGATGCCGGAACCCTGCGTGCCCTGCAGCAGTCGGGCAACTACGTCGTCGGCTTCTTCGACGGCGAAGGCGACGACGAGCGCATGGTCGGTGCATCCATAGCCTTCTTCGGCGAGCCCGCGCGCCGTGCGATGCACTCGCACATCACCGCCCTGCTTCCCGAGTACCGCGGTCGCGGCTGGGGTCGCGAGCTCAAGGAGCACCAGCGCCAGTGGGCGTTCTCCCGCGATGTCGGCCGCATCACATGGGTGTTCGATCCGCTCGTGGCGCGCAACGCGCACTTCTTCTTCACCGTCCTGGGCGCGCGCGCCACCGGCTACTCGGTCAACCGCTACGGCATCTTCGGCGGCGGCGACGCGGGCGATGAGAGCGACCGCCTCGATGTCGAGTGGGCGCTTGCCGACATCGCCAAGCCTCCGGCCGATGACGCGGTGGTCGAGACTCTCGAGATCCCCGCCGACATCGAGGCGCTGCGCATCTCCGATCCGGCCGCCGCTCATGAATGGCGTCTCCGTCTGCGTGCGCAGATGGAGGGTCTGCTCGGCAGCGGGCTCACCATCGCCGGGTACGACAACGCGCGCGGCTACCTCTTCACCGCCTGAGGATCCGCTTCACCGCCTGAGCCCGCGGCGGGGTGGGCTCAGCGCACCCCGCGCATGAGCTTCAGCACGGGCTTCACGCTCAGCAGCAGTCCGATGCCGACCACGATGGCGATGCCACCGAGGATCGAGAAGAACGGCACCTCGTCGTCGGGGTTGTAGAACTGCACGAGCCAGCCGGAGATCGCCGTGCCCAGTGCGATCGACAGGAAGAACAGCGCGACCATCTGGGTTCGGAAAACGGTCGGTGCGAGCTTGGTGGCGGCCGAGAGCCCGACCGGCGAGATGAGCAGTTCCGCGACCGTGAACACGAAGAGGATCCCGACGATCGCGAGCAGTGGCGTGGAGTTCGCTCCTCCGCCGGCGAACGGCAGGAAGAGCAGGAATGCCGAGCCCATGATGATCGCGGCCAGCGCGAACTTCACCGGGGTCGACGGCTGGCGCTTTCCGAGCTTGGTCCAGATCGCCGCGAAGACACCGGACAGGATGATGATGAACACCGGGTTGATGGACTGCACCCACGACACCGGCATCTCCCATCCGAAGAGATTCCGGTCCAGGCGCTGGTCGGAGTAGATCGTCAGCACGGTGAACTGCTGCTGGTACAGCGACCAGAATGCGACACTCGTGATGAACAGCGGCAGGAACGCCCATACCCGGGAGCGTTCGGTGGCGTCGATGCGGCGGCTGCCGAGGATCACCGAGAAGTAGGCGACGGCGGCGACGATCGTGACGCCGATCACCAGCGTGGCCAGGTTGTCGGGCCGGATCACGCCGATGAGCACCAGGACGGCGATGAGCACGACCGCGGCGCCGGCGATGATTCCGACCAACAGGTAGCGCGACTTCGGGAGCGGGTTCGGCACCTCCCGCGCCGAGGCGGGTAGCGACTTGCGACCGAACGCGTACTGGATGAGTCCCAGCGTCATCCCGATGGCCGCGAGCCCGAAGCCGTAGTGGAAGCCGAGCGAGGACTGCAGGATGCCGGTGAGGATCGGACCCAGGAACGCGCCGAGGTTGATGCCGAGGTAGAACAGCGAGAAACCGGCGTCCCGTCGCGGGTCGTCGGCGCTGTAGAGGCTGCCCACGACCGATGTCGCATTCGCCTTGAGCCCGCCGGATCCGAGCGCGACGAGCACGAGGCCGACCCCGACGCCGACCGCGCCGGGGAGCAGAGCGAGGGCGAGGTGGCCCGCCACGATCACCATCGCGCTGACGAACAGCACCCGCTCCGCCCCGAACAGGCGATCCGCGAGCCAGGCGCCCAGGATCGTCGAGAGGTAGACCGACCCTCCGTAGGCGCCCACGATGCCGCCCGCGATCGCCTTGGGGATGCCGAGGCCGCCTTCGGTCAGCGAGAAGTACAGGTAGATGAGCAGGATGCCCTGCATGCCGTAGAAGCTGAAGCGCTCCCACATCTCCACGCCGAAGATGTGCACCAGGGCCCACGGCTGCCCGAAGAACCGGGTGTCGTCGTCGCGGGTCCGCGGTGTTCGCGCTGCAGTGCTCATCCCCAGGACGCTACTCTGGCGCAGCCGTCGAGGCCAGAGAGCGCGCGGGAACCACGGATAGAATGAGATGCCCGTGTTCACGGGTTTCCTCCCGCATCCGACCATTGGAGCCACCATGGCCGAACAGTCCCGCCTCGACAAGGTCATCGCCCTCGCCCGCCACCGCGGGTTCGTGTTCCAAGCGGGTGAGATCTACGGCGGTTCCCGTTCTGCGTGGGACTACGGCCCCCTCGGCACCGAGCTCAAGGAGAACATCCGCCGGCAGTGGTGGCAGACGTTCGTGCGCGGCCGTGGCGACATGGTCGGCCTCGACTCCAGCATCATCCTGCCCAAGCGCGTGTGGGAGGCGTCGGGTCACGTCGCGACCTTCACCGATCCGCTGGTCGAGTGCCTGCAGTGTCACAAGCGCTTCCGCGCCGACAACCTCATCGAGGACTTCGAGGCGCGCAAGGGGCGCAAGGCCGAGAGCGGTCTCGCCGACATCCCGTGCCCGAACTGCGGCACCAAGGGCCAGTACACCGAGCCGAAGGCGTTCTCCGGTCTGGTGAAGACCTACCTCGGCGTCGTCGACGACGAGTCGGGCCTGTACTACCTGCGTCCCGAGACGGCGCAGGGCATCTTCGTGAACTTCTCGAACGTGCTCACCGCGAGCCGCAAGAAGCCGCCGTTCGGCATCGGCCAGGTCGGCAAGGCGTTCCGTAACGAGATCACTCCCGGAAACTTCATCTTCCGCACCCGCGAGTTCGAGCAGATGGAGATCGAGTTCTTCACGCCGCCGGCCGAGGCGCAGGAGTGGTTCGAGCACTGGGTCGAGGCCTGCTGGAACTGGTTCATCGATCTCGGCATCGACCCCGAGAACATGCGTCAGTTCGACGTGCCCGAGGACGACCGTGCCCACTACTCGGCCGGCACCATCGATGTCGAGTACAAGTTCGGCTTCGCGGGCAAGGAGTGGGGCGAGCTCATGGGTGTCGCCAACCGCACCGACTACGACCTCTCCAGCCACAGCGAGGCGTCCGGCCAGAGCCTGACCTACTTCGACCAGGCCACGGGCGAGCGCTACACCCCGTACGTGATCGAGCCGTCGTTCGGTCTCACCCGCGCGATGATGGCGTTCCTCGTTGACGCCTATGTCGAAGAGCAGGTGCCCAACGCCAAGGGCGGAACCGACGTGCGCACGGTGCTCAAGCTCGACCCGCGCCTCGCGCCGGTCAAGGCCGCGGTGCTGCCGCTGTCGCGCAACGAGAAGCTGTCCCCGCTCGCTCGCGAGGTCGCCGACACGCTCCGCAGCTCGTGGGCCGTCGACTTCGACGACGCGGGTGCGATCGGCCGCCGCTACCGTCGCCAGGACGAGATCGGCACCCCGTTCTGCGTCACGGTCGACTTCGACTCCCTCGACGACCGTGCCGTCACCGTGCGCGACCGCGACACCATGGCCCAGGAGCGCGTCTCGATCGACGAGCTGCACGCGTACCTGGCCGAGCGCCTGCGCGGCGCCTGAGCACGCAGTATCCGGACCCCGTCGGCCTCATGCGGGCCGGCGGGGTCCTTCATGCGCTCCCGGCCACCGCGCGCGCGTACCTCTCGGAGAGCAGCTGCAGGCGGGGGAGCAGCTCGGGCGGGCTCTCGACCGTGAAGTCCATCATCAGCATCCCGATGTAGGCGGCGACGGTGTCGAGGCTGTCGGCGCCGGTGACGAGGATGCAGTGCTCGTCGTCGACCGGTTCGACCACACCGACCGCGGCGTGGATCCGATCGAGCACGGCCGCAGCCGGGGCGTCGATGCGCAGCCGGGCGTGCACGATCCAGCCGCTCACCGCGATGGTCCGCATCGCGAAGGCCGTGTAGTCGCCGCCGGGCAGCGGCTGCGGGTCGAAGCGCCGATGCGTCGGCATCCGCAGCTCCATCCAGTCGACGCGGTACGTGCCCCACTCTCCAGTCTCGGGGTCGCGCGCGACCAGGTACCAGCGGCGCACCCAGGTGAGCAGCCGATACGGCTCGACCAGCACGGGCGCGCCCTCGTAGTCGAAGCGCAGCCATTCCTCGTTGCGGATCGCGCTCGCGATGGCCTGCAGCGTCGCGGCGTCGACCTCGGGGTCCGGTGCGTCGGTGTCGTTGTTCTCCGGGGCGCGGTCGACGCTCGAGCGCAGCGCATCCACCGTCGGGCGCAGGTGCGAGGGCAGCACCTGTTCGAGTTTGGCGAGTGCCCTGGCCCCCGACTCCGCCACCCCGGCGATGCCCGCTGCGGCGCGGAGTCCGACCGTGACCGCCACGGCTTCCTCGTCGTCGAGGAGCAGCGGAGGGAGGCTGCCACCGGCCCCGAGACGGTATCCGCCGACCGATCCGCGCGTGGCGTCGACGGGGTATCCGAGGTCGCGCAGCCGCTCGATGTCGTGCCGCACGGTGCGCGAGGAGACGCCGAGCCGGGCGGCGAGCTCGGTTCCGGAGCGCTCGGGGCCGGTCTGCAGCAGGGCGAGCAGGGCCAGCAGCCGCGCGGTGGGATCGGCCATGAGAACTCCTCGAAAGTTCTTCGTCCATTAGGAACGAATCCAACCTAATGCACTCCTACCTTCGAGATATGGAAAACACGACGCTCACGTTCCGCCCCTTCACCGTCTCGGTCTCCACCGCCGAGGTCGCCGATCTCCAGGATCGACTCGCCCGCACCCGTCTTCCGCAGCCTTCTCCGACGGATGACTGGGATGCCGGCACCCCCAATTCCTATCTGCGCGAGGCCGTCGCGGCCTGGCGCGACTTCGACTGGGCTGCCGCCCAGGAGCGGATCAACGCCGTCCCGCACTTCACCACCGAGATCGACGGTCAGACGATCCATTTCATCCACGTGCGGTCGGCTCACGAGAGCGCGACGCCGCTGCTGCTCGCGCACACCTACCCCGGTTCGGCGATCGACTATCTCGACCTGATCGACCGTCTCGTCGACCCGGTGGCGCACGGCGGCCGCGCGGAAGACGCGTTCGATGTCGTCATCCCGGACGCGCCGGGGTACGGCTTCTCGCAGCCGCTCGCCTCTGCGGGGTGGACGACCGCGCGGGTCGCGGAGGCCTACGACCGCCTCATGCGCGGGCTCGGCTACGACAGCTACGGCATCCACGGTTCCGACAACGGCGCGATGGTCGCCCGCGAACTCGGTCTGCTCGAGCCGGCCGGGTTCCTCGGGCTGCACGTGCTGCAGTTGTTCTCGTTCCCCTCGGGCGACCCGGCGGAGTTCGAGAAGCTCGAGCCCGCGGACTACGCCGGCCTCGAGCACATGCAGTGGTTCCAGTCTGTCGGCGGCTACAACGCTATGAACTCGTCCCGTCCGCAGACCGTGTCGGTGGGGATCAGCGACTCCCCGGTCGGGCTGCTGGCCTACAGCGAGCTGTTCAACTCGTTCGGCAACGGCACCTCGCTGGTGCCGTTGGAGACGATCCTGCTCGAGGTCAGCGTGAACTGGTTCGCGAATGCGGCCTCCGGAATGTCCCGCAGCTACCTGGAGAACGCCAGGGCCGATGTCGGCGCCGAGGATGCCGGGCCGCGGGTCAGCGCCGCACGTACCGGGGTTGCGGTCTTCGCCGACGATTTCCAGACGATCCGGGTCTTCGCCGAGCGCGACAACTCGAACATCGTGCACTGGAGCCGCTTCGACGAGGGCGGGCACTTCGCCGCTCTGGAGCGCCCCGACCTGCTCGCCGGCGACATCCGCACGTTCTTCGCCGCGCAGGCCTGACGTTCTTCCCCTGGGGGTCTTCGCCCCGGTTCCTCCATACAGACCCACCCGTGCGAGCACCGCGCGGGTGGGTCTAGCATGTCGGCATGTTCGAGCCGTGGAGCGAGTTCAACGTCGCGATGGCGGGCGCGACGGCCGCGCTCGCCGGACTCGTGATCGTCGCCGCCAGCGTCAACATCGCCGAGATCGTGAAGTCGCGCACCCTGACCGCGCGGCTGCTGGCAGGCATCGCCGCTCTGCTGCTCGCTCTGGCTGTGTCGGCGCTGGGGCTCATCCCCGATATCGACGGGATATGGTTCGGCGCGGCGGCCGTCATCGCTACACTTCTGGCCGCGGTGTTCCAGGTGCACGCCACGCGGCTGATCGCGTCCGACCCGAGCCCCGAGGACCGCGCCCGCCCGCTCAAGTATCTCGTCGGTTTCCTGCCGATCGTCGCCTACCTCACCGCGGGCGTGCTGGTGTGGATCGGTCATCCGGCGGGGCTGTACCTCGCGGCGGCGGGCTGTCTGCTGGCGATCGTCTCGGCTGTGGTCGTGTCGTGGGTCGCGCTCGTCGAAGTGCTGCGCTGAGAGATCCTGCGCTGAGAGATCCTGCGCTGAGAGATCCTGCGCTGAGAGACGCTGCGCTGAGAGACGCTGCGCGGAGAGACCCTGCGCTCGTACTCGCGACTCAGCCCGTGACGGTGAGCTGCACCTCGGGGGTGCCGCCCGCCTCGACCCAGGCGAGTGAGCGCTCCAGAATGCCGCGCAGCACGTCGAGGTCGATCTGCTCGAGGTCTTTGATGTACAAGCATCCGACGCCGGTGGTGTGCGGGCCGAGCTTCCCCAGGGCCTCGGTGTGCTCGGCTACTCCGTCAAACAGGTAGATCGTGGTGGCGGCTTTGCGGGGTGCGAAGCCGAGCAGCCCGCTGTCGCCTTCCGTGCCGGTGGGGTATCGGTAGTGGCAGGATCCGAACCCGATGATCGTGCCCCAGGTCTGCGGCTCGCGGCCGGTGATGTCCTGCATCAGCGCGGTCAGCGTCTCGGCGTCGCGGCGGCGGACCGCGGGGGAGGAGCGGGCGATGAGCCCCGCGACGTCATCTCCTGTGGGCTTCATTTCGTTTCCTTCGCCGCAGCCTTCATGGCCTTCTTGTGCTCGCGCACCTTCGCGAGCGAGTCCGGCGAGACGATGTCGGCGACGCTGCGGTACGACCCGTCCTCACCATAGGGAGCGGATGCCTCGCGCCACCCCTCGCCCGTGAACCCATACTGCTTGCCGAGGAGGGCGAGGAAGATCTTGGCCTTCTGCTCGCCGAAGCCGGGAAGGGCCTTCAGGCGCTTCAGCACCTCGGGCCCCGACGGGTCGCCCTCCGTCCACAGGGCCGCGGCATCACCGTCCCAGTCGTCGACGAGGGTCTGGCACAGCGTCTGCACGCGCGTCGCCATGGACCCGGGGAAACGGTGCACGGCGGGCGTCTGCTTGAACGCCTCGAGGAACTCGTCCGGCGCCATGTGAGCGATCGTCGCGGCGTCAGCTGCGCCGGTGCGCTGCTCGATCTTGAGCGGACCGGCGAACGCGGTCTCCATCGGAACCTGCTGGTCGAGCAGCATCCCCACGAGAAGGGCGAGCGGATTGCCGGTCAGCAGCTCGTCGGCGGCGGTGTCTCCGGTGATGTGAAGGGCCATGACTCCAGTGTGCCACCGTGCAAGCCGAGCGTGTCAGGCGGTGGCGGCGCCCTCAGACGACTCGGCCTCGGGCGCGATGCCGTACAGCGCTGCCAGCGCCGCGGTGAACTCGTCGGCGCGACCCGCGGCGGCGAGCTCGTGGGCCCGCACCGTCGGGGCGTGCAAGAGGACGCCGGAGAGGTGACGCAGGGCCTGCTCGACCTTGCCGTCTTCGTCGCCGCGCGCACGGGCACGATCGATCTCGCGCTCGAGCAGTTCGAAGATGTGCGAGCGGAAGGCCACCACCGACGGGGTCACGCTCTGACGCGCGCCGACGACATGGAAGGTCTCGGCGGCTTCGCGCACGACGCTGCGGGCGGCATCCGTCGCCTGCAGCTCTTCGAGCGGCGCGTGCAGCCGGATGGTCTCGAGGTCGAGCAGTGCGACACCCTCGAGGGAGGCGACCGCGGGGTCGACGTTGCGCGGCATGCCCAGATCGACCACGAGCTGGCTGTGCGCGCCGACCGGGCAGCCTGCGGTGGCGAGGCCGGTCGGAAGCTGCAGGTGCTCCGGTCCGAGCACGGGCTCCGTGGCCGTGGTGCAGGTGATGAGCAGGCTCGACCGTGCGGCAGTGCGGGCGTACTCGTCGGCGGTGATCGGACGGATGCCGTGCTTCGCGGCGAAGACCTCGGCGCGGCCCGACGGCGAGTACACCGAGATGTTCACGGCACCGCGCTCGCGGAGCGTGGCGAGAGTGACCGCGGCGTAGGCTCCCGTGCCGACCAGCAGTACCCGTTCGGCCGACCAGTCGGCGATGCGGCTGTCGGCCAGTTCGAGAGCGAGGCGCACGAGCGAACGGCCGGCGCGGCCGAGGGCGGTGACGTTCTTGACCTTGCGCTGGGCCTGGCTGGCGCGCTGGAACAGGCGCTCGAGCTCGGGCGAGGTGGTGCCGTCCTTGCGGGCCGACTTGAGCGCGCGGCGCACCTGACCGGCGATCTCGCCCTCGCCGGAGACGACGGATTCGAGGCCGGAGGCGACGGAGAAGAGGTGCTCGGCGACGCGTCGACCCGAGTGCACGGTGTAGGCGCCGTCGAGGTCGGCAGCGGAGATGCCGGTCGCGGATTCCACCGCCTCGATCACGGCCTCGACGCCGATGGCGCCGGCGGCGGTGACCGGTTCGTCCATTTCCACGTACGCCTCGAAGCGGTTGCACGTCGCCAGGACGACCGCACCCTGCACGCACGGCGTCATGCCCACGATGGTGGGAGCGACGTCGTCGGGGGTGCGGCTCAGGCGTTCGAGCAATTCGAAGGAGGCGGTCTTGTGACTCGCCGTCACACACAGCAGCACAGATCGATTGTACCGGAGCGCCTGCGGGCGAGGGTCCGGCCGGTCGAACTCGGCGGCTCCATAAGGGGCAGATGGGAGGATGGAGGCATGGCCCTCTCCGACGCCCCGCTCCTGCGCGCCCTCGCCGGCGACCGTCCTGCCCACCCGCCGGTGTGGTTCATGCGACAGGCCGGCCGGTCGCTGCCCGAGTACCGCGAGCTGCGTGTCGGAACAAGGATGCTCGACGCCTGCCTGACCCCCGACCTCGCCGCTGAGATCACTCTGCAACCGGTGCGTCGCCACGGGGTCGATGCGGCCGTGTTCTTCAGCGACATCGTGATCCCGCTGCGCCTCGCCGGCGTCGAGGTGGAGATCGAGCCCGGCCGCGGCCCGGTGTTCGCGAACCCGGTGCGTACGGCAGCCGACGTCGACCGCATCACCGCGATCGACCCGAACGACCTCGACGGCACGGCCATCGCCGAAGCGGTCCGTCTCGTCACGGTCGAGCTCGGCGACACCCCGCTGATCGGGTTCGCGGGCGCGCCCTTCACGCTCGCGGCCTATCTCGTCGAGGGCGGTCCGTCCAAGGAGCACCTGCGGGCCAGGGCCATGATGCACTCCGACCCCGACTCGTGGAACCGTCTCGCAGGCTGGCTCGCCCAGGTGTCGCGCCGCTTCCTGGAGACGCAGCGCGACGCGGGTGCATCCGTCGTCCAGCTCTTCGACAGCTGGGCCGGCTCCCTCAGCACGGCTGACTACCGCGCCTTCGTCGCCCCGCACTCCCGCGCGGCGCTGGACGGCATCGGCCTCCCGACGATCCACTTCGGAGTGGGCACCGGTCCGTTCCTCGCCGACATGCGCCTGGACGGCATCGCCGACGGCGTGGGGGTCGACTGGCGTCAGTCGCTCGACGAGGCCGCCGCGATCCTCGGACCGGACGTCACGGTGCAGGGCAACATCGACCCGGCGCTGCTCGCAGCCCCGTGGTCGGTGCTCGAGGCCCATGTGCGCGACGTCGTCGAGCGCGGTCGTGCGGCGCGTGCTCACATCCTCAACCTCGGCCACGGCGTTCCGCCGGAGACCGATCCCGACCAGCTCACCCGCATCGTCGAGCTGGCGCGCACGATCTGACGGCCGCCGTCTGACGGTCAGGAGGTCCGTGGCCGCCGCAGACGGCGCGTGATCCGCAGGTCGTCGAGGGTGAAACGTCCGTCCGGGAGCGCTTCGCGGATGCGCGCATCGTCGAATGAGCGTGACGGCCGGATCCCGAGGGGTGCTTCCGGAGCGAACGGCGCGGGTTCGCTCACGCCTTCGGCGAGCATCCGCGCCTGGGCCTTCGCGACGAGCGGCACGACCATGGTCCACTCCGTCACCTGCGCCAGCGCGCGCACCATCCATGTCGGTACGGGGACGAAGGCGGGTCGGCGTCCGGCGACCCGGGCGATGCGGCGGATGGCCTCGCCGAGCGTGACTTCGTCCGCTCCCATGACCGCGATCGTGGGTTCCTCGACGCGGCCTTCGAGGGCCGCGACGAGCACATCCACCGCGTCGTCCACCGGCACGGGCCGCGCCGTGCGCTCGCGATACCCGACGGTCCAGAAGAAGGGCAGGGTCCGCACCGCCTTGGTCACGTGGTCGACCATGTGGTCGCCGGGGCCGTAGATCATGCCGGACTTGAGGATCGTGTGCGGGATGCCGGAGGAGCGCACGATCTCCTCCGCCTCCCATTTCGACTCGTGATAACCGGAGCCGCAGTCGGGGCGTGCCCGGAGGAAGCTCACGAGGACGATGCGCTGCACGCCCGCGCGGCGAGCGGCCTCCACCACGGTTCTCGTTCCGTCGACGTGCACGCGACGGAAGGTCTGCTCGCCGATCTCTCGGTTGATCCCTGCACAGTGCGCGACGGCGTCGCAGCCATCGAAGGCCACGGCCAGCGCGTCGACGTCGGTGATGTCGACGCCGTTTCGACGGGAGACGACGACCGCATCGTCGAGTCGTTCGGCGAGGTTCCTGCCGACGAAACCGGTACCGCCCGTGATGGCAACTCGCATGATGCCTCCCCTTCGCTCATTAGCTACGCGGCTAAAGAGTATCTAGCAAAGGTGCTATATTGCAACCATGGCAGACAGCGCGACCGACATCTTCGCAGCGCTGGCGCACCCTACCCGGCGCCAGATCCTGCAGGACCTGAAAGACGGTGAACTCGCGGCCGGCGAGATCGCGTCGCGCTTCTCCGCGAGCGGCCCGACCATCTCCCGTCATCTGAGCGTGCTCCGCCAAGCCGGACTCATCAGCGAGCGCCGCGACGCCAACCGTATCCTGTACTCCCTCGTCGGCGAGCGGCTCGCGCTCTCGGTCGGCGACTTCCTCTCCACGGTGTGCCCCGAGCAGATCGTGCTGCGCGAGGTCCGCAAGCGCGGACGCGGCGCGTCAGAGCCCGTCGAAGCCTGAACTGCCCGTTGCGGGGGGCCGACCGCCCCGGTGCGAGAATTGAGGCATGAGCCCTGAGCCCTCCGCTGCCGAGCCGTCCGACCTCGCCGCCCGTGCGGCGGAGAAGCATGTCGTCGTCGTCGGAGGCGGCATCGGGGGCCTTGTCGCCGCGCGGGAATGCGCGAAGGTCGGGATGCGCGTCACCTTGCTCGAGGCCGCAGAAGACCTGGGCGGCGCGATCCGTCGGGTCGATCTCGATGGAGTGACCGTCGACGCGGGGGCCGAGAGCTACGCGACCAGGGGCGGCCTCGTGCGAGCGCTCGTCGAGGAGCTCGGGCTGGCCGACCGCATCGTGGTCCCGCAGGCCGGCGGCGCCTGGCTCGCCGGTATCCCCGGAGTGGGCGCGGCGCCTCTCCCGGCCGGGGGCATCCTCGGCATCCCCGCCAACCCGTTCCAGCCCGACGTCCGGCGCATCATCGGATGGTCCGGTGTCTGGCGCGCCTATCTGGATCGCGTGCGACCGCCTCTCACGATCGGTCACCAGCTCAGCCTCGGCAAGCTCGTCGCCTCGCGCATGGGGGCGAAGGTGCGGGATCGCCTCGTGGCTCCCGTGACGACCGGTGTCTACTCGGCATCTCCCGACGACGTCGACATCGACGTCGCCGCACCCGGACTCAACGCCGCCCTGACCCGGGTCGGCTCCCTCTCGGGGGCCGTGCAGACGCTCCGTGACGAGGCGGCGGCGAAGGCTGCGGAAGCCGCATCCGGTGCGCGCATGGCAGCGAAGGAATCGGCAGCGAAGACGCCGGGGGCCGCCGTTGAGGGTCTCTCCGGTGGCATGAGCATCCTCGTCGATGCGCTCGTCGCCGATCTGGTGCGACTCGGTGCCGAGGTGCGCACGGGCGCATCCGTGCGCACCGTGCACAAGGCGGAGGCGAGCTGGGCCGTCGAGGTCGAGGTCACCCCGACCGATGAGGTTCCCACGAGCATCGACGGTGCAGACGCGCTCATCGCCGAGCTGCGGGCCGCCGCCGTGGATTCCGTGCCGCCCGTGATCGACGAGTTCGATGCGGACGCCGTCATCATCGCGACGCCCGAATCCGTCGCGCGCGACCTCCTCGCCGCGGCGGTGCCGGCCCTCGCCAAGACAGAGGCCGCGACATCGCCCGAGATCGAGATCGTCACCCTCCTCCTCGATGCACCGGAACTCACCACGATCCCCCGCGGAACCGGCGTGCTGACGGTTCCGGGCAGCCACACGGCCAAGGCGCTCACCCACTCGACCGCGAAGTGGGGCTGGGTGCGCGATGCCGCCGGCACCCGGCAGATCGTCCGGGTGTCGTTCGGCGCGCAGGGTGAACCGGCGGCGACCGCCGCGCTCGGCGACGACGCGGCCGCAGACCTGGCACGGCGCGAAGCCTCGGCACTGCTCGGCGTCGTCATCGCCCCCGCGGCCGTCATCGCCTCGCATCGTGGCCGCTTCGTGCAGTCGCAGCCGGCGTCGATCATCGGCTCCGGTGAGCGACGTTCCGCCGCACGCGCAGCCGTCGAGGCCGTGCCCGGCGTGGCCGCGGTCGGCGCCTGGCTCGCCGGAACGGGGCTCGCCCAGGTGATCCCGGATGCACGGGACGAGGCCGATCGTCTGCGACGCACCCTGTTGTGGGACTGAGAGTGGGAGTGGGAGTGCTCTCCGTGTCAACCCTCTGACCCATAGATGCCGAAATCGGCATACGGGGTTACGCTGGGTACCTGGCCGCGGGGTGCGAAAGCCTGCGGCCGGTCCCAACCGGGCGAATCTGGCCGGACTACCGGAACAAGGTGAGGAGACCCCATGAAGGGGAAGATCGGACTCGTCGTCGGGCTCGGCGTGGGCTACGTCCTCGGCACCCGTGCCGGACGTGAGCGCTACGAGCAGATCAAGACGCAGTGGCTCAAGGTGTGGAACCTCGATCCCGTGCAGGAGCAGGTCACCAAGGTCAAGGGCTTCGTCGGCGACAAGGCCGCGGCCGTCCCCGGCGCTCTCTGGACCGGGGTCGTGAAGGTCGCGAAGTCGGTCAGCGGCAACGGCACGCCCGGTCAGCGGCTCGACTCCGCCATCGCCACCGGACGCGAGGCGGCGGAAGACCTCGCCGAGGCGACGGAAGAGGCGGTCGAAGCCGCGAAGGCCACCGCGTCGTCGAATGCCTCGTCGAGCAAGACCTCGACCAAGACCGCAGCCAAGCCCGCCGCGAAGAAGCCCGCGGCCAAGAAGCCGGCTGCGAAGTCCGCCCCCAAGAAGTCCGGCGCCTGACATGCCCCGCGGATACCGTGATCGTGCCGACGACAGCCTGCTGACTCTCCTCGGAGACCTGCCGGAACTCGTCACGAATCTGGTCAAGGCCGAGATCGATGCTGCGAAGGCGTGGATCTCGCGCACCTCGAAGGACGCCGGCATCGGTTCCGTGTGGTTCCTCGTCGCGCTGTTCTTCCTGTTCTGGGCCGTGCCCGTGATCCTCGTGTTCGCGATCGCCGGGCTGTCCTCCTGGTGGCCTGTGTGGCTCTCGGCGATCGCGGTGTTCGGCATCCTGATCCTCGCCGTGCTGCTGTTCGCGCTGCTCGGTATCCTCAAGTTCCGCAAGGTGCTCGCACGCCAGAACCCGGCGCAGGCCGTCGCCGAAGACATCCGACTCGTGAAGGAGGCCGGCGATGACGAATTCTGAGTCGCTGCCGCGCACCGCCGTTCCCGGCGGGATCGTCGACCCTGTCGCCTCGGCCCGTGCCGAGCTGAAGGCCGCCCTCGCGGCGATCGAGGTCAAGGGGAACATCCCGCGCCGGGTCGAGAAGGCGTCGACGCGTGCGGTGGCGAAGGCCCGTGTGTACGCCGATCGCAACCCGATCGGGGCGATCGCCGCCACGGTCGGCATCGCTGCGGCGGTGGGGGGAGCGGTCTGGGCGATCGCGCGCTTCCTCTCACGCTGAAGCACAGCATTCCAGGATGCTGTGAGCCGCCCTCGTGGGTGATTAGCGGCTCCTGCGCAAACGAGGCAGACTGGGGAGCATGATGTCCGAAGAGCGCGATGAGAACCCGTCCGGCTTCACCCTCTGGGCTGTCTGGCGACGAAACCCCGACGTCCCCGTGACGGAGAACGACTCGACCGAGCTCGAGACGATCGTCTCCTACATCGAGGACTCCGGCGTGACCGTGCGCGGCTTCTACGACGTCTCCGGTCTCAAGGCCGACGCCGACCTCATGGTGTGGCTGCACGGTGAGACCGCCGAAGAACTGCAGAAGGCCCTGCGTCGCCTCCGTCGCACCGAGCTGCTGCGATCTCTCCTGCCGGTGTGGAACGTGATGGGCGTGCACCGTGACGCCGAGTTCAACCGTGCGCACGTCCCGGGCTTCCTCCGCGGAGTCGATCCCAAGGACTGGCTGTGCCTGTACCCGTTCGTGCGCACGCCCGAGTGGTACCTCGCGCCGGAGGAGGAGCGTCGCAAGATGCTCGCCGACCACGGGCGCAAGGGTGCCGCCTTCACGGGAGTGCTGGCGAACACCGTCGCCTCCTTCGCGCTCGGCGACTACGAGTGGCTTCTTCCGCTCGAGGCCGATGAGCTCACCGACCTCGTCGACATGATGCGCGACCTCCGCTACACCGACGCACGCAGGTACGTGAAGGAGGAGGTGCCCTTCTACACCGGGCGCAGGCTCCGGTTCGACGAGATCGCGGACGTCCTCCAGTAAGCGCATGAGCACCCCCATCCGTCTGGGTACCCGTCGCAGCGCGCTCGCGCAGGCGCAGTCGGGTCATGTCGCCGTCGCTCTCGAGAAGCTCTCGGGGCGCCGGGTCGAGCTCGTCCCGATCACCAGCGAGGGCGACACGAACCGTGCCTCGCTCTCCGAGATCGGCGGTCAGGGCATCTTCGCCACACGCCTTCGCGAGGCCCTGCTCGCGGGGGAGTGCGATTTCCTCGTGCACTCGCTGAAGGATCTGCCGACGGCGATCCCCGATGGCCTCGTGATCGCGGCGACGCCGAAGCGTGAGGATCCGCGCGATGTGGTCCTCACCCGCGACGGCATCGCGTTGCACGAACTGCGCTCCGGCAGCACCGTCGGTACCGGCTCGCCCCGTCGTATCGCCCAGGTGCACCGCCGTGCACCGGGTGCCGAGGTGGTCGATATCCGAGGCAACGTCGACTCCCGGCTGGCCAGGGTCGCCTCCGGTGAGTTGGACGCCGTGATCCTCGCGGCAGCGGGCCTTTCGAGGCTCGGAGCGAAATCTCCGCTGCGGCGGGAAGAGCTCGGTCTCGCCGAGTGGCCGACCGCCCCCGGCCAGGGGTCGCTCGCCGTCGAGACCCGTGCCGATGCACCGGAAGACCTGCGTGCGGCGCTCGCCGGTCTCGACGACGCCGACACCCGTCTGGCCATCACCGTCGAGCGCGCGATCCTGCAGGGACTGGATGCCGGATGCCAGGCGCCGATGGCCGCGCACGCGGTGGTGGACGGCTCCTCGGTCCGGGTCAGGGCGGTCGTCTACGCCGCTGACGGAGGGCGCCGGATCGGCCTCGACGTCACCGAAGACCTGAACGGGGAGTATATTCGTCGGAACGGCAGTGGCAATGGAGCGGATGCTGCCGATGGTGCAGACCCGATGCACGCAGCGCGCGAGCTCGGGTTCACTGTTGCCCGTCGGCTGCTCGATCAAGGGGCGGCCGGCCTCGTATCCCGAGAGCAATCCTCATGACCACTTCCGAAATCAAGCAGGACCGACCGCTGGACGGCTGGCGAATCCTCGTACCCCGTGGCGGGCCGTGGGGCGACAGTGTCGCCGCGAGCCTGCGCGCGCTGGGCGCCGTGCCGGTGGTCGCGCCGCTCATCAACTTCGCCCCGACGACCGACCAGGCGACGCTCGACTCCGCCCTGGCGCAGTTGGCCGCGGGGGAGTTCGACTGGCTGACCGTCACCAGTGCCACGACCGTCGACGTGCTCTTCGCGCACCGAGCGATCGTGCCGCGCACGACCAAGATCGCCGCCGTCGGTGAGACGACCGCCGCGGCTCTGCAAGCGGTCGGCTACGAGGTCACGCTGGTTCCCGAGCAGGACAACTCCGCTGAGGGGATGGCGCAGCAGCTCATCGCCCTCGAGAAGGAGCCGCGCCGCATCCTGGCCCTGCGCAGCGAGATCGCGAAGCCGGTGCTGAGCCGGCTGCTCTCCGAGGCGGGTCATGACGTGCATGGCGTCGTCGCCTATCGCACCGTGGGAGTGCCGGTGACGGAGCGCATCCGCCGCGACGTCGAGAACGGCCGGATCAACGCGATCCTGATCACCAGCGGATCGGTCGCCGAGCAGGTGCGTGAGCAGTTCCCGGAGATCCCCGACGAGACGCTGCTCGCCGCGATCGGACCGCGGACCGCGAAAGACGCGCAGCGTGCGGGTCTGCCCGTGTCGGTCGTCGCCGACCGGCAGACCGTCGACGCGCTCATCGACGCGGTATCGCACTTCACTCTTCCGCATGCGGCCGACGAGTTCGCACCGTGAGCTTTCCCGACGTTCGGCTGAGGCGCCTGCGGCAGTCCCGTGCGGTGCGCGACCTCGTGCGCGAGACCTCGCTGCATCCGCGACAGCTCGTGCTTCCGCTCTTCGTGCGTGAAGGCATCTCCGAGCCGGTGCAGATCGGCTCGATGCCCGGCGTCGCGCAGCACTCCCTGGATTCGCTCCGCGCGGCGGCGGTCGAGGCTGCAGAGTCCGGAGTCGGCGGCGTGATGCTGTTCGGCGTGCCCGCCGTCCGTGATGCCGTCGGGTCGGGAGCCGACGATCCGCGTGGCATCCTGAACGTCGCGACCGAGGCCCTGGCCGCCGAGGTCGGCGACGCGCTCGTCGTGCAGACCGACCTCTGCCTCGACGAGTTCACCGACCACGGTCACTGCGGCGTGCTCGCAGCCGACGGCTCCGTCGACAACGACGCGACTCTCGAGCGGTACACCTCGATGGCGCTCGCACAGGCGCGCGCAGGTTCTCAGCTGCTGGGGCTTTCCGGGATGATGGACGGCCAGGTCGCGGTGATCCGCCGGGCGCTCGACGCCGAGGGGTTCACCGACACCCTCCTGCTCGCGTATGCCGCGAAGTACGCCAGTGCCTTCTACGGACCCTTCCGCGAGGCCGTCGACTCTCAGCTGACGGGTGATCGTCGCACGTATCAGCTCGACCCGGGCAACCGGCGCGAGGGCGTGCGCGAGGCGGTCGTCGATGAGGCCGAGGGGGCCGACATCGTCATGGTGAAGCCGGCGATGGCGTTCCTCGACGTGCTGCGCGAGGTGCGCGACACCGTGAGCATTCCGGTGTGGGCATATCAGGTCTCGGGCGAGTACGCGATGATCGAGGCCGCCGGTGCGAACGGCTGGATCGACCGTCGTGCCGCCGTTCTCGAGTCCCTTCTCTCCATCCGCCGTGCCGGTGCGGATGCGGTGCTGACCTACTGGGCCACCGAAGCGGCCCGCTGGCTGCGCGACTGATCTCTCCGAGGAGTTCTCCTTCATGACCGACCGCAACGACGACCTGTTCTCCGCTGCCCGTGCGGTGATCCCCGGTGGGGTCAACTCTCCGGTGCGCGCCTACGGCTCGGTCGGCGGGACGCCGCGATTCCTCGCCTCGGCGAAGGGCGCGAAGGTCACCGATGCCGCTGGTCGCGAGTACGTCGACCTCGTCGCCTCGTGGGGTCCTGCCCTCCTCGGCCATGCGCACCCGGAGATCGTCGCCGCGGTGCAGGAGGCCGCGTCCCTGGGACTCTCGTTCGGTGCTCCGACCGAGGGCGAGGTCGAACTGGCTGCGCTGATCGCCGATCGCGTGCGGTTCGGCGAGACCCGACCCGTCGAGCGCGTGCGCCTGGTCTCCACGGGCACCGAGGCGACCATGACGGCCATCCGCCTCGCGCGCGGTGCCACCGGTCGCGACCTGCTCGTGAAGTTCGCCGGCCACTACCACGGGCACTCCGACGGTCTTCTCGCCGAGGCGGGTTCCGGGGTCGCGACGCTCGCGCTCCCCGGATCGGCCGGCGTCCCGGCGCCGGTCGCCGCACAGACCCTCGTGATCGGGTACAACGAGCCGGATGCGCTGGCTGCGGTGTTCGCCGAGCACGGTCAGCGGATCGCCGCCGTCATCGTCGAGGCCTCGGCGGCGAACATGGGCGTCGTCGCTCCACTCCCCGGATTCAACCGGCTGATCGCCGAGACCGCCCACGCCCACGGTGCGCTGATGATCCTCGACGAGGTGCTCACCGGATTCCGGGTGCACCCGGCAGGCTTCTGGGGTCTGCAGGCCGCCGCGGGCGAGGACTATCTGCCCGACATCTTCACGTTCGGCAAGGTGGTTGGCGGGGGCATGCCGCTGGCCGCGCTCGGTGGACGTGCCGAGGTCATGGATCTGCTCGCGCCGCTCGGCCCGGTCTACCAAGCAGGGACGCTCTCCGGGAACCCGCTCTCGGTCGCTGCGGGTCTCGCGACACTGCGGCTCGCCACTCCAGAGGTCTACGCGACGGTCGACGCTGCATCTGCCCGAGTAGCGACCGCGCTCGACGCCGCGCTCACGTCGGCGGGTGTCACGCACGCCGTCGCGACCGCCGGCAACCTGTTCAACGCCTCGTTCCGGGCCACGGCGCCGCAGAACTATGCCGAAGCCCAGGCGCAGGAGTCGTTCCGCTACGCGCCCTTCTTCCACTCGCTGCGCGAGCAGGGCGTGGCCCTTCCGCCGAGCGTGTTCGAGGCCTGGTTCCTGACCGCCGCGCACGGCGAAGAGGAACTGCAGCAGATCGAGGCCGCCCTTCCGGTGGCTGCGGCCGCTGCCGCCGCGGCGCGCCCATAGCGCGGCCACAGTCGGGCGGGCGTCTCGGTAGCGCGGCCACAGTCGGGCGGGCGTCTCGGTAGTGCGGGCTCGGTCAGGCGGGTGTCACCGCGAGATGAACATGACACGGCGCGGCGGGGCGTCGGTGTAGACACGGCCGAGTGGGCTGGTCCACTCGATATCGCCTCCGGGGAGTTGCCTTGCATGCCAGCGGTGCTTCTCGACGATGCCGGGATGCTTCAGTGAGTGGTGTCCGACGCAGAAGTGACTGAGGTTGTCGATCGACGTGCGCCCGCCCTTGGCGTGGTCGTGGTTGTGGTCGATCTGGCACCTGTGGATCGGTGTTCGGCAGCCGGGGAATCGGCAGTGCTGGTCGCGGGCCTGAAGATGTCGTCGCATCGCCGCCGTCGGCGCGTACGCGGCCGTGGCCGTCACGATTCCGGTGCGGTCGAGGAAGAGGCGGGACCACCCGCCGTGGCGACCGGCGAGGTCGCGGGCGACGTCGGGATGCAGCGCGCCGATGCCATCGAGTTCGGCCGGTCGGTCGTCAGCCCCGACCAGCGTCTCGGCAGCGATCGTGACCTGAAGGCGAGCCTGGATGCTTTCCAGCGCGGTGCCCCTCGCCGCGGAGGGATCGGTGGTCAGGAGTAGATCGCTCAGCAGATCGGTACGGATCGCATCGATGCCGCGCCCGTCTGTCGGGACGTGGGCGCCGTCGACGGACGGATCGGTCGTGAAGGTCACCCCGTTGCCGAAGATCACATGTGCATCGAATCGGGTGTCGTCAGCGGCCTGGCCGTGCGGGGGAAGGTGATCGGCGCACGAGTCGAGCTCGTCCGGGCGAAGCTTCGTCACCGCACCGGCACCAGGAGTGCGATCGTCACGCGTGTCGATGACATGCTGCGCGAGCCGGGTCAGGCGGTCGAGGATCGCGTGGGCGAGGTGCTCGGGAAGCACGACCTGCAGCAGTGCGAGGCCGTCGTCGAGGGACCTCAGCGTGACCGATCGTTCTCGGTGGGCGCGCCGGTGAAGCTCGACCACGGTCTCGCCGGCGAGGGACGAGGCGATCTGGCGCACCGTCGTGCGAGTGCGCGCGGGGGAATCGTGCTCGGCCACGACGATCGCGGCCGTGTCGTCGAGGGCGAGAGTGTCGGCGTCGCTTCGCCCCTCGCGGACGCCCTGCCGCACGATGCTTCCCTCACGCACGATCTCTCGGACATGTGCGGCGCTGATCGCACCCCGGCGGAACGCATCGCGAACCATGGGGTGCTCGGCGTCGAGGAAGAGGGCGTCGGTGAATGCGTACTCGACGCTGCCCTTCGACATGCGGCCGGCGGCCGAGTACTCGGCGACCGTCGACCGATGGATCGACTCGCGATGCTGCGGATGCTCCCGGACATCATCGTCGAGGAGACGCAGCCGATCGGAGAGGAGGGCCGAGGCTTCTGCTTCGAGTATCGCGATGTCTCGCCGCTTCTCGACCCAGGCATCGAGCAGCGCTTCACGCTGATCGGTGTCGTTCGCGGATGCGGCCATGCGTCGAGTATAGTACATATGTTCGAAACTCGGAAGGGGAATGATGATGACTGGTGCTGATCGACAAGGGATCGTTGCGTTCCTGTGAGCAACTTCCAGACAACTGGCAGGGCCGCGCTGGCAGACTGGGGGACATGGTGACGTTGTTGCTGGACCAGACGCAACTGGAGGTCGTGCTCTCGCCGATCGAACGTGCCGCCACCTTCCACCGTGACAACCTCCGTATCGCGCGCGACACCATCACCAAGGTGCAGTTGACGGAAGACGCCTGGACCTGGCTCCGCGGCGTCCCGAACCCGGGGACGCACATCCCCGGTGTTCTCGCGGCAGGCAGTTGGAAGGCCGCGGGCAGTCTCGACTTCGTGCTGATCCGTCGGCGTCGTCCGAGCGTCGTGATCGACCTCGAGGACGACGAGCAGTACCGTCGCCTGATCCTCACCACCAGCCACGGACTCGCGCTCACGCAGGCACTGCGGCTCGATGTGTCGACTGAACCGGCGAACGTCGAGGAGATCGTGGCGACGGCACCGGTCCCGGTCTCGAAGGGCCGCCGCCGTCCCGTCATCCGCCCTCGGCCCGCCTGACACCCTCGGCCCGCCGGACGCCCGCGTCGCCGGAGGTCCGCCCCGATGCGTGGCGTCCTCGGGAACGTAGAACGCCCTCCCGACTCACAGGTCAGGAGGGCGTTCGCATCAGCCGAGTCGCTCAGCCGTGATGGTGCTCGCCGTCGGTGTGCCCGGCGTCGTCGTGGTTATCGTCGTCGTGGTTATCGCCGTCGTGGTCCTCGTCGGCGTGCTCGCCGTGATGGCCCTCGTCGGTGTGCTCGCCTTCGTTGTTGTCGCCGACGTGCTCGTCCGGAGTCTCGGCGGCGGCGCCGTCGTGCCCGGCGTCGTTCCCGTCCGGATTCTCCGCGTGAGCCTCGGCGTCAGACGCCTCGGGGGCCGGATCGTCGGCTTCCGCGGAAGCCTCGGCCAAGGGCACGGTGTCGATCACGCCGGTGGACGCGACGCTCCAGTGCGCGCTCTCGTCGCGTTCGTTCTCCGAGCCTTCGTTCTCCGAGACGGCGTTCTCCGAAGCCTGGTCCTCGGCGCTCAGCGGGTAGTCCTTCGGCTCGTCCTCGTAGTACGCGCGAGCGGCGGCGGCGAGCATGGAGCTCACTGCCGCGGCGCGGGGGTCGGAGTCAGCAGGGGAGGCTGCGGCGTCGTCGGAAGGCGTGGCATCCGATTCACCGGTGCCCGACGCGTCGTGGAGGTCCGCGAAGATCTCGACCCCGCTGTGGTCGTCGTCGCCGGAGGCCAGATCGGAGGGTGCCTCCGTCATATCCGCGGCGTCCGCTGGTGTGGCAGCACCGAACAGAATCTCATCGAAGGATCGGGCCGGGGGCTGCTCGTCGGCGGACTGCCCTCTGAGGGTCGAAGCGTCGTCCGCCTCGAACGGACCCGAGGCGACGTCGCCCGACTTCTCGACAGGAGCCTCCTCGACCTGAACTTCTTCGCCGGGAACTTCGTCGACAGCGGCCGCTACGACGGGCGTCTCTTCGAGGGGTGCCTCCTCGGACGGCGTCTCCTCGGTCGCGATGACGTCGGCGGAAGCCGCGTCTGCAGGCGATTCGTCCGAAGCGCTCTCCGCGCTCTCCACGCTTTCGTCCTCGGAAACCTCGGAAACCTCGGAAACCTCGGTGGCGATGGATGCGGCGAGGTCGTCGGTCACGGCCTCACCTGCGGGAGCAGCGGCGGCCTCGGCCGCCCAGGCAGCAGCTGCAGCCACGGGGATGGCGACCACGGAGTCGGCGGGCGCGGGAGCTGTCGCTTCTGGAGCCGCCTCGTCGGGGGATGTCGCTTCGGGAGCGGTCGGCGCGGCAAGCTGGGGCGGCGCTGCGGGAGCGTTCGGCACGAACCGGCCACCGCGCATGAGGTCGATGAAGACGTCTTCCAGCGTCGGTCCGCGCTGCACCAGGGTGCTCAGAGCGATGCCCGCATCGGCAGCGATGGCTCCGACCGTGCCGGCGTCTCCACCCCTCACCGTCAGGCCCGAACGCAGCACTTCGATGTCGAAACCGGCAGCAGCGAGCGCTGCCGTCAGGGCCGCGCGATCCGCGGCGTCCACGATGACGGAGCCGCCCTTCGTGTCGGCGAGCGTCTCGATGCCGCTGGCCAGTACGAGCTCGCCCTTCGAGAGCACGAGCACATTGTCGGCGACCTGCTCGACTTCGCTGAGGACGTGCGAGGACACGAGGACCGTGCGCCCCTCGTCGGCGAGGCGACGCATCAGGAGACGCATCCAGCGGATGCCTTCGGGGTCGAGCCCGTTGGCCGGCTCGTCGAAGACCAGGGCGCCGGGGTCGCCGAGAAGCGCGTGGGCGACGCTGAGTCGCTGGCGCATCCCGAGTGAGAAGCCGCCGATGCGCGAGTCGCCCTCGCCCTCGAGGCCGACCAGCGAGAGCACCTCGCCGACGCGTGCCAGCGGGATGCCGTTCGCCTTGGCGGCGATGGTCAGCTGGCGTTCGGCGGTGCGACGAGGACGGTAGACGGTCTCTTCGAGCACCGCGCCGATCGTGCGCAACGGCTGGCGGAGCTCTGCATAGGCCGTGCCGCCGATCGTCGCCGTGCCGGACGTGGCGCGCACCTGGCCGAGCAGGATGCGCAACGTGGTGGTCTTACCGGCTCCGTTCGGGCCGAGGAAGGCGGTGACGGCTCCGGGCTCGACGCGCGCGGAGAAGTCCGAGACAGCGGTCACCTCATTGAAGCGCTTCGTCACGTGCGTGAACTCGAGCACCTGTCCTTCAGGCATCCGTGACCTCTCGTCGCATTTGAACAGTTCCTCCCTATCCTGCCGGAAAAGCCTGTCGGATCCCGCATTTCGCGCGGATTCCTGCCCTTGCCGAAAGGGGTAGCCTGGCCAGCGTGACCGATTCTCACGCTGCATCCCGCGTTCTCGTCCGCACCGAAGGGGCTCTCGGGCGGCTCACGCTCAACCGCCCCGAGGCCATCAACGCCCTCGACGTCGACATGATCCAGAGCCTCACCGCAGCGCTCGACGCCTGGCGCGACGACACCGACGTGCAGATCGTGCTGCTCGACGGAGCGGGAGATCGTGGCATGTGCGCCGGCGGCGACGTGCGCGCCCTGCATGCGCAGATCGTCGCGGGGCAGGCCGATCAGACCGCCGAGTTCTTCCGCGCCGAGTATGCGTTGAACGCGATGATCGCCGAGTATCCCAAACCTGTGGTGTCCTTCGCCGACGGCATCACGATGGGTGGAGGCATCGGCCTGGCCGGGCACGCGGCGATCCGTATCGTCACGGAGCGCTCGAAGCTCGCGATGCCGGAGACGCGCATCGGATTCACGCCCGACGTCGGCGGCACCTGGCTTCTCGGCCGTGCCCCCGGGCGCTTCGGCGAGTACTTCGGCCTCACCGGGGCGGCGATGAGCGGCGCGGATGCCGTGTATCTCGGCTTCGCCGACCACTTCGTGCCGTCGGATCGCCTCGACGCGTTGAGCGAGGCTCTCGCGTATCGCGCCGATCCCACGGGTCCCAGCGAGATCGTGCTGCTGTTCGACGAGACGCCGGAGCCCTCGCAGCTGCCCGCATCGAGAGAATGGATCGACGAGGCCTTCTCCGCTCCCACTGTGATCGAGATCATCGAACGCCTGCAGGCCCAGGGCACGACGGAAGCCGTCACGACCGCGGATCTTCTGGAGGGACTCGCGCCGACCGGCCTCACCGTCACGCTCGATGCGATCCGCGAAGCGCGCGAACTGCCGGGGCTTCGTGCCGCGCTGGAAGGCGAGTACCGCCGTGTGCTGTGGTTCGTGAACGAGCACCCCGATCTCGTCGAGGGCATCCGGGCGCAGATCGTCGACAAGGACCGCGATCCGAAATGGGACCCGCCGACGCTGGCCGAGCTCGCGTCGGACGCCGGCGCCCCTGCGCGCGGGTACGTTCCGCAGCCTGCCCTGTTCTGAAACGGTTCTGTTCTGAGGCGGGCTTACACGGAGGATGCGGGGACAGTGTCGGCGGTCGATCGCGACTGCCAGATCGCGCGGAGCACGTCGATGACGTCATCTGGATCCGCCTCGGCCGAGCCGGCCTCGTCGACCAGTTCGCGGATGCGCCGGATCACCGAGGTGGGAAGAACCCCCGCGGTCTCGGCGACCCGGGTGCCCGCAGCGGTGCGAGAGACGACCAGCCCCTCACCTTCGAGCATCTTGTATGCACGAGCCACGGTTCCGGGGGCGACACCCAGGTCGCTCGCCGTCTGTCGGACCGTCGGCAGTCGCTCTCCCGCGCCGAGCTGTCCCGAGACGATGAGACCGCGGAGCTGCCGGTAGATGTCCAGCGCCGGGTTCGCGTCGTCGGTCGGTGACAGTCGGGGAGCGGGGCTCACCGTGCGGCTTCCCGGTCGCCCGAGCGCTCCGCGACGCCCGTCGGTTCTGTGTCGTATCCCGGCGGGCACAGCTGTGCGCTCACGAGGAGAAGGAGGATGAACGCCGTGATCTCGAGAGCCGGCGCCAGCCATCCGCCGACCGCCGCGATTTCTCCGTATCGCCAGAAGGCCTCGTAGGAGTCGCTGCGGCCATCGCCCTCGACTGCGAGGCCACTGATCGAACCGGCTTCGGCGATGAATCGCCATGCCCCCGCAAGAGCGAGAAGAGCGCCGGACGTCGCGATCCGGGTGATGCCCTGTGCGATGTCGCGTCGTTCCTGTTGCTCGGCGAGGACGCCGGCGGGGCGCAGAAACGGGCGCGCCGCGTTGACATGCAGTGCGGCGACGGTCACGGCGACGAGTGCTCCGGTGCAGATCAGGACGGGGACTCCGTACGCCCAGCCGTAGAACCACGGCCGGATCGGATCGATCGTCTCGTTGGGCACTGCGATCTCGAGGAACACGTACGGACCGCCGTCGATGTTCGAGGAGGCGAGCCCGGCGAGCAGCGTGGTGGCGGTGAGCACGAGGACCGTGACGGCGGTTCCCGTCGAGTCGAGAGGAGAGCTGAAGGTCAGCCAGGTACGGCGTGCGGAGACGATGGGATGCTCCGGCGGCGTGCTGCCCCGCGTCGTGATCAGGAACGTCAGGGCGGCCACGCCGACACCGGCGGTGAGCACCGGCAGTGCATACCGCCACCACGAGACGACGCCGTCGAGGTTCACGGCGTACCCGGTGATCAGACTCTCGGTGACGAAGAGAGCGATCACCGAGAGTGCCACGATGCCGAGGGTGCGATGCTCTGGCGCGTAGCGCGCGAAGATCCCGCCGGATACCCCCGGGGCGAGGCGCGCGCGAGTCGAGGTCCGCGTTCGCCAGCGGGGAGAGATGGAGACACCGACCGCGATGATCGCCGCGAGGATCAGGGAGACCCAGGGCATCGAGAGGAGAGCACCGAACAACTGCCAGGGATCCGGCAGCCCGGAGCCGACGGGGATCCGGTCTGCCGTTGCGAGCGAAGATGCGGTGGTCGCGATCATGGAGAGTCCGTCCTCTTTTGTGTCATATGTTTATCACAAGTTGTATCAACGCGTAAACACAAAGAAGGGGAGATCGGTCTCGCCGGTCTTGTTCGCCCGCGTGCAGAAACCGCAGACCGGCGGGAGAAGCGGTTCGCTGTGAGCGAAGGTCCACCGTGAGGGGGATACGAATGTCCGCGGATCGTGGCACTCTGTCTTGTGGCCGATTGTCGGTCGGCATCCGTCTGCCGAGAAATCCGCCGTTCCATCCTTCCTAGAAAGTCCGCCTGTGCTGGGAAAAATTCTCCTCCGCTATCTCTCCCGATACCGATGGCTGCTGCTCGCGGTGCTGGTCTTCCAGCTCGCCAGCGTGGCAGCGACCCTCTACCTCCCGCGCCTGAACGCCGACATCATCGACAAGGGCGTCGCCCGCGGTGACACCGGCTACATCTGGAGCACCGGTCTGTTCATGCTCGCGGTCTCGCTGGGGCAGATCATCGCCTCGGTCACCGCTACCTACTTCGCCGCGCGCGCCGCGATGGGCGCCGGTCGCGACATCCGCGCCGACGTGTTCGGCAAGGTCAGCGGCTTCTCCGAGCGCGAGGTCTCGCAGTTCGGCGCCGGCTCGCTCATCACCCGCAACACGAACGATGTGCAGCAGGTGCAGATGCTCGCGATGATGGGCGCGACCATGCTGGTCACGGCCCCGCTGCTCGCGATCGGCGGCATCATCTTCGCCGTTCAGACGAACGTCGGCCTCAGCTGGCTCATCGCCGTCTCGGTGCCGCTGCTGCTGATCCTGGCCGCTCTCGTGATCGGCCGCATGGTGCCGCTGTTCCGCAGCTACCAGGGCAAGCTCGACAACGTCAACCGCATCATGCGCGAGCAGCTCACCGGCGTGCGCGTCGTGCGTGCGTTCGTTCGCGAACGCATCGAGGAAGATCGCTTCCGCGGCGCCAACACCGACATCATGGTCGTCGGCCGCAAGGTCGGCTCGCTCTTCGTGCTGCTGTTCCCGCTGTTCATGCTCATCCTCAACGTCACCGTCGTCTCGGTCATCTGGTTCGGCGGCATCGAGGTCAACAACGGCACGGTGCAGGTGGGCACGCTGTTCGCCTTCATGCAGTACATCGGCCAGATCATGGGCGGCGTCATCATGGCGAGCTTCATGGCGATGATGATCCCGCGTGCCGCGGTCTCGGCCGAGCGCATCGGCGAGGTGCTCGACTCCGAGTCCACGCTGGTCCGCCCCGAGAACGGTGTCACCGAGTTCCCGGTCCCCGGATCCGTCGCGCTCGATGACGTCGAGTTCACGTACCCCGGTGCCGATTCCCCCGTGCTCACCGGCATCAGCTTCGCCGCGCAGCCGGGCGAGACCGTTGCGATCGTCGGATCCACCGGCTCCGGCAAGACGACCCTCGTGTCGCTCATCCCACGTCTGTTCGACGTCTCGGGTGGTTCCGTGCACGTCGGGGGCACCGACGTGCGCGAGGCCGATGTCGAGTCACTGTGGGACAGCATCGGCCTGGTGCCGCAGCGTCCGTTCCTCTTCACCGGCACCGTCGCATCGAACCTGCGCTACGGCCGTGAAGAGGCCACAGATGAAGAGCTGTGGCACGCGCTCGACATCGCACAGGGTCGCGACTTCGTCGAGGAGATGCCCGACGGTCTCGACTCCCGCATCGCCCAGGGCGGTACGAACGTCTCGGGTGGTCAGCGTCAGCGACTCGCGATCGCCCGCGCGATCGTGCACCAGCCGCAGATCCTGGTCTTCGACGACTCGTTCTCGGCCCTCGACCTCACGACGGACGCCCGGCTCCGCCAGGCGCTGTGGCGGGAGTTGCCGCATGTGACGAAGATCGTGGTCGCCCAGCGCATCTCCACCATCACCGATGCCGACCGCATCGTCGTCCTCGACGGCGGAACCATGGTCGGCGTCGGCACACATGAGGAGCTGCTCGAGACGAGCGATACCTATAGAGAGATCGTCGAGTCGCAGCTGGGGGTGGACGCATGAGCGAGCAGAACAACGAGCAGACCAGGCCCAAGCGCGGCCGCGGTAAGGCGGCAGCGGCCGTCGCCGAGGTCGAGCTGAGCGCCGAGGAGAAGTACGAGGCCGAGCTCGCCGAGCAGGCGCGTCAGAACTCCGGCGACTGGGACAGCGTCGCGCCGGGCAAGGCCGACAACTTCGGTCCGAGCTTCGCGCGCATGATCGGGCTGTTGAAGCCGTCGGCCATCTGGTTCGTCTTCGTGTCGATCCTGGGCGCCATCGGCGTCGTGCTGACGGTCGCGGCTCCCAAGGTTCTCGCCGAGGCGACCAACCTCGTCTATCGGGGCTTCATCTCCATCCAGCTCGGACAGCCGACCGACGGCTTCCCCGGCTTCCCTGCCGGCACGTCGCAGGACGTCGTCGTCGAGGCGCTGCGGGCGGGTGGGCAGGACGACTTCGCGAATCAGGTCGGCGCGCTGGGCGACTTCACGGTCGGCCAGGGCATCGACTTCGACGCGCTGCGTCTGGTCATCGCCGCCGTGCTCGGCATCTATGTGGCCGCGGCCTTCCTCACCTGGATCCAGGGTTACGTCATCAACGTGATCATGGTCCGCACCATGTGGCGCCTTCGTGAGTCGGTCGAGGCGAAGATCAACCGTCTGCCGCTGGCGTACTTCGACAAGGTGCAGCGCGGTGAGCTGATCTCGCGCGTCACCAACGACATCGACAACATCACGCAGACGATGCAGCAGTCGCTCTCGGGTGCACTCACCTCGGTGCTCACGGTGATCGGCGTGCTCGTGATGATGTTCTCGATCTCGTGGCAGCTCGCGCTCGTCGCCCTCATCACGCTGCCGCTCATGGGCGTCATCTTCGGCATCATCGGACCGCGTTCGCAGAAGGCCTTCGGCACCCAGTGGCGCAAGGTCGGTCGACTGAACGCCCGCGTCGAGGAGGCGTTCTCCGGCCACGCGCTGGTGAAGGTCTTCGGTCGCGAGAAAGATGCTCTGGACAAGTTCCAGGTCGAGAACGAAGAGCTGTTCCAGGCGAGCTTCAAGGCGCAGTTCCTCTCCGGCATCATCATGCCGGCGATGATGTTCGTCGGAAACCTCAGCTACGTGGGCATCGCGGTGCTCGGTGGTCTGATGGTCGCGAACGGTCAGCTCCGTCTCGGCGACGTGCAGGCGTTCATCCAGTACTCGCAGCAGTTCACGCAGCCGCTTTCCGAGCTGGGTGGCATGGCCGCCGTCGTGCAGTCGGGCACGGCCTCCGCCGAGCGGGTCTTCGAACTGCTCGACGCCGACGAGCAGGAGGCGGACGACGCCGACGCTCCCGAGCTGGTCGAGGGCAAGGGCGTCATCGAGTTCGAGAACGTCGCGTTCTCGTACACGCCCGAGCGTCCGCTCATCCGGGACCTGTCGTTCCGGGTGGAGCCGGGGCAGACCGTCGCCATCGTCGGCCCGACCGGTGCGGGCAAGACGACGCTGGTCAACCTGATCATGCGCTTCTACGAGCTCAGCGGCGGGCGCATCACGCTCGACGGGCAGGACATCGCCGAGGTGACCCGCGACGAACTGCGTTCTCGCACCGGCATGGTGCTCCAGGATCCGTGGCTGTTCGCCGGCAGCATCCGCGAGAACATCCGTTACGGCCGCTCCACCGCGACCGATGACGAGGTTCTCGCCGCTGCGAAGGCGACCTACGTCGACCGCTTCGTGCATGCCCTTCCCGAGGGTTATGACACGGTGCTCGACGAAGACGCCGCGAACGTCTCGGCGGGTGAGCGTCAGCTCATCACCATCGCGCGCGCGTTCGTCGCGCAGCCGTCGATCCTCATCCTCGATGAGGCCACGTCAGCGGTCGACACCCGCACCGAGCTGCTGCTGCAGCACGCGATGGCCGCGCTTCGCGAAGGACGCACGTCGTTCGTGATCGCGCACCGCCTGTCGACCATCCGCGACGCCGACCTCATCCTGGTGATGGAGCACGGTGACATCGTGGAGAAGGGCACGCACGACGAGCTCATCGCCGCGCAGGGCGCTTACTGGCGTCTGTACCAGTCGCAGTTCGAACAGGCGGCGACCGACATCGATGCCGAGGATGCTCTCACCGGGACGACGCCCGTCGTCGTGACGGGCGATGCGAACAATGCCGAAGGCACGGGGGCGGAGGCTGCGGCCGCTGTCGCCGGCGCCTCCGCGGGCGCTCAGGTGCCCGCAGCCGAGACGGCGGCAGCCCAGGCGCTGCTGGAAGACGGGGCGGACGGTTCCGGCCACCGTTCCTGATCTCCGGCATCGCGCACGAAGACGCCCCACCCCGCTCGCTCGGGGTGGGGCGTCCTCGTGTGTGCGTCGGCGCGGAGGGCGTCAGGAGCGGTCGGCGGTGATGCCGAGCAACTCGAGCGGGTGGGTCAGACGCCACCAGGGACTCGGGCCCTCGACATCTTCGGCCAGCACCAGCGGCGTCGTGACGGTGTTGAGCGGGCCGGTCGTGGTCAGTGTGCCCACCGCGTCGTCCTGCTCGCGTGCGTCGCCGAGGTCGAAGGCCGCAGCGGCTGTGGCGGTCGCGCCGTTCCACAGCACCACCTCGGCGTCCGACTCGGTGATGACATCGACCTTCTCGCCCCAGGGGGTCGTGACCCGACCGACCACGGTGTCCTTCGCTACGGCGGGCGCCTGAGCCTCCAGCGCCGCTTCCGCTTCGGTGAACAGGGAACGGGTGAGAGCGAGTCGCTGCTCGTTGCCGGCCTGGTTCAGCGCCGCGGCGAAGAGATGCACGGTTGTGTCGCCGATGACCACGTCTTTGGCGGTGAGCAGATTCCAGCCGACGAGCGTGCCGGTCTTGATGCCGACGACGCCGGGATCGTCGAGCATCCCGTTCGTGTTGACGACCGTGCCGGCGCCCGGCAGATCGACCGACTTGGTGCCGACGATCTCGGCGAAAACCGGGTTCTGCATCGCGCGCTCGCCGAGCGTGACCAGTGCCTCGGGGGTGGCCACGTTGCGCTCGTCGAAGCCCGACGGCGTCACGACGGTGATGCCGGTGAGGCCACGTTCGCGCAGCCACACCTCGGCGGCCCGAGCGAACTCGCGGTCGGAACCCCAAATCTCGGTCGCGAGGCGGTCGATGTAGTTGTTCGCGGACCCCATGAGGGTTCCCTGCAGCAACTGATACTCCGTCAGCACGCCGCCGATCGGCACGTCGAGGGCGGACTGGTCGCTGCGCCGGTAGTCCCAGTACTTCACGCTGTCGGCGCGGGTGAAGGAGAACTCGGGCCCTTGCTCGCCGACCGCCAGCGGCATGCGGTCGAGCACCATCAGGCTGCTCACGACCTTGGTGATGCTGGCGATGCTCACGGCGTCGGGCACGGACGCCGCAGTGGTCATGCCCGCGATGCCGACGGCGCCGGCACCTTCGGTCGGCCAGGTGACGGTGGCGGCGGCAGCGGGAGTGGTCGTGAACTCGACGGACTGCACCGTGGGTGGCACCTCGTGCAGCGGCCACAGCAACGTGGTCCCGGCGTACGCGGCGACGAGGCCGACCAGCGTGGCGAGCGGGACCAGGATGCCGGGACGGGCGATGGCCGGTCGAAGGCGGGCGTCACGCAGCAGGCCGTTCGAGCGCTCGGCTTCCGACGTCTCATCGAGAGTCGCGACAGAGGTGTGCGCGGCGACCGCCGTGGTGTCCACCCAGGTCAGGGCTGTGGCCGGGGCGGTGTCGTCCGCCCACTGGGGTGCGGTCGAATCCAGCAGCGCGAGGGCTTCGTCGGAGGTCTCAGGGGTCACACGCTCGCGGGGGACGAACGGCGGCTTCGTCAGAGGGGGAGCGGCCGGTTCGGGGGTGAGCACCGGTTCCGGTGCGATCACGGGCTCCGGTGCGACGATCGATTCCGGCGCGTGCGTCGATGTCTGCTCGGCCGTCAGCACCGATCCGCCCGTCGCAGTATCGACTGGTCCGGAGGGGGCGGCGGTCGCCGGGCCGTCGTCGCTGACGACGCCCGTCGCCTCGTCGGCGGGATCTGAAGCGGTCACTCGTTTACGGTACCCAATCCCGGGCGAGTTCCGCGGCGCACGGCACTGTCGCCACGCGGGTGTCGCCAGCGGGTAGGATCTTCAGCACAACCACGGGAGTCCGGCGAGCCGGGCTGAGAGGGAGCGAATCGCGCTTCGACCGTCGAACCTGATCTGGGTCATGCCAGCGCAGGGAGGAGTTCAGATGAGTACGCCCACGTCCACATCCGCCGCAGCGAAGACGGCAGGGAACACCCCGGGCCGGAGCTATCTGCGCTGGCGGATCGTCGACATCGTCGTCGCCAGCGTCATCGGTGTCGCCGCCGGTCTGATCTTCTTGGCCTGGAACGTCGGCTACCTCGGACCGAAGGCCCTGCTCGAGCCCCTGCTTCCCGGCATCCAGGGTCTCCTCGACGGCCCGTGGCTCTTCGCCGGCGTGCTCGGTGGACTCATCATCCGCAAGGCGGGGGCGGCGATCTACGTCGAGCTGCTCGCGGCCGTGGTCTCGGCGCTCATCGGCAACCAGTGGGGCGGGTTCCTCACCCTCGAGGCCGGTCTCGTGCAGGGGCTCGGCGCCGAGCTGGTCTTCCTGCTCTTCTTCTACCGTCGCTGGTCGCTTCCGGTCGCCATCCTCGCCGGTGCGGGCGCCGCCCTTGCCGGCGGTATCAACAATCTCGTGCTCTGGTACGCAGGTTCCGGCCCCGCCTTCACGATCATCTACTTGGTCAGCACCGTCATCTCGGGCGCCGTCATCGCGGGTGCGCTGTCGTGGGTGCTGGCGCGCGGAATCGCCGCCACGGGTGCGCTCGATCGGTTCGGCTCCGGGCGCGAGGCGCGCGTCCGCGTCTGATGTCGGTCGATCAGACAGTCCCGGCCGCCGTCGAGGCGCGCGGCTGGGGGTGGCGTCACGCAAGTCGCATCGCCTGGGCTCTGCGCGACGTCTCATTCCGCATCGAGCCCGGTGAGCGGGTGCTGGTGCTCGGCGCGTCGGGCGCGGGCAAGTCCACGTTGCTGCACGGCCTCGCGGGCGTGCTCGGCGGTGAGGAAGAGGGTGAGAGCGCGGGAGACCTGCTCGTCGACGGTGCTTCGGCCGTGGCGACGCGCGGCCGTTCCGGGCTCGTGCTCCAGGACCCCGATTCGCAGGTCATCCTGGCGCGGGCCGGCGACGACGTCGCGTTCGGTTGCGAGAACCTCGGAGTGCCGCGGACCGAGATCTGGACGCGTGTCGCGGCGGCGCTGGACGCGGTGGGCCTCGACGTGCCGCTCGATCACCCCACCAAGGCCCTCTCCGGTGGCCAGAAGCAGCGCCTCGCTCTCGCCGGGATGCTGGCGATGCGGCCGGGTCTGGTGCTGCTCGACGAGCCGACAGCGAATCTCGACCCCGCGGGGGTGATCGAGGTTCGCGATGCGGTGGAGCGGATGCTGGAGGCCCAGCCCGCGACGCTCGTCGTCGTGGAACATCGCCTCGATGTCTGGCTGCCGCTCATCACTCGTGTGATCGTGATCGGTGCGGGGGGCGTGGTCGCCGACGGCCCTCCGCGCGAGGTGCTGCAGCGTGAGGGATCCCGGCTCGCGACGGACGGCGTCTGGGTGCCGGGGTGGCCTCCGCGGATGCCGTCGCCCCCCGCGAGCCGTGCGGGGGAGACGCTGCTGTCGGCACGGGAGCTCTCCGTCGCCCGGGTCAAGGGCAATCCGGTCGCGACAGGCATCGATCTGGAGGTGCACGCGGGCGAGGCCCTCGCGATCACCGGGCCCAACGGTACGGGAAAGTCCACGCTCGGTCTCACCCTCGCCGGACTCCTCGTCCCCTCCAGAGGCGAGGTCGTCGCATCCAGCGCCCTCGCCGACGGTGCCGGTCCGTCGCCGATCCGCTGGACCTCCCGCGATCTGCTGACCCGAATAGGAATGGTGTTCCAGGAGCCCGAGCACCAGCTGCTCGCGAAGACCGTGCGCGATGAGCTCGCAGTAGGACCGCGGGCCCTCGGCATGACGGAGGACGAGATCGCGGCCCGGAGCGAAGAGCTGCTCGCCAGGCTTCGGCTCACGCCGCTCGCCGCCGCGAATCCGTACACGCTCTCCGGTGGTGAGAAGCGCCGTCTCACGGTCGCCGCCGCGATCGCGACGCGGCCACGCGTGCTCATGCTCGATGAACCGACGTTCGGGCAGGACTCCCGCACCTGGGCGGAGCTCGTCGCGATGCTCGCGGCGCTTCGTGACGAAGGCTCCGCGGTCGTCACGATCACCCACGACGGTGAGGTCGCGCGGGCCCTGCACGCCGCCCGCTTCGAGCTCGGGGGTCCGGCGTGACCATGCTCGACACGCGCGCGCGCACCGGGGCGATCGCCCGCGTCAATCCGGTCGCCAAGCTCGGGGTGAGCGCACTGATCGCGGTGCCCCTGATCCTGACACTCGATCCGGTGTCGGCGTCCGTCGCCCTCGTGCTCGAGTTCGTGCTGTTCCTGTTCGCCGGAATCGGCTGGCGCGAGTTCTGGGTGCGTACCTGGCCGGTGTGGCTCGCGGCGCCTCTGACCGGTCTGACCATCGCGCTGTACGGCGAGACCAGCGGTGTGGTCTACGTGGACTGGTTCGTGCTGCGCATCAGCGAGGGGTCGCTCGCGCTCGCGCTCGCGACGATGCTGCGCGTGCTGGCGATCGCGCTGCCGTCTGTCGTGCTGTTCATCACCGTCGACCCGACCGACCTTGCCGACGGTCTCGGTCAGATCCTGCGGCTGCCGGCCCGGTTCGTGCTCGGTGCGCTCGCCGGACTCCGGATGGTGGGCCTCTTCCTCGACGATTGGCGAGCGCTCGAACTCGCACGCCGGGCCAGGGGCGTCGCCGATCGCGGGCGCATCCGACGATTTCTCGGCATGGCCTTCGCTCTGCTCGTGCTGTCGATCCGCCGCGGAGCCAAGCTCGCCACCGCCATGGAAGCACGCGGGTTCGGCGCACCCGGTCCGCGCACCTGGGCACGCGAATCGCGCTTCGGCGCGGCGGAGTGGGGTCTCCTCGCCGTCGGGGCCGCGATCTCCGGCGTCGCGATCGCTGCGGCCGTTGCCACCGGACAGTGGAACTTCATCATCGGGCCGACGGGCTGACCGGGCCGCGGTTTCGTGCGGTTCAGTTCTCGGCTCAACTGCCGGCGCCGGTTCCGATCTGGAAGTAGTGCTCCCGGTGCAGTGCGCATCGCTCGTTGAACAGGGCGGTGCACCGGGGGCAGGCCGTCACCGCGAAGTACTCGCTGATCGTGAGCTCGTGACCGCATGCGCCGCAGAGGATCGCCCGGGTGTCGTGCTGCTCGGGCGCCCACTGCGCAGCCGGATGCCCCGCCGACACCTCATGGCAGCGGTGGCACGGGTAGTAGTGGCCGCAGCAGGCGAAGCGGATCGCGATGATGTCGGTCGGGCCCCGGTAGTGCGCGCACCGGGTCATGTCGTCGATGACCGGGCCGAACACCGGCGGTCGGCCGGCGGACGGAGGCGCCACGCTCAGGACTCGTTCCAGAGCCGCCGGTAGTACTCGAGGCGCACGCGGTCGGGCTCGACCCCGTAGGCCTCGATGAGTGTGTCCTCCCAGCCGGATCCGAAGTTCCACATCGTGCTCATCGAGGCCACGGCGATGTCGGCCCAGCGGTCGGCGACGCCGAGCGCCGCGAGATCGACGAAAGCGGTCGGACGGCCGGCGTCGTCGAGAAGCGTGTTCGGCATGCAGGCATCGCCATGGCACACCACCAGCCGGTCGATCGGCGGTGCCTGGTGCAGCTCCTCCGACACGACAGTGCCTCGTTCCGCAGCGTTGGCGATCCGCCACTGCGTGCTCCACTCCCAGGGGCACTCGGCCACAGGCAGGGCGTCGTGCAGCGCGCGCAGGCCCGCACCCACCGCCCGCACCGCGGTCTCGGGCTGGTCGGCCCAGCGCGGGTCGACGGCACTGCTCGCGTCGAGCGCGACGGTGACGAGCCACTCGTGCGTGTCGTCCTGCCCCTGTTCGAGCACCTCGGGCACCGCGATCCAGGTGCGCGCCCACCGCATGCGCTCGGCTTCGTCGCGCATGTTCGCCTCGTCGTCGAGCGGCCCCCACTTGATGTACCGGCCGTCGTCGGTGCGGAACGTGAGCCCGCCGATCCCGTTGAGCCAGACCGGCACGAGTGCGGCACCGCGGGCGAGCTCGCGAACCCGAGCCGGCACGTCGAGTGAGGCGGAGGGGATGCTCATCCGTCCATCCTGCCCGACGTCGACGTTCTCGGTTCATCGGCGCTCGTCGCGCAGACGTTCGAGGTAGGCGTTGTAGGCGTCGAGCTCGGTCGTGCCGTGCGCATCGGCATAGCGATCGGCGGCGGCGGCGCGGGCGGTGTCGTCACGGAACCACCGATGCATGACGTACACGAGCATCAGCAGCGTCGGCGCCTCGCCGTACGACCATGCCAGACCGCCCGCCAGACGCTGGTCCTCGAGCGGATCCAGCCCGAGGGCCAGGGTCGGTGCGACGAAGTGGTCGACGAGCATCGTCGTCGCCATCATCAGGAAGACCCCGAAGAACGCGTGCAGTGCGGCCTCGGCGAAGACGTCGAGTGCCCGCCCGCCGTGCCCGAGGCGCACGGGGAGGGGGTCGGAGCTCAGCACGGGGATGGCGAACAGGATGCCCACGGTGAGGAACCCGACCTCCAGGGCGATGTGGCCGCCGGGAGCGGCGAGGACCCGATCCGCGAGACCGGCCAGATACAGACCGTAGAACGCGATCAGGTACACCGGGAGGGCGATCCACGGGCTCAGGATCCCTCGCGCGGCGCGGCTGCGGAGTCCACCGTGCGCGGCATGCAGCACGGCGGTACCCAGCCCGCGGTGTGGTGTGGCTCGCAGGAGCAGGGTGCCCGGTGAGCCGAGCACCAGCAGCGGCGGGATCGCGATCATCAGCGTGAGCTGCTGGAACATGAACACCGACATCAGCGCGTAGCCGTACGCCTCGACCCCGAGACCGGTGATCGCCGCGAGCGCGAGGCAGCCCAGGAGGAACACGACCGTGCGCCAGACGGGCCACCGGCGGTGCTGCCGCCACAGACGGATCGCTCCGCCGAGGTATGCGACCGCCAGCACGGCCGCCACCAGGGGCAGGACGGGGAAGGGTCCCGGCGCCGGCAGGACGAAGTCGGACAACGTCGGTGGCGCGTCCGGCATCCAGTCGTTCATCCGCTCGTGCCCTCTCGCGAGCCGTCCGGGCGACCGGGAAGCTGCGTGTCCCGCGTCTCCGCGCGGTGACGGAACCAGATGCCGATGACGAGGACGACGCCTCCGATCGCGAGCGCGACGTCGGCGAGGTTCCCGATGAACCAGTTCCCGTACGCGAGGAAGTCGGTGACGTGACCGACACCGAATCCGGGAGGAGCGAGCAGACGGTCCAGCACGTTTCCGATGGCGCCCCCGAGGATGAAGCCCAGCCCCCAGGCCCGCCACTCCGTGCGTGCGCGGGTCGCGACGACGAACAGCACGGCGACGGCACCCACGCCCACCACGGTCAGCACCCACGTCGCCCCGGAGCCCAGCGACAGCACCGCCCCGGGGTTGTAGGCGAGCTGCAGGCCGAGCGCGTCACCCAGCAGGGGTATCCGTTGCGTCAGGCTGAGCCCGGCGATCGCGGCGGCCTTGGTGGTCTGGTCGATCAGGACGACCAGGCCGGCGATCACGAAGGCGACGGCGTATCTCGGGACGCTCTCACGTCTCATCGGACGGCTCCGGCTGCGTCGCCCGATCACGTCGACGCCGCGCACGCCCCGCGAAGACCACGCCGGTCGCGCCGAGGGCGAGGATGAAGCCGATCCCGACGAGGAAGACGACCCCGAGCAATCCGAGGTCGTCACGCTGCACTCTCCGTTCGCCGTTCTGCTGCTCGTGCGTCGTCCCGGCGGTGGGCGTGGGGGTAGGTGTGGGAGAGGTGGTCGGCGCGGGGGTGGGGGAGGGCGCCGGCGCGGGCGTCTGGCTCGTCGTGCGCGTATCGGCTTCCGAGGCGACGACGCTGTACGGCACGCGGGCGGCTGCCGACTCAGCAGCGACGAGCAGGGTCAGGGCGCTGATCACCGCCCCCATGACGGTCGCGCCCACCGCGCGCCGAGTCGTCCGGATGCCCGGTCTCGTCTCGGGGCTCAGTGGTTCGGGAGGGTGCGGATCGGCGTTGTCCACGGGGCTGTTCATGGGTCTCCTTCGAGAGGGTGCGAGCAGAAGGTTCGAGAGGGCGGAGTCTCGGATCATGCCGCGCAGAGACGGCGCGGCATCGTGAGGGGTGTCGGGATCCGGGTGGGGGTGCGCGCGGCGGTCGGCCGATGCGCGACGTCGACGCAGGGCGTCGGCACGGGAGGTCGACGGGGATGTCGACGGCGGAGGCCGACGCGCGATGGAGGCGGCCGTGCATGCGCGGCCGGTGCGGATCAGGTTCGGGAGAGACCGAGTTGGAGGAGTGGGATCGCGGTCACACGCGGACGCAGGTGCGACGCGGACGATCGACAGCGTGCGCCGGATCCGACTCGGAGTCGCGTGATCGGCGTACGTCGTTGCGTCGCACGCGTCCGCAGGAGCAGCACGGCGAGTGCAGACAGCACCCCGAGTGCACACAGCGCGGCACCGGCGAGGGTGCTCGCCCCGATGTCCGCAGCGGCGGCGGGGACATGCTCCTGGTCCGCGGCTGCCGCATGGTCGAAGGCATCGACGGCCGTGGCGGCGAGAGAGGGCGCGGCGCCGTTACCGTCCGTCAGCCCGTGGGCCACCACCGTGAAGCCCAAGATCAAGAGGAGTGCGAGGGTCACGGTGGTAATGAGCCGCATTATCAATGGCTGTGCGACGGCGCCTGCGGGTCGGACGATCCCGGGCGAGCGGCGCATTCTCCGGATCCTACCTGCACCGGTTATCGCGTTCCTCCGAGCGATGGCGGGTGTCGTAGGCTCGCTCTCGACGCCGTACCTCGGCTCGTGGTGAAACCAAGAACCACGTAGGCTGGGACTGCGTTCCATCAATGCATGTCGCACGACGACGTTCGAAGGAGAACATCAGATGCAGATCAGCGGACAGGGTGCACTCGTCACCGGCGGAGCCTCGGGGCTCGGCCTCGCCACGGCACGCCGGCTCGTCGCCGCGGGCGCTCACGTCACGATCATCGACCTCGCCTCGTCGAAGGGAGCCGAGATCGCGGACGAACTCGGCGGTCTGTTCGTCGCGGCCGACGTCACGAACGCCGAGGAGGTGCAGGCGGCCGTCGCAGCCGCGCAGTCCGCCGCTCCGCTGCGCGTGGTCGTGAACTGCGCCGGCATCGCCCCGCCCGCCAAGGTGCTCGACCGCGAGGGCCACCCGGCCGTGCTCGCCGACTTCGAGCGCGTGATCCGCATCAACCTCGTCGGCACGTTCAACGTCATCTCGCAGGCCTCCGCCGTGATCGCGAAGAACGAGCTGCACGATGAGGAGCGCGGCGTCATCGTCAACACCGCCAGCGTCGCCGCGTTCGACGGTCAGATCGGCCAGCCCGCCTACTCCGCATCCAAAGGCGGCGTGCACGCCATGACCCTCCCGGTGGCACGCGAGCTCGCCCGCTACGGCATCCGCGTGTGCACGATCGCTCCCGGCATCATGGAGACCCCGATGCTGATGGGCCTTCCGCAGGCGGCTCAAGACTCGCTCGGCCAGCAGGTGCCGTTCCCGTCGCGCCTCGGACGCCCCGACGAGTACGCCGCGCTCGTGCAGCAGATCGTCGAGAACGGCTACCTCAACGGCGAGACCATCCGCCTCGACGGTGCCATCCGCATGGCGCCGCGCTGACCCTGCGTCTGCCATTCCCCTTCGCGATCAAGAACCCAGGAGAACCCATGTCCCTTGCAGGCAAGACCATCCTGATGTCGGGCGGCAGCCGCGGCATCGGCCTCGCGATCGCGCTGCGGGCGGCCGCCGACGGTGCGAACATCGCGATGCTCGCGAAGACCGACACCCCGCATCCGAAGCTCGAGGGCACCATCCACACCGCTGCCGAGCAGATCCGTGCGGCGGGTGGTCAGGCCCTGCCGATCGTCGGTGACGTGCGCGACGACGACGACATCACCGAAGCCGTCATGAAGACGCAGGGCGAGTTCGGCGGCATCGACATCGTGATCAACAACGCCAGCGTCATCGACCTCTCGCGCTCGCTCGACCTGAACGCCAAGAAGTACGACCTGATGCAGGACGTCAATGTGCGTGGCACGTTCATGCTCTCGCGCGCAGCGGTGCCGATCCTGAAGGACGCGGAGAACCCGCACATCCTCTCGCTGTCGCCGCCCCTCAACCCGACCCCGAAGTGGCTCGGCGCGCACACCGGATACACACTCGCGAAGTTCGGCATGACCATGGCGACCCTCGGACTCGCCGCCGAGTTCGCACGCGACGGGATCGCCGCCAACACCCTGTGGCCGCGCACCACGATCGCGACGGCGGCCGTGCAGAACCTCCTCGGTGGTGACAAGGTCATGGCTGCGAGCCGCACGCCCGACATCTATGCGGATGCCGCGTACGCCGTGCTGCTCAAGCCCGCGGCGTCGTACACGGGGCAGACGCTCATCGTCGAGGACGTGCTCGAGGCCGACGGTGTGACCGACTTCTCCGGCTACGCTGCGATCCCCGGCACCCCCGACAGCGCTCTCTTCCCCGACATCTTCCTCGACTGAGCCCCCGGCCGCCCCGAATCCGAAGGCCGAACCCGAAGGCCGAACCCGAAGGCCTGAGCGCGAGGCCTGAGCGCGAGGCCTGAGCGCGAGGCCGAAACGGAGACCATCCGTCTGCAGCACCGCGTGTCGGGCCACGCCGCGCCGCGCCTCACCCGGTTCGTCTCCGTTTTCGCGGGGTCAGAGTCGGAGCCGGAGCCGGAGCCGGAGGGGCGGGGGGTCAGATCAGCAGGTAGACCGCACCGATGATCGTGAGCGCGATCACGATGCGGTCGAACACGCGCTGATTCATGCGGCGGGCGACGCGCAGGCCGAGGAGCGCGCCGATCACCACGAGCGGGGCGAGCACGGCATCCATCAGCAGAACCGGTGACTCGAAGAGCCCGAGGCCGGCGAGGAACGGCACCTTGATCACGTTGATGATGGCGAAGAACCACGCGGACGTGCCGAGGAACACCTGCACCGGGGTGCGGGTGGCCAGGAAGTACATCGACATGACGGGGCCACCGGCGTTCGCGACCATGGTCGTGAAGCCGCCGAGCGTGCCGTAGGCGCCCGCGAGCAAGACGCCACTGGAGGGAGCTGCCACGGCATCCGCTCTGCTCTGCCGCCACCGGCGCCACAGCGTCACGGCGATCATCAGCAGCAGGATCACCCCGATCGCACGGCGCACCACCCCGTCGCCGGCGAGCGCGAGGAAGGCGAATCCGAGCAGCAGGCCCGCGATGACCGCGGGGGCGAGCCGCAGCAGCGTGGGCCAGTGCGCGTGTCGGCGATAAGCGAACAGGGCGAACAGGTCGCCGACCATCAGGAGCAGCAGGGTCGCGGCGGTCGAGGTGCGTGCGGGCAGGACGGCCGCGAACAGCGCGATCGCCAGGATGCTGCCGCCGGGCAGGGCGGTCTTCGAGATGCCGATCGTCACGGCGGCCACGGCGAGCGCCGCCCAGGCCCACGGGTCGAGTGCGATCACCGTTCGAGCTCGACGACGATCGCGTCGTAGCCGCGGCTCGAGGCGAGGTCGACCGGGAGTACGCCGTCGCCGTCGGGGATGCTGATGTCGGCCCCGCCGTCGAGCAGGGTGCGCACCACGTCGACATACGTCGAGGATCCGTCTCCGAGCACGATCGCTTCGTGCAGCGCCGTCCAGTTCAGGTCATTGATGTGGTTCGGGTCGACGCCGGCTTCGAGCAGGATCTCGATGGTCGAGAGGTGCCCGCGTTCCGAGGCGGGGATCAGCGCCGTGCCGCCGAAGCGATTCGTGCTGGTCAGGTCGGCGCCGTTGTCGAGGGTCAGACGGAGGATCTCGTCATGTCCGCGCGCGCCCGCGTAGAGGTAGGCGGAGTCCTGGATGTCGTCCTTGGCGTTCACGTCCGCCCCGGCCTCGATCAGGACCCGGGCCGCGTCGACGTGGTTCGCCTTGGTCGCCGCGACCAGCGCCGTCATGCCGCCGGATCCCCGCGCCTCGATCTCCGCGCCGGCATCCAGGGCGTGCCCGACGGCGGAGGCGTCTCCGGCCTCAGCGGCGGCGAGCAGATCGCGGGTGGCATCGGTCATGGCGGCCTCCTGAGTCGGCGAGGAAGAATGCGGCGCGGGCGGGTGCAGGCCCGCCGAGCACGCCGTCGTGGTCAGCAGTGCAGCCGTGACGGCGCCGACGAACAGCATCCTTCGGGCACCCATGCGTCCGGTATACCAAATGATGCCGGGTGTCGGGCGATCAGCCCCGCGTGGCGGTCACTCCCGGGTGGGGATCAGCCCCGTGCAGCGGTCAGCGCCGAGGCGAACCGGACGGCGCGCTGCTCGATGTCGGCCCAGTCGCGAGTCTTGATCGACGCGCCGTTCGCCAGGTCTCCGCCGGCACCGACCGCGACCGCGCCGGCAGCGAACCAGGCGGCGAGGTTGTCGGGGTTCACGCCGCCGGTGGGCATGAGCGGCGCGTCGGGGAACGGGCCGCGCAGGGCGCCGAGGTAGGAGGGGCCGCCGAGCGATGCCGGGAAGATCTTCACGACATCGACACCGAGCTCGAGCGCGCCCATGACCTCGGTGGGAGTCATGGCGCCGGTCATCACGACGCGGCCGGTGTCGAGCATGCTGCGGGTGAGGTGCGGCAGCGTGCCGGGGCTGACCAGGAACTCGGCTCCCGCATCGGCTGCCTGCTGAGCCTGTGCGGGGGTGGTCACGGTGCCGGCGCCGATGTAGGCGGCATCGCCGTGGCGGGCGATGAGCTCGCGGATCACCGCGGGCGCGTCGGGGGTGGAGAAGGTCACCTCGATGCCGGTGACGCCGCCGCGGATGATCGCCTCCGAGGCTTCGACGGCCAGCTCAGGGGAGGGGGCGCGGAGGACGGCGAGGATGCCGGTCGTGCGGGCGCGGTCGAGACGGTCGGGCATGGGGCTCCTTCATCGGGCGGGCTTGTCCATTCTCGCGGGCGCAGCCTGTAACGACAAGTTGGTCAGGATGCGTGGGTGTGCGGCCAGGCCTCGATCAGATCCTTCGACTCCTTGAGTCCGAGTCCCGTGTGCTCACGGAGCGCCTTGATCGCGGCGATCTTGGCGCCGCCGGCGACCAGCTTGTCGATGTCGGACGCCACCGAGGCCGGCAGCTGGGCGCGGACCGACGACGGAGTCGCCGCCGTCGGGGTGATCGCGGAGTGCGTGGCGGTGGTGTTCGACACGGCTGCGGTGTGCGGGGCCGTGGTGCTCACTGACCAGTGGTCGATGCGGTCCTTCGCCTCTTTGAGCCCTGTGCCGGAGTGGTCGCGGTACAGCTTGATGGCGTGGATCTTCTGCCCGGCTGCGACGAGCCGGTCGATCTCGGCGATCACGTCGGGAGTCAGACCGGAGGCGCTGGTGGTCGCGGATGATGCGGCCGCCGAGTGCGACGTCGCGGTCGTCGGCGTGAACACCTGTGGTTCCGGGAGCTTGGGGCGCATGCCGCGGACCGCGACGGCGAGGATCGCCACGACGACGATCAGGCCGACGACGATCGCAATGATCCACAGCACGGCATCCATGGGCCCAGTCTATGGAGGCGTCATCGCCCGCCCCAGGTCGTTCCCATCCGTCACCGCGTACCCTGGAGGGTATGACCGAGACTCCCCGCACGCGCGAGACGCGCCCCGCAGCATCCGCGTCCGCCCCGCAGGGACGCCCCGCCCAGGGCAAGGTCCGCGAGACCAAGAAGCCACAGGTGCGCCCTGCCACCGAGGGATGGACCCAGCAGAAGGATGCCGAAGGGCGTCCGCTGCTGCAGTTCGCGAGCCCCAAGCGCGGCAAGCCGCCCGTGCACCTGGCCGACCTGACACCCGCCGAGCGCACCGAGAAGGTGAAGGAGCTCGGGCTCCCCGGCTTCCGAGCGAAGCAGCTGTCGACGCACTACTTCCGCCACTACACGTCGGACCCCGAGCAGATGACCGACCTTCCGGCCGAGACCCGCGAGCAGCTCGTGGCTGGAATGCTGCCGCCGCTGCTCACCGAGGTGCGACGCCTCGAGACCGACCGCGGCGACACGATCAAGTTCCTGTGGCGCCTGCACGACGGCGCGCTGGTCGAGTCGGTGCTCATGCGCTACCCCGGCCGCATCACCCTGTGCGTGTCGAGCCAGGCCGGGTGCGGCATGAACTGCCCGTTCTGCGCCACCGGCCAAGCGGGGCTGACGCGCAACATGTCGACCGCTGAGATCATCGAGCAGATCGTGCGCGCGAACCGTCTGATCGCCGAGGGTGGCCTGGGCGGCAAGAAGTCCGACGACCACAGCATGGAGCGCGTCTCGAACATCGTCTTCATGGGCATGGGGGAGCCGCTCGCCAACTACAAGCGCGTCATGGATGCGGTGCGGTCGATGGTCGCGCCGCAGCCGGACGGGCTCGGCATGAGCGCCCGCGGCATCACGGTGTCGACGGTGGGCCTGGTGCCCGCGATCAAGAAGCTCGCCGACGAGAACATCCCGGTGACCTTCGCGCTGTCGCTGCATGCCCCCGACGACCACCTGCGCGATGAGCTCATCCCGGTGAACTCGCGGTGGAAGGTCGACGAGGCCCTCGACGCCGCCTACGACTATTACGCCAAGACCGGTCGCCGAGTCTCGATCGAGTATGCGCTGATCAAGGACATGAACGACCACGCCTGGCGTGCCGACCTGCTGGCCGAGAAGCTCAACCAGCGTGGGCGCGGCTGGGTGCACGTGAACCCGATCCCGCTGAACCCGACGCCCGGCTCGATCTGGACGGCTTCCGAGAAAGACGTCACGAACGAGTTCGTGCGCAGGCTCAACGACGCCGGCATCCCGACCACCCTCCGCGACACCCGCGGCAAGGAGATCGACGGCGCCTGCGGTCAGCTCGTCGCCACCACTGAGGATGAGGCCGCTTCCGCCGCGATGGCCTGAGGTGCCGCGATGGCCTGAGGTGCCGCGAGGGGCTGAGGTGCCGCGAGGGGCTGAGGCGTGCCCGCTCGACGCCCGTCTGCTGCGCCGAGCCGCTCGGCGCGGTCGAGCCACCGGGTGATCGTGGTCTCGCTCGCGTCTTTCACGCCGAGCATGCGGTGGGTGCGCACCGAGCGGATCCCACAGAAGCGCATCGTCCCTCGGGCGACGTGGGTCTGGGCGGGCAGCCCGGTGAAGGGTGTGAAGTACCAGGGCGTGTCCGCGAGCAGCAGCAGCCTGCCGTGGCGAGCGGGCAGCAGCCCCTCGACGAGGCCGAGTTTCGTGTAGCGGTACTCCTGCTGCGGCAGCAGGGCGCGGTCGAAGAAGCCCTTGAGCAGCGCGGGCACCGACCCCCACCACAGCGGCGTCGCGATGACGATCGTGTCGGCGTCGTGCAGTGCACGCTTCGCCTCGACGAGGTCGGGCTCGAGCGTCATGCGCTCGCGGTAGCCGAAGCGCAGGTTCGGATCGAAGTCGAGGTCCCGCAGGGCGAGCACGCGGGCATCGCCGTGCCCTGCGGCGTAGCGCTGGGCGATGGCGGCGGTCAGGGAGCGGCCGTCGGGGTGGCCGTCGATCACGAGAGCGGACATGGCGGGTTCCTATCTGGACAGTGTCAAGCTGGTGGACACTGTCAAGATAGGAGAGGATGTTGCTCATGTCAAGTTCCAAGGACGGATACCACCACGGCGACCTCGCCCGCGCCCTGGAAGACGCCGCCATGCAGCTGCTGGAGCGCATGCCCGCGGCGGAGATCAGCCTGCGCGAGGTTGCCCGGGCCGCGAACGTCAGCCACAACGCCCCGTATCACCACTTCTCCGACCGGCTCGGACTGCTCAAGGCGATCGCCGAACGCAGCATGGCCGATCTCCTCGCGCAGGTGCGCACCGCTGCCGAGAAGGCGTCGACCCCCCGGGCCGCACTCACCGACGGCGGCTCGGCGTACATCCGCTTCGCCGTCGAGCACCCGCACGCGTTCGATGCTGTCTACGACCCGACGGTCTGCGTGCCCGGATCCCCGACCGCGACGATGGCGCCGCTGATCGACGGGCTCGAGGCGGTGCTCGCCGAGGGCGCGGCGGCGGTCGGCCTCGATCGACCGGCGGATGTGGTGGCGCTCTGGGGACTGATCCACGGACTCGGCACGCTCGCCGCCGCGGGGCACTTCACGCTCGACGACGGCCTGTCGGCCTACGTCGCCGCCCTCGATCGGCTGCTCCCCGCGGCGTAACCAACTTTCGAATCGCGCAACTTGCCCCAAATCCGGTCGGAATCGGGCCATTTGCGCGATTCGAAGCCCGGGGGCGACGCCTCAACCTGTGAGTCGCTCAAAGCACTCTTCCACGCGATGCACAGGCGACGTTTCGTAGATTGTTCGAATGCCCTATTCCGCCCATCGACCGGGTCGCTACGACTCGCAGGGTCGGATCATCCTCGACAGCGAGCCCGACGCCGTCACGGATGACCTCGACTTCCTGCGCGAATTCGAGCCCACTGGTACGGACGACACCACCCGTGAGGTGCCCGAGTCCGTGCCCGCAGAGACGACCCCGATCGCCGACGCGATCGCCGCGGACGAACCCGCTCCGGCGAAGTCCCCGCGGGAGCCCCGCCCTCGCAAGCCCCGCAAGGAGCGCCCGCCGCGCACTCCCGGCTCGCGCGCGCGGACCCTCGCGATCCTCGGCGGTGCGGAGGGCGAGATCCTCGACCGCGTCCCCGGCGAAACGTCCCGCTTCGTGCAGATGTTCTTCGTGCTCGCCGGCACCGCGCTCGTCTCGGCGATCTCGATGCTCTTCGCCCTCACCACCGGCGTGCAGGCGGCTATCTGGCTGGCTGTGCCGCTGGCCCTCGTGTGGGCGCTCATCATCTTCAACCTCGACCGCTTCCTCACCTCGACCATGAGCTCGACGAGGAACGTCTGGCGCCTCATCGGCCTCGCGATCCCGCGTGTGATCATGGCCGCGATTATCGGCTTCGTCGTCGCCGAGCCGCTCGTGCTGCAGATCTTCCACAACGACATCGCCCGCGAGGTCGCCTCGACCAACATCACGCAGTCGCAGTCCGACCAGGAGGCCCTCGAGACGGGACCGGAGAAGATCGCGCTCGACGCGGCATCCGCCAAGGTCGCCGAGCTCGAGAACCAGGCGGCGACCGGCATCGTGGCAGGAACCGACGCCTCATCGGCGACCGAGTCGGCCGCCCAGGCCACGGTCGACGACGTGACCGCGAAGATGACCGACCAGCAGGCCGTGATCGACCAGGCCCGGGTGCTGTACCAGTGCGAGCTCACGGGTGAGGGTGCCGGCACCGTCCCCGGCTGCACGGGCGTCAACGGCCAGGGTGCCAGTTCGGACGCCGCCAAGGCGCAGCTCGCCGAGGCTCAGCAGACCTATGACGCCCTCGCCGCACAGCTGCGCACCGCGAATGAAGAGCTCGCCGCCGCCGGCACCGCGGCGAAGGAGAACACCTCGTCATCCGAAGCGCAGAACCGCGAGCAGGCGAAGTCCCAGCTGCCGACCGCCCGCGACACCTATGACCAGGCGCTCGCCGCGTACAACGCACGTGCCGACGCGGTGGCACAGGGCAACGCGGGAGCCGTCGGACTGCTCAGCCAGATCAGCGGATTGAACCGGTTGAGCGAGAAGGAGCCCTCGATCCTGTGGGCGCACATCCTGATCGCCGCGCTGTTCTTCATGATCGAGCTGTTGCCGGTGCTGGTGAAGGTGCTCACGAGCTACGGCGATCCGAGCCTCTACGAGAAGGCCGCCGCGATCCGCAAGCAGGTGGCGCTCGACCGGGTCACGGCCGAAGGCTTCCGCGACCGGGCGGACATCGTCGTGGCGACGCCGTCGACCCCATCACCCACGACCTCGGCCGCCACGACCTCGGCTACGTCTTCCGCTCAGGCGACCTGACGCTGCGGCCTTCCTTCCGGGTGCAGTTTCTGCCGTCCGCTCGCGCGATGAGCGGCAGGAACTGCGACCGGAGGGAGGACGTCGGCGATTACGGAGCCGGAACGATGCCGGGCTGCCAGAGTCAGGGAGCGAATCAGGGCGACCGTCGACGGTGTGCGTGACCACGCGGAGCCGGTGAGCGCAGCCTCGATCACGGCGAGTGGACGCTGCAGTGCGGGGTCGTGTTGACGGGCGTCGTCGCAGAGCCATTCGACGAGCTCGGCAATGGTCCAATTCGGATCGATTGGCCCGAGATCGGTGGCGAAGGTGGTCAATGACGTGTCCATTGGTCCAGAATCAAGTCTCATGGGCGCGGATGACAGGGCCAATGTACGGCCACTGGAGCACGGATCGGTCACGGATGCCTTCTCGGCCATGGTGCGCGCCGGCGACGTCTCTTCCGACGCGCTCTCGGCGCGACTCGGGCGGTGGACGCACGGAGACGGCACACTCGCCGCTCGGCTCTCGCGAGGCATCGACGCTCTGATCGCGAGCGGGGAGCTGCGGCCGGGGGATCGGCTGCCGGCGGAACGTGCGCTCGCCGCCGCGAGCTCCGTCTCGCGCGGCACGGTCGTGGCCGCGTACGCCGACCTCGCCGAACGCGGCCTCGTGGATCGGCGGCAGGGGAGCGGCACCCGCATCGCCGGTGCTGCGGCAACCGCCGTGCCCCCTCAGCGTGCCGGGCGAGGCGAGGCGCTGTTCTCTGCGCTGCCGAACGCGATCGACCTGCTGCGCACCGTGCCGCAGATCTCCGACCTCGGGGTGCAGCTCATCCGCGATCACACGCCGCGGCTCGACCTCGCTCTGCTGCCCGAGACCGATCCCGCTGGCCTCCCTGCGCTTCGGACCCTCATCGCCGACATGTACGCCGCGGAGGGGACGCCGACCACTCCCGAGCAGATCCTCGTCACGCACGGCGCGCAGCAGGCCATCAGCCTCGTCGTCAACGCGCTCGTGGGTCCTGGCGACATCGTGCTCGCGGAGGAGATCACGTGGCCGGGCGTCACCGACTCGGTAGGCCTGCGCGGCGGTACGGTGCACGGTATCCCGATGGGCGTCGACGGTCTCGACGTCGACGCCCTGGAGCAGGCCCTCGCCCGTCTGCGACCCGTGCTCGTCGCCCTCAACCCGCACCACCAGAATCCGACGGGGTCGCGCCTGCCCGCCGCCCCGCGGCACCGGGTGGCTGAGCTCGCCGCGCAGTACGGCGTTCCGGTCATCGAAGACCGCGTGCTCGCCGGCATCTCGTTCGACGGGGTGGTGCCGCCGACGCTCGCGGCCGAACGCACCGATGCCCCTGTCATCGTGATCGAGTCGGTGTCGAAGTGGGTGTGGGCGGGCCTGCGGATCGGCTGGTTGCGGGCGGACCCCGTGCTCGTGCGGCGTCTGCGCGGCGCACGACAGCTCGCCGACCAGTCCACCAGCGTTCCCGGTCAGCTGCTCGCTCTCGACCTGATCGCCCGCGCCGACGACCTGCGCCGCGCGAACAGCCGCATCCACCAGGAGCGGCTGAGACTGCTCCAGGCGCTCATGGCCGAGCACCTGCCCGACTGGACGGTCGAGCCGCCCCGTGGAGGGCTGTCGCTGTGGGTGCGGGTGCCTGCGGGGTCCGCAGCAGCGCTCGCCCGAACAGCGGCCGCACACGGTGTCTCGATCGCCGGAAGCGCGGCGTTCGCCGTTTCCGCGTCGCCGGACGATCACATCCGCATCCCCTTCACCGCCCCCGACGACGTGCTCGCCGAGGGCATCCGCCGCCTCGGAGCGGCCTGGCGCGAGTATCGGGAGACTCTCGGGATGTCTTCTTAGGCTGACCCGCATGACTCGGGTGCAGCGTCGGACGATGCGGAGGCAGACGTTGTGGATCTCGATCGCCGGTGTGCTCGCCGTCACGATCTATGCGGCGCTCGCCGCGGTGCAGATCTTGGTGTGGACGCCTCTCGCGGCAGCTCCCGGGCTCACCCTCGACCAGATCCGAGATGAGCTGAGCGGAGCGGGTGAGTCGATCGACGCGCCGACGACCATCATGATTCTCGGAGTGGGAGTCGTGCTTGCCCTCGCCCTCGCTGTGATCGCGATGACGTCGAGGGCCGTTCCGGTGATCGCGGCTGCCGGCTTCCTGAGTCTGCTCGTGCTCGGAGCACCGGGCTTCTTCATCGCCTCGTTCGGCCCGGGCATGGCGCTGGCCGATACCTTCATGATCTCGGCGGGCGTCTACCTCCCCGGGAGTGCGAGCGTTCTACATCACCAGCGCCTTCGCGGCAGCCCTGCTGATGCTCGGCGGGGTGGTCGCCGTGCTCCGGGCACGCTCCGCTCCTGCGCGGGCCTGACCTCTTCCCTCGCATCCGGCCCCGCTGTCGGAGCCAGCCAGTAGCGTTGATCCATGGTCAACTATCGCTATCTCGGCAACAGCGGTCTCAAGGTCTCGGAGATCACCTACGGCAACTGGGTCACCCACGCCTCGCAGGTCGGCGACGACGCCGCCGTCAAGACCGTGCACGCCGCCCTCGATGCCGGAATCACCACCTTCGACACTGCCGACACCTACGCCAACACGGCGGCAGAGGTCGTGCTCGGCAAGGCGCTGGAGGGTCAGCGTCGCGAAGGCCTGGAGATCTTCACGAAGGTCTACTTCCCGACCGGCCCCAAGGGTCCGAACGACACCGGCCTGAGCCGCAAGCACATCTTCGAGTCGATCAACGGCTCGCTCACGCGCCTCGGCACCGACTACGTCGACCTGTACCAGGCACACCGCTTCGACTACGAGACTCCGCTGGAGGAGACGTTCCAGGCCTTCGCCGACGTTGTCCGTCAGGGCAAGGCGCTCTACATCGGCGTCTCGGAGTGGACCGCGGAGCAGCTGCGCGAGGGGCATGCGCTCGCGAAGCAGCTCGGCATCCAGCTCATCTCGAACCAGCCCCAGTACTCCATGCTGTGGCGCGTGATCGAGGGCAAGGTCGTGCCCGCATCCGAAGAGCTCGGCATCTCGCAGATCGTCTGGTCGCCGATGGCGCAGGGCGTGCTCAGCGGCAAGTACCTGCCCGGCCAACCGGTGCCCGAGGGCTCGCGCGCGACCGACCCGCACAGCGGCGCCGACTTCATCAAGAGCTTCCTGCAGGACGACATCCTCACCGCGGTCCAGCGCCTGAAGCCGATCGCCGAGCAGGCCGGTCTCTCCATGCCGCAGCTCGCGATCGCGTGGGTGCTGCAGAACCCGAACGTGGCCGCGGCGCTCGTCGGCGCGTCCCGCCCGGAGCAGCTCGCCGAGACCGTCAAGGCCTCGGGTGTGAAGCTCGACGCCGACACGATGGCAGCGATCGACGCGGCCCTGGGCGACACGGTCAACCGCGACGCCGAGAACACCTACTCCGTGTCGCCGAAGTCCCGCCTGGTCTGAGACCTCCGGCGCTGACGCATCTCACGAAGAAGGCCGCCGTTCCGAGGAATGGCGGCCTTCTCGCTGTGCGGTGACCGGACTACTCCTTGACCGCACCCGCGGTCAGGCCCTGCACGATCCAGCGGCTCGCGAGAGCGAACATCGCCATGGTCGGCAGGATCGTCAACACCGCGGCGGCACTCATCGAACCCCAGTCGATGTTGAACGTCGAGATGAAGCCGTTCAGCGCCGAGGGCACGGTGCGGTTCGCGTCGGTGTTCATGAGCACGACCGACAGGAACAGCTCGTTCCAGCAGTTCACGAAGTTGAAGATGAACGCCGCGATGATGCCGGGGGTCATCACCGGGACGAGCACCCGGAACAGGGCGCCGAGGCGTGAGCATCCGTCGATCATCGCCGCCTCTTCGAGCGCATCCGGCACGTTCTCGAAGAAGCCGCGCAGCATGACGGTCGAGAACGGGATGCAGATCGCGATGTAGACGAGGATGAGCCCCGGCTTGGTGTCGACCAGTCCCAGGTCGGTCATCATCGAGTACAGCGGACCGAGCGCGATGAACGCGGGGATCATCTGCGTGAGCAGGAACGCGATCAGGATCGCCCCCTTGCCGCGGAACTCGAACCGGGCGAGCACGTATGCGCTCAGCAGGGCGATGAGTGTCGCCACCGCGCCGCCGACGACCGCGACCAGGGCGGAGTTGCCGAGGAAGACACCGAACGAGCTCTTCTGGAACAGGCTGATGTAGTTCTCCAGCGACGGCTCGCTCGGCCAGTACTCGATCGGGAACCGGTTGATCGTGCCGGGCGACTTGATCGACGTCAGAGCGATCCAGTAGAGGGGGAACAGGGTGATCACGAGCCAGAGGCCGAGGCCCACGACACGGATGACGCCGCCGACCGTGACGCGCGGCTTCGGTCGCGGGGCGGATGCCGGATCGGGGACGGTGATGCGCCGGGTCTCGGTGATCGAGGAACCTGTCCGCGAAGCGTCTGTCATGGTCATCGCTGCACTCTCCGCATCGCCATCAGGTAGAACGCGCAGAACACGAACAGGACCGCCATCACGATGAGGCCGATCGCGCTCGCGAAGCCGTAGTTGCCCTGCTGGGTGTAGTTGATCATCCAGGTCGTGATGATGTGCGTCTGGTTGGCGGGTCCACCGTTGGTCATCGCGTAGATGATGTCGGGGAAGTTGAAGATCCAGATCACCCGCAGCAGGATCGTCAGCAGCAGCGTCATCGAGATGTACGGGATGATGATCGAGAACAGCTGGCGGAACTTGCCCGCGCCGTCGAGGCTCGCCGCCTCCAGCATCTCGTCGGGCACCGACTGCAGGGCCGCGAGGATCATGATCGCGAAGAACGTCACGCCGTACCAGACGTTCGCGACGATCACCGCGAACATCGCGAGCTTCGGATCGGCCAGCCAGGGGAGTGGCGCGTCGATCAGCCCCGCCTTCATGAGCAGGTCGTTGACGACGCCGAACTCGGCGTTGAACATCCAGCGGAACAGCATGCCGATCAGGAAGCCCGACACCGCCCACGGGAAGAACACGAGCGCCTGGTAGAGCCCGCGGAAGCGGAACTTCTTGCGCAGGGCCAGGGCGATCAGGAATCCGATCACGAGCTGCGGCACGAGCGAGCCGACGACCCAGAGCACGGAGTTCCACGCCACGGTCGGGAAGGCAGGATCGCGGAACACCGCGAGGAAGTTGTCGAAACCGACGAAAGGGGTCGACGTGAGATCCCACAGGTTCCAGTCGTGGAAGGCCATGCGCGCGCCCTGCAGCATCGGCCAGTAGGTGAACCAGCAGACGAAGACGATCGCCGGCGCGAGGAAGGCCAGCAGCGTCCACGCCTGACGGCCGCGGAACGGGCGCCGGCGGGATGCCGGGGAGGCCCCGGCGGCGGTCTGCTGCGAAGCAGTGCCGACGGAGCCTCCCTTCTGAGCGGTGCGGGCCACAGGTCAGCCCTTTTCCGCGGCGTACTTCTCGGTCCAGAACGCATCCCACGAGGCCAGCAGGTCGCTGGTCGACATGTTGCCCAGCAGCACGTTCTGCACGTCCTGGTCGGACTTCTGGATCCACTCGGTCCACCAGCTGACTCCGCGCGGCTGGCGCACGTTGACGTACGTCTCCGGGTCTTCGGTCATGGTCACGTAGCTGGTCCACGGACCCGACGAATAGAAGTCGTCGTCGGCCGCGGCGGTGATGATCGGCACGAGGCTGTTGGCCTGTGCGAACTCGGTGGCGGGCTCGGCGGACGAGAGGAACTCGACGAGCTTGACCGACGCCTCCTTGTTCTCGCTGTTCTCGGCGACGCCCCAGCCCGCGACGGCGAGCGGCTGCGCAGCCTTGCCCGAGGGGCCGACGAGCAGCGGGGCGGTGTCCCACTGGTCCTCGGTCAGCGAGGAGTCCTGCACGGTCGCGATGACCTCGGGGTCTTGCAGCAGGAACGCCGTGGTGCCGTTCGTGAAGCCCGCGACCATCTCGGGGTAGCCCCACGAGACGGCGGAGGGCGGCGAGGCTTCCGTGAACAGGTCGAAGTAGTCGTCGACGGCATCCTGCGCTTCGGGGGCGGCGAAGATCGTCGAGCCGTCTTCCATCAGGAACGCGTCGTCGACGTCGAGTCCGTCGATCGTGTACGCCTCGATCGCCGCGACCACGTTGCTGTTGGCGTTCTGGCCGCCGCGGAAGGCGTAACCGTAGATGTTGTTCGACGGGTCCTGGATGGTGCTCGCCTGCTCCAGGAGGTCCTTCCAGCTGTGCGGCGGACCGTCGAAGCCCGCGTCCTTCACGAGGTCGGTGCGGTAGAACAGCGACAGTCCGTAGAAGCCATAGGGCACGAAGTAGCTCTTGCCGTCGGCGGCGACCGAGGCGGACTGGGCGTTGTCGGTCAGCGCGTCCCAGCCGTCCCACTTCTCGAGGTCGGGGCCCAGGTCGTAGAGCCAGCCGTTGTTCGCGAACGGACCCACGGTGATGTCGCGGACTTCGAGGACGTCGACGCCCTTGCCCGACTGCAGCATCTGCTGGATCTTCGCGTCGGCCTGCTCGGTGGGAGGCGAGACGAGGTTGACCGTGATCTTCGGGTTCGCCTTCTCGAAGTCGTCGAGCAGCCCACGAAGGAGCTCGGTGCGGGCGGGGTTGGTCAGGCTCTCGACCATCTGCAGGGTGACGGTGCCATCGGCGGACGGACCGGAGCTTGCGGAACAGCCGGTGAGAGCGAGGACGGCGACGGTGCCGACTCCCGCTGCGGTCGTCAAGATCTTGTTCTTCACGATGTGCCTCTCGGTGGGGTGGGGGTGGGTGTTGCGGTCGGGTGAGTGTGGAGGTCGGGGTGAGGGAGGGTGTTCAGGTGCGTGGTGCGGTCAGGGGAGGATGAGGGAGTCGGCGCGACGGATGCCGGCACGGCTCAGGATCTGCGGCACGCAGCGTTCGACGAAGGCCTCGTAGTCGGCGGCTTCGTTGTAGAGGTGAGCCGAGAGCCGGAAGTAGCCGATGCCGCGGAAGCTCGTGAACGCCGTCTCGACCCCGACCTCGTCGAGCAGGTCCATGCGCAGGGCGTCGGCCTCTTCGCGGGTCGCGCCGAGGCCGAGCGGAAGACGCACCAGCCGCATCGACGGCACGGGTGAGGGAAGCGGGGTGAGTGGGTCATCGTCGCCGTACGGACGCAGGGCTTCGGCGATCAGTTCGGCGCCGGCATCCGCGATCTCCGGCATGGCCGTTCGGGCCGAGACCCAGCCGAACTCGCTCTCGATGAAGTCGATCGCGGTCGGGGTGGCGAGGTAGGTCGTGGCGTCGATCGTGCCCTGCGTGTCGAAGCGGGAGGGGTACGACTCCTGCGCGGCCCACGAGTCGATGAGCGGCCAGAGGTCGTCGCGGTCCGGGGCGGTCGTGACCAGCAGGGCAGAGCCGCGCGGGGCGCACGGCCACTTGTGCAGGTTGCCGAACCACCAGTCGCCACCCGCGACCGCGGCCGCGTCCGGGATGAGGCCGGGGGCGTGGGCGCCGTCGACGAGCGTGCGCACGCCGCGCTCGGCTGCCGCCTCGGCGATGCGTCGGGTGGGCAGCACGCGAGCGGTGGGGGAGGTGATCTGGTCGACCACGATCAGACGCGTGCGGGGCGTGAGCGCGTCGGCGAAGAGCTGCACGATCTCGTCGTCGGAGGAGAACAGGGGCAATGAGACGGTGCGCACCCGCGCCCCGAACCGGCGGGCGAGGCGCTCGGCTCCCATGGTGATGGCGCCGTAGCCCTGGTCGGTCACGAGGATCTCGTCGCCGGCTTCGAGCTGCAGGGCGTTGTAGACGACGGTCGCGGCGGCCGAGGCGTTGGGCACGAAGGCACTGTCCTCGGCGCGGGCACCCACGAACGGCGCGGTGCGCTCGCGGGCGTCCTGCACGCGCTCGGCGATACGCGGGAACCACTCGACGGGGCTGAGGTCCGCGCGGCGGCGCAGAGCGTCCTGGTGCGCGACCACGACGGACGGGACCGCGCCGAAGGATCCGTGGTTGAGGTGGATCACTGCCGGGTCGAGGGGCCAGGCGTCGCGCGCTCGCATGCCGGAGTTCAGCGTGAGCGGTGCGGGGAACAGCGGTGCGGGCATCGATCCTCATCGGTGAGTGGGGCGAGTTGTTGCACAACTTTGCCACATGCCATCGAAAACTGCCATGAAATGATGAATATGAAACATAGTTGTCATACGAGTTTCCTGCGAGGGTGAGTTCCGACAGACTTCACGAGGGGTGGGGGAGTGTCAGAGAGGATGACGATGAGCGCACTCGACACGGCGTTGCACGGGCTGCGGGCGCTGATCGCCGACGGTGCGCTGCGGCCGGGCGATCGGCTGCCGAGCGAGGGCGAGCTCTGCGAACGTCTCGGCGTCTCCCGCGGGTCGTTGCGCGAAGCGATCCGGATGCTGGCCGCTCTCGGCGTGCTCGACACCCGCCACGGCTCGGGCAGCTACGTCAGCGAGCTGCGGGCGGCCGACCTGATCGGCAGCCTGTCGCTCACAGTCGGGCTGCTGCCGATGGCGGGAGTGCTCGAACTGACCGAACTCCGCCGCGTGCTCGAACCGCATGCCGCCGCGCTCGCCGCGGCCCGCATCGACGACGAGACCGTGGAGTCGCTGGACCGCGTGCTCGACGAAATCGAGGCGACGACCGACTTCGAGGTGCAGTCGCGGCTCGACCACGAGTTCCACATGGCGATCTCCGGCGTCGCGGGCAACGAAGCGCTGACCAGCCTGATCGACGTGCTGCGTTCGCGCTCGCGGGCCTATCGCATCTCCGACCCCGAAGACGCGGCCGAGCTCAAGGTGCACTCCGACGCCGGGCACCGAGCGATCCTGCGCGGCCTGGCGGCGGCGGATCCGGTCGCCGCGAGTGCCGCAGCCTCGGCCCACGTCGCGTACACGGAGTACTGGGTGCGGCGATACTCCGGTCTCGAGGACTGACGCGCGTTTCGAATCGCGCAAATGGTCGCGTTCGGCCGTCAGATGCGACCATTCACGCGATTCGAAACCCGCGGGCAGGTCAGCCGAGGGTGATGTCGACCTGAATCTCGGCGGCGATGCGTTCGAGGTCGGCGCGCAGCGCGTCGAGGTCGACAGAGGCGGGGACCTTCGCGGTGACCGACGCTTCGAACAGGCGTCCTCCGGCCATCGCGGCATCTCGAGTCTCGGTGGCGAGCTCCTCGATGCTCAGGGCGTGCGCACTCAGCACGCCGGAGACCTCGCGCACGATGCCGGGGCGGTCGTTGCCGAGAACCTGGAGCTCGAGCAGCTGATCGCTGTCGGAAGTTGCGTCCGGGGTGCCGGTGAGCACGGCGAGCGTGAGCAGTCCCTGACCCTGCAGACCTCGCAGAGCGGACGCCAGCTCGGCTTCCTTGTCATCGCCGACCGAGACCTCGATCACGCCGGCGAACGTACCGGCGAGCTCGGCCAGCGAACTGTTCTCCCAGTTGCCGCCGTGTGCGTCAACGACATCGGCGACGGCGGCCACGAGGCCAGGACGGTCTGCACCCGCGACGGTGAGGATCAGAGTAGTCATGCGGCCAGCGTAGCCCGCAGCGCTCACTCCCCCCAGACCCCGGACTCCAAGAAGCCCTCGAGGCGCGCGCGGTGCGGGGAGAGGTCCCAGCCTTGGGCGGCGACCCACTCGTCGGAGTAGTACGTGCCGGCGTAGCGGACGCCGCTGTCGCAGATCAGGGTCACGACGCTGCCGGTCTCGCCCGCAGCCCGCATCCGGGCGATGAGCTGGAATGCGCCGTAGAGGTTGGTGCCGGTCGAGCCGCCCGCCCAGTGCAGGGTGCGCTCACGCAACAGGCGGATCGCGGCGATCGAGCCGGCATCCGGCACCTGGATCATCTCGTCGATGACGGTGGGCACGAACGAGGCCTCGACACGGGGGCGGCCGATGCCCTCGATGCGGCTCGGACGTCCGGCCGGCGGATCCACGGTGCCGGCCCAGCCGTCGTAGAAGGCCGAGCCCTCGGGGTCGACGACCGCGACCTTCGTGTCGTGTCGGCGGTACTTCACATACCGGCCGAAGGTCGCGCTGGTTCCCCCGGTGCCGGCACCCGTGACGATCCAGGTGGGGATGGGATGCCGTTCCTGGGCGAGCTGGCTGAACACGCTCTCGGCGATGTTGTTGTTGCCGCGCCAGTCGGTCGCGCGCTCGGCGAACGTGAACTGGTCGAGGTAGTGGCCGGTACAGTCCGACGCGAGGCGCTGCGCCTCGGGCGACATGTCCTCGGCGCGGTCGACGAAGTGGCAGGTGCCGCCGTAGAACTCGATGAGGTCGATCTTCTCCTGCACGGTCGAACGGGGCACCACCGTGATGAACGGCAGCCCGAGCATGCGGGCGAAGTACGCCTCGGACACGGCGGTCGATCCGCTCGACGATTCGACGAGCGTGGTGTCTTCGCGGATGCGGCCGTTGACCAGACCGTAGAGGATCAGCGAGCGCGCGAGGCGGTGCTTGAGGGAGCCCGTCGGGTGCACGGACTCGTCCTTGAGATACAGGTCGATGCCCCACTCGGGCGGCAGCGGGAAGAGGTGCAGGTGCGTGTCGGCGCTGCGGTTGGCATCGGCTTCCAGCAGGGCGATCGCGGTGCTGGTCCAGTCGCTCATGACCTCGACACTACCGGGCGGTCAGTCGAACGACGGGGCGTCTCAGCCGACCGTCCCGGCGGGGGAGGCCCCGCCGTCGCCGTCGACGTGCAGGAGCGATGCCTGCGACTGCTCCTGCTGCAACTGGAATTCGAAACGCGAACGGTCGCCACGGTGATACGCGATGAAGTACTCGATGGGCGTGCCGTCGGTGCTGCGGCTGATGCTGCGCAGACGCAGCAGCGCCGACCCGGCGCTCACGCCCAGGTGCTGCGCCTGCTCGTGCGTGGCCACGGTCGCCTCCGCCGAGCGCACACCGTGCGTCGCGACGATGTCGTTGTCGGCGAGCAGTCGGTAGAGCGAGCCCTCGGTGAGGTCGGCGCCGAGTGTCACCGAGCCGACGGCCTCCGGCATCCAGGTGGTCGACAGCGACCACGGTTCGCCGTCGACATGGCGCAGACGCTCGAGCACGACGACGGGGGAGTCGACCGGCACCTCCAGCGCGAGTGCGACCTCGTCGTCAGCCGTCGTCTGCTCGTGCCGCAGCACGTCGCTGTGCACGTGTCCGCCACGACGCTCGACGTCGTCGTACAGGCCGACCAGCGTGTGCACCAGGCTCTCGCTCGTGCGGGGGCGCGAGACGAACGTGCCCTTGCCCTTGACCCGTTCGACGAGCCCCTCGTGCTCCAGTTGGGCGAGTGCCTGGCGCACGACGGTGCGGGAGATGCCGTAGCGCTCGCACAGGCGGTGCTCGCCGGGCAGCGGGTCGCCCGGCTGCAGGCCGTCGCGGGCGATGCCATCGATGATCAGCTGGCGCAGCTGGTCGTACATGGGTGCGGCGGAGTGACGGTCGATCGCGTCGTCGACGATGGCCATCAGTACGCCACCCCCGCGTGCAGGATCACGTTCGCGTAGGGGGTGAACTCGCCGGACCGCACGAACGCGCGGGCGCCCTGGCTGACCTTTTTGAACTCCACATGCGGGATGAGCTCGACCTCGAACCCCATGCCGGCGAACCGCTCCCGCAGCGCGGCCAGCACCTCCGGGCTCTTCTCGGCGACCTCGGCCGAGACGGTCGCCCCCTCGACCACCAGCTCGGCGAGCACGGTATCGAGCACATCGAGGAAGGCCGGAGCCCCCGGGCGATAAGCCAGATCGATGCGCTCGGAGCCCGGGGGGATGGGCAGGCCCGCATCGGTGACGACGAGCAGATCGGTGTGTCCGGTCTCGCTGATCACGCGGGAGAGCGCGGGATTGATCGTGGTGGCCGTCTTGCGCATGTGTGTCCTCGGTTTCTCCGCAGTGTCAGCTCGCGACGGGTGCGGGCGTGGGTGCAGCTGCGCGTTCCGCCAGGAACGCGTCGACATCGGCGCGGTGGGGGAGGCTCGGTGATGCCCCCTGCTTCGTGACGGTCAGAGCCCCGGCCGCGGTGGCCAGGCGCACCGCATCCGCGAGGGTGCTGCCGTTCGCGAGCGCCGCGCCGAGATACCCGGCATACGCGTCACCCGCCGCGGTCGTGTCGACCGCCTCCACCGGGAACGGCGGGATCACGGCTGCGCTCTCGGCCGTCACGACGCACGAGCCCTGGCCGGCGAGGGTGATGACGGCGGCGCCGACCCCCTGGGCGAGGAACCAGCGTCCGGCGCGCTCGGCGGATTCGGCATCGGTCACCTCGATGCCGCTGATCAGCGTCGCCTCGGTCTCGTTGGGGGTGACGATGTCGATGCTCCGCCAGATCTCGGCGTCGAGCTCGGCGGCCGGGGCAGGATCGAGGATGACGGTCATGCCGTGCTCGCGTCCGCGCGCGGTGATGTGGGCGGTGAGTGCGGAGGGCGTCTCGAGTTGCGTGAGCAGCACAGAGGTCGTGGGGGCGAGGGCTGCGAGCGCCTCGTCGATCTGTGCGGCGCTGAGGGCCGCGTTGGCGAGCGGAACCATCACGATGTCGTTCTGCGCAGACGAGTCGACGCGGATGTGCGCGACGCCGGTCGGCCCGGGAACCGTGCGCAGGTGCGTGAGGTCGACGCCGGCCTCGGTCAGCCCGTCGACGACCAGGTCGTGGAACAGGTCGTCTCCGACGCAGCCGACGAAGCTCGTGCGCGCACCGGAGCGCCCGGCCGCGACAGCCTGGTTCGCGCCCTTGCCGCCCAGCATGAGCGTGAACTCGTCCCCGAGAATCGTCTCGCCTCTGGCGGGCAGACGCCCGGAGAAGGTGGTCACATCGGCCGTGACGCTGCCGACGATGACGACGCCGGTACGGTCCTCGGGGTGTGCGGGGGTCATCTCGCTCCTGATCTTCCTCGACGGCAGGCGTAGCCGACGCTTTGACAGACCGCGGTGGCTGTCATTACATTAGCCGAATCCGCACCTGTAACGACAGGTTGTCCGCGAGGAGACCCCGATGAACCCGATCGCGCCACGCCTGTACGTCGACAGTGCCGATGTCGACCGCGTCTCCCGGCTGCTCGCCGCGGGTGTGGTGCACGGCGTCACCACGAACCCGACCATCCTCGAACGGGGAGGCCGCACCGCCGCCGAGATCCCCGAGCTCTACGCCCGGTGGGAGTCGGAGGGCGCGCGCGAGATCTTCTTCCAGACCTGGGGCGGTGACACCGCATCCTTCCTCCGCAACGCCGAGGGCATCCGCGCGCTGGGCGACCGCGTGGCCGTGAAGGTCCCGGCCACGGCCGCGGGCTTCGCCGCCGCATCCGCTCTCGTGCGCGATGGCGCAACCGTGCTCGTCACCGCGGTGTACTCGGTCTCGCAGGCACTCGCGTGCGCCTCGATCGGCGCGCAGTACATCGCACCGTACCTCGGACGGATGCGCGATGCGGGTCTCGACGGCGACGCGATGATCTCCCGCATGCAGGAGGTGTGCGCGGGGAGCGACTCGAACGTGCTCGCCGCGTCGCTGCGTTCGCCGGACGACATCACGGGCCTGCGGCTGGCAGGAGTCCCCTACTTCACCGCCGCGCCTGACGTGCTCGACCGGGTGCTCTTCCACGAGGTGAGCGACAGCTCGGCCGCCGAGTTCGACGCCGCGATGGTGCGCCTGGGCGCGTGAGCGCGTTCTGCTGAATCTCCGGCAGGCGCCTTCAGCTCGCCGCGGCCTGGCGCAGCCAGCGCTCCACGCCCGCGATGTGCGCGGTGGCGAGCGAGGTCGCGAGGGCGGAGTCGTGCTGGGCGATCGCATCCGCGATGGCACGGTGCTCCGACAGGGTGCGCTCGACCGCGCCGCCCTCGGTGAGACCGCGCCACACGCGAGCGCGCACGGTCTGACTGCTCAGGTGCTCGATCAGGCTCGCGAGATACGCGTTGCCGGACATCGCGACGATCTCGCGGTGGAAGCGGATGTCGTGGTCGACCAGCGACTCGATGGTCACCGCCGCGTCGACCGAATCGACCTCGTCCTGCAGCTCGGCGATCTGCTCCTCCGTGCCGAGGGTGGCCGCCAGCCCTGTCGCCTGCGACTCCAGCATGCGGCGCACCGCGAAGATCTCGAGCATCGAGTCGTCGTCGTGCATGTCGACGACGAACGCGATCGCCTCCAGCAGCAGATGCGGTTCGAGGCTCGTCACGTAGGTGCCGTCGCCGCGTCGCACGTCGAGGACCCGGATGACCTCCAGCGCCTTGACCGCCTCGCGCATCGAGCTGCGGGAGAGGCCGAGCCGCTCTGACAGCTCTTTCTCGGGGGGAAGCCGATCGCCGGGGGCGAGCTCGCCCGCCACGATCATCGCCTTGATCTTCTCGATCGCCTCGTCGGTGACTGCCATGGCGTCATCCTAGCGATTGATCGGATGTCTCCGGCAGGATGGATCCATGCGCGTTCTCGATTCACACCTGCACCTCTGGGACCCGGAGGCGCTGACCTACACCTGGCTCGAGGGGCCGCTGGCGTACCGGTTCGCCGACCGGGAGCTGGGGCTCGCCCGCCTGTCCGCCGCGCACCCGGAGAAGTCGGTGTTCGTGCAGGCGGAGACCATCGAAGACGACTTCCTCGACGAGGTGCAGTGGGTCGCGGGGCAGGCGCCTGCGCTCGGCATCGTCGGGATCGTCGCCGGCATCCGTCTCGACCGGGGAACCGACACGGTCGCGCACCTGGAGGGGGTCATGGCCGAGCCCCTCGTCGTCGGAGTGCGGCACAACCTGCAGGGCGAGCCGGACGGACTGGCAGTCTCGGCCGCGTTCGTGACCGGCGCGCGCGAGGTCGCCGCGCGCGATCTGACCTTCGACGCGTGCGTGCGCGCCGATCAGCTCCCGGAGATCGCCCGTTTCGCGGGAGCGATCCCGGAGCTGCGGATCGTGCTCGACCATCTCGGCAAGCCCGCCGTCGGCACGGCGGCGTCGCCGCTCGCGCCGTCGGCGGAATGGGCGCGCGATCTCGCGGAACTGGCCCGGCATCCGCATACCTTCTGCAAGCTCTCCGGTCTGCCGGGGGAGGCCGGCGGGGACTGGAGCGCCGCGCAGCTGGAGCCGTTCCTCGACGTGGCCGCGGATGCCTTCGGGGTCGAACGCCTGATGTGGGGAAGTGACTGGCCGGTCTCGGCCATCGGCCCCGCCGAGCCCCGCGACCCGCACGCGCCGGAGGACGGCGACCCGCACGCGCCGGAGGGCGGCTCCGCGACGTACCAGCCCACCGCGCGGTCGCGCTGGGCCGACACCGTCCTGGCGTGGGCGGATGCACGGGGCCACGACCTCGACGCGATCCTCTGGGGCAACGCCGAGCAGTTCTATCGCACCGCTGAGCCGCGGCAGGTCGCGTCTGACGAGGCTCCGCGCTCCGGCCTCCGCGGCTGGCTCCGCGGTCACCGCGGCTAGCCCGGATTTCCTGCGGCTCCGGTCGCGGTTGCTGCCGTGGGGTCGGTCTCGGTGGTTCCGGTCGCGGTTGCTGCCGTCCGGCGTCGGTCTCTGCTGGTTCCGGTCGCGATTGCTGCCGTGGGGTCGGCTCCGAGACGGCGTCAACTGCGACCGGAACTGATGCCGGGCGACCTGCCGAGAGCACGTCGGATTCGCAGGATCAAGTCCTCCGGGTGCGCAAAGAGCACGCTGGTGACCTCGATCACTGTCCAGCCTGCGACCCGAAGCGCCTCGATCCGCTCGACGTCCGCGGTGTAGCGCTGGGCGTGCCGGATCCCCTGATATTCGATCGCGACCTTCCGGGCCGGATACGCGAGGTCTACGCAGGCGAGGAACTGGCCGTCGTCACCATAGACATCGACATTGAGCTCCGGTTCAGGCAGACCTGCCCACACGATGCGACACCGGAGCGCGGACTCGCGGGCAGACCAGGAGTCCTCGCGGATGAGTTCGATCGCCTGTCGAAGACGGGTCGCGCCGACGCGGCGTCCGAGTTCGACCGCGCTGCGTAGACGTTCCACCGTCGAGTAGGAGGTCTTGCCGGGATCCGGTCGGCCGTATCCGACCCGCCAGACGCGACAGAAGTAGTCGCCGAGGGCGACGAGGTCGAGCAGATCCCACGTTCCGAGACCGGCGAACGTCAGCTCCGGGCTGGCGACCGTCAGCCCGGATGGGTGGAGAAGGCGGGCAGCGGGCGCGCGAAGTCGATGGGCTCGTACTCCAGCCGCGCGGACAAGGGCTCCAGAACCGAGGGTGGTGACGTGTACCGGGAGTGTGCGCCCGTCGGCGGGCCGTCTGTCAGCGAGCACCAGAGGCATGGGACCACCCCAGATCGCGACGGCGCTCTCGTGGCTGAGGAACTGACCCGAGCGCAGCCGAGGACCGTACTCATACGCGCGGATGCGTCTCTCGACCTGTTGCCGCTCGAAGGAGTCGAGATCGTCGCGAACTGTAGAGGTTCGCACCTGCCGCCGAACGCCACGGAACGGAGTTTCGAGATCGCCCCTCCGCAGGCGGCCAGCATTGATTCCAGCATCCAGTGCCTGTTGCACTGAGAACGATGCACCGAGATGCGCTGGAAGTGGGCGAGACGGAGTCATCGCGCCACGATCGCAGGGTTGCGCGGTCGCTGCTGCGGCTTTCCACAGGTGGCTCGTGTCACGCGCTCCGGTCGCAGTTGCCGTCGTCCGGCGTCGGTCTCTGCGCTTCCGGTCGCAATTGTTGCCGCCCTCGCGCGATGGAGGCGGCGTCAACTGCGACCGGAACGTGCGTGAGTTCGCCCGACCGGCGTCAACTGCGACCGGAAGGAGGCAGGCGACAGGAGGCAGGAGGTGCGAGGAAGGGGCAGGAGGAAGGGGGGGCTACTCCGCGCGCAGGCGCAGTTGGGCCATGCCGCCGTCGACCTCGATGAAGGTCCCGGTGGTCGACCCGGCCGCGGGGCTCACGAGATACGCGACCGCGGCGGCGACCTCGTCGGGGCTGACCAGACGTCCGTGCGGCTGACGTGCTTCGAGGGCCGCACGCTCGGCGGCGGGATCGGCCGCCGAGTCGAGCAGCCGGCCCACCCACGGGGTGTCTGCCGTGCCGGGGTTGACGGCGTTCACGCGGATGCCCTCGCGCAGGTGGTCGGCCGCCATCGCGCGGGTGAGCGCCGCGACGGCGCCCTTCGACGCGCTGTAGAGCGCCCGTTGCGGCAACCCTGTCGTCGAGGCGATGGATGCCGTGTTGCACACCGCGGCCGACGGAGACTTCCGCAGCCACGGCAGCGCCGCCGAGGTGACCCGGGCGATACCGGTGACGTTGACGGAGAGCACACGCGCCCACTCGTCGTCGTCGTTCGCGGTGATGTCGCCCTGCGCGCCGATGCCGGCGTTGTTGACGACGATGTCGATGCGACCGAACCGCTCGGCCACGGCGGCCACGGCTGCGTCGACGCTCGCTCGGTCGGAGACGTCGGCGGTGAACGCGGCGAAAGCGGGGTCGGCTGCGGGGGTGTCACGGTCGAGGACCGCGATGCTCGCTCCGTCGGCGTGCAGACGCTGCGCGATCGCAGCGCCGATTCCGGAAGCTCCGCCGGTGACGATCGCCACCAGTCCGTTCAGGCTCTGCTGTCCGGTCGGTGCACTCACTTCTGGGCCTCCCATGCCACGAACTCCTGTCGTTGACGGCCGAGGCCGTCGATCTCGATCTCGACCACGTCGCCGGCGGCGAGGTACGGGTACTTGCCCGACAGGGCGACGCCCTGCGGTGTGCCGGTGAGGATGAGGTCACCGGGCTCCAGCGTCACGTACTGCGACAGGTGGTGCACGATGTGCTCGACCGTGAAGATCATGTCGCTCGTGTTCGAGTCCTGCCGCGGCTCGCCGTTCACGAAGCTGCGAAGGCCGAGCGCCTGGTGGTCGACCTCATCGGGGGTGACGAGCCACGGACCGGTCGGATTGAAGCCGGCGGCGATCTTGCCCTTGGACCACTGCCCGCCCGAGACGGCCATCTGGAAGTCGCGCTCGGAGACGTCGTTCGCGGCGACGAAGCCGGCGACGTGCGCGAGTGATTCCTCGGGGCTGTCGAGGTAGGCGGTGCGGGTGCCGATCACGATGCCGAGCTCGACCTCCCAGTCGGTCTTCTCGCTGCCGCGGGGGATCGTGACGGCGTCGTTCGGGCCGACGACCGTGTTCGGCGTCTTCAGGAAGAGGATCGGGATGGTGGGCGGCTCCGAACCTGACTCGGCGGCGTGGGCCGCGTAGTTCATGCCGATGCAGATCACGGCGCTCGGGCGGGCGATCGGGGCGCCGATGCGCAGCGATGCGGCATCCGCGAGTTCGGGGAGCTCTCCGGCATCGCGGGCGGCAGCGACCCGGGAGACGAAATCACCCTCGAGGAAATCGCCGTTCACATCGGATGTTACGGAGCGGAGGTCGAGGTATCGGTCGCCTTCCACGAGGACGGGGATCTCATTCCCGGGGGTGCCGAGCCGCGCGAACTTCATGTTTCTCCTGATCGGTCGGGAGGCCGCGATGAGGCGGCCGGTCTCGTTGACAGTATAGACATCCGATGTTTACACTCCAAGAGATCCGCGCGGAAGAAATCAGCCGCGCATCGAGAGGAATCCCGTGAGCCGTATCGTCGCCCTCGACACCACCGACATCCGCTTCCCCACTTCCCTGAGCCTGGACGGGTCGGATGCGATGAACCCCGATCCTGACTACTCAGCCGCGTACGTGATCGTGCGCACCGACGCCGACGACGACATCGAGGGCCACGCGTTCGTCTTCACGATCGGCCGCGGCAATGACGTGCAGGTCGCGGCCATCGACGCGCTGGCAGGCCACCTGGTCGGTCGCGAGATCGAACCCCTGCTCGACGACATGGGCGGCACGTTCCGCGACATCATCGGCGACTCGCAGCTGCGCTGGCTCGGGCCGGAGAAGGGCGTCATGCACATGGCCATCGGTGCGGTCATCAACGCGCTGTGGGACATCAAGGCCAAACGCGCCGGCCTTCCGCTCTGGCAGCTGCTCGCCCGCATGACACCGGAGGAGCTCGTCGACCTCGTCGACTTCCGCTACCTCACCAACGCGCTCACCCGCGACGACGCCCTCGAGATCCTGCGCGCCGCCGAGCCCGGTCGAGCCGAGCGGGAACAGCAGCTGCTCGTCACCGGATACCCCGGCTACACCACGAGCCCCGGATGGCTCGGCTACTCCGACGAGAAGCTCGAGCGCCTCGCCCGCGAAGCGATGGCCGACGGCTTCACCCAGATCAAGCTCAAGGTCGGCGCCGACCTCGAAGACGACATCCGCCGCTTCCGCAAGGCACGCGAGGTGTGCGGACCCGACTTCCCGATCGCGATCGACGCGAACCAGCGCTGGGAGGTGTCGGAGGCTATCGAATGGGTCAACGCGCTCGCCGAGTTCCACCCCGCCTGGATCGAGGAGCCCACCAGCCCCGACGACGTGCTCGGTCATGCCGAGATCGCCCGCGGCGTCGCACCGATCCGCGTCGCCACCGGCGAGCACGCGCAGAACCGCGTCATCTTCAAGCAGCTGCTGCAGGCCGAGGCGATCTCCGTCATGCAGATCGACGCCGTGCGCGTGGCCGGTGTGAACGAGAACATCGCCAACCTCCTGCTCGCCGCGAAGTTCGGCGTGCCGGTCTGCCCGCACGCCGGCGGTGTCGGCCTGTGCGAGGCTGTGCAGCACCTGTCCATGTTCGACTTCGTCGCCGTCACCGGCACGCGCGAGGGCCGCATGATCGAATTCGTCGACCACCTGCATGAGCACTTCGTCGTGCCCACCGACATCCAGGGCGGCTCCTATATGGCGCCGACCGCGCCCGGCAGCGGCATGGAGATGAAGGCCGACAGCATCGCGACCTACACGTGGAAGGGTGCACATGTCGGTGCCTGACCGCGGGGAGGTGTCCGACCGCGCTGGAGTGCCCGACCGGCTGAAGGTTCCGACGCTCGGCTACGGCGCCGCGAACGTGGGCAACCTGTTCCGGCCGCTGACCGATGACGAGGCCTGGGCCGTGCTGGATGCCGCGTGGGAGAGCGGCATCCGCTTCTACGACACGGCGCCGCATTACGGGCTCGGACTCTCCGAGCGCAGACTCGGGGCCTTCCTGCAGACCAAGCCGCGTGACGAGTACGTGCTCTCGACCAAAGCCGGGCGCCTGCTGCGGGCGAACCCCGACCACGCCGGCGGCCTCGACACCGCGAACGACTTCCACGTTCCCGATGACCTGCAGCGCGTGTGGGACTTCTCGGCGGAGGGCATTCGCGCCAGCGTCGAGGAATCCCGCGAGCGCCTCGGCATCGAGCGCATCGATCTGCTCTACCTGCATGACCCCGAGCGGCACGACCTCGACCTCGCGCTCGACGAGGCTCTGCCTGCGATGGAGGGGTTGCGCGCCGACGGCGAGGTGACCGCCATCGGCATCGGCTCGATGGTGTCGGATGCGCTCGCGGCGGCCGTGCGCTCGGCTGACCTCGACCTCGTTATGGTGGCCGGTCGCTACACGCTGCTCGAACAGCCGGCTGCGGTCGACGTGCTGCCCGCATGCCGGGAGACCGAGACCGGGATCGTGGCGGCCTCCGTCTTCAACTCGGGTCTGCTCGCGTCGAGCGAGCCGCGTCGCGACGGGCGCTACGAGTACGGGCAGCTGCCGGACGAGCTGTGGGACCGGCTCGTGCGCATCGCCGCCGTGTGCGCCGACCACGGCGTGCCGCTGCCCGCCGCGGCGATCCAGTTCCCGCTGCAGTCCGACGTCGTGCGATCGGTCGTGGTGGGTGGCAGCCGCCCGGCGCAGCTGCGGCAGAATGCGGAGTACGCCGCGATCGAGATCCCGACGGCCCTGTGGGAGAACCTGGCGGCGGAAGGGCTCATCCCCGCCTGATCGACCCGTCGCGGGATCACCCGTCGCCGGATCACCCATCGCCTCACCGAGAGGAGCACTCGTGCTCGAAGGAATCCATCCCCTGCTCACCGGAGAGCTGCTGCTGCACCTCGATCGCATGGGGCACTCCGATGCCGTGGTCGTCGCCGACGCGCATTTCCCGGCGTGGGGTCTGGGTGCACGGGTGATCGACCTGCCCGGCACGACGACGCCCGAGGTCGTGGCGGCCATCCGCACGGTGCTCCCTCTGGATGATGCGCCCGGTCTCGACCTGATGGCTTCAGCCGACGGTGAGGTGCTCGACGTGCAGCACGAGCTCATGGCCGCAGCGGGCACGGCCGTGGACACGACGGCCTTCGTCGAGCGGTTCGCCTACTACGAGGTCGCGAAGGACGCATACCTGGTGGTGCGCACGGGCGAGACCCGCAAGTACGGCAACGCGCTGCTGCGCAAGGGTGTGGTCGGCCACCCCTCGGCCTGACGCCGTACACAACCCAGGAACGGCGTCGGTGGAGGCAGCCGGATCACGCCGGGAGCTGCGAAGACCACCTCAGCGCCCGACGGTTGATTCCCGCACGACGAGCTCGGCCGGGAACGGCGTCGTCGCTGGTGGGGGAGCCGAGGGATCGGCGAGCTGCTGCAGGAGGGCGGTCCCGGCGGCGCGCCCGATCTCGTAACCGGGCTGCCGCACGCTCGTGAGCGGCACGACGCCTTGGTGCGCCTGGGCGACGTCGTCGAAGCCCACGAGCGCGATCTCCTCGGGCACGCGGATGCCGTGGCGCAGCAGTTGTGTGAGCACACCGAGCGCGACCAGGTCGTTCGCGGCGAAGACGGCGTCTGGGCGCTCGGCTGCGGGCATGGCGATGATCCGTTCGCCGGCCTGCAGGCCGTCTTCGGTCGCCAGGTGCGGCACCTCGACCGTCGACACCGTGGCGTCGGTGCCGGCCACCGCCTCGCGGAGGCCGGCCAGGCGGTCGTTCGACTGACTCACGGCCGGATTGCCGAGGAACAGGATGCGTCGACGGCCGAGCTCGACGAGGTGCGCGCCCGCGAGCAGCCCGCCGGCACGGTCGTCGAACAGCACAGACGCGACCTTCGACGAGTCGGGGATCGGCCCCACCACGACCGAGCGGATGCCGCGGTCGGCGAGCTCTTCCAGGCGCGGCACCACGTCGCCGAGCGGGTAGATGACGATGCCCTGCACCCGGTGCGCCTCGAACATGTCGAGGTTGCGCCGCTCCTGCGCGTCGTCGCGGTTGCTGTTGCTGAAGAACAGCGACCAGCCGCCCTCTCGCGCCACGTCTTCGACCCCGCGCGAGAGGTCGTGGAAGTAGGGCAGCCAGGCGTCGAGCAGGATGAGCGCGAGAGCCTTGCTCGAACCTGCACGCAGCTGCCGGGCGGATTCGTTCGGCACGAAGCCGAGCTGCTCGATCGCCGCCCGCACCCGCTCCCGGCTCGCGGCCCCGAGCACGTGCGGGTGATTGAGGTAGTTCGAGACGGTGGACGAGGAGACTCCGGCGAGGGCGGCGACGTCCTTGACGCTCGCGGGCATGGGTCTCCTTCGTCGGGCCGCGTCGATCGGGGTTCCTGACCGGCGGCCCCAGGATATCGGAGGAGTTGCAACGTGCCAAGAAAGTTCTTGACAGGGCTCGTCCGCCCGACGTAGCGTGACTCGCACACCGCAGTTGGCACGTGCCAACTGCGAACGGCGACGGTGCCGCACACCCGCTGTGAGAGGTCTCATGAACATCGGTTGCCACGGGCTCGTCTGGACAGGGAACTTCGATGCCGAGGGCATCCGTCTGGCGGTGCGCAAGACCAAGGAGGCGGGTTTCGACCTCATCGAATTCCCGCTGATGGACCCGTTCTCGTTCGACGTCTCCGCCGCGAAGGATGCGCTCGAGGAATACGACCTCGCCGTCAGTGCCTCGCTCGGGCTCTCCGAGTCGACCGACGTCACCAGCTCCGACCCCGCGATCGTCGCAGCTGGCGAAGCCCTGCTTCTCAAGGCCGTCGACGTGCTCGCGGATCTGGGTGGACAGCATTTCTGCGGGGTGATCTACAGCGCCATGAAGAAGTACATGGAGCCGGTGACGGCCGAAGGGCTCGCGAGCAGCAAGGCCGTGATCGCGCGGGTCGCCGACCATGCCGCCGAACGCGGGGTGTCGGTCTCGCTCGAGGTCGTCAACCGCTACGAGACCAACGTGCTGAACACGGCGAGACAGGCTCTGGAGTATGTCGCCGAGGTCGATCGGCCGAACCTCGGAATCCACATCGACACGTACCACATGAACATCGAGGAGTCGGATATGTTCGCGCCGGTCCTCGATGCTGCCCCCGCCCTGCGCTACGTGCACATCGGTGAGAGTCACCGTGGCTATCTCGGGACCGGGACGGTCGATTTCGACACGTTCTTCAAGGCGCTCGCCCGCATCGGCTACGACGGCCCGATCGTCTTCGAGTCCTTCTCGTCGGCGGTCGTCGCCCCCGATCTCAGCCGCATGCTCGGCATCTGGCGCAACCTCTGGAACGACAATGTCGAACTCGGCGCCCACGCGAACGCGTACATCCGCGACAAGCTCGTGGCGGTCGAGTCGATCCGCCTCCACTGAGCCGCAATCCGACGCGAGGCGGATCGGAAGATCAAGATGTCATTACAGGTCTTCCCCATCCGACCGACTTTAGATACATTTAGATACAACTTGCGCTTGTCGTAGCGTAGGACGCAGAATTGATCCGATGTTTGCGACGGAATGATCCGTCGATGTCGAAGCAGAACCTTCAAGGAAGCAGGTGAGCGCATGAGTGGACCCATCCTCCGGGTCGAGGGGATCAGCAAAGGATTCCCCGGCGTGCAGGCGCTGAAGGACGTGCACCTCGAAGTGCACGCCGGCGAGGTGCTCGTGCTCGTGGGCGAGAACGGTGCAGGAAAGTCGACCCTGATGAAGATCCTCTCCGGGATCTACACCAAGGACGAGGGAACGATCACGTTCGAGGGCCAGGAAGTCGAGCTCACGAGCCCCCTCCAGGCGCAGGAACTGGGCATCACGATCATCCATCAGGAGCTCAACCTGATGCCCGATCTGACTGTCGCGCAGAACATCTACGTGGGTAGGGAGCCCACCACCGGGCCGTTCCTGTCGGAGCGCAAGCTGAACGCGCAGACCGCCGACCTGCTGCAGCGCCTCGACATCCACCTGAACCCCCGCCAGCTCGTGGGTGAGCTCACGGTGGCCGAGCAGCAGATGGTCGAGATCGCCAAGGCGCTGTCCTTCAACGCCAAGGTCCTCATCATGGACGAACCCACCTCGGCGCTCACCGACGCCGAGGTCGAGACGCTCTTCGTGCTGATCGAGCAGCTCAAGGCGCGGGGCACCGGGATCGTCTACATCTCGCACCGCATGGACGAGCTGCGCCGACTGGCCGACCGCGTGACCGTCCTCCGAGACGGCACATACATCGGATCACTCGACAAATCCGAGATCACCATCCCGACGATCATCGAGATGATGGTCGGACGTGTGATCGACGAGGGAACCCGCCCCCAGGCCCGCGAGCACGCGAACGACCCCGTGGTCCTCGAGGTGCAGGGGCTGTCGACCAAGAGCCTCTTGAAGGACGTCTCGTTCCAGTTGCACAAGGGCGAGATCCTCGGCTTCGCCGGGCTCATGGGCGCCGGGCGCACCGAGACAGCCCGCGCCGTGATTGGCGCCGACCACCGCGACAGCGGCACGATCACGATCGACGGTCGCACGGTGCGGATCGCCCAGCCGGCGGATGCGGTGCAGCACGGCGTCGGCTACCTCTCGGAGGACCGCAAGCTCCTCGGGCTCATGCTCGAGCAGGACGTGACGTTCAACACCGTGCTCGCCTCACTCGGCTCCTACGCCAACGCGATCGGCTGGATGGGTGACAGCAAGGCGAAGAACCGCACCAAGGAGTACGTGCAGCAGCTGCGTGTGAAGACGCCTTCGGTCAACCAGGTGGTCAAGCTCCTCTCCGGAGGGAACCAGCAGAAGGTCGTCATCGCCCGATGGCTGATGCGCGACTGCGACATCCTCATCTTCGACGAGCCGACCAGAGGGATCGACGTCGGCGCGAAAGAGGAGATCTACCGCCTCATGCAGCAGCTCGCTGACGCAGGCAAATCCATCATCGTCATCTCATCCGAGCTCCCGGAGATCCTCCGTGTGGCGAACCGCATCGCGGTCTTCGCCAACGGTCGCATCACCGGGACGCTCCGCAACGAGGAAGCAAGCCAGGAGAAGATCATGCAACTCGCAGCCCACGGGGAGGAAGACTGATGAGCGCTCCGCAGCAGCCCGGATCGTCGACGACGACGATCATCCAGACAGCCGTGAACGAGAACACGGACAAGAGGGACGTCGGCGCGTTCCTGAAGCGTCAGTTCCAGCAGTCGCTGGCGTTCGGCACGCTCATCGTGCTGATCATCTTCTTCTCGATCGCCAGCCCGAACTTCTTCACCTTCAGCAACATCGCCACGGTGCTGCTGTCGACGGCGGTCATCGGCATCCTCGCTCTCGGCACCACCTTCGTCATCATCACCGGCGGCATCGACCTGTCGATCGGCACCGGCATGGCGCTGTGCGCCGTGATGACGGGTGTCTTCGTGACCAACATGGGGCTCCCGGTGTGGGTCGGCGTCATCGGCGGCATCCTGACCGGTGTGCTGATGGGGCTCGTGAACGGTGTGAACATCACGTTCCTCCGCCTCCCGCCGTTCATCGCCACCCTCGCGATGATGATGATCGCCGGTGGCCTCGCCCTCGTGATCTCGGGGGTCGCACCGATCTACTTCTCGACGTCGGCCCCCGACTTCAAGAAGATCGCTCTCGGTGTGATCATCCCCGGTATCCCGAACGCCGTGCTCGTGACCGCGGTGCTCGCGATCATCGCGTACCTGGTGCTGTCCAAGACGCTGCTCGGGCGGTACACGTTCGCGATCGGCTCGAATGAGGAGGCTACGCGCCTCTCGGGTGTCAACACGCGTCGCTGGACGATCCTGATCTACATGTTCGCCGGGGCGTTCACCGGCGTCGCCGGCATCGTCATCGCCTCCCGCCTCGATTCGGCGCAGCCGCAGATCGGCACGGGATACGAGCTGCAGGCGATCGCCGCGGTGATCATCGGCGGCACCTCGCTGCTGGGCGGACGCGGATCGATCCTCGGCACCGTGATCGGCGCCCTCATCATGAGCGTGCTCGTGAACGGCCTGCGCATCATGTCGATCCAGCCCGAGTGGCAGAACATCGTCGTCGGCGTGGTCGTGCTGCTTGCGGTGTTCCTCGACTCCCTCCGCAACCGACAGCGCACCTGAGACCTGGACGGCGGCGAAACCCGTGCCCGTCGTCGTCCTCCGGCCCCGGCCGGCTTCCGCGGAGACATCCGCATTGGCACCTGGAATGTCCACAGCGCCGGCTCGTCCGGCATTCACACAGAACAAACCGAGTCGTACCCAAACAATGGAGTTTTCATGAAATTCGGGAAGAAGACCGCACTCGTGGCCCTCGTGGCCGCATCCGCACTGGTGTTCGCCGGCTGTGCCGGTGGTGGCGGCGACGTAATCGACGAAGGCTCGAGCAGCGGCGGCAGCAGCGACGGCGAGATGTACATCGCCATGGTCTCGAAGGGCTTCCAGCACCAGTTCTGGCAGGCCGTGAAGAAGGGCGCAGAGGACAAGGCCAAGGAACTGGGCGTGAAGATCACGTTCGAGGGCCCCGCAGCCGAGACCGAGATCGCCGGCCAGCTCGAGATGCTGACCGCCGCGATCGACAAGAACCCGGACGCCATCGCCTACGCCGCCCTCGACCCCGAGGCGTGCGTCGCCCCGCTCGAGCAGGCCAAGGCGAAGGACATCCCCGTCGTCTACTTCGACGCCCCCTGCAACGGTGACGTCGGACTCAGCCTGTCGGCCACCGACAGCAAGGTCGCCGGTGCGCTCGCTGCCGAGCACATGGCCGACCTGATCGGCGGCGAAGGAGAGGTCGCGATCGTCGGCCACTCGCAGATCAACTCGACCGGTGTCGAGCGTCGCGACGGTTTCGTCGAGAAGATCAAGGCGGACTACCCCGACATCGAGATCGTCGACATCCAGTACGGTGACGGCGACCACCTCAAGTCGGCTGACATCGCCAAGACCCTGATCGCGGCTCACCCCGACCTCAAGGGCATCTACGGCACCAACGAAGGCTCGGCCATCGGCGTCGTGAACGCCGTGAACGAGCTCGGCCTCGAGAAGGGCAAGATCACGATCGTCGGCTTCGACTCCGGAGCCGCGCAGATCAACGCCATCAAGGACGGCACCATGGCCGGCGCCATCACGCAGGACCCGATCGGCATCGGCGCCCAGGTCGTGCAGGCCGCCTACGATGCAGCCAACGGCAAGGACGTCGAGGAGTTCTACGACACCGGTTCGTACTGGTACGACGAGAGCAACATCGACGACCCGAAGATCGCGGCTGTGCTCTACGAGTGACACCGCAACGATGAAGAAGCCCCTCACCTTCGGGTGGGGGGCTTCTTCGTGTCGGGGCCGACATGGGGTGGACTTCGAGGATCGAGGACAGGATCTGTCCGGGGTGGCTGTCAGTGTGATCGTGACGAAAGGACACACACCATGAGCAGCACCCCTGCCCTGCCGGCCGGATCGAACACCGTCAACCCCTTCCTCATGACCGATGATGCCGCCCGCATCATCGGCTTCGTGGTCGAGGTCTTCGGGGCGACCGACGTTCCCGAGGCTCGTACCGTCGACACCGACGGCCTGATCCTGCACTCCGAGCTGCGCATCGGCGACTCCGTCATCACCATCGCCGACCGCAAGCCCGACTGGCCCTTCACCCCCGGATTCCTCCAGGTGTACGTCGACGACGTCGAGGGGACGCTCGCACGAGCAGTCGGACTCGGTGCTCGCATCGTCACCCGGCCGACGGACTTCTTCGGTGACACGTTCTCGCGCTTCGCCGACCCCTCGGGAAACGTCTGGTGGGTCTACACCCATGTTCCGCAGGAACAGACGGGGGACACCGACGGTGCGGACGCCCTCCCGTGGAGCGGCTCTGCAGAGGGTGCAGAGGCCGACGGGCATGATGCCGCCGAAGAGGATTGGTCGAGCTTCACCTCACCCGAGCTCGAATACATCCACGAGAGCCTCGTTGAGGCGATGGCATCCCTCCGAGACCCCCGGCTCGATCGCTGAACGGTGTCGGGGTCGTCAGAGTCGACAGAGGAAGGTGAGCTGCGACGACGGTTCGACGATCAGCTCCTGCAGCGCCGCGTTGAAGGGAACCCCGGCCGGGGCGGCGATGTGCGCCTGGAAGGCCGCCTCGTCGCGATAGACCTCGTAGACGAAGAAGCGGTCGGGGTCGTCGATGAGCCGGGTCGCATCGAAGACGATGTTGCCCTCCTCGGCGCGGACCACCTCGGCGAAGTCGCGCAGCAGTGCGGCCACACGGTCGCCCGTTCCGGGCTGGGCGGTGAAGGTGGCGTGCAGGATGGTCGGCTCGGACACGGTGTCTCCTCGGGAGTGTCGGGAGTGGAGGCGGATGCTCATGGTCATGCTCGTGCGCTGGGTGTGAAGATCAGGGCGAGAGAGTCAGCAGCCGCGCCGGGGTGGTGACCAGCATCCGATGCACGGCCTCGTCTCCCACGGCCGCACGCAGGCGTGGGAGATAGCGGTCGCCGAGGTAGGCGAGTCCTGGCATGCCGCCGTAGGCGATGTATCGCGTGCGCCGGGCTACGTCGCCGCCGAGCACGATCCGGTCACCGGCGCCGCTCTCGACCACCGCGACGGTCAGGGCGAGCAGTTCGGCGTCGGAGCGGGTGCGCGGACGCGCGAAGCCGTCGTAGCCGAGGTGGGCGCCGCGTTCGGCGAGGGAGACGTGCAGCCCGGGGTCGGGGTCACGGTCGGCGTGCGCCAGCACGACCCGGTCGCAGGCCACTCCCTCGTCCACCAGCAGATCGAGCACCTCATGGGCTGCAGTGCCGAACTCCAGATGCACCATGACCGGAGCGCCCGTCGCGCGGTGCGCCTCGGCCACGGCGATCAGGGTGGTGCGCTCGAACGGGCTGATGCGCCAATAGTCGACGCCGCCCTTGAGGAGACCTGCGCGCACGCGGCCGCCGTCGGGTGCGGCGGCGACCGGCACGTCGGGGGTCTCGAAGATCTCCCCGTCGTCGGCGGGCATACCGCGCGTGATGTCGGCGATGAAGAGGGCGGCCAGACGGTCGGCGGTCCACACCTGCATCGGATGCTCCGCGCCGTAGTGGGCCTCACGGTGCCGGCCGGTGGTCGCGACGATGCGCAGTCCGGTCGAGGCACTGATCCGGGCGAGGGCTGCGGGGTCGCGCGCGAGGCCGAACGGCGTGGCATCCACCATCGCCTCGAACCCGCTCGCCTGCAGCAGGGCTGCTTCTTCGCCCGAGGCCGCCTCGTCGTCGAGTTCGTCGCCCGGCAGCAGCGGAGACACCTGGAACAGGTGCTCGTGATAGTCCACCCGCCCGAGCAGCGCAGGGTCGATGTCGCCGAGCACCGTGCGGACGACGGCGGGCATCAGCGCACCGACTCCGCGGCCTCGGCGAGTCGTTCGACGACCTCGGGCGTGAGGTCGAGTGCGAACACGTCGGCCACCACCTGTGACCAGCCGTGGATGAAGTAGCGCCACCCGTCGACGACGTGCAGGCCGCGCGTCGCCGCCTGAGCCTTGGCCTGGTGCAGGAAATCGAGCGAGCCGCGGTAGTTGAACTCCCACGCGTACGCCCCGTCGGGGAACACCACGGCGTCGCTCAGGGGCGAGCCGGGGCGATCCTTGCCGAGCCCGGTCGCGTTCGCGATCACCGATCCTGCGGGGGCCGCAGCCACCAGGGCATCTGCGTCTGCGGGCGTCGCCGTCACGACGTACTCGATCAGCCCTTCGCGGGTGCCGTGCTGACGGTGCACCTCGCGCAGGTGGTCGAGCTTGTCCTGCGTGCGGGCGGTCACCGTGATCTTCGACGGGGCGTCTTCGCGCTCCGCCAGCGCCCAGCTCAGAGCGGTGCCCGAGCCTCCGGCGCCGAGGATCACGACCGCGGCCTCCGTGCGGGCGAAGTGGTCGGCGGGAAGGAAGTCGTTCAGCGCGAGATCGACCGTGATCGGGTCCTTGGCCCGTCCCGACAGCACACGGCCGCGCTTCGAGATGCTGGAGATCTCGGAGCACGACACCGCGAACGGGTCGAGCTCGTCGAAGAGGTCGGATGCCGCGGCGTACACGTTCATCTTGTGCGTGGTGACGAGCGCCCCGCGGTGATGCGGATCGTCGCGGATCTGCTCGACCATCGCGCGGTACTGCGCGGGCTCGGCGTCCATCGGCAGGTCGTGGCCGACCAGGGTGCGGGTCGGCAGATCCAGGATGTCGGCCCAGAGCGGGAAGACCTTCATGATCGACGACGACGCGGTGGTCACCCCGACGAAACCCATGTAGTCGGCGGATGCCGGAGCGGGGGCGGTGGCGACGACGTCGGCGGTGGTGGTCATCGGGTCTCCTCGGGGGCGGGGCTGGGGACGGGAACGGGGTGGGCGGGCTCGACGCCTGCGAGGACCGCGAGCACGTCGGCGAGCGAGAGGGAGCCCATGTTGTCGACGGCCTGCGTGGTCTGCGCGCCGAGGTGCGGGGTCACGATCACCCGATCGGCGAGCTCGGTTGCGAGCAGCGGACTGTCGTGCGCGGCCGTATCGCCGTCGAGGGTGTCGGCCGCGTAGCCGGCGAGCACGCCGTCGTGCAGGGCCTGCGCCACGGCGGCCTCGTCGATCAGGTCGCCGCGGGCGGTGTTGACCAGCACAGTGCCCGGTCGCATGCCGGCGAGGCGCACGGTGTCGACGAGCTGCTGCCCTCCAGGAGCGTGCAGCGTGATCACGTCGGCTTGCCGGAACAGGTCGTCGAGCGAGACGGGTTCCGCGCCACGCGCGCGCACGACATCGTCGGGGAGGAACGGATCGGCGGCCAGCACGCGCGGCCCGAAGCCGCTCAGGCGTGCGGCGACGCCCTGGCCGATGCGCCCGAAGCCGACGATGCCGACCGTCGCGGCACCGAGCTCGCGTCCGCGCCGCACACTCCAATCGCCGGCGCGCACACGCCGGTCGCCGTCGGGCACGAAGCGGAGGGCGGCGAGCATGAGCCCGACCGCGTGGTCGGCGACCGCATCGGCGTTGGCGCCGGGGGTGTTGGTCACCGGGATGCCGCGGTCGCGCGCTGCGTCGAGATCGACCGACTCGGTGCCGACGCCGTAGCGGGCGACGACCTTGAGCTTCGGGGCTGCGGCGAGATGCGCGTCGGTGACGGATCCGGTGCCGGCGATCCAGGCATCGGCACCGTGCAGCAGCGACCGCAGCTCGTCGAGGTCGTGGTGGGCAGGCCCTCGCAGGATGCGGTGACCCGCCTGCGCCGCGCGCTCGACCAGGTCGAGGTCGCCGTCGGAGAACGAGCGGCTGGTGACGAGGATGACGCCCATCAGAGCGGCCGTCCGGCGAACCACGGCGCGAGGGCGGTGTACGCATCGGCGAAGCGGGAGTGTCGGTCGGCATAGACGGCGTGACGTGCGGCATCCGGGGTGAACTCGGCCGTGACCTCGCTCAGTGCGCGGGCGGCCGAGAAGTCGGTGAGGCCGAGCCCGACCGCGGCGGTGACCGCGGCGCCGAGGCTGTTCGCCTCTTCGACGATCGTCCGGCGGCGCACGGGAACACCCCAGACATCGGCGAGCACCGAGAGGTACACGTCGCTCTGGGCTCCGCCGCCGACCGCGTCGATGCGGTCGATCACGGCGCCAGCTTCGCGGAACGCCTGGATGCAGCTGAGCAGGTTGAACGCGGTGCCCTCGAGCACGGCCCGCACGAGGTGCGCCCTGCCGTGGTGGCGGGCGAGCCCGACGAATGCGCCACGGGCATCCGGATCCCACATCGGGGAACGCTCGCCGAGGAGGTAGGGGAGGAAGTAGAGGTCGTCGGTGTCGACGTCGGCGGAGGCCTCGGCCGTCAGTCGTCCGGTATCGGGGTGTGCGGGGTCGGGCGAGAGAGCCTCGGCGATCCACTGCACGGAGGCGCCGCCCGCCTGCATCGTGGCGGTGGGCACGAACGAGCCGGGCACGACGTTGTCGAACGTGAAGGTACGCATCGCGGGGTCGTGCAGCGGAGCGTCGGCCGCGAACGAGATCCACGACGAGGTGCCCAGACACACGTAGGGGCCATCCTCCGGCGCGACGACACCCGAGCCGACGGCGGCCATCGGGCCGTCGCCGCCGCCCATCACCACACGCACGCTCGCGGGCAGGCCGAGTGCCGAGGCAGCGGCATCCGTGAGTGTGCCGGCGATCTGCGTGGATTCCAGGATCTCGGGGAACAGCGCCGGGTCGAGGCGTGCGGCCCGCAGCACCTCGTCCGACCACGTGCCGGCGGCCTGATCGTAGGCGTTGGTGCCGGATGCATCCGAGCGGTCGGTCGCGAGGCGCCCGGTCAGGCGCAGCACGATGAAGTCCTTGGCGACACACACCCGTCGCACCCGCGCCCAGGTGTCGGGCTCGGTGTCGCGCACCCACATGATCTTCTCGACCGAGTACGTCGGGTTGAGGCGGTGGCCCAGGATGCCGTAGGCGCGCTCGGCGCCGATCGCGGTCTCGAGCTCACGCTGCTGCGCACCGGACCTGGTGTCGGCCCAGATGATCGCCGGGCGCGCGGGCTCGCCGTCGGCGTCGAGCAGCACCGCGCCCATCATCTGGCCGCTCACCACGAGTCCGGCGATGTCGGCCGGTGCCGTGCCGGTGCGGGCGATCAGATCGCGCGTGGCGGCGACGACCGCATCCCACCAGTCGGCGGGATCCTGCTCGGCGACGCCGCCCGCGGCGAAGTGCGCGGGGTAGGGGACGGTGACCGAGGCGACGAGACGGCCGTCATCGTGGTGCAGCGACGCCTTGTTCCCGGTGGTGCCCAGGTCGTGCGCGATGATCATGGCCGGAGCCTATTCCGCGTAGGGACGCAGGTCGACGCCGGAAGCTGCACGATAGGCGCGCGAGCCCATGCCGTGCTCCAGCACCCAGCCGTAGTCGTGTCCTGCTCCTCCCGGATACACCGCGAGGAAGGCGTAGGGCTCGTCGCCGGTGTTGACCGAGCGGTGCGCCCAGCCCGGCGGAATGTAGCCGATCGTGCCGGGGAGCATGTCGAGCCATTCGGTGCGCTCGCCGTCGAACATGAGCAGTCCGCCCCGGCCCTTCAGTGCCAGGTAGATCTCGCCCTGGTGGTTCGGGTGCTGGTGGCCCTTGGTCATCCAGAGCTCGCCGGAGGTGTCGCCGGGCATGATCGTGGTGATCGACTGCGGCAGCTCGCGGTCGACCTCGGGCACGGGGGAGCTGACGACCGTGTAGACCACCGGGTTCTCGCCGGCGGATGCCGCGGCCCAGGCGTCTGCATCGAGGAAGAGCCCCTCCAGGTCGGACATCCGCCGGGTGAGGGTCGGGCCTTCGGGGGAGAGCGTCAGCTGCTCGGCGTCGAAGGCGATCGCCATCGGAGAGATCGGCGGGGTGTGGAACTCGGGCATCGGTGCTCCTCGTAACGGTGCTGCGGCGCTGCGCAACCTGTAATGACAGGTTCACTGTACCTGTTATGACAGGTGGCGTCCAGAGTGGGTCGCTCCCGCGCGCGATCCGCGGCGCGCATCTGCGCGCGGTGCGGCGGTCGGCGGTGGTCCTCCGGTCGCAGTCGGTGCCGGTTGCTGCTGCTGCGGTCGCAGTTGGTGCTGGCTGCTGCTGCTGCGGTCGCAGTTGGTGCCGCCTGATCGGGAAAAACCCGGCAGGAAGTGCGACCGGAACGCGGCGCTCAGCTGGGGGCGGGGGTGTCGGGGTCAGCGTCGAGTCAGTCGGCAGCGCGGCGTGCTCGGTAGGCGGCGACGGCGTTGCGGTTGGCGCACGTGGTCGAGCAGTACCGCTTCGAACGGTTGCGCGAGAGGTCCAGGGCGATCGACTGACAGGTGTCGTCCTCGCACACGGTGAGGCGTGAGCCCTCGTCGGCGCGGATCACGTCGATCAGGGCCATCGCGGTCTCGATCAGGATGCGCTCGGCGAAGGGATGCTCGTCGGCGACGGCGTGCAGGTGCCAGTCGGTGCCGTCGTGGCGACGCAGTGCCGGGGTGAGGCGGGACTCGGCGAGGGCGTCGTTGACGTGGGCGGCCATCTCGTCGCGGGGCGCGAGCAGCATGGCGCGCAGGCGCGATCGCAAGCTGCGCAACGAGGCGACCTCCTCCTCGTCACGGTCGAGGCGTCCGGTGTAGGGGAACTCCTCGAGGAAGGCGTCCTCATCGGCGATGTCGGTCAGCGTGTCCGGCTGCTCTGCGGAGTTCACGAGCCAGACGGCCGAGCGCAGCGCCTCCTCCGTGTCATCGGTGAAGATCATGTTGACACCTTACAGCGCCCCCGAGTAGCGTCATCGATCATGGGCAAGGTGAGAAGTGACACGGTGGTCGCGTCCGCACGCGACGTGCGCCTCGGGCTGCCCCTCGCTCTCGCCGCGGCCTTCGCCTTCGGCATGTCGGGCGGATGGGCGCGCGGGCTCATCGATGCGGGATGGACGCCCGGGGCCGCGGTCACTGCGCGCATCTGGGTCGCCGCCCTCGTGCTGCTCATCCCCGCCGTGCTCTCGCTGCGCGGAAAGTGGGGGCTGCTGCGGCGCAATGCGGGCATGATCCTCGCCTATGGACTGCTGGCGGTCGCCGCAACCCAGCTCTTCTACTTCCAGGCCGTCGCGGTCATGGATGTCGGTCTCGCACTGCTCATCGAGTACACCGCTCCGATCGCGGTGCTGCTGTGGCTCTGGCTGCGGCGGGGCGAGCGTCCGACCGGTCGGAGCATCGTCGGCGCGGCCATCGCCTTCGTCGGGCTGGTGCTCATGCTCGACATCCTCACCGGTGCCGATGTGAACGTGGCCGGCATCCTGTGGGCGCTCGGGGCCATGGTGGGTGCGGCGACCTACTTCGTGCTGTCGGCCAAAGCCGACACGGGGCTGCCGCCGATCGCACTCGCCGGCAGCGGTCTGCTGCTCGGCGCACTCGGGCTCACTGCGGCCGGGGCGATCGGGGTGCTGCCGATCCGGTGGACGACCGACGACATCGCGTATCGGTTCGGCAGTGTGCCCTGGTTCGTCCCTGTCTTGGCGATGGGCGTCGTCGCGACAGCCCTCGCATACCTGCTCGGCATCGCCTCGACGCGCATGCTGGGCTCGCGACTCGCTTCCTTCGTGGCTCTCGCCGAGGTGGTCGCCGCGCTCCTGTTCGGCTGGCTGCTGCTCGGACAACTCCCCGACCTGCTGCAGGCGCTCGGCGGTGTGCTCGTGCTCGTCGGCGTCGTGGTGGTCAAGCTGGGCGAGCCGGCCGCCTCGGAGGTCGCGGGCTCGGAATTCGTGGACCCGGTGCCCACTGTCGAGAATGTATACGGGAAGCGCGCTCCGAACGACGTCTGAGCCCTCATCATCGCTTTATGTATACACTGAGGGCATGAGCATCACCGTCGAACGCACCTCCGCGAGCGATCGTGCGTACGCGGCTCTGCTCGACGACATCCAGTCCGGCGCTCTGGCGGCCGGCGTCGTGCTCGGCGAGGTCGAGCAGGCCGCGCGCCTGGGCGTGAGCCGCACTCCGATGCGCGAGGCGCTGCGACGCCTCATCGCCGACGGGCTCGTCGTGCAGCAGTCGCCGCGGGTCACCGTGGTGGCGGATCTCGATGCCGACGACATCCGCTCCCTCTTCGAGATCCGCCGCGCCCTCGAGGAGAGCTCGGCTCGTCTCGCCGCCGCCAGAGGAGACGCGCACCTCTTCGCGGCGCTCGCGGACGAGTTCGCACACGTCGACCTCGACGCCGACGAGGGGCGCGACGCGTACTACGCCCTGATCGCCCGCTTCGACACCGCGCTCGATGCCGCCGTCGCCAACGACTACATCGCCTCGGCGCTGCGCACCGTGCGCACGCACCTCGTGCGCGTACGCCGGATGGCCCGCGACAAGCCCGACCGGCTCGCCGCCTCCGCCGCCGAGCATCGCACCATCGCCGAAGCGCTGGCCGCCCGCGACGGCGACCTCGCCGCCCATGCCACGCACGTGCACCTGCACAACGCGCTCGCCGGCATCCTCGATTCACTCGATTCCCGCACCGGCGTCGACTCCCGCAACAGTGAAGGATAAGAAATGACTGTCACCCACCACGTCCGCGTCCACCGCAGCGACGAGAACCTCGCCAGGGAAGACCAGCTCGCCTGGAAGATCGCCGAGGTCGCCGCCGACCAGGTCGAGGTCGAGCAGGATGTCGTCGACATGATCATCAACCGCATCATCGACAACGCCTCGGTGGCCGCGGCCTCCCTCACCCGCGCGCCGATCAACGCGGCCCGCGCGCAGGCGTTCAGCCACCCCGTCTCCACCGGCGGTGTCGGCGGGAACCTCTTCGGTGCCGCCCTCGACCATCGCACCAGCCCGGAGTGGGCAGCCTGGGCGAACGGCGTGGCCGTGCGGGAGCTCGACTACCACGACACGTTCCTCGCCGCCGAGTACTCGCACCCCGGCGACAACATCCCGCCGATCCTCGCGGTCGCGCAGCACGCCGGCAAGGACGGTCGCGCGCTCGTGCGCGGCATCGCCACCGGCTACGAGATCCAGATGGACCTGGTGCGCGCGATCTGCCTGCACAAGCACAAGATCGATCACGTCGCCCACCTCGGCCCGTCTGCTGCCGCCGGCATCGGCACCCTGCTCGGCCTCGACGTCGAGACCATCTACCAGGCCGTCGGCCAGGGCCTGCACACGACCACCGCCACGCGTCAGAGCCGCAAGGGCGAGATCTCGACCTGGAAGGCGCACGCCCCGGCCTTCGCCGGCAAGATGGCCGTCGAGGCGGTCGACCGGGCGATGCGCGGACAGACCAGCCCCGCCCCGATCTACGAAGGCGAAGACGGCGTGATCGCCTGGATGCTCGACGGCAAGGATGCCTCGTACGAGGTGCCACTGCCCGCCGCCGGTGAGCCCAAGCGCGCGATCCTCGACTCGTACACGAAAGAGCACTCGGCCGAGTACCAGGCGCAGGCGCTGATCGACCTCGCCCGCAAGCTCGGCATCTCGAACCCGGCGCTGCGCGACCCCGCGAACATCGATCAGATCGTCATCCACACCAGCCACCACACCCACAACGTGATCGGCTCGGGCGCGAACGACCCGCAGAAGTACGACCCGACCGCTTCGCGCGAGACGCTCGACCACTCGGTGCCGTACATCTTCGCGGTGGCGCTGCAGGACGGCGGATGGCACCACGTCGACTCCTACGCCCCCGAGCGTGCGGGCCGCGCCGACACCGTCGCGCTGTGGCACAAGATCACCACGGCCGAAGATGCCGAGTGGACGCGCCGCTACCACTCGGAGGACCCGGCTGAGAAGGCGTTCGGCGGACGCGTGGAGATCCGCCTGACCGACGGCTCGACAGTGGTCGACGAGATCGCCGTGGCCGACGCGCACCCGCTGGGAGCACGCCCGTTCGCCCGCGAGAACTACATCGCGAAGTTCCGTCTGCTGGCAGAGCCTGTGCTCGAGCCGGCCGAGATCGAGCGGTTCCTCGCCCTCGTGCAGCGCCTGCCCGAGCTGACGGCCGCCGAGGTCGGCGAGTTGTCGATCGTCGCAAAGCCCGGCCTGCTTGAAGCCGCCGATGCCCCGAAGGGGTTGTTCTGATGCTGTATTCCACCGTCACCCCCGCCGAGAAACGGCGGCTGTTCCGGGAGCGGCTCGCGAGCGGTGAACTGCTGCGCTTCCCCGGCGCGTTCAACCCGTTGAGCGCCCGCCTGATCGAGCAGAAGGGCTTCGACGGGGTCTACATCTCCGGCGCCGTGCTCTCCGCCGACCTGGGGCTGCCCGACATCGGCCTGACCACGCTGACCGAGGTCGCCGGACGCGCGAAGCAGATCGCCCGCATGACCGACCTCCCCGCGATCGTCGACGCCGACACCGGCTTCGGCGAGCCGATGAACGTCGCCCGTACGATCCAGGAGCTCGAAGACGCGGGCCTGGCCGGCACGCATATCGAGGACCAGATCAACCCGAAGCGCTGCGGCCACCTCGACGGCAAGGCCGTGGTCGACGAGAACACCGCGATCAAGCGCATCCGTGCCGCCGCCGACGCCCGTCGTGACGAGAACTTCCTCATCATGGCGCGCACCGACATCCGGGCGGTCGAGGGGCTGGACGCGGCGATCGACCGCGCGAAGGCCCTGGTGGATGCCGGTGCCGACGCGGTGTTCCCCGAGGCGATGCGCACGCTGGCCGAGTTCGAGGCCATGGCCGAGGCGCTCGACGTGCCGATCCTGGCGAACATGACCGAGTTCGGCAAGAGCGAGCTGTTCTCCGTCGGCCAGCTGCGCGACGCGGGGGTGAACCTGGTCATCTGGCCGGTGTCGCTGCTGCGCATCTCGATGGGGGCCGCGGGCCGCGCACTGGATACTCTGAACGAAGAGGGGCATCTGACCTCGAAGCTCGGCGAGATGCAGCACCGCGCCGATCTCTACGATCTGATCGACTACGAGTCGTACAACCACTTCGACTCCGGCGTCTTCAACTTCACCATCACGAAGGAGTGACCATGACTGAGCCGGACATCAAGAAGGGCCTCGCGGGCGTCGTCGTCGACACCACCGCGATCTCGAAGGTCAACCCCGAGACGAACAGCCTGCTGTACCGCGGCTATCCGGTGCAGGAGCTCGCGGACACGCAGCCGTTCGAAGCCGTCGCCTACCTGCTGTGGAACGGCGAGCTGCCCACGCCCGAGGAACTGGCGGCGTTCCGGTTGGAGGAGCGGAAACACCGCACCCTCGCCGACAACGTCAAGACCGCGATCGATCTGGTCCCACTGGATGCGCACCCGATGGACGAGGTGCGCACCGCGGTCAGCCTGATCGGCGCCTCCGACCCCGGTGCCGGTGGCTCGGTGCTCGATGCGGGTGGGAGTCCCGAGCAGAACCTCGAGCGCAGCAGCCGCCTGTTCGCCGCCCTCCCGGCGATCGTCGCCTACGGTCAGCGTCGCCGTCGTGGCCAGGAGATCATCGCGCCGCGCGACGACCTCGACTACTCGGCGAACTTCCTCTGGATGACCTTCGGCGAAGAGGCCGACGACGTCGTGGTCGACGCGTTCAACCGCTCGATGATCCTGTACGCCGAGCACTCCTTCAACGCCTCGACGTTCACCGCGCGCGTGATCACCTCGACCCTGAGCGACATCTACTCGGCGGTGGTCGGTGCGATCGGCGCGCTCAAGGGCCCGCTGCACGGTGGCGCCAACGAAGCGGTGCTGCACATCTTCGACGACATCGGCACGGCCGACAACGTGGTGCCGTGGCTCGACAAAGCGCTCGCCGAGAAGCGCAAGATCATGGGCTTCGGGCACCGCGTCTACAAGAAGGGCGACTCCCGGGTGCCGACCATGAAGGCCGCGCTCGACACCCTCGTGGAGCACTACGACCGCCCCGAGGTAGCCGCTCTCTACGACGCGCTCGAATCGGAGTTCGTCGCGCGCAAGGGCATCTACCCGAACCTCGACTACCCGTCGGGGCCCGCGTACAACCTGATCGGCTTCGACACCCTGACCTTCACGCCGCTGTTCGTCGCGGCGCGGGTGACGGGGTGGACAGCCCACGTGATCGAGCAGGCCGGTTCGAACGCGCTCATCCGTCCGCTGTCCTTCTACGACGGCCCGGACGAGCGGCACATCTCCGCCTGACCTCCGCGTTCGAACCGCTCGAATGGCTCCATCTCCGCCCGGGATGGAGCCATTCGCGCGATTCGGGGCTGTAGCGTGCCGGCGTCGCGGGGTCAAGCGGATGCGCGGGGGAGTGCGACGGGAGTAAGACCGTATGCGGGACGAACGCGCGTCCCGCACGAAGGAGGGTCCATGTCTGCATCCGACGCCACCGTCAAGGAGGTCCGCTCGCTCGTCCCCGCACGCATGGACCGCCTGCCCTGGTCGCGATTCCACTGGCTGATCGTCGTCGGACTCGGCTTCTCGTGGATCCTCGACGGCCTCGAAGTGCAGATCGTCGCCGCGAACGGCTACGCCGCCACCCTCGGTATGGGACCTGCCGAAGTGGGGCTCGCCGGCACGTGCTACCTGCTCGGGCAAGTGTTCGGAGCGCTCTTCTTCGGACGCCTCACCGATCGCCTCGGACGCAAGAAGCTCTTCCTCGTCTCGCTCGCGGTGTACCTCGTCGGATCCGCCGTCGCCGGTCTCGCCTTCGCGCCCTGGTTCTTCTACATCTGGCGGTTCGTCGCCGGTGCCGGCATCGGCGGCGAGTACGCGGCGATCAACTCGGCGATCGACGAGATCATCCCGGCGCGCTACCGCGGACGTGTCGACATCGCGATCAACGGCACCTACTGGGGCGGTGCGGCGCTCGGTGCCGTGGCGAACGTGTTCTTCCTGAACACCGACATCCTCCCCGAGGACATCGGGTGGCGGCTCAGCTTCTTCCTCGGCCCCATCCTCGGGCTGCTGCTCATCTACATGCGCCGGCACATCCCCGAGAGCCCGCGCTGGCAGATGACCCACGGGCACGAAGAGGCGGCGGAGCGCAACGTCGACGAGATCGAGGAGCGCATCCGCAAGGAGGGCAAGACGATCCCGCCTGTGGACGAGAGCAAGGCGATCACCGTCAAGGAGTACGGCCGTGTGCCGTTCCTCGTCATCGCGAAGGTGCTGTTCAAGAAGTATCCGCGACGCACCCTGGTGGGTATCACGATGATGGTGACGCAGTCGTTCCTCTACAACGCGATCTTCTTCACGTACGCGCTCGTGCTCGAGAACTTCTACGACACCCCGCCGGCTTCGGCATCGCAGTACTTCATCGTGTTCGCGGTGGGCAACCTCGCCGGTGCGCTCATCCTCGGGCACTTCTTCGACACCTGGGGCCGCCGACGGATGCTGTTCGGCACGTACATGCTCGCCGGTCTCATCCTTCTCGTGAGCGCCTTCCTGTTCAACGCCGGTGTCCTGAACGCCGCGACGCACACGGCATTCTGGTGCGCCTCGTTCTTCAGATCTTCCCGCTGGAGCTGCGCAGCCAGGTCATCTCCTACATCTTCTCCATCGGGCAGCTGGTCGGAGCGATCGCACCGGTGCTCTACGGCGCCCTGATCGGTCAGAGCGCCGAGAGCGGCGATCGGGGCCCGCTCTTCTGGGGCTATGTGCTCGGCGCAGCGATCATGATGTTCGGCGGCATCGTCTGCGGGATCTTCGGGGTGAGCGCGGCCGGGAAGTCGCTGGAGGACATCGCGGATCCGCTCTCGCTGGTGGAGTCCGCGGACGAGGACGTCTCGCCGGGAGGCGGGAAGGACGGCTAGAGCGGGTCTCCTGAATCCGTGCGCGCCACGGTCCGGAACCCGGCGTTGCCCATCGAGGAGTCCGGGGTGTTCGCCGAGCGCGCCGAGTTCCGGTACCGGTTGCAGTACGAGGCGTGGCACAGGTAACTGCCACCACGGAGCACCCGGGCCGCATCGGGTCCCGGGTCGACGGGCGCAGCGGTCCCGGTGGCGGCACGCCGATACGCGTCCGTGTCGAACGCGTCGGCACACCATTCCCAGACGTTGCCCACGCACTGCCACAGGCCGTAGGCGTTGGGGAGGAAGGAGCGGACGGGTGCGGTGGTGAGCCATCCGTCTTCGGCGGTGTTCGTACGGGGGAAGACTCCCTGCCAGATGTTCAGGCGCCAGCCGCCCTCGTCGACTGCTTCATCGCCCCAGGGATACCTGGCACGGTCGAGACCGCCTCGTGCGGCGTACTCCCATTCCTGCTCGGTCGGCAGACGTCGTCCCGCCCACATGCAGTAGGCCTGGGCATCGTTCCAGCTGATGTGCACGACAGGGTGGTCGTCGAGGCTCCGGAGGTCGGAGCGGCGCCCCCCGGGGTGCGCCCAGTCGGCACCTCGGACCCCGGACCACCACGGTGTTCCTCCGGCAGGATCCATGCTGTCTTCGGGGTCGGCCGCGACGGCGAGGTGGAAGACCGCCGAGTAGCCGTAGGTCTCGGCCTCGGTGCGGTACCCGGTGTCGGCGACGAAGCGGGCGAAGTCCGCGTTGGTCACCGTCGTGGCGTCGATCTCGAAGGCGTCGAGGTGCACCGGGTGCACGGGGAGTTCCCCGTCGCCCGGGTTGCGATCGCCCGAGGAATCGCCCATCAGGAAGGTGCCCGCGGGGATGCGGATCTGCGCGACGAGATGGTTTCCGCCGCGCGGCGGCACGGCCACCGGAGCACCTTCCGCTGGACGCGGACCGAGGGTCAGGAGCGTCGCCCGTGACGGCGTTCCGCACCCGCACCGGCATCCGCCCGCACCCGTGTCCGCGTCCACGCCCGCTCCCATGCCCTCAGGATTCCGGGATGGCGGCGAGTTCGTCGGCGATCCGGTGCAGCTGCGGCGCCGGGAGGCCCATCACGGCGGCGAGGCTGTAGAGGCTGGTGCCTCCCAGCATTCCCAGGATCTCGCTCTGCGCCAGCATCGGCGCATATCGGGTGACGATCTCTCGCGTCTGCGGATGCGCGAGCAGCTCGGGAACCGAGGTGCTCACGCCGAAGACCCCGCGGGGGAGGGCGTCGAGCGCGGGAAGGGGGAGCGCCGCCGCCGTCGCCCGATCGCGCTGGGCGTGCACGAGCAGGTGCTCCTCGTCGGGGTCGGCCTCGACCGGGATACCCAGCCGGGCGTACTGGCTCGCAGGCGCGTCGTTCTCGCGGAGCAGCCGGGCGAGCAGCCGCAGCATCCGCAGTTCCTGTTCAGCGTCGTCGAGAGGATGCTCCTGGGCGGGGTCGGCGTGCAGGTCGAACAGCAGCGTGCCGTACGTGTACGGGTTGATCTGCGCGCGCCCGGTGAGGCGCAAGGGGCGGATGCCCTTCATGAAGGGCAACGGGTCCACCAGCTCCGCCCCCTGGAACTCGTTCGAAGCGAATCTCCCACGCATGTGCGTCGGCATCAGCGTGTACTCCTCGAGGGGTGCGTTGTCGGCGGTCGCGCACGCTCGCATGTACACGTACCGCCCGTCGGTGACGTTCACGTGTCCGCCGTGGATCCCGAACAGTGCCCCGTCGCGCGAAACCGCGGTGAGCGGGGTGCCGAGCATGTCCTCTGTCCGGTCGACGCCGAAGAAGTCGAGCAGTGTGGGGGCGATGTCGATCGTCTGGGCGAGGCTCGCGTCGCGTTCTCCTGCGCGCCGTGTGCGCGGGTCCCACACGAACGCGGGCAGGTGCACGAGTTCGTCGAACCACGGCTGCACGCTCTTCGCCCACCAGCCGTGCTCGCCGAGGAGGAAGCCGTGATCGGTGTTCACGATGAGCATCGTGTCGTCCCACATATCGTGCTCGTCCATCGCATCCAGCACACGCCCGAGGGAGCGGTCGCACATGCTCACGAGCGCCTTGTACTCGAACCGCGCGTGCTCGACCTGGTCTTCGGGCTCGGTGACCTTGGCGTACGGCGGCCAGTCGAACTCCGGTCCGTCATAGTCGTGCGGGTACAGCTTCTTGTACTCGTCGTAGGTGAAGAACGGTTCGTGCGGGTCGAAGCACTCGATCTGCACGAACCATTTGTCGGCGTCGGCATTCGTCTGCAGGAATTCGATGCCCGCATCGAACGTGAGCGTCTGCGGGTGGTCGGCCTCACGTCGCAGATATCCGCGATTGATCGCGTCCTGACGGTGCAGGCGTCCCTTGAAGCCTTCCGCCGCCTGACCGCCCCTCGGCACCTGCGCTTTCCAGGGGTCGCCCTCCTGGCCGCGGAAGAACTCCCACGTCGTGTATCGCGGATGGTAGGTGGCGCCGCCATCCTCCCAGTAGTGGGGGTGATCGCTTGCGAGGTGGGTGTGGATGCCGTTGCGGCCGAGCATCTCGGGCATCGAGTCGTCGAACGGTTCCAGGGGTCCCCAGCTGCGGTGCAGGAAGTTGTAGCGGCCGGTGTGCAGCTCGCGCCGCGCCGGCATGCACGGCATGGAACCGGCGTAGAAGTTGTCGAAGGTGACGGTGCGCTCCGCCAGTCGCCGGAAGTTCGGGGCCTCGATCTCGTCCGACCCGTAGGGCGGCAGCATGTGTCGGTTGAGGCTGTCGAACATGACCATGATCGCCCGCATCGTCGCGTCTCCTTCTCGCCATGTCCCGCAAAAGGACCATGACACTTGTGGAATAGATTCTGGCTCCACCTTGGCATCGGATCGCGGTGGTGTCAACGTGTCGGCGCGTTGACACGTCATGCCACTTGTGTCATTCTGCGGGGAGGCCCGCGGCGCTTCTGTTCGCGACTCCTCTCCCCACACCTCGGACCGGTCCCATGAAGCTAGAGCACCTCCTCCTCGGACTCCTCGGCGAGATGCCGCGCACCGGCTACGAGATCAAGAAGTTCCTCGACACCCATGGTCGATTCCTCCGCTCCAACACCACGATGAGTCAGGTCTACCGTTCTCTCGCCTCGATGACCGAGCGTGGGTGGACGGCCTACGCGGTCGACGAGCGACCCGGCGCCCAGGACGCGAAGATCTATCGCGTCACTCCCGAGGGGATGACCGTCTTCCGGGACTGGTTGGAGGGGCCGTACTCGCCGCCCAGTCGCTTCCAGGACCCGGAGCTCGGGGCGCGGCTCGGTTTCGCGGGGTACCTCACGCCGGAGAAGCTGATCGCGCTCATCGATATCGAGCTCGATGCGCGGCGCGACCAGGTGGCGAAGTACCGCTTCCGTGACCGCTCGATCGCAGACGGTACCTCGGCCGATTTCGACCGCGTGCTCGCGGCGTCCGTCGGCGAACGCCTGCATCAACACGGCACGCAGCAGATCGATCTTCATATCGCTCAACTCGAGGAGTTCCGTCGTGAGCTGCTCGATGGAACCCTGCCCCTGCCGCAGGCGGCCGCGTCGATTCGCTGACGCGCGTCCTTGACCCGTCCGGCGAGGTCTCCGGCGCGCTCGCGCGTCTCGGTTCGTGCTGCCCTCCGGGGATCCCCGGAGGCTGGGTGGATTGACTGTTGACACTCGGTATTCCACTAGTGGAGTATGTGTGCATTCCACTTGTGTAATGACTTGACGCGCTCGTCGTCGACCATTTCAATGACGAAAGGGACACACATGAACACGGCCATCACCGCGTCATCGGACCAGGGAGCCCCGCCGCGTCCGGCAGGGGTCAAGGGTCGCTGGCGCAACCTCTCCACACTCATCGGCGTCACGGTCGTCGAGAGCGGCGAGGGCAGCCTGACGACCACTCTGTTCCCTGCGATCGCCAAGAGTCTCGGTCTCGGCAACACCGAACTCGGTCTGCTCTCCACGCTCGGGCGCCTGATCGGCGTCCCCTTCGGCCCGTTCTGGGTCTGGTACGCGAACCGCACGTCTCGTCGCCAGGCGATCTTCGTGAGCACGCTCGTCAGCGGCGCGCTCGCCGTGGCATCGGGCTTCGCCGAGAACTTCCTCCTGCTCCTGCTGCTTCAGACGCTGCAGGCCGGCGCGGTGATCGGGCTCACGCCGATCACCAACGCCGTGATCGCCGACTCGTTCGACGACAAGGCGCGCGGGAGGGCTGTGGGGATGCTCTACGGGATCTCCGCCATCCTGAGCTCCGTCATCGGTCCGATCATCGGCTTGCTCTCGCTGTGGGAGTCCGGCTGGCGCTGGGGTTTCTGGGGCGTGGGTGCCCTTCTCGTCGCCACCGGGTTCCTCGTCCTCATCCTGTTCCGTGAGCCCGAGGTCGGTGCTGCGGACTACGGCGCCCAGGCGGCGAGGATCGTGTACGCGCGTCCGCGGATCAAGGACTCGATCGCGCTCATGAAGATCCCGACGTTCAGCATCCTGATGGCCTCGCGGCTGCTCTCCGGGCACCTGCTGATCGCGGTGTTCGGTGTGCAGTTCCTCGTGACCGAGCGCGGATTCGACAACGCCCTCGCGGCGATCGTGGCACTACCCTTCGGTATCGGCTACTTCCTCGGCACGGTCGGCGGCGGTTTCGTCGTCTCGGCGATCGACCGGCGCGGGGAACGCAACGGTCGAGTGGTGTTCCTGCAGGCCGCGCAGGTGCTCTTCGCCGTGGTGGCGTTCTTCGCCACGCAGTTCGACGTCGCCTCGATCGGCTACTACGTGACCTTCTGGGGACTGATGGGTCTCGCCCAGGGGCTCAACCCCGGCGTGAACCGACCGATCCTCATGTCGGTCATGGCCCCGGAGCTGCGCGCGCAGGGCTTCGTGATCTACTTGACGATCTTCGAGGTCATCGGCTGGGCGGCATTCACCTACGTCGCCGGTGTGCTCGCCGACGCATTCAGCCTGCAGGTGGTGTTCCTGTGGATCCTGGTGATCCTGATGCTCGTGAATGCCGCCGTCCTCGGGCTGCTCTATCGCTTCTACCCCCGGGACCGAAAGCGCGTGGACGACCTGATCGAGAGTCGTCTGTCGACCCCGGCCGAGTGAGCGGGTCCGGCGCCGCGGTGCCCGCGGCGCCGGCCTCGCTCAGGCGAGTGCGGCCACGAGCGCCCGAGCGGCGGAGGCAGACGACTGCGGGTTCTGTCCGGTGATGAGCTGACCGTCGACCACGGTGTGGTCGCTCCACGGTGCTGCGCCATCGAACTCGGCGCCCCGGGCGCGCAGTTCGCTCTCGAGCAGGAATGGCGCGCGGCCGGCGAGACCGCCGAGACGCTCCTCCTCGTCGGTGAACCCGGTGATGCGGCGTCCCGCCACGATCGATTCTCCGGACGCGGTGCGGGCGGGGAGCAGGGCCGCGAGTCCGTGGCAGACGGCAGCGAGAGGGCGGCCGGCGGCGAGCGTCGCCGTGATCAGTGCGGCCGAGTCGCCGTCGACCGCGAGATCCTGCATCGGACCGTGCCCGCCGGGGTAATAGACGGCGTCGTAGGCCGCAGGGTCGATGTCGGCCAGGACCAGCGGGGCGCCGAGCTCATCGATCGCGGCGATCGCGTCTGCGTCGCCCTCGGAGAGGCTGGCGGAGTCGGCGACGGGTGTCACGCCGCCGGGGGTCGCGAACGTCACCGTGTGACCGGCCTCGACGAGCAGGCGGTGCGGAGTGAGGAGCTCTTCGGCCCAGTAACCGGTCGGGTGCGCGGTGCCGTCGGTGAGGGTCCAGGTGCGGGCGCCGGTGACGACGAAGAGAACAGAGGGCATGCGTGCTCCAGAAGGTCGGACGGCCGTTGCCGTGCGGATGCGATATCCGGGACAACGAGGAGCTCTCGCGTCCAATTCCGATAGATTCGCGATATGAGCGATCGAAATACCGATGGACTGCGCGACCTCGCCCTGTGGCGCACCTTCCTCGCCGCGCATCGATCCGGATCGGTGTCGGCGGCGGCGCGCACGCTGGGGATCGCCCAGTCGTCGGTGACGACACAGCTGCAGGCTCTGGAACGGAGCATCGGGGAGCCTCTCTTCGTCCGCCATGCTCGCGGGATCCTCCCCACTCCGCGCGCCGACGACCTTGCTGCGCGCCTGTCCGGTCCGCTCGACGCCCTCGCTCTCGCCGTCGGAACCCCGTCGACGGCCGAGGCACCGCCGGTGCGCATCGGGGGAGCAGGCGAATTCGTCGAGCGGGTGGTGGTGCGCGCGCTGGCGCCGATGATCGCGGAGGGGCGCCGGATCACGATCACCTCCGCTCTGGCGGACGAGCTGCTCGATCGGCTCAGGGCGGGGAGCCTCGACCTCGTGGTCTCCGCCGTCCGCCCGAAAGGTCGTGCCCTCCCCGCTGCAGCCCTGGTCGACGAGGAGTTCGTGCTCGTCGCGGCCCCTTCCCTCGGCCTCGCTCCTTCATCCGAGATCGCGCCGGGCGACCTCGAAGCCGTTCCCCTCCTGGCATACGCGCACGACGTGCCGATCCTGCGGCGCTATTGGCGACACGTGTTCGGCGTTCGGCTCGAGCGCGAGCCCTGGCTGATCGTGCCCGACCTCCGGGCGCTCGCCGCGGCCGCCGTCGCGGGAGCGGGCATCACGGTGCTGCCGACGTATCTGATCGCCGAGGAGCTCGCCGACGGTCGCCTTGTCGTGCTGCGCGAGACCGACGATCCGCCGATCAACACCCTCTACGTGGTGCGCCGCCCCGGTCCGCTCACCGATGCGGTGGCCGAGATCGATCGCGCGCTTCGGGCCGCCGTCGCGTGACGGTCGCGGAAGAGGTGCGGGGCGTCAGCGCGAGAGCCAGCTCCGCAGCGACCGGGTCACGAACGGCAGCACCCAGTACGCCATGATCGGCGTGAGCACGAGAGTGGTGACGAGCACGCGCAGCCAGATCGGCAGCTCGTTCCAGCCGGGTACGGGGCTCATCGCGTAGGTGAAGGCGAGGTTCACCGGGAAGAAGCCGAGCCAGATCGAGGTCGCCTGCTTCCAGCGCGGGGGAGCGGGGGCGACCGTGACGGTCTCGGTGGTGCCGTCGGACGACGGGAGCGTGATGGTCCCGGTCGTCGGCTCGTCGAACCAGCCCTCGATCCCGGTGCGACGCTTGGAGCGCTCGCTGCGCACGAAGCCCTCGCCCATCGACAACCACCACGCCCGCTCGGCCGACTGCTCCCAGGCGGTGAGCGAATCCTCGCTCGCGAAGCGGTAGAGCATGTGCCAGACCTGCGAGTCCTCGCCGGCGCGCACCCAGCCCGAGCCGAGGAAGCCCGGATACTTCGTCGCGAGGTTCACCCCGGTCTGCACCCAGGCGGTCGCCTCGACGATGCGCTCGGGGTCGACTTCGCGGCGGATGGACACGGTGAGGGGTTCGGACATGGTGCGGTCCTCGGGGGAACGGGCGTCCGGGGTGAAGACGCCGAAGCGGATGCGCCAGGGGTGGCAGCGCACCGTCGATTCTAATTCGGATGCGGGAGGAGCAGTCCCGGCTTCGAATCGCGCAATTGGTCGGATTCCGGGGCGAGATGCGACCAGTTGCGCGATTCGAAGGGTGGGCGCTACCGCCTCAGGGCCGCAGTGACCCGTCTGACCAGTTCCTCCGGTCGGTGCAGGAGTGGTGAGGTGACCTCGATGACGACCCAGCCGGCGGCGCGCAGTGCCGCGATCCGCTCTACGTCCTGCGCCCATCGGTGATCATGGAGCATGCCGAGGTACTCGATGGCCACGCGTTCCTCGGGATACGCCATGTCGACGCACGCGAGGAATCGGCCTCGGTCATCGAACACGTCCAGGTTGAGCTGCGGCTCCGGCAGTCCCGCGAAGACGAGGATGCACCGTACGCGAGTCTCTCGCGGCGACCACGAGTCCTCTCGCACGTACTCGAGAGCCGTGCGCAGCCGCTCCGCGCCCCGTCGGCGGCCCGCCTCGAGGGTGGCGCGCAGCTCGGCGACCGTCGCCAACGGCAGTCGCCCTTCGTCGGGCCGTCCGAATCCCGGACGCCACTGCCGGCAGAAGTGATCTCCCGTGGCGATGAGGTCGATCAGCGGCAAGGTTCCCAACGCGATCCACGTCGCCGCGGGTGATGTCACCCGCAGTCCGCCGTGCATCCGGATCGAGGTCAGGCTCGCGAGCGTCCGGTGGCCCACGATGCCGCGCGCGCGGGGGAACGGTATCGCCCCGGATGCGCTGACATGCAGGGCAAGGCCCGCTCCGTCAGAGATCTCACCCTTCTCGTCGAACTCGAGCGGGAGCGGTGCGCCCCAGATCGACGCGGCCGTATGGTGGCTGAAGAAATGGCCGGTATGCAGCCTCGCCGCGTACAGCTCAGCCCGCGCGACGCGGCTCCGGCGCTGCCGTTCGAAGGGGTCGCCGGCCGCCGTCGTGTCGGCTTCGTTCGGGTCGTCGGCTTCGCGCGGGGCACGCACGCCGTGGAAGGGCGCTTGTAGATCCGAGCCCCTGAGACGTCTGCGGGACACCCCGTGCAATCGTGCGACACCGACCGAGAAGTTGCCGTCGAAGCCCGTTGGAAGCATGTGTCGTCGTCCCATGGAAGACACGGTGGCACACGCGCTTCGGCGACGCGCGGCTCGTCCACAACCGTAGTGCTCTTTCGAATCGCGCAACTGGCCCTATATGGCCGCCAGATGCGACCAAATGCGCGATTCGAACGAGACGCCCACCACGAGGAGGACCCCCGCCGACCCGATTCGGCGGGGGTCTCGCGGCGTGGGAGCCGCGACGGGAGCGAGAGTGCTCTCCGTGCGCGCGGTGGACGTGACACCCGATCCGGTCTGAGTCTCTGTCCGCGCACCTGCAGTTTTACTGGGGCGAGATGACGCGGCGGTGAACGAGGCGCGAACAACCTCGATCGCGTGTCACATATCGAGCGACGACAGATACAAGGATGTCCTAGTAAATGTCCGGTCCTCCGAGTAAACTCCCCAATGTGCCAACGACGGCACGGAGGGATGTCACACAATGACTCGTACTATCCCGCACTTCGTGGGCGGATCGCTTCTCACTCCCGATTCGGGTCGCTTCGCCGACGTGTTCGATCCGAGCACGGGCGCTGTGCAGGCCAGGGTTCCGCTCGCATCGGCCGACGAGGTGCGCCGCGTGATCGCGAACGCCGAAGAGGCGCAGGTGGCGTGGGCAGCGACCAACCCGCAGAAGCGCGCCCGCGTGCTGCTGCGTTTCCTCGACCTGGTGCAGCGCGAGACGACGTCTCTGGCCGAACTCCTCGCGAGCGAGCACGGCAAGACGGTCGACGACGCGAAGGGCGACATCCAGCGGGGGCTCGAAGTCATCGAGTTCTCCGCCGGTGCTCCGCACCTCCTCAAGGGCGAGTACTCCACCGGTGCCGGAGCCGGCATCGACGTGTACTCGATGCGGCAGCCGCTCGGGGTCGTCGCCGCGATCACGCCCTTCAACTTCCCCGCCATGATCCCGCTGTGGAAGGCCGGCCCCGCGCTCGCCGCCGGCAATGCGGTCGTGCTCAAGCCCAGCGAGCGTGACCCCTCCGTGCCGGTGCGCATCGCCGAACTCTTCCTCGAGGCGGGCCTGCCCGCCGGCGTCCTCAACGTGGTGCACGGCGACAAGGAGGCGGTCGACACGCTGCTCACCGACGACCGCATCCGCGCGGTCGGCTTCGTCGGGTCCACGCCCATCGCGGAGTACATCTACGCGACGGCCGCAGCCCACGGCAAGCGCGCGCAGTGCTTCGGCGGTGCCAAGAATCACATGATCGTGATGCCGGATGCCGACCTCGACCAGGCCGTCGACGCTCTGATCGGCTCCGGCTACGGCTCGGCGGGCGAACGCTGCATGGCCATCTCGGTCGCCGTGCCGGTGGGGCAGGAGACCGCAGACGCCCTCGCCGCGAAGCTCACCGAACGTGTCGCCCAGCTGCGGGTGGGGCCTTCCCTCGCCGCGGACGTCGACTACGGACCTCTGGTCACGCGGGCGGCCGTCGAACGGGTGCAAGGCTACATCCAGCAGGGGATCGACGAGGGTGCGACGCTGCTCGCCGACGGTCGCGGCTTCACGGTCGAAGGGCACGAAGAGGGCTTCTATCTCGGACCGACCCTGTTCGACCACGTCACCACCGACATGGCGATCTACCGCGAGGAGATCTTCGGCCCTGTGCTCGTGATCGCCCGCGCCGCCGACTACGAGGAGGCGCTGCGCATGGCCTCGGAGCACGAGTACGGCAACGGGGTCGCCATCTTCACGCGCGACGGCGACGCGGCTCGTGACTTCGCCGCCCGCGTCGAGGTCGGGATGGTCGGGGTGAACGTGCCGATCCCCGTGCCGATCGCCTATTACACGTTCGGCGGGTGGAAGCGCAGCGGCTTCGGCGACCTCAACCAGCACGGCACCGATGCCTTCCGCTTCTACACGAAGACCAAGACGGTGACGAGTCGCTGGCCCGCGGCAGGCATCCGCGACGGCGCCAGCTTCGTCATCCCGACCATGCACTGATCCGCACCACCCGGTTCGAACTCCCACAAGGAATCACGATGACCATGACCACCGTCACCACCACCGCCGAGGAGCGCGAGGCGATCATCGGCGCCGTCCGCGAGTTCGCCGAGACCGAGCTCGCCCCGTACGCCGCCGAGCGCGACGAGAAGCATCTGTTCCCGAGGGAGTCGCTGAACCGTGCCGGCGAGCTCGGCCTCGGCGGCATCTACGTCGACGAGGAATTCGGTGGCAGTGGCCTCAGCCGCCTCGACACCGTGGCGATCTTCGAGGAGCTCGCGAAGGGCGACCCCGCTGTCGCGGCCTACATCTCCATCCACAACATGGTGGTCTGGATGATCGACACCTACGGCGACGACGCACAGCGCGGCGAATGGCTGCCGAAGCTCACCGCCATGTCCGAGTTCGGCGGTTACTGCCTCACCGAGCCGGGAGCGGGATCGGATGCGGCCAACATCGCGACCAGCGCGGTCCGAGACGGCGACGACTACGTGCTCACGGGCGTCAAGCAGTTCATCTCCGGAGCGGGCGAGGCCGCGGTCTACGTCGTGATGGCGCGCACCGGGGAGCCGGGAGCACGCGGTATCAGCGCCTTCCTCGTTCCCGGCGATTCCGAGGCGCTGAGCTTCGGGGCACCGGAGAAGAAGATGGGCTGGCACGCGCAGCCGACCCGCCAGGTGATCCTCGACGGCGTCCGTGTTCCGGCATCCGCCATGCTCGGCGACGAGGGCCGCGGGTTCGCGATCGCGATGTCGGCCCTCAACGGCGGACGCCTCAACATCGCCGCCTGCTCGCTCGGCGGCGCGCAGTGGGCGCTCGATCAAGCGGTGCAGTACGTGCATGAGCGGGTGGCCTTCGGCGAACCTCTCGCCGAGAAGCAGTCGATCCTGTTCGCGATCGCCGACATGCGCACCGACCTGCACGCCGCACGCCTCATGGTGCGTGACGGCGCGCAGGCGGTCGACGAACATGCGCCCGACGCCACGATGCGCTGTGCGATGGCCAAGCGCTTCGCGACCGACGCCGGGTTCGACGTCGCCAACCGCGCGCTGCAGCTGCACGGCGGCTACGGCTACCTGCAGGACTACGGGATCGAGAAGGTCGTCCGTGATCTGCGGGTGCACCAGATCCTGGAGGGGACGAACGAGATCATGCGACTGATCGTCGGCCGCGAGATGCTGCGCCCCGCGGGTTCGACGTCCGTCCAGCGAAGCGGCGGAGACCAGATGCGGAGCGCATCATGAACGCCTCCTCGTCGAAGGCGGTCGTCGCCTTCCTCGGCCTGGGCCACATGGGGCTGCCGATGGCGAAGAACCTCGTCGCCGCCGGTCACGAGGTGCACGGCTTCGACCTCATGCCCGCGGCCGTCGAGGCGGCCCAGGCGTCCGGCATCCCGGTGGCGGCGAGCGGTGCAGACGCCGTGGCAGGGGCGGATGTCGTGATCACCATGTTCCCCGCCGGAAAGCACGTGATCGAGGCCTATCGCACCGAGCTGCTGGCGGCGGCCCGGCCCGGCACCCTCTTCATCGAGTCGTCGACGATCGCCGTCGACGAGGCGCGTGCTGCACATGCTCTCGCGCTCGCCGCCGGACACCGCAACGTCGACGCTCCGGTGTCGGGCGGCGTGGTCGGCGCGGAGAACGGCACGCTCGCGTTCATGGTCGGCGGCTCGGACGACGACTTCGCCGCGGCGCTCCCACTGCTCGAGATCATGGGAAAGCGCATCGTGCACTGCGGCGGTCCGGGCCTCGGACAGGCCGCGAAAGTGTGCAACAACATGGTGCTCGCGGTCTCGCAGATCGCGGTCGCCGAAGCGTTCGTGCTGGGCGAGCGGCTCGGACTCGAGCACCAGGCGCTCTTCGACGTCGTCTCGCAGGCCTCGGGCCAGTGCTGGTCGATCACCACGAACTGCCCGGTTCCCGGACCGGTGCCCACGAGCCCGGCCAATCGCGACTACCAACCGGGCTTCGCCGGTGCGCTGATGGCCAAAGACCTCGGGCTCGCGTTGCAGGCGATCGAGCAGACCTCGACCGATGCGCGCATGGGCAGGCTCGCCCAGGAGATCTATGCGGCGTTCGCCGCCGGGGACGGTGCGACGCGGGACTTCTCCGGCATCATCACCGACATCCGCGACGACCGGGTCTGACGGCCGGTTTCGAATCGCGCAAATGGCCCTGTCTGGAGCGAACAAGCGGCCATTTGCGCGATTCGACGGCCAGGGTGAATGCTGAAGAACACCACGACGGAGAGGGTGACATGACCGAGTACGAGACGATCCTGGTCGAGCAACGCGGACGGGTGGGGTGGATCACGCTGAACCGCCCGGAAGCGCTGAACGCGTTGAACAGCCGGCTCGCGGAGGAGGTCACCGCCGCGGCGCTCGCCTTCGATGCGGACGAGGGCGTCGGCGCGATCGTCGTCACCGGGTCCGAGAAGGCCTTCGCCGCCGGTGCCGACATCAAGGAGATGGAGGGCATGTCGGCGGCGCAGATGCTCGAGACCGACCACTTCGGCATCTGGCACGAGTTCGCCGCCGTGCGCACGCCCGTGATCGCGGCTGTCTCCGGCTTCGCCCTGGGCGGCGGATGCGAGCTGGCGATGATGTGCGACATCATCCTGGCGGCCGACAACGCCAAGTTCGGCCAGCCCGAGATCAACCTCGGTGTGATCCCCGGGATGGGCGGCACGCAGCGCCTGATCCGTGCGGTCGGCTACTACAAGGCGGCGGAGCTGGTGCTGTCCGGGCGCTTCATGGGCGCAGAGGAGGCGGAGCGCTCCGGCCTCGTGTCGCGCGTCGTGCCGGCATCCGATCTCCTCGTCGAGGCGACGAAGCTCGCCGACACGATCGCCTCCAAATCGCTCCCGTCGGTCTATGCCGCGAAGGCCGCTCTCGACGCCGCGATGGAGACGACCCTGGCCGAGGGGCTGGCGCACGAGAAGCAGGCGTTCGCCGCGCTGTTCGACACCGCGGATCAGAAGGAGGGCATGTCGGCGTTCCGCGAGAAGCGGACGCCCGACTTCCGGAACCGCTGAGTGCGCGACGAGAAGAGTGGCTGACGAGATGTCTGCCGGGATCGGGGAGCGGTCAGACGCGGAGCGCGTCGACGATCTTCGCGATGCGGCGCTCACGGGTCGCCTCCTGCTTCGCGTCGGCCACGCTCCTCGCGTGCTCTTTGCGTGCGGAGTACGACAGCGCGTCGAACGCGGCGCGCAGCGCGGGGTCGACGTCGAGCGCTGCGGCGAGCTCGGGTGGAACGTCGACCGTGCGCTCGGCGGAGTCCACCCGGATCACGGCGTCGATCTCCTGGTCGATCTCGAGTCCGAGGTCGGCGCGCACTGCTTTGCTGAAGCCGATCATGTTCTCGCTGCCCATCCGCGCCAGGCGCAGGCGAGCGGTGCGTCCGCCGATCGTGACGGCGACAGGGAACGCCTTGCCGGCGCCGAGAGAGGCGACCTGCTCGTCGCTGAGAAGGATCGCCGCAGCGGGGCCGCGGCCGGTGAGGACGGTGTGCAGGCGCAGTTCGCTCATGCCGAAAGGGTACGCCCGGGATCGTCGAATTCCGCGGCGAGAATCGCGTTGCGCTCCACGATGAGGCGGCGCATGTACCCGCCGAGGAACACCGCGTCGACGAGTCGGCCGAGGGGACCGAAAGGTGAGCGGAACGTCACGGTGTCGTGCATGAGCGTGCCGGCGGGATGCTCCTCGAACCGGTGTTCGTGCAGGAACGCGGCGAACGGACCGGAGAGCTGGCGATCCGCGAACCCATGGGGCGGATCGATGTCGAACACGATCGAGCGCAGGCGGAAGGGGATGCCGAAGTGGCGTGCCCGCCAGGTCGCGGTGGTCCCCTCGGTGAACACGCCGCCGGCCGGTGCCTCGACCATCGTCTCGCCGAACCGGGCCATGCTCTTCACGTGCAGCGCCGGGTCGAGCGATGCGGCGAACACCTCGGCGGGAGCCGCACCGATGATCGTCTCGAGTGCGAACCGCGGCATATCAGAGGGCTTCGGGCTGCGGACGAGGATCGGCGAAGTCGCCCGCGTCCTTGCGCAGCCTGGCCACGATCGCGACGAGCTCGGCGGCGTCGTCGCGGCTCAGGCCGGGCTCGGCGAAGACGTCGGCGTTGAGAGCCTGCGTGGCGCGCTCGACCAGTTCCCTGCCGGACTCGGTCAGCACGAGCAGGGCCGCGCGGCCGTCGTGGGGGTGCGGCTCGCGCGCGATCAGGCCGTCGCGCACCAGGCGCTCCGCAGTGCTGGTGACCGTGGTCGGGTGCACCTGCAGGCGGGCGACCACGCTCGACAGGGGCAGGCTCCCGGCGCGACTGAAAGCCAGCAGACGCAGCACCTCGTAGCGCGCGAAGCTCAGGGCGAACGGCTTGAGGGCCGCGTCGACGCGGGCGAGCAGCAGCTGCTGGGCCCGCATGACCGAGGTGACCAGTGCCATGCCGTCGGCGGCATCCGTCCAGCCGTGCGCCAGCCACTGCCGCTTCGCCTCGGCGAGCGGATCGATGGGGAGCGGGCGGGGTCTGGCCATTTCTCTACGGTAGTGGCGCGAGCGCGGGGTGCGGCGACGGCGCGCGACGCATCTCGTGCCGACTTCCCTGAGTCTGAGTCGCAGAGCACGTGGAACTCAGTATCGCGGTCTAGAATTGCAGCAGTCGTGAGGAGCAATCGATGAAGATCTTCGTCCTGGTCAAAGAGGTGCCGGACACCTATGGCGATCGCAAGTTGAATCTCGAGACCGGGCTCGCCGATCGCGCGGCGGGTGATGTCGTCCTCGACGAGATCACCGAGCGGGCCCTCGAAGTCGCGCTCAGCTACGCCGACAAGAACGACGGCACCGAAGTGGTGGCCGTCTCGATGGCACCGGAGGGATCGACGGCCTCCGTGCGAAGGGCGCTCGCGATCGGTGCCGGCTCGGCCGTGCACATCGCCGACGAACAGCTTGCCGGCGCCGACCTCGGACTCACCGCCGAGGTGCTCGCCGCCGCGATCCGCCGCGGCGCCCCCGACCTCGTCATCACGGGCAACCTGTCGACCGACGGTTCCGGTGGCGTGATCCCCGCGATGCTGGCCGAGCACCTCGGATTCGCGCAGGCCACCGCCCTCACGTCGGTCGAGATCACCGCCGACGGCGTCTCGGGAGTGCGGGGCGCGGACGCCGGCAGCCAGCCGGTCTCGGCGCCGCTCCCTGCCGTGATCTCGATCACCGAGGCGCTTCCCGACGCGCGATTCCCCAATTTCAAGGGCATCATGGCGGCCAAGAAGAAGCCGCTCGAGGTGCTCTCGCTCGCCGACCTCGACGTGTCGGCGGATCCGTCCGTCGCTCCGCGCACCATCATGACCACCGTGTCGGAGAAGCCGCCGCGGGCGGCCGGTGTGAAGATCACCGATGAGGGTGATGCGGCCGACAAGCTCGTCGACTACCTCGTGCAGAACAGGCTGGTGTGAGATGACCACTTCCGAGAATCCGATCCTCGTCCTCGTCGACGTCGACCCCTCCGGCTACGTGGCCACCAGCACCGCGGCGCTCATCGGCGCGGCCTCGACGATCGGCACGCCCGTCGCCCTGATCGTCGGGGGCAGTCCTGCTGCGGTGGATCAGGCCGCTGCCGCCGGAGCATCCGTCGTGCTGACCGCCGACAGTGACGCTGCCGCGCTCACGGTGCCGATCGTGGATGCCCTGCAGGCGGCAGCCGCCCAGGTGCGCCCCGACGCCGTGCTGATCTCGAACTCCATCTCCGGTCGCGACGTGGCAGGACGCTTCGCCGTGCGCACGAAGAGTGCACTCTCCGTCGACGCCGTGGGGGTCTCGCGCGACGACGAGGGCGTGGTCGCCCACCACTCGGTCTACGGCGGGGCCTACCTCGTCGACTCGGCGCCTACCTTCGGCACCCCGGTGATCACGATTCGCCAGGGTGCGGTGGATGCGCGCGCCGAGGCTGTTCCGTCGCATTCGGTCGAGGTGCTCGATGTCGCGGCGTCCGGTGCGGTCGCGGCGACGGCGGGTGCCGTCGAAGCGGTTGAGGTCGCCTCGTCCCGTCCGGAGCTGCGCGGAGCCACGCGTGTCGTCTCGGGGGGCCGCGGTCTCGCCTCGAAGGAGAAGTTCGTGCTCGTCGAGGAGCTCGCCGATGCGCTCGGCGCGGCGGTCGGAGCGTCCCGTGCTGCCGTCGACGCGGGCTACATCCCGCAGTCGCACCAGGTCGGCCAGACCGGCGTCTCGGTGTCGCCCCAGCTGTATGTCGCCCTCGGCATATCGGGAGCGATCCAGCACCGGGCCGGCATGCAGACGTCGAAGAACATCGTCGCGATCAACAAGGACCCGGAGGCGCCGATCTTCGACGTCGCGGACTTCGGCATCGTCGGCGACGTGTTCGCCATCGTGCCGCAGGTGATCGCGGCCCTCGAGGCGCGGAAGAAGTAGCCATGGCGACGCGGATGCTGCGACGCGGTCTGCCGCGTGTACCCGGCGGGGAGCCCTGGCCCCCCGCTGATGCGGCGGCGGCGGAGCCGGCGCAGACGGCCGGCGTGGCCGCCGAGGTTCCGACGGTGACCGAGGCCGATGCCGCGGTGACGTCGGATGTCGCTGTCGCCGACACTGTCGTAGCGGCGGAGTCGGCAGCGGGGGTCACCGCTGAGCCGACCGAGAGCGCCGCTCCTGCGGCGACCGCCGAAGCTCCGCGAATCCGTCGCGGCCTGCCACGTGTGCCGGGCGGAGAGCCCTGGCCGCCATCGATCGCCGCCGTTCCCGCCGCGATCGTGGCTACCCCCGCTCCGCAGGCGACGAAGCCGGTATCGGGTGTCGCGGCGGCAGTTCCCGTATCTTCGGCGACCGGCAGCGCACCGGCGACGGCTCGTGCCTCGAGCGCACCTTCGCCCGCCGTCAGCGCGCCCGAAGCGCAGACCGCCCCCGCAGGCGGCATCCGTCGCGGCCTGCCCCGCGTGGTCGGCGGCGAGCCGTGGCCACCCGCAGACACCGTCCCGCTCGCACCTGCTGTCGCGGCATCCGACGAGCCCGTGGCTCCTGCGCCGGTCGCTCCTGAGAGCACCCGACCCGCAGACACCGGACCCGAGAGCACTGTCGCCGTTGCGGCGAACACGACCGCTACGGCCGCGACCGTACCCGCCATCGCCGATGTCTCGACCCCGCTGCCGTGGACGCGCACGGTCTGGAACGGACGCGCGCCACGTCACCTCGCCGACACGCCCGCCGCCGCCACTGGTCGACATCGCCCGACCTGGACGCAGGCGATCGGTGTGCTGTTCGGGGCCGCCGCGCTCGGAGTGCTCGCGGGCGCCGCCATCGCCTTGGTGCGCACGCTCCTGAGCTTCCCCTTCATGCAGGACTTCCTCGCGGCCTTCCCCGGAGAGTACGAGCCGGCGATCGCGGTCGAACCCGGATTCTCCCCGTGGGTCGGCTGGCAGCACTTCTTCAACATGTTCCTGATGGTGCTGATCATCCGCTCCGGGCTCCAGGTGCGCACCGAGAAGCGGCCGACCGTCTTCTGGACACCCCGAGGCAACGCCAAGGGCAAGATCAGCCTGAACCTCTGGTTCCACCAGTCGCTCGACATCCTGTGGCTGGTGAACGGTGTGATCTTCGTGGTGCTGTTGTTCGTCACCGGGCACTGGGTGCGCATCGTGCCGACGAGCTGGGAGGTCTTCCCGAACGCGCTGTCGGCGGCCCTGCAGTACGTCTCGTTCGACTGGCCGCACGAGAACGGCTGGAACAACTACAACAGCCTGCAGCAGCTCGCCTACTTCGCGACCGTGTTCATCGCCGCGCCGCTCGCAGCGATCACCGGATTCCGCATGTCGGGGCTGTGGCCGAAGAAGGCCGAGAAGCTGTCGAAGGCCTACCCGGTCGAGTGGGCGCGGGCGCTGCACTTCCCGATCATGCTCTACTTCGTGGCGTTCATCATCGCGCACGTCGCCCTCGTGATGCTCACCGGCTTCCTGCGCAACCTGAATCACATGTTCGCTTCGCAGGACGCGGTCACCTGGACCGGATTCTGGGTGTTCATCCTCTCTCTCGTGGTGATCGCGATCGCCTGGGTGGCCGCCCGGCCCCTCGTGCTCGCGCCCATCGCGAAGGCGTTCGGCAAGGTCTCCGGCCGCTGACGTCACCACGTTTCCCGCGACGGAAGGAAGATCATGGTCGAGGCATACATCATCGACGCGGTCCGTTCCCCGGTGGGGCGGCGTGGGGGATCGCTCTCCGGCATCCATCCCGCTGATCTGGGGGCACACAGCCTGCGGGCGCTGGTCGACCGCGTCGGTGTCGATCCCGCCGCGATCGACGACGTCGTGCTCGGCGCGATCGACGCGATCGGCGGGCAGTCGGGCAATGTTGCACGCACCGCCGCTCTGGTCGCCGGATTACCCGAGCACGTGCCCGGCGTCACGATCGACCGTCAGTGCGGATCGAGCCAGCAGGCCGTGCACTTCGCCGCGCAGGCCGTGATGAGCGGTGTGAACGACCTCGTTATCGCGGGCGGTCTGCAGAACATGTCGCAGGTGCCTCTGACCGCGGCCGCGACCGTCGGGGAGCAGTACGGCTTCACCACGCCGTACGCGGAGTCTCGCGGGTGGCGCGAGCGTTACGGCGATCAGGAGATCTCGCAGTTCGTCGGCGCGGAGATGATCGCCGAGAAGTGGGGCATCTCCCGCGAGGAGATGGAGCAGTTCGCTCTGGAGAGCCACCGTCGCGCGGCCGTCGCGCAGGACGAGGGGCGCTTCGTGAACGAGATCGCCCCCCTGAACGGCCTCGCTCACGACGAGGGTGTGCGGCGGGACACGACCCTGGAGCGGATGGCGGGACTCACGCCGCTGCGGGAGGGCGGACGGATCACGGCTGCCGTGTCGTCGCAGATCAGCGATGCCTCCAGCGCCGTGCTCGTCGCGAGTGAACGGGCGGTGCGCGAGCACGGGTTCACTCCCCGCGCGCGCATCCATCAGATGACGGTGCGCGGTGCCAGTCCCGTGCTCATGCTCACCGCGCCCATCCCGGCGACCCGGCACGCTCTGGAGCGTGCGGGCCTCGGCGTCGCCGACATCGACCTGTTCGAGGTGAACGAGGCCTTCGCACCCGTCGTGATCGCGTGGATGCGCGAGCTCGATGTGCCGCACGAGAAGGTCAACGTCAACGGCGGAGCCATCGCACTCGGTCACCCCATCGGGGCGACGGGCACGAGAGTGCTCACGACCATGCTGAACGAACTCGAGCGCACCGGCGGGCGGTATGGCCTGCAGGTGATGTGCGAGGGCGGCGGCGTCGCGAACGTGACCATCATCGAACGGCTCTGAGCCGGAGCGCACCGGAGCCGACAGCGAGAACGGGCCGCCTCCGAGAGGAGACGGCCCGTTCTGCGCGTGTGCGGTGGTCGATCAGGGGCGGACGAAGCGGACTTCGGTCAGCGTCTCGCCGAGGAACGGCTCGGTGTGCGAGGCGCCGTCGAGACGGAAGCCGTTGCGCGTGTAGAAGCGGTGCGCGCGGGGGTTGTCCTCGGCCACCCACAGGTACAGCGGCTCGTCCTTCTCGACGGCTGCGTCGAACAGCTTCTGACCGATGCCGGTCGAGTGCCACGCGTCGAGCAGGTAGATGAAGTACAGCTCGCGGAACGCGGGGGCATCCTTGTCACGGGCAGGACCGGAGCCGACGAAGCCGACGATCTCGCCGTCGACGAGCGCGGCGTTCATCTTGAACTCGGCGCCCTGCGAGGCCCAGTGCGTCCACAGCTCGGCCATGCGTCGGGGCGAGACCTTCTCCAGCGCGGCCTTGCTGATCAGGTGGTCGTAGGTCTCGTGCCAGCACTGCGCATGCACGCGACCGAGGGCTTCCGCATCCACATCACGGACCGGACGGACGATGACTTCAGGCTGGGCTTCGGCGCTCATGTTCGTGACTCTACGCGCGGCGTCCGCGAAGAGGAAATCGAGTGGATGTTCGATGACACCCGATGCGCGGGCATGGAGGGTTTGCACAACGATGTTCGCGAATCGTGCACGTCTGGCTACGATCGATCCTCGTGAACGTGATCTGGCGGACCCTCCTGGTGATCCTCGGCGCTCGCCGCCGTGTGCGACGGGGGAAGACCCTCGATCCGACCGCGGTCGGCAGTATCACCCTCACGACGCTGCCGACCGACATCGACATCCTGCGCCACATGAACAACGGCCGCTATCTGTCGCTGTTCGACCTCGGGCGCTGGGACCAGTTGATCCGCACCGGGCTGTTCGACGCGATGAAGGACCGCGGCTGGTACGCGGTCGTCTCCAGCGAGACGGTCACGTTCCGCAAGTCGCTGCAGTTGTGGCAGCGGTTCGAGGTTCAGTCACGTTTCATCGGACATGACGACAAGGCGCTCTTCATGGAGCACCGCGCCGTGGTCGACGGCGAGGTCTACGCCCGCGCGATCGTGCGCGCCCGCATGCTGCGCCGCACCGGAGGCACCGTCAGCAACGAGGAGCTGTTCGCCGCGGTGGGCAAGCCCGAAGGCGTGCCGGAGATCGACGCGTGGGTGCACGACTGGGCCGCGGCGTCCGCGCTCCCTCCCGTGCGGGTGAAAGCTCCGAGCGTCTGGGGCTGATCCCTCGACGCACTTCCTCTCCTCCGGTTTCCGTAAGAACGTCGCTTCTTTCCCGGTCACAGAGCCCAGGAGAGGGCGTTCTCGCCACGGCGCTCAGTACTCTGAGCGGGAAGTCAGGGGCGCAGACGCCCCGGTGATCCCGTCGACGCAGACGGGCGGAGGAGGATGCAGTGGCAGTCATCGGCATCGTGCGGGAGCCTGCGGGCGAAGCGCGGGTCTCGGCCACCCCCGCGACGATAGCGTCGCTCGGGAAGCTGGGCCACACGGTCAGGGTCGAGCAGGGAGCGGGTGCCGCGGCCTCGTACCCCGACGCCGAGTACGAGACGGCGGGAGCGGTACTCGTCGACCGTGCAGACGCCTGGGGGAGCGAGGTCGTCCTGGCGATCACAGCCCCCGGGGTGGAGGAGATCGCCCTCCTCTCCGACGGCGCCACCCTCATCGCGCTGCTCTCGCCGGCCCTGCGCCCGGACCTGGTCGAGTCGCTCGCGCAACGCGGCATCACGGCGGTCGCACTCGATGCGGTGCCGCGCATCTCGCGCGCGCAGTCGATGGACGTGCTCAGCTCGATGGCGAACATCGCCGGCTACCGGGCCGTCGTCGAGGCCGCGCATGAGTTCGGCCGCTTCTTCACGGGTCAGGTGACCGCAGCCGGCACGGTGCCGCCGGCGAAGGTGCTGGTTGCCGGAGCCGGAGTCGCGGGGCTCGCGGCCATCGGCGCGGCATCCAGTCTCGGTGCGATCGTGCGCGCCACCGATCCGCGCCCCGAGGTCGCCGACCAGGTCACGTCGATCGGCGGCAGCTATCTGCCCGTCGACGTCGAGGTCGCGGCCTCCACCGACGGCTATGCCCAGGCGACGAGCGCGGACTACGACCGCCGTGCCGCCGAGATCTACACCGAGCAGGCCGCCGACGTCGACATCATCATCACGACGGCACTCATCCCCGGGCGTGCGGCCCCTCGCCTCGTCACGGCATCCGATGTCGCCCAGATGAAGCCGGGCAGCGTGATCGTCGATATGGCTGCAGGCCAGGGCGGCAACGTCGAGGGCTCGGTCGCGGGCGAGCGCGTCGTCACGGACAACGGTGTGATCATCCTGGGCTACACCGATCTGGCGTCGCGCCTGGCCGCGCAGGCATCCCAGCTCTACGGCACGAATCTCGCCAACCTCGTGGCGCTGCTGACGCCTGCGAAGGACGGGCAGCTGGTGATCGACTTCGACGACGTGGTGCAGCGCTCGGTCACGGTCGTGCGCGACGGCGAGGTCACCTGGCCGCCGCCTGCGGTGCAGGTCGCGGCCGCTCCCGCCGCGAAAGCCACGGCGGAGCCGGTCGAGGTCGCACCGCCGAAGAAGATGTCCACGGCCCGCAAGGTCACACTGATCGTGGTGGGCATCGCCGCGCTGTTCGCCGTGAACGCGTTCGCCCCGGCCCCGCTGCCGCAGCACTTCACGGTGCTCGTGCTGTCGGTGGTGATCGGCTTCTACGTGATCGGCAAGGTGCATCACGCGCTGCACACCCCGCTCATGTCGGTGACCAACGCCATCTCGGGAGTGATCGTGGTCGGCGCGATGCTGCAGATCACCTCGCCGCTGCCCGTCGTGCAGGTGCTCGCCGCGATCGCGGTGCTGCTGGCCTCCATCAACATCTTCGGAGGGTTCGCGGTGACCCGGCGGATGCTCGCGATGTTCACCCTCGGCACATCGGCGAAGGGCGGCCGGAAGTGACCGTCGACGCGCTCGCCGGGGCGGCCTACATCGTCGCCGCCCTGCTGTTCATCCTCAGCCTCGCGGGGCTCAGCCGGCACGAGTCCGCCCGCTCCGGTGTGGTCTACGGCATCGTGGGCATGACCATCGCGCTGGTCGCGACCGTGGCCCTCACCGTCGCGGATGCGTGGAGCACCGGCGCCTTCCTCGGTCTCGGCCTGCTCGTCGCCGCGGTGCTGATCGGCGCGGCCATCGGTCTCTGGCGGGCCCGGGTGGTCGAGATGACCGGCATGCCCGAGCTCATCGCGCTCCTGCATAGCTTCGTCGGCCTCGCAGCGGTGCTCGTGGGCTGGAACGGGTACCTCGCACACCCGGAGATCGCGCCCGCGCTCGTCGGCATCCACAACGCCGAGGTGTTCATCGGGATCTTCATCGGCGGCGTCACCTTCACCGGATCGATCGTGGCGTACCTGAAGCTCTCGGCGAAGATGTCGTCGAAGCCGCTCATGCTGCCGGGCAAGAACGGGCTCAACATCGGGGCTCTCGTCGCGTTCGTCGCCCTGACCGTGTGGTTCGTGAACGACCAGCAGCTGTGGCTCCTGATCGCGGTCACCGTGCTCGCCTTCGCACTGGGGTGGCACCTGGTCGCCTCGATCGGCGGCGGAGACATGCCGGTGGTCGTCTCTATGCTCAACAGTTACTCGGGTTGGGCGGCTGCCGCGGCGGGCTTCCTCCTGAACAACGACCTGCTGATCGTCACGGGCGCGCTGGTCGGATCGTCGGGTGCGTACCTCTCGTACGTGATGTGCAAGGCCATGAACCGCTCGTTCCTCTCCGTCATCGCGGGCGGATTCGGGATCGCGGCCCCGTCTGCGGATGACACCGAGTACGGCGAGCACCGCGAGATCACCGCCGAGGGCGCGGCTGAGATGCTCGTCGCCGCCGACAGCGTGGTGATCGCACCCGGCTACGGAATGGCGGTCGCGCAGGCGCAGTACCCCGTCGCCGACCTCGTCCGACGGCTCCGCGAGCGGGGTGTCGATGTGCGGTTCGGCATCCATCCGGTCGCTGGGCGGTTGCCCGGTCACATGAACGTCCTTCTGGCCGAGGCCAAGGTGCCGTACGACATCGTCCTGAGCATGGACGAGATCAACGACGACCTCGCCTCCACCTCGGTGGTGCTGGTGATCGGCGCGAACGACACCGTGAACCCGGCCGCCGCCGAAGACCCCTCGAGCCCCATCGCCGGGATGCCGGTGCTGAAGGTGTGGGAGGCCGAGAAGGTCATCGTGTTCAAGCGCTCGATGGCCGCCGGGTATGCGGGGGTGCAGAACCCGCTGTTCTTCCGCGACAACGCATCGATGCTGTTCGGCGACGCGAAACAGCGGGTGGAGGACATCATCGCGGCGCTGTAGCCCGCCCCTCCCCATGCTCACCCAGTTCCGGTCGCACTTCCTGTCGCTCCGCACGCCGGAAAGCGACGGGAAATGCGACCGGAACGGGACGAGCACGGGCGGCGCGGCGCGGAATCCGGCGCATCCAGACCTAGGGTGAAAGTCATGGCAGACCTCCCGCCGGATGCCGTGGCATCCGCACCCCTCGCAGACCGTGCCGTCGAGCTCGCTCGGCGGTGGGCGATCGAGGCCGCGGCGATCGAACCCGACCCCGCGGCCGCGCGGCTCGCGGGCGTGTTGCAGGACGCGAACGGTCTGCCGTTCACGCTCGGCTTCGTCGACGGTGTCATGCGCCCGGAGAGCCTGACCGCCGCGGCCTCGCAGCTGCACCGGATCGCCCCGATCGTGCCGGAGTTCCTGCCCTGGTACCTGCGCTCGGCCGTGCGTCTCGGCGGCGGTGTCGCGCAGGTCCTGCCGTCACCCGTCGTGCCGATCGCCCGCCGGGTGCTCCGCGACATGGTCGGGCACCTCGTGGTGGATGCGCGACCCGCGAAGCTCGGCGCGGCGATCGAGCGGATCACAGCGACCGGTTCGCGCCTCAACCTCAACCTGCTCGGCGAGGCCGTGCTGGGTGAGGCGGAGGCGCGGCGGCGGCTCGACGGCATCCACGCGCTCATCCGGCGCCCCGATGTCGACTACGTCTCGGTGAAGGTCTCGGCCATCATCAGCCATCTCTCGATGTGGGCGTTCGACGAGGTCGTCGACGAGGTGGTCGAAAGGCTCCTCCCGCTGTATCTGACGGCCGCGGCGGACGGCACCTTCCTCAACCTCGACATGGAGGAGTACCGCGACCTCGACCTCACGATCGCGGTCTTCACGCGCATCCTCGAGGACCCGCGCCTGGCCGGGCTGGAAGCGGGCATCGTGCTGCAGGCCTATCTGCCCGACGCTCTGCCCGCCCTGCAGGAGCTCACGGCCTGGGCGCAGGACCGCGTCGCGCACGGCGGTGCCCGCATCAAGGTGCGCCTCGTGAAGGGTGCGAACCTCGCGATGGAGAACGTCGAGGCCCGGATGCACGGGTGGACGCCCGCGACCTACGACACCAAGCTCGACACCGACGCGAATTACCTGCGCTGCCTGGACTGGGCTCTGCGGCCCGAGCACGCCGCGGCAGTGAAGCTCGGCGTCGCCGGGCACAATCTCTTCGGCATCGCCTACGCCTGGCTGCTCGCCGGCGAACGGGGCGTGCGCGAGGCCGTCGAGTTCGAGATGCTCCTCGGCATGGCGCAGGGACAGGTGCAGGCCGTCTCGCGCGAGGTCGGTCCCGTGCTGCTGTACGTGCCGGTGGTCGAGCCCGCCGAGTTCGACGTGGCGATCAGCTACCTGGTGCGCCGGCTCGAAGAGAACGCTTCGCCGGACAACTTCCTCTCCGCCGCGTTCCGGCTCGGCGAGGACGAGGCGCTGTTCGTGCGGGAGCAGGACCGCTTCCTCGATGCACTGGACAGATCGGGAGACGCCACGTTGCGCATCGGCCCGCGTCGGATGCAGGATCGGAGCGCGCCCGTCCACGAATCCGTGCGCACGGCGCCTGCCGCTCCCGTACCGGAGACCGACCTGACGAAGGCGGTGCTCGGCATCTCGCGCGGATCCGACGACGGGGGGCGCGAGGCGTTCCTCGAGACCGCCGTGTACTCGGCCCGCGAACTGGATCAGGATGCCGGTGGCGCTCCCGGCTTCGCGAACACGGTCGACAGCGACCCCGCGCTCCCCGCGAACCGGGAATGGGCACGCGAGGTGCGTGAGCGCATCGCCGACTCCGACCTCGGGTCGGCCACGATCGCGTCTGCCCGGGTCTCCGATCAGGAGGATCTCGAACGGATCGTGCAGGGTGTGCGCCGCGCCGCTCCGTCGTGGGGCGGTCGGCCCGCTGCCGAGCGCGCCGAGGTGCTGCTGCGTGCGGCGGCCGCACTGGAGTCGCGTCGGGGAGACCTCATCGAGGTCGCGGCCTCCGAGACGGGCAAGGTCTTCGCGGAAGCCGACGTCGAGGTCAGCGAGGCCGTCGACTTCGCCCGCTACTACGCCGCCAAAGCGCGTGAGCTCGACGCGATCGCCGGGGCCGTGTTCGTCCCGGCATCCGTCACCGTCGTCACGCCGCCCTGGAACTTCCCCCTCGCGATCCCGGCCGGAGGGGTGCTCGCGGCGCTCGCCGCAGGTTCGGGCGTCGTCTTCAAACCCGCTCCCCAGGCTCGCCGCTGCGCCGCCGTCATCGCCGAGACCCTGTGGCAGGCGGGGGTGCCCCGCGATCTTCTCGCGCTCATCGACGTCGAGGAGGGCGAGCTCGGCCGCGAGCTCATCACGCACAACGCCGTCGACCGGGTGATCCTCACCGGCGCGTGGGACACCGCCGCGCTGTTCCGCTCCTGGCGTCCCGACCTGCCGCTGCTCGCCGAGACCAGCGGCAAGAACGCGATGATCATCACCCCGTCGGCGGATCTCGATCTCGCGGTCGCCGACCTCGTCAAGAGCGCCTTCGGACACGCCGGGCAGAAGTGCTCGGCGGCCTCGCTCGCGATCCTCGTGGGACCGGTCGGACGCTCAGCGCGGTTCGCGCGACAGCTGGCCGACGCGGTGCGGTCGCTGCACGTCGGGCAGCCCACCGATCCGCTGGCCGAGGTGGGCCCGGTGATCGAGAAGCCGACCGGAAAGCTCGCGTGGGCCCTGAGCGAGCTGGAGGGCGAGGAGCAGTGGCTGATCGAACCGTCGCTCGCGGCGGGCGACGACGGCAGCCGACGGCTGTGGCGGCCCGGCATCCGGGTCGGCGTGCAACCGGGGTCGCGTTTCCACACCGAGGAGTTCTTCGGGCCGGTGCTCGGAGTGATGCACGCTCCGACGCTCGCGCGTGCCGTCGAGATGCAGAACGCGGTCGCCTACGGGCTCACCGCGGGGCTGCACACCCAGGACCCGGAGGAACTGTCGTACTGGCTCAGCCGGGTGCAGGCGGGCAACCTCTACGTCAACCGCGGCATCACCGGAGCCATCGTGCAGCGCCAGCCGTTCGGCGGGTGGAAGCGCTCCTCCGTCGGCCCCGGTGCCAAGGCCGGCGGCCCGAACTACCTCATCGGTCTGGGATCCTGGCGGTCACTGCCGGGTGGACCGGCTTCCAGCACCCTGCATCTGCGGGGACTCGACTCCCGCATCACCGCCCTCATCGAAGCGGCCCAGTCGTCGCTCGCCTACGAGTCGTTCGAATGGCTGCGGCGCTCGGCGCTGTCGGATGCGCTGGCCTGGGACCGGGAGTTCGGGCAGGTCCGTGATGTCTCGCGTCTCGGCGTCGAGCGCAACCTCTTCCGCTATCGCCCGGTGCCGGTCGAGGTCCGTGCGACCGACGATGCGGCACTGCACGACCTGCTGCGCGTCGTGATCGCCGGGGTGCGCTCGGGCGCGAAGTTCGTCATCTCGACCCCGGTCGGACTGCCCGGCGAGGTGCGCCGCGCTCTCGGCGACCTCGACGCCCCGGTGTTCCTGGAGAGCGATGACGAGTGGCTGCAGCGGCTGCTGCGACAAGACGGTGCGCCCGAGGGCATGGCGCTGCCGGTGAGCGATCGGGTGCGGCTGGTCGGTGGTCGGGACGGTGTCGCGGCCCTTCGTGCGAAGCTCGCCACGGCTTCCGCCGGCGACCCCGACCTCGCGGTGTACGACGGCGAGGTGACGGCCGCCGCCCGCATCGAGCTGCTGCCGTTCGTGCACGAGCAGTCTATCTCGATCACCGCCCACCGCTACGGCAACCTCGATCCCTGGAGCAGCGATGTGATCTGAGCCTCGTGGCGGAGCGGCTGCATGGCGAGTCGCGCGTCTCCCGCGGGGCGTTCGGGTCGCGCTTCCTGCCGTCCGATGCGTGCCAGCGCGGCAGCAACTGCGACCGGAGTGACCTGATGTAAAGAATTCTTGACACGGTGGTCGCGCGGGCGTACGCTGAGCGTGTCAAGAATCCTTTACATCGGAGGGTGTCATGGTCTACGAAGAACGCAACGCCTGGGCGGGACTCATCGTGAGCCCCTTCGTGATGGTCGTGTACGTCGTGCTGGTGCTTCAGCAGGCGGGGGGAGGGCCGCTCACCGCCGTCGACTGGTTCCCGCTCATGCTGTGGGTGATCGGCGGCGGCATCGTCGCGACCATCGTCCTGAGCATCGTCTGGGGCATGATCGCCGGGGCGAAGGACCCCGAGAGCGTCGGCCGCTCCGACATCCGCGACCGCGACATCAGCCGCATGGGTGGCCGCGTCGAACAGGCGTTCGTCGTGATCGCCGGTCTCGGGGTCATCGCCCTCTGCGCCGTCGGCGCCGATGTGTTCTGGATCGCGAACACGATGTTCGCCGGCTTCGCGGTGTCGGCGCTCGTCGGCGGCATCGCGCGCGTGATCGCCTACCGGCGAGGGCTCGTCTGATGGTCAAGCCCACCCTCGTCTCCAACAGCATCCGCGCGCATCGTGAACAGGCCGGGATGACGCAGGCCGAGCTCGCCCGCACGATCGGGGTGACGCGGCAGACGCTCATCGCGATCGAGCAGCAGAAGTACTCGCCCACCCTCGAGATCGCCTTCCAGATCGCCCGCGCGTTCGGTCTCGGCCTCGACGACCTGTTCGCCTACCCCGGCGCATCCGGAGCGTCGTCATGAGCCGGTCGATGAAGGCGTGGCGCCGGGAGACCTACGGGCCGGCCGATGGCGTGACCCTCGAACGCGTACCGGTCCCGGTGCCCGGCCGCGGCGAAGTGCTGCTGCGGGTGCGGGTGACGGCGCTGAACGCGGGCGATGTGCGCCTGCTGCTCGGCGATCCGCTGCTCGTGCGGCCCGTGTTCGGGATGACCCGTCCGAAGCATCCGGTGCGCGGCATGGAGGTCGCCGGCACCGTGGTCGCCGTCGGATCCGACGTCGTGGGCGCGGAGATCGGAGAAGACGTCGTCGGCGAGCTCGTCGGCGGCGGAGGCCTCGGCGAGTACGTGAGCGTTCCCGCCGCGCGGCTCGTGCCCATCCCGAGCGACATCACCCCGGACGCCGCCGCGTGCCTCCCCGTGGCCGGGGGAACAGCCTGGCAGGCGCTCGACCTCGCGGGCGTCGGCCTGACGGAGGGCGCCCGGGCCGACGGCGCCCCGCCGCGGGTGCTGATCATCGGCGCCTCGGGAGGAGTGGGTACGTTCGCGGTGCAGCTCGCCGCGCTTCGTGGCGCCGAGGTCTGGGCGACCTGCCGCGATCGCAATGCACCGCTCGTCGAGAAGCTCGGCGCCGTGCGCACCTTCGACCATCGCGAGTCGCCGTTGAGCGCGCTGCCCGACGGTCGGTTCGACGCGATCGTCGACATCGCCGGTGGGATGCCGCTGCGGGAGTTGAAGCGCCTCGTGGTACCCGGCGGCACGGTCGTGCTCGTCACAGGCGATGGGGGACACGTGCTCGGCCCCGTCCCGCGGATGGTGCGCGCGGTGTTCCTGTCGATCGGCTCGCGGAGCATCCGGCCGCTCGCCGCGACACCGCGTCCCGAGGTGCTCGCGAAGCTCCTCGAACTCGTCGCCGACGGACGTATCGTGCCGGTGGTCGAACGCGAGTACCCCTTCGCCGAGGCATCTGCTGCCCTCGCCCGCCTCGAGGCGGGCCACACGGTCGGCAAGCTGGTCGTCACCGGCTCCGCCGTCTGACGGTTCCCGTCGCACCTTCTGCGGATTCCGGTCGCACTTCGTGCCGCCTTCACGCTCTTCCGGCGGCACGAAGTGCGACCGGAGCGATCGTGGTGACTGGGACTCGGACTCGGACTGGGACGGGGACTGGGACGGGGACGGACGGGACGGGCAGGGACGGGGCAGGAGGGGAACCGCCGGCGCTCTGGCGGCGCACAGGGGGCGGGTGACAGAATGGAGCTCGGCGTGCCCGAGTCGCATCTTCCCCGACGCCCGCTCGATCGAGCGAAGGGTCGAAGGACCGCCGGGCCCCTGGACAGCGTCCGCCGCGCCCGTCCCACGAGGAGAGCACCCATGTCGACGCCTGAAGCCGCCGTCTCCACCGCCCCCGCCCGCATCGCGCACCACCGCCGCTATCTCATGTGCAAGCCGGAGCACTTCACGGTCAACTACTCCATCAACCCGTGGATGGAGCCGACGAAGCCCACCGACACCGCGAACGCGGTCGCGCAGTGGCAGAAGCTCTACGACCTGTACATCGAGCTGGGCCATGAGGTCGAGCTCATCGAACCGCTCGCCGGCTACCCCGACATGGTCTACACGGCCAACGGCGGATTCCTCATCGACGGCCGCGCCTACGTGCCCGAGTTCCGCTTCGTCGAGCGTCAGGGCGAGTCCCCGGCCTTCGCCGACTGGTTCCGCGCTGCGGGCTACGACACGGTGATGCCGAAGGAGGTCAACGAGGGGGAGGGCGACTTCCTGCTCGTCGGCGACGTGATCCTGGCCGGAACCGGCTTCCGCTCCACGGGCGACAGCCACCGCGAGGTCGGCGAGGTCTTCGGCCGCGAGGTCGTGTCGCTCAACCTGGTCGACCCGCGCTTCTACCACCTCGACACCGCGATCGCCGTGCTCGACCCGGTGCAGGGCGTCGAGAACGGCGGCCCGGAGCACGCGAACATCGCCTACCTCCCCGGTGCCTTCGACGACGCCAGCCGCGCGATCCTGGAGGAGCGCTTTCCCGACGCGATCCTGGTGTCGGACGAGGACGGTTCGGTGTTCGGCCTGAACTCAGCCAGCGACGGCTACAACGTGGTCATCTCGCCGCGGGCGAAGGGCTTCGAGAAGCAGCTGCGCGAGCGCGGCTACAACCCGATCATGGTCGACCTGTCCGAGCTGCTGCTCGGCGGCGGCGGCATCAAGTGCTGCACGCTCGAGCTGCGGGGTGCGAAGTGACCGCGGTCGACGAGACCACGGGAACAGCGACCCCGACGGGAGCTGTGGGCACCGAGCCGCACGTCGCCCACAACTACCACCCGCTGCCGGTGAACATCGCCCGCGCAGAGGGTGCGTGGGTGACCGACGTGGAGGGCAAGCGCTACCTCGACCTGCTCGCGGCGTACTCGGCCGTGAACTTCGGCCACCGGCATCCGGCCCTCGTCGCCGCGCTCACCGAACAGCTCGGACGGGTCACGCTCGTCAGCCGTGCGTTCCAGAGCGACCGGCTCGAGCCCTTCGCCGCGGCACTCGCCGAGCTCGCGGGCAAGGATCTCGTGCTGCCGATGAACACGGGGGCCGAAGCCGTCGAGACCGGCATCAAGGTCGCCCGCGCCTGGGGCTATCGCGTCAAGGGCATCCCCGAGGGCAAGGCGCGCATCATCGTCGCGGCCGGCAACTTCCACGGCCGCACGACGACGATCGTCAGCTTCAGCGACGACGACACGGCCCGTGACGATTTCGGCCCCTACACTCCGGGCTTCGACGTGGTGCCCTACGGAGACGCGGATGCCATCGCCGCGGCCATCACCGACGACACGGCGGCCGTGCTGGTCGAGCCGATCCAGGGCGAGGCCGGTGTCGTGATCCCACCGGAGGGCTACCTCCGCCGCATCCGCGAGATCTGCGACGACAAGAACGTGCTGTTCATCGCCGACGAGATCCAGGCCGGGCTCGGCCGCGTGGGCGAGACGTTCGCCTGCGACCGCGAGGGCGTCGTGCCCGACCTGTACCTGCTCGGCAAGGCTCTCGGCGGCGGCCTCCTCCCGGTCTCTGCCGTGGTCGGGAACACCGACGTGCTGGGCGTCATCCGCCCGGGTGAGCACGGGTCGACGTTCGGCGGCAATCCGCTGGCGGCGGCCGTGGGGCTGCGCGTGGTGGAGATGCTGCAGACCGGGGAGTTCCAGGAGCGGGCGCGTGCACTCGGCGCCCACCTGGAGCAGGCTCTGCAACCGCTGATCGGGCACGGCGTCACGGCCGTGCGCATCGCCGGGCTCTGGGCCGGCGTCGACATCGATCCGGCGAAGGGCACCGGGCGCGAGGTCGCCGAGAAGCTGCTCGAACGCGGCGTGCTCGTCAAGGACACGCACGGACAGACGGTGCGCATCGCGCCGCCGCTGGTGATCCGTGCGACCGAGCTCGACTGGGCGGTGGAGCAGCTCAAGCTGGTGCTGGGCGCCTAGGCCCGACCCGCAAGGTTCAACGGGCGCGGGCAACGCCACCGCAGGGGAGGGCCGTCTCTGGGGATGGACGGCTGGCGGTGGCGCTGCCCTCGTGCGTGCTCAGGCGGGCGGGGAATCCGGATCGAGCGTCCTGAGGGTGTCCTCTTCGGCGGCGTTGTCCGCGTCGAGCTGATCCTCGGTGCTCTCGTCGCCACCGAGCGCTGCGCGATGGCCCTGGCCTGCGTCGCCCTGGATGGCGCCGCCGGTGGATTCGCCGCGTGAGCTGTCGCCCTGGATCGCGCCGCCGGTGCCGTCGCCCTGGCCGGAGTCCTCGTCCGGTGCTCCGACCCCCGGCGCGCCTTCTGCAGGATCCTGCGGGTGGGGGGTGCGTTCCGTGTTCTCGTCCATGCACAGACGGTACGGCCGGTGTCGCCGCCTCGCGGAGGGCGTTGACAAATCCCGCCACGAGGGTCAGTCTTCGAGATCGCGCTTCGGGGAGGTGCGGATCGGCGTCGTCACGGCGGCCTCGTCGCTGAACTCGATCGGGTCGACCTCGATCACGCGGAGCGGTCGGGTCTCGTCGAGCGTGAGCAGGAACCGGCGGTTCTCGTCGCGGCGGAGGCGGCCGGAGGTGGCGACCCAGATCACGCCGATCGCACATGCGACGAATCCGGCCGTGCCGCCGAGCATGATCGCGGCGCGCGGACCGAACGTGTCGGCCACCCATCCCGCGATCGGGGCGCCGACGGGCGTCGAGCCCATGATGACCGCCATGTAGAGCGCGAGCACGCGCCCACGTAGAGCCGGATCGGTCGTGATCTGCACGTAGCCGTTGGCGGTCGTGAGCAGCGTCACGATCATGAAGCCGGTGAAGGTCAGGGTGACGGCGTAGGAGGCGTACGTGGGCATGGCCGACGACACGAACGCGGCGATGCCGAAACCACCGGCGGCCAGGATCACCACCCGCACACGGGCCCGGTCGCGTCGGGCGGCGAGCAGCGCACCGATGAGCGAGCCGATCGCGAGCACCGAGCTGAGCACGCCGTAGCCGTCGGCGCCCGCGCCGAACTCGAGCGCCATGGTCGAGGCGAAGATCGGGAAGTTCATGCCGAAGGCGCCGATCAGGAAGACCGTCACGAACACCACGCGCAGGTCGCTGCGCCCCCACACGTACCGGAAGCCGTCGGCGAGCCCCCCGCGATTGCGGTTCTTCAGGCGCGGAGCGAGCAGGCTGCGACGCATCAGCAGCAGGGCGAGCAGCATCGCCAGGAAGGTCGCCGCGTTCACGATGAAGACCCAGCCCGAGCCGATCGCCACGATCAGGAGCCCGCCGACGGCGGGCCCGACCATACGGGCGAGGTTGAACGACGCGGAGTTGAGGGCCACCGCGTTGGAGGTGTCGCCGGTGGAGACCATGTCCGACACGAACGCCTGTCGGGCTGGAGCGTCGAACGCGTTCACGACACCGAATCCGAGGGCGAAGCCGAACATCATCGGCAGGGTCATCAGGTCGTTGAGCAGTAGGACACCGACCGCGATCGCCAAGGCCAGCAGCGCCGACTGGGTGGCGAACAGGATGTGCCGCCGGTCGAAGCGGTCGGCCACCCACCCGGTCAGGCTCACGAGCACGAGCGGCGGCCCGAACTGCAGGGCCATCGTGACGCCCATCGCGGTGGCGTCGTTGTCGGTCAGCTCGGTGAGCACCACCCAGTCCTGAGCGGTGGCCTGCATCCATCCGCCGACGTTGGAGATCAGGGCGCCCGCGAACCAGATCCGGTAGTTGATGTTCGCGAAGGAGCGGAACATGGCGCTCATCGCTCCACCACCCGCCTCATCAGGGCGCTGGCTTCACGCAGCGTGGCGAGCTCGGCTGCGGAGTAGTCGACCTCGCGCAGCATGTCGGCGAGCAGCTCGTCGCGACGGCGGATGGTCTCGACGACGATCTCGCGACCGGCCTCGGTGATGTCGACCTGCACGCGGCGGCGGTCGTCCTCGTCGGGGGTGCGCACGACGAAGCCCTGCTCTTCGAGGCCGTTGATCGTGCTGGTCATCGACGGCGCGGTGACGCGCTCGCGCTGGGCGAGGGTCGAGATCGTGCGGCGTCCGTTCATGCGCAGATCGGCGAGCACCGCCAGCTGCGCGTCGCTCATCGAGTCGGCGGCGCGGGCGCAGCGAAGGCGGCGGGCCAGCCGGAACGTGGCCATGCGAAGGTCTGTGGCGGTGAGGTGGAGTGATTCATCAGACGCAGACATTACTTAGATAGCCTATCTAATTTTCCGGATGCCGGCAGGGGAGCGGGCACAATGGAGGGGTGACCCGATCGCTCGCCCTGGAAATCGCCGTGCAGGACCCCGCCGGAGTGCGGATCGCCAAGGAGGTCGGCGCTGCACGCGTCGAACTCGCCACGGCTCTCGCCCTCGGCGGACTCACCCCGTCGCCGGCGACGCTCGAACTCGCCGTCGAGGCGGCAGGAGCCGACGGCCCCGAGGTGCACGTGCTGATCCGCCCCCGCGCGGGTGGATTCCACTACGACGACGACGAGCTGGCGGTCGCCGAGCTCGACGTGCGCCGCGCGATCGCCGCCGGTGCCTCCGGTGTGGTCATCGGTGCCCTGGATGCCGACGGGCGTCTCGACCTGTTCGCGATGGCGCGTCTGCGCGATGCGGCCGGGGGAGCGCCAGCCACGCTGCATCGGGCGATCGACGTGACGGCCGACCCGGTCGCGACGCTGCAGAGCGCCCGCGAGCTGGGCCTGCGGCGCGTGCTCACGTCCGGGGGTGCGTCCGCTGCGATCGACGGCATCGACACGCTGCGTGCCCTCGTCGCCGCAGCCGAGGGCGAGATCGAGATCATGGCGGGCAGCGGTGTCGACGTGGCCAGCGCCCCGGTGCTGGCGGCGGCGGGGGTCGATGCGATCCACTTCTCCGCCAAGCGCGCCGTGGCGGAGGACGGCGGCGTGCGCATGGGCTCCGCCTCCGACGGGGTCGGCGGCTACGAGGTCACCGATCGCGACATCGCCTTCGCGATCCGGGATGCCCTCGCCCGGTAGTCACCCACCTCGCGCGGTAGCCGCCCTCGCACGTGATGGGTAGGCTCGCACCGTGATGGATACCCGCGAGTTCACCGATGCCTATGGCGTCGACATCGTCTACGACGTCCATCCCGCCGAGGGGACTCCCCGCGGCGTGGTGCAGCTGTTGCATGGCGTCGGCGAGCACGCGGGGAGGTACGGCGCGCTGATAGCGGCGCTCACCGCCGCCGGTTTCAACGTCTACGCCGATGACCACCGCGGCCACGGTCGCACCGGCATCCGTCAGCACGGCGGCCCGGAGAAGCTCGGCCGTCTGGGCAAGGGCGGGCTGCGCGCGGCCGAGGAGGCCGTCTGGCAGCTGACGGGCATCATCCGTGACGAGAACCCCGACCTGCCCCTCGTGCTGCTCGGTCATTCCTGGGGCTCGTTCCTGGCGCAGATGCTGGTCAACGACCATCCGGAAGCCTGGGACGCCGTGATCCTCTCGGGTTCGGCGTTGCGGATGCCGGGCTCGCTGAACGCCGCTCCGCTGAACGCGCGCTGGGCAGGCGAGGGCGCCACGGGCCTCGAGTGGCTCAGCCGTGACCCCGCCGTCTGGACCGCGTTCGATGAGGATCCGCTGACCACCGATGTGCCGCTGCTGAAGCTCTTCGGCCCGATCGAGGCCGCGAAGCTCTACGGCCGCCCGGCCAAGGATCTGGGGCACGACATCCCGATGCTGCTGCTCGTGGGTCGCGACGACCCGGTGGGCGGACCCCGCAGCGTGCACAAGCTCGCCGATGAGTACCGCAGCCGCTCCGGGCTCACCGACGTCACGACGCTGGTCTACCCCGACGCGCGTCACGAGATCTTCGCGGAGCTGCAGCAGGAAGAGGTGCGCGCCGACGTGCTCGCCTGGCTCGACACGCACATCCCCGCGCGCTGAGAATCCTTCCCTGACGCCGCGGATGTGACGCGGCATTACGCGCGGTGAAGGCGTATGTCACGACTGCCTCGCGAGCTGCCGAGCCACCGTAGATTCGGGGCAATATTCCGCGCATGAGCGAGGAGAGCCCCGCTGTGCGGTGCCCTCGCACGGGAGGGAGCGCTCCGATGAGCTTCGTGAAGGATTGGCAGGACTGGCACGCGTCACGCGAGCGCTACGCGGGGTCGGAATACGGTCCGTCGGCGCTGGAGTCGACGAACTGGCTCATCACGGAGGCGGCGGCCGTCGACGGCATCCCCGGACTCTGGGCGCTCACCGGCGACGGCGGCATCCGCGGCAGTGAGCTCGGTCAGGCCGGTTCCACCGTCACCCTGCGCGGTGGCGAGAGCATCCGTCTCGGACGGCGTGAGCTGCGGGTGTTCGAGCGTCACGGCACTCTCGCCCTGCGCGTGCTGAACCCGGCGCGCCCGCAGCGCGAGTGGTTCACCGCGATCGACGCCTATGCCCCCGATGAGCGCTGGCGGCTGCCGGCTGTTTTCGAGGAGACTCCGGACGAGCGGATCGTGATCACCTCTGTCGACGGGGATGCGCGGGAGACTCCGGTCGCCGGGCGGCTGCGGTTCGAGCTGGCGGGGGCGCCGCAGACGCTCACCGTGACCAGGAGTGCTCAGGGAGCGCTGAGCGCGGTGTTCGCCGACGGGACGAATGGGCTCGAGACCTATCGCTTCCGCTTCCTCCCGGTCGACGAGCCCGCCGACGACGGCACGGCAGTGATCGACTTCAACCGCGCCTACCTGCCGCCGTGCGCGTTCTCGGACCAGTTCGTGTGCCCGCTCCCGCCCGTCGGCAACAGGTATTCGACGCCGATCCGTGCGGGAGAGCGCGTGGTGGTGCTCGGAGGCTGACCCGCCGCAACAGGGGACGCGCGCCTTAAGCTGGAACCGTGCACGGTGAATACAAGGTCCCAGGTGGAAAGCTCGTCGTCGTCGACCTCGAGATCGAAGACGACCGGATCTCCCGCTTCCGCCTCGCCGGCGACTTCTTCCTCGAACCCGACTCGGCGCTCGACGACATCAACGCCGCGGTCGACGGGCTGCCCGTGGAGTCCGATGCGACCGCGATCGCGACCGCGGTGCGCGAAGCCCTCCCCGACGGGGCTCAGCTGCTCGGCTTCACGCCCGAGGCCGTGGGCACCGCGGTGCGCCGCGCACTCGTGACCGCCCCGGGGTGGCGTGACTTCGACTGGGAGATCGTGCACGAGAAGGCGGTCTCGCCGCGCATGAACCTGGCCCTCGACGAGGTGCTCACCTCCCGCGTGGGCGAAGGGCGCCGCCGACCCACCCTGCGCATCTGGGAGTGGGACGAGTCGGCCGTGGTGATCGGCTCGTTCCAGTCGTACCGCAACGAGGTCGACCCCGAGGGCGCCGCGAGGCATGGATTCGACGTCGTCCGCCGCATCTCCGGCGGCGGTGCGATGCTCATGGCGGCGGGGCAGATCATCACGTACTCGCTGTACGTGCCGGCGTCCCTGGTCGCGGGGATGACCTTCGCCGACTCCTACGCGTTCCTCGACGACTGGGTGCTGCAGGCGCTGCGCTCGCTCGGCATCGACGCGGTCTACCAGCCGCTCAACGACATCGCGAGCCCGACCGGCAAGATCGGCGGTGCGGCCCAGAAGCGCCTCGCGAACGGGGGAGTGCTGCACCACGCCACCCTCTCGTACGACATCGACGGTCAGATGATGACCGAGGTGCTGCGCATCGGCCGCGAGAAGCTCAGCGACAAGGGCACCGCCTCCGCCGCCAAGCGCGTCGATCCGCTGCGCAGCCAGACCGGACTCGAGCGCGCCGAGATCATCGAGCGCTTCAAAGACACCTTCCGTTCGCTGACGCATGCCGAGACCGGGTCGATCTCGGCAGACGAGTACGCCGATGCCGAGGCGCTCGTCACATCGAAGTTCGCCACCGGGGCGTGGCTGCATCGGGTGCCGTGACGGCGCCGGACCCCGACCTCTCCGCCGCGGCGGACCCGCGGGACGCCGTGGCAGATGTCGTGCCCGTGGTCGCTCCGGTCGTGCCGGGGGCGGTGACGATCGTCGAGGGCGACAACCTCGCCGTCGCGGCGACCCTGACCTCCGGATCGTTCACCCTGGTGTACCTCGATCCGCCGTTCAACACCGGCCGCACACAGGAGCGGCAGGTGGTCACCGCTCGACGGACGTTCACAGCTCAGGAAGAAGGCTCGGATCCGGGCGCGGCAGCCGCCCCAACCGGGACCACGGCGCCGGTCGTCCTGAGTTCTGCGCCGGAGACGGGCGCGCCGGAGACCGAGGTGCGGCACGGATTCCACGGTCACGCCTATGAGCGCGTGCGCGGGATGCTGCGTGCGTACGATGATCGCTTCGACGACTACGGTGCGTTTCTGATGCCCCGGCTCGAGGAGGCCTGGCGACTGCTCGCCGACGACGGCACCTTGTACCTGCACCTCGACTACCGAGAGGCGCACTACGCGAAGGTCATGCTCGACGCGGTGTTCGGGCGGGACTGCTTCCTCAACGAGCTGATCTGGGCGTACGACTACGGCGCCAAGTCGCGCAGTCGCTGGCCCACCAAGCACGACACGATCCTGGTCTACGTGAAGAACCCGAGGGAGTACGTCTTCAACTCCGACGAGGTCGACCGCGAGCCCTACATGGCGCCGGGGTTGGTCACGGCCGAGAAGGCGGCGCGCGGCAAGCTCCCCACCGACGTCTGGTGGCACACCATCGTGCCGACGACAGGACGGGAGAAGACCGGCTACCCCACGCAGAAGCCCGAAGGGATCCTGCGCCGTATCGTCACGGCATCGAGTCGCCCCGGCGACCGGGTGCTCGATCTGTTCGCGGGGAGTGGCACGACGGGAGCGGTCGCCTCGGCGCTCGGCCGCGACGCCGTGCTCGTCGATGACAACCCCGAGGCGGTCCGGATCATGCGGGCGCGCATGCCGCACGCGGTCGCGACGACGCTCGACTGAGGCGGGTCGTCAGGCCGGGCGCAGCAGCACCAGGAACTGCTCGATCTCGGCGGCCATGTCGAGGGACGGATCGAGCATCCACGCGGCTTGGAGTCCGTCGGCGAGGGCGTGCAGAGTGCGCACGACCCAGGCGGGGTCGACGTCGTCGCGCATCCGTCCGGCCTTCTGATCCTCGGCGACCTGTGCGCGGGTGAAGGCCTCGATCCGCTCGGTGCGCTCGCGGAAATAGGCGTGGGCGGGGTGGGAGGGGTCTCCGGCCTCGGCGGCGAGCTGTGCGTAGAGCTGCACGAGACCGGGGACCGAGGCGTTGTGACGCATGACCGCGAGGAACGCGGAGGAGGCGTCTTCGCCCGCGTACTCCTGCTCGTCACGGTCGTCTCTGGCGCGGAGGATCGCCACGAAGAGCTCTTCCTTGCTGCCGAAGTAGTGCAGGAGGCCGGCGGGGCTGAGTCCGGCGGCATCCGCGATCTCGCGAACGGACGCCTTGCGGTATCCGTGCTCCGCGACGACGGCGAGGGCGGCCTCGAGGATCTCCTCGCGTTTGGCGACGCCCTTCGCATACGCCCCTCGTATCGCCATGGCTCCAGGGTAACCGTCACGACCAGATCACGAAAACCAAACAACGTTCGTGAATGGCTTGCGGCGGATGGAGGCGATCTGTCAGCATGTCAAGTGAATACCGAACAGCGTTTGGTATTACCTCTGATTCCGCTCAACGAGGAGCCGACATGTCCGTTTCCCCGCTCGACCCCGCCGCCGAACTCGCGCCGACCGGCACCATCCGCGCCGTCCCGCCCGAAGCAGGCGAGCCGGCGGCCAGCCCACCCGCGAACAGGCGCCTGCTGCCCAGCCTGCTGATCGCCTCCCTCACGCTGTTCGCCACGTACGGCGGGCTCATCGCGATCCTCCTGCCCAGTCAGATCCTGATGATCGACGAGGCGAACAAGGTCGGCAACCTCGCCGTCGTGTCCACGATCTCCTTCGTGTTCACACTGTTCGCGCAGCCGATCGTCGGAGCGCTGAGCGACCGCACCCGCTCGCGTTTCGGACGCCGGGTGCCGTGGATGGTGCTCGGCGCGATCATCGGCGGCATCTTCCTGTTCGGGCTGGGCTCGCTGACCGACATCCTCTGGATCACCGTGTTCTGGGTGATCATCCAGGTGGCGCTGAACTTCTTCCAGGCGCCCCTGACCGCGATCACCGCCGATCGGTTCCCGCGATCGAAGCGCGGCGGGGCGAGCGCGATGATCGGACTCGGCACGCAGGTCGGCATGACGGTCGGCATCATGCTCGCCGGTGCCTTCGCCGCCCAGATCAGCATCGGCTACGCGGTGTTCGGCGGTGCCGTGATCGTGGCGGCGCTGCTGTTCGCGCTCGTGAACCGCGACTGGTCGTCGAAGCACGCGGCCGTGGATGCGTTCCGCTGGGGTGCCTTCTTCCGAGGCTTCTGGATCGACCCGCGCCGTCACCCCGACTTCGCATGGGCGTTCGCCGCGCGGTTCCTGTTGATCCTCGGCTACTTCGTCGTCAGCGCGTACCAGCTGTACATGCTCACCGACTACATCGGGCTGCCGCTCGCGGATGCCCAGGGCGCCGTCGTCACCCTCACGCTCGTGGCCTTCATCCCGACGCTCATCGCGATCGCCCTGTCCGGGTGGTGGAGCGACAGGGTCGGACGCCGCAAGGTGTTCATCTACGCCGCCTCCGTCGTGATGGTGGCCGGCCTCGCGATGCCGCTGCTGCAGCCGAACATGACCGGCATGATCCTGATGAGCATCATCAACGGCATCGGTTTCGGTCTGTACATGTCGGTGGATGCGGCGCTCATGACCGAGGTGCTGCCGAACGAGGGCGTATCGGCGGGCAAGGATCTCGGCATCCTCAACGTCGCGACCAACGTGCCGCAGGCGTTGAGTCCCGCCATCGGCGGTGTCATCATCACGTCCGTCGGCGGCTACGCGATGCTCTTCGTCTTCGCGATCGTGTTCGTGATCCTCGCCGCCGTCGCGACCGCGCCGATCAAGGGAGTGCGCTGATGACCAGGAATGAGCAGGAGAATGCTGTGATGACCGATACCGACTTCGAGACGACCGCCGATTTCGTCGAGGTGGCCACGGCCGCCGGACGGGTGCGGGGCCGCTGGCGCCCGACCACGGGCGGGCGCGGGAATCCGCGGTCGGCGGCCTTCCTGGGCATCCCGTTCGCAGAGGCGCCGATCGGCGCGCTGCGTTTTCAGGCGCCCGTGCCGAAAGCGCCGTGGGAGGGAGTGCGCGATGCGCTCGAGTTCGCCGCCACGGCCCAGCGCGGCGACCCCGGTGTGACGCTCATCCCCGAACCGAGCATCGAGGGTGACTCGACGCTCAACGTGAACGTCTTCACGCCGCACCCGACCCGTGCCGCGCAGGGAACCGGTCTTCCCGTGCTCGTCTGGATCCACGGCGGCGGATACTTCGCCGGCTCACCCGCGAGCCCCTGGTACGACGGCCGCAACTTCAACCGTGATGGCGTCGTGACGGTGTCGCTCTCGTACCGCCTGGGTTTCGACGGCTTCGGCTGGATCGAGGATGCTCCCTCGAACCGCGGTGTGCGCGACTGGCTGCTCGCCCTCGAATGGGTGCAGCAGAACATCGCCGAGTTCGGTGGTGATCCGTCGCGCGTCACCATCGCCGGACAGTCCGCCGGGGGAGGCGCCGTGCTGACCCTGCTCGGCATGGAGAAGGCGCAGCACCTGTTCCACGGCGTGTACGCGATCTCCGGTGCGCTCGCCGACGTCGCTCCCGCCCGCGCCGAGGCGTTCGGGCGCGGACTCGCCGCAGCAGCCGGAGTCGCGCCCACCGTGGCCGGGTTCTCATCCGTGTCGGAGGAGCGCATCCTCGAGCTGCAGAAGAAGGCGACCGAACTCGGTCCTGATTCGCTCGGGAGCGTGGTCGAAGACGGCCTTCCGCTCGGGCCGGCCGTGGACGGAGACCTGCTGCCGCGCCCGACGCGTGAGGCTCTGCGGGCCGGTGTCGGTGCCGACAAGCCCCTCGTGCTCGGTGCGACGGACGACGAGTTCACGATGGTCTTCGCAGGGTCCGAGAAGAAGCTGCGCTGGGTGCCGAGGTCGCTGCTGCTGAACAAGCTCGGGCTGCCGAAGAGCGTGCGGCGGGAGTACCTCGCCGCGAACGCGGACATCACCGGGCTCGGCAACGCGCGGGTGGGCGGTCGGCTGTTGACGGACCGGATGTTCCGAGCGGCGCTGCTCAGGATCGTCGCCGATCGCGGCACCGCACCCACCTGGCTGTACCGGTTCTCGTGGCCGTCCGGACACTTCGGATTCGCCGAGCACTGCCTCGACGTCCCGTTCTTCTTCGACTGCCTCGACGGGCCGGCGATGGAGCCGCTCGCCGGCCCGAACCCGCCGCAGGAGCTGGCCGACGAGGTGCACGGCGCCGCGGTCTCGTTCATCGCCGGCGGCGACCCCGGCTGGCCGCGTCACCAGGGCTCGAAGGGCATCGCGCGGGTCTACGACGTGCCGACGCGTGAGGTGGCCGACGCCTACGCCTCAGTGCGGCCGCTGCTGGGAACGTCGTCGTGACCACGGCTGTCGCGGTCGGGGACGCCACCCGACCGGTGGCCTCGCCGCGCCCGCGATGGATGCTGTGGACCGCGCTCGGGATGCTCGCGGTGTTCGCCGCACTCGCCGTCGGCGTGGTCGTCGCCCCGGACGCGCCGTGGTCGCAGGGCCTCGATGACCTGTGGCGACGCGGGTTCGGCGTCGGGCCGGAATCGACGCTGCCCGGTTTCGCCCTGGCGCAGATGTTCCAGCACCTCGGTCAACTGCCCGGTGCCGTGCTCATGATGGTCCTGCTCCCGCTGGTGCTGGTGCTGATCGGGCGGTGGCGTTCCGCGCTGTTCGTGCTCGCCGTGCAGCTCGCGGGCCCCGGCCTGCTGTCGCAGCTGACAAAGAACCTCGTCGACAGGCCGCGTCCGGCAGACGACACGGCAGCAGGACTCTTCGGTCCGCTCGTGCAGGTCGACCACGGCTCGTTCCCCTCCGGGCACTCGGTGAGCATGGCGGCGATCATCGTCACGGTGCTCGCGCTGATCCCGGCATCCGCGGTCTGGGTGCGCCGGATCTGGATCGTGCTCGGAGTGCTCTTGGCCGTCGGCATGGTGTGGCAGCGCACGCTCATCAACGCGCACTGGTTCACCGACACGTGTGCCGGGCTGATCGGCGGCGCGGCGGTCGCGCTTCTGCTGTGGTGGGCGTTCCTGCCCTGGCTGCGGCGCGATCAGGAGCGCCGCATCCGGTTCCTCCGGAAAGGCTGATCTCTCGCCTTCGAATCGCGCGAATGGTCCCATTTCCTGGGTGAATGGGACCATTCGCGCGATTCGAAGCGCGTCAAGCGATGTAGATCTTTCGAATCGTCTCGGTGACTGTCCAGGTGGTGCGCATGCCCTCGGCGAGGCGCACCACCTGGCCGGGCCCGACCTCGAGGTCGGGCAGTCCCGACGAGGCGAAGGCGATCGTGGCGCGGCCCGACAGCACGACGAACACCTCATCGGTCTCGGTGTCGGTCGCGGTGCCCGGCGTCATCTCCCAGACGCCGATCTCGATCCCGCCGAGGGTCGCCAGCTCGTGCACGGCGGCCGTCGGCGTCCCGGCGATCACCTCGTCCGCCGGCAGAGGTTCATGCGAGAGCGGCAGTGCACTGGCATCGACCCCCGCGCCGGCAGCGAGACCGTTCATGAGTCGAAGCCCATGCCGACGGCGTCGAGTGTCTTGAGGAACAGGTTGCGCCTGCCCTCGTTGTGGTCGGCCCGGTTCATCGCGGCACGGACGAGGTTCACACCGATCGAGGCGGCAGGCTCGGGAGGGAACGGGATGGGCTTCTCGCGCACCATCCGCAGCTCGGTGCGTTCGGTCTCCTGGCCGGACAGCTTGTCGAGCATGACGTCGGCCGCGAAGCGTGCAGCCCCGACGCCGAGCCCGGTGAAGCCGGTCGCATAGGCCACGCGGCCCTTGCGGGCAGTTCCGAAGAAGGCGCAGAAGCGACTGGACGAGTCGATCGCCCCGGCCCAGCGGTGGGTGAAGCGTAGGCCCTCCAGCTGCGGGAACGTCGTGAAGAAGTGCGAGGCGAGCTTGCGGTGACTCTCGATGCGGTCCTCATACGCTGCGCGCACCTTGCCGCCGAAGTGGTAGATGGCGTCGTAGCCGCCGAACAGGATGCGGTTGTCACCGGTGAGCCGGTAGTAGTGGAACTGGTTCGCGCTGTCGGCGAGACCCTGACGGTTCGACCAGCCGATCGACGCCAGCTGCTCGGTGGAGAGCGGCTCGGTCATCAGCACGTAGTCGTACACGGGCACGGTCATCAGCCGGTTGCGCTTGAGGAGCGACGGGAAGACGTTCGTCCCGAGCGCGACGGCATCCGCGACCACGCGGCCGTTCGGGGTCACCAGCGTGATCGGGCCCGAGCCGTCGCCCTCGATGCCGCGCACCAGGCTGTGCTCGTAGATCTCGACGCCCAAGTCGGCGGCCACGCGGGCCAGCTCGACACCGAGCTTGGCCGGATGCACCATCGCGCAGCCGTCGCGGTCCCAGTCGCCGGCGAGGAACGTCTCCGAATGCACCTCGGCCTGCACCGCCTCCTGGTCGAGGAAGCCCGGCTCGTCGCGGTACCACTCCACCTGGTGCGGCTCGACAGCCACCGCCAGCTGTCCGGTGCGCTCGAATTCCGCATCCATCCCGTAGCGCTCGACGGTCTCGCCGATGCCGTCGAGATTCGCGTGTCCCAGCTCTTCCAAGCGGTCGATCTCCTCCGGCCAGCGGTTGACACCGTTCTCGTGTCCGTGCGTGAGGCTCGACTCGCAGAAGCCGCCGTTGCGGCCGGATGCCGCCCAGGCGACTCGTGAGGCCTCGAGCAGGACGACGCGGCGCTCGGGTTCGCGTTCCTTGGCGCGCACCGCTGTCCAGAGTCCGGCGTATCCGCCGCCGACGATGGCGAGATCGGCGCGGACCGTGCCGTTCAGTCGCGGATGGGTCGGCCGGTCGACATCGTCGAGCCAGAAGACCCGCAGGGCGGTGTCGCGGAGGGCGTCGTCGATGACGGACGGCGACGGCTGCTGGCGTTCGAAGACGGTGGTGCCCATGGGTTCTCTCCGTGGTGTGCGCGGTGCGGTGTCTGGGGTGCGGTGCTGGGGCGCGCGTCAGCGCGTGCCCCAGTTGTAGAGGTCTTTGTAGAGACCGGCGTAGAGCATGCTCTCGGTGTGGGTGATGCCGGGGATGGTGCGGATGCGGGTCGCGATGAGGTCGATCAGGTGCTCGTCGTTCTCGCACACGGCCTCGACGAGGATGTCGAACGTGCCGAGGGTGACGACGACGTACGCCAGTTCGGGGATCCGGGTGAGCTCTTCGGCGATCTCGCGCGGATCGCCGGAGACGCGGATGCCGATCATCGACATGCGGTGGAAGCCGAGCTGCATCGGGTCGGTGACCGCGACGATCTGGATGATGCCGGCGTCGGTCATCCGCTGCACGCGCTGGCGCGCGGCTGCCTCGCTGAGCCCGACCTCGCGGGCGATCTCGGCGTAGGGGCGGCGGCCGTCTTCCTGCAGCAACTCGACGATGCGCTTCGAGATGTCATCAAGGGCAGGCTGGGAAGACTTCGTACTCATGTGTCGATATTGTCAGCCTGACCATGATCCTGCAACCGATTCAGTCGTTTCATACTGCCAGATCTTCAGATTCCGTACCATTGCGGCTACGATGACGCCATGCCCAGTCATCTTCTGAAGAACTCCGCGCCGTTGCAGAACTTCATCGGCGGCCGCTTCGTCCCCGCGAACGGTGCGGAGCGGATGCCGCTCCTCGATCCTGTCACCGAAGAGACGTACGGGGAACTCCCGGTGTCGGACGTCAGCGACGTCGATGCCGCCTACGCCGCGGCATCCGCCGCCTTCCCGATCTGGCGCGACACCACGCCCGGCGATCGGCAGCTGGCCCTGTTCCGCATCGCCGACGAGATGGAGTCGCGGGCGGAGGAGTTCGCCGACCTGGAATCGCAGGACACGGGCAAGCCGCGTGCGAGCCTGGTAGCGGACGAGATCATGCAGTCGGTCGACCAGCTGCGCTTCTTCGCGGGTGCCGCGCGCAGTCTCGAGGGCAGGGCGGCGGGGGAGTACCTCGCCGGGCACACCTCGTTCGTGCGGCGCGAGCCCGTCGGCGTGATCGGTCAGGTGACGCCGTGGAACTACCCGCTCAACATGGCGGTGTGGAAGATCGCCCCCGCGCTCGCCGCCGGCAACACGGTCGTGCTCAAGCCCGCGGAGTCCACGCCGCTCACCACGCTGCTGCTTGCCGAGATCGTCGCGCTGCACACTCCCGCAGGCACGCTCAACGTCGTGCTCGGCGACCGGGACACCGGCGTCGCTCTGGTCGAGCACCCGACGCCGCAGATGGTGGCGATCACCGGTTCCGTGCGGGCCGGTATGGCCGTGGCCCGCTCAGCGGCGAACGACGTCAAGCGGGTGCACCTCGAGCTGGGTGGCAAGGCTCCGGCGATCGTGTTCTCGGATGCATCGATCGAGAAGGCCGTCGAGGGCATCATCACGGGTGCCTTCTTCAACGGCGGCCAGGACTGCACCGCGGCCACGCGGGTGCTGGTGCACGCCTCACGGCACCACGAGCTGATCGCGGCGCTGGTCGCCCGGTCGAAGACGCACGCCCGCACCGGCGGTCCGCACGAGGAGGGCGTGCTGTACGGGCCCCTGAGCAGTGCGGCGCAGCTCGCGCAGGTGCAGGGCTTCATCGACCGCCTGCCCGCGCATGCGACGATCGAGACCGGCGGGCGCCGTCAGGGCGATCGGGGGTACTTCTGGGAGCCCACGATCGTGTCGGGGGTGCGCCAGGACGACGAGGTCGTGCAAGGTGAGGTCTTCGGACCCGTGCTCACCGTGCAGGCGTTCAGCGAGGACGACGAGGCTCTGCAGATGGCGAACGACGTGCCCTATGCGCTCGCCGCGTCGGTGTGGACCACCGATCACGCCCGGGCGATGCGGTTCTCCCGTGACCTCGACTTCGGCTGCGTGTGGATCAACACCCACATCCCGTTCGTGTCGGACATGCCGCATGGCGGGTTCAAGCATTCCGGCTACGGCAAGGACCTCTCGCAGTACGGGTTCGACGACTACACCCGCATCAAGCACGTGATGAGTGCGCTCGACTGAGGCGGGTCTACGGGCCTGCGGTTTGCGGATCTGCGGTCTGCAGTTTGCAGTTTGCGGATCTGCGGGTCTGCAGTTTGCAGTTTGCGGATTTGCGGTCTGCGGTCTGCGGTCTGCGGATCTCGTCCGGCGTGCGCGGTCAGGCGGAGAGCAGCTTCACGCGGCGATGCTCGCGAAGGGTGAGCTGGGGGCGTTCCTCGATCTTGATCGCTCCGTCTTCGCCCCAGCCGTGGCGTGCGTAGAACGCATCGGCGCGTGCGTTGCCGTCGAGAACCCACAGGTAGGCGCGGTCGTGGCCGGCCTCGGCGATCCGCTCTTCGGCGGCTCCCAGCAGGGCGTGACCTGCGCCCGTGGACCAGGCGGAGGGATCGGCGTAGATGCCGTACACCTCGCCGTCGGCGAGCCCATCGGGGTCGCGTCCTGAGCCGAGGGACGCCCAGCCGACGATGCGGTCGTCGCGAACCGCGACGAGGGTGCCGAGGCTCGTCGGCAGCGGCTCGGCGACGTTGCGCCGCCAGCTCGCAGCTCGCTCATCGATGGAGAGACCGTCGAGAACATCCTGGTCGATGAGCCCGCGATAGGCGACCTGCCACGAGCGCACGTGCACGCGGGCGATGTCGTCGGCGTCTTCCGTGCGGGCGTCGCGGATCTCCAGCGGGCTCATCCATCCACCCTACGGTGACTGCAGAGAGCGGGCGCGTCAGTCGGCGTCGATCAGCTCACTTTCTTCTTGAGCCACGGCAGCGGGTCGACGGGGACCGTGTTGATGTGGACCTCGAAGTGCAGGCAGGAGCCGAACACGTAGCCGGTCGATCCGACGTCGCCGATGTACTGGCCCTCTTCGACGCAGTCCCCGACCTCGACCGCACGGCTTCCGTAGGTCATGTGCGAGTAGACCGTGCTCACGGCCTGCCCGTCGACGATGCTCTCGATCTGGATGGTCACGCCGTAGCCCTGGTAGCTCTCGGTGGAGCGGGAGACGCAGCCCTTCATCGCTGCGTTGATCGGCGTGCCGACGGGGGCGGCGAAGTCCTGGCCGAGGTGCGATCGGCCAGGGCGCGAGGCGCCGAAGCCGTCGGTGAACGAGTACGTCCCGTCAGCCATCGGCATCACGATGCGTCCGGCGAGGGGGATGTCCATCGCGCTTCCGAGCGGCATGCCGGCAGCGACCGCGGCGGCGACGGCGCGGGAGCGGGTTTCTTTGATCTCCTCGGGCGTCGTCGCGGAGAAGTTGCCGCGTGGGTCGATCACGGCGCGGATCTCGGACTTCGCCGTGTAGGACTGCCCGGTGCCGTCGGCGGTGGTGGAGACGTTGGAGCTGGCGGCAGCGGCCGGGCCACCAGCGGGGTTGAGTGCGGGAAGCGCTGCTCCGGTGATCATCACACCGATCGCCAGCGTGGCGCCGAGCGCCTTGGTCTTCGCCCACTGACGCTTCTGCCGGCGAGCCTCGCCTCGAGAGGCGGGCCCGTTCTTCGGTGATGTCTTCGGGGTCAGGTGGCGGGGGCGCAGGCGAGGATCCCAGGAGCGGGGCTCACGGGTGGCGCGTGGTTGTGGCTGCTCGCGAGGTGCAGCGGCGTCGGGCGCGGTGACGGCGGCGGGTGCTTCAGGCGCGGCCTCGGGTGCGGCGGCAGTGTCTGTTGCGGTTGCGGTTGCGGCTGCGGGGGCGGCGGTGGCTGCGGGAGCGGCGGTGGCTGCGGGAGCGGCGGCCGGCCTTGCGTCTGCGGGGGCGGCCTCGGCGTCTGCCGCGCGAACGAATGCGGGAGCGGTGACGGCGCGGGCGGCTGCCAGCGCTGCGTCCGCAGCAGCCGGGTTTGCTGCGGACGTTGCCGTGGGTGCCGGAGTGGCATCGGCGGCGTTCGTCGGATGGGGACTCTGCGCAGCGGCGGGAACGGAGCGCCGTCGGTCACGCCGCAAAAGCGGTCGTGTCGAGTCGGGGACTTCGGTGGGAGCTTCCGAGGCGTCGTGAGCGCGCTCGGGTGGCAGGGAATTCGTGACGGGATCCTTCCGGGAGGGCTGGCTTGCGCGGCGGTCGATCCCCCCGGATGCCACCGTTACCGATCTGTAATTTAATCGGCGAAACCGCGAGCGTCAAATCGAGGGAGATGCATCGACAGTCATATCGGTGGTCTGCGCTCCCTCTCGTGGGCTTCCTCGTGGGTGGTGTCGATGTGCATGTACCGATCCTGCCTCTGGTGTCGGACCTTCGGGAGGCGCGACGTCACGCCCCGCCAGAGGTGTGGAGAGATGGACTTGGTGCCTCATTCGTGGAGGGCGAGTGGAGTTCACGCGTGTTCTGGAATATCGATCTGATCTGGGCTTATCCGGGTGGAAATGTCGGTGGCCCCGAGTTGACTGGGCGCATGAACAACCCCGGGGAAGTGCTCGAACAGGTCGTGATCGACCTGGATGCCGTGTTGCGCTCTGACGCGGTGGCGGGGATGTCCGATGCGGTGAAGATGGACCTGCTGCGCGTGGCGGGTGAGGTACAGCGGCGGGTGGAGGCCGTGGTCGTGGAGACGGTCGCGTCTGTCGATGCGCGTCCGGCCGGATCGGGTGAGACCGGTTTTTGCGGAAAGTTCGGATGCCGGACGATGGGCGAGTTGCTGCAGCGAGTGCTGCGCACGGACGGGTCCGGTGCGGGGCGGGTGGTGAAGGCGGCGGCGGTCATGCGGCGGGAGGTGGAGCTGTCGTCGGGGGCCCGGTTGCCGGCGCGGTGGCCCGAACTACGGGCGGCACTGCTCGACGGAGTGGTCGGGGTCGCGGGAGTGTTGGCGGCGACCGGCCCGGTGGAACAGGCCGGCCTCCGGGTCGGGACGACACACCGGCTGCTCGCGGACGGGGAGTTGGCGGCGTACGCACGGGGGATCCCGGTTGCAGGTGCGGGAGCAGAAGACTCTCCAGGAGGGGATTCCGGTGGGGGTGTCGAGGGCGGCACCGCGCCGGTGGCGACGCCGGAGGATCTGAGGATTCTGGCGCAGGTGATCGTGCAGTACCTCGACCCCGATGGCGCGGAACCCGCGGATGACGTCGCGATGCGGGCACGCGGGGTCGTGCTCGGCCGGGCGAAAGACGGGGTGATCCCTATCCGGGGTGGGCTGCTGCCCGAAGTCGCGGGACAGTTGCAGCGGATCTTCGACGCGTACCTGAACCCGAAAGTCGACAGACCGCTCCTGCCCGGGGTCGTGTTCCGTCCTACGGCAGAGTCCGAACCTCGTGGCATTGAGCCCGCAGGTATCGACGACCCTCGGGGTATGGACGACGGTGTGTTGCCGTCGGGTGATCCGGGCAGACTGGTCGACCCCCGGTCACGGGCGCAGAAGCAGCATGACACCCTTGCCGCGGTCCTGGGTATCGCCGCCCGCCACGATGACATGCCCCGCCTCGGTGGTGCTGCCCCCACCCTGGTCGTGACCGTCGCCGCCGACGACTACGCCACCGGGCGCGGATGGGCCCAGATCGACGGCATCGACACCCCCGTCCCCATCCGGGTCGCCGCTCACACCGCCTGCGCAGGCAACATCCAACGCGTGCTGTTCGACCCGCACGGGCGCATCATCGGCATCCACGCCACCGACCGGATCTTCACCGCCCACCAACGCCGTGCGATCGCCCTCCGCGACGCCGAGTGCCTCATCCCCGGCTGTCATGTCCCCGCCACGTGGTGCGAAATCCACCACGTCCAAGAACACGCCCGAGGCGGGCCCACCCACACCGACAACGGCGTCGCGCTCTGCTGGCACCACCACCGCACCCTCACCACCAGCGGATGGGACATCCGCATGCACCACGGCGTCCCGCACATCCGCGGCCCCGCCTGGTGGGACCCGGCCCGGCAGTGGCGCACGCGGCGACCCCGAGGTGCTCGTCGACGAGGGCACGCCGGCGGTCGTTCGACATCGCTCAGAGCGTGAGCCCTCGCCGTCGGGCCGCCTCGTGCCGTGCCGTGCCGAGTCAAGCCGTGCCGAGTCAAGCCGAGTCCGAAGCCGAGTCCGAGACCGAAGCCGCGACCGGGCCGTGTACCGCAACCGCAAGGAATCGGTGCGAAGCCTCGACTGGTGCGACGCGATGTGGCATGCTGGCGGGCACTGCGCCCGGCTCTGACGCCTGGTGCCGCAAGCGAAACGAGAGGCGACTCCGGAACACCTATGTCCAGACCACTCGCGGGACCGCAGGGCCTGCTACGCACGCTCAACGGCCGCGCGATCCTGGAGGCCCTCGCACGCAGCGGGCCGCAGACCCGCTCGGAGCTGATGTCCACCACCGGGCTGTCGCGCACCGCGGTGACGCAGGTGCTGCGGATGCTCGAGAACGCCGGAGCCGTCGCGCCCGCGGGGGTCGATCGTGACACGAGGGGCCCCGCCGCCGGACGTGTGGCGTTGCACCCGCGCCTCGGATTCGCCGCCGCCGTGCACGTCGATCACCATGCGGCTCATGTCGTGCTCGTCGATGCGAACGGAATCGTGCGAGCGGAACAGCACGCCCCCTTCTCCGAAGCGGAGGACCGCGTTGCCCGCATCGTCGCACTCGTCGAGTCGTGTCGTCGATCGCTGAAGGCCGCGAAAGGGGCTGTCCACCTCGCGGTCGTCGGCGTTCCCGGCATCGTCACGGCCGACGGGGGCATCCGTGACGACCTCGGCCCCGACGGCGGCGCTTTCCGCGCGACACTGGCCGCCGCACTCGACTGTCCCGTCCGCATCGAGAACGATGTCAACCTCGCGGCCCTCGCCGAGCTGTCAGCCGGTGTGGGAGGGGCTCTCGCCAGCTTCGCGCTGCTGCTCCTCGACGACGGCCTCGGAGCCGGCATCGTGATCGACGGCGCGCTGCACCGTGGATTCTCCGGCGTCGCCGGTGAGGTCATGTATCTGCCGCAGACACCCATCCCGATCGGTGCACCCCTGGTGGGCGACGCAGTGGTCGGTGACCTCGCGCTCGGCGTCGGTCGCGATGCAGCGGCGTCACTCGCCGATCATCTGGAGGCCGCGGTCCGCGGCGACGATGCGGCACTCCAGATCATCGCGGAGGTCGCCCGTCGCATCGTCCTCGTCGCCGGCAGCGTGGGGCTCGTGCTCGATCCGGAGGCGTTCATCCTCAGCGGCGCTGCGGCTCATCCGGCACTCGTCGCCGCCATCGAGCGCATCGCCGAAGAATACGAGGCGCAGCTCCCGCTGCGGTTCCTCGTCTCCTCCTTCGGTCCCGAGGCTCCGCTCATCGGCGCCGTCGACGAAGCGGCGGCCGCGCTCCGCAGCGACCTCTTCGCCCGCATCCTCGCGCCCGCCCCCAAGGGCACCCGCTGAACACCACCCCGCCCGAACAACACCACCCCGCACGAACAACACCACCCGCCCGAGCATCGCCGCTCGAATCGCCCGACAGGACTCCCCGATGACCGCACCCTCCGACCTCGCCGACCGTCTCGGTCTCGCCCCCGGTGCGCGGGCGATCATCCTCAACGCGGACGACTTCGGCATGTGCCATGCGGCGAATACGGCCATCGTCGATCTGCTCACCGCCGGCCGCATCGACTCGACAACCGTGATGGTGCCCTGCTCGTGGTCGCCCGAGGCGCTCGCGTTCGCGGCCGCCCGCACCGACCTCGACATCGGAGTGCATCTCGTGCTCACCAGCGAATGGGCCCGGTACCGGTGGCGTCCGCTCACCGGTACCGCCACGAGTCTCGTCGATGATGCGGGCTTCTTCCCGACCGATGTCCTGTCGGTCGAACAGAACGCCTCCGATGACGACGTCGCCGCCGAGCTCGCGGCCCAGCTGCAGGCTGCGCTCGATGCCGGGGCGGATGTGACGCACCTCGACAACCACATGGGCTCGGTCTACGGCCTCGTGACCGGCCGCGACTTCCTCCGTCCGGTGTTCGAGCTCGCCGCACGGCACGGGCTCCCGTTCCGGCTGCCCCGCAGCATGGACGGGGTGGGGGAGGGCTCCGTCCTTCAGGCTCAGCTCGACGGCGCGGCAGCGGCCGCCGATGCGTTCGGCGTCGAGATCATCGACCGGCTCTGGTCGCATCCGTTCGAGCTGCTCCGCGAAGGCACGCCGGACGAGGAGACGTACGAGCAGATGTGCGACGGTTTCATCGCGCTGTTGCGGGCGGTCCCGGCCGGCGTCACCGAGATCTACCTGCATCCGATGGTCGACGACGACGAGCTCCGCGCGGCCGTGGACTTCAGTGCGACGAAGCGCGGCTACGAACTGCGACTGCTGAGCGATCCCGCCGTACAGCAGGCCATCGAGGATGAGGCGCTCGTACGCATCGGCTGGCGGGACCTGCGCGATCTGCAACGAGGACGCGATCTGCTGCGGGGAGAGGTGCGGTGACCTCTCTGGGCGATCGGGTGCGCGACCGACGTCTGGACGCGGCCCCGACCAGAGGGCAGACGATCGCGTTCGGAGCCTCGGGCTTCCCGACGCAGCTGATGGCGCAGACCTTCTCGGCGTTCGTCGTCTACTTCTACGTCTCGCACCTCGCGGTGCCGGCGGCGTGGGTGGCGGTCGCGATGATCGCCCACGGCATCCTCAATGCGGTGCTGAACCCCGTCGTCGGCACGCTCTCCGATCGATTGCGCACCCGGTGGGGGCGGCGGATCCCGTGGATCGGCCTCGGCATCGTGCCGCTCGTCGTCGCGTTCGCGCTGGTCTGGATGCCGCCGGAGCTCCCCGTCGCCGGACTCATCGTGTGGTTCCTGGTCGTCGTCGCCGTGTACGACGTGGCCTTCGTGGTCGTGGTGCTCAACATCTCGGCCCTGTTCCCCGAGATCTTCCGCACCACCGAGGAGCGTGCCCGGGGCAACGTGCCGCGACAGATCTTCGCGATCCTCGGTATGGTCCTCGGCACTGCCGGCGCCCCTGCCCTGTACAGCGCGATCGGATGGCCCGGCATGGCGCTGGTGCTCGGCGCCGTCTGCCTGGTGCTGCTGGTGTGGTCGTTCTTCGGCGGGATGATCGAGCGCCGGGTGCCGGATGTGGAGTCGACGGCATCGTCGGATGCGATGAGTTGGGGGGATCAGCTGAAGTACACCTTCCGCAACCGTGCCTTCGTTCCGTACGTGCTCGGATCCCTGTTCGTGCAGACCTCGATCGCGGTGATCCTCGCCGCGATCCCGTTCTACGTGCGGTACTCCCTGCATGCGCCGGAGGGCGAGGGGAGCATCCTGCTCGGCGCCATCTTCGTCACCGCGATCCCCTCGATCGTGCTGTGGAGCGCGGTCGTCCGTCGCACCTCACCGCGTACCGCGGTGCTGTGGAGCGTCGCGGTGTTCGGTGTCGCCGTGCTCGGCTACCTCGCGCCGTCGAGCGTGCTCGGCGCCGCTCTGGTCGGTGTCGCGGTCGGAGTGGGCGTCGGCGGCCTGCTGCAGTTGCTCGAGGTCATGCTCGCGCAGATCATCGACGAGGATGCGGGGCGCACGGGTCACCGTCGTGAAGGCGCTTACTTCGGGGTCAACGGCTTCGTGGTGCGCGGCTCCGTGGTGCTGCAGGCGATCGTCGCCGCTGTCGTGCTGACCGCCTCCGGCTTCGATGCCACCCTCGGCGACGCGCAGCCCGACGGCGTCGACGGTGGCATCCGACTGATGCTCGCCGTGATCCCGCTCGGTTTCACCGCGCTCGCCTGGCTCTGCTTCTGGGCGTACCCGATCCGCTCCCGCGACCTCTGACCGCTAGGGTCGAGCGGCCCGCCGTGCTTCCCACCCCGTGCGCACCATCTCGTCGACCGAGTACCGCATGGTCCAGTCGAGGTCGCGTGCCGCGAGCTCTCCCGTCGCCACGATGCGGTCGGGGTCTCCGGGGCGCCGTGGCCCGATCTCTGGTGTGAAGTCGATGCCGGTCACGCGCGCGACGGCATCCATGATCTGCTTCACGCTGAGTCCGTCACCCGAGCCGAGGTTGTACGCGGATTCGATCGGGCGTCCTCCGGACAGGCGCAGGGCCGCGGCGGCGTGGGCGGCCGCGATGTCGCCGACGTGCACGTAGTCGCGCACGTTCGTCCCGTCTTCGGTGTCGTAGTCGTCGCCGTTGATGCGGGGGGTCGTGCCCGCCAGCAGCGCCTCGAACACGATCGGGAAGAGGTTGTGCGGGCTGACGTCGTAGACCGTCGGGTCGGCGGAGCCCACCACGTTGAAGTAGCGCAGGGAGGTGTGACGCAGCGGCCGTTCGGAGTCCGCTGTCGCGATCGCCTGATCGCGCAGCAGCCATTCTCCGATGAGCTTCGACTCCCCGTAGGGGCTGGCCGGCTTCTTGGCGGTGTCCTCGACGACGAGCGCGACGTCAGGAGTGCCGAACACCGCGGCGGAGGAGGAGAACACGATGTTCGAGACCCCTGCGGCCTCCATCGCCTCGAGGATCACCCGTGTGCCCTCGACGTTCTGCGCGTAGGTGTGCAGGGGGCGTTGCACCGAGACTCCGGCGTACTTGAAACCGGCGACGTGGATCACGCCTTCGGCCTCGTGGTCGCGCAGCGTCTTCTCGACGAGCTCGCGGTCGAGGATGCTGCCCTGCACGAACGTCACGCCCTCGGGCACGAACGCCGCGACTCCGCTGGACAGGTCATCGAGCACGACCGGGGTGAGTCCGGCATCAGCGAGGGCGCGCACGACGTGGGCGCCGATGTAGCCGGCGCCTCCGGTGACGATCCAGGACATTGTCTTCCTCTCCTGCCGCGGAGTCGTCGCGGCCCGATGGATCATTCTGTCAGGCGTCGCGGCGGGGGCCGGCGGACGGGGTGACCGTGAACAGCAAGGGCGTCGCGAACCGCGACGCTGCGAAGGCCGCGGTCACGGCATCCGACACCGACGCGACGGCATCCTGCTCGACCAGTGCGATGGCAGCCCCGCCGAATCCGCCACCGGTCATCCGGGCGCCCAGGGCACCGGCGGCCAGCGCGGTTTCGACCGCGGCGTCGAGCTCGGGGGTCGAGATCTCGAAGTCGTCGCGCATCGATGCGTGCGAGGCGACCAGGAGGTCGCCGATGGCTCGTACGCCCTGTTCGCGCAGCACCTGCACCGTGTCGAGCACGCGCTGGTTCTCGGTGACGATGTGGCGCACGCGACGGAAGGTGACGTCGTCCATCAGCTCCTGCGCACGCGGCAGGTCGCCGACCGAGACGTCGCGCAGCGCAGGCACGCCCATGATCGATGCGCCGAGCTCGCACGACGCGCGTCGTTCCCGATAGCCGCCCGTGGAGTGGGCGTGCTTCACCCGCGTGTCGATCACGAGGATCGCGAGACCCGCCTCGGCGACCCCGAGTGGCACGAGCCGGGTCTCCAGCGACCGGCAGTCGAGGAAGATCGCGGTGTCGGGCCGACCGAGCATCGACGCCATCTGGTCCATGATCCCGGTGGGAGCGCCGACGGCTTCGTTCTCGGCCCGTCGTCCGATGCGGGCGAGGGACGTGCCGTCGAACCCGGTCTTCCACAGCTCGTTCAGCGCGGATGACGTCGCCCCCTCGATCGCGGCCGAGGACGAGAGCCCCGCGCCCACGGGCACGTCGGAGGCGATGGCGATGTCGATCCCCCCGAACGGTCCGCGATCGGGTGCGGCCTGGCGCAGCGCCCAGGCGACCCCGAGCGGGTAGGCGGCCCACTCCGGGACGGCCGGTTGCGACCCGGGTGCGGTGGGGAAGAGCCGGTCGAGCTCGTCGAGGCGGACCTCGACCGGCTCGTCGGCGAATGTGGAGCCGACCAGCACGCGGCCGCGGTCGTCGTCGCGCCGGCCGACTGCGGCGACCGTGCGCTGCGGGATCGCGAAAGGCAGCACGAACCCGTCGTTGTAGTCGGTGTGCTCCCCGATGAGGTTCACGCGTCCAGGCGCCGACCAGAGTCCATCCGGTTCGCGGCCGGTGAGCCGGGTGAAGAGGGCGCTGGCGTCGTCGTGTGCGGCGTTCATGCGGTCGCTCCGGGGACGGTCCGGTTGTGCGATGCGCGTTCGATCGCTTCGCGAAGGCGGGCGGCCCCGACCTCCGGCGGCACTTCGGCTGCCCACGCCCACATCGCGGCCTCGGAGCCGGCGAGGAACTTCAGCTTGTCGGCAGCACGGCGCGGGCTCGTCAGCTGCAGGTGCAGTCGCACGGTGTCGCGACCGACGTGCACGGGTGCCTGATGCCAGGCCGCGATGTACGGGGTCGGGGAGTCGTAGAGGGCGTCGACGCCGCGCAGCAGCTGCAGATACAACGGGGCGAGCTCGTCGCGCTCGGCCTCGGTGGTCTCGGCGAAGTCGGGCACGTGGCGGTGCGGCATCAGGTGCACTTCGAGCGGCCAGCGCGCGGCGAACGGCACGAAGGCCGTCCAGTGCTCGCCGCGGAACACGACGCGCTCCGACGCCTGCTCGGACTCGAGGATGCGCTGGAACAGGTCCGGCGCCGTTCGGTCGATCGACTCCAGCACGCGCGTGGTGCGCGGGGTCACATACGGGTAGGCGTAGATCTGCCCGTGCGGGTGCGGCAGGGTCACACCGATCGCCTCGCCGCGGTTCTCGAACGGGAAGATCTGCTCGATTCCGGGCAGCTGCGAGAGCACAGCCGTGCGGTCGGCCCATGCCTCGATCACGGTGCGGGCGCGGGTGACGGTCTGCGTGCCGAAGGATCCGGCGTGCTCGGGGCTGAAGCAGACGACCTCGCAGCGTCCGACGGAGGTGCGCGTGCGGCCGAGGCCCAGGGCGGCGAGATCGTCGAGCCCGCGCGGAGCGTTCGACGCCTGGGGTGCGGTGCCCGTCGCTGCAGCCAGGGCGGGCCCGAACGCGGGCGAGCGGTTCTCGAACACGGCGACGTCGTAGCGCGAGGGCACCTCGGACGGATTGCCCGGTGTCTGCGGGGCCAGGGGGTCGGCGTCGGCGCCGGGCATCATCACGCGGTTCTGCCGGTTCGCGGCGACCGTGATCCAGTCACCGGTGAGCACGTCGAGACGCATCGTCGCGGTCTCCGGACGGGGGTCGAGGACGCGCGCGTCGACGGCTCGATCGGCGCCGAGCGCGGTGCCAGGGTCGTCGTAGTAGATGAGGTCGCGGCCGTCGGCGAGGGTGGTGGCGCGTCTGACGACGCCGGCGCCGAGCGTCTCGGTGCGCAACTCAGGAAGATCATCCGTGTTCACGTCAACATGGTACGCACAACGCCGTGATAACGTCAACATGACGGAGTTGTGCACCGGTGACTCCGGCAAGAGGTCGTACCGGCAGACACGACCGACTCAGTGGATGGAGGATGCGGGTGGGGCACAGCGGACACGACCGTGCCGAGGGAGTGAAGGCCGAGCGGCAGCGCGTGTCGTCCGGACGGGTGTCGATGGCCATGGTCGCCTCTCGTGCCGGTGTCTCGGGGCAGACCGTCTCGCGCGTCGTCAACGCCAGCCCGCGCGTCGACCCCGACACCCGTGCCCGCGTCGAGCGGGCGATGGCCGAGCTCGGCTACCGGCCCCACCGCGCGGCCCGGGCCCTGCGCACCGGACGCTCGCAGACGATCGGACTCGTCGTCACCACCCTGGCCACGGTCGGCAACTCACGAATGCTGCAGGCCACGGCCGAAGCCGCCGCGGAACGGGGGTACGCGGTGACTCTCGTGACCGCGACCCGGGGTGTCGCGGAGGCATTCGATCGGCTCGCGGAGCAGGAGGTCGACGGTGCGATCGTCCTGAACGAAGCATCCGCCCTGATCTCCGACGCGCAGCGGCCGACCGGGCTGCGGCTCGTGGTCGTCGACGCTCCGCGCGAGGACGGGGTCACGTCCGTCCACAGCGACCACGCGGGCGGTGCAGCCGCTGCCACGCGTCTGCTTCTCGCCCTGGGGAACGGCGCCGTCCATCACCTCGCCGGCCCAGCCGACTCCTTCGCGGCGGCCGAGCGGGAACGCGGATGGCGGGAGACGCTCCTCACTGCCGGTATCCGTCCGCCCGCCGTCGTCCGCGGCGACTGGGGCGCCGACTCGGGGTATGCGGCGGGTCCGGCGCTGCGCGCGGCATCCGCCGTCTTCTGCGCCAACGATCAGATGGCGCTCGGGCTGCTGCGGGCTCTGTCCGAATCCGGCCGTCGGGTGCCGGAAGACGTCGGCGTCATCGGTTTCGATGATGTGCCGGACGCGGCGAACTACCGCCCGCCGCTGACCACGATCCGACAGGACTTCGCCGCCCTCGCGCAGCGTGCGGTCTCGGCTCTGGTGGACGCGATCGAAGGGGCTCCCGAGCGGGGCGAGGCCTCCGTCGTCCCGACCGTCCTCGTCGAACGTGCGAGCACGGCGTCGCGCTGAGGCGCCGACGGCATCACGTCACGTTTCGACTCGACGAACCGTGTGGGCACGCCGTGAGAAGTAGGCTCTGGGCATGACACAGCCCGCATCGTCTGCGGAGCGCCCGCGCTGTCCGCTCGCATTCGTCGTGCACGCCGTCACCCCGGGAATCGCGCAGTGACCCGGGTCGTGCTGGCGCCCGACAGCTTCAAGGGAACGATCACGGCGGCGGATGCCGCGACGGCCCTCGCCGACGGCTGGGCGAGCATCGACCCCACCGCCGAGTTCGTGCATCGGCCGATGGCGGACGGCGGCGAGGGAACGGTGGCCGCGTTCGAGGCGGCGGTTCCGGGTGCCGAGCGGATGCCGTTGACGGTCGACGGGCCTGCCGGGGTGCGGATCGACACCTTCTGGTTGCGGCTTCCGCCGACGGACGACGCCCCGGCGGGCACGGCCGTCGTCGACCTCGGTTCGACCTCCGGCATCGAGCTGCTGCACGAGCTGCGCCCCTGGGATGCCGATACGACCGGCCTCGGGCAGGCGCTGGCAGCCGCCCTCGACCACGGCGTCTCGCGTCTGGTCGTCGGCATCGGCTCCAGCGCGTCCACCGACGGCGGCACCGGGATGCTCGCAGCCCTCGGGGCGCGCTTCCTCGATGCCGCCGGTGCGCCGGTCCCCCGGGGTGCGCGCGGGCTCGACGCCATCGCATCAGTCGATCGGAGCGCGCTGCGTCCGGCACCCGAGGTGCGCGTGCTCACCGACGTCACCAATCCGCTCACCGGCCCACGCGGTGCCGCCGCGGTGTTCGGTCCGCAGAAGGGGCTGCGCTCGGCAGAGGACATCGCTGTCGTCGATGCCGGCCTCGATCGCCTCGCCGAGCTGCTCGGCATCGATGCTGCGGGCGAGGGAAACGGGGCAGCAGGAGGCACGGGCGCCGCACTCGTGGCTTGGGGAGGTGTGCTCGCCCCCGGCGCCGCCGAGGTGGCCGAACTCATCGGCCTCGCCGGCGCGATCGCCGACGCCGACGTGGTCATCACGGGCGAGGGTTCCTACGACGGGCAGTCCGGCGACGGCAAGGTGCCGTCGTTCCTCGCCGCGCTCGCCGCAGACGCGGGTGCCGACGCGATGCTCGCCGCCGGTCGGATCACCGCGGATGCCGACGCGTCGTTGTTCGCGGCCGCCGCATCCCTCACCGATCTCGCCGGGGCGGCAGATGCGGCGCTCGCCGAACCCGCGCGCTGGCTGCGGGCGGCCGGTGCGGTGCTGGCGGGTGCGTGGCAGTCTCGTGCCGCGCAGTCCCGTGCCGTGTCCTGACCGTCGGTCCCCCGACCGTCGGTCCTCCGACCGCCGGTCCTCCGACCGCCGGTCCTCCGACCGGCGGCCCTCCCACCGTCGGTCAGAGCTCGTTCAGCCGCCCAGCGCGGCGGAGACCACGGCGCGGGCCTCGGCCTGCACCTCGGCGAGGTGCTCAGGGCCGCGCAGGCTCTCGGCGTAGAGCTTGTAGACGTCTTCGGTGCCCGACGGGCGGGCGGCGAACCAGGCGTGCTCGGTCTGCACCTTGAGCCCCCCGATCGCCGCGCCGTTGCCGGGTGCGTGCGAGAGCTTCGCCGTGATGTCTTCGCCGGCGAGCGTGGTGGCCGTCACGGTCTCGGGCGCGAGCTTGCCGAGGGTGGCCTTCTGTTCCGGTGTCGCCGGTGCGTCCACGCGCTGGTAGGCGGAGGCGCCGAAAGCGGTCTCCAGCTCGCGATACCGCTCCGAGGGGGTCTTGCCGGTGACGGCGATGATCTCGGCGGCCAGCAGGCACAGCAGGATTCCGTCCTTGTCGGTCGACCAGACCGAGCCGTCCTTGCGGAGGAACGATGCACCGGCCGATTCCTCGCCGCCGAACGCGACCGAACCGTCGAGCAGCCCGGGGACGAACCACTTGAATCCGACCGGCACCTCCAGCAGGTGCCGCCCGAGCGACTCGGCGACGCGGTCGATGATCATCGATGACACGAGCGTCTTGCCGATCGCGGCGTCGCGCGGCCAACTTTCACGGTGCGAGAACAGGTAGTCGATGGCGACCGCGAGGTAGTGGTTCGGGTTCATCAGTCCGGCATCCGGGGTCACGATGCCGTGCCGGTCGGCGTCGGCGTCGTTCCCGGTGAGCACGTCGTAGGAGCCCTTCTTCGCGACCAGGGATGCCATGGCCGACGGCGAAGACGGATCCATCCGGATCTTCTCGTCCCAGTCCAGCGTCATGAAGCGCCACGTCGGATCGACCTCGGGGTTGACGACGGTGAGGTCGAGGTCGTGCATCTCGGCGATGAGCGCCCAGTACTCGACGGATGCTCCGCCCAGCGGATCGGCGCCGATGCTGACCCCGGCGCTGCGGATGGCGTCGATGTCGATGATAGACGGAAGATCGCGCACGTAGGCGTCGCGGAAGTCGTAGCCGGTGAGGGCATCCCAGTCGATGTCGGCGAAGCGCTCGAGCTTCACGCCGTCGAGTCCGGCGGCGATGAGGGCGTTCGCGCGGTCGGCGATCCAGCCCGTGGCGTCGGTGTCGGCGGGTCCGCCGTGCGGCGGGTTGTACTTGAAGCCACCGTCGCGCGGAGGGTTGTGCGAGGGGGTGACGACGATGCCGTCCGCGCGACTCGGGTCGTCGGCCGCCTTGCCGCGGTTGTAGGTGAGGATCGCGTGGCTGAGCGCCGGAGTGGGCACCCACGAGTCGCGGGAGTCGACCCGCACATCGATGCCGTTCGCGAGCAGCACCTCGATCGCGCTGCGCTCGGCTGGCAGCGACAGCGCGTGCGTGTCGCGACCGAGGAAGAGCGGGCCGGTGATGCCCTGCGCGTCGCGGTAGTCCACGATCGCCTGCGTCGTGGCGAGGATGTGGTTCTCGTTGAAACTGTTCGACAGCGAGGAACCGCGATGACCGCTGGTGCCGAACACGACGCGTTCGGCGGGAACCTCGGGGTTCGGCGTGCGGTCGTAGTAGGCGGCGATCAGTTCGTCGACGTCGATCAGGTCACTTTCCTCCGCGGGGAGGCCGGCACGGCTGGTCATCCCCTCAGTCTGCCCCCTGATCGGCGGGACCGCATCCGAGAAGTCACCCGGAAGAGCGCTCTGCCCGCCGAGGGCTAAGGTGAAACCCGTGACTGAACGCCGCACCTACAGCTATCTCGGCCCTGCCGGAACCTTCACGGAGGCGGCGCTCGACCAGGTGGCCGAGGCTCGCGGCCAGAACTGGCGCCCCGTGCACAACGTGGGCGAGGCTCTGGCCGACGTGCTCGAGGGCCGGAGCGACGCCGCGATGATCGCGATCGAGAACTCGATCGAGGGCGGTGTCTCCACCACGCAGGACGCCCTGGCCACGCTCCCAGGGCTCCGCATCATCGGCGAGTACCTGGTGCGGGTGAACTTCGTGCTCGTCGCTCCCCGGGGCACGACGCTGGACCAGGTCGAGGTGATCGCGGCGCATCCGGTCGCCTACGCCCAGTGCCATGGCTGGCTCGGCGCGCACCTGCCGTCGCACTCGCACGTCCCCGCGTCGAGCAACGTCGCCTCCGCGATCGGCGTCCTCGACGGCACGCTGCCCGCACAGGCGGCCATCGCGGCCCCCGGCATCGTGAACCACTACGACGTCGACGTGCTGGCTGACGGCATCGGCGACAACGCGCAGGCCGTCACCCGCTTCGTGCTGGTCACCCGCACGACCCGGTCGCCCGAGCCGACCGGTGCCGACAAGACCTCGCTGATCGTCGAGCTCCCGCACGACCACCCTGGTTCGCTCCTCGAGATGCTCGAGCAGTTCTCGACCCGCGGCATCAACCTGTCGCTCATCGAGTCGCGGCCGATCGGCGATGAGCTCGGCCGCTACCGGTTCGTGATCGACGCCGATGGGCACATCGAGCACGAGCGCATGGCCGACGCGCTGCTGGGCATCCGCCGGTTCAGCCCTCGCGTGGTCTTCCTCGGGTCGTACCCGCGGGCGGACCGGCAGATCGTGCAGTACCCCGACCGCTACTCCGACGACGTGTTCGTCGAGGCGCGCGACTGGCTGCGCGGCATCCTCTCCGGCGAACCCGAAGCCTGACGGCATCCGCCCCGCCGCCCAGCGCGACCGGGCGGATGCCGTGGTTCAGTGCGGTGGTTCAGTGCGGTGGTTCAGTGCGGTGGTTCAGTGCTCTTGGAAGCGCGGCCAGTCGCTGCCCGGAGCCATGTGGGAGTGCAAGGCGCCCTTCGCCGAGGCGAGGCTCGGGTAGGTGCCCGTCGCCGCATCCGATCCGACCATCGTGACCGTGTAGCCGTCTTCGTCGTGCCGGATGCTGCCGACGACGCCGTTGCGTCCGTAGGCGACCCAGAGGGCGAGAGTCTTGGTCGTGCTCATCGTCGAACTCCTTCTGCTGCTGCCGACAGTGCGTTCGCCGAAGGGGCCGCGCCCCTGTCGTCGGCACTGTTCGTGACGCTACGCCTGTGCCGCCGGGAAAGCCAGGGGTTGACAGGCGCTCGACATCAGCCGTGGAGCGCAGCGGCGATGAGCTCCAGGGTCTGCGCGCGACCGGTCGGGGCGTCCTTCGGCTCGGCGTCGTACGCACCGGCGACGGGGGAGAGCATGACCTCGTCGACACCGTATCGTTCGGCGAACGCGCGGACCTCGGCTGCGACGGTCTCACCCGTGCCGACGAACCAGCGCGAACGCGCGGCCTGCACGACCTCGTCGGTCGCGGCATCCGTCACGGCGGAGGCTGCCTGCTCCACAGTCTCGAGCGCCGCGAGGGGCTGGTTGAGACGCAGGCGTGCCATCATCCGCAGCTGCGGGAGCGCACGGGCCTCCGCCTCCTCCTGCGTGGGCGCGGCGACCGCGTTGACGGTGAGGAACGTGCGCGGCTCGGGGTGCTCCTCGCTCGGGCGGTAGCCGGTGCGGTAGAGGTCGAGCGCGCGCTCGAGGCCCTGCCCGGAGAAGTGGTTCGCGAAGACGTAGGGGAGCCCGTGCGAGGCGGCGAGCTGCGCGGAGTAGTCGCTCGACCCGAGCAGCCACACTTCGGGGGAACCGGTCGCGGCCGGCGTCGCGCGCACCGTGTACTCGCCGCCGGAGGTGAAGCGCAGTGCGGCGCCATCCGCAGACAAGAGCGCGGCGATGTCCTGCACATGACGGGGGAACTGCTCGACATCGCTCGTGGTGCCGGAACCGCGTAGCAGCTGCGTGATCACCGGGTCGCTGCCTGGAGCACGGCCGAGGCCCAGGTCGATGCGTCCGGGCGCGATGGCCTCGAGGGCGGCGAACTGCTCGGCGGCGATGAGAGGCGCGTGGTTGGGCAGCATCACTCCGCCCGAGCCGAGACGCAGGCGCGAGGTACGGGTGGCCGCGGCGGCGATCAGCACCGGGGGAGTGGTGGATGCCACCGAGGGCATGTTGTGGTGCTCGGCGAACCAGTAGCGGCGATAGCCGAGACGGTCGGCGACCTCCGCGAGGGTGAGCGAGGCGGCGATGGCCTCTGCACTGGTCTGGCCGGTGCGGACCGGAACGAGGTCGAGGACGGAGAGAGCTGTATCGGACATCCTCAACCACAACGCGCGCCTGCGTGGCTCCATTCCCCCGCTACCGTTGGGGCATGGAAGCAGGCATCTTCTACGTCCTCGTCGGGTCCGTCGCCATCGCCGCGTTCGCACGCTGGCGAGGGTGGCCGGCCCCGCTGCTGGTGACGATCGTGGCGCTCGCCGCATCCTTCCTGCCCTTCGTGCCCGACCTGGACATCGACGGGCACGTTCTGCTGAGTCTCGTGCTGCCGCCGCTGCTGTACTCGGCCGCACTCGATGTCTCGTTCGTCGGATTCAAGCGCAGCCTGCCGCAGATCCGTCGGCTCGGGATCTGGCTCGTGCTCATCACCGCCCTGGCCGTCGGCTTCGTCGCATGGTGGATCCTGCCGTCCCTCACGCTTCCGGGCGCGCTGCTCCTGGGCGCGATCGTGGCTCCGCCGGACGCGGTGTCCGCCGCCGCGATCGGTCGTCGACTCGGCCTGCCCCGACGCATCATGACCGTGCTCTCCGGTGAGAGCCTCATCAACGATGCGACCTCGCTCACCCTGTATCGGGTGTTCGCGGCGATCCTCGCCGGCGCGACACTGACCGTCTGGAACGGCATCTGGCAGTTCCTGGTGGCGGTCGGTGTCGGTGTGGCCGTCGGGCTCGTGTTCGGGATCGTCTTGCACCAGCTGCGCATGCGCATCAGCGATCCGGTCGTGATCGGCACGTTCGGTCTCCTCGCCCCGTTCGGGGCCTACGCGATCGCCGAACATCTGCTCGGATCGGGCGTCCTCGCCGTCGTGGCGATGGGGCTCTACGTCGGCTACAACTCGCCGCGCACCGACTACACCACCCGCCAGCAGGAGAAGCCGCTGTGGCTGTCGGCCGACCTGCTGCTGGAGAGTTTCGTGTTCGCGTACATCGGGCTGCAGTTCCCGCGCGTGCTCAGCGACCTGGGCAGCGAGTCGGTCGTGCAGATCCTGCTGCTCTCCGGAGCGGTGCTTCTCGTGGTCGTCATCGTGCGGCCGCTCTACATCTATCCGACCAGTGCGTGGGCGAACTTCCAGGACCGCCGCAAGCTCGAGCGCTGGGATCGCGGCGTCGAGTCCGGCGCGTTCGAGAAGAGGCAGCAGAAGTCGCGACGCTGGGGCAACTACACCGCCGACGAGCTGCGCAGTCAGATCGTGCGCGATCGGATGGCCGGACTCAAGCTCACCTGGAAGGACAGCGCCGTCATCTCCTGGGCGGGCATGCGCGGGGTCGTGACCCTGGCGATCGCGGTGGCGGCCGCCGACCTCGCGACCCTCGACACCGAGGCCTCGCACGCGATCGTCGTGGTGGCGTTCATCGTCACGGTCGGCACGCTGCTGCTGCAGGGGCTGACACTGCCGCTGCTCATCCGCAGCCTCGGCATCGCCAGCGATGTGGACGAGGAGGAGGATGAGGCGGCGCTCGCCGAGGTGCGCGCGAAGAGCCGTGAGGCCGGCAAGAAGTTCCTCGCCGAGAAGCGGCTCGAGTGGGAGACCAAGTACGGCGAGGTCGACCTCAGCGTGTTCGACGCCTTCACCAAGCGCATGACCCGGGTCGAGAAGGATACGGACGAGGCGCAGAAGGTCGAAGAAGCCGCGAGCCGACCGTCGTACGAAGACCTCGTCGCCCTGTCCCGCGGCTGGCTGCAGGTGCGCCGCGACATCCTCCTCGCCGAGCGCGATGCGGGCAACCTCGACGAAGAGGTGATGCGCGAGTTGATCGCCGCGATGGACGCCGAGGAGCTGGCGCTGGATACGCGGGGCGCCACCCGTCAGCAGAGCCGCGCCTGACCCCCGAACGCCAGAGCGCCTCGCCCCACGAGGGGACGAGGCGCTCTGGCGTTCAGCGGTGAGGTCAGCGGGCGCTGACCGGCTCCTTGTCTGAGGCGGCATCCGCTTCGGGAGCGTCGTCGTCTCCGGAGTCGTCGGCGAAGGGCAGGCCCTCGCGCGGCGCGTTGTAGAGCTCCTCGTTCAGGATGCCCTCGCGCTTGGCAACGATCGTCGGGATCAGCGCCTGACCTGCGACGTTCACAGCAGTGCGGCCCATGTCGAGGATCGGGTCGATCGCGAGCAGCAGTCCGACGCCCTCGAGCGGCAGGCCCAGGGTCGACAGGGTGAGCGTGAGCATGACGACGGCACCCGTGGTGCCTGCGGTGGCGGCCGAGCCGACGACCGAGACGATCACGATCAGCAGGTACTGCACGAAGTTCAGCTCGATGCCGAAGAACTGGGCGACGAAGATCGCGGCGATGGCCGGATAGATCGCGGCGCAGCCGTCCATCTTGGTGGTCGCGCCCAGCGGCACGGCGAACGAGGCGTACGAGCGGGGCACACCGAGGTTGCGCTCGGTCACCCGCTCGGTGAGCGGCAGGGTGCCGATCGAGGAGCGGCTGACGAAGGCCAGCTGCACGGCGGGCCAGACACCCGAGAAGTACTGCCTGATCGACAGGCCGTGCGTCTTCACCAGGATCGGGTAGACGACGAACAGCACGAGCGCGAGGCCGATGTACACCGCGGCGGCGAACCAGCCGAGGGAGGCGAGCTTCTCCCAGCCGTACTTGATGACGGCCGAGCCGATGAGGCCGAACGTGCCGAGCGGGGCGATGCGGATGATCCACCACAGCACGCGCTGGATGACCTTCAGCAGCGACTCGGTGAAGACGAGGAACGGCTCGGCCTTCTTGCCGGCCTTGAGAGCCGCGATGCCGACGACGGCCGCGACCACGATGACCTGCAGGATGTTGAAGCCGACGCTCGAGGAGAACGTGCCCTCCACCGCACCGGGCGAGGTGTTGACCGTGAGGCCGAGGAAGTTCTGCGGGATCAGGCCCAGCAGGAAGTTCCACCAGGTGCCCACGGTGTACGGGTCGCCGGGTTCGAGGCCCTCGCCGGCGCGGTTGCCGGGCTGGATCACGAGGCCGAGGACGATGCCGATGATCACGGCGATGAACGCGGTGATCGCGAACCACAGGATCGTCTGGCCGGCCAGGCGTGCGGCGTTCTGCACGCGGCGCAGGTTCGAGATGCTGGCGACGATGGCCGTGAAGATCAGGGGGACGACGGCGGCGCGCAGCAGCGTCACGTACGAGTTGCCGATGGTGTCGAGTGTCGCGGACAGCCCGGTCGGGTTCTCGGCGGTGGCGCCGAGCTGGCGGCCGATCAGTCCGGCGGCGATGCCGAGAACGAGGGCCGCGAGGATCTGGAAGCCGAACGAGGTCAGCAGCTTCCGGACCGGTCCGCGGGTATCAGGCGCTTTCTGGGCGCGTGCGGTGGTGCTCATGGGGGTGGGGACTCCAGAATCGCGGCGCGCCGAGTGCGCGCCATGAGGCTCAACGCTATGACTCCCTGAGAATTCCCTGGGTGGATATGACGAAGGATGACGCTCCGGGCCGGAATCCGTTCGGCGTGGCCGGCAGGCCTGTTCCGGTCGCACTTCCTGCCGCCTGAACGCGCCACGAGCGGCAGGAACTGCGACCGGAAACGGAGGTAGGGGCGGGATTCCCGGCTCAGCGCGGAGCGAGTACCAGCAGGTCGCCGACCTCGCAGTCGAGGGCCTCGCAGATCGCCCGCAGCGTCGAGTAGCGGATGGCGCGGGCGCGGTCGTTCTTCAGCACCGACAGGTTCACGATGCTCACCCCGACCGTGGCGCTCAGCTCGGTGAGCGTCATCCCCCGCTCGGCGAGCAGCTCGTCGAGTCGGCAGTGGATGCCGGTGAACTCGTCGTCGCTCTCGGCCGGGGTCACACCAGCCCCTCCGTGTCCTTCTCGAGAGCCGCCTTCTCCTTCTGCAGGCGTGCCCGGTCCTGATCGAGGCGCATCCCCTGGCGGAACACCGCGGCGAGGGCGAGGAGCCCGAGCGCACCGGCGAACGGCAGAGGGGAGACGTTGAGGGAGAAGTTCGGGTACCACTCGCTGTCCGGCGGGAACACCTCGCGCAGACCGGCGGTCGCTGCGATGGCGCCGAGGAGGTCGGTGGCCACCCCGAACACCAGGACGGCGATCGCCCCGACGGTGAGAGCGCGCGTCACGGTCTGTGAGAACGCGCGACCCCGCAGCGTCTGGAAGCAGATGACCATGAGCATCGCGGCAGGCGTCGTGGAGAATGCCAGCGAAGCGAGCTGCGCGGCACCCGCAAGCGCCCGGAGCCCGAGAGTGGCGTTGGTCACGGTGAAGTTCGTGATCGAACCGCCGCCGCATTGAAGGACCGCAGTGGTCACTTCATCCGCGTCGCTGCAGGGGAGGTCGGTGGGCCAAGGTGCCCGGAGTGACCCCGAGGCGATCTCCGCCCAATCGGTCGCGAACACCTTGAGGATGATGATGATCGCACCGACGGCCGACAGGATGACCCACCAGCCGGAGACGGTGAGTGCCGCGTCGATCGCGAGTGTGCGGCTCCCGCGACGTCGGCCGCGCCAGACGACGATGCCCACGATCACGGCGATGACCGCCAGTCCGATCCCGATCTGGGCGAGCGAGGTTCCGAGGTCTTCCGAACTGATTCCGAACATCAGACGAGTCCTTCCGTGTCGCGCTGCAGTCTGCGACCGATCTCGAACAGGCCTGCGACGAGCGCGAGCGCGAACGCCCAACCCACCGGCGCGAGGTCGAACTGCACGAGCAGCGTCCACAGCACGTCCTCGGCCCCGGGGCTCGCCGCGGTCAGATCCTGGACGATGATGGCCCTCCCGATCCCGCCAGCCAGCTGCCCGAAGAGGGAACCGGCGATCATCAGGCAGGCCGCGACGGCGAACAGCCACCCCAGCGATGCGCGGAACGGGCGAGACCGGATGAGGGAGACTCCCAGCCACCAGACTCCGGCACAGAGCGCGACCGTGGCGAGGGCCGGGAGGGTGGTCTCGAGGAGCAGCATCCACCGGGCGCCGGAGGACATCGCCGGCACGGTGACGAGCGCGGAGTCGACCGTCGCCGCGCTCACTCCGGCCACATCGTCGAGCGCGGTCAGCTCGACGTCGTGCACGGGCATCGACACGGTCGGCGCGGCACCGAACACTTCGAACGCGGCGGTGACGACCGCGACGACAGCCCCGATCGCGACGCTGACCGCACCGGTCGCGATGAGACCGAGGGCGATCCCGTCTGCGAGTGTGGGGCGTCCTTCTTTCGTGAGCATCGCTGCCTCCTGAAGTGGCGTCGTTATCGACAGTCGTTAACATAACGACAATCGATAAGCTCGTCAATCCTTCCGGTCGCAGTCCCTGCCGCCCCAGCGGCGGAAGGGCGGCAGGAAGTGCGACCGGAAGGAACGCCGGGTGCACCCGGGGCTGCTCTATGCCCACGGCGAACACGGGCATACGTGCTCCGCGCGGTGGTTACTCTCGATGTACAGGCGCAGAGAACGCCACAGGTGTCAGCGCTTCGCCCCGTGCGAATAAGGAGTCACAGCATGTTCGAGAGATTCACGGACCGAGCCCGTCGAGTGGTCGTCCTCGCCCAAGAAGAGGCGAAGATGCTCAACCACAACTACATCGGGACCGAGCACATTCTGCTCGGCCTCATCCACGAGGGTGAAGGCGTCGCCGCCAAGGCCCTCGAGAGCCTCGGCATCTCCCTCGACGCCGTGCGCGAGCAGGTGCAGGACATCATCGGCCAGGGTCAGCAGCAGCCGACCGGGCACATCCCGTTCACCCCGCGTGCCAAGAAGGTACTCGAGCTCAGCCTCCGCGAGGCCCTGCAGCTCGGCCACAACTACATCGGCACCGAGCACATCCTGCTCGGCCTCATCCGCGAGGGCGAGGGCGTCGCCGCCCAGGTGCTCGTCAAGCTCGGCGCCGACCTCAACAAGGTCCGCCAGCAGGTCATCCAGCTGCTCTCCGGTGCTCCCGGACGTGAGCCGGCCTCCGTCGGCGCACAGACCAACGACTCGCCGGCCGGCACCCAGGGTGGTTCCGCGGTGCTCGACCAGTTCGGTCGCAACCTCACCCAGGCCGCGCGCGACAACAAGCTCGACCCGGTGATCGGGCGCGAGAAGGAGGCGGAGCGGGTCATGCAGATCCTCTCCCGCCGTTCCAAGAACAACCCTGTCCTGATCGGCGAGCCCGGCGTCGGCAAGACCGCCGTCGTCGAGGGACTGGCCCAGGCGATCGTCAAGGGCGATGTCCCCGAAACGCTGAAGGACAAGCAGCTCTACTCGCTCGACCTCGGCTCGCTCATCGCCGGTTCCCGCTACCGCGGCGACTTCGAGGAGCGACTGAAGAAGGTCACCAAGGAGATCCGCACGCGCGGCGACATCATCGTCTTCATCGACGAGATCCACACCCTCGTGGGTGCGGGTGCCGCCGAGGGTGCGATCGACGCGGCCAGCATCCTGAAGCCGCTCCTCGCCCGTGGCGAGCTGCAGACGATCGGTGCCACCACGCTCGACGAGTACCGCAAGCACTTCGAGAAGGATGCCGCGCTCGAGCGCCGCTTCCAGCCGGTGCAGGTCAACGAGCCCACGCTGCCCCACGCGATCAACATCCTCAAGGGACTCCGCGACCGTTACGAGGCGCACCACAAGGTGCAGATCACCGACGGTGCCATCGTGGCCGCGGCGAACCTCGCCGACCGCTACGTCTCCGACCGGTTCCTCCCGGACAAGGCCATCGACCTGATCGACGAGGCCGGCGCACGTCTGCGTCTGTCGATCCTGTCGAGCCCGCCCGAGCTGCGCGAATTCGACGAGAAGATCGCCGCCGTGCGCGAGCAGAAGGAGATCGCCTCCGAGGAGCAGGACTTCGAGAAGGCGGCATCCCTCCGTGACGAGGAGAAGAGCCTGCTCGCCGAGCGTCTGCGTCTCGAGAAGCAGTGGCGTGCTGGCGACGTCGCGACCTCCGCGGTCGTCGACGAGGGCCTGATCGCCGAGGTGCTCGCACAGGCCACCGGCATCCCCGTCTTCAAGCTCACGGAAGAGGAGTCCAGCCGACTCGTCTTCATGGAGAAGGCCCTTCACCAGCGCGTCATCGGTCAGGAAGAGGCGATCGCCGCCCTCTCCAAGACGATCCGTCGCCAGCGTGCCGGTCTCAAGGACCCGAAGCGTCCTTCGGGCTCGTTCATCTTCGCCGGCCCCACGGGTGTCGGAAAGACCGAGCTCGCCAAGGCGCTCGCCGAGTTCCTGTTCGACGATGAGGCTGCGCTGATCTCGCTCGACATGAGCGAGTTCGGTGAGAAGCACACCGTCTCGCGTCTGTTCGGTGCCCCTCCCGGATTCGTCGGATTCGAAGAGGGTGGCCAGCTCACCGAGAAGGTGCGCCGCAAGCCGTTCAGCGTGGTGCTCTTCGACGAGATCGAGAAGGCCCACCCGGACATCTTCAACTCGCTGCTGCAGATCCTCGAAGAGGGGCGTCTCACCGACGGTCAGGGTCGGATCGTGGACTTCAAGAACACGGTCATCATCATGACCACCAACCTCGGTGCACGCGACATCGCGGGCGGTCCCGTCGGCTTCCAGATCGAGGGCAACGACTCGACCAGCTACGACCGCATGAAGGGCAAGGTGAACGAAGAGCTCAAGCGGCACTTCAAGCCCGAGTTCCTGAACCGTGTCGACGACATCATCGTGTTCCCGCAGCTGTCGAAGGAGGAGCTGGTGCAGATCGTGGATCTGTTCACCAAGCGCCTCGGCGAGCGTCTGCTGGACCGCGACATGACGATCGAGCTGTCGCAGGCCGCCAAGGAGCGTCTCATCGAGATCGGCTTCGACCCGGCTCTCGGCGCTCGACCGCTGCGTCGCGCGATGCAGCACGAGGTCGAGGACCGTCTGTCGGAGAAGATCCTGCACGGTGAGCTCAACTCCGGTGACCACGTGAAGGTCGACGCGAAGGACGGGCAGTTCCTGTTCGAGCACGGCCCGCGCGACGGCGGCCCCGTCGCGGTCGGCGTCAACACCGGCGGTGGCGCGATCTCCGGCACCCCCGACCTGGCGGTCGCCAGCGGGGAGTGACCTCGACGCACTCATGTGAAAGGGGCGGATGCCACGGCATCCGCCCCTTTCGCTGTGTCCGCCCCTTTCCTGTGTCCGCCCCCGTGCTGTTTTCCTGTGTCCGCCCCCGTGCTGTGCGCCCTCGAACCGTGCGAAACCCAGACCATGTGCACCCATCACGGCGTGCCGCCTTCCGACACGCGGCAGGTGCGACGTTCGGTCTGGGTTTTCGCTCACCGACACGCGGCTACGGGGATGCCGGGTCACGGGTTCTAGGCTTGTGGTGTGAGCGAGTACATCGTCCGGCCGGCGCGCAGCGCTGACATCGTCGGCATCCGCGCCCTGCTGCAGCCGCTCGTCGAGCAGCGCATCCTGCTCGGCAAAGATCTGGCGGTGCTGTACGGCGCCGTGCAGGAGTTCGTCGTGGCGGAGGCCGATGGGGTGCTGATCGGATGCGGCGCACTGCACGTGATCTGGGAAGACCTCGGTGAGGTGCGCACCCTGCTCGTACGGGACGACTGGCTGCACCACGGTGTCGGGCGAGCGATCGTCGACCGCTTGGAAGAGAACGCCAGAATGCTCGGTCTGAGCCGCCTGTTCTGCCTCACCTTCGAGGTGGAGTTCTTCGGGCGACGCGGCTACACGCCGATCGGCGAGCAGGTCGTCGATCCCGATGTCTACTCGCAGCTGTTGCGCAGCGGTGACGCGGGTGTCGAAGAGTTCCTCGACCTCGCCCACGTGAAGCCGAACACCCTCGGCAACACCCGCATGCTCAAGGTGCTGTGACCGTTTCGCCTCCGCCCGTGCCGTGGGGCCTCCCAGGCTGAGGGCGCGGGATCATTTAGCCTGGAGTCATGCCCCGTCGCTCTGCCGCCGTCTATCGTCGTCGGCGACTGGTCGTCATCGTCGGACTCATCCTGGCGGTCGCCGCGATCGGTATCGGTGCCTGGTTGCTGATCGCGCGCCCGTGGGCCGCAGCCGACTCGGCGTCGACCCCGCGGCCGACACCGTCAGCGTCCCCCTCGTCTTCCGCCACCTCGTCTGCCGACGGGCAGTCGCCGTCGCCTGGCCCCTCTGCCGAGCAGACTCCCGCGATCGCGGCCTGCGAGGCGGCGGACATCGAGGTCACGGCCGTGACCGACTCCGACTCGTATGCGGCCGGTGCGATGCCGAAGCTCTCGATCTCACTGACGAACAAGGGCACCAAGGACTGCACCATCGACGTGGGATCGACCACCCAGGTCTTCACGATCTCCAGTGGCGCCGATGTCTGGTGGCGTTCGACCGACTGCCAGGAGAACCCGAGCAGCATGATCGCGACGCTCACGGCGGGCACCACCGTCACGAGCAAGGACCCGGTCACCTGGGATCGCACGCGCTCGAGCGTCGAGACCTGCGCGCAGGAGAATCGACAACGCGCACCGGGCGGGGGTGCCTCGTACCACGTCGAAGTCTCGATCGGCGGCTTCACGAGCCCGGCGAGTGCGCAGATCCTGCTCTACTGAGCGCGCCGAATCTGACCCCCTGAGTTCGAAGCGATCTCGGTGGGCGTCATCGAAAACCGTCGTGAATCGGCGAACATCGCACGAAATGCGCCGATCTCGTCGGCCTTCCGTGCGCGATGCTGACATCCATGAGTCTTTGGGATACCATAGAAGCGACTCTCCGCATTAGCGGCACCAAGCCATCCCCAGTGGCGTCGAACTACAGCGTCCCCAGCGCTTCGACACCGCCGCCCGAGAGTCCGAGGGCCCTCTCGAGTACCCCAGTCCCCAATGTGGGACTCGAGAGGGCCCCAATCGTCTCCACGGTCGAATCGGCTCTCTGCGCGTCGCACCGTGAATAAGCTGGACACATGGCAGCGAAGAAGGCGAAGTCCGCGAAGAACAAGCCCGCACCCGAGGACTTCCGGTCGGATGCTCTGGCACAGGCGCTCGAGAAGCAGGATGTCGCCGCGGTCGCTCTCGCCCTCCGTCACGGCACCACGGTCGTGCCGCTGATCAAGCCCGGGGCGCGTGACAACCCGCTCGACAGCAGTGAGGTGTGGACCTACCGCGACCCGAAGACCGGTGACCTCGCGCTGCTGCTGTTCAGCGACGCCAAGAACAAGCCGGCCAACCTGCCACCCGGGGTCGGCATCTACAGTGCGGACTGGCTGCGGAAGTTCCTGGCGGCGCACCCGATCACCACGGTCTTCCTCGACATCGCGGGTCCTCACCCCATGCAGGCGGACCCCGCAGAGCTCCTCAAGGCGCTCGACGCCTGAGCCCGCGTCTTCGGCCGAGGCGGTTCCGGTCAGAACGGCGGGATGTCACGGTCGGAACGGCGTGACGTGTTGCGCGCCCGCACATCACCGAGTGCGGCGCGGAGGGTCTTCGAGCGATCGTCGACCACCTGTTCGTAGCCGAGGCGTGCAGCCTCGGAGCGCCGCTGTGCCGCCTGGGTGACGGGACGGATCTCGCCCGCGAGGCTGAGCTCGCCCACCGCCGCGACAGTGCGCGGCACCGAGATCTGCTGGATGGAACCGGCCACCGCGATCGCGATCGCGAGGTCGGCCGCCGGTTCGGTGAAGCGCACGCCGCCGACGGTCGATACGTACACGTCGAGGCTGCCGGTGGGCACTCCTGCACGGCGTTCGAGGATCGCCAGCACCATCGCGACCCTCGACGAATCGAGGCCGTGAACGATGCGGCGAGGATTCGGCGCGTTGCTGGGAACCGTCAGCGCCTGCACCTCGACCGGCAGGGCACGCCGTCCTTCGAGCGAGATCGCGACGCAGGTTCCCGGCTCGGTGGCGCCCTGCGAGAGGAAGAGCCCGGAAGGGTCGGGCACCTCGGCGATACCGTCTCCGGTCATCTCGAAGCAGCCGACCTCGTCGGTCGGGCCGAAGCGGTTCTTGAGCGCGCGGACGAAACGCAGCGAGGTCTGCCGGTCGCCCTCGAAGTGGCATACGACGTCGACCAGGTGCTCGAGCACCCGAGGACCGGCGACCTGACCGTCTTTCGTGACGTGCCCGACGATGATGATCGGCAGGTCGCGATCCTTCGCGATGCGGATCAGCGTGGCGGCGACCTCGCGCACCTGGCTCGGCTGCCCGGCGGCACCGTCGATCAGCGACGACGAGACCGTCTGCACCGAGTCGACGATCACGAGCTGCGGCTTCACCTCGTCGATGTGGCCGAGGATCGTCGCGAGGTCGGTCTCGCTGGCGAGATACAGCTCGTCGTGCAGTGCGCCAGTGCGCTCGGCCCGCAGGCGCACCTGGCCCGGGGACTCCTCGGCACTCGCGTAGAGCACACGGCGGCCGCCGCGCGCGGCTTGGGCGGCGACCTCGAGCAGCAGGGTCGACTTGCCGACACCCGGCTCTCCGCTGAGCAGGATCGCTGCTCCGGGCACGATGCCCCCGCCGAGCACGCGGTCGAACTCGCCGACGCCGCTCGAACGGCGCGGAGCATCGTGCGTGGTGATCTGGGTGATCGGCCGGGCGGCGCGATCGGCGGTCGGCGCGACGGGCCCGACCCGACGGAGGATGCCGGTCTGCGCGGCCTGCTCCTGCACCGTTCCCCACTGCTGGCATTCCCCGCAGCGGCCCACCCACTTCGCGGTCGTCCACCCGCATTCCGTGCACACGTACGCGGGAGGAGCGGGTTTCCGGGTGGCCATGCCCCCAGGCTATCGCCGGCATCGGACATCCCTATCGGCCAGGTGTTTATTCACGGCCGTACCTCTCGGCAAACTCGCAGCGTCGCGGGATACTGGGTTCATGGCCAACGGCGGGCCCGTCTGCGGGCCGATCTCGAGCTACTCCCGGGTGCAGATCCTGCACTTGCTCTTCGAAGCGGGAAGCTCGACGACCCGCGCCGAGCTCTCGATCACCGAGTTGTGCGAGGCCACGGGCTTGCACCCCAACACGGTCCGCGAGCATCTGCAGCGTCTGATCGAGGGGGGCTACGTGATCCCGACGATCGAGCACCGCACCACGAGGGGGCGGCCGCGCACGCTGTACAGCGCCGCCACCGGGACGCCCGGGGCATCCAGTCCGGTGGCCCGTGACAAGGCCAAGGCCGCTGCCCGCCGCGGAGACCTCATGCGCAGCATGCTCCCCGAGGCGACGGCATCCGATCTCGGCCGCGAAGCCACCTATCAGCTCGACGCGCTCGTGGAGCACCTCGAGGAGAGCGGCTTCGAGCCCGTCCTCGACGACCGGCGGCTGACGGTCGACCTCAGCCCGTGTCCGCATGCGGCGGGTCGCTCGGAAGACCGTCCGATGCTGTGCCGGGTGCACCTCGAACTCATGCAAGGCGTCCTGAACGAGGCGGGCGGACCACTCGAAGCCGAGTGCGTGCGCGATGCCGTCCTCGCATCGGAGTGCACCGTGCAGCTGCGCGACACCACCGCGCCGCTGATCGAGGGAACGGAGCAGCTGCGTCACAGCACGAAGCAGCGGCACCACAGAACAGGAGTCGTGCATGGAATGGCTTGATCCGCTCGCTCTGGCCCGATGGCAATTCGGGCTGACGACCGTCTACCACTACCTCTTCGTGCCGCTGACGATCGGCATGGCGCTGGTCTCCGCGATCTTCCAGACCGCGTGGGTGCGCACCGGCAAGGTGCAGTACCTGCACCTGACCCGCTTCTTCGGCAAGATCTTCCTGATCAACTTCGCGATGGGTGTCGTCACCGGCATCGTGCAGGAGTTCCAGTTCGGCATGAACTGGTCGGACTACTCCCGCTTCGTCGGCGACGTGTTCGGCGCTCCGCTCGCGTTCGAGGGCCTGCTGGCCTTCTTCTTCGAGGCGACCTTCATCGGATTGTGGATCTTCGGGTGGGACAAGCTCCCGCAGAAACTGCACCTCGCCACGATCTGGTGCGTCTCGATCGGCAGCATCCTGTCGGCGTACTTCATCATCGCCGCCAACGCGTTCATGCAGAACCCGGTCGGTTACACGTTCAACGAGGCGACCAACCGCGCCGAGCTGACCGACTTCTGGGCGCTGCTGACCAACCCGGTCGCGCTCGCCGCGTTCCCGCACACGATCTTCGGTGCGTTCATGTTCGCCGCGGGTGTCGTCATCTCGGTCTCGGCCTGGCACCTGTCCCGCGGCCAGCACTTCGACACCATGCGCATCTCGCTCAAGTTCGGGCTGTGGGCCATGATCGTCTCGACCGCGGGCGTCGTGCTCACGGGCGACCAGCTCGGACTCGCGATGTACGCCGCGCAGCCGATGAAGATGGCCGCAGCCGAGGCGACCTTCAACACGGTGTGCGGTCCGGACGCCTCGTTCAGCATCTTCACGCTCGGCACACCCGACGGCAGCTCCGAGCTGTTCTCGATCCGCGTGCCGTACCTGCTCTCGCTGCTGTCGACCCACACTCTCGACGCCTGTGTGCACGGCATCAACGATCTGAACGCCGAGTACGCCCAGACCTATGCCTCCACCGGTCTGACCGACTTCGCCCCGGTCCTGTGGATCACCTACTGGGCGTTCCGCTGGATGATCGGTCTGGGCATCGCCGCCGCGCTCGTCGCCGTCGTCGGTCTGTGGCTCACCCGCAAGGGCGCCAAGAAGCCCCCGGCTCCCTGGATGTGGAAGCTCGCGATCTGGTCGTTCCCGCTCGCGCTGGCCGCCAACATCATGGGCTGGGTCTTCACCGAGATGGGAAGACAACCCTGGATCGTGTTCGGGCTGATGACGACGCAGGACGGGGTCTCGCCGGGTGTCAGCGGGCTCGAGGTGCTGATATCGCTCATCGCTTTCACGGCGATCTATGCGGCGCTCGCCGTCGTCGAGATCCGCCTCATCATCCGGGCTGCCCAGAAGGGGCCCGACACCGAAGAGAAGCCGCATGACGAGACGGCCCAGCTGCCGTCGGTCGTCTACTGAGAGGGAGGAGCATCATGGATCTCGCAACACTCTGGTTCTTCATCGTCGCCTTCTTCTTCGTGGGCTACTTCGTGCTCGACGGGTTCGATTTCGGTGTCGGCATGTCGCTGCCGTTCCTCGGCAAGAACGACGTCTCGCGCCGTCAGGTGATCAACACGATCGGTCCGGTCTGGGATCTCAACGAGACCTGGGTCATCGTCGCCGGCGCCGTGCTGTTCGCGTCGTTCCCCGAGTGGTACGCGACGCTGTTCAGCGGGTTCTACCTGCCCCTGCTGCTGATCCTGCTCGCCCTGATCCTGCGCGGCGTCTCGTTCGAGTACCGGCATCAGCGCGAGGGCGCGAAGTGGAAGGCCGGCTTCGACCGGATGATCGTGATCGGCTCGGTCGTGCCGGCTCTGCTCTGGGGCGTCGCGTTCGGCAACATCGTGCAGGGGGTGGCGATCGATGAGAACCACATCTATGTCGGCGGGTTCTTCGCCCTGCTGAACCCGTACGCACTGCTGGTCGGCGTCACCACCCTGCTGCTGTTCTTCCTGCACGGCGTGCTGTTCGTGGCGCTCAAGACCGACGGTCAGGTGCATGAGGACGCGCAGAAGCTGGCGAAGAAGGCCGCCATCCCGACGATCCTCGTCGCGGCCGGGACGGTGATCTGGACGGTCGCGATCGCGATGGGCCGGGAAGCCCCGCTGCTCTGGCTGGTCATCGGCGCCGGCGCGCTCGCGGCGGTCAGCCTGATCGCCGCGGTCGGACTCTCGATGGTTCGACGCGACGGGTGGGCCTTCTTCTCCGGGATGCTCACGGTGCTGTTCGCGGTGGTCATGCTGTTCGCCGCCCTGTTCCCGTACGTGATGCCGTCGACGATCGACCCGGCGTACAGCCTCACGATCGCGAACGCGTCGAGCACTCCGTACACACTGCAGATCATGAGTTGGACGGCCCTGATCGCGATGCCGCTCGTGCTCGCGTACCAGGCGTGGACCTACTGGGTCTTCCGCAAGCGGGTCACCCGCAAGTCGATCGAGGGGGCTCCGGCGCACGCGTGAAACCCGTCGATCCCCGACTGCTGCGATACGCGGGTGCCGCGAGGGTGTTCCTCGCGGCATCCGCGTTGATCGGCGTCGTCCAGACCGCGGTCACGATCGCCTTCGCCTGGTTGCTGACCGCTGCGATCACCGGGGCCATCGCGGGGCGCGACGTCACGTCTTCCCTGCTCTGGCTGCTGGTCGCGGCGCTGCTGCGCGGGTTGCTGATCGCCGCCTCGGATGCGGCGGGAACGCGGGCGGCGGCGAAGACCGGGATGCAGCTGCGGGCAGCGCTGGTCGCCGCGGTCGGGAAGCTGGGGCCCGGATGGCTCGCACAGCGGAACCAGACCGCACTCGCCGTCACCGCGGGGCACGGGCTCGAGGCGCTCGACGCCTATTTCGCGCGCTATATCCCGCAGCTCGTGCTGACCGTGATCGCGACGCCGGTGCTGGTCGCGGTGATGTGGTGGCAGGACTGGCCGAGCGGACTCACCGCGGTGATCACGCTGCCGCTGATCCCGCTGTTCCTGATCCTGATCGGCATGGCGACGCGCACGGTGCAGACGCGGCAGTGGCAGACGCTGCAGCGCCTCGCGGCACGCTTCGCCGACACGGTGCAGGGGCTGTCGACGCTGCGACTGTTCGGGCGCGACCGTCGCGCGGCCGACCGCATCGAGGTCACCGCCGACGAGTACCGCCGCGAGACCATGAAGGTGCTGCGGTTCTCGTTCCTCTCCGGCTTCGCGATGGAGCTGCTGGCCTCGATCGCGGTGGCCCTGATCGCGGTCTCCGTCGGCTTCCGGCTGCTGTCGGGAGATCTGACACTCGAGGTCGGACTGTTCGTGCTGCTGCTGGCCCCCGAGGCGTTCCTGCCGATCCGTCAGGTCGGGGTGCAGTTCCACGCGGCTGCCGAAGGGGTTGCGGCGACGGAGGACGTGTTCGATGTGATCGACGCGGCAGGTGAGCGCGCGCGGATGCAGGAGCTTTCGACGGATGCTGGAGGAATCGCCGTCGAAGCCCCCGGCATCCGGGAATCGGTCATGCAGGTGGAACCCGCGAAGGGCGGAAACCTCGTGGTCGAGGGTGTGCGGGTGCGCGACCTGCCGCCCGTGTCGTTCGCTGCCGGGCCGGGGACCATCACGGTCATCGAAGGGCCGAGCGGGTCGGGGAAGTCGTCGCTGCTGGCCGCACTCCGGGGCGCGGTCGAGTTCGAGGGCACAGCGTCCTACACCGGGAAGGATCTGCGGTGGCTCGCGCCGGCGGCGTGGCTCGCGTGGGCGGGACAGGCGCCCGGTCTGATGCGTGGAACCGTGGCTGCCAACGTCACCCTCGGTGATCCCGAGCCGGACGCCGACCGGGTGCGCGATGCTCTCGACGATGCCTGCGCCGAGGGCATCGACCCCGCGCTGGAGCTCGGCGTGCAGGGAGCGGGGCTGTCGGGTGGGCAGGCGCAGCGCGTGGCTGTCGCTCGAGCGCTGTATCGCCAGGCCTCCGCCTCCGACCGCGTGCTCGCGCTCGATGAGCCGTCGAGTGCGCTCGACCCCGAGACCGAGGATCGGCTGTGGCGGTCGCTGCGCGAGAGGGCGGATGCCGGGGCGACGATCCTCCTCGTCTCGCACCGTCGCACCGCGCGGGAGATCGCGGATCAGATCGTGGAGCTGGGGGTGAACGCATGACCGCACCTGACGCAGCATCCGACACCGTGCATCCGCGCGGCCAGCGGGTCCGCGACATCCTGCGGCTCGCCCAGCCCTCGGCCGGGCGCTTCGTGCCCGGTCTGATCTGGGGGCTGCTCTCGGCTGCCGCCGCCGTGAGCCTGCTCGCAGTCAGCGGCTGGCTGATCGTGAGCGCCTCGATCGTGGACTCGCTCGTGCCGCTGTCGATCGCCGTCGTGGGGGTGCGCTTCTTCGCGGTGTCCCGCGCCGTCACCCGCTACCTGGAGCGACTGAGCGGCCACGATGCCGCACTGCGTCAGCTCGCCTCGACCCGTGCCGACATGGTGCGCCGACTCATTCCGCTGTCTCCCGCCGGGCTCGGATCGACGGATCGCGGTCGGGTGCTCACCGCGCTCGTCGACGATGTCGAGAACCTGCAGAACCTGCCGCTGCGCGTGGTGCAGCCGCTCGGGGTCGCCGCTCTCGTCGCCGTGGGGGCCGTCGGATTCATCGCCTTCGTATCGCCCGCCGCCGCGCTCACCCTGGCCGTATGCCTGCTCGTCGCCGCGGCAGCCGCGATCGGTCTGGGGTGGGTGTTCGGCTCACGCGCCGAAGCGCTGGTCTCGGAACGTCGCGCCGAGCTCTCCGCTGCTCTCGTCGACTACTTCGGCAGCCTCGACGTGCTGATCGCCTATGGTGCGGAAGAGCAGGCACGTGCACGGATCACCGCAGCGGATGCTGCGCTGCGACGCGTGGTCGACCGGGCCTCGCTCGCACAGGCCGTCGCTGCCGGCGTGGTCTCTGCAGTCGCCGGGGCCGCCTCGGTCTGGGCGCTCGCCGCGGCGGCTCCCGGCCTCTCGGACGGGACGATCGACGGGCCCTGGCTGGCGGTGGCCGTGCTCGTGCCGATGGTGGTCTTCGAGATCTTCGGCGCGGTGCCGATCGCAGCGGCCTCGTGGCGGAGCGTGCGCTCCAGCGCGGAGCGCATCGTCGACGTGCTGCCCGAGCGCATGCCGGAAGAGCTGCGCACCGACGCGGGCGACGATGTCGAGATCGAGGGGACCCCGACGGTGCGCCTGCGCGACGTGCGTGCGAACTGGCCCGGTGGGGCGCCCGCGCTGAGGGGCGTGGACCTCGATCTCCGACCCGGCGAACGGGTGCTGGTCGCGGGGCCGAGCGGTGCCGGCAAGAGTTCGCTGGCGGCCGCACTGGTCGGTTTCCTGCGCGTCGAGGGGGAGTACCTCGTCGACGGGCGCGATGCGGCGGAGCTCTCGGGGCCGGCGCTTCGACGGGTGATCGGGCTGTGCGAGCAGAGTCCGCAACTGTTCGACGAGGACATCCGCCAGAACCTGCTCTTCGCCCGGGACACGGCGACCGACGACGAGCTGCGAGAGGTGCTCGACCGCGTCGGCCTCGGCGCCTGGGTCACCGAGCGCGGCGGCCTCGATGCCAGGGTCGGTGACCGGGGCGCACTGGTGTCAGGCGGTCAGGCCCAGCGGATCTCGCTCGCCCGCGCCCTGCTGCGCGGCTTCCCCGTGCTGGTGCTCGACGAGCCGACGGCCGGCGTCGACCCGGAGGCATCCGACGCACTCCTGCGCGACCTGCTGCAGGCCGCCGGCGACCAGTCGGTGCTGTTGATCTCGCATGTCGCACCGCCGGCGGGGACCGTCGGCCGCACGGTGCGGATCGAGGGCGGCCGCACGGTCTGAGGGTTGCGCTTCGGCGATCTCAGACGTTCATGTCGACGGGCGGTTCCATCACGATGCCCTGCGCCTCGAAGGCACGGCGACGCTCTTCGATGCGGCGGTGCAGCTCGACCTGCGCATCGTCGACGAACTGCGGGTCGAGGGCGACCGTCGGCGGGTGCGAGTCGCCATGGTTCGCGGCGATGTACGCATCGAGCTCGGGGCCGCTCGTCCAGGAGGTGATGAGCGCGTAGCGGGGCGCGGTGCCGCGGTGCCAGACCGCGTGCCAGAAGCGCTGGGTATCGACGATGATGCGGGAACCGGCACGCAGCGGCAGGCGGATCTCGGTCGCGGGGTCGAAGCGGTCGGCGCGCAGGATCAGCATCGACTCGGTGTCGTCGGAGAGGTTGAAGAACCCGCGGACCACCCAGCCGGTGCCCTCGTCGTTGAGGCGGTTGTTGTCGTCCTGGTGCAGGTTGTAGATCGCGTCGGCGTACTCGTTCGGCTGCAGCTCGATCACGCGGCAGCGACCGATGCCGGCACCGGGTTCCTGTGCACGACGCTGCAGGGTGGGGGCGATCGCGACCTGCGAGTCGACCCAGACGCCCTCCTTGTCGGCGCGCGGCGGCGTGTGGTTCCAGAAGCCGTTGCAGTCGACGTCGCCCGCGTAACTGGTGAGCGGGGCGAAGCGCGTGATGCCGGACGAGCGCCAGCCGACGTATTCGAGGGCGAGCCACTCGGCGGGGTCGGTCGGTCCGATGTGATCGTCGAGGACCACGTAGCCGGTCTCGGCCAGCGCCTCGGACGTGATGAAGCCCATGATGAATACCTTCCCGTCATCGCTGCCCCCACAGGCGGCGGGTTCTTAGGCCATCCTAACTCGGATGCCACTCGTGGCGCGGGGCCATCGCCGGGGAAAAGCACGCCGGGAGCGCCGATATTCTGAGGGCGTGACTCAACCGCAGGGGGCCCTCCTCGTGGGCAGCGTGAACTACGACGATGCCGAGACCACGTTCCGCACCGCCGCCGAACTGCTCGGCACGCGACTGCGCCGCATCCCCGACGGTGAGGTGGGCAAGCGGTTCCACTGGATCATGTTCCAGCCCGACGTGATCGGCCAGGCCGACGGCATCGAGCGCATCGGCGACGAGCCCATCCCGTTCCCTGCCGGCATCGATGCTCGCGGGCTGCGGATCGCCGAGGGAGTGGATCCCGAGAGCATCGAGCTGCCGCCGCTGGGGTACGCCGCTGCGGCGATCGAGTCGTATGGCGTGTTCACACGCCTCCGCGCCGAGGGCGCGGTTCCTGCGGGCGTGCGGTTCCAGGTGTCGTTGCCGACGCCGCTCGCCGTGATCTCCTCGTTCTTCCAGGGCGATGACCGTGTCGCCATCGAGCCCGTCTACACGGCCGCGATCCTGCGCGAGCTCGACGGGATCCTCGAGGCCATCCCGCACGAGGACCTCGCGGTGCAGTGGGACGTGGCGAGCGAGATGGGCATCATCGAGCGCGCGGCCGGCTACGGAGCGGTCATGGAGGCGTGGTGGCCCGGCGACCCGTTCGACGGTCTGGTCTCGCGCCTGGCCGCACTGATCGACGCGGTGCCTGCCGACGTCGAGGTGGGTGTGCACCTCTGTTACGGCGACGCGGGCGAGAAGCACTTCTTCGAGCCGCGCGACGCCGCGAATCTGGTCCGGTATGCGAATGCCGTGGTGGCGGCAGCCGCCCGTCCGCTCAGCTGGCTGCACCTGCCGGTGCCGATCGACCACGACGACGAGGACTACTTCGCCCCGCTCGCACGCCTCGCCCCGGTCGACGAGCTCTACCTGGGCCTCGTGCACCGGGAGGACGGCGCGGAAGGCGCCGCCCGCCGCATCGCCGCTGCGGCTCCGTTCGCCCCCGAGTTCGGGGTCGCCACCGAGTGCGGTATCGGCCGCGCTCCCGCCGGATCGACCGAGGGCATCCTGCGCACGCACGCCGAGGTCGCCGCCGCCTGGTGACGCGCGCGGCGGTGTGCGGGTCTCGATTCGCGTGCGGGCCCCGCGTCGCGTAAGCTATTCCGCGGTGACGTGTCCGAGCGGCCGAAGGTGCAACTCTCGAAAAGTTGTGTAGGGTAACCCCCTACCGTGGGTTCAAATCCCACCGTCACCGCCACCACGAAGGCCCCGACTCCCTTGGAAACACAGGGAAGCGGGGCCTTCGTCTTGTGTGGGGTGAGGCCGGCGGTAACGCAACGGACAGCGCGGGGTGCCGCCTGGCTCCGGGGTCGCCGTAGGCGACGGGGTGGGGAGCTCGACTCCATCGTGCGGCGGCCGAGGTGCTTCCAGAACACGAACACGGTGGCGACGAACGAACCTGCGACCGCGAAGATTCCGCGTGCGCCCGCAGAGATCCATTCAATCGATCTGTGCAGTCGACACCACTGTTACCAACACTTATCGATATAAGTGTTGGTAACATGGATGCATGGCCACGGATGCGACGCCCCCTTCGATTCCCATCGAAGCCGTCGCGCACGAGACCTTCGAGTGGGTTCCCCGCGCTCCGGAGATGTTCTCCCGCGCAGAGGTGCAGCGTCAGACGGGCCCGTACGACGCGACCATCACGGCACCGATCGCCCAGTGGCATCCCCTGCTCTCCGGCGAAGACGCGGCCGACGTGGAGGACGCGACTCGCCAACTGGTCGAGTTCGATCAGCACGCACAGAAGAAGCTCGGCACGGACAACCCCGCCCTCGGGCCGATGGCCGCGATCCTGCTGCGCACGGAGTCGGCGTCGAGTTCGCAGATCGAACAACTGACGACCTCGGCGAAGCAGCTCGCACTGGCCGAGATCGATGAGGGCGACAAGGCGAACGCTCTGACGGTCATCGGCAACGTCCGCGCCATGGAGGCCGCGCTTCAGATGGCCGACGACCTCGGTGAGGGCTCCATCTTGGCCATGCACCGTGCACTGCTGACGCATCAGCGCGGCCTTGAACACGAAGCCGGTCGCTACCGCCGGGAACAGGTCTGGATCGGCAGGGGAAACGCCGGACCCCGCTTCGCGACGTTCGTCGCCCCGCACCATGGCCGCATCCCCGGTGCGATCGCGGACCTGGTCTCCTTCACCGACCGCCAGGACGTCTCGGTTCTGGTCCAGGTCGCGGTCGCCCACGCCCAATTCGAGACCATCCATCCGTTCGTCGACGGCAACGGTCGCACCGGGCGCGCCGTCGCGCAGTCGATCCTCCGGAACAAGAGGCTCGTCGGGTCCACAGCGGTGCCGATCTCCGCGGGACTCCTCGTGGATACCGAGCGCTACTTCTCAGCCCTCGGTGCGTTCCGCGACGGGGATGCCGGTCCCATCGTCCGTGCGTTCGCGATGGCCAGCCGCATCGCTGCGACGACGGGCACCGGGCTCGTGGATGATCTGGTCGAGCAGCTCGACGAGTCCCGCCAGAAGGTGAAGGGCATCCGTGCGGATGCCGCGGCCTGGAAGGTGCTTCCCTACCTGGTCGGACAGCCCGCGGTGAACACGAAGTACCTCATGGCCCAGCTCGGCCTGGGCGAGATGGCGGCGCTGCGCGCGCTCGACGCGCTGACTGCGCGCGGAGTGCTCATCGAGACGACGGGGAAGGGTCGTAACCGGGTCTGGCAGCACCGCGGGATCTTCGGGGTGCTCGACGCCTATGCTGCCGAGATCCGTCGGCTGACCGTGCACTGACACCGAGCAGCACGAACGCCGGCCGTGCAGGGTGACCCTCCTCAGGCTGCGGTGAGCAGCGCCGGGAAGGGAAGCTGGCATCGAGGAGCCGCGCTGAGCAGGAGCAGGCCGCCGACAGGAACTGACGTCCGGCCTGTTCCCCGTGCGCGACGGCGTGGAAGAGGAGGTCGTCCGGAGCTCCAGCTGGTCGACGTCGACGACCTCACCCGAGCAGCTCCACCCCGAACTCGGAGACGACGGCGCGCAGCTCGGCGAGATAGCGCAGCGCCTGCTCGGTGAGCGGGATCGCCGCGTGCCCGATCCAGCCGATCTCGATGTGCTCGTCGACATCGAGCGGGATGGCGACGATCTCGGGATCGAGGTCGTCGCTGATGATCCCTGTCGAGATCGTGTAGCCGTCGAGCCCGATCATCAGGTTGAAGATCGTCGCGCGGTCGGAGACGCGGATGTCCTGCGGGCTGGAGAGGGTGGAGAGGATCTCCTCGGCGAAGTAGAAGGAGTTGTTCGCGCCCTGGTCGAAGGTGAGCCTCGGCACATCGGCGAGATCGTCGAGGGTCACGCGATCCCGCGCGGCGAGGGGATTCTTGCGGGAGATGAAGATGTGCGGCTCGGCGACGAAGAGCGGGTGGAATGCGAGCCCGGAGTCGCGGAGCAGCTTGTCGATGACGTTGCGGTTGAAGTCGTTCCGGTAGAGGATCCCCAGCTCGCTGCGGAGCGTGCGGACGTCTTCGATGATGTCCCACGTGCGCGTCTCGCGCAGGGAGAACTCGTACTCGGCAGCCGAGGTCGCCTTCACCATCCGCACCAACGCGTCGACAGCGAACGAGTAGTGCTGGGTCGACACTCCGAGCAGACGTCGCGACGGTGGCCGACCGAGATAGCGCTGCTCGAGGAGCGCGACCTGCTCGACGACCTGCCGGGCGTATCCGAGGAACTCCACGCCATCCGTGGTGAGCGTCACACCGCGGGCGGAGCGGACGAGGAGGCTCCTCCCCACTCTGCTCTCGAGGTCTTTCATCGCTGCGGACAGAGTGGGCTGGGCGACGTAGAGCAGGTCGGCGGCGGCGCTGATCGATCCCTCCGCGGCGACCTCGATGTAGTAGGTGAGCTGTTGCAGAGTGATGCCGTTCGAGCGCCTGGCCATAGACAAAGCCTATGTCATCACATAGTCGCCGCGCATTACCCGATGGGGGCACCTTGTCGTCATCATGGAGACACCCCGATCGAGGCCGAGCCCGGCCGATCAGTCCACCGATTGGCCGCTCATGGCATCCGAATTCACGTTCCGCATCACGACGACCCGTTTCGACGAGGACTACTCGCCGTCCGACGACTCCCGCATCACCACGAACTTCGCCAACCTGGCGCGGGGTGAGCACCGTCAGCAGAACCTCCGCAACGCCCTGACGATGATCGAGCGTCGGTTCAACGATCTGGCGCACTGGGACAACCCCGACCGGGACCGCTACGCCCTCGAGCTCGAGATCGTCTCGGTCGCGCTGCAGTTCGCCACGGCGGGGGAGGACCAGGAGTTCCCGCTGCTGGAGGTGCTGGACGTCGCGATCGTCGATCGTCTGACGGGCACGCGCACCCAGGGGATCGTGGGCAATAACTTCTCGTCGTACATCCGCGACTTCGACTTCAGCGTGCGGCTGCCGGCGGCCACCGAAGCTGCAGGCCGTTTCAGCATTCCCGACGACTTCGGCGACCTGCACGGCAAGCTCTTCCAGCACTTCCTCGATTCCGAGGCCTACCGGGAGCGCTTCTCGCTGTCGCCAGTGATCTGCATCAGCGTCTCGACGAGCAAGACGTACCGCCGCACCGAGAACCATCACCCGGTGCTCGGCGTCGAGTACGAGCAGAAGGACGCCTCGCTGACCGACGCGTACTTCGGCAAGATGGGCCTCTCGGTGCGGTACTTCATGCCGCGCGGCAGTGTCGCGCCGCTGGCGTTCTATTTCCGCGGCGACCTGCTCAACGACTACACGAACCTCCAGCTCCTCGGCACGATCAGCACGATGGAGACGTTCCAGAAGATCTACCGACCGGAGATCTACAACGCGAACTCGGAGGCGGCGAGCATCTACCGGCCGACCCTCGACCAGCAGGACTACTCGGTGACCAAGATCGCCTACGACCGTGAAGAGCGGAGCCGGCTTGCGACCGAGCAGGGGCAGTATGCCGAGGCGCACCTCATGAAGCCGCACGGCGAGCTGCTCGAGCAGTGGGCCGCCGGCACCTCCGCCGCGTCTTTGGCCTTCGTCGGATGACGAAAGGAAGATCACCGATCATGCGCGAGCTCCTTCCCACCTCGATCGTCGGCAGTCTGCCGAAGCCTTCCTGGCTGGCCGAGCCCGAGACGCTCTGGTCTCCGTGGAAGCTGCAGGGCGACGCGCTGATCGAGGGCACGCAGGATGCGCTTCGCATCGCCGTCGAGGAGCAGCGCGTGGCGGGTATCGACATCATCAGCGACGGCGAGCAGACGCGGCAGCACTTCGTCACGACGTTCATCGAGCACCTGTCCGGCGTCGACTTCGACCAGCGCGAGACCGTGCGGATCCGCGATCGGTACGACGCCAGCGTGCCGACCGTGGTCGGTGCCGTGAGCCGCGAGAAGCCCGTGTTCGTCGACGACGCGAAGTTCCTCCGCCAGCAGACCGACCAGCCCATCAAGTGGGCTCTGCCCGGACCGATGACGATGATCGACACGCTCTACGACCGTCACTACAAGAGCCGCGAGAAGCTGGCGTGGGAGTTCGCGACCATCCTCAACCAGGAGGCGAAGGAGCTCGAAGCAGCCGGGGTCGACATCATCCAGTTCGACGAGCCGGCCTTCAACGTCTTCTTCGACGATGTGCAGGACTGGGGCGTGGCGGTGCTCGAGCGGGCGGCGGAAGGGTTGCGCGCCGAGACCGTGGTGCACATCTGCTACGGGTACGGGATCAAGGCGAACACGGATTGGAAGGCGACTCTCGGCGCGGAATGGCGGCAGTACGAGAAGTCGTTCCCGCTTCTGCAGCGCTCGATCATCGACACCATCTCGCTGGAGAGCCACCACTCGCACGTGCCCCTGGACCTCATCGAGCTCATCCGAGGCAAGAAGGTCATGCTCGGAGCCATCGACGTGGCCAGCCCGATCATCGAGACTCCGGAAGAGGTCGCCGACACCCTTCGGAACGCGCTCCGGTTCGTCGACGCGGACAAGCTCATCCCGAGCACGAACTGCGGCATGGCGCCGGTGTCCCGTGACATCGCCCGCGGCAAGCTGCGAGCTCTCAGCGCAGGCGCCGCGATCCTCCGTGAGGAACTCGTTCCCGCGACGGTCTGAGGTTCCGGCTCCGGCCCCGGATGCGGGCCTACGACGCGATCTTCTCGTCGTCGACGGGAATCTCGTCACGGGCCAGAACCCCGGCTCTGCGAAGGAGACGGCCGAGAAGGTGGCCGCCCTGCTCTGAACCCCGCGGCGGCGAGAAGACCGCACCGAGGTCTCGCTAGTGTGACGGCATGACCGACGAAACCGGCCGCGCAGTGATCGCGGATCTGTGCCGCCTCCCGAATCCCGAAGCGATCGATCGCACGACCTTCGTCGAGCTCGGCGGCGTCGAGCAGTTCGTCTCGATTCGAGGACGCGACACCCGCAACCCCGTCCTCATCGTCTGCCATGGCGGGCCGGCCCTTCCCTCGCTGCCGTCGTCGTGGATCTGGCAACGCGCAGTCGAGGACTACTTCACCGTGGTCAACTACGACCAACGCGCCAGCGGGAAGTCTGCGGCGGGGGTGCACGACGGGATGGATCTGAGCGTCGAGCGGTACGTCGGAGACCTCGAGGAACTGATCGCCTGGCTCCGGGATGAACTCGGGGTGAGCGCTGTCGGCGTGCTCGGGCACAGCTGGGGAACGATCATCGGCATCACGCTGGCCGAGCGGCGGCCAGACCTGCTCTGGGCCTACATCGGGATCGGGCAGGTGATCTCCGGGCCGGAGAACGAGGTCGAGAGCTACGGGTTCGCGATGCGCAGCGCGCTCGCCGACGGGAACGAGCAGGCCATCGCCGAACTGCAGTCGCTCGGCGAGTATCCCGGCGCGCAGCCTCTCACACTCGAGCGCATCGTGACGTGCCGGAGATGGGCGCAGTACTACGGCGGACTCTCCGCCTACCGTTCCGACTTCGCCTACTTCACGGACGCGGCCGGACTGTCGCCGCACTACACGGACGACGAGCGGGCACTGATCGGTGTCGGACAACAGGCGACCATGCCCGAGGTACTCCCCGCCCTGCTGTCCTTCGACGCTCGTGCGAAGACCTCGTTCGCGGTGCCGATGCTGCAGTTCCTCGGACGCCATGACTGGACGACGCCGACAGCCCCGGTGGAGCGCTGGATCGACCAGGTGTCAGCGCCGTCCGTGGATGTCGTCTGGTTCGAGAACTCCGCGCACCTGTGCATGTTCGAGGAGCCGGGGAAGTTCATCGTGAGTCTCGTGGATCTGGCGTTGCCCCACGCGCGTTCCACTGGATCCGGCGGTGAGATCCGTGCGTGATCTCTGCTCACAGGCCGGGCGTCTGCACCTCGGGGCTGTCGATGCCGTCGAAAGTCGGAAGCAGGTAGTGCTCCGCGTCATCGCGGCTCATGGGGTGCAACGACGCGATCAGGGCGGCGATGTCCTCGGCCGTCGCAGCGGTCGATCCGCCCACCCGCTCCGCGTCGTAGCCGCCGAACGCCATGATCCACATGGTGGTGCCGGTGCCCGCGTCATGGGTGTAGACGGCGCTTCCGTCTGAGCGAGACCACCGGTTGCCCGTTCGCACGCACCAGGACGGCAGGTGTTCGGAGCCCTGATCCCACTCCAGCCCGGGTCCGCCGATGAAGTTGCACGGCGCGAGCGGGTCGGGGTCGACCGCGTTCCACTGGATGATGATGCGAGCGACGGAACCCGTGTCGCTGCGCACCCAGGTGGCGGCATCGGTTCCGGTCGCTCTGACCTCGACGTTCGACCAACCGGGAAGGTCGGTCACGAGCGGGAAGTTCCCCGACTCGATCCAGCTCGTCTTCACCTCGGCCAATCGGTCGCTCTCGGCATTCGCGCGATCGACGGCCGCGGTCTCGGTCGGCGTCGGGACGAGGGCGAGCACGGCGACCAGCACCACGACCGACACCGCACCCACGAGCCGCAGCGGCATCGGCCCGAGGAAGAGTCCGAGCGTGAGAGCCGCAAGGGTGCACACCGCGACATGCAGCAGCGCATCGGTCTGGAGAGCCAGGGGGCCGAGGATGCCGCTCAGGAGTCCGAACGCGCCCGCGCACGTGAGCACCCCGGCGGCGACCACTCCTCCCAGGATCGCGGGCCTTCCCGTGAACGCCGTGCCCAGGACAGCGATGCCTGCCGCGAGCACGGCGAACGCGATGAGGACCGCCGCGATCAGGACGAACGGGAGACCGCCGACGAGCGCGACGACCGTCGCGTAGGACACGGCGTAGTCGATGAGGAGCATGAGCGGGATCGTGAGCCCGATCACCGCGAGCGAACGTCCGGCCGTGGTCCGCGGGGCAGGCCGGGGCTCGACGACCGCGCTGTCGATGGGGCTCACCATGCGTCGAGGCTACGACATCCGACAGCGCTCACCGCGGAACCTGACGGTCACGAACCTCGGAAGCTCCCGTCGTGGGCGCGTGCGTTCGGAGTAGCCTCAGACCATGGGAACTCTCGAGTACAACAGCTCACGACCTCCGATCGAGATCGATGATGCGACGTTGGCGCACCTGAAGATCGTGATCGGCACGAAGCTCCGCCGACACGAGAGCTTCATGATGACCTGGCTGCCGGAGGAGAAGAACCCCGCCGGCCGGCTCACCATCTGGATGCACCCCGCGATTCCGCTGGCGCTCGCGTTCGACGGCGCGAAGATGCCGGAGATCGACACGAAGCGGATCGAGCGCATGATGGAGAACCTCAACGCTCGCGGAGAACTCGTCCTCGATCAGCTCGGGTAGGCGTCATCAGCGAGCATTCAGAAGTCTCCGTCGTGCCCGCCGCCCGTCGTTCCCTCCGCCGAACCGCGCTCGCCCTGGTGCTCACCGTCGGCATCCTCTTCGGAGCCGTCGTCATCGCGGATGCCCCGGCGTCCGCCGCGGAATCCGCGCCCACGGTCACCGACATCTCGGTGGCTCCGTACGAAGCATCGAATCCTCTGGTCCCGTCTGCGGCCCTGCCCTATCTCGCCGTCACCCTCACCGTGGAGCGCGAGCTCCCGAACACCGGGGACACCTTCGAGGTGCGTGCACCGGCGGGCACCCGAGCTGTGCTCAGCGAAGGGGCATCGATCGTCGATGCGGCGGGAGCGGCACTCGTCGACGTCGCCGTGACAGCTCAGTCGGCCGACGGCGATACGGTCACCGGAACGTTCACCGAGACCGCCGCGAACAGCCGGAAGGTGAGCGGAACGTTCACGTTCTTCCTGCAGATCGTCGGCAACGGGATCCTCAGCGAGGGAGGTGGGACGTACCACGCCGTGTTCGACGCGGAGGGTGTGCGTCATACCGCCGACGTCGGGTACGGGGTCGCGGTCGACCTCTTCCGGTATGTCGGCGGGCACTGGGTCCACGGCGCGACCAGCACCTCGACCGGCAGGTTCGTCGTCCAGGCGAAGGCCGAAGGCGATTCCTCGCTCGCTGCCCGGGGTGGCCAGTGGGTGGCCGCCGGCGCGGACCCGAGCCCTCCGTTCACCGGATCGACCCCGGACTGCGCCGGTGTGCAGCTGCGCGAGTTCTCTGCGGACCCCGGCCCCGTGAACATCCCCGTCAGCGGTGGCACCGTTCTCGTCGCCGGCACCGACTACGTCTTGAACTGCGACGACTCCCTCGACGGCACCCCGGTCGTGAGCGCCACGATCCCGCGCCCCGTCGACGGTGCCTTCTACGTGCTCTCGTCCCCTCGGGAGGTCACCGGTGTCGTCACCTATCTCCCCGCCGACAACCCCGCGGTGCCGGAGGCCGGTCGAGCGGTGGGGCTGTTCAATGCCATCGGCGCCGTGTCGGACGCGCTCCACGACCCCTCGGGGTCCACTCAGACGTCCACCCTGCTGATGTACACCGGCCGCAGTGGCGGGATCGGCAGCACCGAGCCGGCGTCGCCTGGGCTCGACCTCGACACGGCCGCATCACCGGCCGAGGGTACATCGCTGCGCCCCGGCGACCGGGTCGCGTACGAGTTCACGCTCACGAACACCGGGAACGTGCCCCTGGCGGATGCGACGCTGACGGCCGACCTGGCATCGCTGCTGCGTGCAGCGCGCATCGACCGTCCGATCGGAGCGACCGCGGGCGCTGCCGTCCTCGACGGCGATGTGCTGCGCTGGACGGGGCTGATCGCCCCCGGAGACAGCGTCACGGTCTCCTTCTCCGCCCTGGTGGTCACGGGCGGCACCGCGATCGTCGTCGATGTCGAGGCGACGAGCCCGGGTGCTCGAGGCGGCTCTGTGCCCGTGGATCATCAGACCCTCACACGCGAGGTCGTCGCCGCGCCGGCGGCGGCCGTCGATCAGGGCGATCCGACGCTTCCGCGTGAACTCGCGCGCTCCGGAGGGGACGGCCCCGCGCTCGCGGCCGCCGGGATCGCGTTCGCGTTCGCCGGCGCTTGGCTATCGGTAGCCGCCCGCCGTCGTCAGTCGCGCTGAGGATCGTCGGCGAGGACGTCCTTTTCCTTGTCCGTGTCGTCCCCGTCCGTGTATTCCTTGTCCGTGTCTTCCTTGTCCGTGGGAGGCACGGTCGGCGGGGTCCCCTTGCCGTCCTCGGCTCCGAGATTGTCGTTCTCGTCCGGGCCGGGAGAGGGCTCGGTGCTGATGTCGTTGCGATCGCGTGTGCTCATGTGCGGCTCCTTCGTCGTGCCGGTCTTCTCCGGGCAGATCTTCTTCTCAGGGCAGATCTTCGACGTCGATGTCGCCGTTCTCGTCGTCATCGAGGTCGTCGTCGGTTGAGGGCATGTCGGGGTCGATGCCTTCTGCTTCGACCTCGGGGCGGTCGTCCGTGTGGTTCTGCGGGTCAGACATCAGGTGCTCCGATCGATCGGTGGGTGACCGACCAGTCTCGGCCCTGAGCCCTCCGCCCGCCTGCCCATTGACAGGCGGGCGCCCACGAGCGCAGAATCCGGCCCCCGATGCTGCTGGTGCCCGCGGTTCGCCGAGTGCACGGCTTGCCCGCGAGTGCACGGTTTATCGACGCGAGCACCCCGTGCACTCGGCGAGATCCCGTGCACTCGACGTGTGGGGGGCGAGGGGGGCGAGGGGGCGAGGGGGCGTCGGTCAGCGGCGGACGCGGGCCCGCGTCTTCGCGACGCTCGCGAGCGTGGCACGCACCGGGGTGCCGAGGTAGAGGCCGAGCGAGGCGCCGGATGCCAGGCCGATTCCGATGACCGCCGCATCGATGAGCGATCCGCCGGCGAGCAGCATGCCGGTGGAGGTGCCGGCCGCGTGGACCATCTCGAGCAGGCCCTGGAACACGGCGACCCCGGGAACCAGCGGCACGATCGCGGCGGTGGTCACCGCGACCGAGGGTACGTGCAGGTTGCGTGCGATCAGCATTCCGAGGAAGCTCGCCAACAGGGCACCGACCGCGCTCGCCGCCGCGGGGTGCAGGTTCAGTGCCACCGATGTCGAGTAGCCGGCGAGGGTGACGGCGCTGAGCAGGGCGCTGACCAGGATGATGCGGATGCCGGCTCCGTTGAACACGGCCACGGCGACCGCGATGATGATCGCTCCGGCGAACTGGTTCACGAGTGGCCCGAACGGTGCAGGGTCATCCGGGAGGTCCATGGTGAAGCCCAGGACGCCGCCGAGTTCCAGGCCGACGAGGATGCCGATCACCACGCCGAGGGTCTGCATGGTGAGGTCGAGGATGCGCCCGCCGGCGGTGAGGGCGAAGCCGTCGATCGCGTCCTGCGCGGCGCCGACCACGGTGAGGCCGGCGAGCATGAGCACGATGCCCGAGGCGACGATGATCGAGGGGCGGATGTCGACGAACGGTTCGATTCCCGCGGCACCGAGTGCGGAGACCACGACGGCGACGACGGTCGTGACGAAGCCTCCGGCGATCTGACTGAAGAACAGCGGCACTCGGAGTCGGGCGAGGCCCGCCTGGGTCAGTGCCGCGCACAGGGCGGCGACGAACGTGAGACCGACGATGATCGGGGAGGCGCCGAGCATGATGCTGACACCGACCGCGAGCAGGGCGCGCGCGACGATCACGACCGGCTGCTGATAGCGGAACGGCACCCGTCGGATGGCGCGGAACGTGGTGCGTGCGGATTCGAGGTCGAGGCCGCCGTCGATGTCGGCGACCAGGGCCTGCACGCGCTGCAGCTTCGCGTGATCGGGGGCGGTGACACGCACGACGCGCACCAGGGTCTCGGGCCAGACTTCGCCGCTCAGGTGGAACGACACTGTGATCGAGTTGTAGGTGACGTCGACCTGCACGCCCCTCATCCCGTAGGCGTCGCACACACGGGTGATCGCGAGCGTGACCTCATGCGCGGAGGCGCCCACTGCGAACATCGATTCGCCGATCCGGGTCGCCAGGTCGAGCACCCGGGGGACCGTGCGTTCGTCGATGACGGGCATCGCCTCGGTATGCGCGACGGCCGAGGGATCGGTGTGCAGCAGGCGGCGCACGGAGGAGAGCAGCGGCCGGCGGGATCTCGCGGACATATGCTCCATTCTCCCGCCCGTGCCGACGATCCGTCGAGCCGGCCGGAGGAGGTGCGCCGGAGATGCCCTTCGCTGCGGGCTCCCTAGTCCTGCGCGAAGATCTCGGGGTGCGCGTCGATCAGCTCTGCCTGCTCGCTCCACGAGAGGCCCACGATGCTCAGCACCACGCGGACGACGGTCGAGTCGGCGTCGGTCGTGGTGAGCCGGAGCTCGCGCAGGGTGGCTCTGGCGGTCTCCTCGATGAGGAAGGCGAGCAACTCGGCCGGCATGTCTGCGCGGAACGCCCCCGAGTCCACTCCGACCCTCGTCAGATCGCGGATGCGTCGACGCAGGGGCGCCAGAGCGAGCACGGTGTCGGCCAGATGCGCATCGTCGAGGGCGATGTTGGCCGAGGCGCGTACGGCGGAGGCCTCTCGCCAGAGTCGCGTCGCCATGCGTGCCAGGGTCACCCGGGGGTCGGACTCGTCGGTCGTCTCGGCGATCGCGTTGAACCGCTGCGCACCGACCGCGATCACTTCGCGCAGCAGGCTGTCGCGATCGGCGAAGTGACCGTAGACGGCGCGACGGGTGAGACCCGCTGCCTGCGCGATGACGTCGAGCGACGCCGTGGGATTGGTCGCGAGCACCGACTGTGCCGCACGCAGCAGGGCCTCTCGGTTGGCCAGGGCATCGCGTCGACGCGGCGGGTTCGGTGCGGTCACTTCAGGTCCTTTCGCGGGGGCGCGGGGGTCAGGACATCAGTTTGGTCGAGGCGAGTGCTTCGACCAGTTTGCGGTTGTACGTCATCAACGGACGCCGCAGCACGAGTCCGAGGAGCAGCGCGGGAACGATGAACAGTGCGAGTGCGCCGAGCGCCCACCAGAAGTCGGCCTGGTAGACGCCGGCGATCGCCGATCTCACCATGTTGACCGCATAGGTCGCGGGGAGGAAGGGGCTGACGCCCTGGAACCAGTCGGGAAGCAGCTGCAGGGGGTACGCGCCGCCCGAGCCCGAGATCTGGATCACGAGCAGCAGCACGGCGAGTGCCTTGCCCGCATTCCCGAACGCCACGACCGCGGTGTAGACGATGAGCGTGAACACGGTCGAGATCGCCCACCCGGCCAGGATCAGCAGGAGCGGATGCGCGGGTTCGATCTGCACGAAGAGGATCAATCCGAGCGTCAGCAACGTGCTCTGCGCGAGACCGACCAGACCGAAGATGCCGTAGCGGCCGAGGTACTTCTGCGTCGGTGTGAGCTCGGGGCGGTCGGGGAGCGTCTCAGCGTTCACGTCGACGCGGATCGTCACGGTCATGAGAAGCGCGCCGACCCAGAGGGCGAGGATCATGTACAGGGGCGCCATGGCCGCACCGAACCCGGCCACAGGGAAGACCGCGGTGCGGTCCAGGCGTACGGGCTCGGCGAGCGAGGTGGCGAGCACACCGGGGTCGGCGCCGATCAGTTCGCTGAGGTCCCCGGTGTCGGCAGCCTTCGCGATCGATTGCTGCACGGTATCGAACCTGTCGGCCAGAGCATTCAACGATGCGGACAGCTGCGTCGTGGCTTCCTGCGCGCGCGACAGCGTCGACAGCACCGAGTCGGATGCTCCGGACAGGCCCGATGTGATGCCGGACAGGTCGGAGCGGATCGCCGACACATCGGACCCGATCTGCGTGAGCGTCGACGAGAGCGCGTTCAACTGAGCCTTCAGACCGTTGTCATAGGTGCTCCGGGCGTCGGCGATCGCCTTCTTGGCCTCGGCGATCGCGGCCGTGATCTCCTGGTGCGAGCTCTGCGCCGAGTCGTTGCCGGCGGCGACCTCGGTCGCCGCCTTCTGCAGTCGCTCCTGCAGCGCCTGCTGCCGTGCGATCGCCTCGTCGAGGCGGCTGATCACGGCCGCGAAGTCGGGCTGTGCGGATTCAGGGAGATTCGGTCCGACCTGCGTCTCCAGCGTGTTCTTCACCGCGGTGTACTGGTCGACCTGCTGCTGCACGCGCTCGGCGAGCGTGGTGATCGCCTGCACCTGGCTGCCGCTGAGCGAACCGGCACCCGCGTAGAGCTCGTCGACGCGCTGGCCCACGGCGTCGTAACTGTTCGACGTCGCCGCGAGGGCGTCCGCCAGCGATTGCGCCGCCGTCTGCAGGGTCGCCTTCAGCGTGCTCGCCGCATCCACTCCGCTGCCGAGAGCACCCGAGGTGTCCGTGAACGCGTCGCCGGCCTCGTCGACCAGGACTGAGGCGCTGTCCAGCAGCGGCCTGCTCGCTTCGAGCAGAGCGGTGAAAGTGTCGGCCGTGTGCGCCCCGGAGCGCAGCTGATCGCCCACGCTTCCCACGCGCGCATCGACGCGGGTGAGCGCCGCCTGCGTGTCTTCATCGGTGAGGTAGTCCGACATCGACGAGATGAGGCCCAGCGCCACGTCACCGAGCGTCTGCGCGAACGTGTCGCTGATCGCGGACGACACCCCCTCCGCACCCTGGCCGGTGATCTTCGGTGCCAGGGCGTTCTTCTTCTCGTTCGTGTAGAGCGCGATGTGCGTGCGGTCGCCGCCGTCGGCGTAGAACGTCAGCATGTCGGCGCTGAAGGTCTCGGGCAGCACGATCGCGGCGTAGTACTCGCCGGACTCGGTACCGTCGATCGCGTCGTGCTCGTCGGTGATGACCCAGTCGAGTTGGTCGTTCCCTCGGAGCTGAGAGAGGACCTGCTCCCCAACGTTCACCCGGATCGGGACCAGGTCACTCTCGTACCCGGCGTCGGTGCTGGCGACGGCGATCTTCAGGTCCTTGGTGTTCGCGAACGGGTCCCAGCTGGCGATGACGTTGAACCAGGTGAACAGAGAGGGGATGACGACCAGGCCGAACAGGACGATGCACGCCATCACGTTCTGGGTCGCGTGACGCACGTCGCGGAGCGTCAGGCGCAGGATGTCCTTCACGCGCGGTCCTCCCCTTCTGCGGTCTCGTCGTCTGCTGTCGATGCGGTGTGTCCTGCTCCGGGTTCGTCTTCGTCCTCGTCTTCGTCTTCGTCTTCGTCCGGAAGGAGAGGATCCTCCGCAGCGTCGGCGACGACCGCCTCCGCTGCCTGCGCAGGGGCTGCAGGATCGGTGTCCGCTCCGGTTTCCCCGTCGTCGGCAGGCTCCGACGGCGGTTCCGGGTCGAACCACGCGGTGAGCAGGGCTTCCGCCTCGGCGCCGGCGGCCGGCGCCTCCGGCACATCGGCCGCGGTCATGGCGACGGCTGCGGGGGAGGCCGGGCCGAGCGGTTCGACCATCGCCGTGGGCAGGGCGGCCTCGCGCCCGGCGGGGCCGGCGAGAGCGAGCCGGCGCAGTTCGGTGTCGTCGAGAGCAGCGACCTCCTGCCCGTTCTCGAAGCTGTGCTTGATGTACTCGATCGCAACGAGGAATCCGATGACCACCAGGATCCAGAGGGTCCACAGCCCCAGCAGCAGAGCCTTCGACCCGGGGAGCGCCCAGGTGAGGATGCCGAGCACGACGAGCCCGGCGACCCCCGTGAGCACCGTCGCCTTCAGCAGTGTCGGGTAGCGGCGCGTGAACGGCTCGGCGCGGCGAGCGAGGTCGTCGCGGTATTCGGCGCGGTTCGACAGCGCCCGGATCACGTCGGTGAGCCGGTATCCGCTGCCGACGACCTGCACCTTCTCGCCGATGAGGAGGTCGGTCGAGAGCACCTGCCGGTTGAAGAGCAGGGTGAAGTTCGCGAGGCGGCGGCGCAGGACGAGTCCGAGGAGGAACGCGAGGGCGACGAACACGGCGAGGGCGCCGAGGAAGCGCCAGTAGTGGCCGTCGTAGAAGCCCCCGATCGTCTCCCGCATCGCGTCGATGCCGTAGGAGAACGGGAGGAGCGGATAGATCGCGCGGAAGAACCCGGGCATCAGTTCGATCGGGTACAGCCCGGATGCTCCGGGGATCTGCATGATCACGAGCAGGATGCACAGGCCGCGGCCGACGTGTCCGAACGCGACGCAGAGGGCGTAGATGATGCTCACGTACGCGAGGGCGATCAGCACACCGGTGCCGACGAAGGCGGCGGCACTGACCGTCTGCACGCCGATGATGAGGTTGCCGATGCACACGATCAGCGCCTGGCCCACGGCGAGCGTCGCGAAGAGGAAGAAGCGGCCGAAGTAGGCCTCGCGTACCGTGACCCCCTCGACGCCTTCCGTGTCGACCTCGACGCGGAAGATCACCATCAGCACGAAGGCACCGATCCACAGCGACAGGTTCGTGAAGAGCGCGGCCATCGCCGAGCCGTAGGTGTCGACCGGGAAAACCAGGTGCTCGTCGACCTCGACGGGGGAGGAGATGAACTGGGCGATCTGCTCGGGTTCCAGATCGGTCAGGGTGCCGAGCAGACCCCATTCGGATGCGGCGCCCGCCGCGACCACGTCGGTGCGCGACGTCTGCAGACCCTGTTCGATCCCGGCGAGGTCGTCGTCGAAGCTCGCCAGTGCCGCCGAGGTGGCCACGAGCTGCGAGTCCAACCCGGCCAGCAGCTGATCGGCCTGGGCGAGGACGCCCTTCTGCGCGTCCAGCGCCCCCGAGAACGATCCGACGCTCGCCGACAACTGCGACATGGCGCTGTTCAGGGAGGGAACGGTGCGGGTGAGGATGTCGCGCATGGCGGAGGAGGCATCCCTGGTGTCCTGCATCGCCTTGTCGACAGCGTCGGCCGTCGCCTGAATGGAGCGCACGGTGTCGGAGGCGCCGGTCTTGAGGTTCTTCAGGTCCGCGAGCAGTTGCTGGTCGGTGGCATTGCGCTGCTGCAGCGAGGTGATGACCCCGGTCAGTCGCTGCTTCGTGTCGTCGCTGAGCTCGGTGTTGTCCAGCAGCGTCTGCAGCCGGGCGACCGCCGCCTCGTTCGCCTTCAGCACGTTCGAGACATCGTCGATCCCCGCGTCGATGCGCACGCCGGCCTGTTCGAGGCTCTGGGTGAGACGGGTGATCGAGACGTTCGCCTTCGACGAGGCGTCGGCGAGCAGGGTCGTGCCCTGGAGGAACGCGGTGGTGGCGCTGTCGGTGAAGGCGATCACCTCCTTCTGCGTCTCCGCGATGATCGACTGCGTCTGAGCGAGCGACTTCTGCACGTCGCCGAGCGTCTTGTCGACGTCACCGAGCGTGTTCCGTGCAGACGAGAGCGTGCCGCGTGAGGAGGTGAGCCCGTCCTGCGTCTCGGCGAGGTTCTCGCGGGCCGAGGCGAGCGTCTGCGTCGCCTGGTCGAAGGCATCGAGGGTGTTGTCCCTGGCGTTCAGCAGTCGCAGCTCGGTGGAGTCGCCGACGTCCTTGAGGGCGTTCGTCGCTGCGAGGGCCACCTGTTCCTTGAAGGCGCTCGTGACCTGCTTGTCGAGCTCGGAGGCGCCGACGTCGGTGATCTTCGGCGCGATCGCTCCGGCCTTCTCGTTGACGTAGTACTGCAGCGCCGGCTGGGTGAAGTCGCCGCTGGTGATGCTGAGCAGGTCTTCGCTGAACGAGGCGGGGATGACGATGGCGGCGTAGACATCGCCGCTCTTCACGGCGTCTTGAGCCTCGTCCTCGCCCATGAAAGTCCAGCCGAGCTGGTCATTGTCCTCGAGCTGCTCGGTCACCTGCTCACCGATGTCGATGTGGCCGGTGAGGTCAGAGGTGGCGCCCTCGTCGAGGTCGACGACCGCGACGCGGATGTTCGCGGTGTTGGCGTACGGGTCCCAGAAGGCGTTGATGTTGAACCAGGCGTATAGGGCGGGGGTGATGAGCACGCCGATGATGATGATCCAGGCTTTGGGTACGCGGGAGAGTCTCTTGACGTCGCGTTTGTAGACCCGCCAGCTCTGTTTCACAGGACGAGTTTACACAGTACGTGCACACCAACGTGCAAGTTAGCTGGATGCGGACATCGCCCGCAGCACCGGGGCTTTCGCGAATGCGCAGTCGGCCGAATCCGCAGGGGCGGCGATCGCTGCTGCGGGGTGCTCGGCTTCACGCGATCGTGGATCGCCGCGGGCTGACTACGCCGATCGCACGCGCTCGTCGATCAGCCCGCGCAGTTCCTCCGCGGTGACATCGGCGCCGAATGCCGGGTTCCCGGGCTGGAGTGCCGCGCCGGCCGACAGGGTGTCGAGGACGACCGGATCGAAGCCGAGCCTGTCGATCAGCTCCGCGACCGCGGCGAGGTCGGCTGGCGCGTCTCCCGCGATGGCGATGGCCTTGCGTCCGGGCGCTCCCGCCGGCCGGGCCTCGTCTTCGAGGTCGTGATAGCCCATGTGGTTCAGGGCCTTCACGACGCGCGACACGGTCAGGAACTCCTGCACCAGCTCGCTGGTCGAGGTGCGGGGGTCGCTCAGATCGTCACGGATGCCGTCGGTCTCCCACCAGTAGTTCATGGCGTCGAGCACGAGCTTTCCGCGCAGCTGCTCGACCGGAAGCGTGCGGTACTTGCCCAGCGGAAGGGCGAGGATGGCGGCATCCGCCCCGGCCGCCGCATCCTCGGCCGTCACCGCGGTCGCTCCCTGCGCGAAGACATCGATCGTGAGCGCGATCCGCTCCGGTGTGCCCGAGCCCGCGATGAGCACCCGATACCCCGCGGTGAGAGCGAGGCGCGCGATGGTGGTGCCGACCTTGCCGGCGCCGAGGATGCCGATGGTCTCGATGGTGTCGTTCATGACGCTCTCCTTCAGGCGTGGACGGCCTTGCCGTCTTTCGTGATCTGGGCGACACCGGGGTCGGCGAACGCTCCTTCTCCCGGATCCTCGGCGAGCAATTCGCGCACGCGCGGGGCGACCTTCTCTCCGAAGAGGCGGATGCTGCGTGCACGCGCGTCCTTCGGCAAGTGCATGATGTCGTACTTCAGGTCGAACCGGGACAGGTGATTGCTGCGCACGGCGGCGGCGAGCTTGCGTGCGACGGTCTCGGGAGAGCCGACGTAGAGCGCCCCGGTGTCGACCTCCTCCTCGTAGCGCTCGAGCGTGGGCGCATAGAAACCGCGCTCCTTGCTCATCTGGGTCACGACCGGCTCCCAGTGCTTCCAGTGCACGTTCTTCGCCTCGTCGTCGGTGTCGGCGATCAGGCCGAGCGAGTGCTGCCCGATCGGCAGCTCGGCCCGCCCGAACTGCTCCAGGGCGCGCAGATACAGACGCGCGTGGCCGGCGAAGCGCTCGGGGCGTCCGCCGATGATCGCCATCATCAGGGGCAGTCCGTGCTCGGCCGCGCGGATCACGGAGTCGGGGCTGCCGCCGATGCCGATCCAGGCCGGGATGCCGCCCTCCGGCATCCGCGGCTGCAGTCGTACGTTCTCGAGCGGGCTGCGGTAGGTGCCGCTCCAGGTGACGCGCTCCTCGCGCATCAGGCGCAGGAACAGGTCGAGCTTCTCCTCGAAGATCTGCTCGTACTCGGCGATGTCGTAGCCGAAGAGAGGGAACGACTCGATGGCCGACGCGCGTCCGAGGATGAGCTGGGCGCGGCCGTCCGAGAGCCCGTCGACGGTAGCGAACTCCTGATACAGCCGCACCGGGTCCTGCGTCGACAGCACGGTGACCGACGAGCCGAGGCCGATGGTCGACGTGGCCTGCGCCGCGGCGGCCAACACGACGGGGGTCGCCGAGTCCATGTGGCCTTCGCGATAGTGCTCGCCGATGCTGAACACGTCAAGACCGACCGACTCGGCCAGTTGCGCCTCTTCGACGAGCAGCCGCAGCGTCTCGCCGTCCGACATGACGCGACCGGCGTCGGTGGCCACCTCGCCGAAGGAGTTCAGCCCGAACTCGAGTTCCGTCATCTCCATCACGACCCTTCTGCACGACCCGGCGCCTCCGGATTGACGTGTCAATAGGCTGCAACCGTAGGATTGACGTATCAATTCCCGGGAGGTGTGATGGTCGAAGAACGCCGCCGCAGCACGCCGACGCCTGAGCAGCTGCGCATCTGGCGCGGCTTCGTCGAGACGTCGGCAACGCTGCGGGATCGTCTGGGCGCGCAGCTCCAGAACTCGTCGTCACTCTCCTCCGGCGACTACCAGGTGCTCCTCGCCCTGAGCGAAGCTCCCGGGCATGCCGCGCGGTCGTCCGAACTGGCGGCCCTGATCGATTGGGAGCGCAGTCGCCTGTCGCATCATCTCGGACGGATGGAGAAACGCGGTCTCGTCCGGCGCGTCCCGGCAGCGGACGGCGTGCACGGTGTCGACGTGCACCTCACCGACGAGGGAGCAGAGGCCTTCCGCGCCGCAAACGTGCCCCATCTCCGCGCCATCCGCGACCTGTTCGTCGACGCGCTCTCGGCCGAGCAGCTGGCCGCGGTCGACGAGGTCACTGCGGCCCTGCGCGCCCACCTCGGACTCGACGCGGATGCCGATGCCGACGGTCGCCCGTCGGAGTAGCGCCGTCTCGGTCCAGCTCGGGTGCCCTGTCAGCGAACGTCGGCCCTCATGCCCAGGAATGCCGAGCAGACCTGCAGGGAGAGGCGCAGCATCCGCTCGCGATCGAATCCGGGCGCACCCACGGTGAGTTGCACCGACAGGCCATCGACGGCTGCCGAGATCACGTCGGTCGCATCATCGAGGTCGTCGAAGGTGAAGGCGCCGCGCTCCCGCCCGTAGGCGAGGATCTCACGCAGGATGCTGCGCCAGCGGCCGTCGAGCTCGCCGTGCACCGCCGCGACCGCGTCGTCGGTCGCCGCGTCGGACCACACCTGGAACCAGAGGATCCAGCCCGGGTCGCCTCGTCCGTCCGATGCCGACAGCTCGAGGAGACGCTCCAGCCGTGCCCACGGCTGATCGATGATGCGGAGCTCGGCATCGACCTTCTCGACGAGAGATTCCTCGCTGCGGCGGATGGCGAGCATGAGCAGGTCGGTCTTCGACGGGAAGTAGTACGTCACGTGCCCCGCGGTCATGCCGGCCCGCTCGGCGATGTCCGCGACGCGCACGTTCGCGAGTCCGAGTTCGGCGATGGCTGCGGCCGTGGCATCGACCACGATCTTCTGACGGGCCGCGCCCTTTGCGAGCCGGGCGGTCACGGCGTCCCCGGCAGGTCGTGGGTCGCGCAGTGGATGCCGCCGCCGCCGGATGCCACGGTGTCGATGTCGAGCGACACGATCTCGCGATCGGGGAAGTGGTCCTGCAGGATGCCGCGGGCACGGTCGTCTGCGCGACGATCGCCGAACTCGGGCACGAACACCGCGCCGTTGCCGACGAAGAAGTTCACATAGGAGGCGAGGAAGTCGTCACCGGATCCGCGGATCTCGCCGAAGTCGGGCTGAGGCAGGTCGATGACCTCGAAGCCATGCCCGTCGGCATCCGTCGCCTCCTCGAGGACGGATCGCGCCTGTGCGCTGGAGCGCGACCAGACGTCGTCGGGCGACCCTTTCCCCGGGGTGTCGAGCAGCACGACTCCGGGCGCGGTGAAGCGCACGAGCGAATCGATGTGGGCATCGGTGATGTCTTCGCCGTACACCCCGTCGAACCAGATCACCTTCCGCATGCCGAGCAGCGTCACGAGTCTCTCCTCGATCTCGTCGCGGCTCAGCCCCGGATTGCGGTTGTCGTTCACCAACGAGCTCTCGGTCACGAGCAGAGTGCCGAGGCCGTCGGTCTCGAGCGAACCGCCTTCGCCGACCAGGCCGGCCGGAATACGCGGGATCTCGAACTCGCGCAGGAGCGTCTGGGCCACGAGAGCATCGTTCGGATGCGCCTGCTTGTCGCCCCAGCCGTTGAAGGAGAAGTCGACGCCTTCGACGCCGTGTGCGCCGTCGACGAAGACTGGCGCCGTGTCGCGCGCCCACAGATCGTCCACGGGCAACTCGACGATCTCGACCGCGGAGCCGCATCGGGCGGCCGCATCGTCGACGTCGGACGGGGAGGCGAGCATCACCACGGGTTCGAATTCCGCGATCGCGCGGGCGACGTTCGCGATGTCGTCGCGCACGAACCTGACGTCTTCGCCCCAGATCAGAGCGGTGGGCCACGACATGAAGGTGAGGGCATGGCTGTCCCACTCGGCGCCCATCCGCCGGTCTGTGCTCGGCTGCGCGCTGCCGGATGGTCGACGGGGCTCCACTGATCCTGCCGGTGCGCACGCGAGCAGCGTCGTCCCGAGCAGCCCCAGCCCGGTGGCCGCGAACAACCCGCGCCGGGACACCTCGAACGTTCCCATGTCCGCCCTCCTCAGAATTAGATGAAATCCAATTCTAGGCGGGGTAGTCATGACCGACTCAGCTTCGGGGACGCTCGTCCGTGCTCAGCACGGACATCATGATGGAGTCGACCCATTCGCCGTCCCAGAAGAGCGTCTCCCGTTGGCGCCCCTCGTACCGGAACCCCGCCTTCTCGTAGGAGCGCTGAGCGCGGGGGTTGAACGAGAAGACGTCGAGGCTCACGCGGTGCAGCCCGATGCGGTCGAACGCATGGTCGAGGACGGCGCGGGTCGCCTCGGTGCCGAATCCGCGCCCGACCCGGCCCGGATTCAACGAGATGCGGAAGTTCATCGCGGCATCGTCTTCCTCCAGCTCGTTGAGGACGATCTCGCCGACGTACTCCTCGGTCGCGCGCTCGATGATCGCCCAGTCGGCGCGATCGGCGCGATCCGCGAGAGATTCCAGATGCCGTACGACCGCCTCGCGAGTGAAGGTCTGACGCGTACCGGTGAGCCGCAGCGACTCCGCGTCGAACAGGCCCTCCCATACGCCGTCGAGATGAGCGACGCCCAGGGGTTCGAGCCGGAGCCGTGGGGTCGACAGCGTGGCGAGGGCGGTCAGCGCGGCGACCTCGACGGCCGGCGGATTCATGCCTACGCCCCCTCGAAGACCGGGCTCAGGAAGCGGCGCTCGTAGCGGCGGATGCACCGTGTCCTGCGCGCGAAGTCGAACGCATCGACGCACTCGGGGTCGGTCTTCGAGGCGGTGCGGTACACCTCGTACTCCGCCAGGGAGGGGAAGGAGAACAGCGCGAAGGCCTCGTCGCTGTCACCTTCGCTGGGCAGGAAGTAGCCGTGGTGGGTACCGCCGTGCTTCTCCACGAGACGGATCCAGGTGCGCCCGTACGCGGTGAAGTCCTCCAGCTTGTCGGGGTCGATCTCGTAGCGCAGGTGAACGGTGATCATGCGGATGATCTTTGCAGATCGGCCCGTACGCCGCGGAACGCGGACACTACGCTGAGCACGTGACGAACTCGCGCGACATGGTCCACATTCCGGGCGGCACCTTCCTGATGGGGTCCGACGACTTCTATCCTGACGAGCGCCCGGCGCACCAACGCGAGGTCGCGTCGTTCTTCATCGACCGCTACCAGGTGACGAACGCGCAATACGCCGAGTTCGTCGATGCCACCGGGTATGTCACCGTCGCCGAACGCGAGCTCGATCCTGCGGCATTCCCCGGTGCTGATCCTGCCGATCTCGTCCCGGGCGCGATGGTGTTCACTCCGACGTCAGGGCCGACGAATCTGGGCGACTGGCGCAACTGGTGGCGCTGGCAGCCGGGCGCGTACTGGCGTCGTCCGTTCGGTCCTGACTCGTCCATCGACGATCGGCTGCAGCATCCGGTCGTGCACGTCGCGTTCGAGGACGCGGTCGCCTACGCCGACTGGGTGGGGATGCGACTGCCCACCGAGGTCGAGCACGAGTACGCGGCACGCGGGGGAGTGGACGGTGCCCCCTTCGCCTGGGGCGACGAAGCCTACCCCGGCGGTGTCGCCCAGGCGAACTCGTGGCTCGGCCGCTTCCCCTACGACAACCAGGGCGTGGGCGGCACGGCTCCGGTCGGCTCGTACCCTCCCAACGGGTACGGCCTCTACGACATGATCGCGAACGTCTGGGAGTGGACGACCGATTTCTACACCCCGCGCCATATCCGTCTGTCCGACACCCCCGTCGACGCCGGCAAGCGCACGAACCTGCTCGCCGCCGCGAGTGCGCAGGAGGGGTTCCCCGACATCCCGCGTCGCGTGCTCAAAGGCGGCTCCCACCTGTGCTCGCCCGACTACTGCCTGCGCTTCCGGCCAGCCGCGCGCTCGCCGCAGGCCGAGGACACCGGCATGTCGCACATCGGATTCCGCCTCACCCGCTCCGAGTGAGGCGCCCTGGGTGTCCGTACGAAGGAGTGCTTAGCTTCGATCGAGGGCGATCGCCCGTCTCACGCGTCGAAGCAAGGAGTCGTCATGGCTGACAAGCCCAACATCCTCATCATCTGGGGCGATGACATCGGCATCGCCAATCTGAGCACCTACTCCGACGGCCTCATGGGTTACCGGACGCCGAACATCGACCGGATCGCCGACGAGGGCGTGAAGTTCACCGACTACTACGGCGAACAGAGCTGCACCGCGGGACGCGCGGCGTTCATCACGGGCCAGAACCCGTATCGCACCGGGCTCACCAAGGTGGGGATGCCGGGCGCGAAGCTGGGTCTGCAGCCCGAGGATCCCACGATCGCCGACGCGCTCAAGCACCACGGCTACGCGACGGGACAGTTCGGCAAGAACCACCTCGGCGACCGCGACGAGCATCTGCCGACCGCGCACGGATTCGACGAGTTCTTCGGCAACCTCTACCACCTCAACGCCGAAGAAGAGCCGGAGCACCCCGACTATCCGACGGATGAGGAGTTCCCGGGCTTCAGCGAGAAGTTCCGTCCGCGGGGAGTGCTGCACACCTGGGCGAACGACGACGGCACCCAACGCATCGAAGACACCGGTCCTCTGACGAAGAAGCGCATGGAGACGGTCGACGAGGAGTTCCGCGACGCGGCAGCCGACTTCATCCGCCGACAGGCCGACGACGACACCCCCTTCTTCGTCTGGTTCAACTCGACGCACATGCACTTCCGTACCCACACCAAGGAAGAGAGCAAGGGACGGGCGGGACGTTGGCAGTCGGAGTACCACGACACGATGCTCGACCACGATGACGTCGTGGGAAGTCTGCTCGACCTGCTCGATGAGCTGGGGCTGGCCGAGAACACGATCGTCATGTATTCCACCGACAACGGCCCGCACATGAACAGCTGGCCGGATGCGGGCATGACGCCGTTCCGCAACGAGAAGAACTCCAACTGGGAGGGCGCGTACCGCGTGCCCGCGATGGTCCGCTGGCCCGGGCACATCCCGGCGGGGACGACGCTCAACGGGATCGTGAGCCACAACGACTGGTTCGTGACGCTGTTGGCGGCCGTCGGCGACGCTGACATCGCTGAGCGTCTGAGGGCGGGCACCGATCTGCATGGCACATCGTTCAAGGTGCACCTCGACGGGCACGACCAGCTCGACTACATCACCGGCACCGCCGAGCAGAGCCCGCGACGGCACTTCTTCTACGTCTCGGACGACGGCGACCTCACCGCCCTGCGCTTCGACAACTGGAAGCTCGTGTTCCTCGAGCAGCGTGCGGTGGGAACCCTGCAGGTGTGGCAGGAGCCCTACATCGAACTGCGCTTCCCGAAACTCTTCAACCTGCGCACCGATCCGTTCGAGCGGGCCGACATCACCTCGAACACCTACTGGGACTGGGTGCTCGACCACGTGTTCCTGTTCGTGCCGGCACAGGCCTACGTCGGACGGATGCTCGGCACACTCGCCGAGTTCCCGGCCCGCCAGGAGTCGGCGTCGTTCACGATCAATCAGGTCATGGCGAAGCTGGAGTCGACCGTCGGCAGCTCCTGACCGGATTCCGCCCGAGTTCCTCTCGATAGCATTGCCGTTCCCCCCTTTTCGCACGGCAATGAGGATGGTTCTGCGTGGCGGCTCGGCAATCAGGAACCGCGGACTCGTCGGGCGCACCCGTTTCCGCCTCGCGCTACATCGTCCGTTCGCGGCTGCTGCGTGGAGTGTTCATCAGCCTGGTGATCTCCGGAATCGGAATCTCCGTCACGGTTCCGCAGATCACGCTGTTCCTCGTCGGCGAGCTCCACCTCTCGACGGCGCAGGCCGGTCTCTACTTCCTGACCAACCTCACCGCTCCGATCGCCGGATACGTCGTGGGGTCCCTGTCGGATCGTGCCGGTTCGCGGCTGCTGGTCTTCCGCCTGTCCGCCCTCGCCGGGTTCCTCGGCTGGGTTCTGATGGCCGTCGCCATGCAGGCGTGGATGCCGTTCGCCATCAACATGCTCCTGTTGAGCACGGCCGGGGCCGGCGCCGCGCAGCTGCAGGCCGCGGTGAGGGACGAACTGAACCGGAGGCCGACTCCCGCCGACAACGAGGTCGTCGCGGTCATGCGGATGGCCATGGCGTTCGGATGGATCGTCGGGCCGGTCATCGGTGCCGTCCTCGGAGCGCTCATCGGGTTGCGCCCCCTCCTGCTGGTGACGGGGCTCTGCGTGCTGCTCTCGCTGGTGCCGCTGATCGGCGTGAAGACCGACTCCGCGGCCGCGCGCAGGGTGTTGTCGACTCCGATCCGCGAGCCCGGTGGCGCGGCCCCGGTCTCGACTGCGCAGCCCGTACCGCATCCGCGTTCGATGCTGCCGCTGCTCGTGTTCACCGCGATCTACGTGCTCATCATGTGCGGTGAGACGGTCAAGCTCGCCTATCTGCCCCTGTACATGGACGGCGAGCTCGCCGTCGATGCGGGCGTGCGCGGTGCGATCATCGGCTTTCAGCCCCTCGTCGAGCTTCTCCTGATGCCGTTCGCCGCGAGACTCGCGACACGATTCGGGACCACGCGCGTGCTCTTCGCGGGTGCCCTGATGGCGGTCGCCGCGCACGTCTCCTACGCTTCCGCCGGCCAGATCGTGCCGCACATCGCCCCGCTCATCGTGGGACAGGTGCTCATGGCGGGTGTGATCGCGACGTTCGGCGTGCTGGGGATCACGGTGGCGCAACGGCTGGTTCCGGCACGGGTGGGCATGGCGACCAGCGTCTTCATGAGTTCCTATGCGATCAACGCCGCCGTCGGAGGCTTCGTGGGCAGCATCGGTTCGCTGTGGCTGGGCTTGCCGCAACTCTTCTGGATTCCCGCCGTGATCTCCGCGATCGGCGCAGTGGCGCTGGTCGTCCTCAACATGCGGGTGCCGCTGGATGCGCCCGATCGGAGCAGTTGACCTCGAACGGTGCGTCCTGAGAAGGAACGGGCCCCGGTGGGAGGCGTCCGGCGGACGGCCGTGCGCCCGAGAGGGATGGAGGGGGTGACCGGGCACTGGGGAGAGCGCGGGTCACCCGCCTCCGCTGGCCGGGGAGCCAGCACGGGGCGGAGCGGAAGAGGCCGCTCCGAGATGAAGACAGTCCCCACCGCCTTCATCACCGGTGCCATCGCACCACACCGGGAGAGCCTTCCGGCGCGGTTCGGCTTCTGATGAGTGTCAACGGTCCTCGACTGAGGTGTCGTTCGAGGATGGAGAAGTGGTGGATGCCGGCTCCGTAGGTGTCTGCACGCGCATCGACAGCGATGCGGCCTCGTCGTCTCGGCGGCTCGGGCGCCATGGCACCCTGCCGATTCCGCGATTCGCGCGCCCACACGATGCCCACGGCGTCCGATGCAGGGCGTGCATCACGATCCCCCGACGCTCTTCTTCTGATTCCGGCGCGCACCGCCACTGAGGAGGCCGCGGGTCATCACTGCACTAGGTCGGAAACGCCACGTCAAGCGGATGCCATCAACCGAGGAGCTCGCAGAGGTGCTGTGAGGTGGGTTGTACACGGTCCGCAGATCTGGGGGACAGCACAACGCGAACCGTGCCCATCGACAGCAGCGGCCGATCCTCCATTCGGGCGCCGAAGTAAGGAAGAACATGAGAAACGCCAAGTCCGGCCGTTTCGCGCTGAGCGCGGGCGCGGTCGCCATCCTCGCCGGGGGGCTCTTCGGCGCTCCGCTGGCCGCCAGCGCAGCGGAGGCCGATGCTCTCGACATCACCGTCAGCCCGACCTCCGAGTGGGCCAACGGCGACGAGCAGATCGTCAGCATCGCCGCTTCGAACAACACCGACGAAGACGGCGTCGTCGACTTCACCTTCGACACCTCCGGTTCGAACGGTGTGGAATGGCGACAGGACGTCGTGGGTCACACCTCCGCGCCCTCCGTGACGATCGACGGCGTGGACGTTCCGCTCACCTGGTCCGGAACGCAGAACAAGCACCTGAGCTTCGACGTCCCCGCAGGGAAGACGGCTCTGGTCTCCGCTCCTTTCATCATGAGAGCGTGGACCACCGATCCTCACTCCGAATCCGCCGCCGTCACGGCGAGCACGCTCACCACGAGCACCGATACGGTGCGAGGCACCTGCCAGACCGGCAGCGACGCGGGCTGCCGTGCGACCTGGGATGTGTCGCAGTGGTACTCGGAGGCCCTCACTCTCGCCAGCACTCCCGCAACCGGGGGTACTGTTCAGGCCGGAGACACGATCACCTACTCGCTCACGGCGCTCACTCATCTGTGGAACGCGAACGAGAACGTCGTCGCCGCAGCCGATCTGACCGACCTGTTCGCCCATGCCACCCTCGTCGACGGCTCGCTGCAGACCACGAGCGGCACCGTCGACATCGATGCAGACAACCGCCTCAACTGGACCACCGGTGCGCTTGACTCCGCCGGCGTCGGCGACAACGGCTCAGGAGATCCGGAGACCGCCACGTTCCAGGTGACGGTCGACGATGACGCGGCAGAGGGTTCCGCCCTCCAGGTCATCGCCGGTGGATACGGCTTCCACCCCCTGTTCGGTTCCGAGGGTCGCATGCTCGAAGCAGCCATGGACCCGACGACGGGTGCGATCACCCCCACGGCTGCAGCCACGAGCGACCTCACCGTCGCGACCTCCGACGATGTCCCCGCGCCCGCGATCACCGTGAACGGTGTCGACGACCAGGCCAACACCGTCGGTGACGATGTGACGGTTCAGGTCGAGGCGTCGTCGAGTGACTCCTCCGCGCTGACCTACTCCGCCGACAACCTGCCGGACGGCGTGACCATCGATCCCACGACCGGTGCGATCTCTGGCGCCCCTTCCGTAGCCGGCGAGTACACCGTCACGGTGTCGGCGTCGTCCGCTTCGGCGCCGACTGTCACCACCACCTTCATGTGGACCGTCAGCGCGACGGCCGCACCGACCCCGGATGACAACACCGGCACCGACGCTTCCGGCAATGGCGCGACGACTGCGGGCGGGCCCTCCGTCCACACCGGTGGAGCACTCGCCGCGGATGCGGACTCGACCGCCCCCTGGCTGGTCGGCGGGTCGGCGCTGTTCGCTCTGCTGGCGGCCGCCGCGGGCGTGATCGGCTTCCGCAAGGTCCGGGCTCAGCGCAGCTGAGTTCCCGTCTCCGAAGCCGGTCCCGTCGTCTCACCGACGACGCGGGCCGGCTTCGCGATGCGAGTCCTTCCTCGTGGACTCGCCCATCCTCTCGCTCCCTCATCACAAGCTGGACGACATGAACACCTCGCTCGTCCCACCTCTTCACGGTGGCCCTGACTCCACGTCCGCTCGACGCGCGCGCCGATCCCCGCTCATCTGGATCGCCGGGGCGGTGAGTCTGATCGTCATCGCCGTCGTCCTGCTCCTGGCCGTCGGCACGGGCGAGGCCTCGTCGTCACCGGCAGAATCGACGCGCGACATGGCCGGCAACGCCGTGGTGCTCGAGGACCCGATCGCAGACCCGCAGACGCTCGCCCGAATGGATGTCGTCGAAGATGCGGGCGAGCGCTTCACGGTTCCGTCTGTGGGCTTGGACGTGCCGCTCGGCGGGCTCGACATGGTCGACGGCGAGATCACGCCGCCGGGGTTCACGTCGGCGTACACCGTACGCAATCTGGGACTCCCCGATGACCCTTCGGCCGGTACGACCTACGTCGTCATGCACTCGATGCCGGCGCCGGGTGTCGCGCCGGGCAACTACCTGATCGATGTGGCCGACGGTCACGCCGCAGTGCTCGCGGGTGCGCAGGTCGTCGTGGGCGAGCAGGTATACGAAGTCGATTCCTCGTACTCGGTGGACAAGAGTGAGCTCTCCACGCAATCCGTGCTGTGGGCCGACCACCCTGGACGACTCGTGATCATCACCTGTCAGCAGCTTCCCTCCGGCGAGCGCTCCGTTCAGAACACGGTGATCGAAGCACACCTCGTTGCGTCCTGAGGCTCGATCGAGGTCCCGAAGCTCGCGATCCCTCGCATCTTCTGCGTTCCCGGGCCAGACTGAGCGCATGTTCGGTAATCAGATCGCCCTCAGCGATGCGGTCGCCTATCTGCGATCCGGTGTCGATGTCGCGGTGTACGGGCGGCCGGGCAACGGTCGCACCACATTCCTGCGACGCCTTCAGGAGGTGCTGCGGACGAGTGGCGCGTCGGTTCTGCTGCTCGCTGGGTCGCCGGGATTGAAGCACGTACCGCTGGGAGCACTCGCGGCATTCATCGGCGACACCGCACAGGTCTCGCGGGTGCCCGACGTCGGCGCGTACGCCCAACGTCTCAAAGAGGCGGCGAAGGGTGACTTCATCCTTCTCGTCGATGACGCCGACCACCTCGACGACGCATCGTGGGGCGTCATCCGCGCAGTTCAGCATCAGATGATGTTCCCCATCGTGACGACGCACCGCCGCGTCAAGGAGGTGTTGCAGGGGGCGCGCAACCCTCATCTCGGACGCGCGTATCAGCTTCGCCTGCAGCCGTTGCGGCTGGACGAGCTCGAGGCTCTGTTGGAACAGCGCGCGGACGCGGCGATCGATCCCGCAACGTTGAGCCGCATCTTCGGGAAGTCCGGAGGGCTCGCGGGGCTCGCGATCGGCATCTGGGAGGTCGGCATCCAGGAAGGGCAACTGGCCCTGGTGGATGGCGTGTGGGTCGCGCAGGGCGAACTGTGGAGCCCGACGCTCGGGCGTCTCGTGGAACGTCACATCGGACCGCTGCGACGCCGGGAGAGGGACGCGCTCGAACGGTTGAGCCTCGGTGGCCCGCTCGACCTCGACAGCGCCGTCGCCCTTCTCGGCGAGCCTCTCGTCGAGAAGCTCGAGGAGAAGGCACTTCTCACTTTCGAGTCGGTCAACGGCCAGGAACGGTCGGCCGTGGCACCGCCCCTCATCTCCGAGTACTTCCGTCACCTGGCGCTTCCCGCGCGCGCCACGCGGTTGTCTCGAGAGGACCAGGGCTACATCGGGGGTGAATCGCTCGTGCGCGGCGTCGCCGACGTCAGCGATCTCCACGCTGCACAGCCGGACGCGATGTTCGTTCGCTCCGTGCAGGATGCCGCCCGCGCGCGGCTCCTCGGTGCCAGAGCCGAGTGGGAGCAGGATCCGACTGCGGAGAACGCCTTCACGTATCTGCTCGCGCTGGGCGCGGGGGATCTGGGACCGCGCGACGTGCGTTCGATCCTCGGCCGCACGGTCCACGGCGACGACCTGATGCCCACCATTCGATTGCGGGGGTGGCACTCGGCCTGGATCGCCGGACGGGGAAACGTCGGGCAGGCGAAGGAACTGCTGCGCGACGGAGAGCCCTCCGCAGGGAAGTTCCGGCCGGCGCTGCAGGCGGCACGGATGCGTCTCGAAATGCTGTACGAGGGATATGACGGAGACATCCGCGAAGAGGTGGCGCTGCCGATCGGCCTCCCCGACGACGTCCGCGGGTCCGTCCACGTGATCCGCGCCGCCGGGTTGCTGGTCGCAGGGCGGATCATGGCAGCGGAGGAAGAGCTCGCCGAGGTGGATCCTCACAGCCTGGGGGCGGACTGGGCAGACCACGAGACGATCCGCGGCATGGTGCGCCTGGCGAAGGGGGAGCATTCCCAAGCCACCCTTCTCGCCTACAGCGCTCTCGACCACGCCCGCGCCTCAGCGGATGCCACGGCTGTGCGCACGACCGCCTACTTCGCGGCCCTATGCCAGCTGATCCGCGGGGATTACCGGGAGGCCACGACGTTGGTGGAGACCGCGCTCGCGGTCGGAACTCCGAGTTCGAACGCGCCGACGTCCCTCCTGGGAGCGCTGTGCATCGGAAGCATCGTGGCGGGACGCACCGGCAGTGCGGGACTCGCGCAGACGCGACTGGACCAGGCGGAGCGTCTGGTGATCTCGGACGGGCCGTTTCCGGCGATGTCGACGAGCTGGCCTCGCAGCCAGATTCACCTCGCCGCCGGACGCACGGACGCGGCGCGTCAGGAGCTGCTCCAAGGTGCCGAGCGACTCTGGCATCGGGGTGCACGGTGGAATGCGGTGCTGGTGCACCTGATCGAGCTGGAGCTGTGGCCGGATCCCGAGCGGTTCGAAGAGGTGCGTCCGCGGCTCGATGCCGTCGAAGGCGAGTTCGTCGGCGCCCTGCGCACGTACGTCGAGGCGCTCGTCACGAAGAATCCGACCCAGCTGGAGGAGTCCGCACCCCGGCTGCTGCGGACCGGGCGTGCCGGATTCGCGGTCAACGCCTATGACCGTGCCGCACGGCTCTTCGAAGACGCCGGCCACGTCGAGGACGCCGCACGCGTACGCGGTGCAGGCGAGGAACTCATCTCCGTACTCGAACCGGGGACGTTCGACGCGGCACGCTTCCGCAGCGCGGACATCCTGCTGACGAAGCGCGAGATCCAACTCGCGCGCCTGGCTGCCATGGGGTGGTCGAACCAGCAGATCGCCACCGAGTTGGTGCTGAGTGTGCGAACGGTGGAGAGCCACCTGCACCGCATCATGAAGAAGACCGCGACGACAAGCCGTCGAGACCTCGCCGAATACCTTCCCGAGAAGTCGGATTAGCGGTACCCGACGTCGTGTCGCAGACTCTCCGCACCGCATCGTGCCGATCGCCCGTCGGCCGAATCGGTGAGTGCTGTGGAAGTGGCGCGGCCGGGACTATCCCGAGTACGGGCGCACGCAGGTGTCCTGCGCGGCGCTCTGCCCGTCGATGTTCGACGGCAGGGTCTCGGGCTGTGCCGGGTCGGTCGTCGCAGACCCCGGCGGCTCCTCGGACGGCGCGGCGACCGGAGGCTCGGACAGCTCGCTGCCACGGCCCGTGTGGTCGGCACTGATGTTCACCGTCTCGCCGGACTTCACCCGCTCCATCAGCGCGGCCGCGGCCTGCTCGTCGGGGACGACGCGATCGCCGGCCGGAAGGTGCGGGTAGGAGACGAACGCGATGTTCTCGAGGGGCAGGTCGCTGAACACCTTCGCCATCGACGCGAGCGTGCCCAGGTCGGCGAGCGGCGTGGACAGCGTCATGTTCCGGGTCGCCGCATCGGCGATCCCGTACAGCTTCACCGGATCGGTGAGCGTCGACCGATCGCGGAGGGTGCGCACGAGCGAGGAGAGGAACACCTGCTGGGTCGAGATGCGGGCGAGGTCGCTCCCGTCGCCGACGCCGTATCGGGAGCGCAGGAGCGCCAGAGCCTGTTCTCCGCTGAGGTCGTAGGTCCCCGCTTCGGGGATCTCCAGACCGGAGTGCCGATCGTGGATCGGGCCGGCGAAGCAGATGGGCACGCCGCCGACGGCGTTGGAGGCGTCGATGACCCCGGTGAAGCTGATCTCCGCGGCATAGGCGAGATCGATGCCGGTGAGCGCCGTGACCGTGGAGGCGACGCACCCCAGCCCCCCTCGGGCGAGGGATTCGTTGAACTGCACTCGGCGACCGGAATCCCACGACCTTCCGGTGTCGGCATCGGAGCACGCCGGCATGTCGACGAGCAGGTCACGGGGGAAGGAGATCACGGTGGCCGCGTCGTGCGATTCGTTCACGTGCAGCAGCAGGGTGACGTCGTTCCGGCTGCCTTCGACGTCGCCGCCCTCGCCGTACTGGGCACCCTGCCCTGTCCGGCCGTCGGAGCCGACGAGCAGGACATCGAATGCGCCGTCGAAATCCGCGACGACGGGCGGCTCATCCGTGCGCGCGGGCTGCAGCTCGACCGTGGCGACGTTCTGCGACAACCGGATCGCGGCGACCGCGACCGTTCCCCCGCCGATGACCAGGATGGCGACAGCGGTCAGGGTGAGGAAGCGCCGCAGACGTCTCCGGCGCTGTCTGCTCGGAGAAGGGGACGGGGGAAGACTCATGGGAAGACCTCTCGACATCGGCGAACGGCCAGTGTCGATGACGAATGTCACACGAGTGTCACAGGCGAGGAAGAGTCACGCGGAAGGTCGCACCGGGGGATAGGGGGAGCAGCGTGAGATCGCCGCCGAGGAGTCGGGCGCTGTCGCGGGCGATCGCGAGCCCGAGCCCGGTTCCCGCACCGTCGGAGCGCGAACGGTCGGTGGTGACGAAGCGGTCGAACACCCGCTCGGCGTCGGACTCGGGGATGCCGGGGCCCTGGTCGCCGACATCGATGTGCAGTGCGTCGCCGTCTTCGTGAACGCGGACGGCGACGGGCGGGCGACCGTGCCGGGAGGCGTTGGTGAGCAGGTTCGCCACCACGGTGTGCAGCCGCGATGAGTCGGTGCGGATCCGCAGGCCGGGCGAGGCCCGCAGTTCGACGACATCGACGCCTGTCGCGTCGATCACGTCGGTCAGCAGCCCGGGGAGCGCGACGGTCGTGCGGTGTACCCGCGCGACCCCGGCGTCGAGACGGGAGAGCTCGAGCAGGTGCTCGATCAGCGAGTGCAGGCGGCGTGTTCCGCTGCGAACGACCGCAGCGGCGACGGCCCGCTCCTCAGTCGTCGTCTGCTCGTCTTCGTCGAGGAGCTCGTCGACCGCCATCATCGACGTGAGGGGCGTGCGCAGTTCGTGGGCGACGTCGCTGACGAGCTGCCTGGACTCCGCTTCCCGGCGCTGCAGCTGCGCGATGGTGGCACCCAACTGTTCGGAGGAGAGGTGAAGGGCGTCGGCCACCCGGTCGACGTCGTCGAACGACGGCTTCCATGCCGGTGGTCCCTCACCCGACCCGACCGCGTGCGCGGTGTCGACCAGACGGCGCAGCGGGCGCGTCAACGCCCCGCCGAGCAGACGTTCGATCAGCACGACGAGCACCACCACGCCGCCGCTGAGGAGCACCCCGGAGAGGATGAGCTCGTGCACCTGCTCGCGCTGCGGCTCCATCGAGTAGGCCGTGACGACCGCGAGTCGGGCGGTGGGGTCCTGCGGGAGGTCGTCCCGCACCACCGATACGAAGAAGACCTCGCGCCCTTCGAACGTGGTCATCAGCGAGGTCAGTTCCCCGGAGCGACCGGTGTCGTCGATGGCCAGTGCGTCAGGCACCTGGTCCGGTCGGAGCTCGCCGGCGCTGCGGCCGCTGTCGAGGTCGATGATGACCGTCTCGCCGGGAAGGATCTCGGCGTAGTACTTCCAGGTGTCCTCCGCAGACGCGGTGGAGATGGAGGTGAACAGGGCGTCCGCGGTCGTGGAGAACTCGTCGAGCAGACCCTGCTGGCGCGACTCGTAGACGATCCGCCCCGCCGTGAGCACGACGACCCCGGTGACGAGGACCGAGACCGCGATCGTGCTGCCGACGAGAGCGAGGGCGATGGCTGTACGGAGGGTGGGGCGACGATGACGACGGGTGGTCATCGCAGCCGGTATCCGATCCCGCGGACGGTCTCCAGCTGCGGCGTCGAGACGTTCGCTGCGGTCAGCTTCGCACGTAGCCGCTGGATGGAGGTGTCGACGACCCGCGGGGTGTCGGGCGGCGACTGCGCCCAGACCGCGTCGATCAGTCGAGAGCGGCTCAGGGCGTGTCCGTCGTTCAGTGCCAGCTCATGCAGGAGCCGGAACTCGGTGGCGCTCAGGCGCAGGGCCTCGCCGCCGGCCAGCGCCTCGGCGGAGTCCTCGTGCAGCTCGAGCGACCCGACCCGCAGCGGTTCTGCGGTGAGGCGGGAGCTGCGACGCAGGACCGTCCGCAGGCGTGCTTCGAGCACGGCCACGCTGACGGGCTTGGCGATGTAGTCGTCGGCTCCGGAGTCGAGGCCGACGACGACGTCTGCATCCTCATCTCGCGCGGTGAGCATCACGGTCGGGAAACCCCATCGGGCGCGGATCTCCCGGCACAGTGAGAACCCGTCGCCGTCGGGGAGCATGACGTCGATGATCGCGACGTCCGGGGCGATGCGTTCGGCGAGCCGGCGGGCCGAGGCGACATCCTCGGCCGTGTCGACGATGTGACCGCGGCGTCGCAGGGCGGTCGTGAAACCGAGGCGGATCTCCGCATCGTCATCCACGAGCATGACCTTCATCAGGCGCCCACCTCCCCGGCCATCGCGCGCTTGCGATGATAGACGGCCGCGCCCGTGGAAGCCCTCCATACGGCGACCGTCATCATCCGCAGGGGGTCGTCAGGTCGAGCCGCTACCCTCGTGCCATGCGCCGATTCGTGGTCCTTCCTCTCGTGCTCGCTGCCGGACTCGCCGCAGGAGTCCTCGCCGGCTGCTCGCAGGTCACGCAGATGGCGGGTGACGCCGTGGGCATCGACGTGCAGGCGACCTGCACCACGATCGACGACGCCTACGGGCAGTATCAGACGCTGCTCGATCAGGGGGAGGTCTCGGCGGAGCAGGCCGATGCCGCGCGCGATGAACTCGTCGCATCGCTCGAGGGGCTCGCGGCGAACGTCGACGGGCAACTGGGCGACCTGATCCGCTCGGGTGCCGCACAGATCGACGGTATGACCGACCTGCAGGCTCCCGAGACGGTCGCGGCGATCGAGCAGCTCAAGGACTCAGCCTCGGCGTTCTGCGGCTGAACCTCCCGCCTGTGAGACGATGCCGGAGATGAGCACTGCGGCTGAAGACGAGCTCCGCGTCCTGCGGGCCCGCGCCTATGGTCCGACGGCGGACATCGAGAACGACCCGGCCGCGCTCCGGCGCCTCCAGCAGCTGGAGGCGATGCGGCATCCGAGTCCCGATGCCCGCGATGCCGGGGTGGCTGTCGCGGAGGCGGTCCGCCAGCCTGAGCCGGTTCTGCCGGTGGACTCCGGTCGGGACGTGCGGCCGGGGAGAAGTGCTCCGGGTTCGGGTGACGATGCGCTCGACGTGTTCGACGGCGTCGCCACCGGCACCGGCGTCGAACCCCCGGCGCAAGCCGCCCCGAAGGCGGAACCGGCGGAGCGGCTGGCGGCCTGGTTCTCGGTGCGGACCACTCGGATCCTGTGGGTGGTCGCGATCGTGGCTGCAGCCGCGGTGTCGGCGGCCATCACGTTCGCGCTCGTGAAGATCTCTCCCGTCGCGGTCTCCTCCGGCGCTCCGCAGATCGCCACCCTCGAACCGACGTCTGCCCGGGAGATCCCCGCGGGATGGATGGGGGCGGGTCCGAGTTCCGCAGTGTTCGACTTCTACGGCTTGACCCTGATGGAGACCACAGGCGGGTACGGCGGCGGAGGCGTCGGAAGCGAGTGCTTCACGGTCGCTCGGACCGACCAGCTCCCGAAGGCGGAGGAGTTCGATTCCTCGGGCTGGAGCTACGACGGGCCCATCTACACCGGGTGCGCCGTCGGCACCTTCCCCGCCACCGTGGAGCTGCCGTTCGACAGCAGCTCTCCGAAGGAGCTCAGCGAGCGCTTCCCGTCGGGGACGGCACTGCAGTTCGTGTACGACGGTGAGCGTGTCGGGGTCTTCCTCGACAGTGAGTGATCAGACGGCCTGCGCGCCCCGCCGTGCCAGCTCGACGATCGGCTGAGGGTGCGGGTCAGCGCCGATCGCTCTCCAGGGTGGTTCGTGCCAGCCCTCGTGCCACCTCGAACGGCTCGGCGAAGGTCTCCATCCCGACCGTGACGATCGCGCCTTCATAGAGCAGCATCATCGCCTTCGACATGAGTCCGGCGTCCGAGACGCCCGACTCACGGCACAGCTCGAGGAACAGCTCCAGCAACCAGGCCTTCTGGCGGGACACCTCGGGGAAGACGGGGTGGCCGTCATGGCCGTCGCCGATCTCCGCTCGGGCGTTGATGGCGCTGCACCCCTTGGGGCTGTACTCGTCGGACCAGGTGATCGCCGCGTCGAACACCGCCAGCACCCGGTCGATGCCGGGCTCGGGGACGCTCTCCAGGTGTCGGGCGACGTGCGCGCGCCACAGGGCGTCGCGGTGCTGCAGGTAGGAGACGACGAGGGCCTCCTTCGAGCCGAAGCGGTCGTAGAGCGTCTTCTTCGTGACCCCGGCCGCCTCGGCGATGGTGTCGACGCCCACCGCATGGATGCCCCGTTCGTAGAAGAGTCGCGATGCCGCGTCGAGGACGCGGGTGGCTCCTGGTGTGAGCGGGGCGAGTTCGGGAACGGGGACGGCCATGGCCCCACTATAACGCACCGACTAAACCGACCTGTATAGTCGGAGAGATGAGTAAACAGATCGGTGTACTTCGTCTCGCGGTGACGGTGCTGGCCTCCGCGGCGTTCGTCGTGACCTGGAGCTCCGGCTTCCTCGTGCCCGCGATCGCCGTCGACGCCGTCGCGCCCCTGACCCTGCTCGTGTGGCGGTTCGTGCCGCTCGCGCTGATCCTGGTCGTGATCGTGGTGCTCACCGGGGCGGCCAAGGGGATCACCCGCGTCGATGTGGGGTGGCAGGTGCTCATCGGCTTCTTCGCGCAATTCGGCTACTGCGCATCGGTCTATGCGGCGATCGCGGCGGGCGTCGCCACCGGGACGACCGCGTTGATCGACGCCGTGCAGCCGCTCATCGTCGCGGTGCTGGTCGGTCCGCTGCTGGGCCTGCGCGTCCGCGGGGCGCAGTGGGCCGGCCTCCTCGTCGGGGCCGCGGGTGTGCTCCTGGTCGTGCGGTCGCAGCTCGACGATTCGGAGGCGCATCCGTCCGCCTACGTGTGGCCGGCGCTGGCGATGGCCTGCCTGATCGTCGGCACGTTCCTCCAGCGCCGCTCGGCGCCGCGCACCGGCACCCTCGTCACCCTGGCCATCCACGTGACCGTGACAGCCGTGGCCCTCGTGCCGATCGCCGCGGTCTTCGGAGCGCTCGCGCCCCCGGCGTCGGTCTCGTTCTGGCTCGCCGCCGGATTCGCGGCGGCCTCCCCGACTCTCGCCGCCTATGGTCTCTACTGGTGGCTGCTGCGCCGGGTGGGAATCACGGCGCTGAACGCCCTGCTCTTCCTGGTCGCGCCGACGACTGCAGCCGCGGGAGCGCTACTGCTCGGGGAGCCGCTCACCGTCGTCACGCTCCTCGGATTCGTCCTGTGTGCCGCCGGCGTCGCGGCCGTGCTCGTGAGCGAAGCGCGCGCCGGGGGAGAGGGTGAGCGCGATGTTACGATGGCGACGGCAGCTGCGAGGGAGTGACGATCCTCCGCCCTCCGGGGCAGGCGGCTCCCGCGCGTCCGGCGTATCGACGAGAGGCCGATGAACGATCGGCGAAGGTGTGGTGGCACCGCGATCTAGCCCCCGCCCGCACCTCCAGGGCTTTCGCCACCTGGAGGAATCATGTCGTCATCCGACCCCGCTCGCACGCTCGCCACCCAGCTTCCCGGAACGCCCCCTGGCGCACGGATCACTCTCATGGGGCACGTGCATCGGCGCAGGGAACTCGCCACCGTGTCGTTCCTGATCCTGCGCGACCGCACCGGACTCGCGCAGATCGTGTTCCGGCCCGAGCAGCTGCCGGAAGATGGTCTGCCGGGTGAGGAGACGGTCGTGCGCATCGAAGGTACCGCGACCGCGAACGCGCATGCTCCCGGCGGCATCGAGGTCACGGCCCCCGAGATCACCCTGCTCTCGGAGCCCGCGCGCACCCCGGTCGTCGAGCTGTGGCGTCCCACCCTCGACGCCGCGCTCCCCACCGTGCTCGACCACGCGGCGGTGACTTGGCGCCATCCCGCTCAGCGCTCCAAGTGGGAACTGGCCGCGGCGAGTCTGCGGGGATTCCGTCGCACGCTCGACGCCGAGGGATTCACCGAGATCCAGACGCCCAAGCTCGTCGACTCCGTGACGGAATCGGGAGCGAACGTGTTCCCCGTCGACTACTTCGGCACGACGGCGTACCTCGCGCAGAGTCCGCAGTTCTTCAAGCAGCAGTTGGTCGGCGTCTTCGAGCGCGTCTACGAGACGGGGCCCGTGTTCCGAGCCGAGCCGCACGACACGGTGAGGCACCTCGCCGAATACGTGTCGCTCGACGCCGAGCTGGGCTTCATCCGCGACCATCGCGATGTGCTCGCGCTGCTGCATCGGGTCCTGCTCGGCATGATCGACGGCCTCCGTGCCGAGAGCGCGGAGGCCGTCGAGCGCCTCGGTCTCGCTCTTCCGGCGATCCCCGACGAGATCCCGGTGATCCACTTCCAGGACGCGTTGCGGCGGGTCGGCGCCCCGGACGACGAGCCCGACCTGGCTCCGGCGCACGAGCGCGCTCTCGGCGAGTGGGCGCGGGAGCGGTACGGCAGCGACGTGCTCGCCGTGGAGGGGTATCCGATGCGCAAGCGGCCCTTCTACACGCACCCCCAGCCCGACGACCCGCGGTGGAGCAACAGCTTCGACCTGATCTTCCGCGGCCTCGAGCTCGTGACCGGCGGACAGCGACTGCACCGTCACTCCGACTACCTCACCGCCATCGAGGCGCGGGGCGAATCGCCCGACGCCTACTCCGCGTACCTCTCGGCCTTCGCCCACGGGATGCCGCCACATGGCGGTTTCGCGATCGGCCTGGAGCGCTGGGTGTCGCGGCTCATCGAGGCGTCGAACATCCGGGAGGTGACGCTCTTCCCACGCGACCTGCACCGGCTCACCCCGTGAGCGGTCGGCGCCGGCATCCGTCGTGACTCCGCGGGTCGCGGTGCGCGATAGCATCTGTTCCATGAACTTCAACTGCTCCGCATGGCGGTGGCTGCGATAGCAGCCGGTTGAAGCATGTTCACGGGCTGCACGGCAGTTCGTGACAGCACCCGAGAACTCCGCGCGGCTCCCGATTCTTGGGAGAGACAGATGGATTCGTTCACCGCGACCGCGCAGCGATCGACGGAGGTCGCCGACGCCGTGGCCCAGCACCCGGAGAGGTTCCGTGTGCTCACGGGCGAGCGGCCGACCGGGGCGCTTCACCTCGGGCATTACTTCGGCACCATCCGGGAGCGGGTGCGGCTGCAGGAGGCCGGGGTCGAGACGTTCCTCGTGCTCGCCGACTACCAGGTCATCACCGACCGGGACACGACGGCGCACGTGCGCGAAAACGTGTACGGCGCCGTGCTCGACTACCTCGCCGCCGGGATCGATGCGGAGCGCACGACGATCTTCACGCACTCGTCGGTTCCGGCGCTGAACCAGCTGCTGCTGCCGTTCCTCAGTCTCGTCACCGAGGCGGAGCTGCACCGGAACCCGACGGTCAAGTCGGAGCTCGAGGCGTCGGGGCGGGCGTTGAGCGGTCTGCTGCTGACCTACCCGGTGCATCAGGCCGCCGACATCCTCTTCTGCAAGGGCAACCTCGTGCCGGTCGGGAAGGACAACCTGCCGCATGTGGAGATGACGCGGGTGATCGCCCGGAGATTCAACGAGCGGTACGCCCCGGTCTTCCCCGTTCCGGAGGCGCTGATCACCGCGACCCCGGAGGTGCCGGGGCTCGACGGCCGGAAGATGTCGAAGAGCTACGGCAACGCGATCGCCCTGTCGATGACGCCGGACGAGACGGTCGCGGCGATCCGTCGCACGCGGACGGACCAGGAGCGCCGCATCACGTTCGACCCCGAGCATCGCCCCGGCGTCTCGGCGCTTCTGACGACGGCCGCTCTGTGCCTGGACGTCTCTCCCGAGGAACTGGCGGATCGTATCGGCGACGGCGGCAGCAGCACGTTGAAGACGGTCGCCGCCACCGCCGTGAACGAGTTCCTCGCACCCCTGAGAGAACGGCGCCGAGGATTCGCCGCAGACCCAGACCTCGTACGCTCCGTGCTCCGGCGGGGGAACGAGCGTGCCCGTGACGTCGCCGACGCGACCCTCGACGAGGTGCGCGAGGCGATGGGGACCGTGTACTGAGTGCGCATGCCCGCCGCGGAGCAGACCCTGGCTAGGGGTGGCGGGCCTCGATGAGGTGACGGGTCGAGTGCGCGATGAACGGTCCGTCCTCCTGGATGAGGTCGTGGAGGTCGCGAAGCCGGTCGCCGCTGTTCTCCACGGTGAATCCCGGTACCCACCAGATCACCTTGCGCAGGAGATAGACCGCGGCGGCGACGTCGTGGATCTCGATGCGCAGGCGCGCGGTGCGCAGGTCGACGATCTCGAGCCCGGCAGCCTCCGCGGCGGCGGCTTCGTCATCCTGGTGGCGTCCGCGGCGTGCCTCGGGCTGCGGGCCCAGGAAGAACTCGATCAGCTCGAACGCGCTCGCCGGGCCCACGTGCTGCGCGAAGTAGGTGCCGCCGTGCGTCAGCACCCGAGCGATCTCCGACCACCAGATCGTCGCGGGGTGCCTGCTGGTCACCAGGTCGAAGGCCTCGTCGGCGAAGGGCAGTGGAGGCTCGTCGGGATCGGCCACGACCACCACGCCGCGGGGGTGCAGCAGCTGCGTCGCGCGACGCACGTTCGGGGGCCACGACTCGGTCGCCACGGCCGCTGGCGGGAAAGACGCCGCTTCAGCGAGCACCTCGCCGCCCCCGGTCTGGATGTCCAGCGAGGCCGAGGCCGCGCCGAGACGGTCGGAAAGCAGGCGGGCATAGCCCCAGGGTGGGCGCTCCTCCGTCGCTCGGCCGTCCAGCCAGGCGAAGTCCCACCCGGTGACGTCAGCGGTGTTTCCGGCCTCGATCAGTGCCTCGAAGGAATCCGTCATATGTCGATTCTTCCAGCCCGTCTACTACGGGTGAGATGCCCCGGCCCGCCTTCCGTTCCTCGCGCCCCTGCGGTCTACTGGACGCGAATCGACCGATGGGTGGGAAGGAAGATCGACATGTATCGAAGCAACGGAAACTACGAGGCGTTCGCGCGGCCCCGCAAACCCGAGGGGGCGGACGAGAAGACCGTGTGGCTCGTCGGTGGCGGGCTCGCCGCGATGGCGGCGGCGATCTTCATGATCCGCGACGGCCAGATCGCCGGCGAGCGGATCACGATCCTCGAGGAGCTGGGTCTTCCCGGCGGAGCGCTCGACGGCATCAAGTATCCGGAGAAGGGATTCGTGATCCGCGGCGGGCGCGAGCTCGAGGACCACATGGAGTGTCTGTGGGATCTGTTCCGCTCGGTGCCGTCGCTCGAGATCGACGGCGCCAGCGTGCTCGACGAGTTCTACTGGCTGAACAAGGACGACCCGAACTCGTCCCTGTGCCGCGTGACGGAGAAGCAGGGGCAGGACGCCCACACGAACAAGTTGTTCACGCTCTCCGAGAAGGCGCAGAAGGACATCATCGATGTGATCCTCGCCACGCGGGAGCAGATGGAGGGCAAGCGCATCGATGAGGTGTTCGGCGACGAGTTCCTCGCGAGCAACTTCTGGCTCTACTGGCGCACGATGTTCGCCTTCGAGGAGTGGCACTCGGCCCTGGAGATGAAGCTGTACCTGCACCGCTTCATGCATCACATCGGAGGGCTCCCCGACCTGTCGGCGCTCAAGTTCACGAAGTACAACCAATACGAATCGCTCGTGCTGCCCATGCGGAAGTACCTCGACGACCACGGGGTGCGGTTCCGCTTCCATCACACCGTCACCGACGTGCATTTCGACATCACGGAGGGGCGCAAGCAGGCGACGCGCATCGACTGGATCGCCGACGGCGAGCCCGGTGGCGTCGACCTCGGACCGGACGACCTGTGCCTCATGACGATCGGGTCGCTGACGGAGAACTCCGACAACGGCGACCAGAACACCGCACCCCGGCTCCTCGACGGCCCCGCCCCCGCGTGGGACTTCTGGAAGAAGGTCGCCGCGAAGTCTCCGGAGTTCGGGCGTCCCGAGGTGTTCTGCAACGACATCGACAAGACGAAGTGGGAGTCGGCGACCGTCACCACGATCGACGAGCGCATCCCCGCGTACATCGAGAAGATCGCACAGCGCGACCCCTTCTCGGGGAAGGTCGTCACCGGTGGCATCGTCACGGCGAAGGACTCGTCGTGGCTGATGAGCTGGACCGTGAACCGGCAACCGCATTTCAAGTCGCAGAAGCCCAACGAGATCGTGGTGTGGGTGTACGGACTGTTCGTCGAGACGCCGGGCGACTTCGTCAAGAAGCCGATGCAGGATTGCACGGGTGAGGAGATCGCCCAGGAGTGGTTGTATCACCTCGGTGTCCCCGTTGCTGACATCCCCGAGCTCGCTGCCTCCGCCGCAAAGACGGTGCCGGTGATGATGCCGTACGTCACGTCGTTCTTCCTGCCGCGCAAGGCCGGCGACCGCCCACAGGTGGTGCCGGACGGCAGTGTGAACTTCGCCTTCCTCGGTCAGTTCGCCGAGACCACCCGCGACACCATCTTCACGACCGAGTACTCGGTGCGCACGGCGATGGAGGCCACGTACCAACTGCTCGACATCGAGCGTGGGGTGCCGGAGGTGTTCAACTCCACCTACGACATCCGCTATCTGCTGAAGGCGACTGCGCGGTTGCGCGATGGCGAGGCCGTGCACATCCCCGGGCCGAACTTCGTGAAGGGCAAGCTTCTCGACAAGCTCGACAACACCCAGATGGGCGAGCTTCTCACCGACTTCGGTCTGATCCCGGCGCACGGAAGCACGACCAGGCGCGAGCGAGCGGACGACGCCATCGAGTGATCGCCTGCGGGGGAGTGGGGACGCGGCCTCGCTCCCCCGCAGCGGCGTCGCCTACTGAGTACCGAACGCGACCGTAAGGTGCAGCTCGTGCTCCGCGGCATGGTGCTGCGGGTCGAGCTCGCCGGTGTCGATCTGCGCCCAAGCGATCGCGCCCGTGAAGGTGTTCCCGCGAGCGGTGTAGTCGGGGCTGACCGGGGAGCCGGTATCGACTCCGACGTCGAGGGTCTCATCCGCCGAGAACCGACCCGGCTCCGTGCGCTCGACCCGTCCGGAGCCGACGGCCTCGCCGTCGACGAACAGCGTCACGGTGCCGCCCTTCGCGAGCCCTCCGCCGTCGTAGTCGAACTCGAAGCGCACGAGGTGGTCGCCCGGCGCGAGGGGACTCTCCGCGCGCACGATGTTGTGATCGATGCCGAAGAAGTTGTAGCAGTACGAGAGGGCGCCCTCGTGTGCATACAGTGCCCAGCCGCCCGCCAGTCCGCCCTGGGCGATGACGACACCGTCAGCGCCAGCTTCGGGAACTGTGATCTGCGCGGTGACCGCGTGCGACCGGTTCTTGATGTTGAGCACCGACTCCTCCGTGAGACGGGTCATTCGTCCGCGTAGGCGCTGCGTGGTTCCGTCGACGAGCTTCGGCCGGCCTGCGAGGTCGGGGTTGGCGCGCTCGGCGAACCGGTCGTCGAGCGGCAGCACGTTGTATTTGACGGCCTCGATGAGCCACAGCCGCTGCAGTTCGTGCAGGCGTTCGGGATGCTCGGCGGCGAGGTTGTTCGCCTGGCTCCAGTCGACGGTCGTGTCGTACAGCTCCCACACGTCGTCGTCGAACGCGGCGAGCTTCTCCTCGCCGGTCTCCCACGGGGTGCGGTGCTTCGTGACCGCGGTCCATCCGTTGTGATAGATCCCGCGGTTGCCGACCATCTCGAAGTACTGGGTGGTGTGGCGCTCGTCGGCGTCGCCGTCGTCGAACGTATAGGCGAGACTGACGCCCTCGTAGGGCTTCTGCGTGACGCCGTGCACGGCCGTCGGCTCGGGGATGCCCGCCGCTTCGAGGATCGTGGGGGCGATGTCGATCACGTGGTGGAACTGGTTGCGCACCTCGCCGCTCGCCTTGATCGCGGCGGGCCAGCGCACGATGGTGCCGTTGCGGGTCCCGCCGAAGTGGGATGCGACCTGCTTGGTCCACTGGAAAGGCGTGTTCATCGCGTGCGCCCAGCCGACCGCGTAATGGTTGTACGAGGCCGGGGTGCCGAGCTCATCGATGCTCGCGGCGAGACGTTCCGGCGTCTCGAGGGCGCCGAAGCCGTTGAGGGTGATCATCTCGTTGAGAGTGCCCTGCAGCGTTCCCTCCGCGGAGGCTCCGTTGTCGCCGATGATCGCGATCACGAGGGTCTCGTCGAGGATCCCGAGATCTTCCAGCGAGTCGAGGATGCGGCCGATGTGGTGGTCGGTCTGCTCCATGTATCCGGCATAGACCTCCATCTGTCGAGCGAGCACGGGCTTCATCGCCTCGTCGACGTCCTCCCAGGCGGCGATGCCCTCGGGGCGTGCGGTGAGCACGGTGTCCGCGGCGACGACTCCCCGTTCCTTCTGGCGGGCGAGGGTCTGCTCGCGGACCGCGTCCCATCCCTCGTCGAAATGTCCGGCGTAGCGGTCGGACCACTCGGCAGGCACATGGTGCGGCGCGTGTGTCCCGCCGGGTGCGTAGTAGAGGAAAAACGGCTTGTCCGGCGTCAGGGATTTCTGTCGCTCGATGTACGCGATCGCGTGGTCGGCCAGGTCCTCGTTCAGCGTGTAGCCCTCCTCCGGCGTCCGGCTCGGCTCGACCGGGTTCACGTTCTCATAGAGGGCAGGGTAGTACTGGCTGGTCTCGCCGCCGAGGAAACCGAAGAAGTACTCGAATCCTCCGCCCGGGTGCGGCCAGCGGTCGAACGGACCGACCGGACTCGTCTCCCACACCGGAACCTCATGGCACTTGCCGAACTGCGCGGTGGAATAGCCGTTGAGGCGCAGAGTCTCCGCGACCGGCGCGCAGGTGTTCGGGCGCAGGCTCGTCTGGCCTGGAGCCGACGTCGCGCCCTCGGTGATGCCGCCCATGTTGACCGTGTGGTGGTTGCGACCGGACAGCAGAGCCGCTCTCGTCGGCGAGCACAGCGCCGTCGTGTGGAACCGGGTGTAGCGCAGGCCCTGGCCGGCGATCTTCTCGAGGTTCGGCGTCTCACACGGGCCGCCGAAGACGCTCGAGGAACCGTACCCGGCGTCGTCGATCAGCACGACGAGCACGTTCGGTGCACCGGCGGGCGGGCGTATCTGCTCGATCGGCGGGTGCGAGGCCTCCGGATCCTTGGCGTCGTAGACCGTCAGATGCGGCCGATCGAGATCCGGAACCGGGAGCACGTTCCTGAACACTGAATTTCCGCCAACCGCCATGCTGATCCTCCGCGTCGTCGTCCCACGATCGCCGCCTTCGCGACCATTTCCTTCACGATACGAGCGGAGGCGAACGGTCCTCGGCCCCGCGGTTCGGAATCACCCTGGCGACTTTGGCGGTGTCGCGGCGCGAACTTCGGGTGAGGGCGAGCCGCACACATGAAACGGTGGGCGACGCGCACAATGGGGGGACGATGACGACCGCCTTCTCTCGCTCCGTGTCCGTGGTGATCCCGGTGCGGAACGACGCCCGCCTGCTGGAAGTGTGTCTGAGCGCGCTCGCTCGGCAGTCCCGGCGGGCCGATGAGATCGTCATCGTCGACAACGGCAGCAGCGATGACACGGTCGGCGTGGTTGAGAGGTTCGGCGCCCGGATCGTGAGCGAACCGATTCCGGGGATCCCCCGGGCGTCTTCGGCCGGCTACGACGCGGCGACCGGAGACATCATCGCCCGCCTCGACGCCGACTCCCGCCCGGGTCCGGACTGGGTGGAGCGGATCGAACGCACATTCCGCGATCGCCCCGACGTCGACTTCGTCACGGGCGAACCGCGCTTCTACGGCTCGACCCCGTTGGTGCATTGGATGGGGGAGCACCTCTACATCGGCGGCATGTACGCGTCGATGACTCCCGTCCTCGGACATGCGCCCCTCTACGGATCGAACATGGCCATGCGCGCCACCGTCTGGCGGATGCTGAGCGCCGAGGTGCACCGAGAGCAGACGAACATCCATGACGACTTCGACCTGTCGTTCCATGTGCGCCCGGGGATGACCGTGCTGCGCGATCGAGGCCTCGTGGTCGAGGTGTCGGCGCGGCCGTTCCAGGACTGGGCGTCGCTCCGACGGCGGCTGAGCTACGTGGTGCCCACCGTCCGGCTGCACCTGTCGGAAGAGCCCCTGCATCGGCGGCGGCAGGCACGGCGAGAGGCCGACCGGTCCGCGGTCGGCCGGTGACGCCGGCGGGGGATCAGCGGCGAGCCTGGGCGTAGAGAGCGAGCAGGTCGGCGGTCAGCTGATGCGGGGTGGTCTCGCTCGGGCTGTGTCCCGTCGGATATGCCCGGAACGCGGCGTCGATCTCGCGGGCATACCGTTCGTGCGCGGTGAGCGGCCACAGGTCGTGCGAGCCCGCGACGACGAGCTTGGGCATCGGCAGGGCCCGCACCCGGCTCCGCAGATCGGGCGAGACCATCATCAGGCCGACGATCTCGTCGACGCTGCGCCTGCTCGTCAGCGCGAACCGTGACCGGACGAACTCGAGTCGTCGCGGCGGCACCCGGTTCTTGTTCGTCACGATCCCCCAGATCATGAGGCCGGCTCCGCGGCGCGGGCTCGCGATCGGGGCGAGGGGGCCGAGCCACTTCATGCTCGCGAACACGTTTCCGGAACCCGGGGGAGTGGTGAGCAGGGCGAGGGAGAGGACGAGGTCGGAGCGGCGGACGGCCACGAGCTGCGCGACCGTGCCGGCGAACGAGTACCCGAGCAGATGAGCCGGAGCTCCCGCCTCGAGGAAGGCGATGAGATCGCCGGTGAACAGCTCATAGGTGTAGGCGGAGTTCGCGCCGGCAGCGTGCGACTCGTACTGCCCGGCGAGGTCGAACGACTGCGCGAAGTACCCCGCCTCGGCCAGCAGCGGAAGCATCAGAGCGAAGTCCTCCTTGGAACCGGTGGCACCCGGTACCAGGACCACGCGCGGATGCGTGGGATCGCCCAGTGAGATCACGGACAGCTCGCCGCTCGGGGCGCGGAACCACGATCTCTTCGATCCGGCCGGAGGCACGGTCCAGTCCACGTCTCCGATGGCTGCGTCGAGGGAGGCCGGGGCGCCGGGCGCCCGTCCGCTCCTGGAATCAGTCGACACGCTGACACGGTACCGCCCGCCTCCCCCGAGGAGAAGCAAGAGGCGAGCACATACGCCTTTAGTTGCGCTTTGGCAACTAAAGGCGTATGGTTGACCTCGATCAACTTTCTACGCAGGAGCGTTACCCCGTGACACATACCCCATCCGCACCCCCCGAGACGACCCGTTCGGCTCGCGAGGTCTTCACCGCGATCTCCGGGCTCGTCGTCGGCATGTTCGTCGCCGTGCTCTCGGGCACCGTGGTGTCGACCTCGATGCCGGTCATCATCGCCGACCTCGGCGGCACCCAGTCCCAGTACACCTGGGTCATCACCGCGAGCCTTCTGGCCACCGCCGTCTCCACCCCGATCTGGGGAAAGCTCGCCGACCTCGTCGACCGCAAGGTGCTCGTCCAGATCTCCCTCATCCTCTTCACGGTCGGCACCGTGATCGCCGGTTTCTCGACCGACACGAACATGCTCATCGCGGTCCGCGTGATCCAGGGCATCGGCGTCGGCGGCCTGATGTCGCTGGTCATGATCGCCGTGGCCCTCATCATCTCCCCGCGTGAGCGCGGCAAGTACATGGGCGTCGTCGGCGGCATCATGGCCCTCGGCACCATCGGCGGCCCGCTGCTCGGCGGACTCCTCACCGACGTATGGGGCTGGCGCTCCAACTTCTTCGTCGGCGTGCCCTTCGCGATCCTCGCCCTGGTGCTGCTGCAGTTCACCCTGCACCTGCCGAAGCCCCAGCGCGACACCAAGGTGTCGATCGACTACTTCGGCATCGTGCTCCTGGCTGTCGGTGTCTCGACCCTCCTGATCTGGGTATCGATGGGCGGCAACCAGTTCGACTGGGACTCCTCGACGAGCATCATGCTGATCGTCACCGCCGCCGTCGCGATCGCCGCGTTCATCACGGTCGAGTTCTTCGTCAAGGAACCGATCGTCCCGATGTCGCTGTTCCGCAACCGCACCTTCACGCTGTCGGTGATCGCCTCGATCGCCATCGGCGTCTCGATGTTCGCCACGTCGGTGTTCCTCGCGCAGTACTTCCAGCTCGCCCGTGGCGCCACGCCCACCGAGTCGGGCCTCATGACCATCCCGATGATCATCGGGCAGATGGGCGCGTCGATCATCATCGGCCAGCTCGTGAGCCGCTTCGGCAAGTGGAAGGGCTGGATGCTGACCGGGTCGGTGCTCGCGACCGTGGGCGTCAGCCTGATGGCCACGCTCCGCTACGACACCCCGTTCCCGCTCGTGGCCGTCTACATGTTCGTGCTCGGTGCCGGCCTCGGCATGGTCATGCAGAACCTGACCCTCATCGTGCAGAACGACACGGCTCCGCAGCAGTTGGGTGCGGCCTCGTCGAACGTGAACTTCTTCCGCACGATCGCCGGCACCATCGGCGTCACCGTGATGGGATCGCTGCTCTCCACGAGCGTGGCGAACTACATCACCGACGCGCTCGACGGCTTCGTGCCGTCGACGCCCGCCGAGGTCGACGCGCTCAAGCACCTCGCCTCGGGTGATGTGCCGAAGGTCGGACAGCTGCCCGACACGATCCGTGCGATCGTCGAGGGGGCCTACGGGCACGGCATCGCCGATGCGTTCATCATCGCGATCCCGCTCGCGGTGATCGCCATCATCGCGATCGCGTTCATCAGGAACAAGCCGTTGTCGACCAAGAACGCCGCCGAGCAGATGCTCGAGCAGGCCGAGGAGTCGGTGATCGAGGTCTCCGAGGCCGAGGTCGGCGCGTCGCTGTCCACCGGAGCCATCCGGATCGAGGGTGCGGAGTCGGCGTCGACCACGACCGGATCGGTGCGCGTCCTCGAGCGCGAAGACGGTGCCCGCGATGACCGTGATCGCGAAGACCGGGACGGGGAGCGCTGAGGTCATGGCCTCGGGAGCGGTCGTGGCGTCGGATGTCGACAGCGCGCTCGGTGACCTGCAGGCGCACCTGAACCTCATCTTCGCGAGGACCCGGTCGCTGTGGAAGGAATCCGCGGCCAGGGTGCATCCGGAGCTGCAGGTGGCCGGCTACAAGCTGCTCACCTTCATCGACAGGGCGGGAACCGCGAACGCGCATGAGATCGCCGAACGCTTCGAGATGGACAAGTCGGTCATCAGCCGTCAGGTGCGCATGCTCGAGGAGCTGGAGCTGCTGGAGTCCCGGCCGGATGAGCGCGACGGTCGGCTGCGAGTGCTGAGCGTGACCGCTTCGGCCTGCGGTGCGCTCGCCGAGGTCCGCCGCGACTACGGCACCCGACTTCAGGCCGTGATCGATGAGCTGACTCCCGAAGAGATCCGAGCGGCATCCAAGGCCTTCCGGCTGCTCGCCGAGGTCTGATCCGAAGCCCCGCTGTCACGATCGACAGCGGGGCTTCGCCGTACACTGGCGAGCATGAGCGCCTCCTCCGACGCCCCTGCCGATGACGCTGCCGACGACTCCTCCGAGATCCCCGGCGAAACCCGTGCATCCGGTTCTGCGACGGATCTGCTCGGAGACGCCGAACTCGACCAGGCCGTCACCAGGGTCGAGCAGGAACTGGGTCGGCTCTTCGCGCGGATCCGCATCGGCTGGCGTGAGGCCGCAGCCACCGTGCACCCCGATCTGCAGCCCCTCGGCTATCAGGTGCTGACCTCCATCGCGACCGGCAAGGCGACCTCGGCCGGTGCGATCATCGAACGGCTGCAGACCGACAAGTCGGCGGTGAGTCGTCAGGTGCGACAGCTCGAACAGCTGGGGCTCGTCGAGAGCGTGCCGGACCCGGAAGACCGCAGGGCCCGTGTGCTCGTGGCGACGGAACTGGCGCAGGAGCGCGTGGCGCTCGCCCGCTCGCGCTACGAGGGGCGCATCGGCGAGCGACTGCGCAACTGGACCGCGGCCGACCTCGACCACTTCGCCGATCTGCTCGCCGGCCTCGGCGGCTGAGGGAAGCACCGGCGGGGAATACGGCGATCCGCTCGCGCCTTACCTCCCACTGTGACTCTCTACGAACCGGCCGTCTTCGGCGCCCTGCAGCTGTCCAACCGCGTCGTCATGGCGCCTCTCACCCGCACCCGCGCGGATGACGACGGCGTCCCGACGGCCACGATGCAGGACTACTACCGGCAGCGCGCGGGGCAGGGGCTCATCATCTCCGAGGGCACGTGGCCGGCGGCCGAGGGCAAGTCTTATCCCGGGCAGCCGGGCATCGTGACGTCGGCGCAGATCGAGGCGTGGAAGCCGATCACCGCAGCCGTCCATGACGCGGGGGGAACGATCGTGATGCAGCTCATGCACGGCGGCCGTGTGGGGCACCCCGCCATCTCCGGCGAGGCGCGGGTCGTCGCCCCCAGTGCGCTCGCCGCGCCCGGACAGACGCGCACGCCCGAGGGCAAGGCCGATCTGCCGGTGGCTCATGCGCTCACTCTCGACGAGATCCCCGAGGTCGTCGAGCAGTTCGCGCAGGCTGCCCGCAACGCGATCGCCGCCGGTTTCGACGGCGTCGAGGTGCACGGCGCGAACGGCTATCTCGTGCACGAGTTCCTCTCGCCGGTGTCGAACATCCGCGAGGACTCGTACGGCGGGTCGCCCGAGAACCGTGCCCGCTTCGCGATCGAGGTCAGCGCGGCCGTCTCCGCTGCGATCGGGGCCGACCGCACCGGCATCCGCCTCTCTCCGCAGCACAACATCCAGGGTGTGTTGGAAGAGGACGACGCCGATGTCCGTGCGACGTACACCGCCGTCGCCGAAGGGCTCGCACCGCTCGGGCTCGCCTTCATCGATGTGCTCAACGCCGACCCCGCCGGAGAGCTCGTGCAGCACATCCGTCGCACGGCGGGTGCGCCTCTGATCGTCAACACCGGATTCGCTCTCGACACGACCAAGCAGGACGCCGAGTCGCTCGTGGCCGATGGGTGGGCGGATGCGGTCGCCGCCGGCCGTCCCGTGATCGCCAACCCCGACCTGGTCGAGCGCTGGATGCAGGGGGCGGAGCTCAACGATCCGCGTCCCGAGCTGTTCTACGGTCGGACCGCCGAGGGGTACAGCGACTACCCGTCGCTGGAGTCGGTGCGCGCCGGAGTCTGAGGCGGCGTCCAGAAGCGCGTGACGGCGAGGTGGACCAAGGGCAGAGCGTCCCGCGGGATCACGGCGGTGCACACGACATGCTCGTCGACGCGGAATCCGACGCTGTAGACGAACGGGTCGGTGTCGATCTGCAGGGCCGCGTGGTCCTCTCCGTCGACGTCGAGCGAGGCGTGCGCCACCGCCGTGGTCCTGGTTTCCCACGCGTCGTCGGTGTCGAGGCTCGGGTCGGGCGAGAGTCCGAGTTCCTCGCGGAATCGGTTGCGCAGGATGTGGTTGGTGTGGGCGACGAGCTGGTCGGCGAGGGAGCTCCTCTCGCGCGTCGGGGAAGCGTGCCAGGTGGTGCGGACAGCCTCCCAGAGCATGGGGTACCGGAACGTCCTCACCTGCTCGATCAGCCACGCGGGGCGCTCCCATGCGGGCTCGTCTTCGAGGGAACGCCTCGTCGCCTCGTCGAGCTCGACCTCGTTTCGCGGATCGTCGTGGTCGTCGGGATATCTCCACAGGGTGTAGCTGAACGACGTCGAAATCTCTTCGCGACCGGCCGAACCGGACATCTCCGTGAAGCCGGCCATCGGAAGGCGCGTGAGCGTGCGCTGCGGCTTCAGCTCGAACACCGGGAAGGGAAGGCTCCGCAACCGCGCGTCGGACTCGATGCTCGGGTCGGGGGCATCCGTCGGGACCACTCCGCTGTACTCCATCGGTACAGTGTGCCTCGATCGCACCCGGATCACAGCACGATGTCGCCCGCGGAGTCGAGAGTCCGCCATCCGGTCTCCCGTGCGCCCGGGCGCACGAGCACGTCGGCCTCGACCAGTGCGCCGAGATCGATCCCGGTCAGGGCGGCGATGTCGGCGATCGGCACCTGGAATGTGCGGAAGGCGCCGAGCGGAGGGGCGGCGAGCGTCTCGTTCCCCGTGTCGACGAGTTCGGACTGATCGAGCACGAACCCCGCGGCGGCGAGGCCGTCGGGCCCGTGCCAGGCGGCGATCTTCCAGAAGCGGAGCGGCACCCGGATTCCGCGGTAGGGCGGGTCGCTCTCGGCGAGCACCGGGGAGGTGAACACCGAAACGCGCTGATCGGTGGTCTCGGCGTAGGCGAGCACATGGTCTTCGAGGCCGAGCCAGAGCTCCTTCGACTGGTTGAATCCGGCGGCCTGCGGTGCGGCGTTGGGGTAGAAGAAGGTCGCCTCGCTCGCGGCACGCGCGGTCTGCGTCGGCCCCCACCCGGGGTCCCGTCGCCGCACGAGGTGACCGCGGTCGAGGTCGTTGCGCGTGTACACCTCGGGACCTGCCTGCTCGTCGGCCGGGAGGCGATCGTCGAGTCGCCAGTCGCCGGTGCGCGGCAGGTTCTGCAACGTGGCTCCGTCGATGTTCACGGCCGTCACCGCCGCGATTCGTCGCTCGGGGTCGAGCAGCACAGTGAACCGGGGGTACGCAAGTACGCGCACCTTCTGGGCAGGGCGAGGGAGGGGGAGTGGCGTTCCGAGGAAGTCCGCGTCGTAGCCGTCGGTCATGCACCCATCGTGCAGGGTGCCGCCGACGTGCGCATCCCCGAGACCGCGCCGGGCGGCGACGATCTTTTGACATAGGTCAAAGAATCGCCTACGGTCGAACCATGGCTCAGGCTCCCGATCGCGAAGACGTCTCGGATGGCATCGTGGGATCGACCGCCGCCGAGATCTCCGAGAGCGTACGCGACCTCGTCGAGCGGGGCGCATATGCTCCGGGCGATCAGCTGCCGTCGGTCCGGTCTCTCGCCGCTCGCCTCGGGGTGAACCGGAACACGGTGCTGGCGGCCTATCGCTCGCTGGTCACCGCGCGCATCGCCGCAACGGGTGGCCGCACCGGAACCACGGTGCTCGGGCCGGCGCAGAACCTCGATGAGGGCTTCACCCCCGGCTCGGTGCTGCATGATCTCGGCAGCGGAAACCCCGATGCCGCCCATCTTCCCGACCTCGCAGCCGCCTTCGCCGCGGTCACGCCGGGCCACGTGCTCTACGGCGAGTCCGTCATCGACGCAGACCTCGCCGAGTGGGCGACCGAGTGGATCGCCGCCGACCACCCGCGTCCGTTCCGCCTGTCGATCACGGCCGGTGCGGTCGATGCCGTCGAGCGCCTCCTGGCCCAGACCCTGGTGCAGGGCGACCGCGTCGGGCTCGAAGACCCGTGCTTCCTCTCCAGCATCCACACCGCCCGTCTCGCCGGGTACCTGCCGGTCGCCATTCCCGTCGATCGTGAGGGAATGACGGTCGCGGGTCTGCGAGCGGCGCTCGAGAGCGGCGCCCGTGCGATCGTCTGCACGCCGCGTGCCCACAACCCGACCGGTGTCGGCACCAGCGACGCACGGGCGCGCGAGCTCCGCGAGGTCCTCGCCGATCATCCGCATGTGCTGGTCATCGAAGACGATCACTTCTCGCTTCTCGCGCCCACGCCGTACGCGAGCATCATCTCGCCGACGCAGCAGCGCTGGGCATTGGTGCGGTCGGTGTCGAAGTTCCTCGGGCCCGACATGCGCCTTGCGGTGACGGCATCAGATCCGGTGACCGCCCAGCGACTGGCGCTGCGCCTGAGCCCCGGCACCATGTGGGTGAGCCACGTGATGCAGCGCCTCGCCGCCGCGATGCTGCGCGATGGCGACACCCAGCAGCTGATCGTCGAGGCGGGCGAGCACTATGCGCGGCGCAACCGTGTCTTCGTGTCGATGCTCGTCGATCGGGGGATGCCGGCGCAGGCGGACAGCGGCCTCAACGTGTGGGTCGATGTCCGTGGCGATGCGACGGAGGTCAGTCGGCGCCTCGCTTCGCGCGGATGGCTCGTGCGCCCCGGTTCCGAGTTCGCGCTCGATCCTGGCAGCTCGCAGGGCTCCACTCATCTTCGTCTGACCGTGCACACCCTCGACGACGCGGAGCTGCAGCGCCTCGTCGACGACCTCGTCGCTGTCGCCGGCGGTTCGAGCCCATCCGGGGCGGAGGCATGACCGCGTCCCGGCCGGGGAGGGCCGACCATCGGATCGGACGCTCCTCGCGGTTGGAAGGCGTCCTGTACGACCTGCGCGGACCGGTGGCCGAGCGTGCGGCCGAACTGGAGAGGCGGGGAGAGTCCATCCTCCGTCTCAACATCGGCAACCCGGCCCCGTTCGGTTTCGAGGCTCCGCCGGCCATCGTCGAGGCGCTCCGGTCGGCTCTGCCTCATGCGCACGGGTACTCCGAATCCGCGGGGCTCCCGGAGACCCGCGAGGCGATCGCTGCGCACTACGCGCTGCGCCCCGGCTTCCCCGCTCTGGGGCTCGACGACATCACCGTGGGCAACGGCGTCTCGGAACTCGTGGGGCTGACGCTGCAGGCACTGCTCGAGCCCGGCGACGAGGTGCTCATCCCGAGCCCTGACTACCCCCTGTGGACCGCATCGACGGTGCTGGCCGGAGGGCGGGCCGTGCACTATCCGTGCGTCGAGGTCGAAGGGTGGAGCCCCGATCTGGCGGCGATGGAGGCGTCGATCGGTCCGCGAACCGCCGCCATCGTCGTGATCAACCCGAACAATCCGACCGGTGCGGTCTACGCACGCACGGTTCTCGAGCAGATCGCCGACCTCGCACGACGTCATGGCCTCCTGCTGCTCTCCGACGAGATCTACGACCGGGTCGTCTTTCCCGGATTCGAGCACGTGTCGATGGCGCAGGTCGCGCCCGACCTTCCGTGCGTCACCTTCGCCGGGCTCTCCAAGACGCACAGAGTCGCGGGATACCGCGCCGCATGGATGACGACGACGGGGTTCGACCACGACGATCCCTTCCTCTCCGGGGTGCGGCTGCTCGCCTCGATGCGCATGTGCGCGTCCGTGCCTGCCCAGCACGCGATCACCGCGGCGTTGACGCAGGACGAGTCCCTCGGTGCGCTGGTGGCTCCCGACGGTCGGCTCACGCGGCAACGGGACGCGGCGCTCGAGGCGCTCGACGCCATTCCGGGGGTCGACACGCAGCCGGCGGGCGGGGGCCTCTATCTCTTCCCGCGCCTGGATCCAGAGGTGCACGGCATCGAAGACGACGAGCAGCTGGTGCTCGACTTCCTCGACGCCGAGAGGATCCTTCTCGTGCACGGCAGGGCTTTCAACCTGCAGACCCCCGACCACCTCCGGATCGCTTTCCTGCCGGAAGCCGACGTGCTCACCGACGCGCTCCGCCGTCTCGGAACGTTCCTGAACGGGTACTCCCCGCCGGGGCGCTGAGCGCATCCGACCCGGTGGAGTGACCGAGTGGCCAGGTCGCGGTCCGCAAGACCGTGTACGCAGGTTCGATTCCTGCCTCCACCTCAACCGGGCTCACACGAGCCACCGCCGACGAAGGGCTTCCGTGATGGATAGCGCATTCATTCCCGCCGCCAAGCCGATCATCGGCGATGACGAGGTCGCCGCCGTCGAACGCGTGCTCCGCAGCGGCATGCTCGCCCAGGGGCCCGAGGTCGCAGCCTTCGAGGCGGAGTTCTCCGCGCAGTTCCTCGACGGACGCACGGCGGTCGCCGTCAACTCCGGCACGAGCGGTCAGCTGCTCGGGCTCATCGCCGCGGGCGTGGGGCCGGGGGACGAGGTGATCGTCCCCTCCTTCACATTCGCGGCCGTCGCCAACTCGGTCGTCCTCGCCGGTGCGACTCCGGTCTTCGCCGACATCGAGCCGGCGCACTTCACGCTCGACCCCGAACGGGTGCGAGCGGCGATCACCCCGAGAACGAAGGGGATCATGCCCGTGCACCTCTACGGTCACCCCTTCCTCGTCGATGACATCGAGGGGCTGGCTGCCGAGCACGGTCTCGCGATCTACGAGGATGCCGCGCAGGCGCATGGAGCCGCGTGGCGAGGGCGCCCCGCAGGAACCATCGGCGCGTTCGGGATGTTCAGTCTCTACCCGACCAAGAACATGACCGCCATCGAGGGCGGCATCGTCTCGTGTGCGCGGGAGGATCTCGCCAGGGCGGTGCGACTGCTGCGCAACCAGGGGATGGAGACGCAGTACGCGAACGAGATCGTCGGATACAACAACCGCATGAGCGAGGTGCATGCGGCGGTCGGTCGTGTGCAATTGGGCAAGGTGGGGGAGTGGACGAGGCAGCGCCAGCGCAACGCCGCACTGCTGGATGCCGAGCTCGCCGGCCTCGACGGCCTCACCGTTCCGCCGGTCGCTCCCGAAGCAGAGCACGTCTATCACCAGTACACCGTGCGCATCGCGGACGGCGAGCGGGATCGTGTGCGCGATGCCCTTCGGGACGAGCACGGAGTCGGCGCAGGCGTCTACTACCCGATCCCGAACCATCGGCTGCCGTCCCTGCAAAGGTTCGCTCCCGAAGCGGAGCTGCCGGAGACCGAGCGGGCGGCGCAAGAAGTGCTCTCCATCCCGGTTCATCCCTCGCTCTCGCCCGCAGATCTCGAACGAGTGATCGACGGGCTCGGAGCGGTGCTCGCGGCCGGTCGCTGAGCGCTGACGTCACACGGGGCCCGTCAGGGGTCTACCGTCACGCGGCCAACGTCAGCCAGGTCCGCGGTGAGTGTCCGATGCGCTGGGTGAACACCCGCGAGAACGCAGAGGAACTGGCGTAACCCAGCTCCGCCGCCACGGCGCTGACGGACATGCCCGCGCGAAGCTGCTCTTGCGCGATCGTGAGCCGCCACTCGGTCAGGTAGTCGCCGGGAGAGCGCCCGAGCACCTCCTTGAACCGTGCCGCGAACGCGCTCCGCGACATGTTGGCGGTGCGGGCCAGGGACTCCAGAGTCCAGGGTTCTCCCGGAGCTTCGTGCACCGCGACGAGCGCGGGGGCGAGTCGTTCGTCGGCGAGGCCGGGGATGAGTCCGGGAGGGAGGTCGAGCCGCTCCGCGTGATCGAGCATCCACCGCAGCAGCTGGATGAGCACGACCTCGAACATGCGATCAGCCACGAGGGGGCGACCGCAGCGAACGTTGTCGACCTCGGAGAACATCAGGTCGAGTGCGGGGCTGAGCGTTTCGACCTCGTCGAGCGGCAGGACGATCGACGATGGCAGCGTGCGCACCAGGGGGTGCGTGGCGCCGCCGTCGAAGTCGAGCGTCGCGCAGGCGAAGTCGGATTCATCGGTCGGTGCGTTGAGGAAGGAGTGGTCGATCGGGCGGGGGAAGAACAGCAGGCTCGGTCGGGTGATGACCTCGCGTTCGGTGCCGCCGTCCGCGCGGCGGTGGGTCACCTCCATCTCGCCGCGACGCAGCACGTGGAGGAACCCGTGCCCACCGCTCGCCGGAAACACCGTCGTCCCGCAGAGGGGGCCGTTGTGGAAGAGGCGTGTACGCACGCGGAATCGCTCGAGGAGCGGGGAGAGGCGGTCGAGAGGCGGCATGAGTCCAGTCTTGTGGACGATCTGTCATGAAAGCAAGACTCTTTGGTGCGTATCGTCCGAGATTCCTCGAAAGACTGGAGGAGTCCGCAACCGCGGCTCACCCTCTCATCGAAGGAGCATCCCGTGCCCAACGTCCCTCTCATCGACCGCGACGACGCCACCGGAGACGTCAAGGAGCAACTCGACCAGATCGCCGGAGCCTTCGGGGCGGTACCGGCCATGTTCCGTGCTGTCGCCAACTCTCCGGCCGCTCTCACGAGCATGTGGGGCGCGTTCGGCGCCTTCGGCGGAGGCTCGCTCGGGCCGGAGCTCGGCGAGCAGATCGCCGTCGCGGTCGCCGATCGCAACTCGTGCCTGTACTGCCTCGCGGCGCACACCGCTCTCGGCAAGAAGGCCGGCCTCAGCCGCGAGACCCTCACTGCGGCGCAGAGCGGCGAGTCCGACGACCCGCAGACGGCAGCCCTGCTCGCTTTCGCGCTGAAGCTCGTCGAGGAGCGCGGCCAGGTGTCGTCTGCTGATGTCGACGCGGTGCGCGCACAGGGCTGGACCGACGAGCAGATCGTCGAGACGATCGCGCAGGTCGCGCTGAACCTGTTCACGAACTACGTGAACATCGCACTGGATGTCCCGATCGACTTCCCGAGCGTGGCACTGCGTCGCGCGAGCTGATCACGTCGCAGACGAAGGGGCCGGGTCCAGTGGACCCGGCCCCTTCGGCGTCGGTGCTGCCGGACGACGGTCGGTGCTGTCAGGCGGTCGGTGCGGCTAGGCGGTCGGCGCTGTCAGGCGCGGGAGCGGATCGTTCGACGGCGTTCAGCCACGATGTGATCGCGGTTCGGGCCGCACTCTCGAGTTTCGGTCCGTAGGTTCTGGCGTCCTCCCGGATGATGCGCGGGTCGATGCCGTTGTGATGCAGCTCGTGCGCGTGCCCGATCAGCCAGCGTCCGATGGTGCGGTGGTCGGCTTCGAGGTGGAACTGCAGGGCGAGCACGGTATCCGTGCTGAAGGCCTGATTCGGGAACTCGGGAGTGGATGCCAGATGGCGGGCCCCTGTGGGAATCGTGAATGCGTCTCCGTGCCAGTGCAGCACCGGCAGCCCGTCGAGCCCACGCAGCGGCGAGTCGAGGCCCTCCATCGTGAGGTCGAGGGGCATGTAGCCGATCTCGACCGCACCGGTCGGGCGCACCTCGGCGCCCATGCCTTCGGCGATCAGCTGTGCGCCGAGACAGATCCCCAGCAGAGGCCTCCCCGATCGGAGCCGATGCGCGACCGCCTCCTTCGAGGCGTGCAGCAGCGGGTAGCCGTCGGTGTCATTCGCGCCGATCGGTCCACCCAGCACGATCAGCAGATCGGCATCATCCACGCGCTCGATGTCGATGGCCTCGATGCCGAGGTCGACGTACTGCACGTGATACCCGCGTTCGTGGAGGAGTGGTTCGATGATCCCCAGATCTTCGAAATGCACGTGCCGGAACGCGAGTGCGGTGCGCGCCTGCGAGGCGGAGTTCGTCATGCGGACATCCTTTCTGCGACGTGTTCGGCGAGCTCGGTGAGACGGTGCGAGTACCCCCACTCGTCGTCGTACCAGGTGGAGATCTTCACCTGCGACCCGATCACCCGGATCAGCCCGGCATCGAGGATCGACGAATGCGGGTCGATGACGGTGTCGGCGATGGCGATCTCGTCGTCGGCGCAGCGCAGGATTCCTTTCAGCGGACCTTCGGCGGCCGTCTCGTAGGCCGCCCTGACCTCGTCGACCGTCACCGGGCGGGAGGCGGTGACCGTGAGGTGCGTGATCGAGCCGCTGATCGCGGCGACGCGAAGGGCGAAGCTGTCGAGGCGACCGTCGAGCTCGGGGAGCACGCGTCCGATGGCCAGCGCTGCCCCCGAGCCGCCGGCCGTGATCTTGCCGCTCTTTCCGCGTGGGGACCGCGGATCGGAATGGGGGATGTCCTGCAGGAGGACGTCGGTCGAGTCGGCGTGAATCGTCGTCATCAGACCCGCATCGATACCGAAGGCCTCGTGGAAGACCTTCGCCACGGGCGCGAGACAGTTCGTCGTGCAGGAGGCGCTCGAGATGACGTGGTGCCGGGCCGGGTCGTAGGCGTGCTCGTTGACGCCGCGCATGAACGTGCCGTCGTCGCCCGCGGTGGGAACCATCATGATCACCTTCGTGGCTCCCGCGATCAGATGCTTCCTCGCGTCGTCGGACCGGGTCTCGGTGCCCGTCGATTCGATCACGATGTCGACCCCGAGCTCGGCCCACGGAAGCCGCCGGGGATCGCGTTCCGAGAACATGCGGATCGCGTGGCCGTTGAGGAACAGGTGATCGTCGTCGAATCGCACACCGCGGGTCGCGGGGCCGCTGCGGCCGTCTCCCCTGAGCAGCTCGGCGAGAGCGCGAGGGCCGCGCGGGTCGTTCACAGCCACGAGCTCGAGCCCGGATCGTCGGGTGAGCAGCAGACGGAGCTGGTTGCGACCTATTCGGCCCAGTCCGTTGACGGCGATTCTCGTTGGCATGGTGCCCCCTCTATGGCGCGGTCCCCCCGTGCCGGTGATAGTTTTGGCCTATGCCAAAATTATCACACGCGCGAAACGGAGATTCCTGGGAGTTCGCGGGAGCCGGATTGCTCTTCGACTGCGACGGCGTCCTGGTGGATTCCGTCGCAGCGGCCGCACCCGCCTGGGAGTCGTGGGCGCGTCGGCACGCCCCGTCGTTCGACTTCGTGAGGGATGCGCCGCATGGCATGAGGCCGCGTGACGTCGTCGCGGATCTGGTCGGCCCGGATGCCTCGGACGCCGCGACCGCAGAGCTGATCGCCCTCGAGGTCGAGGCGGCCGTGCATACGAGGGAGATCCCCGGTGCTGCACGCCTGGTGCGGTCGCTGCCGCGCGACGCCTGGGCGGTCGTGACGAGCAGCAACCGCACCGTGGCGTTGGCCCGGCTGCGCAGCTCCGACGTGCCGACCCCTCCGACCCTGGTCGCGGCGGAGGACGTGACCCGCGGAAAGCCGGAACCCGACCCGTATCTCCTCGGTGCGTACCGGCTGGCGCGTGTCGCCGAGGACTGCATCGTGTTCGAGGACTCCGTCCCGGGAATCCGCTCGGCCCGCGCGGCGGGTGCCGGATTCGTGGTCGGGGTCGGCGCGGGGTCCGCGGACGGCGACCCCGACGTGGTCGTCGCCGACCTCGGCGGCGTGCGATGGCGGGAGGGCGTCCTCGTGGTCGATGGATCGGGTGGCGTCGGCTGACGATACCGGCCGGGCATCAGCCGAGCGTCGTCAGGGCCCGGTCGATCACGTCCATCGCGATGTCGATCTGATCATCGGTGGTCGTGAGGGTCGGCAGGAAGCGGATGACGTTCGAGTCGCTGCCTGCCGTCAACAGCAGGATGCCGTGCTGCGCGGCGAAGGCCGCGATCGCCGATGCCGCACCGGCTGCCGGGTGCGAGGTCTCGGGGTCGGTGAGCTCGAACGCGTACATCGCGCCGATCCCGCGTACGTCTCCGATCGACGGGTGGCGTGAGGCGAGGGCGGTGAGGTGGTGCCGCAGGCGTACGCCGATGCGCAGCGCCTCCGTGAAGAAGTCGCCGTGATCGAGTTCGTCGAAGACCGACAATGCGGCGGCGATGGACACCGGATTGCCGCCGAAGGTGCCCCCGAGCCCACCGGGGTCGGGGGCATCCATGATCTCGGCACGACCGGTGACGCCCGCGAGGGGGAGGCCTGCCGCGATGCCCTTCGCCGTGAGCACGAGGTCGGGGACGAGACCGAAGTGCTCACTGGCGAACCAGGAGCCCGTGCGACCGAGCCCCGTCTGGATCTCGTCGGCGATGAACACACCACGCCGTTTCGCGTGCACCATTCCTGCAGCGCGGGGAGATAGCCGTCAGCGGGAACCACGAATCCACCCTCGCCCTGGATGGGCTCCGCGATCAGGGCGGCGAGGTCGATGGTGCCGATGCGCTGCTCCAGGTGGGTGATCGTCCGCTGTGCCGCCTGCGCGCCCGTGAGTCCGTCGCGGTACGGGTACGAGTTGGGCACGCGGTGGATGTCGGAGGCGAAGGGTCCGAACCCGGTGCCGTACGCGGCCTTGTGGTTCATCGCGAGAGTGAGGTTGGTGCGCCCGTGGAAGGCGTGGTCGAGGGCGGCGACCGCGCGGCGGCCCGTGTGCCGACGCGCGATCTTGACCGCGTTCTCGACGGCTTCCGCGCCGGAGTTCACGAAGACCGAGCGCTTCTCATGACTGCCCGGTGTCTTCTCGGCGAGGCGCTCCGCCAGCCGGACGTACCCCTCATAGGGGGTCACGGTGAAGAGCGTGTGCGTCACCTGATCGAGCTGCGCGGCAGCGGCGGCGATCGCTGCGGGATTGCCGTGCCCGATCGTGGTGACGCCGATGCCGCTGCCCAGGTCGAGGAAGCGGTTGCCGTCGACATCGGTGAGCCACGGGCCCTCGGCGTGCGCGATGTACACCGGCAGCACGCTGCCGACGCCCCGGGCGACCGTTCTCATGCGACGCTCGTGGATCTCCCGGCTGCGCGGTCCGGGGACTTCGGTCAGGAGGGCGGGGGCGGCGGAGGCATCGGGGAGAACGAGAGGCGAGGGCATGGCGGCTCCTTGGGTGAGCGGTGCCGAGCGAAGGACCTCGCCCGGTCGAATCGGCCTAAGACTATGTTAGTGTTTGACCTATGTCAAAAATGGAGACACCGGTCGGCTCTGACGACCGCTATCCGACGGCGTTCACCACCGAGGACTTCCGACACAACCTCGCGAGCGTGCAATCACGCATCGCCACGGCGGCACAGCGGGCGGGTCGTGCCCCGGAAGATGTGACGCTGCTGCCGGTGAGCAAGACCGTTCCGACCGAGCGCGTCCGGGTCGCGATCCGGTCGGGGATGCGGCTGCTGGGCGAGAACAAGGTGCAGGAGGCGGTGCGCAAGAACGGCGAGACCGCGGACCTCGATGTGTCGTGGTCGATCATCGGACACCTGCAGACCAACAAAGCCAGAGACGTCGCCGCGTTCGCCACGGAGTTCCAGGCTCTCGACCGGCTGCGGGTCGCCGAGGCGCTCGATCGGCGTCTCCAGGCCGCAGGCCGCAGCCTCGACGTGTTCGTGCAGGTGAACACCTCGGCCGAGGATTCGAAGTTCGGCATGCCTCCCGAAGAGCTCCCGGCATTCCTGGAGGCGCTTCCCTCGTACGAGACGCTGCGGGTGCGGGGGCTGATGACCCTCGCCATCCTCACCCCCGACGACGCCCGTGTGCGTGCGTGCTTCTCCCTGCTGCGCACGCTGCGGGATCGGGCCAGAGAAGACGCCCCCGAACTGATCGGCGCGGGCGAGCTGTCGATGGGCATGTCGGGCGACTACGAGATCGCCGTCGAAGAGGGGGCGACCTGTGTGCGCGTCGGGCAGGCGATCTTCGGCGCCCGCGCTCTCCCGGACAGCTACTACTGGCCCGAGGGGTGAACGCTCGTGCCGTGTCGCCGTCCGGGTGATCGGGCTCGCCGTCGCTACGGTCGTCTGCTCGCTGGATCGTGGTCGCGGCCTCAGTCGTCGGTGCGGAATCCCGCCGCCTTGTGGGTGCCGTCGCAGAAGGGTTTGAGAGCCGAGAGGCCGCAGCGGCACAGTGCCACGGTGCGGCGGTGCTGAGCGATCGGCTCGCCGTCGGCCGTGCGCAGATCGATGTCACCGCGGACGAGCAGCGGGCCGTCGGGATACGGCGTGATCGTCGTACGATCGCGGTCGACGCTCACGATGGCATCCGTGCGCGCAGGGAAGAGGCGCCCGCAGACCAGGACTGCAGGATGTGCGTGCCACCCCAGCCATCCATCGTGAGTCCGGCGGCCGCACCGAACATGATGTCGGGCAGCAGCTCCGGGTGATCCTCGGCGAGACTGCCGGCGAGGTCTCGGGCGGCGATCTGCTCGTGCACCGCGTCGGCCTCGACGTGCTCGTCGAAGTACTCGGTCACGTCGGGGGCGAACCCCAGGCGGCGCAGACCGTCGGCGTACAGGCGGCACGGAATCGACGAGGTCATCTCGTAGGCGGCCAGGTGCCCGACGATCGAACCGACCAGGCGGCGATTGAGGCCGAACATCGACATCATGTTGAGCGACGCGAGAATGACGGCGGGCAGGTCGTCGATGTAGGCGCCGTAGGTGGCATCGAGACCGGCGGCGCGCATCGCTCGCGCGAAGAGCGTGGCATGCACGCGATGGGGGCGCCCGCCGCCGTACTCGTCGGACTGGATCTCGACGAGCGCCGCCTTGGCGCGTCCATCCAATCGAGGAATCGCCCAGGAGTGCGGATCCGCCTCGCGCAGTGTGTACGCCGAGCGCTGGATGAGCATCTCCTGCGCCTGAGCCTCGGTGGCCTTCTTCGCGAAGTAGCGCGACAGGCTCGGTCCGGAATCGGCGTCCGCGAGCGCGAAGAGCGCCCGTCCGACGGCATCCACCGTCGGCTCCGGGAGGTCCGGCATCGGTACGCTCGCACGCAGATCGCGCTCGAAGGCCGCTTCGAGCAGGCGTCGGGTCGCGAGGAGCGCCGGATTCCACTCCAGGTCGGGATCCAGCTGGGGGAGCGATCCGTAGGCGGAGGCGTAGAGCACGAACAGGGCGAGCTGGATGTCGTCGTCGCGGGCGACGTCGGTGCTCGCCGTCACAGCCTCCTCGGCGAGGGCGGAGTGGTCACAGGCGTGGTCCGCTCCGGTGAGATGCGCGATCACTGCGCGACTCACCGGTCCTCTGTCGGAGAACACGAGAGATGGGGTGGATGCCGGGGCGGATGTCGGCGCGGATGAGGTCATGTGTCGGGCTTCCAATCGATGCGGACACTCGTATCCTGGGCGCAGGATCGGGATCCGGCCAGGGACTTGACGTGCGCTCATCCGTGGGTCACTCGCGGGGGTCGGTTCGCGGCACAGCCCACGGGCGCAGCACTAGGCTGACGTCGATGACGCCGCCGACCTCCTGGTCCCACTACGCCTCTCCGCGCCACGCGATGCGGCGGTTCCTGATCTCGTGCCATGGTGCCGGCGAGCAGGCGGGTCTGCAGCCGCCGTTCCGTCGACGGGCGCTCCCGACCCGCGGTCTCGTGTACATCTCCGAGGGGCGCGGCGCCTACGAGGAGTACGAACCGCGCAGCCTGCAGACGCCGGTCGAGGGGCCGGCGGTGATCTGGCTCGCCCCCGGTGTGCTCCACGGATACGGTTCCGACGCCCGGGGATGGTCCGAGCACTGGGTGCTTTTCGAGGGCGAGCCCTTCGCGGCATTCGAGGCGAGCGGACTGGGAGGTCGTCATCGGCCGGTGCAGAAGCTTCTCCGGCCGGTCGAACACGCGGACGCGATCTTCCGCGAGCTGCGCGAGGCCGCCGCGGCCGTGGGACCGCGCGCGGAGCTCGCAGCATCGGTCGCGACACAACGGCTCCTGCTCGCCATCCTCGATTCCTCCGATCCGGGGGAGGGAGCGACCGACGGTGCGACCGTCGTCGATCTCGTCACCCGCGGTGCGACCCGGACGCTCCCGGTCGCCGCCCGTGCCGACGCCGTCGGGCTCACCGCGCGCGAGCTGCAAGACGCCGTGCGGGCCGCGACCGGGCTCACGGTGAACGACTTCGTGATCGAGGTGCGCATCGCGCGGGCGCAGTCGCTTTTGGCGGAGACCCGTCTCGATGTCGGGCAGATCGCCGCGCAGGTCGGCTACGACGACGCGGCCTACTTCTCACGTCTCTTCCGACGGCGCACTGGAACTGCGCCGTCGGTGTTCCGGCAACAGCAGGCCCGAACACCGGTTGACGGAATTCGTCCAAGCGATGCGTGGGGGGCGGCGGATAGTCCAATGATCTGACGGCAAAGTCCATGGACGGAAGTCCAAACGTCGTCGACGCTGGATCCATGCTCACCTCCAACGGATACACCCTCGACGACTCGCCGTCGCGTCTGGGGTGGCTGCAGCCCGTGCCCGACGCGATCCGCACCGACAAGGATGCGCTGTGGAGTCGGCTGCGTCGCGACGGCTATCTGTTCCTGCCGCAGCAGCTCGATCCGCAGCTGGTCGCCTCGTTCCGCGAGTACTACTTCACGGCGATGGCGGACACCGGGATCCTGGTGTCCGGTTCCGATCTCGCGGTCGGCATCGGCGCACAGGGGACGATCGACAGGGCCAAGATCCGCTCCGCCCTGTTCGACGACATCGTTCCGGGGGAGCGGTACGCGGCGCTGACCGGACACCCTGACATCCGCGGATGGTTCGAATGGTTCCTCGGCGACGACGTACACCTGCATCGGCGCAAGATCATCCGCCACATCCGTCCCGGTGAGTCGGGGATCGGCACCGCCACGCAGGCGCACTATGACCTCGTCTATCTGCGCGAGGGGAGCGAGCGTGTGCTCTCGATGTGGATCCCTCTGGGGGACTGCCCCGTCGAGCAGGGTGGTCTCACCTACCTCGAAGGCAGCCACCACTGGGCGCTCGCCGACGAACGGGAGCGCGGTGAACGGCCCCCGGCCGCATCGATCACCGCCGACCTCCCTGCTCTCGCGGATGCGCACGACGCCCGGTGGCTGGTCGCCGACTATCGCGCCGGTGACGTGATGGTCCATTCCTCGTATGTGGTGCACGCCAGCACCGACAACGTCGATCCGCAGGGTCGCATCCGCCTCTCCACCGACATCCGCTATCAGAGGGCACGTGAGCCCATCGACTGGCGCTGGCAGGAGCACTGGCACGAGGACGACGGCCTCTGAGTCGGAGGGCCGGCGATCCTGTCCCGCTGGGGCGCCGCCGAGGTGTCGAGCAGCGCTTCGTCCGCCCAGTCGGGGGCGCGGCCACGGTCATCGCGGGACGGGTCCGGTCGCCGCGGCGTCAGCCGGTACGGGCTCGGCCGGGTTGCGACGGATGCCGATCCACGACACCACGCCGCCGATCACGAGCAGTGTCGCCGTGACCCACGCCGCGCTGTGGAACCCGTCGAGGTCGAGCGAGCCGCCGACGATCGTCGACAGCATCGCTACGACGAGCAGCCCGGCGACACGCGAGACGGCGTTGTTGACGGCCGAGGCGATGCCCGAGTGGTTCTCGTCGATCGCCCCCAGGATCGCGGCAGTGAGCGGAGCGACCGTGAGCGAGAGCCCGAGACCCATGACGATCATCGCCGGCAGCACCTGCCACCAGTAGTCGAAGTCGGTCGACACGAGAAGCAGCATGAGGGCGCCCACGGCCATGAGCAGCGGTCCGACCGTCATGAAGATGCGCGGCCCCCATCTGCCGGCCCACTGGCCCGCGCGCGAGCTGACGAGGATCATCAGGATCGTCATGGGCAGGCTCGCCAGCCCCGCGGCAGTCGCACTGAGGCCCGCGCCCTGCTGCAGGTAGACGCCGACCACGAAGCCGTTGAGCGATAGCGCCGCGTACACGAAGAACGTGGCGAGGTTGCCCCAGCCGAAGTCGCGAACCCGGAAGAGCCACAGCGGCATGAGGGGCGACGCCGAGTGCTGCTGGCGCCACAGGAACAGGGCGAAAAGAGCCGCGCCGGCCACTGCGGGAATCCAGATCGCGGGCGATTGCCACCCCATGTTGGGCTGTTCGATGAGCGCGAAGACCACGGCGCCGAGGCCGACCGCGCACAGTGCCCCGCTCCACCAGTCGACCTTGATGCCGCGGGGATGCTCGGGCAGGTGCAGGCGGGAGAGCAGCAGGAGGGTGATGCCGATCGGAATCACATTGATGAGGAAGACGAAGCGCCAGGAGAGATAGTCGACGAACAGCCCGCCCAGCAGCGGGCCGACCAACTGCGCTCCGGTCGTGAAGGCGGTCCACACTCCGATCGCCTTCGACTGCACGTCGGCGCGCATGGTCGCGGTGATCAGCGCGAGCGAGCTCGGCACCAGCAGAGCACCGGCGGCGCCCTGGGCGGCCCGGGCGATGATCAGCATGAGCGGGTCGAACGCCGCAGCGACCGCGATGGAGGCCACGCCGAAAGCGATCAGTCCGATGCGCATCACCAGCACCCGGCCATAGGCGTCTGACACCGAGCCAGCCAGGAGGATCAGGGCGCTCAGGGTGATCAGGTAGGCGTCGACCACCCACTGCTGGGTGGTGATGCCGCCCCCGAGCTCGCGGCTGATCGCGGGCAGGGCGACATTCACGACGGTGCCGTCGAGGAACGTCACGAACGATGCGAGCACCGCGATCGAGATCACGAGGCGTTGGAGCGGGGCGAAGGAGGCCACAGGCCGACCCTACCGCCGTCGTCGGACATCGGGGCCGGTGAGGATCGGGCCGGTGCAGATCGGGCCGGTGCAGATCGGGCCGGTGCAGATCAGGCGCTCGGCGCGGAGGTGTGCGGCTCTGCGGCGCCGGGTGCGGGAAGCGGTGCCGGGGCGCCCGCTCGGAGAAGGTCGCCGAGGGCACGTGTTCCGCCTTCGGCGAAGGCACGGCGCTGGCGCTGCGCTCCGGAGCCGTCGGTGCGCAGCCGATCGATGCCGTCGCGGACATGACCCTCGTCGCCGAGTTGGCGGAGGGCGGGGGCGATCGCGGCCAGCATCCGGTCGGCGACGGCCCAGGCGTCGTCGGCCTCGCCGGTCGTCGGATCGATCAGGCGTGCGCTCATGCCTCTGCGGGCCGCCGTCCACAGGGAGGCGTCGATGCCGTCCACGCCGATGTCCGCGTGCGATTGATCGTCTGTCAGGACGATGGCACGGGAGAGGAGAGCCGCGAGCACCGAGTCCTCGGCCGTCAACTGCGCGTCGAAGACCCGCACCTCGACCGTGGGGTAGCGCTCCGAGATCCGCGCCGACCAGGACAGCGCGGCCGCATCGGTGAGGGCACCGACGTCGATCAGCCGCTGCACTCCCGCGCGATAGTCGTCGTAGTCGCGGAAGGAGGGTGGGGCCCAGGACGAGGGCAGTCGGCGGATGAGGATGCTGCGCCAGCTGGCGAACTCGGAATCCCGCCCGTTCACGAAAGGACTGTTCCCGGTGAGCGCCAACAGCACGGGGAGCCAGCCACGCACACGCTCGAGCGCACGGACCCGTTCCTCGTCGTCGGCGACCTCGACGTGCACGTGCAGTCCGTTGACCTCGTGGTCACGGGTGAGATGTCCGAGCTGCGCGGCGACGTCGTCGTAGTGGGGTGAGGGGGACACGGCCGAGGAGCGGGTGGTGGCGAACGGTGTACCGGTGCCGGCTGCGATCGCGTGCTGGTCCTGGGCATGCCAGCCGATGAGGCCGCGCAGATGCGTCAACTGGGCGGTGGCATCCTCCGCGGTCGAGACCGGCTCGGTGAGGCACTCGATCTGGGAGGTCAGATACTCCTTCGTCACCTCGCCGCCTGTCCGCAGACGCGTGATGCGCTCGCGAGTGCCGGCGGCGAGGGTCACGGGCACCAGCGAATGCTCATCGAGGAACAGGAACTCCTCCTCGATGCCGAAGCGCGCCATTCGAGGCCTCAGTGATTCCGGAGCGCCGAGATCAACTCGGACTTCCGCTTGCGGCTGTAGCCGGTCAGGCCGAGCTCCTTCGCACGCGCACGCAACTCGGGCACGGTCCAGGCCTCGTAGTCACCGTGCTCGCCTCCCCGGCGCCCCACGGCGCTGCGTCCCTCCTTCGCCGCGGCGTTCGAGATGCGTGCGGCCTTCTCCTTCGAGGCGCCGTCCTTCCTGAGCTCTTCGTACAGCTCGGGATCCTTCAGCGAGTTCTCGCGTCTTCCTGGCATGTGCTCGTTTCCTTCGCGCACTCGGAGGGGGTAAGTCAACCCCCTCGGGCATAACGCTTCCCGCGGCTAGCGTGAAGGCACCACAGTCGGGCGTTCGCGCCTGCCGAAAGAAGGGAAAGACCGATGAACATCCTCCTGATCATCGTCATCGTCGTCGCAGTGATCCTTGCGATCACCGGAGGACTGGTGCAGTCGCTCCAGTTCCTCCTGTGGGTCGGGCTCGTCCTCCTCGCGATCGCTGTGATCGCCTGGTTGATCCGAGCGATCAGCGGTAGCCGCAAGGTCTGACGACTCCACACGTCTGACCCATCGAGGTGAGGCCCGCCCTTCGGCGGACCTCACCTCTTCGGCGTTCGGGGGTTACTTCTTGTCGAACGCGTCCCGGACGCTGTCGCCGGCCTTGCCCGCGGCGTCCTTCACGTTCTCTCCGGCCTGCTTGGCGGAGGCCTTGACCTGATCCGCCTGGCCCTCGGCCTCGAGCTTCTCGTTGTCGGTGAGCTTTCCGACGCCTTCCTTGACCTTTCCGGCGGCCTTCTCGGCGGCGTTCTTGATGTCGTCTGCGGCACTCATGTGCTGCTCCTCTCGTAGGCGGATGGAATGTCTCCGACACTGTCACTCCTTCGGAGAAGCGGCCACGGGATTGACAATCCGCCCGGCGCATGACAGCGTTCCCGCCCGCCATCGACGCGCGCTCCGCGAAGGACTAGCCTGGCGCCAGGCGGGTGGTCCTGCCCGCGGACCTCGACCAAGGAAGCGGTGTGCGATGGACTCGATGATGATGGGCGCCATGTCGAAGAACATGGAGTCGATGCCCGACATGCAGATGATGGACATGGCCGTCATGCAGGCGTGCATGGACGCGTGTGCCGCGTGCGAGCAGGCCTGCACAGTGTGCTCGACGCAGATGATGGACTGTTCGCCCGCGTGCATGAACTGCGCTGACATGTGCAACACCATGATGCGGTCGATGATGCGGATGCAGGGCATGACCCCTGCGTCGATGATGGCGATGCTCAACGCCTGCATCGCGATGTGCAAGACGTGCATGGACGCGTGCGCGCGGCATGCCGACGAGAGCGACGTGTGCCGGATGTGCGCTCAGGCGTGCCAGGCGTGCATGGATGCCTGCACCGCCATGAAGGACATGCTGATGGCGAGCGCCTGAACCGGAGCGCCGGAACAGGCGTCGAGCTCAGGAAGCGGTCACACGGCGGCGACGTTGAACTGCGTACCGCCGACGGCCAGCACGCCGTAGCGCGCGTGCAGTGCCACGGGAGTGCCGGGGGCGGCTTCGAGCGCGGCGCCGGAACCGTTCCACAGGGCATGCGCTTCGCCGTCGAGCGTGCGCACCACGAGGTCTCCCGATACCGCGTCGGCCGACTCGACCAGGGCGTCTACCCACTCGGCCGGCGTGGCAGAGGCGATGCGTGCCTGGATCAGATGCAGGGCATGACCGGGGGCGAAGGAAGAGCAGCGGCCACCGTGACTGCACATGCACGCCGCACGCTCACGCACCGGGAGGGGCGAAAGACGGTTGAGCGGCATGGACACGGTGGTCTCCTTCTTGTTCGGCGTTCCGGAAAGACTAAGTCGCCTTCTCGGCCGTTCCCAGGCGGGCCGACACGGAGTGAAACAAACGGGTGTAGGCTCGCCGGGTGCTGTCGTCGATGAGCGCCCTCGGGGCGCAGAGCGGAGCTGCAGGCGCCTTCCGCGCCGCAGACAGAGGCTGAGGACACACCGGAGGCGGAACCCCCGTCCCCGGTGTCGTGTCGTACCCGGCATCCACGTCCGGGCTCCTTCCTCCCATCGACTCGCCCTCGCGGCGACCACCCCGAAAGCACTCCTTCTCATGCGTCCCATCGACGAGCGCGCCATCCGCGCTTCCTTCCTCAACGCCTCCCGCAAAGAGGTCTCCGACCTGACCCTGCCGCCCGGTTTCGCCGAGATCGACTTCGATCGCCTCGACTTCCTCGGCTGGGCAGACCCGAAGATGCCCCGCCGGGCGTACGTGGTCACGTGGGTCGACGACGCCCCGGTCGGCGTCTTCCTGCAGCGCGCCGAACAGCGGGTGATCGCCCGGGCACAGTGCTCGTGGTGCGAAGACGTCACGCTCCGCAACGACGTGCAGCTGTACGTGGCCAGGAAGGCCGGGCCGGCAGGGCGCAAGGGCGACAGCGTGGGCGTGCTCACCTGCGCGGAGTTCGGCTGCAACCGCAACGTGCGGATCCTGCCGCCACTGGCCTATCAGGGCTTCGATCGCGAGTTCGCGCGCGACCTGCGCATCCTGCGACTGCAGGAGCACGTGGCCGGCTTCCTCGCCGAGGTCGTTGGCTGACCCCGACTCTCGGTTGCTCCGGTCGCACCTTCTGTCGCCCGCGAGGTGCCTAGGCGACAGTTAGTGCGACCGGAATGGGCGGGGGACCGAGCTAGGCGAGCTGAGAGCGCACGTGCGCCCAGGCGGGTGCTGCCAGCTCCGCCGACCGGCGGGCGAACTCGTCGAAGCTGCGACGGCCGGGCCAATCGGCCGGCAGCATCGACGGAGGAAGCCCCGGATCGGTGTACGGCAGCACCCGCCAGCGGTCGATCAGCTGCACGTATGCGGCGAAGGGCTCGTCGGGCAGCGTGGCGAGCGAGGCCTGGAATGCCAGGTGCTCGGCGCGCAGCGCCTCCACGTCCCACCACTGCGCCGCGGCGTCGATCAACGTGCCGGCGGGGATCGGGGCGGACGCCTGGAACAGCGTCGCCCACCGGCGCGCACCGAGCTCGTCGAGAATCTGCCGCACCTCGTCCTGCAGATGGCCGGGGCAGATCCACAGCGCCGGCGACACCACACCGGCGCCGATCCACTGCAGGCGCCGACGCAGTTGATGGCGGATGCTCCGCGCGCTCTCCGGGATCGAGAACGACACCAGGCACCACGTGTCGGCATCCGTCATCTCGCGCATCTCGAAGATGCGTCGATCGCCGCGCTCCAGCATCCCGGTGGCTGCGGGATTGAGACGGTAGCCGATCTGCCCCTCGCGTGCGGCGAGCAGCAGTCCCTTCTGCTTGAGGCGGGCGACGCCCGTGCGTGCCTGGGCCGCTTCGATGCCCAGATCGCCGGCGAGGGCGACCAGGTCGGCCGCCGAGATCCAGCCTCCGAGCGGGCGCAGGAAGACGCCGACGAACGTCCGCAGCAGCGATGCGGTGCTGCCAGGACGCGCATCGATGTCATCGAGCACCGGCGTGGTCGCTGAGTCCGGAGTCACGCAGATTCCAGGGCGTCGCGCACCGCGAGCACGCCGGTGATCGTCTCGACGTGTGAGGTGCTGAGCGGGGAGAGGCCCAGGCGGATGCCGTCGGGGAAGCGGAAGTCCGGGATGATGCCGTCTGCCCACAGGCGCTGCGTGACCTCGCGGAAGTCGGGGTGGCCGATCGTCACGTGACCGCCTCGAAGGTCGGCATCGCGCGGGCTGAGCAGTCGCACGCCGAGCGGGGAGAGGACCTCGTCGTAGGCGCGCACCGCGAGATCTGTCAGCGACTGCGACTTGGTGCGCACGGTCTCGATCGTCGACTGCTCGATGAGGTCGAGCATGCCCTGCATCGCGAGCATCGAGGTCACCGGCGGCGTGCCGCTGAGCAGCTGACGGATGTCGCCGGACGGCACGTACTCCGGCCCCATCGCGAAGATGTCGGCCGCGCTCCACCACCCCTGGATCGGCTGGTGCAGCACGCCTTGCAGTCCACGGCGGAGGTAGGCGAAGGCGGGGGAGCCGGGTCCGCCGTTCAGGTACTTGTAGGTGCAGCCGACAGCCATGTCGACGCCCCACTCGTCGAGCTGCATCGGGATCACGCCGACCGAGTGACACAGATCCCACATCATCAGGGCTCCGGCCTCATGCGCGGTCGCCGTGATGCCGGGCATGTCTGCCAAGGCGCCGGAGCGGTAGTCGACATGGCTCAGCGACACCAGGGCGGTGCGCTCCGAGACGACGGCCTCGACATCGGCGACGGTCACCCCGTGCACCGGGTCGGGTGCGAGCCAGCGCAGCGTCATGCCCGTCTCAGCGGCGACACCTTCGGCGAGGAAGCGGTCGGTGGGGAAGTTGCCGGCCTCGATCACGAGCTCGGTGCGGGTGGGATCGGCGGCCGCGGCGGCGCGCATGAGCTTGTAGATCAGCACGCTGGTCGAATCGGCGACGACCGTCTGGCCGGCCGCGGCCCCGAGTGCCACTCGTCCGATACGGTCGCCGAGCTCCATCGGCAGCGCCATCCACTGCTCGTCCCAGGAGCGGATCAACCGTGTTCCCCAGTCGTGGCGCACGAATGCCGCGAGCTTCTCGGGAATGTCGCGCAGCGGTCGGCCGAGGGAGTTGCCGTCGAGGTAGGCCGCGACGCCCGGCGCCTCGGCGAAGGCATCGAGGTGGGCGTGCAGCGGGTCGGCGGCGTCGAGAGCGCGGGCGTGCTCGAGGAGCGAGGAGTCGGGCGTCGTGGTCATGTCACACCTTCAGATCGGCGGGGGTGAGCGGGCGGGCGTCGAGCGGGTCGACGGCAGCGGGAGAGCTACCGGGGAGGAGCAGCAGCGCGGAGGCGGCGTCGAGGGGATCGACGGGGGCGAGCGCGCGCAGGAGGGCCGCCTCGTCGAGGGCGGCCTCACGGAGGGCGGCGACCTCGCGCGCGTTCAGATCGACCGGCATGGGACCGTTGCCCAGGTCGGTGCCGTAGAGCACAGTGCCGCCCGCGTCGTGGAAGCGGCGTACGTTGTCGATCGCGATCGCACGCTCGGGGTCGTCGTGGATCGCGAGGGTCGAGATCCACGAGGCCGAGGCCGCCTGGTGCGCGATCTCGTCGTCGTCGAGGCGCTCCGTGAACGGGGCGTGGGCGAGATGGGAAGCGCCGAGACGCACGACGCGCTGCGCCTCGTCCACTCCTTCGGCATGGGCGACGACCGCGAGGCCGTGGGCGTCGGCCACCCGCACGATCGCTCGGAAGAGGTCGTCGGAGAAGACGGGTCCCGCGGAACTGTTGCTCGTGACCTTGATGCGGGTGGCTCCGGCAGCCGCCATCTCCGTGACCGCGGCCGCGGCGGAATCCGGGTCCGCGATCTCGCGGACGGAGCCCTCCGGTGCCCAGTCGCGGTCGGACGGGTAACCGCCGGGAGCCGTCAGGAACGCACCGGCGTAGTCGATCGCGACCGCCCGCACGGCGAGTCGACGAAGCACCTGCGGGTTGCCGCCGAGATCGACCACGCGGCCGAGGCGTGAGCTGCTCAACCTGCCGTGCTCGACGAGCTGCAGGTGCACGTGGTGGTCGGTGAATGCGCCCGTCACGACGCCGTCGATGCGGGGGAGGTCTGGGGTGGGGCGCTCATCGCGCAGCCGCACGCGCCCGTCGGCGAGCTCGACGACGCCATCGCGCCATTCGGTCCCGTCGAAGAACGTCGCGGCCTTCATCAGCTGCCGATCTCGGTGCGCACGGTGTAGAGCTCGGGGAAGAACGTCAGGTCCAGCGCGCGCTGCAGGAATCCGACCCCGCTGGAGCCACCGGTGCCGACCTTCATTCCGATCGTGCGGGCGACCGTCTTGAGGTGCCGGAAGCGCCAGAACTGGAAGTTGTCCTCGAGGTCGACCAGGTCTTCGCACGCTTCGTACAGGTCCCAGTACCGGCTCGGATCCTGGTAGATCTCGCGGATCGCCGACACCAGCTCCGGGGTCTCCCGGTACGGCTCGCGCACGTCGCGCTCGAGGATCGCGGTCGGGATCGGCAGCCCGCGGCGGGCGGCGAAACGCAGGAACTCGTCGTACAGCGTCGGCTTCTCCCACTCGGCGGTGAGCAGAGCGAGGTTGGCGGGGTGGTCGGCGAAGACGCTCAGCATCTTCTCGTTCTTGTTGCCGAGGGCGAATTCGACGGCGCGGTACTGCACGGACTGGAAGCCCGACGAGTTGCCCAGCGCTCCGCGGAACTGGGCGTACTCGGTGGGGGTGAGGGTGGCGAGCACCGACCACTGCTGGGTCATCACGTCTTGGATGCGTTTGACCCTGGCGATGCGCTTCAGCGCCTCGCGCAGATCGTCGCGGGACAGCAGATCGCGGGCGGACGACAACTCATGCAGCAGCTGCTTGAGCCACAGCTCGGTGGTCTGGTGCTGGATGATGAACAGCATCTCGTCGTGGTGCTGCGGTTCGCTCACCGGACGCTGCGCGGTGAGCAGCTGGTCGAGCGCCAGGTACGAGCCGTAGGTCATGCGCTCCGAGAGGTCGGTGACGATGCCGGATTCGAGGGCGCGTTCGTTCTCGGAGTGCATACGCCGAACATATCACTTTCGTGGCGCGCGTCACAGGAGTGTTATGTCACCAGCACGGAGAAGATCGCGCCGTTGTCCATGCGATCGACCCAGGGCTCGAACCCGGATGATCGCTCAGAGCGCGGGGGTGCGCGGCGGCGGCGTGCGACGCGTGTCAGGGCCGCCTGTCGCTTCGAACGCCGCCGCGAGGCCGAGCAGTTTCGCGTCGTCGTACGCTCGTCCCGCGAACGTCAGCCCGATCGGCATGCCGATGTCGCTCATCAGCCCCATCGGCACGGTGACCGTGGGGATGCCGAGGTGCCGTATCGCGAGGTTGCCGTTCGCGATCCAGACGCCGTTGCGCCAGCCGAGGTCGGCGGATTCCGGGTTCACGTCCATGTCGGCCGGCCCCACGTCGGCGACCGCGGGGAAGACCACGGCGTCGAGTCGCAGGATGTCCATCCACACCTCGAGGTCGCGGCGACGGGTCTCTTCCAGGCCGCGCAGTCCGTCTTCGAGCTCGGGCATGTCTGTGAACGAGGCATCGGGATGGCGGCGCACCCAGTCCGGATACTCCGCGATATCGTCGTCGAACCCGGTGTAGCGGTCGGGGAGCGCCCCCTCGGGATGCGGGAAGATCGTGGCGCCGTCGAGGTCGACGAGCGAGTGCAGAGCGGGGTCGCCGTTCGCCTGCAGGAAGTCCTCCCACGCCCACGCCGAGAGGTCGACGATCTCGCGGTTCAGGTACTCGGGCGACACCAGGCCGCGGGTCGCGATGGTGTGCGCCCCCGGACGGTCTCCCTCGTAGTTCGACACCACGGGGAAGTCGACCTCGATCACGGTCGCTCCGGCAGCGGTGAGGTCGCGCCGCGCCGCCTCCCAGCGTTCGATGACGCTCGCCCGTGTCTCGATGCGCCGGCCGGTGGGGCCGCCGATGCCGGGGTTCTCGGCGCTCCCGGCATCCGGGTCCGCATTGATGTACATGCGGGGGATGCCGATGCGTGCGCCGACGAGGGCACGCGCCGCGCCCGCGGCGAGGGCGGGATACGACTCCGGCCGGACGGCGGATGCGGCGGGCAGCTTCACCCACGGCTGCGCCCGCCAGAAGTCGCCGCGGGTCTCGGCGTCGTCGGCGACGATCACGTCGAGTACCTCGAGCAGATCGGCCATCGTGCGGGTGTGCGGCACCACCACGTCCATGGTCGGCACGAGAGGCCAGTTGCCGCGGGTCGAGATCACGCCACGGGAAGGCGTGTAGGCGCACAGCGCGTTGTTCGTCGCGGGTCCGCGACCCGACGACCAGGTCTCCTCGCCGAGGCCGAAGGCCGCGAAGCTCGCGGCGGTGGCCGTGCCCGAACCGTTCGAGGAGCCGGAGGCGAACGGTGCCGTGAGGAAATCCGCGTCGTACGGGCTCTCGGCCCGACCGTAGACGCCGCGCTGCATGCCGCCGTTCGCCATCGGGGGCATGTTCGTCAGCCCGAGGCAGATGGCACCCCCAGCGCGCAGCCGCTCGATCGTGAAGGCGTCGTGTCGGGCCACGAGCTGCGCGAACGCCGGGCTCCCCGCGGCGGCGGTGAGCCCGCGCACCAGGTAGCTGTCCTTCGCTGTGTAGGGGATGCCGTCGAGGGGGCCGAGGGTCTCACCGTCGGCGCGGCGCGCATCGGACGCCGCGGCCTCGCTCCGCGCCGCCGGGTTGGCGACGACGACGGCGTTCAGCGCAGTAGCCGTGTCGGGGCCGTCGAAGGCGGCGATGCGCGCGAGGTACGCGTCGACGAGTTCGACCGCAGTCGTCTCGCCGGTATCGAGGGCGCGGCGCAGGTCGGCGATGGACGCTTCGTGCACATTCATGAGTTCTCCTCGGGATGCTTCGTCGCGCTGCGCTCGCTCACCGACCGGAGGCGAGCGCCGGCTGCTGTTGGGTGATGCAGTGGATGCCGCCGCCGCGGTCGAACAGCGGGCGCGCATCCACCGTGACGACCCGGCGTCCGGGGTAGGCGTCGGCGAGGATCTCGCGTGCCGCAGCATCCGCCATCGCGTCGCCGAAGCCGCACGCCACCACGCCGTCGTTCGTGACCAGGTGGTTGACGTAACTCCAGTCGACGGGCCCCTCCTGATCCGTCAGCGTGGAGGGAGCGGGCAGGCCGATCACCTCGAAGCGGCGGCCGGCGGCATCCGTCTGTTCCGAGAGCAGAGTGCGCAGCTCACGCGTGACGGCATGGTCGGGGTGATCGGGGTTCTGCTGATCGTGCAGCAGCAGCCGCCCGGGCGAGACGATGGTGGCGACGATGTCGACGTGGCCGTTGGTGCCGAAGTCGTCGTAGTCGCGGGTGAGTCCGCGCGGCAGCCACACGGCCTTCGACGCACCGATCGTGCGGGCCATCTCGGCCTCGATCCGCTGCTTGTCGGCGTAGGGGTTGCGTCGGGGGTCGAGCTGGACGGTCTCGGTGAGCAGCACGGTGCCCTCGCCGTCGACGTGGATGCCACCGCCTTCGTTCACGAGCGTGGAGCTCACGAGCTCCGCCCCGACGGCGCCGGCGACGATGCGCGCGTGCTGCGCGGCCTTGCGCCACTCGGCCCATTCCGGCGCACCCCAGCCGTTGAAGATCCAGTCGACCGCACCGAGCACGCCCGGCCGGTCGTCGTCGACCACGAACGTCGGCCCGGAATCGCGCATCCAGAACTCGTCGACCGGCGCGATCTCGATCTCGATGCTGCTGCTGAGCATGCGCCGGGCCCTCGCGACCTCGCTCGGGTCGACCAGCATCGACACGGGCTCGAACTCGGCGACCGCATGGGCGACGGCGGTCCAGGTGGCGTAGCCCTCTTCGCGCGCCGTGTCGGTGTCGCCGAGGGTCTCGCCCTCTGCAGGGAACGCCATCCAGGTGCGCTCGTGACGTGCGGTCTCGGTGGGCATGCGCCAGTTCATCGTGATCTCCTCGCTGCTGCCGGTCCTTCTATTGAACATGCGATCAACAGGTGTTACGGTAACCCCTGATGAAGACCACGTCAACAGGTGCGGGCGCTCGCCGGATGTCGCCGGAGGAGCGCGATCACTCGATCCTCGACGGCGCGATCGGCCTTGCGCGCGAGAGCGGTCTCGAGAGCCTCACCGTGCGGGCGGTCGCCGCTCGCGTCGGGGTGACTCCGGCGCTCGTGGCGCACTACCGGCCGGGGATGGACGCGTTCGTCGCCGACGTGTTCGGGCTGATCGTGGCGGCGGAGCGCGACGAGGTGATCGCCGCGTTCGACGGTACCGACGACCCCGCCGCGCTGCGGGCCGGTCTGCTGCGCCTGATCGAGACGCTGCTCGACGCCGACCGCGACGACGTCACCCTCATCTGGGTGCAGGCGTGGGCGCTCGGCGCTCGCAACGATGCGCTCGCCGCCCGCGTGCGGCAGGAGATGGACGGGTGGCAGAGCGCGCTGGAGCAGATCTTCGCCCGTGCTGCGGCGACCGGCGCGATCGCTGCCGGCCGCGCCGACACGGCCGCGTGGCTGCTGCTCGCGATGGTCGACGGAATGAACGCACACTCTCTCGTGAAGTGGGCGCCGCGCGACCGCGCCGACCTCGCCAGGCGCGCACTGTCGGCCGTGCTCGACAGCTCGACACCCGACACTGCGGCCGCCGATTCCCCGTCCCCACACTCCCGATCTGCCGACTCCCGATCTGATGACAAGTAAAGGAACGCCCATGGATGCTGTGCGCATGCACGCGGCCTCGCCCGAATCGACGGCGATCGTCGACGCCGTGCTCGACTACTCGCGTCGTCGCATGCTCGCCGCCGACGTGCCGCTGGACAAGCCCCAGTCCGAGGCCGAGCTGAACCGTCTCGTCGGGCCCACGATCACCGATGCGGGACTCGGCGCCGCGCGAGCCCTCAGCGTGTTCGAGCACGTCCTCGCCCCGGCGTGCCTGACCACGAGCCACCCGCTGTACCTGTCGTTCATCCCGACAGCGCCGACCATGGCCGCGATCGCGTTCGACCTGGTCGTGTCGGCATCCGGACTCTACGGCGGCAGTTGGCTCGAGGGTGCGGGTGCCGTGCATGCAGAGAACGAGGTGCTGTCGTGGCTTGCGAGCGAGTTCGGACTGCCCGAGACCGCAGGTGGGGTGTTCGTGCAGGGCGGCACGATCGGCAACCTCTCGGCACTGGTCGCCGCGCGCGAGGCGGCGAAGGCGCGGCTGATCGCGGCCGGCAAGGAGCTCCCGACCCGATGGAAGATCCTGTGCAGCGTCGAGGCGCACTCCTCGAACAAGTCGGCCGCGAAGGTGATGGATGCCGACGTGCTGCTGGTCCCGGCCGGCGACGACGGCGTGCTGCGTGCGGAGGGGGTGCGCGAAGCCCTCCTCGCGCACGGTGACGAGATCTGTGCGGTCGTCGCGACCGGCGGCTCGACCAACTTCGGCATCGTCGACGACATCGAGGGGATCGCTGCGCTCAAGGACGAGTTCGATTTCTGGCTGCACATCGACGGCGCCTACGGTCTCACCGCCATGCTGGCACCCGAGGCGCGGCACCTCTTCGCAGGCGTCGAACGCGCCGACTCGGTCATCGTCGACCCGCACAAGTGGCTGTTCGCGCCGTTCGACTGCTGCGCTCTGATCTACCGCGACCCCGACAGTGGGCGCCGCGCGCACACGCAGCATGCCGAGTACCTCGACATCCTGACCGACGTCGACGAGTTCAGCCCCTCGGACTACTCGATCCAGCTCACGCGTCGCCCGCGTGGCCTGCCGATGTGGTTCTCGGTCGCGACGTACGGGGTCACGGCGTACCGCGAGGCCGTGAGTGCAGGACTCGCGCTGACGCGACGGATCGCCGACGAGATCGCCCGGCGTCCCGAACTGCGGCTGGTGCGCGACCCGCAACTGTCGATCGTGGTGTTCGAGCGCGACGGATGGGAGCGTGCCGACTACGACCGGTGGTCTGCAGCCCTGCTCGATTCGCAGCGGGCTTTCGTGGTCCCCAGCTCCCACGCCGGACGCCCGAACACGCGCTTCGCGATCCTGAATCCGCTCACCACGTTCGACGACCTCGTCGGCATCCTCGACACGATGAAGTAGCCCGGCGGCCCCGGTGCGCGAGTCCGAATGCGGATGCCGGTGGGCGACAGTGATCGAACCCGTGACGGTTCAGCCGGCCATCCCGGCGACGAGTAGGCGCAGGCCGTACTCGAAGGCGCGGTCGACGTCGCCGCCGAGACGGAACGCTCCGGAGAGCTCCATCTGCAGGAATCCGGTCGCCCACGCGGTGAAGAGACGGGCGGCGTCGAGCGCATCCTCGTCGCCGACCAGGACGGATGCCGCACGGATCAACGGTGCGGCCGAACGCTCCAGAGCATCGTGGGGAGCCGCGATCGTGAACATGATCCGGAAGCCCTCCGGATGCTCGTGCGCGAAGCCGCGGTAGGCATGAGCGAGAGCCGCGATGTCGTCTCCCGCGGCTTCGAGCCTGGCGGTGAGAGCGTCGATGGAGGCGGCCGCGACGGCGGCGTGCAGGGCGTCGCGGTCGCGCACCCTCTTGTACAGCGAGGGAGCCCGCACGCCCACGCGTGCCGCCACCGCCTGCATCGTGAGGCCAGAAGGCCCGGCGACCTCGAGGATCTCCCGCCCGGCCGCGACGATCTCCTCGGTGGACGTGCGTTCCGGTGTCGGCATCGGATCCTCCTGGATGGCTATTGACAATAGCCATGATAGCTACGTAACGTAGCCATCGCAATCCCGTCCCGAGAGGATCCGTCATGAAGCTCGCACCGCACCTGCACCGCCTGGGCAACGACATCGTCGCCTCGTACCTGATTGACCTGCCCGAGGGGATCACCCTGATCGATGCGGGGCTCCCCGGGCACTGGCACGACCTGCAGCGCGAGCTCGACGCGCTGGGTCGCCCGCTGTCCGACGTCCGCGGACTCGTCCTGACCCACGGCGACGGCGACCACATCGGCTTCGCCGAGCGGCTGCGCACGGAGGCGGGAGTGCCGGTGTTCATCCATGGCGCCGACAGCCACCGGGTGCGCACCGGCGAGAAGCCGAAGACCGCGATGGGACCGGCCAGGGTCGGTCCGACCCTCGGCTTCTTCGCCTACGGCCTGCGCAAGAACGCCCTGCGCACGCCGCACGTGTCTGTGGTGACCGAGGTCGCCGACGGCGACGTGCTCGATCTGCCGGGTGGTCCGATCGTCATCGGCATGCCCGGTCACTCACCAGGCAGCATCGCCGTGCATGTGCCGGCCGCCGACGCGGTGTTCGTCGGCGACGCGCTGACCACCCGCCACGTGCTCACGGGGCGCACCGGGGCGCAACCCGCCCCCTTCACGGATGAACCCGACGAGGCGCTCGCGTCGCTCGACCGTCTGGCAGCCGTCTCGGCATCCTGGGTGCTGCCCGGTCACGGCGCGCCCTGGCACGGTTCGCCGGCCGACATCGCCGCAGCCGTACGAGCCTCGGCCTGACGCCCGTCGTCAGCGGCTGCCGAGCACGGTGGCGGTGTCGCTCACGGTGATCTGCGGGGGATACAGGCCCATCACCTGCAGAGCGGCCGCATGGTTCTCGGCGGTCGAGCCTGCGCAGGCATCGGCAGCGACCGTCACGCGCGCACCCGCGTCGGCTGCCGCGAGAGCCGTCGAGATCACGCAGCAGTCCGTCGAGACACCGGCGAGCACGATGTGCGCCCCGCGACCGACCACCGCTTCGAGCTCAGGACCCCATTTGCCGAAGGTCGGCAGGTCGAGGCTCGCATGCGATGACAGGCGCGTCGCTTCGGGAACCAGGTCGAACAGCGGGTCGCTCGGCGGCTGGTCGGCGAACGGCCAAGCGGCGAAGTAGTCTCCCCAGGAGGTGGAGCGGTCGGCCGTCGGCATCCAGCGCGTCACGAGCACGTGGTCGCCGAACGTGGCTGCCAGGGCGCGGATGTGCGGCATCGCCTCGGCGAAGAACGGCGAACCCCACGCCGAGTCGGCCGCGGCGAAGATCGTCTGCGGGTCGATCACCACGAGCCAGGTGTCGCCGGTCGCCGGAGCGCTCACACGGCCTCCTGGCGACGGATCTTCGCAGCCCGGGCGACGTACGTCACCAGGAACGACAGCACCAGCGCGAAGAACACCCCGAGGTTCGCGTAGGCCCACTCGCCGTCCCTCCCGCCGATGACGAACAACAGGTAGCCCTGCCAGTTGTTCCATGCGACATCCTCGGCGAAGTTGTTGACCACCAGACCCCAGCCGATCACGCTCGTCACCACCAGGGTGCCGATCGAGATCCAGTCCCACGCGCCGTAGCGCCCGTTCTGATCGAACAGGGCCTCCTCGTCGTAGTCCTTCTTCCGACGCAGGATGTCGGCGATCAGGATGCCGGCCCAGGAGGCGAGCGGCACGCCGAGAGTGATCAGGAAGCTCTGGAACGGACCCAGGAAGTCGGTCGCGAAGAACACCACGAAGATCGTGCCGATCGTGAGGATGACACCGTCGATCGCGGCGGCCGACGGACGGGGGATGCGGATGCCGAGGCTGAGCAGCGTCAGCCCGGAGGAGTAGATGCCCAGCACCGCGCCCGAGACGAGCGCGAGCACGGCCGTCAGCAGGAACGGCACCAGCACCCACGGCGGGAGGATCGAGGCGAGCGCGCCGATCGGGTCGGCCGCGATCGCGTTCATGAGGTCTTCGTCGGAGCCGCCCAACAGCAGACCGAACACCACGAGGATCACGGGTGCCACGGAGCCGCCGATCGTGTTCCACGCGACGATCGCCCCGTCGGACGCCGTGCGCTTCTGGTACCTCGACCAGTCGGCGGCGATGTTGATCCAGCCGAGCCCGAACCCGGTCATCACCATGACGAGCGCGCCGATCACCTGGCCCACACCGCCGTCGGGGCGGGCCAGCACGGCGTCGAAGTCGATCGCCGGTGCCGCGAGGATGATGTAGATCACGGTCACGACGCCGGTGATCCAGGTGAGCACCGACTGCAGTCGCATGATCGTGTGATAGCCGAGCACGGAGGCCGTCACGATCAGTGCCGCGACGATCACGGTCGCGACGATCTTGAGCGCGATGCTGTCTCCGTCACCACCGAGCTGCGTGATCACGGTGGCGGTGGCGAGCACGGCCATGATCGCGAGGAAGGTCTCCCAGCCGATCGAGGTCAGCCACGAGACGATGCCGGGAACCTTCTGGCCCTGCACGCCGAACGCCGCCCGCGAGAGCACCATGGTCGGCGCCGAGCCGCGCTTGCCGGCGATCGCGATGAGTCCGCAGAGCAGGAACGACACCACGATGCCGATGACCGAGACGATCGTCGCCTGCCAGAACGAGATGCCGAAGCCGAGCACGAACGACCCGTACGACATGCCGAACACCGACACGTTCGCCGCGAACCACGGCCAGAAGAGGTCGCGGGGCTTCGCCGTGCGCTCCGACTCGGGGATGATCTCGATGCCCGCACGCTCGATGAGGCCCGGCTTGATGTCCGTCATGCTCACATCCTGGCACTGACGGGGCACGCCCGGCGGGTTTCGTGCGGGGCGGATCCGTCGACGGGATCAGCCCGCGAAGAACGACTGCGCGGTGCGGGTCAGGTCGTGCAGGTCGGAGACTCCTGCGAGCTCCCGTGCGGAGTGCATCGACAGGATCGGAATGCCGACGTCTACCGTGCGGATGCCGAGACGGGTCGCGGTGATGGGCCCGATCGTCGAGCCGCACGGCACGCTGTTGTTCGACACGAACTCCTGCGTCGCGACGCCCGCGCGCTCGCACCAGCTCCGCCACGACGCCGTGCCGATCGCATCCGTCGCATAGCGCTGGTTGGCGTTGATCTTCAGGATCGGCCCGGAGCCGAGCACCGGCTGCACCACGGGGTCGTGCTTGGCGGCGTAGTTGGGGTGCACCGAGTGTCCGACGTCGCTCGATAGACACCACGACGAGGCGTACGCCTGACGGCGTGCGGATCCGTCGGCACCGAGCCCCGCATACACGCGCTCGAGCACGTCTTCGAGGAAGGGGCCCGCGGCACCGGAGCGGGACTCAGAGCCGAGCTCCTCGTGATCGAAGGCGGCGACCACGGCGATCGGTCCGCCCGCGGCCGGGTCGTGCGTCGCGAGGGCGACGACGCCGGCGTGCACCGAGGCGAGGTCGTCGAGGCGGCCGGAGGCGAAGAACGCACGGTCCTTGCCGAACACCGCTCCGCGTGCGGAGTCGGCGACGACCACGTCGTAGCCCCGGATGTCGGATGCGGAGACACCGGCCGAGGAGGCGAGTTCGGCGAGGATGTCGGCCTCGGTCGGGTCGCCCAGTCCCCACACCGGCTGCGTCTCGGTCTGCTTGTCGAGGGCCAGGCCGTTGTTCGCACCGCGATCGAGGTGGATCGCCAGCTGCGGCAGACGCAGCAGAGGTCCGGTGTCGGCCAGCACGACACGGCCGTCGGCCAGGGCGAGCCGGCCGGCGAGGCGCAACTCGCGGTCGAGCCAGGAATTCAAGAGTGGGCCGCCGTACACCTCGACCGCAGCCTGCAGCCAGCCCCGCGAACCGGTGGTCGGCTGCGGTTTGAGCTTGAACCCGGGGGAGTCGGTGTGCGCGCCGAAGATCTGCACGGGGGTCGTGGCGACGGCCGCGGTCGGCACAGTCCAGGCGATCGTCGCGCCGTCACGGACGACCACGAAGCGCCCACCGGCCTGCACAGGCCACTCGTCCTCCTCCCGCAGTCGCGTGAACCCGGACTCCTCCAGTCGTCGGGCGACCTCGGCCGCCGCGTGGTAACTCGAGGGCGAGGCGGCGACGAAATCGGCGAGATCCTCGGCGTGGGCGAGGGCTGCGGGGGTGACGGGCATGTCGTGACCTTCCTGAGGAGCGCGGTCCTTCGAGCGTAGTCGTGGTGTCCGTTTGGCAACGGATCTACCACTTTCGGCTAGGACCGGGTTAGCCTTCCAGCGGGGGAGACGCCGGTTCGGGCTCTTCCGTGAACCGGGGAGAACTTCACATGCGTGCGAACACACGTCTGGCCATCCGCCGCGCAGTCGCGGGGGCCACATCGGCATTGTTGCTGGCAGCGGGCCTTACCGTCGTCACCGAGACGGTCGCACCGACATCGGCATCCGCGGCGCAGAGCCCGACCAGCTGTCAGGGAACCGTCGCCCTCGTCAACGGCGGGTTCGAGGCGCCGGTGATCCCGAACGCCTCGGTGTCTCTGCCGGACGAGAGCCAGGTCCCCGGGTGGTTCACGAACGACAGCCTGAATCAGATCGAGCTGTGGAGCAGCGGTTTCAACGGGGTCACCGCTGCCGCCGGACGGCAGTTCGCCGAGCTCAACGCGAACACCCCGAGCCGGCTGTATCAGGACGTCGCGACGACGCCGGGACAGACGCTGTCCTGGTCCCTCAAGCACCGAGGCCGAACCGGCACCGACGTCATGCGCGTCGTGATCGGCTCGCCCACCGGAACCCTCGTGCAGAGCGGCCCCAACCTCTCCGACGGCACGGCCGCCTGGGGATCACACACCGGCACGTACACGGTTCCCGCGGGGCAGACGGTGACGCGCTTCGGCTTCGAAGCGGTCAGTTCGGCGGGTGGCAGCGCCTCCGTCGGCAACTTCCTCGACGACATCACCTTCGGAACCGGGCCCTGCCTGATCACGACCAAATCGGTGACCAACCTCACCCGGGGCGGCACGACCGCCGAGGTGGGCGACACTCTGCGTTACACGGTCACGACGAACAACGGAGGCGGAAACCCGGCTCTGCAGTCGGTGTCGTCCGACGTGCTCGCCTCCGGGATCGACTTCGTCCCCGGCTCGATCAAGATCATCAGCGGCGCCGGCACGGGCAACCTCACCGACGCCACCGGCGACGACCGCGGTTCCTACACCTCGGGCAACCGCACGGTGCAGGTGCGCCTCGGCGACGGCGGCACTGCCACCGCCGGCGGATCCATCGGCGTCGGTGCGAGCACGAGTTACACCTTCGACGCCAAGGTCAACCTCTCGGCCGCGGCGACCACGATCGTCAACGAGGCACGAGTCGCCTTCCGTGACAACGTCGTCGGCCAGGACCGCACCTCGGTCAGCCAGGAGACCCAGACTCCGGTGAATGCGGCCGCCGATCTCGCGATCACCAAGAGCATCGACACCGATCCGCTCGTCGCCGGCCAGCCGGTCACCTTCACGATCGGCGTGACGAACAACGGCCCGCAGACCGCGACGGGGGTGACCGTCACCGATCCCATCCCTGCGGGCATCACGAACGTGACGGTCGACTCGGGTGACGTGACGTGCACCGTCACCGCGACGGTGACCTGCGCCGTGCCCGACATGGCGGTCGGCCAGAGCACCCAGATCAAGATCACCGGCACGCTCTCTCCGTCGGGCGACCCCGGGGCCTCGTTGTCGAACACCGCCACGGTCTCGGGCACCCGCACCGACCCGAACCTCGCGAACAACACCGCGAGCGTCGTCAGCACGATGTCGGCCGTGACCGACGTGTCGATCGTGAAGACCTTCTCCCCGTCGGCTCCGGTGGCCGGACAGAACGTGACCTACACGCTCTCGGTCTTCAACGCCGGACCCTCCGAGGCGCGCAACGTCGTGGTCACCGACCCGCTGGACCCGGACACGACCTTCATCAGCGCCGACCCCGGGCAGGGGACATGTTCGGTCCAGGGCTCGATGCTCACCTGCCAGGTGGGCACGCTCGCTCCCGGAGCGAGCTCGGTCGAGACCTTCGTCGTGGTGGAGATCAACCCCGGTGCCACCGCGGTCCTGCAGAACACCGCGACGGTGACCACGAGCACGACCGACACCAACCCGGCGAACAACGTCTCGTCGACCAGCTTCCAGCCGGACATCATCGCGGACATGGCCGTCGTCAAGACGGCATCAGCCGCGCAGGTCTCAGCCGGCGACACGATCGACTTCACGCTCGCGGTGCGCAACCTCGGTTCGTCCGATGCCGTCAACGTCGTGCTCGCCGACACCATGCCCGACGGATTCTCGGTCACCGGCGTCGATGCCCCTGCCGGCGCGACGTGCACGACCACCGCGAGCTCGATCATGTGCAACTGGGCGTCCTTCCTCGTCGGCGGACCGTCGACCGTCGTCGTGCACGCGGTCGTCGCGGCCGACGCGCCCATCGGCACCGTGACCAACACCGCTGCGGTGGCAGCCCCTGCGGCCGACCGCGACACGACGAACAACGCCAGTTCCGTCGACGTCGAGGTCGTCCAGAGTGCCGACCTGAGCGTGCAGAAGACGGCTCCGGCGACCGGTGAGCCGGGGAGCACCTTCACCTACACGCTCCGGGTCGCGAATGCGGGACCGTCCGTCGCCCGCGGCGCCTCGGTCTCGGACACGCTCCCTGCCGGCTTCCTCGATGCCGTCGTCAACGGACCGGGCTGCTCGATCGTCGGAGGCACGGTCGGATGCGAGCTCGGCGACATCGCCCCCGGTGGGTCGGTGGCCGTCGAGGTGACGGGCACCTGGAGCACGACCGCGACGGGCGTGGTGTCGAACACCGCGACGACCACCTCTGCGACACCCGATCCGAATACCGACAACAACACCTCGACGGTCACCGTGACACTCGCGCCGAGCGCCGATGTGAGCGTCGTCAAGACCACCTCGACGCCCACGGTTCCGCTCGGAGGCACGGCCACGTTCGAGGTGACGGTCAGCAACGGCGGCCCGTCGGCAGCTGCCGGCGTCGTGCTGGACGAGCTCCTGCCCGTGGGTTTCATGCTCACGGGAGCCACACCGTCGGTCGGCACCTGGTCGATGGAGGACGCGCGCTGGACGGTGGGAACCCTGCTGCCGGGCGAGTCTGCGACGATCACCGTCACCGCGACCGTCAACACGGAGGGACAACTGGTCAACACCGCGACGGCGAGTTCGCGCACGCCTGATCCCGACACGTCGAACAACACCGACACGGCGACCGTGACCGTCACGCCTTCCGCCGATCTCGCGATCGTGAAGACCATCTCGGCGAACCCCGCTCCGCTCAACGGCGCCGTGACCTACACGCTCGTCGTGACCAACAACGGGCCGAGCATCGCCTCCGCCGTCGCGGTCTCCGATGCCCTCCCCGCCGGCCTGCTGAATCCTTCGACCGCCGCCCCCGGGTGCACGATCACCGGATCGCAGCTCGCGTGCACTCAGCCGACCCTCGCGGTCGGGGCGACCTTCACGGCGACGGTCAGCGGCACGGTCGACCCGTCGATCGCGGGCACGACGCTGTCGAACACGGCGACGGTGACCTCGAGCACCCCCGACCCCGACCCGAGCGACAACACGTCGACGATCACCGTTCCGGTCTCCGGGACGCCGCAGGTCGAGCTCGTGAAGACCGTCAGCACCCCGACCGACACCAATGCAGACGGGCGCATCGGCGCCGGCGACACGGTCGCCTACACGTTCACGATCCGCAACACGGGAAACGTCACGCTCAGCAGCGCCGCGATCACCGACCCGCTTCTCGGCGGCGCGGTGGCCTGCGCAGCCTTCGCCGCTCCGCTGCTGCCGGGTGCCTCGGTGACCTGCGCGCCGGTCTCGTACACGCTCACGCAGGCGGATGCGGATGCGGGAACGGTGCACAACACCGCTTCGGTGACCGCCCAGTCCACCCAGGGCCCGGCGACCGACGACGCCGAGGCTAACGTGACGATCGCGGCGACCAACAGCATCAGCCTCGCGAAGAACCCGTCGACCGTCGTCGATGTGAACGGCGACTCGGCCGTCGGCGCCGGTGACACCGTCGACTACACGTTCACGGTCACGAACAACGGAACGACGACGCTGCGCGACGCGGTGATCACAGACCCGATGCTCGGCGGAACCCTGACGTGCCCCGAGCTCGTCGGAGTCGCGCTCGCACCGGGGCAGTCGGTCCCGTGCACGCCGATCACCTACACGCTCACCCAGGACGACATCGACGGCGGGCTCGTGCACAACGAGGCCTCTGTCACGGCGAACGCTCCGATCGGCACGGTGACCGACACCGCGCAGGCCGATGTCGACATCACCGGCACCGCCGCGATCGAACTGCTCAAGAACGTCGGGCGCGTGCTCGACGCCAATGGTGACGGATTCATCGGTGCGGGCGACACGGTCGACTACAGCTTCTCGGTGCGCAACCTCGGCACCACCACCCTCTCCGGTGTGGTGGTCACCGACCCGCTGCTGGGTGCAGGTGCGCTGTGCACGATCGGCACCCTGGCCGTGGGAGGATCGGCCGACTGCGGTCCGTTCACCCACACGCTGACGCAGGCTGATGTCGAGGCCGAGATCGTACGCAACACGGCGACCGCGAACGGCACCAGCCCGCTCGGACCGGTCACAGATGAGGCATCGGCCGACGTCGTGATCACGGGTACGAGCGCGATCGAGCTGACCAAGACACCCGGGGCGATCGTGCTCGGGGCGGATGGCCGGGTCGGTGCCGGTGACACGGTCGGCTACACGTTCACGATCCGCAACAGCGGCACGACGGTTCTGCGCGATATCGTGCTCGACGACCCGCTGCTGGGTGGCACGATCGACTGCGCCGCGCTCGACGGCCTCGAGTTGAACCCGGGCGACGACGTCACCTGCGGTCCGGTCGACTACGTGCTCACGCAGCAGAACGTCGATGCCGGGACGGTGCACAACGTGGCCACGGTGGAGGGGCAGTCGCGCAACGGCAGCGCCGCTGCCCAGGACGAGGCCGACGTACCTGTCGCCGGCACGGACGACATCTCCCTGCTGAAGTCGGCGGCCGCCGTGTTCGACGCCAACGGCAACGGACGTACCGATGCCGGAGACACCATCGCCTACACGTTCACCGTGACGAATGCGGGAACGACGACCCTCACCGGGGTCACGGTCAGCGATCCACGCCTCGGTGCGGCGATCACCTGCGATGAGACCGAGCTCGCCCCGGGTGAATCGACCGTCTGCGCGGCCGGTGCCCCTGCGGTGCTCACACAAGCCGAGATCGATGCGGGTGAGATCGAGAACACGGCCACAGCGACGGGCACCGGGACCTCGGAGATCCCGCCGATCGCCACCGACACCGTGGTGACCCCGCTCGTGGCGCAGCCCGCCATCGCGCTGACGAAGACCGGCGGTGACTACGTCGATGCCGACCGCAACGGCAAGATGAACGCGGGCGACACCATCGCCTTCCGGTTCACGGTCACCAACACGGGAGCGGTGACGCTGACGAACGTGAAGATCGACGATCCGAAGCTGGGTGGCATCGTCGACTGCGCGATCCCTGCCCTCGCTCCCGGCGCCACGGCGAGCTGCGGTCCGGTGTCCTATGCCCTCACCACCGCGGACATCGCGGCGAGCACGGTCGTCAACGTCGCCACGGCGAGCGGCGTCGGCGGAGCCGTGACGGTCACGGCCGCCGCCACCGCGACGGTGGACCTGAACGGTCTCGCGGCCACGGGTGGCGTGATCACCGGGATCGGCTGGGCGCTCGCACTGCTCGCGGTCGGCGCCCTGGTGCTGCTGATCGCCCGCGTGCGTCGCCGCGACGTCGAGGTCTGACGCCGCTCCGTCCGCACGACGCGCCCCGCCCGATGACGGAGCGGGGCGCGTCGTCGTTTCCCCGCTGTTCATCCCGGCGCGTTAAGCTCGTCCCGATAGCGCCTAGGGTTCCGGGGTTCACGCCTGTCTGGTCCGAGCGGCGCCACGGCCCTCCTCCGCAGGAGGGGCGTCATCTGACAGGACAAAAGCCCGGAGGACCCTGTTCGTCGCGCCGCGCGCCGGACGGAAGGGTCTCGTCGTGTCTCCACTCGCGTTCGTCTTGGTCTTCGGTGCAGCCATCGCCCACGCGGCGTGGAACATCATCGCGCACGGCATCAGCAGAGCCGGTGCCCCGTTCCTGTGGTGGGGAGCCGTCGGCAGCACGGTCGTGTGGATCGGCGCCGTGCCGTTCACGGGCGGTCTCGGGGCCGATGATCTGGGTTCATTCGCCCTCGGCGTCGTCGTCTCGTCGATGCTGCACGTCGGGTACATGGCGGTGCTCCAGCGAGGGTACCGGGAGGGCAACCTCTCCACCGTCTACGCGACAGCGCGGGGCACGGGCCCGTTCCTGTCGGTGATCGTGGCTGTGCTGCTGCTCGGCGAGCGTCCTTCCGCGGTCGCACTCGTCGGCGTCGCCGCTGTGATCGTCGGCGTCGTCGCCATCGGACTCGTCGACCGGGGGAGAGGAGCGGGTGCACGCCGACTCGATCCCGGCATCGTCTTCGGTCTGCTCACCGGTGTCGCGATCGCGGTCTACACGATCTGGGACGCGCATGCGGTGCGCGCCTGGCACCTCTCGCCGGTCGCGTTCATGGTCGGAACCACGCTGCTGCAGGTGCCGTTCTACTCGATCGCGGTACGTCGGCGCTGGGGTGCGGTGTGGGCGCTCGGACGCACGCAGTGGCGCCGGATCCTCGCTTTCGGCATCCTGTCGCCGCTGTCGTACATCCTGGTGCTGACCGCGATCCAGATCGCACCGGTCGCGCTGGTGGCCCCCCTGCGCGAGGTCAGCGTGGTGCTGGTGAGTCTGTTCGGGGTGTTCGTGCTGCGGGAGTCGCGTCCTGCCTGGCGGATCGCGGCGTCGCTCGTCGTCGTCGCAGGGATCGTCCTGCTCGCGTGGTGATCAGCGGAAGCTGACGAGACCGGCGTGCGCGGCCGTCACGAGGATCTGCACGCGGTCGCGCAGGTGCCACTTGGACATCATGCGGCCGAGATGCGCCTTCACCGTGCCCTCGGAGACGATCAGCGCCTTGGCGATCTCGGCGTTCGACATGCCCTTCGCGAGGCAGTGGAGCACCTCGACCTCGCGGTCGGTGAGCGGCTCGAGAGCGGCGGCGTCGGCGGCCACGGGCGTCGATTCGCGGACGTGCTTGATCAGCATCGAGGCGATCCGCGGAGAGAGTGAGCTGGCGCCGCTGTGCACTTCGCGGACGCCCGTGACGATGTCGTCGGCGCTGGAGTCCTTGAGCAGGTAGCCGGAGGCGCCGGCACTGAGCATGGGAAGCACCGTATCGCTGCCGTCGAGCGTCGTCACCGCGAGGACGCGGACGTGCGGCCAGCGTTCGGCGATCACGCCGGTGGCCTCGATGCCGTCCATCTCGGGCATCTGCACGTCCATCATCACCACGTCGGGCTGCTCGCGTTCGACTGTGGCGATCGCCTCGACGCCGTCTTCCGCCTGCGCGATCACAGTGATCTCCGGGTCGCGCGACACGAAGTGCGACAACGCCGAACGGACCAGTGGATCATCGTCGACGATCACGACACGGATTTCCTGCATAGGGGGAAGCCTAACGGCGCGAGCGCTTCCATGAGGTCATGTAGACCTTTGGCCAAAAACCTCTAGACGTGAGACAGATGTGCGCCGCGTTGATCGCCGAGAAGATGAATACAGACATCGACGAACGACTACAAAACGGAGGTGAACGTTATGACTTTCTGGCAGCAGGTTGGCAAGTTCTTTGGTCTCCACAACTAGAATAGTTGGCAAATAGGAGATAGTGAAGCATGGCCTTCGACCACTCGAGCCGGGAATCGGCGGACACGCTCCGCCTGACCCGAGGCGAGAAGCTCAGCGCGATCGAGCGAATCGTCGTGCTGGTGATCCTCACTATCACCGTTGCCGCAGATCTCATCGGCTTCTTCACCACGCCGGGCGTGAACCCGGTCGCGCTCCTGGTGAGCATCGCGACCACCTCGGTGTTCGCGCTCTATCTCTGGAAGCCGCTCCTTGCGACATGCGCCCTCGGCGTCGTGTTCGCACTCTCCTTCATCCCCGGATCAGAACTCCAGGTTCTGACCGCCGCCGCTGTTGCGGCCGGCCTGGTCATGAGGCTGGGGTGGACATCACTGATCCTCTCCTACACCGGCGGCTTCCTGGTCGCCGCGGCGATCGTCCCGTTCGCCTCCGAGCCGGGTGTCGTCGTCAACGTCGGCCTCTATCTCGTCTTCGCCACAGTGGCAGGAGCTGTCGGGTTCGCCCTGCGGCTCGCCTTCGCTCGGGGCAGCCGCCTCGAGCGGGAACTCGAGGCACGTGCCGAACAGGAGCGTCAGGCCGTGCTCGCCGAGCGACGATGGATCGCCGGTGAGCTGCACGACAGCATCGCGCACCACCTCACGGTGGTGGCGCTGCATGTGCAGATGCTCGAAGATCCTGAAACCAGCACCGACTCGCAAGAAGCGATCCGTGTCGCCGCCCGCAAGGCGATGACCGACCTCCGCTTCGTGATCGATCTCGCGGACGACGGTCCGCAGTCGTCCAGTGTGCAGACAGGCGACCTCGTGGAGGCGATCGACGAGGCGCAGAGCGAATTCGAATCCGCGGGGCACTCCGTGGTCCGCGAAGGCGACCCTCACGACGAGCGCATCCCGCGCGCCGTCGAGATCGTCCTTGCGCGCATCGTGCGCGAGTCCGCCACCAACATCCTCAAATACGCTGGCCCCGGCGAGGTGCGCATCGACCTCGCCGTGGACGACGAGGTCGCGCACCTGACGCTGCGCAGCCCTCTCCCGACGACACCGCGCCGCGAGCTCTCGTCGAGCCGCACAGGCCTCGGTCGGATGGCGGAGCGCGTCATGGGAGCGAGCGGCGAGTTCAGCGCCGGCGAGGTCGATGGGTTCTGGGTCGTGTCTGCCCGACTCCCGGTCGTCTGATGCTCTAGAGTGTGTGAGCACCCTTTCCACGGTCCGCGAGAATCTAGACGAAGGTCTAGACAAGTCTCGACGTTCGACCCTGTGGAACGCGTTGCGATCCGCCGTAATCTGAAGGCTCCCCAGATAAAGCGTCCCCAGCGCTGCGATCGCGAGCGCGGTCTTTCTGGCTTCTGAAACACCTTGCGCGCTCGCGATCGCCTTCTGCGTTAACGGGCGGTTCTCCGCGCTCGCGGCATGTGCGTGCGCGCGCCCCGGCTACGCGCCCACCGCGCGCATGTAGTGGCCATCGGTGGAGATGCCCGAAGCGGCGACCGTGAAGCGCACGACCTCGCTCAGGTAACGGTCCTCCGAAGCCTCGAAGATCCGCCCCTCCGCATCGCGCGACGTGCGGGTGAGCCGCAGGATGGGCGTGCCACGCGGCACACGCAGCAGCGTCGCATCCTGATCGTCGGCGGCCACCGCATCGATCACATGCTGCAGGGTGACGATCGGATGCCCGACGGAGGACAGGTACTCCGTGATCGAGACCTCGTCGAGGTTCACCTCGAACAGCCGTCGACCCGCGACCTCCGTGTAGTTGAGACGCTCCAGCATGGTCGGCCGCCCATCGAGCAGACGCAGCCTGACCACGCTCACGATGGTGTCGCTCGCGTCGACGCCGAGTGCCGCCCCCAGGTCGCCGGCACGGCGCAGGCTCAGTTCCTGTGTCTGCGCGCCCGGAGCGACGCCCAGCTCGCGCGCCCAGCGCGTGAACGGCACCGACACGTCGACGGCCTGGTTGGCCTTGCGGGCGACCACGCGCGCCGGGCGCCCGCGGCTCGTCTCGATCAGGCCCTCGCTGCGCAGGGCAGCCAGGGCATTGCGGATAGGACCCCGCGACGTGCGCCACTTGTCGGCGAGATCTGCCTCGGTGGGGACGTCGTCGCCCGGTCGCAGGATGCCCGCCGCGATCTGCGTGCGAAGGTCGTCGGCGATCTGGGTGTACACAGCTTCGGCCACATAGGTACATTACTTCGTCACTTCGGGCAGCGCGACCACGTTTCGGGAGTGTTCATCCAGGCGAATGCTCGGTAAACGAGGCCTGAACTCTTCCGAGTTAGGTACATATCTCGTCGCGGCACCTGCGAGAGTCTTCCGTGGATCACCCCTCACACCCTGAAAGGTCCTCATGAAGCTTCGCGCTCTTCCCGCCCTCGCCGGCGTCGCGCTCCTCGCCCTCGGCCTCGCCGCCTGTTCCGGCTCGGCGGACGCTTCCGGCACCCCCGGCGCCGACGAGTCGTCCTCCGCCAGCGGATTCGCGGTCGACGAGAACACCCTCGTCTTCGGTGTCGTGCCCGACTCGGTCGACACCGAGACGAACTACCAGCCGCTCATGGATTACATCGCGGAGATCACCGGCAAGACGGTCGAGTATCACGAGTCGACCGACTACGCCGCGCTCATCGAGGCCGCGGTCGCCGGCAAGGTCGACGTCGCATCGTTCTCCGGCTTCACCTACGTCACCGCCACCAACAACGGCGCCAAGCTCACCCCGATCTCCTCGATCGTGACCGAAGAGGGTCAGGAGCCCGGCTACTTCTCGCAGGCGATCGTCCCCGTGGGCAGCGACATCACGAGCATCGAGGACTTCAAGGGCAAGAAGGTCTGCTTCGTCGACCCGTCCTCGACCTCGGGCTACCTGTTCCCGTCGTACAACCTGCTCGAGGCCGGCATCGACCCGAAGACCGACATCACCCCCGTCTTCGCCGGCAAGCATGACGTCAGCGTCACCAAGGTCGGCGAGGGCGTCGAGTGCGAGGCGGGCTTCGCCGAGGACTCCGAGGTCGAGAAGTCGGACAAGGTGAAGGTCATCGACGAGACGATGGTGCCGGGTGCGCCGCTCGTCTACTCCTCGACGCTTCCGGACGACGTCTCGAAGAAGCTCATCGACGGCCTCTCCGAGATCACGATCGACGACATCATCGCCGCGGGCATCGACGGTGCCGACACCGACGCCTTCCGCAGCGTGTTCTACGCCACGAAGCCGGTCGACGACGCGTACTACGACCTGATCCGCGACATCTGCAAGGAGACCGAAGCGGAGCAGTGCCAGGCCTGAGCCCGGCCTGATCCCTTCGCCTCATCCCGGCGCCCTCCGTCTCGTCCGTGTTGTGCGGAAGAGACGGAGGGCACCACCGCACGACTCACGACACACAGGAGCCATGACATGACCGCCTCGGCATCCGACGCCCTCATCCGCCTCGACGGCGTGACGAAGACCTTCGGGACGACCACCGCGCTGAAGAACGCTTCGCTCGAGGTATCCCGCGGCGAGATCGTCGTGCTCCTCGGCCTCTCCGGCTCGGGGAAGTCGACCCTGCTGCGCCACCTCGACGGACTCGAGACCCCCACCGCAGGCTCGGTCGAGGTGCTGGGCTCCCAGGTTCCCGCGCTGAAAGGGAGGGCTCTGCGCGACCTCCGCAGCCGCGTGGGCTTCATCTTCCAGCAGTTCGAGCTGGTGCCCTCGCTCACCGTGCTCGAGAATGTGCTCACCGGGTCGCTCTCGGGCGTCCGCGGACCGCGCCTCGGCCTCTGGGGCTACTCGCGCGCCGCGAAGCTCACCGCCCTCGAGCACCTCGACCGCGTCGGCCTGCTCGACCGCGCTTACCAGCGCAGCGACACTCTCTCGGGCGGGCAGCAGCAGCGCGTGGCCATCGCCCGGGCGCTCATGCAGAAGCCCGACATCCTGCTCGCCGACGAGCCGGTGGCCTCGCTCGACCCGGAGTCGAGCGAACAGGTCATGGCGCTGATCCGCGAGATCGCCGCCGACGAAGGACTCACCGTCGTCTGCAGCCTGCACCAGGTCGACCTCGCGATCTCGTGGGCCGACCGCATCGTCGGTCTGCGTCACGGAGAAGTGGTGCTGGACACCCCGACCGACGATCTCACCAAGGCCGAGGTGATGGAGATCTACGGCCGGGTCGCCACCACGACAGCCGAGATCCGCGCCGTGGCCGAGGAGCTCGTGGAGGCGGCTGCGCAGGTGGCTGCATCATGACGGCCCTCGACGCCGCGACGGACTCCGCGACCCGCGGCGGGGGATCGGTGCCCCAGGGCGGTGGGCGGAACGTCGCCGAGCGCGCACCGAAGCGCCCGATCTCGGCCGAACGGATCGCGGCATCGCTCACGCTCATAGCCCTCGTCGTGCTCGGTATCCTCGCGGTGCGTGACGTCGACATCTCGATCCCGGCGATGGTGCAGAGCTGGGGCAACGCCGAGAACTTCATGGCCCGCGTCGGCGGTCTCACCTTCCCGGCCCCCGGCGACCTCGCCTGGCTGATCGCCCTCACCGTGGGACTCGTGCTCGTGGGCACGCTGCTCGCCGCCGTGTTGTCGGTGCCGATCGCCTACCTCGCCGCCTCCAACACCACCCCGGGCAACGGGTGGCGAGCCGCCGCGCGGTTCATCGGCGTGCTCACCCGTGCGCTGCCCGACGTGGTGCTCGCGATGGCGTTCGTCCTGATGTTCTCGCTCGGCACGCTGCCCGGCATCCTGGCCATCGGCATCCACTCGATCGGCATGATCTCGAAGATGTTCGCCGATGCGATCGAGCAGATCGACGAAGGCCCGCGTCTCGCCATCCGGGCGGCGGGCGGTTCGAAGATGCAGGAGTTCACGTCCGGCATCCTGCCGCAGGTACTGCCCAGCTGGGTGGCCACCGTGCTGCACCGCAACGACATCAACCTGCGCGGCAGCGTGGTGCTCGGCTATGTCGGCGTCGCCGGTCTGGGCTTGGAGATGTCGTACGCGTTCAAGTCGCTCAACTACGGCAAGGGCCTCGGCATCGCCCTCGTGATCTTCATCCTGTGCGTCGCGATGGAGATCGTCTCCAGCATGGTCCGCGGAGCGATGCTGGGCGAGCAGAAGCACACCCGCTCCTGGATCGACAGGATCCTGCATCCGCGCCTCGGAACGAACGTCCCATCCGCGCCCGTGGGTCGCCCCGCCTGGGCGGCCAGCCCCGAGACCGCCGTGCGTCGACCCTGGACTGCGCAGCGCGTGCGCCACACCATCGCCGGAGTCGTCGCCGTGCTCGTCGTGATCGGCAGCGTCGTGGTCAGCCAGATCAATTGGATGGACCTCATCACCTTCTGGGCGAAGTTGCCCGAGGTCGCCGCGAAGTTCTGGCCGCCCTCGTTCGGCAACTACGACGCGAGCGCCATGTTCCAGGCGATGCGCGAGACCGTCGCGATCGCCCTCGCCGCGACCGTGCTCACCCTGCTCCCGTCGCTGCTGCTCGGCTCGCTCGCGGCGCGCAACGTCGCCCCGAGCTCGGGTGCACGCGGGACCGCCCGACTGCTGCTCGTCGGCATCCGCGGCATCCCGGAGCTGATCCTCGCGATCGTGCTCGTGGTCATCACCGGACTCGGGGCGCAGGCGGGCGTCATCGCTCTCGCCATCGGCGGCATCGGACTGCTCGGCAAGCTCATCGCCGACTCGTTCGAGGAGGTGGACCGCGGACCCGAACGCGCACTGCGCGCGGTGGGCGCGACCCGTCTGCAGACCTACACCTCGGCCACCGTGCCGCAGGGCATGCAGGCACTCATCGGCCACAGCTTCTACATGCTCGACACGAACATCCGCGCGGCGACGATCCTCGGCATCGTCGGCGGCGGTGGCGTCGGGTACTACCTGCTCAACGCCAGCCAGGGCTCGCGCTACGAGACCGTGACGGCGATCGTGCTGATGATCCTCGCCACCGTGCTCGTGGTCGAAGGGCTCGCGATGTGGATGCGGAAGGTGTTCCGATGAACCGCGCTCTCGAGACGGCGGACCTGGTCGTCGTCGGCTCCGGGATCGTCGGTCTCGGCGCGGCATACGCAGCGGTCAGGCGCGGACTGCGCGTGATCGTCGTCGATCGCACCGCTGGGCCGGTCGGTGCCACGATCCGCAATTTCGGACACCTCTGCATCGGTGCGCAGGGCGGGCAGGCCCGGCGTTACGCCGACGCGTCGCGCGACCTGTGGCTTCGCCTCTCGCACGATGCGGGCTTCTGGCTGCGTGAGTCGGGCACGCTGGTCGCCGCCCGGCACGACGATGAGCTCGCCGTGCTGGAAGCCGCGTCCCTCGAAGGCGGGATCCGGATGCTGGACTCCACGGAACTCCTGCGTCTCGCCCCGCTCCGCGCCGAGGGACTCGTCGGCGGCGCGCACATCGAGACCGACCTGCAGACGGATCCGCGCACCGCGGCGGATGCCATCGTGCGTCACCTGGCACGTCTGGGCGTCGAGTTCCGCTTCCGCACCGCCGTCACCGCGGTCGGAACCGGGCGCGTGGAGACCACCCGCGGTCCGATCGTCTGCGGGAGTGTCGTGGTCGCCGTGAACCACGACATCGACCAGTTGCTCCCCGAGGTCGCCGAGCGCCACGGGATCGTCCGCTGCGCTCTGGACATGATGCGCGCCGCGGTGTCGTTCCGGCATCCACTCGCCGCCCCCCTGCTCACCGGCTGGTCGCTCGTGCGCTACGGGCGGTTCTCCGACGGGCCGGAGGCTGCCATGTTGCGGGAGCGCCTGCACACCGAGCGGCCCGACCTCGCGGCGATCGACCTCAACCAGATGTACACGCAGCTTCCCGACGGCACCCTCATCATTGGCGACTCGCATGCGACGGACGTCGCACCCGCACCGTTCCAGCCCGAGGCCGCTTTCACGGCTTTCCTCACCGAGGCCGAAGCGCTGTTCGATGCGCCGGCACCCCGTGTGATCGAGCGGTGGCAGGGCGTGTACGCGAAGGGGCGGCAGGAGTTCCTGATCGACGGGAACGACGACGGCGTGCTCGTGCTCGCCGCCACGACCGGCATCGGGATGACCACGGGCCTGGGTCTGGCCGAACAGAATCTCGCCGCCGCCTTCGGATGGGCGGCAGCAATGGAAGGAACATCATGACCACTCCTCTCGAACTCGTCGTCCTCGACATGGCGGGAACCACGGTGCTCGACGACGGCGTCGTGGAGCAGGCGTTCCAGCGCGCGGCCGAGCGCACCGGCGTCGCAGACCGGATGCCGTGGGACGAGGCGCTGGAGTACGTGCGCGTGACGATGGGGCAGTCGAAGATCGACGTCTTCACCCACCTCGCGGGCGGCGACGCCGAGGCCGCGGCACGCGCGACTGCTGCGTTCGAGGACGCGTACGCCGAGATCGTCTCCGAGCAGGGAGTGACCGAGATCCCGGGCGCCGCCGATGCGATCCAGGAGCTGAAGGACGCCGGGCTGAAGGTCGCGCTCACCACCGGCTTCGCTCCGGTGACCCGCGACGCCCTGATCGACGGTCTCGGCTGGAACGACCTCGTCGACCTCGTGCTGTCGCCGATCGATGCCGGACGCGGGCGTCCCGCGCCCGATCTGGTGCTCACCGCGCTGCTGCGTACGCAGACGTCGTCCGTCCAGGCCGTGGCTGTCGCGGGCGACACCGTCAGCGACGTCGAGTCGGGCCGCCGGGCCGGTGCCGGATTCGTGGCGGGCGTGCTGACCGGTGCACACGATCGTCCGGCGCTGAGCACCGCAGGGGCGGATGCCGTGCTGAGCGATGTGACCGCGCTGCGCGGCGTGCTCGTCCAGCGCGAACTGCTTCCGCTCGTCGCCACCGCCTGAGAGGCCCCGACATGGGAACGCTGCTGATCCGTCCTCCCGGGCATCGGAGAGACGTCACGCTGCGCCCGGCGGCGACCGCGATGGTGTGGGTCGGCGAGGGCCAACCACACGAGACGATCGCCGTGCCCGGGGTCGCGCTCGCCGACGGGGATGTGCTCGTGGCGGTCGAGATGTCGACGATCTGCGGTTCCGACGTGCACACCGTGCAGGGTCGTCGAACCGCGCCGACGCCCCTCGTGCTCGGACACGAGAGCGTCGGACGGGTGATCGCGACCGGGGACACCGGGGCGCACACGGTGGACGGCACCCCGCTGCGGATCGGCGACCGGGTGGTCTGGTCGGTCACGGTGTCGTGCGCGAGCTGCGACCGGTGCCTGCAGGGCGTACCGCAGAAGTGCCGCGACCTCGGCAAGTACGGACACGACCGCGTCGGCGCGCACGGCGACCTCACCGGAGCCTTCGCGAGTCACATGCAGCTGCGGGAGGGGACGGCCATCGTGCGCGTGCCGGAGGCGCTCCCCGCCTCGGTGCTCGCCCCCGCTTCGTGCGCCACGGCGACCGCCTGGGCCGCGGTGGCGAGGGCTGCGAAGGACCGCGACCTCGACGGCGCGACCGTGCGGATCCACGGCGCGGGACTGGTCGGGCTGTCGGCCGCGTCCATCGCGGTCGAGCAGGGGGCGACCGTCGAGGTGCTCGACCCCAATCCGGAGCGCCGCGCCCTCGCTGCCCGCTTCGGCGCGACGACTCTCGACCGTGAACCCGACGTGGTGATCGAGGCCTCGGGGCATGCGGTGAGCGATGCGCTCGCGGGTGTGGCGGTCGGGGGAACGGTCGTGCTGGTCGGCAGCGTGTTCCCGGCCGACCCGGTGCCGTTCGACGCCGAGAGCATCGTGCGGCGTCTGGTCACGGTCGCCGGCATCCACAACTACACGGGTGCCGAGCTGGCCGAAGCCGTGACTTTCCTCGCCGGACGGGGGCGGGCCTACCCCTTCGCGGACGCGGTCGGCGCGGTGCGCGGGCTCTTCGAGATCGACGTGGCTCTGGTGGCAGCCGCCGCCCCTGGCGCACCCCTGCGGATCGGGCTCATCCCGGGGCAGTGAGTCGCCCCCGTATCGCCGAGGCTACTCGTCGGCATCCTGACCGCGCAGGGGCCCGAGCGGGCGGAGCCCCTCGGAATGGAAGGCGAGCTCACTCCGTCGCGCGATGTGGCCGCGTGTGCCGGGGTCGCCGGTCGCGTCGTCCGTCTCGGTGTCGTTCGCGTCATCCGTCTCGGTGTCCGGATCGGCCGGGGGGTCGTCGTGCAGGGTCACCGTGAGATGCTCTCCACCGTCTTGCCGGTCGTCGCCGCGGAGAGCGAGCGGGCGATGTCGGCCTGACTGACGATCCCGACCAGTCGACGATCGGCGATCACCGGCAGGCGTCGCACCTGGTTCTCCTGCATCCGATCGAGGGCCACACGGATGTCGTCGTCGGCGTCGACCGTGACGGGCTTGCCCTTCGCGAGCGCGGACGCCGGCGTCGTCTCCGGATCCATCCCGAGGGCGATCGCTCCGACGACGATATCGCGGTCGGTGAGCATGCCCTTCAGCTTGCTGTCCTCGCCGCAGATCGGCAGGGCGCCGACATCCAGATCAGCCATGACGGACGCGGCGATGCGCAGCGAGTCGTTCACCCCGATGCACCGCGGACTCGGCGTCATCAGGTCGCGCGTGGTGGTCATCGCTCTTCGCCCTCGTCGTAGTCAGGGCGGGGAGGCTGGAGCGGCTGGTCGGAGTATTCGCCACCCGCGCGGCCTCCGTAAGGCCGCCCGTGGTCGGCGAACTCGTCCCGCGAGAACACGAGAGTCCACGGACCGGCCGTGAAGTGCGCTCCGGTACGCAGTGTCTCGGAGTCCTCATCTACGTGGGTCGCATCCACCCCCAGGCTCGCGTTCGTCTCGCCCTCGCCGTGCATCGTCAGCACGTACTCGTCGCGGTCGTCGTGCGTGATCGTGGCGTGCACGGGGTCGGTGTCGGCGAGGCGCAGCTCGTTGCCGTCGGCCGACCCGATGCGCACCACGTCTTCCTCCAGGGCGAATTCGGTGCGTTCGTCGTCTCTCGTGATGCGCAGCCGGGGGTTTCCCGCGCCCCACTGAGCGTGGGTGGTCGTCGGCGTGTAGCCCTCGTCGGGACGGTCGTCGATGTGTCGGTCGTTCATGGCACTGCCCTTCTCGCGTTCGAGTGACCCCGAGGCTAGGCTCCGCTCGATCTCTCGCCGAGGGGGTTGACTTCGGCGCTTCGGGTCTCATCAGGCGCGACGACACGGAGGAGGGCGGCATCCGGCGACAGAGTGCGCGAGAATGGATCGAACCGTCGTCTCGGCCAGGCAGCGACCAAGGAGCACCACCGAATGGGAAAGTTCGTCTACGAAGGCGGCGTGAAGACCGAGATCGAGGACCGCGCCCTCACCCACCTGCAGCTCGTCATCACCGCGAAGCTGCGGCGCGGAGAGCCCTTCCCGTTCAGTTGGCGCGAAGACGCGAGCGTGGGCGGCGGGCGCACCACCGTGTGGATCCAGCCCGGCAGCTCCCTCGTGTTCAAGTACTTCGGCAGTCGGCAGCCCTCCATCAACCGCGCGTGGATCGAGGCGCTGGCGTTCACGGCGAACGCTCCGAGCGGTCTGTACCTCGTTCCCGAACCGGCCGAGGCCGGCGACGAGCCCGGTGCTGGAGAGGTTCCGGTCACGCCTCCGCTGTGACCTCCCTGGCTCACATCGAGCCCATCGACATCATCGAGACCCACCTGCGGACGCGCATCCGCCGGTGGGTCTCGTCGTTGCGGGCGGGAACCGACGGAACCCCGGCAGGCGGCGGGACCTGTCAACCCCCTGACGAAGGACGGGGCGATCGGGGAAGGTGGCCCCTACGACGACACGTCCGACGAGACGAGGAGGATCGGCCATGACCGATGACACCACCGACCCACGGCACGCGCACCGCGAGGAGGGGTTTCCCGCACAGCACCAGGATCAACCGGGGTTGACCGAGCGGACCAGGCCAGAACCCGACCATGGCGAGCGGAGCTACGCCGGCCACGGTCGCCTGGAGGGGCGTCGCGCACTCATCACCGGCGGCGACTCGGGGATCGGGCGCGCCGTCGCGATCGCCTTCGCACGCGAGGGCGCGGACATCGCGATCGCGCACATGCCCGAGGAGCAGGATGACGCCGAGGACACCCTCGCCCTGGTCCGCGAGGCGGGACGCACCGGAGTGGGTTTCGCCGGAGACCTGCGGGACGAGGCCTTCGCGACAGAGATCGTGGCGGGGACGCGGAGCGAGCTCGGCGGTCTCGACGTGCTCGTGCTCAACGCCGGGTACCAGCACGACATCGACGGCTTCGAGAACCTGGAGACGGAGCGGATGCGCCGGGTGTTCGACACCAACCTCGCGGGGATGCTGTTCTCGGCGCGTGCGGCCTACCCCGAGCTCGAGCCCGGTGCGAGCATCATCGTGACCGCGTCCGTCCAGGCCTACAACCCCTCGCCGGGACTGATCGACTACGCCATGACGAAGGCGGCACAGGTGGCGTTCGTGAAGGCCCTCGCGGAAGAGACGGGACCGCGGGGCATCCGGGTCAACGCCGTCGCGCCCGGCCCGATCTGGACGCCGCTGATCCCGGCGACCGGGTGGGGCGCCGAACGGCTGGCGACGTTCGGAGACGACACTCCGCTCGGCCGGGCAGGGCAGCCGGCAGAGCTGGCAGGCGCGTACGTGTACCTGGCATCGTCCGAGTCGTCGTACACCTCCGGATCGGTCATCGCGGTCACGGGCGGCAAGGCTCTCTGATCTGCGTCGAGGCGGCGGTCCGGCCGGGGGCCGCCGCCTAAGCTTGTCTGGTGCAGAAGCCCGCCGCGTCCAGTCCCCTCGTGGGGGTCGCGCTCGTCATCGGCTCCTGCCTCTCGCTCCCTTTCGGGGCCGCGGTCGCGGCCCAGCTCTTCCCCGTGCTCGGGCCGTGGGGCGTGACCTCGCTGCGCGTCGCGATCGCCGCGATCCTGCTCGTCGTCATCGTGCGCCCGCGACCGCGGAAGTGGACTCGCCCGCAATGGCTCGCCGCGGTGCTCTTCGGTGTCTCGCTCGCCGCGATGAACGGCTTCTTCTACGCCGCGATCGATCGCATTCCGCTGGGCCCCGCCGTCGCGATCGAGTTCCTCGGTCCGCTCGTGCTCGCCGCCGTGCTCACCCGCAAGCTCGCGGACTTCGCCTGGGTCGGGGTCGCCCTGCTCGGCATGGTCGTTCTGGGCATCGACGGCATGATCGGCGCTGAGCCGCTCGATCCCCTCGGGGTCGTGTTCATCCTCATCGCCGCCGGCTTCTGGGTGATGTACATCCGGATGAGCGCCCGTGTCGGCGCGCTGATCCCCGGGAGCAGCGGACTGGCGATGGGCCTCGTGGTCGCGGCTGTGCTCCTCATCCCGGTCGGGATCCCCGCCGCATCGACCGTCGCGATGGACCCACAGCTCCTGCTGCTCGCGGCGATCACCGCGGTGCTGTCGTCGGTGATTCCCTACAGCTTCGAACTCGCGGCGCTGCGCCGCCTGCCGCAGCGGGTGTTCGGGGTGCTGCTGAGCCTCGAACCCGCGTTCGCGACCCTCGCCGGGTGGCTCATCCTCGGGCAGGACGCGACACCGCTGCGCATGCTCGCCGTCGGGCTCGTGATCGCCGCGAGCGTCGGCACCACGCTCGGCGTGCGGAGGGACCGTCGCGACGGCGGCCCCTCCGGCCCCTTCACCGCGCCGATACCGCTGCCCGACTGACCGCGGGGGTCGGCAGCGGGAATCGCCGGCGCAGGATGACACGCTGCACCAGGGTCCACACCACCGTGACCGTGAGATACAGCGCGGCAGCGAGCGGGACGAACGCGGCGAAGACCGCGGTGAGGTAGTGCATCGCCGAGACGACGCGCAGCATGGCGGGAGAGTTCAGCGGAGAGTCATCGCCCTCGACCGGCGTCGGACGGAAGACGCGACGGGTGACCTCGGCGACCGCGATCATCACCGCCAGCAGCACGCCGAAGACGAGGAACGTGGCAGGAGTGGCCGTGCCGCCGAAGAGCGCCGACACCAGACTCGTGCCGAGCGGCGCGCCGAACAGGTCGTGTGCGAGCAGTTCGTTCGGATGCCCCGCGATCTCCGGGCGGAGGAACAGCGTGTAGAGGATGCCGACCACGGGAGCCTGCGCGAGCACGGGGAGCATCCCGGCGAACGGCGAGGTGTTCTCGGCGCGATACAGCGCCATCGTCTCCTTCTGCAGGCGCTCAGGGTTCTTCTTGTGGCGTCGTTGCAGCTCACGCAGTTTCGGCGCGAGGCGCGCCCTGGTCTGCTCGGCCTTGGCTTGGGAGATGCCGACGGGAATGAGCAGCGCCCGCACCAGCAGGGTGACGAGCACGACCGCGAGCGCGGCTGCCGATGCGCCGGCGAGGGGAGTGAGAAGGTCGGAGAGTCCGGTGAGGGCGCCGTAGGCGGCGTCGAGGAGGGCGGCGAGAGGGGGGAAGGCGAAGATGTCCATACGGGTGTCCGTTCGTGGCGTCGGGAAGGGTCGGCGAAGGCCGCGCTGTCCCGTCGTGCGAAGGGACTACGCGGCGCTCGCGACTCCCGGCGCCCGAGGGCGCGGATGCCCGGCGGCATCAGGATCGCTCTGCGTGAGGAGAGTGCCGACGTCGATGGCTCGCAGCGGATGCGGGGCGTCGGCTGTGGCTCCGGGATGCACGCTCAGCACGACGGCGAGCGTGAGGGCGGTCACGGCGAGCAGCGCGATCGCGAGGCCGAGGGCCGCCGCATCGGGCATCGAGACGAGACCGAGCGCGGTCGCGACGAAGCTCAGCATCTGCCCGAACCACTCGCTCATGTGCGCGCTCCTTCCTGCGACGAGGGTACCACCGGGGTCAGCGTGTCCTTCCGTCACGGCCGGCCCCGGGGGTACGCAGCGGGCGTAACGTCGAAGCATGAGTGACCTTCGCGCCCTGCTCGGGATCGAGCATCCGATCATCCTCGGCCCCTTCGGCGGGCTCTCCTCGACGGGCCTCACCGCCGCGGTGAGCGCTGCGGGCGGGTTGGGTTCGTTCGGCCTGTACGGCTATGACGCCGACCGCATCCGTGCGACCGGAGCCGAGCTGCGTTCCCTGACGGATCGACCGTTCGCGGTGAACATCTGGCTCCCGGTGGGCGACGAGGTCGAGCCGAACCCCCAGCACTTCGTGTTCGCGCAGGCCCTGCAGCCCTTCTACGAGGCGGTCGGGGTCGATGTGCCCGCCCGCCCGGAGCGATACAACCCCGCACTCGACGAGCAGCTCGACGCGATCTGGGAGATCGAGCCCGCGGTGCTGAGTGTGGTCTTCGGTGTGCCCTCCGCCGCGCTCGTCGAGGAGGCCCATCGCCGCGGCATCCGGATCGTCGGCACCGCGACCACCGTGGCGGAGGCGGTCGCGCTCGCGGCAGCGAGAGTGGATGCCGTCGTCGCCACCGGCGCGGAGGCCGCCGGCCATCGGGTGTCGTTCCTGCGCCCTGCCGAGGAGTCGCTCGTCGGGACGTTCGCCCTGATCCCGCAGGTGGTCGATGCGGTCGACGTGCCGGTGATCGCGGCCGGAGGCATCGCCGATCGTCGCGGGGTGGCGGCGGCGTTCGCGCTTGGAGCGAGCGGTGTGCAGGTCGGGACGGCCTTCCTCGCGACGGCGGAGTCGGCGGCGAACCAGGCGCACCGAGACGCGATCCGGTCCACGGCCGCGGACGAGACCGTGCTCACGCGTGCGATGAGCGGACGCCTTGCCCGGGGCGCGCGCAACCGCGTGGTGCGGGCGATCGAGGCGAGCGGCACGATCGCTCCGTTCCCGATGCAGAACTGGCTCACCGGGCGCTTCCGCACCGCGGCAGGAGAGCAGAACCTCGGCGAGCTGCAGTCGCTGTGGATGGGCCAGGCCGCCCCGCTCGTGCGCCACGACACCGCCGGCGAGGTGTTCGCGGAACTCCTCGCCGGGGTCCCTGCCGCTCCCTGACGCATTCCGGTCGCACTTCCTGCCGCGCGGACGGCCTCGGGGCGACAGGAAGTGCGACCGGTGCGGTCGAGAGCCGGTCGCTCCTAGAGGATGACGGTGGACTTGCCGTGCACGATCACGCGGTCCTCGGCGTGCCACTGCACGGCGCGGGCGAGCACCAGGCGCTCGACGTCGGCACCACGGCTCTGCAGCTCGGCCGCCGATTCCGAGTGGGTCACGCGCGTGACGTCCTGCTCGATGATCGGACCCTCGTCGAGGTCGGCCGTCGCGTAGTGCGCGGTCGCACCGATGAGCTTGACCCCGCGATCCTTGGCACGCGCATAGGGGTTGGCGCCGATGAACGCGGGCAGGAACGAGTGGTGGATGTTGATCACCGGTGCTTCGAGACCGGTGATGAAGTCGTCGGAGAGGATCTGCATGTAGCGCGCGAGCACGACGAGGTCGACGTTGCCGCGCAGCAGTTCGAGCTGACGCTCCTCCATCGCGACCTTGTCGCCGGAGGGGATGTGCACGAACGGCACGCCGAACGAGCGGACGGCCTCTGCCAGGTCGGGGTGGTTGGAGACGACCATCGTGATGTCGATGTCGAGCTGCCCGCGCTGGGTGCGCCAGAGCAACTCCATCAGGCAGTGATCGTACTTCGAGACGAAGATCGCGACACGCTTGCGACGGGCCACGTCGTGCAGCGACCACTCCATGCCGAAGCGCTCGGCGACGACGGCGATGTCGGCTTCGAGTGCGGGACGCGCGGCGGCCAGGCCGTCGAGGTGGATCACGGTGCGCTGGAAGAAGCGACCGCCCTCGGAATCCGTCGAGTGCTGATCGAGCGAGATGATGTTCGCCCCGTGCTGCGCGAGCGCGCCGGCCACGGCGGCGACGATGCCGGGCTGGTCGTCGCAGGCGATGAGCAGGCGGGCGGTATCGGGCTGAGACATGGGGGCTCCTCGAGGGTGTGCATCGATTCTGCCGTGGATGTGCCGAGCGGGCGAATCGCGAAAGATCACCCGCAGCGCGTCAACCGTGCGACGGCCGCCTCACCTACCCTGAGAGCATGGAAGCGAGCGACCTCGGTCTGGTGCTGATCCCCCTGCTGGCTGTCGCCGCACCTCTGTTGGCGCGTGGCGTGCGACCGGTGGTGCGGGTTCCGATCGTCGTGTTCGAACTCGTGCTCGGCATCATCGTGGGTCCCGCTGTTCTCGGCTGGGTCGAGCCGGGACCGCTGCTCGAGAAGCTCAGCGACTTCGGGCTGGCGCTGCTGTTCTTCGTCGCGGGAACCGAGATCGACTTCAAGACGGTCGCGGGCAAGCCCCTCGCGCGGGCCTCCCTCGGGTGGCTTCTCAGCGTGCTGCTGGGCATCGGCCTCGGCTTCTTCTTCGCGCCGGGCGAGGGCATGGTCGTGATCGGGATCGCGCTCAGCTCGACGGCGCTGGGCACCCTGATGCCGATCCTGCGCGACGCCCGCGAGCTCGATACGCCCTTCGGTCGTGCGATCAGCGCGATCGGCGCGGTGGGCGAGTTCCTGCCGCTCATCGCGATCTCGATCTTCTTGAGCACACGCACGACGCCGATCGCCACCGCGATCCTCCTGACCTTCGTGGTGCTCGCGGGCCTCGCCGTGCTTCTCGCCAATCGCGTGCCGCACGGGCGGCTGCACCGCATCGTCCGTGCCACGCTGCACACCTCCGACCAGTTCGGGGTGCGTTTCGTGATCCTCCTCATCGCCGCACTCGTCGGTCTCAGCGTCATGCTCGACCTCGACATGCTGCTCGGCGCGTTCGTGGCCGGTGCGATCTGGCGCATCATCATGGCGCGGGCGCCGAAGAAGGATGCGGAAGAGGTCGAGAGCAAGGTCGAGGCGATCGCCTTCGGGTTCCTCGTGCCGATCTTCTTCCTGTACACCGGCGTCACCTTCGACCTGCAGGCGCTGCTCACCTCGCCGGCCGCGCTCGCGCTGGTGCCGATCTTCCTGGTCGCCCTGTTGGTGATCCGCGGGTCGGCGGCGCAGTTGTCGGTCCCGCCCGGTGCGAGTGCGCGCGATCGGGCGGCCCTCGGGCTCCTCGCCGCGACCGGCCTGCCGATCATCGTCGCGGTGACGGCGATCGGAGTCGACCAGAAGATGCTCGACACCGGGACGGCGGCGGCGCTGGTCGGAGCCGGCATGCTGTCGGTGCTGCTGTATCCGCTCATCGGCATGACCCTCCGCGGCGATCGCGCTGAGGTCGTCGGCCCGGAGCGGGTCTCGGAATCCACGCAGGGAGAACTGTGACCACCGCATCCGAGCTCTTGACGCAGGCCGTGAAGGATCTGAAGGACGCTCCGAAGGAGGGGCTCGGCGAACAGCGCGACTCCCGGTGGCGCGGGCGCCGCATCGTGCGGGTCGGGGCGGCCTGGCACCTGGGCGTGCTGCTGCTGACTGATACGCATGCTCTGGCCACGGACGAGGTGCTGCGAGCCGCGGACCCCGGACGCCGCGGCTACACGGCCGAGTCGGCGAGGGAGCGCGCCGAGCGCCGTGCCGAGGCCCTGCGCGGCGGCTTCGACGAGGGCGACGTGGTGCATGTGGGGTGGAGTGTGATCGACGTCGATGCGGTGGATGCGGGCGGCTCGTCCGGTCCGCTCGCCCTCATCGACGGGGTGCCGTCCGTGCGGTGGAGCACTGCCGGCGGTTTCATGCCGCTGGAGGCATACCTGCGTGAACGCGTGGCGTTGCTGCGCGACTCGGCGTCGAGCTGACGCGGGCGAAGGTCTCGGCGAACGGCTCAGGCGAAGGTCTCGGCGAAGCGGCGCAGGAGCGCAGCGCCCTCGGTGACGGATGCTGCGAGCACCTGCTGCTGTACCGCGTCGAACTCGTCGGGGTCGAAGTAGCCGGTCGTGCGGTAGAAGGTCATCCGATCGGCGAAGTCACGAGGCGTGGGCTCTGGGTGGAACTGCGCCGCATACAGGTGCGTGCCCACGCGGTAGGCCTGCACCGGACACGCCTCGTTCGTCGCCAGCAGCACGGCACCGGGAGGGGTGCTCTCCGTGCTCTCCTTGTGTGCCGTGAACACGGTGAGTGCCGAGCCGCTGGGCCCGAACACCGGGTCGCTCGCACCCTCGGTGGTCGTCTCGATCACGGTGGCACTCGCGGGTTCGGGGGTGTCGGTCACGACGTCGCCGCCCAGCATTCGCGTCACGACGCCGATGCTGAAACAGGTGAAGAACACCGCGATCTCCGCCGCCATCGCCGCATCGGCCAGCGTGCGCAGATCGGCTTCGACGCGCAGCTGCTCCGCCGTCTTCACGGCGTCGGAGACGTTGAACGGCGAGCCGCCGACGACGACACCGCGGTATCCGCGCAGGCGCTCGAGGTGCAACGGGGTCTGCAACAGGTCGAGTCGGTCCACCACATCGACGCCCAGTGCCCGTCGGAAGGAGGCATGTTCGGCATCCGCCGCCCCGATCTCGGGACGCACGCAGACGTAGAGAAGCGAAGCCATCAGGAGATTCTAACGAGCGTGCGGCTGTCGGCCGTCGCGGTCGTCAGCGCGAGGAGTTCGCCGTACGGCCGCGGACGATGCCCACGAACGTCTCGACATCGGGTGTCGTGCGCTCGCGGGACCAGACCAGGGCCACGGTCGAGGTCGGTCCGTCCGCGAGGATGCGGTGATCGGCATCCTTGCGGTGGTGCATGCGGGCGAGCGACATCGGAACGATCACGATGCCGACTCCGGAGGCCGCCGTCGCGATTGCCGCGTCGGTGGGCAGCGCTGCAAAGGTCGCGGTGTGCGTGCCCGGCAGGTCGAGGGGACCGAGCACGTCATCGGTCAGCGCGATCACGACTTCGCCAACGAGGTCTGCCACCGTGAGCTCCTCGGCCGCCATCAGGTGCGAGTCTGCTGCCGCCACGACGACCGGCACCTCGTCGTAGAGGGGGATGATGTGCAACGAATCGTCCGTGAGGGGCAGTCGCACCAGGGCGGCATCGACCTCTTCGAGCGCCGCCCGCTGCGTGGCCGCCTCGATCACCACGAGTTCGAGCGGAACGCGCGGCATCCGCTGCTTCCACGCATCGATCCACTTGCCCGGGGTCGCACCGGGCACCGCGCCCAGACGGAAGGTGCGCGGTGCCTCGGGTTCGGGCTGCGGGGAGTCGAAGACGACCTTCGCGGTCTTCTTCTTCGGCTTCTGCGGGGGGAAGCGCTCGGCAGGGGCAGCCTTGTTACGGCGCACCGGTGTTCCGCGGCTTGCACCCTTCGCGGGCCGTCTTCCCTGATTCGCCATGGGGTCAAGGCTACTCGGCGAGCGGCCTCGGCACCTCCGACCGCGGGGCGGGGGGCGTGACTGCGAGCTTCCGCTGCGCCCGGCGGATGAGTCCTGCGGCGCCGCCGACGAGCAGCAGCACGCCCGCGGTCAGCAGGAGGATCGTGATCATCGTGGGCGGGGTCAGAGCCACGAGTCCGCCCGCGACCGCGTCTCGGCGGTCTTCGTCGGCGAGCATCCAGAGGGCACCGGCCGCGACGGCGGCGAATAGGAGACCCCAGATGATGGCGGCCCAGCGGGTGCGGGGCGGGGTGGTGGTCGTCTCGGTGATCGTCGGCGTGCTCATCACTGGTCTTCCTTCGCGGGCTCGATGACGACGACGGCGATCTCGCCGCTCGTCTGATGGATGGTGACCGGCTGGACCGTGGTCGTCGAGGCGTTCTCCGCGGCGATCTTCACAGACACGGACGAGTTTCCGCCGCGTTCCTCGACGGGCCAGACGCCGCTGTCCACGATCCCTCCTCTTTCCTCGTCCTGCCGCGTCCAGGACACGGTGGCCGTGTCGACGGTGGCCCGCAGATCGAGTTCCACTCCCGGCTGGACGTAGATGAAGGTGTTCCCTGAACCCTTGTCCACCACGATCGACCGGGGGCCGTCGTCGTGCGGGCTCAGCGTGACGTACGCATCGCCGAAGGGCTGGCGGACATGAGCGGGCGCATTGTTGCCGATCGAGGCATAGCCGAGCGTGACGCCGGGGAAGGCCGAGACCGCGCCGACCACCAGTCCGCTCACGAGGGTGAGCACGGTCGCGAAGGCCAGGAAGCCGCTCCGCCGACGAAACGCCCCGGCGACGATCATCCCGAGGGCGAGGATGAGGGCGGCAGCGAGCAGACCCAGCGCTGCGCCGAGGGTTTCTCCACCGGTGACGAGACCGACGGCGGCGCCGGTGATGATGGCGAGCCCGATCATGGTCGCCGCGAACGCGAAGCCCGCCCGCGGGTTCGACGCCCGGCGGATGCGGCGACGCTCGGCCGCCTCCGCGGCGAACACGGCTGCCTCGGCCTGACGCTCACGGCGCAGCTGGTCGCGGGCAGCCCGCTCGGCATCCTGCTGTTGACGCCGCCACGCTTGATCCTGTTCCTTCCAGGCGGCGTGCTGGGCGCGCCAGGCCTCGAGGGCGAGAGGGTCCTGCGACCCGGGGGGCAGAGGCGCCGGCGGTGCAGGCGGGGTCGGTGCGAGCGCGGCATCGGGTGCGGCGGGCTCCGTCACGGTGTCGGCAGCGGCAGACGCCGCCGTGGGGAGAGTGGCGTCCGCCCCCTCGGTGGTACCCGAACCATCGAGGGGAGCGGACGCGACCGGGGCCGTCTGATCTGCGGAAGCCATCGGCAGATCGGACGCGGAAGCACCCGGTGTGCGGCTGGCAGCACGCACGATCAGGAAGAGCAGGCCGGCGACGAGCACGAGCCCGAGGATCCAGCTGATGACGGAAAGAGCGGACCAGCCGTCGTATCCGAGCCCGAACAGACGGCCGGCGAGGGGAGCGGTCGGGAACAGGCCGATGACGGCCATCGCCAGGATGCCCCATTGCACGGGCTGGTAGTCGCGACGCAGGAGATCACGCACGTGCACACGTCCGTCGAGGTCGGGCAACAGTGCCCACGCGGCGGCGTAGAGGAAGATCACCGGCAGTCCGAACAGGGCCGCGACCACGAGGACCCCCCGCACGATCAGCGGATCGATGCGGAGGCGTGCGGCGATGCCGGCGGCGACGCCGCCCAACCAGCCTTCGGAACGTGCGACACCGAGACCCGCGACCCAGAGCAGGAAGCGATCGGCACCGCGCGGGATGTCGGTGCCCTGAGCGCCGACGGCCGGCGCGGCGGGATCGGCGGGGGGCGGGGGCGCAGTCGGAATCGTCATGCTTCGATCCTGGCGGCGGCACGGGGATGCCTGCCATGGGGGGAACCCCTGAGCGACCCCTGATTCTGGCCGGGGGAGCACCCCGAGCGACCGTGCGGGTGATTGGATTGCCACATGTCCTCTTCGGCGCACGCTCCGGCGCGACCCCCGCGCGTGGCGGCCCCGCCGCGCCCGCCGCTGACCCGTGATCGCGACTGCCTGGTCGCCGGTGTCTGCACCGGCCTCGCACGTCATCTCGGCGTGCGGGTGTGGATCGTACGGGCACTGTTCATCGCCCTCACCCTGTGCGGCGGCGCGGGAGTGCTCCTCTACGCCTGGTGCTGGATGTTCACGCCGTGGCAGGAGGGAGAGAACGCACCGACGAGGCGGATGCCTGTGGCATGGCTGCTGCTGGCTCCCGCGGCTGTGGGGATGCTCGTCGTGCTGGTCTGGCGCGGGGGCAGCGACTGGTTGAGCGGATCGATCCCGCCCGACCTCGCCGCGGCGGTCGTGGGCGGTACAGCGGCGTTCGCCACGGGTGCCGGGCTCTGGGCCACGCTGATCGACCGCACCGACACGGCCCGCGGACCCCGGCACACCATGAGCATCCGGATCCTCTCGATCCTGTTGCTGGCACTGTTGTTCACGATCCTGCTGTCCTGGCCCGTCGCTCGATCCGGCGTGGCACTCGTGCTCCTTCCCCTGGCCGGACTCGCGGCGGTGGTGTCGTCGACGTTGATCCCACGGTGGCGGGAGCTGTCGGGCGAGCGCGTGCGTCGCATCCGCGAGGAGCAGCGCAGCCAGATGGCAGCACACCTGCACGACTCGGTGCTGCAGACGCTGGCGCTGATCCAGAACAGGGCGGGCGCATCCAGCGAGGCCGCACGGCTCGCGAGGGCGCAGGAACGCGAGCTGCGCGCGTGGCTGTACGACGGGGACGCTCCGGCAGACAGCGATCTTCCCACCGACCTGCGCGACTATGCGGGAGCGCTCGAACTCGACTATCCGGTGCGCATCGACGTCGTCTCGGCCGGCCTGTCGACCGAACGTGCGAGCGGGGAGCTCGCGGCGGCCGCCCGAGAGGCGATCCTGAACGCAGCCCGTCATGCGGGTGGCGAGATCTCGGTGTACATCGAGGGCAGCGCCTCGGGTGTCGACGTCTTCATACGCGACCGTGGCGTCGGATTCCAGCTCGACGACGTGCCGAGCGATCGTCTGGGCGTGCGGGAGTCGATCATCGGACGGATGCGCCGTGCGGGCGGCAGCGGAGCGGTCCGCAGCGACGAGAACGGCACCGAGGTGCACCTGAGAATCACGACGGGTCCGCACCAGGATCGATCGGCCGTACGTCCGACACCCCCTCGGGAGGAGAACCGTGACTGACAGCATCCGGGTCGTGATCGTCGACGACCACTCGATCTTCCGCTCCGGTCTGCGTGCCGATCTCGATGCGAGCGTCGACGTGGTGGGTGAGGCGGCCGACGTGCCCTCCGCCATCGCTGTGATCGGCGAGACGCAGCCGGATGTCGTGCTCCTCGACGTGCACCTTCCGGGGGGAAGCGGCGACGATGCGGCTGGAGGCGAAGCCGTGATCCGCGGTTCGTCGCCCACCACCGCGCGGTTCCTCGCACTGAGCGTCTCCGATGCGGCGGCCGACGTCGTGCGGGTGATCCGCGCGGGTGCCAGGGGCTACATCACGAAGGGCTCGTCCGGCATCGAGGTCAGCGGCGCGGTGCGGGCGGTGGCCGACGGAGACGCCGTGTTCTCGCCGCGACTGGCCGGCTTCGTGTTGGACGCGTTCGGTGCGGTCGCCGGAGAGACCGCGACAGCGACCGACGAGCTCGACCGGCTCTCGGCGCGCGAGCAGGAGGTCATGCGCCTGATCGCCCGCGGTTACGCCTACAAGGAGGTCGCAGCCGAGCTGTTCATCTCGATCAAGACGGTCGAGACGCACGTGTCGTCCGTGCTGCGGAAGCTGCAGCTGTCCTCGCGTCACGAGCTCACGGCCTGGGCGTCGGAGCGGCGCCTGCTGTAGTCGTGACGAAACACCGGCTTGTGCGTCGGGTCGATTCGCGAGACTCTGGCCTGGAATCGAACCGGATGCCGAGCCGTCGGCAACACAGCGGGACGGGGCGAACATGCGTGTGTCAAGGGCCTTCGGAGCGATCGGTGCGGTCTCGTTGCTGGCCTTCGCCTTCGCGCTCGCTTCGCCGCCACGGCAGGCCTCGGCCGCCGAGATCGGGGATGTGTTCACGTCGATCACGATCTCCCCGGTGCTGGGAACGCCGTGGCAGCAGACGGGCGACCCCACGGCGATTCCCGATGGATCGCTCGTCGATGTGTCCTTCGCCTTCGTCGTCCCCGACGAGGCCACGGCCGGCGATACCGCCAGCATGACGTTCCGGAGCAACGGGGGTGTCACGACTTCGGTCGCCGACCTGACGTCCTTCCCCATCCTGTCCGAGGACGGTGAGACGATCGCTGTCGGCACCGGGGCAGGGGACACCGTGACGGTGACCTTCGCCCCGTATGTGGATTCGCATACCGCCGTCGGCGGTTCCGGGACCTTCCAGGCCCGGGTGAGTGCCGCGGCTGCCACACCGACACCGTCGGCGTTCGGCATTCCGATCGCGGTGTCCAGCGGCGAGTTTCCCGCCACGGTGAGGATCTACCGCGTCACCGACCTCAGCGCTGAGGTTGTCGGCGTGCGTGGAGCGGTGCTCGACGACACCTCCCTGGAGTGGAGGTTCTTCAGCGCCATTCCGTTGTACAACCTCGATCTCGCCCTGATGGATGGCGCCACCGCCGTGGATTGCGCGGCGCTGCAGCTCGAGTACCGCGATGCCGCGTGGACGACCGGCGATCCGTATCCGGACGACACGCAGTTCGGTGCACCGGTCGGTGTCGCCACAGCGGATTGCACGGCCGTATCGCCGGGACTCGATTCGGCCACGCAGGTCGTCAGCGTCGTGCCGGAGGCGCAGGTTCCGGCGGGAACACTTCGCGAGTTCCGGCTCATCGCCGGCATCACCTCGGACGAGCAGCCTGAGTTCCAAGCCGTGCTTGCGACGACCGATGCGGGGTCCACGCAGACTGTCTCGTTCGTCGGGTTCGCGGAACGGCAGACCGCACGCGGCGTCGGGCAAGGAACGCTCATCCCGCTCCCACCCGAGCCGGACCCCGACACTTCGGGCGGCGGCACGACGCAACCCGACACGCTGGCGGACAGCGGAGTGTCCCCGAGCGCGCTACCAGGACTCGGCATGGCACTGCTCGCGCTCGGTCTTCTCGTGGTCGCCGGCACACGTCGGATCGGGCCTCCGGCCAGGCAGCAGTAACGTCGCCGAGGCCTCACGCGATCAGGCGGCGAGCCACAGACCCTTCTGATCGGTCGCGATGGTGAGCCCCGCGGCGACCGTCTCGTCATCGCCGATCCTCGCGCCGCGGACGATGCGCGCTCCGGCGCCGATGTCGGTGCGGACACCCACGTAGGCGTGATCGCCGATCGCCGCACCGTGGCCGACGTGCGCGTGCGCGTCCACGAACGCGCCTTCGCCGATCACGGCGTCTTCGTCGATCCAGGCGCCGCGGGCGATGGTGGCCCCGGCGCCGACGCGCGCTCCCGGTTCGATATAGGCACCCGCCTCGATGTGCGCCTTCGGGTGCACCTTCGCGCCGTGCGCGACGAGACCCCGGCCGTTCGCGTGCTTGCGATACCGCAGCGTCGCGCCCTGGTCGTTCTCGATGTCGACGTAGTTCTTGCCCACGATTCCTCCCGTGCTCCGGAGTTCTCCGGATATATCAACAACCACGGCAGGGGCGGATTCATTCCCTCGGATGGATGTGGTCAGCGTTGGCAGGACGGACACCAGAAGGTGACGCGCTCGCGCGTCGGATCGGCGCCCTGCTCGCCACGGCGGATCGGGGTTCCGCAGCGTCGGCACGGCCGCCCGGCGCGGCCGTACACCCAGGTGCCCTGACCAGGGCGGTCGATGCCGGTGAAGGTGCGGTGGCGGCGGTCACGATTGGCGCGGATGGTGCGGACGCCGAGGTCGAGAAGGGCGGCGACATCGACTTCCGGCGTCGGCGTGGTCGGCAGGATTCCCCGCAGGAACAGGAGTTCTGCTGCGTACTCATTGCCGAAGCCCGCGACATTGCGTTGATCGAGGAGGGCGACGTGGATGCTGCGTGTATCGGCCCCGAGGAGCCTGACGGCCTCTGCCGCATCCCAGTCGTCGCCGAGGGGATCGGGCCCCAGGTATCCGACGAGCTGCTCCTCGTCGCGGGTCGGGACGGCTTCGATCTCGGCGATGTCGACGCCGACGGCCTCGCCGCGCGCCGTGCCGACGATCGCACGCACCTTGAAGGCCGGATGCCGCCACTTCTCTCCGGGGCGATAGGTGAACCAGGCGCCGTCCATGCGCAGATGTGAATGCAGTGTGCTGTCGCCGATCCGCATGAGCAGATGCTTGCCGCGTGGGACCACGGCATGCACCGGTTGACCCGTCAGGTCGAGTGTGGCGAAGCGAGGGACGCGGAGGTCGAAGCGGGTGACCTCCGCGCCGGTCAGGGCCTCGTCGAGGCGCCGGGCCGTACGGAAAACGGTGTCGCCCTCGGGCATCAGGAAGCCCCGAGGGGCGCGGGCGGGGGCGGCGTCGGGGTCGTCGTCGTGGGCGGTGCAGTGGTTCCGGCACGCGCGAGCATGTCGCGCGCGAGCATGTCGCGCGCGAGCATGGTGCTGCCTGCGACCGCGGCGGGCATGATCGCGACGGCGCCGCCGGGGATCAGGAAGCAGAGCTGAGTCGCCACGCCGAAGCCGAACACCCGTGCCCTGCTGCCGGAGAACAGCGCGGCCCGGTCGGCTGGGCTGAGATCGCGGGCGTCGAAGGCGCGTCCTGTGAGTTCGCGCGCGAGCAGTCGACCGGTGAGCACGACACCGGTGATGGGGCCGAGGAATCCGCCAACGGCGGGAATGAGTCCGATCAACAGCACGAGGATCGCGATCAGGACACCGAGCAGCACCAGTCGGAGCCCCTCGCCGACAGTCGTCCAGAAGCTGCCGCCGTCGGCCGGGGGAGCCTCGCCGAGGTCGACCTCGACCGCGTGCCAGATGCGCTGGTAGAACGGGTCGCCGATGGTCAGCGTCAGGGCGCTGAACACGACGCTGGCCAGAGCGAGTGCGGCTGCGACGATCACGAAGCTCACCGCAGACCGCAACAGTCCGCGCCACGGTTCGAACCAGCCCTCGGCGAACGGCGTCAGCCAGGTGGAGACCGACGGCAGAGAGATGATCAGCGGCACGAGTGCGGCGGCGAGCAGAGTCAGGGCGATGATCGCAGGGATCAGCCCGAGCACCATGAGACCGGGCCGGGTGCGCCACAGCCCGAATCCCCGCAGCAGCGTGCGGATGCCGGTGACGAGCTCTCGGATCATGGCTTCCAGCGTAGGTGCATCGCTCAGACCGTCTTGCGGAGGGTGTACCCGCGCGGGGTCGACACGAAGCCCGCCTCCTGCAGGGCGAGCGCGAGGTCGGTGCCGTAGACGCCCTCGCCGTTGATCTTCTCGACGGTGAGGGTATCCAGGCGCCGGCTGCGCGCGGTGGCGGCGAGGTCGGAGGCCGCGGACCTCAGCACCTCGCCGTCGTCGCTGAACGACAGCACCGTGCGGCCGCCGCGTTCCAGAGAGAGCACGAGGGCACCGTCGACCAGCACCACCAGTCCGCCGGCCTTACGGCCGGGACGGTGGGAGACGCCGTCGAGCTTGGGCCAGCCGAGCGCCGCGCCGTACGGGTTCGCGGGGTCGGTCGCGGCGAGGGTGACGGCCTTGCGGGGTGGCGGGTCGGCGAGACCCGCGTAGGTGCGCAGCCGGTCGACCGTTCCGGAGGCGGCGAATTGCGCGGCGCCGAGCTTCTCGATCACGTAGCCGCGGCGGCAGTGCCCCGCCTCTTCGAAACCGGCGAGCACCCGGTAGGCCTGCGCGAAGCCGCCGGGAACGCCCTCGGCCTGCACGGCGCCGCGGGTGACGACACCGTAGCGGTCGAGCAGGAGGCCGGCGGTGACGGTCGCGCGGCGGGCGGGATCGGTTTCGAGCGCGGGCAGCAGCGACCAGCGCCCGCCGATCGACGGCGGGCGGGGTGCCGCCGTCCCGGTGAAGGACACGCCGCGGTAGGTGCGGGCGCGGGGCGCACGGCGTTTGACCTTGTGCGCCTGCGAGCCGCCGGTGAGGAGGGAGCGGATCGGGGCGAAGGTGTCGTTGGTGACGTAGCCCGACCATGTCAGTGACCACAGCGCTTCGAGCACGGACTGCTCGTTCTCGGCCGCCGCCATGTCTTTCAGCTGGCCGGCGAAGTAGGCGCCGCCCACGTCGAGGGCGATGAGGATGCGGGATTCCAGGGAGTCGGATGCGATCTCGGTGCCGCGCTCCGGGAGGGTGAAGGGCGCGATGTCGGCCGGATGCAGCGACACCCAGCCGTCCCGTCCAGGGAGGGTGCCGTGTCCGGACCAGATGACCTCGCCGGATGCCGTCAGCTCATCGAGCATCGCGGGGGAGTAATCGCGCACGCGTGAGGGCAGGATCAGCGATTCCCATGCACTGGCGGGGATCGGCACTCCGGCGAACTGCTCGATCACGTTCAGCACCCCGTCGACGCCTTCGAGCGGCCGACCGATGTGCTGCCAGTCCGGCAGGAATCGGGCATACGCCTCGGGGGAGACCGGTTCGACCGATCCGCGGATCGCGGCGAGCGATCGCATTCGGAGGCGACGCAGCACCTCGGTGTCGCACCACTCGATGGCGTCTGCGCTGCCGGCCGCCTCGGGCAGGAAGTAGCCGCTCGTGAGGCGACCCGCGGCCTCGAGGCGCTGCAGCGTGTGCCGGGCGACGGCGGCGCCGAGTCCGAATCGGCTGGCGACGGCATCCGTCGTGAACGGGCCGTGCGTGCGGGCATGGCGGGCGACGAGGTCGCCGAGCGGGTCGGCGACGGGTTCGAGGAAGGCTACCGGGATGCCGGTGGGAAGGGCCGCCCCGAGCGCGTCGCGCAGGCGACCGGCATCCTCGATCGCCGCGACCCGGCTCGTGCCGGCGATCGTGACGGGGATCGCCCGGCGCGCGGTGATCAGCTCGTCGAACAGGGCGGCTGCCGAGGTGTCGGCGATCGACTCGGGGTCGAGGCGGGCCGTGGCCTCGTCGACGTCGAGCGGTCCGAGCATCCGCAGCAGGTCGGCGACGCCCTCGAGTCCGCGGGCACGGCGCTCGGGGTCGAGACGCTGCGCCTCGCGCTCGAACTGGGCGATCACGTCGGGGTCGAGCAGCTCGCGCAGCTCGACCGTGCCCAGCAGCTCGCCGAGCAGTGCGGGGTCGACCGAGAGCGCGGCCGCTCGGCGCTCGGCGAGAGGGGAATCGCCCTCGTACATGAAAGCGCCGACGTAGCCGAACAGCAGGTCGCGGGCGTACGGCGACGGTTGGCCGGGCTCGGTCTCGACGAGACGGATGCGGCGGTCGGCGATCGAGGTCGCGAGCATGCGCAGGGAGGGGAGATCGTAGACGTCCTGCAGCACTTCGCGCAGTGTCTCGAGGATCACCGGGAACGTCGGATGGCGTCTGGCGACCTCGAGCAGTTGAGCCGATCGCTGTCGCTGCTGCCACAGCGGGGTGCGCTTGTTCGGATTCATGCGGGGCATCAGCAGTGCCCGTGCCGCGCACTCGCGGAAGCGGGAGGCGAACAGCGCGGAGCCGCCCACCTCTTCGGTGACCAGATGTTCCAGCTCGTCGGGCTCGAAAACGAACAGGTCGGCACCGGGCGGTTCGGCCTCGGCGTCGGGGATGCGCACGATGATGCCGTCGTCGCTCGCGACCGCCGACCCCTCGACGCCGAGGCGCTCGCGCACCCGGGCGTTGATCGCCAGGGCCCAGGGTGCGTGCACCTTCATGCCGTAGGGGGAATGCAGGATGACACGCCAATCGCCGACCTCGTCGCGGCCGCGCTCGACCGTGAGCGTGCGGTCGGTCGGGAGTGTGCCCGTCGCCTCGCGCTGCTCGGTCAGGTGCGCCATGAGGTTCGCGCGCGCCTGTTCGTCGAGCCCCGCGTCTATGAGCCGCTGCGCCGCCTTCTCGGGCGCCGCAGCCGACACCTCGCGGGAGAACGCGCCCAGCGCCTCGCCGAGTTCGAACGGGCGGCCGATCCCGTCGCCGTGCCAGAACGGCACCTTGCCCGGCTGCCCGTAGGCGGGGATCACGTTGACGCGGTCGTGGGTGATCTCCGCGATCCGCCAGCTCGTGGTGCCGAGCGTGAACACGTCGCCCACCCGCGACTCGTAGACCATCTCCTCGTCGAGCTCGCCGACCCTGGCGCCCGTCGACTCGCCCGCGACGAAGACGCCGAACAGGCCGCGGTCCGGGATCGTGCCGCCGCTGGTCACCGCGATGCGCTGCGCGCCCGGCCGCCCGGTCAGCGTGCCGGCATCGCGATCCCACACGAGTCGCGGGCGCAGCTCGGCGAATTCGTCGGACGGGAATCGACCGGCCAGCAGATCGAGCGTCGCCTCGTAGGCCGAACGCGGAAGGGCCTGGAAGGGCGCCGACCGGCGGACCGTCTCGAACCACTCCTCGACGCCGATGGCTCCGAGGGCGCTCGCCGCGACCGTCTGCTGCGCGAGGATGTCGAGCGGGTTGCGCGGCACCTGGATCGCCTCGATCTTGCCCGCGAGCATCCGCTCGGTGACGATCGCGGTGTGCAGCACGTCGCCGCGGTGCTTCGGGAAGAGGGCGGCTCGACTGATCTCGCCCACTTGGTGACCGGCACGGCCTACCCGCTGCAGACCGGAGGCCGCTGACGGCGGCGCCTCGACCTGGATCACGAGGTCGACCGCTCCCATGTCGATGCCGAGCTCGAGGCTGCTCGTCGCGACGACGCACCGCAGCACGCCCGACTTGAGCTCCTCTTCGACCTGTGCTCGCTGCTCCTTCGATACCGAGCCGTGGTGCGCCTTCGCGAGCACGGGGTCGGCACCCGCGGTGGCTCCGGCCTGCGCCATCATGGCGGCCGGCACGGTCGCCGCCGGCAGCTCGACGCCGATCCGCTCGGAGTAGATCTCGTTCAGACGCCCCGTGAGGCGCTCGGCGAGGCGGCGGGAGTTGGCGAAGACGATCGTCGAGTTGTTCTGCAGGATGCGGTCGACGATCGCCTCCTCGACGTGCGGCCAGACGGAGCCGGTGACCTCGGAGTACTCGGCATCGGCCGCATCCCCGGGCACACCGGGAGGCGGCGGCGGGTTGGTCATGTCGTCCATCGGCACGACCACGCCGAGCTCGAAGGTCTTGGATGCCGGGGGCGCGACGATCTCGACCGGCGCCGATCCGCCGAGGAACCGAGCGACCTCGTCGATCGGACGCACCGTGGCCGAGAGGCCGATGCGCTGAGCCGGAGCCTCGATGCCGTTCGCGCGGCGCAGCGCATCGAGGCGCTCCAGGCTCACCGCCAGGTGTGCGCCGCGCTTGGTGGCGGCGACGGCATGCACCTCGTCGATGATCACGGTGTGCACGCCGCGCAGCGTCTCGCCCGCGCGGCTCGTGAGCATGAGGTACAGCGACTCGGGGGTGGTGATGAGGATGTCGGGCGGGTCGGACACGAGCTTGCGCCGGTCGCTCGAGGTCGTGTCGCCCGAGCGCACGCCGACGGTCACCGCCGGCGCCGGGACTCCGAGTCGTCTCGCCGACTGCCCGATACCGATCAGGGGCGAGCGGAGGTTGCGCTCGACGTCGACGCCGAGCGCCTTCAGCGGGGAGATGTAGAGGATGCGCGTGCGTGGCTCGCCCTTCGCCGGAGGGGCGGTCTCTGCCATGCGCTCCCGGAACACGCTGTCGATCGCCCACAGGAAGGCCGACAGCGTCTTGCCCGATCCGGTCGGCGCCACCACGAGCGCGTGCTTGCCCGCGGAGATCGCGTTCCAGGCACCCGCCTGCGCCGGCGTGGGCGCGGGGAAGGCCCCCCGGAACCAGTCCTGCGTCGCGGGGGTGAAACGGTCGAGCACGTCGCTCATCCCTCCATCTTCGTCGAGGCCGGGGACATCGGGGTCGTGACGAGGTCGGCGGAGGGGAGGACGCCTCCACGACTGAGCCTGTTCTCGCCACGGTCAGTGGGCGACGGTGGGGCGTCGTACCTCAGTACGAGGCCCCTCCCTAGTAGGCACTCCGGGCCGACGCGACGGGGTGGCCTCCGCTCATACCGTCTCCCTATGCCCACCGAACACACCGCCTCTCGCCCTGCCGGAACCACTCTCCGTGTCATCGCCTCGATCGTCGGAAGCGTGCTCGTCGCCGTCGCGCTGACCATCATCTGGGTCGCCCGTCTGAGCATCGATCGGGTCCTGTACGTGAGCGGACTCGGGGCCGCCGGCGAGCCGACCGCGGAGTGGTTCGAGCTCGCGCTGCTGCTTCTCGTCGCCGGTGGCTTGGCTGTCGCATGGGCTGCGCGCGGACTGCGTTCGACGGTGCCGTGGCTGAGCATCTGGTCGCCGTCTTTCTCGGTGGCGATGGCGTCGTCGCTGTTCCTGGTGGCTTCGCAGGTCACGTGCACGACCGGGTGCCCGCTGCCGGTGGGACCCGCGTTCACCTGGCAGGATCTGGTGCACACGACGGTCGCCGTGCTCGCCTTCGCCCTCGCCGCGTTCGCGATGCTGCAGGTCTCGTTCGCGGAAGGTCGGCGCACGCTCCGCGTGCTCTCGCTGGGCGCGGGGGTCTCGACCGCCGTGATCGCCGCAGCGGGAGGCATCCTCTCCCTGCTGCAGTTCCGCACGGACGTCGGCAGCATCTTCGAGCTGGTCGCGACCACCATCGGCATGGGCTGGCTCGCGATCCTCGGAATGGACACGGCGGTCGCGCAGCGGCGCCGACGGGTGCGGCGCGAGACGTGGAAGCCGGTGGTGCCGCCCCTCGACCTGCACCCGAGCACCTCGCGCATCACCGCGACGGGTTCGCTCATCGCCGTCTCCCGCTGAGGGAACCCGACGTGCGGTGCGTAGAGTCATCGTATGCGAGAGTCAGCATCCGCCGGCGAGAGCGGGGTCCGGGCGGTGGACCTGCCGCGGCCGCCGGGGGTCATCCGGCGGTTCTGGGGAAATCATCCCTGGCTCTTCGACGGCCTGCTCGCCTTCGCCTACCTCGTCGTGAGTGTGTTCTGGGCGGTGGTCGCTCCACTCTCTTCGGGCACCTGGTCGCCGCTCGCTCCGATCGTCGTCCCCATCGTGCTTGGCGTCCTCGCCGCTGCCGGACTCCTCGTCCGCAGGCATCGGCCGTGGCTCACGTTCGGGGTGTTCGCGGTCGTCGCGGTGGTGGCGCTCATCGCCGACACGCCGGCCGAGCCGATCGGCGTCGGGTTCGCCCTCTACGCGCTCTTCGTCTACCGCTCGAATCGCAGTGGATGGATCGCCTTCGGTGTGACCGTGCTGGCCGGGGTCGTGGTGCTCCCCGCTCTGGACTGGCTGCGCCGCGGTGCCCCCGATGGCGGCTTCACGTATGTGCCCGGCAGCCTGCTGTTCCTCGTCGTGATGCTGATCGCGGCGCTCCTCGGAGTCACCGTGGGTGACCGGCGCCGCTACATCGGGGCGATCCTCGACCGCGCCAACCAGCTCGCGCGCGAACGTGACCAGCAGGCGCGGATCGCGACCCTGGCCGAGCGTGCCAGGATCACCCGCGAGATCCACGACGTCGTCGCGCACAGCGTGTCGGTCATGGTGTCGCTCGCCGACGGCGCTGGCGCCCTCGCGGAGAAGGACCCGCAGCGTTCCCGCAGCGCCATCCAGGAGATCGGCGAGGTCGGACGCCAATCACTGGTCGAGATGCGTCAGCTGCTGGGTGCGCTCGGCGACGATACGGGCGACGGCGAGGAGCAGAGCCCGTTGCGCCCCAACCCCGGACTGAGTGAGCTCGCCGCGCTGGTCGAGACGTTCCGCACCGCGGGTCTGCCGGTCACGGTGCGCATGCAGGGGGCGGTGCCCGCGTCGCCTGCGCTGCAGAACACGATCCACCGCATCGTGCAGGAGGCGCTCACGAACGCGCTGCGTTACGCCAAGGACCCGCGTGAGGTGCTCGTGAACCTCGACTTCCGTGGAGAGATCTTCGTGATCGAGGTCACCGATGACGGACGGCAGGGCCCGCCTGCGGCCTCGGTCGGATCGGGCCGCGGCCTCGTGGGTGTGCGGGAGCGTGCGCGGCTCGCCGGCGGCACGGTGGAAGCCGGTCAGCTGCCCGAGGGCGGATGGCGCGTGCGGGTGGAACTTCCCGAACAGGAGGAACAGGGATGACCGAGGAGAAGATCCGGCTGCTCATCGTGGATGACCACGAGCTGATCCGTCGCGGTATGCGGATGGTGCTCGACGCCGAAGACGACATGCAGGTGGTGGGCGAGGCCGTCTCGGGCGCGGAAGCCGTGCACCTGGCGGCCGATCTGCGACCCGATGTGATCCTGATGGACATCCGGATGCCGGAGATGGACGGGATCGAGGCGACCCGCCGCATCGTGCGAGGCACGCCGTCGAGCCGGGTGCTGGTTCTCACGACCTTCGACCTCGACGAGTATGCGTTCGGGAGCCTCAGAGCGGGAGCCAGCGGGTTCCTGCTGAAGAACACTCCGCCCGCGCAGCTGACCGCCGCCATCCGAGCGATCGCCGCCGGTGACGCGCTCGTCTCGCCGCGTGTCACACGGTCGATGCTCGACCTGTTCGCCACACGTCTTCCCCGCCAGTCCGAGGCGGTCGATTCACGGCTGGACGTGCTGACCGAACGCGAGCGGGATGTGTTCCTCGCGATCGCCAAGGGATACAACAACACCGAGATCGGCGAGAGCCTGTTCGTGTCGGAGTCGACGGTGAAGACCCACGTCGGCCGCATCCTGCTGAAGCTCGATCTGCGTGACCGTGTGCAGGCCGTCATCCTCGCGTACGAAGTCGGGCTGGTCTGACGGTTCCGGTGCGACGGTGGCGCGCGCCGAGGAACCGAGTCCCCGGCACGCGCGCACCGTCCGCCGCGCGTCACGGCTCCAACGAGACCTCCTGAAGCGCACCGTCGGCGTCGATCTCGAGTGTCAGGTCGAGGTCGAGCCGTCGCAGGAACGCATCGTCGTGACTCACCACGAGCACCGCACCGCGGTACGCGCGGAGGGCGTCGACGAGCTGGTCGACCGTGTCGAGGTCGAGGTTGTTCGTCGGCTCGTCGAGCACCACGAGGTGGGGTGCCGGGTCGGCGAGGAGCAGCTTCGCCAGTGCGACGCGGAAGCGCTCGCCACCGGAGAGGGCGGCCACCGGACGCTCCGCAGTGGCCCCTCGGATGAGGAAGCGCGCGAGCCGGTTGCGCAGCTCCTTCTCCGGCACGTGCGGCGCCGCAGCGGCGATGTTCTCGAACACCGACCGCTCCTCGTCGAGGCCATCGACCCGCTGCGGCAGGTAGCCGATCAGGTCGGTGTGGGCCTCCGCATGCAAGGGCGGCCGCGCACAACTGCGGACTTCCATCTCGGATCCGCCTTCCTCCTGGCCCTGCGGCTCGATGGAAGTCGCTTCTCCTGAATTGTGAACACCGGTGGCGACCAACCGCTCCAGCAGCGTCGTCTTCCCTGCGCCGTTGCGCCCGATCAGCGCGACCCGCTCCGGCCCCTGGATCACCCACGCGCGCTCGTGATCGCCGACCGTCGCGATGCGGCGGCTGCGTGACACTTGCGGATCGGGCAGTTCGATCTTCATCGACGCGTCAGAGCGCACACGTCGCCCCGCCTCGTCGAGCACAGAACGCGCCGCGTCCTCCTTCGCCCCGACCTCGGTGCGGAGCTTGCCTGCCGACACCTCGGCCGCCATCTTGCGGCCGTGGGCGACGATCTTGGGGACGCGCTTCTCGATCTCGGCCTTCTTCGCCGTGCGCGAGCGGTGGGCGAGCTTCACCTCGGCCTCGATCCGTTGGCGCTTCTCCTTTCGGAGCACCTGGGCGGCGGTGACCTCGGCCTGCTTCGCGGCATCCTGCTCGGCGTCCAGCCACGTGCGCCACTCCGAGTACGGTCCGCCGAACACGCTCAGCGTCTGGGCGTAGAGCTCGGCGGTGTCATCCATCAGCTCGAGCAGCGAGAGGTCGTGGCTGACGACGATGAGCGTGCCCTTCCAAGCCCGTATCATCGCCGCGAGCGTCGCCCTCGCGTCGCGGTCGAGGTTGTTGGTCGGCTCGTCGAGCAGCGTTATCGGTGCGCGGCGCAGGCGGATGCCGGCGATCGCCACGAGCACGGCCTCGCCGCCGGACAGCTCGCCGACCCTGCGATCGAGGAACTCCGGGGCGAGACCGGCCTCCGCCAAAGACGCCTCGGCGCGCGCCTCGATGTCCCAGTCGTCGCCGACCGCGTCGAAGTGCGCGGGGTCGACGTCGCCGGCGCTGATCGCCCGCACGGCGTCGAGCGACTCGGACACTCCGAGAAGCTCGGCGACGCGGCGGTCGACATCGAGAGTCAGTTGCTGCGGCAGGTACGCGACCTCGCCGGAGGTCGAGACGATGCCCGAGGTCGGTTCGAGCTCGCCGGCCATCAGCCGCAGCAGCGTGGACTTGCCCGCGCCGTTGCGACCGACGAGGCCGGTTCGCCCCGAACCGAATGCGCCGGAGACGCCGTCGAGCGCGACCGAGCCGTCGGGCCAGGTGAAGGTGAGTCGGTCGAGGACGACCGACGCATGAAGAGTGGTGGGAGTTGACATGAGTGTCTCCTGTCGAGTGCGAGGGTGCACTGACACCGAGCCCCTGCCGGGCCGTGACACGCGTCACAGGATGCGAGAGGAGAGGGTCTGCCGTGGAGTCGGCGATCGTCGGGTCAGCGCGCGGAAAGAAGAGCGCGGAGGCGACGGATCAGATCAAAGGACTTCCAGACACGGCGGACAGGACTCCCCGACGATACCCGCGGTTGTCAGGATCGCGCAACCCCCGGGCGTGTCGAGCATCCGTCGTGCGGGGGATGCCGTCGAGCCGGCGGGTCCGTACCGTGGAGTCATGGCTGATCAGGATCCGAGTCCGCAGGAGTCGCGTGCGCGCATGGGCCTGGGCGTGGGGCTCGCGCTCGGGGTGGCGATCGGAGCGTCGATGGGCGCCGCCCTGCAGAACTGGGCGCTCGGCATCGGGATCGGAGTGGCGATCGGCGTCGCTCTCTCCGTCGCCATCACGTCGGGCGGAGGTTCCCGCCCAGGAAGCCAGCCTGCGGGCGAGGCTGACGACGACCCCGACGGCGGCACTGACGGCGATTCCGGCGCTTCCGCGGAGAGGCCCGACGAGAAGCCGGAGCGCTGATCAGCCTGTGGTGATCCCTTCCAGCCATTTCGTGAGGAACCGGTGCACGTCGGTCAGCTCCTCCTCGGAGATGCTGTGGGTGAGGCCGGTGTACACGCGACCGGACAGCTCGGAGTGCGCTGGCAGCCATTGCGCGGTGTGATCGATCAACGCGGGCGGGATGACGTCGTCGTGCGTGCCCCGACCCCAGAACACGTGTGGGCGCAGTTCTGCCAGCGACTCGTCGTTCGGCAGCTCGCCCGGTGCCGCATACCCGCTCAGGACCGCGACGGCGCCGAACCGCTCCGGGGCCAGGCGGAGGGCCTGCAGCGACACCGCCGCGCCCTGCGAGAAGCCGAGCAGGGCGACCGAGGGGGCATCGGCCGCTGTGGTGTCGAGCCAGCGCAGGAACGCCTCGGCGGCGGCGGTCACGGCGTCGGAGCTGCGCCCGTCGAGTCCTTCGATCGGGTACCAGGAGCGCCCGGGCATGGGCCACGGCGGTGCGAGGGGCGCGGCGACGGACGCCACCGCGATGCCCTCGGGGAGGGAGGGGACGAGTCCGAACAGGTCGTGCTCGTCGGCACCGTAGCCGTGCAGCAGGACCAGCAGCGGCATCCCCCCGCGGTCGGGGGACGACCATCTGGTCGCGGTGTCGTCGATCGTCAGGTTCTCGCTCACACCGTCATCCTGCCAGGGACGACAGACGTGCACGCGGTGTCGGTTCGGGGAGGCGGCTGGTAGAAAGGACACATGGCCGTCCGCACACCTGATCCCGATCCGGAGCCCGATGACGACGGTCTCGGCGACTTTCCGGATTCGAACCGGCCCGCGCCTGACGCGAATCCTGGCTGGCTGAGCGAGTTCGAGCTCGAAGAGGCTCGGCGTCGACTGCCGATGCTCTACGTCGAGGCGATCCCGGTGCGCACCGACGGCTCCGGCCAGGTGATCGAGATCGGCATCCTGCTGCGCTCCACTCCGATGGGGGAGATGACCCGCACGATCGTGTCCGGCCGTGTGCGATTCGGCGAGACGATCCGCGACGCCCTCTTCCGCCACGTCGAGAACGATCTGGGACCGATGGCCTTCCCGCTGCTGCCGCCTCAGCCGCTGCCGTTCACGGTGGCCGAGTACTTCCCGATCCCCGGGGTGAGTGCGTTCCACGACGACCGGCAGCACGCGGTGTCGCTGGCCTACGTCGTGCCGGTGACCGGCACGTGCGAGCCGCGTCAGGATGCTCTCGAGGTCACCTGGTTCTCGCCGGAGGCCGCTGGCTCCGACGCGGTCGCCGCCGAGATGGAGAACGGCCGGGGCACACTCATCCGTCAGGCGCTCGCGAGCCTCGGTCTCCTGCGCTGACGTCTTCTGCGCTGACGCTCGCGGAGGGTCAGGCCGTGGTGAGGCGGGAGAGTTCGGCGACGAACGCGTCGACGTCGGCTTCCTCGGTGTCGAAGCCGCACATCCAGCGGACTTCCTTGCGCGCCGCATCCCAGTCGTAGAAGCGGAACGAGTCGCGGAGCTGGTCGGCGACGCCGTCGGGCAGCGTGGCGAAGACGCCGTTCGACTGGGTCGGCTGCGTGAACCCGACACCCCGGATGGAGCCGTCGGCGATGCCGGCCTCGATTTCGGAGCGCAGGCGGGCGGCCATGGCATTCGCGTGCTGGGCGTTGCGCAGCCAGAGGTCGCTCTCGAGCAGGGCGATCAGCTGAGCCGACACGAACCGCATCTTCGACGACAGCTGCATGTTGAACTTGCGGGAGTACTTGAGCCCGTTCGACGCCTCGGGGTTCAGCACGACGATCGCCTCGCCGAGCATGGCGCCGTTCTTGGTGCCGCCGAAGGTGAGCACGTCGACGCCGGCATCGCGGGTGAATGCGCGCAACGGCAGGTCGAGGGCGGCTGCGGCGTTCGAGAGCCGGGCGCCGTCGAGGTGCAGCTTCATGCCGCGCTCGTGCACGTGGTCGGCGATCGTGCGGATCTCGTCGGCCGTGTACAGCGTGCCGAGCTCGGTGGTCTGGGTGATCGAGACGACAAGCGGCTGCGCACGGTGCTCGTCGCCCCAGCCCCAGGCCTCGCGGTCGATCAGCTCGGGGGTGAGCTTGCCGTCGTCGGTGGGGACCGTGAGCAGCTTGAAGCCGCCGATCTTCTCGGGGGCCGCAGCCTCGTCTACGTTGATGTGCGCGGTGGAGGCGGCGATCACCGCACCCCAACGCGGCAGCATCGACTGCAGGCCGGTCACGTTCGCGCCGGTGCCGTTGAACACCGGGAACGCCTCCACGCCATCGCCGAAGTGCTCCTGGAAGACCTCCTGCAGGCGCGCGGTGTACGCGTCCTCGCCGTAGGCGCTCTGGTGGCCGCCGTTCGCCGCGGCGATCGCCGCGAGGATGTCGGGGTGGATACCGGAGTAGTTGTCACTGGCGAAGCCCCGGATCGCGGGGTCATGCTGGATGCTCACCTCCCCAGCCTAATTGTCCGGCCGCTGCTCCCGGTCCGACATGGGGTCCACTTCCGCCCAGGGGGTTCCGGATGTCGGAGGCCGGTCCTACCCTCTAAGGCATGGAGCGCACCGCAGCGAAGAGAGCCTTCGCCAACGTCCTCGTCAACACGCTCATCGCGAACGTGACGACGAGCTTCCTGTGGTTCGCGCTCACGTTCTGGGTGTACATCGAGACGCAGTCGGTGCTCGCCACCGGAATCATCGGTGGTGCCTACATGCTCTTCGTCGCGTTCTTCGCGATGGCGTTCGGCACGATCGTCGATCGAAACCGCAAACACACCGTCATGGTGATCTCGAGCGTCATCTCGGCCGTCGCATTCCTCGTGGCAGGGGTGCTCTACCTCTGGCAGCCCGAGGCGGCGCTGCTCGATCTGGGCGGACCGTGGTTCTGGCTGTTCTCGGGCATCATCCTGTTCGGTGGAGTGATCGAGCAACTGCGCAACATCGCGCTGTCCACGACGGTCACCCTGCTCATCCCCGAAGAGCGACGGGCGAACGCCAACGGCCTGGTCGGCACAGTGCAGGGCATCGCGTTCCTCGTCACGAGCGTGTTCTCCGGGCTCTCTATCGGCTTTCTCGGCATGGGCTGGACCCTCGCGATCGCGATCGCCGCCATGGCGCTCACTTTCGTGCATCTGCTGTTCGTGCGCATCCCCGAGGGCACCCCTGAGCCCGACCCGAACGCGTCGAGCGCGCTCGACTTCCGCGGCAGCGTGCAGGCCATCCGCCTGGCTCCCGGCCTCTTCGCCCTGATCATCTTTTCCACGTTCAACAACCTCATCGGCGGCGTCTACATGGCGCTCATGGATCCGTACGGGCTGACGCTGTTCGACGCCCAGACCTGGGGGTTCGCGCTCGCGTTCGCCTCGACCGGGTTCCTCGTCGGCGGTGGCCTGGTGGCCAAGTTCGGTCTCGGCCCGAAGCCGATGCGCACGATGCTGCTCGTGGTCATCGCGATGGGACTGCTCGGGTCGGTGTTCATGCTGCGCGAGTGGTGGCCCCTGTACGTGATCGGCATGTGGGTGTACATGGCGCTGGTTCCCCCGGTCGAGGCTGCGGAGCAGACCGTGATCCAGAAGGTCGTGCCGTTCCAGCGACAGGGCCGCGTGTTCGGTGTGGCGGCGGCGATGGAGGCGGCGGCGGCTCCGCTCACCGCATTCCTGATCGCGCCGATCGCCGAGTTCCTGATCATCCCCTACATGAACACCGCCCAGGGGCAGCGGCAGTGGGGGTGGCTGCTCGGCGAGGGCGAGGCGCGAGGTATCGCTCTGATCTGTCTGTTCGCCGGACTCATCATGGTCGTCGCCGCGACCCTGGCGTTCTTCACCCGCTCGTATCGCAAGCTCACCGTGCTCTACGCCGAGGCTCCGGAGCAGGAGATCGCGGGGTCAGCGGAGGAGGCCTCGGACCGGACCGCGGACGAGGGCGAGACCGAGTCCGTCGAGACCCGCCGGATGGACGCGCCGCCCGTCGTGCCGGGGATGCCACCCGAATCCGGGTGATCAGGCCAGGCGATCACGCCAGGCGATCACGCCAGGTCGAACACCCGATCGTTGAGTTCGGCGGCGTCCTCGTCCCACAGAGCGACGACCCGCGCCGCCAGCGCTTCGGGGTCGAGCGCCTTCGCGCGGAACACGAGGGATGCGGTGCGCAGCGGTTCGCCCGCCTCACGTGCAGCCTTGGCGTAGCCCTGGGCGACCGCCCTGCTCCAGGCCTCGCTCGCAGCCTTGACCGCCGCGTAGTTCGCACCACCGGCGAGGGGGCGCGCGACAGAGGTGGAGGACACGATCGCGAAGCGTCCGGCTCCGGAGGCGCGCAGGGCATCGTCGAACGCCCGGCTCGTGGCGCGCACGGCTTCGAGTGCCGGCAGCAGGGCGGCGAAGTTCTCGTCCGACTGCCCGGCCAGGCCTCCACCACCGCGCCAGCCGCCTACCAGTGGAACCACTGCATCGACGGGGCCGAGCCGTGAGGCCAAAGCGGTCATCTCCTCGAGCGAGGTCGCATCGGCGACCTCGACCTGAGCGCCGGCATCCGCGAGCTCCCGCAGGCGTTCGGCCGAGCGACCGGTGGCGATGACGCGGGCGTGCGCGGCGATCAGTGCGCGTGTCACGGCGCCGCCGGCAGTGCTCGTGGCCCCGGCGAGGACGACGGTGCGTCCGGCGGTGTTCGAATCGGTGCGTTCAGCCATGTCGTCCACTCTTCCGGATCGGAGGGGCGTCTGCGGCCGGAACCTGCGGGAGAATCCGCAGAACAGGTTCCGGCCGCAGCGCGGTGCGCCCCAGCGTCACACTCGGAACGCGCGCAGTGCGCGCGTGGTCATCAGTCGTCCGTGCCGCGAATGCCGACGGTCGATTCGATGACGGGTTTCATCTTCTTGTCGAGGGTCTCGAAGAACATCGACAGCGGGAACTCGTCGTCCATCACGGCATCCGTGTAGCCCTTCGGCGCTCCGGCGAGGATCTCGTCCGAGAGTCCGCGAGCCCACTGAGATGCCGGGTGCGGGGTGAGCGTGCTGCGGACGAGCTCGTACGCGGCGAGCCAGTGCGCGACCTTCGGGCGGTCGATCGAGTGCCAGTACAGGTCATCGATCGCATCTCCCAGAGCCACCACGGCGTCGGGCACGTTGTCCCAGTCGAAGGCGAGAGCGGTGTCGGTCCAGTGCAGCACGCCGCGCTGGTGCAGCCACGCGAACAGCAGCTGCCCGCCGACCGCGTCGTAGTTGCGTGTGCGGGTGCCCGTGATCGCGAAGCGGAAGATGCGGTCGAAGATCACCGCGTACTGCACGAGGTGCGCGTAGTCGTGCATCTCCTGCTCGGTCGCGGTGAGCTCTTCGCCGGCGTCGATGCGTGCCGCGAGGGCGCGCTCGATCTTCACGGACTCGCGGAACGCCGTCATGTCGCAGCGCATCTCCTCGAGCGAGTAGAGGAAGAACGGCATCCGCTGTTTGATCATGAACGGGTCGAAGGGCAGATCGCCGCGCATGTGGGTGCGGTCGTGGATGATGTCCCACATCACGAACGTCTTCTCCGCCACCTGCTGGTCCTCCAGCATCGCGGCGGCGCGCTCCGGCAGATCGAGGTTGGTGATCTCGGCCGCGGCACGGGTGACGCGACGGTAGCGGGCCGCCTCGCGGTCCTGGAAGATCGCGCCCCACGTGAAGGTCGGGATCTCGCGCATCGCGACGGTCTCGGGGAACAGCACGGCCGAGTTCGTGTCGTACCCGGGCGTGAAGTCGACCAGACGCAGCGACACGAACAGCTTGTTGCCGTAGTCGCCCGCTTCGAGCGCCGCGATGAACTCCGGCCAGATCGTCTCGACGATCAGCGCCTCGACCAGACGGTCGCTCGACCCGTTCTGCGTGTACATCGGGAACACGACGAGGTGACGGATGCCATCGACACGATGCTGCTGCGGCTGGAACGCCACGAGCGAGTCGAGGAAGTCGGGCACACCGAAGTCCGAGGCGGACCAGCGGTCGAAGTCGACCACGGAGGCGGCGAGGTACTCGGCATCGTGCGGGAAGGCCGGGGCGAGTGCACGGATCGCGGACGTGATCGCACCGACGAGTTCGCGGGCCGCGGCGTGGTGCGCGGCGTCCGGGATCGAGCCGTCTTTGATCTGCATCTCGCGGATCGCGATCGCCGCGTCCTTGAGCTGTGCCCAGGCGGTCGACTGCTCGGCGATCGCCGCGTCCTCGACGACCTCGGGTTCGCCGACGATGGCCTGAACAGCGGAACTGTTGGCGGAAAGAAGGGACATCGGGACCTCCGATCGGAGCTTTTGACGGAAGGATTCCTGCACAAACGGAATCCTGACGATAATCTTACAGCCATGGATGACTCTGTCGACCGCGCGATCCTGACCGCGATCTCCCGTGACGGCCGTGCCACGCTCTCGCAGCTCTCGGACGCGGTGGGGCTGTCGGTCTCGGCGGTGCAGTCGCGCCTGCGCCGGTTGGAGACGAGGGGAGTCATCTCCGGGTATCAGGCGATCCTCGATCCTGAGCAGGTGGGCACGCCGCTCTCGGCGTTCATCGAGATCACCCCGCTCGACCCTGCGCAGCCCGACAACGCGCCGGAGCTGCTCGAGCACCTCGACGCGATCGAGGCCTGTCACTCCATCGCCGGTGACGCGAGCTACATGCTCTTCGTGCGGGTTCCGTCCCCGCGCGCGCTCGAAGAACTGGTGCGCGACGTGCGGCTCGCGGCGAACGTCAGCACCCGCACGACCGTGGTCCTGCAGACGTACTACGAGCACCGGCCGATCATCCCGGTGGGCTCCACCGAGTAGTCGGACGGGCGGGCGTCAGAGCATCGCGCCGACCATCGCCTCGCCCAGCGGTGTGCGCAGATGCAGCATCCTGGCGCCGTCGCGTTCGCTGGCGATGAGACCGCCGCCCCGCAGCACCGAGAGGTGGTGCGATGCCGTCGATATCGCGATGTCGGCATCGCGTGCCACCTGCGAGGTCGTGCGGACCGTGCCGGCGCCGAGCAGGATGGCCGCTCGCGCCGGCCCCAACAGGGCGCTGAGGGCGTCGGCGATCTCGGTGGCGTCGCGGGCCCATCCGGCTGTGACTCCCCGGGCGGGATAGAACAGGGTGGGCTGTGCCGGCGGCTCGGTGAGCACCATGCATCCCCATGACGACATGACGGACGGAACCAGGACCAGGCCGCTTCCCCGGCAGTCGACCTGTTCGCTGTGGCGGCGCAGCGAGACGCGGACGGCACCGGACCCCCAGGTCACCTGTCGGTGCAGATCGCCGGCCATGCCGGCGATGCCCGCGCTCGCCATCGTGCGTGTGCGGACGGCGATGTCGGCGCGCAGCAGCCGGTCGAGCTGCGGCCACACCGGGGCGAGTGCGGCGTCCCACACGGCGTCCCACGCGTCGGCGATCAGGCTGCGGGCACGGGCGGGGCGGTCCCGCATATCGCGGAGAGCCTCTCGCCGGGCTCCGCTCGACCGCGCCACCATCTTCCCGAAGTCGACGCGCATCGGGTCGAGGGGTGCGTCACGAAGCTCGTCGAGCTCGATCTCGGGCGTGAGGTCCCAGCGGGGTGTGGTCGTCAGGAAGTCGGGCAGGTAGCCGTCGTCGCCGATCACGGTGGCGAGCAGCGCGACGTCGTCGCGGGGGAGGCGGTCGCGCACGGAACGCAGCCACCCCCATTGCAGGGGGTGGGCGGTCGGTCGCCGTAGTACCCGTACCGCGTGCGCGAGCTCGTGTCCGGGCGAGATGCCGAACCGCACCGCCTCGACGTCACCCGGGCTCAGGTGGAACTCGACGCGGTGATCGGGGTGCTCGACGCCCTCGATCGGGCCGGAGTTTCGATCCACGTCGAAACTCTAGGGACTCTTCGCGAGTCTGTCGAGACTGGTGCCATGAACAGCACATCACTATCGAACGGGGTCGTCTCCGGGGCGGACATCCGCATCGGTACGGGCGGCAGCCGCAGGTTCGTGGGGGCCGAGCACGGCGCCGAGGTGTCGTACTTCTTCGTCGAGAATCAGCCGGGGGAAGGGCCGGGGCTGCACTGGCATCCCTATCCTGAGACCTGGGTCGTGATCGAGGGCATTGCCTCGATCACGGTGGGCGAGGAGACTTTCGTGGCCGGCGCGGGAGACACGGCCACCGGGCCCGCCTTCATCCCGCACCGCTTCACCAACGTGGGGGACGGGGTGCTTCGGATCATCGGCATCCACGCCTCCGCCACCATCATCCAGACGTTCCTCGATGAGGACTGACCACAGGAGCACCGATGTCCTTCCAGGCATACCTCGACAACATCGAGACCAAGACCGGCCTCACCCCACGGCAGTTCATCGAGCTCGCGACCGAGAAGGGGTTCGACAGCACGACCAAAGCCGCGCCGATCGTCGCGTGGCTCAAAGAGGACTACCAACTCGGTCAGGGGCACGCCATGGCGCTCGTGCACGTGATCACCAAGGGGCCGCAGATCAGCGACAAGCACGTGGGCACGGGCGGTGCCCACGGCGACGCATCTGACACCCTGTGGCTCGACGGCAAGGACAGCAATCCGAACCCGTGATGGGCTGTCCCGCTGAGGTCGGGCATCGCCCCGGCCAGTAGGATTCCCTGCGTGGCAGCATCCTCCCAGCGCAAGAAGAAGACCCCGACCGCGAAGCGCACCCCGGTTCGCACGAGCGGCAACCCGGCGAAGCGTCCGGCGGTCGAAGCGGGACCGGTGACGGCCTCCGACTGGATCGGGGCCGCGCGTCTGCGCACCCTTCCTCTCGCGATCGCGCCGGTCGTGATCGGCACGGGAGCCGCGCGCAGCACCGGGCCCGAGTTCCACTGGGTCATCGCGCTCGCCTGTCTCGCCGTCGCGGTGCTGCTGCAGATCGGCGTGAACTTCACGAACGACTACAGCGACGGCGTCCGCGGCACCGATGCCCACCGCGTCGGGCCCGCACGCCTGACGGCATCCGGACGGGTGCGGCCACGCACCGTCCTCATCATCGGGCTGGTGTTCTTCGCGCTCGCCGCCCTCGTGGGTCTGGCGATCGTCGTGCGCACCGGCCAGTGGTGGATGCTCGCGGTCGGGGCCGCCTGCATCGTCGCCGCGTGGTTCTACACCGGCGGCAAGCGGCCTTACGGCTACTACGGGTTCGGCGAGGTCTTCGTGTTCGTGTTCTTCGGACTCGTCGCCACGCTCGGTACGACGTGGGTGCAGATCTTCGCCCTGCCGCAGCAGGCATGGCTCGGCGCGATCGCGACCGGCCTGTTCGCGTGCGCCGTGCTGCTCGCCAACAACCTGCGTGACATCGACCAGGACCGCGAGGTCGGCAAGCGCACCCTGACGGTGCTGATCGGCCGCCGCGCGACGCAGGTGCTGTTCACCCTCTTCGTGCTCGCCCCGTTCGGCATCGCCGCCTTCCTGGCCCTGGCGTTCCCGATCGCGTGGATCTCGCTGCTGGCACTGCTCGCGGGCCTTCCGGCCATCGCGATCGTCTGGTCGTACCGTCAGCCGAAGGAGCTGGTCACCGCACTCGCGCTCACGTCGCTGACGTCGCTGCTCTACGCGGGTGCCCTCTTCTGGGCGTTCGTCGGCTGAGCGGTCGTCGGCTGAGCGGCCAACGAGGCCGACGTCATCGATGGCATCATCGCGACCTCTTCGCCCGCGCAACGGGATCTACGAGTTCACCGAGGACGGCTACATTGTCGTCGGAGACATCGGTGAGCGGGTCGGCGACTGGCTCGCCGACCGTTCCGTGGACATTGGGGAGTGGTTCACGTGATGGCGGCGTCGACGGGGATCGCAGAGGGAGCGTGCGCGTGACGGATCAAGTTCGAATCCACGAGTACGTAGGAAGGGCGGCGTCCGCGGAGCGACGAGGCGCCCCCAGGCGAGAGGTCCCGATGTGGGCGTGGGCGGTGGCCGGCGTGGCCCTGATCGCCACCGTGATCTTTATCGTGTCCGTGAACCATCCGATGCTTTACGGGCTTGTTGTGAGCCTCTTCGTCGCAGGGCTCGCTGAGCGCGCCCACGATCGCCTCGTGCCGCCATGGGGTGCGGGTTACGTTGACGCCGAGGTGGGTCCGGCGGGTCTGCGGGTGCGCGGGGGGTCATCGATGAGTTGATCGCGGAGAAGCGTCCGCGATCCTGAGTCAGGCCCTGCCGTCGCCCGTGGCGTCGTCGATCGCCTCATCCTCGGCGTCTGCGTCGGCCTGGCTGGCGGAGGCCCGGCTCTCGCGGCGCTCGTGCAGTCGAGTGGACGCATCGGTGAGGGGCGTGCGCAGGAACAGCATCGAGATGCTCATGCCGATCAGCGCGGCGAAGATCGCGGCGAGCCACCAGAACTCCCGGAAGATCGGGAAGAAGATCCAGAGGATGGCGAGCGGGACGAGGAACGCCAGCAGCCGCAGCACGGTGTAGACGAGGAAAGGCGCGGGCTTCTTCACCCTTCCAGTCTACGTTCGCCGCGACGAGCCTCCGTCGCCGGATCCGGAGCCGTCGGGGATGCCGAGTCGAGTGAACGGGATGCCCCGCACCACGCGCCGCCACGGGTGCTCGCCGAGCGACCACAGCAGCCCGGCCTCGAGGTCGAGCGCCAGGTCCTCGCATCCGACGGGGAGAGGGACCGGATTCGGGCTCAGGGTCTCGCGGTGTCCGCTCCAGAGCGTGCCGGGGTGCATGCGGTCGGATTGCGACACGAAATGGTGGGGGCCCCAGCGGACCGCGCCCTGCATCCGCGGGATGCCGGGAGTGAAGCGGTCGACTTCGGTGAAGTCGCCGTCGGCGCCGTCGGGGATGGCGAACTCGCCGATGCGTCCACTCTCGTCGGTCCGGTGCTCGCCGATGAGCACGCGCGAGAGAGAGGTGCCGTCTTCGTCGAACACCCGGCCGAGATACGAGCAGCGCAAAGCGATCGGATGCACGCGGGTGCGCACCGCGATGAGCGCGGTGCTGCGTCCGCCGCGACGGTGTGCTCCCGCGAGTCTCTGCGCCAGTGCGCCCCGCACCTCGCGGATGTCTGAGAGATCGAACTCCCAGATGCCTCGCCCCGTCGCCGCCGCGAACAGCCGATCCCCGAACCAGGCGAGCCCGCCGGCGTGGATCCGTGCCGGCTGCAGTTCGCCTTCGTCATCGGTGACAGCGAGCAGGATGTCGATGTGGCGTGAACGCTCCAGGTCGACGAGCGTGACGCGGGAGGCGAGGTGCTCGCCGGAGAGCTCTTGTCGGAACCAGCTCACGGCCAGGGTGCGTCGACCGCGCCATTCGCCGACGTCGATGCCTTGCGGGTACCAGCGCCTGGTCCACGTCCTCGCGCTGAGCCAGCGCAGGTCGACGGTGTCGCGGCGTCGCTGCCGCACGGGGCGCCAGGTCGATCCGAAGGGCCAGAGCATGCTCCCCATCGTCGCTGATGACGGGCGTGCGTGCGAACCGGACTCCGGCGGGGAGTGACCGCTCGGCGTTCTCGCAGACTCCGTCAAGCTGACATGTATTATGTTACTCGGCGTCGCGTTCGTCTCTGGGGAAGGAATGCGACGACGAAGAACGTCTCGGGGGAGTCTGATGGGGGTCAGACGATCCCGCGGCTCGCGGGATCGCATCTGTGATCCCGCATCCCGAACGTGTCACGTTCGGCAGTGCGATGCACTGGGAGGTGTGGTTCCGTTCGGGTGCGGGACCACACCTCAGTGCTCGTCTCTGCAGACACCTGACGTTCACCTCCGTGTCGCCATCCGGCAACGACCGCCTGGCACCATTCCCGGACACCGTCCGTCTCCGGGAGTCCTGTGCGCACACCCCTCGTCACCGTCATCCTGCCCGCGAAAGACGCCGGGGAGTACATCGGGACGACGCTCGAGACGCTCACCCGCCAGTTCGCCGATGCCGGAGCTGTCAAGCTCGTCGCGATCGACGACGGGTCGCGCGACGACACCGGCGTGCTCATGCAGACCTACGCGCAGCGCTTCGATCATGCCGAGGTACTGCGGAATTCGGCGGCACGGGGTCTGGCGACCGCGCGCAACCAGGGTCTGCAGCACGTCGAGGGCGACGCCTTCTGCTTTCTCGACGGCGACGACTGGATGCAGCCTCGACGGCTCGAAGTGCTCGTGTCGCGTCTGCGGGAGCTCGACTGCGACTTCGTGCGCACCGACCACGTCACCGTCACGGGTCGTGAGCGCGCGCTCATCCGTGCGCCGCACCCGTGGCGCGACCGGGTGACCTCGCCGCGCGATGCCATCTTGCCGGAGAACGAGTCGACGATGGTCGACTACCCCTACGCCTGGGCGGGGCTCTTCCACCGCAGGATCATCGACGACGGACTGGCCGCCTTCCCCGAGGGGCTGTTCACGGCGGAGGATCGCCCCTGGATCTGGCGACTGCACCTGCAGGCCGAGTCGTTCGCAGTGGTAGATGCGCCCGCCCTCCTCTATCGGCGGGGTGTCGCCACATCGCTCACTCAGGTGCGCGACCGGCGGCAACTCGACTTCGCCAGGGCGATGAACGAGGTCGTCTCGGTGGTCGAGCAGGATGCGGAGGCGGAGCGCTTCCTGCCCAAGGTCGTCTGGACGGCGCTCGCGCTCAGTTCCCACCACCTCGTGCGCGCCCGACGGATGAGCCCGCAGCTGCGCACGGAGATGCGATCCGGGATCCGCGACATGCTCCGCCGGCTTCCCGCCGATGAGGTGGCTGCGGCGCTGGGGCGCTTCGACGGGCCGCGTCGCCGGGTGCTCGCACGCATCCTCCGACAGGCGGGACGCGCGGCATGACGCAGATCTTCGCGCTGCACAGCGCCTACGGCCTGTCGACCGCGGCTGCCGCGATCGACGGCGGACTCCTGGACGCTACGTCCGCGTCGTCACACGAACGCATCCTCGTTCCCTTCACCTCGTCTCGGGTGCCCGAGACGGTGGTCGGGATCGCGCAGGATCCGGCGCTCGTATCGCTGCGTGCGCGGTTCGACCGTATCGAGCCCCTGGAGGACCTGCTCGGACCGCTGCATCCGAGTTCCTGGGAACCGGCCGATGCCGATCTCCCGCTGCTCGAGCGGCTGTTCGCACGCGCCTGGGATGTGGAGCCTCGTGACCTCGACCTGTTCGTGCAGAGTCCGCAGGTGGCACCGGCGCGCACGCTGATGGCACTCTTCCCGAACGCGCGCATCACGATCGTCGGCGATGGGTTGATGACCTATTCGCCGATGCGGGTGCGGCTGCCGTATCCGGTCGCCGCACGCATCGAACGCGTCGTGCACGCCGACGTCGTGCCGGGGGTGCGGCCCCTCGTCGGGTCCCCTCGTGCAGAGGTCGTGCCGGTGCCGCCGGCCTCGTTCGCCGCAGCCCTACGGGAGATGGATACCGGGGACCCCCAGACCGCACTGGGCGAGGGTGAGTGTTCGACGGTGCTCGTCCTCGGACAGTACCTGTCGGCGCTCGGCCTGATGACGGCGGCCGACGAGATCGATCTGCAGACGCGCCTGATCGATCGCGCGGCACTGTGGAGGCCCCAGAGGATCGTGTTCAAGCCGCACCCGGCCGCGCCGCCCCTGGTGACCGCGGCCGTCGAAGCGCGGGCGGCCGGGCACGGTATCGACTTCGTCGAGTACCCGGGCCCGCTCGCGGCGGAGCTGCTCGCCGAGCGGCTGCACGCGGTGGCGGTGGTCGCGGGGTTCTCCACCGCGCTGCCGACCGTGCACACGCTCTTCGGTCGGGCGATCGGCTCGGCGGGGAACGACACCGTGCTGGCCGCCCTCACGCCGTTCGAGAACAGCAACCGGATTCCGGTGACCCTGGTCGACGCCCTCACGCGCGAGAACTCGCCGTATACCGACCCCGCACGTCTGCAGCTGCTGATCGACGCCGTCGGCTACGCGATGCAGCCGGAGATCGCCGGCCACCTGCGGGTCCGCGCCGAGGAGTTGCTGCAAGGCCTCGATCCGGGCGAGCGCGATCGGTACTTCACGCCGCGTCGGCTCGCCGAGCTGCGACTGCCCGGTGCGCCGGTCGAGAACGCCGTGCGCCGTGCGCTGCGCCCCGCCGGTGGAGTGGGCAGGATCGAGGAGTGGCGACTCCATGCTCTCGGTGCGCGGAGACGTGCGGGGCGTGCGTGGCGGGCGATACGCGGACGATGATGACGGGGACGATGAGGATGTGGACGATGGACGAGCAGAGACCTCTCACGGTGGCGATCATCCCGGCGCGCGGCGGATCGAAGCAGGTGCCGCGCAAGAACCTGCAGCGCGTCGGCGGCGTGCCGCTGGTCGAGCGTGCGGTGCGCGCGGCGGCCGCCGCACCCGGCATCGACCTGGTCGTGGTCTCGACCGACGATGACGAGATCGCGGCGGTGGCGACCTCGGCGGGCGCGCGCGTGGTCCGTCGCCCCGCGGAGCTCTCCGGAGACACCGCGACCTCGGAGAGTGCGATCCTGCACGCACTGGACGACCTCGAGGAGCACGGAGAACGGGTCGGTATCGTGGCCTTCCTGCAGGCGACCTCGCCGTTCATCCCGAGCGATGCGCTCGCCGCGGCCGTGGAGGAGATCCGCGCCGATCGCGCCGACAGCGTCTTCTCGGGTCACGAGACCTACGGGTTCCTGTGGCGGGAAGACGACGCCGGCGAAGCGGTGGCGATCAATCACGAAGCCGCGCATCGTCCGCGACGACAGGACCGGGAGGCCCACCACCTCGAGACCGGGGCGTTCTACGTGTTCCGCGCCTCGGGCTTCCGGGAGAGCAGACATCGCTTCTTCGGCAGGATCCGCATCGCGGCGGTGCCGGAGTGGACGTCGATCGAGATCGACGATGAGGATCAACTCCGGGTCGCCCGCGCGCTCGCCACTCTGCACGAGGTTCCCGGACCCGTCCCGGTGCGCGCAGTCGTCACCGACTTCGACGGCGTGCACACCGACGACACCGCGATCATCGACGCGGACGGCGGTGAACGGGTGCGGGTCAGCCGGGAGGACGGCATGGGGGTCGCCCTGCTGCGACGAGCCGGTGTGCCGCTGCTGATCCTCTCGACCGAGGTGAATCCGGTGGTCCGCGCTCGCGCCGACAAGCTCAGGGTGCCCGTGCTGCACGGCATCGACGACAAGGAGACGGCGCTGCGCAACTGGGCGCGCGACAACGAGGTGGCTCTCGCCGACATCGCCTACCTCGGCAACGACGTCAACGACCTGCCGGCGCTGCGGATCGTGGGGTGGCCGATCGCGGTCGCCAATGCGCATCCGCTGGTGATCGCAGAGGCCCGTGTGGTCCTGCGCCGCCGGGGTGGAGAGGGAGCCGTGCGGGAGCTGATCGAACGGGTGTTGTCGAGCTGACCGATGCCGGTAACCCGGTGGTCGCCCGGCGTTCATCCTCGGCCCGTAGTCAGGAGGGAGGGGTAGCACCAACGCTCGAACACCGGAGGAATCATGACTGTCAGCATCGGCTCACGAGTGATCGGCGGCGGGCGTCCTGCCTACGTCATCGCCGAGATCGGCCTGAACCACAACGGCGACGTGGACATCGCGAAGAAGCTCATCGATGTCGCGGCCCGCGCCGGTGCCGACGCCGTGAAGTTCCAGAAGCGCACGCCCGAGATCTCCACGCCCGAGCACATGCGCGACGTTCCGCGTGAGACGCCCTGGGGCGTGATGAGCTACCTCGACTACCGCCGCCGCGTCGAGTTCGGTCGCGACGAGTACGTCGAGATCGGCGACCATGCGATGATGCTCGGCCTGGACTGGTTCGCGTCGCCGTGGGACGTTCCCAGCGTGGCCTTCCTCGAAGACCTCAACGTGGTCGCGCACAAGGTCGCCTCGGCCAGCCTCACCGACACCGAGCTGCTGGTCGCCCTGCGCGAGACCGGCAAGCCCGTGATCCTCTCCACCGGCATGTCGACCATCGAGCAGATCGACCGGGCGCTCGACACGCTCGGCACCGATCGGGTGGTCCTCATGCACGCGACGTCGACCTACCCGCTGGAGCCGGAGGAGGCGAATCTGCGCGTGATCGCGACACTGCGCGACCGCTACCCCGGCGTGCCCGTCGGCTACTCCGGGCACGAGCGCGGACTCCAGATCTCCCTCGCCGCCGTGGCCATCGGAGCTGTCGCGGTCGAGCGTCACATCACGCTGGACCGCACCATGTGGGGCTCCGACCACGCGGCCTCGCTCGAGCCGACCGGCCTCGAGCACCTCGTGCGCGACATCCGTGTGATCGAGCGCGCGACCGGCGACGGGGTCAAGCGGGTGTTCGACAGCGAGCGCGCGCCGATGGCGAAGCTGCGCCGCATCTCGGCATGACGGCTGCCTCCGGTATCCGCGTCGTCGCCGTCGCGGACGCCGACTCCTTCGTGAAGTGGTCTGCCTCGCTTCTCGGCTCCGTGCCGGGGCTGCGGCCGCACCTGCTGCTCGTGCGCACGCCGCTCACAGCCAGCCTCGAGCAGCAGCGCACCGCGCTCGCGGGTACGACCCTCGGCCCCGGCGATGTCACCCGCATCGGGTTCGCGCAGACGGCGACCTGGCTGGCGGAGCAGCGCCCCGACGTGGTGCTGCTCGCCGGACGTGGACCGTTCGTACGGCTGATGGGACGCGTGATCGACGCGTTGGAGCACCGGCCGGTCACGGTCTCCGGGCTGCCCGGCATGGCGATCCCCGCCCAGCGCGGGGCGCTCGACTACCGCCGTCACACCGATCTGCTGGTGGTGCACTCCCACCGTGAGGTGCGGGCCTTCGAAGAGCTCGGCCGCCGGATCGGGGTGCAGACGCCCGTCGCGCTCGCGACCCTCCCGTTCGCAAGGCGGCGCCAGCGGATGCTGCGGCCGACGCGACTCGGCGTCGATGCGGCGGCGGCGCGGCGCGGTGGTGTGGTGGCGCGAGGCGGTGGTATCGCGGTCGCCGAGCGCCCTCCGCGGACTGCCCCGGTCAAACCACCGGCGACCGACATCGTCTTCGCCGCGCAGGCCCTCGTGCCTCTCGCCAAGGACCAGCGCACCGAGATCGCTGCCATGCTCGTGCGAGCCGCCGAGGCCGAACCGGGTCGTCGCGTGGTGGTGAAACTGCGATCACGGCCGGGAGAGTCGGAGACGCATCTCGAACGCGCGCCGTATGCGGGGCTGCTGCCCTCACGCAGGCCGGAGAACCTCGTCTTCTCCTACGACTCGATGAGCACAGCTCTCGAAACAGCTGCCGGACTCGTCACGGTGAGCTCGACGGCGGCGATCGAGGCCACCGCTCTGGGGGTGCCGGTGATCGCTCTCGACTCCTTCGGCGTGAGCAAGAGTCTTCTGAACACGGTGTTCGTGGGAAGCGGACTGCTCGGCGGCCGCAGCGAGGTCGTGGCCGGGCGCTTCCGGCATCCGCATCCCGACTGGCTGCGCGACAACTACTTCCACCCCGAGGCGGAGTCGACGTGGTGGGAGCGGGTCGAGCAGCTCGTCGCTCTGCGGCGCTCCGGGGCGCTACCCGCGCGACGGGTGCCGGCGGCCCGCGGCGGATCGCTGCACGAGGCCTGGCATCGGGCGAGTGTGCTCGGTGCAGAGGACGGCACGGCACAGGGTGCGGTGGCGCTCGCGGTGGGCGCTCCGGCGACGCGAGCGCTCTCCGCCCTGCGTCGCCGGAGGAGACCCGTGGGCGGCGGTACCTGGGCGGATGCTTCGACCGACTACACCCTCGAGCCGAACCCGTTCGACGACTCGATCCGGCGCTGAGCCACGGTCTAGGGCTGCTACCGCTACTGCCGAAACCCAGGCGTTTCGTTCCACCGTCGGGGTGTCGCGCCACGACGCGCGGATGGTGCGCCACTGCGTCTGGGTTTCGGCATGCCCGCAGCGGCGCACCATCGGTCGCCGTCAGTTGCTGCGACGGATGGCGCGCACCCCGACGATCAGTCCGACGACCGCGACCGCGAGCGCCGAGACCCAGCCCCACAGCACGGTCACGTCGCCGAGGTCTCCGGCGAACAGGGCGCGCTCGGCCTGAACGACCCAGTTGACCGGGTTGACCGAGGCGACGACCCGCATCCAGTCGGGAGCTGCGTCGAGCGGCAGCAGCATGCCCGAGAGGATCAGCAGCGGGAAGATCAGCGACTGCTGCACGCCCCAGAACAGCCACTCACGGTCCTTGGTCGCGAGAGCCAGCGAGTACGACAGCGAACCGAGCCCAACGCCGAACACTGCCAGCAGTGCCAGGCCGATGAGCAGTCCGGGGATGTCGGCCGCGAACCCGAACGGCCAGGCGATCAACACGATCACCAGCGCCTGCACGACGATCGGTGCGATCTCCTTGAGCGCGCGTCCGACCAGCAGCGAGGAACGGGCGAGCGGGGCGACCAGGGTGCGCTCATGCGATCCGGTCATCATCTCGTACTGCAGGTTCGACCCGGTCGACCCGGTGCCGAACAGCACGATCATCACCAGCACGCCCGGCACGAACCACGCCAGCGTCTCACCGGCCGGCTGTCCGGAGTCGCCGATCAACAGGGGCGCGAACAGCCCGAGGAAGATGAGCGGCTGCAGCAGACTGAAGATCAGGGTGAACGGGTCGCGGAGAACGGGCTTGAGCTCGCGCGTCAGCACGTTCCTGGTGTCGCGCGCGAGGTTCGGGCGCACGAGCGTGTCGGTGGCGTTCATGAGAGGACTCCTGTCGTGCTGGTCTCGGAGGTGGGACTGTTCTCGGTGGTGTCGGAGGCGGATGCGTCGCCGGTGGCATCCGCTCCTTCTCCGGCGTCGCGCAGGGTGCGCCCGGTGAGGGCGAGGAAGACGTCGTCGAGCGTCGGTGGCACACCCGTCGCGCGACGGACCAGGATGCCGGCGGCGTCCAGCTCGCGCACCACCACCGGCAGCAGCCGGTCGCCATCCTGCACGGCGAGCGAGATCGAGTTCCCGTCCACGGACACCGGGGCCCGACTGAGACGGGCGACCACGGCGCGGGCACTTGCCGCCTCGGCGGCGTCCGCGAACCCGAAGGTCAGCACGTCGCCGGCGAGGGTCGCCTTGAGGGAGGAAGCGTCGTCGTCCGCGATGATCCGCCCCTTGTCCATCACCATCACCCGCTCGGCGTAGCGGTCCGCCTCTTCCAGATAGTGCGTGGTGAGGAAGACCGTGGTGCCGTGCTGGGTGCGCAGATCCAGGATGTGCTCCCAGAGGTTCGCGCGGCTCTGCGGGTCGAGTCCGGTGGAGGGCTCGTCGAGGAAGATCAGCGGCGGCGCGTGCATGAGCCCGAGTGCGATGTCGAGTCGGCGTTTCTGTCCGCCGCTGAGCTGCTGCACACTGCGGGTCGCGAAGGATGCGAGGTCGAGGGATTCGATGAGCTCGTCCGCCCGCCGGGCGCTGTCCCGACGCGACATGCCGTAGAACGCGCCCTGGCTGAGCAGTTCGTCGCGCACGCGCTGTGAGAAGCTGCCGCTCGTGAGCTGACCGACGTACCCGATGCGTGCGCGTACCCCGGCCGCGTCGGTGCGGATGTCGTGCCCGACGACCCGCGCGCGGCCGGAGGTGGGCGGGATGAGGGTTGTCAGCATCCGCAGAGTCGTCGACTTGCCGGCGCCGTTGGGACCGAGGAAGGCGACGAGCTCTCCGCGCACGGCGGTGAAGGAGACATCGGTCACGGCGTGCACCGGCGTCTTCTTGACGGTGAAGACCTTGGTCAGGCCTTCGGTCTCGATGAGGGATTCGTTCATGGGAGCGAGCGTAAAATCCTATGCGGACACATCCTGTCCGCATGCTCTGGCAATCTGAGACGCATGACCGACACCACCTCCCGCGCCCTCGCTCTGCTCAACCTGCTGCAGACGCACCGGCACTGGCCGGGGACCGAGCTCGCCACCCGGCTGGGGGTGACCGAGCGCACCGTGCGCCGCGACGTCGATCGGCTGCGCGAACTCGGCTACCGCGTCGAGTCGACCCCCGGCGCCGCCGGCGGATATCGGCTGGAGGCGGGAAGTGCTGTGCCTCCGCTGCTGCTCAACGACGACGAGGCGGTGACCATGGCGATCGGACTCCGCGTCGCCGCCACGCAGCAGCTGGTTGGTGGGCCGGACGTGACGCTCACGGCTCTCGCGAAGCTGGAGCAGGTGCTTCCATCGGCGCTGCGACAACGGGTGAACGCGCTCGCGGCATCGGTGCAGGCACCGCGCATCGGAGAGGGGCCGGTGGTCTCGCCCGAGGTGCTCGGGGAGATCGCGCTCGCCACCCGCGATACCGAGCGGCTGCGCCTGCGCTACGTCGACGGTGAAGGGCGGGAGAGCGTGCGCCGCGTCGAGCCGCACGCCCTCGCACCCGCCGGGCGCAAATGGTTCCTGCTGTGCTGGGACCTCGATCGGGACGACTGGCGCACGTTCCGCGTCGACCGCATCTCCAGGGTCGAACACACGCGGGTGCTGTTCACACGGCGCGAGATCACGGAGGACGAGATCGAGGAGCGCGTGCTCGTCGCCTCCTCGTGGTCGCCGCAGAAGGTCGAGGCGGCCGCCGTGATGGAGCTGCCGCTCGCCGAGATGCGGGAGCAGTTCGGACCGTGGTGGGAGGGCGCGACGCCCGTCGGTGACGACCGCACACGCTGGCCCGTCGGCGGCTCCGACTGGCGCGAGGCCATGTACGGACTGCTGTGGATCCCCGAGGGCGTCGAGTACACGCTCACCCTGTCGGATCCGCACCGCAGCGAACTGCGCGAGGCCGTCGGACGCCTGATGCGTGCCCTCGATGCCCCGGAGCCGGATGACGCCGAGTGACGGCCGGGAGTCATCTTCAGACTCATAGGGTTATCCCAGGCAACGGTCCTGGCGGGTCAGATCACGGCCGGGTAACGTCATTCCCATCGCGGCGATCCGGGCGGTCCCGGGCCTCAGCTCATACCTGATGGCGTTGCGGGTTCGACTCCCGCCGTCGCGTCCACTTCGAAAGCCCCGTAAGCCTTGAGAAATCAGGGGTTACGGGGCTTCTTCGTTACTCCGAGCGCGTCCCGTGACAACAGATTGGCAACACTCGCGGCCGTGCGTGCCTGATCGAGGCATCCGAAACCGCGGTCAGATCGTCGTCGAAGAGATCGGCGTAGACGTCGAGCGTCATCGCCGCGGACTTGTGGCCGAGCATCCGCTGCACGGCTTTCACGTTCGCGCCGGCCGAGATCGCGAGCGATGCTGCGGTGTGGCGGAGGTCGTGGATCGTCATGCGGGGGAGTCCGGCATTCTCGAGCGCTGTGACGAACCAGGAGCGGGAGCCTTCGCTCGTGCGCGGCCGCGGCAGGTGTACGAGTCCTTCGCCGAATAGCAGGGCGTCGCGTGGCTTGCCCTCGCACTCTCTGTTCTTCCGCGCCTAGCGCGCATGGGGGGACGGTCCATGTAGCATGCAGTCATGTCCAAGCAGGGGGTGAAGACGTGGCGTTTCCGCTGCTGCTGACCAGCAAGCTCACCGGCGCCACCACCTCTCAGCTGCAGCGTTGGGCGCGCGAGGAGCTCCTGGTCCCCGGCGTCAATCCGAAGCGGCCGCCCTTGTGGTCCTATCAGGATCTCATCGCGCTCCGCTCGATGGTCTTTCTGCGTGCTCGCACTTCGTCGCAGCGGCTGCGGAAGGCATGGAGCAATCTTCCTGTCGTGGATCTCACCGATCACCCCTCGAGGTATCGGTTCGGCACCGACGGCAAAGCGATTTTTGTCGAGGGCCCTGATGGGTACATGGATCTCACAAGTGTGCCGGGACATGCGCTCGTCCAGTACACCTTCGAGGAGCTCTTCGAGGAGTTTGAGGACTTCCGCGGACGACCGATTGTGAACTTCCGGCACCCGTCGCAGCACCTCACCGTGCATCCCAAGCGCCTGGGCGGGTGGCCCACAGTCGACGGGACCCGTGTCGGGTTCGACTCCGTCGCCAAGCTGGTGGACTTCGAGACCGTATTCCCTGAGGATGTCGCTGAGTTCTACCCGGCCGTCTCGGCGTCGGCAGCAGAAGATGCAGTGCGGTTCAATGAGGAAGTTCAGGTCGCGTGAGCATCGCACGGCCGCGCGTCTACATCGACGAGAACCTGCCGCACCAGATTTCCGGCTCGCTCGCCAAAGCCTTCCGCAACCCGATCTTCAGTTCCCATAAGGACGAAGGACTAACCGGAGTCCTCGACCTGCCGCTGTTTGAGAAACTGAAGGATCGCAAATTCGACGCGATCATCACCAGGGACATCGCGCAATCGATCACGACAAGCGAGCGTGACGGCTTGCGTGCGGCCGGCCTTCACTGGGTTGGCATCCGGGAGCCGAGGACAGCGGTCGGCCTCGAGTTCCACAGTGCGATCCTCTCGTCGGTGGCCGCTACGATCCCGACATTGATACGAGGCTTCGCTTCCGCGCCCCAGGCGTACTTTGTCGAGTGTGAGCACTTGCGCTGGAAGCAGCCGATCCACGTCGAAGTGCTCTGACCATCGAGGATCAATCGTGACCCCTTCTGACGCCCTGGCCGGCCTTGGAGTGGCTGTTGCCGTGCTCACAGTGATCATCACCGTAATCGTGGCTCGCCACGGCTGGGAGCAGGATCGGGATCACCGGGACGCCTCACTCGAAGCGGAATGCGTGAAGGCGATGTGCAAGCTCATCGATGCGCGATATGCGCCGCTCGATGGGACACCCTGGAACCAATTTGAAGGCGTGGCAGCGAACGAACACCACACCACGGCGATCGCGGCAATGAACGCAGTGTCCGCTCAACGACGCGACCACGACTTCCTGCGATTCATCGCCATCCAGGCCATCGCGATCCAAGAAGAAGCGATTCGCTACCGGAAGTCCGCAGATCACGAGAACGACATCGAGTCTGGTGCAGTGGGGGATCGTCGGGGCGCAATCTTCGGAGCAGCAATCATGCTCCAAGAGGATCTGCTCCTGTGGCAACGGCACGGCTCAAAGCAACATGTCAGGTCATTCTGGTCCCACTACGCTGACGAGCTACTGAACCGATCCCGCATCGGACCCACCCCCGCATAAAATTCAGCCCCCACCCCCTGAGTGCGGACCACCACCGGGAGGTGATCCTCTCCCCCCGCACCGGTTTTCTATTCCTAGCGGGGGTCGCGCGCGCGAGGGAGGCCCCGGAAGCCGTCATTTCGCACCTGTAGTCGAGATTCCGACTCCCCCTGCGTCACGCGGTAGGGCGTGCGAGGCGGGGCGACATCGGGTCTAGATTTGTGCGAGGTGCCGAACTTTCGCCAGGTCCGATCGTTCGGCCTAATCATTCCCGGTGCTGTTGTACTCGGCACGGCGCATGAGTGGCTCGCTTACCCCGTTGAGGCTGTACCAGATCGACACCTCGAGGATTCCGACTTGCTCGTCTACCTTCATGGTCACCTCCTGCGCCGTCTCAAGATGGATCATCTCGCCTTTGTGTATCCTCGCTGGCAACTCCACCGGTGATGAGTTCAAGTCACCCGTGTCAGGGACGAGGCCAATGTCATCGGCGAACAACGAGTAGTCGGCGCCGTCTGGATGCACCTTGTCGATGCGATAGGCCATATCGAGGTGAACACGATGGACGAAGACCGTCGCTCCGGTGCAGTGAACGGACACGCCCAGCCCGGTTCCGTCAGTTTCGCTGAACCCGTGAGTGTTCGGGAACACCTCGAAGCTGACGTCCAGCGCGGCGATGCTCGCCGCGAGAGCTTCGGCGGTCAGCGCGGCGGTGCGTTCGGCGCTGGCGGCGGACTCGCGCGCGGACTTGGCGAGCTTGTTAGTGAGGAACGCGTACCAAGCGGTGATGCCCACGAGAACTACCGAGCTCAGGGCCGAGATCCATGACTCCATGCCCTGAGTATTGTCTAAGCGACCTCGGCGAGGCTCCTCCGCCTCCGCCTCCGCCTCCGGATCTCGGCCGGCGTCATCCCAGCCCGCACCGTGCCGACGCTCGACTTCGTCCGCTTCGCAGCCTCGGCGTAGTTCAACCAGGTCTTGTTGCTATCCATCCCCATGGAGGGAGAGTCGCACCACAGCGACCATGTGCGACGGTGATAACACCGTGACAACAAAACTCGTGATTCAGGCCGATTCAGCCTGATCCCGGTGAGCGAGAAACCCCGGGATTCCGGGCGAGAAGCGCAGCCAGCGCGCCCTCACGCGGGTGTACGTAGGGTTTGACTCCCGCCGTCGCGTCCACTTCGAAGCCTCAGGCGCCCTCCGGTCGCACTTCCCGTCGTCAAAACGCCCCGCGGGCGGCAGCAAGTGCGACCGGAACTCGGAGCCTCGCGCCGTCCCCTCACAACCCCAACTGGTCCAGCCTCTCCTCGAAGCGCACCTGCACGTCCTCCGGCTCATCCCCCTCGGACTCGGCCCAGATCGCGTCCAACTCCTTCTGCACCGACTCGGGCAGGGCGGCGAACTTCTCGTCCCACGCGGCGACGGGCGTCCAGTAGCCGACGACCTTGAAGCGGGTCGCAGGCAGGCCGAGCTCCTTGCGCAGGTACTTGCGCACGTCGCGCAGCGCCACGGTCTCACCCGCCACCCACACATAGCCCTCGTCGAGAGGGAGCCGATCGTCGACGATGCCGCGCACGAGCGGGCCGAGCGCGCTGGGGCCGTGGCCGTTGCCGCCGACCACCCAGGTGACCTCGACGTCGGCGCCCATCTCGAGGGCGACGCGGTCCGCCTCGCTCGGCACCTCGAGCACGACCCGTGTGCGCACACCCTCCGGCGCCGCGGTGATGATGCGAGCGACGGCCGGAACCCCGGTGAGGTCGGCGACGAGCACCTGCCACGTGATGCCCTCCGGTGGCGAGTACAAGCCGGTGGGAGAGTTGAACCCGAGCACGTGACCCGGCTCCGCCCGCGCGGCCCAGGGGCCTGCGACTCCCGCCTCGTGGATCACGAAGTCGATGTCGAGCTCACCTGCATCCGGGCGCACACCGCTGATCGTGTACGTGCGCATCGGGGCTTCGGGCGCTCCCACGGGGGTCTCCCACCAGTCGCCCGCCGGCACGGGAAGCGAGACATCCTTCGGGTCTTCACCATGCGGGAAGAACACCCGCACGTACTCGTCGCCGATGCCGGTGCTGAGGAAGTCGGCGACCCCCTCGCCGCCGAGTGTGACGCGGACCAGCGTCGGGGTGAGGGTGGTCGTGCTGCTGACGATGCCGCGGTGGATGCTCACGGAGTCTCCGTCTCTGTGGTGGGGGATGGGCTGGTGGGGGATGGGTCGGTGGGGGGCCGGGTGGGAGGTGCTGCGGTTCTGGGCGAGCCAGGAGTCGCGGTAGAGCCCCTCGGTCGCGAGGAGCTCGTCATGCGTGCCGCGCTGCGTCGTGCGCCCGTCGGCGAACACCACGATCTGCTCCGCCGTGACGGCCTGCTGCAGCCGGTGCGCGATGAGCAGAGTCGTTCGTCCCCTGCGCAGTGCGGAGATCGCCTCTTCCACGACCTCCCGGTGGTGGAGTCCGACATCGGCTGTGGCCTCGTCGAGGATGACCACATCCGGGTCGGCGAGGAAGGCCCGCGCGACCGCGAGCTGCTGGATGCGCCCCTCGTCCATGGGCGCAACGGCCTCTGCGGAAGGGCCATCGCTCTCGCGGATCATGGCCTCGACCGCCCACTGCGCCCCGACCGCCCGCAGCGCCGTCACGATCTCGTCGTCGCTCGCCTCGGGAGCGACCAGTCGCAGGTTGTCGGCGATCGTGCCTCGGAAGTGGTGCAGCTCTTGCGACAGGTAGTACGGCGCCTCTGCGTTCGATGCGAGGTGCACACTGCCCGAGGTCGGCGGGTGATGCCCGGCGATGACGCGAGCCAGCGTGCTCTTGCCCGATCCCGAGGTGCCCACCAGCGCTGCCGTGGTGCCGGGGTCGACCCGAAGGTTCACGCCGCTGATCCCCCGGCCGGTGGTCGGGTAGTGGAACGTCAGATCCCGCACCTCGATGCCTGCGGATTCCTGTCGTGCAGCATCCGCTTCCCGATTCGACGTGACCGCCGCGGGGGCGAGGTCGATGACCCCGACGAGCCGCGCGAGGCCGATGGCCGCGCGCTGGATGTCGTTGAGTCCGAAGATCAGCTGCCCGACCGGGCCGAACAGCCGGTGGAACAGCAGCGCGGCGGTGGTGACCGCGCCCACCGTGATGGCGCCGGCGGACTGCAGCAGGAAGCCGGCGCTGAGGATCGCGGCCAAGCCGACGAGCTCGCCGCCGTTGATCCAGCGGAACAGCCTGTTGGTCACCCGCACGCCTTGGATCTGCATCCGGATCGACGCCTCGGCGCGCTCCCGCACACGTTCGAGCGCAGGCCCCTGCTCGTTGAACGCGGTGAGCGTCTCGATGCCTTCCACCGCGTCGAGCACGGCCTGACTGCGCGCGGCTTCTCGCACCCGCACCTCTCGGAACACCACGCGCGACTTCCGCAGGAACGCCCGCGTGCCGAGCACATAGAACGGCGCGGAGGCGAGTCCCGCGAGTGCGAGCCAGGGATCCAGGGCGGTCAGCGCGACCACCGAGACCCCGATGGCGAAGGCGGCGGAGAGCAACGTGGGAGCGACGTTCCCTCCGGCTTCGGCCACGGCATCGACGTCGCCGGTGACGCGCGAGAGCAGGTCGGCGCTCTCGCCGTCGTCGACCTCGCTGACCGGCAGTCGCATCGCCGAGGCGAACACGTCTTCGCGGAGCGTGGCGAGCATGTCCTGCACCATGCCGGTGAGCACCCTCACGGCCCACAGCATCACCACGGCGGCACCGATGGCGCCCAGACCCGCACCGGCGACCCAGCCGGCGATGGTCGCGAACCCGGCGTCCGTGGAGACGGCATCGACGATGCGGCCCAGGCACGCGGGCATCACGATCCCCAGAGCCGATGCCGCGAGGAAGAGCACGGCGACAGCGGCGGTACGACCGGGATGCTGTCGCAGCAGCCCACCCACGACGGCCCGCACCCGAGCGCCGGAAGCGATCGGGAGCAGCGCGGCGGTCGAGGTCGGGTCACTCATGGCGCACATCCGATCGTTCGGAGGGAAGGTCGACGACCCTGTCGCACGCCCCCAGCAGCACCGGCGAGGTGGTGATCACGATCACGGTCTCGGTGTGCGCCGCGAGGGCACGGGCGATGTGCGCCTCGGTGATGGCGTCGACGGCCGAGGTCGGTTCGTCGAGCACCAGCACGTCGGCATCCGCGTGCAGGGCTCGGGCGATGCCGATGCGCTGCCGCTGACCACCCGAGAGGCGTCGCCCGGCTTCCCCCACCTGCGACTCCCAGCCCCCGACCTGCACCACGGTGTCGTGGAGCGCGGCCATCTCGACCAGGGCAGGACGCGCGGGCTCGTCGACCCCGTGCCCGCGCACGGCTTCGCGCAGGGAGCCGCTCACGATCGTCTGCCCGTGCGGAGGGGCGACGACCCGGCGCCGGTACTCGACGGGATCCAGGTCGGTCAGATCGCGGAGCTCGCGGTCGACACGGAGCGTGACGAGGCCGCGGTCGGCGCGCGTGCGCAGCCCCAGCAGGCGGGAGAGAGCGCGGGCGGTGTCGCTGTCGGCGGGACGGATGCCGAGCAGCTCCCGTGCGCGCACCTCGACCGGAGCTGATCCGGGTCCGGTGCGGAAGGCCAGCACGACATCGCCGGCCGGTTCCGCCGGAGCGGAAGACGCAGCGGGCGGATCCAGCAGGTCATCGGCGTCGATCACGTCGGCGAGCCGCTTGGCCGAGGCGAGCTTGTGGATCCAGTTCGAGGGGAAAGAGCCGGCATACGCGAGATAGCCGCTGATGAACTGGGCGAGGCCCAGCACGGTCACCAGCTCGCCGATGCTGATGCGGCCCTCGGCGGCGAACCAGGCCGACATGCCCGCCAGCGCGGTCGTCGCGATCGCGGCCAGCGTGCCGCTCACCGCCTCGTACGAGGCGAGGGATCGGCCGGCTGCCGTCGCCGCACGTCGAGAGGTATCGCTCGCGGCGATGTAGCGCCGCACGGCCTCCTCGCGGGCGCCGATGCCGACGAGCACGCGGAATCCGCTCATGAAGTCGGCGGCGACCGCCCCGGCCTCGGTCGCCGCATGCTGCTCCGCGAAACCGCGGCGCTCGAGCGGACGCGAGACGACCTGCATCACGAGCATCATCGCGATGGTCGAGCCGAACACGACGAGAGTCGCGACGGGCGAGATCACCAGCATCGCGAGACCGGCTCCGATGATCGCGGCGATCGTGGAGCACTGCTGCGCGACCGACCAGGCGACCCCGGCGACCCGATAGGTGTCTGACGTGACGAAGGTGAGGGCCTCGCCGGGGGTCATCGTGCGGCGGGAGAGCTGCGGTCGCAGCATCCGCGAGAGTGTCAGGTGGCGCAGCGCCTGCTCGCCGTACCCGTAGATCGACACCATGAGGCGGGATGCCGACTGATAGCTCACGGTCAGGATGAGGAACGTGCCGACCAGCACGCCGAGCCAGAGCGCGAGCGCTGCGGGGTCGGCGGGGAGCACGGCGCGGTCGATCGTCGCACCGATGATGACGGGGATCGTCGCCTCGGCGAGTGCGTGCACGATGAGCAGCGCGGTCGCTCCGGCGAGGGCGACGCCGCGTCCCTCGGACTTCAGCGCGATGCCGAAGAGCGCGCGGGGAGTGGCTGTCACGGTGTCCGCCGACCGAGCGGGAGGACCAGCGGCGTTCCCGAGACGGGGTCGGTGATGACCTTGCATGGCAGGTCGTACACGGCGTGCACGAGCTCGGCGGTGATGATCTCGCGCGGGTCGCCCTGCGCCACGATGGCGCCGTCGCGCATCGCCACGAGGTGGGTCGCGTAGCGGGCCGCGTGGTTGAGATCGTGCAGCACGGCGACGAGCGTGGTGCCCCTGCGGTGCAGGTCGGCGAACAACTCCATCAGGTCGATCTGGTGCGCGATGTCGAGGAAGGTCGTCGGTTCGTCGAGCAGCAGGTGCTTGGTCTGCTGGGCGAGGGCCATCGCCACCCAGACGCGCTGCCGCTGCCCGCCGGAGAGCTCGTCGACCAGGCGCCGCGACAGATCGGTGACCCCGGTCGCCGCCATCGCCTCGGACACGGCGCGCTCATCGGTGCTGCTCCAGGTGCGCATGGCGCTCTGGTGCGGGAAGCGTCCGCGCCCGACGAGGTCGGCGACCGTGATGCCGTCGGGGGCGAGGGACGACTGGGGGAGCAGCCCCAGCTTGCGGGCAGCCTCCTTCGGCTTGAGCGAACGCAGTTCGTCGCCGTCGAGCAGCACGGTGCCGGTGGCCGGACGCAGCAGGCGGGCGAATCCGCGAAGCAGGGTCGACTTGCCGCACGCGTTCGGTCCGATGATGATCGTGAACGAGTTGTCGGGAACTTCGAGTGTGAGGTCGGAGACGATGGGGGTCTCTCCGTAGCCCAGCGTGATGTCGCGGGCCAGCAGCGAAGCGGTCATGGGTCTTCCTTTCAGGTGCGGCGCGCGTACTGGGCGGCGAGCAGCCAGGCGAGATAGAGGCCGCCGACCGACACCGTCACGACGCCGACCGGCACCGCGACGAGCTGGGCGACCGCATCCGACACCACGACCAGGGCGGCGCCGGTCAGCATCACCGGCACCGTGCCCATAGGGGTGTTCGAGCGGGTGAGGCGTTGGGAGATCTGCGGGGCCGCGAGCGCGATGAACGAGATGGGGCCGGCCGCGGCGGTGACGAGCGCGACCAGGGCCACGCCGAACACCATCGCCGCGAGGCGGGTGCGGCCGGGGCTGATGCCGAGGGCCGTGGCCGCGTCGTCGCCCATCTCCAGCACGGGAAGAGTGCGGGCGAGGGGGAGCGAGAGCAGGGTCACGATCGCGAAGACGATCGCCGCGGGGATGAGCTGGTCGAAGCCGAGTGAGGCGAGCGAGCCCGCCCCCCAGGTCGCCGCCATCATCGCCTTCTCGATGCTGACCGAGATCAGGATCCATGAGGTGAGCGAGCCGAGTCCTGCCGAGACGCCGATGCCGACGATGATGAGCCGGAACGACGACATCGTGTTCTTGTGAGCGAGCACGTAGACGAGCAGTGCGGTGAACAGACCGCCGGCGAGGGCGCCTGCGGCCTTGAACATGTAGGTGTTCAGCTCGAACACGATCATCACCAGCGTCACGCCGAACTGCGCGCCGATGCCGAAGCCGATGATGTCGGGGGAGCCGAGAGGGTTGCGGGTGAGTGACTGGAAGATGCCGCCGGCGAGAGCGAGCGCGGCGCCGCACAGCACGGCGAACAGCACGCGGGGCAGGCGCCACTCGAAGACCACCTGGCGGATGTCGGGGTCGGATGCCGGGTCGACGATCGCGCGCACGACAGAGGCGAAGTCGACCTGGTAGGCGCCGAGGGTCATGGAGAACAGACCCGCTCCGATGATCACGACGACGAGCACGATGCTGACGACGACGGATCGCACGGGGATGAGCGCGGCGATCCGCGAGGTCTCGATCCGGAACAGGCGTCGACCGCGATCGACCGGGGTGAACGCGGCGGGCGTTGTCTCAGTGGGGGGTGCGGTGCGGGCGCTCTGATCGACGCTCACAGCCCGCTCACCCGCTTGCGGCGCACGAGCATGATCAGGATCGGGGCTCCGAGGAGGGCGGTGACGATGCCGACGCGCATCTCTCCGTTCGGGAGCACGATGCGGCCGAGGATGTCGGCGAACAGCAGGAAGGCCGCGCCGATGATCATGGAGTACGCGAGCACCCAGCGCTGATCGGGACCGGTGAACCAGCGGACGATGTGCGGGATCATGAGCCCGACGAAGGCGATGGGGCCGGCGGCGGCGACGCTGGTGCCGGCGAGCAGCGTGACGGCGATGATCACCAGGATCCTGGTCACGCGAACGCGGGCGCCGAGAGCCTGCGCCAGGTCGTCACCGAGCGCCAGGGCGTTCAAGGAGCGGGCGCACAGGAGTCCGATCAGCAGGCCGGTGATGATGAGCGGTACGGCCCAGGTGAGCTGGTCGATGGTGCGCCCGCCGATCGAGCCGACGCCCCAGAACCGCATCACCTGCAGGGTGCTGTGGTCGCGCAGCACGATCGCGGTGGTGAAGCCGGTGAAGGCCGCGCCCAGGGCGACGCCGGCGAGAGTGAGCTTCATGGGAGTCGCACCCGAGGCTCCGAACGAGCCCAGCACGTAGACGAGCATGGTGAGGACGAAGGCTCCGCCGAGGGCGAAGGGCACGTAGGCGCCGGGGGCGGTGAGGCCGAGCACACCGACGGCGAACGTGACGGCGAACGATGCACCGGCGTTCACACCGAGGATGCCGGGGTCGGCCAGCGGGTTGCGGGTGAAGGCCTGGATCAGGCCGCCGCACACCGCGAGAGCGGCACCCACGACGATGCCGAGCAGAGTACGCGGCACCCGCAGCTCCATGACCATGAGGTGCAGCGGGTTCTCGTCGTCGTAGGAGAAGAGGGACTGCAGCACGGTGACGGGGTCGATCGCGCGGGCACCGACGGCGAGCGAGGCGATGGCGGCGATGGCCAGCACCACGACCGAGATGACCAGTCCAGCCATGAGCGTCCCGTTGCGGTGCGGGGAGTCGACTGCACGACTCCCCGCACCCGTGTTCGAGACGTCCGTGCCGTCATCCGTCGCCAGGGACATCTCTCGGATCACTTGCCGGTGATGGTGGGCTCGCCCTGGAGCGCGCCGGCGAGGTCGTCGACGTACTTCGGCAGGATGTACTTCAGCGAGAGCACGGTGGGCGCGCTGATGGCCGAGGCCTCGGCGTCGTCGGCGTAGATCACGTACGAGCCGTTGGCGATCGGGTTCCAGCGCGACACGACCTTGTTCTCGACCGTGTATGTGCCCTCGTCGGCGCTGCCGCCCCAGGCCGCGAACAGATCGGCCTCCACGTCGTAGAGGTTCTCCAGGCTGACGCCGGTGTACCAGTTGTCGCCCTCCGCGGTCTGGAGGAAGCTGTCCATCGCCGAGGTCGAGGTGAATCCGAGGGCTTCGGTGATGCGCACGCGGGGGTCGTACTCCAGGTAGACGCCGAGGTCGGTGCCACCCTCGTTGAGCGTCAGACCCCAGACGAAGGTCTTGTCCTCGAACTCGGGGTGCTCGCCGGCCAGGGTGGTGATCTGCTTCTCGGTCTCGGCGATCAGCTCATCGGCCTTGTCCTCCTCCGACAGCGCCTTGCCGACCGTGCGGGTCATGTCCTCCCACGTGCCCGGGTTCCAGGGGCCTTCGATGTAGGGGACGGTCGGGGCGATCTCGGTCAGACGCTCGTACTCGATGTCGGAGACGCCGGAGTAGAGGCTCAGGATCAGGTCGGGCTTGAGCTCCTTGATGGCCTCGTAGTTGGGGCCGTCTTCGAGGAACGGGATGATCTCGGGGGTCTCGCCGTACTCCTCGGTGACGTAGTCCTCGAACCACGGCTGGTAGCCGCTCTCGCCCGCGCCCCAGACCTCTTCCATGCCGACGGGGTTGGTGCCGAGGGCGGCGACGATGTCGGCCGTCATCCAGCCGAGGGTGACGATGCGCTGCGGCTTCTCCGGGATCACGGTCTTCCCGTGGCCGTGCTCGATGACCACGCCGTCCGTTGCGGTGGAGGCGGAGCTCGATTCCTCAGGGGTGGACGAGCACCCGGCGAGGGTGAGGGCGGCGGCGACGGCCGCCGCGACGAGGGCCGAGCCTCGGCGGATCTTCGGGCGCGCAGAAGCGAGCGACATGGTTCTCCTTCGGGAAGGGGGGAGGGGGTTTCCGCGACAACGCGGCGAGAAGTTAGGTAAGCATGCCCTAACAGAACGATGCTAGAACGCGGATCCTGCGTTCAGTGTTGCGGGAGCGACGAGTTGTATCGCTGAACCGACAGTGGTGGTCGGATTCGCCGTGACGGGATCAGGAACGACGCGCCGTCATCGCCAATAGAGCTGATGCGCGGCATCGGCGTGCACGCGGGCCACGTGCTGTCGGGGAGTGAGCCCGAAGCGCTCCTTGAACGCGGCGGAGAAGGCGCTCGTCGTGGCGTAGCCGCAGCGGTGCGCGGCCGCACCGATCGGAGTGCCGTCGACGATCAGGCGCGCCCCGAGGGTCATCCGCACGCCGGTGCGCCACCGCCCGAAGCTCATGCCGACGTCGTTCTGGAAGATGCGCAGGACCGTGCGCTCGTGGAGACCGTGCGCAAGGAACAGCTCGATCGCGCTGCGGGGATCCCCGGGGTCGGCGAGCACGGCCTGCACGAGCGGGGCGACCCGCTCGTCCGCCGGCATCGGTACCTCGCCCCATTCGCTGGCGGCCTCGGGCAGGGGCTGCTGCAGCATCTCGATGAGCACTGACTGGATGCGCACGCGCAGGTCGGTGGGCATGTCGTTGATGCCGAGGTGGAGCAGCATCTCCTGCACCGCTCGCGGCACGAGTACCCGCGTGATGTCGTCGATCGGGGCGATCAGCGATGAGTCGGGGATGTACGTGTAGCAGCCGGTCGAGTCGGGTTCGTGATGGGCCGTGTGCGGGATGCGCGCGGGGATCCACACGCCCTGACCGGGAGCGAGGCGCCACCTCGTGTCCTGCAGGTGCACCCACACCGTGCCGCGATAGCACCAGGCCAGCATCGGATCGGCGTGGCTGTGCGGAGGGGAGAGCGGGCGGGTGCCGGTGTCCTCGGCGGTGACGACGCCGGTGCCCATCAGGTACGGCTCGTTCACGGTCGACGGATACGACGGGCTCGCTGCCCAGTCGTCCTGCCGGTATGAGTTCATTCGTGCTCCGCGTGACGGCCGCGGGCATCGTCGAGGGGTCGACGCACGGAGCCAGCCGTATCCCGCAATGCTAGCCGGGCGATGAGTCGGGCCGTCGAGAGGACGGATGATGGAGGTGACATCAAGTCGCGGGCGAGCCCACCGCCGGATGGCGGATCACCCGCACCGAATCAGCCGCGCGTGGCGGATGCGTCGTCTCGCGGCCTCCGCGAAGCTGAGCGCACCCGTCACGCAGGGGTGACGCCGAACGAAGGAGTTCGCATGACCACCACACTCGCCCGTCCGCCGTTCGATCCGGAACTCGCCGCCGCACTCGCGGTGATGCCGCAGATGCCCGACCTCACGATCGAGATGATCCCCGGACTGCGGGAGACGCCGCTCGGTCCGCCCATCGAGGAGCAGCTGGCGGGGCACGACCTCGAGTGGTTCGACGTGAAGATCCCCGGTCACGGAGGAGACGAGATCGTCGTCACGGTCGTCCGCAGGCGCGGGCGCACCGGCACCGGTCCCGGGATCTACCTCACTCACGGCGGTGGCATGATCATGGGCGACCGCTTCACCGGCATCGTGCAGGCGGTGCCGTGGATCGAAGAGCACGATGCCGTGGCCGTCACGGTGGAGTACCGGCTCGCCCCCGAGTTCCCCGATCCCTATCCGGTCGAGGACAGCTATGCGGGCCTCGTCTGGACCGCCGCGCATGCCGACGAGCTCGGCATCGATCCCGAACGCCTCATCATCGCCGGTGGCAGTGCCGGAGGAGGCCTCGCCGCGGGCGTCACGCTGCTGGCGCGCGACCGGAAGGGTCCGGCGCTGGCCGGGCAGCTCCTGATGTGCCCGATGCTCGACGACCGCGATGAGACGGTCTCGACGAAGCAGATCGACGGCATCGGTGTGTGGGACCGCCCGATGAACGTCATCGGCTGGACGGCATTGCTCGGCGATCGCAAGGGCACGGACGACGTGTCGATCTACGCCTCGCCGGCACGCGCCACCGACCTCACCGGCCTTCCTCCCGCCTACATCGACTGCGGCAGCGCGGAGGTCTTCCGCGACGAGGACGTCGCCTACGCGACCGCGATCTGGGCGGCGGGCGGTCAGGCCGAGCTGCACGTGTGGGCCGGCGGATTCCACGGGTTCGAGGTCGTCCCGCACGCGATCGTGTCACAGGCGGCCGTCGCCGCCCGTAACAGCTGGATCGCGCGGACGATCGGCGGCTGAGCGCGCACCGACGATGGCCCGCCGCGGGATGCGTGCGGGCTATCGTTGTCGTCACACGTGCGATGGAGCAGCGATGCAGGAACTCGTCGGTCGATTGACCGCGCTCGATCCCGAGGCGAGCGAGACCCTCAAGGTCGTCTCGTACTTCGATGCGCTCGTGCGCGGCGGCGTCGGCGTCGAAGGGCTGCTGCGGGGAGCGGCCGCCCTCGCCGGAGCGGTCGCCGGGGCCGAACTGCGCGGACGGATGCGGCGGCGGGATGCCTCTGGTGCCGTGCCGCCGGACGATGCCGACGCTCCGCGCACCCTCACCCGGGCAGTCCCCGGTGGCGAGGTCTGGCTCGAGCGGCGGGATGCCGCGCACGCCAACGACGACATGGTGATCGAGCGTCTCGCACTCGCGGTGGAGCTCATCACCGCACGCCGGCACGAAGACGGGGCCCTCGAGATCGCGATCGACGCGGCCCGCTCGCCCGCCGACCGCAGTGCGGCGCTCGCGCGGCTGAACGTCGACCCGTCGACCCGTGTGCGGGTGAGTGCGCTGTCGGCCGAGCTTCCGGTCGCCGATGCGCGCTCCACCCTCGTCGCCACGCCGCGCGGCATCGTCCGCGCCGTGCTCGACGACGGCTCCCGCGCCTGGGCGGGCCCGGGCGGGCGCGGCACGGTCGTCCGCGCCGAACAGCTTCCGGAGTCGTGGGAGGCGGCCCTCGTCGCACTGCGGCTCACCGACGCCGCGCATCCGGTGGTCGACGCTGCAGACCTCGGCGCGCTCGTGCTGCTCGCGCAGGCATACGATCCCGCGCAGCCGCCGGACGACGTCGTGGCGCTGTCGAGATTCGATGCGCGGACGCGCGAGGTGCTGTCGGCGGTCGTCGAGAGCGAGAGCCTCCGATCGGCGGCCGCCGCCTTGGGTATGCACCACTCCACGGTCCAGGCGCGGCACGAGTCGCTTCTGCGCGACCTCGGCTACGACCCGAGGTCGGCGATGGGGCGCGCGCGGTACATCGCGGCCGACCTCCTCCTGCGCCTCGACCGCGACTCCGTCGCAGGAACGTGATCGGGCCGGATCGGTGATGATGGACACATGCCTTCCGCCCATCGTCCCGCTCTGCGGGTCTCGTCGGGTCTCACGATCCCCGAGGCCGAGTTGTCGTGGCGCTTCTCGCGGTCGTCCGGGCCAGGTGGGCAGGGCGTCAACACTGCCGATTCCCGCGTGGAACTCGTGTGGGATGCGGTGAACTCCGCCGTACTCTCGCCGCATCAGCGCGAGAGGCTGCTCGACCGACTGAGCGGTCGCCTGGTCGACGGCGTGCTGACGATCGCCGCGTCCGAGCACCGTGCCCAGTTGCGCAACAGGGATGCGGCGCGGGAGCGGCTCGTCGCCCTCGTCGCTGAGGCTCTGCGCCCCCCGGCACCACCGCGACGGCCGACGAAGCCGAGCCGCGGATCTAAGGAGCGCCGGCTGAAGGCCAAGCAGCGGCGCACCGAGACCAAGAACCTGCGACGACGTCCTCGCGACTCCTGATCAGCCGCGGGAGACCCAGCCCTCGATGCCGTCGAGCAGGCGCTGCAGCCCGAACTCGAACAGGGCGTTCAGGTCGAGGTCGAAGTCGTCGGATCGCACCAGGGAGGCGAGCAGGGGCAGGTCGGCCGGAGACACCATGGCGGCGATGTCCGTCGACCGCGTGGTCATGTACTCGTCTGCCGTGAGTCCCGTGTCCTGCCGCTGTTCCGCCTCGAACGCGATGTCGGTCGCGAGGGCCCTGACGTGGCTGAACACGCTGACGCTGATGTACATCATCGTCTCCATGCTCAGCCCGAGCGGGGCGAGCGCGCGCAGGCACCACTCGGTGTAGCGGAACCCGTTCGGCACGAGCTGGGGTCGCGAGATCGACATCACGCCCGCGAGCCAGGGGTGTCGTTGGAACCCCGCCCATTGCAGGCGCGCCGACACCTCGAGGTCGGCGCGCCAGTCCGTGTCGGATGGCGGCGGGAAGGACTCCTCACCGAGCACGGAGTCGATCATCAGCAGCACGAGTCCGTCTTTGCTCTCGACGTGTCGATACAGCGACATGGTCGGGATGTCGAGTTCGGCGGCGATGCGTCGCATCGAGATCGCCTCTATCCCTTCGGCATCGGCCATCGAGATGGCCGTGGAGACGACCCGGGCAGTCGACAACGGAGGGCCGGTCGTGGCGCCGGGGGAGGCGACCACGCTCCCGATCCCCGGCGTCGAGACGACGAGGCCCCGATGCTGCAGGAGCGCGAGGGCCTTGGTGGCGGTGGCGATCGCGACGCCCCAGTCCCTGGTGATTCCGCGCGCCGACGGCACCCGGTCGCCCGGAGCCAGCTCGCCGGACGCGATCCGCTCGGCGATCTCCGCCGCGATGGTCTGAGATGTCACTCGCACCGTACTAGTACACCACCTTCAGATCTAGAACACTTGTACAGTGTACATTCCTGTATTACCGTGCAGGGCATGAACGAATACAGCGTACTCATCTCCGGCGCAGGCATCGCAGGACCCGCGCTCGCGCACTGGCTGCACCGCCAGGGCATCCGCTCGACGATCGTCGAGCAGGCGCCCGGCCTCCGCCTCGGCGGACAAGCTGTCGACCTCCGCGGTCTCGGCGAGGTCGTCGCCGAACGGATGGGCATCATGCCCCGCGTGCGCGAGCGCATCGTGCACGAGAAGGGTCTGCGCTACATCGACAGTGCAGGCCGTGAACTCGCCACGATGCCCGCCGACCTCTTCGTCGGCGACGGCAGCCCCGTCACCGAGATCGAGATCATGAAGGGAGATCTCACGGAGATCCTCCACGATCTCGTCGCCGACCACACCGAGACCGTCTTCGGCGATCGCATCGCGTCGATGGCTGAGGGTGCCGAGGGGATCGAAGTCACCTTCCGAAGCGGGCTCGTCCGCACCTTCGACCTCGTGGTGGGGGCCGACGGCATCCACTCCGGCGTCCGTGCGCTCGCGTTCGGCCCGGAATCCGACTACGTCGTCCACCTCGGCGCCTATCTCGGGTACTGCACGGTGCCGGAGCCCGGGCCTCTCGATTCCTGGTTCGACATGTACAGCGAGCCCGGGCGGATGCTCGCGCTGAGGCCCGAGCGCGGCGGCACCGCCAAGGCGATGCTCGCGTTCGCGGACACCGGGGTCGACGTGGATCGCCGTGACGTCGCCAGCCAGAAGATGCTCCTCCGCGAGGTGTTCGCGGGCATGGGGTGGCGTCGCGACGAACTGCTCGCGGCGGCGGATGCGGACGCCGACTTCCACCTCGACACGGTCAGCCAGGTGCACATGGACGGCTGGACCACCGGGCGGGTCGCCCTGGTCGGCGACGCCGGGTACTGCGGATCGCCCCTGACCGGCATGGGGACGAGTCTGGCCCTGGTCGGGGCGTACGTGCTGGCCGGCGAGCTCGGACGGGCACGGGGTGATCATGCGTCGGCGTTCGCACGCTACGAGGAGATCATGCGACCGTACGTCGCCGCATCGCACACGCTCGCGCCGGGAGGGGTCGACGGTTTCCTGCCGCGTGGGCGCTTCATGCTCCGCATGCGGGTGTTGACGGCGCGCCTCATGCACCACTGGCCGATGCGCCAGCTCGTCGCCCGGATGCTCGACAAGTCAGACGCGATCGAGCTCCCGGACTACTCGTGGAGTGCGGCTACGACGGTCTGAGTGGTGTGGGCGAGCGTCGCCGTGATCAGCGGTCGCCCCTGGCGAGACGCTCTTCGACAGGATCCCAGCCACTCGCGAGAACGCGGAATCCCGCGTCCACCGTCTCGAGCGGATCTTCGCTGTCGTTGATGAGCAGCTGCATCTGCAGCACGAACCGGGCGTAGACGCGGATCTCGGCGACCGGCTCGGCGAGCCCGAGCTCGTCGGCGATGGCCGCGGCCAGGGCATCCTCGTGTCGGAGCCACATCTTCGCGGCGTACTCCCGCAGGGCAGGTGTCTCGTTGAGGAAGCGCATGAACACGCGGGTGACGTCATCGCCGTGCTCGTCGAAGTTCGCCCTGATCTCGGCGGCGAAGAAGTCGTGGATCGCGCGGTTGATCGTGCTTCCGGCGGGCCGGTCGCGCACGGCGGAGACCAGGCGGTCGCGCTGTTCGTCGTCTTCGTCGAAGACGAGCGCCTCCTTCTGGGGGAAGTGCGCGAACACGGTCGTGGGGGAGACATCGGCGGCATCGGCGACCTCGCGGATGCTCACGTTGTCGAAGCCCCGTTCGAGGAACATCATCGTCGCGACGTCGGAGATCGCCTTGCGGGTCGCGGCCTTCTTCCGCTCGCGGCGTCCGAGCGGCTCTGAGTTCGTCATGGAGGCAGTCTATCGTGAATCGACTACAAACCTGGCTTGACACCAAAACTGGTATCGGTACACTTTCGGTATGACTTCACCCACTTCCCTCACGCGACGGGATCAGAACCGCGCGTGGATCATGCTCATCGTTCTCACGATGCTCACCGTCATCGGCATGACGGTGGTCCTTCCCGTCCTCCCCTTCGTGGTCCTCCAGTACGTCTCGCACGAGAGCGACCTCGCCATCTGGGTGGGCGTTCTCGAGGCTGTCAACGGCCTCTGCGCCTTCCTGGTCGCCCCCTTCCTCGGCAGGCTCTCCGACCGCTTCGGCCGTCGACCCGTCATCATCGTCGCCGCGTTCGGCGCCGCACTATCGATGGCGTTGTTCGGCATCGGCGGTGCGATCTGGGTGCTCGTGCTGGCTCGCGTCATCCAGGGCCTGACCGCCGGCGATCTCCCCGCCCTCTTCGCCTACCTCGCCGACATCACCCCGCCGGAACAGCGGGCGAAGCGCTTCGGTCTTCTCGGCGCTCTCACGGGGATCGGCACCATGGTCGGGCCGGGGATCGGCGGTCTGCTCGCCGCGGTGAGCATCCAGCTCCCCGTCTTCCTCACCTCCGCGGTCGCCCTCACGATCGCGATCCTCAGCATCTTCCTGCTTCCGGAGAGCCTCAAGCCCGGCAATCGCATCGACGCCATCCGGCTGCGCGACGTGCAGCCGTTCGCGGTCTTCAAGGAGGCGTTCGGCCGCAAGGAACTGCGCGGACTGATGATCGGCTTCGGTCTGCTCGCCCTGCCGTTCGGCTTCTTCGTGAACAACTTCAGCGTCCTGGCGCTGGATTCGATCCAGTGGGGGCCGACGCAGATCGGGCTCTTGACGGCCGGCGTCGGCATCATCGACATCCTCATCCAGGGTGTGCTGCTCGGCATCCTGCTCCCGCGCATCGGTGAGCGCGGTGTGATCATCAGCGGCATCGTCGCGCAGATGATCGGTCTCGCGGCGCTCGCCATCGTCGCGTCGATCTTCGCCCAGCCGTGGGTGTTCATCGTCGGTGCGCTCATGCTCGCTGCCGGCCAGGGGGCATCCCAGGCGGCGATGGATGGTGCCATGTCGAACGCGGTGGGCGACGACGAGCAGGGCTGGCTCGGCGGAGCGACCCAGTCGCTGAACGCGGCCATGGGCACGGCCGCCCCGCTGATCGCGGGAGCGCTCTACGCGCTGGTCAGCCACGCCGCGCCCTACTGGCTCGGCGTCGCGATCATGATCGTCGCCGTGATCGTCGTCAGCCGCGCGCACATCGCGAACACCGCGAAGCGCCCGGTCACCGATGGTGCGGGAGCGACTCCGGTCAAAGCCGTCGAGACCGTCGGCTGAGGATCAGACTGAGTATCAGACTGCGGGAGCTGCCGGACGCGGCAGCTCCCGCAGCCGCGTGATCGAGGCGAGCAGCTCCTCCGGCGTCGTCCCGAGGTTCCCGAGTACTGCCGCCGCCGAGGAGCTGAATCCCGCTGTGTCGATCGGGAGACGTGCCACGTTCGGCACCAGCCCCTTCTCGTTCGTCACCCAGTTCCCGGCGGCGGCATGCCAGGCGTGCGCGGTCAGCATGGTCGTCGTGGTTCCGCAGAGGGAGACGTATGCGACGTCGCCCGCCTTCGCGCCCTTCGTGGCCGCGTTCAGCAGGAAGTCGACCTGCCACAGGTTCGCGAGGAATGCTTCTCGCAGCGACTCGGGATATGGGGTGTGACTCTACGTGCCAGCCCGACCAGGAGCCCCTCCGGATCGCGGAGCGGCACGCTGGTGGCCACTTCGCCCGCATAGGCGAGATCAAGAAAGCCCAGCGGATGCCCCGGCTGGGCGTGGAAGGCGAACTCGCCGCGCACGGCGCGGGCGCACTGCTCCTCGACCCGGGCGATATCGCGCAGGATCAGATCGACCGGCACGCCGTCGACGATCAGCCAGGCGCCGCTGTCGACCCAGGGCCCCCACCCGCCGCGCTCGGCGAGCTCGACGGGTTCGCGCGTCCAGCCGTTCGCCGCGTGCGCGATGCCGGCGCGATCGACGTCGGCGTCCACATAGAGCCCCAGGTCGATGTCGGAATCGGGGCGGTGCGTCCCGCGGGCGCGACTGCCGCCCAATGCGACGGCGCGCACGCCAGGAACCCGGCTCAGTTCGTCGGCCATCGATCGGAGGCGGTCTTCATCGAGCACGACACCGATCGTACTCACGTGGACTTCGAGGTCCTCAGTCCTTGCCGCCCCGCACGAGCTCGAGTCCCGCCCCCGCGAACTGCCGCAGGGTGGCATCCGGCAGGAAGGCCCGCGTGAGCGCGCCGCCGATGCGGGTGAGGTCGCTCTCGTCACGGAACAGGAGGTACATGGTCTCGTACCGCGGATGGAACTTCTGCTTGAAGCGGTGCAGCGAACCGAAGCCGTACACCGGCTCCAGCGCCTCGGCCAGTCGGTCGCTGAGGGCGGCGATCATCCCCGCGTCCGGCGGGTAGTCGTGGGCGAGCGGGGCTCCGGAGAGCGACATGATCTGCGCACCCTCGTCGGCGAACTGTCGCGCAGACGATCCGATCAGATACTCCATCACCGGTCCGAAGCCGCCTTCGCGCCGCCGCATGAGATCGAGGGTCCAACCGCGCACTGCACCGTCGTCGCCGTACACCGGCAGCCACGAGAGGAAACCGTCGACATCCCCGTTGGGAGCGAGCGCCAGGGCGAGCCGTACCTCCGGGTCCTCGGCCTCGTCGAGGGTGCCGAGCGTGAAGCGCATCTCGGGCAGGTCCTTGTCGCCGACCCACGCTTCCGAGATGGCACGCAGCTGCTGCTGCACACCCCACGGCTCCGCTTTGAAGTGCGTCATCCGGAAGGTCATCTCCTCGCGACCGGCCTTGTTCAGTGAGGTGCGCACCGAGTTCCAGCGCTTGCCCGTGAACTCCAGCCCCGGCAGGTCGACGATCGTGTCGTCGGCGACGACGATGCTGCGCCAGGTCGAGGGGACGGCCGCCCGGGTGGCCTCATCCGCACTGAAGAAGCAGGGCACGAGGCCGGCGAGCTCCACGGCGTGGATGAAATCGTTCACGGCTTCGGCGCGTGTCTCCGCAGGGCCGATCGGGTCGGCGAGTGCCAGGGCGACGCCGTTGCGGCGCTGGTAAGCGACGATGCCGCCGGCCACCTTCGCATAGCTGTTGCCGTCCCAGGTCGTCATCCATGAGAGCGTCCCCCCGCCATGAGTGCGCAGCTCGCGCTTCATGTCGTCGACGTTCGGCGCTGGCTGGATGCCGAGCTTGGCGCGGCGCTTGGCCCGGAACGCGCGCCGCACCCACACCAGGTAGACGAGCATGATGAGCCACAGGAAGCCGTTGGCCATCGCCAGCTCGGTCTCGCCGTCCCAGCGCAGGTCGAGCTCCGCCTGGCTCGTGATGATGATGAGGGTGAGCACCAGTGCGGCGCCCGAGACGTTGAACAGCCCGAGCAGGATCGCGAGCACCCACGCGAAGCGCCGTCCGCGGCGAAGCCCGTTCACGAGCACGAGGATCACGACGAGGTCGATCGCGAGGTCGATGAATCCTCCCGACGCGGGATCGGTCGGGCCGAACGGTCCGTCGGTCGGCAGGAAGGTCGTGATGATCTCGACGGCGCCCAGGACGAGGATCGCCACCACCGCGATCAGCCGCTGCTCGCGGACCGTCGTGTGCCGCACCCGCAGCGACCGGTCGACGACGAGGATCAGCAGCACCGCGAGCAGGTGCTCGAGGTCGGCGACCTTGCCCCAGAAGAGCATCGCGATGAACACGAAGCCGAGCAGGATGAGCCAGCCGCGCACCCTCCACGGCGGACGGAACAGGCCGACCGCGGCGGCGATGCACGCCATGGTGCCGCCCGATGCTCCCACATCGAGTGCCTGGGCCTGCTCGGCTGCCCATGCCCACGGGAACTGCGAGAGCACGTACAGCAGCAGGGCGGTGGCGAAGATCGCGAACAGCTGACCGAGCCAGTAGTAGGCGAGCGCCACGCGCGATCCGCGGCGGAACTCCACGTAGCCCATGCCCCAGAAGCCCGCGATCGTGAACAGGTACACCCAGGGCTGGTTCACGAAGAAGGTGCCGGTCAGGGGTGTCCACCATTTGCCGTCGGCAAGGTTCGGCAGCCCGTAGGCGACCGTCGGGAACAGCGTGCTGTCTTCGAAGGGGGCCCAGAGCCCGCGCCAGGCGACGCCCATCACGATGATCAGCAGCACCATCGTCAACGTCGCCGGGATGCGCCGGATGACGGCCATCACCGGATGGGGAGAGGGGGAGTGCTCCTCGGTCATGCGCTCAGCGTAGCGAGGGCGGCCTCCGCGCGGGCACGGGCGTCTCTACTCCCCGCGAAGCACCCGACGAAGGTCGGCGATCTCGTCGTCGCTCAGACCACCGCTTCGCAGATACCCTGCGACGTCGCCGTGTTTGTCCGCGATCCAGTCCATCGCCGCCTCGATCGCGGATGCCGGTGACTCGGTCGCGAGGGTCTTCAGCGCCGGGGTGAGGGGGACGCCGAGAGAGGTGATCAGCGCGGTGAGCGCTTCGGCGAATCCCCGCGCGAGATTCTTCTCCGTCTGCGTGTAGTCCTCGACGATCGCTTCGCGGGGCACCTCGGCGACGAGCAGCAGGATCGCGGCGGCGAGCCCGGTGCGGTCTTTTCCTGCGGTGCAGTGGAACAGCACGCCGGGTCGCTCGGTGCGCGAGGATTCGAGCACCGTCCGCGCGATGGTCGCGAACTGGGGGGCACTTGCCGCCAGGATCGAGACGTACAGCTCCTGCAGCGTCGGCACCTGCTTGAGCACCTCGGCGACCTGCGTCACCGAGAGTCCGGCCCCGCCGGCCGAGGGGAGCAGTTGCTTGACCATCTCATCCATCGCGCCACCCTGCATGGGCAGAGTCAGAAGCGTCACGCTGCCGTCGTCGGGCAGGCGATCTGCGGCGCGTGCTCGTTCACCGTCGGTGCGCAGGTCGATCACGGTGCCGATGCGAAGGTCGATCAGCGCCTGCAACCCCTCGTCGGTCAGTGCGGCGAGTGCGTCCGATCGGAAGAGCAGACCGGAGGCGAGCGTGCCTGCGCCCGAGGTCGGGAGCCCGGCGAGTTCGCGGGCGTTGTGGGTCGTCTGCAAGGCGGTCGTGATGTCGATGGTCATTCTGGCCCTCTCCTGGGTATGCGGCCAGAATATCGGTGTGGCGAGACCGCGCGGCTTCGACACGGAAGCCGCGCGATCCCCTCCACGTCTCAGCCGTTCACGGCCTTCTCGATGGCCTGCTCGAGGTCGTCCCACTCCTGCAGCACGATCTTCTCGCCGTCGATGAAGAACGTCGGCGTGCTGTTCACCCCGAGCTTCTCGCCGTCGGCCTTGTCCGACTGCACGCGCTCCGCGGTGGCCGGGTCGGCGATCGCGGCATCGTAGGCGGGCATGTCGAGTCCGAGATCCTCGGCGAATGCACGGAACACCTCGGGAGTTTCATCGGGCTGCTCGCCCCACTGCGCCTGGGTCTCGAACAGACGGCGATACATGTCCTCGAAGCGGTCCTGCTGCCCTGCGGCCTCAGCGGCCAGGGCAGCCTGCGTGGAGTTGATGTGCCCGGGCAGGGGGAAGTAGCGGACCACGTAGGTGATCTCGCCGTCATACTTCTCGCGGAGGTCTTCGACGACGGGGTAGAACGCCCCGCACGCTTCGCACTCGAAGTCGAGGAACTCGACGACGGTCACGGCGCCCTCACCCCCGTCGTCGAGCACATGGGAATCGGTGCGGACGGTCTGCTGCCGCTCTCCGCTCTCCGCGGGCGCGGCGGGTTGCTGCTGGCTGATCGCGAACACGATGCCGGCGATCAGCAGGACGATGGCGACGGCGATGGCGATCAGGGTCGCTTTGACAGAGTTCTTCATGGGGTCTCCAGACACACGGGTACGACGAGGGAAGGGTGCCGCTCTCAGGCGGCTCGATGCGCGCGTCGGCGGGTCAGGTGCGGGAGATGGAGAGCTGCGTGAGAGTCAGGGCGGGGACGAGGGCGCTCGGGCCCGCGCGACTCGGCGACACCATGCGCGGGGCGCGGGCACCGAGCGGTCGGGGGCCGCCGGTGAGCCGGCGGAACAGCAGGACCAGCGCGACGCCGCCGAGGACCGCGAGCAGGCAGATCCCGACGCCGGAGGAGAGCACATCGACCGTGGACGCGCTCTCCCGATCGCCGGCCATCGTGGCGGACGCCGTCGATTCCGAGACACCGGAGGCGAGACACAGCGTCGCGTGCACATCAGCGGAGCCCCGCGAGGTCGACCAGGCGCCGACGACGAGCAGGAGCGCGAGGCCGACGGCGGTGATCACCCGGGCGATCAGCATCCGCTCGGCCCGCGCTCGCGGCATCCGATCCGGCGATGAGGGCAGCATTTCCCGCGCAGTCTAGCAACGCCGCCTCTGTCCTCTCCGGGGCCGGGAAGCCGGCGGCGCGCCTACACTGGAGGGGTGGCGAGACTACTGATCGTCGGCGGCTTCCTCGCCGCCGTGTTCTGGGTGTTCAGCATCGTCGACTGCGCAGTGCAGCCGGCGACGCGGCACCGCGGTGTGTCCAAGCCCGTCTGGATTCTGATCGTGGTGCTTCTTCCCGTGATCGGAGGCATCCTCTGGTTCGTGATCGGCCGCCGACGTGCGAACGATCCCGGCGTCCGTCCGGTTGTCGCCCCCGATGACGATCCCGCCTTCCTGCGCAGTATCAGCAAGAGTGAGCAGGATGCGCGCATCCGCCGCCTCGAAGAGGAGCTCGCCCGCCTGGACGAGGAGACCGACGAGCCTCCCGCCACGGACCAGCGCCCGTGACCTCGTCACCGGCCATGGATGCCGCGGCATCCCTGATCGCCGACCTCATCGCCCAGGGCGTGCGCGACATCGTGGTGTCGCCGGGCTCGCGCTCGCAGGCGCTCGCGCTCACCGCAGTACGCGCCGCCGACGACGGACACGTCCGGGTGCATGTGCGCATCGACGAGCGAGTCGCCGGCTTCACGGCTCTCGGCATCGCCAGGGAGACGGGCGTTCCCGTTGCCGTGGTGTGCACCTCGGGAACAGCCGTCGCCAACCTGCTGCCCGCGGTGATGGAGGCATTCCACTCCGGGGTGCCGCTGCTGCTGCTCACCGCCGACCGTCCGCCCGAGCTGCGCGGGGTCGGAGCCAACCAGGCGACTCTCCAGGACGGGCTCTTCCATCCGTGGGTGCGCGACCAGTTGGACGCTCCGGTGCCGGGAGACGGCGACTGGTCAGGACTCGCCGAGCAGGCCGTGGCCGCGGCGATGGGTGCTCGCGAGGTCGAGAGCGGGCTTCGCGGGATCGCCGGGCCCGTGCATCTGAACCTCCCGTCCCGAGAGCCCCTCTCGGGTGAGCTGCCCGCGATCGCCGTCACTCCGGGCGAGGCGCCGGAGGCTCTGAGAAGCGCACCGTTCGAGCTCGACCGCACCCCGCGCACCATCGTGGTCGCCGGTGCCGACGCCGGGCCCGACGCCGAGGAGATCGCGCACGCCGGTGGCTGGCCGCTGATCGCCGAGATCGTGAGCGGAGCGCGATTCGGACGCCAGATCGTGCGCGGCTACCGTCGACTGCTCGCGCGTGGGGATCTCGGTGGACGCGTCGAGCGGGTCGTCGTCCTCGGCCACCCGACGCTCAGCCGTGAGGTCGCCGCACTCCTCTCGCGACAGGATGTCGAGGTCGTGGCCGTGCACCGCGGTGGCGAGGAGCTGAACCTCAATCACCGCACGCGCGGTGTCGACGCCGTGATCGTCGCTCCGGGTGCCGCAGATCGCACCTGGCTCGGAGAGTGGATGCGGGCGTCCGCCGCCGAGACCGTCGACCTGAGCGAGCACGCCCCCGACCCGGAGGCACTCGCATCGAACGACTTCGCGGCGCGCAGAGAAGCCGTGAAGGCCGAGCTCGACGCGGTGCGCCGTCCGCTCGATCGCGAACTGCTCGTCGACGCCGTGTGGCGCGCCACCTGGCCGCACGACCGTCTGGTGTTCGGATCCTCCCGACTCGTCCGCGTGGCCGATGAGGTGCTCGGCGGCAAGAAGGTTCCCGTCCACGCCAACCGTGGTCTCGCCGGCATCGACGGCACGATCGCCACCGCGACCGGTGTCGCCATCGCCAGTCAGGCCGCCGGTGCCCCCGGAGTGACACGGGTGCTGTTGGGTGACCTGGCCTTCTTGCACGACGTCGGCGCCCTGCTGCTGCCGCCGGACGAGACCGAGCCCCGGCTGCAGGTCATCGTCGGCAACGACGGCGGGGGCACGATCTTCGACGCGCTCGAGGTCGCCTCCTCCGCGCGCCCGGCCGACCTCGATCGCGCCTTCTACACGCCGCACACGGTCCGCCTCGAGCACCTCGCTCTCGCCTACGGCTGGGAGTACCAGCGGGTCACCACCCGCACGGCGCTGGATCAGGCACTGACCTCGCCCCGGGGTGGTCGTCAGATCATCGAGGTGCCGCTGGAGCGTTGACTGGCAGGATGTGCGTATGAACGCGCACACCTGGACGCAGACGCTGCGAGTCGACGACGGATTCCGTCTCGCCGACATCGACCCCGACGCCAAACCCGGATTCCACCACGGCAAATCCCGCGGAGTCGCCGACCTCGCCGCAGGGCTGGCCGACCTCAACGTGCTGCAGGAGCGGCTCTTCGCCGAGAGTCGTGTGGGGGTGGCCAAGGACGCGGTGCTCCTGGTGCTGCAGGCCATGGACTCCGCGGGCAAGGGCGGCATCGTGCGGCACGTCGTCGGCGGCGTCGACCCCCAGGGCGTCGCGCTCGCCGCATTCAAGGCACCGACGGACGAGGAGCGCGCGCACGACTTCCTGTGGCGCATCGAGAAGCGTCTGCCCGAGCCGGGGTTCATCGGGGTGTTCGACCGCTCCCACTACGAGGACGTGCTGATCGGGCGCGTCCGCGAACTCGCCCCACCCGACGCGATCGAGCGGCGCTATGACGCGATCAACGACTTCGAGGCCCGGGTCGCGGCCTCCGGCACCCGCATCGTCAAGGTGATGCTGCACATCTCGCCCGAAGAGCAGAAGTCGCGGCTGATGGAGCGCCTCGACCGCCCGGACAAGCACTGGAAGTACAACCCAGGCGACGTCGACGAGCGCATGCTGTGGCCGCAGTACATGGAGGCGTACCAGACGGTGTTCGAGCGCACGTCGACCGAGGTGGCCCCGTGGCACGTGATCCCGGCGAACGCCAAGTGGTACGCCCGGCTGGCCGTGCAGGAACTGCTGCTCGCGGCCCTGGAGGACATCGACCCGCAGTGGCCGCTCGCCGACTTCGACGTCGAGGCCGAGAAGAAGCGTCTCGCGGCCAGCTGAGGGTCGGTCGCGGTCAGGCCAGCGCGTCGACCAGGGGGCGGAACTTCACGCGCGTCTCGAGCAGTTCGCTCTCGGGGTCGGAGCCGGCGACGATCCCGGCACCCGCGTAGGCCGTCACTCCGATCTCTCCCTGGCGACCGGTGAACTGGGCGCACCGCAGCGCGATCGCCCACTCGCCGTTGCCCGCGGCATCCACCCAACCGACCGGTCCCGCGTAGCGACCGCGGTCGAAGGGCTCGAGCTCGCGGATCGCGGCGATCGCCACCGGCGTCGGAGTACCGGCGACGGCGGCGGTCGGATGAAGCGCCCGCACCAGGTCGAGCGCGCTCTCCCCATCGGCCAGCTCACCCTCGACGTCGGTCGCCAGGTGGAACAGGTTCGGCAGCTTCAGCAGGAAGGGCTGCTCGCTCGCGGCCAGCGCCCGCGTGTGCGACCGCAGCGAGGCGAGCACGCTCTGCACGGCGTACTGATGCTCGTCGAGGTCTTTGACGCTCGACGCGAGGTGAGCGGATGCCGCGGTGTCGGCGTCGGCGTCGGCGCCGCGGCCGATCGTCCCGGCCAGCACCCGTGCGGTGACGGTGCCGTCGTGCACGGTGACGAGCGTCTCGGGGCTCGCACCGATCAGGCCGTCGACGGCGAACGCCCAGGTGTCGGGATAGCCGGTCGAGAGGGCGCGCACGAGCCGACGCAGGTCGGAGCCTGCCGGGATGCTCCCGGTGAGGTCGCGGGCCAGCACGACCTTGCTCAACTCCCCGTCGGCGATGCGGGCGAGGGCGCGGCGCACGGAATCCTGGTAACCCTGCGGGCTCTGCGCTCCGGGGCCCACGGTGCCGGCCCAGTGCGGCCCGTAGGGCTGGGTGGTGAGGGCAGCGCGGTCCTCCGGGGCATCGGCGAGGCGGAGCGTGGTGCGCCAGAACCGATCGCCGTGTCGTCCCACGACCTGCGTCGGCACCACGAGCACGCTGTCTGCGGTCGAGTCCTCGTCGAAGGTGAATGCGCCGAAGGCCACCAGCCCGCTGCCGGGGAGCCGCACCGGGTCGGTGACCTCGGTCTGCGCCGACATGGTGCGCCAGATGGCCGCGAGCGCTTCGACGCGAGACGCGCCGGCGTCGACCGAGGGGCGGATCTCCGTGAGCGGCCTGCCGACGGCGACGATCCCGTCTCCACGGCGCAGCCAGGCAAGAGGGCGCGCGGGGTCCGCGTAGGCCAGGAGGTCTTCGACCGGGTCGATCTCGCGGGTCTCCACGACCAGGTGGGTGGTGTGCACGTCTCCAGCCTATGCCGCTCAGGGCGCATGGATCCGCGTGGTCGTAGGGTGAGCGGATGAGCGACGCACGTCCCGCACCCGGCACCGAGATGGTCTTCCAGTGGCGCAAGTGGGATGGCTCGCCGCACTGGCGGCACGAGTGCGTCTATCTCGGCGCCGACGAGTGGGGCGACTGGATCGGGCAGCCCGTCGGATGGCACAGCGTGCGCCCCGGGGCCGAGTTCCACGCGGGCGGCCCGAATGTCACCCTCGTCCCGGCGAGCGGCGACCATGCGCTCACCGTCAATCGCCGTCACCGCAAGGGCATGCGCATCTACATCGATCTGGGGTGGGACATCCGCTGGTCCGACGACCCGCTGCTGGCGACCGGGATCGACATGGACCTCGACGTGGTGCGCGTGGAAGGGGAACGGGGAACGTGGGTCGACGACCGCGACGAGTGGGCCGAGCACAGCGTCCGCTACGGCTACCCGGCCGACGTCATGTCGCATCTGGAATCCCTCGCGCTCGACCTCGAGGAGCGGGTGCGTGCCCAGGCCGCGCCGTTCGACGATGCGACGGCTGATCCGTGGCTCGACCGCCTCGAAGCGCTGGGCCTCGCGCCTAGACTGAACTCGTGACCTCGAACGAGAAGAACCGCGCCGATCTCGGCAAGGACCCCGCCCGCGTGAGCGGCATGTTCGACCAGGTCGCCGCAGGGTACGACCGCACCAACACGGCGATGACCTTCGGCAACGACGTGCTGTGGCGCGCGGCGACCACCCGGGCGGTCGCTCCGAAGCCGGGGGAGCGGATCCTCGATCTCGGCGCGGGTACGGCCTCGTCGTCGGCGTCCCTCGCACGCAGCGGCGCCGAGGTGGTCGCGGCCGACTTCTCGCCGGGGATGCTCGCCGAGGGCGAGCGTCGGCACGGCGCCATGCGCAACCTGTCCTTCGTGCAGGCAGACGCCACCGATCTGCCGTTCCCGGATGCGACGTTCGACGCGGTCACGATGTCGTATGCGCTGCGCAACGTGAACGACCCGAAGAAGGCCCTGCGCGAGCTGTACCGCGTGACCAAGCCCGGGGGACGGCTCGTGATCAACGAGTTCTCGACCCCACCGGGCAAGCTCTTCCGCGGCGCCTACCGGTTCTACAACGCCCAGGTGCTCCCGCGCGTGGCCCGCGTCGCCGGCACGAACGGCGACGCCTACGACTATCTGAACGAGTCGATCCGCGAGTGGCCCGACCAGAAGAAGCTCTCGGCGTGGATCCGCGAGGCGGGCTGGGGCGACGTCGCCTACCGCAACCTCTCGTTCGGCATCGTCGCCCTGCACAGAGCGCGCAAGCCGGAGTGAGTCTCTCGGGCGAAACCGCGACATCCGACGAAGGTAGGCTGAGAACGTGACTTCGAGCCCCATCGCCCCGGGTTCGCGACTGGCGAGCCGTCTCGGCTTCAGCGATCGCGTCTTCATCGGCCCTGCCGCACGACGTGTCGCGCGCGCCATCGAAGACGGGCTCGAGCTCGTCGAGACCGGTCTGGCCGACGACGTCCGCGTCGCAGACCCGCTGGCCGACGCCGCCAGCCGCTACCTGTACGAGGCCGGCGGCAAGCGCATCCGCCCCGTGCTCACGCTCCTCGCTGCACAGCTCGGCGACGGCAACACCGCCGAGGTCATCGACGTCGCGAAGGCCCTCGAGATCACGCATCTCGGTTCGCTGTACCACGACGATGTCATGGACGGCGCCGACCGCCGCCGAGGGGTCCCTGCCGCACATGCCGTGTGGGGCAACAACATCGCGATCCTCACGGGCGACATCCTGTTCTCCCGCGCCAGTCAACTGATGTCGCGGCTGGGGGAGCGGGCCATCCGCCTCCAGGCCGACACGTTCGAGCGTCTGGTGCTCGGTCAGATGCACGAGACCCTGGGACCGCAGGACGGCGACGACCCGATCGCGTTCTACATCCAGGTACTCGCCGACAAGACGGGTTCCCTGATCGCCGCCGCCACGCAGGGCGGTGTGATCTTCTCCAACGCTCCCTCCGAGTACGAGGAGCCCCTGCGCGTGTACGGCGAGAAGATCGGCGTCGCGTTCCAGCTGCTCGACGATGTGATCGACCTCTCAGCGAAGCCTGAAGAGACCGGCAAGGTGCCGGGGACCGACCTGCGTGCCGGTGTTCCGACGATGCCCTACCTGCTGCTCAAGGCGGAGGGCGACGAGGCGTCGATCGACCTCGCGGCGCGCATCGACGACGGGGTCGCCCTCATCGCCGACGGCGCGGACGCGGCGATCCTCGACGGCCCGTTGGACGAACTGCGCGACCACGCCGTGACGCAGAAGACTCTCGAACTCGCGCACGCGTGGACCAGGGATGCCGTCGATGCCCTCCGGCCTCTCCCTCGCGGCACCGTGCGCGAGTCGCTGACCCGATTCGCTGAGACCCTCGCCGAACGCTCCAGCTGAATCTGCGCGGCGGCCCGTCGGGTCGCGCGCCGGCTGCGACGGCATACGAAAGGACCTCCCATGACCAAGCTCAGACTGGCCATCGTCGGTGCGGGCCCCGCCGGCATCTATGCGGCGGACATCCTGCTGAAGGCGGAGCGCAAGTTCGACGTCTCGATCGACCTCTTCGAGCAGCTCCCCGCGCCGTACGGACTGGTGCGTTACGGCGTCGCGCCCGACCACCCCCGCATCAAGGGCATCATCACCGCCCTCCGCGACGTGCTCGACCGTGGTGACATCCGCCTGTTCGGCAACGTCCGCTTCGGTGAGGACATCACCCTCGAAGACCTCAAGAAGCACTACAACGCGGTGATCTTCGCGACCGGTGCGATCCGTGACACCTCGCTCGAGATCCCCGGCATCGATGCGGTCGCCTCCTACGGAGCCGCTGACTACGTCAGCTGGTTCGACGGGCATCCCGACGTGCCGCGCGAATGGCCGCTGGATGCGGCATCCGTCGGAGTGCTCGGCAACGGCAATGTCGCGCTCGACGTGGCCCGCATGCTGGCCAAGCACGCTGAGGACCTGCTCGTCACCGAAGTGCCTGCCAACGTCTACGAGGGTCTGCAGGCGAGCGAGATCACCGACGTGCACGTGTTCGGGCGCCGTGGTCCGGCGCAGGTCAAGTTCACGCCGCTCGAACTGCGCGAACTCGGCGAGCTGCGCGATGTCGACATGGTCGTGTACGACGAGGACTTCGACTACGACGATGCCGCCAAAGACGCCGTCGCCAGCAACAAGCAGGTCATGGTCATCGATCGCATCCTGCAGTCCTGGCGCAAGCGTGATTCGGTCAACAACGCCGGGGGCACGGCGTCGCGACGTCTGCACCTGCACTTCTGGGCGAAGCCGGTCGAGGTGCGCAAGGATGAGAGCGGTCGCGTCGCGGCCCTCGTGTACGAGCGCACCCAGCCCGACGGCCAGGGCGGCGCGGTCGGCACCGGCGAGCTGCGCGAGGTGCCCCTGCAGGCCCTGTATCGTGCCATCGGCTACTTCGGCTCGCCCCTTCCCGGCGTTCCGTTCGACAAGAAGCACGGCGTGATCCCGAACCGTGAAGGTCAGGTCCTCGCGAAGGACTCGAACGACCGCGTCCCCGGCATCTACGCGACCGGGTGGATCAAGCGCGGCCCGGTCGGCCTGATCGGGCACACGAAGTCGGATGCCATGGAGACCGTGCGTCATATCATCAACGACCAGGGGTCGTGGTGGCACCCGGAGGACCCTTCGGAGGAGTCGATCGTGGAGCTCCTGCAGGAGCGCGGCGTGCGCTGGACCGACCTCGACGGCTGGCACCGCCTCGACGAGCACGAGATCGCTCTCGGCGCCCCTGACGAGCGCGCTCGTGTCAAGGTCGTCCCGCGCGACGAGATGGTCCGCGTCTCGCGCGGCGAGTAGCACCGCTGCGGTCGGCCTTCCCCCGACCGGTCGTGCGCTGGACTAGCCTGGCGACGACGGGGGAGGAACGCATGGCCGAGTGGATCCCAGATGTCCTGGGTGACGAGTTCGAGCAGCTGACGCTCGATCTCGGCACGGATGACCAGGGCCCCGTCGTGGCGACCCTGGTGCGTGCGCTGCCGAAGCGGCCGGGTCTGTGGGCGCGGGCGAGCGGAAACCGTCCACCTCTCGACGGTGCCGATGTGCTGTACGTGCACGGCTGGTCCGACTACTTCTTCCAGAAGCGGCTCGCTCGATTCTGGACGTCTCGTGGTGCCCGCTTCTTCGCCCTCGACCTGCGCAAGTACGGTCGCAGCCTCCGCGACGGGCAGACCCCGGGGTACATCGCCGATCTCGCCATCTACGACGAAGACATCGGCGCGGCGCTGGATGCGATGGGTCGAGGTGAGGGCGGCCTCGAGTCGGACCGGCAGCTCGTCCTCTTCGGGCATTCCACGGGCGGTCTGACGCTGAGCCTGTGGGCATCGCGGCACCCGGGTGCCGCCGACGCGGTGATCCTCAACAGCCCCTGGCTGGAGTTCCAGTTCGCCCCGGCGAGGGCTGCGATCGCGCCGATGGTCGAGTTGCAGGCGCGGATCCGGCCGATGGAGGCCGCGCCGCAGATCGACCTCGGCTTCTACACCCGTGCGCAGCAGGAGGTCGCCGATCCGGAGGACCCGATGGAGGTGAACCCCGTGTGGCGCCCCGCGCAGACGATGGCCGTGTACGCGGGGTGGCTGCACGCCGTCCTCTCCGGGCACAAGACCGTGGCGGCCGGGCTGTCGATCACAGCACCGGTGTGTGTGCTTCTCTCGGCGCGCTTCGTGCCGCCCACGCGCTGGTCGAACGACCTCACATCCGCCGACTCGGTCCTGGTGGTCGACGACATCGCCAGGGCGGCGCTCCGACTCGGGCCCAGCGTCACTGTCGAGCGCATCGACGGTGCCCTCCATGACGTCTTCCTCTCGAGGCACGAGGCACGGGAAGACGCCTACCGGCGCTTGGACAGATGGGTCACCGGTTGGCGTGCGGCGCAGTGACCTCGCTCACACGTAGTACATCGCCCTGACGAGGCGCTCGGCGCTGTCGCCGTCGGCGTCGTGGACGGCGTCGCGGAAATCCTCGTAGAGCTGTCCCATCCGCGCACGATCGGACGCGGGGACCACCCAGTCCCGAAGGTTGCGGAACAGCACCATGCTCGCATCGTCGATCAACGTGCGATGCTGCTCGTTGCCGCTGTGCGAACCCAGGTACGAGAACACCGCCCAACGGGTGCCGGAAGTCATCGCCAGGTCGTCCAACGACGCATGCATCGCTGCGACCAGCGTGATGACATGCTCGCGCTGAGCTGCCGTGAGCCGCGGGACTGCCAGTCGCGCGGCGATCCCCGCCTGATACCCCGCGAACTCGAGCGACTGCGCCATCGTCTCGGGCGTCACCGCCGTGACCTCGGTGTACCGGCTCGGGTACATCGTGACCATACCCAGTCGCTCCAAGCGCTGGAGCGCCTCGCGAACCGGTGTCCGCGACACGTGCAGCTCTTCGGCGACGTCGACATCGCGGATGCGCTCACCCTCTGCCAACGTGCCGTCGATGATCTGCCTGCCGATGTGGTGGAAGACCTCCTCGGCCAAGAGCTGCTTGCTCTCCCCGATGTTCGTCGATCCGATACTCCCCATGGATCCGCCCCCAGTTGCCCTTCTGATCCCGAGCGCCCCATGATTCGCCCGGGAGGGCAACTACATCATGAAGTCGCGTCGGATGCCAACAGCCCCACCTGAGTCCGCGAACCGCGTGGGGGCGCGCAGCGTGACTCAGGTGGGCTCTTCTTACTCGTGGTCTTCTCGCCCCGTGGTTCCGTGGCCGGCGGATGCAGGGCATCCGCCGGCCACCGAAGACGCGAGCGCATGGAACTGCCGCGGCCTCGTCCCCACGAGGGCAAGCTCGCAATCCCGAGATCGCGTAGCCCTACGACGGCAGTGCGTCATGCGGCGTTCGCGTCATCGGTCGCATCGAGTCGACCACTTCCAGTCTTGGGTACCTCAACCCATATATCGGTATGCAATTGGACAGGGTGCGAAAAAGGGGTCGGATGCCACGGCATCCGACCCCTTCAGCGACGTGTCGCGGCGGGTTACCGGTAGTTGATGAACTGCAGGTCGAGATCGAGGTCGGCGCCCTTCAGCAGAGCGATCACCTGCTGCAGGTCGTCGCGGCTCTTGGACTGCACGCGCAGCTCGTCGCCCTGGATCTGGCTCTTGACGCCCTTGGGCCCCTCGTCGCGGATGATCTTGTTGATCTTCTTCGCGTTCTCGGATGAGATGCCGTCCTTGAGCGTCGAGACGATGCGGAACTCCTTGCCGCTGGCGAACGGATCGCCCGATTCGAGGCTCTTCAGGGAGATGCCGCGCTTGATGAGCTTGGACTGGAACACGTCGAGCACGGCCTTGGCCCGCTCCTCGGTGTTCGCGATGATGAGGATGCTCTCGCCGCTCCAGGCGATCGACGCACCGGTGCCCTTGAAGTCGTAGCGCTGTTCGATCTCCTTGCGGGCCTGGTTCAGGGCGTTCTCCGCCTCCTGGTGGTCGACCTTCGAGACGATGTCAAAAGAATCCATATAACCCATATTCGCGCATTCGCCCGGAAACAGCGAGCGGCCCCGCCCCCAGAGCGGGAGCGGGGCCGGTAGGCGGTGGATCAGAGGGGCAGGTACTCGAGGTAACGGCCGGAGCGGTAGCCGCCCTCGAACGACTCGCCGAACCAGCGACCGAGCCGGGAGTTGGACCACTCGAACAGGGCGTCCTCCCCGGCCTTCGTCCCGGCGTCGGAGCGAGTGGCGAAGTGGGCGAGCACGATCGCGTCGGCCTTCGCGCGCTGCTCGTCGGTGAGCCGGAGGCGAGCGCCGAGGTAGCCGTAGCCGAGCCATTCGGCCTCCTGGGCGAAGGTGTCGAAGATCGAGGCGTCCATGTGAGTCTCCCTAGTTCGTGTGTACCGCTTACAGGTACTTACGTTACGCCGGTCCCGCGAGGTCTGCAATTCGCCCACGGGACCGGCCCGGCCGTCAGGCGTGGAGGAACCGCTGCAGCATGGTCCCGACCTGCTCGTCGGTAGCCGCGCTGGCGTTCAGCAGCCCCGTGGAGGGCGAGAACGGGAAGTCCGCCCACTCGACCCGGATGCGGTCGGTCGCGGCGTCGTAGGCGGCCGTCAGGCCCTCGGGCCGGTTGTGGATCAGGCGGATGATGCGGAGGACGTGTTCGTTGGGCATTGCGGCTCCCGAGAGGTCGGGGCCGGGCGGGGGGACCGCCCGGCCGGAGGGGTTCAGGCGAAGATGTCGACGGTCCCGTTGCGGGTGATCATGATGAGGATGTTGTCGACCTCGTCGGGCGAGCGGAGCGTGTGCAGCGCCTCGGCGTCGCCGCCCGCGTAGTCGAGCACGACGGCCTGAGCGCGACGCACCTTGTCGATGATGTTGGTCGTGTCGACGTCGTCCTGGTCGACGGCGATCGCGTAGATCGCTTCGGTCAGGCTGAGGGGCGATTCGAGTTCCATGTCTAGCTCCTTGTTATCGTGTGTACCGCTTACAGGTACTTACGTTACGTGGGTCGGCGAAGGTCTGCAATTCGGGGTGCCCGCGCCGGAGCGATCAGCCCCGGCGCGCGGCCGCCGTCAGAACTCGTCGTCCTCGGCGGCGGGCCGCGAGAACACCTCGCCGTAGCGGTCGACACGGAGCTTGCCGTAACCGGCCCCGTAGCGCTGGCCGTTCGCGACGACGACCGTCGCATCCTCGCCGAACTCGTCGACCGCATCCTGCAGCGACTCGAGCAGCGCGCCGAGCGTCATGGTCGAGCCGACCTGATCGGGCGCGTAGCCCTCGTTGTCGCTGATGTTGAGCTGGACGAAGTTCTGCGAGGTCATGGTGGCTCCTGTTCGTGTGTACCGCTTACAGGTACTTACGTTACGCACCTTCGCCGGGGTCTGCAATTCGGGGCCGGAGCGTCAGCCCCGGCCCCGCGTTAGAGCAGACCCTCGTCGCGGTAGCGGGCGAGCCGGGCCTCGAACTCGGCGCGGCGCTGGCGCTGGAACGGCGTCTGCAGCTCCGGCCGATCGGTCACATCGACGCCGTCCTTCTTCGGACGTTCCCAGGGCGGCTCCATCCCCGAGCGGAGATAGGTCAGCTCGAGCGATTCGTCAGGGTCGCCGAGCGACGAGCCGGGCCGCGGGTCCACGTCAGCCCTTGCGACGAGCCTCGGTCGCGGCCTCGGTGTTCGTGCCGGGCCGGGCGGCGATCCACGCCTTGATCGTCGACTCGCGCCACGCGGGGGAGCGGCCGAACGTGGCATCCGGGACCGGCATGTCCCAGTCCTTCGGGGTGCCCTCGCGGCGGTTACGGGTGGCGCGCTTGTGGTACACCTGCGCGGTGTTGACCTGCACGCCGAGCAGCGCCGCGATCGCGGCCAGATCGAGGTAGTCGACATCACCCATACGGACGACCCTACCGGCGCGAGGGCGGGCCGCTGTGGCGACGCTCACGCGCCCGGCTCCCAGCCAGAGCGGCGCGCGTTGTGGACGCACGACGAGCACATGCTCACCGGCTCGCGGAGGTTCGGCCAGTGGCTCATGTCGGACGGCTCGACGAACTCACCGCAGTTCGGGCAGCGCTCGAGGCCGTCGACCTCAGCCTCGCACCCGTCGCACATGTCGCGCGACGAGAGAGTCTGCACGCCGTCGCCGCAGCGATCGCACTCGCGCTCGGCATCCGGGGTACCGCCGCCGAGCAAGCGGCCGAGCACGTCGTCGGCGGCGTCGCGCGCGTCGATCACGTCGTCGAACGACTCGGACTCGCGGCTCTCGGCGATCGCGTAGGAGGCCGCGCGGGCCTCGTCGCGGAGCGCCGCGAGCGCCGCGCGTTCGGCGGTGACCGCCGCGGCGATCAGCTCGGCGACCTGTTCCTGGTACGGCCGATACCAGTCGGCGTATCCGGCCTCGGCGAGAGTGGCGGCGGCGACCTGTTCGGGGGTCTGATCGGTCATGTCGGGCCTTTCGTGTTGGGGTGCGGGGCCGGGCGGGTGCCCGGCCCCGGAGGGGGTTACGCGCCGAGCAGCGCGAACGCGGCCTGCTTGGTGCGCTGGGATGCGCCGTCGAATGAGCGCGTGGCGCGGGCGAGCGCCTGGTTGCGGCCGCGGACCGGGGCGACGTGGTCGATGAACTCGGTCGCGGCCTGGTAGGCACCCCAGCGGGTGCCGCGGATGCCGTCGAGCGTGTCGCTGTCGCGGTAGAGCGCGATCATGCCGTCACGGTTGGCGAGCGCCCGCTTCGAGGCCTTGCCCTCGTCCTGGACGCCGAACAGCGTCCCGGCGAACTTGTCGAACTCGGCGTTGGTGTAGCGCTGGGCGAGCAGCGCCTCGGCCTCGGCCTCGAACGTCTCCACGTACTTGTAGGTCAGGTCGAGCGCCCGGCGAGCCTCGGCCAGCTCGCGGCCCGCTCCGGCCGTGTGGCGGATCGAGAACGACGAGACAGCGCCCTTGAGCGCTGCCGCCTGCATGTTGGTGCACGCGACGCGGACGGGGGTCACGGCGAACTTGAACGACGACGAGCCGTCGTGGCTGTTGAACGCGACGAGGTAGAGGCCGAGCGCGTCCTTGCCGCCGATCTGCACCTCGTCGGGGAGGCGCATCGTCATGAACGTGCGCTTGCCGCCGTGGGACGCGCCCGCGGCGACCCACTGGGCGTCGCCCGTGTCGATCACGGCGTCGAGCAGGGTCGCGTGCTCCTCGTTCTGGATCGGCTGGTAGTGCGAGCCGACGACGCCGAGGTACTCGGTGCCGCCCGTGGTCGGGTTCGTGCGGACGGTCGCCCAGCGGTCCGGCACCTCGAGCGTGGTCACGCCCGTGTCGGTGACCTCGGAGGCGGACAGGTCGACCTTGCGGACGTTCCAGCCCGCGAGGTCGGACTCCTTCATCGCGTCGATCGAGCCGCGGACGCCGGAGAGGCGGGTTCCGAGGACGTCCCAGGCTGCGAGGCGGGTGTCGGTGGCGTTCATGGTGTAGCTCCTTCGGTGGGGTGTGTACCGCTTACAGGTACTTACGTTACGCACCTTCGGTGGGGGTTGCAACTCCAAGAACTTGCAACATTCGCTTTGCGCTAGCGCAAGCGTTCACTTAGAGTTGCATTACCCCAGGGAAAGGAGAGAAAATGCACAAGGAACTACGGAAGCTCGTGAAAGAGCTTGAGGCGCAGGGCTTCGAGGTCGAGCAGACGCGGAACGGGCACCTCACGGTGCGCAAGGGCGGCGTGCGGATCACGACGTTCGCCGGAACCCCCGGCGACGGGCGGTCCTGGAAGAACAGCCTCGCCCACTGCAAGCGGGCCGGATTCATCTGGCCCCGACGGTAAGACAGCGGGGACCGGCCTAGAGCAAGTAGGCCGGTCCCCGGACCCGAGCATAGGAGACACCATGCAGCACTTCACGGTCGACGTAGAGGTGGCCCGGCGCGGCGACCTCACGCCGGAGCAGCTCGACGCCGCGATGGACGCCCTCGCCGACTTCGCGGTCAGCCTCGGGGTGACGCCGCGCGGCCACCAGGCCGTCCGGCTCACCTTCCCGGCCGACACGATCGTCACCGCGGCGCGGACGGCCGCGGCCGTCGTCGAGCACGCGATCAGCGGAACGATCATCCGCCTCGACGTCATGCCCGAGGCCGAGGCCGACGAGCGGGTCGGCGACGTCCCGGTCCCCGAGCTTCTGAGCACACCGGAGGCCGCCGAGATTCTTCGGGTGTCGCAGCAGCGCGTCCGGCAGATGGTCGCCGAGGGCAAGCTGGCCGGGCACCGCGTCGGCGAGCGGGCGATCGCCCTCGTGCGGAGCGACGTGGAGGCACGCGCAGCCCGCGCCTGAAACGCCGAAAGAGGCCCCGGCCGCCCCACATGGGAGCGGCCGGGGCCTCTGTGCTACCGGGCGAGCAGCGCGCGGTACTCGCGCCGTGTGAGCGGGCGGCCGTCAGCATCCGACGGCACGGTCTGCACGTTCACGACGCCGAGGAACGACGACACGACCGTCAGGCCCACGGACAGGATGCCGAGCCAGTGCGTGACCGTCTCGTCGCCGACGATGCCGAACACGACGCCGACGGCACCCGCCGCGGCCGCGGCCGCGTAGATCAGCCCGCGGCCGACCGTGTCGAACCACCGGTAACCCTCGCCGCCATGCAGCAGCAGGAGGCCGAGCGCGCCCTGCGCGAGCACGAGCACGGAGCCGGTGAGGCCGAGCAGCGCGGTCGACTGCTCGTCGGTGATGAGGCCGACCGTGACGCCGAGCGTCGCGAGCGTGCCGAGCGCAGCGTGCACGGCCTGCCGACGAGCGTCGTTCAGCCATACGCGGATGCGGTTGAGAACCTTCTTCATGTGTCGTCCTTCCGACGGTGGTAGTTCGGGTGAGGCGGGATCGTGGCCGGGTCGACGCACGGGGCCTCGAGCAGCAGCCGCCGAAGCCAGCTCGCGTGCTCCTGGGTGATGCGGCGCTGGTACGCCTGTTCGTCGGCGCGGGCCTCGGCCGCGGTTGCCCGCTTGTCGGCGGCCGCGGCCTCAGCCCGCACGCGATCAATCTCGCGGCGCTGCCGTGTTGCGCGTCCCGTGATCGCCCGCCACAGGGCAGACGTCATCTTCGGGACGATCGCGGTCGCGCCGACAGCCGTCAGCAGCAGAGCGACGTCGCGAATGTCCATGTACTACCTCCGAGGCTCGAAGTCGTGTCCTCGAATCAGCACCAGGCGCAGCACGTAGAACAGGAAAGCGATGATGAGCTGGCCGAACTGGGTGAGGCGGCTGCCCTCCGAGGTCGCGTGCAGGACGATGACGACGAGGCCGTAGATGCCGATGCCGAACATCGCTGCAGCGACCGCGTAGCGTTCGACCTGCCACCAGCCCTGCAGGACGGTCGCGGCCCCGGCGACGCCGCCGACGATCCAGAACAGCGCCCACGAAACCGACAGGATCGGCCCGAGTTCGCCCTCGATCGTTCGAGGCGGGGAGGCGAGCGTGGCGACGCCCGTGAGGAACGTCGCCACGTAGCCGACCAGGAACACCAGGCGCAGCACGCGCGGCTCCTTGATCGCCAGCCACCAGCGCGGCGGCTGCCGCGTCGCCTTGGTCACGTGATCGGCGCGGTCCATGCCGCCGCCCAGGTCGCCGGGCCGATCAGGCCGTCAGGCGTCAGGCCCTTCTCGCGCTGGAACGCCTTCGCGATGTCGCGCGTCTGGTCGCCGTAGAGGCCGTCCGGGTTGATGTTCCAGCCCCGGTCCTGCATCCGCTTCTGCCAGCGGCGCAGATCCTCGCGGTGCGAGAAGTAGCCCGACACCGAGGCGGCCGGGCCGCTCTTGGGGCCGAAGTACGACGTCCACGGGAGCGGGAACGCCGGAGCCGCGACGCCGGGCGTCGGAGGCGCGACCGCGGCGACCGTGACCTCGTGGCCCATCAGCCAGTCAGCCCAGCCGAGGTAGGTCCGGTTCCACGCGCGCTCGAGCGCGTCGATCGTGGTCACGCCGACCACGCCGTTACGCGGAACGTCGGTCGACGCGATGCGGCCGCCTCCGAGCGAGAGGCAGATGTGGCCGTAGCCGTTGCCGCTCGCCGAGAAGTAGACGACCGCGCCCTTCGGCGGGTTCCGATCGGAGCGCTTGCGGTTCGCGGGCGTGTTCTGCCAGCCGCGCAGCGCGTAGGTGTACCAGCCGGGCTTGTCGCTCGTCAGGTAGTAGGAGCCGAGCGCCTTCGACACGGCCTCGAGGCAGAGGCCCGCGCGGTAGGTGCCGAACGCGAGCAGCTTGTCAGCGCCAGCGACGCCGTCGAGAGTAGCCATCACGCACCGCCCTTCTCGGCGTCCTGCTCGGCGACCTGCAGCAGCTCGTCGGGCGCGGGGCCGATCTGATCGGCGTCGTAGGTGGGGTTGCCAGCCATGTGCCTGTCCTTTCGTTGCATGACAAAGGCCCCGATCGCGGGGTGCGATCGGGGCCGGGGATTGAGCACTTTGCTCGTGCCGGCCGGGGGGGTCGGCTGAGCAATCTGCCCAAGGTTCAGATGTTGAGGCGCTTGGTGTCCGCGGAGAGCTCGCCGCCCGCGAGCGCGTCCCAGGTCCGCATGTCCTCCTGGCCGAGCGTCCACATCGCGATACCGGAGAGGCCCCAGTCGTTGACCGCGCGGTCGCGCCAGTGCACGACCGTCTCGGCGTCCGACCAGAAAGCGATCGTGGCCCCGTCGCGGTCGACGGCGAACACGCGGCCGACCCAGACGTCGTGATCCAGCAGAGCGACGCGCACGGGCGACGTCGCGTCCGTAACGAACGGGGCGTCCTGCCAGTGGTCGTAGACCCAGTCGAGCGACGGCACCTGCGTGCGCGTCTCGAACTCGTCCAGGTCGCCGTTCGGCCGGAACCGGTTCTGCGAGTCCCAGGTGACGCCCGTCCGCGGGATGCGACCGAGCACGCGCGTCTGGTTGCCGATGGTGACCTCGACCGCCTCGCGCGGCTGGTACCACCAGCCGTCGCCGAGATAGACGCGATCGACCCACAGGCCGCCCTCGGACACCAGGCCCGCGATGCCGTTCGTCGGCGTCGTGTTCACCTGGATCACGCGGGGAAGCACGTTGGAGTCGGACAGACCGAAGTAGACCCGAGCGGAGCCGTCCCGGACCCGGAGGCCGAGATAGAACCGGCCCGATCCAGCAGCAGCGCCGATCGGCCGCGAGGCGACGCCGACCTCCTGCAGCACGGTCGCGCCGCGGCGGATGCGGACGCGGCCGGACGGATGCGCTTCGGCGGTGATGCCGCGGGCCGTCACGCCGGACCAGCCGTCCCCGGCGAACTGCGCCCTCACCTCGAGGTAGAGCGCCTGGCCGCCGAAGTCGTTTCGGAACTCGAGCTGTCCGTTGCCGCGGTACTGGTGGTACTCGCCGTTCGACCAGCGCGACCACGCGCCGGAGGTCGCGCGGTAGAGGTCGGCGAGCTGTTGCGCCGTGCTCGCGTTGTCGTCCAGGATCGTCGCGGCGACCGGGTAGCGCTTGAGCAGCTCCACCGTCGCCGTGTAGCCGACCTTCGGCGACACGAGAGCGCCGGACACGTCGCGCACGCGCCGAGGCGTGAGCGAGTACGTCGCGCCGGTCGCGCGGCCGCTGTTGTCAGCGACCGACCAGCGCGGGACGCCGACCGGCTGGCCGTACCGGACGGCGTAGGGCCGACCGTCGTAGGTCGCGCGTGTGATGCCCGAGGCGGACCCCGCGTCCCAGTCGTAGGCGTGGCGCCAGTCGTAGCAGCCGAGCAGGCCCCAGGCCGAGGCGGACCCCGGATCGCGGAACGCGAGCCAGCCGATGCGCCGATGCTTGCCGGAGCCTTCCGGGTTCGCGTCGGAACCGTCGAGCGCGCGGTAGCCGGTGAAGTACTGCCACGCCGCGTAGTAGGTGCCGGACGAGCCGCGATAGGTCAGCCCGAGGTTCGCCGGGTAGTCGGCGATCTGCCAGAAGTAGGAGTAGAGCGGGAGGCCCATCATCAGCTTGTGCGCGGGCACCTGCGACGTCGCCCAGTCGTAGACCTCCTTCATCCAGAAGCCGGGGGAGACGGGGCCGGGCGCGGAGCCGGACCAGGCGAAGTCGTAGGACATGATCGCCATGTGGTCGAGAATCTGGCCGAGCTGTCGATAGCGCACCCAGTCCTCGCCGCCGACGGAGCCGGTCGCGGTCAGCGGCGGGAGAGCAGCCGAGCACTCGCGGCCGCGCTCGTGGCACGCCGCGGCGATGCGCCGGAACAGGTCTTCGGCCGGTACGGCGTTGCGGGCCGCACCGCCGCGCTCGAGGTCGATGTCGACGCCGGACAGCCACGGGTACTTGTCCAGTTCCTCGCCCAGCCGACGCACGAGCAGCGCGCCGGATGCCGGGCGATCGAGTAGCGCCTGGAAGATCGCGGCGTTGCCGTCGTTGCGGAAGGCGAGCCAGAACCGCAGGTGCGGCCACTTCTCCCGGTAGGGGAGCAGCAGCTCGGGGTCGAACGTCAGCGACAGCTCGCCCGCCGCGTTGACGAACCAGCCGAAGATCGACACGTCGGTGATCTGGTCGCCGTAGTTCTCGAGCGCGGCGCGGACCCGGTCGGTCCACATGTGCCCGACCCATACCCATGTGCGCACGGGGCCTCCTAGATTCGATCGACCCACTCGACGATTAGCTGGGTGGGCGCGGTGATATCGACCCGCGCGTGCAGGTCGGAACGTTCGGTGATGAGCGGGACGCGGCCCCAGCCCTGCGACGCGGTGCCCGCCTCGCCGTCGGCGATCGCGGAGCCGCGGACAGCGCCGAACCGGAAGCTGCCCACGCGGACCTCGCCGGACCCGGAGACGTGCACGCGCGACGGGGAGGCGCGGTCGGCATTCGCCATAGCTATGACCGTGTCCGAGCGCGTGACGGTCCCGTTGCGGAACTGGCGCTGCCCGCGCCGGAGCGCGAGGTCGGACGGGTGCGGGACGACGCCGGACGGGTCCGCGCCGCCCGTGAGCACGACGTCGGTCACGTCGACCTCGACGCCGGGCGGCATGTCGTCTACTCGCACCTGGACCGAGATTCGGTCGACGCGGCCGCGAGCGGCGGGGATGCGAGCCACGACGCGAGTCACGACGCCACCCCCGCCGACCACGGCATCTCGGACACATGCGGGAGCCAGCCCGAGGTGACCGCGCCCGGCTGCAGCATCACGTCGGTGACGTCGATGGGAGCAGCCGGGGCGGTGACCTCGATGCGCAGCGTCACGCGAGCGACGCGCTTCTGGACGCGGAAGGTGCCCTGCATGATGACCTCCTAGGCCAGCTCGACGGGGATCGACTCGGACGATCCGTCCTCGTAATAGACCGTGGCGATCGCGCGCAGCGTCGGGACCACCCCAGCCTCGGACGACGTCACGTCGAGCGAGAGCGAATAGACGTCGCGGTTGTCGGGCTGGACGGTCTGCTCGATCCAGCGCGTGCCGGACCCAGCGAACCGGACCGCGTAGTCGCCCGTCCCCCGCCCATCGACGACCGTCGCGCCCGACGAGGCCCAGTGGGCCAGGAGGTTGTCAAAGCGGGCGTTCTTGAGCAGGTTGTAGGGCACGAGGTCGAAGGTCGACGAGGTCGACCCGGTGGAGAGCGCCGCGTCCTGCGCGGCCGAGCTACTGCCCAGCTCGCGCAGCTTGCCCGACAGCGTGATCTTCGACGCCCACGGGCGGGCGACGTCGTGCTCGACTTTCAGGACGCGCTGAGACTCGCGGATGCCGAGTTCCTGGTCGACGACCGTTACGACGTCGCCGACGTCGAAAGCGTCGACCGGCTGGCCGGACGAGTGCGAGAGGTCGGCGACCGTGAACTCGTAGGAGTACGACGGCTTCGACCGGTTCGCGAGCGTCGCCGAGGCCATAGCGAGCATGGTGAACGGCGACGCGCCCTCAGCGAAGTTGTAGACCGCCGAGCGCACCTCGTCGGTGTAGGTGAAGTCCTCCACCCACGCCACCCCGCCGTTGACGGACTCGATGCCGACGCCGTCCGCGTTGCGCGGGATGATCCGCGTCACGAGCGACGTCGTGTCGACGACCCGCTTCGAGCCGGAGAGCGAGCGTCCGTACATGAACGCCACGCCGTTGTCTCGCCCCGACTGAGCGACGAGGGACACGGTCTGCGCCCGCCCATCGAACAGCAGATCGCCGCCGTGCTGAGACTGGATGAGCCGCAGCATGGCGAGCGGGGTCATTTCCTCGACGGAGTAGGTGCGCCGGGTCGTGACGTTGACCGCGCCGAGCGTCCAGCCGGTGCCCACGAGCGCGTCCTCGATCGCCGTTCCCGCGGCCGCCTGCAGGTACTCGCGAGCGGGCACCTGGCCCGCGTAGGCGAGGTCGTAGAACTTCGCCTCGCAGTAGACCGCGAGCGCGGGCGCGCGGCCCTTCCGCTCGGTCGTCACGCGGCGGATGCGGTACAGCTCGCCCGCCAGCTCGACGGGCTGCTCGTTGACGACGAGGGAGGCCTTCGGGTGTCGCAGCGGGAGCGAGAACTCGAGCAGATGCTCGCCGTTCAGCTCCTTGACGACCGACGCCGAAAGGGAGTCGATCACGGCCTCGGCCTCGTCGCCGTCGCCGATCACGATCGGCGTTCGCGGGTACTGGGGAGCTTCGGCAGGTTCCCACGGCTGAGGGTAGACGTTGAGCATGAACGACCGCGTAGCGATCCGGTCCCAGTCGTCGCGGAGCGTGACCGTGACGGGGATATCGCCGGATGCCCAGCCGGGCCGCAGCGTCAGCGTCGTGCCGGACACTTCGCCCGCTACGCCCGCCGCGGTGACGGTCCAGCGCGCGAGGCCCGCCCACGAGGCCGTGAGCGGCACTGTGAGGGTTCCGCGCTGTTCGACCGACTGGTTGTCGATCGGAGCGATAGTCGGGGCCGGAGGCAGCAGCTCGAGGCCGGTGAACGTCGAGCCGGACGTCAGCGGAATCTCCCAGCGCAGGAGGCCCGTCAGGCGCGCGGGGAGCTGAGCGCCGGTCAGCCACGTCTTGCCGTTGTCGGTCGACCAGTAGGGGACCGCGTTTCGAATCGACGGGTCCGGCCGCTCGGTCCACGAGACGCGCTCGGCACCGGTCTGCAGCGTTCCCGATGTGTTCGCCGTAACAGCGGTGTCGGTTACGGAGAACACGTTCGCCACGGACTCGTCCTCGCCCCGCGCCCAGGTGCCGCCCGCGAGGGCATCCACGAAGCCGCGCAGGTTGAACGACGCCGACGGGTGCGCGACGAGCACCTCGTCGACATAGCCGCCCGACCAGTAGCCCGCCGTCTGCAGCGAGAACACGTCCAGGTCGGCCTTGGAGGCAACCGCGGGCGGGCCGGAGAGCGCGAGCGCCGGGCTGATCCATGACTCGCCGGTGTCCCGGTTGACGGAGATCAGCGTGGACGTGCGAGCGTCGAAGTCGACGAGCTGTCCGACCCACTGGTAGCCGTAGGTGATGCCCCACGGCGTGCCGATGCCGAGGTCGCCGACGGTCGCCCCGCCCGCGTTGTAGACCTGGTGACGGAGGTTCCCGGCCGAGTAGCCGGAGAGGTAGACGAGCGGCGACGAGCCGCCGCGGGTCGACAGGAACGGCGTGAAGGCCATTGTGTAGCGGTGCTGCAGCCACAGGCCGATGAGCAGCTTGCCGGAGGACGGCCACAGCCCGTCGAAGTAGGGCAGCGTGACGCGGCCCTTCTCGGCGGCCGGGTCTACCCGGTTGAAGCCGACTTCCTTCCCCCAGCGGCCCTCGGTGTGGTCGCCCGACGACGCGCCCGCGAAGTCGATGTTGATCGCCTTCCAGACGCGCGACGGTTCGACCGCGTCAGCGAACTCGGTTCCGTTGCGCTCGGTGAAGCGCTGCAGAGCGACGGGACCGAGGCCCGGCCACGACAGCGGAACCTCGCCCGACCATGCCAGCCTCGAATCCCATCCCATAGGTCACTGCCTCCGTGAGTTGGCGACGAGCGCGGTCCGCGTGAGCGTGCCGGTCGTCGCGATCTTGAATGTCACTTCCTCGCCCGGCCACATCTCGGCGCGGTCGAGCGTCGACATGCCGCGCACGACCGATGCGGCCTTGAGCGGTCCGACCCATCGGCCGAAGTCGAACTTGTCGTAGTCGAGCCGGAGCACCTGACCGGTCTGCAGCGGGCCGGACACATCGACGACGAGGTCGCCGACCGTCACGGTCACCTTCTGCTCGGCCGTCAGCGTGCCCTCGACCTCGACGGTCGGGTAGGAGCGAGCGTTGCCTTTCGTGCGCTTGACCTTCCGGGTGCCGGGGGTGAGGTACTGCCACACCTCATCGACGACCGGACGGCCGAACGCCTCGAGCGCATCGAACGTCACGTCAGCGCGGAGCTTGTAGCCCGCGCCCGCGTCCCACGTCACCCGCTGCCAGCGGATCGCAGCGGACAGGATGCCCGCCCACTGCCAGCCGGGCGCAGCGTCGAACGTGAGCCGCTGCTCGCCCCTTGCGGGGTCGAGCGCGAGCGCGATCGCCTCGCGGTGGGCGGCCGCCTCTTCCGGCGACCGCCCCTCGAGGATGACGTCGAACGTGAAGCTCGACCCGGAGCGGGTCGTGCCGCCGAGCACGCGGCCGTCGGTACCGACGGCCTCCAACGTCTCGAGCTGCAGCCCGTCGACCGACGGCAGCTCGCGCAGCGTAGCGATCAGCCCGAGCGAGTCGGTGTCGAAGTCGCCGAATGTGAAGCTCATTCGATCACCGCCCCGTCCAGGTTGACCTTGCCCTGCGCGCGCCCTGCACGCTCGCCGCGCTCGTAGAGCGCCTGCGCCACCTCGTCGACCCGCTCGTCGGAGTCGACGATCATCTGATCGACGTGCACGAGCGGACCCTGCACGACCGTGCTGGACCCGCCGCCGTTGCCGCTGAGCCCTTCCTCGAGCGCGCGGTTCATCAGGCCGGTGTCGACGACCGACTCCGGCTTGCCCGCCTCGGCGAGAATCGCCATAGTGCCGCCCTGGCGGGGGAGCACCGTGGCACCCTTCGCGAGCATCGGGAGCTTCGGCAGCGACAGCCCGAAGGTCTGCCCACCAAAGCCCGGCACCCAGTCCGGGATCGACACCTTGAGGCGGTTCAGCCCGCCGATAGCGCCGTTGATGAGGCCGATGATCGCGTTGATCGGCTGCTTCACGATGTTCACGACGCCGGAGAACGCATTCGCGATCGCCTGGCGGATGCCGTTGAACACGTTCGAGAAGGCGGTTCCGACGCCCTGCACCGTCGCTACGATGCCGTTCCAGAGGCCGGAGAAGAACGACGAGACGCCGTTCCAGACGCCGGTCCACCAGCTCACGATCGCGTTGACCACGGTCATGATGACGTTCTGCACGTTGGCGATCGCCGTCTGGACGAACGAAACGATGTTGTTCCAGATGTCAGAGAACACCTGCCCGACCTGCGCCCAGATCGCGTTCCAGTTCGCGAGCACGAACATGATCGCGTCGATCAGCCAGCCGATGTAGACCTGCCAGATGCCCTGCGCGAAGGCGATGATGCCGTTCCACAGGCCGGTGAAGAAATCACCGATGCCCTGCCACATGCCGGACCACCAGGCCGACAGCCCGCCGATCGCTTCGGTGATCCACGCCGAGAAGCCCTCCCAGATGCCGGTCACCCAGGCCACGACGTTGTTCCAGGCTTCGCCGAGGAACGTCGTGAAGTTGGCCCAGATTTCCTTGCCGAGTTCGGTCTGCGTGAAGAACCAGATCAGGCCCGCGACGAGCGCGGCGATCGCGATCACGATCAGCGCGATCGGGTTCGCGTTCATGGCGACGTTGAGTGCCCACTGCGCGGCCGTAGCGACGCCCATCGCAGCAGCGCCAGCGAGCAGCGCGATACGCGAGCCGACGGTCGCCGCGGTGTTCGCCACCTTGGACGCGGTGTTCGCGATCCACGCGCCGGTCTGGGTAGCCATCTGAGCGATGAGCAGCCCGCCGACCTGCAGGTAGAGCAGGATGCTCGACCCGACGTCGACCGCCTTGTTGGCGACCTTCGCCGCGGTGTTCGCGATCCACGCGCCCGTCTGGGTGACGAGCGAGGCGACGGCGCGAGCAGCGCTCACGACGAAGTCGCGCGCGTACATCGCCATGAGCGCCCCGGTGATCGCGAGGTCTTTGCCCTTGGCGATCGTCAGGGCCGTGAAGGCCGCGACCTTCTGATACAGCCCGGCGATGATGCCCGCGAACGCGATCGCGCCCGTGACGGCCTTGTAGGTGCCCCACGCGGCCGCGGCGACGCCGACGGTGATCGCGAGGCCCTGCAGCATCCCGTCCGTCTCGGACACCCACTGGATGAGGCCCGCGAGGACGGTGACGACCCCGGAGAGGATCGGCGTCAGGACGTTGATCGCGCCGACGAGCGCGCTCGAGAGCAGCGCCGCGAGCTGAGAGAGCACGGGCGCGAGCGAGGCCCCAGCGGAGCCGAGCGCCTGCAGCAGCGTGCCGAGCGCAGCCTGCAGCTCGGGGGACACCGCGACGAGGCCAGCGAAGGCCGCGATCGCGATGCCGACGGGACCGCCCAGGAACGCGAGCTTGGAGGCGAAGCCTCCGAGGCCCGGAACCATCTTGAGTAGCGGCCCGAGGCCCGAGCTACCGAGCGCGATGAACGCGGCCGCGGCCGGGCCGAGTACCTGCGGCGCGATCTTGAGCTGGCCCAGCCCGCCCGAGAGAGCGCGCGTCAGCCACTCGAGGACCGGCGCGAGTTTCTCGCCGATCACCGCGCCGATACCGGCCGCCTTGTCCTCAATCGGCCCGAGGGCCGCCGTGACGGACTGGAACAGCGGCGCGAGCTTCGGGAACACGCCGCCGAGCAGGCCAGCGCCGACGCGGCCGAGAGAGGCCCCGACGTTCGCCATTGCGCCCGAGAACGTGTTTCCAGACGAGGCCGCAGCGCCGCCGAGCGTCTGCTCCATAGCGGCCTGGAACGTCGCGAAGTCAATCTCGCCGGAGGATGCCATTTTCGTGGCTTCCTCGGCCGTGACGCCCATGTACTCAGCCAGCGATGCGAGCGCGGGCACACCCGCGTCGTGGAGCTGGTTGATGACGTCCATCTGGACCTTGTTCGAGGCCGCAACCTTGTTGAAGATCGCGCCCATCGACCCCATGTCGGTCCCGGCGATCGTCGCCGCGTCCGACACGAGCTTGAGCGTGCGCTGCAGGTCGTTGCCGGGCTTGATACCGGCAGCGACCGCGGAGGCCGCGACGGTAGCGGCGGCGTCCATGCCGAACGCCGTACCCTTCACCGAGGCGAGCGCGTCGCCCATGATCTGCTTCACCCCGTCGGCCGAGTGGCCGAGTCCGATGAGCTTGTTGTTGGCCTGGTCGAGCGACGACAGCCGCCCGATGCCCTTGACGAGCGCCGTGCCGAGCGCGGCCGCGCCGACGGCGACCGCGCCGGTCGCGGCCGACTTGATACCGGCCCCGATGTTGGAGGCGAACTGCCCGCCAACGGACTGGCCGACCTTCTTGGTGTCGACCGCGCCGAGTTCCTTCGCGATAGACCCGGTCGCACCCTCGAGAGAGGGCACGAGCCGGACCCACGCGGTAGCCAGTTCAGTACCGCGCCCGGACATGGATCACCCCCGCTTCTTCTTTTTGTTCTTGGCCTTGGAGTCCCACCAGTCGTTGAACTTGTGGATGGGGATCGGGTTCGAGCCGAACCGGCGACCCTTCGGCTTCTCCCACGGCCGCGTGAGCGGCTTGGGCTTGGGAGCCGACTTCTTGTTCTGGCGCTGCCAGTTGCCGACCTGCAGCAGATCGGTCACCGCGGCGAGCAGCTGGTCCGTGACGGACCAGTGCTCGCCGTGGATCGCGCGCGAGGTAGCGGTAGAGGGGAGCGCCTGGAACCGGCGCACCATGACGAGCAGGTCGCGCCACGAGTAGCGCGTGCCCACGTCGGCGAGCCGCCAGCCCCACTCGAGAAGGTCGGCCTCGATCGCCTCCGCGTGTTCGTCGATCAGCTCGCAGAGGCCTCGGATTCCCCCAGGCTCACCCCGGAGTCCTCCTGCCACGCCTCGATGAGTTCCTTCACGTACTTGACCGGCACGTCGATGAGCGCGGTCCCGAGTCCGGGCACGAGGTCGTCGAGCACGGCGTAGATGCCGCCCTCGGTCGAATCGGCGTCTTCGAACGCCTGCGCCTGGCGGCCGGTCAGGTACTCGGCCTTCGGCATCTGGAACACGCCGTCGGGCGTGGTCACGTCGAACTTGTCCTGGTTGATCGACTTCTTCCAGTCGGGGAGTGTGTAACCCATGAGGGGCCTTCTTTCGTGTGGTGGGAACGCGGGGAACAGCAGCGGGCGACCCGGTTCCCCTCGGGCCGCCCGCTGTTCTTGGGTGGGTGTGCTTACGCGCCAGCAGCACCCGCGACGACGCCGTCGTCGGTGTAGATGTAGATCGAGTTGCCCGCCTTGTCCGGGTATGTCGAGAGCGTGACCGGGAGGGTGACCGCGCCGGAGGCGGTCAGCGGAATCTCGCCGCGCTCGGTGATCTGGCCGTGCGGGACGAACACGACGATGCGACGCTCGCCGTCCTTGACCTTGAAGTACCAGGCCTTGTTCGGGCGCTCCTTGCCCGCGATCGCGGACCGGGTCTGCGTGCCGTGCTCGGCGGTCGCGGCGACGACCTCGACCTGGCTCTCGCCCATGTAGGTACGCAGCGCGCCGAGCGACAGCTCGAGGTGCGTCCAGGCGAGCGTGCCGTCGAACTCGGTGAGGATGCGGCGGACGACGTTGAGCGCCCAGTCGCGGATCGTCTCGGTCGTCTCCGAGGGCGTGATGGTCACGCCGTCCTCGTTGACGTAGCCCGAGTCGTCCAGACCGTCGAACTCGAAGTCGTCGATGCCCTCGGGCACCGCGTCCGTCTCCGGGCCGGTGAGGATCGCGCCGGTCGTCGCCTGGTCCGGCGCGCCGATGAATACGTTCTTGCTGTTCACGCTCATGCGTGGTGCCCCTTTCAGGCGTGGCGAAGCACCGCCCCAGGCCGGGGCGGTACGTGGTGGGGAACTAGCCGTCGACCCGTCGGAGGTCGGCGGTGATCGTTGCCGTGTAGCGGTAGTGCGTCGGCAGCGTCGGGAGCGGGAGGTTGCCGGGCAGCCCCTCGACGCCGACCCCGTAGCAGGGGACGCCGCCGAGTGAGCGAGCGCGGCCCGCAGCCTGCGCGTGCGCGATCGCGAGCGCGCAGAGCTGTCGGGCGCGGCCCTCGGTGAGCGCGAAGCCTTCGACCACCAGGCGGAAGGTGTCGGACACGAGGTCGCGCTCGACGCCGCCGACGGAGAGCACGCGCACGAACTCGTCCGGCGTCGGGTTCGGCACGGCGGTGCCAACCTGGCCGCCCAGCCGAGATTTGAGCTCGTCGACGAGGGCGACCTCGTCGTCGGCGGGGACGAGCAGCTCGGACACGACTACCTCCCGGCGTTGACCGCGCGGGTGAGCGCGCGGCTGTTGGCCTCGGCGGCGCGGGCCTCCTTGGTCGTGGCGCGCACGAACGTGACCGCGCGGTCGCTGTTCGTCGTGCTCTCGACCTCGAAGCCGGGACCGGCAGCGGCGGCGATGCGAGCACCGCGCGCGGCCCCGTCGGCGGCGACGCCGGGCGACTGCAGCACGGCGCGAGCGCCCGCGGAGTTGATCTTGATTCGGATGTTCTGAGGCATCAGCCCTCCCAGGCGATGAGTCGGACGACAGAGTGCGATGTGAGGGCCGTTACGCCGGGCTGACGACTCACAGGGCCGTCGATGAGATAGAGGCCGCCCAGCAGCCGCACGCGGTCGCTCGGCAGCACGTCAGCGTCGAGCGGGCCGCGGATCGTGTACTCGACGGCGTCGCCGTCGCGGTTGACGGCATCCGTCTCGCCCGCGCCGACGTCGACCGCCCAGCCCTTCGACTCGTGTTCCTTCGCGGCGGACCAGTCGCGGCGCTTGTTCCCGCGGCCGTCATCAACGAGCGGAGCGCGCACGACGCCGATCTTGTGACGGCGGATGAGGCTCACGGCAGCCGCCCGATCTGGTACGGGATGAGGCGGCGGCCGATGGGCGCGGAGGGGTCGACGCCGACAGCGGTCCGGTCGAGCGTCAGCGCGACCGTCCCGGCCTGTTCGCGGGACTGGCCCAGCGACGTACCGAGGCCGGAGGCGGCCAGCTCGAGCGTGATGCCGACGAGGTCGGCCGGTACCTCCGCGTAGCCAGCCGTGAACTTCACGAGCACGCGGCGGCCGTAGAGGTTCGTCCAGCCGGTCAGCGGGTCGAACTCGACCGCGGCCACGCGCTCGGGCGTCCACTCGACGCCGTCGATCGTGACGGCGTCGATCGACTGAATCTCCGAGGCGGGCAGCCAGACGTCCTCGGGGGTCGCCCCCACGGCCCGGTGCGTGACCGAGCGCGTGGGAGCGACATGCCAGCGGCAGAACTCGCGGATCGCGCGAGTAGCCGCCAGCAGCTCGTCCTCGAGGAACGGGTGCGACTCCTTGGTGATCGCGCCCTGGGAACGCGACTCCATGAGCGCAGCGGATGCGAAAGTGTCGGGTTCTTCGGGCACGATTACCTCACCAGTCGGAGTCGTCGGAGGCGTCAGCCTCCTTGCCGTCGGACGAGCCGTCGGCGTTGTCGTCGCCAGTGCCGGCCGATTCGTCATCGGCGGCGTTGGCCTTGTCGTCGGCCGGGTCAGCGGCCTTGTCGTCGGCCGGAGCGGCGGCCTTGTCGGCGGCCTTCGGCGCGGACTTGTTGGCGGCCTTCGGGGCGGACTTGTTGGCGGCCTTCGGGGCGGCCTTGTTCGCGGCAGCCTTGGCCTTGACCAGCACGGCGCGGTCGCCGAGGCGGGCCGCGTCCTCGTCGGAGAGCTGCAGCGTGTGCGGCAGCCCGGAGATGTTGACGGTGTAGCTCTTGAGACTCATGTGTGCTCCTTCCAGGCACGAGGCAGCCCGGCCCCGGCGCGAGCCGAGGCCGGGCTGCAGAGGGTCACTCGCCCGTTGCGGGGCGGAGCGCCACCTTCACGAACGCGGCCGGGTACTTCACCTGCAGACCCAGGCGGCGACGAACGCGGACCGTGATCTTGTCGTTGGTGAAGTCGTCCTGGTGCGAGTTGGTGGACTCGACGCGGACGCCGCCCTTGCGGAACACCTTCGCCGCGGCGCGGTACGCGCCGACCAGCGGCTCGCCCTGCGGAGCGGCGAGCGTGACGACGGTGCGCAGACCCCAGATCGGAGGCTGCTCGAGCACGCCGCCCTGGCCGTACTGGCCCTGGAAGTAGCCGCCACCGAAGTACTGGCCGTTGCCGTCGCGGCCGAGGCGCAGCGCCTCGTAGTCGAGCGGGTGGATCATCACGCCGTCGGCCGAGAAGCCGGTCGCGGTCTGCACGCGGCGGATGCCCTTGAACAGCGCGTCGGCGACCGTGTCGTCGCCCTGCGCGTGCGTCTGCACGCCGGAGCGGTTGCGGATGCCGAGCAGGTTCGAGCCGGTGCCGTCGCCGGACAGGATCGCGACCTCGGACCGCTGCGCGAGGTCGTACAGCGCGGTGCTGTTGATCTCGCTCACGACGTACTCGAGGTCTTCGGCCATGTCGTCGGTCATCTTGAACCAGCCCGCGACCTCGCCGAGAGCGTCGGTGCGCCACGTCGGGTCACCGACGTGCATCTGGGGCTTCTGGCCGCCCTCAGCGACGAAGTCGGTTCCGCCCTCGAGCGCGCCGAACACCGGGTAGGTGATCGCCGTGCCGGACACGGTGCCGTCGCCGAGCAGATCCTCGACGACCAGGCGCTCGCGCTTGGGCAGGATGAACGACCGGTCCACGTCGGTGATGAGGGGACCGTAGGCACCCTCGTTGCCGCCGACGGCCTGGGTGTCGGTGGCCGCCTTGTACTCGGGCACGTGGATGGTGCCCGGCTCCTTGAGCGAGCGACCGTTCAGGCCCTTGACGAAGTGGTCACCGAGCGACTTCGCGCGCTCGCCAGCGGGAGCATCCGCGGCAGGCTCGGACTCGGACTTCTGCCCGCCGATGCGAGCCAGGAGAGCGGCGGACTTCTCGCCGCGGGCGATCTGCTCGCGCAGCTCGTCCGCCTCGGCGTCCTTCGCCTCGAGGTCTTCGATTTCCTCGGCGGTCAGGTCACGGTTCGACGCCTTCGCGCCAGCAGCGATCGCCGACATCTGCTTGAGCAGGGCAGCGAGCTTTTCCTTCGGGTTCATTTCCCCTCCTTGGGGATCAGGCGAAGACCGTCGGGACCGAAGGCCTTCGCGCGGATGGTGTTGAGCCAGGCATCGGAGGCGGACGGGGTCGGCGCGCGGTCCTCGGACTTGACGCCCGGAGCGCCCTCGTCCTTGACCGCGGGCTTACCGCTGGCCTTCTCCTGCTCGTTGCCCGCCCCGAGCTGGGACAGGACGTTCTTGATGGACGAGGACGCGGCGTCGAGCGCGGCGACCGCGCTCGTGAGCGATTCCTCGTTCTTGGCCGAGATGACCCGGCCGGACTTGACGCCGTCGACCAGAGCGTCGACAGCGGACTTGACGGCGACGACGGACGTGTCGCGGTTCGCGCCGACCGGCACGAACGAGAACTCGAACACGTCGAGGTCGCGCAGCTCGTAGGCTTTGCGACCGTCCTCGAGGTCGACCTCGGCACCGTCGAGCACGTCGTAGGCGAACGACAGCTCGCGGATGCGGCCGGACTTGACGAGCCGGTAGACCTTCGCGGCGGTGACGTCCTCGAGGTCGAACACGCCCTTGACCCACCAGCCGTGCTCGTCCTCGCCCTCGTCGATCGCCGAAGCGACGTACATGTGCGGGTCGTCCATGCGGTGCCCGAACAGGCCGGGCAGGACCGCGCCGATTTCCTTGCGCTTGCCGATGCCGGAGAGGAACGCGCCCTTGGCGACGACGTCGCCGTAGGAGTCCGGCGTGCGGGTGAAGGTCGACGGGTAGACGAGGAACTCGCCCTCTTTCAGCCCGTCGGCCTCACCCGCCTTGAACTTGACGGGTACGGACTTGACTTTCATGTCGGCTCCTTTCAGCCGGGGAAGTTGACTTCGACGTCGCACTCGCAGCCCGCGACGCCGTCGACCCCGAGGACGGGGTCGGCGGGCCACTGAGCGCCGTTGGAGAACGGCTCGTCGACCGGGACGGTCTGGCCGTTCATGGCGGCGTGCTCGGGCCGCGGGTTCTTTGACGTGACGAGCCACGTCTTGGTGCCCCCGCCGTTCTGCTTCGCGGCCTCGACCGTCGCGAACGCGGCGAGCGTGGTCAGCAGCGTGGCGACGATGACGTCGCGCCGAGAGTCGGCGGCCTTCTCGAACACATGCGCCGGATCGGTGACGCCCTCGGGGCCGGAGCCGGAGAGGATCGCCTCGATCTGGTCGCGCGTGGTGGAGTTGATCGCCCCGGCGCGCGACTTGGCGATCGCCTCGAGGAATGCCTCGGTGCGAGCCGCGTCGTAGTCGCCGGACAGCCCGGCCTTCGCGAGCGCGGCCGCCGCGACCTCGGGGGTCGTCTCGAGCGCGAGCGCGAGCAGGTCAGCGGCCAGCTCGGCATCCCAGCGGTCGCCGTCCCACCAGGCCGCGTCCTTCCCGCCGAGGCGGGAGAGCACGGACTTGCGCTGGCGCTCGAAGAACGCCGAGACGACGGCCTCGGCTTTTTCGCGATGCGCGTCGTCGGCCTGAGCCTTCGCGCGCACCGGACCCGACTTGCGGCCGGTGCCGAGCACGCGCAGCTCGCCGAGGTCGTGCGCCTTCGGAGTAGCGATCGAGCGCAGCAGGGTGACGACCGCCTCGGGGTGCGTCTCGTGCAGGGCCTCGAGCATGGCGAGCGCGCCCTTGGTGATCGCCGGGCCGGACAGCTCGTTCTGGGTGCCGGAGTCGCGGGGCGACGCCTGGCCGCCGTTCACGACGTTGAGCGGGACGATCAGCTCGTCGCCGCCGTCGAGCGCGGGCATGTTGCGGAGCGCGCGGGCCTCGTTGCGGGTCATCCACGGAGCGCCGGTCGACGTCGAGAGCAGCTTGGCCTGTTCCTCGAAATCGCCCTGCAGCTTCTCGTCGATGTTGAACTCGACATAGACGTCGCGGCCCTTGGCGATGCGCGGGACCAGGAAGGCGTTGATGCGGTCCTCGATACGCGCGAGCGTCGGCCCGAGCGTTTCGGAGTAGAGCATCTTGCGAAACTCCTTGGTGTTCGAGAAGTTCGCGTTGTCGAGCACGCCGACCATGACGGGGTTCACGTGGTAGACCCCGGCGACGGTCCCGAGCGCGAGCTTCGCGACCTCGACCCATTCCTCCTCGCGGGCGGCGAAGCCGAGCCGCTTGAGTTCCATGCCGTCCTCGAGGATCGGCGTGCCTCCGGCCTTCTTGCCGTCCTTGCCGGTCCAGCGGTCCTTCCAGTCCTTCGCGAACCGCTCGCGCGCAGCGTCGGACCAGGTGGCCTCCTTCGGGCGCGTGATGTACGCGCCGACGCGGCCGCCGCGCTGCCAAATCTGCTCACGGTAGGACCACGCCTGAACCTGCTCGGCGAGTACCTGCTTGAGCGTTTCGACCGGCGACGTGCCGTGCTTCGGGCGGCCGGGGTTCCAGCCGTGGAACACGAGCATCTGGTCGGCCGGGACCGGCACCCGCTCGCCGGACGGCGGCACGATGATGAACTCGGCCGGGGCGAAGGCGTCGCCGCCTCGCTGCTCGGCCACCCAGGCCGGGGGGATCGGCTGGATGCGCCAGCCGGACGGCCGGTCGGCATCCTCGAACACCCACCAGTAGGCGACGTCATAGAGGCCCATGTCGCTCGCCAGGTTCTCGAGCAGCTCGAACTGGGTGAGGTTCGGGTTCGGGTACTTGAGCAGCAGCGCGAGCGGATCGTCGCGGAGCCGCTGCCGATCGCCGTCCGCGGCGCGCTCGAACGAGTGCAGCCCCAGGTGGGCGATGTTGCGGGCGACGAACGACAGCACGATCCGCAGATGCGGCTGGGTGCGGTACAGCTCTTCGGGCGTCAGCCCGAGGATCATCGACCGGAACGTCGGGCCGAGCCAGTCGATCTGCGAGCGGTGATCGCGCTGCTGAAACAGCCCCTGGATCGCGTCTCGGAATGCCATGCGGTCCCCTTCCGGGTCAGTCGAGGACGGCGAGGGTGCCGTTCTCGTAGGCCGACACGAAGGTCGGCTCGGGATTGGTGGTCAGGAGGCCGACGGCCGCGATCGCCGCGAGCAGCGGCGACGAGTCGGCGACGGATGCCTTGCGGTCGACGACCCAGCCGTCGCCGAGCGACTTGACGGAGGCGGACCCGGCCGCGACGTCGAGCAACGGCTGTTCGCCGTGCGTCAGCCGCACCTCGGGGTCTTCCTCGGCGACGCCCTTCGCGATGAGGTCGAAGAACAGGCCGTGCCAGCCCGCCAGTTCGGAGCCGCCCCACTCGTAAGCGGTGACGCCGTCGGCTTCGCTGATCGACTTCCAGAGCGCCGAGATGGGCGCACCGGAGCGCTGCAGCGCGACGAACTCTGGCGCCACCTTTCGGTCGGGCGACGTGAGCCACGGGACCAGCCAGTCGGGGCCGGACCGCGAGGCGGCCAGCTCGACGCGCATCCGCCCTTCGGTGTCCCAGAAGGCGATCGCGACGTGCACCATGCCGCGGTCGTGCGACATGTCGATGCCGTAGCAAGCGGGGCGGGACATGTCGCGCCGCACGCGGCGTTCTGCGCGGTCCTCGCGGGTATCGAGCGCCGTCACCCATGCACCGGCCGGGAAAGGCCCTGTGCCGATCATGGAGACGAACTGGCAGAGCACTTCGGTGCGGAACACCCACTCGGGGTCGGTGCCCGCGGCCGCGGCGATGGAGCGCTCGTCGACCGTGTAGCCGAGCGAGGGGTTCGCCTCAGCCCAGCCGTCGCGATCGTGGATCGCGCGACCGGGAGCAGCGGACCACTCGAAGATGCCCAGCGATTCGTCCTCGGACTCAGCGTCCAGGGGCGGCAGCTCGACCATGCCGTCCTCGCCGTCGGGATATCCGAGAGCGCGGTGGGCGAGCGAGCGCAGGTGCCGGAGCACGATCGACGCGAGGTCGCCCGCGTTCGACGCCGCCCATATCTGGGCCTGGGGCCGGGCCATAGTCGTCTTGGTGACGGCCGACCAGGCCTGCCAGTTCTGGTGCTCGCGCAGCTCGTCGAGCAGCACGAGGTCGCCGGAGAGGCCACGGCCACCGCGGCGCGAGGCAGCGGCGACCTTGTAGCGCTCGCCCGTCGCGAGCCGGAGCGCCTTCTTGCCGTTCGTCTTGTCGACGTGTTCGATCTGTTCGGCCAGCTCGGGGATCGACTCGGCCAGCTCGACCGCGCCGCGCCACTGTTCCTCGGCGATGTCGAGCGATTGCGCCGTGCCGATGACGAGCGGAGCACCGTCGGCGAACATGCGCCAGAGCGTGAGCACCTGCATGAGCGTCGACTTGCCGTTCTGGCGGGCGACGAGCAGCAGCACCGTCTTGAAGCGGTAGGTGCCGTCCAGCGCCAGCTCGAGCGCGTGCAGCAGCAGCCACTTCTGCCACGGCAGGAGCACAATCTCGAGCACGGCCTCGGCGAACTCGATCGCCGCGTAGCCGTGGGTGGTCTTGCGGGTCAGTCGTCGCAGCGGCGGCGTGAATACGCGGGGCTTCTCATGCCCGAGCCGCTTGCGCGGCGGTGCGGAGCGCGTGGAGCGTCGCCCGCTTGTCTTTGCCCTTCCCATCCGTACCTCCGGCGCGCTTCTTGAGTTCTTCGCGGGCCTCAGGAGTGGCACCGAGCTTGCCCAGCCCGTTCCACAGGTGGGGGAGTAGATACATGGCCTTGGTCGCCTCGACGGACGAGCCGTAGGACATGGCGTGGTCGATCTGGCGGGCGAGCTGTCGGACAGACGCGACGAGCGCCGCGTCCTCCGTTTCGAGGTCGAGCGCGTCGATGGTTTCCTCGACGGCCGATGTGATGCCGTCGCGGACCCGCTCGGGTTCGCCGAGCAGCCGGGCGCGCATTTCCTCGAGCTTGAGGACGCGGTCGATCGCCTCCGGCTCGCCCTTGACGGCCCGCGGCCAGACGCCGGTCATCATGCGGTCGATGCGGGAGAACGACAGCGCGCGCTCCTGCTCGACGTCCAGGTCGACCGGCTGAGCCGCGAGAGCGGCCGCCACGGCGTCCCTGACGGCCTGTTCGTCGACCTTGAGGGTCGCGGCGATAGCCGGGAACGCGAGGCCGCGTCGGCGGCCCTCGAGGGCCTGAGCGATCTGTTCGGGTGTCACTCCACGTCCCCTTCCGGTTCACGGATCGCGGCGAACGACACCGGCCCGAGGCGTTCGGCGGCCTTCTTGCGCGAGCCCTTCGCGTAGACGAGCACCTCCTGATGCACGCGAGCGAGGGTGCGGCCGCCGCGGAAGCCGCGGGCCGCGCGCATGGCAGCGGAGCCGACCGGGGTCAGCAGGACAGCGTCGTTGACGAGCGCCATGCCCGCGGCCTCGGCGGCCTGGGACATGCAGCGGCGCATGTCGAGAATGTGGCCCTTCTTGTCGCGGACCGAGCCGACGACGAACACCGCGAACGAGTCCGGCCGCAGCACGCGGGCCACCTGAGCGACCGTGCGCGCCATAGCGGCGTCGAACTCGGCAGGGGTCATGTTGGACAGGTCGCGGGGATCGTCCGAGTACGCCTCGAGGTCGTAGTAGGGCGGGCAGCCGAGCGCCATGTCGAACGACTCGCCCTCGATCGCCGCGAGGCGGACCGTCGAATCGCCCTCGATCCACTCGGGGTCGATCCAGCGGGGCCGGGAGTCGGGCGTTCCGTCGTCCTCGCCGCGGACCTCGGCGGGGAACGCCGGAGCCTCGGAGAAAGCGAGGTCGAACGACTCGTCGGGCAGGTCGCCGAGCACGTCGGCCACAGTGCCGGCCAACCACTCAGCGGAGCCGTCGCCGTCGCCGAGCTGGGCAGCCGTAGCGTCGCGGACGACCGGCATCATGGCGCGGTTGGCCTCGATCTGCTCGGGCCGCAGCTCGACGCCGACGTACTCGCGGCCGAGCGCAGCGGACACGACGCCGCGAACGGCACCGCCCGCCCACGGGTCGATCACGCGGGAGCCGGGCGCGGAGTACCACGCGAGCAGCAGCTCGGCGAGAGCGGGGTCGAACACGGACGTGCCGCCGCCGATGTCGCGCAGCGACTCCTTGTGGTTCGACATGACCTCGGCATCCGAGAGCGCGCGGCCCGCGGCCGCCTCGGCCTTGTTCTTCACGTCGTACCAGTTGATGTAGCGCGACTGGGGGGAGTCGAACACGAGCGCCTCGTCGCGGCCCGCCTCGGATCGCAGCCCGGCGCTCATCCACGCCTTCTTGCGCTCCTGCCAATCGCCCGCGCGGGACGAGAGGACGGTCAGCGGGGGAGCGCCGAACTCGGACGCGAGGCTCGACTTCTCCGACGGCGCGCTCGGCTCGGCGAACATCGCCTCGAGGTCGGCGTCGGTGTAGCCGGTGCCGGTGAGGTCGCCAGCTTCGGTCAGGACGTCGCGCAGCAGGTCGTCGTCGTAGTCGCCGAGGTCGGCGATCCGGTTGTCGGCGGCGACGATCTGCGCCGCCTGCTCGTCGGGCACGTCGACCGTGACGACGTCGATCGTGTCCCAGCTCAGAGCGGCGGCCGCGAGGTAGGTGTGGTTCCCGGCGAGGATTTCCATCGGCCGCCCGGTGTACGTTCCGACGTTGACGACGATCGGCTTGTACTGGCCGCGGACGCGCAGCGACTCGGCGATCGCGTCGACATTGCCCTTGCGCGGGTTCTTGTAGTACGGGGTCAGCTCGTCGAGCGGCTGAGCGGAGATTTCGAGGCTCATGGGGGTGTCCTTCGGGGTGGGCGCGCGAGCGCGGATCGGCGAAATTGCATAGGCCTGTGCGGCCGTGTGCGCCCCGCTGAGCGGTCGACCCCCCGATCGCACACGAGCATCCCGACTCCCTCGCGTTCGGCGATTCTGCGAAAGCGGGGCTGAGCGGCGGGCCGTGAGGGGCTGTGACGACTTGACTCGCGTCTGCGGGGGGTTCTCGCCCTGCAGCCTCGCGTTCGGGCTGCAGGGCGTCTGTGGGCGTCAGTTGAGAGCGGTCAGCAGCGCCGAAACGGGCAGATTCCGCTCCCACGGGAACTCGCGGCGGCCGAAGTGACCGCCCGATGCGGTGTCCTCGAAGCGCGGATCGCGGAGGTGAAAGCGCTCGATGATCGCGGCCGGACGGAGGTCGAACACCTCGCCGATCGCCCGCGCGAGCTTGTGGTCGGCGACCGTGCCGGTGCCGAACGTGTCCACCGCGAAGCCGACCGGCGCGACCTTCCCGATCGCGTAGGAGGCCTGAACCTCGACGCGCTCGGCGAGGCCAGCGGCGACGATCGTCTTGGCGACGTGCCGGAGTGCGTAGGCGGCCGACCGGTCGACCTTCGTCGAGTCCTTGCCGGAGAAAGCGCCGCCGCCGTGGCGAGCAGCACCCCCGTAGGTGTCGACGATGATCTTGCGGCCGGTGAGTCCGGCGTCGGCTGCAGGGCCGCCGAGCACGAATGAGCCGGACGGGTTCACGAGCACCTCGACGCCGTAGTGCTGGTCGACCTCGACGAGCACGGCGTGGACGACCGCGCGCACCGAGTCCTCGAACCGCTCAAGGTCGACGTCGGCCGAGTGCTGCACGGAGCAGAGCACGGTCCGCACGCGAGGCTTGCCGCCGACGTACTCGACGGTCACCTGCGCCTTGGCATCCGGCCCCGCCCCCTGCAGCATCGGCAGGAGGCCGGTCAGCCGGTGGGAGAGCACGAGCGCGAGCGGCATCGCCGACTCCGTCTCGGTACAGGCGAAGCCGAACATGAGGCCCTGGTCGCCAGCGCCGAGCTGGTCGAGCGGATCGGTCGCACCCTCGCGCGCCTCGAGCGAGCGATCGACGCCCGCGGCAATCTCGGGCGACTGGGCGACGAGCGCGACCTGCACGTCGCAGCCGACCGGGTCCAGCCCGTCGGCCTCGGACTCGAAGCCCGCGCGACGGATCGCGCCGCGGACGACGCGCTCGACGTCGACCGTGCCGGAGGACCGGACCTCGCCGAACACGCGGACCCAGCCGGGACCGGCCGCCGTCTCGCACGCGACCCGCGCGTCGGGGTCGACCGTGAGGTAGGCGTCGAGCACGGCGTCGGAGATGCGATCGCAGAGCTTGTCCGGGTGACCGGCAGAGACGGACTCGGACGAGAACAGGCCAGTGAACATGTGGCGCTCCTTGGGGTGAGGGGTGTCTGGGGGGTCGCGCGCGCACGCGCACGTGATGGGGGTCAACGGCCGGGGGGAGATAAACAGCTGCCGGAAGAGGTACCTGGGGGAAGGGCGTCCAGCGATCCAGACGCCCCTTCCCCCGGTAGGCCCACTAGGGCCGGATCAGCCGTGTGCGGCCGGTGTGCGACCGAACAGGGCGAGCACGCGCCGCAGCGGCCGGACCAGGCTCACCGCTACCCAGCGAGCGAGAGACACACGCAGCGGGTCACACGTCCAGTCAGCAGCGGACACCACGTCTATCTCTCCACCCAGGCCGAGGTAGTACCCACGGCCCACAGCAGAGAGCATCCGGTCCGACATGACAGCAGCCCGAAGACGCGCGACGTCAGAGGCAGCACACACCACAGCGTGAGCACGGCGCGGGTGCGGGTACAGGGCCACCCCGTAGACACGAGCCACGTCAGCGATGAGCCACTGCCGACGGCGCAGCAGGGATGCCCGGTAGGAGTCAGCCACCAGGGCAGAGGACACCAGGCTCGAGATACCAGCACGAGGCAGCACCACGGGAGCCATAGCCCGCAGCACGTCCGGGGTGAACACGCGCACCTCGTCGAACACTGCATAGGTGAAGCCAGGCCCGCGGGTCATATGCCGAACACCAGACGAGCGAGGCCCACCAGGCCGGTCAGCCCGTACAGGCCGACGACGACCACCAGGAACGGGCCAGCCCAGCGGCGAGCGAACGACCGGCCCGCCTCGTAGGACTTCTCATCCCGGTTCACCGTGCACCCGCCCAGTCGCAGGACAGCCCGCCCGCATAGCCGGACTTGTAGACCAGGCACGTGACAGAGCGGCCGTCGGCCAGCCGCTCGGTCGACTGGTAGATGCGGCCGCTACTCTCCCCGGCATCCTCGACACCGCGAGCAGGGCCACAGCCGACGAGAGCGAGCGCGACAGCAGCAGCGGCCACGGCACCCGCGAGACGACGAACACCCATGCTCAGGCCCCCTCGTGGATGACGAGGCCGACCGAGGACGACGCGAGGGTCGCCATGACGGACGCCAGCTCAGCGGACCCCAGAGAGGCCGCCTCCGTGGACACGTACAGGACGTCGGCAGCGATGCCGCGCGCGCGCAGCGACCGAGGCGAGACAGCGCGGACGAACCCGCCGCTCTTGAACTCGATCCGGGCATCCCCGTTCGCGTGCCGGATGCGCAGCAGCGACTCGTCGTCAGCGGCCGCCTCGGCGACCGTCTGCCACAGCTCGTCAGCAGCGCGCAGCGTGTGGCCGACGATGAGCACCCGACGGCCAGCCTTGGCGTGCAGAGCGAGGCCCGGCAGGTCCGTAGGCAGCTCATCGGCCAGAGCGGCGACCAGCGCCGACGTGTCGGGGGTGATATCGACCGTGACCTCGCCGTACTCGACCCACTCGCCGTAAGCGCCGTTCAGGCGGTACTGGCCGTTGTGCGCGGCGTGGTGGATGAGGGTGTCGGAATCGTCGGCGACCAGGAACGACTTGCCGTCGAGCTTGCCGCCCGAGAGGGTGACCTTGCGCATGTGAATCTCCTTGCTTCGGGGTGGGGTTACTCGGCGGCCCGCGCGGCCAGCTCGGCGGCCTGTTCGGCGCGGCTCAGGGCCATGTCGGAGAGCATCGCCTCGGCAATTTCGGCGGCGCTCATCTCGCCCTCAGCCGGGGGAGCGAGCAGAGCGAGAGCGGAGACGAGGGTGTCGTGGGTGAGGGGGTCCGACGAATCGTCCAGGCCGCACACCTCGCACTTACGGTTCAGCCGGGACTCGATGAACTTCGAGTCGACGTCGTGCACCTCGACGGTGACCATCGCCCGCGCGACTTCCTCGCAGGGCAGGTGGGGGAGTACGACCTCCGGCTCGTACATGACCGAGGCGGACGTGGGGCGGACAGCGAGCATGACCATGCGGCGCTCCTTCGTGGTTGGGGTTGGGGGTGATGCGCTCCCCTGCGAGGACTCGAACCTCGATCGCCCGATCCAGAGCCGGGCGTCTTGCCGTTAGACGACAGGGGACAGCAGAGGCCCGCCCCCGAGCGGGGAGCGGGCCTCTGTGGTGAGCGATCGGTTACCAGATCAGCTCGAGGTCGAAGTAGCACCACTGACCGGCGTAGCCGCCAGGCTGGGTGTTGGGCGAGATGCGCAGGCGCAGGTACGGGTTGGTGACCGGCGCGCCGATCGCCGTGAACCCAGGCTTGACGCCCCACGTCTTGGTGAGCGTCTTGCTCATGTGGCGCACGCCGTCCTGAGCGATGAACTCGACGAACAGCGAGCCGTACTGCCACGAGGTGCCGTCGGCGCGGGTGATGTCGAGCACGCGGCCCTGGACGTTGCCGCTGAAGTTGCGGTAGGTCCAGAAGTTCGTCGGCTGAACGGAGCCGCCCGTCTGGGGAGCGGAGCCGGATGCGACAACCATGTGTGTCCTTTCGTCAGTGAACCGCCACGACGGATTGCGGGGCGGGGTACAGGGAAGGCCCCGCCTCCCAGGTGGGAAGCGGGGCCTTGGAGCGGCGATCAGCCCCAGGAGAGCTCGGCGCGCCAGGTGTTGAAGTTGTAGTCCGTCTGGGTCGAGTAGGTAATCACCCAGGCGCGCACGCGGAGCCGGACGCTACGTGCGCCAGCGAGAAGGCCGATAGCCGCAAAGGCACCGTCGACCCCCCAGTTCTTGTAGGCCGTGCCGGAGCCGTGAATGCCGCCCGTGTTGTTCACCAGCTCGAAGTGGAAGCGCGCGGGATCGGCCCAGCGCCGCCCGCCGCTGATCGACACGTCAAGGAGGCGGACGCGCACCGTGCCGGAGAGGTTGCGGTACTTGAAGTAGTCCTGAGCGGAGCCGTCGCCAGCCTGGCCGTTGGACTCGATGATTTCGGAGGGCATTGGAGGCCCCTTTCTGACAGCGCGAGGCCTCGGGTGGCGCTCGCGGCGGGTACGAAAAAGGCCCCGCTCCCAAGATGGGAGCGGGGCCTTCGGAAGCGTGCGCGACTAGTCGGCGTAGGGGAACACGTAGTCGGTGATGAGGTCGGCGTTCAGGGTGATGACGTCGCCGGGCTGCAGGGCATCGCCGCCCTTGTAGCCGTTGAGCAGCGGGAGCTGCACGCCGTTCTCGATGCAGAACCGGTCGCCGATCGACGCGGGAACGTCACCAGGGGCGACCGTGTAGGTCGCGGGGTAGCCGTTGGCGTCGAGCTGCACCTCGCCCTGCGCGAACTCGCGAGCGCCGCGGTCGACCATCGAGCCGCCGGTCATCTTGACCGTGTAGTCGCCCTCCGTCTTGGAGCCGATCTGGATCCAGGCCTCGCTCTTGCACTCGTCGGCCGCGGTCGGCTCAGCGTCGACAGCGGCGACCGCCTCGGGCGTCGGCTTGTGGGTCGGCGCGGATGCCGCGGGAGCGGCGGCGGGGGTGGAGGTAGCCGCGATCGCGGGGACGGCAAAGGCGGTGACGCCCGCGACGGCGACCGCCGCGAGGCCCAGGGTGATCTTGGCTGACTTCTTCATGCTTGCCAGCTTTGCAGACCTGCACGGCTTGTTCCACTTTTGTTCCAGGCGTGGCTACCAGTCCTCCGATGCCTCGCCGAGTCCGGGACCAGCAGCGCCCGCGCCTTTCGACCGGTTGCAGCGGGAGTGTGAGGGGCGGCAGTTGTTCCGGTCGAGCGTCAGCCACGGGTGCGTCTTGCGCGGCTTGACGTGATCCAGCTCGAACGCGCTCTTGTCGCCGAACGGGAGTGAGTAGTCGATCGCCTGACCGCAGAGCCAGCACGGAGCCTGCGCGGCCGCCCACATGTCCCGCAGATCGGAGCGCATGTCGAGGTAGGCAGGTGAGCTGAGGTTGACCACGGCACCTCCCAGGGGTGAGGGCGGGCCGGGCGCTGCAGGAGAGGACAGCGACCGGCCCGCGAGTTCGTGCAGGGGAGGCCACCCCGGCCCACCCCTGGAAACCGGACCTGCGACCCCACACGAACGCATGAGAAAACCCCCGCCTCGGAGTCACCGGAGGCGGGGGTTTGAGTGGACAGTCTGAACCATCCGACATAAGAGATCATGTCACTTACGCCAAATACTTGCAAGTCTCAGATGTTGCAACTACTGCGAGACTCGCGGTGGCGGGGGTTCCCGCGCTTGACGGACAGGGCGGCGGGGCCGACGAGGTCCCAGTCGATGAGCGACTTCTGCAGCCCCGGCAGCCGGTAGATCACCGCCTCTCCGTCGTCCTCGAGCTTCTGGACGTAACGCCAGATCGAGCGGACCGACTTACCGGCCTTCTCGGCCGCCGTCTCGACGGTGACGAGAGTAGCCACTACGCACCCCCGCCCAGCAGCGCGTCCATCTCGGCCCGCGCCCGCTCGTCGACATGCTCCCGGCCGATGCGGACCGAGTGCTCGTGATTCACGGCCGGGACGCGCCAGCCGCACGGGCACGCCGCGGTGACAGCGCCGCGCAGGAACTCGGTGTGGGGGAAGTGCGGAGCCGGGGCTGTCTGCACCTGGCCGATCACCGCTTCCGCCGCTTCCCGAGCAGCGCCCGCTGAGCGTCCTTCACGCGCCGGGCGGTGAGGAACCGCGCCCACGCCGCCGTCCCCTCGACATGCGCCCAGTACTCGTCCGCGAACGTCTTCTCGACGAGCACGCGCGTGCGCAGCTCGGCCGACTCCTTACGCAGCCATGCGGCGCGATCGCCGAGCAGCCGGAGCCGCGCGGCCTCAGGCGAGCCCTTCATGCGGTCACCCCCTCGGCCGGGGCATCCGCCCGCGGCGCATCGTGGCGCTCGTGGTACAGGTGCATCGCCCACGACGCGGCCGAGAGGAACGCGCGCCCACAGGTGCAGCGGTAGGCGTGCGGGAGCAGGTGCGCGAGCTGCCAGCGCCCGGTCATCTGCTTCTCCGGGCCGGGCTGCAGCACACCGTAGCCGGTCGCGCCGCAGAGCACGCACTCGAGCATGGAGCCGGACGTGGCCGGGCGGAACCGGTCGTCGGCACCGGGCAGCAGCCCGCGCTTGAGCAGCGAGTAGATCGCGTCGTCCTGACGGCGGCCGGGCATCAGATCGTCACCTCGTACCAGCGCAGCTCGCGACGGATGCCGTCGGCGTAGAGGCCGAGCGGGTAGTCGCGCACGAGAGCGTCGTCGGGAGCGCCATACCGAGCGCGCATGTGCGCCTCGTACTCGCCCATCCGGTCGCCGGGGCCGTCGTGCAGGACGTACTCGATGCGGCGGTGGTGGATGATCGGCTCGGAGCCGACGAGCGTGAACGACTGCGCGGTGCCCTCGCGGGCCTCGGCCGAGTCGGCCGACGCGGCCAGCTCGAGCACGAACAGGTCGACGCGGTCGACGAGCGTCGCGCCGGACCCGCTCGTGGGGAGCGAGAGCGCGACACCGCCGAGCGAGATGTGCGCGCTCCCGGCCGGGAGCACCCACTTGCGGACGGACGGCGTCAGGCCGGTGGTGATCTTCACGCGAGGCCTCCCGTCTTGGCGATCGCGATCAGGACGCCGAGGCCGACGCAGCAGAACGCGAGAGCAGCGACGAGCGCGACGAGCGCGCCGACGACGACCGGCCGGAGGCGGCGACGCTGAGCGTGCCGCGCGTAGGGGGTGTTGGTGGGCATGGTTACTCCTTCGTGTCGGAGGCCGTCTCGGCCTCGAGGGTTTCGCGGTAGGTGGCGAGGTCGTACTCGACGAGCGCCGGGTGGAACACCGCCCCGCAGCCGGGGAAGATGCAGCGGACCGTGATCGGCTCCTTGTGCTCGAGCGGCGGGCGGCGCTCGAGCGTCCGGTTCCCGCAGTCCCGGCACTTCGCATAGGCGAGCGGCTGGGCCTGTTCCTCGAGCGGGTACATGTCGATCGCCCGCTGAGCCGCCCGGAAGAACCGGACCGCCAGCAGCGCCGTCACGTCCGAGCGCGCCACGCCGAGGCCGTGCGCCCGGATGATGTCGACGGCCAGCTCGACGCGGTCGCGGACGTGCTCGATCGAGTCCCGCGAGCCGAAGCCGTAGGCGGTCGTGCCGCCCGGCCGGACCTCGAGCAGCTCGAGCGGGTCCAGCCGGTAGGCCAGCTCGCGGAGGTCCGCCCAGAGCGCATCGGCCGTGAGCCACGACGTCGGCACGATCATGCGCGGACCCGGCGCGGTGTGGACATGCGGCCCATCGGGGACCGGCGCGCGCTCGATCGACCGAACGTGCGTGATCAGATCCTCGGCCGCCTCGAGGGATGCCTCGTGGCGCGCCCAGCAGGACTCGCAGAGCAGACCGCGCGTCGCGGGCTGGGGGAGGCATCCGGTGCAGGGGACCGCACGCGATCCCTCGCGCCGGATGCCGAGGCAGTTCGACAGGTGCTCGCCGAGCACGTAGCAGCCGCCCTTGTTCGACAGGACGGTGATGCAGGGGAGAGCGAACATGTCACGCTCCTTTCGGGTGGCAGGTGCAGCCCTTCCGGGCGGTGTGGCCGAACGGCGTCCAGCAGCAGCGGCGCTTGCAGCGGGTCAGCGGCTTCGGCTTGGGCAGCGTCTCGGGCGCGTAGAGCGGGTTGAGGCGCATCAGAACGGGGTGTCGTCGCCGAAGCTGCCGGGCGTTGACCATGCGTCGTCGCCGGAGGACGGGGTCGCCCACTGTTCGGTCTGAGCAGCGGCGGGAGCCGCGCCGCCGCCGTTCGACGCGGCGCGGGTGACCTCGGCCGTCGCGTAGCGGAGCGACGGACCGATCTCGTCGATTTCCAGCTCGATCGCGGTCCGCTGGTTGCCCTCACGGTCCGTGTAGCCGCGCTGGCGCAGACGGCCCTGGGCCATGACGCGCATGCCCTTCTTGAGCGACCCGGCGACGTGCTCGGCGAACTCGCGCCAGACGGAGCCGCGCAGGAACAGCGTCTCCTTGTCCTTCCACTCGTTCGCGTTCCGGTCGAACTCGCGAGGCGTGGACGCGATCGTGAGGTTCGCGACGGGGAGGCCGTTCTGCGTGTAGCGCAGCTCGGGGTCGGCGGTCAGGTTGCCGATGACGGTGATGACGGTTTCTCCGGCCATGAGGTCGGTCCTTTCGGTTACGCCGCGAGGTGCGGCGGGTTGTGGTTGGTGGAGGCGAACAGCGGTGCCCGCTCCCGATTGAGGCGCTGCCGGTAGCGAGCCGACGAGCGGTAGAGGTCAGAGCAGCGGGCCAGGAACTCGTCGAGCCAGCGGTCCGCAGCGACGGCGTAGGCGACCGGCTCACTCATCGGCGAACTCGCGATGAGGGCAGAGGATGCACGTTCCGTCCGGCAGCCGACGATGAGTGCCCGGCGCGCACTCGCCCGCCTCCGGCGACATGGTCGACGGGAGCGCGGCGAGCCGGGCCTGCCGGATGCGGCCGATGATGTGCGCGGGCTTGAGGTACTCGGTCGACTCCCGGAAGTGGGCGTTGACCGCCGCGACGGCGTCCGCGTAGTCGACGCCCGCCATGAGCGGTTCCCACGCCTGCAGCGTGAGCTTGTCCACTCGGCGGTTGTCGAGCGTCTGGATGCGCGTCAGCAGCACGGTCAGCTCGTCGCCGCTCATGCCGCGCCGTCCTCAAGCTCGAGCGACGTGACCGGGCGGCCGAACAGCTCGCGGCCCGCGGCCACGGTCTGCATAGCCCGCTCGGTCGGCGTCAGGCCGCCGCGGTTCTGCCGGTCGTCCTGATCCCGGAGCAGCCAGTTACGCCAGGTAGCGGGCCAGTCCCGTTTCGTCGCGTCCTTGCCCGCCTTGGCGCGCCAGTGGTTGACGAAACGCTCGGTCGACGAGTCGACGTTCACGAGAGGCGTGCGGTCAGCCGCCCACTCCCGCATTGCCGGGGTCACGAGGAACGGCTCAGGGATGCGGGTGCCGCGCGAGCGCGGTCCCCCAGAAGTACCTTTAGGTACTTCCGGCTGGGTCGGGTCGGGCTGGGTCGGGGTAGAGCGAACTTCTACCGAACGACCATCCGACTCCGACAGCACGACGTCAGCACGTTCGGACTTGTTCGCCCGAACATCTCCGGAACGTTCGCCGACGTTCTGACGAACCGCCCCCGCACCGTCATCAGCGTTCTCCTGAACCACCTCTGCAGCGACACCTTTACGCTTCGCCCGCATGGCGCGCATCCGTTCGCGCGACGCGGCGCGCTCGGCTTCGACGTCGGACTTGAGCGGCTGGTACTCGGCCCACTCGTGGAACTGGTAGCCGCCGTCGGCTTCGTGCCAGAGGGCGGCGTTCACGAGGTCGGCCGCGTCTTCCGGGGTGCCGCCGAACCGGCGCACCATACCGGCCGGGACCAGCCCGTCGGTGAGGTACTGCGCCGACCAGGTGCCCGCGAGCAGCCAGAGGCCGATCGCCGACGGCGAGAGCATCATCACCTTCGGGTGACCGTGGAATCCGTCATCCACCTTGAACCACGGCATCAGACGTAGCTCCCTTCCGGGCCGTAGACGGCGAGCTTCATCGCCACGGCCACATCGCGTGTGATTTCGACGCGCCACGGCCCCTCGTCCGTGAGGACGTACCAGCGGTTCGTGGCGGCGTGGTAGTAGGGCACCCGCGCGGGGTCTTTGACCCCGCGCGGCACCTTCCAGCCGTTGAGCAGCGCGAGCGTCTGCAGGTCGCCCTCGAACCGGGCGTTGCAGATCGCGCAGGCCGTGAGGCCGTCGGAGAACGTCGGCGGCAGCTTCGACCCGCCCGCGCCGACCGCCCGACGGTGCTGGAAGGTCAGCCCGTCGGGCGAGCCGCAGGAGCAGCACGCGTTCTGATCGCGCCAGTAGACGCCCTCACGGACGGCGCGGGTGGGCCGAGCCACTACCGCACCTCGTTCTGGACTGTCTTGCCGACGTTCATCAGCTCGAAGTGACGCCGGTTGACCGACGCCTGGGTCCGCTTCGCGTAGTCGACGAGCAGCTCGGCCTGTTCGGCAGAGCGCTTGTCCTCGCGGGCCTCGTAGGTCGCCCGGTCGCGGGCGCGGGTGAGGTTCGCGCCCTTCTCCTGGTGGCCGTCGATGAGCTGAGCACGCCGCGCCTCGTAGTCGACCCGGAGGTCAGCAGCGCGGGAGCCGAGCGACAGGATCGTCTCGTTCATCTCGCGCGAGAGCATCGACAGGTGGTGCAGCGTGCGGGCGATCGTCAGCGGGTCCGAGGCGGACTGTTCGACCAGGGCCTCGGCGCGGTCGCGCTGATCCTTGAACCGGTCCTCGACGTCGGTCACGACTTCGCCTCAGCGGCCGGGTCGTTCGAGGCGGCCTCGTCCTCGGGGTTGCCGGGGTCGGCAGCCTCGTCGACGGGAGCAGCAGCGGCGGCAGAGCCGAGCGCGGCGATCGCGTCCAGTACGGGGACCGGAGCGCCAGCAGCGCGGGCCTCCTGCCAGAGCGCGGACAGCGCGGCGTGATCGCCGGTCGCGGCCTTCGCCTCGGCGGTGAAGTCGCGCGCCGGGGTAGCGTCGGCGGCCGGAGCGGTCGTCTCGGGCTTGGGCGCGGCCTCGCGGCGCACCGGCTCGACGCCGCGGGGAGCGACACCGGTCAGCGCGACGAGCGCGCTACGGCGAGCCGCCTGCAGGTGCAGCCGCGTCTCGTCGCTCGTCGCCGTCAGCGGGTTCGGCAGCGGGACGAAACCCTCGCGGCCCTCGCCGCTCTCGTGGGTCAGCTCGTAGGCGAGGCCGTAGCCCGCCCCGTAGATGACGGTCGGGCGAGCCGAGAAGAACAGGCCCTCGCGGCCGAGCGCGGGCAGCGCGACCGTGTGAATGTCGGCGAGGTCCGCATACGGCAGCGTGCGGAGCACACCGCCCGCGTCCTCGACGGTCATCTCGCGCTCGGCGGGCACGTCCGGCAGCGCGGCCTGGAACGCGGCGAGCGCGGCGACGAACGTCGGGTGCTTGAACTCAGGCGCGGACTTCGTCGCGGGCTTCGGGGCCGCCGTGGTGCGGGGCTTCGGGGCGGGCTTCTGGGTGGGCTTCGGAGCGGTCATGGCTCAGTTCCTTCCGGTGATGGTGAGACGCGGCTGCGTCGGGGTGGTGGTTGTGAAGCGGCGCGCGGCCGCGGGATAGCGGGCCTTGAACGCCTTCGCGTCGAAGCCGGTCCGAGTGCCGGCCGTTGAGAGGTTCACGTTCCCGTCGGACCCCTCGAAGCGGACCGTCTCGCCGGTCACGGCCTGGTGCGCGGTGACGACGAGGCGAATCTCGTCGGCGATCGCGGCGAGGCGTTCGGCGGCAGCATCGGCGGCCTCCTTGGCGACCTCGTGGGCCGTGAGCAGCCCGTCGAGCGGCAGCAGCGCCTCGGGCACCTCGTCGGCGTCGTCGCCGCCCGCGCGCCACTCAGCGACGCGCTCGAGCGCCCGCTCGATGTCCTCGAGCACGTCGGCGCGCTCGATGGTGAACACGCGCGGCTCCATGTGGAGCGGTACGCCGTTCTCGTGCGCCTCGAAGATGAACCGGCACCGATCCGCGCCGGTCACGAGGAACTGCCAGACGACCTGCCAGTAGTAGCGCTTGGGCACGTCGGCCCACGTAGGCCAGTCCTTGACGGTCGTCTTGTACTCGCCGAACTCGGCGACGCGGTACTTGACGCCGCGCATGAGGCCGTCGACCTCGTCGATTCCGAGGTCGGCGACGACGGGCTGGGAGAGCGCGTCGGGCGTCGCCATGTCGCGCTCGTGGCCCCAGCGGCCGAGCAGCGCGGTCGACGGCTGCAGCCCGAACCGCTCGAGGCCGAACGCGGCGATCACCGGCTCACGGTCGCGGCCGTGCTGGGTAGCGGCGTTCCCGCGCCAGGACTTGTTCGACGCCTTCTCCTTGCGGAGCGAGGCCCACCCCTGAGCCGACCCCGTCATGATGCGGGCGGCGTCGGTAGCGCTGACGGAGTCGAGCGTGGCGGAGCGGGCGGCGAGCCAGGACGCGCGGTCCTTGCCGTCGTGCACGAGCGTGAACGTCATGCGGCCACCCCCAGACGAGCGCCGAGCGCCTCGACGGCGCGAATCTCGGCCTCGGTCGGTCCGTCCTGTTCCCAGATGGTCAGGAACAGGCCGGGTGCCTTGTGGTGGCCCTTCGCGTAGGCGACGATCGGCATCGTCTTGTGCATCAGCTCGGGGGTGTCGTCCTCGGCCAGCCCGGCGTCAACCAGGCCGTCGCAGAGCGCCTTGAGCGTGGGCACGAGATTGTCCTCGTCGCGCTTGTGGCGGGTCGTGACGAGCCAGACGAGCGTCACGGCCGGGCGCTTCATCTGGCCGAGGCCGACGGAGAGCGCCAGATCCTCGGCGAGCGTCCGCAGCTCGCGGACGATCTTCGCCTCGGCCATGCGGTGCATCCGGTCGTTGAGGGTGAGGGGCGGGGATGAGTACGGCAGCTCGAGCACGGTGACGCCCGAGTCGTGGTGGATGGTGTGGCTCACGGGGTGGCCTTCCGGGTAGTGGTTGCGAGCAGGGTCAGGAAGCAGAGCAGGGAGAGGATCGACGCGGAGTTCCACCAGACGCCGGAGGCGATCGCAGCGGCGAGCAGCGCGGAGCCGATGACGAACAGCGCGAGCTGCACGAGGCCGCGGGGGATCACGCGACGGCCCAGACGGTCGACGCGGGCGAACCGGCGAACCCGGACACGCGCCCGGTGTCGACGACCCGGCCGTCGTTCTTGAGTTCGGCGCGGCGCTTGCGAACGGAGTCGTTCTGCGTGGCGGGCCAGTTGCGGCGGGCGCGCTGTTTCGTGTACTGCCACGTCAGCTCGTGGTCGGTCATGGGACCGCACTCGGTGAGCAGCAGGAGGATCGCGCGCTTCTGTTCTTCGCGCTTCTCACGAGCGGGCACGGCGTCGTGCGACGTCTGCGGGTCCGTCGGGCGAGCGAGGGGTGTGGACACGGGTAGCTCCTTTCAGGCGGCCTGGGCGAGTTCGGACTCGTGCAGCTCGTCCGCGGCGGCCCAAGCGCGGGCGGCGGCGTCGAGCGCTTCGTCGCGGGTCATGCCGCGGCCTCGGCGTCGTCGGGGATCGAGAACAGCTCGTCGAGCGACACGTCCGGGAACGCGGCGCGGAGCGCGAGCATCAGGGCGGGAGTCGGCTTCTCGGCGCGGCGGCCGCGGGAGAAGGTCGACGCGCTCGTGCCCACCAGCTCGGCGAGCGCGGCATCGTTGCGGATGCCGCGTTCCTCCATGAGCCGATCGACGAGCGACCAGTTGGTGCGGATCGGGGAAGGCTTGCGAATGTTGCAGGTTTGCATGTCCGCCACGCTACGCCGCGGATTCGCAAACTTGCAACTCTCGCAAGATTCTTTCTATAGTGCGGCGCGCCTCCCGAATGAAGCCGCGCTATGCACTTAGTTCCCGCGAATGCAAGGAGTTGCAGATTCGCAAATCGCTCGCCATGCTGGGGGGATGAGTAACGATTGGGGAACGTACCTGCGGACGATTACCGACGGGGCGTCTGGGGCAGAAATCGCGCGTAAGTTGGGCGTGTCTGACTCGAAGGTCAGCTACTGGAAACGCGGCGAGCGCCCTCCGACGATCAGTGAGGCGATCACCGTCAGCAGGGCCTACGGCCGCCCGCCCCTCGAGGGGTTGGTAGCGGCCGGTTACCTTGAGGCCGACGAGGTCGCAGACCACGTCACCGTGCAGCCCGCCGTCCTCGGCGGGTTCACGGATGCCCAGCTCGCCGACGAGTTGCTGCGTCGCGCCCAGTCGCGCGGCCAGTAGCCGCCTCGCTGTCTGGGGGCGGCGTTAGGGTCGGACGTTCACACGCAACTCAAAGAGAACACGCAATCGAGGTACACATGCACGCAGCGGCCGCAGAAATCTATGGGGGACTCGGGTTCGGTTACGACCCGACGATGGAGGCGGCCGAGCACGGCATCCGGATCGATTTCGATCCGAACGCGGCCGACGTGGGCGAGTATGACCCGGCGAGCGCGGTGATCCGCGTCCGCCACTGCAGCCGCACCTACTATCGCTCCACGGCCACCTTCCAGCTCGCCCACGCCGTCCTCGAGCGGCCGTCGATCGCCGACGCGGTCCAGTTCGCGGCCGCGCGGCTGATAGACCGCGACGACCTCGAGGCGCTGGCGAGCGCGACCACGGACCGAGGGGTCTGGGCGAAAGCGCTCGGCATTCGGACCTGGCTTCTTCACGCCTACCTGCAGGTCCGCGCGGGCCTCCCGGTCACGGCATGAGCGCCCGGATCACTCGCCTCGCGGCTCCGGCCGTCGAGCGCGCCGTGATCTACCTCCGACAGTCGACCTATCGCGAGGAGTCGATCAGCCTCGAGGTGCAGGAGAACGCCGCGAGGCAGCACGCGGAGCGGAACGGATACGAGGTCGTCGGGGTCGAATCAGACCCCGGCGTCACCGGCCGCTCGTGGAAGCGCAGAGCGGGCGTCCAGGCGGCGATCGGTGCGCTCGAGGCGGGCACCGCCGACGTCGTGGTTGTCTGGCGCTGGTCGCGCCTCAGCCGCAGCCGCCGCGACTGGGCGGTCGCCGCCGACATGGCCGACCTCGCCGGAGGACGTATCGAGTCGGCCACCGAGCCGAACGACCGGACCGCAGCCGGACGCTTCGCCCGCGGAGTGATGACCGAGCTGGCAGCGTTCGAGTCGGAGCGCATCGGCGAGCAGTGGCAGGAGGCGCGCGACCACCGCGTCGCGCGCGGCCTCCCCTCCACGGGAGGCCCGCGCTTCGGCTACCAGCAGCAGCCCGATCGCACCTATGTGCCGGACCCCGAACTCGGCCCGGTCCTCGCAGAGCTCTACCGGCTCTATCTCAGCGGATGGGGGAGCGGGCAGCTCACGCGGTTGCTCAATGAGCGCGGCATCACCCGCGGCCGGACGAACCGGCCGTGGGCCTACCAGGACGTCACGCAGGTGCTCGACGCCGGGTTCGGCGCGGGCCTTCTGGTGAAGACGCCTCCGAGGCCGAAGGACCAGCCGCACGCAGCCGCGCGCAAGCTCCCCGTGTGGGAGCGCGAGTTCCGGCCGGGCGCGCACGAGCCGGTGATCGACGCCGCGACGTGGGACGCCTACGTGGCCGCGCGGCGAGCGCGCACGAAAGAGCGGGTGCGGAGTGGCCGCCCGATGCTCTCCGGGCTTCTCCGGTGCGAGGATTGCGGCGGCCCGATGCATCACAACGCCTGGAAGGGCGGCCGCATGTACATCTGCAGCCGCGGGTCGATGACGAACGCCGAGGGCATGCGCCAGGTCAGCGTCGCCGCCCACCGCGTCGAGGCGACCGTCGAGGAATGGGTGCTGCAGCTCGCCGACGACCTGAACGCACGCCGGAGCGCGGAACAGCAGACGGCCGAGCGCGGGCAGCGCGTCGAGATGACAGCGCGGCGAGCGCAGCAGCAGATCGAGCGAGTCGAGCAGCGCCTCGTCGCGCTCACGATGAAGCTCGCCGACGGCACCATGAGCGACGCGACCTATCGCCTCGCGGCCGCGACGCTCGAGGCCGAGCGGGACGACGCGACGCGGAGACTCCACGCGGCCGCGCGCAACCCCGAGCGGGAGGCCGCCCCGGCGCGCCTGTCGCCCGATCTGCGCCGTCAGTGGCCGGACATGACGCCCGAGGTGCGGAACGCGATCTTGCGCCCGCTGATCGCCCGCGTGGAGGTCCGGCGTGCAGCGCATCGCGGGGATCGGTCCGTGCGGTGGACGATCATTCCCACCTGGGCCGCCGAGGCGGAATAGAGAAGGGGCGGCCGAGAGGCCGCCCCTTTTCATTAGGTCTACTGCAGCCCTATGTCAAATGAACTGTCAGCCATGTGTCAACTGTAACCGGGGGCATCCGCATATGTCGCGCACGGCTGACGGAGGCGCAATGGAAGAGGCCCCTGGAACGGACCCGACGAGGATCCCGCGGATGCGGCTGCCCGCGAAGTCCTCGAAGAGACAGGGGCGCGAATTCGGATCACGGGAGTCATCGGCGCGTACGGAGGCGAACCGATGACGGTCACCTATCCCAATGGCGATCGGGTCGGCTACGTGACGATCGCGTACGAGTGCGAACTCCTCAGTGAGGCGACACCAGACCTCGACGAGATCCTCGAACTCGGCTGGTTCTCCCGTGACGCCATCTTCGATCTCCCACGGCGTGACTGGATAGATCGGGTCATCCGCGATACGCCGCACGGCGCTGCTGGGGTTACCGCCCGCTGAAGATCTCACCCCGCGCAGGGGCTCAGGGGCTCAGGGCGTACACATTGTCGGAGATCCGGGTGGCTCCGTCCGGGGTGGGATAGTCGTCCGGAACGGTGACGAAGTGGCCGGCGGGCCCGCTCATCTCGACGGGGCCGCCGTCGCCTCCGCAGACCATGTTCCCCACGGTCTCGTCCTGGTGGGCGAGCATACAGATCGATCCCTGATCGACCCCGCGCAACAGCCAGAGCGAGCTGCCGGAGTGCTCACCGACGAACCGTGCAGACGAGAGGTCGGCGACATCGCCGGAGTCCTGCTCGACGAAAGCGTCCGGCAGCGCGTCCGCGGGTGCGGCTTCCCGGTCCAGCACCGCGTAGCCGGTGGTGAAAGCGGCGCACCCGCTCAAGGCGGCCACGGACAGTGCCAGGACGAGGCCTGCCGTCATCCGTGCGATGGAAACCGAACCATGCGCCATGCAGGCAGTCTACGGGGCACCCCCGATCGAGACGTGGAAGCGTTTTCACATCCCGAGTGTGAGTTCTTCTCGGTCACGGGTTGATATCGACGCCCGCTCTCATTGCAAATGGCCGCGTTTTCGATGCATACTGTAAGCGCTTGCAGTCCTTGCAGGTGATCAGCACTGAGAGAGGCACACACCAATGAAGGTGAACAAGAGGGGCATCGTCGCCGCGGGCGCGATCGCCATCGTTTCGACTCTGACGCTTGCCGGCTGCTCCACGGGGACCAGCAGCGACGACACCTCCGGCTCCGACGACAGCGGGAAGCTGGTCGTCTGGGTCGATGCCGAGCGCGTCGACGCACTGCAGGGCGCTGCAGACGCCTACCAGGAGAAGACCGGCGTCAAGGTCGAGCTCACGGGCAAGTCGGTCGACGACATGAAGGACGACTTCATCCAGCAGGTTCCGACCGGCAAGGGCCCCGATATCGTCATGGGTGCACACGACTGGCTGGGCGAGCTCTCCACGAACGGGGTGGTCGCGCCGATCGAGCTCGGTGACAGCTCCGAGGACTACCTGCCCGTCGCGCTGCAGGCCGCCACCTACGACGGCACCGTCTACATGCTCCCGTACGCCGTCGAGAACATCGCAGTGCTGCGTAACGCCGACCTCGTTCCGGCCGCTGCGACCAGCTTCGACGACATGATCTCGAAGGGCACCTTCGTCGTGGAGCAGGGGACCGAGGGCAACCCGTACCACCTGTACCCGTTCCAGACCGCGTTCGGCGCCCCCGTGTTCGGCACCGACGACACCGGCAGCTACGACGCCACCGATCTCCAGCTGGGCAACGAGGGCGGCTTCGCCTTCGCCGACTGGCTGGGTGCGCAGGGCGCAGCGGGCGTCCTGAACACCGACGTCGACGGTGAGATCGCCAAGCAGCAGTTCCTCGACGGTACCGCGGCGTTCTGGCTGACCGGTCCGTGGAACGTGGGCGCGGCCACCGACGCGGGCATCAACGTCGCGATCGACCCGATCCCGAGCCCGACCGGTGAGACCGCATCGCCGTTCGCCGGTGTGAAGGGCTTCTTCGTGAGCTCGGAGTCGAAGAACAAGGTCGCCGCGAACGACTTCCTCGTCAACTACATCGGCACCGAAGACGTGCAGCTCGAACTGTTCCAGGCCGGCAACATCCTGCCGGCCCTGACCGCCGCAGCCGACACCGCCGCAGCCGATCCGATCATCGCCGGATTCCAGGCCGTCGGCGCCGACGCCGTCCCGATGCCGGCCATCCCGGCCATGGGTGCGGTGTGGCAGTACTGGGGTGTGGCCGAGGCCGCGATCATCAACGGCGAGGACCCGGCGACGACGTGGCAGAAGCTCGTCGACGACGTGACTGCCGCGATCAAGTAACAGCTGCGTTCAAGTAACAGCCAGAACACTGACTCTGCCGGGGTGGGCGTCCTCGCCCGCCCCGGCAGGATCATGACGAGGACGACATGACAGACACCGACGAGCGCACAGCTCCTCCGACCAGACGCCAGCGCCAGGCCGCGAAGATCGCGGAGGCCGCCTCCGGACCGATCGGCTGGATGCTGCTGAAGATCCTCCTGCTGGCCGTCGTCGACGCGATCGCGCTGTACGCGGCGTTCGTGCTCTTCGCCCACCAGGAATGGCTGATCCTCGGCATCGTCGTCGTGGTCGCCGTCCTCGTCAACTACATCTACTTCTCCCGCAAGCGCATCGCGGCGAAGTACCTCACGCCCGGCATCATCTTCCTGGTCGTGTTCCAGGTGTTCACGCTGCTCTACACCGGATACATCGGCTTCACGAACTACGGCACCGGCCACAACGGCACCAAGGACCAGGCGATCTCCTCGCTGCTCGCCTCGGCGCAGGAGCGGGTCGAGGACTCGCCGACCTACCCCGTGACCGTCGTGGAGCAGTTCGGCACCTACGCGCTGCTCGCGACCGATCCCGACACCGGCGATGCGCTCCTCGGCACCGCGGAGCAGCCTCTGGAAGAGATCGATGCCGAGTTCGAGGGCGGCAAGGCCGTCGCGGTCGACGGGTGGAGCACCCTCACGCTCGCGACCGTGTTCACGCTCTCCGAAGAGCTCGAGACGCTGTCCGTCCCCTTCAGCGACGACCCCAACGACGGCAGCCTGCGCGCGCCGGACGGACAGAAGGGCTACCTCTACGTCTCGACGCTCGAGTACGACGAGGCTGCGGACACCATCACCGACACGACCAGCGGGACGGTTTACTCCGACACCGGCGACGGAGCGTTCACCGCTCAGAACGGCGAGCAGCTGCTGCCCGGATGGCAGACCACCGTCGGCTTCGACAACTTCGTGCGCGCGGTGACCGACTCCTCGATCCGCGGCCCGCTCATCTCGGTCACGCTCTGGACCTTCGCGTTCGCGCTGATCTCGGTCGCGACGACGTTCTTCCTCGGGCTCCTGCTCGCGCTCGTCTTCAACAACACCCGCATGCGATTCCGCAACGGCTACCGGATCATCCTCATCCTTCCGTACGCGTTCCCGGCCTTCCTCTCCGCACTCGTCTGGGCCGGCATGATGAACGAGAGCTTCGGCTTCATCAACCAGGTGATCTTCGGCGGTGCCGCGATCCCGTGGCTCACCGACCCCGCCCTCGCCAAGGTGTCGGTGCTGCTGGTGAACCTGTGGCTCGGATTCCCCTACATGTTCCTCGTCTGCATGGGAGCGCTGCAGGGCATCCCGGAGGATGTGAACGAGGCGGCCGTGATGGACGGCGCGAACCCCTGGCAGGTCTTCCGGCGGATCAAGCTGCCGCTGCTGCTGGTCACCGTCGCGCCGCTGCTGATCTCGTCGTTCGCATTCAACTTCAACAACTTCAACCTGATCTACATGCTCACCAAGGGAGGGCCGCGCTTCAGCGACGTGTCGATCCCGGTCGGGCACACCGACATCCTGATCTCCATGGTCTACAAGGTGGCCTTCACCGGACAGACCCGTGACTACGGCCTGGCCTCGGCCTTCACCATCCTGATCTTCATCGTGGTCGCCACGATCTCGATCATCAGCTTCCGCAAGACCAAGGCCCTCGAGGAGCTGAACTGACATGAGCACCCAGAGTCCCACCACCGAGCGATCCGCCACCTCTTCCTCCACCAGCGACCTGCAGACGCTCGCCCCGCGGCGCCGCAGCTTCGGCGCGTGGTTCGCCGACACCGGATGGCGACACCTCGTCGCGATCGTCGTGAGCGCCTTCGCCCTGTTCCCGTTGCTCTACGTGGTCTCCGCCTCGCTGAACCCGAAGGGGACGCTGACAGGCTCGAACCAACTGTTCTCCGCCATCGGGATCGACAGCTACGTGCGCATCCTCAGCGATCCGCAGAATCCGTACGGCACGTGGTTCCTCAACACGCTGTTGATCGCCGTGGTCACCGGCGCGGTCACCGTCTTCATCGGAGCGTGCGCCGCATATGCCTTCTCGCGCATGCGGTTCGCGGGGCGGCGCGTCGGGCTCGTCACGATCGTCGTCGTGCAGATGTTCCCGCAACTGCTCGCCGTGGTCGCCATCTTCCTGCTCATGTCGACGCTGGGGGATTGGTTCCCCGCCATCGGCCTCAACACCCATACCGGACTGATCCTGGTGTACCTCGGCGGAGCGCTGGGTGTGAACACCTATCTGATGTACGGCTTCTTCAACACGATCCCGAAGGAGATCGACGAGGCGGCCCGCATCGACGGCGCCGGTCATGCGCGCATCTTCTTCACGATCATCCTGCGTCTGGTCGCGCCCATCCTCGCGGTGGTGGGACTGCTGTCGTTCATCGGCACCGTCAACGAGTACGTCATCGCGAGCGTGATGCTCGTCGACGTGGACCAGCAGACTCTCGTGGTCGGACTCACCAAACTCGTGGCCAACCCGCGCTATGCGGACTGGTCGGCATTCTCCGCCGGCGCCGTGATGGCGGCGATCCCGGTGATGATCCTGTTCCTCTTCCTGCAGAAGTACATCGTCGGCGGACTGACCGCAGGCGCGACCAAGGGGTGACGCAACGGGCGGTCGTCCCTTCGGTGGCGACGGCCCTCTCTCCCAGAGCCGTCCTCGCTCACTTGTCTCGCATGCTACCTTGTCGTGCATGACAGTGGATGTCGGCGCGCAGATGCGCAAGGGAGTGGTCGAGTACTGCGTGCTCGGGCTGCTCGCGCGTGAGCCGATGTACGGCTGGCAGTTGGCGGATGCGCTCACCGACGCGGGATTGATCGCCAGCATCGGCACGCTGTATCCGCTTCTCGGGCGGCTGAGGGACAACGGGTGGGTCACGACGTTCGACCAGCCCTCCGAGAGCGGTCCGGTGCGAAAGTACTATCGGCTCACCGCGACCGGTATCGACCAGCTCGAGCGCTTCCGTACGCAGTGGACACCGTTCGCCCGTGTGGTCACGGGCATCGTCGGAGAGGGATGACCATGGCAGGGCTCACCGCAGACACCCTTCGCGAGAAATACCTCATACGGCTGGACGAGGCGATGCGCGGACTGCCGCACGGCGTCGCGACCGACATCCGCGCAGGCATCCTCGAGGAGCTCCACGGGCTCGACGCCGATGCGACGGCCGCGCGGATCGCCCGCCTCGGCGACCCGGCAGCGATCGCCCGCGAGGCGCAGGCCGAGCTGCCGGCGGGAGGTTCCGTCCCTGTTGCGGCGCCGGTGCCCCGACCGTCGGAGCCCCGTCCCGCAGCGACCTCCACGCGGGGGTTCGCGATCGCCACGGCTCTGGTGCTGAGCTTCGGGGGGATCGTCGTTCCGGTCGTGGGATGGTTCGTCGGCGCCGTGCTCGTGAGCCTGAGCTCGATGTGGAAGACGGGGGAGAAGGTCGTGGCGATCGTGGTGCCGTTCGTCGTGGGTGGCCTGTCGATCCTCGCCATCTCGACGATGGTCACCGTTTCCGCGGGGGAGTCGAGCGGCAGCTCCTCGGGAACCGGAACCCCGCCGTCCGTGAACAACCCCTTGATTCCGGCCTGGTACGACCTGATCTGGATGGGCGTCTGGGGTATCGGTGTTCTCCTCATCCCGCTCTCGGGCCTCTGGTTGCTCTGGCGCCTCCGCGGTCGAGCCGCACGGTGACCCGGCACGAGGCGCATCGAACGTCGGCGTTGCTCCGCGGCACGTCGGTGCTTCGGTCGTAGCGTGGAGGCATGGCACGGGTGGGTGGACGCAACCTCGGGATGAGCTGGTTCGCCGGCATCGTGTGCGTCGGCATCATCGGAGGCCTCGTGTGGCTGTCGCTCCCGATGGTCCCGGTGCTCGCGCAGTTCGCCGGTGATGCACTGCGCAGCGCGCTCCCCTGAACCCGCGTCACGGTGATGTGTCCTCGCGTATGACGACACGTCGGCACGCCTCCGCGAGCGGTTGTTCGCTCGGAGGTACCCTCACAATGCACGTATCCGATGAGAGGCGCACCCCATGAGTGACCCCGACGTTCCCCAGCCCGAGAAGCCGGCTGACGTTGACGACGTCGTCGGCAGTGCGAACGAAGGCCTGGATGCCGCCGCGGCTGCAGGTGCGGATGTTCCCGGCAACAACGACGGCGTGAACGACGGCCTCGATCAGAAGCCCGTCGCCGCACCGGTCGATCCCGACCTCGCCGCATTCGAAGAAGCCGAGCGCGATCACCCCGGGACATTCGCGTCCCCGCCACCGGCAGCTGCTCCTGCTCCGGTCGCCCCGACGCGCGACTACTCCGAAGAGGTCAGGGCTCAGGCCGACGCCGAGACCGCCTCCTTCTACCCCGAGCCGATCGTGGGCGAGCCGGTCCCGTTCGGGCATGAGCAGTCGGGTATGGCCGGTGCCGCATACGCCCAGTACGGCGATGAGGCCGACACGCGCGTGGTCCCGTCCGAACCGCTCGTCGCCGCGGCCGCCGCACAGCCGCAGCCGATCTTCGTTCAGGCTCCTGAGCCGCCCCGTGACCGCGGCAACCGCGGCACCGCGGGAGCCATCGGACTCCTGGCGACACTCGTCTTCGCGGTGCTGTACCTCGGTGCGGCGCTGGGACTCGGCGCGATCGCCGGAGACGTGACCGGCGAGAACATCGGTCAGACCGCGATCGCCCCCCTGACCACCTGGGGCTACTGGACGCCCGTCGTGGTGTTCTTCCTCGGCTTCTGGCTGCTGGGCGCGATCATCAACAGGGGGCGCTGGGGGCTCTGGGTCGTCTTCGGCATCATCGTCGGCGTCATCGCGTACGCGGGCCATATCCTCGGACAGTTGTTCGAGGCCCCGTTCTGGAAGCTCAGCGCGAGCCAGGGCCTCGACCTCGTCGGAGAGCAGCTGCTCGCCCCGCTCGCGATCGCGGCCTTCGTGTTCGCCCGTGAACTGACCATCTGGTTCGGTGCCTGGGTCGCCCGCAGCGGTGCCCGCAAGACCGAGTTGAACGCCGAGGCGCAGCGCGAGTACGAGCGCACCCTCGAAGCCGGCCCGACACTGTCGAGGTAATCACGAACTCCACCACGCCGAACCCCCGCGGACCCGAGTCCGCGGGGGTTTCGGCTGTCCTGGCCGTCGTGCTCGCGACCATCAGCTTCTTCGCGCTCGCCGTCTTCGCACTCGGCGCCGTGAGCATCGTCACCGACACGGACATCATCGCGGTCCCGGATCTCGGCCAGATGCCGGGCGTCGTCGGCATGCTCGCGGCGGTCGTCGCGTTCGCGCTCATGCTGTGGTCGACGCTGCGTCGACCACAGCCGTCATACGTCGCGACGATCGCGATCGCGCTGGTGGCGGGACTCGCCCATCTGATCGCGGTATGGGGAGCCGTGCTCATCGGCGCGGGAAGCGTCGTGCTCGCAACGGCGGTCGCCGGTGACCTCGTACGCGGCGGGGCGAGTGCGGTCCTCGTGTTGGCGGGTCTGATCGCGGGATGGGGTGGGATCGCGCTGCGTCGCACGCGCGCCGAGCATCCGCGCTGGCCGTGGGAGCGCGACGAAGACGAGTGAGGCCCGAGCGATCCGCCTCCGCGCCCCGCCGGGGTCGGGAAATCGCGACGGTGACGGGCGACGCGCCGTACGCTGGTGGGGTGGAGCGCTCGTTGGAGACGCAGGTGGACCAGGCCGTGGAGGCCTGGTTGCGCTGGGTGCCGCGCTGGGAGCCGGCAACCCATCGTGGCCGTGTCGCGCCGTGTCGCCGGTGTCTCGGATCGCCCATCCTCTCCGCGGCCGGCATCGGGGCGAACGTGCCGCACGGCGTTCAGCACGGGTTGTCGACGCGCATCAAGACCATCGTCGATCATGCCGTCGCCGAGTACACGGCCCGGAATCTGCCGATGCTGCAGCGGGAACTCGATCAGCAGGCCGCACGGAACCGCGCCCGCAGCTACCGCCCGGCCGAGGATCTCGATCCCGAGTTCGACGGGCTGCCTCTCGATCCGGACCCCGTGCCCGGTGCGCCGTTCCTGTTCACGATCGCGGGGCTCGCCGACGACTCCGCTGCAGAGCTGCCCGCCCTCCCTCCGCTCACGGAGGAAGCGAAGATCGCCCTTCGCCAGGAGGTCGCTCTCGCCGACGAGTACGCCAACATGGTCGGCCGCGAGATCTGCGGCATCCTGCTGCGTCATCGCGTCTACATCCAGGCCGCAATCTCGCAACACGTCGAGCCGCAGATCGAGGCGCTTCTGGCCGAGCTCACCGAGTCGCTGGACTCGCCGTTCGACCCTGACCTGCCCTAGTCGACAGCGTCCGCCACCTCGACACGGGAGGGGAGGGGCCTCGCCGCACGCTTCGCCGACCTCGCGCTCATTTGACCGCTACGTTACGCGGCATTACACTTGATCAGGTGTGTGCACGCCTACGCGTGTGCGCTGGGCGCCGGCACCTTGTCGGTCCGCCCCCACGGCATACCCATCACACCAAAAGCTCGTCGGTTCCGGCGTGCCGGTGGGTCATGATGTGAAACCCATCACGCTGTCACCGTGCAGCACTATGAGGAGAGAACGTGCCAACCATTCAGCAGTTGGTTCGCAAGGGTCGCTCGCCCAAGGTCACCAAGACCAAGGCGCCGGCGCTCAAGTCGAACCCGCAGCAGGCCGGGGTCTGCACCCGCGTCTACACCACCACCCCGAAGAAGCCGAACTCGGCGATGCGCAAGGTCGCACGTGTGAAGCTCCGCAACGGCACCGAGGTCACCGCGTACATCCCCGGTGAGGGTCACAACCTGCAGGAGCACTCGCTCGTGCTCGTGCGTGGCGGTCGTGTCAAGGACCTCCCCGGTGTGCGTTACAAGATCGTCCGTGGCGCCCTGGACACCCAGGCAGTCAAGAACCGTAAGCAGGCTCGTTCCCGCTACGGCGCGAAGAAGGGTTGAGTTAGATGCCTCGTAAGGGACCCGCCCCGAAGCGCCCCGTCGTCAACGACCCGGTATACGGCGCACCGATCGTCACCTCGCTGGTGAACAAGATCCTCGTCGACGGCAAGAAGTCGCTGGCCGAGTCGATCGTCTACGGCGCCCTCCGCGGCGTCGAGGCGAAGAACGGTCAGGACGCCGTCGCCACGCTGAAGAAGGCGCTCGACAACGTGCGCCCGACCCTCGAGGTCCGCAGCCGCCGCGTCGGTGGCTCGACCTACCAGGTGCCGGTCGAGGTCAAGCCTCACCGCGCCAACACGCTCGCTCTGCGCTGGCTCGTCAGCTACGCGAAGGGCCGTCGTGAGAAGACGATGACCGAGCGTCTGCAGAACGAGATCCTCGACGCATCCAACGGCCTGGGTGCCGCGGTCAAGCGCCGCGAGGACACGCACAAGATGGCCGAGTCGAACCGCGCGTTCGCTCACTACCGCTGGTAAACAGCTTCGCCCTCCCCTCGGCCACTCGCCGAGGGGAGGGCACCCCCTCTTCGCAGTACGACTGCTCGAAAAGATAAGGACACTCCTGTGGCACAAGACGTGCTCACGGACCTGAGCAAGGTCCGCAACATCGGCATCATGGCGCACATCGATGCCGGCAAGACCACGACGACCGAGCGCATCCTGTTCTACACGGGCGTCAACCACAAGCTCGGTGAGACGCACGATGGCGCCTCGACCACCGACTGGATGGAGCAGGAGAAGGAGCGCGGCATCACGATCACGTCTGCCGCCGTGACCTGCTACTGGAACAAGAACCAGATCAACATCATCGACACCCCCGGCCACGTGGACTTCACGGTCGAGGTGGAGCGCTCGCTCCGCGTCCTCGATGGTGCTGTCGCCGTGTTCGACGGCAAGGAGGGCGTCGAGCCCCAGTCCGAGACCGTCTGGCGTCAGGCCGACAAGTACAACGTCCCGCGCATCTGCTTCGTCAACAAGATGGACAAGCTCGGCGCGGACTTCTACTTCACCGTCGACACGATCATCAACCGTCTGGGAGCCAAGCCGCTCGTCATCCAGCTGCCGATCGGCGCGGAGAGCGACTTCATCGGTGTCGTCGACCTGGTCGAGATGCGTGCACTGGTCTGGGCCGGAGACTCCAAGGGTGACGTCACCATGGGCGCCTCCTACGAGATCCAGGAGATCCCGGAAGACCTCAAGGAGAAGGCTGCCGAGTACCGTCAGCAGCTCCTCGAGACCGTCGCCGAGACCGACGACGCGCTGCTCGAGAAGTTCTTCGGTGGCGAGGAGCTCACGGTCGCCGAGATCAAGGGCGCGATCCGCAAGCTGACCGTCGCCAGCGAGATCTACCCGGTCCTCTGCGGTTCGGCGTTCAAGAACCGCGGCGTCCAGCCGATGCTCGACGCGGTCGTCGACTACCTCCCGAACCCGCTCGACGTGGGCTCGATCGAGGCGCACGACCCGAAGGACTACGACACGATCATCGAGCGTCACCCCGACGCCAATGACCCGTTCGCCGCCCTCGCGTTCAAGGTCGCTGTGCACCCGTTCTTCGGTCGCCTCACCTATGTGCGCGTGTACTCGGGTCACCTCGACTCCGGTTCTGCGGTCGTCAACTCGACCAAGAACAAGAAGGAGCGCATCGGGAAGATCTTCCAGATGCACGCCAACAAGGAGATCCCGGTTCCCTCGGTCACCGCCGGCAACATCTACGCGGTCATCGGCCTCAAGGACACCACCACGGGTGACACCCTCACCGACCCGACGGCGCCCGTCGTCCTCGAGTCGATGACGTTCCCCGAGCCCGTCATCGAGGTCGCGATCGAGCCGAAGACCAAGGCCGATCAGGAGAAGCTGGGTGTCGCCATCCAGAAGCTCGCTGAAGAGGACCCGACCTTCCGCACGGAGCTCAACCCCGAGACCGGTCAGACGACCATCAAGGGCATGGGCGAGCTGCACCTCGACATCCTCGTCGACCGCATGAAGCGCGAGTTCAACGTCGAGGCCAACGTCGGCAAGCCGCAGGTGGCGTACCGCGAGACGATCCGCAAGACCGTCGAGAAGCACGACTACACGCACAAGAAGCAGACCGGTGGTTCTGGTCAGTTCGCAAAGATCCAGTTCACCATCGAGCCGCTCGACCTCGATTCCGAGAAGACCTACGAGTTCGTGAACGCCGTCACCGGTGGTCGCATCCCTCGTGAGTACATCGGCTCGATCGACGCCGGTTTCCAGGACGCGATGAACGTCGGTGTGCTCGCGGGCTACCCGATGGTCGGCGTCAAGGCGACCATCGTCGATGGTGCGGCGCACGACGTCGACTCCTCGGAGATGGCGTTCAAGATCGCGGGCTCCATGGGCTTCAAGGAGGCCGCTCGCCGTGCCAACCCCGTGCTGCTCGAGCCGCTGATGGCCGTCGAGGTCCGTACTCCCGAGGAGTACATGGGCGACGTCATCGGCGACCTGAACTCGCGTCGTGGCCAGATCCAGTCGATGGAAGACGCCGCCGGCGTCAAGGTCGTCCGTGCTCAGGTCCCGCTGTCCGAGATGTTCGGCTACATCGGCGACCTGCGCTCGAAGACCTCGGGCCGTGCCGTCTACTCCATGGAGTTCCACAGCTACGCTGAGGTTCCCCGTGCTGTGGCCGACGAGATCGTCCAGAAGACCAAGGGCGAGTAATCACCCTTCTGGGTTCCCCGCGGCGCCGAGCGCTGCGAAGCGCCGCGGGGTTCCCAGGTCACCTACAACTTCACATTCCCTCTCTACTAAACTGAGAACCTAACCCGTAGAGAACCGGTCGCAAACCAGTGCCCGGTCACCTCTACAACGACGTCCTGAGGAGGACCCAGTGGCTAAGGCCAAGTTCGAGCGGACCAAGCCGCACGTCAACATCGGAACGATCGGTCACGTCGACCACGGCAAGACCACGCTCTCCGCAGCGATCTCGAAGGTGCTTGCTGACAAGTACCCGTCCGACACCAACGTGCAGCGCGACTTCGCTTCCATCGACTCGGCGCCGGAAGAGCGCCAGCGTGGTATCACCATCAACATCTCGCACATCGAGTACGAGACCCCGAAGCGCCACTACGCGCACGTTGACGCTCCCGGCCACGCCGACTACGTCAAGAACATGATCACCGGTGCGGCTCAGATGGACGGCGCGATCCTCGTGGTCGCCGCCACCGACGGCCCGATGGCTCAGACGCGTGAGCACGTGCTGCTCGCCAAGCAGGTCGGCGTTCCGTACCTGCTGGTCGCGCTGAACAAGTCCGACATGGTCGACGACGAGGAGATCCTGGAGCTCGTCGAGCTCGAGGTCCGCGAGCTGCTCGCCGGCCAGGGCTTCGACGAGGACGCTCCTGTCGTCCGCGTCTCCGCTCTCAAGGCCCTCGAGGGCGACGAGAAGTGGACCCAGGCGATCCTGGACCTGATGCAGGCTGTCGACGACAGCGTTCCGGACCCGGAGCGTGACCGTGACAAGCCGTTCCTGATGCCCGTCGAGGACGTCTTCACGATCACCGGTCGTGGAACCGTCGTCACGGGTCGCGCCGAGCGTGGCACGCTGGCCATCAACTCCGAGGTCGAGATCGTCGGACTCCGTCCGACCGTCAAGACCACGGTCACGGGTATCGAGATGTTCCACAAGCAGCTCGACGAGGCCTGGGCCGGCGAGAACTGTGGTCTGCTGCTCCGCGGCACCAAGCGTGAGGACGTCGAGCGCGGTCAGGTCATCGTCAAGCCGGGTTCGGTCACCCCTCACACCGACTTCGAGGGCACCGCGTACATCCTGTCCAAGGACGAGGGTGGCCGTCACAACCCGTTCTACACGAACTACCGCCCGCAGTTCTACTTCCGCACCACCGACGTCACCGGCGTCATCTCGCTGCCCGAGGGCACCGAGATGGTCATGCCCGGCGACACCACCGACATGACGGTCGAGCTGATCCAGCCGATCGCCATGGAGGAGGGCCTCGGCTTCGCCATCCGTGAGGGTGGACGCACCGTGGGCGCCGGTACGGTCACGAAGATCATCAAGTAAGCATCTGCTTCCTCGCAGAGGGGTCGGGCCTTCGGGCCCGGCCCCTCTGTCGTTCACGCCGCGTTCTCGCTGACCCCGCCACTCGAGGGTTCCGTTTGCCTGGACGGACATGCACAATGAGTGTGGTCGGCCCGCTCGGCCGGCAGCACACCTTCAGAAGGGGAATCACATGGGCATCGAAGACGCCGTGAACAAGGGCAAGGACCTGTACGAGCAGAACAAGGACAAGATCGCCGAGGCCGTCAAGAGCGAGCAGGCTGAGGACATCAGCGACAAGGTGCTCGACGGCGTCGCCGACTTCGCCAAGAAGATCGCCCCCGGTGCTGCCGACAAGATCGACGAGATCCGCGACGGCGCCGACAAGGCCGTCGGCAACGAGTAAGACGAAGCACCAGCCCTGAGCGGCGATCCACCACCGGTGGGTCGCCGCTCCTGCGTGCCGGCGGATCGGGCGTCGCTTTCGGGATGTCTTCGGATGTGGCGCATTCACGGTTGTATCCAGTAGGATCGTCTCGACCGCCTGGGGATCTTGCGGTCGGGGAAGCCGAAGGGGTTCGGTTTCCCGAAGCACGCGGGGTTCCGCGTACAAACTGGGGATAAGCGATCTTGGGGATCATCGTGCGACGCGCGCAATCAATGCGCCTGAGCGTCTCCCTGCCTGCGCGGCGGGTCTTCCGCCGCGCCCTCGGTCGAGGAGTCGGGCGTCCCTTCACGCCTGACTACTCGCGTTCGGTGTGCCCCCTCGCACTGAACGCCCTCCCCAAGCGGGGCGAGGCATGGGGATGCCTCGCCCCGCTATCTCCCGCGAACTGACCGTTGCAGCGCTGTGCGGACTCGTGTTCGGCGACCGCGACACGCCCGGGTTTGCGGAAGTGAAATCAGCCGTGGCAGAATAGACAGGTTCGATATTCCGTCGCCGCTGTGCGTGCGTCGGATCACTGCCAGGGCAGTGCATAGACGGCGCCTCCTCCGGGACGGCGCAGGGTTCTAGGCCGCGGGTAGCAGAACAACACCCCGACACCCCTCTTCTTGAAGGGTTCCGCCGTGCGCGGCGGAAGGTCGGCATCCGGGCGCTTCACAGCGTCCGGCTGACAGAAGAACAGTGGTGCAGCAGATCGACTCGCAAGAGCCGTTCTCGTGCCGAGGCGCGAACAGCGCCGACGTGCGTCCAATGCCCCAGGGCCACCCGGTCCCGGACGGTAAGACGCCTAAAGAGAGAGAGCAGACAATGGCGGGACAGAAGATCCGCATTCGCCTGAAGTCGTATGACCACGAGGTCATCGACACGTCCGCACGCAAGATCGTCGACACCGTGACCCGTGCGGGTGCGACTGTCGTCGGACCCGTGCCCCTTCCGACCGAGAAGAACGTCGTGTGCGTCATCCGGTCGCCGCACAAGTACAAGGACAGCCGCGAGCACTTCGAGATGCGCACCCACAAGCGTCTGATCGACATCGTCGACCCGACGCCCAAGGCCGTCGACTCGCTGATGCGTCTCGACCTGCCGGCCGATGTCAACATCGAGATCAAGCTCTGAGGTTCGACATGGCTGACATCAACTCCAAGATTTCCAAGGGCATGCTGGGCACGAAGCTCGGTATGACCCAGGTGTGGAACGAGAGCGGCAAGCTCGTTCCCGTCACCGTCATCGAGCTGGCACCCAACGTGGTCACCCAGGTCCGCACGCCCGAGAAGGACGGCTACAACGCCGTGCAGATCGCGTACGGGCAGATCGACCCCCGCAAGGTGAACAAGCCGCTCTCCGCTCACTTCGAGGCAGCAGGCGTCACGCCGCGTCGTCACGTCACCGAGATCCGCACCGCGGACGCCGGCGACTACAACCTGGGCCAGGAGCTCACGGTCGACGGCACCTTCGAGGCGGGCCAGCTCGTCGACGTCGTCGGCACGAGCAAGGGCAAGGGCTTCGCCGGTGTCATGAAGCGTCACAACTTCAAGGGCGTCTCGGCTTCGCACGGTTCGCACCGCAACCACCGCAAGCCCGGCTCGATCGGCGCATCGTCGACCCCGAGCCGCGTCTTCAAGGGAATGCGCATGGCCGGCCGTATGGGTGGCGAGCGCGTGACCGTCCTCAACCTCACGGTGCACGCCATCGACATCGAGAAGGGACTCATGCTCGTCAAGGGCGCCGTCCCCGGTGCTCGTGGCCGCATCGTCTATGTCCGCAACGCAGTGAAGGGTGCCTGATCATGGCTGACTCCACTCTCGCGCTCGACGTCCTCAAGGCAGACGGCAAGAAGGCAGGCTCGATCGAGCTTCCCGCCGCGCTGTTCGACGCCAAGACGAACATCCCGCTCATCCACCAGGTCGTCGTCGCGCAGCTCGCGGCGGCTCGCCAGGGCACGCACTCGACCAAGCGTCGTGGCGAGGTCTCCGGTGCCGGCCGCAAGCCCTTCAAGCAGAAGGGCACGGGTAACGCCCGTCAGGGTTCCATCCGCGCGCCGCACATGACCGGTGGTGGCATCGTGCACGGCCCGAAGCCGCGCGACTACTCGCAGCGCACCCCCAAGAAGATGATCGCCGCCGCCCTCCTGGGTGCGCTCAGCGACCGCTTCCGCGGTGACCGCATCCACGCCATCGAGTCCTTCGGGATCGACGGCACGCCTTCGACCAAGACCGCGGTGAACTTCCTCACCAACGTCGTCTCGTCGAAGAACGTGCTCGTCGTCATCGAGCGTGGTGACGACGTGACGCTGAAGAGCATCCGCAACCTGTCGAACCTGCACGTGCTGACGTTCGACCAGCTCAACGCCTACGACGTGCTCGTCTCCGACGACATCGTCTTCACCCAGGCCGCGCTCGAGGGCTTCATCGCCTCCAAGTCCGGCGCCAACCAGGAGGTCTCCGCATGAGCGAGCAGGCATCTGTTCTCCAGTCGGCCCTGAACAAGGACCCGCGCGACATCATCCTGAAGCCGGTCGTGTCCGAGAAGAGCTACGGGCTCATCGATGAAGGCAAGTACACCTTCCTCGTCGACCCGCGCGCTTCGAAGACCGAGATCAAGCTCGCCATCGAGAAGATCTTCGGCGTCAAGGTCGCAGGGGTCAACACCCTCAACCGCGTCGGCAAGGCTCGCCGCACCCGCTTCGGCACCGGCAAGCGCAAGGACACCAAGCGCGCCATCGTCACCCTGAAGTCGGGCACCATCGACATCTTCACGGCAATCGGCTGATCCGGGGGATAAGGACAATAATGGCTATTCGCAAGTACAAGCCCACGACCCCGGGCCGTCGCGGCTCGTCGGTGGCTGACTTCGCCGAGATCACTCGATCGACGCCGGAGAAGTCGCTGCTGCGCCCGCTCTCGAAGACCGGTGGTCGCAACAACCAGGGCCGCATCACGACCCGTCACATCGGTGGTGGCCACAAGCGCCAGTACCGCGTCATCGACTTCCGTCGTAACGACAAGGACGGCGTCAACGCCAAGGTCGCTCACATCGAGTACGACCCCAACCGCACCGCGCGCATCGCGCTGCTGCACTACTTCGACGGTGAGAAGCGCTACATCCTCGCTCCGGCGAAGCTGAAGCAGGGCGACATCGTCGAGTCGGGTGCCGGGGCTGACATCAAGCCGGGCAACAACCTCCCGCTGAAGAACATCCCCACGGGTACGGTCATCCACGCGATCGAGCTCCGCCCCGGCGGCGGCGCGAAGATGGCACGTTCGGCCGGTGCATCCGTCCGTCTCGTCGCCAAGGACGGCCCCTACGCCCAGCTGCGTCTGCCCTCGGGCGAGATCCGCAACGTCGATGCGCGCTGCCGCGCGACCATCGGCGAGGTCGGCAACGCCGAGCAGTCGAACATCAACTGGGGTAAGGCCGGCCGCATGCGCTGGAAGGGCGTCCGCCCGACCGTGCGTGGTGTCGCGATGAACCCGGTCGACCACCCGCACGGTGGTGGTGAGGGTAAGACCTCTGGTGGTCGTCACCCCGTCTCCCCGTGGGGCCAGGCTGAGGGTCGTACCCGTCACGCCAACAAGGAAAGCGACAAGTACATCGTGCGTCGTCGTAACGCCGGCAAGAAGCGTAAGTAGGAGTAAGAGAAGATGCCTCGCAGTCTTAAGAAGGGCCCCTTCGTCGACGATCACCTGCTTCGCAAGGTGGTCGTGCAGAACGAAGCCGGCACCAAGAACGTCATCAAGACCTGGTCCCGTCGGTCCATGATCATCCCGGCCATGCTGGGTCACACGATCGCGGTCCACGACGGACGCAAGCACATCCCTGTGTTCGTGTCCGAGACCATGGTCGGTCACAAGCTGGGCGAGTTCGCGCCCACCCGCACCTTCCGCGGCCACGAGAAGGACGACAAGAAGGGGCGGCGCCGCTAATGGTCGAATCGATCGCACGCGTGCGACACATCCGCGTGACCCCTCAGAAGGCTCGTCGTGTCGTCGCGCTCATCAAGGGCAAGCAGGCACAGGAAGCTCTCGCGATCCTGAAGTTCGCGCAGCAGAGCGCCAGTGAGCCGATCTACAAGCTTGTCGCGTCGGCCATGGCCAACGCGCAGGTCAAGGCGGATCGCGACGGCGAGTTCCTCGACGAGCAGGACCTGTACGTGGCCAACGCGTACGTCGACGAGGGCACCACGCTCAAGCGTTTCCAGCCCCGTGCACAGGGTCGCGCTTTCCAGATCAAGAAGCGCACGAGCCACATCACGGTCGTGCTCTCGACGCCTGAGGCAGCTCCGGCCGCCACGGGCGACAGCAACAAGAAGGCGAGCAAGTAATGGGACAGAAGGTAAACCCGTACGGCTTCCGTCTCGGCATCACGACGGACCACGTCTCGCGTTGGTTCTCTGACTCGACGAAGCCGGGTCAGCGTTACGCCGACTACGTCGCCGAGGACATCAAGATCCGCAACCTGCTCAAGACGCAGCTCGACCGCGCCGGTGTCTCGAACATCGAGATCGAGCGCACCCGTGACCGCGTCCGCGTCGACATCCACACCGCCCGTCCGGGCATCGTGATCGGTCGTCGTGGAGCCGAGGCCGAGCGCATCCGCGGCGACCTCGAGAAGCTCTCGGGCAAGCAGATCCAGCTGAACATCCTCGAGGTCAAGAACCCCGAGGCCGACGCTCAGCTGGTCGCACAGGGCATCGCCGAGCAGCTCTCTGCTCGCGTGGCGTTCCGTCGTGCGATGCGCAAGGGTCTGCAGGGTGCACAGCGCGCCGGCGCCAAGGGCATCCGCATCCAGGTCTCCGGCCGCCTCGGCGGTGCCGAGATGAGCCGTTCGGAGTTCTACCGCGAGGGTCGTGTGCCGCTGCACACGCTGCGCGCGAACATCGACTACGGCTTCTACGAGGCGAAGACCACCTTCGGCCGCATCGGCGTGAAGGTCTGGATCTACAAGGGCGACCTGACCGCGAAGGAGCTCGCTCGCGAGCAGGCCAACGCACCCAAGGCTCGTCGTGACGACCGTGGTGGCGACCGCCGCCGTGCCCCGCGCAACGAGGCACCTGTCGCAGAAGGAGCGTCGGCATAATGCTCATCCCCCGTAAGGTCAAGTTCCGCAAGCAGCACCACCCGGGTCGCTCGGGTCAGGCCACCGGCGGCACGAAGGTCTCCTTCGGCGAGTACGGTATCCAGGCCCTGACGCCCGCTTACGTGACGAACCGTCAGATCGAGTCCGCTCGTATCGCGATGACCCGTCACATCAAGCGTGGTGGAAAGGTGTGGATCAACATCTACCCCGACCGTCCGCTCACGAAGAAGCCTGCCGAGACCCGCATGGGTTCCGGTAAGGGTTCCCCCGAGTGGTGGGTCGCCAACGTCAAGCCGGGCCGTGTCCTCTTCGAGGTCGCGGGTGTCGACGAGGAGCTCGCACGCGAAGCTCTGACCCGTGCAATTCACAAGCTGCCGCTCAAGGCACGCATCATCAAGCGCGAGGAGGGCGACGCGTAATGGCGATCGGCACCAAGGAGCTCGCCCCGGCAGAGCTCGATACATTCGAAGACCAGCGCCTCGTCGAGGAGCTGCGCAAGGCCAAGGAGGAGCTGTTCAACCTCCGTTTCCAGTCGGCCACCGGCCAGCTGGAGAGCCACGGCCGCATCCGCGCCGTCAAGCGCGACATCGCGCGCCTCTACACCGTGATCCGCGAACGCGAGCTGGGCATCCGTGCGACGCCTGCTCCGGTCGAGGCTCCGGCCAAGAAGGCGACCAAGTCGAAGGCGAAGAAGGCGGACTCCGCCGACGACGCCGTGAAGGAAGAGGCTGAGTGATGGCCACCAAGAAGGAAGCGACTGTGGAGACGCAGGCCGCAGGACACGAGTCGTCCGAGCACGACGTCCGCGACTCCGCTGCCCGCGGTTACCGCAAGGCACGTCGCGGCTACGTCGTCAGCGACAAGATGGACAAGACCATCGTGGTCGAGGTCGAGGACCGCGTGAAGCACCCGCTTTACGGCAAGGTCATCCGCCGCACCTCGAAGGTCAAGGCGCACGATGAGGCGAACTCCGCCGGCATCGGCGACCTGGTCCTGATCAACGAGACCCGCCCGCTGAGCGCCACGAAGCGCTGGCGCCTGGTGGAGATTCTGGAGAAGGCCAAGTGATTCAGCAGGAATCCCGACTCAAGGTCGCCGACAACACCGGCGCCAAGGAGCTGCTCACCATCCGCGTGCTCGGTGGCTCGAAGCGCCGTTACGCGGGCCTCGGCGACACCATCGTCGCGACCGTCAAGGACGCGATCCCCGGTGGCAACGTCAAGAAGGGCGACGTCGTCAAGGCGGTCATCGTCCGCACCAAGAAGGAGGTCCGTCGTCCGGACGGCTCCTACATCAAGTTCGACGAGAACGCCGCAGTGATCCTGAAGAACGACGGGGAGCCCCGCGGCACCCGTATCTTCGGGCCGGTCGGTCGTGAGCTTCGTGACAAGAAGTTCATGAAGATCGTCTCGCTGGCGCCGGAGGTCATCTAATCATGGCGAAGATCAAGAAGGGTGACCTGGTTCAGGTCATCACCGGTGCCACGCAGGAGCGTGGCGGCGACCGCGGCAAGCAGGGCAAGGTCCTCGACGTCCTTTCCGACAAGAACCGCGTCATCGTCGAAGGCGTGAACTACGTCACCAAGCACACCCGCGTCGGACAGACGCAGCGTGGCACCAAGACCGGAGGCATCGAGACCGTCGAAGCCTCCATCCACATCTCGAACGTCGCACTCGTCGACCCCTCGACCAAGAAGCCGACCAAGGTCGGCCACCGGGTCGAGGAGCAGACGAAGGACGGCGTGAAGCGCACCGTCCGCGTGCGCTACGCGAAGAAGAGCGGTAAGGACCTCTGATGAGCACCGACACTGCCGCGCCGGCTGGCAAGATCCAGCCGCGCCTGAAGCAGAAGTACAACACCGAGATCAAGAAGGCGATGCAGGAAGAGTTCGGTTACGCGAACGTCATGCAGATCCCCGGACTGGTCAAGGTCGTCGTGAACACCGGTGTCGGCGAGGCAGCTCGCGACAGCAAGGTGATCGATGGCGCGGTCGACGATCTCACCAAGATCACCGGCCAGAAGCCGATCGTCACGAAGGCTCGCAAGTCCATCGCGCAGTTCAAGCTGCGTGAGGGCCAGGCCATCGGCGCGCACGTCACCCTCCGCGGTGACCGCGCGTGGGAGTTCGTGGATCGCCTCGTCTCGCTCGCACTGCCCCGTATCCGCGACTTCCGCGGTCTCTCGGCCAAGCAGTTCGACGGCAACGGCAACTACACCTTCGGTCTCCAGGAGCAGAGCGTGTTCCACGAGATCGATCAGGACAAGATCGACCGGGTTCGCGGTTTCGACATCACCGTCGTCACCACCGCGAAGACGGATGACGAGGGTCGGGCACTGCTCCGTCACCTCGGCTTCCCGTTCCGCTCGGAAGACGCACAGGCGTAACACCCTTGACGGGCTCAGTGGTCTCGTGTCACTGAGCCCGTCGATGTGCACGTACAATTGAAAATTGCGTGTCATCGCAGGCCGTCTGTCGTGTAACGGCAGCCGGAACCTCATGAACAAAGGAAATCAACAAATGACAATGACAGACCCGGTCGCAGATCTGCTGACCCGTCTGCGCAACGCGAACTCGGCGCACCACGATTCCGTGACCCTGCCGTCGAGCAAGCTCAAGACGCACATCGCTCAGATCCTCCAGCAGGAGGGCTACATCGCCGGCTGGGAGACCTCTGACGCCCGCGTCGGACAGAACCTCACGCTGACGCTGAAGTACGGTCCCAACCGTGAGCGCTCCATCGCTGGCATCAAGCGCGTCTCGAAGCCCGGCCTCCGCGTGTACGCGAAGTCGACCGAGCTCCCCACGGTCCTCGGCGGCCTTGGCGTGGCGATCCTGTCCACCTCCTCCGGTCTTCTCACCGACCGTCAGGCAGAGCAGAAGGGCGTGGGCGGAGAAGTTCTCGCCTACGTGTGGTAATTCGAAATGTCGCGTATTGGACGACTTCCCATCGACGTTCCCGCGGGCGTGACCGTTTCGGTCGACGGCCGTGAGGTCGCGGTGAAGGGCCCCAAGGGTGAACTCACCCTCACGGTGGCCAGCCCCATCGAGGTCGCGGTCGAGGAGAACCAGGTTCTGGTCTCCCGTCCCGACGACGAGCGCGAGTCGCGGTCGCTTCACGGCCTGACCCGCACGCTCATCAACAACAACATCATCGGCGTGACCCAGGGATACACCAAGGGTCTCGAGGTCGTCGGCACCGGTTACCGCGTGCAGCAGAAGGGCAGCTCGGTCGAGTTCGCCCTCGGCTTCTCGCACCCGGTCCTGATCGACCCGCCCGCCGGCATCACGCTCACGGTCGAGGGCACCACGAAGCTCACCGTCAGCGGGATCGACAAGCAGGCTGTCGGCGAGGCAGCTGCCAACATCCGCAAGATCCGCAAGCCCGAGCCGTACAAGGGCAAGGGTGTGCGCTACGCCGGCGAGAACGTGCGTCGCAAGGCCGGAAAGAGTGGTAAGTAACCATGGCTCTCAAGTCAAAGTCTGACGCCCGCGCGCGTCGTCACGCCCGCCTTCGCAAGAAGGTCGTCGGCACCGAGGCGCGTCCGCGTCTCGTCGTCAACCGTTCGGCCCGCCACGTCTTCGTGCAGCTGGTCGACGACAGCAAGGGTCACACCGTGGCGTCGGCTTCGACGCTCGAGACCGACCTGCGCTCGCTCGAGGGTGACAAGACCGCCAAGGCCCGCAAGGTCGGCGAGCTGCTCGCCGAGCGTGCGAAGGCTGCCGGCGTTTCCGAGGCAGTGTTCGACCGTGGCGGCAACCGCTACGCCGGTCGTGTCGCCGCCATCGCCGACGGCGCCCGCGAGGGGGGTCTGGCACTGTGAGTGACAACAAGGAGAACGAAGTGACCGAAGCGGCTGCTGCCACTTCCGAGACGGCTGCCGGCACCACGCAGGCTGAGCCGGCGCGCGACTCGCGTGATGGCCGCCGCGGCGGTCGTGACCGCAACCAGGGTGGCGGTCGTGACCGCAACTCGCGCGACCGTGGCGACAACCAGTTCCTGGAGCGCGTCGTCACCATCAACCGCGTCTCGAAGGTCGTGAAGGGTGGTCGTCGCTTCAGCTTCACCGCCCTCGTGGTCGTCGGTGACGGCAACGGTCTGGTCGGCGTCGGCTACGGCAAGGCCCGCGAGGTCCCTCTGGCGATCTCGAAGGGTGTCGAAGAGGCCAAGCGCAACTTCTTCCGCGTTCCGCGCGTCGGCAGCACCATCCCGCACCCCGTGCAGGGTGAGGCGGCCGCCGGTGTGGTCCTGCTTCGTCCGGCCGCTGCCGGTACCGGTGTCATCGCCGGTGGTCCGGTCCGCGCCGTGCTCGAGTGCGCCGGTATCCACGACGTGCTGTCGAAGTCGCTCGGCTCGTCGAACACGATCAACATCGTGCACGCGACGGTCACCGCCCTGAAGCAGCTCGAGGAGCCTCGTGCGGTCGCCGCACGTCGTGGCCTCGAGTTCGACCAGGTCGCCCCTGCGCGCCTCGTGCGCGCCGAGGCCGAGGCCATCGCCGCACAGAAGGTAGGTGCCTGATGGCCGCGCGACTGAAGGTCACGCAGATCAAGTCCAAGGTGAGCGAGAAGCAGAACCAGCGTGACACGCTGCGCAGCCTCGGTCTGAAGCGGATCGGTGACACCACCGTCCGCCCCGACGACGCGCAGACGCGCGGTTACGTCAAGACCGTCGCCCACCTCGTCAAGGTTGAGGAGATCGACTAATGGCTGAGAAGAACGAGGCCGTCGAGGCTGAGAAGGCCACGAAGAAGGCTGCAGCTCCCAAGGCTGCCGCCGAGAAGAAGCCGGCTGCGAAGAAGGCTCCGGCCAAGACCGCTGCCGCTGACGCCAAGGCTGAGGGCGCTGCCAAGAAGCCGGCCGCCAAGAAGGCCGCGCCGAAGAAGGATGCTCCGGCATCCCGCCCCGGAGTGCTGAAGGTGCACCACCTGCGTCCGGTCCCCGGATCCAACACCGCCAAGACTCGCGTCGGCCGTGGTGAGGGCTCCAAGGGTAAGACCGCTGGTCGTGGAACCAAGGGCACCAAGGCGCGCAACACCGTTCGCGTCGGCTTCGAGGGTGGGCAGATGCCGCTGCACATGCGCACCCCGAAGCTGCGCGGGTTCAAGAACCCGTTCCGCGTGGAGTATCAGGTCGTGAACCTGGAGAAGCTCGCGGAGCTGTACCCGAAGGGTGGCGATGTCACCATCGGCGACCTGGTCGCCAAGGGTGCCGTTCGCAAGAACGAGAAGGTCAAGGTTCTCGGAAACGGCGACATCGCCGTGAAGCTCACCGTTTCGGTCGACAAGGTCTCGGGTTCTGCCGAGCAGAAGATCGTCGCGGCTGGCGGATCCGTCAAGTAACCGCACAGCAAGAGGGGCCGGATAATCTCCGGCCCCTCTTGTGGTTTCACACTCCGAGACCTCGCTCTGGGGCCGCATCCGGCGGGCCTGGTATCGGTGGCGAATTCCGGGAAGCCCGGTTTGCGTTACCCTGGTCTTTCAGCCGTCCTTCGGGAATCGGCAACCTTTTCAGGAGGAACGTCCTTGTTTAGCGCCATCGCGCGGATCTTCCGCACCCCAGATCTGCGGCGGAAGATCGGTTTCACTCTCGCCATCGTCGCGATCTACCGGCTCGGCTCCAACGTCCCCGCGCCGTTCGTGAACTTCCCGAACGTCGAACAGTGTCTCGCGGCCAACGCGGGCACCGACGGGCTGCTCGGACTGGTCAACCTCTTCTCCGGTGGCGCGCTGCTGCAGCTGTCGATCTTCGCGCTCGGCGTCATGCCGTACATCACCGCGACGATCATCACGCAGCTCCTGCGCGTGGTCATCCCCCACTTCGAGGCGCTGCACAAGGAAGGACAGGCCGGCCAGGCCCGTCTGACCCAGTACACGCGTTACCTCACCATCGCCCTCGCGCTGCTCCAGTCGACGACCCTGGTCACGGTGGCCCGCAGCGGCCAGCTCTTCGGTACGACCGATCTCGCGGCCTGCCAGCAGCTTCTGACGAACGACGTGTGGTGGGCGCAGCTGCTCATCATCATGGCGATGACGGCCGGTACCGGACTGATCATGTGGTTCGCCGAGCTCGTCACCGAGCGCGGCATCGGCAACGGCATGTCGCTGCTCATCTTCACCTCGATCGCCGCCACGTTCCCCGGCGCCATGGGTCTCATCTGGCAGACCAAGGGCTTCGAGGTCTTCCTCCTGGTACTGCTGGTCGGAATCATCGTGATGGGGCTCGTCGTCTTCGTCGAGCAATCCCAGCGACGCATCCCTGTGCAGTACGCCAAGCGCATGGTGGGTCGACGCACGTACGGCGGCACGAACACCTACATCCCGATCAAGGTGAACATGGCGGGTGTGATCCCCGTGATCTTCGCCTCGTCGCTGCTGTACATCCCGGCACTCATCGCGCAGTTCAACACCCCGCAGGACGGATCGACGCCGGCCGCCTGGGTGACCTGGATCACGACGAACTTCACGACCGGCAACAGCCCGGTCTACATGGCCGCGTACTTCCTGCTGATCATCGGGTTCACGTACTTCTACGTGGCGATCACGTTCAACCCCGTCGAGGTCGCGGACAACATGAAGAAGTACGGCGGGTTCATCCCCGGCATCCGTGCGGGCCGCCCGACGGCCGAGTACCTCGACTACGTGCTCACCCGCATCACGCTCCCGGGCTCCCTGTACCTCGGTCTCATCGCGCTCATCCCGCTCATCGCTCTGGCCACGGTCGGCGCCAACCAGAACTTCCCGTTCGGTGGCGCCTCGATCCTCATCATCGTCGGTGTGGGTCTCGAGACGGTCAAGCAGATCGACGCGCAGCTGCAGCAGCGACACTACGAAGGGCTCCTCCGATGACAGCATCCGCACGTCTTCTCATCGTCGGACCGCAGGGCTCCGGCAAGGGCACGCAGGGCGTGCGCATCGCCGAGTCCTACGGCATCCCGGTCGTCTCGACCGGCGACATCTTCCGCGCGAACATCAAGGAGGGGACGCCCCTCGGCCAGCAGGTCACGGCGATCCTCGACAAGGGCGACCTCGTCCCGGATGAGCTGACCAGCGAGATCGTGCGCGACCGCCTGTCGCAGGACGACGCCGCTCAGGGCTTCCTGCTCGACGGGTACCCGCGCAACACCGCGCAGGTCGCCCACCTCGAGTCGTTCCTCGCCGACCGGGGACAGGCGCTCGACGCCGTCATCCTCCTCGACGTGCCGCGGGAGGAGAGCCTGGAGCGTCTGACGCTCCGCGCGACCGAGCAGGGACGCTCCGATGACACCCCGGAGGCCATCGGCCACCGCCTCGACATCTACGAGCGCGAGACCGCCCCGATCCTCGAGGTCTACGGCGCCAAGGGCATCGTCGATCGCATCGACGGCGTCGGCTCTCTCGACGAGATCACCGAGCGCATCGCCGAGGCCCTGGCCGCGCGTGGCCTGCGTCTCGCGGCCTCCGCCTCCTGAGATGTTCCGCCGGTCGATCTACAAGACCCCGGCTCAGTTGCGAGCCATGGTGGACCCCGGGCTCATCACGGCGGCGGCACTGGATGCCGTCCGCCCGCTGATCAAGGCGGGCGTCACCACCCTCGAACTCGACACGGTGGCGAACCGCGCGATCCTCGCCCGTGGCGCGGAGTCGAACTTCCAACTGGTGCGCGGCTACCGCCACACCACCTGCATCTCGGTCAACGAGCAGGTCGTCCACGGCATCCCGGGGGAGCGCGTCCTGCAGCCGGGTGACATCGTGTCGGTCGACTGCGGTGCGCAGTTCCAGGGATGGAACGGCGACAGCGCCATGACCGTCGTCGTGCCCGACCCGGAACGGCCCGAGCTGGTCGCACGCCGCCAGGAGCTCTCCCGCGTGACCGAGGGCTCCATGTGGGCGGGAATCGCCGCCATGGCGTCCGTATCGTCGATCGACGAGATCGGTGCCGCCATCCAGGACTACATCGAGGCGCAGGGGCCGTCTGCGGTCTCCGGTGAGCCCTACGGCATCCTGCGCGAGTACGTCGGCCACGGCATCGGTCGCAAGATGCACGAAGCCCCCAGCGTCTTCAACTACCGCACGCCCGATCGTGGCGAAGACGTGAAGCCCGGACTCGTGCTCGCCATCGAGCCGATGGTCACCGCCGGCGGGGAGGCGACCTTCATCGAGGAGGACGACTGGACCGTCACGACGGTGGACGGTACGGACGGCTCCCATTGGGAACATAGCGTCGCCCTGCATGATGGGGGTATCTGGGTGCTTACCGCGCCCGATGGTGGAAGAGCCGGACTCGCCCCGTTCGGGGTCGAGCCTCGAGAGATCGGAAAGTAATGGCAGCGGCGAAGAGCAACACCAACTGGTTCGCGATCGGCGTCTCGATCGCCGTCGTCGTGGTGCTGGTGGCGATCGGTGGACTCGTGGTGTTCCTCAACAACCAGGCGACCTCGCCCGGCGCGGCGCCCAAGGCCAACGACACCTTCAACTCGGAGACCGGCGCGATCTCGTTCGGTGACGGCGAGGATACGGTCGCGGTCTTCGTCGACTTCCAGTGCCCGGTCTGCAAGACCTTCGAGGACCAGTTCGGCCCTCAGCTCGAGGCGGCAGCCGCTGATGGCCGCATCACGCTCGAGTACCACCCGATCGCGATCCTCGACCGCTTCTCGCAGGGCACCGAGTACTCCTCCCGTTCGGCCGGCGCGGCGTTCTGCGTCGCGGAGTCGAACCCGGAGCTCTACCTCGACTTCGCCAAGACGCTGTTCGAGAACCAGCCGGAGGAGAACACCAGCGGTCTGACCAACGACCAGCTCGCGGGCTTCGCTTCGCAGGTCGGCGCGGATGACGCGGTCTCGTGCATCACCGACGAGACGTACCGCAAGTTCGGCGCGGCGCAGGCGAAGTCCCACGAGATCGCCGGAACGCCGACGGTGGACATCAACGGCACGCGCCTCAACCTGCAGGACCAGGCCGACCTCAAGAAGTTCACCGACCTGATCAGCTGACCCGGCGGCGTCTCGCCGCTGGCGGTCGAGTTGCCGGATGGCTCCGGAGCGTCTAACATAGATCTTTGGTGCTTTGTGCCTTGATTCGGCGTGTCCGGCGGCGCAGCACCACAAACCAATCACCCACCGCAGATCGACCGATCTGCAGAAGCGTCAGCGAGGCTATGGCTAAGAAAGACGGTGTCATCGAGATCGAGGGCGTGATCTCCGAGGCTCTGCCCAACGCGATGTTCCGCGTTGAGCTCAGCAACGGACACAAGGTCCTTGCAACGATCTCCGGCAAGATGCGGCAGAACTACATCCGTATCATCCCCGAGGACCGTGTGGTCGTGGAGCTCAGCCCCTACGACCTGACACGCGGCCGTATCGTCTACCGCTACCGCTGATCGGTCGAGAAGTAACGGCCTGCCCCTGTCCGGGGCGGTACGAAGACAGCGAACAGGAAACATCATGAAGGTCAACCCCAGCGTCAAGCCCATCTGCGATCACTGCAAGGTGATCCGCCGTCACGGCCGCGTCATGGTGATCTGCAAGAGCAACCCGCGTCACAAGCAGCGCCAGGGCTGAGTCCCTGGCGGGCCCGCCGATCTGATCGACGGGCCCGCGCTGCGCGGCATCGCTCACGCACATCTCACAACTGAAAACACAACGGCAGGATCAGAACTCGCGAAAGCGGGGGACACCTCGGGGCGGAGGCCCGGGCACCGATCCTGTTCCATACCTCCACAACACCCAGGAGAACCGCATGGCACGTCTTGCCGGCGTTGACATCCCGCGCGACAAGCGCGTGGTGATCGCCCTTACCTACATCTACGGCGTCGGCCGTACCCGCTCGGTCGAGATCCTCAAGGCGACGGACATCGACGAGAGCATCCGCGTGAAGGACCTCAGCGACGACCAGCTGATCGCCCTCCGCGACCACATCGAAGGCAACTACAAGGTGGAGGGTGACCTGCGCCGCGAGGTTGCAGCTGACATCCGCCGCAAGGTCGAGATCGGCTCCTACGAGGGCATCCGCCACCGTCGTGGTCTCCCGGTCCGTGGTCAGCGCACCAAGACCAACGCCCGTACCCGCAAGGGCCCGAAGCGCACCGTCGCAGGCAAGAAGAAGGCCCGCTAAGCGCGGCCCCAGGGACTAGGAGAACACTTTCATGGCTGCACCCAAGGCCGCCGCGCGCAAGCCGCGCCGCAAGGAAAAGAAGAACATCGCGCTGGGCCAGGCCCACATCAAGTCGACGTTCAACAACACGATCGTCTCGATCACCGACCCGTCCGGCGCCGTCATCGCCTGGGCATCGTCGGGTGGCGTGGGCTTCAAGGGCTCCCGCAAGTCGACCCCGTACGCCGCCGGCATGGCTGCCGAGTCGGCTGCTCGCCAGGCTGCGGAGCACGGCGTCAAGAAGGTCGACGTCCTCGTGAAGGGTCCGGGCTCCGGCCGCGAGACCGCGATCCGCTCGCTGCAGGCCGCCGGCCTCGAGGTGGGTTCGATCCAGGACGTCACCCCGCAGGCGCATAACGGCTGCCGTCCGCCGAAGCGTCGCCGCGTCTGATTCGCGTGTCGAGCCGCTCGGTCCCTTCGTGGTCTGAGCGGCTCGACGCCCGCGTGCGGGCATCGACTTCCACAACTCAAAACCTCACCCCACCACATGTCATATAGCGGGCATGTGATCGAAAGGAACACAGAGTGCTTATTGCACAGCGTCCCACACTGACCGAGGAAAAGATCGTCGAGAACCGTAGCCGGTTCATCATCGAGCCTCTGGAGCCCGGCTTCGGTTACACGATCGGCAACGCGCTGCGCCGCAGCCTGCTGTCGTCGATCCCCGGTGCTGCTGTCACCAGCGTTCGCATCGACGGCGTGCTGCACGAGTTCAGCACCATCCCCGGCGTGAAGGAGGATGTCACCGAGATCATCCTCAACATCAAGCAGCTCGTCGTCTCGTCGGAGCGCGATGAGCCCATCACCGCGTACCTGCGCAAGACCGGTGCGGGCGAAGTCACCGCCGCTGACATCTCGGCTCCGGCCGGTGTCGAGGTGCAGAACCCCGAGCTCGTCATCGCGACGCTGAACGACACCGCGAAGTTCGAGCTCGAGCTCACCATCGAGCGTGGCCGTGGCTACGTCTCGGCGACGCAGAACCGCAACGAGTACGCCGAGGCCGGTCAGATCCCGATCGACTCGATCTACTCTCCGGTCCTCAAGGTCAGCTACCGCGTCGACGCGACCCGTGCCGGGGAGCGCACCGACTTCGACAAGCTCGTCCTCGACGTCGAGACCAAGTCGGCCATCAGCCCCCGCGACGCCGTCGCGTCGGCTGCGAAGACGCTCACCGAGCTGTTCGGTCTCGCCCGCGAGCTGAACGTCGAGGCCGAGGGCATCGAGATCGGCCCGGCGCCGGTGGAGGCAGTGAACTCCAGCGAGCTGTCGATGCCGATCGAGGACCTCGACCTGTCGGTCCGCTCGTACAACTGCCTGAAGCGTGAGGGCATCAACACCGTTTCCGAGCTCGTCGCCCTGTCGGAGACGCAGCTCATGAACATCCGCAATTTCGGCCAGAAGTCGGTCGACGAGGTGCGCGACAAGCTCATCTCGCTCGGTCTGTCGCTCAAGGATTCGGTGCCCGGTTTCGACGGCGCCCACTTCTACGGCGGCAGCGAAGACGAGTCCTTCTGATACCCGACCTTTCTGACCAGGAGTTAGACGATTATGCCCAAGCCCACTAAGGGTCCCCGCCTCGGAGGCGGCCCCGCACACGAGCGCCTGATGCTTGCCAACCTCGCGGCGGCGCTCTACACCCACAAGTCGATCAAGACGACCGAGACCAAGGCCAAGCGCCTTCGCCCGCTCGCCGAGCGTCTGATCACCTTCGCCAAGCGTGGCGACCTGCACGCGCGTCGTCGCGTGCTGTCGGTCATCGGTGACAAGGAAGTCGTGCACGTCCTGTTCTCCGAGATCGCGCCGCTCGTCGCTGACCGTGAGGGCGGCTACACCCGCATCACGAAGGTCGGCAACCGCAAGGGCGACAACGCTCCGATGGCCGTGATCGAGCTCGTCCTCGAGCCCGTCACCCCGAAGGCGAAGTCGACCAAGAAGGCCGCTGCTCCCAAGGCCGAGAAGGCTGAGAAGCCGGCCGAGGTCGTCGAGGAGGCTCCCGCTGAGGAGGCTCCCGCCGACGAGACCGTCGAAGCCGGCGCCGAGTCGCAGGCCGAGGGCGAAGCAGCCGAGGCTGCCGCCGAGGACGCCGTCGAGAAGAAGTCCGAGTAAGCACTTCGCTCACGAAGAAGCCCGCCACCCCGAAAGGGATGGCGGGCTTCTTCGTGTATCCGGCGATGTGCTCAGCGGGCGCGCAGATCCTTGCGCAGGATCTTCCCCGAGCTCGACTTGGGGATCACGTCGATGAACTCGACCTGTCGCACCTTCTCGTGCGGAGCGACATGTGAGGCGACGTGCGCCATGACCGCCTCGGCATCGAGGTCGGCATCCGGCTGACGCACGACGAAGGCCTTGGGCACCTCCTGGCCATCCTCGTCGAGCGCACCGATCACGGCGGCATCTGCGATGGAGGGATGCTCGAGCAGCACGGCTTCCAGGACAGCCGGCGCCACCTGGTAGCCCTTGTACTTGATGAGCTCCTTGAGCCGGTCGACGATCCGGTAGATGCCGTCATGGGTGACGGTCGCGACGTCGCCGGTGTGGAGCCAGCCGTCGGCGTCGAGCATCTCGGCGGTGGCGTCCGGGCGGTTGAGGTAGCCGACCATGACCTGCGGTCCCCGCACCCACAGCTCGCCGGGCGCGCTCGCGCCCTCCGTCGGTACCGCGACGTCTTCACCCGAGTCGGGGTCGACGAGCCGGGCTTCGGTGTTCGGCACGAGCGGCCCGATCGTCGAACGGTCGATGTCGGTGCGCGCCTCGGAGATGAGGTTCACCGCAGGGCTGGTCTCGGTCATGCCGTACCCCTGGGTCACGACGCAGCCCAGCCGGTTGGCCACGGCCGAGGCCAGCGCGCCGTCGAGAGGAGCGGCGCCGGAGAAGATCACCTTCACGGCCGAGAGATCGTACTGGTCGACGATCGGATGCTTCGCCAAGGCCACGGCGATCGGGGGAGCGACGAACACCCAGGTGGTGCGGTGCTCGGCGATGATGCGCAGGAACTCGGGAAGATCGAACTTCGGCATCGTGACGAGCCCTGCCCGCTGGCGCAGTGCGAAGTTCAGCAGCACCGTCATGCCGTAGATGTGGAAGAAGGGCAGCACGGCCAGCACCCGGTCGCTCGCGTCGACGCCGAGCACCGGACGGCACTGCGACACGTTGGCCACCAGGTTGCGGTGCGTGAGCATCACGCCCTTCGGTCGCCCGGTCGTTCCCGAGGAGTAGGGCAGGACGGCGAGATGGGTCGACGGGTCGAAGGACACGTCCGGTGCCGGGTGCCCCTCCCCGAGGAGCCCCGTAAGCGAGGGGTGCCCTTCCGCGCCGTCGAGCACGATGACGTGGTCGGCGTCGAACCCGAGCTTCTCCGCGGCGGCCTGTGCGCCGGGAAGGAGAGGGGAGACCGTCACGAGCCAGGTCGCTCCGGCGTCTGTGAGCTGGTTCGCGATCTCGTCTGCGGTGTAGAGCGAGTTGATGGTGGTGGCCGTCGCCCCCGCGCGGAGGATGCCGTGGAACACGGTGGCGAACGCCGGGACGTTCGGGCAGAGCACTCCGACCGTCGTGCCGACCCCGACCCCGCGGGCCGCGAGTGCGCCCGCGAACAGGTCGATCTGCGCCACGAGTTGACGGTAGGTGGTGGTCGCCCCGCTCATCCCGTCGATGAGAGCGACCGTGTCGAGTTCGGCCTCGGAGAGATCGCCGAACAGGAATTCGTGGATGGAGACCTCGGGGATCACCACATCGGGATAGGTACTGCGAACCATGAGATCTCCTTCGATCCGGGCAGGCTGACGACGACGTCGAATGCGATCCAGTGTCGCACACAATGGCACTGCGTCCCAGGGGTGGGTGCGGTCAGACGGCGGCGCGATACCGGGTGCTCGGGCGGCCCTTGGTCGTGTAGTCGAGCGTGCGGGTCGCCCGACCAGAGCCGGCGAGGTGCTCGAGGTAGCGTCGCGCACTGACCCGTGAGATATCGAGGTCTTCGCCGATCTCGGTCGCCGAGGCGTCGGGGCGCGCGGTGAGCGCGGTCGAGACACGGCCGAGCGTCTCAGCGCTGAGTCCCTTGGGAAGCCCGAGTCGCTGGCGGAAGGCGATGATCGCATCCGCGGCCTCGACCCGTCGGACCACGTCGTGCAATTCGGTGTGATCCCGAAGCAGGAGCGTGGCTCCGATACCTCCGCCGTCGGCCGCGCCTGCGGTGCTGCGGGCGACGAGCACGTGCGGCCCGACGATCACCGGCCGCCCGGCCGCCTCGCCCTCCCGGAGCACGGTGGTCAGCTCTGCACCCAGCACCTCGGCGGCGGGTTGGCCGTCGAGATCGGCGGCGTCCCTGTCGAGGAAACGGGCCGCGGCGTCGTTGACGAGCGTGATCCGCCCGGTGCCGTCGACCGTGATGACCCCCTCGCTCAGACCGTGCAGCGTGGTCTCCTGGTTCTTCACGAGGGCGGCGATCTGATGCGGTTCGAGGCGGTAGATGCGGCGTCGGATGATGGAGGTCACCCACGCGGAGCCGAACACCCCGAGCACGGCGGCCGCGAGCATCGCCGAGATCAGCCACACGAGATTGGCCGAGAACTCCTCGTTCAGCTCAGACTCGAGAATCCCGACGGAGGCGGTGCCGATCACGTCGCCCTCGTCGTCGCGGATGGGGACCTTCACGCGCCATGACGTTCCGAGCGTGCCCGTCTGCGTGCCGACGTAGATCTCCCCGGAGAGCGGGATGGAGGGGTCGGTGGAGACCTTCTCGCCGATGCGCGCCGGATTCGGGTGCGAGTACCGGATGCCGTCTTCGTTGGCGACGACGACGTAGGCGAGGTCGGAGGCCTCGCGGATGACCTCGGCGATCGGCTGGATGGCTGCGGAGGGCTCGGCATCGTCGAACGCCGCGTGCACGGTCGGCAGCGCAGCGATCGACTGGGCCACGGCCTGCATCCGGTCTTTGTACGCCTCGCGGAGAGCCTGCTCCTGGAACGCGCCGGCCACGATGCCGGTCGCCAGGGTCACCAGGAACACGATCAGCGCCTGCAGCACGAGCAACTGCACGCGGAGCGTCATCTTCGAGGCCACCTGCTCATTCTGGTCCCTCGGCGAGTGCCGTGCGAGCAGGTGAGGGAGCCGCTCGTGACCAATAGTTCCGAAACTCCGACCAATGGTTTCCGAAGCTGGAGCAGGCGCGGCTCACGCCCCAATGTGGACCCACAGCATCACGAACGCTCAAGGAGGAGCGCACATGAAGAACGCACGCATCGGAGCCCTGACCGCCCTGGCGGCGGTGGCCGCACTCACCCTCACCTCGTGCGCCGGAGGCAGCGCAGCGACGGACGACGGTGGAGCGGAAGCAGAGGCCGCCACCGTCACCGACATCTCGATCGTCGTTCCAGCGGATCCGGGCGGGGGATGGGACCAGACGGGCCGGGCACTTTCGCAGGTGCTCACGCAGGATGACCTCGTGACCTCCGCCCCGGTGACCAACGTGGGCGGTGCCGGTGGCACGGTCGGGCTCGCGCAACTCGCCAACGAGAACGACCCGAACACGCTGATGGTGATGGGTCTGGTCATGGTCGGAGCGGTCGAGACCAATGCCTCGGCGGTGCGGATCGAGGACACCACACCGATCGCCCGCCTCACCGACGAGCCGCTCGTCGTGGTCGTGCCGGCAGACTCGAAGTACGACACCCTCGAGGATCTCGTCGAGGACATCGTCGACAACGGTCAGTCGGTCACGATCACGGGCGGCTCGGCGGGCGGCGCCGACCACATCCTCGCCGGCCTCATGCTCGAGGAAGCAGGACTCGATGGGGCCGAGATCGCCGAGAAGCTGAACTACACACCGAACTCCGGTGGTGGCGAGGCCGTTCCGCTGCTGATCGGCGGCAAGGTCGCCGCAGGCATCTCGGGCGTCGGCGAGTTCGCGCAGCACATCGAGAGCGGCGCGCTCAAGGCCCTGGCGGTCTCGAGCGAAGAGCCGGTGTCGCAGCTCCCGGAGGTGCCGACCATCACCGAGGAGGGCTACGACGTGGTCCTCACCAACTGGCGCGGCGTGATCGCCCCCGGCGGCATCTCCGACGGCGAGAAGGACGAGCTGGTGCGCGTGATCACCGAGCTGCACGAATCCGAGGCGTGGACAGAGCAGCTGGATACCAAGGGCTGGACCGACGCGTTCCTGGTCGGCGAGGAGTTCGACGACTTCCTCACCGGGAACATCGAAGAGGTCACGGCGACGCTGAAGAACATCGGTCTGGTGCAGTGACATGACGGTCCCCGCCTCATCGGGGACCGAGGAGCAGGGGGTGCGGGTCGACCACGACGGTCGGCCCGCACGCCGCTCTCCCTCCGTCCCCATCGGCGAGCTCGTGTTCGCCGCGATCATGGTCGCGCTCGGCGTCTTCGCCGTCGTCGGCATCTTCCTGATCCACGTCCCGGTCGGGATGAAGGCCGGTCCGACGGTCTTCCCGATCTTCGTCTCGGTCATCCTGCTCGCATCGGCGATCGCCGTCCTGATCGGCGTGCTGCGCGGCGAACGCGGCGGCGCCGAGGAGGCGGAGGACATCGATGAGAGCCTGCCGACCGACTGGGTCACGCTCGCCAAGCTGGCGGGTCTCGTCGTCGCGCATCTGCTGCTGATCGAGCCGCTGGGATGGGCGCCCGCCGCCGCCCTGCTGTTCGGCGGCGTCGCGTGGTCACTCGCGGCCAAGCGCTGGTGGATGGCGTTCCTGATCGGGATCGTGGTCGCGCTCGTGATCCAGGTCGTCTTCGGCGGTCTGCTCGGCCTCTCGCTGCCGTGGGGTCCTGCCCTCGGCTGGCTCGGAAGGATGTTCTGATGGACAGTTGGACCCTGCTCCTGGAGGGTTTCGCGACCGCGCTGCAGCCGCAGTACCTCGCCTTCGCCTTCCTCGGCGTCTTCGTCGGCACCGCGGTCGGAGTGCTCCCGGGCATCGGCCCCGCGATGACGGTGGCACTGCTGCTGCCCCTCACCTACACGCTCGACCCCGCCGCCGCGCTGATCACCTTCGCGGGCATCTACTACGGCGGCATGTACGGCGGCTCGACGACGAGCATCCTCCTGAACACCCCGGGGGAGTCGGCCTCGATCGTCACGGCGATCGAGGGCAACAAGATGGCCAGGATGGGGCGGGGCGCTGCCGCGCTCGCCACCGCTGCCATCGGATCGTTCATCGCCGGCACTCTGGCGACGCTGGGCCTCACGCTGCTGGCTCCACTGCTCGCGCAGTTCGCGGTGAATCTCGGACCCGCCGACTACGTCGCCCTCATCGTGATCGCGTTCATCACGGTCGGCGCTCTGATCGGCAGTTCGATCTCGCGCGGCATGCTCTCGCTCGGCGTCGGCCTCTTCCTCGGGCTGGTCGGCACCGACTGGCTCTCCGGGCAGCAGCGCTACACGCTGGGGCTTCCCGCACTGTCCGACGGCGTGGACATCGTGCTGGTCGCCGTCGGCCTGTTCGCGGTGGGGGAGACGTTCTACATCGCCGCCCGGCTGCGGCACGGCGGCGTCGACGTGATCCCCGTCACCCGAGGATGGCGCTCGTGGATGACGAAGTCCGACTGGCGGAGATCATGGAAGCCGTGGCTGCGCGGCACGGCGATCGGCTTCCCGATCGGCACGATCCCCGCCGGCGGCGCGGACGTCGCCACGTTCCTGTCGTACGCGACCGAGCGCAAGCTGTCGAAGCACCGCGACGAGTTCGGACGTGGTGCGATCGAGGGAGTGGCCGGACCGGAGTCGGCGAACAACGCTGCCGCCGCAGGAGTGCTGGTGCCCCTTCTCACGCTCGGTCTGCCGACGACGGCGACCGCGGCGATCATCCTCACGGCGTTCCAGTCTTACGGGATCCAGCCGGGACCGCTGCTGTTCGAGAGCCAGTCGAACCTGGTGTGGGCGCTCATCGCGAGCCTCTACATCGGCAACGTGATCCTGATCGTGCTCAACCTGCCGCTGGTGGGCATGTGGGTGAAGCTGCTGCAGATCCCGCGGCCGTACCTGTACGCGGGCATCCTCCTGTTCGCGGTGTTCGGCGCCTACGCGCTGCACAGCTCGCCGTCTGACATCGTGATCCTGCTGATCGTCGGCATCCTCGGCTACTTCATGCGACGGTACGGTTACCCGGTCGCGCCGCTCGTGGTCGGCATGATCCTGGGACCGATGGCCGAGGAGCAGCTGCGCAAGGCGCTGCAGCTGAGCCAAGGGGATCTGAGCACGCTCATCATGCAGCCGTTCGCGGCGATCGCCTACGGGGTGCTCGCCCTGCTGATCGTCGGCGGACTCTGGTTGCGACGCCGTCAGCGCAGGTACGAGCAGGCGCTGACCGAGTCGATCGCGGTGCCGATCAAGGCGGATTCCGAGGTCTGACCGCGACGCGAGTTCGAGAGGGGAGGAGGCCACGAGTAGGCTGATCCGGTGACAGACGTACAGGCCCCCGCACGAGGGCCTCGCGCCTACGCGGCGTTCATCGGCATCGGCCTCCTCGCCGGCCTGCTCTCCGGACTCTTCGGCGTGGGCGGCGGCACGGTCATCGTCCCGCTCCTGGTGCTCCTGCTGCACTTCGACCAGCGCCTCGCGGCAGGCACCTCCCTCGCCGCGATCGTGCCGACGGCCAGCGTGGGCGTCATCTCGTACGCGACGACCGGGTCGGTGGCCTGGATCCCCGCGATCATCCTCGCGGCGGGTGCCGTGGTCGGTGCGCAGATCGGTACGCGCCTGCTGCCGCGCATCTCGCAGACCGCGCTGCGCTGGGGCTTCGTCGGCTTCCTGATCGTCGTGATCGTCAGCCTCTTCCTCGTGATCCCCTCGCGCGATGCCGCGTTCGAACTGTCCTGGCTGACCGGCATCGCCCTCGTCGGCGTCGGCATCGGCACCGGAATCCTGGCCGGGCTCATCGGCGTCGGCGGCGGTGTGATCGTCGTGCCCGTGCTGATGCTGGCGTTCGGCACGAGCGACCTGGTCGCCAAGGGCACGTCGCTGCTCATGATGATCCCGACGGCGATCTCGGGCACGGTGGGCAACCTCCGCAACCGCAACGTCGATCTGCTCGCCGCGCTGCTCATCGGCGTCTCCGCGTGCACGACGACGGCCCTCGGGGCATGGTTGGCGACGATCGTCGACCCGACGCTCGGCAACATGCTGTTCGCGGCATATCTCGTCGTGATCGCGGTGCAGATGGCGCTCAAGGCGATCCGGGGGCCCAAGCGCGCCTGATCGCATCCGGATGAAAGGATCTTCATCCACGGCTCATCTGCCCATCATGATCGACGGGCATCATGGGGTCATGCCCACTCCACGACGCCTACTCGTCACCGGCGCGCTGATCGCGATCCCGGTCGCCTTCGCGGTCGGGAGCGTCGTGCTGGCGCAGATACCGCCGTCGCCGAAGATCCCCACCGAACCCGTTTCGGTGCAGCTCGCGCCAACGCCTCCGAGTGCGGAACCGGTGCCCGTCGTCCCCGCTCCGCCGGCCCCCGCACCGCCGGCCCCCGCTCCGGTGCCCGCGCCAGCCCCACCCGCCGGCGACGACGACGATGACGGCGGCGACGATGACTGACGCCCCCACCCTCCCCCTCGATCTCGACGGGGACGAGGTGCCACGTTCGCACGCGCCCGCGGCGGCGCAAGGCCCCGCAGCCATCGGTGCGCCGCTGCGCACGTTGCGCCGGCGCACCCTGCCCGCTCGCTGGCGGATCACGCTGTGGATCATCCTCAGCACCGCCATCACCCTCCTCGCGGTCGGGATGATCGGCCGCAGCATCTTCCTCGCCGGGGTGGAACAGTCGGCCAACGCCGAGATCGAGCAGGAAGCCTCCGAGTTCTCCCGATTCGCGGAGGATGCCGCGGCCAGCGGTCACACCACGGCCGAGGAACTGGTGAGCGAGTACGTCGCCCGCCAGTCCGTACACGAGAACGAGGTGGTGATCGCCACCGTCGATGCAGAGGTGATCGCGGTCGCGAACGGCCAGGTGGAGGCGACGGATCCGTCCTCGCTCGCGGCGGTACCGGGCGGCGAGGCGCTCGTGACCCGACTGCTCGATGAGACCGCCGCGTCCGGCGCGATGGACGCGCCGGACGCGGGACCCCTGCGCTGGGGTCGGCTGGAGTTCACCACCGGTGACCGCAGCGGCGCGGTGCTGATCGTGCAGTACACGCAGGAGGCGCGCTCGCAGGTCGACGCGGGGTTCGCCACGATCGCGTGGGTGGCACTGATCGGGATCCTGCTCAGCTCCGGCGTCGCCTGGCTCGTCGCCGGGCAGATCCTCGCCCCCGTGCGAGAGGTGTACCGCGTCGCCCGCGACATCGGCGAGCACGACCTCTCGGCGCGAGTGCCGGTCGATGGCACCGACGACATCGCCGCCGTGGCCACCACCTTCAACCAGATGCTCGACCGACTCGAGGCCGTGCACGCGACACAGCAGCGGTTCGTCGACGATGCGGGGCACGAGCTGCGCACCCCGATCACGATCGTGCGCGGCCAGTTGGAGCTGCTGAGCGAAGACCCGCAGGAGCGTGCGGCGACCCTGCGTCTCGTCAGCGACGAGCTCGACCGGATGAGCCGCATCGTCACGGATCTGCTCGTGCTCGCGAGGGCGGAACAGCCCGACTTCGTGCGGGTCGCGAACTGCGACATCGCTGCCCTCACCCTCGACATCGAGGCCAAGGCGCAGAATCTGGGCGATCGTCGCTGGCAGCTCATGGAGGTGGCCGAGGGGACGGCGGCGCTCGATCCCCAGCGGGTGACCCAGGCCGTGCTGCAGCTCGCGGCGAACGCGGTGCAGGTGACCGAGCCGGACGACCGCATCCTCATCGGCTCGCGCTTCGACGGCGAGGGGAGCGAGCGGCGGCTGCGGCTGTGGGTACGCGACTCCGGTCCCGGGGTCGCCGTGGCCGACGCCGAGCGCATCTTCGAGCGCTTCGCCCGCGGCGACAGCTCCGGTGCGCGACGCGGGTCGGGGCTCGGGCTCGCGATCGTGCGGGCGATCACCGATGGACACGGCGGTTCGGCCTGGGTCGACAGCGTGTTCGGAGAGGGCGCCACGTTCGGCATCGACCTTCCGGCACCCACCACCACGCGGTTCGACGCCGCGGCAGAGAGGAGCGAGTGAGATGCGCAGCATCCTCATCGCCGAAGACGACCCGCACATCACCTCGTTCGTCCGCCGGGGCCTGCGCGCGGCCGGCTACGAGACCGCAGAGGCGGCCGACGGCCACACCGCGCTGCTGATGGCCCGCAGCGGCACGTTCGATCTGGTGCTGCTCGACATCGGGCTCGGCGGCATGGACGGCTTCGATGTGCTCGCCCACCTGCGCGGCGAGGGCGTCGCGACCCCGGTCATCATCCTCACCGCCCGTGACTCGGTCATCGACACGGTGCGGGGCCTGGAGGGCGGGGCGAACGACTACGTCACCAAGCCGTTCCAGTTCGCCGAGCTCATCGCCAGGGTGCGGCTGCGGATCGGCGACGGCGAGGGGCGCGCGGCCGGCCCAGTGCTCACCCACGGCGACGTGCGGGTCGATGTGCGCGCCCGCACGGTCACGGTCGACGGAGACATGCGCGAGCTCACCTCGCGGGAGTTCGCCCTGCTCGAGGTGTTCTTGCAGAACGCCGGCCAGGTGCTCTCGCGCGACCAGCTGATCGGGCACGTCTGGGGGATGGACTTCGATCCGGCCTCCAACGTCGTCGACGTGTACGTACGGGCGCTGCGGGGCAAGATCGGCGTCGATCGCATCGAGACGGTGCGCGGGGCGGGATACCGATTCCGATGAGTGATCGCCCCGAGACCACGGTGCCGTCGACAGTCGAGCGCACGCATTTCGCGACGATGCCGCCGCAGCGTCACCCGCTGCCCGTCGGGCGTCGCGTCCTGCGACCTCGACTCGCGCGCGGGCGCGTTCTGCGTCTGGCCGTGCTCGCACTCGTGCTGGTCGCCGGCGTCGCGATGACGCTTTCCGCGCTGACTCTGTCGCCCGGGAGCGGTGCACCGACGCTGCCGGTCGCGGTGACTCTCACCGTCTTCCTGCTGGCGGTGTGGGCCTGGACTTCGACGCAGCTCGACGACACGCTCGTCGCCTTCCTCGCCGCGATCGCCCTCATCGTCACCGGCGTGCTGCCGGCGAGCGACTTTTTCGCCTCCCTCGGCGACGAGACCATCTGGCTGCTCATCGGCGCGTTCGTGATCGCCTCCGCGGTGTCGTCCTCCGGCCTCGCACTGCGCGGCGCCTCGCATCTGCTGCGGTTCGCACGCGGGCCGCGAAGCCTGTTCCATCTCACCACCGTCGCCCTCACGCTCACCGCGTTCGCCGTGCCCGCCACGTCAGGGCGCGCCGCACTCGCCGTTCCGGTGTTCACGGCGGTCTCCACCGCCCTTCCGGGACGGGAACGGGTGATCCGCGCCCTCGCCCTGCTGATGCCGACGGTGGTGCTGCTCTCGGCCGTCGGATCCCTGCTCGGCGCGGGAGCGCACATCGTCACGGACCAGCTGCTGCGCGCCGCTGGTGCGGAGGGCTTCACGTTCCTGAGCTGGCTCTGGCTCGGGCTGCCGCTCGCCGTGGTCTCCTCGCACCTGGCCTGCGAACTCATCCTCTGGCGCTTCACCCACCGAGAGGACCGCACGACGCCGCTGCGGATGAGCGCCACGGACATCGGCCGTTCCGCGTCGACCGCTGTGACCGGACCGCTCAGCACGATGGAGCGACGGGCGGCCGTGCTGCTGGGCGGCGTGATCGTGCTCTGGGCCACCGAGCCGCTGCACCATCTGTCACCGGCCCTGGTCGCGCTCCTCGGAGCGGTCGCCGCCGTGACCCCCGGGATCGGCTGCCTGACCTTCCCCGCTGCGATCAAGCGCGTGCCGTGGTCGCTGCTGCTGTTCCTCGCCGCGACCCTCGCACTGGCCTCCGCGCTCACCTCCACGGGCGCCGCCGCCTGGCTGAGCTCGTCGGCGCTCGCCCCGCTCCGTGGGCTCGGCGCCGCGGGTGCCGTCGCGTTCGTGCTCGTGGTCATCGCGATGTCGACCGCTGCGCACTTGCTGATCCCGTCGCGGTCGGCGCGTTCCGCCGCGATCATCCCGGTCGTGATCGCGCTCGCTCCCGCACTCGGCGTCTCGCCGATGGCGGCGGCGTTCGCCTCGACCGCCGCGGCCGGCTTCTGCCACACGCTCCCCAGCTCGGCGAAACCGGTCGCGATGTTCGCCGACCCCGACATCGTGAGCGGGGGCTTCACCCCGCAGGACCTGCGCCGGCTCTCGGTGCTGCTGGCACCGGCGATGTTCGTGCTCGTGGCCGTCTTCGCCCTGTGGGTGTGGCCTCTGCTGGGGCTGCCGCTGCTGCTCTGATCAGCGGCCCCGGCCCATCCCACACCCGCTTCACTCCGCGTGCGCCGCCGGTGCACCGGTGCTCGTCGTGCCCGCACACCGGGCGCTCGTCGCCCTTCTCGGGCGCAGAAGGAGGAATCATGTCGATCCACACCCCGCAGCGCATCCTGGTCGCACCCAGTGGCTTCAAGGAGAGCCTGAGCGCCGAGGCCGTGGCCCAGGCCATCGCCGCCGGCGTTCGCCGGGTCATCCCCGGCGTGCAGGTGGACGAGTACCCGGTGCCGGACGGCGGAGAGGGCACGGCCGCCGCGCTCGCCGCGGCGACCGGGGGCGAGTTGGTGGCCGTGCGGGTCACCGGGCCCGTCGGCGATCCGGTTGATGCGCACTGGGCACGGCTCGGGCGACATGCGGCGGGTACTGCCGTCGTCGAGATGGCGTCCGCCGCGGGGCTTCGGCTCGTGCCCCGCGACCGCCGCGACCCGGGGGAGACCACCACCCGAGGAGTGGGCGAGCTGATCGCCGCGGCACTGGACGCCGGCGTCGAGCGGATCGTGGTGGGCTGCGGCGACTCCGGCACGAGCGACGGGGGTGCCGGAGCGCTCGAGGCGCTCGGGGTGCGCATCCTCGATCGTGAGGGCATGCCCCTGGCCGCGGGCGGGAGTCACCTCCGCGATGCGGCGCAACTTGATCTCACCGGTCTCCATCCCCGCATGGGCGAGGTCGAGATCGTGCTCGCGTGCAACATCCACAACGTGCTGTGCGGGACCCGTGGCGTGGCCCGGGTGTTCGGTCCGCAGAAGGGAGCGAATCCGGAGCAGGTGGAGCAGCTCGCGGATGCCCTCGACGTCTGGGCCGGTCTGCTTGAGGAGCAGAGCCCGTTCGGGGCGGCGATGGACGTGCGCACCGGTGGTGGCACGGGAGCATCGGGCGGACTCGGGGCGGGGCTCGCCGCCGTGCTCGGTGCGCGTCTCGCCCCGCGATTCGAGGTGCTCCTCGACAGCGGGCTGCTGCCCGAACCTCTCGATGAGCTGATGGCGGCGGCCGACCTCGTCATCACCGCCGAGGGGGCGATCGACTTCCAGACGCCTCGGGGCAAGGTGCCGGCTGAGATCGCGATGCGTGCCAGGGTCGCCGGCGTCCCGGTGCTCGGCATCGCCGGATCCCTGGGTGTCGGCGCGCCGACCGTGCATGACATCGGGATCGACGCGATAGCCTCGATCATCACCGTGCCGATGCCCCTCGAGCAGGCGGTGGAGCACGGCGAGGCACTGCTGCGCGACGCCGCGGAGCGCAGCATGAGGATGGTCCTGCTCGGATCGGCGATGTCCGCGCGGGCGGCCTGAACCGTGCGAGGCCGGTCCGCGGCCTGGGCCGCCGCCACCCCTCGGTAGGATCGAGGGGTGGCAGTGAATCAAGATCTGGTCGGCCGGGAGTTCCCGCCGACGGCCCCGTACCTCGTCGGCCGCGAGAAGGTGCGCGAGTTCGCTCGCGCTGTCTTCGCCGACGCCCCGCAGCACACCGACCTGAAGGCGGCCCGCGCGGCGGGCTTCTCCGACGTCGTGGCGCCGCCGACCTTCGCGATGGTCATCCAGGACCTCACGCTCCAGCAGCTGCTGGGCCAGGAGGACTCCGGCATCGTGCTCGCGCGCACCATCCACGCCGAGCAGCGCTTCACCTACACGCGCCCCATCGTGGCGGGCGACGAGCTCACCGCGCAGCTGCGCGTCACCGGCATCCGGATGATGGGCGGCAACGCGATGATCACCAGCGAGGCCGAGATCACCGACCCCGCGGGTGCCCACGTCGTCACAGCGACCAGCGTGCTGCTGGTCGGTGCCGAGCCGAGTGCGGATGAAGGAGAGGCCGCCTGATGGGCTACACCGTCGGAGACGTGCTCGCCGAGCGCACCGTGCACCTGACCCGCGAATCACTGGTGCGTTACGCGGGAGCGTCGGGTGACTTCAACCCCATCCACTACCGCGATGATGTCGCGGCATCCGTCGGGCTTCCCGGCGTGCTCGCGCACGGAATGCTCACGATGGGCATCGCCTCGTCGGTCGTCGTCGCGGTTCTCGACCCGGCGACCCGCATCCTCGACTACGGTGTGCGATTCACGAAGCCGGTCGTGGTCGACCCTGTCGACGGCGCCGACATCACGGTCGTCGCCACCGTGGGTGCCGTCGACGACGAGGCCGTGCGCATCGACCTCAAGGTCACGTTCGGCGAGACCACCGTGCTCGTCAAGGCGCAGCTGCGCATCGCCGTCTGATGAGGGCGAGCTGATGCGGGAGATCGAGCCGGTCCGTCTGGCGGAGCTGACCACGCTGCGCACAGGAGCGGCGCCGGAGCGGATGTTCGAGGCGACGACGACTGCCGGTCTCGTCGAGGCTCTGCGTGAGACGTGGGCGCGCGGCGACGAGTGGTTCGTCCTCGGTGGCGGCTCCAACCTCTTCGTGGGCGACGAGCCCTTCGAGGGCACGGTCATCCGCGTGCGCACCGAGGGCATCGATGAGCTGCCGTCCCCGCACGCCGGCCGCATCCGTCTGCGCGCGCAGGCCGGGCACGGCTGGGACGACCTCGTCGCCTATGCCGTCGCTCACGGGTATGCGGGTCTCGAGGCCATGAGCGGCATCCCCGGCACCGTGGGCGCGGCCCCCGTGCAGAACATCGGTGCCTACGGCCAGGAGGTCCAGGAGACTCTGGTCGAGGTCGAGCTGATCGACGAGTCGACCGGCGAGATCTCGACGGTTCCCGCCGCCGAGCTCGGTCTGGGCTTCCGCACCTCGGTGCTCAAGCACCACCACGGCAGTGTGCCGCTGCGCCGTGCCGTGATCCTCTCGGTGACCGTCGATCTGCCGATCGCGGGCGAGCGCGTGGTGCGCGGCGAGCAGCTGCGTCGGGCGCTGGGTCTGACCGATGAGACACCGGTTCCGCTGGGCTGGGTGCGCGAGCGCATCCTCGCGACTCGCGCCTCGAAGGGCATGCTTCTCGACGCGGACGACCCCGACACCCACGGGGTCGGCTCCTTCTTCCAGAACGCGATCGTGACGGCGGCGGTCGCGGGCTCCTTGCCCCCGGAGTGCCCGCGCTGGCCGGTCGCGCCCGATCTGGATGCCGTGACGGTGATCCCGCTGGCGTCTTACGACGGGCACGTGCCGGTGTCGAAGCCGGCGACGGTCTCCGACGTCAAGGTGAGCGCCGCGTGGCTCATCGAGCAGGCGGGCATCCGCAAGGGGTTCAAGCTCCCGCGCTCGCGCGCATCCGTGTCGACGAAGCACGCGCTCGCGCTGACCAACCGCGGCGGTGCGTCGGCCGGCGAGGTCGCCGAGCTCGCACGGTTCATCCAGAGCAGGGTGCATGCCGAGTTCGGTCTCGTGCTGCAGCCGGAGCCGGTCCTCGTCGGCGTCGAGCTGTAGGGCAGGTCGGCGGTCGCGGCTACACTCGCGGCATGACCGGACTGATCCCGTACCTGCTGTTCCCTGGCAACGCCGCAGAGGCGCTGCGTCATTACCGGTCGGTGTTCGGCGGCGACCTGCAGCTGCTCGACTACGCAACGGCCGGCCGACACGACGGACCGGGCGACGCGATCGCGCACGGGCAACTGCGTGGATCGGTCGAGCTCGCGGGAGCGGATGCGGGTGCGGATGATGACGCGGTGCAGATGGGCGGCATGTTCCTCTCGCTCCTCGGCACGGCCGACGCTCTGACCCTCACCGGCTGGTACGACAAGCTCGCCGCCGACGGCCGCGTGATCGACGCGCTGCAGAAGCGCCCGTGGGGAGACTTCGACGGCACGCTCGTCGACCGCTACGGCATCCGCTGGCTGATCGGCTTCCACCCCGAGGACTGAGGTGTCCCGATGTCGAAGTAGGGACGAGACGACGGCAGGAAGATCAGCACGACCGCCGTGGTGGTGAGGGCGAGGGCCGCGAGGGCGGCCCAGAACTCCCAGATCGGGGCTGCTACCGCCGGAACGTAGAGCGCGAGCGGGAGCGGGAACAGCAGGGTCGCATATCGCGCCCACGACTTTCGTCTTATCACCAGCACGGTGGTGGCCGTGTAGACGACCACGGGCACGAAGGGGAGCGCACTGAGCCACTGACGCGACTCTCCTCCCCAGTACCAGAGGAAGGGCGCGACGGCGAGGGAGAGGAAGAAGACCAGCACGGTCACCGTGATCAGGATGGGGAACGCCACCCGCAGAGTCACTGGCATCCGCTCATACTCCTGCTCGCCGTTCGTCATGCTTCCAGTATCGCTGAGCCTCGCTTGAGGGCAGGAGACGTCGTGACGAAGGCCCCTCCCATCTGCAGACGGGAGGGGCCTTCTTCGGTTCAGCGCGTCAGGCGAACAGACGCTGCAGGCGCTGCACGCCCTCGAGCAGCTGGTCGTCGCCGAGCGCGTACGACATGCGGATGTAGCCGGAGGGACCGAAAGCCTCACCGGGGACGACCGCGACCTCGGCCTGGTCGAGGATGAGGTCGGCGAGCTCGAGCGAGGTGGTCGGGGTCACGCCGCCCCAGGTGCGGCCGAGCAGACCCTGCACGTCGGGGTACACGTAGAACGCGCCGAGCGGGTTCGGGACCACGAGGCCGTCGATCTTCGACAGCTCCGAGACGATGAGCTGGCGGCGGCGGTCGAACGCCTGCCGGAACTGCTCGGCCTCGTCCTGCGGACCGTTGAGCGCGGCGATCGCGGCCTTCTGTGCGACGTTGTTCACGTTGCTGGTGAGGTGCGACTGCAGGTTGCCGGCGACCTTGATGGCGTCGGCAGGGCCGACCATCCAGCCCACTCTCCAGCCGGTCATGGCGTAGGTCTTCGCGACGCCGTTGACGAGGATCGTCTGACCCGCGACCTCGGGGACGGCCTCGACGATCGAGGTGGCCTTGACGCCCTCGTAGGTGAGGTTCTGGTAGATCTCGTCGCTGATGATCCAGATGCCGTGCTCGAGCGCCCACTCGCCGATGGCCTTCGTCTCAGCGGCGGTGTAGACGGAGCCGGTGGGGTTCGACGGGGAGACGAACACGAGTGCGGTGGTGCGGGCGGTGCGTGCGGCTTCGAGCTGCGCGACCGTGACCTTGTACTCCTGATCGGCCCCGGCGAAGACCTCGACGGGGGTGCCGTCGGCGAGGCGGATGGCCTCGGGATACGTGGTCCAGTACGGGGCGGGCAGCAGCACCTCGTCGCCGGGGTTCACCACCGCCTGGAACGCCTGGTAGACCGACTGCTTGCCGCCGTTGGTGACGATGACCTGGCTGGGGGCCACCTCGAGTCCGGAGTCGCGCAGCGTCTTCGCAGCGATCGCCTCGCGCAGCGCCGGCAGACCCGGTGCCGGCGTGTACCGGTAACTCGCCGGGTCGGCCAGGGCCTCGGCCGCCGCATCCACGATGAACTGCGGCGTCGCGAAGTCGGGCTCGCCGGCGGCGTACGAGATGACGTCCTTGCCTTCGGCCTTGAGGGCCTTGGCCTTGGCGTCGACCTTGAGGGTCGCGGACTCGGCGATGGCGGACAGCTTGCGAGAGAGAGGAGCGCGTTCGGTCACGATTACGAGCGTACTCGGATCGCTGCCGCAGAAGACGTGTGGGATGCCGCCAAGATCCGGAGTTCTTTCGGGTGCGGAAGGTCAGCCGGCAACGAGTCCGTGCGCCTGTGCGACGGCCGGAAGCGTGATGCGTCCGCCCTGCACGTTCAGACCCGCGGCCAGCGCGGCGTCGTCGGCCGCCGCCCGCTCCCAGCCCTTGCCGGCGATCGCCGAGACGTAGGGGAGGGTCGCGTTCGTCAGCGCACGGGTCGCGGTCTCGGGAACGGCGCCCGGCATGTTCGCCACGCAGTAGTAGATCGAGTCGTGCACCGCGAATGTGGGGTCGTCGTGGGTGGTCGGGCGCGAGCCCTCGAAGCACCCGCCCTGGTCGATCGCGATGTCGACCAGCACCGACCCGGGCTTCATCGCGGCGACCATGTCGTCGGTCACCAGCTTGGGCGCAGCGGCGCCCGGGATGAGCACGGAGCCGATCACGAGGTCGGCGGTCCTGAGCTCTTCGGCGATGTCGTAGCGGCTTGACGCACGCGTCTCGAGGGCGCCGCCGTAGCGGTGCTCGAGCTCGCGCAGACGCGGCAGGGAGACATCGATCACGGTGACCTTCGAGCCGAGGCCGAGGGCGTTCGCCGCGGCGTGCTCTCCGGCGACGCCGCCGCCGATCACGACGGTCTTGGCGCGCGGGGTTCCGGCGATGCCGCCCAGCAGCATTCCCCGTCCGCCTTGGGAGCGCAGCAGCGAGTACGAGCCCATGGTCACCGAGAGGCGTCCGGCGATCTCGCTCATCGGCACGAGCAGCGGCAGGCTGCGGTCGGGGAGCTGCACGGTCTCGTACGCGACGGCGGTCGTACCGGCATCCACGAGGGCGGTGGTCAGCGCCCGGTCGGCGGCGAGGTGCAGGTAGGTGAAGAGGGTGAGGTCGTCGCGCAGGAAGCCGTACTCCTGGGCGATCGGCTCCTTGACCTTGATGACCATATCGGCCTCGCCCCACGCGTCGGCAGCGGTCGCCACGATCTCGGCGCCGGCCGCGCGGTAGTCGTCGTCCGTGATGCGCGAGCCGAGACCGGCGCCGGACTGCACGAGCACCCGGTGGCCCTCATGAACCAGGCGGTCGGCACCGGCGGGAGTGAGGGAGACGCGGTTCTCGTTGTTCTTGACCTCGGTGGGGACGCCGATCTTCATTGATCCTCCAGGTTCGATGCGGTGCGGCACCCAGGATCGCAGAAACATCGACGGAACAACAGAATCCGTGAAGATGATTCGTCGAGTACGGAAATCCTGAATAATGCTTCGTATGGAAACGACGTCAGAGGCCCCGGAGCCGAACACCGTTCGGGCACCCGCCCTCGACGCGATCGACGCGAGGATCGTGCAGCTCCTCACGGCGGACGGCCGCATGACCAACGCAGAGCTCGCCGCGCGTCTCGGGGTGGCGCCCTCGACCGCGCACGCCCGACTGCGCGCCCTCGTCGAACGCGGGGTGATCACGGGCTTCCACGCGAGTGTGGACGAGCGGGCGCTGGGCGCGGGGCTGCAGGCGATCATCGGCGTCACGCTGCGTCCGAGCGGACGCCGGGAGAGCATCGTGGAGTTCGCGGACCGCGTGCGCGTGCTGCCGCCGGTGATCCAACTCTTCTTCCTCGGTGGCGACGACGACTTCCTGCTGCACATCGCGGTCGCCGACTCGTCAGAGATGCGCGAGTTCGTGCTCGAGCATCTCTCGGCGCAGAGCAGCGTCGCCTCCACTCGCACGAGCATCGTGTTCGACTATCACCGCAACTCGGTGGCGGCTTCCTTCCGCTGAGATCGAGGCTCGGCCTCAGCCCCTGCGAGCGGCCCGGATGATCGACGCGAGCAGGGCGACGGCCTCCTCGACGAGTGCGTCGTCGAGATCGCCATAGCCGAGCACCAGGGCCTCCGTCTGCGGATGGATGCACTCGTAGCGGGCCAGGGGAGTGAGGGCGAGGCCGATCGCCCGGCCCGTCGCCACGACGTCGGCGGGAACGGCCCCGGCGGGCACGGCCAGCACCAGGTGCATTCCCGCGGCGATCCCCGACACGGGCAGTTCGGGCAGTTCGCGCCGCAGCGCATCGAGCAGGCGCTGCCGGCGGCGACGGAACCGTGCCCGCGAAGACCGCAGATGCCGTTCGAGGTCGCCGCGCGTGATGAACTCCGCGAGCGCGGCCTGATCGATCAGAGAGGGCGGTGCGGCCGACTGAACGGGAGCGAGGCCGGAGGGCAGCAGCATCCACCCGAGTCCGAGCGCGGGCGACACCGACTTCGACAGTGAGCCGATCAGCGCGACCCGCTCGGGGTCGAGGCGCTGCAGCGTGGGGATCGGACGCCGGTCGTAGCGGAACTCGGCGTCGTAGTCGTCTTCGATCAGGAGGCCGTCGTGCTCTCGGGACCAACGGATGAGCGCCTCACGTCGGGCAGGGGCGAGCGCGGCTCCGAGGGGGAACTGATGTGCCGGGGTGATGAGGGCCGCCCTGGCTCCGGTGCCGGACGCAAGCTCCATCAGCCGCGCGGTGTCGATGCCGTCGTCGTCGACCGGGACCGGGATCGGACGAAGGCCGTGCTCTTCGGCGACCGCGCGCAGGCGGGGCCAGCTCGGGTCTTCCACCAGGATGTCGCGATGACCCTGTCGATGCAGTTCGCGGGACAGGATTCCCATGCCGTCGGTCGCGCCGTGGGTGATGGTGACGCGCGCGGCGTCGGCGACGGCGTGCCGGGAACGGGAGAGGTAGGCGGCGACCGCGGCGCGCGCGGGGGCATATCCGAGGGGATGGGCTGCGGCGAGGTCACGGTCAGGGAGTGCGGTGATCGCAGCCCGCAGCGCGGCAACCCAGCGGGCGCGGGGAGTCGCCCGGAGGTCGGGGATGCCGGGTCGCAGGTCGTAGCGCACGGGCGGGGTGGCGTCGACGAGGGCAGCGTTGCCGTCCGCAGGCTCGGAGGTCAGAGCGAGTCGTGTCGGGTCGAGCGCCCGTCCGTGCTGCTCTGCCACCCTCGTCGCAGATCCGGTCCGCGCCTCCAGCACTCCTTCGGCGACCAGTTGTCCGTATGCCTCGGTGACCACCCAACGCGAGACGCCGAGCGTCTCGGCCAGCGTGCGGCTGGGTGGCACGGCGGATCCGGCCGAGAGGCGCCCCTCGGCGATCGCCCGACGCAGGGCGGTCTCCACGCGGTCACGCAGGGGCCGCGCGCCCGCAGAGCTGCTCTCGGCCTCGAGGTCGAGGAGGGTCTCCCACGCAAGAATCGGTCTGGTGTTCTGCATCGTGATTGGAGTGTATCCCCGAGCCGATCTCTCTCTAGCGTGGAGCCATCCCCCGAGAAAGGACCACCATGCAGTACCGCACCCTCTCTGACGGCCGCACCTCGTTCGACGTCTCGACCCTGTGTCTGGGCGCGATGAACTTCGGCACCCGCACCGACGAGGCCACCGCGCGCGCGATCCTCGACCGCTTCGTCGAAGCCGGCGGCACCTTCATCGACACCGCCAACAACTACAGCCTCTGGGCAGGCGGCACCGGTCGCGACAGTGAAGACCTGCTGGGCCGGTGGATGAGCGACCGCGGCAACCGCGACGCGCTGCGCATCGCCACCAAGCTCGGCGCCGCGCAGAAGGATCCGTCGAAGCCGCTGTCGAACACCCCGCCGACGAACTTCGAGGGGCTCGCCGCCGAGGTCATCCTCCGACAGGCACCGGAGAGCGCTCGGCATCTCGGCATCGACCACATCGACGTCCTCTACGGACACGTCGATGACAGCGATGTCGCGCTCGCCGAGACGGTCGGCGCGTTCGGTGAACTCCAGCGCGAGGGGCTCGTCGGCATCACCGGTATCTCGAACGTGCCGACCTGGCGTGTGGTCGAGGCGCGCGAGGAGGCGCAGCGGCGGGGTATCGCGCCCTACGGTGTGGTGCAGCAGCAGTACAGCTACCTGTATCCCGCGCCGCGCTTCGGACGGAACAACTTCGTCACCCCCGGCCTGCTCGACTACGCGGCATCCACCGGTACCCCCGAACGGCCGCAGCTCGCCATCACCGTGTACTCGCCGCTGCATCAGGGCGGAATCGCCCGTCTCGACAAAGCCCTGTGGGGCGGAGTCGATCACCCCACCAGCCATGCACGCCGCGCGCTGCTGCACGAGGTCGCGACGGAGATCGGCGCGACGCCGAACCAGGTCGCCCTCGCGTGGCTTCTCGGCGCAGAGGTCCCGGTGATCCCCGTCGTCGGAGTGTCGTCGCTCGCCCAGCTGGACGAGGCACTGGGCGCGGCGGATCTGGTGCTGGATGCCGAGGTGCGCGAGCGCCTCGACGCCGAACCGGCCGACGCCCGCTGAGGGCTGGCGCGGTCAGGCGCCGTAGGAGGCGGGCAGCGCGCAGTAGTCGGCGAACCGCCGCGCCGGATGCGCGGGATCGGTCACATCGACGATCGAACCCGCGACCGTGTGCGGTGGCTCGTCGCCGGCGAGCTGCCACACCGCGTAGTTCCACATGCCCCTGGTGCGCTCGCCGAGCAGAGTCGCCGGTCCGGAGACGAGCAGGATGTCGTCGCTCTTCGGGCCTTCGCGGAACGCGGTGACCACGGAGCGCAGTTCGGCCTCGGCGCCGTCCGGCGAGTGCTCGCGGATGACCGGCTGCCCCGATGCGGTCAGCGCGGCCGCGAGGTCGTCTGCCGCCTGTCGCGAGCGCTCGGCATCCGCCCCGGCCACCGCGAGCAGCCGCCGACCGCGCGGGTAGAAGTGCAGGAACTCGGAGGCGATGTCCGCCCAGACGTCGGTCATGCCTCCAGGCTACGCCCGGCGAGGGGCGGGGGAGCGGGAAACGAGGGAGCCCCCGGGACTACGGCGGATGCCGCAGCCCGGGGGCTCCCTCGTCTGCTCAGTCCTCGTCGATCAGTCCTCGTCGATCAGGAACCGGCTGTAGGCGCCCAGCGTGAGGAAGGTGGGGAACTCCTCCTGCAGCGCGACCTCGCGGAAGATCTCCGCCGCGTCGTCGTAGCGGTCGCCGTGGCTGCGCGTCGCCTGCGCGAGCACCTGGGTGATCAGACCCTCGATGTACTCCGCCGTGATCGGGGTGCCGTCTTGCGTGGTGCGGTCCTGGTGGATCCACTGCCACACCTGCGAGCGGCTGATCTCGGCCGTCGCGGCATCCTCCATCAGGTTGTCGATCGCCACGGCGCCGAGTCCGCGCAGCCAGGCCTCGAGGTAGCGGATGGCGACCGAGACGTTGTCGCGCACACCTTGCGCCGTGATGGGGCGGCCGATGTGCAGGTCGAGCAGGTCGCGGGCCTCGACGTGCACGTCGTCGCGCTGACGGTCGACCTGGTTGGGGCGGTCGCCCAGCACGGCATCGAACTCGGCCTGCGCCGTGGGGATCAGGTCGGGGTGCGCCACCCAGGTGCCGTCGAAGCCGTCGCCGGCCTCGCGCTTCTTGTCGGCCGTGACCTTCTCGATCGCGCGTGCCGTCACCTCGGGGTCGCGGCGGTTGGGGATGAACGCGCTCATGCCGCCGATCGCGAAGGCGCCCCGCTTGTGGCAGGTCTGCACGAGCAGGTCGGTGTACGCCCGCATGAACGGAACCGTCATCGTGACCTCGCTGCGGTCGGGCAGCACGAAGCGCGCCCCGCGGCCGCGGTAGTTCTTGATGATCGAGAAGATGTAGTCCCAGCGGCCGGCGTTCAGGCCCGCGCAGTGGTCGCGCAGCTCGTAGAGGATCTCGTCCATCTCGAACGCGGCGGGCAGGGTCTCGATCAGCACGGTCGCACGGATCGTGCCATGCCGGATTCCGATGTACTCCTCACTGAACGAGAACACGTCGTCCCACAGCTTCGCCTCCTCGCTGGACTCGAGCTTGGCGATGTAGAAGTACGGTCCGCGACCGCCGTCGATCAGCGCCTGCGCGTTGTGCAGGAAGTAGAGGCCGAAGTCGACCAGGGAGCCGGATGCCGAGGTGCGACGACCGGCCCGGTCGATGAAGGCGATGTGCTTCTCGGGCAGGTGCCACCCGCGAGGGCGCATCACGATCGTGGGCGTGCGCTCCGCCGTGACGCGGTACTCCTTGCCTTCGGGAGACGTGAACGACAGCTCGCCGCGGATGGCGTCACGGAGCGACAGCTGCCCCTCGATGACGTTCTTCCAGGTCGGGCTCGTGGCATCCTCCTGGTCGGCGAGCCACACCCGCGCGCCGGAGTTCAGCGCGTTGATCGTCATCTTCGGGTCGGTGGGCCCGGTGATCTCGACGCGGCGGTCTTCGAGACCCGGCCCGGCACCGGCGACCCGCCAGTCGCGGTCTTCACGGATGTGCGCCGTGTCGTCGCGGAAGCGCGGGTCGTGCCCGTTGCCGATCTCGAAGCGGCGGCGCATGCGGTCGGCGAGGCGGTCGTGACGGCGGGAGGCGAACCGGTGGTGCAGCTCGGTGAGGAAGGCGATCGCCTCGGGGGTGAGGATCTCCTCGTAGCGGTCGCGGAGGGGGCCGGTGACCTCGATCGCGGGACCCTGCTGGGTCGTCTGGATCGGAGCCGTGGTCGGGGGAGCGGTGGGAGTGGTCATGATCGTGAGTCCTTTACGTTGCGTCGAACGTCGCGACGGATCAGTGGAACTGCGCGGCTTCGGTGGAGCCGGCGAGGGCGAGCGTCGCGCTGTCGGGGTTGAGCGCGGTGGAGATGACGTCGAAGTAGCCGGTGCCCGCCTCGCGCTGGTGCTTGGTGGCGGTGTAGCCGTCTGCTTCTGCGGCGAACTCGGCTTCCTGCAGCTCGACGTATGCGCTCATGGCGCGATCGGCGTAGCCGCGGGCGAGGTCGAACATCGAGTAGTTCAGGGCGTGGAAGCCGGCCAGCGTGATGAACTGGAACTTGTAGCCCAGGTCTGACAGCTCCTGCTGGAACGTCGCGATCTCGGCGTCCGACAGGTGCTTCTTCCAGTTGAAGCTCGGCGAGCAGTTGTACGCCAGGAGCTTGCCGGGGAACTGCTCGTGGATCGCTGCGGCGAACGCGCGGGCGAGCTCGATGTCGGGCTCTCCCGTCTCGACCCACAGCAGGTCGGCGTAGGGGGCGAAGGCGAGGCCGCGGCTGATGACCGATTCCAGACCAGGGCGGATCCGGTAGAACCCCTCGGTGGTGCGCTCGCCGGTGGTGAATTCCTGGTCGCGCTCGTCGACGTCGCTGGTGAGCAGGTCGGCGGCGAGGGCATCCGTGCGGGCGATGATGACGGTCGGGACCCCCGCGACGTCGGCCGCGAGGCGGGCCGCGTTCAGGGTGCGGATGTGCTGCTGGGTGGGCACGAGCACCTTGCCGCCGAGGTGGCCGCATTTCTTCTCGCTGGCGAGCTGGTCCTCCCAGTGAATGCCGGCGGCGCCCGACTGGATGAGCGACTGCGCGAGCTCGTAGGCGTTCAGGGGCCCGCCGAAGCCCGCCTCGGCGTCGGCGACGATCGGGGCGAGCCAGTCCTGCGTGGTCTCGCCCTCAGCGTGCTCGAGCTGGTCCTGGCGGATGAGCGCGTTGTTGATGCGGCGCACGACTGCCGGCACCGAGTTCGCCGGGTACAGCGACTGGTCGGGGTAGGTCTGGCCGGCGAGGTTGCCGTCGGCGGCGACCTGCCACCCGGAGAGGTAGATGGCCTTGAGCCCGGCGCGTACCTGTTGCACGGCCTGGCCGCCCGTGTAGGCACCGAGTGCTCGGACGTAGTCCTCGGTGTGCAGGAGGTTCCAGAGGTTGTCGGCCCCGCGGTGGGCGAGAGTGGCCTCTTCGCGGACGGAGCCGCGGATGCGGATGACGTCTTCTGCCGAGTAGGTGCGCTCGACGCCGTCCCAGCGGGGATCGGTGTCCCAGATCTCCTGGAGCTCGGCGGCCGTCTGAACCTGGTCGCCGGCTCGCAGACCGGCGGGGCGGGGCGTCGGGGTGTGGGCGGTGTTCGTCATGGTGTCTCCTCGGTGGATCCGGCGGCTGTGCCGGTGTGGCGTGGTTCCACTGTGAGTGAAGTTCAGGGGGCTACCCGACCGATTACGTAGAGAAGATCGGCCGAAATTCTGTTTCTGTGACAGAATCGGCCGCATGAGCACCATCGACGCTGCAGAAGAGACCGACGCCCTCACGATCGGCCGCCGCATCCGCCAGCTCCGCACGGCGAAGGGCATGACCCTCGACGACCTCGCTTCCGCCGTCGATCGGGCGCCGAGCCAGATGTCGATGATCGAGACCGGCAAGCGCGAACCCAAACTCACGCAGCTGCAGGCGATCGCCCGCGCGCTCGGCGTCACGATCGACGCCCTGTTGGAGGGCGAGCCGCTCGACGAGCGCAGCGCAGTCGAGATCGCACTGGAGCGCGCGATGAAGGGGCAGACGTTCCAGGCGCTGGGCATCGAGCCGTTCCGCATCGCGAAGAGTCTGCCGACGGATGCGCTGAAGGCGCTGCTCGCGCTGCACGGGGAGATCGACCGGCTCAAGGACGAGCGGGCGGCGACGCCGGAGGAGGCGCGGCGGGCGAACGTCGAGCTGCGGCACCTGATGCGGAGGCAGGACAACCACTTCGCCGACCTCGAGGCGAAGGCCGCCGAGATCCTCGCCGCGGTCGGTCACCCCGGTGGTCCGCTGACGCAGCGCACCGCGTCCGAGATCGCGGCCTACCTGGGCTTCACCCTGCACTACGCCCCCGACCTGCCGCAGACCACCCGCAGTGTCGCCGACCTCGCGAACGGCCGGCTCTACCTGTCGAGCAGCGTGCCCGCGAAGGGCGATGCTCGCACCGCGGTGCTGCAGGCGCTGTCGAGCCGCATCCTCGGGCACTCCGAGCCGCGCAGCTACGCCGAGTTCCTGCGGCAGCGCGTCGAGACCAACTACCTCACCGGCGCGCTCCTCATCCCCGAGGCGCATGTCGTGCCCGCGTTGAAGGACGCCAAGCAGCGTCGGGCGATCTCGATCGAAGACCTGCGTGACGCCTACTCGGTGTCGTACGAGACGGCCGCGCATCGGTTCACGAACCTCGCGACCCGGCACCTCGACATCCCGGTGCACTTCCTCAAGGTGCATGAGTCGGGCACGATCACCAAGGCGTACGAGAACGACGACGTGAACTTCCCCACCGACCGCCTCGGAGCCATCGAGGGGCAGATGTGCTGCCGTCGGTGGACCTCGCGCGTGGTGTTCGACGAAGACGACCGCTTCAATCCGTACTACCAGTACACCGACACCGGCAACGGCACGTACTGGTGCACCGCTCGGGTGGAGTCGTCGAGCGAGGGGCTGCACTCCGTCAGCGTGGGCGTGCGCTTCGACGACACGAAATGGTTCGTGGGGCGCGACACGTCGCATCGTGGTGTGTCGAAGCACTCGGTCGAGGTGTGCTGCCGTCGGGCTCCTTCCGAGTTGGAGGACCGCTGGCGCGAGAACTCCTGGCCCAACGTGAAGACCCCCCGCACGCTGCTGGCGACCCTGCCGACCGGGGCCTTCCCCGGCGTCGACACGACCGACGTCTACGAGTTCCTCGAGGCGCACGCACCGCGCTGAGCCCCACCCCGCCCGTCCCCGCCCCCGCCAGTCCCCGCCCGCCCCCGCCCGTCCCCGCCCCGCCCCCGCCCGTCCCCGCCCCGCCCCGGCCCGGCGTTCCGGTCGCAGTTGCTGCCGCCCGGGAGCGGCGAAGGCGACAGGAAGTGCGACCGGAGCAGATGGATCGACTCGCGCGGGCATCCTGCGCAGGCTTACGGAGCGGAGGGGAGAAGGGGTTGAGCCAACACTGAACACATGTTAGGTTTTCGCTGTTGAGTGGCTCCGGTCAGCGGCGCCCGTTCTCGATGAGGAGACGCGATGAAGCGATGGATGAGCACGCTGGCGGCGGTCGGACTCGTCGTGTCGGGCCTGGCTGTCGCCGGACCGGCCGCGGCGGGGAACGGTCGTCCTGGCAACGCCGAGCTGCAGCGCTGGGCGCAGGACACCTGGGCTTCGCTGGTGGCGATGACCGATGAGCAGACGGGCCTTCCCGCTGACAACATCACCGGTGATCTGCAGACCGCCAGTGCGTACACCTCTCCGACGAACATCGGCGGATACCTGTGGTCGACCGTCACCGCGCGCGATCTCGGCATCATCAGCGCCGACGAGGCACGCGTCCGCCTGTCCGCCACCCTCGACACCCTCGATGGGCTCGAACGCAACGACGCGAGCGGCATGTTCTACAACTGGTACTCGCCGACGACGGGGGAGAAGCTGACGACCTGGCCCGACTCCGGCGACCCGGTGCATCCTTTCCTCAGCACGGTCGACAATGGTTGGCTCGCCGCCGCGCTGCGCATCGTCCGCGAGGCAGACCCCACGCTCGCGGGGCAGGCCGACGCCCTCTACGACTCGATGGACTTCGCCTCGTTCTTCGACCCTGCCGGTGCCGCCGGCCTTCCCGCCGGCACGAACCGCGGCGGATTCTGGGAGCAGGCGCCGCCGGACTGCAGCGTCGCGGCTGCGATGTACAACGGATCGGGCGAGACTGCGTATTACACCTGCCACCACTACGACACGACCGTGAGCGAGAGCCGCATCGCGACCTATCTCGGCATCGCCAACGGTCAGATCCCGGCGACGGCGCTCTACGGCACGCACCGCACGATGCCGCCGGGCTGCGACTGGGCCTGGCAGGAGCAGCTCCCCGAGGGGGAGTACCGCACCTACAGCGGCGTCGAGGTGTGGGAGGGCGCGTACAACTACGACGGGATGTCGTTCGTTCCGAGCTGGGGCGGCAGCATGTTCGAGTCGCTGATGCCCGACCTGCTCGTCCCTGAGACGAAGTGGGGGCCGAAGTCGTGGAAGCTCAATCATCCGATCACGGTCTCCGTGCAGAAGCAGCACGGGCTCGACGAGGCCGGATACGGATACTGGGGCTTCTCGCCCGCGAGCGATCCCTTCGGTGGATACGCGGAGTACGGCGTCGACATCGCGGGTATGCGATCCGACGGCTACACGTCCGACGCGGAGAAGACCGACGTCGATGTGGACCGTCCGGGCTGTTCGGCGGGTACGAACCCTGCTCCCGAGTTCGGCGACGGCGTGGTCACGCCACATGCGGCCTTCCTCGCACTGCCCTATGACCGCAAGGGCGTGCTGCGCAACCTCGAAGGTATCGAGAACGATCTCGGCGCCTACGGCCCCGGCGGGTTCTACGACGCGGTCGCTGTGAACAGCGGCACGATCGCCGAGCGCTATCTCTCCCTCGACCAGTCGATGATCATGGCGGCGATCGGCAATGAGCTCACGAAGGATAGGCTCAAGGACTACTTCGTGGATCGCGAGATGGAGAAACTCCTGCGTCCCGCGATGCGACAGCAGGAATTCGGCTCGTCGTGGGGTGCAGGAGGCGAGGGCCATAAGGGCTGAGCCCCCGCTTCCTCACGCGAGGGATGGGAGTGGGCGGTGGGAACGGACGGTCAGCCGACGGCGGGTCGAGGCTCCCGTGGCCCCTACGCCACGGGGCAGGCGCGACGACAGGCGATCGTCGACGAGGCGCTGGTCGTCTTCTCCCGGACAGGTTTCCACGGCGGGTCCCTGCGGGAGATCGCGAAGCGCGTCGGGGTGACGCCCGCCGGCCTCCTGCATCACTTCGCCGACAAGGAAGAGCTGTTCGCGGAGGTGCTGCGCCAGCGCGACGAGAAGGTGCGTGCGGCTGCGGGCGACCCCGCCGAGCACACCCTGCTCGAGCAGGCGAAGAGAGTCGTCGCCCACAACCAGACCTCGCGCGGCCTGACGTCGCTGTATGCGATCGTCTCGGCCGAGGCGACTGACCCGGAGCATCCGTCGCACGCCGACTTCGCCGCCCGTTACCGGGCGCGAGCCGACGACGCCGCGGAGATCCTGCGCCGCGGTCAGGAGGCCGGTGAGGTGCGCGATGACATCGACCCCGCACTCGCCGCCCGCCTGATCAGTGCCGTCATGGACGGGATCCAGCTGCAGTGGCTCCTGGATGAGACCGTCGACATGGTTCCCCTCTTCGACGAGTTCGTGCGCCGCTACCTCCACCCCGCTTCTCCTCCCCAGCCCTGACGAGCTCCCGCTCCCGCTCCCGCCCCGCTCCCGCCCCGCTCCCGCTCCGCTCCGTGTCGTCGAGTGCACGACTTCCTGCCGAGTGCACGGCTTCTCTGCGTCGACGAGCCGTGCGCTCGTCGAGTTCACGTGCACTCGACGACACTCCCGATGACACTCCCGATGCCACTCTCGGCGACGGTTGAGTCGTCAAAAGTTAGTTTGATCTTGCTTAGTCAATCTTGACTATGTTACTTTCATCGAGCCATCAACGACGAACGGCCGAGAAGGGACCCTCATGGCTACTTCCTCTGCGGAAACCCGATTCCGCATCACTGCCACCCTGACGTGCGTTCTCGCCGCCACGCTGACGCTCGGAGCATGCTCCGCGCAGACGCCAGGCGGCGATACCGCCCCCACGAGTGCGAGCGACACCGACGCCTGCAAGCGGAATCAGGATGCCGGCACCATCACCTACATCTCCGGCTACGGCTACTCCGCCAGCGCCGGTCAGCTCGACGTGTTCCTCGCCGAGGAGCTGGGCTACTTCGACGATCTCTGCCTCGATGTGGAGATCAACGCCTCCGGTGCGAACGGGCAGCAGCTCGTCGCATCCGGTCAGGCGCAGTTCACCGCGCTCGGCTCCGCATCCGACGTGATGCTGGCGGCCGCGAACAGCAAGAACCTCACGGCAGTCGCCACCTACGGCACCACCCCGCCGTTCTCGATCTTCGGCAACGAGAAGCTCGAGAGTCTGAAGGACCTGGAGGGCGGATCGCTCGGGTACTTCATCAACCTGACACCGATCGCGTCGGCCATGCTCGACGAGGCCGGTGTCGACGTCTCGAAGGTCGAGATGGTCAAGATGACCAACTACGACCCCACCGTCGTGGTGCGCGAGCAGGTCGATGCGATCGTCGGCTACGCCTCCAACCAGCCGCAGTCGCTCAAGGCGCAAGGCCTGCCGTTCAGTGAATTCCTCCCCGCCGACCTCGGCGTCGAGGGCACGTACAACGTGATGGAGGTCAACTCCCGTTTCCTCGACGAGCATCGTGAGGTCGCAGCCGACTTCATGCGCGCGAGCCTCAAGGCGCTGCAGTACTGCCTCGACGAATCGGATGCCTGCATCGACAAGCTCGCGAAGCTGGCGGAAGACAACAACCAGGGCGCCGCGTTTCCTCGCGACCAGCTCGCCCGCACCTGGGAGGTCGAGTCCGCGTGGGTGCGTGAGAGCGCCGGCGGCAACCCCGGGGTGCAGAACGAGTCCATGTGGGAGCCCGAGTACGCCCTCGTGAAGAAGTACGGCGACGTCAAGGACCTGCCAGCGATCGCCGACATGATGGACGCCGACCTGGTCGCCGACCTGTACGACGGCGACACCCTGATCTGGACTGCGAAGTGATGTCGGTCGCACAGGGAGCAGGCGTCGAGGTCAGGAACGTCTCGAAGTCCTTCGGTGTCGACGGTGCGAAGGTCACCGTGCTCGACGACGTGAGTCTCACGATCGGCATGGGTGAGTTCGTGTCGGTCATCGGCCCGAGCGGCTGCGGCAAGTCCACGCTGCTCAAAGTGGTGGCCGGGCTGCTTGACGCCGATTCCGGAAGCGTCACGATCGACGGTGAGAGCGTCACCGCGGCGTCGCGCGACAAGAAGATCGGTCTCGTGCCGCAGTCGCCCGCACTGCTGCCGTGGAAGACCGTGCGCGAGAACGTCGAGCTGCCGGTGCGCATCAACGCCAAGGCGAATTCCGGGCGAGCACTGCGCGACCCGGAGGAGCTGTTGTCGACGTTCGGGCTCGGACAGGCGATGAAGAAGTACCCCGGTCAGCTCTCGGGCGGCATGCAGCAGCGTGCCGCGATCGCCAGGGCCTTCGTGTTCGACCCGGCCATCATGCTGATGGACGAGCCGTTCTCGGCACTCGACGAGATGAACCGCGACCTGCAGCGGATCGCCCTGCTGGAGTTCTGGCAGTCCAACCGCAAGGCCGTCATGTTCGTCACGCACTCGGTGCCGGAGGCGATCATGCTCTCCGACCGCATCGTCGTGATGGCCGCGCACCCGGGGCGCATCGCCCAGGTGATCGACGTGAACCTGCCGCGGCCGCGTGACGAGCAGTCGTATGCCACGGAGGAGTTCCGCGAGATGGAAGCAGTCGTGCGCGATGCGTTGCGCGCGCAGACGGAGAAGGCCCATGTCTGAGCTGACGATGAGAGACACCACCGCGACCCTCGCGACCGCCCGCCTGAAGGCCCAGCCGCATCGGGGCATCCCCGCCTGGCTGCGCTGGGGATCGTGGGGACCCACCCTGATCACGTTCGTGATCGCCGCGCTGCTCTGGCAGGTCGTGGCCTGGACCAACCCGTACGTGCTCCCGACGCTGGAGGCGATCGGCGGCAGCCTCGTCGACGACGCCGGCATGTACTGGTCGAACTTCCTCGTCACGTTGCTCGAGGTGGTGGTCGGCGCCTCTGCCGGCATCCTCGCCGGCTTCCTGCTGGCGGTGATCATGGCCGAGTTCCAGATCATCGAGCGCGCCGTCATGCCGCTGGTGATCATCGTGATGGTGACCCCGATCGTGGCGATCGCCCCGGCACTCGTCGTGGCGTTCGGCTTCGGCATGGTGCCGAAGTTCATCGTCACGGGGCTCGTGGTCTTCTTCCCGATGCTCGTGAACTCGCTGGCTGGTCTGCGCGACGTCGATCAGAAGGCGCTCGACGTCTTCAAGACGCTGCACGCCTCGCGCTGGGAGATCTTCCGCGAGCTGCGCTTCCCCGGCAGCATGCCCTACGTGTTCGCCGGGCTCCGCATCGCCCTGCCGCTCGCGGTGGTCGGAGCCGCGGTCGCCGAGTTCGTCGCGGCGGGGCAGCAGGCCGGTCTCGGCTCGCTCGTCACGACCTCGGCCGCCCAGGCGAACCTCCCCGTCACCTGGGCCAGCATCGCCCTGCTGTGCCTGCTCGGTGTGCTCCTGATCATCGTCCTCGCCCTGGTGCGCAAGCGCGTGCTCTGGTGGAGCGACGGCGAGGTCACGGCCAAGGGCTGACGAGGCATCCGCATCCCGGGACGGGGTCCCCCACCCGTCCCGGGGTTCCTCCGGCGTGCCCGGAATCACCCCACAACACCCAGAACCACCCACAAGGAAGGCACCCGCACATGACCGATCAGAACTCCGTCAAGCCGCTGCGTCTCGGCCTCTTCGAGAACGCGCAGGCGAACGACTCCGGCACCGCGACCTGGCGGCACCCCGACAACGGGCGCTACCTGTTCGACAAGCTCGCGTACTGGCGCGACACTGCGCGCATGGTCGAAGATGCCGGGTTCGACTTCCTGTTCCTCGCGGATGCCTGGGGCTGGGCCGACGTGGCGGGCGAGCGTCCGGACATCTGCTCGATCGAGGGCCTTGACCTCCCGCGTCTGGATCCGGCGATCATCCTCGCCGCCCTCATCCCCGAGACCACGCGTCTGGGGCTCGTCGCCACCGGCTCGACCCTGCTCGAACCGCCCTATTCCTTCGCACGGCGCCTGGCGACGCTCGACATCCTCTCCGGCGGTCGCATCGGCTGGAACGTCGTCACCACCGGTACCGCCGACACGGCGGTGCAGGGCTTCGGCGTGCCGATGGTCGGTCACGACGAGCGCTACCTCATGGCCGACGACTTCATGCAGGTCGTCTACAAGCTGTGGGAGCAGGCGTGGGAGGAGGGCGCACTGGAGCGCGACAAGTCCGGCCGCTTCGCCGACCCGTCGAAGGTGCACCGCATCGCGCACGACGGCCCGTACTTCCGCTCGCACGGCTACGGCAACACACAGCGCTCGCCGCAGGGCACCCCGGTGCTGTTCCAAGCCGGAGCTTCCCCCGCGGGCCGGGAGTTCGGGGGCAAGCACGGCGAGGCGATCTTCGTCGGCAGCGGCTCGGTCGACCAGCTCCGCGCGCACTCCTCGGCGATCCGCGACGAGGCGGTCAAGAACGGCCGTGGGGCCGACGAGGTGAAGATCATGTCGGCATTCGCCGCGATCGTCGGCAGCACCGAGGAAGAGGCGCGGCGCAAGTACGCCGAGGTCGCCGACGCGCAGAACCCCGACGTCACCGTCGCCTCCTACGCCTGGTTCACCGGCCTCGACCTCTCGGCCTATGCGCCGAACACGCCGATGTCGGAGCTGAGCACCGAGCTGTCGCAGACCCAGGTCGCCCGCTTCGCCGACAAGACGGTCGGCGACGTTCTCGGAGACTGGCACGCGCACGGCGTCGGCGCCCGCCCGATCGTCGGCACCCCCGAGCAGGTGGCAGACCGGATGATCGAGCTCGCCGACGGCGCCGACCTCGACGGATTCCTGTTCGCCCCCGTCATCCCGCCGGCCTCGACCGTCGACTTCATCGAGCACGTGCTGCCGATCCTCAAGGAGCGCGGCGCGATCGTCGAGCCGTCGGCCGAGCCGCAGTCGCTGCGCGAGCGCCTGATCGGCACGCCGACGCCGGCGCTCGCCGACTCGCACACAGGCTCGCAGTACCGGCGGACGATGTCGCGTGTCTGACACCCTCACCGGTGTCGCCGTCGTGGGGAGCGCGAACCTCGACCTCGTGGTCGAGGTCTCGCGCCCTCCACGTGTCGGCGAGACCCTGCTCGGTCGAGCCGGCGGACGCTTCTCTGGGGGCAAGGGGCTGAATCAGGCCGTCGCCTCCGCGCGCAGCGGGGCTCCGACCCGGTTCTGCGCGGTGGTCGGAGTGGACGAGGCCGCCGACGTGCTGCAGCAGACGCTGATGGATGCCGGCGTCGTGACCGCCCTGCGCCGGAGTGCTTCTGCTCCGACCGGCGTGGCGCACGTGCTGGCCCTCGACGACGGCGACAACAGCATCATCGTCGCGGCAGGTGCGAACGCCGAGCTCGCTCCGGATGACGCCGTCGCCGGGATCGCGGGAGCAGCGGTCGTGCTCGCGCAGTTGGAGGTTCCGCTCGCGAGCGTGGCAGCGGCGCTGCGGGCGGGCCGGACGGCCGGGGCCCTGACGATCCTCAATGCCGCTCCCGCACATGCCGCGGCGGTCGAGATGCTCGGCGACGCCGACGTGCTGGTCGTGAATGAGACGGAGTGCACCGAGCTCGGCGGCATCGATCGGCTGCACGCCGCCGGTGCTCCGGTCGTGGTTCTCACCAGGGGTGCCGGGGGAGTGACGCTGCACCGCACGGGGAGCGATCCTCTGCAGGTCGACGCCTTCCCGATCGATCCGGTGGACACGACCGGCGCCGGTGACGCGTTCTGCGGCGCGCTGGCCGCCGCGCTCGCACAGGGGGCGGCCATCGAAGCGGCGCTGATCCGTGCCTGCGCGGCCGGCGCCGTCGTCGCTCAGCATCGCGGTGCGACGACGCCGGCGCTCTCGCCCACGTCGATCGCTGCTCTCGTCGGCTCTCGCTGACGTCAGGTCGAGGGTGCCGCGTCGACCGATGGCGCACCCTCGACCGTCTCGCCGGCGAACGTGTACTCGCCGCCGCGCAACCGCTCCAGCAGATCGAGCAGCCACTGCTTCTCGGCCGTGAGCCGGGCGGTGGAGAGGTCGAAGATCTCCCGCACGTACTTGGGTGTCGTCTCGGAGCGCAGCGTGTCCTGCACGTCGAAGCCGTTCTGTGTGATGATCGCGTCGCTCTTGATGAGGCGGTGCTCGAGGCCGGCGATCACCTCCTGCCGGCTCAGCACGAACATGAACGAGGCCACGGTCATGATGGCCTGGGTGTCGAAAGCAGCGACGTTCCAGAGGTTCTCGCGCAGCATGCGCTGCAGCTCGACCTCGCCGGCCGGAGTGATGCGGTAGGTGGTCCGCGCCGGGCGCTTCCCCTCGGCCTCGGTGCCGCTCTCGGCGATGTACCCGTCGACTTCGAGGGCGCGCAAAGCGTTGTAGATCGATCCGGGCTGGATGTGCGCCCACTCGTCGACGTGCCACGTCATGAGCTCGCGACGGAGGAAGTACCCGTGCACGGGCTGGAACTGCTTCACGGCGCCGAGGACGACGAGGCGGGTGGTCGACATGCCCTCATGCTAACGGCTGGCATTGCGATTTCTTGTTGTTTGCATGATCAAACTTGCCTATTATCGAGACTAGTCAAAGTTGACTAATGAAAGGAAGCCGAAATGACGACTGCCGTGACCGATGCCCTACCCCGCGACCTCGCCCTCCGCCGGGCCTTCTCGGTTTACCCGACCGGCGTCGTGGCCCTCGCTGCGCACGTCGACGATCGCGCCGTCGGAATGGCGGTCAACTCCTTCACCTCGATCTCGCTCGAACCTGCGCTGGTCGCGATCAGTGCGGCTCGCACGTCGAAGACCTGGCCGGTGCTGCGCACGGTGCCCGAGCTCGGGATGAGCGTGCTGGCCGCGCACCACGAGCCGCTCAGCCGCTCGCTCTCGGCGCGGGAAGGCGACCGGTTCGGCGGCCACGACTGGCAGCGCACCGAAGGAGGGGCCGTGCTGATCGCGGACGCGGCGCTGTGGCTCACGTGTCGCCTGCACAGCACGTTCGACGGCGGCGACCACGAGATCGCGCTGTACGAGATCGCCGACATCACTCTGTTCGACGACGTCGAGCCGCTGGTGTTCCATCAGAGCCGCTATCGCTCGATCGCGTCGCCCGAGAGCGCGTGAACGCCTCGCCGCTCGGGACGATCGCCGGAGTGGTCGTCCCGGGTGACGGTCGGGGGCGTGAGCTCGGCTTCCCGACGGCGAACCTGGCGCTCGACCACGGAGACCTGCCCGAAGACGGGATCTACGCGGCGTGGGTGCGGATCGACGACGACCCGCTGTCATGGGCCTCGAGTGTCAGCGTCGGAGCGAACCCGACTTTCGACGGCGATCGGGCGCGGCGGGTCGAGGTGCACCTGCACGATGCGGACATCGACCTGTACGGCCGTCGCCTGGCCGTGACCCTCGTCGCGCGCCTTCGCCCGACGCTGCGGTTCGACGGCGTCGACGCGCTGATCGCCCAGACCGCCGACGACGTCACCCGGTGCCGGGTGCTGCTGGCCGCAGGGGCGCAGGTCCGCCCCTGACCCGTCGTTCCGGTCGCAGTTCCTGCCGCTCAGACGTCACGCGTGCGGCACGAAGTGCGACCGAAGCGTTCCGCCGCGTGGGGTGCGAGCAGGAAGCACGTGGATGGTCGGGAGGGCGCAGCCGCCCCGGACTCAGTCGCGGGCGGTCTGCAGGATCGTCCAGAGCTCGGCGCGCGCGGGGAAGGTCGACAGGTCGGTGTCGAGCAGCGCGCCCGCGTGGGCGATGCGGGAGCGCAGGGTGTGCCGATGCACCCCGAGCGCGACGGCAGCGGATTCCGCCTTCGCGTCGTGCTCCAGCCAGGTGCGGAGCGAGCGTTCGAGCTCGGTACCGGTGCGGGCGTCGTGCTCGCGCACCGGTGCGAGGCGCGACTCGGCGACCAGGCGCGCCTCGTCGGTCGCGAGGGCTGTGAGGATGCTCGACCCCACGGTGTCGGCGTAGCGGGCGACCCCGTGGGTGCCCTGCTGACGCAGTGCCGTGAGCGCCTGCGCATGTGCGCGGGCGAACGAGTCGTAGCCTTCGGAATCGGAGACGCCGATGCGGACACCGAAGCGGGCGGCGACCTCGTCGAGCAGGGCCTCGTCTCCGGCGGAGACGCACATCGTCACCCCGTCCTCGGACTCGGCGAGGAAGATCGAGGTGCCGTGCTCGACGCGATGCCGCTCCCACCAGTCGGCGAGTGGGCCGGCCGGTGCGTCCGCCGCGACGGCCACGAGCACCGGAGCGGGGGGCAGGCTGCCCAGCACCCTCCTGGCGAGCGTGGGGTCGTCGGTGAGGAGCGATCCGAGCAGCTGGGCGTGCAGGCGTCGACGGCTGCGGGCGAGCTGCTCGCTCTGCTCCATCGCGAGTCCTGCCATGGCGATCACCGAGGTGACGACCGACCGGGCTTCGGGATCGAGCGTGTCGACGGCCAGGGCGATCACGCCTCGGAGATGCCCGCCGCGGCCGACCGTGAACAGCATGAACGAGTGGTCCTCGATGCTGAGCGACTGACCCGCCTCGAGTCCGCGGGTCAGGATCTCCACGACGCGATCCCCGAGCTCGTCGAGAAGGCGTGGGCCGACGGCGTCGCGCGGGTGGGAGAGGGTGAGTGCTCCGGCGGCGTCGAACATGCCCGCCCAGACACCGAGCCGGCGACCGAGTTCGGCGATCGTCGCATCGAGGCCGTGCGGACGGAGGGCGGCGAGGGCGAGGGCGCGTTGCGTGTCGAGCGCCCAGGACCGTCGGGCATACGCCTGGGCTGCGATCGCCTCGGAGTGCGCGCGGGCGACGGCGATGAACGGGGTGCGGTACGGGACGGCGAACAGGGGCATCCCGTGCGTGGCGCAGGCGTCGACGAGCTCTTCGGGGATGCCGGATCGGTGCACCTCGGTGCCGAATCCCAGGCCGATCACCCCGCGGTCAGCGAGCCGTCCGACGTAGGTGTCGATGCTGACGGCTTCGTCGAACTGGGTTCCGGTGGTCAGCAGCGCCAGGTCTTCGGACAGGAACGGGGTGGGGTCGGCGAGATCGGAGCTGTGCACCCAGCGCAGCGGGCGGTCGAGTGCCCCATCGGGGATGTCGCCTTCGCGTGGGATCAGGGAGAGCCCGAGATCGCGACGCTGCAACAGGGCGCGCAGGGTCGGCTGGGCGGTGACGGCCACGGCGACCTCCGAATCTTGTACACGCGGGTGAATTGCTTCTCCAGATTGTACAGATCGGTGAGTGCAGCCGCCTCGACAGCCGCCGTACGCTCGCGAACATGGCACTCCTCGACACCGCAGCCCCCGCAGTCCCTCTCGGTGGACCCGACCTCCCGCAGGAGCGTCGTCTGGTCACGGACCTTCCCGGCCCCCGTTCGGCCGAGATCCTCGCGCGCAAGGCGGATGCCGTGGCTGCGGGTGTCGGACACACCGTTCCGATCGCGGCCGTCGCTGCGGGCGGCGGCGTCGTCGTGGACGCCGACGGGAACTCGCTCATCGACCTCGGCTCCGGCATCGCCGTGACCACCGTCGGCAACGCCCACCCCAAGGTCGCCGCGGCCGTCGCCGCTCAGGCCGCGCAGTTCACCCACACCTGTTTCATGATCTCGCCCTACGAGTCGTACGTCGGCGTCGCCGAGGCACTCAACCGCGTCACCCCCGGTGACTTCGCCAAGAAGAGCGCCCTGTTCAACTCGGGCGCAGAGGCGGTCGAGAACGCGATCAAGATCGCCCGCAAGCACACCGGTCGCCAGGCCGTCGTCGCCTTCGACCACGGCTACCACGGCCGCACCAACCTGACCATGGCGCTCACCGCCAAGTCGATGCCCTACAAGAGCGGCTTCGGCCCGTTCGCCCCCGAGGTCTACCGGGCACCGATGTCGTACCCGTTCCGCGATGGACTCGATGGTCGCGAGGCCGCAGCCCGCGTCATCCTCCAGCTCGAGAAGCAGATCGGTGCCGAAAACCTGGCTGCGGTCATCATCGAGCCCATCCAGGGCGAGGGCGGCTTCATCGTCCCGGCCGACGGGTTCCTGCCCGCGATCGTCGAGTGGTGCCGCGCGAACGGCGTCGTCTTCATCGCCGACGAGGTGCAGACCGGCTTCGCCCGCACCGGGCACATGTTCGCGAGCGAGATCTTCGGCATCGAGCCCGATCTGATCACCACGGCCAAGGGCATCGCTGGCGGCCTCCCGCTCGCCGCCGTCACCGGCCGCGCCGAGATCATGGACGCCTCGCACTCCGGCGGCCTCGGTGGCACGTACGGGGGCAACCCGATCGCCTGCGCCGCGGCTCTCGCCTCGATCGATGTGTTCGAGAACGATGGCGTGATCGAGCGGGCGCGCGAGATCGGGACGATCCTCATCGACCGCCTCACCTCGATCCAGCAGAACGATCCGCGTGTCGGCGACGTCCGCGGCCACGGGGCGATGATCGCCGCCGAGTTCGTCGACCCCGAGACCAAGGCGCCGAACGCCGCGCTCACCGCCGCCGTCGCCAAGGCGTGCATCGCGCAGGGCGTCATCGTCCTCACCTGCGGAACCTACGGCAACGTCATCCGCTTCCTCCCTCCGCTCTCCATCGGCGACGACCTGCTGAACGAGGGACTCGACATCGTGGCCGCCGCCCTGGCCGCCGCCGAATAACATGCAGGCCGCGCTCCCGTGCGGCCTGACCCCCTGTCCGGTCGCGACCCCAATCGGGGGATTTCGGGTCGCGACCGGCACTACTTCCCCCAACGAAGGAGTTGCAGATGTCTGAGATCACCCGCGACGTACTCATCATCGGTGCCGGAGCCGCAGGGCTCACCGCCGCGAACGACCTGCGCAAGGCGGGCCTGTCGGTCGCCGTGCTGGAGGCCCGCGACCGCGTCGGCGGCCGCCTGTGGACCGACGTCATCGACGGCGCCATGCTCGAGATCGGCGGTCAGTGGGTCTCGCCCGATCAGGACGCGCTCAAGGACGCCATCGAGGAGCTGGGCCTCGAGACCTACAGCCGCTACCGCGAAGGCGACAGCGTCTACGTCGGCCCCGACGGCAAGACGCACCGCTTCACGGGGGAGATGTTCCCCGTGTCGCCGGAGACCGAGGCTGTGATCGCCCGGATCACGGGGATCCTCGATGCCCTGGTCGCCGAGATCGACCCCGACCAGCCGTGGGCGCACCCGAACGCCGAAGAGTGGGACTCGATCACCTGGGACGCCTGGCTGCGCTCGCAGACCGACGACGACGAGGCCGTGCGCAACCTGGCCTTCGCCACGGGATCGGCCATGCTCACCAAGCCCACGCACTCGTTCTCGCTGCTGCAGTCGCTGCTGATGGCGGCGTCCGCAGGCTCCTACTCGAACCTCGTCGACGCCGACTTCATCCTCGACAAGCGTGTCGTCGGCGGTCTCCAGCAGGTGCCGCTGCGTCTCGCCGAGCGCCTGGGGGATGACGTGCTGCTGAACCAGCCTGTGCGCAGCCTCGAGTGGTCGGAGGCAGGCGTCGTCGCCACCACCGACGAGCTCACGGTCCGCGCCCGCCACGCGATCCTCGCGCACGCGCCGGTGCTCTACAGCCGCATCTCCTTCGACCCGCCGCTGCCGCGCCGTCAGCACCAGCTGCACCAGCACCTCTCGATGGGCTTCGTCATCAAGGTGCACGCGGTCTACGACCGTCCCTTCTGGCGCGAGCAGGGCCTCAGCGGCACCGCTTTCAGCCCGTACGAGCTCTCGCACGAGGCCTACGACAACACGAACCATGGCGATGAGCGCGGCACGCTGGTGGGTTTCGTCTCCGACGCCAACGCCGACGGCGTGTTCGAGCTCTCGGCCGAGGAGCGCAAGGAGCGCATCCTCGAGTCGCTGTCGCACTACTACGGCCCCGAGGCCAAGAACCCGGTCGTCTACTACGAGAGCGACTGGGGCAGCGAGGAGTGGACGCGCGGCGCCTACGCCGCGAGCTTCGACATGGGAGGCCTGCACCGCTACGGCGCCGACCTTCGCACGGCCGTCGGCCCGATCCATTTCGCGTGCAGCGACATGGCCGGAGCCGGGTACCAGCACGTCGACGGCGCGATCCGGATGGGGCACCTCGTCGCATCGAACATCGTCGACGCGAGCCGCGAATCCGGCGCTGTCGAGAGCAGCAGCTGATGACCGGCTCGGTCGTCGTGGGGTACACGGCGACGGATGCGGGAGCGGATGCCGCGGCACTCGGCGCGCGCATCGCCCGCAGCCTGGGGGCGACCCTGCACCTGGTGATCGTGCTGCCGAACGAGGGCACGCGCAGCGCTGCCGTGCCGCCGGAGCGCGCGTATGAGGAGCACATCCGCTCGCAGGCCAGGAAGTGGCTCGCCGATGCCGTCGTGCGGCTGCCGCAGCAACTGACCCGCAGCGGTCATGTCCGCTTCTCCGAATCGTTCGCCGAGGGGCTCATCGCCGCCGGTGAGGAGTTCGGGGCGCGCGTGATCGTGATCGGTGCCGCCGGCGGGGGCATCTTCGGACGCCACCGCCTCGGCAGCGTCGCGTCGGAGCTGCTGCACTCGTCGACCATCCCGGTCGCACTGGCTCCGGTGGGCACCGCGCAGCAGGACGACCACGTCATCCCGCGCGTGACCGTCGCCGTCGGGTCTCGGCCGGGCGCCGACGCGCTGCTCGACGAAGCGGTCGCCCTCGCCGGCGACAGCGGCGTCGACCTGCGCCTCGTGTCCCTCGTGCCGTTCGACGTGCCGCCGGGGCTCGACACCGGCGCGATCCGCACGGTCGGCGACGCCCACGGCCAGGAAGTCCTCGCGATGGCGACCGAGCTGCTCCCCGACGGGCGCACCGCCGCCGTCGAGAAGGCTCCGGGCGACACCGTCGAGGATGCGGTCGCGAATCTCTCCTGGCTTCCCGGCGAGGTCGTCCTGGTCGGCTCCAGCCGACTGGCGCAGCCCCGTCGCCTCTTCCTGGGCTCCACGGCGGCGAAGATGCTGCACGAGCTGCCCGTCCCCATGATCGTCGTCCCGCGCACCCGCAACGAAGCAGGAGAACGCTGATGAGCAGCACCAACCGGGCGACGGAGCCCGAATCCGGTGTCACGACCGGCATCTCCACCAAAGGCCTGAGCGCCGGAACGGTCGGCCTCATCGGCGCGGTCGTGATCGGCATCTCGTGCATCGCACCCGCCTACACGTTCACTGCGGCCGTGGGCCCTGTCGCCTCCACGGTCGGGTCCCAGATCCCGGCGATCATCCTCGTCGGCTTCATCCCGATGCTCCTGGTCGCGTTCGGGTACCGCGAGCTCAACAACCGCATGCCCGACTCCGGCACCTCGTTCACCTGGGCGGCCAGAGCGTTCGGTCCGTGGGTGGGCTGGATGGCGGGCTGGGGCCTGGTGGTCGCCACGATCCTGGTACTCTCCAACCTCGCCGGCATCGCGGTCGACTTCCTCTTCCTTTTGATCTCGCAGATCACCGGCAACCCCGACATCGCAGACCTCGCGAGCGTCACCTGGATCAACATCGGCGTGTGCCTGCTGTTCATGCTCGGGGCGACCTGGATCTCGTACCGTGACATGCAGACGACGCAGAAGCTGCAGTACTGGCTCGTCAGCTTCCAGATCCTCGTTCTGCTCTTCTTCGCCGGTGCGGCGATCGTGCAGGCCGTCAACGGCAACGGCTTCGACTACCAGCCGTTCGACCTGAACTGGTTCAACCCGTTCGCGATCTCGTCGTTCAGTGCCGTCGCCGCCGGCCTCTCGCTGTCGATCTTCATCTTCTGGGGGTGGGACGTCACCCTCACCATGAACGAGGAGACCAAGGACCCGGAGAAGACCCCTGGCCGCGCGGCCACCGTCACGGTGCTCATGATCGTCTCGCTCTACCTGCTGCTCGCAGTCGCGATGATCATGTTCGCCGGTGTCGGCACCGGCGCGCTGGGGCTCGGTAACGAGGACATCCAGGAGAACGTGTTCTTCCACCTCTCCGGTCCGATCCTCGGCCCGCTCGCCTTCCTCGTGTCGCTCGCGGTGCTGACCAGCTCGGCGTCGTCGCTGCAGTCCACCTTCGTGGGACCGGCGCGCACGTTGCTGGCGATGGGGCACTACGGCGCCCTGCCCAAGTCGTTCGCGAAGGTCAGCCCCCGCTTCTTCACCCCGGGGTACGCGACCATCGTCTCCGCCATCGTCGCATCGGCCTTCTACGCCGTGATGCGCATCGTGAGCGAGGACACGCTGTGGGACACGATCCTCACGCTCGGCATGATGATCTGCTTCTACTACGGGATCACCGCCTTCGCGTGCGTCTGGTACTTCCGCAAGCAGTGGTTCGACTCGACGAGGAACTTCTTCTTCACGTTCCTGTTCCCACTCGTCGGCGGCGCGATCCTCGCGGTGCTGTTCTTCACCACGCTGATCGACTCGATGGACCCGGCCTATGGTTCGGGATCCCAGATCGGCGGCGTCGGCATCGTCTTCATCCTCGGCATGCTGATCATCGTCGTCGGCATCGTCGTCATGATCTGGAATGCGGTCCGACGCCCCGCTTTCTTCCGCGGACAGACGCTGGGCATCGACGCACCGCCCAGCCGACGCACGCGCTCCTAGCCCTCCTCACAGAAAGAGAATCATGAGCACTCAGACCGAACAGGCGCTCCTGGAGAGCATCCCCACCGGCCTCTTCATCGGCGGTCAGTGGATCGACGGCGAGACCGGCGGCACCTTCGACGTGCAGGACCCCGCGACCGGTGCCGTGATCCGCACCATTGCCGACGCGACGCCTGCAGACGGCATCCGCGCCCTCGACGCCGCTGTCGCCGCGCAGGACGGCTGGGCAGCGACGGCTCCGCGCGTGCGCAGCGAGATCCTCCGCCGCGCGTTCGATCTCGTGCAGGAGCACAAGGAGGACCTGGCGCTGCTCATGACGCTCGAGATGGGCAAGCCGCTCGCGGAAGCACGGGGCGAGGTCGTCTACGGCGGCGAGTTCTTGCGCTGGTTCAGCGAAGAGGCCGTGCGCATCAGCGGTCGTTACGGCATCAACCCCGAGGGAACCGGCCACATGGTCGTGTCGCAGCGCCCGGTCGGACCGTCGTTCTTCGTGACGCCGTGGAACTTCCCCTTCGCGATGGCGACGCGCAAGATCGCTCCCGCCCTCGCCGCCGGTTGCACCGTCGTGATCAAGCCCCCGGCACTCACGCCGCTGACGACGATCTACTTCACGAAGCTGCTCGAAGAGGCCGGTCTCCCCGCCGGTGTCGTCAACGTCGTGCAGACGTCGAAGTCCAGCGCGCTGTCGGCGCCCATCATCGCCGACCCGCGTCTGCGCAAGCTCTCCTTCACCGGTTCGACCGAGGTCGGCCGCAAGCTCATCGCCCAGGCGGCGGAGGGCGTGCTGCGCGTGTCGATGGAACTCGGCGGCAACGCCCCGTTCGTGGTGTTCGACGACGCCGACCTCGACAAGGCCGTGGACGGTGCGCTGGCCGCGAAGTTCCGCAACATCGGGCAGGCCTGCACGGCGGCGAACCGCTTCATCGTGCACAAGGACGTCGCGGGCGAGTTCGCCAAGCGCGTGACCGAGCGCGTCAACGACATGAAGATCGGCCGCGGCACCGAAGACGGCGTGGCGATCGGACCGCTCATCGATGCGGACGCCGTCGCCAAGGCCGGCGAGCTCGTCGACGATGCGGTCGGTCGCGGTGCGACGCTGCTCGCCGGTGGCAAGGCCGTCGAGGGCACGGGCACGTTCTACGAGCCCACGGTGCTGACCGACGTCGTCGCCGGAAGCGCGATCCTCCGCGAGGAGATCTTCGGGCCGGTGCTCGCGATCGCGACCTTCGAGACCGAGGAAGAGGCCGTGCGCCTCGCGAACGACACCGAGTACGGCCTGGTGTCGTACGTCTTCACCGAGAACCTGCAGCGGGGCCAGCGGATGATCGACGGGCTCGAGACGGGCATGATGGGTCTCAACGTGGGCGTGGTCTCGAACGCGGCCGCACCCTTCGGCGGCGTCAAGCAGTCCGGCGTCGGCCGCGAGGGCGGCTTCGAGGGCATCCACGAGTACCTGTCCACCAAGTACACGCTGATCCCGGTCTCCTGATCACCGATGCGGGGCCCGCGCAGTCGGGCCCCGCACCACCACACGAGAGGACATGTCATGACCGACTACGCCGTCATCAACCCCGCCACCGGAGAGACGCTGGCGTCCTTCGACACCTTCACGGACGCCCAGATCGATGAGGCGGTCGCCGCCGCCGACGAGGCCCACCGCGAGTGGTCGCGCTCCTCGACCGTAGCCGAGCGTGCGGCGCTCGTCCGTCGTGCGGCGGAGCTGCACCGCGAACGCCGCGAGGAGCTCGCCGACATCTTCGTGCGCGAGATGGGCAAGCCCCGCGAGGCCGCCCTCGGCGAGGTCGACTTCGCCGCCGACATCGCCGAATACTACGCCGACCAGGCGGAGTCGATCATGGCCGACCAGCCGATCGCGATCCTGGGGGAGGGGTCGGCGATCATCCGCCGTTCCTCGCTCGGCCCGCTCGTCGGCATCATGCCGTGGAACTTCCCGGCGTACCAGATCGTGCGCTTCGCCGCTCCGAACCTGATCGTCGGCAACACGATCCTGCTCAAGCCCGCACCGCAGTGCCCGGAGTCGTCGACCGCGATCGAGAAGATCTATCACGACGCCGGTTTCCCGAAGGGCGCCTACCAGAACGTGCTCGCCACGAACGAGCAGATCGCGACGATGATCGCCGACCCGCGCGTGCAGGGCGTCTCGCTCACCGGATCCGAGCGTGCAGGTGCCGCGGTCGCCGAGATCGCCGGCCGCAACCTCAAGAAGGTCGCGCTGGAGCTGGGCGGCTCCGACCCGTTCATCGTGCTCTCCACCGACGACCTCGACGCCACCGTGCAGGCCGGCGTCGACGCGCGGCTCGACAACAACGGGCAGGCCTGCAACGGCGCCAAGCGCTTCATCGTCGTGGACGGCCTGTACGACGCGTTCGTCGAGAAGTTCACGGCCGCGATGGCGGCGGTCGAGGCGACCGATCCCATGCTCGACGACACGGTCCTCGGGCCGGTGTCTTCCGAGACGGCTGCGGTCAACCTGCAGAAGCAGATCGACCAGGCGGTCGAGCAGGGAGCGACGCTCCTCACCGGCGGCACCCGTGACGGCGCGTTCTTCGCTCCGACCGTGCTGGCCGACGTGACGCCCGAGATGAACGTCTACCGCGAAGAGCTCTTCGGCCCCGCGGCGGTCGTCTACCGTGTGGCGGATGAGGACGCAGCGGTCGAGCTGGCGAACGACACCACGTTCGGCCTCGGCTCCTATGTCTTCACGACGGATGCCGAGCAGGCCGAGCGCGTTGCCGACAAGATCGAGGCGGGCATGGTCTACGTCAACCTCGTGCTCGCGGACAGCCCCGAGCTGCCGTTCGGCGGCGTCAAGCGCAGCGGCACGGCCCGCGAGCTGGGTCACCTGGCAGCGGACGAGTTCGTCAACAAGAAGCTCATCCGCATCGGCTGAGTTCGTCCGTCCGCGCGGTGGTCACGCTCCGGTCGCACTTTCTGTCGCTCGCCTCGTCCTGAGCCGACAGAAAGTGCGACCGGAGCGGACGCGGCGGGTCTTCGCCCCTGGATCCCCACGCTCAAGCGCGTCTACGTGCGCATCGCCCCGGCCTCGGTATCCGGGCGTGCGTTCCGTCGCAGTGCGGAGCCGGACCGGGATGGCGCTCAGGAGTACTGAGCACCATCCGTCGCCCTCACGCTGAGAAGACCTTCAGCTCGTCGGGGGTGAAGTAGTTCTGGGTCACATCCGTGATCCGCACGAGGTACTTCCCGCGCTTCTCGTCGATCGAGACCACGGTCCCGACATTTCCGGTCATCGTCGGGCCGGTGATCTGCACGGTGTCCCCGATGGCGAAGTCGCTCATCCTGCATCCTCTCGTCGTGCCGTGGCCCCGGAGGAACCGGAGAGCGTCTCGGCGTCGTCTGATGCTTCGAGGCTAGATCGCACGCCGCAGCGGGCAACAGTGTCGGATGTCGGCCCTTCGGGTGACATGTGTCACGGCCGCCGGACCGGCCATGCCTCCGTGCCCGGGCGTAGGGTCGAAGCATGGCCAACGTCGCTGAGAACATCGTCAAGACTCTGCACGCCAACGGGATCGACCGTGTCTACGGCATTCCCGGGGACTCGCTGAACGGCTTCACGGATGCGCTGCGCAAAGACGGCACGATCCGATGGGTGCATGTGCGGCACGAGGAATCCGCCGCGTTCGCCGCTGCCGCCGATGCCGCAACCACCGGCGACCTCGCCGTCGTCGCCGGATCCTGCGGGCCCGGGAACCTGCATCTGATCAACGGCCTCTACGACGCCAACCGCTCGCGCGTCCCCGTGCTCGCGATCGCCGCCCACATCCCCACCACCGAGATCGGCACCGGATACTTCCAGGAGACGCATCCGCAGGAGCTCTTCCGCGAGTGCAGCGTCTACGTCGAGTACGTCGCCGATCCGAAGCAGATGCCGCGCCTGATGGAGATCGCCATGCGTGCCGCGATCGAAGAGAGGGGGGTCGCGGTGCTCGTGATCCCCGGCGACGTCGCCCTGGCCGACATCGCCGACGATCGTGCCGTCGTGATCGAGCGCACCCGCCCCGTGATCGTGCCCAACCCGGCAGAGCTCGAGAAGGCGGCGACGCTGCTGAACGCCGCGAAGAAGGTCACGATCCTCGCCGGAGCGGGTGTCGAGGGCGCGCACGACGAGGTGATCGCGCTCGCCGACAAGCTGGGCGCCCCGATCGTGCATGCGCTCCGCGGCAAGGAGTTCATCGAGTACGACAACCCCTTCGATGTCGGGATGACGGGGCTTCTCGGCTTCGCCTCCGGCTTTCGGGCCATGGAGGCCGCCGACGCGCTGCTGGTGCTGGGCAGCGACTTCCCGTACGAGCAGTTCTACCCCGACAACGCCAAGACGATCCAGGTCGACATCCGAGGTGCTCAGCTCGGCAAGAGGCATCCGCTCGATCTGGGGCTGGTGGGTGATGTGCGCGCCACGGCCGACGCACTGCTGCCCCGGGTGGCGCGGAAGGAGGACCGCTCGCACCTCGACGATGCCACCGCCCACTACCGCAAGACGCGCAAGAAGCTCGACGAGCTGGCGGTGCCGGCCAAGGGCAAGCGACCCATCCACCCGCAGTACCTCGCCCGCCTCCTGGACGAGTACGCGGCCGATGACGCGATCTTCACGGCCGATGTGGGCTCGCCGACGGTGTGGGCGGCGCGGTACCTCTCGATGACCGAGAACCGACGTCTGATCGGCTCGTTCACGCACGGCTCCATGGCCAATGCGCTCATGCACGGCATCGGGGCGCAGGTCGCACACCCCGATCGCCAGGTCGTCGCGCTGGCTGGTGACGGCGGGCTGTCGATGATGCTCGGCGAGCTGCTCTCCCTGACCCAGAACAAGCTGCCCGTGAAGACCATCGTGGTCAACAACTCGTCACTGAACTTCGTCGAGCTCGAGATGAAGGCCGCCGGCTTCGTGACGTACGGGACGGGGCTGGACAACCCCAGCTTCGCGGCGATCGCCGAGGCGATGGGGATCTTCGCGCGTCGGGTGGAGCGGAGCGAGGATCTCCCCGATGCCGTCCGCGAAGTGCTGGCCCATGACGGTCCCGCCCTGCTCGACGTGGTCACCGAGCGCCAGGAGCTCTCGATGCCGCCCGCGATCGAGGCCGCGCAGGTCAAGGGCTTCGCGCTCTATGCGATCCGCACGGTCATGTCCGGGCGCGGCGATGAGCTCCTCGACCTCGCGAAGGCGAACTGGCGCCAGCTCTTCTGAGCCGGCGCCGCTTCGCGGGATCGGTGCTCAGCTCTCCAGGTGCGCGCGGACCTCGGCGGCCTCGCCGTGACGGCCGAGCGCCTCGAGTACGTTGCCGAGTTCGAGGGCGGACACCTGCAGCAACGGCGGGTGGCCGGCCGCGTGCTCGATGGCGCTGCGGTAGACCGGGACGGCATCGGCTGAGCGTTCGTTGCCGGCGAGCACCCGCGCCGCGAACAGCTCGGAGCCGCCGGCGGAGCCCTGGTCTCCGAGCGCCGCGAAGCCGTCGGCCGCGGTGAGCGCGGCGGAGACCGCCTCATCGATCCGGCCGAGCTCGGCCAGAGCCCGTGCGCGGGAGTCGGTCACATCCGCGAGGAGCCACTCCGCCTCGTGCTGCTGCGCGAGGGCGGCGACTTCGTCGAAGAGTCCGAACGCCCGCTCATCGCTGCGCCCGCCGTAGGCCTGGCCGAGGCTGTGCAGGACCTCGGTGAGCGCACCGACGGCATCGGGTGCCCGGCGCACGATCTCGGCGGCCGATTCGAGCAGCGCGATCGCGTCATCGTGCTCGTCGAAGCGCGCGAGGATCTTGGCCTGCTCCGTCATCGACATCGCCTGGTCCGCGTGCTCCTCGGCCTGGGCGAACAGCTCGGAGGCGTAGCCGTGCGCGCCGACCGACTGACCGAACTCGCCGGCGGCGCTCAGCGCGCGCGCGAGCATCGACGCGGTCATGGCGCGAGAGCCGGCGGGCACGTCGGCCTCCTCCTCGCGCTGCAGCACGTCGCCGAAGAGCTCCGCCGCCTCTTCCGCATCGCCGACGCGCAGCATGGCACGGGCGAGCCGGAAGTCGAGTCCGGTCGTGTCGCCTCCCGCTTCGCCGCCGAGCCGAGCCGCGAGGCGATAGCGCGAGACAGCCTTCTCCGGCTCGTCCGCGTCCTCCCAGAGGGCTCCGGCGAGCAGGTGCGCGTCGCCGAGTGCGCGGGTGGCCCCGAGCTCGGCGAGCAGTCGGCAGGCCTCATCGGCGTCTGCTGCGCCCTCCACATAGGTGTTTCCGCCGCCGCGCACTCGTGCCCGGGTCTGCAGCGCCTGCGCCCGGTGGCCGGTGCTGAGGTCGTCCTGGGCGAGGAAGCGGTCGAGCAGCGCGCTTCCCGCTTCGAGGTCGCCCTTGCTCAGCACGGCCGAGATGGCCAGCAGCGTCGTGGTGTTCGTCAGCCGGGTGTCCTCGGCTTCGGCGAACGATCGCGCGGCGACCTCGGCGTGATCGAGCGCGGCGTCGGGTTCGCCGGACTGCAGGTGCAGGGCGGCGCGGCTGATCGCGAGGTCGCCGCGCGTCCAGGCGGGAAGGCCGTCCGAAGCGCCGATCTCCTCCTCGAGGGCGGCGGTCGTCTCCGGGGTGTTCAGACCGAACGTCGCGAGGCCGATGCGCTCCTCGAGATCGGCCTGCACATCGCGGCCGGCCGCGCGCAGAGCGGCGACACGCTCCGGAAGCAGCTGCAGGGCCTCCTCGGCGCGATCGAGGGCGATCAGGATCCCCAGGCGCATCGAGAGCAGCTGGGCGCGCTTGGCGGGGTCCTCGACCTCGAGAGCGCGGGGCAGAGCCTCGAGCGTCTCGTGCTCGGCGCCGAACTGGGCGAGCTGCATGGCCCGCTCGAACCATCCGTCGGCGTCGACCGGTGTGGTCGTGGGTGCGGCGGCGACGAAGGCGTCGGAGCGGATCGGCACGTCGTACTGCTCGTCGGCCAGTACACGCATCCGCTCCAGGCTGCGGGCGTGCCCGTCCGTTCCGTCACGCCCGTCGAAGCCCGCCCCGATGCGCTCCGCAGCGGTCCACGCGGCCGCCGCGAGATCGGCAGCGCTCCAGGTGCCGTCGTGCTCGCCGAAGAACGGGACGAGGGCGGCCGACTCCGCGCCGCGCACAGGAGTGTCTCCGTGCCCGGCGGACGTCACCCGGTCGAGCGCCACGGCGAGGGCCGCGAGAGCTGCGAAATGGGCGTCGACGTTCAGGCCGTCATGCGCGAGCCAAGAGATGTGCTTCTCGACCAGTGCGAGCGCGCGGGCCTCGTTGCCCGTGATCGCCGCGAACACGATGTTGTTGGCCACGATGCGCAGGTTGTCGGGGTTGTCCTTCGCCAGCCGGTAGCTGCGCAGGTGCGCGGTCTTCGCCTCGTCGACGCGCCCGGCACGCAGGTAGGGCAGCAGCACGCGCGAGAGCGCATGCTCCGGCTCTTCACCGCAGGAGAAGCCGCCCTCGATCATCTCCTCGACGAGCACGATCGCCTCCGCGTCGCGGTCGGTGTCCGCGAAGAAACCCGCGATCTGGCTGCGTCCGCAGGCGTCGCAGTGGCTGTGGTCATCGCGCGGCGTCGCCTCCAGCTGCACGCGCAGCGCCTCGGCCTCGTCCATGCGGCCGGCATCCCAGGCATCTTCGAAACGTGCCGTGAGCACGCCGCTGACGCCGAGGCCCGCGGCACGGTAGTGCGACTCCATGTCGTCGAGCACGGCCGCGATCTGTTCCTGCGAGAACGCGGGGGAGGAACGCAGCGACGACGCCATCCACTTGAACTGCCACATCAGGTCGGCGCCGCCGTTGTCGAGGTCGGCGGGAAAGCGCTGCGGGTCTGCGTCGTGATGGGCGAGACACCACGCGAACGAGTTGAGCATGACGTCGGTCGCACCGTTCATGTTCGCCGACGCGGTCTGGCGCATCCGGGCCTCGTACTCGAGGCGCTCGTCGCCGATCTCGACGGCCAGGGCCACGGCCTCCGAGACCAGGGCCTGCTCTGCGGGGCCCCAGGGGGTACGGTCGATCTCCTCGATCAGCTGCTGGAAGCGCTTCTTCGGACGTGCCATGGACGGAACCTTTCGGGGGAGAGTCAGCGGGCGTCGCCGAAGGGGATGGTGTCACCCTCCAGTCCGGCCGAGAGCGAGACGAGGTCGGCGAGGGCGCTGGTCATCAGCGCCCGGTCGGCGTCGGCGAGGGGGTGGTGCCCGGCGAGCAGCGCCTGGATGTAGAGGAGCTGCACGGTGCGGGCGAACACCGCGTCATCGTTCACGTGCACCAGCGCACGCACGACACGATTCGACCAGTTCAGGCACAGTCGGGCGCGGAGGTCGTCTTCGCGCGCGGACGACAGGGTCTGGTCGATGCGATCCAGCACGCCGCCCCACAGGGCCCCGGTGACGCCCTTGGTGCGTCCGCGGTCGATCGCCCGCAGCACCTCGGGGTCGGCCACGTAGAGTCCGGCCAGGTCGGGGCGGTCGATGGACCGCACGACGACGGAGCAGTCGGACGCCGCGAGCACGGCGCCGGCACGTGCCTCGAGGGCGACGGCCGCGTCGCGGTCATCGAGGGGCGGAGGGTCGAGGCGGTCGAGCTCGCCCGTGACGTCGACCTGCTCGACGGATACGTGCGGGTAGAGGTCGGGCAGCATCCGGACCAGGTCGGCGTCGTAGAGGTAGCCGCCGTTGACGAGCACCTCGTCGGAGGGGGAGATGCCGGCAACCTGGCGGAATTCGTCCACGCTCTGCGCGTAGCGGATGTGCGGGTACCTCTCGACGAGGTCGCCGATCCGCAGTGTGCCGTGCGTCGTCTCGACGGTCAGCCATCGGGAGATGAAGTGGGCGAGCTCCTCGTCGTGGCGCACCAGCGATTTGAGGCCGACCTCGTGCACGGCGACGAACTGCGCGAGACGGTGGGGTTCGCGCAGCCCCAGCTCGAGCACCCAGCGGCGGATGCCGGCGCCCAACTGCTCTCGCACGCGTTCGAGTGCCACGTCCTCGACGAGCGATTCCCTGCTCGCGGTGGGAGCGAGACCGGTGGAATCGACCACGGCGCGCACGAAGAAGGCCCAGTCGGGGAGCACGTCGTCGACGCGCTCGGAGAGCAGCATCCGCCCCAGGTACATGCGCGTGGCCTGGCGTGCACCGGGAGGCGGGGCGAAGGGCAGCACGTAGGCGAGGCCGCGCGTGCCCGTGGCGGGCTCGCTCAGCTCGATGACGTCGAGCGGACTCGCGCCGAGGAGGTCGCGACCGTAGCCGATCGCGGCTTCGGGGTGCTGCGCGGCGTCGAGGAACGGGGCGTCTCGGGTGATGTCGATGTCGCCGGCGGCGGTGTCGATCGTGACGCGCACCGGCAGGAACTCCCCGAATGTCGTCGCGAGCTCGTGCACGGCGGCTGGGCGCAGCAACTCATCGGCATCGAAGCGCGGCACGAGATGCACGCTGGTCCCGATCGGCAGCTCCTCGTCGATCTCGGCCACCTGGAACGTGCCGTCGGCACTGCCGGTCCACTCGACCGAGGCGCCGCCGCGGGCGCTGCGCGAGCGGATGACGATCGTGTCGGCGACCATGAAGCAGCTGAGCAGGCCGATGCCGAACTGCCCGAGGTAGTCGCTGCGCGGGAGGTCGAAGATGTCGCGCTTGGAGCTGCGACCCACGGTCGCCAGCAGGTCGGCGACCTCCGTCGCCGTCAACCCCACGCCGTCGTCGCGCAGCACGAACTCGCCGTTCTCGGCGGTCAGCGGAGTGATCCGGATGCGGCCGCCTCCGCCATCCAGCTCGCGGCGGGCGGTGATCGCGTCGCGGGCGTTCTGCAACAGCTCCCGCAGATACACACGAGGACCGGAGTAGATGTGCCGGCTGAGCAGATCGACGACTCCGCGCAGATCCACCTGGAACTGCTGCACTTCAGCGCTCACCGGCGCTCCCTCCTCCTGCATACGCTCGCTGAGCCTAACAAGAACACGCCATCGCGACTCCGGTTCGGCGCGACCGGATCGATGCCGTATGCTTGTGGGGCAGTTGTTGTCTGCATTCTTTCGCCATGCCTGGGGTCTTCCGATCACAGCTACGGTGGCAGAGTGGGGAGAACACCCCGAGACCTCCCGGTCTCTAGGGCGGTAGCTCAATTGGCAGAGCAGCGGTCTCCAAAACCGCAGGTTGCAGGTTCGATTCCTGTCCGCCCTGCGCGTCAGCGCAACGCTGACACACGAAAGGTACATTCAGGATGGATCAGGACGAACCGCGCGGCGAGGTCGTCGCGGCCGGCGCCACCCGCGAGAAGAAGGGCAACCCCTTCTCCCGGTTCTTCGGGAGCATCGCCCTGTTCATCCGCCAGGTCATCGCCGAGCTCCGCAAGGTCGTCACCCCGACTCGCAAGGAGCTGTTCAAGTTCACCGGGGTGGTGCTCGTCTTCGTTCTGATCGTCATGGGCATCGTCTACGGCTTGGACACGCTGTTCGCGTTCGTGACGCACTGGGTGTTCGGAATCCCTGGCTGATGACCCCCGCGGCTCGCGCCGCAGCTATGGAGAAAAACAACGTGTCTGAACGATATTCCGACGACGCCGACTGGGCGACCGCCGCAGAGCAGTCCAGCGAGGAAGACGAAGCCCAGGAGGGCAACGTCCTCGCCGAGGAAGAGCTCTCGGTCACCTCGGCTGAGCATGTCGCGGTCCACGTCGAAGACGAGGACGGCGAAGAGGACGACACGGCTGACATCGACATCGACATCGACGACCCGGAGGCGGACGCGATCGTGAACGACGCTCTCAACCTGGACGAAGCGGCTGAGTCTGAGGCTGCCGCTGAAGTCCTCAACGAATCTGTGGCCGAAGAGGCCGCCGACCTCGACGCGGCTGCGGCCGACGAGGTCACCCCCTACGACGGGCCCGACCTCGGCGCCGACGACGCGCAGGGCGACGAGGACTCCTCGACGGACGAAGGCGACGAGGACGCCGAGGAAGACCCGTACGAGGCCTTCCGCATGGACCTCCGCATGCTCCCGGGCAAGTGGTACGTCATCCACTCCTACGCCGGTTTCGAGCGCAAGGTGAAGGCCAACATCGAGCAGCGCAAGTCGACGCTCGAGGTCGAGGACGAGATCTACCAGATCGAGGTCCCGATGGAAGACGTGGTCGAGATCAAGAACGGCCAGCGCAAGATGGTCACCCGCGTGCGCATCCCCGGCTACGTGCTGGTGCGCATGGAGCTCACGGAAGACACCTGGTCGGTCGTGCGTCACACCCCGGGTGTCACCGGCTTCGTGGGCAACGCCCACAACCCGACGCCGCTGCGTTTCGAAGAGGCCTTCAACATGCTGAAGTCGCTCGTCGAGGTCAAGGACGTTCCCACGGCCAAGAACATCGCGTCGAAGGGCGGCGTCGCCGTCGCTCGTCCGCTGCCCGCCGAGGTCGACTTCGAGGTCGGCGAGACCATCACGATCAAGGAGGGCTCGTTCGCAGGTCTTCCCGGTTCGATCAGCGAGATCAAGCCCGAGAGCGGCAAGCTCACTGTCCTCGTCTCGCTCTTCGAGCGCGAGACCCCGGTCGAGCTGTCGTTCGACCAGGTCACCAAGATGGTCTGACACACTCCTCACGAGAACGGCCGTCCCTTTCGGGGCGGCCGTTCTCGCGTCCGCGTCGTGAAGGCGTCCTTCGGGGCGTTCCGGTCGCACTTGGTGTCGCGCGATCGTCCGCCGGGCGGCAGCAAATGCGACCGGAGTGACTGGGGAGCGATGCGAGGGCCGCAGGACTCCTCCGTATCGGGTAGACTTGTGTGGTTTGTGCGACGTTTCGGCGTGCGCAGAGACGACCACGTTCCGGAACCGCCGGATCTGTGGGAGAAGCGGATGCTCCGGCATCCGATTCGATGAAAGGAAAGAGAATGGCACCGAAGAAGAAGGTGACCGGCCTGATCAAGCTTCAGATCAACGCCGGTGCAGCCAACCCGGCGCCGCCGATCGGCCCCGCGCTCGGTCAGCATGGCGTCAACATCATGGAGTTCTGCAAGGCGTACAACGCCGCGACCGAGTCGCAGCGCGGCAACGTCATCCCCGTCGAGATCACCGTCTACGAGGACCGCAGCTTCACGTTCATCCTGAAGACCCCGCCTGCTGCGGAGCTCATCAAGAAGGCTGCCGGCGTCCCCAAGGGCTCCGCGACCCCGCACACCGTCAAGGTCGCGAAGATCACCAAGGACCAGGTCCGTCAGATCGCCGAGACCAAGCAGGCCGACCTGAACGCGAACGACATCGAGGCCGCCTCGAAGATCATCGCCGGCACCGCCCGTTCCATGGGCATCACGGTCGAGGGCTGAGGAGAATAATCATGGCTACCAAGTCCAAGGCTTACAAGGCTGCCGCCGAGAAGATCGAGGCAGACCGTTTCTACACCCCGACCGAGGCCGTCGCCCTCGCGAAGGAGACCGGCTCGTCGAAGTTCGACTCGACCGTCGAGGTCGCGCTGAAGCTCGCCGTCGACCCCCGCAAGGCAGACCAGATGGTGCGCGGCACCGTCATCCTGCCCCACGGCACCGGTAAGACCGCCCGCGTCATCGTCTTCGCCACCGGCCCCGCGGCCGAGGCTGCGATCGCCGCAGGTGCAGATGAGGTCGGCGGCGCCGAGCTCATCCAGAAGGTCGCCGATGGCTGGACCAACTTCGACGCCGCTGTCTCCACCCCGGAGCTCATGGGCCAGGTCGGTCGTCTCGGAAAGGTGCTCGGACCGCGTGGTCTGATGCCGAACCCGAAGACCGGCACCGTGACCCCGAACCCGGCCAAGGCCGTCGAGGAGATCAAGGGCGGAAAGATCGAGTTCCGTGTCGACAAGCACGCCAACGTGCACTTCGTCGTCGGCAAGGCGTCCTTCACCGCAGAGCAGCTGAACGAGAACATCGGCGCAGCGCTCGAGGAGATCGTCCGCCTCAAGCCGTCGAGCTCGAAGGGCCGTTACATCCAGAAGGGTGCGGTGTCGACCACGTTCGGCCCCGGCATCCCGCTGGACGTCAACTCCATCTGAGTCTGACTCTCTGAAACGCCCCCGGGTCCGCCCGGGGGCGTTTCTGCGTCCTCGCACATCCGCGAAACGAAACGTCATCGGATGCGGCGAACCGCCGGGTGACACGTACTGTGGGGGAGTTCCCGCGACGGTCGCGTAAACTCGCACCGCGCTTCACACCCAGGAGGGTTCATGTCCCGTCGTCTCATCGCCGTCACTGCACTCGTCGTCGCCGCTGCGGCGCTCACGGCCTGCAGCGGATCGAGCACGCCCGCGAGCACCTCCGGCAGCGGCGACAGCTCCGCGAGCTCCGACTTCGGCCTCGTGCAGGACGGCACGCTCACGGTCGCGACCGAGGGCACCTATCGTCCCTTCAGCTTCCACGGTGACGGCGGCTCGGGTGACCTCACCGGTTTCGACGTCGAGATCATCCAGGCGGTCGCCGACAAGCTCGGCCTCGAGGTGAAGTTCCAGGAGACGCAGTGGGATGCGATCTTCGCCGGACTGGATGCCGGGCGTTTCGACGTCATCGCGAACCAGGTCTCCATCAATGACGAGCGCGAGGCGAAGTATCTCTTCAGCACTCCGTACACGGTCTCGCCCGGTGTGATCGTCGTCGCCGAGGACGACGACTCGATCTCGTCGTTCGACGATCTCGACGGCAAGACCACGGCGCAGTCACTCACGAGCAACTGGTACGAGCTGGCCACCGAATCGGGCGCCAAGGTCGAAGCTGTCGAGGGGTGGGCTCAGGCCGTCGAGCTGCTGCGTCAGGGGCGCGTGGATGCGACCGTGAACGACAAGCTGACGTTCCTCGATTACGAGACCACCAACAGCCCCACCGGGCTGAAGATCGCGGCCGAGACCGATGAGGCGGGGGAGCAGGCCTTCGTGTTCACGAAGGACAAGGAGGCGCTCGTCGAGGCTGTCGACGGCGCTCTCGAGGAGCTTCGCGCCGACGGGACCCTGGCCGAGATCAGCGAGAAGTACTTCGGCGAAGACGTCACCAAGTAGTCGATGGAGAGTCCCTGGCAGCTGTTTTTCGATTCGCTCGGGCCGATCGCCTGGGCGGGTCTGACGGCGACGGTTCCGCTCGCGCTGGTCTCGTTCGTGCTGGGGCTCGTGATCGCGGTCGGTGTCGCGCTGATGCGCATCTCGGTGCACCCGGTCGTGTCGGGCGTGGCGCGCTTCTACATCTCGGTGATCCGGGGCACGCCGATGCTCGTGCAGCTGTTCGTGATCTTCTACGGCATGCCGTCGATCGGGATCACGCTCGACCCGTGGCCGAGTGCGATCATCGCCCTGTCGCTCAACGTCGGCGGCTACGGGGCCGAGGTCGTGCGGGCCGCGATCCTCTCGGTGCCGAAGGGGCAGTGGGAGGCCGCGTACACGGTCGGCATGAACCGCACCCGTACGCTCACCCGCATCATCCTGCCGCAGGCGGCGAGGGTGTCGGTGCCGCCGCTGTCGAACACGTTCATCTCGCTCGTCAAGGACACGTCTCTCACCTCGCTGATCCTGGTGACAGAGCTGTTCAAGGTGGCGCAACAGATCGCCGCGACGACGCTCGAGTTCATGGTCGTCTACCTGGCCGCAGCGCTGGTCTACTGGGTGTTCTGCCTGGTGCTGTCGTTCGGCCAGAGCGCTCTCGAGAGGAGGCTGGACAGTCGTGTCGCACACTGACAACATTCCCGAGGCGCTGCTCACCGCGCGCGGACTCCACAAGAGCTTCGGCGACAACGAGGTGCTCCGCGGCATCGACCTGACACTGCACCGCGGCGAGGTCGTCGTGCTCATCGGCCCGAGCGGTTCGGGCAAGACCACGGTGCTCCGTGCGCTCAACGGGCTCGAGACGCCGGACGCCGGCACGATCGTCGTCGCAGGCGGCCCCGAGATCGACTTCGCGACGGAGGCGGCGTCGAAGCCCCGCGAGCGCAAACAGAAGCGGCTGGCGCTGCGCGACCGTTCCGCGATGGTGTTCCAGCACCACAACCTCTTCCCGCATCTCACGGTGCTCGAGAACGTCATCGAAGGACCGTGGCGGGTGCAGGGTCGCCCCAGGGCCGAGGTCGTGTCCGAGGCGCTCGTGCTGCTCGACCGCGTGGGGTTGGCCGACAAGGCCGATGCCCGTCCGCATCAGCTCTCCGGCGGTCAGCAGCAACGGGTCGGGATCGTCCGGGCGCTCGCGCTCAAGCCCGATCTGCTGCTTTTCGATGAGCCGACCAGTGCGCTCGATCCGGAGCTCGTGGGCGAGGTGCTCCTGGTCATCAAGGAGCTCGCCGACGAGAACTGGACGATGGCGGTCGTGACCCACGAACTGAGCTTCGCCCGAGAGGCCGCCGACCACGTGCTGTTCATGGATGGCGGTGTCGTCGTGGAGCAGGGTCCGCCCGCAGAGATCTTCACAGCGCCGAAGCACGAGCGCACGCAACGGTTCCTCACCCGCATCATGCGCCCGCTCGACGGCGCCTGATCCGGCGACCTTCTCGCCATGCGCACGGATCGGTGGCAGGATGCCATCGTGGGAACCATCGACGACTACCTCGCAGCGCTCGCCGCCGCCGATCGCGAGGCGATCGATCGGGTCTACGCGGTCGCCCGCCAGGAGGCGCCCGATGCGGAACAGGGCACGGGCTATGGCATGCCCGCGCTCGTGTACCGCGGCAAGGCGCTCCTCTCGGTGATGCGCGCCAAGAAGCACATCGGCATCTACCCGTTCAGCCCGGATGCGGTCGCGGCGGTCGCGGGGCTTCTCGATGGACTCCCGGGCATCAGCGTCGACAAGGGGACCATCCGGTTCCAGCCCGAGCATCCGATCCGGCTCGATGTGCTCGAGAGCCTCGTCCGCACGCGGCTCGCCCAGATCGACGAGGCCTGATCCGTCAGGGGACCAGCACCGGCAGGACGAGGCTGACCGCGATCGTGATCATCACGACGGCGATCACAGCGTCGAGGATGCGCCAGGAGAGCGGAGTGCGCAGCCAGCGCCCCAGATAGCGGGCGCCGAACCCCAGCGCTGTGAACCACAGGATGCTGGCGGCGATCGCCCCGCCCGCGAACAGCCAGCGCTCGTCGCCGTGGGTGGCCGCGATCGATCCGAGCATCAGCACGGTGTCGAGATAGACGTGCGGGTTGAGCCACGTGAGTGCGAGCGTGGTCAGGATGACGGGTGCCAGACGCGTGCGGTTGAGTGTGCTGGTCGAACCGTCGACGCCGGATCCCGACTCTGCGGAGCCGACCGTGTCGACGTCGAGCTCGTCGCCGCCGCGCCAGGCCCGGCGTGCGGCCAAGATGCCGTAGGTCAGCAGGAACAGCGCGCCCGCCCAACGCGCGACCACCACCAGCCACGGCGCGGCGGAGATCACGAAGCCGAGTCCGGCGACGCCGGCTGCGATCAGTGCCGCGTCGGAGAGGGCGCAGATGGCCACGACGGCGAGGACGTGCTCCCGGCGGATCCCCTGACGCAGCACGAAGACGTTCTGCGCGCCGATGGCGACGATGAGGGAGAGGCCGAGTCCGAGGCCGGCGAGAACCGTGAGCATGGATCCAGCCTAGGAACGGTCGCACATGAAGAGAAACGATGTTTCCTACCGAACCATTAGCATCTCTAATGTGAAAATCGCTCCGGAACTCGCGGCCACCCTCGCCGCCATCGTCGACGAGGGGACGCTGGATGCCGCATCGAAGCGACTGCAGATCACGCCTTCCGCGGTGAGCCAGCGTTTGAAGGCGCTCGAGCAACAGCTCGGCCGCATCCTGGTCGTGCGCACGAAGCCCGCACGGCTGACGGAAGCCGGGGAGGCGGTCGTGCGTCTGGCGCGGCAGGTCGCGCTGCTCGAGCATGATGCGCTCGTCGGCGTGGGGATCGACGACGCGGACGACGCCCGGCGGATCACGGTTCCCCTCGCGGTCAACGCCGACTCGATGGCGACCTGGTTCCTCGCCCCGCTCGCGCGCCTGTCCGCCGCACACGACATCGACTTCGACCTGCACCGCGACGACCAGAACTTCACCGCCCGTCTGCTGGAGTCGGGCACGGTGATGGCGGCGGTCACGAGCGAGGAGGCCCCCGTTGCCGGCTGCTCGGTGTCACCGCTCGGCGTGCTCGAGTACCGCGCGATGGCGGACCCGGCCTTCGCGGCGCGCTGGTTCTCCGAAGGGGTGACGACGACGGCGTTGGCTGCAGCACCGTTCGTCGACTTCGATCGCAGGGACACGCTGCAGCACGAGTGGCTCCGCGCCATGTCGGTCGGGCAGGAGGGGGTGCCGCGCCACTACGTGCCGGCATCCCACGACTATGCCCTCGCGGTGACCCTCGGACTCGGCTGGGGCATGGTCCCGCTGCTGCAGGAATCGGCCGGTCTCGTCCCGCTGGGCGGTCCCATCCTTCGCGTGCAGCTCTACTGGCAGCAGTGGAACCTGCGCTCGGAGCTGCTCGACACGATCGCCGCAGAGGTCGCCACCGAGGCGCGTCGCGTGCTCGGCGGTGCCCCGGTCAGTCGGCGGCGGACGAACCCGGCGTCCCCCCCGAGCCGAGGGCGTGCAGCAACCGGGTGAGGTTGCCGATGTCGGTGAGGCTCCACTGCTCGAGCGTGCGCAGGAGCAGGCCCTCCTGCGGTAGTCGAGCCGCTGACAACCGCTCCGTGCCGAGGGGCGTGAGCTCCAGGAGGGATGAACGGCCGTCGGCGGGGTCGGCGGTGCGTTCGATCAGACCCAGATCCTCCAACTCCCGCACCGTGCGGCTGACCTGCCCCTTGTCCATGAGCATCCGCTCGGACAGCGTCGACACGGTCACCCGTTCGCATCGGGCGATGGTGGTGAAGATCTTGTAGGCGCCGGGCAGCAGGCCGGGGCTCACTCGATTCGCGTTCTCGGTGATCACCCGACGGAAGTGCGTGATGAGCTCGCCGAACTCCGCCTCGAGGGCGCGGACCGCTTCGGCCCGCGCCTCGGGGGTGTCGGTGGTGTTCTCAGCGTCGGACATCGGAGGCAGTGTCGTCGTGGTCGCCGTCGCGGTCGATGACCCTCACGCTGCCGGTCGTCGGAGCCCCGGAGAGCGCCGTCGCGTCGGCGATCGCGACGTCGGCCGCGTCGTCCACGCTGCCGTCGACGGGCTGCCTCTTCGAGGCATCCGCCTGGGCGCGTTCGGTCGTCGTCATCGTCGTCAGCGGTCGGTTCGGCAGGAACAGGATCGCGATGAGGCTGATCACCGCGAGCGGGATGCCGATCAGGAACGCGTGCGAGATGGCCTGCGCGTAGAAGTCCTCGATGATCGAGCGCACGGGCTCAGGGAGCAGGCGGACTTCGGGCAGGGTGCCACTGGAGAGCTGGGCGGCGACTTCGACACCCTTGTCGCCGAGCTGCGCGATGGCGGCTCCGATACGCTCTTTGCCGTCGCTGAACAGGCTGGTGAGGCTGTTGGCGAGCACGGCACCCATGACCGAGACGCCGATGGTGCCCCCGAGGCTGCGGAAGAAGGTGACGCCCGAGCTCGCGACGCCCATCTCGCTCGGCTTCGCGACGTTCTGCACGATGAGCACGAGGTTCTGCATCGTCATGCCGACGCCCGCGCCCATGACGAACATGTAGATCGAGACGAGGACGAAGTTCGTGTCGTAGTGCAGTGTCGACAACATGACGGAGCCCGCGATCAGCAGCACGGAGCCGAGGATCAGATAGCCCTTCCACTTGCCGAAACGGGTGACGAGCTGGCCGATGACCATCGACGAGATCAGGAGCCCCGCCATCATCGGCAGCGTCATGAGCCCCGCCTCGGTCGGCGTCGCACCGCGGGAGAGCTGCATGTACTGCGCGAGGTACACCGAGGTGCCGAACATCGCGACGCCGATCGAGATCGACGCGAGCACCGAGAGGGTGAACGTGCGACCGCGGAAGAGTGTGAGCGGGATGAGCGGCTCACGCACCTTGAGCTCGACGATGATGAACGCCACGGCCGCGACGATGGCGCCGCCGACCATGAGCACGGTCTCGGTGCTCCACCAGTCGAACGTCGAGCCGGCGTTGGTGATCCAGATGAGGATCAGCGAGACGGCGGCCGAGAGCAGCACGATGCCGACGTAGTCGATCGACACCTTGCGGGTGCGTTCGGTGCTGATGTGCAGCGTCTTCTGCAGGATGATCAGTGCGGCCACGGCGAAGGGGAGCGCGACAAAGAAGTTCCAGCGCCAGTTCGCGACGTCGGTGATCCATCCGCCGAGCAGCGGGCCGCCCACGGTGGCGACGGCCATCACGGCACCGAACAGCCCCATGTAGCGGCCGCGCTCGCGCGGGCTGATGATGTCGGCCATGATGACCTGGCTGAGCGCGGCGAGTCCACCGCCGCCGATGCCCTGGATGGCTCGGAAGGCGATGAGGGTGTTCGTGTCCTGGGCGAAGCCGGCCGCGGCCGTCGCGCCGACGAAGACGATGATCGCGATCTGGATCAGCAGTTTGCGGTTGAACAGGTCGGCGAGCTTTCCCCAGATGGGGGTCGAGATCGCGGTGGTGAGCAGGGTCGCCGTGATGACCCAGGTGTAGGCGGCCTGGTCGCCGCCGAGGTCGTGCACGATGACCGGCATCGAAGTGGAGACCACCGTGGTGGCGATCATCGAGACGAACATGCCGAGCAGGAGGCCGGTGAGGGCCTCGAGCACCTGGCGATGCGTCATCTTGACGGGAGAATCGGTGGTCATGCGTGACCTTTCGCAGGAGAGTGTGGAGATGCTGCGACAGCTCTGGCGCGCACAAGATGGTTGAACTGCGTCAACTATACGCCGGTCGTTGATATAAGTCAACGATCTTCGACGAGGATCCGGATCTGCGCGGGATGAGCGAATGTCGTGCGCGAAATCGCCTTGTTCTGCGGATGAGGCAGGGAGAGGATGGCGCAAACGCGCGGATGCGGGGTCGTTGAGGGGCGATCGGAACACAGGCATTCGCGCGGTTCACGAATTCCTGAGGGGGAAGCGACATGGCAACCAAAGCAACCCAGCGCAAGGTCCTGGCGGTACTGGCAGGTGGGCTCGTGCTCGGCATCGGCACCGCGGTGACTCTCGCGGTCTGGAACGACTCCGAGTTCGCGAACGGCACGTTCACCGCCGGTGCGTTCAATCTGCAGGGATCGACCGACGGCACCGCGTATGCCGACCACAACTCTGCCGGCACCGCCGCGACTCTCGCGTTCACCCTGCCGGCGGGACTCGTGGGCAACATGTCGCCGACCAGCTCCGTGTACGCCGGGTTCTGGGTGCGCCTCGCGGCCGGAACCACGAGCGGGGCGAACCTCGTGGCCGACGGCACGACAGCCGACCCCGCCGCGAGCTCCAACACGGGGCACCTCTCGTATTCGATCTATCAGCTCGCACCCGGCGCGACGTGCAACGCCGCGAGTGCCACGGGCACGCCCATCGCGACCGGAGCGACGCTCGACGTGCAGACCGGTGCGACGCAGGTCCCGCTCACGGCCGGAGGCACATCGGCCGTGCCGGGCACGGCGGTGCAGCTGTGCTTCAAGGTGACGGCGGATGCGGCGCTCACACCGAGCCTCGTGACCAATGCCACCTGGAAGTTCACGGCGACGTCCACGAACTGAGCATGTGATGGTCACCCGCAGAGAAGTGCGGGAGAGGCGGCGGCTGCGCTCCCGTCGGCTGAGGGCCGTCCTCGCGGGCGGGCTCGTGTTCGGCATCGGCGTCGCCGCCACCCTCGCCGCCTGGAACGACTCCGAGTACGGATCCGCCAGCTTCACGGCCGGAAGGTTCGACATCGTCGGAGCTGTCGACGGGGCCACGTTCTCGAGTCACGCCACCGCGGGCGCGGCGGCGACTCTGAATTTTCAGCTCGCCCCCACCGCGATGGCGCCGGGGAACTCGACCTACGCACTGTTCAGCGTGAAGACCGCGAACCCGTCGGTGGCGGGAACCCTCCAGCTGACCGCGGGAACGCCCGGAGGCACGGGGCTCGCGACGTACCTCACGTACGGGGTGCGCACGATCGCAGGCACCACCTGCAACTTGACCACGTACGCGGCGGGGACGGCGGTCGTCGCGGACGGCTCGGCGCTCACCGCGGGTGGGTCGGGAACGCAGGTCGTGACAGCGAACGGCGCGGCTCAGGTCAACTACTGCTTCGCGGTCACGCTCCCGACGACGGCCCCGAACGCCGCACAGGGGCTCACCATGACGCAGACCTGGCAGTTCCTCGGGACGTCGTCGTAGGAGCGATGGCAGGGAGGAGGACGAGATGACGACACCCACGACTCGACGGAGCCTGCGCGAGAAAGAGACGTCCCTCGCCGCGGTCGAACCCCACGCGACCGCGGCGAGGGTGCATACCGGCATGCGACCGGGGCACGTGATCGGCGACGTGCTGCTCTGGGTGGCTGCGGTCGCCGGTGCGATCTGCATCCTCCTCGTCGTGCTCGCCTTCACAGCGCAGATCACGCTCATCATGTTCCGTACCGGGTCGATGTCGCCCACGATCCCCGCTGGCTCCGTCGCGGTGGTGCAGCGCGTCCCGGCGACAGAGGTCGAGGTGGGTGACGTGGTGACCGTCGACCGCGAAGGGGAACTGCCGGTGACCCACCGCGTCACCATGCTCGCTCCCGGTTCGAGCGCGGACGAGCGCGTCATCACGATGCGCGGAGACGCGAACACCGCAGACGATCCCTTCCCCTACCCGGTGACCTCCGTGCGGAAGGTGCTGTTCTCCGTTCCCGGGATCGCGCTGGTCGTCGCGGGCATGGGGAACCCGATCGTGCTGGGAACCCTGACCGTGGCGGCGACGTCTCTGGTCGTCTGGGCGTTCTGGCCGCGCGGGCAGCGCCGGACCGCGCGCGATCCCGATGGGAACGGACCATGAGGCGCGCGCTCGCCGTCGTCCTGCTCGCGGTCCTCGCTGTCGCGATGCCGGCGGTCGCATGGGCAGCGCCGACGACGCAGATCATCCAGGGATCCGTCCTGCGCCTCGTCTCGGTCGCGGACTGGGCGGCAGCAGGCAGTCTGCTGCCGGGGGAGCCGGTGGAATGGGACATCGCGGTGAGCGCCGATGCCCCGGATCCGGGAGTCGTGCGGATCGCGGTCAGTGCGACGGGTGATGCGCAGCTGCTCCTCGACGTCTCGCTGTGTCTGCAGGAATGGACCGAGGCAGGGTGTCCTGATGGTGCCACCGCACTCCGTACGGGCTGGAGCATCCCGCGCGACGGGGTCGAGATCCCGCTCGCACAGGTCGCCGACACCGAGACGGCGCATCTTCGCCTCACGATCTTCCTGGATCCTTCCGGAGGTTCGGGCGCGGGCAGTACCGATGTGCGGGTGCACGCGCAGGGGGCGGGCGAGACCGTTGTCGTGGGGTCGGACGGCGGGCTCGCGACCACGGGGCTGCCGCCGGGCATGCCGTGGGTGGTCGTGGCCGGTGCGGCGCTGGTGGCGTGGGGCGTCGCACTCGTGAACCGCCGTCGAGGTACGGCATCCGAGACACGGAGGGTGCGATGAGGCGGTCGACACGCGTACGCATCCTGGCGGGGGTCGCGGGCCTCGCCGTGCTCGTCGGCGTCGCCTCGACGCCCGCCGTGCAGGTCACCGACGCCGCGTTCACCGACAGCGAGTACGCCACGCGGACGTTCACCGCCGCGACTCTGGCCGCCCCCGTGGTCACCTCGTGCACGGTGACGAGCTTCCTCGGCACCTTCACCGGCTTCACGATCACGTGGACATCGCCCTACCTGACCGTGCAGCAGCGGCTGTCCATCAACAACGTCGTCGTCGACAACAGCAACGTCACGCAGAGCGGATCCGGCCCGTACACCTACTCGTCCACGATCAGCTCCGGACTGCTGAACACGCTGCTGGGGAGTCTTCTCGGGTCGACCAATGCGGTGAAGGTCGAGTCGATCTACGCCGGCACCTCGTGGGTCTCACCGGCGGCGACGCGCACGCTGTCGGTCGGTGGCCTGCTCGGGCTCGGCGGCAACAACACCTGCACGTGAGGGGCAGTCGGTGCGACCGGTCGTCTGATCAGTCGGCGAGGGCCAGAGCCCGGAATGCGTCGCGTTCGCGGAGCTGTTCGCGGCGGCTCGCGGCGGCGTCCAACACGCGGCTCGGAACCTGCTGGCCGGTGGTGCGTCGGTAGAGCTCATCGATGAGATCTGTGGCGAGGCCGACGAGCTTCGCGATCTCACGGTCGTCGCGATCGATCCACACGCAGCGAGGCTCATCGTGGATCGGGGCGAAGTCGACGTGCTCCTCCCAGACGAACAGGGTCCGTTCGGCGCCGAGCACGTGCTGCTGCCACCACACCTGACGGAGGTAGGTGCGCGGGATGCCCCGGAACGCCTTGTTCGTGGTCTTGATCTCGGCGAGCTTCACCCGTCCATCGGCGTCGACCGCGATGCCGTCGGGGGTGGCGAGGTGACGATGCTCGACCTCGGCGCGGAACAGGGCGGAGGAGGGGAGGATGCCGTGGGTGGCCGCGACCCAGGCGGCGATCTCGGGTTCGCGTCGCCGGCCGTGATCGGTGTAGGCGTTGCCGCCGAAGCGGGGTCCGCCGCCGAGCTTGGAGTCGGCGGCGCGAGCGATCGACTTCTCGGAGGTCAGTCCTGCCACGTCGGTGGCCGTGATGCCCCGGGAGCGGGCCCGCAACCATGCCACCCGGTCACGGGAGTCCGCGACGATGCGTGCAGAGAGTTCCGGAGTCACCCTTCGACCCTAACCCCGCCCGCCGACCCTCCCTCCCGTACACGCCGCCCTCCCGCACCTCGCCCCCGCCCCCCGCCCCGCCCCCCGCCCCCGCCCCGTCGTCGAGTGCACGCGAACTCGTCGAGTGCACGGCTTCTGCATGCGAGTAAGTCGTCCACTCGGCGACATCTCGTGCACTCGCCGAGTGGATCACCGTTCCTGCACATTCGCGGGGAGAGCGGGGAAAAGGGGAGAGCGCGGGGATAGCGCGGGGATAGAGGGGAGGCGCGGTCGGCGGCGAGGAACCATGGGGCATGCCGAACGCCTCATCCGCCCTTGCTCAGCTCGTCCGGTCGCGGACGGACCTCCTCCAACACGGGTGGACGGACAGGCGGATCACCGCTGCGGTCCGAGAGGGGACGCTCTTCGCCTTCCGTCGCGGATGGTTCATCGCCTCGGCTGATCGGGAGAACCTGTGGCCGGAGCAGAAGCACCACGCGCACGTGATCGCGGTGGCTCGCGACGCTCGGGGACCAGCGGTCATGTCGCACACCTCCGCGGCCGTGCTCTGGGGGCTCCCGCTCCCCGCGATGCGGCTCGTCCGCGTGCACATGACTATGGCGACGCCGAGGCGCATCTCGAGTGCACCCGATGTGTTCCGTCATGTCGCGCCGCTTCCGGCGTCAGATGTGACGGTGCGTGGAGGCATCCGTTGCACGTCCTTGTCGCGAACGGTGTTCGATCTCATCCGTTCGCTGTCGGTGGCCGCTGCCGTCGCGGCGGCTGATGCGGCGGAACGGCAGATGGCGGATCGGCAGTGGGAGTGGGACCCGGATGCGGTCGTCGCGTGGCGTCGTGGACTCGGGGAGCGGCTGAGTGAGGCCGGGGGCGCGCGCGGGATCCGGCAGGCGCGGTGGGTGGCAGAGTTCGCCGACGGGCGCGCCCAGCTTCCGGGCGAGAGCGTGAGCAGACTGCAACTTCACCGACTCGGCTTCGCCGCCCCCGAGCTTCAGGTCCCGATCGATGGGCCGGATGGCACGCAGTACTTCGTCGATTTCGGGCTCACCGATGTCCGGAGCTTCGGCGAGTTCGACGGCAAGGCGAAGTACCTTGACGAGGCACAGCGGTCGGAGCGCACGATCGAGCAGGTGCTGTTGGCGGAGAAGCAGCGGGAGGACTGGATCCGGGGTCGAACCCAATGGGGCTTCGCGCGTTGGGGGTCCGAGCACATCGCAACCCCCGCGGCCTTGGCCGCTCGCCTCTCGTCCTTCCACATCACCGCTCCCTGAGCCTCCCTGCTGCCCACACCGCGCGTCGAGTGAACGGGAACTCGCCGAGCGCACGGCGACTTCGCGCGCCCAACCCGTGCACTCGCCGAGTTCCCGTTCACTCGGCGGAGTGTGGGAGGGCGGGGAGGGCGAGAGGGGGAGGGGGGAGAGGGGGAGGGGGGAGAGGGGAGAGGGGAGGGCGGGGAGGGGGGAGAGGGGGGAGAGGGCGGAGGGGGGAGAGGGGGGAGGATTTGGGGGAGGGGAGCGGGTGGGGTACAGTTGTCGAGAACCGAAGACCGCTGGTCATCGTGTGTGTGAAAACACGCGCGATCGAAGCTCTGCACAGCAGGGGCCCGCGCAGGACACGAACTTTCCGAAGCTCCGTGCGCTTGCGCCGGAGCTTTTTCTATTGCAGGTGGTCCAGGTCGGCGCCTCACCACCGTGCGGCGCCTCGTACACACCAAGGAGTGACCATGGCGCAGAAGGATGCATCGGTCGCCGAGCTCACGAAGTCATTCGAGAACTCGACTGCCGTTCTGCTGACCGAGTACCGCGGTCTGACGGTTGCCCAGCTCAAGGAGCTGCGCAACAGCATCCGTCAGGACGCTGAGTACGCCGTGGTGAAGAACACGCTGACCAAGATCGCCGCCAACAAGGCTGGCATCTCCGCGCTGGACGACGACCTCAAGGGTCCGTCGGCTGTCGCGTTCGTGCACGGTGACTTCGTCGCCACCGCCAAGGCTCTGCGTGACTTCGCCAAGGCCAACCCGCTTCTCGTGATCAAGTCCGGCATCTTCGAGGGCAACGCCCTCACCGCGGACGAGGTCAACAAGTACGCCGCGCTCGAGAGCCGTGAGGTTCTGCTGGCGAAGGCTGCGGGCATGATGAAGGCGACGATGGGCAAGGCTGCGGCCACCATCGATGCTCTTCGCGAAAAGCTGGAGACCGCAGAGGCCGCGTAAGCGACCTGCGATCTCGTCTACAAACCCCATCTATCTAGGAGATACATCATGGCGAAGCTTTCCACCGAGGAACTGCTCGAGCAGTTCGCCGGCCTGACCCTCATCGAGCTCAACGAGTTCGTCAAGGCGTTCGAGGAGAAGTTCGAGGTCACCGCTGCTGCTCCCGTCGCCGTCGCCGGTGCCGCGGGTGGCGCAGGCGCTGCTGAGGCCGAGGAAGAGAAGGACTCCTTCGACGTCATCCTCGAGGCTGCTGGCGACAAGAAGATCCAGGTCATCAAGACCGTCCGCGAGCTCACCTCGCTGGGTCTCGGCGAGGCCAAGGCTGTCGTCGACGGTGCCCCGAAGGCCGTCCTTGAGGGCGCCAACAAGGAGACCGCCGAGAAGGCCAAGGCTGCTCTCGAAGAGGCAGGCGCAACGGTTACCCTCAAGTAATCGCGACGCTCACGCGTTTCTCAACGAAGGCCCCGGGTTCGCCCGGGGCCTTCGTGCGTTCCCAGAGCGTCCGCGCCGTCTCCTACGTTCGCTGGTCTGCTTTCGCCGGTAGCACCGGAATCCCAGCGGCGGTCGTACCTGCATCCCAGCATGCTGCGAAGTCAGCGCGGAGGGGCCGTCGAGCTGCGCACGACGAGGGCCGATGCCGCATAGACGCGTTCCAGCGGTGCGTCGGGGTGCTCCATCCGCTGCGTCAAGAGTCGCACCGCCTCATGACCCTGGTCGCGCGGCGACTGCCCGATCGTGGTCAGTGCGAACATGTCGGCGTGTTCGTGATCGTCGATGCCGACGACGCTGAGCTCGGTCGGCACGGCGATGCCGAGTCGTCGCGCGGCGATGATCGCCCCGATCGCGGCTTCATCGCACACTCCCACGATCGCCGTCGGCCGCCGCCGTCGGTCTCCCAGCAGCCCTGCTGCCGCGGTGTATCCGCCCGGCATCGTCGGAGCCCCACCGGCGACGCGCCCATGAGCCGCGATCCCTGCCGCCTGCAATGCGCCGCGATAGCCGTCGAGCCGCTGTGCGTCACCGTAGCTCAGCGTGGTCGCGTCCGTCGATCCGCCGACGAAGGCGATGTCGGTGTGCCCGAGTTCGATGAGGTGCTCGGTCGCGATGCGTGCGGCGGCCGTGTCGTCGATCGACACCGCACTGGAACCCTCACTGTACGGACCGACGCTCACGAGCGGGCGCCCGGTCTGCTGCAGCCGCTCGAGTTCCCGGGCGCTCGGCTGGATGCCGACCGCGATGATCCCGTCGAAACGCCTCCCGGGGAGCACGCTCTCGAACAGCCGCTCCCTGGTCTGCGACCCTTCCGGCACGCCGTAGAGCGACAGGTCGTAGTCGAGGGCGAACAGCGACTCCTGCACGCCGGCGAGCAGCTCGGCGAAGAACCATCGGTCCACGGGCGGCATCACGACGCCCACGGTCTGTGTGCGTCCGGTCGCCAGGCTCGTCGCGGAGGAGTGGGCGACATAGGAGAGATCGCGAGCGGCGTCCTCGACGCGCTGCCGGGTGGTCTCCGACACGTACCCGCGGCCGCTCAGGGCGCGACTGGCGGTGGCCTTCGATACGCCGGCACGCGACGCGACGTCCGCGATCGTGCTCATCGGTCCTCCTCGACCTGATCACGCAGCTGCGTGGCCCCGACGCGGGGTGCGCGCCGCGTCAAATCGTAGTCGTCGTCGTCGAAAAAAGGAACCGGTTCCAGACGTGCGACGAGGGAGCGCTCCCACCAGCGGTCCGTGAGCGAGGTGAATGGTTGCGAGCTTGTGACCCTAGCGTGTTGTGCGGGGATGCGGATGGCCAGTAGGTTGGCCTGGAATCGGTTCCCTAACGATGCCCCGGGGTGGCGTCGCACCAGCCGGGAACCTGTACTCGAAGAGGAGAATTCACATGGCTCTGTCACAGCGTTCCCGGCGTTACGCGCCGCTCGCCCTGCTGGGGGTCGCGGGCATCGCGCTCGCCGGATGCGGGGCTCCCGGAGGGGCACCGGGCACCGACGGCGGCGACGGGGGCGACGCCACCGTCACGATCTACGGCACGATCGTCGATGATGAGGCGAAGCTCCTCCAGGAGTCCTGGAAGGACTGGGCCGACGAGAACGGCATCACGATCAAGTACGAGGGCAGCCAGGATTTCGAGACCCAGCTCGGCACGCGCGCCCAGGGCGGCAACCCGCCGGACATCGCGATCTTCCCGCAGCCGGGACTGTTCGCCGACTTCGCCAACCGGGACTATCTGAAGCCCGCACCCGAAGAGGTCGAGAAGAACGCCAACGAGTACTGGACCGAAGACTGGGTGAACTACGGCACCGTCGACGGCACCTTCTACGGTGCGCCGCTGATGGCGAACGTCAAGGGCTGGATCTGGTACTCGCCGGCGAAGTTCAAGGAGTGGGGCGTCGAGGTTCCCAAGACGCTCGACGAGATGGGCGCCCTCACCGAGAAGATCCAGGCGACCACCGGAACCCCCGCATGGTGCGCCGGCTTCGAATCGGGCACCGCGACCGGCTGGCCGGGAACGGACTGGATCGAGGACTACGTGCTGCGTCAGTCCGGACCGGATGTCTACGACCAGTGGGTCACCAACGAGGTCAAGTTCACCGACCCGCAGATCAAGCAGGCGTTCGATTCGGTCGGCGAAGTCCTGCTGAACCCGGCCAACGTCAACGCCGGCTTCGGTGACGTGCGCTCGATCAACTCCACCGCCTTCGGTGATGTCGCTCCCAAGCTCGCCGGCGGCGAGTGCGCGCTGACTCACCAGGCCTCGTTCCTGTCGGGCTTCTTCCCGGATGGAACGACGGTCGCCGAGGACGGCGATGTCTGGGCGTTCATGCTCCCGGGTGAGTCCGAAGACGACTCGGCCGTGACCGGTGCCGGTGAGATCGTCGGTGCGTTCAGCGACTCTGAGGCCACCCAGAAGGTGCTCGCGTACCTGTCCAGCCCCGAGTGGGCCAACAGCCGCGTCAGCCTCGGTGGCGTCACCTCCGCGAACAACGGCCTCGACCCGGCGAATGCGAAGGATCCGATCCTGCAGGAGACCATCAAGATCCTCCAGGACCCGGACACGACGTTCCGCTTCGATGCGTCCGACCTGATGCCCGGTGCCGTCGGCGCCGGCACCTTCTGGAAGGGCATGGTGGCCTGGGTCAACGGCACCTCCACGGACGACGTCCTCACGCAGATCCAGACGGGCTGGCCCGCCAGCTGAGAGAACGGGAGGGCCGCCCTCTGGGGGGCGGCCCTCCTGCTCTCCTGACCCCGCACGTCGATGTGCGGTGGTCACTCCGCTCCGCGTGATGAAGGGGAATCCGTGAACGCGACAATTTTCTTCCAGTGGATCGGCTCGCTCCCGCCGATCCTGCAGGCGGTCGCCGTCGTCATCGCCTTCGCGGTGGTCGTGGCGATCATCCTGCTCCTCGTGGACATCGCTCCACGCAGGGGAGCGCTGTACACCGGCATCCGGCTCGCGATGTGTCTGCTCATCCCGCTCGCCGTGATGTGGTTCTTCAACTCCTACTACTGGGCGATGGGAGTGGCGGTCCTCGTCGGGGCGCTGTTCTTCTGGCTGGACTATCGGTCACGCGACGGCGCGGGATACCTGATCCAGCTCGTCGCCTTCATGGCGCCGGCAATTCTGCTTCTGATCGTCGGTCTGATCCTGCCGTCGATCCAGACGATGTACTCGTCTTTCCTGAGCTCGTCGGGGAAGGACTTCGTCGGGTTCGCCAACTATCTGTGGATCTTCACGCAGTCCGATGGGATCACCGCGGTCGTCAACACGATCATCTGGGTGCTCGTGGTCCCGACCGTGTCGACGATCGTCGGTCTCGCCTACGCGGTGTTCATCGACCGCACCCGCGGCGAGAAGATCTACAAGGTGCTGGTCTTCATGCCGATGGCCATCTCGTTCGTCGGCGCGGGCATCATCTGGCGCTTCATGTACGAGTACCGAGGACCTCAGTTCGAGCAGATCGGGCTCCTCAACCAGATCATGGTGTGGTTCGGCGGGGAGCCGCAGCAGTGGCTGCTGAATGAGCCGTGGAACACCCTGTTCCTCATCGTCGTGCTCATCTGGGTGCAGACCGGTTTCGCGATGGTGCTGCTGTCGGCGTCGATCAAGGGTGTTCCGCAGGAGCTTCTCGAAGCCGCCGAACTCGATGGCGCGAACGCCTGGGAGCGGTTCATCTCGGTGACCGTCCCGTCGATCAGACCCGCGCTCATCGTGGTGCTGACCACGATCTCGATCGCCTCTCTCAAGGTGTTCGACATCGTGCGGACGATGACCGCCGGCAACTACGGAACCTCGGTGCTGGCGAACGAGATGTACACGCAGTTCTCGAAGTTCGAGGCCGGACGCAGCGCCGCGCTCTCGGTCATCCTGTTCATCCTGGTGCTGCCGATCGTCATCTACAACGCACGCCAGATCAAGAAGCAGCGGGAGATCCGATGACCGACACCGTGAAGTCCGAAACCGCTGTCAGCACGCGCGCGATCACGACCGGAGGCGGCCTCGACGGCTCCGCCGGACGCGCTCGCAAAAGACTGTCGCGCCCGTGGGCATCCGTCGCATCCATCGTGATCGCGGTCCTGTGGACCATCCCCACGTTGGGGCTGTTCATCTCCTCGTTCCGTCCGCGCGATCAGATCCAGTCGTCGGGATGGTGGACGTTCTTCGCCGACCCGCAGGTGACGCTCGAGAACTACGTCGACGTGCTGCAGTCCGGCACGACCCAGCTGACCATCCTCGAGTCGTTCATCAACTCGATCGCGATCACCATCCCGGCGACACTCGTGCCGCTGATGATCGCCTCGATGGCGGCGTACGCCTTCGCCTGGATCGATTTCAAGGGCCGCAACGCGCTGTTCATCTTCGTGTTCGCGCTGCAGATCGTGCCCATCCAGATGGCACTCGTGCCCCTGCTGAGCTCGTTCTCCCGAGGCATCAACCTCTTCGGGCTGCAGGTCACGACGCCGCTGGGCGCCTCCTCGGGCTATGCGCAGGTGTGGATCGCGCACACCATGTTCGCGCTGCCGCTGGCGATCTATCTCCTGCACAACTTCATGTCGGAGATCCCCGGGGAGATCATCGAGGCGGCACGCGTCGACGGCGCATCTCGAGGCCAGATCTTCTTCCGCGTGGTGCTGCCCCTGACGATGCCGGCCATCGCGTCCGTCGCGATCTTCCAGTTCCTGTGGGTATGGAACGACCTGCTGGTCGGACTGGTGTTCGCCGATGGCGCTGCGGCTCCCATCACCAAGCTGCTCGCCGAGATCACGGGCACGAGAGGAAACGACTGGTACCTGCTCACGGCGGGCGCCTTCGTGTCGATCATCGTGCCGCTGATCGTGTTCTTCGCGCTGCAGCGCTACTTCGTCCGCGGCCTGCTGGCCGGCTCGACGAAGGGCTGACGCTTCGGAAGACTCAGTGGCCTTCAGGCGAACGGATGCCGCGGTCGGGGTGAAACACAGCCCCGGTCGCGGCATCCGCGCGTCTACCCTGAAGTCATGAAGTACGCAGACTCGATCGTCGACCTCGTCGGCGACACACCCCTCGTGAAGCTGCAGCACGTCACCGAGGGCGTAGCGTGCACGGTTCTCGTGAAGCTCGAGTACCTGAACCCCGGGGGGTCGTCGAAGGATCGCATCGCCGCGCGGATCATCGACGCCGCCGAGGCATCCGGTGATCTGAAGCCCGGGGGGACGATCGTCGAACCCACCAGCGGCAACACCGGTGTCGGCCTGGCCCTCGTCGCCCAGCAGCGGGGCTACAAGTGCGTGTTCGTGCTGCCGGACAAAGTCGGCGAAGACAAGATCGACGTGCTGCGGGCGTACGGCGCCGAGGTCGTGGTGACGCCCACATCGGTCGCTCCCGACAGCCCGGAGTCGTACTACAGCGTGAGCGACCGGTTGACCCGCGAGATTCCGGGAGCCTTCAAGCCGAACCAGTACGAGAACCCGAACGGTCCACGCAGCCACTACGAGACCACCGGGCCCGAGATCTGGCGCGACACCGATGGTGAGGTCACGCATTTCGTGGCAGGGGTGGGGACGGGCGGCACGATCACGGGCACCGGGCGGTACCTGCGCGAGGTCTCGGAAGGCCGGGTGCGGATCGTCGGCGTCGACCCCGAGGGCAGCGTCTACAGCGGCGGCACCGGTCGTCCGTACCTCGTCGAGGGGGTGGGGGAGGACATCTGGCCGGGTGCCTACGACCCGACGGTGCCGCACGAGATCGTGGCGGTCGGCGATGCCGAATCCTTCGCGATGACCCGCCGCCTCGCCCGCGAGGAGGGAATCCTCGTCGGCGGATCGAGCGGGATGGCCGTGGTGGGGGCACTGCGCGTCGCGCGGGACCTGCCGGCGGATGCGGTGATGGTCGTGCTGCTGCCCGACGGCGGACGCGGCTACCTGGGCAAGATCTTCAACGACGGATGGATGCGCTCCTACGGGTTCAGCGAGCTGGAGGACGGGGAGACCGTCGCCGACGTGCTCGCGGCTCGTCCGTCGCGGCAGGGCGCAGGTATTCCCGACCTGGTGCACGCCCACCCGACCGACACGGTGCTCGAGGCGATCGGCATGATGACCGAGTACGACGTCTCGCAACTGGTCGTACTCAGTGCCGAACCGCCGGTCATGATGGGCGAGGTCGTCGGCACGGTCGACGAGAAGGGGTTGCTCGACCTGTTGTTCCGCGGTGAGGCGAACGCGACAGACGCCGTCGGTGCGCACGTGGGGGAGAGACTTCCGCTCGTCGGCATCCACACCTCCGTCGCCCAGGCCAAGGCCGCCCTCGCCGATGCCGACGCGCTGCTGGTCACCGCAGACGGCAAGCCGCACACGGTGCTGACGCGTCAGGACCTGCTGGCCTATCTGTCGCGCTGAGGGAGCTGCGAGCGCCGCCGACCCGGGGCGTAACCAGGAGGCCGTCCCCGCAGAGGCGGACGTAGGCTGAGACACATGTCCGATCACGCCTTCGCCACCCGAGCCATCCACGCAGGACAAGCGCCCGATCCCGTCACGGGCGCGATCATCCCGCCGATCTATCAGTCCTCCACGCACGTGCAGGACAGCGTCGGCGGTCTGCGTTCGGGCTACGAGTACAACCGTGCGGGCAACCCCACGCGTTCCTCGCTCGAGACACAGCTCGCTGCCCTCGAAGGGGGATCGAGCGCGCTCTCGTTCGCCTCGGGGCTCGCGGCGGAGGATGCGTTGCTGCGCGGCATCCTGAAGCCCGGTGACCACATCCTGCTCGGCAACGACGTGTACGGCGGCACCTACCGGCTGCTCACCCGGGTCCTCGCACCGTGGGGCATCGAGACCACGACGGTCGAGCTCTCGGATGTCGATGCGCTGCGCGCGGCGATCCGTCCCGAGACGAAGATCGTGTGGCTCGAGACCCCCAGCAACCCGCTGCTGAAGATCGTGGACATCGCGCTGATCGCCGAGATCGCTCATGCGGCCGGTCTGATCGTGGTCGTCGACAACACCTTCGCCTCTCCGGCACTGCAGCAGCCGCTCGCGCTCGGCGCCGACCTGGTGGTGCACTCCACGACGAAGTACCTCGGCGGGCACTCGGATGTGCTCGGTGGCGCGGTCGTGTTCGGCGATGATCGGTTCTTCGATCAGGTGAAGTTCCAGCAGTTCGCGGTCGGTGCCGTCTCCGCGCCACTGGACGCCTGGCTGACCACCCGCGGCATCAAGACCCTGGCACTGCGGATGCGCCAGCACTCCGAGAACGCGCAGGCCATCGCCGAGTGGGCGCAGGAGCGCCCGGAGTTCGCGCAGGTGTACTTCCCCGGACTCGCCTCGCACTCCGGCCATGAGATCGCCGCGAAGCAGATGAGCGGCTTCGGCGGGATGCTGTCGTTCGGCCTCGCCGCCGGCGCCGACGCGGCGCGGGCGTTCGTCGAGAGCACTTCGGTGTTCCAGCTCGCCGAGTCTCTCGGCGGCGTCGAGTCGCTCATCGGATACCCGCCGGACATGACGCACGCCTCCGTGCGCGGCACCGAGCTCGCGGTGCCCGAGAACATCGTGCGGCTCTCCGTCGGGATCGAAGACGTGAGCGACCTGATCGCCGATCTCGAGCAGGGACTCCACCGCATCTCGCGCTGACCCCACGAGAGGTGCCGGATCAGAGACGCACCTCCGCCTGCCGGCAGGGTGCGACTGTGCTCTCCCGGCGGGCGGATGAGGGTCAGGCGGCGGTAACATGGGGGCTTCCCCTGGTCGAATCGATTCGACCGATGCACCCCCTGAACTCTGGAAGGACGTCGTGTCCGACGCTCCCCGCACTGATTCCCTCCCCGTCGCGAAGGCGGGGGAGTCCGCCGCCGATGAACCGCAGATCCCGCAGCCCGAGCGCACCGCGACGGGGAGCATCCGCATCCCCACAGCGACCGGCGCGATCCGCACCCTCGGTGCCAATCCGGCGACCGCGCCCATCATGCTGCACCCGGGCGACGCCATCTCCCTGGGCCGCCGCACGCTGTACATCATCCTGCTCGGCGCTCTCACGGCGCTCGGCCCGTTCACGATCGATCTCTACCTCCCGGCGTTCCCGGTGCTGGAACAGGACTTCCAGACCACGGCCGCCGCGATCCAACTGACCCTGACCGGAACGATGATCGGGTTCGCGCTCGGCCAGCTCGTGGTCGGGCCCCTCAGTGACAAGGTCGGTCGCCGCGTGCCGTTGATCGCCGTCACCGCCCTGCACGTGCTCGCGAGCGTCGGTGCCGCCTTCGCTCCGGACCTCGGGCTGCTCAGCGCCGCCCGCGTGCTCATGGGCGTGGGTGCCGCGGCCGGAGGCGTGGTGGCCATGGCCATCGTGCGCGATCTGTTCGGCGGGCGTCGGCTGGTCGTGATGCTCTCCCGCCTCGCTCTCGTCTCGGGTGTGGCTCCGGTCATCGCGCCTCTGATCGGCTCGTGGCTGCTCACGCTCATGCCCTGGCGTGGGATCTTCGGCGTGCTCGCGGCTTACGGCGTGGTGATGCTGCTGTCGACGATCCTGTTCATCCCGGAGACACTGCCCGTCGCCCGTCGCCAGGATCGCGGCGGCGCCACCATGCTGCAGCGGTACCGCTCGGTGCTCTCGGACCGGGTGTTCCTCGGCGTGCTCGTGATCGGCGGCATGACGTTCTCCGGCCTGTTCTCGTACCTGTCGGCGTCGCCCTTCCTGTTCCAGGTGACGCATGGTCTCGACGCGCAGCAGTACGGTCTGCTCTTCGCGGTGAACTCGCTCGGCGTCGTCGTCGGCGTGCAGACCGCATCCCGTTTGGCCGCGCGCTTCGGGCCGCAGTGGGTCATGGCCTACTCGACCGCGGTGCTGCTGCTCGCCGGCGTCGCGATCATCGTCACCGACCAGCTCGGTCTCGGCCTGTGGGGCACGGTGATCCCGCTGTTCGTCTTCATGACCGCGTGTGGATTCACCTTCCCCAACGTGCAGGTGCTGGCGCTCGACCGCCACGGGAAGGCCGCGGGAACAGCGGCGTCGATCATCGGCGCGACGAACTTCGGCGTCGCCGGGCTCATCTCGCCCGTCGTCGGCTGGCTCTCGCACGACGCCGGGATCACCGCGACCACGATGGCCTCCGTCATGGTCGGCTGCGCCGCTATCGGCATCCTGTCGCTGTGGTTCGTCGTGCGTCCGCGCACGGTCGGGATGCTCGCTCCCTGAGTCTTCAGGTGTCGTCCGACAGAATGGGACGATGAACAGGCGCATGCTGTTGTGGTGGGGAGTGGGCCTCCTCGCGCTCGCGACGGTTCTGGGCGCCGTGGTCGTGTTCGCCTACCCGGCGACTCCCGGGTTCGATCGGTGGTGGAACGACACGATCGTGGGAGCCCGTGCGGACTGGATGGTCGACTTCGCCCTCGCCCTGAACTGGATCGGCGGCGGGTGGGTCGCGATCCTCGGGGTGCCGCTGCTGGCGATCCTGGCACTCGTGCTCGCACGGCAGTGGCGCGGTGCCCTGTTCGCCGCCCTCTGCTTCGCCGCGAGTGCCGCAGGCGTGCAACTGCTCAAACAGCTCTTCGGGCGGGCACGGCCCGACGACATGCTCGTGGTGAGTGACTACGGCTCGTTCCCCTCCGGGCACACGGCGAACGCGGCGACGATCGCCCTCGTGCTCTGGGTGCTGTTCCCGCGGGTCTGGGTCGCGGTCATCGGTGCGGCGTGGGTGCTCGCGATGGCACTCTCTCGCACCTTCCTCTCGGTGCACTGGGCCAGTGACACTCTCGGCGGGGCCCTGGTCGGCGCCGGCGTGGTGCTGGTGCTCGCCGCCTGGCTGCTCCCATGGGTGCAGAAGAAATCCGTGGTCGAGGCGCCGATAGGCTGAGAAGACCCGTTCCCTCCAGAGGAGTCGTCTTGTCCCGCATCCGTCCGTACCGCCCCACCGATCGTGCCGCACTGTATGAGATCTGCGTGAAGACGGCCGACGCCGGGGCGGATGCGACCGGCATCCTCTCCGACGATTCGCTGTGGGGTGACCTCTTCGCCGTGCCGTACGCCGAGCGGCATCCCGACCTCGCATGGGTGGTCGAGGGCGACGACGAGCGCACGATCGGCTACATCGTCGCGACCGACGACACCGACGCCTTCTACGCCTGGTTCCGCGAGGAATGGTGGCCGACGCTCGAGGAGCGTCATCCTCGCCCGGCCGAGATCGTCACCCGAGAGGACCGGATGATCGACTACGGCTACAGCCGCGCCGCCGGCATCGAGCAGAACGCGATCGACTACCCGGCGCATCTGCACATCGACCTGCTTCCGGAGACGCAGGGCCAGGGGCTCGGTCGTCGACTCATGCAGACGCTGTTCGCCGAGCTGACCCGACGCGGAGTGCGCGGACTGCACCTGGGCATCGATCCGAACAACGCAGGGGCCGCTGCCTTCTACGAACGACTCGGGATGACGCGCCTTCCGGCGGATCCCGGTGGACAGATCTACGGCGTGCGCTTCGACGGCTGATCGCCGAGAGCCCACGCGAGAATGACGAAAGAGCCCCCGCTGGCGCGGGGGCTCTTTCGTTTTGGCGGTGACGGCGGGATTCGAACCCGCGGTTGCTTGCACAACACACGCTTTCCAAGCGTGCTCCTTCGGCCGCTCGGACACGTCACCAAGGAACAACCTGTCCATCCTATCCGATGCGGGGAGGGCGGCGTGACAGGCCGGCGGCACCGCGGGTGAACGTCCATCGATGTGAAATATTGCACGTCACCCGTCACCTGTATAGCCTCATATGAGGACGCACGGCATTCGCTGGGGGTGCGGCGTCCAGAGGGAGAGCATGGACGCGAGTTCGATCATCACGTCGGGAGACGGCCTCTGCACCGCGACGGCTTTCGAGCAGTACGTCAGCGGAAGACGGACACTCGGCGCAGGTGCGGTGTTCTTCGTCGAGTCCGGAGAGCATGTCGAGGCGGTGCGGAGTCAGACCCGCCTCGACGATGTCGTGTTCGCTCCCGCAGGCTCTGCGCGGAGGACCGACCCGCGAGTGGTCGTCTACCACGGTTCCCTTCGCGAGCCCGGCGACGAGATCACGTTCGACGGCGCACATGCCGTCGGACTCGGGGAGTACGTCATGGTCCCCCTCCTCTCGATCGCCGGGCCCACCCTCATCCGTCAGAACAGCGCCGAGGGAGTGGCGGCGTTCCTGAGCGATGCCGACACGGCGAAGAACTCGGGTGTCTTCATCGATGCGCTGCTGAGCAACGCGGTTCTCCTCGACTCCCTGCCGTCGTTCCTCGGGCCCATCCGTGAAGGAGAGGCGCTGGCGCGCGTGCACGTCACCGCGGAAGGCGAGTACCGGGACGGGCCCGATGGGCTGCTGCTCGGCATCGTGGGCGACGGCCGGGAGGAGATCGAGGTCCGCGCGAGAGAATGCGAAGGTCGAGGGCGGGGCTTCGCGCGCATCGTCGACCGGGGTGTGCTCGAGGCCGACCTCGACGATCGGCCGTGGTTCGCGCGCTACCTCGCCGCGATCGAGCTGCTGCGTGAAGGGGATGGGGTTCCGAGTCGCCCCACGATCTCCGGTTTCGGCGGGCACCTCGTGCGAGCGCTCGACGAACTCGCCGCGCTTTCGGGTGTCGTCTGCGCGAGTGCCCCGTATCTGCTGACCGGCGACGGCGACGAGTGGGTGCTGGTCGACCCGCCGAGCCGGCGCCGGACCCGACTCGGCGTGGATTCGGCGCGCGCGGCGGAATGCCTCATCGCCACGGGGGACGAGTCGGCGGCGGTGGCACTGCTCGCCGCCGAACTCGGCCGGGGGACGAGCGGCGTCGCCTCGATGGTGAATGAGGTCCAGGTCAGGTTCGCAGCGATGGGCCTCGATCTCACCACGAGCGGGCGAGAATGCCTGTCATGAACGACGGCGGGCGGGTGGAGGCCTCGGAACTCGACGGAGTGAGGGCCCTCCGTGAGTGGATCACGGGGCAGATGCCGGAGCACTCTCGGGTGTTCCTCCTCGAGAGCGGAGCCCCGGCAGACGACGTCGCGCAGGTGGCTCGCCGCGACGACACGATCCTCCTGCCGGTGGAGAGTGGCACGTACGACGGCCCCGGCAGCGTGGTGCGCTACCGAGGTGCACTGCGCGATGCGGGTGACGAACTGTTCTTCGGCGAACGCGGTGTCGAGCTCCAGGACTATGTCGCCGCCGCTTTCGTCCAGATCATCGGGCCCACAGCGGTGCGCTTCTTCGACGCTTCCAGCTGGCAGGTCTTCCTCGAGGATGCCGAGCTCGCTCGTCGGACCGGGATCTTTCCGTCGGCGTTGATCGACCCGCGAGTGCTGCTCGCCGACCGCAACGCGCTGGACGGCCCGGGAGAGATCGAGGCTCCGCGGGCACTGAGGGTGAGTGCGGACGGCAGCGTCGGCATCGGCGTGCAGGGCCGAGTCATCGGCACCGTCGACGAGCTGCCGTCCGTGCTCGACGTGCCCCGGCCCCGCGCGACCGCGCTGGGAGGGGTCGCGTCGGGCGATACGTTCGCTGCCGACCTGGCGAGCCGCGATTGGATCGGACGCTACCTCAACGCCGCGGACCTCATGAAGATGCTCCGCCTGGAGAACGGCGCAGCCAGGATCTCGGGATTCGGCTGGTTCCCGATCGACGACGCCCTCTCGGATGCCGAACCGCTGAACACGGAGCCGTTCCTGCTCGAGACTGCCGACGGCTTCGTGCTCGCAGACACCGCGACCCTGCGCCGCCAGCTGCTCACGCCGTCGACGGCCCGGGCGATCGCCGCGATTCAGACCTCGAGCTCGACCGAGATCGCTTGCGAGCGCGTGGCGCGCCTGCGGGGCACATCGCTGTCGCACGCTCGCGCCCTGTGCCTCGAAGCCCGCGACGTTCTCAACGTTCATGTGGGCCGGCGTGCCGGATTCACCGACCGGCCGAAGGGAGACGAGGGGTGAGCTCTTCACATGCACTCTGGACCTCGATGCTCCCCGCCGACGCGACTTTCGCACCGGAGCGCGTCGCGGTGGGAGCCACCGGAAACCGTATCGAGTTCGCTGATGGGTCCGTACGTCTCTGCGCGACCAGCGGGCTCTGGAACGTCCCCCTCGGGTTCGGCAACCCGGCGGTCGTCGAAGCCGTGAATCGGGCGAATCATGACGCCTCCTATCTGTCCCTGTTCCGCGCGCCCCATCGCTACGCGCAGCTCGCTGCCGATGCCCTGATCGAGCTCGCAGACCCCGGCCGCTACAGCCGGGTGATCTTCTCGACGTCCGGCGGGGCGGCGAACGACGCCGCGATGAAGCTGGGCAGGCAGTATTGGGCGCAGAAGGGGCTCGCATCCCGATCGCTGATCGTCGGTCTGAAGGGCAGCTATCACGGCACGGCATACGGCAGTCATGCCCTGAGCGGAGAAGACCTCCTACAGTCCGTCTACGCGGTCGACCGCAGGTCGGTGCGGCATGTGTCGCACAGTGACGACGGTGAGGAGCTCGAACTGCTGCTGCAACGTGAGGGCTCGCGCGTGGCGTCGGTCGTCGTCGAACCCGTGCTGGGCAGTGGCGCCTACGCGTTGTCCGATGCCTTCGTCCAGCACTTGCTGGCTCTGCGCGAGGAGTACGGATTCCTGATCGTCGCCGATGAGGTCGCGACGGGCTTCGGCCGCACCGGCACGATGTTCGCCACCGACGGATGGGCGGCGCCACCGGACGTCCTCATCCTCTCGAAGGCGCTGACGAACGGGACGATGGGTGCGGCGGCGCTCCTGGTGGGGGATCGGGTCGCATCGGAGTTCGTGCGGGGCGGGTGGACGTTCGTCCACGGCGAGACTCAGGCGGGGACGCCGGCGTGCGGGGCGGCCATCCTCGCGGTGATCGAAGAACTGCATCGCATCGACGTGGAGTCGACCACTCGGGCGCTGGGCATCGACCTGCTTCGCCTCGCGGCAGGGTGGCAGGCCGACCGTGTGATCGAGGAGATCACGGGACGCGGGTGCTTCATAGGGCTCGGGCTCCGCCACGCGGACGAGAGCCCGCTCTCCGGGCCCGACGTGCTTCGTGCCGTCGCGGCGATCGCGGACAACGGCGTGCTCGTGCAGCCGGGTCCGAGCTCCATCGAGCTGATTCCGGCGTACGGATTCAGCGCGGACGAGCTTCTCGAAGTGGATGCGGCCGTGCGTGCGGGCCTGGCGCAGGGAGCGTCAGGATGACCGCGGAGTTCGCCGGCCGGCTTCCCACTCTGTGGCACGGGGAGGGGACCGCCCGTCGGATGACGAAGAACCTCACGGCAGACCGCGAGACCCTCATGATCGTGGACTCCGCAGTCGCGGTCCCCCTTCCGTCCGGGCATCGGACCACCGTGATCCGGATCGACGCGCCCTCCGTCGACGTCGCGGCGGTCGCCACTCTGGCTCGGCAGATCGTCCGTCGGCCCCCGAGCGTCATCGTGGCGGTCGGAGGGGGAACCGTTCTCGACGCGGGCAAGATCGCGGCCCTCGCTCTCGCTCCGGGGCGGGTGTTCGAGTTCGCCATCGGGCATGCGTCGAGGTCGGCGCTGACCTTCTTGCCGCATGCGCTGCCGCCCGTCGACGTCGTCGCCGTGCCGACGACGCTCGGCACCTCGTCGGAGACGAACAGCGTCGGAGTGCTCAGGAACGACAGCGGATACCGGCTCATCGTGGGGCTCGCCCTGAGACCTCGGCACGCGATCATCGATCCTTGCACCCTGACCACGCTGACGCACGCCGCGGTCCGAGAAGGAGCATTGGAAGCATTCCTGCGGGTGGCGGGTGCGTCGACGAGCCCACGCAGAAGCGCGCGGCAGAACCGCGATGCCGTCGTCCTCGGCAGGATGATCCTCGACTCGGCCACGCGAGACTCCGACTCGCACGCGGGCAGGCTGCGCCTCGCTCGACTGAGCGCGGCGACCCAGCGCAGTGCGGCACTGCGGGGGCCGGACCCCTACAGCGCCCGCCACTGGTATGCGGCCAACGAGATCGCCTTCGTGTTGGAGGTTCGCAAGATCGTCGCCACGGCAGCGGTCATCGCGGCGGTCTGGCACCGGATCTGCGCGGGAGACGGACGGTGGGGAGATCGAGAGAGCCTCCAGGACTTCTGGACGAACGTCGCGGGCGGGATGGCGTTACCGCTCGACCCGCCCGTCGGCATCGCCGCCCTCATCGAGCGCTGGGGAATAGAGCGTGCACCGAGTCCGACGCCTGCCGACATCGATCGCATCGCCGTCGCCACGGAGATCGCATGGGGACGACGTCACCCGATGCTCCCGGGCCTGGTCGCAGACGACTTCCGTGGTGTGCTCCGCGACTCCCGGTGGAGTTCTGAGCTGGTCGGCCCTGATCGCCGACCTCCGATATCCGTTTCGAAGGAGGTGAATTAGATGGGCGAGAAAGTCGAGAGCAGTATCCGGTTCCAGGAGCTGGAGACGATGGAGGCCCCCAGTTGGGAGAGCTTCTACCAGGGTGCGATAGGTGCGCTGGTCCTCATCGGGATCGGCGCAGCCGCGGCGACCTGATCCCTGCCGTGCACTGCGACGTGGAAGGGAGGTGAAGATGCGCAACGCCACGATGCCGACGCTCGAGTTCACGGAACTCGAAGCCATGGAGGCACTGAACGACACCGACGACTACATCCGAGGATTCGCCGTGGGAGTCATCATCGGAATTCTCGCCCTGACCTAGGGCGGTGTCCGACAGCTCGACGGAAGGAGGTGCAGATTGCAGATGACGTCGCTGGAGTTCATGGAACTCGAACAGATCGACGCGCCGTTGGAATGGTGGGAGCACGCGAGTTACATCATCGCCATCATCGGCGGCGCGGCAGCGATCGCAACCTAACCCATGGGGTGCGGGTGAACGTTGCACGCCCGCACCCCATCGCTCCCGTTGAGAGGCGATGTGTGAATGTCCGGTTTGATCACCGAAGCAATATCGGCGCGGCTCGAGGTCGCGGGCGCCGTTCCCCGGCAACAGGACCTGTACTCCGGAGAAGGCGCCGATTTCTACGAGCGACTGGTCGGTTCCGACCGTGCAGAGGTCCGAGAGATGCTGACGCTCGCGAGAAAGGCCGATGGACCCATTCTCGACATCGCCGCGGGTGGCGGGAGATTGACGGTTCCACTGGTGAGATCGGGAAGAGAGGTCACCGCGATCGATCTCTCGGACGACATGTTCTCGCATCTTCGGCGGTCTTTGCCCGAGGATTCGACGGTGGAGTGCGTCGTCGCGGACATGCGCGACTTCTCCCTGGGACGCCGATACGGACTCGTCCTCATCGGTGCGACATCCATCACCCTGCTCGACAGTGACGGGCGGTCGCGTCTCTACGCGGCCGTGCGCCGTCACCTCGCCGCGGGCGGAGTGTTCGCCTTCACCGTCGCGGGAGGCGCGTCAGCGCAGAGCCTCGCGATTCCGAGAGACCAGGAGATCGGTGTTCCCGGGCCCGAGGGGGAGGAGCCCTACCTCTTCGCGCAGCAGATGGAAGAGGACGGTTCGGCGCGTGTCGTCAACTGGGTCCGCGTCGCCGACATCACCGCCGGTGCAGAGGTGACGGTGCTCACGAGCCGCCTGCACGTGCTCGATCATCAGATCCTCGCGCGAGAACTCGTCGACACGGGCTTCGCGGTGCCCGCCGTCTCTCCCGTTCGTACGGACAGCGGAGTGGAGATCCTCCTGCTCACCACGTCGTGGGCGGGGTCGCCGGCAGCGGGGGATGACGATGCATCCGAGTAGTTCCCCTCGTCGGCGATCCCGCGCGGAGCCCCTGCTCGACGCCGACGCCTGCCCGCGGCTCTCTTCCGGCGTCGCCTTCGAGGAAGTGGCCGAGGAAGAGGTATGGATCGCGGTGGTCCACGGCGTGCCTTCGTCGCGCGTCTCTCCGACGGTGGTCGACCTGTTGAGAGCGATGAACGGCGAGACGGCACTGAGGGATCTGCACGGGCGTTTCGCGGAAGCCGAGTCGTTGGAGGGCTTCCTGCGCCTCGCCCAGCGTTTCCGCGCCAGCGGGCTCCTGGAAGGCGACACGAAGCTCCCCCCAGGACGGCTGACCTATCGGCCCCCTTTCACGCTGCAGATCGCGACGCTCCGTGCCTCCGGCATCTTTCGCCGGCTCGACCATCTGGTCGTCCCGATGTCGCGCCGCGTGGTGCTGATATCGATCACCGCTCTGCTGGTCCTCGGGCTGCTGGCCGCCATCCTCCAGGCGAGAGAGCTGCTGAACGTCCTCACCATGCCGGTGCCGCTGACGGGCCTCGTCGTTCTCGTCGCCGCGCTCTCCCTCATGACTCTGCTCCATGAAGCAGCCCACGGACTCACGCTCACCCGGTTCGGCGGGAGGCCTCGCCGGGCGGGCTTCATGCTCTTCTACCTCACGCCCGCGTTCTTCGTGGACGTGACCGATGGCTGGCGTCTCCCGGAACGCCGTCAACGCGTGGCGATCGCCCTGGCAGGACCCGCCGTCCACGCCGCTGCCGCCGCTGTCGCCCTCCTCGCCGCGCTCGCCTTCCCTCAACCGGTCATCCGCCAGACGCTGTTGCTGCTCGCGCTCTCCTGCGTCGCCATCGTTCTCGTGAACCTGATCCCGTTCGTGCGATTCGATGGATACATCGCGCTCATGAGCGCGCTCGATGAGCCGAATCTCCGGGGACGAGCCATCGATGATGGCGCGAGCTTCCTGGCCCGCCTCCTGTTCGGCGCACGGCGCGACGGCAGGCGCCTGGACAGATGGTGGAGCGTCCCGTTCGGTCTCGTCAGCCTCGCCGCCCCCGTGGCGCTGGTGCTGTTCGCCGTCGCCCGGACCGCGCGAGCGCTCGCCGGGGGCGGACCCCTCCTCGGCATGCTCGTGGTCGCGCTCGAAGCCATGGTCATCCTGGTCGGCATCGTGCTGCTGGCACGGGCTCTGCGGCGGGTGCTTCGTTCTGGCGTCTCGCGGCTTCGGTTCGCCGGCGTCGGTGCCGCACTCATCGCGAGCATCTCGATCATCGGTCTCCTCATCCCCGTGCCGCTGACGACCACGTTCGGCTTCTCCGCATACGACGGCCGTGTGGTGCTTCTTCATGCCGGTGAGGACGCCGATGTGGAGGTGCCGGACGGCGCCCCCGTCGTCCTGATGAGCAACGGCATCCTCGCGAACGAGAACGTCGGCGAGGGGACCACCAGGGCGGAGCCACCGCGATCGACGACGGTGCCGCTCGACGCTCTCTTCCCGGTCCGGGCAGACGGGGTCTCGGTCCCCGCGATGATCGTCGCCGGCGTGGAGGTATCCGAGGAGAGCGGGGGGCTGCCTCCGACCGGGCAGGCGCGCGTCGAGATCGGCGGGGGAAACCTGTGGCAGACGCTCTGGGCGACGGGCGTGATGCTCCCCCTGTCGGCGCCTCAGAGCGAGAGAGAGGAAGAAGGATGAGCATGATTGAGCACGCCATCGAGGTCAGAGGACTCACGAAGAAGTACGGTGATCGCACCGCCGTCGCGGATCTGTCATTCGTCGTGCCACGCGGGTCGGTCGTCGGCCTTCTCGGCCCGAACGGGGCGGGGAAGTCGACCACGCTGCGAGCGATCGTCGGCTTGCTCGCCCCGACGAGCGGCGACAGCATCGTCGACGGGATGCCCTTCTCCGCGCTCGACGATCCCGCATCGCACGTCGGCGTCCACATGGACGGCTTCGGCTTCGAGGTGGGCATCTCCGCGAGAAGACATCTGGAGATCTCCCGACTGGCGGCCGGGGCGGCCCGCAGCCGCGTCGACGAGGTGCTCGAGGAGGTGGGCCTCGCTGCGGATGCGCATCGTCGCGTGAAGACGTTCTCGACGGGCATGGCACAGCGGCTCGGACTGGCCACTGCTCTCGTCGGGTCCCCTCGCACACTCATCCTCGACGAGCCCGCCAACGGGCTCGATCCCGATGGCATCCGGTGGCTCCGAAGGTTTCTCCGGAGCTTCGCCGGACGCGGTGGCACCGTGCTGGTCGCCAGCCACCAATTGGCGGAGTTGGAGCAGGTCGTGGACGAGGTCGTCGTGATCAAGAGGCGTGTGCTCTTCGCCGGACGGCTGAGCGACCTCGTCACCAGCGACGCCGAGTCTCTCGAGAGCAAGTACTTCGATCTGGTGGGAGGGACGACCGCATGAAGAACGCGATCCGCAGCGAGGCCCTGCGTGCGGTCAGTGGGCTCTCGGTCCTGCCGGTCTACCTCGTCGCCCTCCTCATGCCGGCCTTCGTGTTGTTCTCCGACGGGTCCCGTTTCGATTTCGCCGGTGTCGATCCACGCGTCGCGACCTCTCGTCTTCTGGAGCCGCTGGCCTGGTGCGTCATCTCCGCCGCATTCGTGGGTGCGTATGCGGTCACTCGCGAGTACTACTACGCCTCGATGGACAGAACACTGACCGGAGTGGGTTTCCGTCGCGCGTTCGGGGGGAAGCTCGTGGCGGGGGCGCTCGCCGCGGTCTCCCTGTGCGTGTGCATCTTCGTTCTCTGGACTGCGGGTGTGGCGGTCGTGCTGCTGCAGAACGGGCTGACACTGGCCCTCACAGTGGGGGCATGGCAGCTGTACGCCGGCGCTCTGGTCGGAGTGGTGCTCGGTGCGTTCATCGGCGGAGCCGTCGGTTGGATCACGCGGAACTACTACGTGACGGCGGCGCTCGTCCTCGTCCTTCCGATGGTCGTGGAGTTCGCGTTGCTGCGCACGGCGCCGGAGGTGGCGAGGTTCTCGCCCGGATTGGCCATCGCCGCCCTGGGCGTGCCCGGATACCAGGATCGACTGCTCGAGTTCGCGCCTGCCCTCGCGATCGGACTCGCCTGGACCGTCGGGCTGGTCTCCCTCGCCTGGTTCCGAGGGCGCCGAGGCGCCGCGTGATCGGCCGGGCTCTCCGAGTCCAGGCCCGCAGCTTCACCGGCGACGTCGTGCTGCTCGGAGTGGTCGCCGCGGCGTTCGTGATGTCGCTCTCCTTGGCGACGAGCGTTCCCTCCGACCTCGCGGCTGCGCCGGTTGAGGCCCGCGCAGCGTTCATCGGGCCGTTCCGCGTCGTGATGGCGACATATGGCGGTGTTCTCGCTGCCGTGTACGGTTCCTTCCGCTACACGATCGATCGGCGCGACGGCGTCATCGCCCAGCGTCTGACGATGGGGCCGCGGTGGGCGCTCTTCCTCGCCAGGGTGCCCGCCGCGGCCGTCGGCGGAGCGGTCGTCGCCCTCGCCGGCGTCTTCGGGGGCCACATCGCGCTGATCGTCACGATGGGCGGCGTTCCCGTGGAGTGGTCTGCTACCGCTTCCGCTCTGGCGTTCGGTGCGGTCGCGGGTCTGTGGGGACTCGGACTGGGAGTGGTCGTGCAGGTGCATCTGGTGGCGCTCTTCGTCGCATCCATGTCGATGAGTGCGGCCTTGCTTCTCGCTGTGTTCTGCGGTGCTGTGGCCGCCTTCCTTCCGCCCCTCGTGATGCTCGAGGCCGTCGGTATCGACGTCACCGCCGTGGGAATCATGCCGGACGACCGTCTCGACCGTGCCCCGGCCGTGGGAGTGACGACGGGGTGGGTGTCGCTGGCCCTCCTCGTCGGGGGAGTCTCGTTCATGAAACGCGATGTGAAGTAGAAGCCGGGTGCGAGATCGGTGGACGTGCGGATCGGTGTCGAGGTCGACGACGTAGGATCCCTAGGTGGCAACACCCAAGATCGTCCTCTTCTACGCGTTCACCCCTCTCGCCGACCCCGACGCCATCCGCGTCTGGCAGCGTGACCTCGGCGAGGCGCTCGGCCTGCGCGGGCGTCTGCTGATCTCGAAGGACGGAATCAACGGCACCCTCGGTGGTGACATCGGTGCGCTGAAGAAGTGGCTGCGCTCGTTCCGCTCGTACGGTCCGTTCGCCGACGCCGACATCAAGTGGAGCGAGGGGACCGGCGTCGACGCCGAAGGACGCAGCCTCGACTTTCCGAAGCTCAGCGTGAAGGTGCGCGACGAGATCGTCTCGTTCGGTGCACCGGGCGAGCTCCGCGTCGACGAGAACGGCGTCGTCGGCGGCGGCACGCGCCTGACCCCCGAGGAACTGCACGGTCTGATCGACGAGCGCGGCGACGAGGTGGTGTTCTTCGACGGCAGGAACGCACTCGAAGCGCAGATCGGACGCTTCCGCGGTGCGGTCGTGCCCGACACCGAGACGACCAGAGACTTCGTCGAGCTCCTCGATTCAGGCGTCTACGACGATCTCAAGGGCAAGCCCGTGGTCACGTACTGCACCGGCGGTATCCGCTGCGAGGTGCTGTCGAGCCTGATGACCGCCCGCGGGTTCGGCGAGGTCTATCAGCTCGAGGGCGGCATCGTCCGCTACGGCGAGAAGTACGGCGACGAGGGCCTGTGGGACGGCTCGCTCTACGTCTTCGACGGCCGGGGCTCCATCGACTTCACCGACCATGCCGCGGTCATCGGGGAATGCGTCGGATGCGGGGCTGCGACCAAGCGCACCGCGAACTGCCCCGACCTGTCGTGCCGATCGCAGTTCGTGGTGTGCGAGGCGTGCGTCGCCGTGCCCTGCACCTCGCACGCCGCGTGAGGAGGAACCGCCTGAGCCGGCGACGCCCGACGGGTCAGATCGTCACGCCGGGCTCGGCGGCTCGCGGGGCGTAGAGGGAACGCGGGATCAGCGCCGCCCGCACTCTCGTGGCTCGATCGACGCTCTTCCGCAGGCTCGTGAGAACCTCGCCCAACGGCTCGGCGAGATCGTCGGATGCTTCGCCGGAGCGGGCGTAGTTCGAGAGTTCGACCGCATCGGTCAGGCGTCGCATCGCCTCGACGCCGACGTCGTTCTGCCGCACCAGACCGGCAGCGCGTGTGCGGGGGGTGTCGGCGTCGGACACGGGGATCTGCAGGTCGATCAGGGTGTCTCGGAGCTCCGCCCAGGCGGCGGCCGGGTCTCCTCGACGCGCCCTGTTCAGCCGCGCTCGGCGTTCCACGAGCCGGATCAGCGCGGGAAGCAGGAGCAGCACGACGATGCCGAGGGCCGTGAAGACGACCGGCATCGGGTCGAGGCGGCGCAGGGCGTCGCCGCTGGCCGAGTTGCCGCCGGCGTCGTTGCGATCGATCTCGGGACCCGAGGTCTGCTCGGCCTGCGGTGCCGTGGTCGGTGCCGGTGTCGAGGGGCTTCCTGAGCCTCCGCCCTGCGTCACTCCCGGGCGGAAGGCGGTGGGCACACCCAGAGACGCGGTGGGTTCGAAAGGAACCCATCCGATGCCGGGGAACAGCACCTCTGGCCAGGAGTGCAGTCGATCGCTGGTCACCGAGAACACCGATTCGCTGCCGCGCTTCTCGTCGGTCAGCGAACCGGGAAGGTAGCCGACGACGATGCGCACCTCCATGCCCAGGCTCTCCGCCATCAGTGCGAACGCTCCGGCGAAATGCACGCAGTATCCGGACCGCGCCTCGAGGAACTCCGCGACCGCTTCCGCCCCGGTTCCGTCGAAGCCCTCTTCCACAGGCGTCTCCAGCGAGTAGGCGAACTGCGAACGGAACCAGTTCTGCAGCGCGATGAGCCGGTCGTAGTCGGTGCTCGCCGCCGCGGTCACGTCGTCGGCGAGCTCGCTGATGATGCCGGGCAGCTCGACCGGCTCTGCGTCGGGATCCACGACAGGGGACGCGGCATCGATCGCGCGGATCTGCTCGAGGGTGGGGATGAGTCTCGATGACGTGACCGTGTAGTCGTTTCCGACGGCGTCGGCCCCGCGGGAGTAGAGCGTGCGGTTCTCGGGCGTGATCCTCCAGGCGTTGCTGAGTCCCTGCACGGCGGTGGCGGGATAGGGCACGGGGAGCCAGGAACTCGACATCCGCAGCACACGGATGGAGGTGTTCTGCTCCTCCGTCGCGATGTCCTCGCCCCATTCCGGGGGACCGAATCCGTCGTTCTGCGCCTGCAGGTCGCCGTCATCCGGCTGCCAGACGCGACCGTCGAAGCGGGAGAGAGTGGTCAGACGCAGATACGGCGCGGTCTCTCCCTTGGCCGCGACCGTGAGCACCTCGACCGGATTGGGCTGGCGCAGATCGTCGCCGAGACGCAGCGAGGCGTCGACCGTGACGCCGACCCCGTTGCCGGCGAGGCTCGCGGTCACGGGCAGCATCGGCGTGATGGCCACGGTCGTCGCCAGCGCGGCGGCGCCGACCGCGACGGCCAGCGACGTGGACGAGCGGCGTGGGGATTCCGGATGCCTGCGCGCGGTATAGCGGAGCAAGAGCAATGCGACCACACCGAAGAGCACGAACCAGACCACGTTCGTGTCGCCGAGTGTGACGATCATCGGCACGGCGCCGATGACGCCGGTCAGCAGGACGGCCAGCACGGCCGAACGATGCGCGACGAGGTGATCGAGGAGGATCGCGACCACCGCGAAGCCGACCCCCATCACGGCCGCGAGACCGGGGGAGGCATCCAGCGGTGCGGATCCGAACACGACGGCCTCGACGGCCGAGGCGGCGAGCACCCCGAACAGCGTCAGCGTCGCAGAGGTCGGGATGACCCCGAGGATGGCGGTGTCCCCGGCCACCAACAGCGTCACGATGGCGATGGCGACGACGATCTGCACGGCGAAGGTGGCGAGGTCCTGCGCCCATGCCGCTCGTCGCCGCAGCAGGTTCCGTGTCAGCATCCCGGTGCCCGCCACGGCGACGATCACGGCGATCACGGTGAAGGACCATGCGCCGGGAGCGATCACCGAGGTGAACGGCCACATCGCCGTGAGTGCCGCCGTCGCCGCGAGTGCGCCGGCGCCGACCACGCCGGCCGGATCCTCGTGGTCGCGGTGCCAGAAGGTCGGTCGCCGAGCGGCGACGGTCGAGCTCGGCGGAGCCTGCTCAGCGCGGAACATCGCCGACTCCGATCCGGGCCGAGACGGCATCTTCCCACGCGGCGGAGACGTCGTCCCCGAGCGGTGACACGGTCCATCCGTGACGGACGGAGGCTTCGGTGGCGCCGGGGAGCAGCTCGGTGCTGAACAGCATCGGGGCGGCGGCGCCGGCCGAACGCAGCAGCGCAGCATCCTCTTCGTCGAGGCGACCGGTGATGTAGACGAGCGGACCGGGAGGGGTACCGCCGATGAGTGCCATCAGGTCGCGGCTCTCGCCTCGGGGTGCGACCATCGCGAGAGCGGCGAGCAGGCCGTCACGATCGTCTTCGTGTCCGCGAAGCGCGCCGAGCAAGGATCCCGCGCTGTCGAGCACGTCGACGCTGTAGCCCTCGGATGCGAGGTGCACGGCCGCAGAGGCGCACAGCGAGACGGCTGCTTCGAAGGCCGGGTCGGCCTCGGCGCCCGGTGCTTCCCAGCGGCGCTCGCTGCGGTCGAGCACGACCACCGCGTCGGGGCTGGACTCCTCCTCTTCCTGACGCACCATCAGCTGACCTCGGTGCGCGGTCGCCCGCCAGTGGATGCGGCGCATCGAGTCGCCGGGGATGTATCCGCGTGGCGAGAGGTTGTCGCTGCCCTGCCCGAGCCGGGTGGACGAGGTGTGCGCAGTCCCTCCGGCAGCTCCGACCCGCACGGCCAGCGGGGCCAGGACGAAGACCTCGGGGACGACCGTCACGCTTCTCGTCTCTCCGAACGCCTGTTCGCGCTGTGCCAGACCGAACGGGTCGACCGTGCGCAGCATCAGCGGACCGAGCGGCCAGACGCCGCGGCGCACACCCGTGATGAGGTAGCTCAACTGCCCGGTCTCCGGGGGATATTCGCCGCCGGAGTCTCCGGAGACCGCATCGGGGAGCATGTCATGCCAGAGCCCCCGCGGCACGCGGATCGCGCGCAGCGAGAACCGCACGGTCACCCGTGACGTCTCGGATACGGTCAGCAGATCGGTCGAGATCTGGCGGGTGACGATGCCGGATCGTCGCGGCAACCGCACCGCGAGGAGGGAGAAGAGGGTGACGGCCGCGAGCAGCACGCCGATGTAGAGCAGGATGCGCGTGCCGAGCAGGTTCGCGGCGATCATGCAGCCGAGCGCAGCGACGAGCGCTCCGGCACCGCGGCCGGTGAGGGATCGACGTCTTCGCATGATGCGGTCTGTCAGGAACGCGTCGCCACGGGGACACGTACCCGCTCGGCGATCTGGGTGAGGGCGGACTCGACCGGCTGTGCGCCGGCCCGATGTGCGCCCCGCGCCGGGAGCAGGCGGTGCGCGAGGACCGGGATGAGCAGGGCGGTGATGTCGTCGGGGATCACGTACTCGCGCCCGTCGAGGGCTGCCCACACCTTCGCGGCTCTGACCAGCTGCAGGGTGGCCCGAGGGCTCGCGCCGAGGTGGAGGTTCGGGTCGGAGCGCGTCGCCTGGGCGAGGGCGACCGCGTACTCCTCCAGGGCGGGGGCCACGTGGACCGAACGTGCCCAGGCGATGAGCTGGGCGATCGATGCCGCGTCGGCGACGGGCGAGACGGCGGCGAGGGGGCTGACGACATCGCGCTGGCGCAGCATGAGCGCCTCGGCTGCGGCATCCGGGTACCCCATCGAGATGCGCATCATGAACCGATCGCGCTGTGCTTCGGGGAGGGCGTACGTTCCTTCCATCTCCAGGGGGTTCTGGGTGGCGACGACCAGGAACGGCTGGGGCAGCAGGTGCGTGGAGCCGTCGACCGTGACCTGGCCCTCCTCCATCGCCTCCAGCAGAGCGGACTGCGTCTTGGGGGAGGAGCGGTTGATCTCGTCGGCGATCACGATGTGCGCGAACACGGCGCCGCGCTTGAACTCGAACTCGCGATCCACGGGGTTGTAGACGGACACTCCCGTGACGTCGCCGGGCAGCAGATCGGGCGTGAACTGGATGCGGCGCACCGTCGCATCCACGCTCGCGGCGAGGGCCCTGGCCAGCATGGTCTTGCCGACCCCGGGAACGTCTTCGATGAGCAGATGCCCCTCGGCGAGGAGGCAGACGAGAGCGCTGCGCACCGCGTCCGGCTTGCCGTCGATGACCTGGCCGATCGAGCCGAGGATCGCAGACGTCTGCGCGGCGAACCTCTCGGCATCCATCGATACCGGGCTCAGGGGGGCGTTCTCTGGCATGCGTTCCCTCTCACGTCGGCGCTGCGGTGCGCGTGACTCGATCGTAACCCTGCGCAGGGCGCGCCGCTCTGGCAGGTTCCCCTGAGATTGCGCGTGGAGACGGGCGCGGTTCGGACCATCGCGCCGGTCGGGTTAGGATGGTTGACGGCTCTCCGCGTGGCGGCATCCAGGCCAATTCCCCCAGGGCGGAAACGCAGCAAGGGTAACCGGGCTCTGCTGGGTGCGCGGAGAGTCATTTTCTTTGTCCGGACATCGGCGCCGTCCTCGCGGACGTCTCGTCCCCGCCGCTCAGCCCTCTCGTGGCTGCACCTGCGACAATCATCCGGTGACCGTCTCCCCGCCGCTGAAGACCCAGCATCCGCTCGGCCGATTCGCCTCACCGGTGCTGCTGCTCGTCGCGATGTGGGTCGTGCAGTTCGCCGACGCGATCCTTCCCGGCTCGTTCACCGGCTTCGGACTGCGGTCGTGGGATGTCTCCGGTCTCGGCGGCATCGTGCTGGGACCGCTCCTGCATGCGAACTGGCAGCACCTCATCGCCAACTCCGTGCCGTTCCTGGTGCTGGGGTGCCTCGTCGCCGTGGAGGGCACCCGACGGTTCTGGGCCGTCACCGCGATCGTAGCCGTCGTCGGTGGCATCGGCACCTGGGTGTTCAATGCGCCGGGTACCCTGACGGTCGGCGCCTCGGGGCTGGTCTTCGGCTACTTCGGCTATGTCGTGATGCGGGTGTTCGCCCCCGGTCGTGTGGCGCACCGCATCCTGTACGCCGTGATCGCGATCGTCGTGATCGCGCTGTACGGCGGCTCGATGCTGGCCGGCGTCTTCGGTGTCGCCGAAGGCATCTCCTGGCAGGGACACCTGTTCGGAGCCATCGGGGGTGGCATCGCCGCCCTGGTCGGTCGACGTCCGCGAACCGATCGCGGAGCTCTGTCGCCGTGAGCGCCGCACCGGCGTCCCGCGCGAAGCGCGCGCCAGCGTCGAAGCGGCCGGCGAAGCGTCGCAAGAGCCCGCAGCGCCGCAGAAAGCCGGGCGGGCGACGGCAGGCGGCGAATCGCCTGCGTCGTCGCAAGATCCGGCAGCGCCTCCTGATCTCCGCCGGCGCCCTCGTCGTCGCGGTCGGCCTGTTCGTCCTCATCCCGCTGGGACTCGCGCGCGATCCTGCGCCGATCTGCATCGACGACCCGCAGACCTTCCCCGCTGCGGGTATCGAGGGGTGGAGTGGCGAGCAGCTCGAGAACGCGGCCACGATAATCCGCACGGCAGAGGCTCTCGGCTTCGCGCGTGAGGGGCAGATCATCGGGGTGATGACGGCGATGGGCGAGAGCAGTCTGCGCAACATCGACTACGGCGACTGGGAGACGCGCGGATTCACCAATCCCGATGGAACCCGGACCACCAGCATCGGTCTGTTCCAGCAGCAGGAGTGGTGGGGGAGCGTCGAGCAGCGGATGGATCCGGCGACCGCGACCACGCTGTTCTTCGACCGTCTCGGGCGGCTCCCCAATTGGCAGACGATGGAGCCCTCCGCCGCGATCCACCGGGTGCAGATCAACACCGACCGCGACTACTACTCGCGGTTCCAGGCGGATGCCACGGCGGTCGTCGATGCGATGTCCGGTCCATGCGAATGAGGCTGCGGCATTTGACCCGGTCAGACGCTCGGTACGTTCATGGATGCCGCGCCTAAGCTGAAGTCGTGGCGCAGAGCATCTACATCACCTCGGCCGAAGGCCATACCGGAAAGTCGACGATCGCCCTCGGGGCGCTCGACGCCCTGATGCGCGTCTCGCCGCGGGTGGGCGTGTTCCGTCCCATCGCCCGCTCGGTCACGGCGCGTGACGAGATCCTCGAGCTGATGCTCGCGCACGACGGGGTCAACCTCGACTACGACGACTGCATCGGCGTGACCTACGACGATGTGCGCGCCGACCCCGAGGCCGCGTTGTCGACCATTGTCGCGCGGTTCAAGGCGGTCGAGGCGCAGTGCGACGCCGTCGTCGTCATCGGCAGCGACTACACCGATGTCGCCAGCCCGGCAGAGCTCGGGTTCAACGCCAGGATCGCCGCCAATCTCGGAGCCCCGGTGCTTCTCGTGCTCAGCGGCCGCGACCAGCAGCGTCAGGCGGAGCAGCTGGGAACCACGACGGCGCGTCCCCCCGCCGCGATCGCGCAGATCGCGGCCCTCGCCCTGTCCGAGTTGACGCAGGAACGGGCGGAGCTGTTCGCCGTCGCCGTCAACCGCGCCGACCCGGAAGCGCTCGACGCCATCATCGAGGCGGTGCATGCCGCGCTCCCCGCGGAGAGCACACCGGTGTGGGCGATCCCCGAAGACCGCGCGCTGGTCGCGCCGTCGATCCGTGGCATCCTCGCCGCCGTCGAGGGCACCCTGCTCAAGGGCGACGATGATCGTCTGACCAGAGAGGCCCTGACGATCGTGGTCGCCGGCATGTCGATGGTGAACGTGCTGCCTCGTCTCACCGAAGAGGCGGTCGTGGTGATCCCCGCCGACCGCACCGAGGTGCTGCTGGCCGCGCTGCTCGCCGATTCGTCCGGCACCTTCCCCCGGATCGCCGGCATCATCCTGAACGGCCCGTTCCCGCTGCCCGAGCCGATCGTGCGGCTGCTCGACGGCTTCGCCTCGTCGGTGCCCATCATCACGACCGACCTCGGCACGTACGACACGGCGGTGCGCGTGATGAACACCCGAGGCCGCATCTCTGCCGATTCGCGCACCCGGTACGACCGCGCGCTCGGCCTCTTCCAGGCGCACGTCGACATCGCCGAGCTCACCGAGCAGCTCGGTCTCGCCGAGGCGCACGTCGTCACGCCGCTCATGTTCCAGTACGGGCTCATCGAACGCGCCAGCGCCGATCGCCGCCGCATCGTGCTGCCGGAGGGGGAGGACGATCGCATCCTGCGTGCCGCAGCCACGCTGCTCGCGCGAGAGGTCGCCGACCTGACGATCCTCGGCGACGAGGCGTCCATCCGCGCCAGGGCCGTCGAGCTCGGCATCGACATCGCCGCGGCCCAGGTGCTCAGCCCGACCGATCCCGAACTGGTGGAGCGCTTCGCCGCGGAGTACGCGCGGCTGCGGGCGCACAAGGGCATCACGCTCGCTCAGGCTGCGGACACGGTGACCGATGTGTCGTACTTCGGCACGATGATGGTGCACCTCGGGCTCGCCGACGGCATGGTATCGGGCGCCGCGCACACCACCGCGCACACGATCCGCCCGTCGTTCGAGATCATCAAGACCAAGCCGGGGGTGAACGTCGTCTCCAGCGTGTTCCTGATGGCCCTCGCCGATCGCGTGCTCGTCTACGGCGACTGCGCCGTGATCCCCGACCCGACCAGCGAGCAGCTCGCCGACATCGCGATCTCCTCCGCGACGACCGCCCGTCAGTTCGGCATCGATCCGCGCGTGGCGATGCTGTCGTACTCGACGGGGGAGTCCGGATCGGGCGCCGACGTCGACAAGGTGCGCGCCGCCACCGCCCTCGTGCGGGAACGAGCACCCGAGCTCCCTGTCGAGGGCCCGATCCAGTACGACGCGGCGGCGGATGCGGCGGTGGCCAAGGCCAAGCTCCCCGGCTCCGCCGTGGCGGGGCGGGCGACCGTGTTCGTCTTCCCCGACCTCAACACCGGAAACAACACCTACAAAGCCGTGCAGCGTTCGGCCGGGGCCGTCGCGATCGGCCCGGTGCTGCAAGGACTCAACAAGCCCATCAACGACCTCTCCCGCGGTGCTCTCGTCGATGACATCGTCAACACCGTGGCGATCACGGCGATCCAGGCACAGGGAGCCGAGCAGACGGGGGATGCGGCATGAGCGCCATCCTGGTCATCAACAGCGGTTCCTCGTCGCTGAAGTACAGCCTGATCGACATCGAGCAGGAGAATCTGCTCGCGAGCGGACTGATCGAGCGCATCGGCCAGGAGGTCAGCCCCGTCGCGCACACGGTGCGCCCCGCGGTCGAGGGCGACGCCGTGCCGACGATGCTCGACGCGACCTACCGCAGCGAGCGACCCATCGCCGATCACGCCGCGGCCTTCGAGGTGATGCGCGAACAGTTCGCCGCGCACGGACCCTCGCTCGACGAGCATCGCCCCGTCGCGGTCGGGCATCGCGTGGTCCACGGGGGTGCGCGCTTCTACGCCCCGACGCTGATCGACGCCGACGTGGAGCGGCAGATCGACGAGCTCGCGGTGCTCGCGCCGCTGCACAACCCCGCGAACCTCGCCGGCATCCTCGCCGCGCGCGCCGTGTTCGACGAGGTGCCGCACGTCGCGGTGTTCGACACGGCCTTCCATCAGACCCTCCCACCCGCCGCGTACACCTATGCGATCGATGCCGCGCTCGCCGCTGAGCATCGGGTGCGTCGCTACGGCTTCCACGGCACGAGTCACCAGTACGTGAGCGAGTCGGCAGCCGCGTTCCTCGGCCGTGACCTCGGGGATCTCCGTCAACTGGTGTTCCACCTCGGCAACGGGGCGTCGGTGACCGCGATCGACGCTGGCCGCTCGGTCGAGACGTCGATGGGGCTCACGCCTCTCGAGGGACTCGTCATGGGCACGCGCTCGGGCGACATCGATCCGGCAGCGCTCGTGCACCTGTCGCGCCGCGCCGGACTCTCGATCGACGACCTCGACTCTCTGCTCAACACCCGCAGCGGGCTCGCAGGTCTCGCGGGGCGCAGCGACATGCGCGACATCCTCGCGGGTGTCGAGGAGGGGGAGGACGCGGCGACCCTCGCCTTCGACGTGTACGTGCACCGGCTGCGCGCCTACGCGGGGGCCTACATCGCACAGCTCGGAGGAGTCGACGTCATCTCGTTCACCGCCGGTGTGGGCGAGAACGCCGCACCGGTGCGTGCTGCCGCGATGTCCACGCTCGGCTTCGCCGGTGTCGAGATCGACCCCGCCAGGAACGAGGCTCGGGAGCGCGGCATCCGTCGGATCTCCACGGATGCCTCCCCGGTGACGGTCCTCGTCGTGCCGACCGACGAGGAGCTGCAGATCGCCCGGCAGACGGCAGAGCTGCTCTGATCCTCTCGCGGGGGTTACCCCGTGGTGCGCGACCGCATTACGCTTGCACAGTGGCACGGAGAGGTGCCGGCCCGACGATCGCCCTTCTCCTGGAGGCTCTGTGCCTGAAGCGCTGCCCGACCTGTTCCACGCCGACGGCGTGCTCTTCGACCTCGACGGCGTGCTCACCCCGACGGCCGAGGTGCACATGCGTGCCTGGAAGGCCGTGTTCGACGATGTGTTCGCGCGCTGGGGGATCACTCCGCCGTACACCGATGCCGACTACTACGACTACGTCGACGGCAAGAAGCGCTATGACGGCGTCGCGAGCCTGATGCACAGTCGCAACGTCGAGCTGCCGTGGGGCGAGGTCGATGACGACCCGTCGGCCGAGACCGTGTGCGGTATCGGCAACCGCAAGAACGCCGCGTTCGCCGCATCGCTGCGCGGCCAGGGGATCGCGCCGTACCCCGGCTCGCTCGCACTCGTCGAGAGCCTGCATGCCGCCGGAATCCCACTCGGCGTGGTGTCGAGCTCCAAGAACGCCGAGGAGGTCCTGGGTGCCGCGGGCCTGCGCTCCTTCTTCCGGATCGTCGTCGACGGCGTCGTGGCCGAGCGTGACGGGCTCGCCTCCAAACCCGCTGCCGACATGTTCGCCGCCGGTGCCGTCGCCCTCGGGGTCGATCCGACCAGTGCCGTCGCCGTCGAGGACGCCACGTCCGGCGCCGCATCCGCTGCCGCTGCCGGCTTCGCGACCGTGGTCGGCGTCGACCGTGGCACGGGTGCCGACGCCCTGCGTGCGGCGGGCGCGACCGTCGTGGTCGACGACCTCGCCGTCTTCCTTCCCTCTTCCCGCACCGACATCCCGGAGACCGCATGATCGACCGCGACCGCTTCCCCGTCGACCCATGGCGTCTGATCGACACGCACTACTCGGAGGAGGGCGTCGGAGAGACGCTGTTCTCCGTCGGCAACGGCTACCTCGGCCTGCGCGGCAACCACATCGAGGGTCGCGGCGCCCAGGAGCACGGCACGTTCATCAACGGCCTGCACGAGACGTGGCCGATCCGTCACGCCGAGCAGGCCTACGGCTTCGCCGAGGTCGGTCAGACTATCGTGAACGCCCCTGATGCGAAGGTCATGCGCGTGTACGTCGACGACGAGCCGGTCTCGCTCGACGACGCCGACGTGCGCGAGTACCGCCGCACGCTCGACCTGCGCACCGGTGTGCTGGAGCGCCTCGTGGTCTGGGAGACCCCGTCCGGCAAGCGCGTGCGCATGCGCGACGAACGCATCGTCAGCTTCGAGGAACGTCATCTCGCCGTGCTGCGCCTCGAGGTCGTCGTCGAGAACGCCGACGCCCCGGTCACGATCAGCTGCCAGCTGCTCAACCGGCAGGACGGTGCCGGCGTCTACGCTGGCACCCCGATCGGCACGAAGGCCGCGGCCTTCGACCCCCGCAAGGCCGAGAAGATCGCCGACCGCGTGCTGGAGCCAGCCGAGCACTGGCAGGACGGACTCCGCTCCGCGCTCTCGTACCGCGTCGCCGATTCGGGCATGACCGTCGCCGTGGTCGCCGACCACGTGGTCGAGACCGAGAACGAGTACAACGCCCGCACGCTGATCGAGGCCGACATCGCCAAGAACGTCTTCCGCGTGCAGGCGAAGGCCGGTGTGCCGATCACGGTGACCAAGCTCGTCAGCTACCACACGTCGCGAGGCGTGCCTCCGCGTGAGCTCGTCGACCGCTGCCGACGCTCGCTCGACCGGGCGGCCGACGAGGGCGTCGAGACCGTCTTCCGCCGCCAGCGGGAATGGCTCGACGCGTTCTGGGCGCGCAGCGACGTGCAGATCGGCGGGCGCGACGACCTGCAGCAGGCCACCCGTTGGTGCCTGTTCCAGCTCGCACAGGCCTCGGCACGTGCCGACGGCGCCGGGGTCCCCGCCAAGGGTGTGTCCGGCTCGGGATACAGCGGGCACTATTTCTGGGACACCGAGATCTATGTGCTCCCGTTCCTCACGTACACGTCTCCACGCTGGGCGTACAACGCTCTCCGTGCTCGTGTGGGGATGCTCCCGGCCGCTCGCCGTCGCGCCGCTCAGCTCAACGAGGCGGGGGCGCTCTTCCCGTGGCGGACGATCAACGGCGAGGAGGCTTCGGCCTACTACGCGGCCGGCACCGCGCAGTACCACATCAACGCCGACATCAGCTTCGCGCTGGGCAAGTACGTGCGTGCGACGGGGGACGAGGAGTTCCTGCGTCGTGAAGGCGCCGACATCGCGATCGAGACCGCGCGGTTGTGGGCGACCCTCGGCTTCTGGCGCGCCTCGCGCCTCGTCGAGGGCATGGTGGGAGATGGGATCGAGACGTTCCACATCCACGGCGTGACCGGACCCGACGAGTACACGACGGTCGTGAACGACAACCTCTACACGAACGTGATGGCGCGCTACAACCTCCGCTACGCGGCCAAGATCGTGCGCGAGATCAGGGAGAGCTATCCCGAGGACTATGTGAAGCTGGTCGACCGCACGGGCCTCGGCCCCGGCGAGGCGGAAGCGTGGGATCGCGCGGCAGAGGCCATGTACATCCCCTACAGCGAGGGCCTCGGGATCCACCCGCAGGACTCGCTGTTCCTCGAGCGCGAGGTGTGGGATCTCGCCAACACCCCCGCCGAGCAGCGCCCGCTCCTGCTGCACTTCCACCCGCTCGTGATCTATCGGTTCCAGGTGCTCAAGCAGGCCGATGTCGTGCTCGCGCTCTTCCTGCAGGGCAATCACTTCACGCCCGAGGAGAAGAAGGCCGACTTCGACTACTACGACCCGCTGACCACCGGCGACTCGACCCTGTCGGCGGTCGTGCAGTCGATCCTCGCCGCCGAGGTGGGCTACCAGGACCTCGCGCAGAAGTACTTCGAGCAGTCGCTGTTCGTCGACCTGCACGACCTGCACCACAACGCGGCGGACGGCGTGCACGTCGCCTCAGCCGGCGGGGTGTGGACGGCGCTGGTGTGCGGTTTCGGCGGGATGCGCGACTACGCCGGCGACCTGAGCTTCGACCCGCGGCTCCCGGCGAGCTGGCCGTCGCTGTCGTTCCCGCTGCAGTGGCAGGGATCGAATCTGCACGTGACCGTGACGGCGGACGAGTTGCGCGTCCAGGTGCGCAGCGGACCCCCGGTCCCGTTCAGCGTGCGGGATGCCGCGTACATCGCGACGGTCGAGGACGAGGTCGTCGTGCCGCTGGCCGATCAGGGGCCGCTGATCCCCGGGCGTCCGACGCTCCGGCAGTTCGCCGACGCCCGACGCGAGGACGGCACGCGCATGTCGGCTTCCGTTCCCGTGATCACGACGACGATCCCGGTGATCGAACCGATCGACTGACGCTCGGGCCCGCCGAAGGTCGGTGGCACGCCGTAGGCTGTTGAGGTGACCACAGCCCTCTACCGCCGCTACCGACCCGAGACGTTCGGCGAGATGATCGGGCAGTCCCAGGTGACCGATCCGCTCATGACGGCGTTGCGCGGTGACAGGGTCGGCCATGCCTATCTGTTCTCCGGGCCCCGCGGGTGCGGCAAGACCACGTCCGCGCGCATCCTGGCGCGGTGTCTGAACTGCGCCGAGGGGCCGACAGACGTGCCCTGTGGCGTCTGCCCGAGCTGCGTCGAGCTGTCGCGTGCCGGCGGCGGATCCCTCGATGTCGTCGAGATCGACGCGGCGAGCCACAACGGCGTCGACGACGCGCGTGACCTGCGTGAACGGGCGACATTCGCCCCCAGCCGCGACCGGTACAAGATCTTCATCCTCGACGAGGCGCACATGGTGACGCCCCAGGGCTTCAACGCGCTGCTCAAGCTCGTCGAAGAGCCGCCGGAGCACGTCAAGTTCATCTTCGCGACCACCGAACCCGAGAAGGTGCTGGGCACGATCCGCTCGCGCACCCACCACTACCCCTTCCGACTGGTCCCTCCGGCCGCGATGCTCGAGTACGTCGCCAAGCTGTGCGCCGAAGAGGGCGTGATCGTCGAGCAGGGCGTGCTCCCGCTCGTCGTCCGCGCCGGCGGAGGCTCGCCCCGTGACACGCTCTCGCTGCTCGACCAGCTGATCGCCGGATCCGACGCGCCCGCCGGATCCGAGACGGTCACGGTCGGCTATGCACGCGCCGTCTCCCTGCTCGGGTACACGCACGCCGCCCTCCTCGACGAGATCGTCGATGCGCTCGCCGCGGGCGACGCCGCAGCCGCCTTCCCGGCGATCGACCGGGTCGTGCAGACCGGGCAAGACCCGCGTCGCTTCGTCGACGACCTGCTCGAGCGCCTTCGCGACCTCATCGTGATCGCTGCGGTCGGCGCCGGCGCTTCGGCGGTTCTGCGCGGTATCGCCGAAGACGATCTGGAGCGCATGCGCGCCCAGGCTGCGGCCTTCGGATCCGCACGTCTCTCGCGTACGGCCGACGTGGTCAGCGCGGCGCTCGACGACATGTCGGGTGCCACATCGCCGCGCCTGCACCTCGAGCTCATGGTCGCACGTGTGCTCGCGGGGGCGACGGATTCCGCTGCTGCGACGCCGTCGCCCGTGCCTGCGGGTGAGCGCGCCGCAGCTCCCATCCGGCAGGTCGCGACCCCGGCTGCGTCGGCGCCCTCCGCGTCGTCCGCGTCCGCTTCCGCGACGCCGGAGGTCTCCGCGCAGACCCCGGAGCCGGTCGTCGTCGAATCCGCTCCTGCTTCCGCTACCCAGACCCGGGTCGTCGAGCAGGCCGCGAGCCAGACCGTCGATTCCGCATCCGACGGTGCCGCTTCTGACGATGCCGCACCCCAGGTGGCGGCGCCGCAGGGACCGGTCACGTTCGAGCGCGTCCGTGCCGCGTGGCCCGCCGTCCTGACACGGCTCGAGAGCATCAGCCGCACGTCCTGGCTGCTGGCCACGGCCGTGCAGCCGCTGGCGTACGTCACAGAGACCGAAGTGCTGACACTCGGGTTCACCAGCCAGCACGATGTCGCCAAGTTCAAGGGCACGACCCCCGGCTCGGGTCCTTCCGATCACCTGCGCTCCGCGATCGAGAGCGAGCTCGGCGTCCGGGTGAAGTATCTTCCCGCGCCGATGCCTGCAGGGGGCGCCCCGCGCCAGCCCGTGTCGTCCGGATCGTCGGCGCCGGCCGATTCCGCTCCCGCATCGGAGCCTGCGTCAGCGGGTTCCCCTCGTCCGCAGGTCCGTGGCGCATCCGCATCGTCGGTGACCGAGTGGGCTGTCGCGCCGATTCCGTCCACGAACGACGAGCCGGCGCGCGATGCTCCGACGCCGTCCGCTTCGCTTCCCGTCGACGACGAGCCCGAAGAGGTCGAGGCAGCGGCCTCGGCTCCGGTTCCCCCGTCCGACGGTGTCGTCGATCGCGACGAGCCCCCGCTCCCGGGTGACGACGAGGCTCCGGCCTATGACGACGAGCCTCCGTACGACCCGTCGTACGAGCCGCCGGCCGAGCCGTCCGTGTCACGCCAGGCGCCGCCCGAGCGGTCGGCGCCGCAGATGCAGCGCACGGCCGTCGCCGCTGCGCCGGTCGTCATCGAGCGTTCGCCCTCCGTCGGCGGAGTGCAGCGCTATGGTGAGGCCGTGATTCGCCAGGTGCTCGGCGCGACGTTCCTTCGCGAAGAGCCCTACGAGCCCCCGACGAGGTTCTCCTGATGTATGACGGCATCGTTCAGGAGCTGATCGACGAGTTCGGTCGGCTCCCCGGCATCGGCCCGAAGTCCGCCCAGCGGATCGCATTCCACATCCTGCAGACGCCGACGTTCGACGTCGCGCGTCTCGCCGAGCTGCTCAGCGAGATCCGCCTCCGCGTGCGGTTCTGCGAGGTCTGCGGCAACGTCGCCGAGCAGGAGCGCTGCGCCATCTGCCGTGACCCGCGGCGCAGCCAGGCGCTGATCTGCGTGGTCGAAGACGCGAAAGACGTCGCGGCCATCGAGCGCACCCGGGAGTTCCGCGGCCTCTATCACGTGCTCGGCGGGGCCATCAGCCCCATCGCCGGTATCGGACCGGACGACCTGCGCATCGCCCAGCTCATGACCCGCCTCGCTGACGGCACCGTGCAGGAGGTCATCCTCGCCACCAACCCCAACCTCGAGGGGGAGGCCACGGCGAGCTACCTCAGCCGTCTGCTGACGACGATGCAGATCACCGTCTCCCGTCTCGCTTCCGGGCTGCCCGTGGGCGGAGACCTCGAGTACGCCGACGAGGTCACCCTCGGTCGTGCCTTCGAAGGTCGGCGCATCCTGTGAGCCCGAACGCGGGCTTCTCGCGTCGCGGCTGGCTGCTCTTCGGGGCCATGGCGCTGCTGTGGGGAGTGCCGTATCTGTTCATCAGCGTCGCTGTCGAGTCCTTCTCGCCGCCGGCGATCGTGGCGGGGCGCACGCTCATCGCGGCTCTGCTGCTGTTGCCGTTCGCGCTCCGCAGCGGCGCGCTGCGTGCCGCGCTGAAGCACTGGCCGTGGGTGCTCGCCTTCGGCGCGGTCGAGATGGCGGGGCCCTTCGTGCTGCTGGGGCATGCCGAGATGACGCTGCCCTCCGGCATGACGGGCCTGTTGGTGGCGACCGTTCCGTTGTTCGCCGCGCTCATCGCCCTCGGTAGCGGTGACCGCGGGGTGCTCCGGCCCGCCCGTGGCATCGGACTGCTCGTCGGCTTCATCGGCGTCGCGGTCGTGGTCGCAGGCCCTGGGCTCTTCGGCGGTGAAGTCAGTCTTCTCGCCGCGGGAGAGGTGCTGCTGGTCGCCGTGCTGTACGCGATCGCCCCCTTCATCGTGGCACGCAAGCTCAACGACGTCCCCTCCCTCGGAACCATCACCCTGTCGCTGCTCATGATCGGAATCCTGTACCTCCCGATCGGGCTGCTCACCCAGCATCAGGTGCCGACGCTTCCCTCGATCGCCGCGCTCCTCGCACTCGCCGTGATCTGCACGGCGGTGGCTTTCCTGGCGTTCTTCGCGCTCATCCGCGAGGTCGGCCCGGTGCGCGCGCCGCTGTTCACCTATGTCAACCCGGTGGTCGCGATCATCCTCGGGGCGATCGTGCTCGCCGAACCGCTGACGCCAGGACTGCTGCTCGGCTTCCCGCTGATCATCATCGGCTGCTGGTTCGCCGCCACCGGTGGTCGACTGCGCCCGGTCTCTCCCCAGGCGCTCCCGCCCTCGCTCTGACCCGCCTCTCGCCTCTCGCACCCCGCACCCCGCACCTCGCACCTCGAGTGCACGGCTTGCTGTCGAGTGCACGGCTTGCCCACGCGGATACCCCGTGCACTCGGCGACATCCCGTGCACTCGACGCAACGCGACGCGCCCCGAGCGTTCGACGCGACACATGCGCAATGGGGCATACGCGCCGATCGTAGAATGAGCGTGGGCGGATCCGCCCGTCATCCCAGGGAGTGATCGTGGCCCTCATCGTGCAGAAGTACGGCGGCTCGTCCGTCGCCGACGCAGAGAGCATCAAGCGCGTCGCCAAGCGCATCGTCGACACGCGTCGCGCAGGCCACGACGTGGTCGTCGCGGTGAGCGCGATGGGCGACACCACCGACGAGCTGCTCGATCTCGCGAACGAGGTCGCACCGATTCCCGCGCCGCGTGAACTCGACATGCTCCTCTCCAGCGGAGAGCGCATCTCGATGGCGCTGCTGGCCATGGCGATCCACTCGATGGGCTTCGAGGCGCGCTCGTTCACGGGCAGCCAGGCAGGCATGATCACCGACTCGCAGCACGGTGCCGCCCGCATCGTCGACGTCACGCCCGTGCGTCTGCGCGAAGCTCTCGACGAAGGGGCGATCGTCATCGTCGCGGGCTTCCAGGGTTTCAACCGCGACACCCGCGACATCACGACGCTCGGTCGTGGCGGTTCCGACACCACGGCCGTCGCCCTCGCCGCCGCGCTCGATGCCGATGTGTGCGAGATCTACAGCGATGTCGACGGCATCTTCACCGCCGATCCGCGCGTGATCCCGAAGGCGCAGAAGCTCGATCACGTCTCCAGCGAGGAGATGCTCGAACTCGCTGCCAACGGCGCCAAGGTGCTGTACATCCGCGCGGTCGAGTACGCACGCCGTCACGGCGTCCTGATTCACGCTCGGTCGACGTTCTCGTCGGCCGAGGGCACGTACGTTCTGGGCGAGGGCATGAAGAACCCTCGCGAAGCCGAGGGAGCAGTCATGGAAGAACCGATCGTCGCCGGCGTCGCCACCGACTTCAGCCAGGCCAAGATCACGGTCGCGGGTGTGCCCGATGTGCCGGGCAAGGCCGCCGAGATCTTCAAGATCGTCGCGAAGTCGGGCGCCAACGTCGACATGATCGTGCAGAACGTGTCGGCCACCGGACGAACCGACATCTCCTTCACCGTTCCCAAGGCGGACGCCGCGGCAGCGCTCAAAGCCCTTGCCGGCGAGCAGACCGAGGTCGGATTCCAGAACCTGATCCACGACGACCAGATCGGCAAGCTGTCGGTCGTCGGCGCGGGCATGCGCACGCACTCCGGCGTCTCCGCCACCCTCTTCGAGGCGCTGTCGGCCGGGGGCATCAACATCGAGATGATCTCGACCTCGGAGATCCGCATCTCGGTCGTGCTGCGCGACACCGATCTCACCGAGGCCGCACGCACCGTGCACACCGCCTACGGACTCGACGGTGACGCCGAAGCCACGGTCCACGCCGGTACCGGCCGCTGATCTCGCAGGCACCGACCTCTGATATCCGCAGGCACCGGCCCCTGACGTCGGCCGCAGGCACCGGCCTCTGACGTCGAGCTCTTCATGCCCCTGGCTCCGCCCGCCTCCACCCGCGTGCGGCGCCGTTCCTGCTGCTCCGTCCGCCACCCAGGATCAGTCGGCCACGCCTCTCAATCCGGCACGCCGGATCAGGCCGTCACGCCGGATCAGGCCGTTGTTCATGTCAGCCGCCTGATTCGGCGGAGTCGCCTGATCTGACCTGTCATCTGCGCCAGCATTCACTCACGTCATCGCGCTGGAGCGCGCGCACAGTTCCGCGCCGCGCCAGGCCGCCCCGCCGATCCAGGCCGCCTAGTCGATCCACGCCGCCTCGTCCAGTCAGGCCGCCCCGAGTCAGGCCGCCCCGAGTCAGGCGATCCCGCCGAATCAGGCCTCCGTTCCCGACATCGGCCTGATCCCGCGCGCTTGCCTGATTCCGCCCCCCGAACAGACGCTCCAGGGGCGCTGATCTCTGCCGTTCGGCGCTGTTTTCCTGCCGACTGAGGGCGAGCACGAAGCGCGGGACCGGCGACCTGCCGGGGCACGGTAGACTCACCGAAACCCTGACACCGGCGCCAGGCGCAGCATCAGCACCCCGACGCCGCGCCCGAAGCCTCGTACGCAGTACCGCACGACGCCAAGGAACATCATGACCCGCATCTCCGATTCAGGACTCTCCGTCGCCATCGTCGGCGCCACCGGCCAGGTGGGCACCGTGATGCGCGAGATTCTCGCCGAGCGGTCGTTCCCGATCCGCGATCTGCGCCTGTTCTCCTCGGCGCGCTCCGCCGGTACCGCGATCGAGTTCGGCGGCGCCACGGTCATCGTCGAAGACGTCGAGACGGCCGATGTCACGGGCATCGACATCGCCCTGTTCTCGGCCGGAGCCACCGCGAGCCGTGCCTACGCCCCCCGCTTCGCCGCCGCCGATGCAGTAGTCGTCGACAATTCCAGCGCCTGGCGCATGGATCCCGAAGTCCCGCTCGTGGTCAGCGAGGTCAACCCGCACGCGATCGACGAGCGTCCCAAGGGCATCATCGCTAACCCGAACTGCACCACGATGGCCGCGATGCCGGTGCTGAAGGCGCTGCACGCCGAGGCCGGTCTCGAGCGTCTGATCGTGTCGACCTACCAGGCGGTCTCCGGTTCCGGGCTCGCCGGTGCCCAGGAGCTCCTCGGCCAGGTCGAGGGCGTGCTCGCGCAGGGCGACACCCTTCGCCTCGTGCACGACGGCTCCGCAGTCGACTTCCCCGAGCCCGAGAAGTACATCGCACCGATCGCGTTCGACGTGATCCCGTTCGCCGGCAACCTCGTCGACGACGGCGACAACGAGACCGACGAGGAGAAGAAGCTCCGCAACGAGAGCCGCAAGATCCTCGAGCTTCCCGACCTCCGTGTCGCGGGCACCTGCGTGCGCGTCCCGGTCTTCACGGGGCATTCACTCTCGATCAACGTCGAGTTCGCTGACGACATCACGCCCGAGCGCGCGCGTGAGGTGCTGAGCGCCGCTCCCGGTGTCGTGCTCGACGAGGTGCCCACGCCGCTGCAGGCCGCGGGGAAGGACCCGAGCTTCGTCGGACGCATCCGTGCCGACCAGTCCGCCCCCGAGGGCAAGGGCCTGGTGCTGTTCCTGAGCAACGACAACCTCCGCAAGGGTGCTGCACTGAACGCCGTGCAGATCGCCGAGATCCTGGCCGAGCGCCTGGCGGTCATAGCCTGACGGTATCCCCGCCATGTGGAAGAGGTCTGGCCGGGCCCGGCCGCATGGTCTGCGATGGCGCGCCCGCGAACTAGACTGGCTCGGTGACTGAAAACGTCGATGTCGTCCTGATCGGCGGTGGCATCATGAGCGCCACCCTGGGTACTCTCCTGCACGAGCTGCAGCCGGAGTGGAAGATCGTCGCGTTCGAGCGACTCTCCGAGGTGGCTCAGGAGAGCTCGAACCCGTGGAACAACGCCGGTACGGGGCACGCCGCCCTGTGCGAGCTGAACTACATGCCGCAGCAGGGCGATGCTCCGCTCGACCCCGCCAAGGCTGTGTCGATCAACGAGCAGTTCCAGCAGAGCCGGCAGTTCTGGTCGTCGCTCGTGGAGAAGGGCGTGCTCGACGCGCCGTCCACCTTCATCAATGCCACGCCGCACATGACGTTCGTGCGTGGTGAGAAGGATGTCGCTTACCTCAAGAACCGGTACGAAGTGCTGAAGAAGCAGCCTCTGTTCGCGGGAATCGAGTACAGCGAAGACTCCCGTGTCATCAACAAGTGGGCGCCGCTGCTCATGCAGCAGCGGGTGAAGGGCGAGCCGTTCGCTGCGACGCGCGTGCCCGCGGGCACCGACGTCGACTTCGGAGCCCTCACGCATCAGCTCTTCGACCACCTGACCGCGTCCGGCGTCACGCTGCGCACGAACCACGAGGTGCGCAGCCTGAAGAAGCAGAAGGACGGCACCTGGCTGGTCAAGTACCGCAACAGCATCGGGCACACCCCGAGCGAGGTCAGGGCGCGCTTCGTGTTCGTCGGCGCCGGCGGCTGGGCGCTCAAGCTCCTGCAGAACTCCGGCATCCCCGAGATCAAGGGATACGGCGTCTTCCCGATCGGCGGCCAGTTCCTCAAGACCACCAACCCGACGATCGTCACCCAGCACAAGGCGAAGGTGTACTCGCAGGCGTCGGTCGGTGCTCCGCCCATGTCGGTCCCGCACCTCGACACGCGTGTCGTCGACGGCGAGGCTTCTCTCATGTTCGGCCCGTTCGCGACGTTCAGCCCGAAGTTCCTGAAGAACGGATCGATGCTCGACATCGTCTCGCAGGTGCGCGCGCACAATCTGCTGCCGATGCTGCAGGTCGCGGTGAAGAACCCCGACCTCATCACTTATCTCATCAGCGAACTGCTGAAGAACCATGCCAAGAAGGTCGACAGCCTGCGTACGTTCATGCCGACCGCGAAGGACGAGGACTGGACGCTCATCGACGCCGGCCAGCGCGCCCAGGTCATGAAGAAAGACCCGAAGAAGGGTGGCATCCTGCAGTTCGGCACCGAGGTCGTCGCCGCGGCCGACGGGTCGATCGCGGGCCTGCTCGGAGCTTCTCCGGGAGCCTCGACCGCCGTGCCGATCATGCTCGATCTGCTCAAGAAGTGCTTCCCCGCGGAGTACCCGGGCTGGGAGCCCGAACTGCGTGCGCTGATTCCCACGTTCGGCAAGAAGTTGAACGAGAATCCGGAGCTCGCCGCGGAGTCGACCGAAGCGACCGCAGCCGCACTCGGCATCAACGTCTGAGGTCGCACCGTGGCGAAGCTCTACTTCCGCTACGGCGCGATGAACTCCGGAAAGTCGACGGCACTGCTGCAGGCCGCCTACAACTACGAGGAGCGCGGTCAGCACGTGCTGCTCGCGAAGCCGGCGATCGACACCAAGGGAGCATCCGAGATCGAGAGTCGGCTCGGTGTCACTCGTCAGGTCGACTTCCTGATCGCCCCCGACGACGACGCGCGTGCGATCTTCGGCGCGCATCGGGGGCGCATGCAGCATGCCTCGGATGACGCGCTGCTGCCGGATCGTCAGAGCGATGTGGCCTGCCTGCTGATCGACGAGGCGCAGTTCCTCACGCCGACCCAGGTCGATGATCTCTTCCGCATCGCGGTGGTCGACGGCATCCCGGTCATCGCGTACGGCATCCGCAACGACTTCCTCACGCACGCGTTCCCCGGATCCGCGCGACTGCTCGCGATCGCGCATTCGCTCGAAGAGCTCAAGACCATCTGCCGCTGTGGACGGAAGGCCGTGTTCAACGGTCGCGTCGTCGGTGGACGCTTCGTGTTCGACGGCGACCAGGTCGCGATCGACGAAGGTGCGAGCGGATCGGCGTCACCGGAGCTGACGACGTATGAGTCGCTCTGCGGTACCTGCTACCTCGAAGAGTCGGGCGGACGCCTGGGCTGAGCGCCCCCTTTCGCGGTCCCGTCGCCCTTCCCCACGGTGGGAGCGCTCGCGTACCCGTGCACAATTCAGAACGACTGCCTGCCCTGAGTCGCGAAGGGTCGTCTGCGACGGGCTTCGTCGTGTCCTCCTGAGTCGTGCTGGCGGCGGGACGGACGACGACGCCATGTTTGCGTGGTCTGACCACAGGCGATACTCTGTGGTCAGACCACAGGAGGATCGATGGAGGACCAGCCGGCGCGCGCATGGCGACTCGTGCTCGAGCACATCGAACGTGATCTCCTCGACGCTCGTCTCGGCCCCGGCGACCGTCTGCCGTCCGAACGCGATCTGGCCACCGACCTCGGAGTCGGGCGCTCGAGCGTGCGCGAGGCGTTCCGCGTCCTCGAGGTGATGGGGCTCATCCGCACGGCGACCGGCTCAGGCCCACAGGCGGGGGCCATCGTCATCGCCACGCCCACCGGCGGTATGTCGACACTGCTGCGGCTGCAGGTGGCGGCGCAGGGCTTCCCGCTCGATGACGTCGTGCGCACCCGCCTGGTGCTCGAAGACGCGGTCGTCGCGGCGATGGCCGGAGCGTCCGATCGTGACACGAGCCGCGCCCACGAGCTGCTTGCCGCGATGGATGCCCCCGGCCTCTCGCCGTCGGAGTTCCTCGCTCTCGATGCCCAGCTGCACCTCTCGCTCGCGGAGGCCAGCGGCAACACCGTGATCGCCGCGATGATGGCAGGCCTGCGCTCCTCGATCGAGTCGTACGTGCAGGCGGGCGTCTCGGCGATCCCGGACTGGGACGCGATGGCGACCCGGCTCCGCGCCGAGCACCGCGCCCTCGTCGCCGCGATCGATGCCGCCGATGTCGAAACGGCGCGTTCCCTGGTCCGCACGCACATCACCGGCTACTACACGTCCGCGGGGCTCACCCGTGACATCCACCCCCAGATCTGAGAGGCACATCATGGTGCAGCGCCAATTCCCCAACCCCGTCGAGCTCCTGGAGCTCATGAAGTTCAAGAAGCCCGAACTCGACGGGCGCAAGCGACGCCTGGAGGGCGCCCTCACGATCGATGACCTGCGCCTGATCGCCAAGCGCCGCACGCCGAAGGCCGCCTTCGATTACACCGACGGAGCCGCCGAGGGCGAGCTGTCCCTCACGCGTGCACGCCAGGCGTTCCAGGATGTGGAGTTCCACCCCGGCATCCTGCGCCCGGCACCGACGGTCGACACGAGCGTCGAGATCCTCGGCGGACCGTCCGCATTGCCGTTCGGTATCGCCCCGACCGGGTTCACGCGTCTGATGCAGACCGAGGGGGAGACGGCGGGCGCGGGCGCCGCGGCCGCGGCCGGCATCCCGTTCACGCTCTCGACGCTCGGCACCACCTCGATCGAGGGGGTGAAGGCCGCCAACCCGCACGGGCGCAACTGGTTTCAGCTCTACGTCATGCGCGATCGCGAGATCTCGTACGAGCTCACCCGCCGCGCCGCCGCCTCGGGGTTCGACACCCTGCAGTTCACGGTGGACACCCCGGTCGCAGGAGCGCGACTGCGCGACAAGCGCAACGGCTTCAGCATCCCGCCGCAGCTGACCCTCGGCACGATCATCAACGCGATCCCGCGCCCGTGGTGGTGGTACGACTTCCTCACCACTCCGAAGCTCGAGTTCGCCTCGCTCAGCACGACCGGCGGTACCGTGGGCGAGCTGTTGGATGCGGCCATGGACCCGACGATCAGTTACGACGACCTCGCCGTCATCCGCGACATCTGGCCGGGCAAGATCGTGATCAAGGGCGTGCAGAACGTCGAGGACTCTGTGCGTCTGCGCGACGCCGGAGTCGACGGCATCGTCCTCTCGAACCACGGTGGGCGTCAGCTCGACCGTGCTCCGATCCCATTCCACCTGCTGCCGGAGGTGCGCAAGGCCGTGGGCGACGACTTCACGGTGATGATCGACACCGGCATCATGAACGGTGCGGACATCGTCGCGGCCGTCGCACTCGGCGCGGACTTCACGCTGATCGGACGGGCGTACCTGTACGGTCTGATGGCGGGTGGACGTCAGGGTGTCGACCGAACGATCGCTATCCTGCGCAGCGAGATCGAGCGCACGATGCGCCTGCTGGGCGTCGCCTCGCTCGCCGAACTCGAGCCCGCGCACGTGACCCAGCTGACGCGCCTGGTTCCCGTCGCCCGTGCTGCCGCAGAGGCCCGCACCCACTGAGCTCCTGCGCGCCGGGCCGTGCCGCTCGAATGGTGGTCGCGCAGCCTCAGGACTGCGTGGCCACCGCCCGCGTGCGCGGGGGCCACGGCACGAGCATCGACGTCGTACGGCGGTAGTCGGCGTACGCCGGGTACTTCGACGAGGTGATCGACTCGGTGAAGATCGTCGACCCGATGAACAGCACCGTCAGCAGTGCGGGGCCGACGATGGTCGGGTTCAGCACCCCGCCGATCAGGCCGGCGCCGCCGGTGACCGCAGCTGTCGCGCCGATCGCGTAGAAGGCCCACCACTGCGCCTGCTCGAAGAAGAAGTTCGGGTGCCGGCTGTATCGGAAGAGTCCTGTCGTGGCGAATCCCGGTGCGAGCGTCCCGCCCGCCTCCTTCTTGCGCCGGTGGAACACCCACTGCTGCTGGTCGGCGATCGTCTCCCCGACCAGGAAGGCGAGGAACGCGGCGATGAACAGAGCGTCCCACCCGGTGAGGGCGGAGGGATGTTGCGCGGCGATCTGAGCCGGAAGAGTGATGAGCACCAGCAATGCCATCTGGTAGCCGGTGATGAACAGCACGTTGAAGAGCTGGAACTGCCAGGGCCGCATCCGTCCCCGCAGCACAGCCCAGCGGTAGTCCTCCATGCCCGTGTAGCCGCCCTTGCGGGCGAAGTTGAAGGTCAGGCGTGCGCCCCACGCTGTGGCGAGCACGCCCATCAGGACCATGCGTGCCGAGCCGTCGCCGTTCGCGAACGCCCCGGCGACGAAGATCCAGACGTAGGCCACGGGCACGATCGACCAGGCACGGTCGACCCAGGAGGTGTCGCGGGTGATCAGGGACAGCACCCAGCAGACGGCGCTGGTGGCCGCGGCGACGATGATGACGATCAACAGGGCATCCATGACGCCATGCTAGGACCCTTGGGGCGGCGCGCGCTGCGCGACACCGTGCAGGTCAGAGCGTCAGCAGAAGCGCGTCGAGCTTGTCCGCGGTGTCTTCCCAGCCTTCCACAGCGACGGAGGGGACACCGATCGCGAGCACGGGGTAGTCGTTGCCGCCTTCATCGAGCCGGTCGCCGTAGAACAGCATGTCGGTGAGGGCGATTCCGGTGTGCGCGGCGAGCTGCCGCATGCCGAAGGCCTTGTCGATGCCCGCCTGGGTGATGTCGATCGAGGTCGATCCGCCCGAGCGCACCTCGAGACCCGGAAGACGTGCGGCAACCGCGTCGCGCAGCGCGCCGCGCTTCGCGCCGGTCGGATCCCAGTCGTGCTTCGCCTCGCGCGGAGCACGCTGGCCCAGTGCGGAGAAGGTGATCTGCGAGCCCCGGTCCTCGAGGATCTCGCCCCACGGCTCGGCCTCCCACAGTCCGAGGCGCTCGGCCTCTTCGCGCAGGGCTGTCAGCGCGGCCTGCTTCTCGGTGTCGCTGAGGTCATGAGCGTAGACCGAGGTGAAATCCGTGCCGTCGTGGCGGAGGTAGCGGGTGCCGCAGGTGGGCAGCAAGTGCAGCCGGGCGAGATCGGCGTCGTCGGCATCGCCGAGGCGGGCCACGACCTGAGTGCGGAACTGCGCCTCATTGCCGCCGGAGATGATGGCGACGTCGACGGTGCGCAGGAGAGCGCGCAGGAGCGAGGCGATCCGCGGGTCGATCAGACCCTTCGAGGGAGCGAGCGTGTCATCGAGATCGAAGGCGACGAGAATGGGCGCGGTCATGATGTCTCCAGCCTAGAAGGTGGACGCTGGGAGGACCTCGGGGTGAGGAGGAGGGTGAACACGACCGCGATGCTCACCCCGAGGATCGCGCCGGTCGAGTTGGCCACGACGTCGTTCAGGGTCGCGGCGCGATGGGGGAGAGCCACGCGTTGCGCGGTCTCGATCGCTGCGGACAGCAGAGGTCCCACCAGCAGCGCGAGGAACCAGACCCGACGGGGGAGGAGCAGGAACGCGAGGATGCCGACGGGCACGAAGACGAGGACGTTCGCGATGATCTCCAGGCGGGCGAAGTCGAGCGATTCCCAGCCGAGTCGGTGAGCCGTGGCGAGGACGAGGTTGAGCAGGTTCGGCATCGACTCCTCGACCCTCGACGGTGTGAGTGTGAGGGCGGCGAGACCGATCAGGAAGGGGACGCCGAGCGCGAGAGCCCAGGCGCGGGTGAGACGGCGCGGCGGCGGGAGCAGAGAGCTCATGCGTTCCCTTCGTGCGCGATCCCGGTACAGAGAAGGCCGCCCCTGAGGGCGGCCTTCCGGTGTCACTGGTCGGGGTGACAGGATTTGAACCTGCGACCTCTTCGTCCCGAACGAAGCGCGCTACCAAGCTGCGCCACACCCCGTTTGCAACCCTCCGAGTCTACAGGGAAATGTTCTCTGCGCCGAATCGAGGCCCCGATCAGTCTCGCGCGGTCAGCGTGAGCAGGGTCGCCTCGGGTCGACACGCGAAGCGCACCGGCGCGTAGATCGAGTGCCCGCAACCGGCGCTGACGTTGAGCGGCACGGTACGGCCGCCGTGCGTCCACGTGCTCAACCCCTTGGCCTGCTTGAGGGGGATGTCGCAGTTCGCCACGAGAGCCCCATAACCGGGGAGGCACACCTGACCGCCGTGGGTGTGGCCGCCGAGGATCGCGTCGGCGCCCAGGTCGGTGAAGCCGTTGAGCACGCGCTGGTACGGCGCGTGGGTGACGCCCAGTACGGGAGTCGTCGGCGTGCGGGTGCCGAGCGCCGCGATGGCGTCGGGAAGCTCGTCGAGGCGGTCCCAGTCTCGGTGAGCGTCGTTCACGCCGAACAGGTCGATCTCGGCGCCGGAGACGGTGAGGCGCGCCGCCGCGTTGTTCAGATCGGTCCAGCCGAGCTCGTCCGTGAAGTACCGGTCCATCGCGTCGGTGTCGAGCAGCTCCGGCTTGTGGTGCTTCTTGGACGGACCGAGGAAGTAGCGGAACGGGTTGCGCGGCGACGGCGCGGCGACGTCGTTCGACCCGTGCACGAACACGCCGGGGATGCCAGCAAGGGGAGCGAAGGCGCGCCGGATGCCGTCCAGGCCTCTCTCATGGCCGAGGTTGTCCCCGGTGTTCACGATGAGATCGGGCTGGAGTTCCGCGAGCGACGCGAGCCAGTCCTGCTTGCGGTGCTGCCACGGTGCCATGTGCGCATCCGAGATGTGCAGGATGCGCAGCGGGGCGGATCCGGAAGGAAGTGCCGGCGCCGTGGCTTCCCGAACCGTGAACAGGTACCTCTCGATACCGATGCCCCAGACCGCTGCGGCCGCACCCACTGCCCCCACCGCGCCGAGCGCGACGAGGGCCGGGTGTGCGGCGCGGTGTGCGGCTACTGGCACGTCACACGCACGGCCGTGGACTTGCTGGCTGCAGTGCCGGGCGCAGGGTCGGAATTGCCCACGACGGACGTCGGGGGATTGCACGAGTTGTCGAACTCGATGTTCGTGAACCCTGCGGCACCGAGAGCAGCAGTCGCCTGCGCTCTCGACATTCCGACGAGGTTCGCGGGAACCGTGGTTCCCTGTCCGTTGCTGGTCGTGAGGGTGACGGTCGCACCGCTCGCCGCTTCGCCGGTCGGGTCCTGAGCGGCGACGAGGCCGACAGCGAGGTCGCTGTCCACGGCTCCTCCGACGGAGACCTGGAAGCCCGCGTCGGTCAGGATCGCGGTCGCCTCCTCGACGGACTTGCCCACCACGCTCGGAACCGTCGTCAGCTGCTGTCGCGTCAGCTTGCCGTCGGGCTTGGGGAAGGCGTCGCCGGGATACGCGGCGTTGGCGGCCGCCTGTGCCGCCCGTGCCACCGGGTAGCGCATGTCGTTGAGGTTCCAGCCGTTGAACCTCTTCTGATAGATGTCTGCCTGACCCTGCCAGCGGCCGGCCCACACCGCGGTCGCGACCTTGCTGCTGGACTCGATCATCATGGTCGACCATCGATCGTGAGTACCGGTCTTGCCGATCAAGGGCGTCCCGTCGCCCGGGTTGGCTCGGGATCCGGTGCCACCGCTGCCCATCACGCTCTGGAGCGCGAATGCTGCCGTCGCCGCGACCTCGGGGGAGATCACGCCGTCCGTGCACGAGGAGGCCGGCAGTTCGCGGTCCTGACCGTCGGGGCCGACGACACGATCGATCGCTCGCGGCGTGCAGTACTTGCCGCCGCTCGCAACGGTCGCGTAGGCGTTCGCCATCGCGAGCGGGGAGATGTTCTTCGGCCCGAGCACGTCGAAGGGGACATTCTCATCGGTGACCTTGCCGCCGTTCGCGAGCGTGACGCCCATACGGTCCGCGACCTTGTTGATCTCGCAGATGTCGAGCTTCGAAGCCATCGCGAAGTAGCCACTGTTGAGCGAGTTCTTCGTGAAGTTCAGCACGGAGCCGGTGCTGCCTCCGCCTCCGCCGAAGTTGCCGATCTTCTTCGTGTCGGCGTTCTGCTTCACCCCGCACACGGGGATCTTCAGGTTAGTCTGCACGGTTCCATTGAGCACCTCGTTGACGGAGTGACCCTTCTCGAGCCAGTCGATCAGGGTGAAGAGCTTGTAGGTCGAGCCGACCTGGAAGCCGCCGGAGTTGCCGTGCTCCTTGTCGCCGGCGAACACCAGCGACGAGTACGCCTGGTCTTCCGTTGGTGTCTCGGTGAACGTCGTGTTCTGCGTCATCGAGAGGATGCGCCCCGTGCCGACCTCGACCGAGACGCCGGCGGCGCCGAAGTACTGGTTGTCGGCATTCGCGGGCACGACCTCTGCCATCGACTCCGCTGCAGGGTTCTGGATGCGGTAGTCCAGGGTCGTGTAGATCTTCAGACCGCCGCGACGGAGCAGGTCGGTCCGCTCCTGCGAGGTCTTGCCGAACGCCTCGTCATTCAGGACGATCGACTTCACGTACTGACAGAAGTAGGCACTGGTCCCCGCGGCGGCGCAGCCCTGCGTCGGCGGGTGCAGTGCGGGCGTGATCTCCGAGGCATCGGCTTCGTCGTACTGCGCCTGAGTGATCTTGCCGTCGGTGAGCATGCGCCCGAGCACGTAGTGACGGCGGTCCTTGGTCAGCGAGTAGCCGTCTGCCGCTGTGTTCAGCGCCACACCCTCGTTGTTCGTGGCCGTGCCCTGTTCCGGCTTGTCGATACGGTAGGTGTTGGGGTTCTGGACGATACCGGCGAGAGTCGCCGACTGTGCGACCGTGAGGTTCGCCGCCGTCGTCGAGAAGTAGTAGTTCGCTGCCGCTTCGATGCCGTAGACGGTGCCACCGAAGTTGGCGATGTTCAGGTAGCCGAGCAGGATGTCGTTCTTCGAGAAGTCCTTCTCGATCTGGATCGCGTAGCGCATCTCCTGCAGCTTGCGCTCGATGCCCTTGGCGCCGGTCGCGTTGGTCGCGTCGAGCCAGCACTGCTGGAGGTCTTCCGAGTAGGTGTCGGACGCGGTGTCGACCTCCTGCTCGCACTTCTGGATGAGAACGTTCTTCACGTACTGCTGGCTGATGGTCGACGCACCGCGGCTGGAGGTACCGCGCACATTGTCGACCAGGGCCTTGACCGTGGCGCCGATGTTGACGCCGCCGTGGCTGTAGAAGTTCTTGTCCTCACTCGACAGGATCGCGTCATACAGGTTCGGGGAGACCTGCTCGTAGGTGACGGGGACGCGGTTCTGCTCGTAGAAGGATGCGAGCTCGACCGCAGAACCGTCCGGAGCGGTCGCGTAGATGGTGGACTGCTCCATCGGCGTGCTCGGGTCGAGGCTCTCGGGGAGCTGATCGAAGAGGGTGAGGGCCTGGGTGCCTGCGAGACCGGTCATCGCGAGGACCGGAGTGACGCTGGCCGTGACGAGGAGACCGGCGACGGCGCTCAGGCCGACGAGCCCGACGAGACCGCCGAGCACGCCTCTCACCGTGCGATTCTTTTGGGGCATACGCTTGATCGTAGGGGAGTTCCCTGAATACCGCCTTTGACGAGCCCGCGCCGGAATTCCGGTGTCGTGCCCCGATCGACAGGAGTGCCATGACCACGTGGGAGTACCTCACCACGCCGCTGCTGATCCACAACACGGCAGCCATCCTCAACAACTGGGGCAAGCAGGGCTGGGAGCTCGTGCAGGTCGTGCAGGGTCCAGAGGGCGGACTCGTCGCGTACTTGAAGCGCCCCGTGACCTCCGATGCCTCGACGAATGCCGGCCTCGCCGCCGCTGAGCAGGCCGCTCGTCAGTTCGAGGGAGGCCAGGCATGAGCGTCGCCGCCCGTCTCGCCGAACTCGGCATCGAGCTCCCCGCCGTCGCCGCTCCGGTCGCGGCCTATGTCCCGGCTGTCGTGCACGGCGGTCTCGTCTACACCTCCGGGCAGCTCCCCTTCGTCGACGGGGCTCTGCCGGCCGTCGGCAAGGTCGGTGGCGAGGTCTCGGCTGAGGACGCGAAGTCCTATGCCCGCACCTGCGCACTGAATGCGCTCGCGGCGGCAGCGGATGCGGCCGGCGGGATCGACCGCATCGCCGGTGTGCTCCGTGTCGGCGGCTTCGTCGCCTCAGCCGAGGGGTTCACCGGTCAGCCCGGTGTCATCAACGGCTCGAGCGAAGTGCTCGGTGAGATCTTCGGCGACGCCGGGCGGCATGCCCGCGCGGCGGTCGGCGTCGCGGAGCTTCCGTTGGGCAGCCCGGTCGAGGTCGAGGTCGCCTTCCTCCTGGCCTGAACCCGCTCGGCGGTATCGGCCATCGCACACGCACGAGAAACGCGCCTCCCCGGACGGGAAGGCGCGTTTCTCGTTCTTGCCGGTCTACTTCACCTGTGCCGAGATGATGCTCATCACCGCGGTGTCGGCGAGGGTCGTCGTGTCGCCGACCTCACGGCCCTCGGCGACGTCGCGGAGGAGGCGGCGCATGATCTTGCCGGAGCGGGTCTTCGGCAGCTCGCCGACGATGTAGACGTCGCGCGGGCGAGCGATGGCGCCGATCTGCTCTCCCACCCAGAGCCGCAGCTGCTGGGCGAGGCCGGCGGGTTCGTGTTCGGCGAGGTAGCTCTCCTTGATGATGACGAACGCGACCACGGCCTGCCCGGTCGTCTCGTCGGAGGCACCGACCACGGCAGCCTCGGCCGTCGCTTCGTGCGCCACCAGGGACGACTCGATCTCCGCGGTCGACAGGCGATGTCCGGAGACGTTCATGACGTCGTCGACGCGTCCGAGCAGCCACAGATCACCGTCGTCGTCGAGGCGCGCACCGTCACCGGCGAAGTAGTACCCCTGGTCTTCGAACTTCTCCCAGTAGGTCTCTCGATAGCGCTCGGGGTCGCCCCAGATGCCGCGCAACATGCTCGGCCAGGGCTCGGTGATCACGAGCAGGCCCCCGCTCCCGTTGCCGACCTCGACGCCGCTCTCGTCGACGACGTCGATCGAGATCCCGGGGAGCGGGACCTGTGCGGATCCGGGTTTGGTCTCCGTGACTCCCGGGAGAGCGGACACCATGATCGCGCCGGTCTCGGTCTGCCACCAGGTGTCGACGATCGGCGTCTTGTTCGCCCCGATGACCTCGCGGTACCACATCCACGCCTCGGGGTTGATGGGCTCTCCCACCGAACCGAGCAGTCGCAGTGACGACAGGTCGAACTTCGCCGGGACGCTGCGGCCGATCTTCATGAACGAGCGGATCGCGGTCGGCGCGGTGTAGAAGATCGACACCTTGTACTTCTCGATGATCTCCCACCACCGGCCGGGGTGGGGGGCATCGGGGGTGCCTTCGTAGAGCACCTGGGTCGCGCCGTTGGCGAGAGGTCCGTAAGTGACATAGCTGTGCCCGGTGATCCAGCCGATGTCGGCCGTGCACCAGAACACATCGGTCTCCGGGTGCAGGTCGAAGACGTACTTGTGCGAGTAGGCCGCCTGGGTCAGGTATCCGCCGGAGGTGTGCAGGATGCCCTTGGGCTTCCCGGTGGTGCCCGATGTGTAGAGGATGAAGAGCGGGTTCTCGGCGGGGAAGGCCTGTGCCGTGTGCTCGGCGGAGGCGGCGGGGACGGCATCGTGCCACCAGATGTCGCGGCCCTCGATCCAATCGACCTCGTTCTCGCCGCGCTTGACGACCAGGACGTGTTCGACCGTCTGCTGCTCGCCGTCTCCGCGGTCGGCGAGCGCCTGGTCGACGGCCGGTTTCAGCGCGGACACGCGACCCTTGCGGTAGCCGCCGTCGGCCGTGATGACGAGCTTGGCGCCCGCGTCGTCGATGCGCGAGCGCAGGCTGTCGGCACTGAAGCCGCCGAAGACGACCGAGTGGATGGCGCCCAGTCGGGCGACCGCGAGCATCGAGGCGATCGCCTCGGGGATCATCGGCAGGTAGATCGCGACGCGGTCGCCCTGACCGATGCCGAGTCCTTCGAGCACATTGGCGACGCGCTTGACCTCTTCGGTGAGCTCGGCGTAGGTGATGCGGCGGGAGTCGCCCGGCTCGCCCTCCCAGTGCAGCGCCACGCGATCGCCGTTTCCTGCTTCGACGTGACGGTCGAGGCAGTTGTACGCGACGTTCAGCTCGCCGTCGTCGAACCACTTGGCGAAAGGCGGGTTGCTCCAGTCGAGTACCTGGGTGAACGGCTTGTGCCAGTGCACGAGGTCGCGGGACTGCTCACCCCAGAAGGACTCGCGGTCTGCGGCGGCGCGTTCGTACAGCTCGGGCGACGAGATGGACTGGGCGACGAATTCCTCCGACGGCGGGAACTTCCGGGTCTCGTCGAGAAGGTGGTCGATCTGGCTGCTCATCGGCAGGCGCTCCTTTGCGGCATACGGGTCTTACGAGCATGGTCGTGGGGGTGGGCGACCAGGTCACGGCGAATCTATCCCCGCGACCTCTCCTCGCATACTGCCGAAAGTCGGTAGTGGTGCCGGTTTTGTCAGGACGGTCGCCTTGCGTACACTCGACGACAGCCGAATTCTCATTCCGGCCTTGGCGTGCCCGATTCCCCCAATCGTGGACCGTCGTGGGCGGCATCTCATTCCCCCCGTGAGATGCCGCCCATTCCTTTGGGAGCGCTCCCTGCCCGCGCCTGATCTCGTCGGGGCCACGTCCTGCACCGCGGAATGCTGAGCGCTCTTCTTCACAGGCCCTGAGCTGTCCGTTGCCCTGCGCCCTTCGCCCGTGAAGATCCCGCATAGTCTCGCCGCCATGCCCGATTCCTTCGTCATCCAGCCCAGGGGAGTACGCCCGGCCACGTCCGAGCATGACGCCTCGCCCGAGCCTCTTCGCATGGATCCCGCGTTCGGACCTCTCCTCTCTCACCTCGACGATGCGGTCACCGATGTGTTCGTGAACGGGGCGGGCGGACTGTTCGTCGACCGCGGGAGCGGAGCCGAACCCGCAGCCGGATGGAGGGCGTCGGAGCGCGAGGTCCGCGACCTCGCGGTCGCGTTGGTCGGACTCGGAGGACGCCACCTCGACGACCAGGCTCCGTGCGTCGACGTGCGTCTCGACTCCGGCATCCGGGTTCACGCGGTCCTCGCGCCGGTCTCGACCACCGGAACCACGCTGTCGATACGCATTCCCCGAGTACGTGTCGCCGATCTCGACGCGCTCGCCGCTCTCGGAGCCTTCGACGCGCGCCAGCACACCTGGCTCCTCGGGCTGGTGTCCCAGAGGGCGAACATCCTCATCACCGGGGGAACCGGCACGGGCAAGACCACGCTGTTGTCGGCACTGTTGTCGGAAGTGTCGCAGACGGAGCGCATCGTCACGATCGAAGACGTCGCCGAACTGCGTCCGCGTCACCCGCATCACGTCGCCCTCGAAGCGCGGCAGTCGAATCTCGAAGGTGCAGGCGGCATCTCTCTGACGCGACTGGTGCGCGAGTCTTTGCGCATGCGCCCCGATCGGCTCGTGGTCGGCGAATGTCGCGGCGAGGAGGTCCGGGAGTTGCTCACCGCCCTCAACACGGGGCACGACGGAGGCGCGGGCACGCTGCACGCGAGTGGGCTCCGTGACGTCCCCGCGCGGCTCGAAGCCCTCGGCGCCCTCGCCGGAATGGACGCGATCGCTCTCGCACGCCAGGCGGTCAGCGCGTTCACCATCGTCCTCCACCTCGACCGTGCCCCGGGAGGCACACGTCGCATCCGTCAGGCCGGGCGTCTCATGATCGTCGGGGATCGCCTCGATATCGAAGAGGTGCAGCCGTGGTGATGCCAAGGAGCCGTGCGTCGCGACGTGGCACGAGGTCGGGCGCCACGGATGCCGCGACCGCGGTGCAGACGCTGGCAGTACTGCTGCAGGCGGGGGCCGTGCCCGTCGTCGCGTGGCGGCACCTGGCCGACACCGACGATCCGCAGGCGCGGGCGGTGGTGGACCGGATCGATCGCGGCGTCCCGCTCTTGGATGCCATCGAGGCCGAAGGTGGGGCGTGGGTCGATCTCGCCGCGGCCTGGGAGATAGCGACGACAGTGGGCGCGCCGCTCGCCGAGGTTCTCCGGATGATCGCGGAGACGCTGCGAGACGCGGCCGTCGCCGCTGACGACGTGCGCATCGCACTCGCAGAACCCGCGGGGACCGCCCGCCTGCTGCTCTGGATGCCCTTCGCCGGGCTGCTTCTCGGCTTCGCGCTCGGGTTCGACACCATCGGGGTCATCTTCGGGAACGTGCTCGGGGCCGCCTGCGTGGTCGTAGGCCTGCTTCTCGTCGCAGCGGCGCGTCTGTGGACAGCGCGCCTGCTGGGACGAGCGCGACCTGACCCCGGCACGCCGGGGATGCGCGCAGAGCTGGTCGCGGTCGCGCTCTCCGGCGGGGCCTCCATCGATCGCGCGCTGCAGCTGGTCTCGCAGAGCCCTTCCTCCGGCGGTGGCGAAGAACGTGTCCGCGCCGTGCTCGACCTGTCTCGCGCCGCCGGAGTGCCGGCGGCTGAACTGCTTCGAGCCTCCGCCGCTCAGGACCGTCACGCGGCCAGAGTGCACGGACGCCTCCGCGCCGCGAAGCTCTCCACACGCCTGTTGTTCCCGCTCGGCGTGTGCACGCTGCCCGCATTCCTCTTGCTCGGCGTCGCACCCCTCCTGCTCAGCGTTCTCGCGTCGACACCGATGTCGCTGTGATCGATCCCACGCCCCGTCCGATGCCAAAGCATCACACAGAAAGAAGGAACACCATGAAGAGCATCCCCTTGCTGGATCGACGACGCGCGGCGGCTCTGTTCGGCGATGACACCGGAGCCGCCACGGCCGAGTACGCGATCACGACCATGGCCGCTGTGGCCTTCGCCGGGCTTCTCGTCGTCATCATGCGATCGGACGAGGTGCGCGGCATCCTCACCGATCTCGTGCGGCGGGCGCTGACGGTGTCCTGATGCGGGGCTCGAGACGGAGACGGAACCCGTGTGGCGACGGCGAGACGACACGTGCGCAGCGACACGCGGGGGATCGCGGATCCGTCTCGGCGGAGTTGGCCCTCGCTCTGCCCGCGGTCGTGCTGGTGTTCCTGCTCGGCGCAGGAGCACTCGGCGCAGCGTCCCGACAGGTGGCGCTGCAGGATGCTTCCGCCGACGCTGCGCGCCTGCTCGGACGCGGCGAAGGGCAGGGGACGGCAGTGCGCGCCGTGCATGCGGCGGTCCCGGGAGCGGGGATGACCTCCTCGCTCTCGGGCGGCCTCGTCTGCGTCAGTACCACGCTCGATGTCTCCGTCGGGTCGCTGATCCGTCTGCCCCTTCATGCCAGGAGCTGCGCGCTCGACGGAGGGCTCTGATGGCGGGCTCGGCCCTTGCGGCCGGAGTCCTCGCCGTCGCAGCGACTCTGTCGCTCGGCCTCGCCGCTGTCGGTGGGGCTGCGGTCACGGCGCAACGTGCGGCGGGTGCAGCCGATGCCGCGGCGCTCGCCGTCGCAGACGCCGCGAGCGGTGCCGTGCCCATCGTCGAGCCGCCGTGCGAACTCGGCGCGAGGGTCGCGCGGGCGTCGGGTGCCGTGCTCACCGGGTGCTCCCTCGAAGGCTTCGTGGCGACCGTGGAGGTGCAGGCGGCGTACGCTGGACTCGCAGCCGTCTCCCGAGCCCGTGCTGGGCCACCCGAGGGATAGCGACGGCAGCGCGACCTCGCTCACTGTGAACGACCCCACACAGTGGTGTGTATGGTGTGCTTCGAAGAAAGGACGCACCCTTGGCTGAAGGCAAGAAGCTCGTCATCGTCGAGTCCCCGACGAAGATGCGGTCTATTCAGGGATACCTCGGCGACGGCTACGAGGTGCTCAGCTCCGTCGGCCACATCCGCGACCTCGCTGACAAGAAGGACATCCCGGCTGCGGACAAGCAGGCGTACGGGAAATACTCCATCGACATCGACAACGGGTTCGACCCGTACTACGTCGTCTCCGATCGGAAGACCAAGACGGTCGCCGAACTCAAGCGCGCGCTGAAGAGCGCGGACGAACTCCTGCTCGCCACTGATGAGGACCGCGAAGGCGAGGCGATCGCCTGGCACCTGCTCGAGACCCTCAAGCCCAAGGTCCCCGTCAAGCGGATGGTCTTCCACGAGATCACCAAGGACGCGATCCAGGCTGCCGTCGGAAACACCCGTGAACTCGACCACGACCTCGTCGATGCGCAGGAGACTCGGCGCATCCTCGACCGCCTGTACGGCTGGGATGTCTCTCCCGTGCTCTGGTACAAGGTCAAGACCGGCATCTCGGCCGGGCGTGTGCAGTCCGCAGCGACCCGCCTGATCGTCGACCGAGAGCGCGAGCGCATGGCGTTCACCTCCGCTGAGTACTGGGACGTCGATGCCGCGGCCGCCGCGACCGGTACTTCGTTCAAGATCCGTCTGGTTCGCGTCGACGGTGGTCAGCTCGCGCGCGGCACCGACTTCGGTGACGACGGCAAGCTCAAGAAGGCCGTCGTCATCCTCGATGAGGCCGCGGCCGCCGCCCTTGCGAAGGCCGTCGACGCCGTCGGTGCCGGCACGGTCACCAAGGTCGAGGCGAAGCCCGGAACCCGCAGCCCCTACGCTCCCTTCACCACCTCCACGATGCAGCAGGAGGCCGGTCGCAAGCTCTCGATGGGCGCGAAGCAGGCGATGGGCGTGGCTCAGCGTCTGTACGAGAAGGGGTACATCACCTATATGCGTACCGACTCCACGTCGCTGAGCACCCAGGCGGTGCAGGCGGCGCGGAGCCAGGCGGTGGCGCTCTACGGCGATGCCGCCGTGCCGCTGAAGCCGCGTGTGTACAAGTCCAAGAGCAAGAACGCTCAGGAGGCTCACGAGGCCATCCGCCCGTCCGGAGACAACTTCCGCACGCCGGCCTCGCTGTCGTCCGAACTCGATCGCGACGAGCAGCGCCTCTACGACCTCATCTGGAAGCGCACCGTCGCCAGCCAGATGGCCGACGCCAAGTACGAGACCACCACGGTCACCATCGCGGTCGACGCCGCCGGGAAGAAGGCCGAGTTCACGGCCTCCGGAACCGTGTACACCTTCAAGGGCTTCCTGGAGGCCTACGAAGAGGGTCGCGACGAGAAGCGTGGCGACGCGGATGCCGCGGAGAACCAGTCGCTGCCTGCTGTCGCCGTCGGCGACCAGCTCGCAGTGTCGGACGCCGAGGCCAAGGGTCACCGCACCACGCCGAAGCCGCGATACACCGAGGCTTCGCTCGTGAAGGTGCTCGAGGAGAAGGGCATCGGTCGTCCCTCGACCTTCGCCTCGATCCCCGAGACGATCCTCGACCGCGGGTACGCCGTCAAGCGCGGCCAGGCGCTCGTGCCGACGTGGCTCGCATTCAGCGTGGTGCGTCTGCTCGAGGAGCACTTCGCAGACCTGGTCGACTACGACTTCACCGCGGCGCTCGAAGATGACCTCGACACCATCGCGCGCGGTGAGCAGAACCGCGTCGAATGGCTCAAGTCGTTCTACTTCGGCTCCGACTCGCACGTCGGACTCCGTCAGGTCGTCGACAACCTCGGCGAGATCGACGCCCGCGCGTTGAACTCCACGCGCATCACCGATACCGCCACGCTCCGCTTCGGCAAGTACGGTCCCTACCTCGAGGTGGCCGACCCCGCGAACCCCGAGGCCAAGCCCCGTATCGTCAACGTGCCCGAAGACCTGGCGCCCGATGAACTGACCGCCGAGAAGGCACAGGAGCTCATCGATGCACCTGTCGCCGGCGACCGCGTACTGGGGGAGAACCCCGAGAACGGCAAGATCATCGTCGTGAAGGACGGGCGATTCGGGCCGTACGTGCAGGAGAACGACCCCGTGTCGGAAGACGCCGCGGTCGATGAGACGACCGGCGAGGTGGTCGAGGCTCCGAAGCCGAAGCGCGGCGCGAAGAAAGAGACGGCTCCCAAGCCCCGCACCGCCTCACTCTTCCGCTCGATGTCGGTCGACGAGATCGATCTCGACACCGCGCTGAAGCTGCTGAGCCTGCCGCGGGTGGTGGGAGTCGACCCGGAATCCGGCGACGAGATCACAGCGCAGAACGGCCGGTTCGGCCCTTACCTGAAGAAGGGCACCGACTCGCGTTCGCTCGAGTCGGAGTCGCAGATCTTCGACGTGACGCTCGAGCAGGCGCTCGAGATCTACGCGCAGCCAAAGTACGGCGCCGGTCGTCGCGCATCAAGTGCGCTGGCCGAGTTCGAGGCCGATCCTGTCAGCGGGAAGCCGATCCGCATCCGCGACGGCCGCTTCGGCGCGTATGTGACCGACGGCGAGACGAACGTGACGATCCCGCGCGGCCAGACCGTCGAGGACATCACCTTCGAGATCGCGGTGCAGATGCTCGCCGACAAGCGTGCCAAGGGCCCTGCCCCCAAGCGCGGTGCGGCGAAGAAGCCTGCAGCCAAGAAGACCCCTGCGAAGAAAGCCCCTGCCAAGAAGGCCCCTGCGAAGAAGCCCGCAGCCAAGAAGACCACCGCTGCCACTTCCGCTGCGCGATCGGCGGCGGCCAAGAAGGCTGCGGCGACCCGTGCGGCCAACGCTGCGGCGAAGGCGGCGGAGAAGGCGGACTCGTGACCTCAGGTCATGGAGTGTGGATCACGCTCGAGGGCGGCGACGGCTCGGGCAAGACCACGCAGTCGAACCTGCTCGCCGAATGGCTCGAAGGCACCGGGCACACAGTCGTCCGTACGCGCGAACCCGGTGGTTCCGAGGTCGGCCAGCTGGTCCGCGACATCGTGCTGCACCATCGCGGTGACATCGCGCCCCGCGCGGAGGCATTGCTGTACGCCGCGGATCGCGCACACCACGTCGCCACGGTCGTGCGTCCGGCGCTCGAGCGGGGCGATGTCGTGCTGCAGGACCGCTACCTCGATTCGTCCGTGGCATATCAGGGCGCCGGTCGGGTGCTCGACGCAACCGAGATCCGAGAGCTGTCGCTCTGGGCGGCGGAGGGAGCGCTTCCCGATCTGACGATCCTGCTCGACCTGGACCCTGCCGAGGCCCGCGCCCGTCTGGACTCCGCCGACAAGCCTTTCGACCGACTCGAAGCCGAGAAGGCGGAGTTCCACGGCCGAGTCCGCGACGCCTTCCTCGAGCTCGCCGAGGCGGAACCGAACCGGTTCCTCGTGCTCGACGCCGCAGCGGCGCCGGAGACCATCGCCGAGCGGATCCGGGCCAGAGCCGGCGCGCTTCTCGGCTGAACCCTCACGACCGGCCGGCTCGCCTGTGGGCATCCGTGCGGTCGGCGTCGGTGGCCGCGATTAGGCTGAGTGCATGCCCCAGACCGTTCCCGCCCCTTTCCCCTGGGCGGATGTGTGGGGGCAGGATGCCGCCGTCGACACGCTCCGCGCCGCGGCATCCGATCCTTCAGCGCTCTCGCACGCCTGGCTGATCACGGGTCCGCCCGGGTCCGGCCGCTCGACCCTCGCCTACGCCTTCGCCGCTGCACTGATCGCCGACCGGCCCGACGACGAGACGGTCATGCGGCAGGTGCTCGCCGGCACTCACCCCGATGTCACGGCCCTGCGCACCGACAAGGTCATCATCACGATCGCCGAGGCTCGCGGTCTCGTCGAACGCTCCTACTTCGCACCCTCCGCGGGGCGCTATCGGGTCATCGTCGTCGAAGACGCCGATCGCATGGTCGAGCGCACCTCCAACGTGCTCCTGAAGGCACTCGAAGAGCCGCCGGAGCAGACGGTGTGGATCCTGTGCGCGCCCAGTGAGGCCGATCTGCTGCCCACGATCCGATCCCGCGTGCGCTCGCTGCGGTTGCGGGAACCCGATGTCGCCGATGTCGCCAGGCTCATCAGCCTTCGCACCGGCGTCGATGCGAGCGTCGCCGAGCAGGCGGCGCGGCATGCCCAGCGCCACATCGGCATGGCTCAGCGTCTCGCCACCGACGATGCGGCGCGGCGGCGGCGCGACGAGACGCTCCGCTCGGTTCTCGGGGTCAGGGGAGTGGGCGATGCCGTCGAGGTCGCCGGGCGCATCATCCAGGCCGCGACGGAGGATGCGAAGGCGCTCACCGCCGAGCGCGACGCGCAGGAGAGGGCTTCGCTGCTGCGCACCATCGGCATCGCCGAAGGACAGGCTGTGCCGCCGGCGCTGCGCACGCAGCTCTCCGCGCTCGAAGACGATCAGAAGAAGCGTGCGACGCGTAGCCTGCGCGACGGGATCGACCGCGTGCTCACCGATCTGCAGTCGCTGTTCCGAGATGTCGTGATGCTGCAGTTCGGGCAGGGCGACGATCTCATCAACAGCGAGTTGCGCACCGAGCTGTCCGATCTCGCTTCCGCCTGGCCCGAGACCCGTACTCTTGTCGTACTTGACCACCTTGCCGAGACGCGGCAGTCGTTGGAGCGCAATGTCGCTCCTCTGCTCGCCCTGGAGAGCTTGCTCGTGACGATCACGAGCGGGAGGAAACCGTGAACAATCGATCGACTTCCCGCCTGCGTCGTGCTGCCGCGATCGTGGCAGGGCTCGCCGCCGCATCCGTCGCCCTCTCGGGCTGTCTGTACGCGATGATTCCCGAGCAGTCCTCCCGGCCGTCGACGACCAGTGACCCCGACACCGAGGGCGTCGCAGACGACCTGTTGCCCTTCTATTCCCAGGACCTCACGTGGACGGAGTGCGGCGTCGGCTTCGACTGCACCGATGTGGCGGCTCCTCTCGACTGGGAAGACCCGGGCAAGGGCGAGATCACCCTCTCGGTGGTCCGGCACCGCGCCGAGGGAACCCCTGTCGGCTCGCTGCTGACGAATCCGGGTGGTCCCGGAGCCAGCGGCGTCGACCTGATCCTCAACAGCCTCGACTTCGCGGTCGGTGCCGACCTCATCGAGAACTTCGACGTGATCGGCTTCGATCCGCGCGGAGTCGGTGACTCGACCGCGGTGACCTGCTACGACGCTCCGCAGATGGACGATTACCTGTACGGCATCCCTGCCGCTGCCCGCGGCACCGCCGAGTGGGAGGCCGAGCTGCTTGACTCCCACAAGGCCTTCGCTGAGGCGTGCGACGCGAACAGCGGCGGCATCCTGCCGTACATCACGACCATCAACGCCGCTCGTGACATGGATCTGATCCGTGCGGTGCTGGGCGACAAGCAGCTGAACTACCTCGGCTACTCGTACGGCACCTTCCTCGGCGCGACGTACGCGAAGCTGTACCCCGAGAAGGCGGGCCGCCTGGTGCTCGACGGCGCCATCGATCCGGCCGTTCCCGGGCTCGAGGTCGGGGCGACCCAGGCGCTCGGGTTCGAATCCGCGCTGCGTGCTTACATGCAGGATTGCCTGGACTCGGGGGAGTGCCCCTTCAACGGCACGGTGGACGAGGCGATGGCCGATCTGGGAGCGCTGCTGGCGAGTGTCGACAGCACGCCGCTGAAGAGCGGTGACGGTCGCATGCTGGGCGCCGATTCGCTGATGACGGCGATCATCGCCGCGCTTTACTCGCAGGACAGCTGGGGCTACCTCACGCAGGCGCTCGACGAGGCTCTGCAGGGCGACCCGACGTCGGCCCTGTTCCTCGCCGACTTCTACAACGGCCGGGAGAACGGCACCTACACCGATAACTCCGCCGAGGCGTTCCGCGCCTACAACTGCATGGATTACCCGGTGGAAGACGATCCGGCCGCGGAAGCGGCCACCAACGCGAAGATCGCCGAGGGCGCGCCGACGATCGCACCGTACTGGACCGGACCCGACTCCTGCTCGGTCTGGCCCTACCCGCCCACGGGCACACGGGGCGAGATCACGGCCGAAGGCGCAGGCCCCATCCTGGTGATCGGCACCACGAACGACCCGGCGACCCCGTACGAGTGGTCGGAGTCGCTCGCGAAGCAACTCGAAGAGGGCGTGCTCATCACGCGTGTCGGCGAGGGACACACCGGGTACAACAAGGGCAATGCGTGCGTCGACGACGCGGTCGAGGCGTTCCTGCTCGACGACGTCGTGCCGGAAGACGGTCTCCGCTGCGAGTGATCGCTGCCTCGATTCGCGAGCGAGCGCGAGACAGGGTAATATCGGTGATCGCGCCGCTCACGCGTCGCACGCCGCTTTAGCTCAGTCGGCAGAGCATTTCACTCGTAATGAAAAGGTCGTCAGTTCGATTCTGACAAGCGGCTCCGAAGGCCCCGTGATGCGAAGAACATCACGGGGCCTTTCCCGTTCCTCGCCGCGTACCCTCGAAGAATGAGCAGAGCGCTTCTCATCGTCGATGTGCAGAACGACTTCACCGAGCGCGGCGCGCTCGCCGTCGGGGGCGGCGATGCGGTGGCCGCAGCCGTCACGGCATTCCTCGCCGTCCACGGGGCCGACTACGAGGTGATCATCGCCTCGAGGGACTGGCACGATGCCGAGGGCGACAACGGCGGACATTTCGCGGAGGCCCCCGACTACGTCGACTCCTGGCCCGTGCACTGCGTCGCGGGGAGCGAGGGCGCCGAGTACGACCCGCTGTTGGTGACTGATGCCGTGACGCACCATGTCCGCAAGGGGCAGGGGAGGCCGGCGTACTCGATGTTCGAGGGACAGACGGAGGCAGGGGAGACGGTCGGCGCGATACTCACTGCGGCAGGTGTGCTCAGCGCCGACGTGGTGGGCCTCGCAACCGACCACTGCGTGCGGGCGAGCGCCCTCGACGCCATCGCGCACGGTGTGCGGGTCCGCATCCTCACCGACCTCATCGCCGGCGTCGCGGCGGAGCCCAGCGAGGTCGCGCTCGCCGAACTCGTCCATGCGGGGGCGGAGCTGATCGAGAGCGCCGACGCGTGAGCCGCAGCGTCCTGCTTCTGCGGGCGGTCAACGTCAGCGGCCGCAACAGCGTGCCGATGGTGCGCCTCCGCGAGATGCTCACGGCCGAGACCGATCTGGTCGACGTCTCCACCTACATCGCGAGCGGCAACATCCTCTGCGAGACACCGGAGCATCCGGCTGCCGCGTGTGCGGCCGTGCGCGTGGCCATCCGCGACGAGTTCGGGGTCGACACCCCCGTCATCCACCGCACTCATGCGCAGCTGGTCTCCTCGGAATCCGCGCAGCCGTTTCCCGAAGGCGATGTGAAGTTCGTGCACGCGATGTTCCTGGAAGGGTCGCCCTGCTCCGGCGCGGTCGACGCGCTGGAGCAGCGTCTCCTCGCCGCCGAGCGGATCGCGCTGGTCGGGGACGACCTGTGGATCGACTACGGTGCGGGCGGTGTGCACTCCACGAAGCTCACGAAGGCGGTGTTGGATCGCGCGCTCGGTGTGGCGGGAACGGCCCGCAACCTGCGGACGACGCGCACGCTCATCGAGCTGACCGCGTGACCTCGCCCACCTCGGCACTCAGCGCCGCCGGGGGCGTCTGCGAATGCGCCTGCAGATCGACCCGGCGGGTGTCACAGCCTGAGCATCGCACATAGAGCACGATGCCCTCGCTCGTCGGATGCCGTGACTCCACCAGCCAGGCATGCTCATGCGCCTCGGCGGCGGGGCGGACGCGGGGAATCGGAAGCGTGTTCAGCGAGGTCATGCATCCAGCGTGATGTAATGGTCTTATGCATCTCAACCCTTACGGTGAATATGCCGTGCTGCTTGCCGCCTCGCTGGCCAACGACTGGCCGGAAACCCGCGCCGGCATTGAAGAGCGCACACTGGAACTCGGGATGACACAGACGTTCCCGCCCGCTGTCGACGACCACGAGAAGGTCAGGGCCGTCCTCGATGATTGGCTCGCGATCGTCGATGAACCCGACCCCGATGCGCGGGCCGTTCTGCTCAACGCCCAACTCGCCGCCGCGGCCGCCTATCCGAGATTGACGAACCACAACGGCGAGGGGTGGCACCTGCACTACCGCGATGACGTGCCGTCGCTGCCCTATGTGCTTCGCGCGATCATCAGTCTGGGGACGTCGCTGCATCTCGTCACCCGGGGGATGAGCCGGCTCGGACGCTGCCAGGCCGCGCCGTGCACCAACGTCGTCGCGGATGTGACCCGCAACGGCCGCCAGCGGTTCTGCTCCGTGCGCTGCGCGAACCGGGCGGCCGTGCGTCGGCACCGTGCGCGAGCCTGAGCCTCGACGTCAGGCGGTCTGCCCGGCGTGCTTGCCTTCGCCGATCTCCTCGACGAGCTTCGCGTTGAAAGCCGGCAGATCGTCGGGGGTGCGGCTGGAGACGAGACCTTCGTCGACCACGACCTCCTCGTCGACCCACGTCGCCCCCGCATTGCGCAGATCGGTGGTCAGGCTCGGATAGCTGGTGAGCGTGCGTCCATCGACGACACCGGCCTCGATGAGGATCCAGGCGCCGTGGCAGATCACACCGACCGGCTTGTGCTGCTCGAAGAAGGCTCGCGCCAGATCGATCGACGCCTCGTCCATGCGCAGATGATCGGCGTTGACGACGCCGCCGGGGAGCACCAACGCGTCGAACTGATCCGCGGTGGTATCCGATGCATGCAGATCGACGACCTGTTCGTGGCCGTTCTTGCCGGTGATGGCCGCGCCGTCGGGGGCGATCAAGGTCGCGCTCGCGCCTTCTGCCGTCACGGCATCCCAGGGGCTCGTGAGCTCGCTGTCCTCGAATCCGTCGGTCGCGAGGAATGCCACGCGGCTGCCGCTGAGAGTCATCGTTCGTCCTTTCCTGGAGAGGCGTCCGCCGTTCGGGGACCACTTCACGATCTCCCGTTCCGGCCGGAGAGGAAAGGGGGTGGCCGATGCGGGGAGCCGGTGATAGGGGAGAAGCGATCCGCCTCGGAGCGCTCCCCGCAGATGTGCGTGTCCCGGCAGTACGATCCAGACATGCGCGTCCGTCCTGCACTCGTCCTCCTCTCCGCGCTCGTCCTGCTCGCGGGGTGCGCCCCCGAGCCGTCGCCGAGCCCGTCGCCGTCCGAGTCGAAGACCTCGTCGCCCACGCCCGCCCCGTCCCCCTCGGCGATCGAGACCACGGAACCGCCGGCGACGGGAACGGAGTTCACGACGACCGCGCTCGTCCAGCTCTGCGCCGAGAGGACCCGCGCCCTCGCGCCGGACGCCACGTACTTCGCAGACATGGCGACCACCGAATGGCTCTCGACATCGTCGCTCTGGTTCGTGGTCATCCCCAAGACCCTCGGCGGCGTGGACAGCGTCGCCGTCTGTGGGATCGGAGGGACCCAGGAGGCGCCGGTGTTCGCTCTCGAAGGGGAGTCGGTTCCGAGCGGAGTGGCCGATGTCCGTCAGGAACTGCTGTCGGGAGCGCCCGGCGGCGAGTCCTGAGACGGCGCCGAACGGCGATCTACGGTGGGCCCCGTGGGGCTCGAACCCACGACCCGCGGATTAAAAGTCCGATGCTCTGCCAACTGAGCTAGAGGCCCCTCATCAAAGTCTAGTGCGCACGACGAGGGGCCGTCGGCGACACAGCACCGCCGACGGCCCCTTTTCCTTCCCGGGTTCCTCCCCCTGCTCCCGAGAAGGGCGCGTGCCGGGTGTCCTCCCACCCGGCCATCCCTGGCTCAGGAAGCCGGGGGCATCAGCACCGTGTCGATGAGGTACACGGTCGCGTTCGCGGTCTGCACTCCACCGCAGATGACACTCGCGCCGTTGACCTTCAGGTCGTCGCCGCTGCCCGTGACCTCGAGATCGGCACCCTGCACGGTGGTGTGCATGCCGTCGATGTCGGCCGGCTCGATCTGGCCGGGGACCACGTGGTACGTCAGGATCGAGCTCAGCGTGGCGCTGTCGGTCTTGAGGGCCTCGATGGTGGCCGGGTCGATCTTGGCGAAGGCGTCATCCACCGGTGCGAAGACCGTGAACTCGCTGCCGTTCAGGGTGTCGACGAGGTCGACGTCGGGGTTGAGCTTTCCGCTCACCGCAGCGACCAGCGTGGTCAGCAGCGGGTTGTTCGAGGCCGCGACCGCGACCGGGTCCTGAGACATCCCCTGGACCGAACCAGCGCCGTCCGGCACCGCGTCGGCGTATGCCGCGCAACCGGGGCCGACAAGGTTGGCTGCGGGGTCCATCTCCATCGGCGTCGACTCCGACGTCTCCGGTGCCTTCGGCTCGGAAGACGACTCCGAGGTGCTGCCGCTGCCCATGGAACAGGCGGAGAGCAGGAACGCGCTCGCCAGGCCGAGGGTGATTGCCGCGGTGACCTTCTTCTTGGTGCTGAACATGTCGAGCTCCTTCAGAACTGAGCCACGGCCTCTCCGTGGCGTCGAGGGCTGTTCGGAGCCCGTTCGGGATCGGATGGGACGAATCTGAGAAATCTTCGAGGCCAATCCGATGAGACCCCCAGAGCGAACAGCTCCCGACAGAAGTGGGGACCTCATGGACCTGATCATCATCGGCCTGCTCGGCGGGCTCATCACCGGCATCTCGCCGTGCATCCTGCCCGTGCTGCCCGTGATCTTCCTCACCGGAGGGGCGCAGTCGGCGAGGTATGAGGACGAGGTGGTGCCGGCCAGGCGCAGCAGGCCCTACTTCGTGATCGCGGGTCTGGTGCTCAGCTTCACGCTCGTCACCCTCGGCGGCTCGCTGCTGCTGGGGCTGCTGAATCTGCCGCAGGACATCATCCGCTGGGTCGGCATCGCGGTGCTGATCATCATCGGCGTCGGCCTCATCGTGCCCCGCTTCCAGCACATCCTGGAGCGTCCGTTCCAGCGCTTCGGTCAGCGCGAGGTGAAGAACCGGGGGAGCGGCTTCGGCGTCGGACTCGCCCTCGGTGCGGTGTTCGTCCCCTGCGCGGGTCCCGTGCTCGCGGCGATCATCGTGGCCGGATCCACCGGTCAGATCGGCGTGGGAACGGTGCTGCTCACGGTCTCGTTCGCGATCGGGGTCGCCGTGCCGCTGCTGGTGTTCGCGCTCGCCGGTCGCAGCGTGGTCGAGCGCATCCGCTCCTTCCGCTCGAAGGAGCGCGGACTGCGCATCGCCGCGGGCATCGCGATGATCGCGCTCGCCGTCGGCCTCGTGTTCAACGTGCCACAGGCGCTGCAGCGGCTGCTTCCCGACTACACGGCTCCGCTGCAGGAGCAGATCGCGGACTCCGAGCAGGTGCAGGACGCACTCGACCTGGGCGGACTCGTCAACGACGAGAACAAGGACCTCGACAAGTGCACCAACGGTGCGGAGGAGCTCGAGTCGTGCGGCACCGCCCCGTCGATCAAGGGAATCCAGGAGTGGCTGAACACCCCGAACGGCGAGGCGGTCGATCTGAAGGATCTGCGCGGCAAGGTGGTGCTGATCGACTTCTGGGCCTACTCCTGCATCAACTGCCAGCGCTCGCTGCCGCATGTGGTCGCGTGGGACGAGGCGTACCGCGACGCCGGCCTCGACGTGATCGGCATCCACTCTCCGGAGTACGCGTTCGAGAAGGACCCGGGCAACGTCGCGGCAGGTGCTCGCGGCTTCGGCATCGAGTACCCCGTCGCGCTCGACAACAATCTGTCGACCTGGACGAACTATCGCAACCGCTACTGGCCCGCCCACTACCTCATCGATGCCGAGGGCACGGTTCGCCACATCTCGTTCGGCGAGGGCAACTACGCCGCGACCGAGTCGATGATCCGCCAGCTGCTGGAAGACGCGGATCCGTCCGTCACACTGCCGGCCGCGACGGATGTCGAGGATGACACACCCGATGTGGGATCGACCACGCGGGAGACCTTCCTCGGCTCCTCCAAGGATGTGAACTATGGCGGAGACGGTGAGTATCGCCAGGGCACGAACACCTACGCGTTCCCGAAGGATCAGCCCGCCGACAGCTTCGCGCTCGACGGCGAGTGGACGGTCGAGACGCAGTTCGCGAAGCCCGATGGAGGAGCGGGGAAGATCAACCTCGAGTACCGCGCAGCGGAGGTGCGGATCGTGGTGGCGGGTTCCGGTGACATCGTCGTGACGCGCGACGACGGATCGAAGAAGACCATCTCCGTCGAAGGGACGCCTCGCTCCTACGAGGTCGTCAAGCAGGCTGACATCGCCGAGGGCTCGGTCACGCTCGATGTGCCCGCAGGTATCGAGGTCTATTCCTTCACGTTCGGGTGACGTCTGCACGTGATCGGGGAGGAGATGCGGCATGCTGGTGGAGATGGTCATCGATGGGTTCGACGTTCCCGAGGACGGAGCGACACAGGATGCTGTCGCCGACCTCCTCGTCCGCGTCGCGTCCGGTGATCAGGCTGCCTTCGTGACTCTCTACGACACGCTCTCCTCCCGCGTGTTCGGCCTCATCCTCCGCGTGCTGGTCAACCGGTCACAGAGTGAGGAGGTGCTTCAGGAGGTGTTTCTGGAGATCTGGCAATCCGCTTCGCGCTTCGCTCCGAACAGAGGTCAGGGACGAGCGTGGATCATGACGATCGCTCATCGCCGGGCCGTCGATCGGGTGCGAGCATCGCAGTCGAGCGCCGACCGGGACGTACGAGCAGGATTCAAGGACATCGGCGTCGCGCACGACAGTGTCGCGGAGCGGGTCGAACTGGGGATAGAGGGAGGGAAGGTCGTCGAAGCGCTTTCGGGGCTTCCCGAGGCGCAGCGTGAAGCACTCGTCCTCGCATATTACGGCGGTTACAGTCAGAACGAGATCGCGGCCCTCGTGGGGGCGCCACTGGGGACGATCAAGACACGGATGCGAGACGGGCTCAGCCGTCTGCGCACGGCGATGGGGGTGACGGCATGAACGAGAAGGACTTCGCGGAGCTCGCGGCAGGTGCCGCGCTGCACTCGCTCTCCAGCGACGACGAACGCCGCTACCGCGCAGCTCTCGCCGAGCATCCGGAGTGGCAGAACACGGTCGAGGCGGACGCCGCCGCGGCTGCGCTGCTCGCGGATCCGGTCGAGCCCGTCACCGCTCCCGCGTTCATCCGCTCGGCTCTGCTCGCGCAGATCGCCGACATGCCACAGGACCATGACGCCTCGACGGGCTCCGGTGCTCCCTCCGCGACGGAGGAGAGCGTGCGGGTCTCGCAGGAGACCGAGACCGAGACCGAGACGGGGTCGAAGTCGAAGCCGCGTCGGTGGTCGCGGACCGTCTTCGCCCTGGCGGCGTGCCTCGCCGTGCTGGTGGGGGTCGGGATCGGTGCGGTCGCTCTCAACCAGCAGCTGAACCCGCCGGCGAGCGTGGTCGCTCTGCAGGAGATCGAAGCCGCGGGTGACGCTCAGCAAGCGACCGTCGCGCTCGACGACGGGGGAACCGCGACGGCCCACTGGTCGGCGTCCGCGGGCAAGGCCGTGCTGGTGGCCGACGGCATCCCCAACCCGGGGGACGGGCAGACCTACGAACTGTGGTTCGTGCGTGGCGACGCCCCGGTATCTGCGGGGGTCTTCGACGTCGACGACGGCGACGCCACGGCTGTGCTCGCCGGAGACATGCAGGCGGGCGACGCGATCGCGGTGACCGTCGAGCAGGCCGGGGGCTCTCCGACTGGTCAGCCCACCACCGATCCGGTGATCGTCATCCCCACGGCGTGAGCCGCACTGATCGCGCGTACCCTGGAGGGATGCCCGAGCAGTACCACCGGCCTGTGCGCCGCCCGACGAGTGCCTTCGACAACATCGTCGGCGCACACGATCCCGCCGAGGAGACGCGCATCGCGCACGCCACGGCATCAGCCCTGCTGACCCGCGTCCGCGCGGACGAGAGCGGGGCGAGCGCTGAGCGTCTCGTCGCCTTCACCGCCGAGCACGGGATCGATGAGATCGCGGAACTCTGGTCGAAGGCGCCCTCGCGCACGTTGCCCGGTGCCCTGTGGCGCCTCTACGTGCTGCAGCTCGCGATCCACGGCGATCCGCAGACCGCCGCCCTCCTCTACGACCGGGGGCGTGTCGAGCTGCCGTCCGCCGATGCGGTGATCGCCGGGGCACCGGTACCGGCGAGCCCGGATGAACTGGTCGCGTTGATCGACACGATCCTGCGCGGAGCCTTCCGGGGTGACTTCGCCGTCGCTCTCGACCGCGCCGCAGCGTTCTGCCGCGTGCAGGCTTCCGGCGCGACGCACACGGCGGACGACTACGAGCCGACCGAACCGGCACGGGCCAGCGAGCTGACCACCCGTGCGCTGCGGCTGAGCAGCTACGGGCAGGATCTGGCCGCGGCTGCCGTGCTGTGGCGGATGGACGGACTCGCCTGAGACGACCCGGGCCGGTCCCGGACATGAAAAGACCGGGCCGCAAGAACGCCTCTCGGCGGAAGGCCGCTCAAAGCGGCAAAAATTGGAGCCCGGGGTTATGCGGCCCGGCCACTCAATTGTAACGCGATGCGGCGGTGGGTATTCCCGCCATCTAGGCTCGGACCATGACCGGGCGCTTTGCACTCATGATCGATCCCGTCGCCGCCGATGCGCAGCGCGGCGACTTCGCCGACACGTTCACTCAGGTGGATGCCGCAGCTCCCGCGCTCAGCGTCGGAGAGTTGAGCACGCAGCGCGGTGACGGGGTGTTCGAGTCGATCGGCGTGGTCGACGGGCACGCACAGGAGGTCGTCCCGCATCTGGAGCGACTCGCGCATTCGGCCCGGTTGTGCGACCTTCCGGCGCCGAATCTCGCGCAGTGGCGCCAGGCGATCGACCACGCCGCTGCACAGCTCGGTGCCGGCGAGTCCGTCATCAAGCTCATCCTCAGCCGTGGTGTCGAGCACGGGCCCACGCCGACCGCATGGGTGACGGCAGCCCCGGCCGCCGACTTCTCCACAGTGCGCGAGAGAGGCGTGCGCGTGGTGACCCTCGATCGCGGCTACGACCTGGGAGCGGCCGAACGTGCCCCGTGGTTGCTGCTGGGCGCGAAGACGCTGTCGTACGCCGTGAACATGGCGGCCCTGCGTGAGGCGCATCGACGCGGCGCGGACGATGCGATCTTCCTCTCGAGCGACGGTTTCGTGCTGGAGGCTCCGACGGCCTCCCTGATCCTCCGCTTCGGCGACCGATTCGTCACTCCGGCCCCGAACGGCGGCATCCTGCACGGCACGACGCAGCTCAGCGTGTACGAGCACCTCGTCACCCAAGGGTTCGAGGTCGGGTACGACCGCATTCCCGCGACCGATCTTCCGCAGGCCGATGCCGCGTGGCTCGTGTCGAGCGTCCGCCTGGCTGCAGCGATCACGGCCGTCGACGACGTCTCTCTTCCGGTCGACCACGCCCTGACAGCCGCTCTGAACCACTACCTGCTCTCTCCCCGCGACTGACCCCACCCCTCCCTCCCCCCTCCCTCCCGCCCCCTCCCTCCCTCCCACCCTCCCTCCTGCCAAAACAGAGAGCACCCCTTCACGGCACGGCGTGTCTAGGCGCGACACGCCGTGGCCCTCGCGCCTGATCTCCGTTTCGGCGGGTCGGACGAAGGATGAGGGTTCGGCGGGGCGGACGAAGGGATGAGGTTCGGCGGGGTCGGACGAAGGGATGAGGCTTCGAGGAGTCGTCACACCGGCGCGAGGTGAGCCCCGCGTGCGACAGCGCCGCGGATCGCGGCCTCGACGAGATGCCAGTCGTCGATGATCAGCTCATAGGTGAATCGCAGAGTCGTGTATCCGGCGGCGGCAGCAGCTGCGTCACGCCGCAGGTCCTTGCTCCGCTCCTTCTCCCTTGCATGGTTCTCCCGGCCGTCGGCCTCGACGATGAGGAAGTCGCCGATGACGATGTCGACCTCCCCGACACCCGAGACGGGCACCTGGGTCCTGACCGCGATCCCTATCCGGTGCAGCCGAAGCCGGATGAGCGACTCGAGTCCGCTGTCGGCATCTGCACGAGCGAACGCGACGAGCCACCGCATCGACGTCGGAAGATGGCGGCGAAGCCAGATCAGCCCAGCGGGGGAGAGGAGTGATCGACGCAAGGCCGATTCGAGCGCGGCGAAGAACGTGTCCTCGCCGCAGCACCCCGCGATCTGAAGGAGGGCATTCGGGACGGGGGCAGCCTCGCCGACGCGCGCGCGACCCTCATCCCAGTGCAGCACGCAGGCGTCGCATGTCGATCGTGGAGTTCCTGCGGCTCCCATCCAGATGTGATTCGACGAAGGACGATTGAGCACCCAGAGCCCATGCTCCGCTGCGGCTTGCGCGCATCCGATCGTGCCTCCGTGAGACGCCGCATGCACCCAGGCGTCCGCGGTGTCGGGGAGCGCATAGACGCCCTGACGAGGTCGCAGCACTTCGCCGGAGCGCACCGCACGCGAGAGCTCATCGCGGCTCACACCCCGTCGACGAAGCTCCGACGTCCGTGCCATCCGCCCGAGCGCACTCAGCACAGAAGCGGCGCGCACGAAGGACATCGCCCGATACTGCCCTGGGCACGCCGTCGGTCAGGGCCGAAACCGCACGAGCTTTGGACAACACGTGGCAATCAGTGACTGTGCAGTCGAAGTGCATCTCGTTCGGGTAGGCCAAAACCCAGACCACCGGACGACCTGACGGCGTGTCAACAGGTGACACGCCGTCAGTGACTCAAGTGATCTGGGTTTTGGCGGCGAAGCAGTTGGCGCCGAAGCAGCAGGGGGTCAGCAGCAGGGGGGCCAGCAGCAAGGGGGGTCAGCAGGGGCCAGGGTCAACCGAAGCGGCCGGAGACGTAGTCCTCGGTGGCCTGCACAGACGGCGTGGTGAAGATCGAGGTCGTGTCGTCATACTCGATCAGCTTGCCCGGCTTGCCGGTGCCGGCGATGTTGAAGAACGCCGTCTTGTCGGACACGCGGCTCGCCTGCTGCATGTTGTGCGTCACGATCACGATCGTGAACTCGTTCTTGAGCTCGCCGATCAGCTCCTCGATCGCGTACGTCGAGATGGGATCGAGGGCCGAACAGGGCTCGTCCATCAGCAGCACCTGCGGCGAGACGGCGATCGCACGGGCGATGCACAGACGCTGCTGCTGACCGCCGGAGAGGCCGGAACCGGGCTTGTCGAGGCGGTCCTTGACCTCGTTCCACAGATTCGCACCGGTGAGCGACTTCTCGACCAGGGCATCCTGGTCGCTCTTCGACATGCGGCTGTTGTTGAGCTTCACGCCGGCGAGGACGTTCTCCTTGATCGACATCGTGGGGAACGGGTTCGGCCGCTGGAAGACCATGCCCACCTGGCGGCGCACGAGCACCGGGTCGATGCCGGGGCCGTAGAGGTCCTTGCCGTCGAGCAGCACCTCTCCCTCGACGCGGGCTCCGGGGATGACCTCGTGCATGCGGTTGAGGGTGCGCAGGAAGGTGGACTTGCCGCAACCGGAGGGGCCGATGAATGCGGTCACGCTGCGCGGCTGGATGTCGAGGGAGACGCCCTCCACGGCGAGGAAGTCGCCGTAGTAGACGTTCAGGTCGTTGACTTCAATGCTCTTGGACACTGCAGTTCCTTGCTTGTCGGGTCGAGGCTCAGCGGCCGGTCTTGGGTGCGAAGATCTTCGCGACGAGCCGCGCGATCAGGTTGAGCAGCATGACGATGATGATGAGCGTCAGGGCTGCGGCCCAGGCCCGCTCCACGTATGCCTCAGCGGGGATGCCCTGGTACGCGTACTGCGAGTACGTGAACACCGGGAGGGTCTGCATGCGCCCGCTGAAGAGGTTGTAGTTCATCGCGTCGGTGAAGCCGGCCGTCAGCAGCAGCGGCGCGGTCTCGCCGATCACGCGGGAGATGGCGAGCATGACACCCGTCGTGATTCCGGCGATCGAGGTCGGGAGGACCACCTTGACGATCGTGAGCCATTTCGGCACCCCGAGCGCGTACGAGGCTTCGCGCAGCTCGTTCGGCACCAGTCGCAGCATCTCCTCGGTGGAGCGTACGACGACCGGGATCATGAGCACGGCCAGGGCCACGGAACCCGCGATGCCCATGCGCACACCCGGTCCGAAGATCAGCGCGAACACGGCGTAGGCGAACAGACCCGCGACGATCGAGGGGATCCCGGTCATGACGTCGACGAGGAACGTGATGGTGCGGGCCATGCGCCCGCCCTTCCCGTATTCGACCAGGTACACGGCCGTCATCAGACCGATCGGGATGGAGATGATCGCTGCGGCCAGGGTGACCAGGAGCGTGCCGATGATGGCGTGCAGGGCACCGCCGCCCTCACCGAGCACTCCGCGCATCGAGGAGGAGAAGAAGAGCCCGTCGAAGCGGGCGACGCCGTTGGCGACCACCGTGATCGCGACGGACACCAGCGGCACCATCGCGATCGCGAACGCCGAGGTGACGATTCCGGTGATCAGGCGGTCGAGCGCCTTCCTGGAGCCTTCGATGATGCGCGACATCACGTAGATGAGCACCAGGTAGATGACCGCGCCGAGCACGACGGAGCCCGCGATGTTCAGGTCGGATCCGCTGGCGAGCGCTTCGAGCGCGAAAGGCGTGAAACCGATGAAGAGGGAGAGGGCGAGCAGCGCCCACGGCGACCAGCGGGGAAGGTGTCCCGAGCTGAGCGAGAGCTGCGAGGGAGCCGCGCTCGCCGTGCGAGCCGATTCAGGGGCGGTAACGGTCATGTCAGTTCGCTCCCGAGAATTCCTTGCGGCGGTTCACGAACCAGCGTGCGAGAGCGTTCACCGCGAACGTCACGACGAACAGGATCAGACCGGTCGCGATGAGGATGTTGATGTTGACCTGGTACGCCTCGGGGAACGTCAGCGCGATGTTGGCGGCGATCGTGGAGGGGTTCGTCGAGGTGAGCAGCTCGAAGGTGACGGCCTTGCTCACCGAGAGCACCATCGCGACGGCCATGGTCTCACCGAGCGCGCGGCCGAGGCCGAGCATCGAAGCGGAGACGATGCCGGAGCGGCCGAAGGGGAGCACGGCCATCCGCACCATCTCCCAGCGGGTGGCGCCGAGGGCGAGGGCGGCCTCTTCGTGGAGGCGAGGGGTCTGCAGGAAGATCTCGCGGCAGATGGCCGTGATGATCGGGACGACCATGACGGCGAGCACCATGGCTGCGGTGAGGATTGTGCGGCCGGTGGGCGAGACGACGCCGCTGAAGAACGGGATCCAGGAGGCGTTGGTGTTCAGCCAGACGTAGATCGGTTGGACCGCCGGTGCGAGGACCAGGATGCCCCAGAGGCCGAAGACGACCGAGGGGACGGCGGCGAGCAGGTCGACCACGTAGCCCAGGCCCTGAGCGAGTCGACGCGGGGCGTAGTGCGTGATGAACAGCGCGACGCCGAGCGAGAGGGGGACGGCGAGCAGGAGCGCCAGGAAGGCCGCCCAGACGGTGCCGAAGAGGAGCGGGCCGACGTAGTCCCAGAAGTTCGTCTTGAGGAGCGAGGCGTCTTCGGCGGTGGCGGTGAAGGCCGGGATGGACTGCACGATGAGGAAGATCGCGACCGCGGCCAGCGTGATCATGATCATGGATCCGGCGGCGACCGCCGTTCCGGAGAACCAGAGGTCACCGGCGCGCTTCTTCGCGACGATGCGCGTCGACGCCGGCGAGGTCGTGGCTGTCATGGGAGCTGCTTCCTGCTCAGTGGAGATCGGGTGTCTGACGCGAGCAGACGGTCTCCGGGATGCCGCGTGGCATCCCGGAGACCGTCACTGGCTCACTTGATGAGGTCGATCGCAGCCTGTGCCTGCGTGCGCAGGTCGTCCGAGATCGGGGCGCTGCCGGCGTTGGTCGCGGCGACGTCCTGGCCCTCAGCGCTGATCGCGGTGGTGAAGAACGCCTTGGTCAGTGCGGCGACGTTCTCGTCCTCGTACTCGGCGCAGCCGATGAGGTAGCTGACGAGGAGCACGGGGTACGCGCCGTCAGCGGTGGTGGTGCGGTCGATCGCGAAGGCGAGGTCGCCGTCGGTGCGGCCTTCCTCGATCTTCGATGCGTCGAGCGTGGCGGCTGCACCCTCGGCCGAGTGCGGCACGAACTTGTCGCCGACCTTGACGTTGACCGACGAGAAGTCGGCGGCCTGCGACGAGTCGATGTAGCCGATGAGGCCCTGTCCGCCCTTGACGGCGTTGGCGACACCCGAGGTCTTCTCGGCGGACTCGCCTGCGAGGTCGGCCGGCCACTCCTCGACGCTGCCTGCGGTCCACACGTCGCCGGCAGTCTGCGCGAGGTAGTCGGTGAAGTTGCCCGTGGTGCCCGACTTGTCGGAGCGGTGCACCGGCGTGATGGCGAGGTCGGGGAGCTTCGCGTCGGGGTTGTCCTTGGCGATCGCCGGGTCGTTCCAGTTGGTGATCTTGCCGGCGAAGATCGACGCGATGGTCCCGGCGTCGAGGTTCAGCTCGTCCACGCCGTCGAGCGAGAAGACGATGGCGATCGGGGAGATGTAGGCCGGGATCTCGATGAGGTCGGAGCCGTCGACGCACGCACCGAAACCGCCGGCCGAGATCTCGTCGGTCTTGAACGCGCGGTCGGAGCCGGCGAAGTTGACCGCGCCCTGCTGGAAGGACTCGCGGCCGCCACCCGAACCCTGCGGGTCGTATTCGACCTGGGCGTCGGGGTTGGTCTTCTGGAACTCGGCGGTCCACGCCTGGATGGCGACCTGCTGCGAGGAGGCGCCAGCGCCCACCAGGGAGCCGCTGACGGCTGCAGCGTTGGAGGTGGGCTCGTCGGTGGAACCGGTGCCTGCTTCGTTCGCGGCGCAGCCGGCGAGTGCGAGGGCGGCGACGGCGCCGATGGCGCCGATTCGTGCGATTCGGGAGATCTTCACTGTGGATCCTTCGATCTGGAATGGGTGGGGCCCGGTGCAGGGCACACAGTGACGCTATGGGCGACGGTTAACGAGACTCTCCCGAGCAGGTGAACGGCAGGTGAACGACGGGCGACTCTCTGGGGTGCTCCCGCGAGAAATCAGGGGTACGTCAGACCTTGGGGACGTGCGTCTCGATCGCGATGATGCCGGATCCGGGGTTCGTGGCCGAGAGATGCACGACCGAGAACGCGGCCGGCTCGAGGTCTGCGGCGCTGCTGAGATACGACCCCTGGATGGTGCCGGTGGCCAGCGCGATCTCCGAGAGCAGGCCGGGCAGTACCGGGCCGTGGCTGCACAGCACAGCCGGCTTGCCGGCGCGGATGCGGCGGCCGACGACGGATCGCAGGTCGGACTCGCCGTCCTCCCAGGCATCCTGACTCATCTTCTCCGTCTTCACGGGTTTGCGATCGAGGGCACGAGCGAGAGGCGTGATGGTCTCCACGCAGCGCACCGCGTCGCTCGTCACGATCCGACGCACACCGAACGCGCGCAGCGGTCCCACGATCGACTTCGCCTGCTTGCGCCCGCGCTCGGTGAGCGGACGGGAGGCATCCGAGCCGTCCCACTCCGAACGAGGAGTGGCCTTCGCGTGCCGTAGCGCGATCACCGGGAAGGTGCGCAGCACGCCATCGTCGACGAGGTTGGAGAAGAAGTCGAGGATCTCGAGGTCGACGGGATAGCTCAAGCGTGCCCGCGCCTTCTTCACGCTGACCCACTCCAGCGCCGCGATCTCCCGGTTGGGGACGAACGTCGACTCACGGATCGCGGCATCCGTCGCCTCCGCTGCCCAGTAGTGCACGACCTTCTGCTTCTGGGAGGCCAGGTGGTACCGGCTCACGCCGACCGACACCCCGAGCGACACCTTGATGCCGGTCTCCTCGTGCACCTCCCGCACGGCGGTCTCGGCGAGCATCTCCCCGGGATCGACCTTGCCTTTGGGCAGCGTGATGTCGCGGTACTTCGTGCGGTGGATCAGCAGGATTCGCAGCTTGCCCTCGACGAGGCGCCACACCACCGCTCCCGCCGCGTACACGGCCTTGTCCGTCCACTTCGAGTTGGTCGTGTCGGCCGGGAGCTGCAGTTGCCGCGTGTTCATCGAACCGCCCGCGCGCGACGGCGCCGCTGGATCAGCCCCATGGTCTTATCCTGCAGGTCGATCAGGGGTTTGCCGTCGGCATCCACCGAGTGGCGTTCCCAGACCCCTCCCGCGCCGAGGTGCCACGAGGTCGTGCCGGCGTCCATCGCGAGGTCGAAGAAGGTCCCGAGCTCTTTGAGGTGCGCGGGGTCGGTGACCCGCACCAGGGCCTCGACGCGGCGGTCGAGGTTGCGGTGCATCATGTCGGCGCTGCCGATGTACACCTGGGGGTCACCGCCGTTCTCGAAGGCGAAGATGCGCGAGTGCTCCAGGTATCGGCCGAGGATGCTGCGCACGGTGATGTTGTCGCTGATGCCGTCGAGGTCGGTGCGCAGGCTGCAGATGCCGCGCACCCAGACGTCGACCTTCACCCCGGCCGCGCTCGCGCGGTAGAGCGCATCGATGATCTCCTCGTCGACCATCGAGTTCACCTTGATGCGGATGTGCGCGGGAATCCCCGCCTCGGCGTTCTTGCGCTCGGCGTCGATCTGGCGGACCAGACCCTTGCGCAGGTGAAGCGGCGCGACGAGGAGACGCTTGAACTTCTTCTCGATCGCGTAGCCGCTGAGCTCGTTGAAGAGTCGCGTCAGGTCCTTGCCGACCTGCGCATCTGCGGTGAACAGCCCGAAGTCCTCGTAGATGCGGCTGGTCTTGGGGTTGTAGTTGCCGGTGCCCACGTGGGAGTAATGCTGCAGCTTGCCGTCTTCCTCGCGGATCACGAGCGCGAGCTTGCAGTGGGTCTTCAGACCCACGAGGCCGTAGACCACGTGCACACCGGCCTTCTCGAGCTTGCGCGCCCAGACGATGTTGTTCGCCTCGTCGAAGCGTGCCTTCACCTCGACGAGGGCCAGCACCTGCTTGCCCGCCTCTGCCGCGTCGATGAGGGCCTGCACGATGGGGCTGTCGCCGGAGGTGCGGTAGAGGGTCTGCTTGATCGCGAGCACGTGCGGGTCGCGGGCGGCCTGTTCGAGGAACGCCTGCACGCTCGTGGTGAACGACTCGTACGGGTGGTGCACCAGCACGTCCGACTTGCGGATCGCCTTGAAGATGTCGGCCCGGGTGCTCGACCCGGCGGGCTGGAAGGCCACGGCGGTGGTCGGCAGATGCGGCGGGTACCGCAGGTCGGGTCGGTCGATGCGGGACAGGTCGAACAGACCGCGCAGATCGAGCGGCCCGGGGAGCCGGTACACCTCGAGGTCGGTGATGTCGAGCTCGCGGACCAGCAGGTCCATCGTGACGTCGTCCATGTCGTCGGTGATCTCGAGTCGGATCGGCGGGCCGAAACGTCGGCGCAGCAGCTCGGCCTCGAGCGCCTGGATGAGGTTCTCGCTCTCGTCCTCCTCGATCTCCACGTCTTCGTTGCGGGTGAGACGGAACGCATGGTGGTCGAGCACCTCCATGCCGGGGAACAGATCGCCCAGGTGATTGGCGATGAGTTCCTCCAGGCGCAGGAAGCGCTTGATCTCGCCCCCTCCCGGCACCTCGACGAAGCGCGGGAGCATGGGCGGTACCTTCAGGCGCGCGAACTCCTGACGTCCGGTGCGGGCGTTGCGGATGCGGATCGCGAGGTTCAGCGACAGCCCCGAGATGTAGGGGAACGGGTGGGCGGGATCCACGGCGAGCGGCATCAGGACCGGGAAGACCTGGGCCCCGAAGTACTCCGACAGCGCCGAGCGCTCCCCGTCGGTGAGCTCGGACCACTCGGTGATCTCCACCCCGGATTCGGCCAGGGCCGGACGCACGAGCGATGTCCAGGCGTCGGCATGCCGCAGCTGCAGGGCATGTGCCTCGCGCGAGATGTCGGCCAGCGCGTCGACGGGGGAGCGGCCGATGTTGGTGGGCACCGCGAGGCCGGTCATGATGCGGCGCTTGAGGCCGGCGACACGCACCATGAAGAACTCGTCGAGGTTGCTCGCGAAGATTGCCAGGAAGTTGGCGCGTTCGAGTTCGGGAAGCGACGGATCCTCGGCGAGCTCGAGCACGCGCTGGTTGAAGGCGAGCCAGCTGAGCTCGCGATCCAGGTAGCGGTGGTCCGGGAGCTGGGAGTCGTAGGACTCGATGGCGTCGAAGTCGTCGTCTTCGGCGTCACCCAGTCCGGCGTCGGCGAGTGCGGGATCGATCATGGGGTACATCTAAGCACCGAGAGGTGACGCGCGTGTGAACGGAGTCGATCGTCAGCCCGCGCTGGCGAGGCCCTCATCCTCGTTGACGTTGAAGCGGTAGCCGACGTTGCGCACGGTGCCGATGATCTGCTCCTGGTCGCCGAGCTTCGCCCTGAGTCGTCGCACGTGCACGTCGACCGTGCGGGTGCCCCCGAAGTAGTCGTACCCCCAGACCTCGCTGAGCAGCTGCTCGCGGGTGAACACACGGGCAGGGTGGGTCGCCAGGAAGTGCAGCAGCTGGAACTCCTTATAGGTGAGATCCAGCGGCCTTCCGCGCAGCTTGGCGGAGTAGGACTGCTCGTCGATCGTGACGCCGGATGCCTGCACGTGTGCGGGCTCGGCGACCTCGTCGCGTCGCGCGAGGGCGAGACGGAGCCGGGCGTCGATCTCGGCGGGCCCCGCTGTGGAGAGGAGGACGTCGTCGATGCCCCAGTCTCCCGAGAGGGCACTCATCCCGCCTTCTGTGACGACGAGCAGCAGCGGCGCATTCTGGCCGGCGGTTCGCAACACGCGGCACAGCGACTTCGCGGCGACGAGATCGTGTCGGCCGTCGACGATCACGACGTCGTAGTCGGGGGCGCTGAGCAGCTGCGAAGGCTCTGCCGGGATCTGGCGCGCGCGGTGGCTCAGCAGCTCGAGCGCGGGGAGCACCTGCTCGGAGAGCGGAGCGTTGGTCAGAACCAGCACCTGGGCCACACGCACTCCTCACAGACGCGGATCGACGTCGTGCCGCCATGATACCGGGAGCGATGCGCAACAATGGAGACATGACGGATCCCGCACTCGCACCGCGCAACGCGTTCGTCGGTGTGCTCGTCGTCTGGGCTACGGCCTTCGTCGCCACCGTCGCGATCGGCATCTTCGTGCCCGAGGAGTGGCGGGTGCCGTGGCTGCTGGTCGGGTTCGGCGGCGTCGTGCTCCTGTCGTTCGCGGTGCAGCTCTGGTACGGACGCACGCAGGGTTTCATCTTCCGCGTGGCGGGCAGCGTGATCGGAGCCCTGCTGCTGATGGGCATCATCTCGGTCGGATTCGGTCTCGCGGCATTGATCCCGTCCTGACACCGGCGCGGCGCGGTAAGGTGGAGCACATGGACCTCATGGCGCTCGAAATGTTCTTCATCGGCCTGCTGGGCCTTGCGAGCCTCGCTATCGTCTTCGTCTCGGCCGTGGTGCTGCGCAACCTCTTCCGCGGCCAGCGCTGACGCGACGATGCTCGAACTGCCCGTCGACCTCCCGGCCGATCTCGTCCCCTTCGCGTGGCTGATCGGTGTCTGGGAGGGCACTGGTGTCATCGACTACCCGGTCGGCGACGAGCGCCTGCAGGGCGAGTTCACGCACCGGGTCAGCTTCAGTCATGACGGCGGGCCCTTCCTGAACTACTCGGGCACGGCGACCTTCCTGACCGAAGACGGCGCACCGGTGACGGCACTGCTCGCGGAGACGGGCTTCTGGCGCCTCGCGCGCCCGGCGACGGCCGCCGATGCCGGTCCCGCACTGCTCCCGCCCACCGCCCCCGCTGTCACCCGCACGGTCGACGACGTGGAGGAGTTGCGCGCGCCCAGCGGCGGATTCCCGATCGAGGTCTCCCTCGCGCACGCAGACGGCGCCCTCGAGCTCTACATCGGCGAGATCAACGGCCCGCGCATCGACATCGGCTCGGACGCCGTCGTGCGCAGCGCCGGTGCGAAGGTGCACACCGCGTCGTCACGCATGTACGGCCTCGTCGACGGACACCTGCTGTGGGCGTGGGACATCGCCGCTCTCGGCACCCCGCTGCGCTCGCACGCGTCGGCGCGGCTGGCCAAGGTCTGACGTGCCCGGCTTCCGCCAGGTCGACGGCGTCGTCTCCGACGGCGACCGGATCGCGCATTTCGGCGACGCGTTCCGTGAGCAGCGACGTCTCGCCGACGGCGCGGCCCTCGCGCCTCTCGGTGATCGCACGGTGATCGAGGTGGCCGGTCCCGAGCGGCTGAGCTGGCTCGACTCGATCACGTCCCAGGCCGTCGGGCGGCTCGCCCCCGGCGACAGCACCGAGCTCCTGGTGCTCGACCCGCAGGGCCGGGTGGAGCATGCGGCAGGAGTCTTCGACGACGGCGCATCCACGTGGCTCATCGCCGACACCGGCGACGCCGAAGCGCTCGCCGGCTGGCTGACGCGCATGAAGTTCCGCACGCAGGCCACCGTCGACGTCCGCTCCGACCTCGTTCTGGTCGGATACATCGACGGCGGCGTCATCGCAGCGACGGCGACTGCCGCGGCGTTCGCCCCGAACGGCATCGCCCTCATCTGGGCCGACCCGTGGCAGCAGATCAGTGTCGGGGGCCACCAGTACTCCGAGGTCGTCGAGCATCCGGCTGCCGACTACGCCTGGCGGGTGGTGATCCTCACCGCGGAGGGCGCCGACGCTCTCGCCGCCTCTCTCGATCGGGAGGCGCTCGCCGGTCTCCTCGCTGCGGAGGCACTACGTGTCGCCGCCTGGCGTCCGCGCTGGACGACCGAGGTCGACGAGCGTTCGCTGCCCCACGAGTCCGACTGGATCCGCAGCGCGGTGCACCTGAGCAAGGGCTGCTACCGCGGACAGGAGACCGTCGCCAAGGTCCACAACCTCGGGCACCCGCCCCGTCGTCTGGCCGCGCTCCACCTCGACGGCAGCGATGCGATCCTGCCCGAGCCCGGTGCCGCGGTCTTCGCCGGCGACGACGAAGTCGGACGCCTCACCTCGGTCGCGCGTCATCACGAAGACGGTCCGATCGCGCTCGCCATCCTGTCTCGACGGGCTCCGGTCGGCGACCTCGTGGTGCGCGTCGACGGCATCGACATCGCCGCCTCGCAGCAGGTGATCGTGCCGGCGGATGCAGGTGCCACGGCAGACATCCCGCGCCTCACCCGTCTGTCACGACGGCCCACGGCACCGGATCCGCGCGATTCCGGAAGCTGAGCTCAGTCCGAGAGCGGAGCGACCGCTGCCCAGGGCAGCGTGAGCTCGCCCAGTCGCCATCGTGTGCGCCCGCCGAGCACCGGCCAGCCCTGGTCCCGAAGAGCGCCCACGGCGGCGAGGAAGCGCTGCGTGGCGCCGAACGTCGACAGAGGAGCCGCGCGGTCCCACTCCCGATCGAGGTCGACGAGCAGGGAATGGATGCGCTCGCCCGGGACGTTGCGGTGGATCAACGCCTTCGGCAGACGCTCGGCGACGATGCTGGGGTGTTCCAGATCGGCGAGACGCAGCGAGATCGTGAAGCGCAGGGGAGCCGCGTGGGCGTCGACATCGATCCAGCTCGACACGCGGCCGATCTCGTCGCAGGTGCCCTCGAACAGCAGACCGTCGGGAGCCAGGCGCGATGCCATGCGGGACCAGGCATCCGGAACATCCTGCTCGTCGTACTGCCGCAGCACGTTCATCGCCCGGATCACCGCAGCCGAGCGTCCGGCGGGGAGGGGAACCTCGAAGCCACCGCGTGCGAAGGACACGGGCAGGTGGGGAGCGAAGGGAGTCCGCCCGGCGCGCACCTCGGCGAGTTGGGCGTCGGCTGTCGCGACGCGCGCAGGGTCGATCTCCAGGCCACGCACCTCGACGTCGTCGCGCACCCGGACCAGGCGTGTCGCGAGCTCGAAGGCGGTGACGCCGCTGGCGCCGTAGCCGAGATCGACGACCAGCGGGTCGGATGCCCGGCGCAGCGCAGCGCTCGCCGCGATCCAGCGGTCATTGCGTCGCAGCCGGTTCGTCCCCGTGGTGCCGCGGGTCGGCCGGCCGAGGGGAGATGACGCCATGTCTCCATCCTCCCAGCATCCGACTCGGGTGCCGTGCCCCGGACGGATAAACTGACGGCATGACTGCGACGCGCACCCTCATCCTGCTCCGCCACGGCCGGAGCGAGTGGAACGAACTGAACCTGTTCACCGGTTGGGTGGACGTCCGCCTCAACGAGCAGGGCGAGAAGGAGGCCCGCCGCGGTGGCGAGCTGCTGGCAGAATCCGGCATCCTCCCCGACGTGCTGCACACCTCGCTGCTGAGCCGCGCGATCCAGACCGCGAACATCGCCCTCGATGCCGCGGACCGCCTGTGGATCCCGGTGACCCGCTCCTGGCGCCTCAACGAGCGCCACTACGGGGCGCTCCAGGGCAAGGACAAGGCGCAGACCCTCGAGGAGTTCGGTCCCGAGCAGTTCCAGCTCTGGCGCCGCTCTTTCGACGTGCCGCCGCCCGTGCTCGACGACGAGAGCGAGTTCAGCCAGGTGAACGATGTCCGCTACGCGGGGATCGACGGCGAAGTGCCGCGCACCGAGTCGCTCAAGCTCGTCATCGACCGTCTGCTGCCGTACTGGGAGAGCGCGATCGTCCCCGACCTCGAGGCAGGCAAGACGGTGCTCGTCACCGCGCACGGCAACTCGCTGCGCGGTCTCGTGAAGCACCTCGAGGGCATCAGCGACGACGACATCGCCGAGCTGAACATCCCGACCGGCATCCCGCTCGTCTACGAGCTGGATGAGAACAACGTCCCCACCGGGCCGGGCCGTTACCTCGACCCCGAGGCCGCCGCCGCCGGTGCCGCCGCCGTCGCGGCACAGGGCAAGAAGTAAGAGCTTCCGCTCCCAACGTCGAAGCCCCCGATGCACACGCATCGGGGGCTTCGACGTTTCTCGACGTGCGGGTCAGGCGTGGCCGAACTCCTGCTGGCCGAGCTCCTGCTGCTCGACGGCCAGGGGGATGTCCTCCTCCTCGACCGCCCAATCGCCCGTGGCGAGGTAGACGACCTTCTTCGCGACGGCCACGGCGTGGTCCGCGAAGCGCTCGTGGTAGCGGCTGGCGAGTGTGGCATCGACGGTCGCCGTGGCCTCGCCCTTCCAGTTGTCGCTGAGCACCTTCTCGAAGACGGTGGCGTGCAGCTCGTCGACGTCGTCGTCCGCGTTGCGGATGGCGTCGGCGAAACGCAGGTCCTGGGTGCGCAGCAGCTCGGAGAGCGTGCGCGCGACCTCGACGTCGAGCTCGCCCATCTTCACGAAGGTGCCCTTGAGGCCCTTCGGGATGGCGCGCTCGGGAAAGCGGAGGCGGGCGAGCTGGGCGATGTGCTCCGACATGTCGCCCATCCGCTCGAGCGAGGCGCTCACGCGCAGAGCCGTGACGACGATGCGCAGGTCGCGGGCGACGGGCTGCTGCCGGGCGAGGATCTCGATGGCCTGCTCGTCGAGGGCGACGGCCAGCTCGTCGATCTTCGCGTCGTCGGCGATGACCTCTTCGGCCAGGGCCACGTCGCTCGTCGCGAAGGCCCTGGTGGCCTTGTCGATCGAGACCGTGACGAGGTCGGCGATCTCGACGAGGCGGTTCTGAAGGTCCTCGAGGGACTGGTGGAAGACTTCGCGCATGTTGGGGCGCAACCTTTCATTCGGATCTCGGCTATGGCAGCACGAGACGGCGGGTCGTCCGCACGAGAGCAGGTCTGTGCTCCCGCACAAGCCCGAAGCGATTGTCTGCTTCGAAGGTTAACGAACGGTGCCCAGCACGTGAATAGTACTTCTCCTGTTCCCGCCAGGGCGCGGAAACCCGCCGGACGGACGGTGAACGCACTCTACGCTTATGTCATGACCTTGCCGCAGCTCGCGCTGTCTTCGCTCGCCATCGGGCTGGTGATCGGCGTCGGCCTCTCCCTTCTCGTGGTGTGGGCATACCGGGCGCGGGCACGGGTGCAGGAAGAGACGTCGTTGGCGATTCCGGCCGGCATCACCGATGTCCTGCACAGCATGGACGACGCCGCGGCGATCGTCGACACCTCCGGCCTCGTGCTCGCCTCGTCGCAGGCCGCGACCCGTTTCGGCATCGAGGTCGGCTCGACCCTCGACCACCCGGAGCTCCGCCAGTTGGTACGCGGCGTCCGGGAAGCCGGCGGCTCCGTCACCGAGTCGATGCGCATCACGCGCGGGGGGCTGAGTCTCGACCCTCGTCTGGTCTCGGCCCGTGCCAGCGTCATCGGCACCCGCCTGGTGCTGCTGATCATCCGCGACGTCACGGAGCAGGAGCGACTCGACCAGATGCGTCGGGACTTCGTGGCGAACACGAGTCACGAGCTGAAGACTCCCGTGGGCGCCGTGAGCCTTCTCGCCGAGGCCATCGAGTCGGCCGCCGACGATCCCGCCCAGGTGCGGATCTTCGCCGCACGCATCTCGGCGGAGGCCGGGCGACTCGGGCAGCTCACCGGACGCATCATGAGCCTGTCCCGGCTTCAGGCGGAGGACGGCCTGACCAAGGTCGGGCCCGTCGCGATCGACGAGGTGATCGCGTCCTCCATCGAGGCGCACGTCGTGCAGGCCGACTCCGCGGGCGTCGAACTCGCCAGGGGCGGCGACCGCGGCGTGTTCGTGCGTGGTGACGCGCAGATCCTGATCGAGGCGGTCGGCAACCTGATCGCGAATGCGATCGTCTACTCGCCCCGCGGCTCCCGCGTCGGAGTCGGCGTGCGGGCGGAGGCCGGAGTGGTCGAGATCGCGGTGTCCGACCAGGGCATCGGCATCGCCGAAGCCGATCGCGAGCGCATCTTCGAACGGTTCTACCGGGCAGACGAGGCCCGCTCCCGGCGCACCGGAGGCACCGGGCTCGGTCTCTCCATCGTCAAGCACGCCACCCAGCGACACGGCGGCGAGGTGCGACTGTGGTCCCGTCCGGGCCGCGGATCGACGTTCACGATCCGACTTCCCCGGATCGATGCCCCCGACAACCTCGACGCGGGCAAGAAGAGCAAGAAGAAGCGTGCGCGCAAAGCGGCCAAGGCCGCCGCATCGGCGCGCGTTCGAAACGGAGAGAGAGCATGACCCGAATCCTTCTCGTCGAAGACGAGCCCGACCTCGCCGACCCGCTCGCCTACCTGCTCCGGCGTGAGGGCTACGAGGTGGAGATCGCGGAGGACGGCCCGGGTGCCCTCGCGGCCTTCCGCGAGCGCGGCGCCGACATCGTGCTGCTCGACCTCATGCTTCCGGGGATGCCGGGCACCGAGGTGTGCCGCCAGATCCGGTCGACCTCTGCCGTGCCCATCATCATGCTCACGGCCAAGGACTCGGAGGTGGACATCGTCGTGGGCCTCGAGCTCGGCGCCGACGACTACATCACGAAGCCCTATTCATCCCGCGAGCTGCTCGCACGCATGCGCGCCGTGCTGCGCCGTGTCGTGCAGGCCGACGGCGAGCTCGACGAGCGTGTGCTCGACGGTGGGCGGGTCTCGCTGGACATCGACCGGCACACCGTCTCCGTCGCCGGCGCTCAGATCAACATGCCGCTGAAGGAGTTCGAGCTGCTCGAGGTGTTGATGCGCAACTCCGGCCGCGTCCTGACCCGCGGACAGCTCATCGACCGAGTCTGGGGAAGCGACTACTTCGGCGACACCAAGACGCTCGATGTGCACATCAAGCGGATCCGCTCGCGCATCGAGGAGAACCCGAGCGAGCCGGTCATGCTCGTCACCGTGCGTGGTCTGGGGTACCGGTTCGAAGGCTGATCCTCGGACGCAACGGAGAAGAGGCCGGCACCCCGCAGGGTGCCGGCCTCTTCTCGATGCGGTGGTGCGTCAGTTCGACGGCGCCGGGGCGGCCGTGTCGGTCGGCAGCGGCGTGGGCTGCGGCGTGGCGACCTTCTCGGTGGGAACCAGGTCGGCGTAGTAGGGGAGCGATCCGTCGAGGACGGGGACGTCGCTCTTGACGCCGGTCGAGTCGCCCGACTGGAAGTGGATCTCGACCGTCGCGCCCGGCTTCGTGTCGAGACCGTCGATGCGCAGCGGCTCCTCGTCGGCGCCGAGGCTGATGCTGCCGCGTGCGGGAACCGTGATGGTGAACGGGTCGACGCCCTCGACGGTGACCGTCAGGGTGGCCTTCTCGTCGGTGGGGTTGACGATCGCGGCGATCAGGTTGCCGACCGAACCGTCTTCGGTCGCGATGACGAGGGCGTTGCGCACGTCGATCGGGCCGTCGGCGTCGGAGATGTTCACGCCGTCGGAGGCCGCGTACTCGATCTTCGTCGACTGGGGGGTGATGAACGTGCACCCGGTGGCGCCGAGCAGAACGAGGGAGCTGAGGGCTGCAGACGCAACAAGGCGCGATTTCACGGGTCCTCCTGAGGTCCGGCGGGGATATCCGCATCCATTCTATGCGTAAGTCGTGAGGGCGCCTGCGGCCCTGGGGGCGCGAACCTTAGCGCATGTGCCCTGTGGTATCCTTGAGGTTGCCGAAAGGACACGTTTTTATGCTTTTTGAGGTTGGCGAGACCGTCGTCTATCCCCACCATGGCGCTGCGACCATCATCGAGGTCAAGGAGCGCATCATCAAGGGTGAGGCGAAGAAATACCTGAAGCTCAACGTCACCCAGGGCGATCTCATCATCGAGGTTCCTGCGGAGAATGTCGACCTGGTCGGCGTTCGCGACGTCATCGGCAAGGAAGGCCTCGATCATGTTTTCGAGGTGCTGCGAGCACCCTTCACAGAAGAGCCCACGAACTGGTCGCGCCGGTACAAGGCGAACCTCGAGAAGCTCGCCTCCGGCGATGTGATCAAGGTGAGCGAGGTCGTTCGCGACCTGTGGCGTCGCGATCAGGACCGCGGACTCTCCGCGGGTGAGAAGCGGATGCTGGCGAAGGCTCGTCAGATCCTCATCTCCGAGCTGGCGCTCGCCGAGAAGACTGACGAGGACAAGGCGGGCGCACTGCTCGACGAGGTCCTCGCGTCCTGAGCTCTTTCACGTTGGAAGGCGGGTGCTTCGGCACCCGCCTTTCGTCGTCTTCGCCGGTAACGTGATGTTGTGACCATCCTCCCCGTCCCGCACACAGCGATCATCGTGGTGGCAGCCGGCTCAGGCACGCGCCTGGGTGCGAGCGCCCCGAAGGCCTTCGTCGGCATCGACGCACGTTCCGTTCTGCGTCACGCGCTCGACGGCGTCTTCGCTGCGACCCCGGCCCAGGTCGTCGTGGTCGCCCCGGAAGGACTGGAGGGCGACGCCGAGACGGAACTGCGTGAAGCTGCCGGTGAACGAGCCGAGCTCGGCCGCGTGGTCACCGGTGGTGCGACCAGGCAGCAGTCGGTGGCAGCGGGTCTCGCCGCGCTCTGGGGTGACGTCGAGACGGTACTGGTGCACGATGCAGCGCGCGCTCTCACCCCTCCGACGCAGATCGATGCCGTCGCCGCGGCGGTGACGGCAGAGGTCGGCGTCATCCCGGCGCTGCCCGTCGTCGACACTCTCAAGAAGGTGGTCGACGGTGCCGTCGTCGCTGCCGTCGACCGTTCCGAGCTCGCTGCGGCGCAGACGCCGCAGGGGTTCCCGAGGGCATTGCTCGAGGCCGCGTACGCCGCTGCCCGCGACAATGGCATCGAGTACACCGACGATGCCGCCCTGTTCGCGGCCGCCGGCCACGTCGTGCGGCACATCCCCGGTTCCGAGCGCGCTTTCAAGATCACCACGCCCGCCGACCTCGAACGGGCTCGGCACCTGCTCGGCGCGGTCGCCGCGGCAACGGGCATCCCCCGCGTGGGCATCGGCACCGATGTCCATGCCTTCGGGGGCGATGGGAACCTCTGGCTCGCCGGTCTCGAGTGGGTGGGGGAGCGGCCCCTCTCCGGTCATTCGGACGGAGATGCCGTCTCTCATGCGATCGTGGACGCCCTCCTGGGGGCCGCGGGGCTGGGCGACATCGGGGAGCATTTCGGCACCTCGCACCCCGAGTACGCCGGAGCGCACGCGGACGTCTTCCTCGCCCGCACCCGCGCGCTGCTCTCCGAAGCCGGGTTCGAGATCGGCAACGTGTCGGTGCAGTTCCAGGGCAATCGGCCGCGTTTCAGTCCTCGACGGGCGGAGGCCGAGGGGGTGCTGTCCGCTGTTCTGGGCGCTCCGGTGTCGGTGACCGCGACGACGACCGACCGGCTCGGGTTCCCCGGTCGGGGAGAGGGCATCGCGGTGACGGCGATCGCAACTGTGCTCCCCACCGGCCGCACAGAAGGCTGATGATCCGCGGAGGAGCCTCCCGATCGGCCTCCAGATCGTCACATCGGATGGCGAATCGTCACGCGAGGGCTGGCGCTCAGCAGTCCCCGAGTAGGCTTGAGCGGTGACAGTCCGCCTCTACGACACCCGCGCACAGCAGCTGCGCGACTTCGTGCCTCTCGATCCCGAGAACATCACGATGTACGTGTGTGGACCCACGGTGCAGTCCGGCCCCCACATCGGGCACGTCCGGGCCGCGCTGAGCTTCGATCTGCTGCGTCGCTGGCTCGAGTACCGACACGGTCGGGTCACGTTCGTGCGCAACGTCACCGACATCGACGACAAGGTGCTCGCGAACGCGACGGCCTCCGAGCCGTGGTGGGCGCTGGCATACCGGATGGAGCAGGAGTTCACCGCGGCCTACGCGGGCGTCGGCATCCTGGCCCCGACGTACGAGCCCAGGGCCACGGCGTCCGTGCCGCAGATGCAGGAGCTCATCGCACTGCTGATCGAACGCGGCCACGCGTACCCCGCACCGGACGGGTCCGGAGACGTGTACTTCGACGTGCGCTCCTGGTCCGAGTACGGATCGCTCACCCATCAGTCCCTCGATGCCATGGAGGCCGCGGAGGATGCCGACCCCCGGGGCAAGCGCAATCCGCAGGACTTCGCGCTCTGGAAAGGCAGCAAGCCCGAAGAGCCGGCTGATGCGACCTGGGCGTCGCCCTGGGGTGCGGGGCGACCCGGATGGCACATCGAGTGCTCCGCGATGTCGAAACGCTATCTCGGCGCAGAATTCGACATCCACGGCGGAGGGCTCGACCTGCGCTTCCCCCACCACGAGAACGAGCTCGCGCAGTCGACGGCAGCAGGTGACGGCTTCGCGCGCTACTGGGTGCACAACGGGCTCGTGACCGTCGACGGTCAGAAGATGTCGAAGTCGCTCGGGAACTTCACCTTGGCGGCCGATGTGCTGGCCGCGCACGATCCGCTGGTGGTGCGCTACGCGCTCGCCGCCGCCCATTACCGGTCGAGCCTCGACCTCGGCGACTCGTCGTGGGCCGAGGCCGAGGCGGCTCTCAGCCGGATCAGCACCTTCCAGCAGCGTGCCGAACGCGTCGCCGGGGGTGGCATCGGGGTCTTCGACTCGCAGAGTCTCCCGGAGGCGTTCGCGGCGGCGATGGACGACGACCTCGGCGTGCCCCAGGCTCTCGCCGTGCTGCACGAGACGGTGCGTGCGGGCAACTCGGCGCTCGACGCTGGCGAGGCGGAAGCCGCGCTCGATGCGCTGAGGGCTGTGCTGGCGATGACTTCTGTCCTCGGCCTGACGCCCACATCCGATGCGAAGACCGACGCGTCGGAAACCGCTCTGGACGCCCTCGTCCAGACGATGATCACCCAGCGCGCCCAGGCGCGCGCTGACAAGGACTGGGCGGCGGCGGATCGCATCCGTGACGCGATCGCCGCCGCAGGAATCACGCTGGAGGACACTCCGGCCGGAACTCATTGGAGTATCGATGGCTAAGCCAGGGCGCCCCGGCGCGAGCAAGGGAAACAAGAAGGGCCCGACCAAGGGCACCGGCGGACTCGGGCGCAAGGCGCTCGAGGGGCGGGGACCGACGCCGAAGGCGGAGGACCGCGCCTGGCACCCGGCGGGCAAGCGCAAGGCCGCGGCCGAACGCTACGCGGCAGCGACGGGCGGCAAGGGCCGTCCCGGAGGCAGCCGTCCAGGCTCGGGTGGCGGGTCGAACCGTGCCCCGAAGGCCAAGGCAGGAGACGACACCGAGAACGTCACCGGTCGCAACTCGGTCCTCGAGGCGTTGCGGGCGAAGATCCCGGCGACGGCGTTCTACATCGCGCAGCGTGTCGAGATGGATGACCGCGTGAAGGAGATGCTCTCGATCGCGACGCACCGGGGAATCCCCGTGCTCGAGGTCACGCGTCCGGAACTCGACCGCATGGCCGGTTTCGACGGCGTCCACCAGGGTGTCGCGATCAAGGTGCCCCCGTACGAGTACGCGCACCCGCAGGACCTGCTCGAGCAGGTCATCGACCGCGGCGAGGTCCCGCTGTTCGTCGCGCTCGACGGCATCACCGACCCGCGCAACCTCGGCGCGATCATCCGCTCCACCGCGGCGTTCGGCGGCCACGGCATCATCCTTCCCCAGCGCCGCTCGGCGGGAGTCAACTCGGCGGCCTGGAAGACCAGCGCCGGAGCCGTCGCCCGCACTCCCGTGGCACTGGCGACCAACCTCACCACGCAGCTCAAGGAGTTCAAGAAGCAGGGTGTTTTCGTGCTCGGCCTCGACGGCGACGGCGATGTGTCGCTTCCCGAGCTGCAACTGGCCGACCGTCCCGTCGTGATCGTGGTCGGCTCTGAGGGCAAGGGCCTGTCGCGACTGGTCTCCGAGACCTGCGATCAGATCGTCTCGATTCCGATCTCCGCCGCCACCGAGTCGCTGAACGCCGGTATCGCGACGTCTGTCGCGTTGTATCAGGTCGCGTCGCTCCGCGCCGCGAAGAAGAACTAGACCGTCCGAGGGAAGGCTGACCATGGCTCGCATCACCGTGCTCGGAGGAACCGGCTACGCCGGCCGCCACATCGTCACCGAGGCGGTGAGCCGTGGCCATGCCGTGATCGCGATCTCGCGTTCGGAGCCGACCGATCCGGTGGCAGGAGCCGCGTATCTGCAGGGCTCCGCCCTCGACCTCGCGCCCCTCGCCGACGCCTTCATCGGTGCGGATGCGGTCGTGTCGGCGCTCTCGCCGCGTGGTGACATGGAAGACCGCGCGCTGGAGGCGCTGTCGAATGTCGTCGAGCAGATCGCCGGCACGAACACCCGTCTCGGCGTGGTCGGCGGTGCCGGAGGAAGCCTGGTGGCGCCCGGAGGCCCGCGTCTGTTCGATCAGGGCTTCCCGGAGGAGTACAAACATGAGGCGCAGGTCGGCATCGACTCCCTCGCTCTCCTCGAGGCGACCGATGCGGGTCTGGACTGGTTCTTCATCCATCCGGCCGAGGTGTTCGGCCCGTGGGCGGAGGGCGAACGCACCGGTCACTATCGCGACGGCGGCGATGTGATCGTCCGCGATGCCGAGGGTAAGTCGTACATCTCCGGTGCCGATTTCGCCGTCGCAGTGGTCGACGAGATCGAGCAGGGCAACCACCACCGCGAGCGTTTCACCGTCGGCTACTGACCCCCACTCCCCCCTCTCTCCTCCCGCCCCCACCCCCGCCGGGCCGCGTCGAGAGCACGTGATCTCGCCGAGTGCACGGCTTGCGGGCGTCAACAGGCGGTGCACTCGACGACAACCCGTGCACTCGACGCTCCCGCACTCGACGGCAACCCTCGTAGGGGGAGTGGGGGAGAGGGGGGAGCGAGGGGAGCGAGGGGGTCAGACCAGGTCGCGCCAGTCGATGTCGTCATCCTCGTCGGCCACCGGGGTCATGCCGGTGATGACCGGAAGGCTCATCGTCTCGGTGGGTGGCCCCATGATGGTGGCTTCGTCGCGTCGGTGGCGCAGCACCTCGTTGATGTAGCTCGTGAGCACCTCGGCGAGGGGGATCGAGCGTCCTTCCGCCTGAGACAGGTACCAGCGGTGCTCGAGCACCTGGTGGAACACCTCTGCGGGCTCGAGCTTGGCGCGCAGCTCGTAGGGGATCGCGCGCACGACCGGCTCGAACACGCGGGTGAGCCATTCGTGCGCGTACATCTCCTCGTCCGCCCATTGCTTGGTCGAGCGGGCGCGGAACTCGTCGAGGTCGTTGAGCAGGCGTCGTGCCTGGTTCTCCTCGACATCGAGCCCGGTGAGGCGGATGAGCCGCCGCTGGTGGTGGCCGGCATCCACGACCTTCGGCTGGATCTCCACGACGGTGCCGTCGGCGGTGGTCGACATCGACATCTCATCGATGTCGAATCCGAGGGCGTTGAGCCGTTCGACACGCTCGGTGATGCGCCACGTCTCGGCGGCGGAGAAGGACTCCTGTGCGGTGAGCTCGGCCCACAGCGAGCGGTAGGACGACACGATGCCGTCGGCGATGGCGACGGCATCCACCCCGTGCTCTAGCCGCCCTCCCGCGGCGAGGTCCATGATCTCGCCGGCGATGTTCGTTCGAGCGAGGTCGAGGTCGTAGGCGCGCTGCCCGTCGGTGAGTCCCTCTTCGTGCAGCTCTCCGGTCTCCGCGTCGACGAGGTACGCGGCGAAGGCTCCGGCATCACGACGGAAGAGGGTGTTTGACAGGGAGACGTCGCCCCAGTAGAAGCCGACGTTGTGCAGGCGCACCAGCAGCAGTGCGAGCGCGTCGACCAGACGGTTGGCGGTGTCCGGGCGCAGGACGCGCGTGAACAGCGCGCGGTACGGCATCGAGAAGCGCAGGTGCGAGGTGACCAGCGCTGCGGGGAGGGGAGTGCCGTGGGCATCGGTGCGCCCGGCGATGACGGCGACGCGGTCGACGCACGGTACGTCGAGCCGGGCGAGGTTGCCCAGCATGTCGTACTCGCGCTGCGCCATCTCGGCGGTGGTCTCCTTGACGGCGACGACGCGACCCGAGAGGTCGGCGAACCGCACGAGGTGGCGGGAGAGCCCCTTCGGGAGCGAGACGATGTGCTCGGACGGCCACTTGGCGAGCGTGGTGGACCAGGGGAGCGCGAGCAGTCCCGGATCGACCTTGCTTGCGGTGATCCGCAGCGAATCCTGCATGATGCTCCTGGTGGCGTGCGAAGAGGAAAAAGAGACGCGGCGCAGGTGACCGAGGTCAGCCTGCGCCGCGTCTGTGGATCCGATCAGGCGGAGACGACCGGCTTGTCGTTCAGACGGTCACCCGACTCGATGTCGAACGCGTGCACGTGGCCGGCGGAGGCGGCGAGCGTGACGGTCTCGCCGGCGTTCGGGTGGTTGCGACCGTCGACGCGGGCGACGAGGTCGGCGCGCTTGCCGTTGATCTCGGTGTGGCCGTAGAGGTAGCCGTCGGCGCCGAGCTCTTCGACGAGGTCGACCGTGACCGAGAGGCCCTTGCCGTCGGCGGGGCCGACGACGATGTCCTCCGGACGGACACCGACGGTGACCTGCGAACCGTTGGCGCGGCCGACGGTGTCGCGGTCGAGCGGGACGACCTCGGTGCCGAAGCGGATGCCGCCCTCGGCGAGGTCGGCCGAGAACAGGTTCATCGCGGGCGATCCGATGAAGCCGGCGACGAAGACGTTGTTCGGCTTCTCGTACAGGTCGCGGGGCGAGCCGACCTGCTGGAGCAGACCGTCCTTGAGGACCGCGATGCGGTCGCCCATGGTCAGCGCCTCGGTCTGGTCGTGGGTGACGTAGACCGTGGTGACGCCGAGACGACGCTGCAGCGATGCGATCTGCGTACGGGTCTGGACGCGGAGCTTGGCGTCGAGGTTCGACAGCGGCTCGTCCATGAGGAACACCTGCGGCTGACGCACGATCGCACGGCCCATGGCGACACGCTGACGCTGGCCACCCGAGAGGGCCTTCGGCTTGCGGGTCAGGTAGGGCTCGAGGTCGAGGAGCTTCGCGGCCTCGAGCACGCGAGCGGCGCGCTCTTCCTTGCCGACACCGGCGATCTTGAGCGCGAAGCCCATGTTCTCGGCGACGGTCATGTGCGGGTACAGGGCGTAGTTCTGGAAGACCATCGCGATGTCGCGGTCCTTCGGCGGGACGTCGGTCACGTCGCGGTCGCCGATGAGGATGCGGCCGGCGTTGACCTCTTCGAGGCCGGCGAGCATGCGCAGGGACGTGGACTTACCGCAACCGGAAGGACCGACGAGGACGAGGAACTCTCCGTCACCGACCTCGAGGTTCAGCTTGTCGACGGCCGGACGGGTTCCACCGGGGTACAGGCGGGTGGCTTCGTCGAAAGTCACAGATGCCATTGTGTTTCTCCTTCACCGGCAGGTACGTGCCGGACGATCCGTAGTGATGAAGCGGTGGGATGAGCCACCGTGACCCGTCTTTGGGTCGAAATCAGTATGACATGAACAGCGGTACCTGGGTATTTCTCAGCCTCACTGGTTAGCATCGAACTCGGCCGCGCCCAGCGGCGATCGTCGCTCAGCGGCGGTCGGGGCCAACCCGGACCCCCGCAGACTCACAAGAGGAACGATGTCGAGCGACGAAACGCCGAACGTCCCCACACCTCGCAATTCTCGCGAGGCCGTGCGGGAGAAGGCTCAGAAAGTGCACGCCCAGCAGTCGAGGGCGCGCCTCATGCGACGGATCATCATCGGTGCCGTCGCCGTCGTCGCAGTGGGGGCGATCGGCACCGCAGTGACCCTTGCGGTGTCGGCCCAGGTCTCCAAGCCGAAGCTCACCCCGACGGGAATGGAGTCGGACGGCGTGGTCGTCACCGACATCACCGCGGTCGCGGGATCTGACGAGGTCCCGGCGACGCCCTCGGCAGAACCGACCGATGCAGGAGCCTCGACCGAGCCCACCCCCCAGTCGACGACCTCCGAGAAGGTCGACATCCATGTCTACGTCGACTACTTGTCTCCGGACGCCGGAAAGTTCGAACGGGCCAACGCCCGTCAGTTCGCCGGCTGGATCAGCGAGGGCGCGGTCACGGTCAGCTACCACCCGGTCGCTCTTCTCACCGCGAGCTCGAACGGCACCAAGTACTCGCTGCGTTCGGCGGCGGCAGCGGCCTGTGTCGCCACGCACTCGCCCGCGCAGTTCTACGCGTTCAACCACGACCTGCTGGACAACCAGCCCGAGGTCGGCAGCGACGGCATGTCCGACGAAGAGCTCGCGAACCTCGCCGCGGCCGTCGGTACCGACAACACCAAGGCCGTGCGGTCGTGCATCGAGAACGGCGACTTCGTCAGCTGGGCGAAGGAAGCCACCACGCGCGCGCTGGACGGACCGCTCGCCGGTTCCAAGGATCTGGTCCTGCAGTCGGCTCCGATGGTGGTCGCCAACGGAGAGGCTTACGTCGGTGCTCTCGACGACCCGGCCGAGTTCTCGCAGTTCGTGCTCAGCGTGGCGAGCGACGCGTCGCGCGCCACGCCGACGCCTACACCGACCACAACGCCTGCCCCGTAATTCGAACCGGGGTCGATGCCATCGCTAAGCTGGTGGATGGCATCCGCCGACTTGGCGCAATTGGTAGCGCACCGTACTTGTAATACGGGGGTTACGGGTTCGAGTCCCGTAGTCGGCTCAACACAACTCTGTTTTCCGTCCATCGACGTGCTTCGATGCGAAGAGCTCACGCCGGTGCGAGGGCGGGAGCGTCACACGGACTTTCGCCCCTCGCCCTAGGCTGGTCTGATGCTCCACGGACTGATTCGCCCGCTCGAGGCCCACAGTGTCACCCTCAAAGGCGAAGATCTCGCCGAGGTCCGTGCACAGCTCACCGCCCAGGCGCCTGCGGGATGGGACCTGGTGTCGGCCATGGCGACGATGGAGAAGGCCGGATCGATGCGATCCGTCGAGGGCAAGTTCCTGCGTCGCGACGGCATCCGCGAGATCGAGGGTGCCGACATGGCCGCGCTCGAGTCGCAGGTTCCGGAGGGGTGGCAGTTGCTCTCCGTGTGGAAGTCGGGCTGACGCGTACAGCGTCGCCCCGGTTTCTCGGAGTGGTCAGCCCTCTCCGTCGGTCTGCGGTGCATCGACGACCTCATCGATGAGGCTGATCCCACCGGTCGAGCTCGCCGAGTGCATGAGATCCTGAACCCACTTCGGGTTCAGCTGAGGCGCCTCGGGTTCGTCGAACGTGAAACGCAGCGGAATCGACGGGTGCAGCCAGATGGTCGAGCGGCCGGGGGCGTCGCCGTCAGGGTGACGCCAGGACAGGGTGAAGCTCTCGTTGCGTCGCAGCTTCGTGGCGATGACCACCTTCAGATGTGCGAGCGCGCGGTCCTCGATGTGGATCGCGTCGCCGTTGCCGTACTGGATCGTTCCCATGTGTGAACGATAGCCGGGAATGCGACCTCGTCCGTGCGGCGACGACGGCGTGGGGCGCTGAGACCATTCCGGAGTATCGCTATAGATGGTGATATGTTACTAACGGTTGAGCTTCCTGGTGATTGACGAGATAACACCAGGTCCATGACGGCGCAGGTGGCCGACTCCCCGCCGCGGCCACCTGCGCTTGCCTCGTGACTCACAGGATCCGGGGAGCGCCCGGGAGGGGACGTGATGAGCCGCTTACCCGAATCGGAGTTGCACTCGACGAAGTGGCAGCAGGACGACCCGTACGCGCGCAAGCTCGCCCACACGGCGTATGAGCGCGAGAAGCGCCTGTTGCAGATCGAACTCCTCAAACTCCAAGCGCACATCAAGGCCTCATCCGCGCGGGTTCTCGTCTTGTTCGAGGGGAGGGACGCTGCGGGCAAAGGCGGTGCGATCAAGCGCTTCATGGAACACCTGAACCCTCGGGGTGCGAGGGTCGTCGCCCTCGAGAAGCCGACCGATGTCGAGCGGACGCAGTGGTACTTCCAGCGCTACGTGGCGCACCTGCCGTCCGGCGGCGAGATCGTGCTGATGGATCGATCCTGGTACAACCGCGCGGGCGTCGAGAGGGTCATGGGGTACTGCTCGTCGGCCGAGTACGAGGAGTTCATCCAGACGGTTCCGGAGTTCGAGCGCATGCTCGTCGGCTCGGGGATCCGCCTCATCAAGCTGTGGTTCTCGGTCGGCGAGGCCGAGCAGCGGCGCCGATTCGCGCAGCGCGGCGAGGATCCCGTCAAGCAGTGGAAGCTCAGCGCCACCGACCTGGCGAGCGTCGACAGGTGGGCGGACTACACCGCGGCGAAGGAGGCGATGTTCGTCCGCACGGACACCACGGCACTCCCGTGGCTCGTCATCCGGTCGAACGACAAGAAGCGCGCGCGGCTGGAAGCGATGAGGTGTGTTCTCGCGAGGTTCGACTATCCAGGCAAGGACGCACTGATCGCTCATGCCCCGGATCCGCAGATCGTGGGCCGCCCCTCGCAGATCTCCGACGAGGGTGAGACGCCGAACCGGTGATGTCTTCCGACGCGCAACACGGCGTCATCCGGGAATGCGGGAGGCGGAGTCGTCGGTTGCTCTCATCATGACCCGCATCGGTACCAGTGATCTCGACGTCCTCCCGCTCTCCCTCGGCGGCAACGTGTTCGGCTGGACCGCCGACCGCGACGCCTCCTTCGCCGTCCTGGACGCCTTCGTCGACGGGGGCGGTGACTTCATCGACACCGCTGACTCGTACAGCGCCTGGGTTCCGGGGAACGAAGGCGGCGAGAGCGAGGCGATCGTCGGCGAGTGGCTGGCCTCTCGGAAGCCCGCAGGCGTGGTCGTCGCCACCAAGGTGAGTCAGCACCCGCAGTTCCGTGGCCTCGCCGCCGCGAATGTCCGCAAGGCCGCCGAGGCCTCGCTGAAGCGTCTGGGCATCGATGAGATAGACCTTTACTACGCGCACTTCGACGACGAGACCGTTCCGCTGGAGGAAACGGTCGCCGCGTTCGGACAGCTCGTCGAGGACGGCTTGGTCCGGCACGTCGCCGTGTCGAACTATTCCGCCGACCGCATCCGCGAGTGGATCGAGATCGCGGGTCGCGCGGGAGTCGCGCTGCCCGTCGCCGTGCAGCCGCACTACAACCTCGTGCACCGCAACGAGGTCGAGGACTCGATCATCCCGATCGCCGAGGAGTTCGAGCTCGGTCTCGTCCCGTACTACTCGCTGGCCAGCGGGTTCCTCACCGGCAAGTACCGCTCGAAGGACGCCGCTGGCCAGACCTCGCCTCGGGCGCAGGGGGCCGCGAAGTACGCCACGGAGGCGGGCCTGCGGATCATCGACGCGCTCGAGGAGATCGGCGATGCGCATGGCGCCTCCATCACCGCGACCTCACTCGCATGGCTTCGTGCGCAGCCGACCGTGGTCGCACCGATCGCGAGCGCGCGGACCGTGGAGCAGGTTCCCGACCTGCTCGCCGGCGCGCGTCTCGAGCTCTCGGGCGATGAGGTGCAGCGGCTCAACCGCGTCTCGGAATGGACGCCGTCGCGAGCGTGATCCGATCGGCCTAGTCGCCGACGAGCCCGAGGCGATGCGCCAGGATGACCGCGTGGATCCTGTCCCGTGCGCTGAGCTTCGCAAGCACACGACCCACGTGGGTCTTGACCGTGGACTCGCCGACGTAGAGAGTCTGGGCGATCTCTGCGTTGGTGAGGCCGCGACCGATCGCGAGGAAGACGTCCCGCTCTCGTTCTGTGAGTGATTCGAGAGCTGCGCTCTCCTCTGCGGCCGGCGTCGCGGGAGTTCCGCCGAGCCGCGGCGTCACGTGCTCCAGCAGCGTCTTCGTGACGCGTGGGGACAGCGCCGCATCTCCGCGATGGACGGCGCGCACGGCGGAGATCATCTCGTGGCGCTGGGCATCCTTCAACAGGAATCCGCTCGCGCCCGCGCGGATGGCGCCGAATGCGTACTCGTCGAGATCGAACGTGGTCAGAACGAGCACCTTGGTCTGCGGGTGCGCGCGCACGATCGCCTCGGTGGCGGCGATGCCGTCCAGCTCCGGCATCCGGATGTCCATCAGCACCAGGTCAGGGGCGAGTTGCGCGCTCTGCGCGATCGCCGCCCTCCCGTCGCCGGCCTCGCCGACGACGACGATGTCGTCCTCGGACTCCAGCACCATCCGGAAGCCCAGTCGGATCAGCTCCTGGTCATCCACCAGCAGCACCCTGATCGCCTGCGTCATCCTTCATCCTCCAACGTCTGTCGCCGTGCGGCGGGCGTGCTTCCCGATGCGGGGAGCACCGCCTGCAGAACCCATCGTCCTCCATCCGTCGGCGCGGACCGCACCGTGCCGTGCACGTGGGCAGCCCGCTCGGAAAGTCCTCGAACCCCGAATCCGTCCGATCCGATCTCGCCGGAGACGCCGTCGTTGACGATCTCGATCGTGACCGTGTCGGTTGTGTATTCCAGCCGCACGGTGATGCTCTTCGCTGTCGGTGCGTGGCGCATGGCGTTGGTCACGCCCTCCTGCACGATCCGTCCGATCGCATGCGCCACGGCGGGAGAGACGTCGGCCTGGCCGATGACGGTGAGCGTCGCCGGGTAGCCCGCACGCTGAGCCGTCTCCACGGTGTCGCGCGCCGGCACGGGTTGCATCGGCGCCAGCGGCAGCGGCGACTCGTCGTCGCGCAGCACCCCGAGCATCGAGCGCATCTCGGTGAGGGCGCCCCTGGCGGTGTCTGCGACGGAAGCCGCCGCCCTCCGCGCCTGTTCGCGGTCGGGTGTGGCGGCCGCGCCTTCGGACAGCGCGACGATCACCGTGAGCGAGTGGGAGACGATATCGTGCATCTCCCGGGCGATGCGGGCACGTTCCGATGCGGCTGCGAGCTGGGCCTGCTGATCGCGCTCGATCAGCAGCTGGCGCGAACGGTCGATGATGGCGAGGAGATAGCGTTTGCGGCCGCCCACGTTGACCCCGACGAGCGTGCCGATGAGACCGAGCGCGACATAACCGAGTGCGGTGTCGAGGCCGACCTGGAGCACGGTCGCGCCGGTCAGCATGAGGATCGTGGTGAGTCCGAGGAACCAGGCGGCGCCGATCCCGTAACAGATCCAGGCCAGACGTGCCGACCTGTAGACCGCGACGCCGTAGCAGGCGACCAACAGGAGGACGATGCCGCCGGACATACCGGTGAACAGGCCGGCGGTCCCCAGGATGACCGCAGCGATGAAGGGACCCAGCGGTGCCCGTCGGCGCCAGAGGAGAGTGCTGCACCCGATCGCGACCATCACCAGCGTCGCGATGTTGATGGCGATGTAGGTGCCTTCGGGGAGCGAGGTGCGGGGGTAGGGCGCCGCGGGGGCGAGGGACAGGAACAGGCAGATCAGCGCGAGCAGGATGTCGGCGAAGAGTGGATGGCGGGCCCAGAACCGTCGGAACAGTCCCGGGGCACGCGGAAGCCGCAGCTCCTCGTCCTCACGGACCGAGTCGCTGCGGCTTCGCGTTCTGCTCACAGGCCGACTTTACGCGTCACGGGTGCGCAGCACGCCCCACGCGACGGCGGCACCGCCGACCACCCAGCAGGCCAGCGTCAGGAACGCGACCGGAGCGTCGAGAGCAGCAGTCTCACCCGGCATGATCGCGCTCTGCGCGGCAGTCACCGGAAGGTAGGCCGAAGCCTCGATGACCCACGCCCACGCTTCTCCGGCGAAGGAGAAGAAGTTCGCCACGATTGGCAGCACGAACAGGACACCGACGGTTGCGGCGATGGCTCCTGCGCCGGAGCGCAGGATGAATCCGAACGACACCCCGATCAGGGCGAAGACGGCCATCGCGAGCGAGGCCACGACGATCGGGAGGAACGATGCCGAAGGGTCGGACCAGTCGATGCCCTGATCCCGGGGCGCCACGATGAGCGAGACGGCGAGCGCGGCGACCGCGAAGGTCACCAGCGACGAGAGGAACATGAAGACGGCCAGCACGGTCGACTTCGCAGCGAGCACCGATCCGCGCACCGGGTTCGCGGTGAGAGTGGACCGGATCATCCCGGTCGAGTACTCGCCCGTGACCGAGATCGCGCCGATGATGCCCGCGAGCAGCATGGTGAACTGGATCGGCATGATGACAGCCTGGATCGGATCGAATCCGGGCATGTCGAGCGCCTGGGCGATGAGGACGGCGATCCCGATCGTCAGCGCGGCGGCGATCCCGATCGACCACCACGTCGAGCGCAGGGTGGCGAGCTTGATCCATTCGCCGCGGAGAGCGCGGACGAAGGTCAGCTTCCGACCGGTGTCGACGCGTGGCCGCGTGGGAGCGGGAGCCTGTGTCGTGGTCATGAAATCTCCTTGGTGCGGTACTCGACGGAGTCGCCGGTGAGGGCGAGGTAGGCGTCTTCGAGTGAACCGGTGGTCGGGGTGAGTTCGTGCAGCGGGATGCCGCGAGCGGCGGCCAGGTCGCCGATGCGCGCAGCAGGCAGGCCCACGATGTCGAGGAGATCAGGGGCCGAGCTCACGATCTCCACGTCCGGGCCTCCGACGGCTGCGGCCAGATCGGCGGGTCGCGGGGTGCGCACCCGGACCGTGTTCCGGGTCCAGGAGCGGACGAGTTCGGCGAGGGGAGCGTCCGCGAGCACCCGGCCGCGGCCCATCACGATGACGTGGTCGGCGGTCTGCGCCATCTCGCTCATCAGGTGGCTCGAGAGCAGCACGGTGCGCCCCTCGGACGCCGCGTGCCGGACGAACTGTCGCACCCAGCGCACGCCCTCGGGGTCGAGGCCGTTGACCGGCTCGTCGAGGATCAGCGTGTGCGGGTCACCGAGCAGCGCTGAGGCGATACCGAGGCGCTGCCCCATTCCGAGCGAGAAGCCACCCGCGCGCTTGCGGGCAACCGACCCGATGCCCGCGAGGTCGATGACCTCATCGACGCGGGAGGAGGGGATGCCGTGCGTCGCAGCCATGGCGCGAAGGTGGTTGCGGGCGGTGCGGCCCGTGTGCACCGCCTTGGCGTCGAGGAGCACTCCGACCTCGGTGAGCGGTGCGCGCAGCTTGCGGTACTCGCGGCCGGCGATGGCGGCACGCCCCGACGTCGGGCGGTCGAGGCCGACGATCATCCGCATGGTGGTCGACTTCCCGGCGCCGTTCGGGCCGAGGAAGCCGGTGACGCTGCCCGGCTTGACAGTGAACGACACGTCGTCGACGGCGGTCTTGTCTCCGAACCTCTTCGTGAGGCCTTCTGCTGTGATCATGGGAACAACGTTACGGAGCCGACCCGGCGTCGCGCGTCCTCCTCAGGTACACATCTCACGACGAAGTCTCCGACCGGCGTGGGACATCCGAGACTCAGGGACGAGGGCGAGCCTGCACCCGCGCGGCCATCTCGTCGGACGCGAGGATCGCCTCGTCGATGATCTCCCGCGACGCCGGTGCGGTCAGCCAGTCGTGGCTCAGCGAGGAGGGGACGAGGAGAGGCATCCGATCGTGCAGATCGGCGAGGTGCGCGGGCGCAGGACGCATGACGATCGAATAGCACGTGAACCATTCGCCGTCTGCCGTGCGGCCGCGCTGGGTGACCGCAGCCATGCCGAACAGCGTGCCGTCGTCGATGATGAACTCGTTCCACTGCCGAGACGGCTTCTGCATCTCGTACCAGCTCGTCGCCGGCACGATCGCTCTCGACTTCGCCCCGCCCGGACGCTCTTGCAGTCGCTCCGACCGGGTGTTGATCGACGGGAACTTCGCCGGTTCGCCGTTGACGAGGAAGCCCCACCAGGCGGGCTCGAGGGTCGGCGCGGAATCGGGCTGCAAGATCAACGGGTTGAGGTTGCGCAGGTTCTTGCCGGTCGGGCGCACGGTCTCGCCCGCATTCTCGTGCGCCCACACGCGTAGGCCCTCGAGCACCGCGTCGTCGGCGGCGGCGAGGAGTTCTGCATCGGTGAATCGAGGATCGAGTCCGTAGCTCGCGCACATGCGGCCAGCGTAGCCCCGGCATCGGACATCCGCAGGGGCAGGAGCGACCATCGGCTCGGGTAGGGTCGACAGGTGCCAGAGAACCGTCGCCTTCCCGCCCCGCTGGCACTCGGAGGGGCGGTCGCGATCGGCGTGATGACGGCGATCCAGGCGCGGATCAACGGCGTGCTCGGAGTGCGCGTCGACGACGGGATCGTCGCCGGCTTCCTCTCGTTCTCCGTGGGTCTCGTGGCACTCGCCGTCGTGATCTGCGCGCTCCCATCCGCTCGGCGGGGAGTCGCACGACTCTGGAGCGGCATCCGGCACCACACGATCCCCGTCTGGATGCTGCTCGGGGGCGTGTGCGGCGCGCTCACCGTCTCCACACAGGGGCTCACCGCCGGTGTGCTCGGCGTCTCGCTGTTCACCGTGGGTGTGGTGGCGGGGCAGACCGTTCACGGCCTCGTGCTCGATCGGATCGGCTTCGGGCCGGCCGGAGTGGTCGCGGTCACGCCCGGGCGAGTGCTCGGCGGTCTGCTCGCGCTCGCTGCTGTCGGCATCTCCCTCTCCGGCGACGTGCTGGCGTCCGCGCCCCTGTGGATGCTGTTGCTGCCCTTCGCTGCGGGGGTCGGGATCGCGTGGCAGGCGGCGACCAACGGGCGTCTGGCCCAGCGCGCACGTTCACCGCTGGCCGCCACGCTCATGAGCTTCATCGCCGGCACCGCGGTGCTCGCCCTGGCATCCACGGTGAGCATCGTGTTCCGCGGCGCACCGGCGGGTCTTCCCACCGAGCCCTGGCTGTACCTCGGAGGGTTCCTCGGTGCCGCCTACATCCTTCTCGGCACGTTCATCGTGGCGCAGACCGGGGTGCTGCTGATGGGGCTGGGGTCGGTGCTCGGGCAGCTGGTCACGTCGGTCGTGATCGACCTGTTGTGGCCGCCCGCAGCCGGCCCCGCGCTGTGGCAGGTGCTGGCGATGGTCGTCGTTGCCGTCGCATCGGTGGTTGTCGCGGTCCCGTGGCCGCGTCGACGCTGACGGGTTACTTCTTCTTGGCCTTCTTGGCGCTCGTCTTGGGCATGCGGGTGACGAGTCTGCGCGCATCGATGGTCTTGCGGCGACCCGGCTTCTTACCTTCGGGCTTGCGTCCCACGTACAGCCATCCGAGGAGCTCTTCGTTCTTGCCGAGGCCGTGTGCCTTGGCGACCGCCTTCGCGCGCGTGTAGTGGCCGGTACGCCAGATGACGCCCCAGCCCGCCTCGTCGAGGAGCAGGCTCAGCGTATGTGCGACACCGGAGGCCACGGCCTCCTGTTCCCACCGCGGAACCTTCTCGCTCTTCTGGTAGCTCGCGACGACGGCGATGAGCAGCGGGGCGCGAAGCGGCTTCGACGAAGGCGAGGAATCTCCCTGGGCCTTGGCGATCGCCGCGCCCAGCACCTCGCGATCGGCGCCGCGCAGCTCGATCAGCCGCCACGGGCGCAGAGAAGAGTGATCAGCGACTCGGCCCGCTGCTGCGACGAACGTGAGCAGTTCGTCGCGGGTCGGCGCGGTGTCTTCGACCTTCGACCAGGACTGCCGTGCCCGGACGGCGTCGAGCGCACTCACGAGGCTTCGGGAGTGAAGTTCAGCGCGATCGAGTTCATGCAGTAGCGGTCGCCCGTCGGCGTTCCGAATCCGTCCGGGAAGACATGGCCCAGGTGGGATCCGCAGTTGGCGCAGCGCACCTCGGTGCGCACCATACCGAGGCTGTCGTCTTCGATGAGCTCGACCGCATCGGGGCGGATCGACTCGTAGAAGCTCGGCCAGCCGCATCCGGAATCGAACTTCGTGCCGCTCTTGAAGAGCTCGGCGTTGCATGCGCCGCAGGTGTAGAGGCCCGCGCGCTCCTCGTCGAGCAGCTCGCCGGTCCAGGCCCGCTCGGTCGCAGCCTGGCGCAGCACGGCATACTGCTCATCGCCGAGCTCCTCGCGCCATTCTTCTTCGGTCTTGTCCACGCTGTACGACATGTGTCCTCCTGAGTCTCGTCCATTCTCTCCCGTACGGGGAGGTGACGGGTGCTCCGGGTCAGAATGGACGGATGACGGATGCTGTGCAGGAACGGTACGCACGATTCGCCCGTGACGAGGCCCCCGGCCGCAGCGCGCTCTACGCGGAATGGGCGGCCGGTGTCGCGGCCGACGATGAGGTGAGGCGCATCCTGCTGCGGATCCCCGAGACCCGGAGGCAGCCGCCGCTCGTGTTCGCCGTCACCCGCCTGTTCGGAGCCGAGCTCACCGGGTATCCGCAGTGGCGCGATTTCGTGCTCCGCAACGCCGACGAGATCGTGGCGGAATGCGCGCGTCGCAGCCTGCAGACCAACGAGCCGCTCCGCCTCGCCGCGCTGCTTCCCGTGCTGTCCGAGATCGAGGGCCCGATCGCTCTGCTCGAGATCGGAGCCTCCGCCGGGCTGTGCCTCTATCCCGACAGGTACTCGTACCGTTTCGTCGATGAAGCGGGTGCGCTCCGTGTCGCGCTCGACCCCGCGGACGGACCGTCGACCGTCGTGTTGGAGAGCCGTGTGACCGGTCCGATACCCCCGCTGCGCATGCCGCGGGTGGTGTGGCGAGCGGGTATCGACCTGGCCCCGCTCGACGCGGCGGACCCTCGCGACCGGCGATGGCTGCGCGGACTCGTGTGGCAGGGGGAGGAAGGACGGGAGGCGCGGATCGACGCCGCGCTCGATATCGCCGCATCCGATCCTGCCCTGCTCGTCTCCGGCGACGCCGTGGATCGCATCGACGCCCTCGCATCTGACGCGCCGGTGGATGCGACACTCGTCATCACCACGCCCGGCGTGCTGGTGCACATTCCGCGAGCACGCCGGAATGCGCTGGTCGACCGCATCGGCGCTCTGGACGCCCGCTGGATCACGATCGATCCGCCGGGCGCGCTCGATGTCTGGGTGCCTCCGGTGGACGCGGCTGATCGGCCGGGCTTCGTGGTCGCGATCGACGGGAGGGTGCGCGCGGTCGCGGATCCCCTCGGGGGCTGGTGGGAGTGGCGCGCGGGCCTCCCGGCGGATGCGTCCTAACCTGGACTCATGCTCGGAGACCTGACGGAGCGCGATCGCGCGATCCTCGCGATCGAGGTCGCCTGGCCACGGCACGGGTCGGCCAAGGAAGAGGTCGTCCGTGCACAGTTGGGCATGAGCTCGGCGCGCTACTACCAGCTGCTCGGGCGGCTCATCGAGTCGGAGGCCGCGTTGGAGTACGACCCGATGCTGGTGCGGAGACTGCGTCGGATCAGGGATTCGCGCGCCAGGCAGCGCTCGGCCCGCACCCCGGGGTTCGTCGGCTGAGCCGACCTCTCGACGGCCTTCCGAATCGAGTGTTCCGTGCCGCGGAACGGATTGCCAGGAAGGTGACGCTAGCATCGAGGGGTGTCCAAGCCCTCCCGCGATCGCTTCGATGACGTTCCCCGTTCCTCCGGACGTGTGGGAGCGCATCGCGCCGAAGCTCCGGGGATGAACGGCTGGGTCGTGCTGCTGTGGTCGTTCGTCGCCGCCCTCGTCCTCATCATCGCCGGGATCTTCGGCTCCCTCGTGGTGATGGGGCGCGTCTCGCTCTTCCCTGAGGCAGCGCCCACCACCGTCCCGACCCCGGTGGAGACCGGGGTCGTGGACACGTCGGTCTCCGTGATGATCCTCAACGGCACACCGGAGGAAGGGCTCGACACGCAGATGCGGGACGTCCTCGTCAACAACGGATGGTCGCCGGATATCGTCTTCGCCGGTGACAGCTCCAGTCAGGACTTCGCGACCACCACGGTCTTCTACGTCAACGACGAGGACGAGCTCGCCGCGATCGGATTGGCGAACGTGCTCGGGGGCGCGGCCGTGCAGCAGAGCGACTACTACTCCGGTCAGACCGAGGACGGTCTGAAGCAGTTCACGGTGGTCATCGGCCTCGATCGATCGAGCACTGCACCCGAGACGCCCGGCGAGACTCCGGCCCCCTGACCTCCGGGTACACCTCTTCTGCGGCGGCTTGCACTCGAAGGTGTCGAGTGCCAGAATGGCGTTAGCACTCTCTTACTCTGAGTGCTAAACCCAACGTCTACGTCCAGGAGGGACGAAAAAACTCATGGCAAAGATCATTGCTTTCGATGAGGAGGCCCGCCGCGGCCTCGAGCGCGGCCTGAACATCCTCGCCGACGCGGTCAAGGTGACCCTCGGCCCGCGCGGCCGCAACGTCGTTCTCGAGAAGAAGTGGGGAGCCCCCACGATCACGAACGACGGTGTCTCCATCGCCAAGGAGATCGAGCTGGACGACCCGTACGAGAAGATCGGCGCGGAGCTCGTCAAGGAGGTCGCCAAGAAGACCGACGACGTCGCAGGTGACGGCACCACGACCGCCACGGTCCTCGCTCAGGCTCTGGTCCGCGAGGGTCTGCGCAACGTCGCAGCCGGCGCCGACCCCATCTCGCTCAAGCGCGGCATCGAGAAGGCCGTCGCAGCGATCACCGAGGAGCTGCTCGCCAGCGCCAAGGAGATCGACTCGAAGGAGCAGATCGCTGCCACGGCTTCCATCTCCGCGGCTGACCCCGCCATCGGCGAGCTCATCGCCGAGGCGATCGACAAGGTCGGCAAGGAAGGCGTCGTCACCGTCGAGGAGTCGCAGACGTTCGGCACCGAGCTCGAGCTCACCGAGGGCATGCGCTTCGACAAGGGCTACCTGAACCCCTACTTCGTGACGGACCCGGAGCGCCAGGAGGCGGTCTTCGAGGACCCGTACATCCTCATCGCGAACCAGAAGGTCTCCAACATCAAGGACCTGCTGCCCATCGTCGACAAGGTGATCCAGGACGGCAAGGAGCTCGTCATCATCGCCGAGGACGTCGAGGGCGAGGCTCTCGCGACGCTCGTGCTGAACAAGCTCAAGGGCATCTTCAAGTCGGTCGCCGTCAAGGCTCCCGGCTTCGGTGACCGTCGCAAGGCTCAGCTGCAGGACATCGCGATCCTCACCGGTGGACAGGTCATCACCGAAGAGGTCGGCCTCAAGCTCGAGAACGCCACGCTCGACCTGCTGGGTCGTGCGCGCAAGGTCATCGTCACCAAGGACGAGACCACGATCGTCGAGGGTGCCGGCGAGGCAGACCAGATCGAGGGTCGCGTCACGCAGATCCGTCGCGAGATCGAGAACACCGACAGCGACTACGACCGCGAGAAGCTCCAGGAGCGCCTGGCGAAGCTCGCCGGTGGCGTGGCCGTCATCAAGGCGGGCGCCGCGACCGAGGTCGAGCTCAAGGAGCGCAAGCACCGCATCGAGGACGCCGTCCGCAACGCGAAGGCAGCCGTCGAAGAGGGCATCGTCCCCGGTGGTGGCGTCGCACTCATCCAGTCGGGCACCAAGGCCCTCGACGCTCTCTCGCTCTCGGGCGACGAGGCGACCGGCGCGAACATCGTCCGCGTCGCGATCGAGGCTCCGCTCAAGCAGATCGCACTGAACGCCGGTCTCGAGCCGGGTGTCGTTGCGAACAAGGTCTCCGAGCTCCCCTCGGGCCAGGGCCTCAACGCGGCAACGGGCGAGTACGTCGACATGTTCGCAGCGGGAATCATCGACCCGGCGAAGGTGACCCGCTCGGCGCTGCAGAATGCAGCATCGATCGCGGCGCTCTTCCTCACCACCGAGGTCGTCGTCGCTGACAAGCCGGAGAAGGCTGCTGCTCCGATGGGTGACCCGTCGGGTGGCATGGACTTCTGATCCAGCTCTCATGACAGAACGCCCCCGGCTTCGGCCGGGGGCGTTCTGCGTCGGTACGGGGGGGCGCGTCAGCGGAAAAGGCTGGCCGAGTACTGATCGGCGTCTGCGTACTGGGTGGCGACCGAGCCGAGCGATGTGCCGATCGACTCGAGTACCTGCTCCACATGGAGCTGAGCGCCCTGCCACTGCTCTGCACAGGTCTGGAAAGCATGGGATGCCGTGCCGGACCAGGTCGACTGCAATTGCCGGAGCTGGGCCATGAGCGTCACCGACTCCGCCTGCAGGCGCTCGATCGTGGCACGTGTAGCGCCGTGGGCCGCATAGACGGCATCGGTGTCGACGGTGAAGACAGACATGGGAACTCCTTCTCGTAGGGGTTCCGAGGCTAGGCGGACGCCGGCGTCCGTATTCTTCCTGGCCGCGGATATCCCGCCCGCTGTGCGCAACGGGCGCGGTCGCTCAGCGGTGCAGAAGCGCCGAGCGTCTGGACGGCCCTACGGGAGGTCGAGTCGATCCAGGGGCTGGGTGTCCTCGAGGAGGTGCGCAGGAGTGGCGCGTGCCGGTGCGAGCGGAAGCGTGACGGTGAATGTCGCACCACCACCCGGAGTCTCCGACACGTCGACGCCGCCGTGTAGCGCTTTCAGGATCGACGCGACGATCGCGAGTCCGAGCCCGGAGCCTCCGGTCTCCCGAGCGCGCGAAGTGTCGGCACGCCAGAAGCGCTCGAAGATCTGCTCCCGGATCTGCGGCGGAATGCCCTCGCCGTGATCGACGATCGCGATGCTCGCGGTTCCCGCGACCCGGTCCGAGTCGACCACGATCTCGATCGGGCCGTCTTCCGGGGAGAACCGGCGGGCGTTGCCCAGGAGGTTCGTCACGACCTGACGGACCTTGTTCTCTTCGCCGAGCACGATCGGCGGCGTGCGCACGGGCAGATCGGGAACCTCGGTGAAGTCGATCGCCGGAGCCTGCTCCGGCTGCCGGGGACGACGGCGCAGGCGCGCGAGTGTGGTTCGGGAAAGCCCGCGTGGGGCCGGCGGCTGCGGAGGTTGAAGCGGGGGGATCTCGTGCAGAGGGATCACGGTCTTGCTGTCTGCGGTGCGGTCGATCACCGTGACGGTTCGTCCTGGTGCCGCGGCGCGCAGGTCGAGCGCCGCATCCCGCGCGATCGGCCGCAGATCGAGGGGGACGATCTCCGGTTCGCGCTCCTCATCGAGCCGGGCGAGAGCGAGGAGGTCCTCCACCAGCACCCCCATCCTGATGGCTTCCTTCTCGATGCGCTCCATGGCCCGCGCCGTGTCCTCCTCGCCCTTGATCGCGCCCATGCGGTACAGCTCCGCGTAGCCGCGTACGCTCACCAGCGGCGTGCGCAGCTCGTGGCTGGCGTCGCCGATGAAGCGTCGCATGTGCTGCACGGTGCGATCCCGCTGCGCGAGCGACCTGTCGACGCGGTCGAGCATCGTGTTGATGGCGGTGTTCAGCCGACCGACCTCGGTGGTCGGCTCGAGGTCGGTCAGCCGCTGCCGGAAATCGCCGGCCGCGATCGACATCGCCGTGGCTTCGACCTGCCCGAGCCTGCGGAAGGTGAGGGTCACGAGCCCGCGCGTGAGAAGGGCGGCGATCAGGATCGTGATGAGAGCGATCGTGATGTAGATGCCGAAGTACTGGCTGATGATGCGATCTGCAGGTGCGAGCGGAAGGGCCACCAGTTGGATGCGCAGAACCCCGCCCTCGGAGGGGACCACGGCGACTGCCGCGTGGAACAGCTCGCCCTCTGCGCCCGTCATCTCGAGCGGGATCTGATCCGTGTTGGCTGTGGCCTTCGCGAGGGAGTAGTGAGAGGGGAAGAGGGGTGCCTGGCCCGAGGTGCCGCGTGCCGTCGCACGCAGCTCGCCCGTCGCGTCGTAGATCGCGAAGGAGAAGTCTCGGGGCTGCTCGTCGCGCGGGCTGTAAGTGGTGACCCCGTCGACCGTCACCGCGTCGAAGTAGCGGTCGACGAGGTCGCTCGAGACCAGTGCGGGCAGTTGGGCGTCGATGTTGGCGACCAAGGCATTGCGCAGGATGGGCACCGTGCCGATGCCCGCGACGAGCAGACCCAGCGCGAGCACCGCCACCGTGACGCCGGTGACCTTCGCCCGAAGGCTGATGCGTCGCCACCAGCCAGTGACCGCATCGGGCTTGTGCGCCATGCGGTCCTCCCCGGTGCGGCGGCTGCGCCGCGAGGCGGCGTCGATGGTGGTGCGGTGGTCGTCAGACCGTCTTGCCGACCTTCAGCATGTAGCCGAAGCCGCGCTTGGTCTGGATCAGCGACTCCTCGGTGTGCGGGTCGATCTTGCGACGGAGATAGGAGATGTAGCTCTCGACGATGCCGGCGTCGCCGTTGAAGTCGTACTCCCACACGTGGTCGAGGATCTGAGCCTTCGACAGCACGCGGTTGGGGTTGAGCATCAGGTAGCGCAGCAGCTTGAACTCGGTCGGGCTCAGCTCGATCGGCTCCTTGCCGACGTGCACGTCGTGCGTGTCCTGATCCATGGACAGCTCGCCGGCGCGGATGATCGACTCCTCGTCTGCCTGCATCGTGCGGCGGAGGATGGCCTGAGCCCTGGCGACGATCTCGTCGAGGCTGAAGGGCTTGGTGACGTAGTCGTCGCCACCGGCGTTGAGCCCCTCGATCTTGTCGTCGGTGCCGTCCTTCGCCGTGAGGAACAGGATGGGCGCCGTGAATCCCGCGCCGCGGAGGCGCTTGGTCACGCTGAACCCGTTCATGTCGGGCAGCATGACGTCCAGGATGATGAGGTCGGGCTCCTCTTCGAGGACGGCCGAGATCGTGGCGGCGCCGTTGGCGACCGTCTTCACCTGGAATCCGGCGAAGCTGAGACCCGTGGAGAGCAGGTCGCGGATGTTGGGTTCGTCGTCGACGACCAGGATGCGCGGAGCAGTCATGTCCCCATTATGGTGACTTCGGCCATGGGGATGCTGACTATTGTGCGGAACGGCGTGGAGTCGCCCGCTCCGGAAGTCGGGAGTGCGCGGTTTTCCTGCGCCGTCCACAGCGGCCGGAGCATCGAGATCCTCCCGTGGTCGGATGTGCCGCACAGGTGCGCGGGGGAGGATCGATGCATGAGCTGGAACGAGGACGTCACCGCCGCCCCCGGAATCATCGCCGACTCTGGAATCGCCGCTGCACCGGCCGCCTCGCCTGACGTCGAGCGGATCGCCTACCATCGGCTGGCGCATCTGCGTCCGCGATACCGCTGGTGGCGAATGCTGCTGACCGGACTCGTCGGCATCGCCCTCTACATCGTGATCCTGTTGATCGTGATCGTGCCGCTGGTCATCGTGTCGACGTTCATCCCGGGGTGGGGCATCGAGTCGCAGACTCTGCTCACCACCTCGCAGTTCTTCGACCTCGACCGGCCGTGGCTGCTCGTCGCGCTGGTGCTGCCGCTGATCCTGATGATCCCGGCCCTCCTGCTGGGATCGCGCATCGTCGAGGGCCGCGGTGTCGGGCTGCTCTCATCGGTCACCGGACGGCTGCGGATGGGATGGCTCGGACGGAGCCTGCTGCTGGCGCTCGTGGTGTTCGCCGTCTACTTCGCTGTGGTGCTGGGCTGGTCGGCCCTCAGCGGCGATCCGGTCGTCGCGGATTTCTCCCACCCCGGACTCTGGACGATGGTGCTGCTCGTGCTGCTGCTCATCCCGTTCCAGGCCGCAGCGGAGGAGTATGTGTTCCGCGGGTATCTGATGCAGCTGGTCGGGAGCTGGCTCCGTCATCCCGCCTTCGCGATCCTGCTTCCCGTGCCGCTGTTCGTGCTCGGTCATGGCTACGACATCTGGGGTGCGGCGAGCGTGGGCATGTTCGCGATCGTCGCCGCATGGCTGACCTGGCGCACCGGGGGACTCGAAGCGGCGATCTCGCTGCACATCGTCAACAACGTGCTGATCTTCCTGCTCGGATCCGTCACGCTGGTCGACGCGAACGCCACATCGGGGACCGCCGTCGACCTGTTCGCGTCGGCGCTGGCCATGGTCGTCTACGCCCTGCTCGCCGACCGCTGGGCCGCGAAGCTCGGGATCGCGCGCCTGGCGCCGGTCGACTCAGCGTCTACCGGAGCGAGCGGAACCCATCGACTCGGCGCCGTGTTGCACGGTCGAGCCACTCGAGCGTGATCTCCCGAGGTCAGGCGGCGATCGCGTCCGAGTCCATGATCGTGTAGCTGTATCCCTGCTCGGCCAGGAACCGCTGGCGGTTCTGGGCGTAGTCCTGATCGATTGTGTCTCGGGCCACGAGGGTGTAGAAGCTCGCGGTGTGCCCGGACTGCTTCGGACGCAGCAGTCGGCCCAGGCGCTGCGCCTCCTCCTGGCGGGAGCCGAACGATCCGGACACCTGGATGGCGACGGACGCCTCGGGCAGGTCGATCGAGAAGTTCGCCACCTTCGAGACGACGAGCAGCGAGATGTCGCCCTCACGGAACGCGCGGTACAGCTCTTCGCGCTCGTCGACCGGGGTCGCACCGGTGATCTGCGGTGCGTTCAGGGCCTCGGAGAGCGACTCGAGCTGATCGAGGTACTGCCCGATCACGAGGATGCGCTCGCCCTCGTGCTTCGCGATGAGCTCACGCACGGCCTGGACCTTCGCCGGGGCGGAGGCTGCGAGCCGATACCGTTCGTCGTCGGTCGCCGCGGCGTACTCGAGACGGTCGCTCGGCGGCAGGTCGACGCGCACCTCGTAGCAGGCGGCGGGGGAGATGAAGCCCTGCGCCTCGATCTGCTTCCAGGGGGCGTCGAAGCGCTTGGGTCCGATCAGGCTGAAGACGTCGCCCTCTCGTCCGTCCTCGCGCACCAGGGTCGCGGTGAGGCCGATGCGGCGGCGGGCCTGCAGGTCGGCGGTGAGCTTGAACACCGGTGCCGGCAGCAGGTGGACCTCGTCGTACACGATGAGTCCCCAGTCGAGCGCGTCGAGCAGCGCCAGGTGCGCGTACTCGCCTTTACGCTTCGCGGTCAGGATCTGGTAGGTAGCGATCGTGACGGGCTTGACCTCTTTCGCCTGGCCCGAGTACTCGCCGATCTCCTCGGGGGTCAGGCTGGTGCGCTTGAGCAGTTCGTCGCGCCACTGCCGCGCCGACACGGTGTTCGTCACGAGGATCAGGGTGGTCGTCTTGGTCGCGGCCATCGCGCCGGCGCCCACGATCGTCTTGCCGGCGCCGCAGGGGAGCACGACCACTCCGGAGCCGTCCTTCGAGAAGGCATCGACGGCGTCCTGCTGGTAGGGGCGGATGTGCCAGCCGTCCTCGGCGAGGTCGATCTCGTGCGGGGTCCCCGGGGTGTAACCGGCGAGGTCTTCGGCGGGCCAGCCGATCTTCAACAGCTCCTGTTTGATCTGCCCGCGTGCCCAGGCATCGACGACGAACGTCTCCGGCGTCGGGTGCCCGATGAGGAGAGGCTGGATGCGCTTGTTGTTCGCGACCTGCGCCAACACGGCGGGGTCGGAAGAGCGCAGGATCAGGGTTCCCTCGTCGTCGCGTTCGATGACCAGTCGTCCGTAGCGGTTGACCGTCTCCCGCAGGTCGACGGAGACCGAGGGCGGCACGGGGAAGCGCGACCAGCGGTCGAGCGTCTCGAGCATGTCCTCGGCGGTATGCCCTGCGGCCCGGGCGTTCCACAGGCCGAGGCGAGTGATGCGGTATGTGTGGATGTGCTCGGGTGCCCGTTCCAGCTCGGCGAAGATCGCCAGCTCATGGCGGGCGCTCTCGGCATCGGCATGGGCGACTTCGAGCAGCACGGTGCGATCGCTCTGGACGATCAGTGGGCCATCAGACATAGCTCACCAGTTTAGCGGTCGCGTGAGGTGCGGGGCCCTACGGCGCGACGATCGTCGCTGTGAGGATGCTCGACACCGGAAGCGTCCGCTCCACATCGGCCGCGCGGTCTCGTCCGCGGAGCCTGCCGCCGCCCATCCCTGTCGCTTCCAGGAGGAGCTGCCGGGTGGATCCGTCCGGCATCCCGACCGTGACTTGGAGGACGGACTTCGCCCGCACGGCCGCTTCGAGTTCGCGGTCGAGCCACGCGGCGTCGGCATCCGGTCCCTGGTGCGAGCGGAGCCGTACGATCAGCGACATCAGGTCGGCGGAGTCCCCAGGGGAAGCGGGGGCAGGGGGAGCGGGGTGGCGTTCGCGCACGAGGAGGGCACCGTCGGAGCCGACGAGCGTCGCCGGGTACCGCGCATCGGTGAGTGCCCAATACACGGTGTCACGACCGACGCGGGTAGTGAGGGAGTCGATATGAGCCGTCAGAGCCAGCGGGCGCAGCGACTGGTCCACCGCCATCGCCTGGATGAGGTGCGAGTCGGAGCTCTCGATCCGCGTGCGGCCGGTCTCGTCATCGGTCGAGACGCGGACCAGGCCATGCCGTTGGGCGGTCTGCGCGATCAGATAGCCGAGGGGTTGCGGGAGCCCCGTGAGGGAGATGGAGGAGAGGAACTCGAGGATCGACGCCTCGGTCTCGCCGGCGACGAACGCGTGCGCCACGGACTCGGAGGTGAAACGGTACGACGACGCCTGGGCCGCGGACTCGCGGGCGGCGATCGTGCGCAGCCGCACATCCAGCGCCGGCTCCAGCGGACCCGGCGCGATGGCCGTCAGGTCGTTCTGCAGGAAGATGCGATCGACCTCGGTCGGCAGCAGCCGCACGAGAGTCTCGGCCTCTGCGGCGCCTCCGCGACGCAGGCTCACGGCCCATGCGGGTTCGGTGCCGTCCTCTGCGATCAGGCCGAGGAGCGCGGCCGCATCCTGCAGGACGCGCGAACGCTCGCCCCATGTGGGATCCCAGGGGTGGGCGAACGGCCAGGCCTCGGGTGGAACCCATCCGCCGCTTTCGGAACGGACCCCGCGGGGAAGGGCGTCGCGGAACGCGGTGGCCAAGACGGCCCATCGGTCGGCGGCGGAGGAGCGCAGCCATTCCTCTGCGGACTGGCTCGATCGCAGTCGTCGATCCGCGGACACGGCGAGCCCCGACTGGAGGGCGATCGCGGCGAGGGTGTCGACGATCTCGGAGGGGACGCCGACCTCGGCGAGCTGACGCTTCTCGCCTGCGCTGACGCCGCCGCCGGTGAGCAGGGCGAAGGGGCTCTCCCTCGCGATCAGGAGCAGGTCGGCGAGGACGGCCACGGTTGTGAAGGCGCGCTCGGCCGCGTGCGCCGCTGCGGTCTCGGAGGAAGATATCGCCGGCGCCGAGGCGGGCGGAAGGGCGAGCGAGCGTCCGGCGATCGCGGCGGCCACCGGGGGATAGGGCGTGCCGTCCGGACGGAGAAGGGCGAGCGCCGTGAGTTGTTCCTGCTCCTGGCCGGCGTCCTCATCGGACGCTGCGGCGAGCAGTGCGCGCGCTTCGGACGCCGTGAGCGAGGGCAGGACACGCGTCAGCGACGCCGGATCGAGCAGTGCTTCAGCGGCGTCGAAGAAGTCCTGCCACCCGGCCTCCGGCTTGACGCCCCGCGCGGCGAAGAGGCGGCGGAGGTCGTCATCGCTCGCCGCCGCCAGCCAATCCGCCAGCGGTCGCGCGTGAGTGCTCATGGCCGTTGCCTCAGGAACGCGAAGACGCGCGGCCCTTCCGGATGAAGCTCATCGTCAGGAGCGCGATGATCATGAGGAACGCGACCGGGAGACCCCAATAGGGAATCGCCGCGATGACGGGCCAGATGCCCTCGCCGAACGCGGCCTGTCCCATTCCGAGCGCCGTGCCGATGATGATCGCGAAGAAGCACACCACCGACGCCGCGGCGATTCCGAGCGCGGTGAACGCCAGGATACGATCCAGCCGGCGGATGGGAACCTCCGGTTCCGAGTTCTGCGTGCTCATCCGGATCAGCCTACTCGCACTGAGGCTTCTGCTCTGCGCGCGCCGTGACCGGTAGGCTGGGGGCACGCGCACGTGCGCGTCCACTGTTCTGCATATCGATCTCAGCGAGGTTCTCCCATGCCCACCGGCAAGGTCAGGTTCTACGACGAAGACAAGGGTTTCGGCTTCATCGCCAGCGATGACGGCCAGGACGTCTTCCTGCACGCCTCCGCGATGCCCGCCGGCACCGCGGTGAAGGCCGGCGCGCGCGTGGAGTTCGGCGTGGCCGACGGCAAGCGCGGACTGCAGGCGCTGTCGGTGCGCGTGCTCGAAGCGCCGCCGAGCCTCTCGAAGGCCAAGCGCAAGCCGGCCGACGACATGGCCATCATCGTCGAAGACCTCGTGAAGCTCCTCGATGGCATCGGTGGGGATCTGCGCCGTGGGCGCTACCCGTCGTCGGCACAGGGTCGCAAGATCGCGGCCGTCCTGCGCAAGGTCGCTGATGACCTCGAAGCCTGACGCCGACGCGCGTCTGCTCGACGCCCATGATCTCGCGCTCGCCGCGCTGGCCGAGGTCACTCCGGCGTCCACCGTCGGTCCCGCCGCCGGATACCTCGCCGAAGACGACGGTTCGGTCTCGCTGCGCTTCGAGAACCGACTCGCCGGCTACCCGGGCTGGTACTGGACGGTGACGGTCGCCCGTGTCGAGGGCGAGGAGCCGACGGTACTCGAAGTCGAGCTGCTTCCCGGCGACGGCGCTCTTCTCGCGCCGGAGTGGGTGCCGTGGGCCGAGCGCCTCGCCGAGTACCGCGCGCATCAGGTCGAACTCGCCGAAGCGGCCGCGGCCGCCGGCGATGACGTGTCGGAAGACGATCCACTCGACGGTGAAGAGGACGACGTCCTCGACGATGACGACGATGACGACGACCTCGACGATGACGGTGAGGCGGACATCCTGCACGCGGGTGACCTGGACGGCGTGGACATCGACGAGCTCGATGAAGGCGCCGACGACGAGTCGGACGATGAAGAATCGGACGACGACGAGTCGGAAGACGACGACGCCGACGCCCTCGATGAGGACGCCGGCGAGGTCGACGAGGAAGAGTGAGGCCGGGCGCTCAGGCGCCCAGGTTCTCCAGCACGTACTCGATCGATCGGGTCAGCTGGCGCACGTCATCCGGCTCGATCGAGACGAACGTCGCCACCCGCAGCTGGTTGCGTCCGAGCTTTCGGTAGGGCTCCGTGTCGACGATGCCGTTGGCGCGGAGGGTCTTGGCGATCGCCGCGGCATCGATGCTGTCGTCGAAGTCGATCGTCGCGACCACCGGGGAGCGGTGCGCGGCGTCCGTGACGAAGGGCGTGGCGACCGAAGACGCCTCAGCCCAGTCGTACAGCACCGAAGACGACTCGGAGGTGCGAGCTGCCGCCCAGCCGAGCCCGCCGTTGTCGAGGATCCAGCGGAGCTGGTTGTCGAGCAGGTGAAGGGTCGTGAGCGCGGGTGTGTTCAGGGTCTGGTTGAGGCGCGAGTTGTCGACCGCGTTCTTCAGGCTCAGGAACTCGGGGATGTAGCGACCCGATGCCGCGATGCGCTCGATGCGCTCGACGGCGGCGGGTGAGACCGCGGCGAACCACAGACCGCCGTCGGAGCCGAGGTTCTTCTGCGGCGCGAAGTAGTACACGTCGGCCTGAGCGGCGTCGAAGTCGATGCCTCCGGCGGCACTCGTCGCGTCGATGACGGTCAGGGCGCCGTCGGCGGCGATGCGCTGGATCGGAGCGGCGACGCCGGTCGACGTCTCGTTGTGCGGCCAGGCGTACACATCGACGCCCTCCACGACTTCGGCGACGGTGAGCGAACCCGGCTCGGCCTTGCGCACGTCGGGTGCCTCGAGCCAGGGGGCGCCCGCGGAGGCGGCGAACTTCCCACCGAACTCGCCGAAGACGAGGTTCTGGCTGCGCCGTTCGATGAGACCGAAGGCGGCAGCATCCCAGAACGCGGTCGATCCGCCGTTGCCCAGGATGATCTCGTATCCCTCGGGAACGCGGAACAGCGCGGCGAGCTGCTCGCGGATGCTGCCGACGAGGTTCTTCACGGGCGCCTGTCGATGGGATGTCCCCAGGATCGAGGCTCCCGACGAGACCAGCGCCTCGAGCTGCGCAGGGCGCACCTTCGAGGGACCGCAGCCGAAGCGGCCGTCGATGGGCAGGAGGTCACGGGGAATCTCGATCGCCATGCGTCGATTCTAGGGGGCGCCCGGCATGTCGCCGGACCGGTCGCGAGTCCGATGTCGGCCTGGGAATGTAGGCTTGCCTAAGAACCTCGGAGGGCCTGCACATGACCGATCTGATCGACACCACGGAGATGTATCTCCGCACCATCCTCGAGCTCGAGGAGGAGAACATCGTGCCGCTGCGCGCGCGCATCTCCGAGCGCCTCGGGCACTCGGGGCCGACCGTCTCGCAGACCGTCGGTCGAATGGAGCGCGACGGGCTCGTCATCGTCTCCGAAGACCGTACGCTCGAGCTCACCGATGCCGGTCGCCGCAAGGCCGTCGACGTGATGCGCAAGCACCGTCTCGCCGAGCGCCTGCTCTCCGATGTGATCGGACTCGACTGGGCGTTCGTGCACGAAGAGGCCTGCCGCTGGGAGCACGTGATGAGCGAGCAGGTCGAGCGTCGCCTGGTCGAACTGCTCGGACACCCGACGGAGTCGCCGTACGGCAACCCGATCCCCGGTCTCGACCAGCTCGGTGACGTGCCGGCGCGCACCTTCGACGAGGGCGTCATCGGTCTCGTCCAGCGCCTCAATGCGGCGGGGGAACCGGTCGAGGGCACGGTCCGTCGTCTTGCAGAGCCCGCCCAGGTCGACCCCGAGCTTCTCGAGCAGCTGCGCGATGCGGGCGTCGTTCCCGGAGCGCACGGAGACTTCCGTTTCAGCGAGGGCTACGTGCTCATCCAGATGGACGGCAAGGAAGACGGTCTCGAACTTCCGGTGGAGCTGGCGTCGCACATCTTCCTGGTGGGCGAACCGGCCTGATCCCGCGAGAAATCCGGGTCCTGAGCCGGTGCGGAGACGGGCTGTCGAACGCTTCTGCGCCGATTGCCAGTTTCCTGGGGTGACATGATCGTTATCTTCCGGTAACCTCGGTCAGGTCGCCAGCGAAGAAGCCCGCTGGAGATGAACCCGCGAAGATCGCCTTCCAGGCTCGTCGTCTTCACGGCAAGAATGCACAAAGTACCCGAGCTACATTCGTGCCACGAGAGCAGAGTGCCGACGAGCCAGCGCTGACCCGAACAGCGTGAAGGCCCAGGAGGACCAAGTTTTGGCCGCAGACATCGAACCGCCCGCGAAGAAGACATCTGAAGACCGAGTACCCGCCCGCCGCACCGGCGCGCGCCTGAGTGCTCGAATGGCCGTCAAGCCACTCCGATCCATCGCCATCTTCGGGGCCGTCGGTGCACTGGTCGCCGGCATCGCTCTGCCCGCTTTCGCCTCGTCGAAGCCGAGTGAAGCCGCTCCGACGACGCTCCAGCAGCTCGCGGCCGTCGACGCGCAGTCGCTCGTCGTCGCTTCGCAGGCCACCGCGGCACCGCTTGCTCGTGGCACGTTCAGCGCGACCACTCCCGAGGAGATCGCGAAGAAGAAGGCAGAAGAGGCCGCCGCTGCTCGCGCCGCCGCCGCCGCTTCCACCGCATCGACCACGTCCTCCCGCTTCAACACCGCGGGCTACGCGCTCACGTCGCCGGGATCGGGTGAGGTGCGCTACCCGCTTCCGATGGGATCGTGGAACGTCAGCCGCACCGTGGGCGGTGGGCACAACGGTGCCGACATGCTCGCACCGGCCGGTACCCCGATCTATGCGGCTGCCGCCGGCGTGGTCCGTGCCTCCGCAGAGAGCATCGGCGGATACGGTGTGGCCGTGATGCTGGACAGCGTCGTCGGTGGGCAGCGTCTGCAGACCACCTACGGCCACATGCTCTACGGCTCGCGCCAGGTGCAGGTCGGGCAGACGGTCTCCGCCGGACAGCTGATCGGCTACGTCGGCAGCACGGGTCGCTCGACCGCCAACCACCTCCACTTCGAGGTCTGGATCAACGGCGGACTCGTCGAGCCCATGTCGTGGCTCTCGGTCAACGCCGGCTGATTTCCGGACACGCCTCTCTCCATTCACCCGCCGTTTCGCCTCGCACCCAGCGAGATGGGTTAGCCTGATCCCGTTGTCGTACAGGTGGGAGAGGCTGATGGAGCGAATACCGACCATCCGAACCATGGATGCCCTCGGTCGTCACGTCCTTCTGCATAGCCCGCAGGGATGCCACGGCGTTGCCGTGCGCGAAAGGCGCTGTCTCTAGACGGCGCCTTTTTTCGTCCCCGCGATCGATCTGCCTCCTGCGCGACCTCGTGTGAGTCGAGAGTGCCGGGAAGCCGTCCCGGCGGATCGAGAGGATGACGAATGCGCACACTGGTCCTGAATGCCGGATACGAGCCGCTCGCGATCGTGTCGTTCAAGAGAGCCCTGGTGCTCGTGATGAACGACAAGGCGACCGTGATCGAACGTGTGGAAGAAGACCCCGTCTGGGGCACACACGGCGTCTACGATCGCCCGGCGGTCATCATCCTGGCGCGCTACGTGCGCGTCCCGACGAGCAGACGCGTCCCTGTCACCCGACGCGGTGTGCTCCGCCGCGACAACCACCGTTGCGGCTACTGCGGCAAGGCGGCATCGACGATCGATCATGTGCTGCCCCGCTCGCGCGGGGGAGCGGACTCGTGGGAGAACCTCGTCGCCTGCTGCCTGCGCTGCAACAACGTCAAGAGCGATCGCACGCCGCAGGAGATGCGCTGGCAGCTGCGCTTCACCCCGCGCCCTCCGCACGGCACCGCCTGGACGGTGCGCGGAACCGAACGCAGCGACCCGCGCTGGGAACCCTACCTGGCACTCGCGGCCTGAGACGTGCGGAAGGGGGCCACCCTTCGGGCGACCCCCTTCAGCACGTCGTGCCCGCGACAGGATTCGAACCTGCGACCTGCCCTTTAGGAGAGGGCTGCTCTATCCCCTGAGCTACGAGGGCGTGCACCCAGTCTAAGCGACCGGATGCACGCCGCTGCGGCGATTCAGTCCTCTCCGCGCCGCCACAGCTTCGACGGCCACCAGATCGCCTTGCCGATGTCGTACGTGAGCGCGGGGACAAGCAGCGAACGCACGACGAAAGTGTCGAGCAGCACGCCGAAGGCGACGATGAAGGCCAGCTGCACGAGGAACAGGATCGGGATCACCGACAGCGCGGCGAACGTCGCCGCAAGGACGAGTCCAGCCGACGTGATCACCCCGCCCGTGATCGAGAGCCCCCGCAGGATGCCTTCCCGCGTCCCATGCGCCTTCGATTCCTCACGGACTCGCGTCATCAGGAAGATGTTGTAGTCGATGCCGAGCGCGACGAGGAAGACGAATCCGAACAGCGGGACGGCCGGGTCGGCGCCGGGGAAGGCGAAGATCCCGTTGAAGACGAGCGCCGACACCCCCATCGCCGTGCCGAAGGACAGCACCGTCGTGAGGATCAGCAGCACCGGCGCGAGGATCGATCGCAGCAACAGCATCAGGATGAACATGATCACGACGAGGATGACGGGGATGATCAGGTTCCTGTCGTGGATCGAGGCATCGTTCGTGTCGATCGACGTCGCAGTCACACCGCCCACGAGCGCATCCATTCCGTCGAGCTCGCCGCGCAGCTCACGCACGGTGGATGCGGCGGCCTCCGAATCGGCGGCGTCGGTCAGCGTGCCCTGCAGGAGCACGTCGCCGTCGACGGTGGTGGGCTCGGGCGCCGGCGTGCCCGGTGCCCCGACGGCCGAGATGCCGTCCGCGGTGACGGGAGCGCTGCCGCTGGGCGAATCGGCGGCCGTGACCGTGACCCCGTCGACACCGTCGTTGGCGAGCAGCACGTCGGCCGCATCCTGCAGGCGATCCTCCTTCACGACGACGTAGACGGGGCTTCCGGATCCACCGGGGAAATGCTCGCCGAGTGCCACCTGTCCATCACGGGCCTCCGACGCGCCGAGCACCAGGTCGGACTGCGGCACGCCATCGGCGTCGAGTTGGGTGATCCCCGCCGCTCCCGCCAGGAGCACGAGCGTCGTCACGATCCAGATCACTCGCGGGCGGCGCTTGATGAGACCGGCGAGTCGTGCCCACAGCCCGGTCGTGCGCATGCCGTGCTCTGCGGCGACCACCTCGGGTTCGAAGCGGGGGCGGCGTGGCCAGAACACCGCGCGGCCGAAGAGCAGCAGCAGCGAAGGCAGCAGCGTCAGAGCCGAGAGCATCGCGAACACGATGCCGATCGCCGCCACCGGTCCGAGGGTGCTGTTCGATTTCAGATCGCTCAACAGCAGACAGAGGAGCCCGGCGATCACGGTGCCACCGGACGCGACGATCGGCTCGACCGAGCCCTTCCATGCGGCCATGACCGCGGTTCCCTTGTCCTGGGAGACGCGCAGCTCTTCCCGGAAGCGCGCGACGAACAGCAGGGCGTAGTCGGTGGCAGCGCCGATCACGAGGATGAAGAGGATTCCCTGCGTCTGGCCGCTGAGCAGGAGCACCTCGAACTTCGCCAACCACCACACCACGAGCAGGGCGACGCAGAGGGCGAACAGGCTCGTCGACAAGACGACCAGGGGAAGCAGGAACGATCGGTAGACCAGCACCAGGATGACGAGGACGGCCAGGAGGGCGACGCCCAGGAGAAGCCCGTCGATGCCGGCGAAACCGGCGACCAGGTCGGCGCTGAATCCGGCGGGCCCCGTGACGTAGACGGTGACGCCGTCGGGGACGGCGGCGCGCAGCTCGTCACCGAGAGCGGTCGTCACGTCGGCGAGCTCGGCATCGGAGTCGATCGGGATGAACGCCTGCACCGCCTGTCCGTCATCCGAGGGGAGCGCGGGCGAGACCTCGTCGCCGACGCCCTCCACATCCGGCGCATCCGCGACGGCGTCGGAGATCGCGTCGAGCTCCGACGCGGTGAGCTCGTCGTCGGATGTGAACACGGCGATGGCCGGGATCGAGTCGCTGTCGTTGAACTGCCCGAGCAGCTTCTGCACCTGCGTCGCGTCCGCCGATTCCGGGAGGTACGTCGTCTGCTCGTTGGAGGACACCTCGTCGACCTTGCCGAACAGGGGCCCGCCGAGCGATGCACCCACCAGCCAGACGAGGATCAGCGCCACGGGGAGGAAGATCCGCACCCAGGAGTGTCGTCGTGAACGCTCCCTCGTGGGCGGGGTCGGCGTGGCTTCGGGGCGGGACATCGGGATCCTTTCGGGAGGTGCTCGGGGACTCAGGAGACCCACGCGAGGATGAGGATCATCGTCGCGAGGAAACCGGCGAAGTAGTTCAGGGCGATGAAGCGCCGCCAGGCGCGATTCGTCGAGGCGGAGGTCTCATCCGTGACGTTCCACCACGGCGCCGCATTCACCACATAGGGAAGCGCGAGCACGGCGGCGAGCGGTCCGGGCCAGGGAGTCAGCAGCATCGCCACGCCCGCGACCACCCACAGCGAGAGCGACAGGCGCACGGTCGACCGTGCGCCGATCACCGTCGCGATCGACGAGATCCCGGCCTCCCTGTCGGGACCGATGTCCTGCACGGCTCCGAACGCATGGGCTGCCATTCCCCAGAGGAAGAAGGCTCCGAGCGTGATCACCGCCCCGGCGGTCACGGGCGCCCCGGCCAGGGCGAGACCGACGACGGCCGGGCTCACGAAATGCGTGCTGGAGGTGACGGAATCGAGGAACGGGCGCTCCTTGAACCGGAGGACCGGGGCGGAGTAGGCGATGACGGCGAACACGCTCACTGCCAGCCAGAGCCATGACGCCGGGTTCCCGACCACGACGAGGTAGACGAGGAAGGGAAGGTTCGTGGCTGCCGCCGCCCACAGGGTCGCCCGATGGATGCGGGGGGCGAGGAGCGCCCCCTCGATGCCTCCCTTGCGTGGATTCGCCAGATCGGAGGCGTAGTCGAACACGTCGTTGATCCCGTACATCGCGAGGTTGTAGGGGATGAGGAAGTACAGCGTGCCGATCACCAGCGTGAGGTCGATCTCGCGGGCGGTGAGAAGGTAGGCGGCCGCGAAGGGGAAGGCCGTGTTGATCCAGCTGATCGGACGCGATGACAGGACGATCTGGGCGATGTCGCGTCCGATGCTGCTCGACGAGGGTGCGGCGGCGCTCACGGTCGTTCCTCCTCAGCGACCGGTCGACGATCGTGCCGACGATCGTGCGTTCGCCGTCGGGCGCGCATCGCGGTCCACACCGCCGGGAGGAGAAGAGCACCCGCGAGCGGGTAGGCGAAGTCCTCGATCGGAGCCAGGCCGATGCGGAGGCCGAGCAGCGGGTCCTGTGCATAGTGGAACAGCCCGCTCGCGATCATCGCGGTGTCGAACACCGCGGTGAGCAGGAACAGCACGATCACGGTCAGCAGCACGGCGATCGGGCGCGGGCCTCGTCTACGGGATGCGAGCGCGAGCCCGATCCCCCCGAGCACCGCGATGCCGAGGAAGCAGGCGGAGAGTGCGACGTAGGTCATGAACCCTCGCCCCTCTCTCGGTGCCGATCGCGGAGCCCTGCGAGCAGGCGGACCGCTCCGGTGTAGATCACCATGGTGCACACGACGAGGAACAGCAGGAAGACGGGTTCCTCGATGGGCAGCTCGGGAGCGAGCACCAGACCCGTCGCGATCGCGCCGTCACCCCGGAAGAAGATCCCGTTGGCGATGCCGGCGACATCCCAGACGAGGAAGAACACGACACCGAGGACCGTCACGACCGCTGCGGACACCGCGTCGCGCCAGAAGAAGAGTCGGAACCGCCAATCCAGCAGCAGCATGCAGCCCAGCGAGAGCAGGAGAGCCGCCAGATACACCACGCCCATCAGGACGCCTCCGACCCGACAGAGGACGCTGCGGGTGTCGGGAGCGGGCCGGGGGAGTGGTCGCCGCGGATGCGCTTGAGCACGATCTCGGCACTGATCAGACACATCGGGACACCGACACCCGGCGCTGTGGTGGCTCCGGCGTAGAACAGACCGTGCACGCGCTTCGAGGTGTTCTGAGCTCGGAACATCGCGCTCTGGGAGAGGATGTGCGCGGGACCCAGCATGCCTCCGCGCCAGGAGTGATAGTCGTCGCGGAAGTCCGCAGGACCCTTCGTCTCGCGCACGACGATGCGTTCACGGAGATCGGGGATCCCGGCCCAGGTCGCGATCTGATCGATCGCCGCATCTGCCGCATGCTCGATCGCCGGTGATCCCGTTCCGTCGGATCCACCGTGACCGAGATCGACGTCCGCCGGCACGGGGATCAGCACGAACAGGTTCTCGTGGTCGACGGGGGCGACGTCGGGATCCGTCGCACTGGGGCTGCACACGTAGATCGATGCCGGATCGGGCACGGTCGGGCTGTCTCCGAAGATCGCGTCGAAGTTCGCATCCCAGTCATCGGTGAAGAACAGGGAGTGGTGGGGAAGCTCCGGGAGTGCGCCGCGAACACCGAGCATCACGAGGACCCCGCCCGGTCCGCTGGTGCGCCGCGCCCACCAGGCTTCGGGGTAGGTCTGCAGCGAGGGCGGAAGCAGTACGGTCTCGGTGTGGTGCAGGTCGGCCGCGGAGACGACGATATCGGCGCTCTCGACGTGCGAGGAGCCCGAGCCGTCGACCCAGCCCACGCCCGTCACGTGGGTGCCGTCGGCGCCGTCCTGCGTGCGTATCCCGGTGACGTCCGCCCCGGTCACGATCCGTGCTCCCGCGTCGATCGCGAGCGCCTCGATACGTTCGATCACGCGCCAGAAGCCGCCCTGCGGGTAGCTGACGCCCTGATCGAGGTCGAGCGCGCTCATGAGGTGATACATCGCCGGGGCGCTCCGGGGATCGGTGCCGAGGAAGACCGCCGGGTAACCGAGGATCTGGCGTACGACGGGGTGCGAGAAACGCCGGGCGGCGAAGGACTGCAGCGTGGTGCCGAGCAGGGCGGAGAGTCGAGGCAGTGCCCGGAGGACCTCCGGGACGAGGAGCGGCCGCATCCGGGTGAACGGGTTGTAGAGGAAGTACTTCTGCGCCATCGATCCGGCGTGCTGCGCGGAGTCGAGGTACGAGTCGAGCGCCGCCGTCGAGCCGGGCTCCAGCTCTTCGAAGAGACGGGTGACCTGAGCGCGTCCGGCGGGTACGGTGACGCTCGTGGAAGGGGAGTCGCCCGGACCGGGCGCGCGGAACACCCGGTATCCCGGGTCGAGGCGGGTGAGTTCCAGCTGCTCTTCGGTCGTCGTGCCCATCATTGCGAAGAAGTGGTCGAAGACCTCGGGCATCAGGTACCACGAAGGCCCGGAGTCGAAGCGGAAGCCGTCGCGTTCGATGGTTCCCGCACGTCCTCCGACGCGATCGTTCTTCTCGAGCACGACGACGTCGTGTCCGTCCCGAGCGAGCAGGCCCGCTGCGGCGAGACCGGCGACGCCGGCACCGATGACGACCACCCGGCTCATCGGTCGCGTTCCATCGCGGTGACGAGGACGGAGCGGGCGGCGAGAGCGGCCTTGATCGGATCGGGCACCCGCACCCGGCGACGGTAGAGGACATCGGCCGGGGTCTTGGACACGCGCCGGGTCAGTGCCGCGAACAGGGCCAAGGCGCTGCGCACCGCAGCGCGGGCATCCTTCGGCAGCAGGGGGATGGCGTCGCGGGCGTCATCCAGCTGACGGAACACCGTCTCGACCCACGCGTCCCGGTCGGCATCGGTCAGACGCGCGGCGCCTCCGAGGTAGCCACGGTGCAGGCGATCGGTGTCATCGGCGAGATCGCGCAGGAAGTTCACGTTCTGGAAGGCCGCACCGAGCTGGCGGGCGCCGTGCCGCAGCGTCTCGAGTTCCTCGGGGGTGCGCTCGGCGTCCCGCAGGAAGACCTGCAGGCACATGAGCCCCACGACCTCGGCCGAGCCGTAGACATACGCCGAGTGGGCGTCGACGTCGTAGGCGGCGAAGCCGGCGTCGTCGTCGATGTCGGCGCGCATCGAGTCGAAGAAGGGCTGCGTCAGATCTTCGCCGATCGCGCACTCCCGCGCGGTCCGTGCGAACGCGTGCAGGATCAGATCGCTGCTGTAGCCGCTGCGCATCGATCGATGCGTCTCCGCGATGTAGGAGTCGAGTGCGGCTGATTGCGCGGTCACATCCAGACCCGCCTCGGCGGCCACGCCGTCGACGATCTCATCGGCGATACGCACCATCGCGTAGATGTTGCGTACGTGCTGGCGATGACGCTTTCCGAGAAGACGGGTGGCGAGTCCGAACGACGTCGAATAGGTGCGGATGACGTCGGTCGTCGCGATCTCCGCCGTGCGGTTGAAGCGCCGCAATGCCGTGTCGTCCCGACGATCGGCCGAGTCCGCGGTCATCGGCTGCGACCTCCGACGCGGGAGGCGAGCGTGCGCAAAGCCCGCCCGGCCGCCGCCGGGAGCAGTGCGTCGGCCTCCGCCTCGAAGAGAGCGGCGTCCGCGGCGTCGAGATGCTCCTGCACGAGGCCTCGCACGAAGGCCTCGGAGCCGCATTCGCGCAGGCGTTCGCGGGCGTCCGCCCCGTCGGCCGGGCTGAGATCGGGCCTGCCGAAGTGCAGCTCGATCCCGTCCCAGTGGCTGGTCATGCGGGCGTAGGCGATGATGGCGGTCTCCTTGCCTTCGCGCAGATCGGAGAACGGGTCCTTGCCGTGCTCATCGGGGTCTCCGAATACGGACAGCAGATCGTCCTGCAGCTGATAGGCGAGGCCGAGGTGCAGCCCGATCAGGGCGAGTCGCTGTTCCGTCGCGTCCGACGAGCCGGTGAGCACCGCCGCGGCGCGCAACGGGAGCACGAAGGAGTACGTCGATGTCTTGTACGCGCTGGTGGACAGGATCGTCCGCAGATCAGGGGCGATGATGCCGTCGCTGAGGGCGACGTCGGCATGCTCGCCGGCCACCGTCTCGAAGATCGTCTGCTCGAGCAGGCCGAGCAGACGCTCGCGGGCTTCGGGCGACACACTCGCGCGCGCGAAACCCAGCACGGCCGACGAGAGGAGCAGGTCTCCGAGCAGGATCGCGCTCGAACGGGCCCAGTGCAGTGCGGGCTCTGTCGGTCCTGCCGGGCGTTCTGCGACGAGCGTCCCGATCAGATTGGGGCGGCGCCGGCGCATCAGGTCGCCGTCGATCACGTCGTCGTGCAGGAGGAAGGCGAAGTGGAGAAGCTCGACGTGTGCCGCGACGTCGATCGCGGAGTGTGTCTCGTCGGCGGTCAGGGGGGCAGGTGCCAACGCATGAGCGAGGTCGAGGAGCAGTCGCGGGCGGATGAGCTTGCCTCCGAGGGCATGCTCTTCGGCGGCACGCCACAGCCCGACGAACTCGCTACCGTACCGTTCCGCTGCCGCGCTTCGCTCGGAGAACCGGTGGCGCAGCGCCTGTTCGATCCGCGTCCCGAGCGATTCCTCCGTCGTCGTGGCGCTCATCGGTCAGACCTCGCCGAGTCGTCGCAGCAGCGGCAGCTGCTCGACGAGCCAGGGGCTGAAAGCGAACGGGACGTGCGTGACGGCCTCGATGAGCGAGTGGACGTCGACCCACGTCCATTCCGACACTTCATCGGGATTGGCGGTGGGGTCGCCATCGAGGATCGCGACGTGCACGGGGCAGATCTCGTTCTCGACGATGCCGCTCGCATCCACCGCGCGATACCGGTAATCGGGGAGAGCGGTCCGGATGTCGACGAGGTGAATGCCGAGCTCGCCGAGTCCATGTCGGCGCACCGCTTCATCCATCGTCTCGTCCGGTCGAGGATGGCCGCAGAAGCTGTTCGTCCAGACTCCCGGCCACGTCTTCTTCGCGAGCGCTCTCCTGGTCAGGAGCAGTCGACCTTCTCGGTCGAGGACGTAGCAGGAGAAGGCGAGGTGCAGGGGAGTGTCGTTCGTGTGGACTTCGCTCTTCGGGAGCGTGCCGACGGCGGTCCCGTCTTCTGCGAGGAGGGTCACGTCATCCATGGCATCTCCTGATCTCGAGCTACTCGATTTAGCTAACTTGGTGAGTAGTCAACTTAGCATGAAACTGTTGGTGTGTAACATGATCGCATGACCACGGAGCCCGGCACCACCCCGCACGCGGGCGCGCAGGATCCGAGCCACGTCCTGGCCGAGGCATCGCGGCCGTCAGAGGAGACTCCGGACGGCCTCATCCACTCGGCGATCTACGACGTCGAGGCGAGCGACCCTCGCAGCGTGCTGATCGACCGGACGGGTGTGCCGCCGGAGGAGCTGAAGCAGATCGCCCGGGTCATGGAGTCGCTCGCCGGATTGCGCGAAGCGGAGCAGACTCTCTCGCAGGCGTCACGTCGATACATGCGCTTGAACGAGACCGACATGCGTGCGCTGCACTACCTGATCGTGTGCGCGAACCGGAACCTGGTGGCGACACCCGGAGGGATCGCGCACCACCTCGGTGTCTCGACTGCGGCGACCACGAAACTCCTCGACCGGCTCGAGCGGGGAGGGCACATCACACGCGCGCCGCACCCGACCGACCGCAGGGCGCTGCAGATCACCATCACCCCGGAGACGCGACACGCGGCCATGGAGACGGTAGGGCGACAGCAGGCGAAGCGCTTCTATTCCGCCGCTCGACTGACTCCCGCCGAAAGGGATGTCGTGATCCGATTCCTCATGGATATGACGGAAGAGATCACTCTCCGCGACGAACCCTGGTTGCAGGAAAGCGCAGAATAGTCTCCCGCCGGGGCGGGAAGGGCGCTTGACCTTCGGTCGAGATCAGTGCGCCGCGTTGTATGCGTCGACGACCTGCGCGGGAATGCGGCCACGCTCGGAGAGCTTGTGCCCGTTTTCGTTCGCCCAGGCGCGGATCGCCGCGACCTCGGGGTTTCGCGCGGGTCGCTTGCGAGTCGCCGACGCGCGAGGAGAGCTCGAAGAGCCGGCCTTTCGTCCTGCAGCCACATAGGGCGCGAGCGCCGAACGCAATTCGTCAGCGTGCGCGGCGTTCAGGTCGATCTCATAGGCGGCGCCGTTGAGCGAGAAATGTACCGTCTCGCCTTCGCCGACTTCCAGGACGGTGCCGTCGATGTCGTCGACCAGCTGATGCACAATTCGTCTCGCCATACGGAGGACATTACTCTCCCGGAGGAAATGCGACAAGTTATGAACATTGTTTCGCAGCAATTCGACTCAGACGCTGTGATAAATCAATTCTCTGTGTTCACGGGAGAAGTCCTGCACGTCGTGCTCTCATGACAGCGGCATGGCGAGTCGAGGCGTCGAGTTTCGACATCGCGGCGCCGAGGTACGCCTTGACCGTGCCTTCCCGCAGCCCGAGTTGGGCGGCGATCTCGGCGTTCGTCGAACCGAGCGCCGCGCATGCGAGCACATCGGTCTCTCGCGGGGAGAGATGGACGGTGGGGATAGGGTTCGTCGCGGGTGCTGTGGCGACTCCGGAAAGGGTCATGAGGCGTCGCTCGACCTGCGCGATCCGGGCGCGGATCCCGGCGTCATCCACCGAGGCGGCGATGCTCCGCAGCTCCGCGAAGCTCTGCCGCAACTCTTCGCGCTGTGCCGGTGCGACGACGTCGCCGCCCCGTGTGGTCTCCTGCAGCCGACGCTGCACCTCATCGCGAATGCGCAACTCATCGGCGACGGACTGCGCGACCTGCATGGCGGGTGCCGTGGTCACCCCACCCACCTGCTCCTCATCCCACCCGCCGGCGTACAGCACCCCACGAGAACGCCCGTGGACCACGATCGGGAGGGCGAGGAGAGTGCGCAGCCCTTCGCCGAGAACGAATACGTCGTAGTCGTGCGTGATCTGCTGCGACGACCCGTAGTCGCTCGTCATCCGCGGGCGGAGCTCCATCATGGCCCGCCCGCCGAGGCCGCGCTCCGGTCGCACCCGGAGTCCGTCGAGCGAGCGTGTGCGCGCACCGACGATGCTCGTGACGCTCACGACGCCCTCTTCGATGAGGCCGCCGAAGGCGACAGGGAAGCGCGTGCGTCTGGCGAGCTCGCGCACGGCGTTGGCGACGAGATCCGCCTCGGAATCACGGGTGACGGGTGAGGACACGACTACCTACTTCCGGGGTGACGACGCAGTTCCCCGTTTCGTAGCGTCGACGATATCACCCTGTCGTGGCGGCGATATCACCCGTGCGTTCGCGAACGGAGCCGGATGCCCCATGCCGTGGAGCGCGTGGGTCCGGCGGCCTACTCGCCGGACCCACGACAACGCCAGCGGGGATCTCAGCTCGCCTCGAGGTCGAGCAGGAACCGCTTGCGCTCGGGGTGCGCTCCGTACTGCCCTGCGCTGCCGTCGGACCGCACGACGCGATGCACCGGCACGATGATCGAGAACGGGGTGATCCGGCACGCTGTGCCGACGGCGCGCGCTGCACCGGGGTGCCCCGCGAGGACGGCGACCTCCCCGTAACTCATCGTCTCGCCCCATTCGATGCCGCAGATGGTCTGCAGCGCAGTCAGGGCGAACCCATCGACGAGCCGCCAGTCGAGCCGCACATGCTGCTCGAAGCGCACGTGTTCACCGTCGAAGTAGTCGGCGAGCAGGTGGGCGAGCTCGTCGGCGGCCCCTGGGTCGGGCTCAGGCACAGATCTCAGCTGACGGGACACGCCTTCGAGCAGCCAGGGTACGCGCGGGTCTTCGGATTCGGAGAGGTCGAATCGCACGATGCCCTCGTCGGAGAACACCGCGAGAGCGTCACCGAAAGGCGTCGGTGCGAAGTCGTAGCGGAACGTCATGCCCCCATCCTGACCGTTCGCGCCGACTCCGGGCCTCGCCGCTGCCGCCCCGAGTGGAGAACGCAGGTGGTGCTCACGCCGGGCAGGAGAAGTGCACAGACCCTTTCGCGCGGCGGGAATTCGGCGGAAACCCGCCTGGGATACCCCGCGTGTGCAGGTCGCGCGCCTAGGGTGTCATTGTGTGGCGACGTGAGAACAAGTCTGCGGACGACACAGCGGTGAACCCTGCTGTGCCGATCGGCGACCTGCACGTGGCCACGACGGGCTTCGAGATCGCGCACGCGGCCGAGTCCGAGCGCACCCGTCTGAGAGCGGAGGCGGCCGATCTCGGCGGCCCTTCCCCCCTCGTGAGCTTCCGCGACGGCCCGGAGTCGGGCATCGACATCTCCAAGGCGCACCCGGGCAGTCTGCCGCAGTTCATCACCGGCAAGTCGACGCTTCTGTCGAACCTCTTCCGTGATGAGGTCGGACTGCGCACGGCCCGACTCGCCGCGGAGCGGATCACGGCGAAGAACACCGAACTGCGCACGGTCCGCGGCATCGAAGCCGTACACCTCGCCGTCGGAGTCGCCCGGTGGCGTATCGGGGGAGCGGGCTTCGCCGCTCCCGTGCTGTTGCGGCCACTCGCGATCCGCCGACACCACTCCGACTTCGAGCTGAAGCTCCAGGGCGTGTTCGAGGTGAACCCCGAACTCGTGCGCATCGCCCGCGATCACTTCGGCCTCACCATCGACGCCGCGGCACTCGCCGCCCTGGCCTACGACGGCGGCATCTTCAAGCCGCAGCCCGTGATCGACAGCCTGCGCGCGATGACGCGCTCGATCGACACCTTCTCGGTCGAACCGCGCCTGGTGGTCTCGACGTTCGCCGATGTGTCCGGCGTGATGTCCCGCGACGGCGGCAGCCTCGACCATCCGGTGCTGAACGCGCTCGCGGGCCATGTGGGCGACCGTGAGCAGGTGACCGCTCCGCGGGCCGCCCCGCATCACATCGGCCCGGACGATCGTGCGCCCGCTTCCGACACCCTCCTGCTCGATGCGGATGCGGAACAGGAGGCGGTGTTGGCCCGTATCGCGGCCGGACACTCCCTCACCGTCGCGACTCTGCCGGGCACCGGCGGGACCCAGACCGTGATCAACGCGCTGGGCGAACTGGTGCGCGGGGGCAAGCGCGTGCTCGTGGTTTCCGCACGGCGCTCCACTCTGGATGGCGTGCGCCATCGACTCGCGGGGATCGGTCTCGACAGTCTGGCGATCTCGCCCGCGAGCGTGCGGCGCGACCTTGTCAGGGCGATCGGGCGCAACGAGAAAGCCGCAGCGCCCAAGGTCGGCGAGGTCGACGACGCGCTCGTGCGTCTGCGCACGGTCCTGCGCGACTACCGTCAGGCACTCAGCGCGCCCGTCGCCGGGCTGGACGCTTCGGTCCTCGACGCGACCCGGCAGCTCACGCGGCTCGCGTCGCTCCCCGTGCCGCCGTCGACCACGGCCCGCCTCGGCCCCGATGCTCTGCGCCGTCTCGCCGCGGATCGGACCGAGGCCGCCGAAGCCCTCGCGCAGGCCGCCCGTCTCGGGGAATTCCGCTTCGGCCCGAACGACTCTCCCTGGTACGGCGTCACCTTCTCCAGCACCGAGGCGGCACGTGCCGCCCATGAACTCGCCGGTCGACTGCACTCGAACAGCGTGCCCGCCCTTCTCGAGCGCGGTTACGAACTGATCGCCCAGACGCATATGCGTCCGTTCTCGACCATCGACGAACTCGGCGAGTACCTGCGTCTGCTGCAGGGCATCCGTGACTCCCTCGACCGATTCAGCCCGACGGTGTTCGAGCGTCCGCTGGGTGAGCTCATCCAGGCGCACGGTTCGCGCCGCGATGCTCCCGGTCTGTCGGGGTCGAACAGGCGGCGGCTGCGGCGTCTCGCGAAGGAGTACGTCCGCCCGGGCGTGCACGTCACGGAGATGCATGAGGCGCTGCTGCGTATCCAGGCGCAGCGCACGCAGTGGCAGCGGTGCGTCGAGGCCGGCGTCGCCCCGGAGATCCCCCTCGGGCTCGCCGATGTGTACGTGGCCTGGCAGCGGGTGGAGGCCGAGCTCGCCGAGCTCGACGCCGCACTCGGGCGCCGCGAGCCGTTGGCGTCGCTGCCGGTGGCCCGACTCGTGCGCACCCTCGCCGGTCTCGCCGCCAAGTCCGACGTCTTCGAGAACCTCGTCGAACGCGCCCAGTTGCGCGACCGACTCGCTCTGCTGGGGCTGGAGCCCCTGCTCGCCGAGCTCTCCGTGCGCCATGTCTCCGAGTCGCAGGTGGGAGAGGAGCTCGAGTTCGCGTGGTGGCAGTCCCTGCTCGAGCGCGCCCTGCAGGACAACCGCGCCCTCCTCGGCGCGAACACCGCTGTCGTCGACCGCCTCGAACGGGATTTCCGGCTGGTCGACGAGGCTCATGCCGCGATGGCCGGACCGCTGCTCGCCTGGCAGCTGGCCAACCAGTGGCGGATCGCGATCGTCGACGAGCCGCAGCAGTCGCAGCACCTGCGCCGTGCGCTGACGCAGTCCACGACGACCACCGCGCAGGTCGTGAGCGCCGCGCCCGCCCTCATCGACGTGCTCGCGCCAGTCTGGATCTCGTCGCCGTACCTGGTGCCCGAGATTCCGGACTCCGTGGAATTCGACACCGTGATCCTGGTCGATGCTGCAGCGATCAACCTCGCTGAGGCTGCCCCGGCGGTCCGGCGGGCGCGCCAGATCGTCGCGTTCGGCGACCCGGTGACGCAGCGCCCCACGCCGTTCCGCATCGCGGTGGACCCGGAGGAGTCGTGGGAGCCCGAGGTGCCGTTCGACGACGTCTCGGCGTTCGAGCGGCTGTCAGAACTGCTGCCGGTCATGACACTCACCCGAAGCTACCGCGCGGGCGGCGAGGATCTCGCGGAACTCATCAACGACGCGTTCTACGGCGGCGAGATCGTCTCTCTTCCCTGGGCCGGTTCATACCTCGGTCGCGGCAGCCTCACCGTCGACTACGTAGAGGGCGGCACGGGAACACCGGACCCGATCTCCGGAGCTGTCGAGAGTCCGGACGCCGAAGTGGCCAGGGTCGTGACGCTCGTGGTCGAGCACGCCGTGCATCGTCCTGCCGAATCGCTCATGGTGGTGACCGCGAGCGCCCGCCATGCCGAGCGCGTACGCGCCGCTGTCACCTCGGCGTTCGCCGGGCGCTCCGACGTCGCCGACTTCGTCGGCCGCGACACCGTCGAGCCCTTCGCGGTGCTGACGCTCGAGGAGTCGGTCGCCGAGAGCCGCGACCGCGTCATCTTCTCGCTCGGCTTCGGTCTCACCAAGCACGGCAGGGTGCTGAGCGACTTCGGCGATCTCTCCACTCCCGACGGAGAGCGTCTGCTCACCGTCGGGATGACCCGCGCGCGCCGCTCGATGGTGCTCGTCTCGTCGATCCGTCCCTCTTCCTTCGACGACGGGCGCCTGGAGCACGGAGCGGCGACGTTGATGTCGATCCTCGGCGGACTCGCCGCCCGCAGCAGGGACGCGCGCCTGGAGGACCTGGCCGATCCGCTCACCCTCGCCCTCGCGCGGGAGCTGCGGCGTCTGGGTGCTTCGGTGGACGTCGACTATCGCGGTCTGCTGCCGCTGGTCGCGCAGCACGGCGGCAAGGCGGTCGTGATCGAGTCCGACCCGGAGTCGCGGGGCGAGTCGCTGCGCGAGACGCTGCGGTTGCGACCGCACGTGCTGCGTCGCCTGGGCTGGCACTACGTGCGTGTGCACGCTTTCGATCTCTACAGCGACCCGGTGACGGCCGCGACCCGGATCGCCTCCGTCCTCGGCATCTCGGAGTCGGCGCCGCGCGCAGAGAACGACACGCAGCCGATCGATATCGTCGACACCCAGAATGACTGAGGAGTCCGACGCCTCGACGCCGCGCCAGCGCGTGGTGCGGGTCACCGGCTCGCGCCGTGCGCGCCTCACTCCGGTGCCCGGGAGCGACCCGGAGCCCGAGTCCCGCCCCGCCGAGGTGCCTCCGCGGTCGCGGCCGAAGAGCGCCAAGGGGCCGAATGACGATCAGCTGATCCAGGACGTGCCGCCGCACTACTGAAGCGCCGGAAGAACCGAGTCGCCGGATGACGGGGCAGTGCTGTCGCTGAACGCCGTGTCGGTCCTCCGGGCCGCTGAACGAGAAACGCACGGCCCCTCCGAAGAGGAACCGTGCGTCTCGGGTGCGAGCGGGGGCGGTCAGGCCCCGCGCTGTGCCTTGAGCAGGTCGCGGATCTCGACGAGCAGCTCGGACTCGGTCGAGGCGGCCGGCTCCTCCTCGGGCTCCTCCGCCGGGGTGCCCTTGCGTGCCTCGACGTGGGCCTTGAACGTGTTCATCGGCAGTACGAAGACGAAGTACACGACGGCGGCGACGGCGAGGAAGCTGATGATCGCCGTGATGAGGTCGCCGATCGGGAACACGACCGTCTCGCCGTAGATGTTCGGGACCGGGATGCCGAACTGACCTGCCGCATCAGCCTTGAGGAAGAGCGAGATGAGCGGGTTGATGATGCTGTTCACGACGGCCGTGACGATCGCGGTGAAAGCCGTGCCGATGACGACGGCGACGGCCAGATCGATCACGTTGCCGCGGAGCAGGAAGTCCTTGAAACCTTTGAGCATGGGATCCCCCAACAGATCGGGGCCTCAGGAAGAGGCCGGAGTCGACGCAGCCGCCGGTTTGGCGCTCGTCGTCGATTCCGATTTCGATGATGCCGAACCATCTTTCGATCCACCGGATTTGGCGCGCGAGTCCGTGCGATAGAAGCCGGAGCCGTTGAAGGTCACGCCGATCGAGCCGTACTGCTTGCGCAGCGCTCCACCGCACTCGGGGCACACCGTGAGAGCGTCGTCGGCGAAACTCTGCACGGCGTCGAACTTGTGTCCGCACGCGGTGCAGGCATAGGCGTAGGTGGGCATGGGGGTCCTTGCGATCAGCGTCGCCGTGGCGACAGGGTGAGGGTCTGCGACGGGGTCACGGCGCCGTTCACGGGCTGGTCGTGCACCTCGCGCGGAAGTTCGTCGAGTACCTCGGAATCATAGATCACGGCGTAGACGGGCGGGCACTTCTCCATCGACCCGATGGTCTTGTCGAAGTAGCCGCGTCCCCAGCCCATGCGCATGCCCGTGCGATCGACCGCGGCAGCGGGGACGATCATGAGGTCGACGTCGTTGACGGCGATCGGGCCCAACACCTCGCCCGTGGGCTCGGGCAGACCGAACAGCCCCTCGGAGACCTCGTCGTCGTCGGTCGCGACGGCCCAGTCGAGCAGTCCGTCGGCGCGCGTGACGGGGAGGAGCACGCGGATGCCACGGCGCACGGCCCTGGTCACGAAGTCGCGGGTGCCCGGCTCGGTGGTGGTGGAGAGGAAGCAGGAGATGGACTGCGCACCGAGCTCATCGATCAGCGTGTCGAGGCGCTCGCCGATCGCGGTCGCGGCGGCCTCGCGCTGCGTGTCGGAGAGGAGCTGGCGTCGTTCGCGGAGTTCGGCGCGGAGTGCGCGCTTCGCATGTTCGACGTCGTTCGACATGGCTCCGAGTCTACGTCGGCGCTCACCACTAGGCTGGCAAGATGGCTGACCACAAGATCAAAGCCGTCATTCCCGCTGCAGGCCTGGGAACACGTTTCCTCCCTGCGACGAAGGCGATGCCGAAAGAGATGCTGCCCGTCGTCGACAAGCCGGCGATCCAATACGTCGTCGAAGAGGCGGCGAACGCCGGCATCGACGACATCCTCGTCATCATCGGCCGCAACAAGAACGCCATCTCCAACCACTTCGACTCCGTGCCGGAGCTCGAGGTCAAGCTCATGGAGAAGGGCGATACCGGTCGCCTCGAGCGCGTGATGAAGTCGAGCGACCTCGCCGACATCCACTTCGTCCGCCAGGGCGAGCCGAAGGGGCTCGGGCACGCGGTCCTGCGTGCGCGCACCCACGTGGGCGACAGCTCCTTCGCCGTGCTCCTCGGAGACGACCTCATCGACGAGCGCGACCCGCTCCTCACCGACATGATCGCCGAGCACGAGCGCTCCGGCGCAGCCGTGATCGCGCTCATGGAGGTCGACCCCGCGAACATCCACATGTACGGTGCGGCCGCAGTCGAGCCGCTCGAGGACTCCGACGCCGTCCGGGTGACCGGGCTGGTCGAGAAGCCCGCGCGGGAGGACGCGCCGTCCAACCTGGCCATCATCGGCCGCTACGTGCTCCCGGCTTCGGTGTTCGACATCCTCGAGCACACCGAGCCGGGCAAGGGCGGAGAGATCCAGCTCACCGACGCGCTCCAGGTGCTCGCGACCGATCCCGACGGCCCCGGCGTCGTCGGCGTCATCTTCGGTGGACGCCGCTACGACACGGGCGACCGCGTCGACTACATCAAGGCGATCGTGCAGCTCGCCGCAGACCGTGATGACCTCGGTCCCGAGCTGCGCCCCTGGCTCAAGGAGTTCGCGGAACGCCTCTAGGCGACTCTGCGGGCGTCGGTGCGGCATGGATCTGGCGGCGGGAATGCGACACGGACCCATAGAACTGCGGCTCGTCCGTGCGAAAGATGCGCGACCGCTGCAGCATGAGCTGCTCGCCAACAGGTCGTGGCTTCAGCCGTGGGAGGCGACCGTCCCCTATGGCTCGGTCTCGTTCGACATGAGGCTCAGCATCCGTCGCCTGCTTCAGCAGTACCGCGACGGCTCGGGCTATCCGTTCGTCATGGAGTACGACGGCGAGGTCGCGGGACAGTTGAACGTGTGGGGAGTGTCCCGCGGTTCGCTGTGCTCGGCCACGATCGGGTACTGGGTGAGCGAGCGGTTCGCCGGCCGGGGGATCACGCCGACCGCGGTGGCGATGGCCACGGACGTGTGCTTCACCGAGTACGGACTGCACCGCATGGAGATCTGCATCCGGCCGGAGAACGCCGCGAGTCTGCGTATCGTGCAGAAGCTGGGTTTCCGGTACGAGGGACTGCGTCGTCGTTACATCCACATCGACGGCGACTGGCGCGACCACTACGCGTTCGCGCTGACCAGGGAAGACGTACCGCAGGGGGTGCTCGCGCGCTGGCTCAGCGGTCAGGTGCCGCCCGACGCCGCGACGGTGCCGCCATCCGACCGCATCTCGCACTGAAATCGGCCTTCGGAGGGCAGATCCGGACGGACTCGCCGCGACACGCGCCCGTGTGTACGGCGCTGTCAGCTCCCAGCCCGTAGCGTGGTGCGTATGGACGGGCCGGTGCTGAGCGGAGGAGTGATCGTGCTCGTCGCCGTGCTGCTCTGGATGCTCTATCTGCTGCCTTCGTGGCGGGGGCGATTCCAGTACAACGCCGCCGAACGCAACGCCGTCCGGCTGAACCAGGCCCTGCGTGTGCTCGCCGAGACGAGCGAGACTCCCGGTGAAGTGCGCTTCGAGCTGAACGCCCGCACCGCGCTGGCCCAGCAGAAACTGGCGAAGCGGGTGCAGTCCGAGCGCGAGGCCGCCGAGCTCGAGACTCTCCGCGAAGAACTCGCGGCGACCAGGGCCGACCCGGTGATCCGACGAGCACGTGCCCGTCGACGTGTCCGTGTCGCCGCGACCAGCACCCTCCTCGTCGGACTCGTCATCGCCGGGCTCGGCATGTGGCAGCTCCTGGCTGCCGGGAGCTCGGCGCTGCTGTGGGTCGGCGGCGCCGCCATCGTCATCGCCGGCATCGCTCTGCAGCGGATGGCCGCCGTCGCCGGTCGAGTCGCACGCGCCACGCACGTGGTGGCCGCTCCGGCCGCCCCGCGCGTCGCCCCCGAGCTGCACGACCAGGGGCGGGCGACGTGGACACCGCGTCCGCTGCCGGAGCCGCTCGTGTCGGTGCCCGGGTCTCGTGCGCAGGCCGCGCAGGCCCAGATGGAGGCGCAGGAACAGCGTCGCAAGGCCGCGCGCGTCGCCGCCCTGCGCGAACGTGCGGAGCAGATGGCGCCCGAGGCGCCGGTGGCGCTGCCCGCGGCCTCGTCGCCGTACGCACGGATGGGCTTCGTCGACGACGCCGAGATCGAGGCGCACGTGCGTGAGCTGCTCTCGCGCCGCGCCGCCGGATGACCGCTCGCGGCGCGAACAGCTTCTCCGTCGTGATAGCGTAGATGTCGTTCAAGGGCCTATGGCGCAGTTGGTAGCGCGCCTCGTTCGCATCGAGGAGGTCAGGGGTTCGAATCCCCTTAGGTCCACCGAACACAGAAGCCCCCCGGCGTGAGCCTGGGGGCTTCTGTCATGTCTGAGGGCGACGGAAGTGGCTTCTGCGGCTCAGGCTCGCGAGGCGAGTCCGGTGAGTAGTTCCAGCACGCAGAGCGCGGCAAGACGCACGGTGCGGGCGTCATCGGCGTCGGCGGTGGCATCGACCTCCGCGAGGTCCGCACTCACGACGCGGGCGTCCGCAGCCACGGCGCGTGTGAGTGCCCGAAGCTCCCACGCCTGCAGTCCACCGGGCACGCTCGCGGGGCAGCCGGGAGCGACGGATCGGTCGCAGACGTCGACGTCGATGTCGAGGTGGATGCGCGGATCGGGTCCTGCGCCTGCGACCTCGAGGGCCTCGGCGGTCACATCGTCTATGCCGCGGCGGCGGAGCTCGTCGAGGGTGATCACGCGGATGCCCCAGTCGGCCGCACGCCGGGCGTAGGCGGCGGAGTTCGCGAAGTCGGCGATACCGATCTGCACGATCCTCGTCGGGTCGATCCGGGAGGTGCTCACCGACGATGCGACGGGGATGTCCTCCACGAGGCGTCGCACCGGCGTTCCGTTGGAGATGCCGTCGCGCAGGTCGAAGTGCGCGTCGAAGGTGATCAGTCCGGTGGCCTCCGCGCCGAGCGCCACCGGGTAGGTGAGCGAGTTGTCGCCGCCGAGCGCGATCACGAGTCTCGCGGCCGCGGCGAGATCCCGCACGCGGGAGATGACCCTCGCCTCACCGGCGGAGCCGTCCGGGTCGGCGACGTCACCGGCATCGGCGATGCGCAGCACCTCGTCGAGTTCGATCACGGGCGGTCCCATCACGGTCGTCCCGTAGCGGGGGAGCGCCCCGCGGATCGCGGCGGGCGTCGCGTGCGCACCCGTCGGCGAGAGCGAGGTGCGCCAGGTGGGGACGCCGAGCAGCACGGCATCGGCTGCGCCGTCGAACGCGGACCAGGATCCGGCACGCGGCCAGAGCGGGTCGTGACTCAACTGTCGGGAGGAGGGGGACATGGTCAGACTCCGGGGATCAGGGCGTGGGCGATGGAGAAGATGACGAGGCCGGCCAGGGCGCCGACGAACGTGCCGTTCAAACGGATGTACTGCAGGTCACGGCCGACCATGAGCTCGATCTTCTCGGTGGTCTCGACCGGGTCCCAGCGTTCGACGGTGTCGGTGATGATCGAGGCGATGTCATGCCGGTAGCGGTCGACGAGGAAGACCGCAGCGTCCGATACCCAGGTGTCGACGCGGTGCTGCAGCGCGGTGTCGGTCGTGAGGCGTTCGCCGACCTCCTGCAGCGCCTGCACGGCACGACGACGCAGACCGCTCTCCGGATCGGCGAGGGCTGTGAGCAGACCGTTCTTCGCGGTGTTCCACGCTTCGGCGGCCAGGGCGCCGACACGGGGACTGTCGAACAATGAGGCCTTGGCGTTCTCGAGCTTCGCGCGCGTCGCCGGGTCGTTCTGCAGGCTGTCGGCCAGACGCGCCAGGTAGCCGTCGACCGCGAGGCGAGCCGGGTGGCGGGGGTCGGCCTGCACGGCATGGACGAACTTCACCGCCTCGTGGTAGACCGTGTCGTCGACGAAGCGATGCGCGAGCTTCGGAACCCACCCGGGGAGGCGTCGGGAGACGAGGCCGCTGAACGACTCGGCATTCGCGTCGAGCCAGCGCGCGATGCTGTCGGCGGCGAGATCGACCGCGCCGTGATGGGCATCGGCCTCGACGATCTTCTCGAGCCAGGCTCCGGCCGGCGGGCCCCATTCGGGATCGACGAGGTGCTCGCGGGCGAGGTCGGTGATGAGGTCTCGCACGTCGTCGTCGCTCAGCGCATTGAGCACGGCCGTGGCGATCGTCGCTCCTTCGGCGCCGACCCGCTCGGCATGCGGGGCCTCGCGCAGCCACTCGCCGGCGCGCAGGGCGATCTGCGTGCTCGACAACTTGGTGCGCACGACGCTGGCTTCGAGGAAGTTCGTCTCGACGAATTCGCCGAGCGTGTGACCGATCTCGTCCTTGCGGTTGGGGATGATCGCGGTGTGCGGGATGGGGAGTCCGAGCGGACGGCGGAACAGCGCAGTCACCGCGAACCAGTCCGCGAGCGCACCCACCATGCCGCCCTCTGCGGCGGCTCGCACGTAGGCGAGACCCTCGATGCGCTGCTGGAACGCGAAGGCGAACACGAACACGACGGCCATGAACACCAGAGCTCCGAGGGCCACGGCCTTCATGCGTCGGAGCGCACGGAGACGCTCCTGGTCGGCGGGCGAGAGCTGCGTCATCGGTGTTCGCGGCATGACGTCATCCTTTCACGCCGTCGGTCGCACGGCCCCGTCCGCCGACGGTGCGCTGTCTCGGCGCTCAGACAGCCGTATACCCCCTGGGGGGAGTACTCTCAAGGGGTGATCGAAGACATCAAGAAGCGTGCTCTGCACCGCACCAGCATCCTCGAGGGACAGATGCGCGGCGTCGCGCGGATGATCGAGAACGAGGACTACTGCATGGACATCATCACGCAGTCCCGCGCCATCCAGCGCTCCCTCGAATCCCTCAACCGGCTGCTGCTGGAGAACCATCTGCAGACGCACGTCACGCACATGTTCGAGGAGGGCGGCGAGGAGCGGGAGAAGGCCGTCGTCGAGTTGCTCAAGGCGTTCGACTTCGACCGCAAGTAGAGCGCTCCGGGCCCGGCACGACACAGCGCCCCGGCCGAGTCGCCGAGGCGCTGCACGCGGACTCACCGGCCGCTGTCGTCGAACACCTCACCCTCCATGGCGTCATAGCCCTCGGTCTGGGGATCGCCGTGCGAGCCGCCCGAGATCGCGTACTCCTCCTCCGGCGAGAGCACAAGGCGGTGGCGGAAGAAGAGCCCGAACCCGAGCAGGATCACGACGTACACGATCGCGATGGCGATGATCGCCGGGCCGAACGTCGGGTTCAGCAGGAACCCGACGAAGATGAGCGCCGCGATCACCAGCGCGACGGCCGCACCGGGGATGCCCCACGGGCTGCGGTACGGGCGGTCGACGTTCGGGTACTTCTTCCGCAGGATCATGAACGACACCAGCTGGAGGCCGTAGGCGAGCACGGCACCCCAGACCGCGATGTTCAGCACGATCGCGCCCGCGACGGACCCCGCGCCTTCGGCATCGACCGCGGCGAGCACGTCGAGCACGATGAGGGCGATGAAGCCGATGGCCGCACCGACCACGAGCGCCACCCACGGCGTCTGCCGCTTGCCGGTGAGGGAGAGGAAGCGCGGGTAGTAGCCCGCGCGGGAGAGCGAGTACATGTTGCGGCCGTAGGCGAACATGATGCCCTGCAGCGAAGCGAGCAGCCCGATCAGAGCGAAGAGGGCGAGCACCGCGGCGAGCTGGTCGCCGACGATCGCACGGAAGCCGTCGAGCAGCGGCTCGCCCGCGGTGCCCGTGGCCTCGGCCCCGATCACGCCCGTGTTCAGGAACAGCACGAGCAGACCCGTGACGATGAGGGTGCCACGAGCCCAGAATCCGGCCTTGGGGATGTCGCGGGTGGGATTGTGCGATTCCTCCGCAGCCAGGGGCAGCTCCTCGATGCCGAGGAAGAACCACATCGCGAACGGGAGGGCGAACAGGATCGGCAGCACCCCGTGCGGCAGGAACTCGGTCTGGCCCGGGTCGGGCGCGATGTTCCACAGGGCGTCCCAGCTGAAGGCTCCGGAGAAGATCGCCATGAGGGAGAACACCAGGATGATGCCGATCGAGATGATCGACACGACGATCGCGAAGCGGAACGAGATCGCCGCTCCCGCGGAGTTCAGCGCGATGAAGACGACGTAGAGGATCAGGTACCAGAGCCACCCCGGCAGCTCGAGCCCCAGCAGTTCGCTCGTGATGCCGTTCGCATACGACGCCGAGAAGTAGACGATCACCGCCGTGGTCGCGACGTACTCGATCGTCTCGGCAGCGCCGGTCACCAGGCCGCCCCAGGGTCCCATCGCCGATCGGGCGAAGGAGTAGGCGCCACCGGTGTGCGGCATCATCGCGGCCATCTCGCCGATCGCGAAGATCATGCCGTAGTACATGAGGACGAGGATCACGAAGGCGATCAGCATCCCGCCGAAGCCCGCGAAGTCGATGCCGAAGTTCCAGCCGGAGAAGTCGCCGGAGATGACGGCCGCGACCGCGAGACCCCACAGGCCCCAGACGCCGGCCGATCTCTTCAGCGTGCGTTTCTCGAAGTACTCGCTCCCGGCACGTGTATAGGTCGCCCCAGCGACCTTGCGGGATTCATTGCTCTGCTCAGACATCCGCTCTCCGTTCGCACGCACAATGGCGCCGGGTGCGCCTTGCGGATGATTGTGGCAGTCAATGGTGGTTTCGTCTACCTTTAGACGCCGAGGTGATCTACTCTGAGGGCGAAGCCGGTCGGTCGATCGCTTCACCACGACGACGGGAGCGAGAAGATGTCGGGAAACCTGAGCATCGAGCAGCTGGATGCCGGCATCGCCGCCGGCGAGATCGACACGGTGATCGTGGCGTTCGCCGATGCGCAAGGACGACTGGTCGGCAAGCGGGTCTCCGCGCGGCTGTTCCAGGAGGACATCCTGCATCACGGCGCCGAGGCCTGCGACTACCTGCTGTCGGTCGATGTCGATATGAACACGGTCGAGGGCTACGCGATGTCGGGCTGGGATCGCGGTTATGGAGACATGGTGCTGCGGCCCGACGTCGCGACCCTCCGGCGCATCCCCTGGCTCGACGGCACCGCGCTCGTGATCGCCGATCTGGTGTGGGGCAACGGCGAACCGGTGGGACCGTCGCCGCGTGCCATCCTCGACCGCCAGCGCGATCGCCTCGCCGAGCGGGGATGGACCGCGTTCTCCGGCACCGAGCTGGAGTTCATCGTCTTCGACAACACCTACCGCGACGCCTGGGCCCGAAAGTACGAGGGCCTGACCCCGTCGACCGACTACAACGTCGACTACAACCTGCTCGCCTCCACGCGCCTCGAACCCCTGCTGCGCGACATCCGCAACAGCATGGACGGCGCGGGACTGTACTGCGAGGGCGTGAAGGGGGAGTGCAATCTCGGGCAGCAGGAGATCGCGTTCCGCTACGCCGAGGTGCGGGAGACCGCCGACCAGCATGCGCTCTACAAGAACGGCGCGAAGGAGATCGCGGAGCAGCACGGACAGGCACTCACCTTCATGGCCAAGTTCAACGAGCGCGAGGGCAACAGCTGCCACATCCATCTCTCCCTGCGTGCCGCCGACGGCACCCCGGTCATGGCGGGGGACGGCGAGCATGGGTTCAGCCCGATCATGGAGCACTGGATCGCCGGCATACTCGCGACTCTGCGCGAATTCACCCTGCTCTACGCGCCCAACATCAACTCGTACAAGCGGTTCGCGAAGGGCAGCTTCGCCCCGACCGGCGTCGCCTGGGGCATCGACAATCGCACCTGCGCGCTGCGCGTGATCGGCTCCGGCTCCGGCCTCCGGGTCGAGAACCGGGTGCCGGGCGGCGACGTGAACCCCTACCTCGGCATCTCGGCGATCATCGCCGGGGGCCTGTACGGCATCGAGAACGAGCTGTCGTTGCCCGAGCGCTTCACAGGCAACGCCTACGAATCCGGCGTCGAGCACCTGCCCACCACCCTCCGGGAGGCGGCGCAGCTGTTCAGCGAATCATCCATCGCCCGCGCGGCGTTCGGCGACGACGTCGTGGACCACTACCTGAACCAGGCGCGCATCGAGGTCGAGGCCTACGACGCCGCCGTCACCGACTGGGAGCGCATCCGTGGTTTCGAGCGGCTCTGACCTGGCCCCGCTGATCGGTGTCACGACCTATCTCGAGCGGGCGCAGCAGGGGGTGTGGGATGTGCGGGCGGCGTTCCTGCCCGAGCAGTATCTGACCGGGGTGACGGATGCCGGCGGCATCGCGCTGCTGCTGCCGCCACAGGACCCGGCGTCGGCGGAGGCGGCGATCGCCGGCATGGACGGGCTGGTCCTCTCCGGGGGCGCGGATGTCGCCCCGGAGCTGTACGGCGAAGAGCGGCATCCGCTCACCGATCCCGCCCGTGTCGACCGCGATGCGTGGGAGCTCGCCCTGTTCCGTGCCGCCGAGCGGCGCCGCATCCCGGTGCTCGCGATCTGCCGGGGACTGCAGCTCGTCAACGTGGCACGCGGCGGCACGCTCCAACAGCACCTGCCCGAGTCGCTCGGCACCGAGCGGTACCGCCTCGGCGGGGGTGTGTTCGCCGAGAACGACATCGAGGTCTCTGGCGACACCGCGCTCGCCGGGGTGCTCGGCGCGGGCGACGTACGCGTGCACAGCTACCACCATCAGGGCATCGATCGCCTCGGGGAGGGGCTGGTCGCGGCCGCTCGCTCGGACGACGGACTCGTGCAGGCCTTCGTCGACACCTCGGTCGGCCATCTCGTCGGCATCCAATGGCATCCGGAGGAGAACGCCGAGGACCGGCGTCTCTTCGAAGACCTCGTCTCACAGGCTCGTGCGTTCGCCGCGCGGCGGAAGGAGGACGCCAGATGAGCGCGTTCACAGTCATCAACCCGTCGACCGGGAAAGCGATCCGCGACGTCGCCCGTGCCGATGCCGCAGAGACCGATGCCGCGATCGCGCGGGCCGTCGCGGCCCAGCGCCGATGGGCGGCGCTCGCCCCGGTCGCACGGGCCGATGCGCTCCGAGCGTTCGCGCGGGCGGTCGAGGGCGCGGCCGAGGAGCTGGCGCAGCTGGAGGTGCTCAACTCCGGGCATCCGATCGGCTCCGCGCGCTGGGAGGCCTCGCACGTCGCACAGGTGCTGAACTACTACTCGGCCGACCCGGAACGGCTGTCCGGGCGGCAGATCCCGGTGGCCGGCGGCCTCGACGTGACGTTCCATGACCCCTACGGCGTGGTCGGCGTCATCGTGCCGTGGAACTTCCCCATGACGATCGCATCGTGGGCCTTCGCGCCGGCGCTCGCCGCGGGCAACGCCGTGGTCCTGAAGCCAGCCGAGCTGACCCCGCTCACCGCGATCCGCCTCGGTGAGCTGGCACTCGAAGCAGGTCTCCCCGAGGGGCTGTTCGAAGTGGTCACCGGCTCGGGCTCGGTCGTCGGCCAGCGCCTCGTCGAGCACCCTGATGTGCGCAAGGTGGTCTTCACCGGCTCGACCGAGGTCGGCATCGAGGTCGCGGCGGGCTGCGCCAGGGCGCTCAAGCCCGTGACCCTCGAACTCGGCGGCAAGAGTGCGAACATCGTCTTCGCCGACGCCGACCTCGAACGGGCGGCCGCCGGTGTCCCCGGGTCAGTGTTCGACAATGCCGGACAGGACTGCTGCGCCCGCAGCCGCCTGCTCGTGCAGCGCTCGGTGTACGACCGCTTCCTCGAGCTGCTCGAACCGGCCGTGACCGCCTGGCGCGTGGGCGACCCCGCGCGGGAGGACACTGACATGGGACCCCTGATCTCTGCCGGGCACCGCGACACCGTCGCCTCGTTCCTCGACGGCGCCGACATCGCTTTTCGCGGCAGCGCGCCCGAGGGGGACGGGTTCTGGTTCGCTCCGACCGTCGTGCTCGCCGACCCTGCCGACCGCATCGCCCAGCAGGAGGTGTTCGGCCCCGTCGTCGCGGTGATGCCCTTCGAAGACGAGGCCGACGCGATCCGCCTCGCGAACGACACGGCATACGGCCTCGCCGGATCCGTGTGGACCGAGAGCCTGGGCCGCGGGGTGCGCGTCGCGCGGGGCGTGCGCAGCGGCGTCCTCTCGGTGAACTCGCACTCCTCGGTGCGCTACGCGACGCCGTTCGGCGGCATGAAGGCCTCGGGCCTGGGGCGCGAGCTCGGTCCGGACGCCGCGGAGCACTTCACCGAGACCAAGAACGTCTTCTTCGCGACCGATGAATCCTGATCGCCTCGCCACCCACCCCTTCCGGAACGGAGAACCCACATGAGCATCGATCTGACCCAGCGGCTGAAGGACCGCGTCGCCATCATCACCGGTGGCGCGAGCGGCATCGGGTTCGCCACCGCGCAGCGCTTCGCGGCGGAGGGCGCGTTCGTCGTGATCGCCGACGTCGATCCGACCACGGGCGAGGCGGCGGCTGCCGAGGTGGGCGGGGCGTTCCGTCCGGTCGACGTCGCCGACCAGACCAAGGTCGACGCACTGTTCGACGGCGTCGCGGCGGAGTTCGGTCGCATCGACATCGCCTTCAACAATGCGGGCATCTCGCCGGCGGACGACGACTCGATCGAGACGACCGAGCTCCCGGCCTGGGATCGGGTGCAGGATGTGAACCTCAAGAGCGTGTATCTGTGCAGCCGCGCCGCACTGCGTCACATGGTGCCGGCCGGACGCGGCTCGATCATCAACACCGCGTCCTTCGTCGCACTGCTGGGGTCGGCGACCTCGCAGATCAGTTACACCGCGTCGAAGGGCGGCGTGCTGGCGATGTCCCGCGAGCTCGGGGTGCAGTTCGCACGGCAAGGCGTGCGGGTGAACGCGTTGTGCCCGGGACCTGTGAACACCCCGCTGCTGCAGGAGCTGTTCGCCAAGGATCCGGAGCGGGCGCAGCGGCGCCTCGTGCACGTGCCGATGGGGCGCTTCGCCGAGCCTGCGGAGCTGGCAGCGGCAGTGGCTTTCCTCGCCTCGGATGACTCGTCGTTCATCACCGCGAGCGCCTTCGTCGTCGACGGCGGGATCACGAACGCCTACGTCACCCCGCTGTGAGCGACCCTCACCTCGCTGTGACAGGGTGAAGGCATGAGCGAGCACCCCCACGACGGCGACCTCGTCGAGGTGCGCAGGGCGGTCTACCGACCCCTGCGGCGCGGCAACGCCCTCGAAGACGCGGTGGCCCGCCTCGTGCAGACCATCCGTCTCGGTGTGGTCGCTCCGGGGGAATCGCTGCCGCCCGAACGGGAGCTCGCGGCGTCGTTCGGTGTCAGTCGCGACACCGTGCGCGAGGCGATCCGCGAACTTGCGGACACCGGCTACCTGCTGCCTCGGCGTGGTCGGTACGGAGGGACGTTCGTCGCCGATCCGCTACCGCACCCGACCGTGTCGGGCACGGTGACGGCGGAGGAGATCGACGACGTGCTCGGGCTGCGCCGCGTGCTCGAGACCGGTGCCGTGCGCGCAGCGGCGAGCCGATCGCTCGACGCCGCGACGCGTGCCGACCTCTGGGCGCGTCACGAGGCCGCTCTGCCGGCCGGACCGGACGAGTACCGGCGCCTGGACACCCTGCTGCACCTGGCGATCGCCGAGGCGGCGGGCATCCCCTCGCTGGTCGCGCTCGTCGCCGAGAACAGAGCGGACGTGAACGCCTGGCTCGACACGTTCCCGCTGATGCCGCGCAACATCCAGCACTCGGGCGAGCAGCACGAGAGCATCGTCTCGGCCATCCTCGCCGGACGCCCGGATGCGGCAGAGGCGGCGATGCGCGATCACCTCGCAGGGTCCGAGGCGCTGCTGCGAGGGTTCCTCATCTGATCAGCGCTAATCGGTCGCGACTTCGACGATTTGCAACGGATATCGTTGCGAATTGATCAAGAGACTTCCGATTTCGCTATACCTGACGACTTTCCTGTGCCAGACTCGCGGCAAGCGAATCTCAATGGGGAGGCTCCATGCCCGACACCACCCGAACGTCGACGGCGACATTCGACGCACCCACCGCCACCGGTGCGGTCCGCATCGATGGCGTGACCAAGCGATACGGCGCCGCCACCGCGGTCGACGACCTGAGCCTCGACGTGCAACCGGGGGAGTTCCTCTCGCTCCTCGGCCCGTCGGGCTGCGGCAAGACGACTACGCTGCGTATGATCGCGGGGTTCGAGTATCCGGACGCCGGGGACATCCTGATCTCCCGTCGAAGCGTCTTGAACCTGCCGCCCTACCGGCGCGAGGTCAACACCGTCTTTCAGGCGTACGCCCTCTTCCCGCACCTGACGGTCGCCGAGAACGTCGCTTACGGTCTGCAGCAGCGGCGTGTACCCAAGGCCGAGCAGCGGGAGCGGGTGAGCGACGCGCTCGACATGGTGCAGCTGCGGGCGTTCGCCGACCGTAAGCCGACGCAGCTCTCCGGCGGGCAGCAGCAGCGGATCGCCCTGTCACGGGCGCTCATCAACCGGCCGAGCGTGCTCCTGCTCGATGAGCCGCTCGCAGCGCTCGACCGTCAACTGCGCGAGGAGATGCAGCTCGAGCTCAAGCTGTTGCAGGCCCGCCTCGGCACGACCTTCGTGTTCGTCACGCACGACCAGGCCGAAGCGCTGTCGATGAGCGACCGGATCGCCGTGATGCGCGCGGGACGGATCGAGCAGTTGGACGCGCCGGCCGCCATCTATGCGGAGCCCGCGTCCGCCTACGTCGCCTCGTTCATCGGGCAGCAGAACTTCGTGCACGGCACGGTGCGTGCCGACGGTGACGCGGTCGACACGGCGATCGGCGTGATCGGCGGTCGCTGGGGCGGCGAACGGGTCGCCGCGGGGCAGCCGGCGGTCGCCGCGATCCGGCCCGAGTACATCCGCCTGGAGCAGGGCGAGGGCGTAGGCGTCCGCGGTCGTGTGCTCGGGGTCTCGCATCTCGGCGAGACGCTGCAGGTCGCGGTCCGCATCGGTGAGGACGCCACATTCCTCTCGCGGATGCCGGCGCCCACCGCGCCGCAGATCGGAGTCGACGACGAGGTGCGCTGCGTCTGGAGTTCCGCGGATGCGCGGCTGTTCGCTGCTGACGGCATCGCCACGACCGCGACGCACGTGATCACTCTGCCCAAGGACGGCGGCCGGTGACCGGCACGCCCCCGGTGCGTGTGCTCGCGCACCGGAGCGCCGCGCGGGTGATCCGCACCGAGCTGACCAGGCGCGGCTTCCTCGCCACCGCGATCATGGCGGGCGGTGCGGTCGTACTCAGCGCATGTGCCCCGGGGCAGAACGCCGCCGCGGTGCACGCCGAGGGCGGCCCGCTCGAGGACAAGCTCTCGATCTACAGCTGGGGCGACTACGACGCCCCGGAGGTGCTCGAGCAGTTCACCGCAGAGAGCGGCCCGCGCATCGTGCTCGACGCCTTCAACTCGAACGAGGAGCTGATCGCCAAGCTCGTCGCGGCTCGCGGTACCTCGGGCTACGACATCGTGGTGCCGACCGGCGTCTTCGTCGGACCGATGGCCGAGAACGGACTCCTGCAGAAATTCAATCTCGACCTGCTGCCGAACATGAAGCACGTGGCGCCGGAGTTCCGCGGACGCTCGTGGGATCCGGGCAACGAGTACTCGGTGTGCAAGGCCTGGGGAACCACCGGGTTCGTGTACGACAAGAGGGTGATCTCGCGCGAGCTCACGACCTGGAACGACTTCATCGACGCCGCGCAGAACGAGGCATCAGGGTCGACCTCGGTGCTCGACGACCCCGCTCCGCTGCTCGGCATCTACTTCTGGGCGAACGGCATCGACTGGACCACCACGGACCCGGACGACCTCGACGCGGTCGAGAAGTTCCTGGTCAAGGTCCTCGCGCCGCACATCTCGGCGTTCGACTCGTACCCGGGAGGTTCGTCGATCCCGCAGGCCTCGCACGCGCTGCTGCAGTCCTACAACGGCGACGCGCGGCTCGGCATCTTCGAGTCCGACGATCCCGACCGGTGGCAATGGGTGCTGGGGAGTCCGGCGACCGAGCTGTGGATGGACAACTGGGCGATCGCCGCCGGCGCCCCGCACCCCGAGGCCGCGCATGCGTTCATCGACTTCGTGCTGCAGCCCGACGTGCAACTCGCACAGGTCGACTACATCGGCTACGACACCGGAATCTCGGGCATCCGCGACGAGGCGGAGGCCGCGGGGCTCGAACGACTCGACATGGTGTTCTTCGATGAGGAGCAGGTGGCGACGATGCACGAGGGCAAGCTGACGGACGCGCAGGATCGCGTCGTCTCGATCTGGAACTCGATGAAGGCGGCCGCCGGTGCCTAAGCTCAAATTCGGTCTCGCCATCCCCGCCTGGGTATGGCTGCTCATCTTCTTCGTCGCCCCGATCTTCATGGTGATCGTGTTCAGCTTCGGCTACAAGCCGAGCATCTTCGCCACGCACGCGCTCGACCACCTCTCGTTCGACCGCTACATCGAGGCGCTCTCGCCGACGTTCTTCAGCACCTTCCTGAACACGCTGTGGATCGGCGTCCTGGGCACGGCCCTGTGCCTCGTGATCGGCGGGCCGGTCGCGTACTGGATCGCGGTGAAGGCACCGCCTTCGAAGCGGGGGTTGCTTCTCGCGCTCGTGATGGTGCCGTTCTGGACCAACTTCCTGGTGCGCACGATCGGCTGGCAGGTGATCCTCGCGCCCGAGGGATGGCTCTCGCAGCTGCTGCAGGGGATCGGGGTCATCCCCGGTCCGCTCGACCTGCTCTACTCGCGTGGTGCCGTGCTCCTGGGCGTCGTCTACAACTACCTGCCACTGATGATCCTGCCGCTGTTCGTCGCCTTCGACCGGGTATCCGGACCGTTGCGCGAGGCGAGTAAAGACCTGGGCGCGAACAGCGTCACGACCCTCCTGCGGGTGACCGTGCCGTTGGCGAGGCCCGGCATCATCGCCGGCGTGCTCCTGGTCTATATCCCGCTCATGGGCGACTACATCACCGCCACCGTGCTGGGCGGGGCGAAGGGCAACATGATCGGGCAGGTGGTGGCGAGCCAGTTCCAGACCGCGCAGAACTGGGCATTGGGCTCGGCGATGGCCGTGCTGCTGATCATCGTCATCATGCTCTCGATCGCGGTCGCGGCTGGGATCCTCTGGCTCGTGACGCTGCCGCTCAGACAACGCAACCGACTCGTCCTGGGGGAGGGATCATGACCGACACGAAGACGACCTCGCCCACCACGACCACGGTGCCGTCCTCGGCACGGGCACCGCGCGCGCGCCGAGGAGCCGGGCGCTTCGTGCTGCCGATCTGGGCGGCGCTGGTGTTCCTGTTCCTGTTCCTGCCGATCCTCGTGATCATCGCGTACTCGTTCAACGTCGGGCGCCTGCTGGTGTCGTGGGATCACTTCGGCTTCGACTCGTTCCTCGCGATCGTGAACAAGCCGGCGATCCGCGATGCCGTGCTCGTGTCGGTGCGCACCGGTCTGCTGGCGGCTCTGCTGGCCACGGCGCTCGGCACGCTGGCCGGCATCGCGATGGCACGCAATCCCGGCAAGTGGGTGTGGTGGTTCCTCGGGCTCCTGTTGCTCGTCTCGGTCACGCCCGAGATCGTCGACGCCGTCGCGCTGCTGCCGTGGCTGGTGTTCCTCGGGCAGGATGCCGGGATCGGCATCTTCAACGACGGCACGATGAGACTCGTGGTGGGGCAGTCGCTGTTCTCGATCGCGATCGTGTCGTACATCGTGCGGGCTCGGCTGGTGGGACTCGACGCCCGCCTGGAAGAGGCCTCGGCCGATCTCTACGCGCCGCCCGTGCGCACCTTCCTCAAGATCACTCTGCCGCTCGCGATGCCTGCCGTGCTCGCCGGGTTCCTGCTCTCGTTCACACTGAGCCTCGACAACACGGTCGTGTCGGCGTTCGTGCAGGTGTCGGGAACGACGCCGTGGCCCGTCTACGTGCTCAGCGCGCTGCGCAGCGGACTGCGGCCGGAGATCGCCGCGGTGTCGACGATCATGCTGGTGCTCACGCTGTTGGCCCTCGCTCTGGTGGCCGTGGTTCTCAAGAGGGCGGGAGACTCGGCGACCGAGATCGCCCGCACGATGGCAGGGGGTTGAGCGTGGGATACGCAGATCTGGTCTTCACGGGTGGCGTGCGCGGAGGGCGGGTGTTCCTCGCCGATGCCGCACGCACGACCGCGCACGCTGTCGCGGTGACCGACGGGCGCATCAGCGCAGTGGGGCACGACGTCGCGGCGCTGATCGGGCCGGAGACCGAGGTGATCGACCTCGCGGGCGGACTGCTGGTGCCCGGCTTCCAGGACGCGCACGTGCACCCGGTGTGGGGCGGGTTGGACATGCTCCGCTGCGACCTGTCTGCGCTGGCGACCCGGGAGGAGTATCTCGCCCGGATCGCCGAGTATGCGATGGAGCACCCGGACGACGAATGGATCCTCGGGGGCGGGTGGCAGATGTCGGCGTTCCCCGGTGGCACGCCGACCGCGGAAGACCTCGACTCCGTGCTGCCCGATCGTCCGGCGTTCCTGCCGAACCGTGACGGACACGGTGCCTGGGTCAACTCCCGCGCGCTCGCGCTCGCCGGCATCACCCGCGAGACGGCCGACCCCGCGGACGGGCGGATCGAGCGCGATGCGACCGGCGCCCCCAGCGGCACGCTGCACGAGGGAGCGATGGGCCTGGTCAATCGGCTCCTGCCGACCGAGGCGCCCGAGCGACTCGTCGAGGCGCTCCTGCAGGGGCAGCGCCACCTGCACTCCTACGGGGTGACGGCTTGGCAGGACGCGATCGTCGGCACCGAGTACGGCGATGCGGGCGATCCGCTCCCGGCCTATCGGACCGCCGCCGCATCCGGGGCGCTCACCGGTCGCGTCGTCGGCTCCCTGTGGTGGGATCGATCACGGGGCCTGGAGCAGATCGACGACATCGTGCGCCGTCGGGACGAGAGCACGGTCGGGCGCTTCCGGGCGCGCAGCGTGAAGATCATGCAGGACGGCGTCGCCGAGAACTTCACCGCCGCGATGTTGGAACCGTACTGCGACGGCCACGGGCATCCGCGCGAGGACTCCGGGATCTCCTTCGTCGAACCGGAGCTGCTCAAAGAGGCCGCGACCCGGCTCGACGCCCTCGGCTTCACGCTGCACTTCCACGCGATCGGCGACCGAGCCGTGCGCGAGTGCCTCGATGCGGTCGAGGCCGCGCTCGTGCAGAACGGCCCGCGCGGCAACCGACACCACATCTCCCACATCCAGGTCGTGCACCCCGACGACATCCCGCGGTTCCGGGCGCTCGACGTCACCGCCAACATGCAGATGCTGTGGGCGACGCTCGAACCGCAGATGGTCGACCTCACCATTCCGTTCCTCGGGAAGCAGCGCAGCGCGTGGCAGTACCCGTTCGGCGACCTGTTGCGTTCCGGCGCCGCGCTCGCCGCGGGCAGCGACTGGTCCGTGAGCACCCCGAACCCGATGGCGGCGATCCACGTGGCCGTCAACCGCCGTTCCGCGCCGACCGAGTGGGAGGGCGACTACGAACCGTTCCTTCCCGAGCAGGCGATCGACCTCGCCACGGCCCTCGTCGCTTACACGGCGGGATCGGCGCGGGTGAACCACCTCGACGACACCGGGACGATCGTGGTGGGGATGCGGGCGGACCTCGCCCTGCTCGACAGGGATCCGTTCGAGCATCCGGCGGAGGAGATCGGTCTGACCGAGGTGCGCGGCACCTGGGTCGAGGGAGAGCGGGTGTTCGACTCCGTGGGCGACTGACGCGGGACGCCTCCGGAGGACACGAACCCCGACGACGCGAAACCCCGACGACATCGCGTCGTCGGGGTTTCGCGTCATGCTCGCGTCAGCCTGCGGCGGCCTCGTCGGCCACGGACAGTGCCTCGTCGAGCACGCCGAGTCCGCGCACCAGGTCTTCTTCGCTGATCACCAGCGGCGGGGCCACGTGCATGCGGTTGAAATGCGTGAACGGCCAGACTCCGGCCTTCTTGGCGGCAGCGGCGAAGGCCCCCATCGGTGCAGCGTCGGCGCCGGCGGCGTTGAACGGCACGAGAGGCTCGCGCGTCTCCTGGTCGCGGACCAGCTCGACCGCCCAGAACAGTCCGAGACCGCGCACATCGCCGACGCTCGGGTGCTTCTCGGCCCAGGAGCGCACGGTCGGACCGACCACGCGTTCACCGAGGTCGCGCACGCGCTCCAGGATGCCGTCGCGACGGAACACCTCGAACGTCGCGACACCGGCCGCGCACGCCAGCGGGTGTCCCGAGTAGGTCAGACCGCCGGCGAACGGCATCGTGTCGAAGGCGCTCGCGATGCGGTCGGAGATCACCACGCCGCCGAGCGGCACGTAACCCGAGTTCACGCCCTTCGCGAAGGTGATCAGATCGGGGTGGGCGTCGAACGCATCGATGCCGAACCATTCGCCCAGTCGCCCGAAGCCGACCATGACCTCGTCGGCGATGTAGACGATGCCGTAGCGGTCGCACAGTTCGCGCACGCCCTGCAGGTAGCCGGGTGGCGGCACGAGCACGCCGTTGGTGCCGACGACGGTCTCGATGATGATCGCCGCGATCGTCTGCGGTCCCTCGAGCTGGATCGTCTGTTCGAGGTGCGCGAGCGCCCGCTCCGCCTCCTGCTCCGGGGTTTCGGAGTGGAACGGCGAGCGGTACAGGTACGGCCCGAAGAAGCGCACGGCGCCGGAGTCGACGGTGTCGTTCGCCCAGCGGCGCGGGTCGCCCGTGAGCGAGATCGCGGTCGAGGTGGAGCCGTGATAGCTGCGGTACATCGACAGCACCTTGCGACGGCCGGTGAACTGGCGGGCCATGCGCACTGCGTACTCGTTGGCCTCGGCGCCGCCGTTGGTGAAGAACACCTTCTCCAACCCCTCCGGCGCGACCTCGGCGATCAGGCGGGCGAGCTCGCCGCGTACGTCGTTCGCGATCGATGGCTGGATCGTCGCGAGACGCCCGGCCTGCTGCTGGATCGCCGCGACCAGGTCGGGATGCTGGTGCCCCAGGTTCAGGTTCACGAGCTGGCTGGAGAAGTCGAGGTAGGCGTTGCCCTGGTAATCCCAGAACGTCGAACCCTCGCCCGCAGCGACGGGGAGTGGATCGATCAGTCCCTGCGCGCTCCAGGAGTGGAATACGTGACCGCGGTCGTCCGCACGCACCTGCGCTTCGGCCTCGGGGGCGGGAAGCGGGTGCGAGACGCCGTGGCGGTCGGTGAAGTTCGTCATGGTGTTCGCTCCTGGTCAGTGGTTGCTCGGGAAGCCCAGGTCGATCTGGGACGGCGTGTGGTCGGGCCACCGGGTGGTGACGACCTTGGAGCGCGTGTAGAAGTGCACCGATTCGGGACCGTAGATGTGCGAGTCGCCGAACAGCGAGTCCTTCCACCCGCCGAACGAGTAGGCGCCGATCGGCACCGGGATCGGCACGTTGACGCCGACCATGCCGACCTCGATGTCGAACTCGTACTGCCGGGCGGTGCCGCCGTCGCGCGTGAAGATCGCGGTGCCGTTGCCGTAGGCGTTGGCGTTGACCAGTTCGACCGCTTCGGCGTAGGTCTCGACGCGCACGACCGACAGCACCGGGCCGAAGATCTCGTCGTCGTAGACCTTCATCCCCGGGGCGACCTCATCGATCAGGCTGACGCCCAGAAAGAAGCCCTCAGAGTCGAACTGCTTCTGCGTGCCGTCGACGACGACCTTCGCGCCCTCGGCCGCGGCTCCCGTCACGTACGAGGCGACCTTGTCGCGGTGCGCGCGGGTGATGAGCGGACCCATCTCGCTCGCGGCGTCCGTGCCCGCGCCGATCGTGAGGCCGCCGATGCGGTCGGCGATCGCGGTGACGAGGTCATCGGCGATGTCGCCCACCGCGACCAGCACCGACACCGCCATGCAGCGTTCGCCGGCGGAGCCGTAGGCGGCGGAGACCGCGGCGTCGGCGGCCGCGTCGATGTCGGCATCGGGCATCACGACCATGTGGTTCTTCGCACCGCCGAGCGCCTGCACGCGCTTGCCTGCGGCTGAGGCGCGCTGGTAGATCGAGCGGGCGATCGGGGTGGAGCCGACGAAGCTCACGGCATCGACCCTGGGCGAGTCGAGGATCGCGTCGACGGCCTCCTTGTCGCCGTTGACCACGTTGAGCACACCGGCGGGGAGCCCGGCCTCGGCGAAGAGCTTCGCGAGCCAGACGGATGCCGACGGATCCTTCTCGCTCGGCTTGAGCACGACAGTGTTCCCGCACGCGATCGCCGAGGCGACCATCCACAGCGGCACCATGACAGGGAAGTTGAATGGTGTGATCGCCGCGACGACGCCGACCGGCTGCTTGACCGAGTGCACGTCGACACCGCGCGAGACCTGCTCGCTGCGTTCGCCCTTGAGCAGGTGCACGAGTCCGGCGGCGAACTCGACATTCTCGATGCCGCGCGACACCTCGCCGGCTGCATCCGAGAGCACCTTGCCGTGCTCGGAGGTGACGATCGCGGCGAGTTCGGGCGTGCGCTCCTTGAGCAGCTGCCGCAAGCGGAAGAAGACGTCGGCGCGCTTGATCAGGCTCGTCTCGCGCCAAGCGGGGAGCGCGGCCGCCGCTGCGGCGATGGCGGAGTCGACCTCGGCGGTCGAGGCGAACGCGACCTGCTTCGACACCTGGCCGGTGGCGGGATCGAAGACCTGACCGGTGCGGGCCGCTTCGGCGGTCTCCACTGCGTTGATGACGTGACGGACGATGTCCACGATGTTCCTCCGGGGCTGAAGACGACGCAATCGAACACTCTGACTGAGGGTTCGGTACGCTGATGTTCCTCAATGATCACAGAGCGGAAGAGCGTCGAGTGGTGTCAGAACGTCAGGACTTGAGCCTCTATCGGACAGATCGTCCGGCGCGGACGGGGGGTGTGCTCAGCGTGGCCGACGTTCTCACCGATCCTGTGCTGCAGGCAGGTGCGCCCGACGTGATCGTGGGCGGTGCCGCCCTCGATGCCGACGTGCGCTGGGTGCATGTCTCCGACAGTGCAGGAGTCGCCCGACTGCTCGACGGCGGCGAGCTGCTGCTCAGCACCGGAGCGGGGTGGCCGACGACTCCGGGTGAGCTGCGTGACTTCGCGAGAGCCCTGCATCGTGCGGGGATCGCGGGCATCGTCGTCGAGCTCGGTTCCGGCCAGTCGCAGATCCCCGATGCCGTGACCGAGGTGTGCCGGGACGTCGGTCTCGCCCTGATCGCCCTGACCAGCGAGATCAAGTTCGTCGCTGTGACGGAATCCGTGCACAGATCCCTCATCGCCGCGCAGACGGACGCGCTGCACGAGCGCCAGCGGTTGCACGAGCTCTTCACCGCGTTGAGCTTGCAGGGCGCTCCGGCCGACGTCGTGGTCGCCGAGACGGCGAGAGCACTCGGTGCGCCCGTCGTGCTGGAGAACCTCGCGCACGAGGTGATCGCGTTGGAGACCCTGCGTACACCGGTCGCGCAGGCGCTCGGTCAGCTCGCCGCGGCCGATCGCATCCCGGTGCAGGCGAGAGGGGTGCGCTGGGGAACCCTGCTCGCACTTCCGGGACCCGTGCATCCGGCTGGTCGGCACACCGTGCTCGAACAGGGGGCGACGGCACTGGCCTTCGGCTGCCTGGCGGATGGGGGCGACGCCGAGTGGTCGCTGCTCGCACAGCGGGGCCTCATCGACGACCTTCTCGGAGCACGCTTCGCGAGCCCGGAGGACATCGTCTCGCGTCTCGCTTCCGGCGGATTCACCCTTTCGGGTCGGCACTGCCACGGCATCGTCGCCCGCGGCGCGGAGTCGGCGGCCGAGCTCGCCTACCGGGCTCGACAGGCCGGGGGCGCCGTGGTCGCGGCACGCGTGGGGGAGGACGACGTCGCCCTGCTATCGCTCCCCGAGTCCGCGCCGCTCACCGATGCTCTTGCCGTGCGCATCGCCGGGCCCGCGCGCACGGTCTTCGTCGGACCTCCGGCGGAGGATGTGCTGGGGCTGCTCGCCTCGTTGCGCGCGGCGAGAGACCTCGCGGCGAGCGACCGCTCCGAGACGGGGCCTCGCGTGCGACGCGTCGAGGATCGCCCGCTGGAGCGCTTCGTCGCCTCGCTACGTGACGATCGGCGTCTGCTCGCGCACAGCGAGCGGATGCTCGCCCCGGTCGTGGCGTACGACCGGGAGCGGCGCGGTGACCTGCTCGACGTGCTCTCGGCGCTCGTCACCCACCCCGGGAACCGCTCCGCGGCGGCGGCCGCGAGCCACCTCTCGAGATCGGTCTTCTACCAGCGACTCACCCTGATCGGCGACCTGCTCGACGTCGACCTCGACGACGGGGAGACGCTCGCCGCGCTCCACCTCGCACTGCTGACGAAGCGGAGCGCGGTGCCCGTGGCCTGAGCCGTGACGTCGGTGCCGCGCCTGCGCGGGTCAGAGCACAGACTGCGCGCGCGTCAGCACATCCCGCAGGATCTGCTCGATCTCGCGGAACTCGGAGGGGCCGACGGTGAGCGGCGGCGCGAGCTGGATCACGGGGTCGCCACGATCGTCGGCGCGGCAGTACAGACCGGCTTCGAACAGGGCGGGGGAGAGGAAGCCGCGCAGCAGCCGCTCGGACTCGGCGTCGTCGAAGGTCTCCTTGGTCGACTTGTCCTTCACCAACTCGATGCCGAAGAAGTAGCCGTCGCCGCGCACGTCGCCCACCAGCGGCAGGTCGAGCAGCTTCTCGAGCTCGGCGCGGAACAAGGGCGAGTTCTCACGCACATGCGCGTTCAGCCCCTCCTCGTCGAAGATCGCGAGGTTCTCCAGCGCGACAGCGGCCGACACCGGGTGCCCGCCGAAGGTGTAGCCGTGCGGGAAGGACAGATCACCCTTCGAGAAGGGCTCGTAGATGCGGTCGCTGACGATGGTCGCGCCGATGGGGGAGTAGCCGCTCGTCATCCCCTTGGCACACGTGATCATGTCGGGCAAGTAGCCCAGGCCCGTGCACGCGAAGGTGTGACCGAGGCGGCCGAAGGCGCAGATGACCTCGTCCGAGACGAGCAGCACGTCGTGCCGGTCGCAGATCTCGCGGACGCGCGCGAAGTAGCCGGGAGGAGGTGGGAAGCATCCGCCGGAGTTCTGCACCGGCTCGAGGAACACGGCGGCCACGGTGTCAGCGCCTTCGAAGAGGATCATCTCCTCGATGCGGTCGGCCGCCCAGCGTCCGAACGCCTCGAGGTCGTCGGCGGGGCCGCCCATCTCGGCCGCGCGGTAGAAGTTGGTGTTGGGCACGCGGAAGCCGCCGGGGGTGACGGGCTCGAACATCGACTTCATCGCCGGGATGCCCGTGATCGCCAGCGCACCCTGCGGAGTGCCGTGGTAGGCCACGGCGCGCGAGATGACCTTGTGCTTGGCGGGCTTGCCCTGCAGCTTCCAGTAGTGCTTGGCGAGCTTGAACGCGGTCTCGACCGCCTCACCGCCCCCGGTGGAGAAGAAGACCTTGTTGAGGTCGCCCGGCGCCTCGTCGGCGAGGCGGTCGGCCAGCTCGATCGCGGCCGGGTGCGCATACGACCACAGCGGGAAGAACGCCAGCTCGGAGGCCTGAGCCGCTGCGGCTTCGGCCAGTCGGCGCCGACCGTGCCCGGCATTGACGACGAAGAGCCCGGCGAGACCGTCGAAGTATTCCTTGCCCTTGGCATCCCAGATCCGGTGCCCGTCGCCTTTCACAATGATGGGTACGCCGGACTCGGCCATCGTCGACTGCCGGGTGAAGTGCATCCAGAGATGGTCCTTCGCCATCGTCTGCAGTGCGGACTCGGAAGGGATGGTGCGTGCGGTGCTCATCTGGTCCCCCAGTTGTAGAGCTGCTTCTGCAGCTTGGCGTAGATGAAGGTTTCGGTGGAGAGGACGCCATCGATCGGTCGGATGACGTCGTTGATCAACGCGAGCAGATCGTCGTCGTCCTCGCAGACGACCTCGGCGAGGACGTCGAAGGAGCCGACCGTGATGACCACGTAGTCGACGGCCTCGATCGCGGCGATGGCCTCGGCGACGCGGCGGGCGTCGCCGGACACGCGCACGCCGATCATGGCCTGGCGGTGAAAGCCCAGCTGCATCGGGTCGGTGACGGCGACGATCTGCATCACGCCCGACTCGGTGAGCCGCTGCACCCGCTGGCGCACGGCGGCTTCGCTCATCCCGACGGTGCGGCCGATCTCGGAGTAGGAACGACGGCCGTCCTCTTGGAGCAGCTCGACGATCGTCTTCGACACCGCATCGAGGGAAGGGTGCTTCTTCGCCGGACTCATGGTGCGATCCTCGCACTCCAGCATGCGCTCGGCAACCGATTTCGCAGAATCTGGCCAATCGTCCAGCGGAATCGGCAGAAAACTCAGCTCTCGAGCGGTCCCAGCCAGGCACTCGCCGCCGTCGAGTGCGCGGATTCGGGATCGGAGGGGTGGAACGCACCAGCCAGGACGTCGCGGTAGAGACGGGACAGCTCGTTGGCGGAGAAGTACGACCCGCCGCCGGCCACGAGCATCGCCTCGTCGACGACGTGCTTGGCCATCGTGATCGCCCGGTGCTTGACGCCGGAGAGCTGCGGGAACCAGCGCGCGCCGTGATCGATGCGGTCGTCCACATCGCGGGCGAGCGCGGCGATCTGCGGCGGCAGGGCGTCGTAGGCGATGGCCATGTCGGCGATGCGCCAGCGGATGTCGGGGTCCTGGCTGTAGGCGAGGCCCGTCTTCTTGGAGTGCCGCTTCTGCGCCGTCGTCACCGCGAGCTCGAGCGCTCGCCGGGCGATGCCCGTGTAGACGGACGCGAGCAGGATCTCGAAGACCGAGAAGATCCCGAACACGATCGGGTCGGGGCTGGGGCCCGGATCGATGCGTCGCACCACATGGGCGGCATCCGCCACAGCGCCGTTCAGCCTCGTGGTCCGGCTCTGCGTGCCCCGCATGCCGAGGGTGTCCCAGTCGTCGGAGGTGGTGACGGCATCTGTCCGCTCGACGAAGGCGAACACGAGTTTCGGTCCATCGGGGCTGGTGGTGTCGAGGCCGTGCAGACCCAAACGCGTCCAGACGGGGGCGAGGGAGGTGAAGATCTTGGTTCCGGTGAACGCGTAGCCGCCCTCGCCGTCGGGCACGGCCGCGGTGTCGCTGCCGAACAGCACCAGGTCGTTGCCGCCTTCACTGATACCGAAGGCGAAGACCTCGCCCGCCGCGGCGCCGTGCTGCACGAACTCCAGCCCGGGTACACCGCGGTCGGAGAAGACCTTCGCTACGCCGGTCCACACGAGGTGCATGTTGATGGCCAGTGCCGTCGCGGGCGCGGCACCGGCGAGGCGCTGCTGCAGCATCGCGGCTTCGGCGAGTCCGAGGCCCGCGCCACCGCGCTCCTTCGGCACGAGGATGGACAGGTAGCCGGCGGCGCGCAGCTCGTCGAGGTCCTGCTGCGGGAAGGTGTTCTCGCGGTCGTGGATCGGCGCGCGCTCGCGGATGCGCTCGAGAAGGTCGTCGGGGAGGAAGGTCGCGGGGTCGAATGTCATGCCAGGGCCTCCAGAAGCTGACGGACGGATTCCTCCGGGCGGTCGCGGTGCAGGGAGTGCCCTGCGCCCTCGACCACGGAGAGGGTGATCAGGGGATTCGCGGCGAGGACCTCATCGGCGAGCTCGCCCGTGAAGATGCTGTACACGGCGGGGTCGGCGCCGATCACGTGCGTGGGTACAGTGAGGCGCGCAGCCTCGGCGCGCACGTCCCACGGCTGATTCTGAGTGCTGGTCTGCTCCACGGCCCAGGCGCTCGCACGCCGCACCGCGTCGACCTTGAGCTCCTGATCCTGCGGGTGCCAGTGCGGATGCTCCGCCTGCACGACCTCGAGCCTGGTGTCCGCGAACGCGCGCTCCTGGCTCCGGCGGACGATCGCGGCATCGCGCCCGCCGACGTGGATCGCGGGGTCGATCAGCACCAGTCGCCGAGTCCATTCCGGGGCCGAGGCGGAGGCGACCGTGCTGGAGGCGCCGCCCAGCGAATGGCCGATGACCGCGTCCCACGCACCGCCGTCGTCCGGGAGGGTGGCCGCGAGATCGGCACCGTAGGCGGCGACCGAGTAGTCGAGAGAGCGAGGTGCATCGCCGTGACCGCGCAGATCGACGGCTGTCGCGTGCCACCCTGCTTCGGCGAGAGCGTCGCCGAGGCGCCACATCAGCGCTCCGGAGGAACCGAGGCCGTGCACCAGAAGAGCGCGACGAGCTGCCGACGGAGAGCCCCAGGAGAGACGCGGCAGGGTGAGCGGGGCAGGCATGGCACCAGCCTACGACCGGTGGCGGTCAGCCGAGCCGTCTCAGGAGAGCGGCACGAGCGGCGGCAGGTCGGCTGCGATCGTCAGCACGCGCTCCGCGGCCGCGTGACCGGCGGACAGACGTGCGGCGAGGTCGGCGCCGTCGAGAGTCGCCGCGAGGAAGCCGGAGGCGAACGCGTCTCCTGCGCCGACCGGCTCGACGACATCGACCACGGGGGCGGGCACGAAGACCGGTTCGTCGTCGCCGGCGAAGGCGGTGGCACCGACATCGCCGTCCTTGACGACCAGCAGCGCGCAGTTCGGAAGGAAGGCGCGGATCTCGCCCGGCGTCGCTGTGCCCCAGATGCGCTCGGCCTCGTCTCGGCCGACGAAGGTGATGTCCGCGGCATCCGCCAGGCGAGCGAGCGTCTCGGCGGCATCCTCTCTGCTCCACAGCGGACGACGGTCGTTCACGTCGAACGACACGAGGGCTCCCGCGGCGCGTGTGTCGGCGAAGAGCCGGTCGACCATCGCGCGGCATGATGCGGACAGCGCGGGGGTGATCCCGGTGGTGTGCACGATCCGCACGCCGTCGAGCTGCTGCGCGGTGAGGAACCCCGGTTCCATGCGGGAGGCGGCAGAGCCTCGGCGGTAGTAGTAGACGGAGGAGGACTCGGCGCCGGGGTCCTTGAACATCACACCGCTGGGGGAGGCGGCGTCGCGCTCGACCCACAGCTCCACACCGCGCCGCTCGAGTTCTGAGGCGACCCTGTCGCCGAGCGGGTCGGCGCCCAGGCGGGAGGCCCAGGCGACACGGTGACCGGTGGAGGCGACACCGGCGGCCACGTTGGACTCGGCACCGGCGAGGCCGATCGACGCCTGCGCGGCGTCGGCGAGCCGGGCGTCCGTCGGAGTGATCAGCGCCATGGTCTCGCCGAGGCAGACGATCTCGGGGGCAGAGGTCGAGGAGGTGGGGGAGCTCATGAGGGGGTGACCGCCAGGGGTTCGGTGTCGGGATGCGGGCTCGCGTCGCGGTGACGCAGATCGGGGAAGGAACGGACGAAGACGACGGCCACGATGAGTCCGACGGCGGCGAAGATCGTGGCGGCGAGGTAGGCGCCGCGCCAGTCGCCGACGTCGACGAGGAAGCCCGCGACGGCGGATCCGGCCGCGGCCCCGATGAGTTGGCCGGTGCCCGCCCAGCCGAAGGCCTCAGCGGTCTCGCTGAACTTGACGCTGGCCGACGTGATCGCGAAGAGCACGGCGAGAGCGGGAGCGATGCCGATGCCGGCGAGGATCAGAGTGCCTCCGAGCCAGAACACGTTGAGCATGACCATCGTCAGGCCGAGCCCGATCGTGACGATCAGCAGACGGCGGGCCATGGCCCACGGCCCGATGGGGATGTGCCCGAATGCGAGGCCTCCGGCCAGACTTCCCGCCGAGAACACGGCGAGCACGAGACCGGCCGCGAGGCTTCCGTGCTCGAACGTGGCGACCACTCCCACCTCCACGGCGGCGCAGGCCCCGATCAGGAGGAACCCGATCACGGTCGCCAGCAGCACGGGCGGCTTGAGCGCGACCTTGCCGAGGGCGTTGCGGCTGCGGGGGATGCGCACGCGCCCCACCTCGGGGGAGAGGATGAACCACGCGCCGCCGCCGACGAGGATGATCGCCACCAGCAGCAGACCCTCCGCGGTGCCGATCTGGGTCGAGACGAGCGTGATCACGACGGGAGCCAGCACCCAGATGATCTCCTGCAGCGACGCGTCGAGGGAGAACAGCGGAGTGAGGTTCGAGGAGTTGACGAGCTTGGGGTAGATGGTGCGGACCGCAGCCTGGACGGGCGGGGTCGAGAGCCCGGCGACCAATCCGAGCGCCATGTATCCCGGCACCTCGAGCGGCAGCACCGCGAGACACAGCACGGCCACGACGCACACCGACAGCGTGAGGGTGAGCACACGCCGCATACCCCACACGCCCATCCAGCGGCTGGTGATGGGGCCCGCGATCGCCTGGCCCACGCTGGTCGCGGCGAGGACCAGACCCGCGGATCCGTACGACCCGGTCTGCTGCTCGACGTGCAGCAGGATCGCCAGGGACATCATCCCGTTGGGGAAGCGCGCGGTCAGCTGAGCAGCGATCATGCGCGCCACTCCAGGCGTGCGAAGAAGATCCCGATATCCCGCCACCAGACCACGGTACCGGGCCGCGGGGCCGGGCACCGAAGAGGTCGATCCGCGACACGCCCGCGACACGCCGAAGGACGATTTCCACAGGAATCCGAATGTCGGTGGGGCGTCGTAACGTGCCCCCTGTGGATGGATCGCTCACAGGGGCTTCCCAGCCGCGATTTCACGCGGTTCGAGTGCCTCCGCCGGGGGCCTCGGCCTGTGGAAGAAACGGTGGAGAACCTGTGTTGTATCTGTAGAGAACGGTGGATAACTACACGGATGTAACTACTACCCCTTGTGGTCGCCCCCAATGTCGGTCCCCATATGTAGTATTGAAGTCCCGGCAGGGGGTCTACCGGGAAACAGCCTGATGAGAAGCAGGCCAGAGATTTGAGGGGTTACGAAAAGATGTCGATCACGGTCTACACAAAGCCTTCCTGCGTTCAGTGCAACGCCACCTACCGCGCCCTCGATGCCAAGGGCATCGAGTACGAGATCCTCGACCTGTCGGAAGACCCGACGGCGCTCGAGCAGGTCAAGGCGCTCGGCTACATGCAGGCACCCGTCGTCGTCACCGACGAGGGGCACTGGTCGGGCTTCCGTCCCGACAAGATCGACGAGCTCGCCTCCCGTCTGGCGTGACGCCGCATGAGCGCCGTCGCGACCGCAGCGCCGCTCCTGATCTACTTCTCGAGCGTGTCGGGTAACACCGCGCGGTTCATCGAGAAGCTCGGACTCCCGTCCCGACGCATCCCCCTCCACCGGAATGAAGAAGACCTCGTCATCGACGAGCCCTTCGTGCTGGTCACCCCCACCTACGGCGGGGGAGCGGGGCGCGGCGTCGAGAAGGGCGCAGTTCCGAAACAGGTGATCCGGTTTCTCAACGACGAGCGCAACCGGCGCCACATCCGCGGCGTGATCTCCGCGGGCAACACCAACTTCGGCGACGCCTTCTGCCTCGCCGGCGACATCATCAGCCGCAAGTGCCACGTGCCTCACTTGTATCGGCTCGAGATCTTCGGCACACAAGACGATGTGGATCGCGTGAGCGACGGATTGGAACGACGGTGGCAGCTTCAGTGACCGAGACAGTGGCATTCAAGGCGAACCCCTCTTACGAGGGTCTCGACTATCACGCGCTCAACGCGATGCTCAACCTGTACGACGCGAACGGGAAGATCCAGTTCGACGCCGACAAGCGCGCCGCGCGGGAGTACTTCCTGCAGCACGTGAACCAGAACACGGTGTTCTTCCACTCGCTCAAGGAGCGCCTGGACTACCTCGTGGAGAAGGAGTACTACGAGGGCGCCGTCATCGAGAAGTACTCGATGGAGTTCATCCAGAAGCTCAACGATCTCGCCTACGGCAAGAAGTTCCGTTTCGAGACGTTCCTCGGCGCGTTCAAGTACTACACGAGCTACACGCTGAAGACGTTCGACGGCAAGCGCTACCTCGAGCGCTTCGAGGACCGCGTCGTCATGACGGCCCTCGGCCTCGCAGACGGCGACGAGAAGCTCGCCGTCGCGCTCGTCGAGGAGATCATCTCCGGCCGCTTCCAGCCGGCCACACCGACGTTCCTCAACGCGGGCAAGGCGCAGCGCGGCGAGCTCGTCAGCTGCTTCCTGCTGCGCATCGAAGACAACATGGAGTCGATCGCCCGCGGCATCAACTCCGCCCTGCAGCTCTCCAAGCGCGGCGGCGGCGTCGCGCTGCTGCTGTCGAACATCCGCGAATCGGGTGCGCCGATCAAGCAGATCGAGAACCAGTCCTCGGGCATCATCCCCGTGATGAAGCTTCTCGAAGACAGCTTCAGCTACGCCAACCAGCTCGGTGCGCGTCAGGGTGCGGGTGCGGTGTACCTCAACGCCCACCACCCCGACATCATGCGCTTCCTCGACACCAAGCGCGAGAACGCCGACGAGAAGATCCGCATCAAGACGCTGTCGCTGGGTGTCGTGGTTCCGGACATCACGTTCGAGCTCGCCAAGAACGACGAGGACATGTACCTGTTCTCGCCGTACGACGTCGAGAAGGTCTACGGCGTTCCGTTCGGCGACATCTCGGTCACCGAGAAGTACCGCGAGATGGTCGACGACCCGCGCATCAAGAAGACCAAGATCAACGCGCGCGAGTTCTTCCAGACCGTCGCCGAGATCCAGTTCGAGTCCGGCTACCCGTACGTCATGTTCGAAGACACGGTGAACAAGGCCAACCCGATCAAGGGTCGCATCAACATGTCCAACCTCTGCAGCGAGATCCTGCAGGTGAACACGCCGACGACCTACAACGACGACCTGTCGTACGACAACATCGGCAAGGACATCTCCTGCAACCTCGGCTCGATGAACATCGCGCTGTCGATGGACGCCGACGACCTCGGTCAGACGGTCGAGACGGCGATCCGCGCCCTCACCGCGGTGAGCGACCAGAGCCACATCGGTTCGGTGCGCTCGATCGAGGACGGCAACGACCGCTCGCACGCGATCGGCCTCGGCCAGATGAACCTGCACGGCTACCTCGCTCGCGAGCACGTCTACTACGGCTCCGAAGAGGGCATCGACTTCACGAACATCTACTTCTACACGGTGCTGTTCCATGCGCTGCGTGCGTCGAACAACCTCGCGATCGAGCGCGGCACGACGTTCGACGGTTTCGAGGACTCGAAGTACGCGTCGGGGGAGTTCTTCGACAAGTACATCGACCAGGCCTGGGTCCCCGCGACCGAGAAGGTCAAGGAGCTGTTCGCCGGCAAGCACATCCCGACCCAGGACGACTGGGCCGAGCTGAAGGCGTCGATCCAGAAGCACGGCATCTACAACCAGAACCTGCAGGCCGTCCCGCCGACCGGCTCGATCTCGTACATCAACAACTCCACGTCGTCGATCCACCCGATCGCGTCGAAGATCGAGATCCGCAAGGAAGGCAAGCTCGGTCGCGTCTACTACCCGGCGGCGTTCATGACGAACGACAACCTGGAGTACTACCAGGACGCATACGAGATCGGCTACGAGAAGGTCATCGACACCTACGCGGCTGCCACGCAGCACGTCGACCAGGGGCTGTCGCTGACGCTGTTCTTCAAGGACACCGCCACCACGCGTGACATCAACAAGGCGCAGATCTACGCATGGCGCAAGGGCATCAAGACGATCTACTACATCCGTCTGCGTCAGCTGGCGCTCGAGGGCACCGACATGGCCGAGTGCGTCTCGTGCATGCTCTGACCTGAGAACCTGTCGACCCGAGAACGCGGCTGAAACCCGAGAAACGACGAAGAAATGACTCCCGAAAGACTCAAACTGGTCTCCAGCGTGCAGGCGATCAACTGGAACCGCATCCAGGACGACAAGGACCTCGAGGTCTGGAACCGTCTGGTGAACAACTTCTGGCTGCCGGAGAAGGTGCCGCTGTCGAACGACGTGCAGTCGTGGAACACGCTCACCCCCGACGAGCAGCTGCTCACCATGCGGGTGTTCACCGGTCTCACGCTGCTCGACACGATCCAGGGCACCGTGGGCGCGGTGTCGCTGATCCCCGACGCGATCACACCTCACGAAGAGGCCGTGTACACGAACATCGCGTTTATGGAGTCGGTGCACGCGAAGAGCTACTCCTCGATCTTCTCGACCCTCGCGTCGACGAAGGAGATCGACGAGGCGTTCCGCTGGTCCACCGAGAACCCGAACCTTCAGAAGAAGGCTCAGATCATCATGGATTACTACCAGGGCGACGACCCGCTCAAGCGCAAGGTCGCCTCCACCCTGTTGGAGTCGTTCCTGTTCTACTCGGGCTTCTACCTGCCGATCTACTGGTCGTCGAAGGCGAAGCTGACGAACACGGCCGACCTGATCCGCCTCATCATCCGTGACGAGGCCGTGCACGGCTACTACATCGGCTACAAGTTCCAGAAGGGCCTCGAGAACGAGACCCAGGCGCGTCGCGACGAGCTCAAGGACTACACGTTCTCGCTCATGTACGAGCTCTACGACAACGAGGTGCAGTACACGCAAGACCTCTACGACGGTGTCGGTCTGACCGAAGACGTCAAGAAGTTCCTGCACTACAACGCCAACAAGGCCCTCATGAACCTGGGCTACGAGGCGATGTTCCCCTCCAGCGTCACGAACGTGAACCCGGCGATCTTGTCGGCACTCTCGCCGAACGCCGACGAGAACCACGACTTCTTCTCGGGGTCGGGCTCGTCGTACGTGATCGGCAAGGCCGAAGCCACGGAAGACGACGACTGGGACTTCTGACAGTTCGCGCCAGCGGACATCCGCTGCACGACGACGGCCCCCGACCACGTGCGCACGAGCGCGTGGCCGGGGGCCGTCGCATGGGCGGAGGCCGATGATCGGCGATGTCATGGGGCACCCATAGAATTCGGGAATGCGCACGCACCGAAGCCGCCCCGCAGAGCCATGCCCCTGACGCGCGAGACGCTCCTCCGCGAGATGGAGACGACACTCGACCGCATCGGCGTCGGCATGAACGACTGGCCCGAGGGGGTCGACGTCACGACGCTGTCACCCCGCGGTCAGCTCGTGGCGCTGCTGCTCGTCATGGACGTGAGCCCCACACTTGTGAACGGCTGGCGATTCCGGTCCGCTGAAGACGACATCGTGCGCTTCCTGCCGCGGAAGACCCTGCCCTGGGACTCCGACACGGCTGTGTTCGCGCTGCAGGCCGCGTTGAAGGTCGACTGCATGAGTTACATCTGCGGACCGGCTCTGCGGGGCGCAGAGAAGGCGATGGCTGACGGTCACGTCGATACCGCCCTGTACGAGGCACTCGACGCCTGCGCGATCCACCTTGCCGGCCTGATGCACGGGCGGATCGCGACCCGTTGGAACGTCGACAGAGACCTCAAGACGGCCAACCGGCTGCTGGCCTCTTTCCTCCCACCCGGAGTCCTCGACCTGACGGCCGTCCACGACGGTGACGAGTGGGCGGAGCGAGCCCGGCAGTTGGCCCGCGCGCACCCGGTCGACGATGTCGAGCCCCTGATCCGCCACCTCGCGGTGCTCGGTCACAAGACCCCGTCCCAGACCTGGCAGCGACAGCTGCGGGAGGTGTTGCGTCCCGACGCCGCCCGCGCTCTCGTCGGGGAATGGGTTCGCGCGGCGCGCGAGACCGGGGTTGCCGAAGACGGTCATCTCTACGCGCCCTCGAACGAAGACCTGGTGCGGGCCGCCGTCGTCGCCGCACGCTCGATGGACGTGACCGAGGTGCCCGCCGCGGTGCTGGGTGCCCTGGTGCGGCAGGGCGCCGAGACCCGCCCTCCCTCCACGGAGTCTCTGGCGCTCCGCGTGGCCAGCGCTGCCGTCGACACGCTCGCGCAGCGCGCCGCCGACGGCGACCTGGCCGAACTGGAGACTCTCCTCGACGACATCTCCCGCCGCGACCTTCTGAAGCGCATCGGTGCCGCCCTGGGGGCGGAGGCCGTTGCGCGCGCGGAGAAGCGCGATGCGGAGCTCAAGAAGCAGAAGGCCGCCGCCGTGCGGGCGAAGGCGAGTCCCATCCCGAAGCTCCTGCGCGGAGAGGTCGACCGCATGCTGGAAGAGCACGTGAACGGCACGATGCGCGAGCTGGGCTTCCGCAAATCGGGGCGCACCTGGCGCCGGTGGGTGGATGCACGCGTGGAGGTCGTCGATTTCTACTCCAGTGATCTGTACATGAGCGTGCAGTACGGGGTGCTGTTCGAGGGGCTGCATCCCGAAGACGGCCCGGCGACGCAGCGAGATCCGAAGCGGGTGAAGCCCTTCGAGCTCGACCTGCTCGTGTCCGACACCGGATGGTTCGCTGACGACGACGTGCTCGACCTGCTCGCCGAGCGCGTGCGCACGGAGATCGTCCCGTTCCTCCAGCGCTGCGGCGACCGCACCGCGCTTTTCGAGCTGCTGCTTCACGGGGTGGGTCTGCCGCCGGTCGTCGACCGCGGGGATCCGAGGTTCCGCGACACGGACTACTCCGTGTCCTTGCGCAGGAGGCCCGCGCAATCGGGTGTCCTGCTCGGAGCGCTCGCCTGCATCGACGGCGACCGTGCCGGGGCGGAGAGCTGGCTCGGCACGGCCGATCGGCAGGTCGATCCCCTCAGCCACCACGCCACGAAGTCCGAGATCGACTACTGGCGGGAGCGCGTCGCCGCTCTGCCCGCGTCGTAGCATCGTCCGATGACCGAGGAGACCGCGGTTGAGGAGCGCATGCGTGTGAAGGTGACGCGCACGCTCGTGCGCATCCCTCTCATCGTGGGCAGCCTGCTCCTCCTCGTGGCCATAGCGTTCACGCTTCTAGGCGACGACCTGAGCTTCTTCCCGTTCCTGCTCATGCTGGTCGGCGGCTGGTGCTTCGGGTTCGCGTTCGTGAATGCGACCCTGGGCATGGTGCCCCCGCGCAACGGCGCGATCCTGCACCTCGGCGTCACCATCGTCCTCGGGGCGCTCGTCGCGTTCGTGGTGGAGTTCGGCGGAGACCTTCTCGCCCCGTTCCCCGAGGCGGTGCGCCGCGTCGCCGTGGTGCTGCAGCTCGCGGCGATACCGGCCACGGGGTGGATCTGGCTCGCACTCATCGGCCGTGTCACCGACTTCTTCGCGCGCCGGGACACGAAGAAGAAGCCGCCGCCGGTGACACCGGACTGGGAACGGGAGGAGAGTGGCGACGGGTCGATCGTGCGATTCCCCGCCATCGAGCTCCGGATGCGTGCGCTCACCCAGGCGATCGTGGCGATCGTCGTGGTCGCCGGACTGTTCGGTGTCGCACTCCTGATCGCACTCGACGACATCGTGATGCGGATGGGGCCTCGGATCGCGATCGTCCTCATGGGAATCGTGGTCGGACTTCCGGTGTACCTCGTGTTCATGGCGATCCTGCGCCGACGCACTGCGCAGTGCACGGTCGCCTTCGGGAACGAAGAGTTGCGTGTACGGGTGGGCGATGAACTCCGCACGATCCCGTTCCGGAGCCTCGAGTTCCTGCGCTGGCGGTGCCGCAGCGACTACGCGCGCATCGAGGTGCGCGGCGCCGGTGCGGATCTGTCGCTCTTCGCCGGGCTCGCCCCGCCGCCGCGAGGCTTCTCTGCCGAGCTCCCCGCCCTGCCGCGACGCGTGTATCGACGACTAGAGCTGGCCGGACTCACCGTCGAGAAGGCCCGCCGGGGCGAAGTCATCACGTTCCGCGGCCCGTCGGAGCCGTTGTCGCGCGCACCCGCGCACTGAGCGCATGTCGGTGACCCGTGCCAGGATCCGAGCATGGGAAACCTCCGACTCCGGATCTGGTCCGAGAACGACCTCGAGCTGCTGCACGCGGCCAACACCCCGGAGATGACCGCGCATCTCAACGGCCCGGAGACCGAAGACGAGATCGTGGAACGGCATGCCCGCTACCTTCGTCTGGTCGCCTCTGGCGAGGCGCGGATGTTCGTCATCGAAGACGATGCAGGGCGCTCGCTCGGATCCATCGGCCATTGGCACGTCGTCTGGCGGGAGAAGCCTGCGCTCGAGACCGGGTGGTTCGTCCGGCCCGAGGCGCAGGGGCACGGTGTGGCGTCGGCGGCCCTCGCTCTCCTCATCGACGACGCCCGTGAGCATAGGGAGAGTCGGCGCTTCCTGACGGCATTCCCCGGGGTCGAGAACCCGGCATCGAACGGGGTCTGCCGGCGCAACGGATTCACCCTGGCTGGCAGCGTCACGGAGCAGTTCCGCGGTTCCGAGCTGACCGTGAACGAGTGGGCCCTCGACCTCACGACCCTGTCGGATTGAACCCGCCCGAGGTCAGCCTGCCGGGTACTCCTGCGCCCTGAGAAGCCGGGCCAGATGCGCGGCGTTCCTCGTCGCCGTGCCGATCGCCGATGCGACCTTCTCCGGAGTCTCATCGAGATCCTTGTAGTCGACCGTGTGCATCGCCTCGCCGTTCCAGTACACCGACCCTTGGGCGGGAACCGTGAATCCGACGTCGTTCAGCGATTGGAAGAGGATGGCCGCGATGTGGTGCGCCCCGTCCTCATTGCCGACGATGCCCGCGACGGCCACCTTGTCGAACAGCGTGGGGCGTCCCCGGGCGTCCGTCTCGCCGAGCTCCGCATCGAGGCGTTCGAGCACGCGCTGTGCGACGCTCGAATGCTGTCCCATCCACGTGGGGGTGACGAACACGAGAATGTCGGCGTCCAGCACCCGTCGACGGATCTGGGGCCATTCGTCGTCGGCGCCCATGTCCTTCTCGACTCCGGGGCTGAGGGAGAGGTCGACGGCGCGGACCAGGTCTCCGGTGACGCCGTGGTCGGCCAGCGCATCGAGCAGCTGCGTCGCGAGCAGATCGGAACTGGAGGGAGCGGGCGACGGCTTCAGCGTGCACGAGACGGCGACCGCGGTGAGTGGTGTCTTCATGCTCCGAGCAGACCAGACGACGAAGAACGTGCACAGGGGGTTTCCGAGTCCGGGCTATCCTGGTAGACGGCACCGACGACAGGAGATCCCGTGATCCTCAGCTTCCTCTTCTTCATGATCCTCTTCATCGGAGGGATCCTGCTGATGGGCATCTCGTTCGGGCTGCCGGCGTTCCAGGCGCTCGCGTTCTGCGGTGGCCTGCTGCTGGTCACGCTGGCTCTCGCCTTCATCTTCCGTCAGGGCGGTTCGGCCACCCGCCGGTCGAACAACTGGTCGGGCAACGCCACCGAGTGACTCCTCGCGCTCCGCGCGTCGTCAGGCGCGACGGCTGACCGCCGACGGTCGACGGTTCACCGTCTTCTGGCGAGTCTCGCTTCGAGGTTCGCCCTGACCGCGGGCCATTCCGGCTCGATGATCGAGTACTCCACGCTGTCGCGCAGCGCGCCGTTGCGGTATCGGCTCATGGCACGCATGACGCCGTCCTGCTTGGCCCCGAGCCGCTCGATCGCCGTGCGCGACTGGAAGTTCACCCACTGCGTGGTCAGGCCCACGCGGAACACCCCGAGCGTCTCGAACGCGTGCCGGAGCAGCAGCAGCTTCGACTCCGCATTCGTTCCCGTGCCATGCGCCGACGGCCGGTTCCAGGTGAAGCCGATGTGCAGACGGGGCACGTCGGCGACGATGTCGTAGTACGAGGTGAGCCCGAGGACGCGACCAGCGGCATCGAATGCCGTGAAGGGGATCATCTCGCCCTTCTCGACGAGCCCGATCCGTCGCTCGACCTCTGCCGCGACGCCGTCGGGTGCGGGTACCGAGGTGTACCACGCCGTCTTCCACAGGTCGCCCTCTTGCACCGCCTCGATCAGTCCGTCGACGTGGGAGCGTTCGAGGGGACGAAGCTCGACCAGTTCGCCGGTGAGGGTGACGGGGGAGGGGGTGACGGGGAAGGCCATGACGCTATTCAACCAGCGACGAGGAGCGTCTGACGCAACAGCCGCTGGTAGGCCGTGACCAGCTCGATCGTGACCTCCAACTCGAAGGCCAGGCTCGCGAGATGCGGCCCGCGAACGTCTTCGGCCTCGGCATACGCGCGCGGGGTGATGAGCTGCGACGCCGCCCATTCATCGGCCTGACGCTCCTGCTGGGTGCGGATCGCGGCGGTCGGGGCGGGGACATGCCCGAGGCAGGCGTGTCCGAGCTCGTGCGCGAGCACACTGCGGGTCGTGCGGGCGCTCATCCCCGGGCTGAGGCGGATCGTGCGCGTCGCGGGATCGTAGCCACCACGCGTGCGACCGGTGCGCTCGACGACGCGCACCCTCTGTTCGTCGGCGAGACGGAGAAGGTGCTGCATGGTCGGTCCTCCTCGTGCGGGCCCACACACCGAGTCTGGTGCCCGGCCTACTCGTAGAGGTCGTCGGTGTCGGCGTCGTGTCGGACACCGGATTCGAAGGCGACCTCTCGAGTATCTTCGCGCGTGCCGGCGACATCGGGGGTGCGTCGGATCGGTGTGATGCGCGCGGTGGGGTCGCCATCGGCACGGAGACGCTCTTCTGCGCGAGCGAGCAGCACGTGGGGTTCGACGCCGAGGTCGGCACAGACCGCGTAGACGACGGGGACCGGGATCGCGCGCTTGCCCGTCACATAGTTGTCGAGAGCGCTCCGGGCGATCCCGACGCTGCGTGCCATCGCGGCGATGCTGCTCCGCGATGCAGCGATCTCCGCGCGCATCTGGCGACCGACGGCATCGTTGAACTGCTCGGCAGGTGTCTTCACCCGGCTCACCATAGCAGCGTCACGAGGCCAGAATGCCGCCATTCTGTACCATTCCATCGCCGTTCGGGTTCGTTTGGGGCGGTAGTGTAGGCGGATGGGGACAGAATTGCGTCATTTGCTGGCATCTGAGGTCGATGGGGCCCGGTTCCATGCGGGAGTGTCCTTCTCCGACCTCTCCGAGCGCTCGGGCATCGAGCCGGAGGCGCTCGGTGATCTGCTCGACGGGATGGAGGACTTCACAGTCGTTGACCTCGTGCGCATCGCCGACGTCCTCGGCGTTCCGGTCACCGCTCTGCTTCCCGGCGCCGCGACCGACGATTCCTGACGGCGTCGGTCGCGGGCGGTAGCGTGGTGAGCATGAAGACAGTGTCGTTCGGATCAGCCACCGCCCCCGCCGTCATCGCCGGCATGATGCGCATCGACGACAAGGACGACGCTCACATCCGCACGCTGTACGACACCGCCCGCGCGGCGGGCATCGACTTCTTCGATCACGCCGACATCTACGGCGGACGCATGCACCATTGCGAGGCGCGGTTCGCCGATGCCTTGCAGCTCACCCCGTCAGCGCGCGACGAGATCGTGCTCCAGACGAAGTGCGGCATCGTGCCGTCGCAGGGGATGTTCGACTTCTCGTACGAGCACATCATGGCGCAGGTCGAAGGGTCGCTCGCGGCGCTGCGGACCGACCGTCTCGACGTGCTCCTGCTGCACCGCCCCGATGCGCTCGTCGAGCCTGAAGAGGTCGCGCGGGCCTTCGATGACCTGGAGAGTGCGGGCAAGGTCAGGGCGTTCGGCGTCTCGAACCACACGCCGCGCCAGATCGACCTCCTCCGCACGGCTGTCCGACAGCCGCTGGTCGCGAATCAGCTGCAGCTGTCGATCACGCACGCGCCGATCATCGCGCAGCCGGTAGCGGCCAACATGGCCGGACAGGAGCAGAGCGTGGTGCGCGACGGCGGTGGCATCGTGGAGTACTGCCGCATCAACGGCATCACGATCCAGGCATGGTCGCCGTTCCAGGGCGGTTTCTCCCACGGGGTGTTCCTCGGCAACCCCGAGTATGCGGAACTGAACACCGTGATCGATCGCCTCGCGGCGGCGTACGACGTCGCGCCGATCGCGATCGCGACCGCCTGGATCACGCGCCACCCCGCAGGCATGCAGGTCGTGCTCGGCACCACCACGCCCCAGCGGGTGCAGGATGCGGCGGCCGGTGCCGACATCACGCTCACGCGTGCCGAGTGGTACGAACTGTTCCGCGCCGGCGGGCACCTGCTGCCGTAGCCCGAGCGGCACGTCGCGGCGTCGTCTACCCTGAACTCATGTCGTTCCTGTTCTCGCTCCTCGTCATCGCCCTGATGATCGGCGCGCTGATCGACATCATCACGCGGGACAGCTCGCTGGTGAAGTTCCTGCCGAAGCTGGCGTGGATCATCATCGTGATCCTGCTGCCGTTGATCGGGGGCCTGTTGTGGTTCGGGCTCGGCCGTGACTACGGCGAGTCCGGCATCCAGATGCCGCGTATGCGGAGGGCCGAGCGCCCCGCGGCGCCGACCGATGTACGTCCGGCCCCACCGAGGGACACCCGTACGACGGAACAGCAGATCGCCGACCTCGACCGTGAGATCGAGGAGTGGCGGCGGCGTCAGGAGATCGAGAAGAATCGCGGAGTGGACGGAGAGGGGTCGGCCGGGCCCGCAAGCTCCGCCTAAGCGACCGCCGCGCGGTCGAAAGACTCGCGGACGGCGTCTTCGAGGATCGGAAATCGGAACTCGAACCCCGCGTCCGTGAGCTTCTCCGGCAGCACCCACCGGCTCTTGAGGATCAGCTCGGTCTCGGTGCGCATGCCGATCGCTCCGAGTTCGAGCATCCATCGCGGCATCGGCACACCGATGCGCACGCCCAGCACTCGTCGGACCGTCGCCATGAACTCGACATTGTCGACCGGGTGCGGCGATGCGGCGTTGACGGGCCCCTCGAGCGACGGCGTCTGCTCGACGAAGTCGATGATGCGGGCCACGTCTTCGATGTGCACCCAACTGAAGCGCTGGTGGCCACGGCGTGCGCCTGGGAGGTGACCGGTGCCGGCGGCCCGCCGTGCAGCGCTGATCGGCCAGCGTCCGTCGTACTGGGATCCGCCGAGCCCGAACCGCGCGAGGTCTTTCACCGGACCGAGGACGCCGCCGTGGCCGAGGACGATGGCGCTGCGCAAGGCGACGCGTCGGGTGGCGGGAAGGTCGTCGGCGAACAGCGCCTTCTCCCATGCCTTGGCGACCTCGACCGAGAACCCGGTGCCGATCTCGCCGGTCGACTCGGTCATCGGACGGTCTTCCGCATGACGGTAGATGGTGGCTGTCGAGGAGTTCACCCAGAGTTCCGGAGGCGTCGAGGCGCGTGCGATCGCGGTGCTCAGGGACGCTGTCGTGTCGAGACGGGAGCGGAAGATCTCCGCGCGATTCTCCGGTGTGTAGCGACAGTTCACACTCTTGCCGGCGAGCCCGATCACCAGGGTTGCTCCGTCGACGGCGCGGTCGATCTCCACCTGGTCGCCCCAGCGGATGTCGGCGCCCGAACGGGAGATCGTGATGACCTCGCGGCCCTCGGCACGAAAGCGCGGCAGCAGGAATCTGCCCATGAAACCCGTGGATCCGCCGATGACGACCCGTCCTGCGCTCATGCGATCTGCTCCGTCTCGGAATGGTGGATGCGATAGGTGAAGTCGCCGCGGTACTCGTACACGCGGCCGAGGAGCGGAGCGTCGACCGTCAGGGACATGCACTGTCTGTGCACGGTGTCGTCGTAGCGCTCGGTGAGGCGGACCACGGGGGCCACCGCGCGGGGGATACGCACCCGCAGGCGTCCGAGACGCAGACCGACGGCGCGGCTGGTGAGGTGCAGCGCCCCCTGACGCACGTCCACATCGAAGCAGGCGGCGAGGAGAGCAGGTTCGCCGAGCTCGTCGACGACACGACCGCGTCGCGTGAGCGCGGCCGCATCGCGCATGGTCCACGGTCCGCGCGGGAACTGGAAGGTGCGCTCCCCGATCGCCCTCGAGGCGATCGTCCGGTTCTCCACGCGGAACGGCACATCGCGCTCCCATCCGGCGGCGACCACGCCGCGGCGTTCGAGAAGCCGGAGGAACGGCCACAGCCATCGGCGCGGAGTGCCGACGTGCGAGAACACCCCCTCGCCGATGCCGACGGCGCCGTCGGGGATCGCCTCGAAGTACGTGCGAAGCCGAGGGTGCAGGTCATCGATGCGCTCGCCGAGTGCCCGGGCGTAGGGGGACTGCGGCACGGGCGTCACGCTTCGAGCCTAGCCGTGTCGTCGGCGGGTCCGATCCGCCCGGCGTCGCGCTCAGGACGCTGGGCGCAGCAGTCGATCGAGGAGGGCGAGCGCCTCGTGCTGCGGCGCTGTCTCGTCGAGCAGCCACTGCGTCTGCAGGCCGTCGGATGCGGCGACGACGAGGGCGGCGACCGCATCCGGGTCGATGTCGTCGCGGATCCGGCCGTTCTCCTGCTGATGTCGGACGACATCGGCGAGGCGGGCGCGGAGGCGGGTGAATCGACCGGTGGCGAATGCGCGCGCCGCCGGATGCCCCTCCTCGAGAGCCGTGGCGACGAGCGTCGAGTAGAGCTGGACGAGCCCCGGGATCGCGCGGTTGATGCGCGCGGATTCGATCATCATCTCCACCGGCGTCGCGTCCGCCGGAGGAGAGCTGGGCTGACGCGACGGAACCGTGCTCTCTTCGTAGACGGCCACGAGGAGCTCTTCCAGTGAGCCGAAGTAGTGCGTGAGGGCCGCATGGGTGACCCCCACCTCACGGGCGATCGCCCGCAGGCTCGTGCGGTCGGCGCCGCGCTCGGCGAAGACCTCGATCGCGCGATCGAGGATCTCCTGTCGTCGAGCGATCCCCTTGGCGTAGGCGCCGCGTTGGCGGGGCGGATCGGCGTGCTCGGACGTGTCGGCGGGCATGGAGAGAGTCTAGCGAACCAAAACTTCCGTGTGGAGGTATTTGGTGATAACGTGCCTGCACGGGACAGCGGTCCCGCCACGTCACCGATGACCGAAGGAGCATGACCGATGACGATTCGGACTTCCCTGCAGCTGTTCACGATCAAGGACGAGCTGGAGGCCGACCTCGAATCCTCCCTCGCGGCGGTTGCCGCCCGCGGGTTCACCGCCGTGGAGCCCTACGATTTCGTGCGCCGCGCCGAGCCCCTCGCTGCGGCACTGTCCGCCGCCGGGCTGGTCGCGCCGTCGGGACACGCCTTCCTGGCGTCGGAATCGTTCGTGAACCCCGACGGCAGTGGCACCACGGTGCCGGTGCCGTCGCCCGCGGAGGTCTTCGCCGCAGCGAAGGTGCTCGGCATGGACACGGTCATCGACCCGTACACCGAGCCCGCACGCTGGGAGTCGGTCGAGCAGATCGAGCAGACGGCGCGACTGCTGAACGAAGCGGCGGAGATCGGCGCGACCGTGGGGGTGCGCGTCGGCTACCACAACCACGCGCACGAGCTGGAGGCCGTGTTCGACGGCGTCACCGGCCTCGAGGTTCTCGCGGGCCTCCTCGACGAGCGTGTCGTGCTCGAGGTCGACCTGTACTGGGTCGCCCGTGGCGGCGTCGACCCCGTCGCGCTGCTCGAGCGTCTGGGCAGCCGCGTCGTCGCCGTGCACGCCAAGGACGGTACGCTCGACCCCGCGCTCGCCGGTGCCTACCCGCCCGCCGATCAGGTGGCTGCGGGCGAGGGATCCGTTCCACTCGTCGAGGCGATCGCCGCTGCTCCGGCCCTCGAGCTCGCGATCGTAGAGTTCGACCACTACGAGGGCGACCTGTTCGACGCCATCGAGCGCAGCCGGGTGTACCTCGACGAGAAGGTCGCCGGCTGATGGCGGGCGGCACCCGCTCGTTCGGAGACGGTCCTGTCGGCGTCGGCATCATCGGCGCCGGGAACATCAGCGATCAGTACCTGTCGAACCTCACGACGTTCCCGGATGTGCGCGTCCTCGCGATCGGCGACCTGCTCGAGGACCGCGCGAAGGCGCAGGCCGAGAAGTACGGCGTCCCGCGCTCCGGCAGCGTCGACACCGTGCTCGGCGATCCTGAGATCGACATCGTCGTGAACCTCACGATCCCTGCCGTGCACGTCGAGGTGTCCGAGGCGATCATCGCTGCGGGCAAGCATGTCTGGACAGAGAAGCCGATCGGCGTGAGCCGCGAGGAGTCCCGCCGACTGCTGGAGAAGGCGGATGCGGCCGGTCTCCGCGTCGGTGTCGCCCCCGACACCGTGCTCGGACCGGGCGTGCAGACGGCGAAGCGGGCGATCGCACGCGGCGACATCGGCCGTCCGCTGTTCGCGCAGACCACGTTCCAATGGTCGGGGCCGGAGATCTTCCACCCGAACCCCGCGTTCCTGTACGCCAAGGGTGCGGGGCCGCTGCTCGACATGGGGCCCTATTACGTGTCGGCACTCGTGCACGTCTTCGGCCCGGTCGCCTCGGTCGCTGCCCTCGGGCTGCAGGGCACACCGACGCGCCGGGTACAGGTGGGTGAGCTGGCCGGTCAGGAGTTCCCGGTCGAGATCCCGTCGACGCTGAGCGTGCTGATGGACTTCGAACAGGGTGGGCAGGCGCAGAGCGTCTACAGCACCGACTCGCCCGTCATCCGGCAGGGGATCGTCGAGATCACCGGCACCGAGGGCACCATCGTGATCCCGGATCCGAACACCTTCGGCGGCGCGATCTCGATCACCCGACCGCTCACGCGTCTGTTCATCCCACCGGAGCCCGTCCAGCAGGACATCATCGACGTCGAGCAGGAGGGCGTGCTCTCCGGCCGCGGCGTGGGGCTGCTCGACATGGCGCGCTCGATCGCCGCCGGTCGTCCGCACGTGGCGACGGGTGAATTCGGCTACCACGTGCTCGACACGCTCCTGTCGATCGAGGAGGCGGCCGCATCGCGCAGCTTCGTCGACGTGGAGAGCGCGCTCGATCAGGTCGGTTCGATCGCTGCCGACTTCGACCCGTTCGAAGCGACGCTCTGAGCGCAGTGCGGCGTGACGGCGGGGGTGCGGATCAACGCACCTTCGCCGCCACGTAGCGGTCCACGCTCGCGGGGGAGAGAACCTCGCGGGCGACCATGATCGCCGCTCCGAGGACAGCGGCGCGATCGCCTGCCTGGGACTGCACGATCGCGAGATGCTGTGTGGCCAGCGGGATCGACCGCCGATACACGACTTCGCGTACCCCCGCCAGCAGGTGCTCGCCCGCCCGAGCGATGCTGCCGCCCAAGACGATGATCGAGGGGTTCAGGAGATTGACGACGGTGGCGAGCACCTCGCCGACGTCGCGCCCGGCCTGACGGGTCGCTTCGATGGCCGTGGCGTTCCCCGCGCGAACGAGCTCGACGACGTCTGAAGCGCTGTGTGCGTCGAGTCCTTCGTCACGGAGGGCGATCGCGAGTGCCGAACCGCTGGCGAGCGCTTCGAGGTCGCGATCATCGCCCGGTTCTCGGGTCGATCCCGCGCCCGTCGGCACCTGCACGTGACCCATGTCTCCCGCAGATCCCTGGGCACCGCGCTGCAGCTGCCCTCCAGCGATGATGCCGGCGCCGATGCCGGTGGACACCTTGACGAAGATCAGATCGTCGACCTGGGGCCAGCTCGTCGCCTGCTCGCCCAGCGCCAGGATGTTGACGTCGTTGTCGACCAGAACCGGCACTTCCAGCGTCTTCTGCACGTAGGCGGGAATGTCGAAGCGGTCCCACCCCGGCATGATCGGCGGATTCGTGGGCCGCCCCGTGGAGTGCTCGACCGGGCCGGGGACGCCGATGCCGACCCCGACCAGCGGCAACCCGTCGGCCGTAGAGGCGAGCAACGCGGCCCCGTCGGCGAGGATCATGTCGAGCAGACTCTCCGGACCGTCGCCGATGTCGATCGTGCGGGTGCGTGCGTCGAGGATGACGCCAGCCAGGTCCGCGACCGCGACGGTCGCATGCGTCGCCCCGAGATCGACGGCCAGCACGAGGCCGGCGCGCGGATTGAAGGCGACGCGCGCTGGTGGGCGCCCGCCCGTGGATGCCGCCTCGCCGGCCGGGCGGAGGAGACCGGCGGAGAGGAGCGCGTCGACGCGCAGGGCGACGGTGGATCTGGCGAGTCCCGTGAGCGCGGCGAGCTCGGCCTTCGTTCGGGCGCCCCCGTCGCGGAGGATCTGGAAGATCTCTCCGGCGCCGGAGGAGATCGCCGCAGCCGGCCTCGGAACGTCAACCATTGCGTCAGTAAACCACAGCACTTCGGCGTCTCGGCAATCGACTTCGGATTCGTCCCAGATGACTTTTGACGAAGCTCTAGCAAAAGTTGGAAGGTTTGTGTCAGAATGGGCCGCATGACAACGGATGTCACTGACACCGGTCTCGGGACGATCCGAGCCGGCATCCTCGGCGGAGGATTCATGGCCCGCGTGCATCGCACCGCGGCGCGAGACGCCGGTGGCGAACTGCGCGCGGTCGCCACCCGTTCCGCCGCAGGGGGCCGCGATGCGGCTCGGACTCTGGGCGCCGATCGGGCCGAGAGCGATGCCGCAGCGCTGCTCACGGCCGCAGACATCGACGTCGTTCACATCTGCACCCCCAACGCCACGCATGCAGCCCTGGCGCTCCAGGCGCTGAGCGCGGGCAAGCACGTCGTGTGCGAGAAGCCGCTCGCGACCACCGCGCGCGATGCGAAGACCCTCGCCGACACAGCGGCAGCGGGGGCGCGGGTCGCCGCTGTGCCCTTCATCTACCGCTACCACCCGATGGTGCGCGAGGCCAGAGCCCGGGTCGCCCGCGGAGAGGCCGGTGACCTGCTCACCCTCGATTGCTCGTACCTGCAGGACTGGATGCTCTTGTCGAGCGATGACGACTGGCGCGTGCGCTCGGAGTCGGGCGGCGCCTCCCGCGCCTTCGCCGACATCGGATCGCACCTGTGCGACCTGATCGAGTTCGTGATCGGCGAGCGGATCCACGCCTTGAGCGCACGCACCCGGCGGGTCTTCTCTGAGCGGTCGGGGCAGGCCGTCGACACCGAGGACATCGTCGCCGTGCTGGTCGAGACCGAATCCGGCGCCCTCGGCACGCTGCTCATCTCACAGATGGCCGCTGGTCGCAAGAATGCCCTCACGCTGGAGCTGCACGGATCGCGGCAGAGTCTGCGCTTCGAGCAGGAGCGGCCGGAGGAACTCTGGATCGGCATGCGCGAGGAGTCGCGGCTGCTGCTGCGCGACCCGGCCACATCCGCCCCGGATTCGGCGCGACTCCAGCGCGTCCCGGCTGGCCATTCGATGGGCTACCAGGACGCATTCAACGGATTCGTCTCCGACGTCTACGCGGCGATCGCGGGCACGGAGCCGGACGGGCTTCCGACGTTTGCGGACGGATACCGCTCTGCCGTGCTGACAGAGGCCGTGCTGGCTTCTGCGGCGGACGGCGGACGATGGGTGGAGGTGGCGGCATGATCACCACGACCCAGCCGGTCCTGTCGGTCTCCGGCGTCTGCAAGTCGTTCTTCGGCGTCGAGGTGCTCAAGGGAATCGACTTCGACGTGCGCCCCGGCGAGGTGCACGGTCTCGTCGGCGAGAACGGTGCCGGCAAATCGACCCTCATGAAGATCATCGCGGGTGTGCAGTCGGCCGACGACGGCGTGATCTCCTACCGCGGCGAAGAGGTGCATCATTCGCACCCGCGGCAGGCGATGGATGCGGGCATCGTGACGGTGTTCCAGGAGTTCACGTTGCTGCCCGAGCGCACAGTGGCACAGAACGTCTACCTCGGACGAGAGCCGCGCCGCGCAGGGTTCGTCGATCAGCGGGCCATGAACACCAGCACGGCAGAGCTGCTGGCCGACCTCGGCGTCTCGTTCATCGAGCCGCAGGCGCGCGTCGGATCGCTCACGGTCGCGGAGCAGCAGATCGTCGAGATCGTCAAGGCGCTCTCGTTCGATGCGCAGGTCATCTCGATGGACGAGCCGACCGCCGCCCTCAGCGACCGAGAGGTCGAGCTGCTCTACGCGATCATCCGCCGGCTCACCTCGCGCGGTGTCGCCGTGATCTACGTCTCGCACCGGCTGAAGGAGATCTTCGACCTGTGCGACCGGATCACCATCCTCAAGGACGGCGCTCTCGTTTCGACCGACGAGACCGCAGCCCTCACCACCGACGAGTTGGTGCGGCGCATGGTCGGCCGGTCGATCCAGTCGTACTTCCCCGACGCGCTCGAGGGCACCACGGTCGGTGAACCGCGGGTCGAACTCGATCGTTGCGGCAACGCGTACGTCGACGGGGTGTCGCTGACCCTGCGCGCCGGCGAGATCGTCGGCATCGCGGGGCTGCAGGGGTCAGGACGCACCGAACTCGTGGAAGGGGTGTTCGGCATCCAGGCGTTCACCCGGGGGTCGATGCGGATCGACGGAACGCCGACGCGGATCACGAGTGCGCGGGCGGCCGTCCGTGCCGGGCTCGCACTGGTGTCGGAAGACCGCAAGGCGCAGGGCCTCGCCCTCGGGCAGTCGATCCTCGACAACGCCCTGCTGGTGGTAAGGAGCGTCTTCGCCGGTCGTACCGCCGCGTCGCGACGTGAGGTTCCCGGTGTGCTGAGCTCGCTCGAGGTCAGTTCCCAGGGGGTCGACCAGGAGGTGCGCTTCCTCTCCGGCGGCAACCAGCAGAAGGTCGTGCTGGCCAAGTGGCTGCTCACCCGGCCGCAGATCGTGCTCTTCGACGAGCCGACGCGCGGTATCGACGTCGGTGCGAAGTACGCGGTGTATCAGCTGATGCGAGAGCTCGCGCATCAGGGGAAGGCCGTGCTGATGGTGTCGAGCGAGCTGCCAGAGGTGATCGGCATGAGCGATCGGATCCTGGTGATGCGCGACGGCGAACTCGTCGCCGAACTGCCCGCCGGTGCGGCGGAGCACGAGATCCTCGGCGCCGCGACCGGTGCGAGCGATCCCGGCACCACGGCCGAAGGGGGTGCGCGATGAAGCGCCTCCGCATCGACTCCACCGTCATCGTGCTCGCCATTCTCCTGTTCGTGATCGTCGTCGGCGCGATCCTCGTCGGCACGGTCGGGCGCAACTTCCTGAGTCCGGGCAACATCCGCGACATCCTCACCGGCATGAGCGTGCTCGGCCTCGTCGCGATCGGTCAGACGCTCGTGGTGCTCGGAGCCTCTCTCGATCTCTCGGTCACGTACGTGATCAGCCTGTCGAGCCTGCTCGCGGCGACGATGATGAACGGCAGCGCCGGCAACATCCCCCTCGCCGTGATCGGCACCCTGCTGGTGTGCGCGGGCATCGGGCTGGTGAACGGGCTCATCGTGACCGTCCTCAAGGTGAACGGGTTCATCGCCACCCTCGGTGTCGGCCTCATCCTGCAGGGCATCCTCAACACGAACTTCGAGGGGTCAGCGGGGAACGTACCGTGGGCGTTCCAACTCATCGGCGCCACCGGCCTCGGGCCGATACCGGTGTCGACGCTGATCATGATCGTGCTCGCCGTCGTCGTCTGGGTCTTCCTCAACCGCACCCGTACAGGCGCTCACCTCTACGCGGTGGGCGGCGACCCCGAGATCGCCCGACTGTCCGGCGTCGGCATCCGGATGCCGCTGATCTGGGCGCACGTGCTGTGCTCGGTGTTCGCGGGACTCGCCGGACTGCTCCTCGCCAGCCGGCTCGGCGTCGGCAGTCCGACGGTCGGTCAGCAGGGCGGTTACGCCCTCCTCTCGATTGCGGCCGTCGTTCTGGGCGGCACTCTGCTGCTCGGCGGGCGTGGCTCGGTGTGGGGGACGATCGGCGGTGTCGCGATCCTCGCGGTGGTCGACAACGTCATGAGCGTCATGCAGATCAACCCGTTCCTCAAAGACGTGGTGCGCGGCGTGGTGATCGTGGCCGCGGTGGCCGTGTACAGCCGCCGCTCGATCGTCCGTCGTCGTCCGCGATTCGGCGCCGGAGGCACGCGAACCGGCGGTGACGACGCCGCGAAGGCCGCCGAGCCCGAGATGGCGGCTGCGGTCTCCCAGCTCGTCGACGCCACACCCGATCCCGGCCCCGCTGCGGAAGGAGGGCGCTCATGAACGCACTGCGCGCACTCGTGAGCCCGCGTGGAGCAGTGTTCCTGCTGTTGGTGCTGTTGCTGGTGGCGGTCACGATCCTCAACCCGAGCTTCGCCGAGCCCGGACAGTTCATGCGCTTCATCCAGCGCGTCGCCCCGATCGCCATCGTCGCGATCGGGCAGTACTTCGTGATCATCGCCGGTGAATTCGACCTGTCGCAGGGATCGCTCATCACGGCGCAGGTCATCATCGCCGGCAACCTGGTGGGACAGGACGATTCCCGCACGATCCCGGTGCTGCTGCTGATGATCGTCTTCGCGGTGGTCGTCGGACTCGTGAACGGTCTGCTGACGACGCTGCTCAAGGTGCCGTCGTTCATCGTGACGCTCGGCATGATGCTCGCCCTCCTCGGTGGGGTCATGTGGTGGACAGGGGGAGCGGCCACGGGAAATCCCGCCGACAGCTTCCGCGAGATCGGCCGCGGCGGAATCCGCGATATCCCGTTCCTCGACTTCGTCCCGTGGGCGGTCCTGCTGCTCATCGTCTGGCTCGCCCTCGGCATCTGGATCACCAAGCGCCCTTTGGGAAAGACGCTCATCGCGGTCGGCGACAATGCTCGAGCCGTCGACTACGCCGGTGCCCGTCGGGCCTGGGTGACCACGCGCGCTTTCATCATCTCGTCGCTGTCCGCCTCGCTCTCGGCCGTGCTGCTGGTCGGATATGCCGGCGTGCACCCCTCCGTGGGGCGGGGCTACGAGTTCACCGCGATCACCGCCGTCGTCCTCGGTGGCGTCGTGCTGGGCGGTGGCCGCGGCTGGATCGTCGGCGCGGTCGCCGGCGCCTTCGCCCTCGAAGCGTTGTTCATGCTGCTGAACATCGCCGGCGTCCCCTCGACGCTGCGCGATGCCGTCCAGGGCGTCATCATCATCGCCGCAGTCGCATACTCGGCCGTCGCCTTCCGGGCACGACGGCGACGCGGCCCCCAGTCTTCTCCCGATCAGGGGAAGGAGCAGATTCCTCCACCGGGGGCTCCTGCTCGAGAGTCTGCTTCACCTGCCCTCGCCTCCGGGGGCCACACAGAAACCAGAGGAGATTAGCAATGCGACGATCAATGAAGATCGCCACCGCAGGGGTGGCTCTCTTCGGCCTCATCGCGCTCGCCGGGTGCACGACCGACCCGTCTGTTGCGCCGGTGGAGTCGGACGATCCCGATGCGACGGCGGAGACGACCGAGTGGTTCGACCAGGAGCTCTTCGACAAGCAGGACGAGGAGCGCGGCGTGAATCCGCAGGGACCGGCGGGTGAGCCGTACCTCCAGCACATCAACGCCGAGATGGTAGACACCTCCGAGTTCGCCAGCGAGGGGGCCAAGAAGGCCTGCTTCGCGAACGCCTCGATCTCGAACCCGTGGCGTCAGACCGGGTGGATCACGATGAACCAGCAGCTCGAGGCGCTGCAGGGCGTCGGGGCCATCAGCGACATGGAGACCCGCGACGCGAAGGACTCCGACGACACGCAGATCGCCGACATCGACTACTTCATCTCGGAGGGCGGCTGCGACGTCTTCCTCATCTCGCCGAACAGCACGGCGGCGATGACACCTGCCGTCGAGCGGGCGTGCGACACCGGTAAGCCGGTCATCGTGTTCGACCGTGGCGTCAACACCGACTGCCCTGTCACCTTCATCCACCCGATCGGCGGCTTCGCCTGGGGCATCGACACGGCGGAGTTTCTGATCGACAACCTCGAGAAGGGCGACAAGGTCGTGGCACTGCGCATCCTCCCGGGTGTCGACGTGCTGGAGCACCGGTGGGCGGGCGCCGAGAAACTCTTCGACGAGGCGGGGATCGAGGCCGTGGACTACTTCACGGGCGCGGACCCCGCCGAGATCAAGAGCATCATCAGCGACGAACTCGCCAAGGGCGACGTCGACGGCATCTGGATGGACGCCGGTGACGGCGCGGTCGCAGCCATCGAGGCATTCGAGGACGCGGGAGCGGACTACCCGGTCATGACCGGAGAGGACGAGATGAGCTTCCTCCGCAAGTGGAAGGAGACGGGGCTGACCGGACTCGCGCCGGTGTACTCCAACTTCCAGTGGCGCACTCCGCTGCTCGCGGCGCAGATGATCTTCGCCGGCACCGAGGTGCCGAAGGAGTGGGTGCTGCCCCAGAAGCCGATCACGGAACCGGAACTCGACGACTACCTCAAAGCCAACGAGGGCATGCCCGACGGGCACTACGCCAAGTTCGGCGGGGAGAACCTTCCCGGCTACCCGACGGTGTGGCAGGAACGGCAGATCCCGTAGCCGAGGCGATCCCGCCCTTCCGCTCCACACCCGTGGAGTGGGAGGGTGGGATCGACTTCACGATCACAAGGACAACGATGCCCCGCACGATCGCCGTCAACACCTGGGTGTGGACGTCTCCGCTGACCGATGCCACGCTCGAACCGCTCGCCCGGAAGGCCGCAGACTTCGGGTACCAGGCACTGGAGCTGCCGCTCGAGAGCGTCGGAGACTGGGACCCGGCGCGGGCGCGCGAGGTTCTCGATACGGTCGGTCTCGCTGCGATAGTGGTGGGAGCCATGGGCCCCGATCGTTCGCTGCTGGCCCGCGCCGGTGACGTCGGCGCGACACAGGACTATCTCCGTTCCTGCATCGCTGCCGCGCAGACACTGGGCGCTCGGGTCGTGGCCGGCCCGTTCTACGCCCCGACCGGCGTGACCTGGCGGATGGATGCGGGGGAGCGTTCGGCGGTCGCGGGAGAACTGCGTGAGAATCTGTCCGCGCTGGCCGAAGAAGCCGCAGCGGCGGACATCACCCTCGCGATCGAACCGCTGAACCGCTACGAGACCAGCGTGCTCAACACGGTCGAGCAGAGCCTGGATGCGCTCGGCCCGCTGATCGGCCCCGGGCTCGGACTCGCTCTCGACACATACCACCTCAACATCGAGGAGAAGAAGCCGGACGACGCGATCCGCACGGCCGGAGCGGCGATCGCGCACGTGCAGGTGTGCGGCAGCGATCGCGGAGCAGTCGGTGACGACCACACCGACTGGCCGGGCATCCTCCGCGCGCTCGACGATGCCGCCTACCGAGGCCCGCTGGGACTGGAGAGCTTCACCGGGGAGAACGCGACGATCGCGGTCGCGGCCTCCGTGTGGCGACCGCTCGCGCCGAGCCAGGACGACCTCGCCGTCCGCAGCATCGCGGCGTTGCGCGCCTTCGGTACGTGAGCGTGCACGACCCGAACGAGTCCGAGACGAAGGAGTCCTCATGACGAGTCACCCGGTCACCCTGTTCACCGGACAGTGGGCGGATCTGCCCTTCGAAGAGGTTGCGCGGCTCGCGGCCGGCTGGGGGTACGACGGCCTCGAGGTAGCCGCGTCCGGGGATCACCTCGATCTGCAGCGCGCCGATGAGGACGACGCCTATGTGGCCTCCCGCAGGGAGATCCTCGATCAGCACGGGCTGAAGATCTTCGCGATCTCGAACCATCTCGCCGGTCAAGCCGTGTGCGATGCGCCCATCGACTTCCGCCACCAGGCGATCCTGCGCGACTACGTGTGGGGCGACGGCGAGCAGGAGGGCGTCAGGCAGCGCGCCGCCGAGGACATGAAACGTGCAGCACGGGTGGCTCGCAAGCTCGACGTCGACACCGTGGTCGGGTTCACCGGCTCGTCGATCTGGCCGTATCTGGCGATGTTCCCGCCGGTTCCGGCAGCCGTCATCGAGGGCGGGTTCGAGGACTTCGCTGCCCGCTGGAACCCCATCCTCGATGTGTTCGACGGAGAGGGCGTGCGGTTCGCGCACGAGGTGCACCCGGGAGAGATCGCATACGACTACTGGTCTTCGGTGCGTGCGCTGGAGGCGATCGAGCATCGGGAGGCCTTCGGATTCAACTGGGATCCCTCGCACATGATGTGGCAGAACGTCGACCCCGTCGGCTTCATCGTCGACTTCGCAGACCGGATCTATCACGTGGACTGCAAGGACACCCGGCTGCGTCCGCGCAACGGCCGGGCCGGCGTGCTCGGCTCGCACCTGCCGTGGGGTGACCCGCGGCGCGGCTGGGACTTCGTCTCGACGGGGCACGGCGACGTGCCGTGGGAGGACGCGTTCCGTGCTCTGGACGCGATCGGCTACACCGGACCCATCTCGATCGAGTGGGAGGACGCCGGCATGGACCGACTGCATGGTGCGCCCGAAGCGCTGGAATTCGTGCGGTCGCTGCTGTGGCCGAAACCCGAGGCCTCGTTCGACGCCGCGTTCAGCAACCAGTGACTCTCGGAACAGGAACTCCATGTCGATCCAGCACACCGTCGTCTTCCGCCTGATCCACCCGGCCGGGTCTGCCGAGGAACGGGAGTTCCTGGCGACGGGGCACGCGGTCCTGACCTCGATTCCCGGCGTCGAGGACTTCACCATCCGCCGCCAGGTGAGCGCGAAGAGCGACCTCAGCCATCAGTTCTCGATGGTGTTCGCCGACCGGCACGCCTACGCCGCGTACGACAGGCACCCCGTGCACCGGGCGTTCGTGTCGGAGCGCTGGGTGCCCGAGGTCGCGGAGTTCCAGGAGTACGACTTCGTGGAATGACGCCGTCTGTCAGACGGCGGGCTCGCGCAGACGGACGAGCCGCTCGTGCCCGGTCTCCTCGAGCTCGGCGATGTCGTCACGCGACTTCAGGAAATCGGAGAACGAGCGGTAGCCGAGGGCCTTCTCGCTGAACGACGGGTCCATGCGGCGCATGTGCGTCTTGACCGCGGAGCTGTGCAGCCATTCGTCGGCATCGGCCTTGTCGTGACCGAGGCGCAGCGCGCGCTCCAGCAGCTGGGTCGCCACCTCCTGATCGTCCACCTTGTCCTCGACCCTGGGCTCTTCCGTCTTGGGTGCAGACTTGGCGCGCGTGCGCTTCGAAGCGGTCTTCGTCTTCGCGGCGGGCTCGGCGACGCTCTCCGTGGCGGCGTCGGCGACCGCGGCGGGCGGCTCCGCCACGACCTCGGCTTTCGCGGCGACGACGGGAGCGGCCTTCACGGGGCGGACCACGCCGGGCAGCGAGTCGTACGACTCGAACTCGTCGCACGCGGCGGCCAGCGACTTGGCGGTCGAACCCGACACCCCGACGCCGATCACATAGCGGCCGAGACGTTTGCAGCGCTGGGCCAGTGGCACATAGTCGCTGTCGCCCGCCACGATCACGACGTGGGTGAGATCGGGCAGCCGGAACATGTCCTCGACGGCGTCGACCGCGAGCCGGATGTCGGCACCGTTCTTGGCGTAGGCGGCGGCCGGGAACAGCTGCACGAGGTCGACGGCGCGGGCCACGAGCTGCGAGCGGTAGACCGCGTTCACGGGGGACGACCAGTCGGCGTAGGCCCTCGTGAGCACGAGTGTGCCGAACGAGGCGGCGTAGTCGATGATGGCGCCGACCTCGATCATCGCGCGGCTCAGCCGGTCGGTGACCTCGGGGTCGTTCGGATTCTCGCTGATCCGCTGACGATCCTTGCCGTAGGCGTTGCGGCCGTGCACACGGTCATACCAGGAGATGACGATGTTGTCGAAGTCGAGGTAGACGGCGACGCGGGCATCGGTGGTCTCCGCCATGATCAGACCTCCTCACGGGGATAGCGGACGCCGATCTGCGCCCTGATCTCGTCGAGGGTGCCCATGATCGCGACGCTCTCGGTGATCGGCAGGATGTCGCCCTCGAGGATGCCGTCACGCACCAGTCGCTCGGCGGCGAGCGCCTGGAACTGCATGCCGCGACCTTCGACGTCGGAGGTGTAGGTCTCCTGCACCGTCCCGTCCGGCAGGACCAGGCGGAAGGTGGTGGGGCTGTACCAGACAGTGTCGATGTCGATGCGGGCGGCCGTGCCGATGATGCTCGCGACGTTGGGTCCCGCTGCCCGCGACGACGACAGGCTGGTCGAGATCGCTCCGCCGTCGTGGGTCATGACGGTGGCGACCTCGGAGTCGGCTCCCGTCTCGACGAGTCGGCCGACCGCACGGATGGTGCTCGGGGCGCCGAGGATGTCCCAGATGAAGGAGATGGGGTAGATGCCGAGGTCGAGCAGCGCGCCGCCACCGAGGTCGAGAGCGTTGAGGCGGTGCGTGGGGTCGGAGGGCAGCAGCTGCGTGTGGTCGGCGCTCACCGCGCGGATCTCGCCGAGGGCGCCGTCGGCGATGAGCTCGCGGATGCGGACCATGTGCGGCAGGTAGCGAGTCCACATCGCCTCCATGACGAGCAGACCGCGCTCGGCGGCCAGCGCCTGCAGGTCTTCCGCTTCGGCACGGTTCAGGGTGAACGCCTTCTCGGCGAGCACGTGCTTGCCGTTCTCGAGCGCGAGACGGGCGTTCTCGTGGTGCATCGGGTGCGGCGTCGACACGTAGATGATGTCGACATCGGGGTCGGACACCAGGGCCTCGTACGAGGCGTGCGCGTGGGGGATGTCGAAGCGGGCGGCGAAGGCGTCGGCCGACTCCTGTGAGCGGGATCCGACGGCCACGAGGTCGAGCCCCGCGGTTCTCAGATCGGACGCGAATGCGCCGGCGATACCGCCGGTCGCGAGGATTCCCCACCGAAGACCTGTCATGGTCTCAGCGTAGGGGGTGTGCCGGCTGTGACGGACTGTTACATCCCGTGACGCCCGGCATCGGCGCCGTGGCAGCGGGGACCCGACGGCTCCTACCGTGACGGGCATGACCGAACCCCTCATCATCGGCGCCATGGTGCGCACCCTGGGCGCGTATCCGTCGGGTTGGCGCCAGCCCGGTGCACACCGCGACCCCGCGACCGACGCCGACATCCTGCGCCACATCGCGCGGGAGGGGGAGGAAGCCGGTCTCGACTACCTCTTCTTCGGGGACTGGCTCGCCACCGGTCCGGATCTGGAGTTCCGCGACCCGTACCTGCTGGCCCGTATCGACCCCGTGAGCGCCGTGCTCTTCCTCGCCGGGGTGACCTCGCGGATCGGCCTGATCGCCACGGTCAACACCACCTACGCCGACCCGTACACGACCGCGCGCTCGCTGGCCTCCCTCGACGTGCTCACCCGTGGCCGCGCCGGCATCAACCTCGTCACCGGTGCCGAGCCGCGTGCGGCGGGCAACCACGGTCGTGAGGCACACGCCGACAATGAGAGCCGCTACGACCGGGCAGAGGAGTTCGTCGAGGCCCTGCGCCGGCTGTGGGACTCGTGGGGCGAGGACGCCTGGATCGCCGACGCCGACCGCGGGGTGCTGATCGACCCGGAGGCGCTGCGTGCCGCCGACCTGCAGGGGGCGCAGGTGCGCGTCACGGGTCCGCTCAACGTCGCGCGCCCGCCGCAGGGACAGATCCCGATCGTGCACGCGGGCACGTCGCCGCGCTCGAGGACTCTCGCAGCCACCGAGGCCGATCTCGCGCTGACCGCCGCACCCACGCTGGCCGACGCGATCGCGACCCGTCGGCTGCTGCGCGACATCGCGGCGGAGGCCGGACGATCGCCGGACGCGCTGAAGGTGATCGCGCCGGTGCTCCCCGTCGTCGCGGACACGGATGCCGACGCGCGACGCATCGTGGAGAGGCTGCTCGCCCTGGTGCCGCTCGCCGAGGGACACCAGGCGGCCAGATCGGCGTTCCCGTCGAACCGCACCGTCGCCGCACTCGCCGACGCGCTCGATGTCGCGGTCGACGACCCGCTGCGTTCCTCGACCTTCGACGCGCCGGTGACTTCCGCCGAGGCCCTGCGGCTGGGAGAACGCGGTGCCGCGCTGATCGAGCGCCTCGGTCTCATCGCCGGGCTGCGCGTCTCGGGTCCTCGCGTCTCGGGATCAGCCGTCGCGCACGGCGATCCGCTCACGTGGCGGCATCTGGTCGCCGCCCATGCCGTGCCCGCGGCCTTCGTCGTGGGAGACGCGGTGACGGTCGCTGACCACTTCGAGACCTGGCGTGACGAAGGCGCCGCAGATGGATTCAACGTGCTGTCGGCCTTCCAGCCCGCACAGTTCGAGGCTTTCACGCGGCAGGCGGCCCCTGAGCTGCGCCGTCGCGGACTGCTGCGCGACGCGCACGAGAGCACCGGAGCGACGCTCCGCGACCGTCTGCGCATTTCCTCGTATGTCGACGCGTGACCACACGTTTCGCCACGCGACATCCGGAGTCGGCCGCCTCGCGCCGGGGGAGCCGCGATTCCTACGGTGAAGTCACCTCACCGCTGCACCCGAAACACCGCACCCGAAGCACCGCACGCACCCGAAGCATCGCACCCGAATCCTGGAGGCCCACCCATGAACCGTCGTCTCATCCGCGCCGCCGCCATCGCGCTGCCGCTCGTCCTCGCGGGCAGCCTCGCCGCCTGCGCGTCGACGCCCGCACCGGCGAACTCGCCCGCTGAAGGCGGCGACCCCGTCACTGGCGGAACCCTCACCTACCTCGAGCACCAGGCGTACACGAACCTCTACCCGCCGCAGGCCGGCTTCTACCCGAACGGCGGCATCGTGAACAACATCGCGGCCCGCCTGACGTGGCAGAACCCGGACACGCTCGAGATCGAGCCGTGGATCGCCTCGGACTGGACCGTGAACGATGACGCCACCGAGTACACGTTCAACCTCAACCCCGACGTCACGTTCTCGGACGGCACCGTGCTCGACGCCGCCGCCGTGAAGAAGAACTTCGACACCTACGGGCTGGGCGATGCCGAGCGGGGACTCACCGTCTCCGAGGCGATCAACAACTACGCCAGCAGCGAGGTGGTCGACGACGACACCGTCACGTTCCACTTCTCGGCGCCGTCGCCCGGGTTCCTGCAGGCGACGTCGACCATCAACTCGGGCCTGCTGTCGCCGGCGACCCTCGACGGCACGATCGAGGACTTCGGCGCGGGCAACGCGGCCGAGATCATCGGTTCGGGGCCGTTCACCGTCACGGGGGAGAAGCTCGGCACCGAGTACACGCTCACCGCCCGCGACGATTACGACTGGGGTCCCGACAGCGTCGACAACGACGGGCGCCCCTACCTCGACGCCGTGCACGTGCTGATCACGCCGGAGGACTCGGTGCGCATCGGCTCGCTGCTCGCGGGCCAGGCCGACTACGTCCGTTACGTGCAGGCGTTCGACGAGGACCGCGTCGAGGGCGCCGGCTTCACGCTCTACGCCCCGCAGACCCGCGGCGTGAACAACTCGATCGCCCTCCGTCCCGAGAACCCGCTGCTCTCCGACATCCGCGTTCGGCAGGCGATCATCGCCGCCGTGGACGCGCAGGAGGTCGTGGACACGCTCTTCACCGAGAACTACCCGGTGGCGACCTCGGTGCTGTCGTCCCAGGCCCTCGGTTACAAGGACGAGTCGGAGCACTACGAATACGACCCGAAGAAGGCCGAGAAGCTGCTCGACGAGGCCGGATGGAAGCCCGGTGCCGACGGCATCCGCGAGAAGGACGGAGAGCGTCTCGCGATCACGGTCTACGAGGCCAAGCCGCAGCCCCTGTCGAAGCAGACCCTCGAACTCGTCGCGCAGCAGCTGGCGAAGGTGGGCGTCGAGCTCTCGGTCAAGCCCGGCGACGCCGGCAGCTATGCCGAAGACACCCGTGACCCGCTGAAGACCGGCTTCTACCACTCGATGGTCGGCCGGGCGGATCTCGACGTGATCAAGAGCCAGTACTTCACGAAGAACCGCGACGTGCTCATCTCGAAGGATGCGAAGCTCGACGAGCTGCTGCTCGCCGTGGCCTCAGAGCCCGACGCCGACGAGCGTGTCGCCGCGTCGCAGGCCGTGCAGGACTACATCGCCGAGCAGGCCTACGTCATCCCGCTGTTCGAGGAGCCGCAGGTGTACGGCACGGCGACGTATGTGCACGGCGTCGCGTTCGAGTCGGTGGGGCGCCCGACGTTCTCCGGCGTCTGGCTCTCCGAGCACTGAGCGGCATGGTGCGTCGATGAGCTTCATCCTCCGACGAGCCGGGCAGGCCGCGATCGTTCTGATCGCGGCCTTCACGGCCACCTTCTTCCTGCTGCAGCTGCTGCCGGGTGATGCGATCCTGATCAAGTTCTCCGACCCCAGCCTCGGGCTGTCGCCGGACCAGCTCGACAGCATCCGCGCCACCTACGGCGCCGACCTGCCCTGGTGGCAGCAGTACGTGCACGCAGGACTCGGCTTCCTCGCCGGCGACTTCGGGTTCTCGACGCAGTTCGGCACTCCGGTGCTGACGATGCTCGCCGAGGCGCTGCCCGCGACGCTGCTGCTCGCGTCGCTCGGACTCGTCGTCGCCCTGCTGCTGGCCATCCTGATCGCCGGGCTCTCGTCGCTCGCGCCCTTCGCGTGGCTGCGCGACAGCCTGCGGCAGGTGCCGGGCCTCTTCGTGGCGGTGCCGGTCTTCTGGCTCGGAATCCTGCTCATCCAGGTGTTCTCGTTCGGACTCGGCTGGGTGCCGATCGTCGGGGCCGACCCGGTGAGCGGGCTCCTCCTCCCCGTGCTGACCCTCGCGGTGCCCATCTCGGCGCCTCTGGCCCAGGTGCTGGTCCGGGCGATCGATCAGGTGCAGTCGCAGCCGTTCGTCACGGTGGTCCGCGCGAAGGGGGCGCCGCCGCTCTGGGTGCTCACGCGCTCGGTCGCCCGAAACGCCGCGGTGCCGACGCTGACCATCGCCGGTGTGCTGTTCGGAGAACTCGTCGGGGGAGCGGTCGTGACCGAGACCGTGTTCGGCCGCACGGGCATCGGTCGACTGACCGAACAGGCCGTCGCGAACCAGGACATCCCGGTGCTGCAGGGCGTCGTGCTGCTGTCGGCCCTCGGGTTCGTGGTCATCAGCTTCGCGGTCGACCTCGTCACCCCGCTCATCGACCCGCGTCAGCGGACGGTCACGCGCTCCCGCCCCTCCACCGCCTCCACTGCCTCGAGGACCGCACCCCAGGAGGTGTCCGCATGACCGCTCCCGTGATCGCCGAGACGAGCATCGAGCCCGACCTCGCTCCGACGCCGACCACCCCGGAGCGGGCGACCGGAAGCCGTCGGCGTGATCGTCGGCGTGCTCTCGTGCGTGGCCGCGCCTGGGGCCTGTATCTGGCGCTCGCCGTCGTGGCGCTCGCCGTGCTCTGGGCGGTCATCCCCGGAGTGTTCGCCCCCGGCGATCCTCTCACCGGTGTGCCGGCCGACAAACTGCTGCCGCCGAGCGCCGCGCACTGGTTCGGAACCGACACCCTCGGACGCGACCTGTTCGGGCGCGTCGTCCACGGTGCGGTGCACTCGCTCTCCGGCGCCCTCATCGCCGTCACGGTCGGCCTCGCCCTCGGCACGGTGCTGGGCGCGATCGCCGGCGCGGTGGGCGGTGTCGTCGACGACGTGCTGATGCGCGTCGTCGACGTGCTCCTCGCGATCCCCGGGCTCCTACTGTCGTTGTCGGTGATCATCCTGCTCGGATTCGGCACCGTCAACGCGGCCATCGCGGTCGGTCTCGGCAGCGTCGCCGCCTTCGCCCGGCTGATGCGCGCCGAGGTCGCCCGCGTACGGCGCACCGAGTACGTCGAGGCCGCCTTCGGCAGCGGCGCCACCTTCTTCGCCGTGCTGCGCCGACACGTGCTGCCCAACTCGCTCACCCCGATCGTCGCGCTCGCCGCTCTGCAGTTCGGCACGGCGATCCTGGCGATCTCGACTCTCGGGTTCCTCGGGTACGGCGCCCCGCCGCCCACCCCGGAATGGGGGCTGCTGATCGCCGAAGGACGCAACTACGTGGGCACGGCCTGGTGGCTCACGGCTCTCCCCGGTCTCGTCGTCGTCGCCGTCGTGCTCAGTGCCAACCGCATCAGCCACCGCATCGGAAGGGGGACGCGATGAGTGTTCTGGCAGCGACGGATCTGCGGATCTCCTACGGGGGTCGCGAAGTCGTGCACGGGGTCTCGTTCGAGATCGAGGAGGGCGAGACCCTGGCGCTCGTCGGTGAATCGGGATCGGGCAAGTCGACGACCGCCCACGCGCTCCTGGGGCTCCTCCCGGCCGGCGGCACGGTCGACGGGGGCAGAGTCGTGCTGGGCGACCTCGACATCTCGGGATGGACGGACCGCGCGCTCCGGGGCATTCGCGGCGCGGAGATCGGCCTGGTCCCGCAGGACCCGACGACCTCGCTCGATCCGGTGCGACCGATCGGCGCACAGGTCGAGGAGATCCTGCGCCTGCACGGACACCGGGACCGGCGTTCGCGTCGCGCGCGTGCGATCGAGCTGCTCGACCGCGTCGGCATCGATGATCCGGACCTGCGGGCACGCCAGTACCCTCACGAACTCTCCGGCGGCATGCGGCAGCGTGTGCTGATCGCGACCGCGATCGCCCTGCAGCCGCGCCTGCTGATCGCGGACGAGCCGACCAGCGCCCTCGATGCGACCGTGCAGCGCAAGGTGCTCGATCTGCTCGACGAGTTCCAGCGGGAGGAGGGCACCAGCATCCTGCTCGTGACCCATGATCTCGGCGTGGCCGCTGACCGCGCGGAACGGCTCGTCGTGCTCAAGGACGGACGGATCGTGGAACAGGGGCGGAGCGAGGCGGTGCTCGCCGCACCGTCCGACCCCTACACGCGACAGCTGCTCGCCGATGCTCCCGCATTCGCGACCGGATTCCGTCGCCCGGATGCGCCGCCGTTCCTGCGGGACGCCGCGGCCGTCGCCGCGGAGAACCCCTATGCGATCGTGGCCGAGGGGCTCGTGAAGGAGTTCCGCGTCGCGGGGCGCGAACGCTTCCGCGCCGTCGACGACGTCTCGTTCCGCGTGCGCCGGGGCACCACCCACGCCCTCGTGGGGGAGTCCGGGTCAGGCAAGACGACCACGGCGCGGCTGATCACGCGCTTCCATCAGCCCGATGTCGGCACGATCGAGGTCGACGGCGAGGACGTGACCCACGCGAAGCGCGAACAGCTGCGCGCGCTGCGCCGACGCGTGCAGCTCGTCTACCAGAACCCGTTCGCATCGTTGGATCCTCGCCAGCACATCGTCGACATCGTCGCGGAGCCGCTGCAGAACTTCCGGGTCGGCTCGCGTGTCGAGCGCCGCGAGCGCGCGCTGGCGCTCCTCGATCGGGTCTCGCTCCCGGCCGATGTCGCCACACGTACCCCGCGCGAGCTCTCGGGGGGACAGCGACAGCGCGTCGCGATCGCCAGGGCGCTCGCGATCGATCCGGAGGTCGTGGTGCTCGACGAGGCGGTGTCGGCATTGGACGTGACCGTGCAGGCGCGCATCCTCGAGTTGCTCACGTCGCTGCAGGCCGAGCTCGGCCTCACGTATCTGTTCATCTCGCACGACCTCGCGGTGGTGCGCAGGATCAGCCACACCGTCTCGGTGATGCGCCGTGGCCGCGTCGTCGAGCACGGGCAGACGCAGGATCTCTTCCGCGACCCGCAACACGACTACACCCGGGAGCTGCTCGCCGCGGTTCCCGGCACGAGGGAGTTCTCGCACACCGGAGAGTTCTCGCCCGCCAGAGAGGTTCTCGCATGACCGCGCCCACCGTCGCCTTCTTCACCCGTCTGCTCGATGACGCATCGCCCGCCGAGAGATATGCGCTCGCGACCGCGCAGATCCAGCAGGCCGAGCGACACGGGATCGGGCGGGCCTGGGTGGCCCAGCACCACTTCCACGCGGCTGAAGGTGGCCTGCCGTCGCCGCTGGTGTTCCTCGCCCACGTGGCCGCCGTGACACGTGGCATCCGGCTCGGAACCGGTGTCATCACCCTGCCGCTGGAGGATCCGGTGCGCGTGGCCGAAGATGCCGTCGTCGCAGATCTGCTCTCCGGGGGGCGCGTGGATCTGGGACTCGGCAGCGGCGGCACACCGTCGTCGTTCGTGCCGTTCGGCGAAGACGTGCGCGACAAGGCACCGACCTACGATCGCAAGCTGCGCACGCTCCTCGACGGCCTCGCGGGGCGCGACGTCGGGGCGGGCAACACGCTCTACCCGGATGCCGGAGGCCTCGCCGACCGCATCTGGCAGGCCACCTTCTCGGCCCCCGGCGGGCACCGCGCCGGGGTGCACGGGCACGGGCTGCTGCTCTCCCGTACGCAGCCCCGCCGCGCCGAGCGGCTGCATGCGCCGTTGTCGGAGCTGCAGGATCCGATCATCGACGCGTACCTCGAGGCGCTGCCTCACGGGGTGGCACCGCGGATCACAGCTTCGCGCACCGTGTTCGTCGCGGACGACCGTGCCGAGGCGCTGCGGTTCGCCGAGGTCGGGCTGCGCCGGGCGGCCGAGGGCTTCCGCCGTCAGGGGCAGACCGTTCCCGGCGACAGCATCGATGAGCTGATCGCCGCGCTCGACACGCACCTGGGCACGCCGGAACAGGTGGCGGAGTCGCTCACCGCCGATGCCACGCTCGCCCGCGCGACCGAGGTGGCGTTCCAGGTGCACTCGGTCGACGCCCCGCACGAGCACGTGCTGCGCTCGATCGCGCTCTTCGCCGACGAGGTCGCCCCGGCCCTCGGCTATGTACTCGCCCCTTCCCCCGAAGAGAACCTCACCCTCAAGGAGAACGCATGACCGACGACATCGTGGACCGGATCGTGGAGGTGACCCCGGAGCTGGATGCTCTGCGCCGTCGCCGCCCGGTCACCAGGGAGCAGCTGCAGGCGAGTTTCGACGCCCTGTTCCGCCCGGTATCGGTCGAGCACGTCTCGCAGGCGGAGCGCGAGCTCGTGGCCGCCTTCGCGACGGGGCTCGCCGGTGAGGAGGAGGCGACAGCCGTGTTCTATGCGGCCCGCGCGCGGGAGGCCGATCCGCAGCGGGCGGCGGTCGTGCTCGCGGAGATCTCCGGAGCGGCGGTCGACGGGCCCTTCGGCGCCTACACCGAGCTGGGTCTGCAGGGTGAGAACACCGAGGGGGAGCGATACGTCCCCTCCGACGCGGTCGTCGCCGTCCTGGGCGAGCGCCTCGCCGCCGCCCTCGCGCACACGCACCTGCTCGTGTTCAGGCCCCGCGAGGCCGCGGGTGCCGACCTCGGACGCCTGCTCGACGCCGGGTGGTCGACGGACGGGATCGTCACGCTATCGCAGCTGGTGTCGTTCCTCGCCTTCCAGCAGCGCGTCGTCACCGGGCTCCGCGTGCTCGCCGCCGCAGGACTCGCCCGGACCGAGATCTCCGAGGAGGAGGCAGCATGACCGCCGAACAGAGCGTGCTCCGTCACGACGATGCCCCGCACCCGCACGCCTTCACCCGCGGCGAGGTCGGCTGGGTGCCGCACCTGGAACCCCTGGCCGAGGAGGAGCTGACCGAGCGGCACTACGACGGTCTCGTCGACGCCGCGCGCGCGAAGAACGACTACTTCCGACTGCTCGCCCGTGACCCCGAGGTCCTCAAGGCCCGCACCTTGGTGGACAAGGACATCTTCTACAACGCGGTCGAGGGCCTTCCTCGTGCCGACCGTGAGCTCGCGGCGACGGCGGCATCCCGTCGCAACGGCTGCGTGTTCTGCGCCTCGGTGCACTCGCGCTTCGCCGCACATCACAGCAAGCGCGTCGACGACGTCGACCTGCTGCTGGACGAGGGCGTCGACGCCGACCTCGGAGAGCGCTGGAACGCGATCGTCGCGGCATCCGTCGCCCTCACCGACACGCCCAGCGCATTCGGGGAAGCGGAGATCGCGCGGCTGCGCGCGGCAGGGCTCGACGACCTGGAGGTCGCGGATGTCATCCACGGCGCCGCGTTCTTCAACTGGGCGAACCGGCTGATGCTGTCGATCGGACGGCCGGTGGCTCCGGCCTGATCCGGATCGACCACGGCTACGGCAGCAGGATGATCTTGCCCGACGCGGCGCCGGACTCCATGAGCTCATGGGCCTGCGCCGCTTCGGCGAGGGGGAGCTGCGGACCGAGCTCGATCACGAAGTCGCCGGTGTCGAGGAGCGCGATCGTCTCGGGCAGCGCCTCGGCGCGCCAGGCGAGTTCCTGGTCGGTCAGCGGCACCGGTGAGCCGCCGGAGAAGGCGCGGATGCCGAAGGACGCAGCATCCGGCCCCCGCACGATCGTCGCGATGCGGTCACGGTCGGCCACGAGGGCGAGGGAGGTCTCGATCGCCTCATCGGTGCCCGCGCAGTCGAGCACCACCGTGACGGCCGAGGGAGCGGCGGCGCGGACCCGGTCGAGCAGGCCGTCGCCGTAGGCCACCGGGATGGCACCCAGCTCGCGCAGCTGGTCGTGACGTGCGGGACTCCCGGTCGCGATCACGGTCGCACCCCAGGCGACGGCGAACTGCACGGCCGCCTGTCCGACGGATCCGGAGCCTCCGTGCACGAGCAGCACGTCGCCGTCGGCCACCCCGAGCGAGCGCAGCGCCTGGTAGGCGGTTCCGGCGGGGATGCCGATGCCCGCGCCCTCGGCCGTGGTGACGGAGTCGGGGAGCTTCGCGAGTTTGTCGGTCGAGATGGCGAGTGCCGAGGCATAGGTGCCGTGCCCATCGCGGATCGCGACACGATCGCCGACCGTGAAGTCTTCGACGCCTTCGCCGAGCGCGTCGACGACACCGGCGCCGTCGAAACCGACCGGGCGCGGCTCTGTGATGGGCGGAGAGGGGCGCTTGCCGCCGCGCAGCTTCGCATCGATCGGGTTCGCCCCTGCGGCCTCGATGCGCACCACGACCTCGCCCCGTGCGGCGACGGGGTCGGGGATCTCGATCAGGTGGAGGACAGCGGGGGAGCCGATTTCGGTGTACACGATCGCGCGAGCCATGCGTTCAGGCTACCCGCGCGCCGGGGTGGGAGGTCGCGGATCAGCGGCCGGACAGCACCTTCATGATGCGCTGCGGCGACACCGGCTGCGCGGTGCCCAGACGCTGCGCGAACACGCTCACGCGATACTCCTCGAGCAGCCAGCGCACCTCGACGATCTCGGGCGACGCGTCGGCCGCGAGCGGGATCGTGCCACCGGCGTCTTCGAAGGCCTTCGCCATCCGCTCGTACTCGGTCATGCGCGCCCGGTCCTTGCCGGGCTCGCTGGCGAGGGTCTTCAACCGATCGAGCATCCCCTCCAGATAACGGGGGAAGTGCGCGAGGCGGTCGACACCGGCGGTGGAGACGAACCCCGGATGCAGCAGTCCGCGCAGCTGGGTGCGGATGTCGTTCAGCGGTCCGAGCAGGGCGAGGGAGTTCTGCGACTTGATGCCGCGCTCCACGTCACGCGACTTCGTGAGGATGCGTGCGACCAGGGAGACGCAGGCGAACAGCTCGTCGACGAGGACGGCGGAGACCGCGTCGCGTACCCGCCCGAAGCCGGTCTCGTCGCGCACGATCCCGTCGGGCACGAGGCCTTCGATGACCTTGCAGGCGACCGCCGCGCGTGAGTCCTCGATGAGGGCGGCGGCGGAGGGATAGGGCGAGGCGGCGAGGGCGAGCTTCTCCTGGCTCGTCAGGTGCTCCTGCACGTACGAGGAGGGCGAGGGCACACCCAGCAGAACGAGGCGCAGCACGCCGTCGCGGGTGGCGGCCGCCGCGGCATCCGGGGTCGATTCGACGCGCACCGACACGCTCTTGCCCTGGTCGACGATGGCCGGGTACCCCCGCACGACGCCGCCGGCGACGCGGGTGTCGAGCACCTCGGGCAGTTCTCCGAACGTCCAGGCCGTGAGGCCGGTCTGCTCGAGGGGCGCGGACGCGATGCGTTCGATCCCGCCGCGTTCGGTGCCGCGGTTCGCTCCCGGCCCTCCAGAGCGGGATGGAGCCGCGATCGAGCGGGCGACGCTGCTGCGTGCGCGGTCGGAGAGCTGGGTTTGAAGCGCCCGCAGGTCGCGTCCAGAGCCGACCACCCTGCCGCGTTCGTCCACGGCGCGGAAGTTCATGCGCAGGTGCGCGGGCACGCGCTCGTCGTCGAAGTCGGCGGCGGAGACCAGCTGGTTCGCGAGCGGCTGGATGCGGCGCGCGAGGGCTTCCTTGAGCGTGCGCGGTGGCAGGCCGCCGTGCGACTCCGGCCCCTCCTCGACGAGCTCGGCGCCGAACTTCTCCGCCCAGTCGGCGGCGGGGACCACGTGGCGACGGATCGCCTTGGGGAGGGCGCGCAGCAGGCCCGTCACCAGCTCGGCACGCAGGCCGGGAACCTGCCAGTCGAAGCCGCGGTCCTCGATCTGCGCGAGGAGCGGCAGCGGCACGACCACGCTGACACCGTCGTCGTCGGCGCCCGGTTCGAACCGGTACGCGAGACCGAGCACCTGGTCGCCCTGCGTCCACCGCGTCGGGAACTCGCGCTGATCCGCGCGTTCGTCGTCGTCGATCAGGTCGCTCTCGCGCATCACGAGCAGCTTCGGCGTCGTCGCCATGGCTTCTCGCCACCAGCTCTCGAACGACCGCACGTCGAACACCTCGGCGGGGATGCGCTCGTCGTAGAACCGGAACACGGCCTCGTCGCCGGCGAGGATGTCGCGGCGGCGTTCGCGCTCCTCCAGCTTCTCGAGGCGCTTGCGCAGTTCGGCGTTGCTGCGCCAGAACGCGCTCACCCGCTTGTCGATCCGTGTCGGATCCCACTCGCCCTCGACGAGCGCATGCCGCACGAACAGCTCGCGGGAGGCGGCGCGGTCGATGCGGGCGAACTGCACGCGCCGTCGCGGGATGATCTCGAGCCCGAACAGCGTCACCTTCTCGAAGGCGACGGCAGCACCCGCGTCCTTGGACCAGTGCGGCTCGGTGACCTGACGCTTGGCCAGGTCGCCGGCTAGGGGTTCCGCCCACGCCGGGTCGATCGCGGCGACCGTGCGCGCGAACGTGCGTGAGGTCTCGACGATCTCGGCGGCGATCACCGCACGCGGGCTCTTCTTGCGCAGACCGGAGCCGGGGAAGATCGAGAAGCGGATGCCGCGCGCCCCGCGGTATTCGGCGATGCGACGGCCTTTCGGCTCCTTCGCGGGGGAGTGGGCCTTGCCCGCAGCGGCGGTGCGCTCATCGAGGATGCCGATCTGCGAGAGCAGGCCCGACAGCAGCGCACGGTGGATGGCGTCGGGATCGCTCGTCCCGCCGTCGTCGCCCGCTCTCCGGTCGTCGCGGGGGCGGTCGGGCATCTTCACGAGCGTGCGCAGCTGGCGATGCACGTCGAACCACTCGCGCACCCGCACGTAGTTGAGGTGCTCGGAACGGCACAGCCGGCGGAACGCGCTCGAGCCGAGCTCGCGCTGCTGCTCGCGCAGGTGGTTCCAGAGGTTCAGCAGGGTGAGGAAGTCGCTGGTCGGGTCGACGAACCGTGCGTGCAGGCGGTCGGCTTCGTCCCGGCGCTCCTCCGGCCGCTCCCGCACGTCCTGGATCGTCATGCCGGAGACGATCGCGAGCACGTCACGCGTCACGGTGCCGCCGGAGCCCGCCTTCCCGGCTTCGATCAGCATGCGTGCGAACCGCGGATCGATCGGCATGCGGGAGATGTCGCGACCCGTGCGGGTGAGGTGCGGGGTACCGTCGCGGCGTGATGCCTCGACGGCGCCGAGCTCGGTGAGCAGGTCGAACGCGGCCTTCACGCCTCGGGAGTCGGGCGGGGTGAGGAAGGGGAACGCCGTGATGTCGCCGAAGCCGAGCGACAGCATCTGCAGGATGACCGAGGCCAGCGAGGTGCGCAGGATCTCGGGCTCGGTGTACTCCGGGCGCTTGTCGTAGTCCTCTTCCGAGTAGAGGCGGATCGCGATGCCGTCGCTGGTGCGACCCGCACGGCCGGAACGCTGATTCGCCGACGCCTGGGAGACGGCCTCGATGGGCAGGCGCTGCACCTTGGAGCGGTTGCTGTAGCGCGAGATGCGCGCGGTGCCGGTGTCGATGACGTACTTGATGCCGGGGACCGTGAGGCTGGTCTCGGCGACGTTCGTGGCGAGGATCACCCGGCGGCGCACACCCGCCACCCGGCTGCGCTCGAACACCCGATGCTGGTCGGCGGCGGAGAGGCGTCCGAACAGGGGCAGCACTTCGGTGGGCGCGCGGTCGTTCGCGTAGGCGCCGCGCACGGCATCGGCGGCGTCGCGGATCTCGGCCTCGCCGGGGAGGAAGACGAGCACATCGCCCGGTGCTTCGCGGTCGAGCTCGCGCAGGGCCGCGATGATCGCCGAGACCTCGTCCTCCGGCTCGGCCGCGGTACTCTCGTCGTCCGCATCGTCGACCGGCCCGCGGTAGCGGATCTCCACCGGATACGTGCGTCCGGAGACCTCGATGATCGGCGCCGGGGTGCCGTCCGGAGCGGCGAAGTGCTTCGCGAAGCTCTCCGGATCGATCGTCGCCGAGGTGATGATCACCTTCAGGTCGGGGCGTTCCGGGAGGATGCGAGCCAGGTAGCCGAGCAGGAAATCGACGTTGAGGGAGCGCTCGTGCGCCTCGTCGATGATGATCGTGTCGTAGCGGGTGAGCAGCCGGTCGCGGTGGATCTCGTTGAGCAGGATGCCGTCGGTCATCAGGGCGATGCGCGTGGCGTCCGACACCTTGTCGGTGAAGCGCACCTTGTACCCGACGAGTGTGCCCAACTCGACCTGGAGCTCTTCGGCGACGCGCTCGGCGATCGTGCGCGCGGCGAGGCGACGGGGCTGGGTGTGGGCGATGCGCTCCCGCCCGAGCTCCAGGGCGATCTTCGGCAGCTGCGTGGTCTTTCCCGAGCCGGTGGCACCCGCGACGATCACGACCTGATGATCGCGGATGGCGTCGGCGATCTCAGCCCTCGCGGCACTGACCGGCAGCTCGGGGGGATAGGAGATCACGGGGGAAGACATAGCCCTCCATCGTATGCCGGGATCGGTCCTCTACGCGCCGAAGTCAGCCTCTACGATCAGGGGGTGATCACTGCTCTCGCCCCCGTCCGGTGGTTCCGTGAGTTCGGACGACCTCCGCGCATCCTCGGGCTCGACGTCGCCCGAGGGTTGGCGATCCTCGGCATGGCCGGAGCGCACATCGGCGAGACGGAACCGTTCGACTGGTTCGACCCGTCGACCTGGACCGATCTGGTGCATGGACGCTCGTCGATCCTGTTCGCGGTGCTCGCCGGCGTCTCGATCGCTCTCATGACCGGACGCAGCGCGCTCCCGGAGCGTGAGCGCATCCCGAGCATCCGCCTGAATCTGATCGGCCGGGGCGCGGTGATCTTCGTGATCGGCCTCGCCCTGGAGATGCTGAACACCCCGATCGCGGTGATCCTCACGCTCTACGGTCTGCTCTACGTCGCGGTCATCCCGTTCCTGCGCTGGCGGCCGTGGCAGCTGCTGACGGGGGCGGGGGTGCTCGCACTGTTCGGTCCCGCTCTGCTCGCGTTCCTGAACGCGTTGATGCTGAACCCGTACGGTTCCGGCATCGGCTTCGTGCTGTACGGCACGTACCCGATCACGGTCTGGATGTCACTCGTGCTGGCCGGCATGGCGCTCGGACGCCTGCGCGTCGAGCGGATGCGCACGGCGGCTGTCGCACTCGGCATCGGTGTCGCGCTCGTGGTGGTCGGGTACGGCCTGGGCGGTATCGGACAGGCTGCGGGCCTCACCGGCGACGTCGAGAGCGGCGCTACGCGGACGGAGATCTCTTCGGGGAGTTCGATCATCGGCTCCGCCGGCTTCGGCACGGTTCCATCCGGGTGGGAGGCCTACCCGCAGGCGCTCGCCGAATCCGACCCGCTTCGTGCCGTGCTCACCGCGGTCTTCGCCGTCGACCCGCACAGCGGTGGTACGGCCGAGATTCTCGGGTCCGGGGGTTTCGCGCTCGTCGTCATCGCCCTGTGCCTGCTGCTGAGCAGGCCTCTGCGCTGGGCCCTGCTGCCGGTTGGCGCGCTCGGCTCCATGCCGCTGACGGCATACAGCGCCCACGTGCTGTCGATCGTGCTGGTCGGCGGACCAGGGGCGTTCTTCTCCAGCAACGCGTTCTGGGCAGCGACCGCGATCGGACTGCTCGTGCTGACGACGCTCTGGTCGATGTTCTTCGGACGTGGACCGCTCGAGCGCCTGGTCGGTCGGGGAGCGTCGGCGATGGCGGCGGTACCCCGCCGTTGACACCGGCGAGCTGGGGCCTCTCACCCGATGGTGGCGGCGCTATGTGTTAGCGTGAATGCGCGGCGCTTTCTGGCGTCCGCGACCGACCCTGATCTCGGGTCGGACTGGGGAGTTTCGAACTGGGGAGTTCACACCACCGCGTCGCGGCGATCTTTCGCCGCCTCGATGTCGTCGAGCGCGCGGGGGAAGACGCCTGCGCGTTCGGAACGGCATCGACTGGGGAGTCACGGTGGGGAACACGAGTTTCGGGCGACGGGCACGCGGTGCCGTCGCATCAGTGCTGACGGCCGGCCTGCTGATCGCAGGTCTGTCCGGTATGGGAACCGCGGCGGCGGTCGCGGCCGAGGTGCCGCCGACCACGCCGCCGCAACTGCAGCGCGATGAGAACGTGGTGACGTCGGATCCGATTCCGACCGTCCAGATCGACAACGGCTACGTGTGGGCGCAGACCACGATCGGCACCACGGTGTACGCGGTGGGCAAGTTCGACAACGCCCGTGAGCCGAAGGCGGCGCCCGGCACGTCGTTGACAGCGCGGTCGAACGTGCTGGCCTACGACATCGTCTCGGGTGCCCTGTCCACGTTCGCGCCGACGGTCAACGGCGTCATCAAGGCGGTCGCCGCATCTCCGGACGGATCCCGCATCTACATCGGCGGCTCCTTCAACAAAGTGAACGGGAAGGACCGCTGGAACTTCGCGGCGCTCGATGCCAAGACCGGTGAGCTGGTGCCGCAGTTCGCGCCGTCGATCGGCGGCAGCGGCGTGTACGCGATCACCACCGACGGGTCGAACATCTACCTGGGCGGTCTGTTCACCCAGGCCAACGGTGTCGCCCGGAAGAACCTCGCGGCCTTCGACCAGAAGAACGGAGCGCTCCTGAGCTGGGCCCCGCAGGCCGACCGCCAGGTCGACGCCCTCGTGATGGATCCGGCGGGCACGAACGTCATCGTCGGAGGCCGGTTCTCGACGGTGAACGGCAGCAGCCTGCGCGGTTCCGCAGCGGTGGACAAGACCACGGGTGCCGCCGACACCGCCTGGGGCATCTCCCAGGTCGTGAAGAACAGCGGCAGCAGCAGCAACTCCGGTATCTTCGCCCTCGCCACCGACGCGAACTCGGTCTACGGAACCGGGTGGAGCTGGGCCGGCGGAGGAAACCTCGAGGGGACTTTCGCCGCAGAGGCGGGAACAGGGGCGGTGCGCTGGATCGCGGATTGCCACGGCGATCACTACGGCGTGTACTCGACCGGCAAGGTTGTCTACACCACCAGCCACATGCACTCCTGCAACACGATGGGTCTGCAGCCGCAGAAGAACCCCGCGGTGTACCAGTACGCCGAGGCCTACACGGCCGATGCGCGCGGCACCCTCTCCGCGAACACCTACTCGGGGTACGCCAACTGGGCGGGAACCCCTGCACCGTCGCCGTATCAGTGGGCGCCGGACTTCGCGGTCGGCACCACGAGCGGCCTCGGCCAGGCGGGCCTGTCGATCACGGGCGCAGGCGACATGATCTCGATCGGCGGAGAGTTCCGCTCGGTGAACAACGGGCAGTTCGAGGGAATCGTGCGCTTCTCCACGAATCCGCCCGACGGTGCGAAGGACGGGCCCCGCATCGCAGCCGCGGACTGGAAGCCCACGGCGGGAACCTCGCCCGTTCCCGGGCGCGCTCGTGTGACGATCCAGACGAACTGGGATCGGGATGACCTGACCCTCACCTACGAGCTGTACCGAGCCGGAACAGCTGAACCCGTGGCGAGCACGACCGCGGACGGCACCTGGTGGAAGCGCGCGACGGTCACCCTCGACGACCCGACGGCGACGCCGGGCGCGACGCAGAGTTACACCGTGGTCGCGCGGGACGCCGACGGCAACACCGCGACCAGTGCGAGCGTGAACGCGAAGGCGAATGCGGGCACGGTCTCGGCCTACACGACCAAGGTCCTCGCAGACGGCCCCTCGCTGTACTACCCGATGGGCAACGTCTCGAAGGACTGGGCGGGCGCGAACAACCCGGTGAACGGGTCGGGCGCCACGGTCTCGTCGTCCGGCATCGAGAACAGCGGCACCGGATCGACCACGTTCAACGGCACCACGAACGGCCGGGTGTCGTCCGATGCCAAGGCGGCGGCGTCGAAGGAGTTCTCCTCGGAGATCTGGTTCCAGACGACCACGAAGACCGGCGGCATGCTCATCGGCTCCGGGGCTGCGAAGACGGGGAGCTCCGCGACCGTCGACCGTCAGCTCTACATGACCAACGGCGGCACGCTGACCTTCGGCGTCTTCGCCGGTCAGACCCGCGCGACAGTCGCCGGGGACAAGGCGCTGAACGACGGAACGTGGCATCACGCGGTCGTCTCGCAGGGCGCAGAGGGGATGAAGCTGTACGTCGACGGCGAGCTCGTCGCCTCGGATCCCGCGGTCACGACGTCCAAGACCGACTCCGCCTACCTCCGCATCGGCGGCGATGCGCTCACGGGCTGGCCCTCGGCGCCCTCGTCGAACTACTTCAAGGGTGCGCTGGACGAGGCCGCGGCGTACCCGGTCGCGTTGAACGCGGACCAGGTGCGATCGCACTTCCAACTGGGGAAGGGCCTGAAGGCTCCGACGGCGGCCTTCACGGCGCAACCGACCGATCTGAGCGTGGCGGTCGACGCGTCGGGCTCGATCGCGGACGGCGAAGCCTCGATCAGCGCCTACGCCTGGGACTTCGGCGACGGCTCGACGGCCACGGGTGCGACGGCGACGCACGATTACACGGCGGCGGGCACCTACACGGTGCGCGTGACGGTCACGGACAGCCGCGGACTGTCGGCCTCGAGCGAGAAGCAGGTCGTGGTGACGGCCCCCGTGGTCGCCGACGTCGCAGTGGCATCGGACGGATTCGATCGTGCGGTCGAATCCGGCTGGGGCAGTGCCGACATCGGCGGGGTGTGGACGCCGATGCAGGGCAAGTCGACCGCGCTCTCCGTGGCGGACGGCGCCGGGGTGATCGATCTCGCCGCAGGACAGACCCGCGAGATGCTGTTGGACGATGCATCGGTGCGGGATTCCGTCACGACGATGTCCTACACGCTCTCGGCCGGTCCGGACTCGGGCACGGCGTACGTCGGTGCGGGTTCCCGTCGTGCCGGCGACAGCGGGTACCGGGCTCTCGCCTGGCATCGTGCGGACGGGGCGGTCTGGGTGGTGATCCAGCGCAACGGCACGGCGATCGCCAGCGCGGCGGTCCCCGGTCTGACCTGGAGCGCCGGGACGGTGTTCCACCTGTCGACCGAGACCTCCGGTTCGCCCTCGACGACAATCCGCGCGAAGGTGTGGGCCGAGGGTCAGCCGGAGCCTACGGCGTGGCAGGTATCCACGACCGATGCGACTCCGGCTCTGCAGGGCGAGGGATCGCCGTCGGTGTTCTCGTACCGGGCCGGCAGCGCGACCGGCACGAACGTCGTGCGCGTGAACGAGGTCAAGGCCATCCGACTGGGTCAGTGAGTGAGCAGGTGGGGGGGCACCGGCATCGGGTCGGGTGCCCCCACCTGGTCTCTCAGAAGTGCGTGCCGCCGTCGATGCGCACCTCGGTGCCGGTGATGAAGGCACCGTCCTCGCTCGCCAGCATCGCCACGACACCGGCGACCGACTCGGGGCCTGCGAAGCCCTGACCGATCGCGGGCGCGAGCTTCATGAACAGGCTCATGTCGGCGTCGGCGGGCAGGCCAGGGCCGTTGCTCTGGTTGCTCTGGCCGGATCCGTCGGTCATGCCGGACGAGATCGAACCGGGCTGCACCGCGGTGAAGCGAATCCCGCTCTTGGCGTACTCGGCGGCGAGCGCGTGGGTCATCGACTGCACGCCGCCCTTGCTGGCCGCGTAGGCCGCCATGTAGGGGTGGGCGAAGCCGGCTGAGGTCGAGCTGAAGTTCACCACGGCGGACGACGTGCCATCGAGCAGAGCGGGGATCGCCGCGCGGATCACGAGGAACGTGCCGACCAGGTTGATCCGGATGACCTGCTCGAACTGGTCGAGCGTCGTCTCATGGGTGTGCGAGGAGCGCAGGATGCCGGCGGCGTTCACGAGCACGTCGAGCCCACCCAGAGCGGCGACGGCCTCGGCGACGCCGGCGGCCACCGAGGCTTCGTCGGCGATGTTCATCGTCACGGTCGTGAGGCGTTCGGCGAGCGGTCCTGCCTTGGCGACCGTGTCTTCGAGACCCGCGGTGCTGACGTCGGCGGCGACGACGCTGCCGCCTTCGCGGAGCATGCGCAGCACCGTGGCCTGGCCGATGCCCGACCCTCCGCCGGTGATGAGAGCCCGACGTCCTTCGTAGCGGTTCATGATCTTCCCTTCGTGGTGGTGTCGTCGTGTCGACGTTCCGTTGTAGGCAGACTATGCCTGAATGGCATAACGTGCCACATAGGCCCAACCTGCCGCAGAGGGCACCTATTCCCGTACGCTGTGACGGTGGAGACCTCGACCCTCACCGAACGCCGCAGGGCCGCGACCGAGCGGGACATCGCGGCCGCTGCCGCCGCCCTGTTCGCCGAGCAGAGCGTGGCGGGGGTCACCGCCGAGCAGATCGCAGCGCGCGCCGGTGTCTCGGTGCGCACGTTCTACCGGTACTTCGCCCGGAAGGAAGACGCGGTCACGCCGATCCTCAGCGTCGGCGCCCAGCGCTGGCAGGAGGCCTTCGCGCAGGTGGGGGAGCGTTCGCTGCGGGAGCAGATCCCCGCCGTGATCCAGGCGCAGCTCACCGAGGACGAGCCCGCGGAGCGGTCATCCGAGGGACTCGAGCTCGACACGATGCTCGGCGTGCTCCGCGGCCTCGACGACGATACGGCGATGCGCGACGTCTGGCTGCGCGTCAACGACGACTCCGAGCGTCGACTGCGAGCGATCCTCCAGGAGCGCGGCATCGCGGTGTGGGAGGCGACCCTGCTCGCCGCCGTCGCGACCGCCTCGATCCGGGTCGGACTCGAGCAGTGGGCGGCGGAACCCGACGGCCCTCGTCCTGCGGAGCGCGCGGTAGACGCCTTCCGGGCCATGTCACAAGGGCTGCGCGACCTCGACTGACTTCTCTCGCGAGGGACGCACGGGATGCGCCGCGACTAGAGCGGCAATGCGAGATACAGCTGGTAGGCGCCCTGGTCGGCGAAGCTGTCCGCCGCGTTCGCGGGCGCTTCGACGATGTACAGGCGTCCGGGGGCGTGCGGGCGTGACCGGGCATCGAGATGCCACATGACCCGGCTCACGATCGCGCCGTCGAAGTCGTATCGGGTGCCCGATCCGTCGTCGAAGACCTGCTCCGTGTAGGTGGGGTCGCCGATCCTGGCGCGTATGTCGAGCGCGGCCTGCGCGGCCTCATCATCGGAGGGGAACTGCAGCACCGTCACGGTGGCGCGTCCGGTGTCGGCGCCGAACACCGCGGTCGCGGCATCAGAGGAGCCGAGATCGTTCGGCGCGTCCGTCCAGTCGCCTTCGAGTCGCCAGTCGCCGGCCGCGGTTCCGATCTCGTGGGCGGCCGCCGTGCAGAGGTCGCCGCACCCGGCGCTCGGCCGGTCGGCGGCCGATGTCGGAGCTACGGTGTCTTCCGGAGTCGTGGATGCCGATGGCGCTGCCGACGAGTCTCCACGTCCCTCTCCGATCTCCGCGCGCAGACCGGCAGCGAGAACGAGATTCGTCGCGATCGTTCCGAGGAGCAGGACGGCCGCGATGACGGTGACCAGGATGACGATGGTCCGACTGCGCCTCTTCGTGGCCGTCACGATCCGCGACTCGCCGTCATCGGGATCCTGCGCATCGGCTGCAGGGGGCGGCGGCGGGAGGTACTCCTCATCGCCCGAGGCGTCGCGTTCATTCATCGACCCTCAGCCTAGGGAACGTCGGCCGAGGGGCGCGTCGCCCGCACCGACTTCTTTCGTCACCGGCCGGTCCCGCCTGTCATCACAGGTCATAGGCTGGAGACATGACGATTCCTGCACTCGAACTGAACGACGGCAACTCCATCCCCCAGCTCGGCTACGGCGTCTTCAAGGTGCCGCCGGCAGAGACCGAGCGCGCGGTGAGCGAGGCGCTCGAGATCGGCTACCGCCACATCGACACGGCCGCCATCTACGGCAACGAAGAGGGCGTCGGCGCCGCCATCGCAGCCTCCGGCATCCCGCGCGATGAGCTGTTCGTCACCACGAAGCTCTGGAACGACCGTCACCACGACGACGAGCCGCGCGCCGCCATCGGCGAGAGCCTCGAGAAGCTCGGGCTGGATAAGGTCGACCTGTACCTGGTGCACTGGCCGACCCCCGCCAAGGACGACTACGTGCACGCATTCGCGAAGCTGGTCGAGCTCCGCGACGCCGGGCTCACCCGCAGCATCGGCGTCTCGAACTTCCTGGTCCCGCACCTGGAGCGCACCGTGAAGGAGACCGGCGTCGTCCCGGCCGTGAACCAGATCGAACTGCACCCGGCGTACCAGCGCCGCGAAGAGGTCGCCTGGGCCGACGCGAACGGCGTCAAGATCGAGGCCTGGGGGCCGCTCGGCCAGGGCAAGTACGACCTGTTCGGCACTCCCGCCGTCGCGGAAGCCGCAGCAGCGCACGGGGTCACCCCCGCGCAGGCGGTGCTGCGCTGGCACCTGCAGAAGGGCATCATCGTCTTCCCGAAGTCGGTGCGCGCCGAGCGCCTGCGCGAGAACCTCGACGTCTTCGGCTTCGAGCTGACCGACGCCGAGATCGCGGCGATCGATGCCCTCGACCCGCTCGACGGCTCCGGCCGCGTCGGCTCGCACCCGGACGAGGTCAACTGACCCGCTCAGCGGACAAAGGGCCTTCGGGCCTACATGACGCCCCGTGTCGCCTCGCGCGACACGGGGCGTCGTCGTGAGTACCGTCGAGGCATGACAGCTCCGTTCCGTGTCGTCGCCGTGTCGGGATCCCTGCACGAGCCCAGCAAGACGACCGCCCTCGTCCGCGCGATCACGGCCGCCATCGCCGAGCGCTCCGAGATCGAGTCGCAGCTCATCGAGCTGACGCAGATCGGTCCGGGGCTGGCCGGCGCGCTGCAGCGCGATCAGTTGCCGCCGGAGGTCGAGGCGCAGCTGCAGGCGATCGAGTCCGCCGATCTGTTGATCGTGGGCAGCCCCGTGTATCGGGCATCGTTCACCGGGCTCTTCAAGCACCTGTTCGACTTCGTCGGCCAGTACGACCTCGTTGGCAAGCCGGTGCTGCTGGCGGCGACCGGCGGCGGCGAGAAGCATGCGCTGATCATCGAGCACCAGCTGCGCCCGCTGTTCGCGTTCTTCCAGGCGCTCACCCTTCCGCTCGGCGTCTACGCGAGCAACACCGACTTCGACGGCTACGAGATCGTCTCCGAGGTGCTCGAGGCGCGCATCGCGTTGGCCGCCGAGCGCGCCCTTCCGCTGGTGGGATACGCGGCATCGCGTCCGATCGAGCTGCTCGTCGGCTGACCGCGCCCCCTCCGCGCGGCGTAGCGTGAGGGCATGACCAACCGGCTCGCCGACACTCTCAGCCCCTACCTCCGCGCGCACACCGACAACCCGGTCGACTGGTACCCGTGGGGTGAGGAGGCGTTCGAGGAGGCGCAGCGGCGGGACGTGCCGCTCCTGATCTCGATCGGCTACTCGACCTGCCACTGGTGCCACGTGATGGCTCGGGAGTCGTTCGCAGACCCTGCCACCGCCGCACTCATCAACGAGGGCTTCGTGGCTGTGAAAGTCGACCGCGAGGAGCACCCGCAGGTGGACGGCGCCTACATGGCCGCGGCCTCGGCCTTCACGCAGAACCTCGGCTGGCCGCTCACGGTCTTCGCCACTCCGCGCGGGCGCACCTTCTACGCCGGTACCTACTGGCCCCCGGAGGCGCGTGCGCCGATGCCCGCATTCCGCGACGTGCTCGCGGCGGTGCGGGAAGCCTGGACGCTGCGTCGTGCGCAGGCGGAGGAGTCGGCGGATGCCGCGACCGACGCGCTCGCCAGGGCGGCGGAATCCGTTCCCTCAGATCTGCCGGATGTGGTGACGATCGCGACGGCTGCCGAGACGATCGCGCAGCGCGAGGATCGGCAGTTCGGCGGCTTCGGCGGAGCACCGAAGTTCCCCGTGGCCACGACGCTGCGATTCCTGCAGCACCCGCTCGTGCGGGAGGGGGCTCCGGGAGCGGCGGCATCGGCTGCACGCGCTCTCGCGGCGATGGCGGGCTCGGAGCTCCGCGATGCCGATGGCGGGTTCTTCCGCTACGCGACACAGCGTGACTGGACGGTGCCGCACTACGAGAGGATGCTGACCGACAACGCACAGCTGCTCGATGTCGCGCGCGACGCGGGAGACGAGCAGACCGTGCGGGGTATCGCCTCCTTCCTGATCGACGTGCTCCAGCGCGACGGTGGCGGCTTCGGTGCGGCGCAGGACTCGGAGTCGACGATCGACGGTGAGCGCAACGAGGGCGGGTACTACCTCCGCCCGCTCGCCGAGCGCGCGGGCCTGGAGGTGCCTGCGGTCGACGGCAAGGTGATCACCGGTTGGAACGGACTCGCGATCGGCGCCCTCGCGCGGGCGGGAGCGGCCTTCGGGGAGCAGAGCTGGATCGACGCGGCGGCCTCTGCTGCGGAACAGGTGCTGCGGATCAATCGGGATGCCGACGGCGCCCTGGTGCGCGCTTCCCTCGACGGGCGGGCATCCGCCGCGGTCGCGACCGCCGCCGACCTCGGGCTGCTCGCCGACGGCCTGTTCGCGCTCGCGCTGGCGACGGGCGATGCGACCTGGGCGATCGCCGCACGAGGCGTCCTCGACGAGTCCATCGACAGCAGAGCCGGCGATGATCCGCTGCTGTCCGCTCAGGGCATCGCGACCTCGCCCGATCAGACCGACGGCGACCTGCCCTCCGACGCCGCTGCGGTGGCCACCGCCGCGCTGACGGCCTGGTTGCTGGGCGCGGGGGACCGGTATCGCGAAGCCGCGATGGGGACGGTGAGGGCACTCGCCGTGCGCTCGCTGGAGCAGCCGTTCGCCCACGGCACGCTGCTGCGGGTGGCTGCAGGACTCGCCGTTCCGCCCCGCCAGCTCGTCGTGGTCACTGCGGCGCGTGACAGCGCGCTGGCCGTGGTCGGGCGGGGCGCGGACGCCGAGGTGGTCGCCGTGGCCACGCCCGAGCAGGCGCGGGCGTTCGCGGATGCGGGGTTCGAACTGTTCGAGGGCAAGGACGCGGTCGCGGAACGCGCCTACGACTGCCGCGCCTTCGTGTGCCGACTGCCGGTGAGTGACCCCGCAGAGGTGTCGCTCGCGCGCTGACGGTCGGCCCTCACCCGCGCCACGGCTCCTACGCTGGGAAGGGAACCGGTTTCGAGAGAGGGGGCGGGCATGGGCGCGCGGCAGATCGAGTGGGTCGACATCCCGGCGGGAGCACTGCAGCGGGGGACACCGCTCGATCAGGTCGACGCCCTCACCGTCCGGTATGCCCACACCGGCGTTCCCCGAGCTTGGTACGAGAAGGAGACGCCGCGCACGCAGGTCGTCGTCCCGGCGTTCCGGCTCGCCCGCACCCCGGTGACGGTGGCGCAGTGGAGGGTGTTCGCGGAGGCGACCGGCGCCCGTGCCATCTCCGGCATCGACGAGCATCCGGTGGTCGGGGTCTCGTGGGACGAGGCCACCGCCTATGCCGCCTGGATCGGCTCGCAGCTCGGCGTGGACGCCCGCCTGCCGACCGAAGACGAGTGGGAACGGGCGGCGCGCGGCGACGACACCCGCGAGTTCCCGTGGGGTGACGAGTACGTCACGGGCCGGGCGAACCTGTTCGATCTGGGACTGGGCACCACCACACCTGTCGGCTCGTTTCCCGACGGCGCCAGTCCGTTCGGGGTGCTCGACCTGGCCGGCAACGTCGACGAGTGGACCTCGACCCTGTACGCGCCGTATCCGGGAGCGCCCGATGACGTCCCCGCCGTCGAGGACTGGGCAGCTGATCCGCACATCACGCGCGGCGGCGCGTTCCGTCACGACGTCGACCTGGCTCGCTGCGCACGGCGGCACGGGGCCTACGAGGCCGACCTCGTCGCGGTGGGCATCGGCTTCCGACTCGCGGCGTCCAACGATCGAGACAGCGCGACTGTGCAATCTGACTAACCATTGCCCGGGAAGTGCCGGTCGATTGCGCGAGATGCGCAGCTTCCGGTGCGCCGATTGCCCAGTGGATGCGATCCGTTCTACTGTTGCGCGACAGCAGGCGGTGCCGCTCGGGGGCCGCCCATGGATCACAGCAAGGACGCTCTGACGATGCCTCTCCCCACCCGCGCCGGACTCGACGCCGTTCCCGCGTACCGGCAGGGGCGCTCTGCCCCGGCCGGTGCCTCGAAGCTCTCCTCGAACGAGTCCCCGCATCCGCCGCTGCCCTCGGTCGTCGAGGCCGTACGCGATCGCCTGGACGGCATCCACCGCTATCCCGACATGAGCGCCGCGGCCCTGCGCGAACGGCTGGCCGACCGCTACGGCGTCGATGCGTCAGAGGTCACCGTCGGTGCCGGGTCGGTCGAGATCGCCTCTCAACTCATCCACGCGGTCGCCGGCGACGGTGACGAGGTCGTCTTCGCGTGGCGCTCGTTCGAGGCGTACCCGTCCCTGGTTCGCATCGCGGGTGCCACGCCCGTCCCCGTGCCGCTCGACGCGGATCACGGGCACGACCTCGATGCGATGCTCGCGGCGATCACCCCGCGCACCCGCCTGATCTTCGTGTGCAACCCGAACAACCCGACGGGCACCGTGGTCGGCGCCGACGAGCTCGAGCGCTTCGTCGCCGCGGTGCCGCACGACGTGCTCGTGGTGATCGACGAGGCCTACGTGCACTTCGATCGCACCGAGAGCCGGGGTGCCGGCATCGAGCTGTTCCGGCGGCACCCGCATGTGGCGGTGCTGCACACGTTCTCCAAGGCCTACGGACTCGCCGGCCTGCGCATCGGCTATGCGATCGCCCCGGCCGCTGTTGCCGAGAACCAGCGCAAGGTGGCCGTGCCGTTCGGCGTGACCGACCTGGCGCAGACCGCGGCTCTCGCCTCGCTGGACGCTGAAGACGAGCTCGCGACGCGCATCGACGAGGTCGTCGCCCAGCGCGACAGGCTCCATGCCGTGCTCGTCGCGGCCGGATGGCCGGCCGTCCGGTCCCAGGCCAACTTCGTGTGGGTGCCGTCCGCCGACCGCACCGCGGAGCTCGAGAGCCTCCTGCAGAGAGGCGGCGTGATCGCGCGCGCCTTCGCCGGGGAGGGCATCCGCATCTCCTCGGGTTCCGTGGAGGACATCGACCGGGTGGAAGCCGCGCTCGCGAGTGCCGTGCACGACCACGATGCCGCCGAGCGTGTGGAGGTCGGCGCATGACCGATGACCGTATGACCGAGGTCCCCCCGACCACCACGACCACCAAGGGTCTGCACCCGGGCCTGACCCGCCGTCAGATCTCGATGATGGGACTGGGCGGTGCGATCGGCGCCGGGTTGTTCGTCGGATCGGGCCAGGCGATCAGCATCGCGGGTCCCGCCGTGCTGGTGTCGTATCTCGTCGCGGGCGGCATCGTCGTGCTCGTGATGGCGATGCTGGCCGAGATGGTCGCCGCACGGCCCAGCTCGGGGGCTTTCAGCTCATACGCCCAGAAGGCGATGGGACGCAGCGCCGGCAGCGCGGTCGGCTGGCTCTACTGGATCCAGCTCGTCGTGGTGATCGCGGCCGAGGCGACCGGTGCCGGTGCGATCGTCTCCAACTGGACGCCGGGCATCCCGGCCTGGGTGTGGGTGCTGATCTTCGTCGTCGCGCTCACCGCGGTGAACCTGTTCGGCGTGCGCAACTACGGCCGCTTCGAGTTCTGGTTCGCGGCGATCAAGGTCGCGGCGATCATCGCCTTCCTCGTGGTGGGGGTGTGCGCGATCGTCGGGCTGATCCCCGGGGTTCCGGCGACCGGCATCGCGAACCTGGTTGACAACGGCGGCTTCGCGCCGAACGGCATCGCCGGTATCGCCGGCGCCCTGCTGATCGTGGTGTTCGCGTTCGGGGGCACCGAGGTGGTCGCGATTGCCGCCGCGGAGTCGAACGACCCCGCGCATAACATCCGCCGCATCGTGCGCGAGGTGCTCGTGCGCATCCTCGTCTTCTACGTCGGATCGATCTTCGTGATCGTCGCCGTGCTGCCCTGGAACGACCCGGCCGTGAAGGCGGGCCCGTTCTCGGCGGTGCTCGAGACGCTGAACGTGCCCGGCGTCGGGCTCGTGATGGACCTCATCGTGATCATCGCGCTGCTGTCGGCCATGAACGCCAACATCTACGGGGCCTCCCGCATGGCCTACTCGCTGGGCGAGCGCGGACTCGCCCCGCTGGCCGCGACCCGCACGAGCCTCAAGGGCGTGCCGTTCATCGCCGTGCTGGCCTCCGTGGCGTTCGGGTTCGTCACGGTCGGGCTCAACTGGGCCTTCCCTGACGTGGTGCTGCCCGCCCTGCTGAACGTGGTCGGATCGACGCTGCTCGTGATCTGGACCGCCACCGCGGTGGCGCAGATCATCCTCCGCCGTCGCGCGGATCGTGCGGGCGAGGCGATGCCGATGCGCATGTGGGGCTTCCCCTGGTTGTCGTGGCTGTGCCTGGTGCTGCTCGCCGCCGTGATCGCCCTCGCGATGATCGATGAGGCCGCGCGCATCCAGCTGCTGCTCACGCTGGGTCTCACCGCCGTGCTCCTCCTCGTCGCCCGGGCGACCAGGAGCGTGGCCCGGCCCGGCGTCCCGCGGGAGTAGTGATGCGCATCGATCGCCTCGACGCCCAGCTCATCCGTCTGCTCACGGAGTCGCCGCAGCTGCCGATCCTGGAGTGTGCACGGCGGCTCGGGATCGCGCGCGGCACCGCGACGAGTCGGCTCGCGCGCCTGCACGAGGGCGGGGTGATCGAGGCGATCGTGCCGCGGATCGATCCGGCGGGTTTCGGCTACGGCGTCGTCGCGTTCTGCCTGGTCGAGATCGATCAGAAGGTGGGGCACGACGACGTGGCGACGGCTCTTGCGGATGCCGTCCCCGAGATCGTCGACATGCACACCGTCACGGGGGCCAGCGACATGCAGTTGCGGCTGGTGGCGCGCGATGCCACGCGGTTGCAGGAGGTGCTCGACCGGGTGGCCCTGGTGCCGGGCGTCGCACGCACCGCCTCGTCGATCGCGATGCGCACGCATCTCTCGGGCCGTGTGCTCCCGCTGGTCGAGCACGTGGCCACGGACGAGGTGCTCTAGGGCCACGACGATCCCGCTAGCATCGTCGTCATGGTCGCTGCTCCCGTGCTCGTGGATCTCGACCGCGACAGCGTCGCGATGGGCGACGACATGTCCTCCCATGCGCACCGCCGGTCCTTCCCGGACGGCACGCGCCTGGCGGATCTGCTCGAGGCGACGCATCCCGAGATCGAGAACCGCGGATGGTCGTGGGTCGCCGTCGTCGACGGCACCGTGTCGGCGGTGTGGTCGGTGGACCACGGGGTGCGTCTGCTGGTCAGGAACCGCCGACTGCGGGGGTCGGCGTCGCCGATCCCGGTCGTCTTCCGCTACTTCCTCCAACTCGACCCGCAGTGGCTGCACGGGCGACTGGCAGCGGGCGCTGCGGCGAATCGGGATGCCCTGAGCGCGGAGTACGCGCCGCTCGCGGCCGAGCGCCTGGAGGCGGAACAGCGCCGCCGCGAACGGGAAGTGCCGGAGAAGCTGCTCTCCGCAGCGGCCGTCGGCGCGCTCGTGCGGCTCGGCGCGACGATCGACCTGCACTCCGACGCGCGCTGTCGGTTCTTCGCCGCGGGCGAGCGATGGGTCGTCGTGCGCTCCGACTCCATGACGCTCGTCTACCGCGCCGAGACGGCAGCGCCGATCGCGTCGCTGCGTCCCCGCGCCTTCGCCGAGCTCTGGCTCGCGACGGCTGTGGGGGCGCGTGGACGGCAGGAGCACGGCCTTCCTGCGCTGCCGCCATCCACGTCGGCGGAGGTTCCGCCGCCGGAGGCCATGGCGTCCTGGCCCCCGGGGACTCAGCGGTGGTCGTTCACCGGCGACGCCGGTCACGTCGCTCAGCTCTCCGGCGAAGACGCCCTGGACTGGTACCGCTTCGCGTTCGGGCGCACGCTCGACGAGATCGTGCAGTCACTCGCGATCTGAGGGACACCGTGGTGCGCCGGGCGGGCTCACACCCAGCCGGGCAGCCAGTTGTGCAGCAACCAGAACTCGTACGGCACGCTCATCCCGGTCCACAGGGGAAGGAAGAACGCCGACACCAGCACCACGAACGCGAGGAAGATCATCACGGTGCGCTCGCCGGACTGGCGGCGGTAGAGCGGATCCTCACGTCTCCCTGCGATGATCCGCAGCGTCATCGCCAGCGCGATCACGAGGAACGGCATCATCACGACCGTATAGAACTGGAAGATCGTGCGGTCGGGGAACATCAGCCACGGCACGTAGGTGACCGCGAGGCCGACCAGGGGGATGCTCAGCTCCGGGCCGACGGGCTGCCGGGTGATCCAGCCGCGCACCAAGCGGTAGAGCAGGTAGATCGCCGCGGCCACGCCCGCGTACCAGATGAGCGGATTCGGGATCGCCGAGATCACGCCGATGCAGTGGTCCGTGCCGCAGCCAGCCGGGTCGGAGTCGACCCAGACCGCCGTGGGGCGCAGCAGGAACGGCCATTCCCACGCCGGACTCGCGTAGGGGTGCCCGCGAGTGAGGCCGACGTGGAAGCCCAGGATCGACTCGTGGTACTTCCATAGCGCGATCAGCGGGTTCGGGTCGCTCTGCCGGTCGTAGCCCCCGGCCGTCACCAGCCAGCCGGTCCAGCTGACCAGGTACACGGCCAGCGCGGGGAACACGAGCAGCACGAACGAGACGGGGCCCTGACGGAACGCTGCCGAGGTCGGCCAGAGCACCACGCCTGCGCGCCGTCGGGCCAGAGCGTCGGTGACGACGACGTACAGGCCGAAGCCCGCCAGCACGTACAGTCCCGACCATTTCACGGCCGATGCCGCACCGAGCGCAGCGCCCGCGGCGATCAGCCAGGGACGACGCCAGAGGACCGGACCCCAGAACGGATCCGGTGTGTCGGGATCGCGCTTCTCGAGCACCGGGATCGTCCGCTGCCGGTCGATGACCACGAAGAGAACGCCCAGCAGGACGAAGAAGGTCAGGATGCCGTCGAGCAGGGCGATGCGGCTCATCACGATGCTGAGACCGTCGATCGCGAGCAGCGTTCCGGCCACGCTCGCCACGATCACGGAACCGCTGAGCCGTCGCGCGATCAGGTAGACCAGGAGTACGGATGCGGTGCCGAGCACTGCGGTCGCGAGCCGCCAGCCGGCGCTGTTGTCGGGACCGCCGATCGCCATGCCGAGTGCGATGAGCCACTTGCCGAGCGGGGGGTGCACGATGAACGCGCCCTGTTCGGACAGCGGCAGCTGCTGCAGCGTGACGAAGGCATCGTTGGCGTTCTCGCCCCACGTGCCCTCGTAGCCGAGCGTCCACAGCGACCAGGCGTCCTTGACGTAGTAGGTCTCGTCGAACGCGAGCTGATGCGGATGGGCGACGTTGATCAGGCGGAGAAGGGCGGCGATCGCGGTGATGACGAGGGGCGCGAGCCACCGGATCGCGCGCCCCCAGTCGGGAGCGTGGAGCAGGCGGTCACGCAGCTGCCCGTAGCGCGTCAACCGCTCATCGGGAGCGGGAAGCAGGGGCACGGGCGCGGTCACCGCTCCAGCCTAGACAACCGGCCTTCTCGGTCGGCTGCATCCGGCCCGCCTAAGCTGGGCGGGTGATCATCCTCGCCGCCACTCCGATCGGAAATCTCGGCGACGCATCGCGCCGCCTCGTGGAGGTGCTGGAGAACGCCGAGGTCGTCGTCGCCGAAGACACGCGAACCACGCAGCGTCTGCTGAAGGCCCTGCAGATCGAGAACCGGCCGCGCCTGATCGCCCTGCATGACCACAACGAGAAGCAGAAGGCCGCCGAGCTGGCAGCGCTCGCGGCCGAGACCGACATCGTGGTGATGAGCGATGCCGGCATGCCCACCGTGAGCGATCCGGGCTACGGGCTGGTCGCCGAAGCCGTCGCTCAGGGCGTCACGGTGACCGCGATCCCCGGGCCGAGCGCGGTGCTGATGGCGCTCGCGATCTCGGGCCTGCCCACCGACCGCTTCACGTTCGAGGGTTTCCTGCCGCGCAAACCGGGGGAGCGGCGCTCTACCCTGCGCGCGCTGGCCGCAGAACCCCGCACCATGGTCTTCTTCGAATCTCCCGCGCGCCTCGCGAGCTCACTCGCCGACATGGGTGCGGCGTTCGGCGACGAGCGGCGGATCGCGGTGTGCCGGGAGCTCACGAAGCTGTACGAAGAAGTGCGCCGCGGCACGGCATCCGAATTGGTGGCGTGGGCCGAGGACGGTGTGAAGGGTGAGATCGTCGTCGTGGTCGAAGGGGCGGCGCACCGCGATGCCTCGCCGGAAGACGCTCTCACGCAGGTGCAGAAGCTCGTCGCCGACGGCATCCGGCTCAAGGACGCCGCCTCCGAGGTCGCCGGCCTCACCGGGCTCTCCTCCCGGGACCTCTATCAGGCCGCCCTCGCCGCCCGCTCCGGAGGGGCGTGACCGTGAGCAAGGCGGCGACCGTGTACGACGTGGCCGATCGGGCCGGCGTCTCGATCGCCACGGTCTCGCGTGTGCTGCGCTCACCGGATGCGGTGCGCCCGGTCACCCGTGAGCGCGTGCTCGACGCCGTCGCGGCACTCGGGTACGTGCCCAGCGGCAGCGCCCGCGGACTCGCCGAGCGGCGCACCGGCGTGCTCGGGCTGTACTTCCCGGGATTCGATGCCGCTGAGGATGCTCCGCCGCTCGACGCGCTCTCCGCCGCCGATGCCGACGCCCCACCGTTCGCGATCGTCCGCGACGAGGCCGATTCCGACGGTCGGCACACCTCGATGCTGTTCCTCGACGAGGTGCTGCGCGGTGCGGAGCTGGAAGCGTGGAAGCAGGGCTTCGTGCTCATGGTCGGCGTCGGGCGCGACGATCCCGATCGCTCCACCGTGCGTGACATGGCCGGCCGTGTGGACGGACTCATGGTCCTCGCGAGCAGCGTGCCGGACGACGTGCTGGCACGACTGGCGCGGCGCATTCCCGTGGTCGTGCTCTCCGGGCCGCCGCGCGGCGATCACTACGACCACGTCACGGTGAGCAACGCCGAAGCGATGGGTGAGCTGACCCGGCACGTGCTGGCACAGGTGGGAGACGGGCCGCTCGCTTTCCTCGCGGGGCCCGCGGATTCGCCGGATGGTCTGCAGCGCTGGGAGGGGTTCGCGGCGGCCGTGGTGGCTGCGGGCGGATCGCTCGACGACGTGACGGTGCTGCGCGGCGACTTCACCCGGGCGTCGGGGCGCAGAACTGCCGAGGAGCTTCTCACCGCGCAGGCGCCGGCCGCGCTGATCTCCGCGAACGATCAGATGGCGCTCGGAGCGCTCGACGCGTTCCGCGGAGCTGGCGTCCGCGTGCCGGACGAAGTGCTCGTGACGGGCTTCGACGGCATCGAGGCCGCCGCGCTGTCGCAGCCTCCGCTGACCACGATCCGTCAGCCGATGATCGACCTCGGCCGGGCGGCCGTGCAGGTGCTCGCCCGGCGGCTGGAGAACACGGAAGCCGAGCCGGTCGTCGCCCGGCTGCCCCTGCAGATCCTGCTGCGCGAGAGCTCTCAGCGCCCGGTCTGAACGGCGCGGCGACGGTCGGCGCGCCCGTGTCAAGGGGTTGCGATGTCAAAATGTATGCGCTTACAATCACTGAGGCGGTGCGAACCGTCCTGAGACGGCGCAGGCCGTGCGGGTGTTCCGAGAGTTCCGGTGGTCCGGCAGGGGCGCCCTTCATGACAGAGACGACATGAGGTGGCAGATGTCAGGTGGCAGAACACCGAGAGGGCGCATGATCCAGCGCTGGCGCCGAGCGGCGATCGTGGGCCTCGCGGCCGTGGCGGTCGCACTCAGCGGCTGCAGCATCCAGATCACATCCCAACCCGATCCGTCGATCGGCGCCGACACGATGCTGATCAACGCCGACAAGGGCAACCCGTTCTTCACGAAGAACTTCAACCCGTATCTCACCAACACGCGCACAGCGTCGCGGTGGATCTACGAGCCGCTGATCCTGATCAACCCGCTGGACGGCACGCAGAACCCGTGGCTCGCCGCCGGGTGGAGCCAGCCCGACGCCCGCACGATCGTCATGACGATCCGCGACGACGTGAAGTGGAGCGACGGTGAAGACCTGACGCCCGAGGACGTGGCCTTCACGTTCCAGTTGCTCAAGGACAACCCCTCGCTCGACATCAAGGGCGCCTGGCAGCACCTCGACAGCGTCGAGACCCAGGGCAGCGACGTGATCCTGCATCTCAAGACCGAGGACGCGCCCTCGCTGGCGATCCTCGGGCAGACGATGATCGTGCCGGAGCACCTCTGGTCCGACGTGAAGGACCCGGGCACGTATCGCAACGAGGATCCTGTGGGAACCGGGCCGTTCGTGCTCGGCAACTACAACGACCAGCAGTACTCGATGGACAAGAACCCCGACTACTGGCAGGCCGACTCGATCGAGATCGAGCACATCATCCTCCCCGCCACGAACTCGCAGCTCGACACCGTCACGCGCGGTTACGACTGGGCCTACTCGTTCATCTCCGACGTCGAGGGCACCTGGGGTGCGGCGAGCGATCACAACTCCTGGTGGTTCCCACCCGGTGGCGTGATCGCGCTGATGCCGAACCTCGAGGTCGCCCCCTTCGACGACGTGAACGTGCGCCGCGGCATCGCGCTCTCCCTCGATCGTGACGAGATCGCCGAGACCGCCTCCGAGGGGTACATGAAGCCGGCGGGTCAGACCGGTCTCATCCTTCCGAACCAGGAACAGTACCTGGATCCGAGCATCCCCGATCAGGGCATGATCACGCAGGACAAGGATGCCGCGCTCGCCGCCTTCGCCGACGCGGGCTACACCCTCGACGGCGACCGCCTCGTGGACGCGAACGGCGAGCAGCTCGAGTTCGCGCTCACCACCGCGAACGGCTACTCCGACTGGACCAGGGCCGCGCAGACCGTGCGCAGCCAGCTCGCCGATGTCGGCGTGAAGGTGACGCTCAAGCTTCCGCAGCCCGCGGGGTACCAGAGCGCGATCAGCAACGGCGACTTCGAGATGGCGATCGGCGGCATGGGCAACGGCGACGTGTACCAGGCCTACAACAACCTGCTCTCCAGCGAGTTCTACGTGCCGTCGGGAAAGCCGACCGCGAACAACTTCGAGCGCTACAAGTCGCCGAAGGTCGACGCGCTGCTCGCCGAGTACCGCGAGACCGTCGATGCCGCCCGCCAGGCCGAGATCGTGAAGGAGCTGCAGGGCGTCGTCTACGACGAGCTGCCCGTGATCGGCCTCTACTACGGCGGCATCTGGGGCCTGTTCAGCGATGCCAAGTTCACCGGCTGGCCGAGTGAGGAAGACCCGTACATGATCCCGCAGAACTACGACTCCGCGCCGCTGGGCATCTTCACGCGGCTCGAGCGAGTGAAGGAGGACGACAAGTGAAGTACGTGCTCCAGAAGTTCGGCCTGTTCGTGCTCACGCTGTGGGCCGCGGTCACCCTGAACTTCTTCCTCCCGCGCATGATGCCCGGTTCCCCGGCGGACGCCGCCATCGCCAAGCTGTCCCAGAACGGCCCGGTGTCGGATGCCACGCGCGCCGCCATCGAGGCACAGCTGGGGGTGCCGACCGGATCGCTGTGGGATCAGTACATCGCCTACCTCGGACAGGTCGTCCGGCTCGACTTCGGCGTCTCGTACACGTTCTACCCGCAGTCGGTGTCGAGCATGGTCTCCACGGCACTGCCGTACACGATCGGACTCGTCGGCATCGTCACGATCCTCGCGTTCGTGATCGGCACGCTGATCGGCGTCGCGGCCGCCTGGCGCCGCGGCACCTGGCTCGACACCCTGCCGACGCTGACCGGCTCGTTCCTCAGCACGTTCCCGTACTTCTGGACCGCGCTGCTGCTGCTGTTCTTCTTCGGCTACGTGCTGCACTGGTTCCCGACCACCGGCGCCTACTCGGCGACGACGACCCCCGGGTTCACCTGGGAGTTCCTCGGAGACCTGATCAGTCACGCGTTCCTCCCGGCTCTGACGATCCTGCTCACCTCGCTGGGCGGCTGGATCATCGGCATGCGCAACGCCATGATCAACACGCTCGGCGAGGACTACATCACCTTCGGCGAGGCGAACGGCCTGCACGGCCGCACGATCGCGCTCCGTTACGCCGCGCGCAACGCGATCCTGCCGAACCTCACCGGCTTCGGGCTCACGCTCGGCGGCGTGGTCGGCGGATCGATCCTCGTCGAGCAGGTGTTCGGGTATCCGGGCATCGGCTACCTGCTGTTCAACGCCGTGATCGGGCAGGACTACCCGCTCATGCAGGCACTCTTCCTGATGATCACCGTGAGCGTGCTCATCGCCAACTTCCTCGTTGACATCCTGTACGGGGTACTCGACCCAAGGACCCGCCGATGACTTCCACCATGAACGTCAAGATCCCCGCCGAGCGCATCGCCGCGCCCAGCCCGTGGCGCGCCTTCGGACGCATGGTCGCCACGCTCTGGGGCAACGGCAAGGCGCGGCTCGGGCTGTGCATCCTCGCCTTCTTCGTGCTGGTGGCGGTGTTCGCCCCCGTGCTCGCCCCGTACGGTGCGAAGGACAACACCTTCGAGCGCAACGCCGACGCCTCCTGGGCGCACTGGCTCGGCACGACCGCCGCGGGGGAGGACGTGCTCAGCCAGCTCATCTACGGCGCGCAGGTCAGCCTCCTGGTCGGCTTCGCAGCCGGCATCCTGTCCACCATCGTCGCCGTGCTCATCGGCCTCAGCTGGGGATACATGCGCGGCTTCGCCGGCGAGGTGGTCGGCTTCATCGTCAACCTCTTCCTGGTGATCCCGGGCCTCCCTCTCATGATCGTGATCGCTGCGTACCTGCAGAACGGCGGCATCCTGATGATCATCGCGGTCATCGTGGTGACCGGCTGGGCCTGGGGCGCGCGTGTGCTCCGGAGCCAGACGCAGTCGCTGCGCGGCAACGACTTCGTCACCTCGGCGCAGTTCTCGGGCGACAGCAGGACGCGCATCATCTTCCGCGAGATCCTGCCCAACATGACGTCGATCATCGCCGGCACGCTCTTCGGGGCGGCCACGGCCGCGATCCTGGCGGAGGCGGGGCTGGAGTTCCTCGGCCTCGGCGACTCCAGCATCGTCAGCTGGGGCACCATGCTCTACTGGGCGCAGAACTCCAACTCCCTGCTCACCGGACAGTGGCTGCTGCTGTTCGCCCCCGGTCTGTGCATCGCACTGCTGGCGCTGAGCCTGACACTGATCAACTTCGGCGTGGACGGCATCTCCAATCCGCGCCTGCGAGAGGGGAAGGGCCGATGACCACCATGGCATCCGAGACCACGACCACGGGAAACGACATCCTGCTCGAGGTGCAGGGGCTGTCCGTCGAATACGCCTCGCCGGGCGCGAAGCCCGTCACCGCGGTCGAGGGTGTGTCGTTCTCGCTCCGCCGCGGCGAGTTCGTCGGCCTGGTCGGCGAGTCGGGGTCGGGCAAGTCGACCCTCGGCTTCGCCCTCACCCGGTTGCAGAAGCCACCGGCGCGGATCAGTGCGGGACGCATCCTCTTCGGCGGACGCGACATCCGCGAGCTGGATGCCGAGGAGCTGCGCCGTCAGCGTCAGGGCGGATTCGCCATGGTGCTGCAGTCGGGCATGAACGCCCTCAACCCGGTGCGCACGATCGGCAACCACTTCCGCGACATCTTCGCCGCCCACGGCCACGTGCCCAAGGAGGCCCGCGATGCGCGTGCCCGTGAACTCATCGGCAAGGTCGGTCTCGACGCGTCGGTGCTCGCCCGTTACCCGGGCGAACTCTCCGGCGGTATGCGCCAGCGTGCCTCGATCGCGCTCGCGCTGTCTCTCGAACCGCAGTTGATGGTGTTCGACGAGCCCACCACGGCGCTCGACGTGCTCGTGCAGCACGCGGTGATGGACACGATCAAAGAGCTGCAGCGGGCCGAACACTTCACCGCCATCCTCATCAGCCACGACCTCGGCATCGTGTTGGAGGCGACGGACCGGGTGATGGTGATGCACGAAGGGCACATCGTCGAAGACGCCAAGAGCATCGACATCCTCGAACGCCCGCAGGACGAGTACACCCGGATGCTGCTGAGCCACTACGCGGATCCTCGGGCGGAGAAGATCGAGATCCCCGGCTTCGTCGACGCCGGCACTCGCCGTCGGGAAGGGCGTTCGCGGACCGACGTCACCGAGACGCTGCCGACCGTGTCGTCGCGCGACACCCGTCGGGCGGATGCGGCGATCGTGGTGGACGGGGTCTCGAAGCACTACCCGGCGCCGCGACGCGGGCAGGACGCCGTGACCGCCGTCGACGACGTGTCGTTCCGGCTCGAACCGGGCGAGGCCCTGGCGCTCGTCGGCGCCTCTGGATCGGGCAAGTCGACCATCGCCAAGATGCTGACCGGCGTCGAGAAGCCCACTTCCGGCACGGTGCACTTCGGCGATGTCGACGTCGCGACGCTCAAACGCGGTGGTCTGCGAGACCTGCGCAAGGACGTGCAGATGGTGTTTCAGGACCCCTATGCGGCGCTCAACCCGTTGCACACCGTCGAGTACGCCCTCACCCGCCCGGTCATGAACTACACGAAGCTGCGCGGCCCCGAGGCCAGAGCGCGCGTGCTGGAGCTGCTCGAGACGGTCGGTCTCACGCCCGTCGAGCAGTTCGCGGCCAAGCTGCCGCACCAGCTCTCCGGCGGGCAACGGCAGCGCGTCGTGATCGCCAGGGCGCTCGCGAGCGATCCGCAGGTGCTGATCGCCGACGAGCCCGTGTCGATGCTCGACGTCTCGCTCCGCGCCGGGGTGCTGGCGCTGCTGGAGGACCTGCGCGAGAGATGGGGCATCAGCATGCTCTACATCACGCATGACCTGCTGAGCGCACGCCTGGTGACCCAGAACATCCTGGTGCTCAATGGCGGTCGGGTGGTCGAACGCGGCGAGACCGCCGAGGTGCTGCAGCATCCGGAGGACCCGTACACGATCGAGCTGCTCGACGCCGTGCCCAACCCCGCGCGCCTGCGCTGACCGTCACGACTTCAACACAAGAGAGAGGAGAGCACTCGTGCTCGCATTCCCCGACGGCTTCCTGTGGGGTGCCGCGACAGCGGCCCACCAGGTGGAGGGCAACAACACCACGAGCAACTGGTGGGCGATGGAACACGCGCCCGGCTCGCCCATGGTGAAGCCCTCCGGCGATGCCGCCGACCACTTCCACCGCTACCCGGAGGACATGCGGCTGCTCGCCGCCGCCGGGCTGAACTCCTACCGGTTCTCGGTGGAATGGGCGCGGATCGAACCCGAGCGCGGCTTCGTCTCCCGGGCGATGCTCGACCACTACCGCCGCATGATCGACACCGCCCGTGAGAACGGACTCGACCCCACGGTCACACTCATGCACTTCACGGTGCCGCAGTGGTTCCAGAAGGACGGCTTCTGGCGCGCCGACGACGCGGTCGACCTGTTCGCCCGTTACGTCGAGACCGTGCTGCCGATCCTCGACGGCATCGACTACGTGTGCACGATCAACGAGCCGAACATCGCCGCGATGCTGGCCGGGGGAGAAGACGCGGCGAACCTCGTCGCCTACGGCCTCCCGAACCCCGACCTCGCCGTCGCCGACACGCTGCTCGAGGCGCACCACCGTGCATCGGAGATCCTGCATTCGGTGCCCGGCGTCAAGGCCGGATGGACCATCGCGACGCAGGCGTTCCACTCCACGGGAGAGCCGGGAGCCGACGAGATGCTCGCCGCGTACGGCGATCCCCGCGACCACTGGTATCTCGACCAGTCGGCGGGCGACGACTTCGTCGGCGTGCAGGCGTACACCCGCACCTTCATCGGTCCGGAGGGCCCGCGCCCGGTGTCGGCCGACGTCGAGACGACGCTGACCGGCTGGGAATTCTTCCCTGAAGCGCTCGAGATGGGGGTGCGCAGCGCCTGGGAGCGCAGCGGCGGCGTGCCCGTGCTCGTGACCGAGAACGGCATCGCGACCGCCGATGACACCCGCCGCATCGCCTACACGCAGGGTGCGCTCGAAGGTCTGCATCGCGCGATCTCCGACGGCATCGACGTGCGCGCCTACCAGCACTGGAGCGCGCTCGACAACTACGAGTGGGCCAGCGGTTTCCGCCCCACGTTCGGTCTGATCGGTTTCGACCACGAGACGTTCGAGCGCTCGCCGAAGCCGTCGCTGGCCTGGCTCGGAGAGGTCGCACGCCGCAACGGTCTCTGAGAGGCACCGTCGACCTCGCCGCGGATGCGCCCCCGGCATCCGCGGCGGGGTTACCCTCGGGACATGACGCAGGCGATGCACGCGACGCGCGGAGCAGAGACACGGCGAGACACCCTCCGGGCAGCTGCCGCGGGTCTGAGCGCGTCGTTCCTCGCCGTCGGCCTGGGAGAACTCGTCGCCGCGGTAGTCGAGCCGAGCGCGAGCCCGTTCGCCGTGATCGGGAGCGGACTTATCGACCTCGCGCCGAGCTGGGCGAAAGACACCGCCATCGCGCTGTTCGGCACCGGCGACAAGGCTGCCCTGATCACGGGGATCGCCGTCGTGCTCGTCGTCGTCGCCGCATTCGCCGGGATCCTGGAGCGCAGACGATCCGGTCTCGGAGCGGTGATCCTGGGGGCGCTGGGTGCGCTCGCCGTCGTCGCGGCGATGATCCGTCCCGGTGCGGGCCCGTTCGCCTGGCTGCCCGGTCTGATCGCCGGGCTCGTGGCCGTGATCACTCTGCGCCTGCTCATCGCTCGGCTGCGACCGGTCGCAGGCCTGCAGCCCGACGGCGAGGACCGGAGACGATTCCTGTTGTGGACCGCCGGGGTCGCCGCAGCAGGCGCAGTGGCACTCATCGTCGGAAACGTCGCGCGCGGGGCGAGCCGCTCGATCGAAGCGGTCCGCGATGCCCTGCGGCTGCCGACGGCGGCACGTGCGGCAGCGGCGGTCCCCGCCGGTGCGGAGCTGGGGATTCCCGGTCTCGCCTCCGTCGTGACCCCGAACGCGGAGTTCTATCGCATCGACACCGCGCTGATCGTGCCGCAGGTCGACCCGGCCGACTGGTCGCTGCGCATCCACGGGATGGTCGCGCGCGAGATCGAGATCACGTGGGACGAACTGCTGGCCATGCCGATGCAGGAGTCCGACGTGACGCTCGCCTGCGTGTCGAACGAGGTGGGGGGATCACTGATCGGCAACGCCCGCTGGCTGGGTCTTCCGGTGCGGGAGCTGCTCGCGCGCGCGGGTGTCGACGCCGACGCCGACATGGTGCTCTCGACCTCGGTCGACGGCTTCACGGCATCGACACCGATCGAGGCGCTCACGGACGACCGCGACGCCCTGCTCGCGATCGGCATGAACGGCGAGCCGCTGCCGATCGAGCACGGCTTCCCGGTGCGGATGGTGGTGCCGGGCCTCTACGGCTACGTCTCGGCCACCAAGTGGGTCACGCAGCTGGAGGTGACGCGGTTCGACCGTGCCACGGCCTATTGGACGACGCGGGGATGGTCGGATCACGGGCCCATCAAGCTGCAGTCGCGCATCGACGTCCCGCGTCGCGGCCAATCGATCCCCGCGGGGAAAGCGGTCATCGCCGGGATGGCCTGGCAGCAGCACGTCGGCGTCGCCGGGGTGGAGGTGCGCATCGACGACGGCCCGTGGCGCGCCGCCGAACTCGCGACGGCGATCTCTACCGACACCTGGGTGCAATGGAGCCTCGACTGGACGGCGGAGAGCGGAGCGCACACCGTCGAATGCCGGGCGCTCAGCGTCGACGGCGAGACGCAGACGTCGGATCCGGCGGCGCCTGCCCCTGATGGCGCGCAGGGATGGCATCGCATCGACGTGTCGGTGGCATGAGCCTCCTGCCGCGTATGCGCGGACACGGCGTAACCACCCGCGGCATCGCACCTAGAATTGCTCCATGCCCGCAGGCGAATCCTTCTACATCACCACGCCCATCTACTACCCGTCCGACGTGCCTCACATCGGCCACGGGTACACGACGGTGGCCGTCGACACGCTCGCACGGTGGCACCGCCAGGCGGGGGATGACACCTGGATGCTGACGGGCACCGACGAGCACGGGCAGAAGATGCTGCGCGCCGCGGCGGCCAACAACGTCACGCCGCAGGAATGGGTCGACAAGCTCGTCAGCGAGAGCTGGTTCCCGCTGTTGACGACGCTCGACGTCGCCAACGACGACTTCATCCGCACCACGCAGGAGCGCCACGAGACGAACGTGCAGACGTTCTTCCAGCGCCTGTACGACCGCGGTTACATCTACGCGGGCGAGTACGAGGCGCTCTACTGCGTGGGGTGCGAGGAGTTCAAGCCCGAGTCCGAGATCGTCGACGGCACCGGTCCGTTCGAGGGCCTCAAGGTCTGTGCGATCCACTCGAAGCCCCTCGAACTGCTGCAGGAGAAGAACTACTTCTTCAAGCTCAGCGAGTTCCAGGACCGCCTGCTCGAGCTCTACAAGACCCAGCCCGATTTCGTGCGCCCCGACTCGGCGCGCAACGAGGTCGTCTCCTTCGTGAGCCAGGGCCTGAAGGATCTGTCGATCTCGCGCTCGACCTTCGACTGGGGCATCCCGCTGCCCTGGGACGAGTCGCACGTCATCTACGTGTGGGTCGATGCGCTGCTGAACTACGCCACGGCCGTCGGCTACGGCTCCGATGAGGAGACCTTCGAGCGCCGCTGGCCCGCGTACCACGTGGTCGGCAAAGACATCCTGCGCTTCCACGCCGTGATCTGGCCGGCGCTGCTGATGGCGGCCGGCCTCGACGTGCCGAAGGGCGTGTTCGCGCACGGCTGGCTGCTCGTGGGCGGTGAGAAGATGTCGAAGTCGAAGCTCACCGGCATCGCGCCGACCGAGATCACCGACGTCTTCGGCTCGGACGCGTACCGCTTCTACTTCCTCTCGGCGATCGCCTTCGGTCAGGACGGCTCGTTCTCGTGGGAAGACCTGTCGGCTCGCTACCAGGCCGAGCTCGCGAACGGCTTCGGCAACCTCGCCTCGCGCACCACCGCGATGATCGAGAAGTACTTCGAGGGCGTCGTGCCGCGCGCGGCCGAATACACCGAGAAGGATCTCGCGATCCAGAAGATCGTGGCGGATGCGGCGACGAATGCGGATGTGTCCATCGCGCAGTTCCGCATCGACGAGGCGATCTCGGCGATCTGGACCATCGTCGACGCGCTGAACGGCTACATCACCGCGAACGAGCCGTGGGCACTGGCCAAGCAGGCGAACAGCGGAGACGAGGACCAGCGCGCGCGCCTCGGCACCGTGCTGTACACCTGCGCCGAGGGCCTGCGCGCCCTCGCGGTGCTGCTGTCGCCCGTGATGCCGCAGTCGACCGAGAAGCTCTGGATCGCCCTCGGTGCCGCCGAGACCCTGGGCCGTCTGCAGGACCAGCCGATCCGCGAGGCGGGAGCCTGGGGCGTGCTGCGTCCCGGCACCAGCGTCAACGGCCTTGCACCGCTGTTCCCGCGGGTGGAGTCCGCGGCCTGAACCGCGGTCCGAATCACAGAGCGCGAAGAGATGGCCGAGACCTACGTGCGTGAGCGTTCGGGCGACGGGCGCAAGGACCTGAAGTATCCGCCCGCACCCGAGCCGCTCACGGTCCCGGTGTACGACAACCATGCGCACCTCGAGATCCTCGACGGAGACGACCCGCTGTCGCTGAGCGAGCAGCTCGACCGCGCAGCGGCCGTGGGCATCACCGGGGTCGTGCAGGCCTCGGGCGACATCGAGTCGTCGCGGTGGGCGGTCGAGGCCGCGGCATCCGACCCTCGTGTGCTGGCCGCCGTCGCGATCCACCCGAACGATGCGCCGACGTATGCAGAGGAGGGGCGTCTGGATGAGGCGATCGCGGTGATCGACGAGCTCGCCGCGCACCCGCGCACCCGGGCGATCGGCGAGACCGGTCTCGACTTCTTCCGGACGGAGCCCGAGCGGCGGGCGCCGCAGTTCGAGTCGTTCGAGGCACACATCGCGCTCGCGAAGAAGCACGGCATCGCGATGCAGATCCACGACCGCGACGCACACGATGCGGTGCTGGAGACACTGACCCGCGTGGGTGCCCCGGAGCGCACCGTGTTCCACTGCTTCTCGGGTGACGATGCGATGGCGCGCACCTGCGCCGATGCCGGCTACCACCTGTCGTTCGCCGGCAACGTCACGTTCAAGAACGCCCAGAATCTTCGCGATGCGTTGAAGGTCACCCCGCTCGATCGCCTCCTGGTCGAGACGGATGCGCCGTTCCTCACCCCGGTGCCTTTGCGAGGCCGCCCGAACGCGCCCTACCTGGTACCGATCACGGTGCGCTTCATGGCCGCAGAGCTCGGCATCGACGTGGATGAGCTGTGCGCCCAGCTCGCCGAGAACACCCTGCGGGTCTACGGCTCGTTCGCCGACTGAGGGTCGTTCGCCGACGGACTCGCGGGTTCCGCATCGTCGGGCCCGGTCTCGGCGACAGGCTTCGCCGACACGATCTGCGAGATGGGCTTCCACACCAGCAGCAGCGTGAGGGCGGCACCGACGAAGGCGAACCACCACGGCGCGGTGAGCCCCCAGACCTGGGCGATCACGCCTCCGAGCGCCTGCCCGACGACCATGCCACCGAACACGCCGACCATGTTCACGGAGGCCACCCGGCCCTGGAGCTCGGCGGGGACCAGTCGCTGTCGCACGGTCGTGGAGATCGTTCCCCAGACGAATGCGTAGGCGCCGAAGAAGAACATGATGACCAGGGCCACCCAGCCGGTGGTGGTGAGCGCGAACGACAGGTGCATGAGCACCTCTAGCGACAGCACGACCCGCATCAGCGTCGCGAAGGACACGTGGCGCTCCAGCCAACCGAAGCTGAGGGTCGCCAGGATCCCCCCGGCCGCCGATGCCGTCGTGAGCGCACCGTAGCCGACCGCGCCCATGTGCAGGTGCTCGGTGGCGTACAGGACGAGCACGCCCCACGGAGCCGCCCAGGTGATGTTGAAGACCAGGATGATGAGCACCAGCATGCGCACCGGAGGGTTTCGCCACAGCCACCGCAGGCCTTCGGCGATGTCGGTGTGCACCGGAGGGCGGGTGTCGTTCTCCCGGGGCGGGACGGGTGTCTTCGCCATGCGCGAGATGAGCACCACGGCGAAGCTCACGCACACGACCTCGAGCAGGAAGGGCCACGCCGTGCCTGCGGCGAACAGGAAGGCGCCCAGCGGGGGACCGGCGAACTGGTTCGCGACCAGGTATCCGGCCTGCAGACGCGCATTGCCGATGCCGAGGTCTGCGGGCTTCACGAGCATGGGCAGCAGCGTGCTGCCCGCCGTGTCGACGAACACCTCGGCGGTGCCGTAGAGGAAGGCGACTGCGAGCACGATCCAGATGTTGGCCACGCCCGTGATGAGGAACACGCACAGCGCTGCGAGCACGACCGCTCTGGCAGCGTTGGCGAACATGACCAGCCGCCGCCGGTCGAAGCGGTCGGCGATGGCACCCGCGTGCAGGCCGAACAGCAGCCACGGAAGGAACTGCAGGATCGCGCCGGCCGCCACCAGGATCGGCGACGAGGTCATCGACGCGATCAGCAGCGGAGCGGCCGCGAGCGCGACGCCGTCGCCGACGTTGCTCGTCCACGACGACGCGAGCAGCCAGCGGAAGTCTCGGCCCATACGGCGGGGCGCGACGAGTTCACCGAGAGAAGGCACCAGAGAAGACTACTGACGACGGGGGACATCGAAGGAGTGGGGGAGAATGGGGGCATGACCGTCTCCCTGCTCGGCGCCACCGAGATCCGCCGCCTCGCCGCCGAGCTCGACGTCACCCCGACGAAGAAGCTCGGCCAGAACTTCGTCACCGATGCGAACACCGTGCGCAAGATCGTGCAGGCCGCCCGCGTGCAGCCGCACGAGCGCGTGGTCGAGGTCGGACCGGGGCTCGGCTCGCTGACCCTCGCGATCCTCGAGACCGGGGCTTCGGTCACGGCCGTCGAGATCGATCATCGCCTCGCCGCCCGCCTGGCGCAGACCGCCGCCGAGCACGGTGTCGAGGCCGATCGGCTCACGGTCGTCGACGCGGATGCGCTGCGCATCACCGCACTGCCGGGGGAGCCCACCGTGCTGGTGGCGAATCTGCCCTACAACGTCTCGGTGCCGGTGCTGCTGCACTTCCTCGAGAACTTCGCCTACCTGCAGCGCGGCGTCGTGATGGTCCAGGCCGAGGTCGCCGAGCGCCTGGCCGCGAAGCCGGGGTCGAAGATCTATGGCTCGCCGAGCGTCAAGGCCGCCTGGTACGGCGAATGGAAGCTCTCGGGCACCGTGTCCCGCCAGGTGTTCTGGCCGGTCCCGAACGTCGACAGCCTGCTCGTCGGCTTCGACCGCTCCGAGGGGGAGCGCGGCACCGAGGAGGAGCGCCGTCGCACCTTCCAGATCGTGGACGCGGCCTTCAACCAGCGTCGGAAGATGCTCCGTCAGGCCCTGTCCGGGATCTTCGGCAGCTCGGCGGCGGCGTCGGAGGTGCTGATCGCCGCGGGTGTCGCACCGACTGCTCGCGGAGAAGACCTCACGGTCGCGGACTATCAGCGCATCGCGCAGCATGCTGCGGCGGCCGCCGCCCTCTCGGTCGACAGCATCGATGTCGATGCCCTCGATGACGACGTCGCCCCCACCCAGTAATCTGGCACCGTGACCGACTCCCCTCGCTTCCGCCCCGATGTCCCCGAGCTGCACCGTCCGTACGCGGCGGACGAGAGCCGCTACCAGCAGTTCGCCTACCGCCAGGTCGGCACGTCCGGCCTCTACCTGCCACCGATCTCGCTCGGACTGTGGTGGAACTTCGGCGACAACATCCCGCTCGACAACCAGCGCGCACTGCTGCGCCACGCGTTCGACCGCGGCATCACGCACTTCGACCTGGCGAACAACTACGGCCCGCCCTACGGCTCGGCGGAGAAGAACTTCGGGCGCATCTTCGCCGAAGACCTCCGCCCGTACCGCGACGAGCTGATCATCTCGTCCAAGGCCGGCTGGGACATGTGGCCCGGTCCCTACGGCGACTTCGCGAGCCGCAAGTACATCCTCGCCAGTGCCGAGCAGTCGCTGACGCGGATGGGCCTCGACTACGTCGACATCTTCTACTCGCACCGGGTCGACCCGGTCACCCCGATCGCCGAGACGGTCGGCGCGCTCGACACCCTCGTGCGCCAGGGCAAGGCCCTGTACGTGGGTATCTCGTCGTACAGCGCCGAGCGCACGGCAGAGGCCGTCGCGGTCGCGAAGGATCTCGGCACGCCGCTGGTCATCCACCAGCCCGCCTACTCGATCCTCAACCGCTGGGTCGAAGACGGCCTGACCGACACCCTCGAGCAGTCGGGCCTGGGCGCGATCGCCTTCACGCCGCTGGCGCAGGGCCTGCTCACCGACAAATACCTCGGCGACGGCACGGCCGAGCGCGCGCAGAAGCGCGGTTCGCTGCCGGAGGGCCGCCTCACCGATGAGGCCGTGCAGACCCTGCGCGCGCTGAACGAGGTCGCGCAGGGGCGTGGCCAGTCGCTCGCGCAGCTCGCGCTGCAGTGGACGCTGCGCAACCCCGTCGTGGCCTCGGCCTTGATCGGCGCCTCGCGGCCGGAGCAGCTGGACGAGAACATCGCCGCCGTGAACGGTCCTGCCTTCAGCTCTGAGGAGCTCGCGCGCATCGACGAGCTCGCGGGAGCCATCGACGTCAACCTGTGGGCCAAGTCCTCGGAGCTGTGACCCGATCATGAGCCATGCCGCGTTCGCCGACTCCGTGCACGTGCGCGCCCCGGGGAAGATCAACGTCTTCCTCGGGGTCGGCGGGCGGCACGACGACGGCTACCACGCGTTGGCGACGGTCTTCCAGGCGGTATCCCTCTACGAAGACGTGATCGCACGCCCCGCCGACGACTTCTCGGTCACGGTCTCGGGCGTGGAAGACATCGACTCCGTTCCGCTCGATGATCGCAACCTCGCGATGCGCGCGGCCAAGCTGCTCGCCGTCGCCGTGGATCATCGAGGCGGAGTCGCCCTCGAGATCCGCAAGAGCGTGCCTGTCGCCGGCGGCATGGGCGGAGGCTCGGCGGACGCCGCTGCCGCCTTGGTCGCCTGCGATGCACTGTGGGGAACCGGGCTCTCACAGGCGCGGCTGCACGACCTCGCCGCACGTCTCGGTGCGGATGTGCCGTTCGCCCTGCACGGCGGCACGGCGGTCGGCACCGGCCGCGGCGACCAGCTCAACCCGGCGCTCGCCCGCGGACGTTTCGACTGGATCCTGGTGCCCAGTGAGCAGGGGCTGTCGACGCCCGTCGTCTACGAGCGCCTCGACCTGCTGCGCGAGGAAGAGGGTGCGCTCGCCGACGATCCGCCGCTGTCGCTGGACGTGCCGATCCCGGTGCTGCAGGCGCTCCGCTCCGGCGACCCGGCGCAGCTCGCCGAGACACTGTTCAACGATCTGCAGGCCGCGGCCCTCTTCGAACGCCCCGACCTCGCCGACACGATCCGTCAGGGTGTCGCCGCGGGTGCCCTCCAGGGCATCGTCTCCGGCTCCGGGCCTACGGTGGCGCTGTTGTGCCCCGATCCCGAGACCGCGCAGGACGTGCAGTCCTCGCTGCGGGAGACCGGGCTCGACCCGCTGCACGTGCACGGCCCCGTCCCCGGCGCCCGCATCATCGGCTGACGCACGAGTCCACTTCAGTGCGGGGTCTCACTCGGCGTTCAGCAGCGCGCTCACCCGGTAGGGGATGACCTCGCGCAAGAACAGGCTCGTCGAGGTGCGGAGGATGCCGGGGCACAGCCGCACCACTTCGGCGACCCGGTAGAGGTCGTCGGGGTCCTTGGCGACGACGCGCAGCAGCAGGTCGGTGTCACCGGCCGGCGCGAAGCACTCCAGCACTTCGGGAACACGGCTGAGCGCCTCGATCGCGGCGGTGATCTTGTGCTGGTCGAGCTCGACGAGGATCGAGGCGGCGACGCCCCGGCCCAGTGCCTGCGGGAGGATGCGCGCGCTGTGTGCGCGCAGGTAGCCACCGGACTCGAGACGCTCCAGCCGCGCGTGCACGGTGCCCCGCGCGAGGCCGAGGTCCTGGGCGATCAGGGCCACCGGGCGCCGCGGGTCGGTGTCGAGCACCGTGAGGATCCGCCGGTCGGTCTCGTCGAGGTTGGCCATTTCGATCACCGTCGCCTTCTTCGGGCTGCACCGATTGATCGGATCGATCAATCGGAAACCACTCTATGGTCTGAATGCTCTATAGGTGGTGAAATGAGTGTCAGATACGCAGGATGTCGGCCACGAGCGGACATCACGCGCACTCGACGGAGAGGCCACGAGCCGCACGCGCCGGGTGCAGACGGCGACGGGCCACGAGCCTCAGCCGGCCCCGTCCCCGCGAGGGGCGGGGCAGGCGCTGTCCCCTGATGCGGCGCTGTCCCCTGATGTGGCGCCTTCCCCTGATGTGGCGCCTTCCCCTGATGTGACGCCTTCCCCTGATGTGACGAAGGTCGCGTCAGTCGTGGGGAACGAGCAGGCGCAGCTGCACCATGGCCGAGAACCGGGCTTCCGGGTCGGTCAGATCGAGTCCGCTGATCTCCGACAGGCGGCGCAGTCGATACCGGAAGGTGTTCGGGTGTGTGTACACCCGGGCCGCCGCCACCGCCACATCGCCGAAGGCGTCGAGCCAGGCCCGCAGTGTCTCGACCAGGTGCGTGCCCTTCTCCCGGTCCTGGGCGAGCAGCTGGGCGACGGGGCCGGTGGGCTGGTCGCCACGGGCTCGCACGAGGTCGCCGAGCTCGACCAGCAGAGCCTCCATCTGCACCGCGGTGAAGCGCGCGACCGGTTCGCGCGACGGCGCCTGGCGGACCACGCCGAGCGCACGGTCGGCGTTCGCGCGGGACGAGGGGATGCCGGTGGTCTCATCCGCCACCGTGCCGACGCCGATGCGGATCTCGCTGGTCGCCCCGAGCCGGCCGAGGAAGTCGGTCGCCACGCGTGCGGCTCGGCTGTCGGCATCGCTGCGCTCGGCCCCGTGATCGGTATCGCCCTGCTCCGGCCGGGTGCCGACGACGGCGTACACGACGTTGCCGATCACGGCGACGGCGGAACGGAGATAGACGGCGCCCAGGTGCACGGCGAAGGCGTCGGCGATGTGCTGCCTCTCCGCGACACCGCGGGCTCCGGCCGACGGTTCATCGTCGGCCTCTTCCGCGGCGGAGAGTGCGAGCACCACGCACCGGTGGTCGTTCAGCCGCAGTCGTGCCGTGGCATCCGCCGCTCCCGGGCCTCCTTCGAGGATGGTGGCGAGCAGGTCGGCGCGCAGTCGGCGCTCGACATCGGCACCGGCCCGCAGGCGCAGCATGTGCAACGCGACGAGGCCGGCTGAGTCCTTCAGCGCGCGCACGCGATCGGGGGAGAGCGGCTCCTGAACGGCGGCCCAGATCGACCCGAGGATCTCATCGCCCGCGCGCACCGCCAGGGCCACGCGGGGGAACGAGGGAAGGCCCTCGGTGTTGAGCACCGGACCGACGTCGATCGGATCCTCGCTGCGGTACAGCTCCTGGAAGACGCCGCGCTCTTCGAGTTGGCGCGCGAACCGCTCGGGCACCTGCCGACCGAGCACCGTCTCGATGCGCGCCGGATCCGCCTCGTGCTGGCGGCCCGAGAACGCGACGACCCGAGAGTTGCGGTCCTCGATCGTGACCGGGGCGTTCAGCAGGGTGGCGATCGCGTTGGCGAGGGCGAAGAGGTCGCCCGATGGCATACCGCCGAGCGTCGTCGCTCCTTGGTCGCCGACGTCTCCCTCGGCGATGAGCGAGCGCAGCATGGCGGCCAACTGTGCCCACGACGCCCCGCGCGTGAGGGCGAGGACAGGGATGCCGGTGGCCTCGGACGCATCGCGCACCGGTTGCTCCGCCCGCACCGGAGCGCGCAGCACGAGGGCGGAGGCGTGCTGGGCGGCGAGTGTCTGCAGCAGGTCGGCGATCTCCTCGGGGTCGCTCAGCCCGACGCCGAGCACGAGTGCGCCGCGCATCGGCATCGCGTCGTCGAGGACGTCGTGGATGACGACCGTCTCGATCTCGGCGTCGTCGTCGACCGCACCGCTCACGACCTCGAGCAGGGTGTTGCCGAGGTCTTCGATGACCCGGCCGAGGCTGGCGCGGGGCCTGGTCGTCACGGACATGAGCACAGGGCCCAGGGTAGGGGGAGACCGCTGGTCGCGGAGCTGTGGAGCACGACGAAATCGTATCGACTCTTGGTCGATCTCGACAGGATCATCGTGCCCCGCTCGCGCGGTCATCTGGTGCTCAGAAGGTGATCCACTCGGTGCGGACCGTCACGGCGTCCAGCGCATCCTGATCCGGGGTGACCCCGATCCCCGGACCCGTCGGAACCGTGAGCGTGCCGTCTTCGACGACGAACGGCTCGGTGATGTCGCGGGAGTAGTAGCGGCCGGAGCCCGACGTGTCGCCCGGGAGCGTGAAACCGGGCAGAGCCGCGAGGGCGACGTTCGCCGCGCGGCCGATCCCGGTCTCGAGCATCCCGCCGCACCACACCGGGATGTCGTTGGCCACGCACACGTCGTGGATGCGACGCGCTTCGAGGTATCCGCCCACGCGACCCGGCTTGATGTTCACGATCGAGCACGCACCGAGGGCGATCGCATCCGCCGCCGCGCGGGCCGAGACGATCGACTCGTCGAGGCACACCGGGGTCGTGATGGCCTTCGCGAGCTGTGCGTGGCCGAGCAGGTCCTCCTCGTCGAGGGGCTGTTCGATCAGGAGCAGATCGAACGGGTCGAGCTTGGCGAGGTGCCGGGCGTCACTGCGGTGGTAGGCGGTGTTCGCGTCGACCTGCAGCAGCACCTCGTCACCGAAGCGCTCACGCACCGCGCGCACGGGGTCGATGTCCCACCCCGGCTCGATCTTCAGCTTGATGCGCACGTATCCCTCGTCGAGGTACCCGCCGACGGCAGCGAGCAGCTCGGGGATGGAGTCCATGATGCCGACCGAGACACCGCAGTCGACGCGGTCGCGCACGGCGCCGAGCTCGCGGGACAGCGGCACCCCCGCGGCACGCAGCTCGGCGTCGAGGATCGCCAGCTCGACGGCAGCCTTCGACATGCGGTGCCCCTTGAACGTCGCCAGTGCCGGAGCGACGCCACCCGCGTCGAGATCCTTCACCTGTGCGAGCGCAGGCAGCAGGAACCGGGTGATCACGTCGACGCTCGCCTCCACGTACTCGGAGGAGTACAGCGGGTCGTTCATCGCGACGCCCTCGCCCCAGCCCTCCGCCTCGTCGGTGACCGCGCGGACCAGCAGCGCCTCGCGCACGGTCTGCACCCCGAACGACGTCCGGAACGGCGACACCAGCGGCATCTCGATCACGCGCAGCTCGAATCCGGTGAGCTTCATCCCTGTTCTCCTCTGTCGATGGTGTACGCGCCGGAGCGGTCGAACGAGAGCACGCGCCCTCCACCCTCCAGCGATGCTCCGAGTGTCTCCCGCAGGGCCAGACGCCATGCGGTCGCGCTGGCGGGTTCGGTGAGACGCAGGGTCTCGATGTCGCGCGGCAACGCCACGCGCACCAGGCGCGCGTCGGTGCGATGACGGAGCGGCCCGAGGTCTTCGCCCACGCTGAGCAGCGGCTCGGCGTGGGCGACCACGTCGGCGCTGCCTGCGGACTCGCCGTGGCAGGCGGCCACGACGCGAGGGTCGCGCACGTACCAGGTCACCAGCATCCGGTCGGTGTCGTCCGCGCCGTTGAGGGCGTCGGCCATGTGCCCGTAGAAGTTGCGGTGATACGACGTCGGGCTCGCAGCGAGCTTCACGAGGTTGAAATGGGCGTTCCGACTGATGAGCGGGTCGAACGTCCAGGAGATCTCGTCCAGCCCCTCTTCGAGCGCCCACGCCCGCTGATGCACCTTGAGGGCGAAACCGACGCTGCGGCCCCGCATGCGCGAGGAGACACCGGCGATGTGGCTGTGCAGGGCACGCTGACCGGGGGCGGCGAAGAAGCCGAAGCACGCGCCGACGAGCTCGTCGTGCTCGAAGGCACCGCCCACGTAACTGCCGGCCTTCGACAGCGCGCGCAGGGTCTCGACGTTCACGGGGGAGGCCTCGCCCTGCTTGGTCCAGATGCTCTGGAACAGCTCGGCGACCCGGGCGAAGTCGTCGACCTCCGAAAGCAGGCGGATATCCACTCCCGCCCTCGATGCGGCGGCGCTCGCCGCATCGGCCGCCTCCGCAGGTGAGGCGCGGAACGCCGCGGCATCCGTCATGCTCATGCCCTTCCTCCGGCCAGCGCATCGCGATCAGCCCTGGTCGCGTGCCCGGCCAGAGCGGTGGCGATCAGCTCCTGCAGCAGCAGGGTCCGTTCGGGGATCATCGCGATCACCACATGCTCGTCGTCGGCGTGCGCGCCGCCGCCCACGGCCCCGAGACCGTCGAGCGTCGGCACTCCGAGCGCGGCGGTGAAGTTGCCGTCGGAGGCGCCGCCGACCGCGACGCCCCGGAACGGGGTGAGTCCTGTGCGCGCAGCGATCGCGACTGCCTGCGCGAACAGGTGCGCCGATGACTCCGGTTCCAGTGGACGTCGATTCGCACCGCCTTCGATGCGGACGGACGCTCCCGCAAGCGTCGGGGCGATGGCGCGGAGCGCCGCATCCACCCTGTCCTGCTCCGCCACCGTGCGCACCCGCACGTCGACCGCGAACTCCGCCTCGGCCGGGACCGTGTTCGTCGTGCTGCCGGCACGCAGAAGCGTTGGCGTCACACTGGTTCCCGCTGCCGGGTCGCCGAGCCGGGCGATCGCGAGCAGCAGATGCGCGGCCTCGATCGCGGCGTTCACACCGCGCTCCGGTTCCAGTCCGGCGTGGGCTGCCCGGCCGCTGACGTGCACCCGGTAGAGCGAGACGCCTTTGCGTGCGAGCTTCACGGCGCCACCCTCGGCCGCGGCCTCGAGCACGAACGTCGCCGCGCACCCGATCGCCTCCTGCTCGATCAGCGCGCGAGAGCTCGGGGAGCCGAGTTCCTCATCGCCCGTGATCAGGATGCTGACGCCGGTGCGGTCGGGCAGCGCGGCCACGGCGTGCAGCGCCATCGCCACGCCGGTCTTCATGTCGAAGCATCCCGGACCCCGCAGCACGCCGTCGTGGATGCGGAAGGGGAGCCGCTGCAACGATCCGAGCGGCCACACCGTGTCGTGATGGCCGAGGATCAGCACTGCCGGATCACCGAACCGCCACCGCAGATGCGTGCGCCCCTCGATAACGATGCGCTCGGGTGCGACGCCCAGCAGCCTCTCGCCGAGGGAGGCGACGACATCGGCGCTGCGGGAGACGGCGTCGAGGTCGTCGGACGGCGACTCGCAGGAGACGAGGGTCTCGATGTCGGCCAGGACCTGGTCGAGGTCCACGTCCGCCTGCACCGTCATCACGAGACCTTCGGCGCTGCGCGGACGCCGTGGTGCAGATAGCGCTCGCCGCTGGGCAGGGAATAGAAGACGACCGCATGCCAGGCCTGTTCGCCCTCGGTGCGCATCACGAACTCGCCGGGGCGGACCGGCACCAGCGGATGCTCCTGCACCGGGTCGGGGAGCAGGGACGCGAGGGGGCCGTTGATGGTCGTGCGCATGCGCACGCCGTCGTCATCGCGGAAGATCTCCGTGCGCACGCCTGCGCGGTCGTAGACGCCCTCGAACTCCGAGAAGTCGTCGGCGTAGGGCTCCTCCGGGGGGACGAGTCCGGCGGGGATGCGCAGGTCGGCGATCTCGGCGAAGATCTCCCCGAAGAGCGCGTCGTACAGGTCGCGGGTGTTGCCCCCGTTGGCGAGCAGGGTGACCGCGACCTCCTCATCGAGGAGGATGCGCAGGAACGACGACTGCCCGATCGTGTTGCCGTCGTGGCCGATGACCTTGCGCCCCTGCCAGTTGAAGAGGATCCAGCCCACGCCCCAGCTGTCTCCGATGGAGTACGGGTCGGGCACATCGACCTCGTGCTGCTGCATCCGTCGCACGCTCTCTTCGGAGAGCACCCTGGTGCCGTCGGCGGCGAGGCCACCGGTCAGGTGCATGCGGGCGAACGCGAGCACGTCGGCGGTGGTGGAGTTGACGAGTCCGGCTGGTCCCATCGCGCGGGGGAGCATCCATGCCGGGGCGAGGACGGGACCGTCTTCGCCGATCTCGGTGTGGCCGCTGGCCGTCCGGAACATGACCGCTTCCTCCGGGAGCGTCGAGGAGTGGGTGAGTCCGAGCGGGGAGATGAGCAGGTCGCGCATGGCCTGGTCCCAGCTGGTGCCGGTGATCTTCTCGATCACGCGGCCCGCGAGCACGAAACCCGAGTTGCAGTACGACATGGTCGCACCCAGCGGGTGGTTCTGGGCGACCCCGTCCAAGAGCGTGACGTACTTCTCGAGCGTGTCATCGCCCCGGCCGGTGTCGGTGAAGACGTCGCCGTCGATCCCGCTGGTGTGGCTGAGCAGGTGACGCATCGTCACCCGGCGCGTGACCTCCGGGTCCGAGGAGGAGAACTCCGGCAGATAGTCCACGATCGGAGCGTCGAGGTCGAGCTTGCCCTCGTCGACGAGCCGCATCACCACCGAGGCGGTCCACACCTTCGTCATCGAACCGATCTGGAAGACCGAGTCGTCGGTGGTCTCGATTCCGGTGCGCACGTTGAGTATGCCGTGATGCGCATATACCGGCTCTTCGCCGACACGGAGGATGCCGAGGGTCGCTCCCGGCACCTTGTGCGTCGCGGCCAGGGCACTGAGCCGCTGTTGCCAGTGCCGGGCGTCGAGCCGGGCGCGCACGGGCTTCCCGGCGGGAGGGGCGTACTGCTCGACCCAGTCGATCACCCGCTGCGAGTAATCCGCCCGGTGCGAGGGCGGACCGGAGAGCAGGAAGAGGTGCGAACCGCCGGGGTAGAGCACGAGGCGGGTGGGCACATCGCGCTCGCGCAGGGCGGTGAACCACTGTTCCGCCTGGCCGACGGGGCAGCGGTCGTCCGCCGCCCCCTGCAGGATGAGCGTCGGTGTGGTGACCCGGTCGACCTGTGTGAACGGCGACTGCGCCGAGATGCGCTCCTCGTCACGCCACGGCAGCCCGCCGTTCTCCTTCGCCGACAGGTAGTGCCCGAAGTCGGACGTGCCGCCCATCGAGAAGAGGTCGGTGACCACACCTCCTCCGACGGCTGCGGCGAACCGGTCGTCGCGCGAGGTCAGGTAGCAGGTCATGAAGCCGCCGTAACTGTAACCGGTGACGGCGAGACGAGCCGGATCCGCGATGCCATCGGCCACGAGCTGGTCGATCGGCTCGAGGAAGTCGTTCGTGTCGTTGACTCCCCATCCTCCGGAGACCGCGGAGAAGAACGCATCGCCGTAACCGTCGCTGCCGCGGGGGTTGAGGGTCAGGATCGCCCAGCCGCGGCGTGCGAGCAGTTGGTGGTACGGGTGGATGATGTCTGCCGCGCCGTTCCAGGAGTTGTGCGGACCGCCGTGGACGTCGAGAAGCAGCGGCAGCGGTCCCGTGGCATCGGGATCGCGGCGCAGCCAGCCCGTGACGACCGTGCCGTCGGAGATGGTGAAGCGGCGCTCCTCGGCGGGCACGAGGTCGAAGTCGGGGGTGCCGTATGCGGTGACGACGTGGGTCGTGCCGTCGGCGAGGTCCAGGAGCGCGACGTCGCCGAAGGAGTCCGGTGTGGCGAGCACGATCGCCGCGGATAGCCCGGCGACCGACAGCCCGGACACGTTCGCGGTGCCACTCACGAGCGACGTGGCGCCCGACCCGTCGGTGGCCACGCGATACACGTGCGAATAGCCGTTGTCGCGCAGGCAGAACACGATGTCTCCGCCGTCGGTGAACTGCGGCATCCCGCCGGGGTAGCCGGGGCCACCCGGCATCACGTTGCGATCGAGGCTTCCCGTGATGCTCTGCGGCTCGCCGCCGTCGACCGGGAACAGCAGCAGGTCCGCGTTGCCGACCTCGGTATCGGTGCGTCCGGCCGCCAGCACGTGGCGACCGTCCCGCGTCCAGCCCACGGCTGTGGCCTGCACGTCGGCCGCACTGATCTGCACGGCCTCGCTGTTCGGGTCGGTGGACGAGCGCACGAACACGGGGACCCGCATCGTCAGGTCCGAGTCGTCCTCGACACTCGACGAGTAGGCGATCTGTGTGCCGTCGGGCGACCAGAACGGCTCGGACGCGTGGGAGCGTCCACGGGTGAGGACGGTGACCGCGCCTGAGTCGACGTCGAGCACGTGCACCTGCTGCACGAGGGTGCCGAGGTTGCCCGCGCCGTCGGCCTTGTAGCCGAGGCGGTCGGTGGCGGTCGGCGCTGATCGCCGGGCGAGGATGGTCTCCGCGTCCTCGCCGGGGAGGGCTGCGCTGTCGACCGGTGCCGTGAAGGCGATGCGCTGTCCGTCGGGGCTCCAGGCGGGGGCTCCGGCACCGAGAGGGAGAGTCGTGAGGTTGCGCGCCTCGCCACCCGCAGCGGGGAGGAGCCAGAGCTGCGCGGGGCCGTCCTGCGCACGCAGGAACGCCAGCTGCGAGCCGTCCGGGCTCCACACCGGCGTCGAGTCCGCCGTCGCGTAGGTCAGTGCGGAGGGGGTTCCGCCCGCGGCCGGAACCTGCCACAGCGCCCGTGCGTCGCGGTCGCCGTCGCGGTCGGTGGTCCGCAGCACGAAGGCGATGCGGGTGCCGTCCGGAGACAGCGCGGGCTGCTCGGGCGTGCGGACGGAGAGCAGATCGTCGACGGTGACGCGGTTCATGAGAGCTCCAATCGATGGTCAGTCCACTGTGTCCGCTGAGAGCGGGGACCGTGTTGTGGTCGCGGCCGAAACCAGGGGGATGGTTTGGGAGGTGGGCACAGTCCCGAGCGCGGCGTCGGCAGGCGTCCCCGCGAAATGACAGGCAGCGCCCGCCGTGCCCGTGGGCAGCGGAGGTTCCGCGATCACGCAGATCTGACGGTCGGGTCGTGCGGCCGGGCCGATCGGACACCGCGGGTGGAAGCGGCATCCGCTGGGCGGCGCGTGCGGATCAGCGGGCTCGACATCGACCGGTGCGAGCGGATCGACCGCGAGCAGGTTCCCGTACCGGGTGGGCGCCGCCTGCAGCAGATCCCGCGTGTACGGGTGCTGCGGGTCGGCGAGCACCTGCTCGGTGGGCCCGAACTCGACGATGCGCCCCAGGTACATCACCGCGATGCGGTCGCTCAGGTAGCGCACGACAGACAGATTGTGCGAGATGAACAGCATCGTGAGGTCGAGCTCACCGCGCAGTTCTCGCACGAGGTTGAGCACGGAGCCCTGCACCGACACGTCGAGTGCTGAGGTGATCTCGTCGGCGATCACGACCTCGGGCCGGGCGGCGAGTGCCCTGGCCAGGGCGATGCGCTGGCGCTGTCCTCCCGAGAGCGCGGCCGGGAGCGACTGCGCGCGGTCGGCGTCGAGGCTCACGAGGTCGAGCAGACGGGCGACCTCGGTGCGCCGGGCGTTCGCACCGCGGATGTCACGTGGCAGCGCCTCGGCGATCGACTCGCCGATCGTCATGCGCGGATCGAGCGAGGAGAACGGATCCTGGAACACCATCTGGATCGGGCGACGACGACGGAAGGTCCGCACGTCCACGCCGTCGAGCGTGATGGTCCCCTCGCTGATCGGGGCCAGCCCGATCGCCGCGCGGGCCAGGGTCGACTTTCCGGATCCCGACTCGCCGACGAGTCCGACGACGGATCCGGACGGGACCACGAGCGAGACGTCGTCGACGGCGGTGAGGCCGGAACGATGCGTGCCGTAGCGCACGCTGACCTGATCGAAACGCAGCTCGCTCATCGCAGGACCGTCTCTTCCTCTTCTGCGGTCGTCTCGTCGGCGACCGTGGCGATCGCCACCGGGACCGGTGCCTCGCCGTCCACCGGGTGCCAGCACGCGACGCGGTGTCCATCGGCATCCGCCACCAGCTCGGGGTCGCTCTCGCGGCACAGATCGGTCGCGAGGGGGCAGCGGGCGGCGAACGCGCAGCCGGCGGGGAAGGCCCCCGGTGCCGGCGGGCGGCCGGGGATCATCTTGAGCGGCTCGCTGCGGTCGGCGTCGAGTTCGGGCACGACATCGAGCAGGGCCCGGGTGTACGGGTGCCGGGCGTCGGTGTGCAGTGTCGCCGCAGGCAGATCCTCGACGATACGGCCCGCGTACATGACCAGCACGCGGTCGCAGGTCTGGGCGACCACGGCGATGTCGTGGCTGATCAACAGGATGGCCGCATCGGTGTCGCGGCGGACGCCAGCCAGCAGCTGGAGCACCTGCCGCTGCACGGTCACGTCGAGCGCCGTGGTCGGTTCGTCCGCGATGATCAGGCGCGGGTGGTTCATGAGTCCCATGGCGATCATGGCGCGCTGTCGCATGCCACCGGAGAACTCATGGGGGTATTGGTGGGCGCGTCGGGCGGCCGCGGGCACCCGGACCGACTGCAGGCGTTCGATCGCCCGATCCATGGCCTGCTTCCGGGTGATGTCCTGGTGCTCGGAGGCGGCCTCGGCGAGCTGCGATCCGATGCGCCTGGTCGGGTTGAACGAGGTCATCGGGTCCTGGAAGACCATCGCGAGCGAGGTGCCGAGCAGGCTCCGCACCGCGCGGTCCGATGTGGTCATCAACGGCGTGCCGCAGAAATCCAGGCGGGCGGCGGCGACATGGCCCGGCCGCTCGATGAGGCGGGCGGCGGCGAGCGCGGTGAGGCTCTTGCCCGATCCGGATTCGCCGACGACACCGATCGCCTCGCCGCGCGAGATCGTGAACGAGACGCCACGCACCGGGGTGACCCAGCCGGCGGCCGTCGGGAAGGAGACGCGCAGGTCGTCGACGAGGAGCACCACTTCTTCACCGTCGACCTGCGCGGGCTGGGTGGTGCCGGGCGTGCTCGCTCCGGAGAGTGCGATGGCGGGGAGGCGGTGGCGGCGTCTGGCGGATCGTCCGCCGAGGGCCGCGGCAGCCGTCTCGCCGAGGAGGTTGAACGCGAGTCCGGCGATCACGACCGCCACAGCGGGACCGAGGGCGGCCGCCGGGTTCAGGTAGATGCGGTTCAGCCCCTCGCCCAGAAGGCGGCCCCAGTCGTACTCGGGCACCTGCACGCCCAGGCCGAGGAACGAGAGCCCGGCGAAGGCGAGCAGTGCCGAGCCCGCCGCGACGGTCGCGTTCACGATGAGCGGCTCGCCGATGTTCGGCAGGATGTGCCGGATCAGGATGCGGAAGCGCGAGACGCCTGCCACCTGTGCGGCCGAGATGAAGTCGCGGCCCGCGATCGCCGCCGACAGGGTCTGCGTGAGCCGGGCGAACTGCGGCGCCATCGCGAAGCCGATCGCGAGCACAGCGCCCGTTGAGCCGACGCCGAAGATGACCGCGAAGAACAGGGCGAGCAGCAGGCCGGGAAAGGCGACCGCGATGTTCACGAAGCCGACGATCGGGCGTCCGAGCCACCGCGGGAGCACCGACGGCGCCGTGCCGAGGAGGGTACCGGCGACCACGCCGATGATCACGGCGATCACCGCCAGCACCACGGAGAGCCGAGTGGCGACCAGCACGCGGGCGAGCACATCGCGGCCGAGGGTGTCGGTGCCCAGGAGATGCTCGGCGCTCGGCCCCTGGGTGATCGCGGCCGGATTCACCTGCTCGGCCTGGGCGCCCCAGATGATCGGGGCGAAGATCGCGCCGAGGGTGACGAGCAGCACCAGACCGAGAGCCGTGATGCCGAGGGGTGAGCGGACGATGCCTGACCATGCCGTGCGTGCCGACATCATGCCTCCCGGATGGTGGATCGAGGATCGAGGAGTGCGAGGATCACGTCGATCACGAGGTTCACGACGAGCACACCGACGCCGTAGACGAGCACGATGCCCTGCACGACCGAGTAGTCCTTGCTGAGGATCGACTGCACGATCATGGTGCCAAGGCCCGGCCAGGCGAAGACGTTCTCGACCAGCACGGTGCCGGCGACCATGCCGGTCAGCAACAGGCCGGTGAGGGTGAGGGTCGCGGTCATGGCGTTGGGGAGTGCGTGACGCGAGTAGATGCGGTGCGGGGCGAGGCGCTTGGCGCGGGCGGTGCGGATGAAGTCCTGACCCAGCACCGAGAGCACCTCGACCCGGATGATGCGCGAGAACACGGCGATCGGTCCGACCGCGAGGGCCACCACCGGCAGCACGAGCGAGAACGGTGCCGTGTTGCCGGCCACCGGGAACCAGCCCAGCGACACCGCGAACACGTAGACGAGGCCGACGGCGAGGAGGAACTCGGGAATCGCGGCGAGGATGACCGAGCCGGTCGCGAACGCGAGCTCGAGGCCGCGGCGCCGACCGCCGCGGGTGGCGACGGCCATCGTCACCCCGAGGGGGACCGAGACCAGCAGCACCAGGACGACTGCGAGCAGGGCGAGCTGCAGCGTCGCGGGGAGCCGGGTGGCGATGATCTCGGAGACCGGCTGGCTGGTGATCATCGAGGACCCCATGTCGCCGGTGAACAGGCCGCCGATGTAGCGGAAGTACTGCACGATGAGCGGCTGGTCGAGGCCGAGCGCGGCGCGTCGGGCCTCGACCAGCTCGGCCGGGGCGTTCAGCCCGAGGGCCGCGCGCACCGGGTCGCCCGGTACGAGGTGGATCATGAGGAAGGCAGCCGTGACCAGCACCCACACCGAGAGCACGAACTGCCCTCCGCGCCGGACCAGGAAGGACACCCAGGGGTTGTCCGACCGTGCGGATCTGATCAGTATCGCCTGCGTGGCGGTGGTGCTGGCCATCGGCTGTCTCCGGTCCTCGGTCTACTCGTACATGCGGATCGACGTGGGATCGATGCCGTCGCCCTCGGTGAACGTCGCCTTGGTCGCGAAGGTCATCCGGGCGATGTTCGCGTACGGCACCACGCTGGTCGTCTCGAACAGCGCCTCCTCGGCGGCGGCCCAGTCGTCGCAGCCCTCGTTGCCGGCCTTGGCGGAGGCCGCCGTGACCGCCGCGGTGTAGTCGGCGTTGTCGATGGAGGCGAAGTTGGTGCCGTTCGGGGCGCCCGGTCCCGAGTAGAACGGGACGAGCATGCTCGGCAGCGAGACGGTCAGCGGCGCGGCCGAGATGTCCCAGTCGCCCGTCGAGAACAGGACTTCGCTGAGGGTCGGCGAATCGACGGCGGTGACGCTGATGTCGACACCGAGGTCCTTCCAGGCCGCCTGGGCGAGTTCGGCCGCGGCGTTGCCGGCATCTCCGAGCTGCGAGGAGTAGATCATCCGCAGAGTGAGCGTCTGGCCGTCCTTCGTGCGCACCCCGTCGGAGCCGACCTTCCAGCCGGCGCCGTCGAGTGCCGCGGCGGCCGCGTCAACGTCGAGCTCGGGGAGGTGCCCAGAGACGGTGTCGGCACGGCACGGGTTGGGGGATACGGTGACGAGCCCGGTCGGCACGGTGGCCTTGCCGCTGCCGATGACCTGACGCATCTGCTCGAGGTCGAGCGATTGCATCAGGGCGTCGCGCACGGCCTGGTCGGCGGTGGGTCGACCTTCGGCCTGGTTGAAGGTGAAGGATCCGCCCGGGGTCTCGATCGACGTGTGGAAGAGCCCGGCGCTCTCGACGCGTGCGCTGTCCGGGCCGATGACGGTGGCCGCGTTGACCTCGCCCGAGAGGAGCAGGTTCGTGGCGGTCGTCTCGTTCGGGACCACGCGGAAGACCACGCTGTCGGGCAGGCCCTTCTGCTTCGGGTCCCAGTCGCCCGGACCCCAGGCGAAGTCGTCGCGTCGGGTGAGGGTGTACTGGCTGTTGGGCGCGATCTCGGTCATCGTGAACATGCCCGTCGAGCCTTCGCCCTTCGCGAGCGCGTCGGGGTCGTCGATGACCGTGCCGCACACGATCGAGATGCTGCCGATGTTCTCGATCAGGAACGAGTCGGGGCGACCGCTGGTGACGGTGACCGTGCCGGCCGCATCGTCGCCGACTGCCGACGTTCCCGGCTGCACCTGCAGGCCGATGAGGGGCGAGGCGTTGGCGGGGTCGCCGATGTGGGTGATGTTCGCGGCCACGTCGGTTGCGGTGAGCGGCGTGCCGTCTTCGCAGGTGAGACCGTCCCGGAGGGTGAAGGTCGCGGTCGTGGTGTCCGCCTCCCACGACTCGGCGAGCCCGGAGGTGATGCTGCCGTCCTCCATCACCTCGACGAGGCGGGCGTAGAGGAACCGGTCGATGGACCGGGCCACCGACATCACGGTGACGAACGGGTCCAGGCTCCCCGGATCGGTCGAGATCACCGAGGTGAACGTCTTGCCGTCGGCGAGCACACCGTCGGTGCCGTCGCCTCCGCTCGGAGGGGCGCCTGCGGCGCAGGATGTCAGGGCGAGCGTCGCAGCGCCGAGCAGCGCGATCAACGGGGTACGAGAACGCATCAGAAGCCTCCAGCAGTGTTCGGGATGGTGCAGGTGGGTGGTGCAGGGGGAGTGCGGGTCAGACGGTCTGCGCGCGCAGGCCCTCGACGGCGGCGAAGGCGGCGCGGCCGATCGAGGCGTCGACGAGCGGCTGCCGATCGACGAGGGAGGCGGCCTGGGTGAACACGGCCACCGCGTACTGGCGACCGTCGGGATAGGTCACGACGCCGGCCTCGTTGCGCCAGGTGGGGAGTGTGCCGGTCTTCGCGGCGATGCGCACCTCTCCCGGGAATCCGGAGGTCAGCCGATGCGGCCAGATCTGCAGCGCCATGATGTCGCGCGCCTGACGGCAGGCCTCGGCCGGGGCCGCGGTGTCGGTCCACAGGGCGTTCAGCAGCGAGGTGACATCGCGTGGCGTGGAGTACGAGGTCCGCAGCGGCTGCACGGCATCGAGTGCGAGGATCTGTTCGGCTGTCGCGCCGGTGAACAGCTCGTCCAAGTCGCTGTCGGGCGCACCGCCGAGGTCGGCGATGACCGAGGCGAACAGGTCTTCGCAGCATCCGATCAGTCGCGTGCCGTGCAGTCCCAGATCGGCGATGACACGGTTCACCGCCTCGGCGCCGAGGCGGTGGTAGATCACGTCGGTGGCCGCGTTGTCGCTCATCGACATCATGTTCAACGCCAGGTCGCGCCAGCTGACCTCGACGTCGTCCGCGAAGCCGGCCGTGCCCACACCGCCGATCCGATAGCGCGCCGTCACCGTGGTGCGCGCGGTCGGGTCGAGCTCGCCCGCAGCGACCGCCCGCACGTAGGCGGTGAGCACCACGATCTTGAAGACCGAGGCGAGCACCACCGGATCGTCGGCGCCGACGGTCACCTCGGGACCATCGGCCACGCCGATCTCCCGCGCGTGCAGAAAGCCCGTCGCTCCCGCGCCGGCGAAGATCTCGGCGATCTGCGCGGACGTCTCCGATGCCGTTGCCGCGGTGGTGGAGCGCATCGGAGTGGGGGAGGGCGCCGTGACGGTCACGCGTCCACCCGGCGGTCGGCGCGTCCGGTGTGCAGGTACAGGGCGCGACCGTTGCCGTCGTCGCCCACGAACGCATGCGGCATGTGCATGCCGTTCTGCGGTTCGCGGGGGAGCAGGGTGTCTCCTGCCCAGCCGACGAGTTCGACCGGCTCCGGGGCCGGGCCCAGTTCGGCGAAGATCCCCTTCATGGTGCGTTCCAGCCAGATGCGTCCGTCGTCGTCGACGCGTACGGTCGAATCGGAGACGGACGACGAGTAGGTGCCGAGCACCCGCTCGAGATCGATCGCGACCGGCGACTCCGGAACCGCGGGCAGCTCCGGTACGGTGACTCCCGCGAGGGCGGACAGCACCTTCGACGTGATCGCGTGGTACGCGTCGACAGTGCGTCCGCCGTTGGTGAGCACGGCCACCGCGACCCCGGCGCCAGGGACCATCCGCAGGAACGCATTCTGACCGATCGTCCCGCCGTCGTGGCCGATGACCGGCCCGCCGTCCCAGTCGAAGATCTCCCAACCGAGGCCCCAGGCATCGCCCATGATGCCGAGCTCGGGGAGATCGACCTGACGCTCCTGCATCGCTCGCACGCTCTTCTCCGAGAGCACGCGTGTGCCGTCGGCGGCGACTCCGCCGTCCAGGTGCATGCGGGCGTAGGTCACCAGGTCGCGCGCGGTCATGGCCAGCATCGATCCGGCGGGGGCGTTCGAGCGCACGAGGTTCCACACCGGAGCAGGCACCGGGTCATCGCTGCCCTCTGCCGGGAGGTGCCCGAGTGCCGCGCGGAACATGATCGCCTCGGAGGCCGTCGTGGCCACGTGCGTGAGTCCCAACGGGGCGGCGAGGTATGTGCGCAGCGCCTGGTCGTATGACGTGCCGCGCAGCACCTCGACGATGCGGCCGAGCACGACGAACGCGGCGTTGTTGTACGAGAAGCGCTCGCCGGGGGCGAAGAGCTGGGGGGCGTCGGCGATCGTCGCGAGATACTTCTCGACCGCGTCGTCGCCGACACCCGTGTCGTTGAAGAGATCGCCTTCGAACCCGCTCACGTGGCTGAGCAGCTGGCGGGCGGTGATCGCGCTCGCCGCCGCGTCGTCGCCGATCGCGAACGCCGGCACGGTGTCGCGCACCGGGGCGTCGAGGTCGAGCAGCCCCTCGTCGACGAGTTGCATGATCAGGGTCGCTGTCCAGGTCTTGGTGATCGAGCCGATCTGGAAGACCGAGTCCTCGTCGGCCTCCACGCCGGTGTTGCGATTGAGGATCCCGGACGCAGTGGTGAAGATCTCGCCACCGGCCAGGATCGCGACGGATGCCGCGGGGATGTGCGCGTCGGCCAGCATCGCGGGAAGGTTCTCCCGCACCCAGCTGCCGATTTCGTTCAGGTCGGACACGTGCGCTCCTCTTCGTCGAGTGGGCCGTCGTCTTCGGGGCGACGGCGATGGGGCCGAGACTATTCGCGTGCTCCATCGCCTCGTTGGTGCCCGGCGACGAGACTTGCGCCGACGTTGGTGCGGTCGGACGAACGATGACCTTTCAGGCGTCGCCGCGCACCGCGCGCCCCGGAAGGGCCCCGGTCACGATCTCACCCGCGTGCACGACAGGAGTGCCGTGCACGTACAGTTCGCGCACGCCGCGTGACGGCCTGGTCGGGTCGGCGTAGCTGGCCCGGTCGGTCACGGTCGTCGGATCGATCACGACGATGTCGGCGTCCGCTCCGACCGACAGATGACCCTTGCCGCGCATGCCGGACGAGACCTCGTCGAGCACCCGTGCCGGCAGGAAGGAGCAGCGGCGGAATGCTTCGAGCCAGCTCCAGGTCCCGCTCTCGAGAACCATCAGCCGCTGCGATTTCGTGAACGTCCCCGACGTGCGCGGGTGCGTGTGTCCGCCTGCCGGAAGCGGCCAGTCCCGTTGCTCGTACACTGGCCGGCCGTCGCCCGCGGACCAGGAGATCGGCATCGCATCGCTCGCCACGATCGAATCGGGGTAGGCCAGGGCGCGGTGCAGGTGGGCGCGATCGAAGGGATCGGCCTCGTCGAGGAACGTCACGATGCATGTCGCCCCGGGATCGGTCGCACGCACCTCGCGCAGGCGGGCCTCGTCGGCGATGCGCTCGCCGGTGTCCACCAGCACCAGCGAGCGCGGAGCGATGCCGAGGCCCGCGAGCTTCTCCGGCGCGAGGAAGAACGCGCCGATCGCGGTGCTGCCCGCGCCGTACGGGTAGGCCTCGACGGTGACGCGGGAGCCGGCGGCGCGGCTGCGGTCGAGCAGGGCGAGCACGCGGTCGACGTGGCGCAGCGAGGTGCTGTTCACATGGCAGTGGTGCATCGCGGCCCCGGTCTCGGCCGCGGCGCGCACGAGCTCTTCCGAACCGTCGATCGGCGTGCGGGGATCGGCTTCGATCAACTCCCGCACGTGCGTGAAGGTCGGGGCGTGCGCTGCAGCGGCCAGACGTGCGAGGTCGAGATATTCGTCGGGATCGGACCGTGGTGCGTATCCCATGAGCACGCCGATGCCGAGCGCTCCGGCGCCGAGCTCGTCTTCGAGGAGACCGAGCCAGCGGCGGCGTTCCACGGGGGAGGATGACCGCTGCCAGTCGGGCTTGGCGAGCAGGTCCATCGACGCGGCGAAGTCGGCGACCGGCACCCTGTCGAGGTGCGCGTACGCCCGTGCCTGCGACCAGGAGGCCGAGAAGCCGTAGTTCAGGGGGCGTCCGTCGGCCGCGGCGCGCGCGAGGGCCTCCGCGATCGGCATGAGTCCGGCCTCGAGATCGAGGGCGGTGGTGACGCCGTCCATCGCCTGCAGACGGTGCCCCGCGATCGAGTGCACGTGGCTGTGCAGGTCGACGAAGCCCGGTCCGACGATGAGTCCGGTGGCGTCGACGACCTCGACCTCGGCCGGTGCGGTGAGCGCGTCGCCGACCGCCGCCACACGCCCGGCCACGATCAGGAGGTCGGTGATGCGGTCGGTTTCCGTCTTCGGGTCGATGACGCGCCCGCCGCGCAGCAGAATGTCCACGCTGTCACGATGGCACGGACCGCGAAGACATTCCGGTGCCGGCCGACGAAAGCGTGCGGTGGTTCCGGTGCGTGCAGACAATCGCGCGCGGCCGTCTGAGCCCGCGAAGCGCGTCCTCGTCCGACGAGAGGTGCACGCGCCAGCGCCGAAAGACATAATGTAGGGGGATGTGACCGTGCACACGCAAGGAGGCAAGTGATGTCCACCGCCTCCGAGCGCGCGCGGTTGCCGAGTATCCGCGACGTCGCGCGGCTCGCCGGGGTCTCGCATCAGACCGTGTCCCGGGTGCTCAACGACCACCCGAGCATCCGTCCGGAGACGAAGGCCAAGGTGCTCGATGCGATCTCGGTCCTCGACTACCGGCCGAACCTGGCGGCGCGCGCTCTCGTCACCAGCAAGTCGAACATGCTGGGCATCCTGTCGGCGACCATCGGCGAGTTCGGTCCCACCTCGTCCATCGCGGGCATCGAGGATGCGGCGCGCGAGGAGGGCTATTCGGTCTCGACCCTGAACCTCGCCGACACCACGCCCGAGGCGATCGGTCATGCGGTGCGCCAGTTGTCCCGCGAACAGGCAGACGGCATCGTGGTGCTCGCCCCGCAGGTGCGGGTGTTCCATGTGCTGCGCGGCATGTCGGTCGACATGCCGTTCGTGACGCTGCAGACGGCTTCGGGTTCCGATGGCGTGAGTCTGTCAGCCGACCAGGTGGCGGGTGCCAAAGCGGCGACCGAGCACCTGATCTCGCTCGGTCACAGCGACATCCTGCACCTGGCCGGCCCTCAGGACTGGATCGAGGCGGAGTCACGGATGCGCGGCTATCTCGACGGTCTGCGCGAGGCGGATCTGCCGACGTTCCCGCCGATCCGCGGCGACTGGACCGCCGACTTCGGTTACTTCGCCGGCAAGGAGCTGTCCCTGCGACGGGACTTCACCGCGGTGTTCGCCGCGAACGATCTGATGGCGATCGGGCTGATGCACGGTTTCCGTGATTCCGGCGTGCGGGTACCCCACGACGTGAGCGTGATCGGGTTCGACGACATCCCGGTCGCGGCGCACGTGGCGCCGACGCTCAGCACCGTGCACCAGGACTTTCCCGAGCTCGGGCGCCGGGCGGTTCGGATCCTCCTCGCCCAGATCCGCGGCGAGCAGGTGCCCGAGTTCGGGCCCCTGCAGACGATCCTGCGCGCGCGCGAATCCGCGGCGGCGCGCTGACCTGTTGCGGGACCGCTCCCAGCAGATCGGGTCGCACGCATCACGGTAGCGACACGAAATCGGTGCGCGGACTTGACACAGGTTCGTCGTGAGTGGACGATGTAATCCAATGTGAACGGTCACATCGAAGGTGACCGCACGTCGCGAGGAAAGATCCGTGAGCACCACAGCAACGTTGCCTACCGTGTCAGGCCCCATCCTGGAGATGCGCAGCATCACCAAGGAGTTCCCGGGGGTCAAGGCGCTGGCCGACGTCTCGATCACCGTCCGCGCCGGCGAGATCCACGCGATCTGCGGCGAGAACGGGGCCGGGAAGTCGACCCTGATGAAGGTTCTGTCCGGGGTCTACCCCTACGGAACCTACGACGGCGAGATCCTGCTCTACGGTGAGGAGCAGCGGTTCAGGGACATCGCGGCCAGCGAGCAGGCGGGTATCGCGATCATCCACCAGGAGCTCGCGCTCATCCCCGAGCTCTCGGTCACCGAGAACATCTTCCTCGGCAACGAGATCCAGCGCGGCGGACGCATCGACTGGACGGCTCAGAAGGAGCGGGCCATCGAGCTCCTCGCCCGCGTCGGGCTGAGCGAAGATCCCGACGTGCCGATCAAGACCCTCGGCGTCGGCAAGCAGCAGCTCATCGAGATCGCCAAGGCGCTGAACAAGGACGTCAAGCTGCTCATCCTCGACGAGCCGACCGCTGCCCTCAACGAGAACGACTCGCAGCACCTGCTCGACCTGATCCTGGGGCTGAAGGCCAAGGGCATCGCGTCGATCATGATCAGCCACAAGCTCAACGAGATCGAGCAGATCGCCGACGAGATCACGATCATCCGAGACGGCCGCACGGTCGAGACGCTCGATATCTCGCGCGGGGAGATCAACGAGGACCGCATCATCCGCGGCATGGTCGGTCGTTCGCTCGAGAGCCGCTACCCGGATCGCACCCCCGAGATCGGCGAGGTGTTCTTCGAGGTCAAGGACTGGTGGGTGCAGCACCCGACCGTGCCGGAGCGCATGGTCGTCAAGGGCTCGAACATCAACGTGCGCCGCGGCGAGGTCGTCGGCATCGCCGGTCTCATGGGCGCGGGTCGCACCGAGTTCGCGATGAGCATCTTCGGCCGCTCGTACGGCACCTTCCTCTCCGGCACCCTCATCAAGGACGGCCAGGAGGTCGCCCTGTACGACGTCGCCTCGGCGATCAAGCACGGGCTCGCGTACGTCAGCGAGGACCGCAAGGTGCTCGGACTCAACCTGCTCGACACGATCAAGCGGTCCATCGTCGCGGCGAAGCTCTCGAAGATCGCGCACAACGGCGTCGTCGACTCCCGGGAGGAGTTCTCGGTGGCAGAGCGCTATCGCAAGGCGCTTCGCATCAAGACGCCCTCCGTCGAAGAGGGTGTCGGCAAGCTCTCCGGCGGAAACCAGCAGAAGGTCGTGCTGGCGAAGTGGATGTTCACCGACCCCGACCTGCTCATCCTCGACGAGCCCACGCGTGGCATCGACGTCGGTGCGAAGTACGAGATCTACGCGATCATCAACGAACTCGCGGCTCAGGGCAAGGGCGTCATCGTCATCTCCAGCGAGCTCCCCGAACTCCTCGGCATCTCCGACCGCATCTACACCGTCTTCGAAGGTCGGGTCACCGACTGCATCCCGGCCGACCAGGCGACACCTGAGGACCTCATGCGCAGCATGACCTCCGCGACCCAGAAAGCATCCGCATGACCACCGACACCACCGCAACGAAGCGCGGCTTCCACTTCAAGGACATCACGAAGATGTTCGGGGGAGGGCAGTCGACCCTCCGTCAGTTCGGCATCCTCGGCAGCCTGGTCGTGATCCTGGTCGTCTTCCAGGTGCTGACGTGGATCTTCAAGGGCACCGGACTGACGCTGTCCTCCGGCAACCTGATCAACGTCGTCAACCAGTACTCGTACATCCTGATCCTGGCCATCGGCATGGTGATGGTCATCATCATGGGTCACATCGACCTCTCCGTCGGATCCGTCGCCGCGTTCACGGGCATCGTCGTGGCCAAGGCCATGCAGGACTGGAACCTCCCCTGGCCGTTGGGCATCCTCCTCGGTCTCGGTGTCGGCGTGCTGGTCGGTGCCTGGCAGGGATTCTGGGTCGCCTACGTCGGGGTGCCGGCGTTCATCGTGACGCTGGCCGGCATGCTGTTCTTCCGAGGCGCGAACCAGGCGGTGGGTGACTCGCTGTCGATTCCGGTGCCGCAGGGCTTCAAGGTCATCGGCGCGGGATACCTTCCCGAGCTGTCGTTCATCCCGGTGCCCTTCAACGTCTTCACCATGCTCCTCGCTCTCGCCGGCGTCGCGTGGATCGTGTTCTGGGAGATCCGCACCCGTCGCATCCAGCACAAGATGGGCGCCGACATGGCGCCGCTCTGGGTGAGCGTCACCAAGGTCGTGCTCATCTCGGTCGTGATCCTCGTCGCCGGTTGGCTGTTCGCCACCGGGCGCGAAGGCACGAGCTTCCCGATCTCGGGCATCATCCTGCTCGCCCTCGTCATCCTCTACTCGTTCATCACGAACAACACCGTCTTCGGTCGCCACATCTACGCGGTCGGCGGCAACCGGCAGGCCGCGCGACTGTCGGGTGTGAAGGACCGCTGGGTCGACTTCTTCGTGATGATGAACATGTCCGTGCTCGCCTCGTTGGCCGGCATGATCTACGTCGCCAGGGCGACGGCCTCCGGCCCGCAGGACGGCAACGGCTGGGAGCTGGACGCGATCGCCTCGGTCTTCATCGGTGGCGCAGCCGTCTCCGGTGGAATCGGAACCGTGATCGGGTCGATCATCGGTGGTCTCGTGATGGCGTTCCTCAACAACGGCCTCGCCCTCCTGGGCGCCGGAGCCGACGTGGTCTCCATGATCAAGGGCCTCGTGCTCCTGTTCGCCGTCGGGGTCGACGTCTGGAACAAGCAGCAGGGCCGCCCGTCGATCATCGGATTCCTCACGCGTCGCTTCGGCCGCAAGCAGGACCCGGCGACCGACACGTTCGATCCGACCAAGACGAACTACCCCACCAGCCAGAAGTACGAAGCCCCCGCCGTCGAAGAGACGCGCGGATAGTAGGGGCCCAGGCGCGTGCCGCACGCGCACCTGGACCTTCACACACCAGAGAAAGAGATCACATGAAGAAGATTCTTCTGTCGGCGACAGCGCTTGTCGTCGCGGGCGCCTTCGCCCTCACCGGCTGCTCCTCGGAGCGCGGCGGTGATACCGGTTCCGGATCGGGGGACGAGGCCAAGGGCTTCGCCGCCGATGCCACGATCGGCGTCGCCCTTCCGGACAAGACCTCGGAGAACTGGGTCCTCGCCGGTCAGCTGTTCACGGACGGTCTGGAGAAGGCCGGCTTCAAGGCTGACGTGCAGTATGCGCCGGCCAGCAACACTGTTGCCGAGCAGCAGAACCAGATCCAGGCCATGGTCACCGGTGGAGCCAAGGTCATCATCATCGGCGCGAAGGATGGCAAGCAGCTCGCCACCCAGGTCGAGGCCGCCCGTGACGCCGGCGTCACCGTGATCGCCTACGACCGTCTGATCGAGAACACGGAGGCGGTCGACTACTACGTCGCGTTCGACAACTTCAAGGTCGGTCAGCTGCAGGGTCAGGCTCTGCTCGACGGGCTCGCCGAGCGTGCGGGTCACGAGGCTCCGTACAACATCGAGCTGTTCTCGGGATCGCCGGATGACGCGAACTCGGCCGTGTTCTTCAACGGCGCGATGGACGTGCTCCAGCCGAAGATCGACGACGGCACGCTCAAGGTCGTCTCCGGCCAGACCGAGATCGCTCAGACGGCGACCGAGGGCTGGAAGGCCGAGAACGCACAGCGTCGTATGGACTCGATCCTCACGTCGACGTACAGCTCGGAGACGCTCGACGGCGTCCTCTCCCCGAACGACACGCTTGCTCGCGCCATCATCACCTCGGTGCAGGGTGCCGGCAAGCCGGTCCCGGTGGTCACGGGTCAGGACTCCGAGGTCGAGTCGGTCAAGTCGATCATGGAGGGCATCCAGTACTCTACGATCAACAAGGACACCACGCTGCTCGTCGAGCAGTCGATCAAGATGGTCGGTCAGCTCCAGAAGGGCGAAGAGGTCGACGTCAACGACACCGAGCAGTACGACAACGGCGTGAAGGTCGTTCCGGCTTACCTGCTCGACCCGATCATCGTCACCAAGGAGAACGCGGCTGAGGCCTACGCCAACGTCCCGAGCCTCCTCGAGATCGTGAAGTCGTACCAGTAACACGCATCCTCTTCACGACGTTCACCGTCGTGGAACGGCGAGCCGTCCTTCCCCTCGGGGTGGGGCGGCTCGCTTCGTTCGGCGCCGGCCGTGGTTCCTCAGCCGCGAAGCTCCCGGGTCGCCTGGCCCGTGCGCTGCAGAGCATCGACGGTCTCGGTGTATCGACGCTTCGCGACGCCGATGAACAGGCAGTCCACGAGCGTGAGCTGGGCGATGCGGCTCACCATGGCGCCGGCGCGGAAGGTCGATTCGCGCACCTCGGTGAAGAGCGGATGGTCGGCCGCGCGGGCGAGGGGGGAATCCTTGGCCGAGGTGACAGCGATCGTGGCGGCGCCGCTGGTGCGTGCCGTCTCCAGGAAGCGCACGGTCTCGAGTGTCGAGCCCGAGTGCGAGAAGCCGATCGCGACGGTCAGGGCGGTGGGGAGCACCGAGACGGCCACGGCTTCGTGCGGGTCTGCCGGCATGTGCGCGTTCCGACCGACGCGCAGGAGCTTGTGGGTGAGATCCTCGGCCACGAAGCGACTGGCGCCGAGTCCGTAGAGGAGGATCCGGTCGGCGCGGTCGAACACGTCGACGGCCGCCTCGAGCACGGCGAAGTCGAGTCGGGCGACGGTCTCCTCGATCGCCAGGAGCTCGAGAGCTGCGACTTTCGACACCGCCTCCTGCAGGGTGTCGTCGTCGGAGATCTCCGATCCGTAGGCTCCACGTGACGAGAACTGGGCGGCCTCCTTGCCGAGCTCGGCGGCCAGGGCCATGCGCAGCGGGGCGTAGCCGCTGAAGCCGATCGCACGGCAGAAGCGCACGACCGATGCGACGGAGGTGTCGCATTCCGCGGCCAGCTCGTTGATCGTGTTGTCGATCACGACGGAGGGGTTCTCGCGGACGACCAGCGCGATGCGGGCGAGCGACGGCGTGAGCGTGGAAGCCGCGGCTTCGATCGTCGACTGGATGCTCATCGGTCCTCCATCGGTGCGGTGCCGCCGGTTCGGTGTAAATTCTTTTTGCAGAGTCTACTTCGCATGTAGTCTCTTTTCACAGACTTTTTCGCCGATCTCAGGAGGGCCGATGGATGCACGCGTGACGGTATCCGTCGATCTCGGCAAGTCGCGGTGTCGCGTGGTCCGCATCGGTCCCGATGGTCGGATCGAGCGTGACGGCATCGGAGCTCCCGGGCTGGCCGCAGCGGGGGGTGTGGACAGGGCGCTCGACGCCATCCTCCCGCTCCTCGAGGGTGATCGGCTCGACGTGATCGGCGTCGGTGCCGCGGGGGCGTGGATGGCGCCGGAGGCTGCGCAGGAACTGTCTTCCCGGCTCGCGGCCGCGAGCGGTGCGGCGGTGGCCGTCGCCTCCGACGTGGTCACGGCCCACGCGGGTGCGCTCGACGGGGCCGGGGGAGTGCTCCTCATCGCAGGCACCGGAGCGGCGGCGCTCGGCATCGACGCCGACGACGCACGACTCGTCGATGGCTGGGGTCCGGAACTCGGCGACTTCGGCAGCGGATCGTGGCTCGGTCGTGAGGCGCTGCGCGCCGTGATGCGCGCCGACGACGGGTTGGCATCGCGCACGGCGCTCACCCAGGCGATCGCCGAGCCCATCGGCGCGGTCACCGACATCCAGGCCTGGCTCGCGGGCAGCGATCCGCTCCCGCGGCGCCTCGCCACGCTCGCCCCGCTCGTCCTCGATGCCGCGCAGTCGGGTGACCTCGTCGCCGGCGCGATCGTCGCTGAGGGCATCCGACTGCTCACGGCGACGGCGGCCGCCGGTTCCGCTCTCACGGCCGACGTCGTGCTCCACGGCGGTCTCACCGCGCATGCGTGGTTCCGCGAGCACCTGACCTCCTCCTTGCAGGCTGCCGGTCGTCGGGTCGTCCCCGCGCGCGGTGATGCCCTCGACGGGGCGCTGCTGCTCGCACGCCGCACCGACCTCCCCCACGAAAGGTTCGTCCACCGTGCCGAATGACGACTCCCGCCTCGCCGCCCTCCTCTCCGTGCTCGATCGCCTCGATACCGAGGCTTCCACGACGGAACGCGGAGACCTCGATCTGCTGGGCACCGCCGAACTCGTGCGACGGATGAACGCCGAGGATAGGCGGGTGCCCGAGGCGGTCGCCGAGCGCGCCGAGGAGATCGCGGCCGCCGTCGACGGCATCACCGAGCGGTTCCGGCGCGGGGGCCGTCTCATCTACATCGGGGCCGGCACCGCAGGGCGCATCGGCGTGCTCGACGCGAGCGAGTGTCCGCCGACCTTCGGCACCGATCCCTCGATGGTCGTCGGTCTGATCGCCGGCGGAGAGACCGCGATCCGCTCGGCAGTGGAGAACGCCGAGGACGACGCCGCCGCGGCGGAGGCCTCGCTGCGCGAGCTCGGACTCTCGGAGAGCGACACGGTGGTCGGCATCTCGGCATCCGGCCGCACGCCCTACGTGGTGGGAGGGCTGACGTATGCACGCAGCGTGGGAGCGTTCGCCGTGGCGATCGCGTCGAACGCCGACTCCGAGATCGGTGCGGCTGCAGAGATCGCGATCGAGGTCGTCACCGGCCCCGAGTTCATCTCCGGGTCCACACGGTTGAAGTCCGGAACCGCGCAGAAGCTCGTCGTGAACATGCTCACCACGCTGTCGATGATCAATCTCGGCAAGACGTATCGCGGAGTGATGGTCGATCTTCTCGCGACGAACGAGAAGCTGCATGCCCGCTCGATCCGCACGGTGTCGCAGCTGTCCGGCGTCGACACCGACAGGGCGGCCACGGCGCTGCAGGCGGCGGACGGCTCGGTCAAGCTCGCGCTGCTGATGCTCGCCGCCGACGCGACGCCCGAAGATGCGGCTGCCGCCCTCGACGACGCCGACGGGATCCTTCGCGACGCGATCGCGGCACTCGCCTGAACGCGGCGCGCCCCTGAGTCCGGTGCGCACGTGCGTCTCGCGCGCCGGGCGCGGCCACGGGGTGCTCCCGCGTCAATAGGATTCGGGTGTGGATGATCTCGTTCCGGCGGCGCCCTGGCTGCTCGCCGGTGCGGCCGTCGTCGCGGCGGTCGCCTCGCTGCTCGCGGGACGCGCCGTGCCGTGGCAGGGCCGGCAGGCCGTGCTGGTCATGGCAGCCGCGATGCTCGTGACCGCGCTCGCGGGTGATGCCCCGATGGTCGGTCTAGGGCTGGGAGCGGTGCTGCTGCTCTCCGCCATGCTCGGCACGGTGGGAGTGCGCGGAACCTCGACGGCCGGTGAGTGCTTCCGCCGCGCGCTCATCGCACTGCTCCTCGCCATCTGCTCGTTCGAGAGCGCAGCCACCGGTGTGGTCCCCGAGACGAGCGGCGGAGCCCACGGCGGGCATGGCGGTCTCTCCGGTCTGCTGGCCGTCCTGATCGTCGCCGGAGTGATCGGCGTGGTGCTGTGGACCGTGGCGGCGGACTGGTTCGTCGAGCCCGTCCATCAGGGGCGTGCCGCCCGTCTCCTCGCGGTCGAGTCATGGGCGCTGGCCGCCGGTGCCGCCCTGATGTGTCTGGCGACCTGAGAGGGGTTCCGGGGTCCGATAGCGTGGCGGCATGCCCCTCGCCCTGATCACCGGAGCTGCCCGTGCCGACAGTATCGCCGCCGGCATCGTCCCTCGTCTGCGCGCGGCCGGCTGGACCGTCGTCACCAGCGACCTGCGCGACGCCGATCACCCCGCCGACCTGTCGACGTCTGAAGGACCGGAGGCGCTCATCGCCGATGTGACCGCCGCGCACGGTCCGATCACCGCCCTCATCCTGAGCCACGCGCACGACGTGGAGTCGGGCATCCTCGACACCACCGCCGAGAGCTTCGACAGGCACGTCGCCGTGAACGCACGGGCGAGTCTGCTGCTGATCGCGGCCTTCGCGCGGCAGGTCGGCGACGACGGGGGAGTGATCCTCGCGCTCACCAGCGACCACGTCACCGGCAACCTCCCGTACGGTGCGTCGAAGGGCGCGCTCGATCGGCTCGTCATCTCCGCCGCGCGCGAGCTCGGTCACCGAGGGATCTCCGCGAACGTGCTGAACCCCGGACCCATCGACACCGGCTGGATGGATGACGAGACGCGCACGGGACTGGCGGGGATGACGCCTCTCGGACGCCTCGGCCAGCCGGCGGATGTGGCTGCGGTGGTGGAGTTCCTCGTGTCGGACGAGGGGCGTTGGATCTCCGGGCAGCTGCTGAAGTCCGACGGCGCGTTCTCGGCGCAGTACTGAATCCGTTCGGGGTGTTCGATCAGTTCACGACGTCCGCGATCAGTGCCCGCCGCCGAACTCGATCATCCCGACCCCGACGGCGATGAGCGCGACGCCGACGGCCATCATCGCCGAGAAGTGGTCCTTGAAGATGACCCGTCCCAGCACGGCGGTCAGCGCGACGCCGGCGGCAGCCCAGATTCCGTAGGCGACGCCCACCGGCATTCCCATCGCCAGGATCGTGCCGAGCAGTGTGAACGCCGTGAGGTACCCGACGACGATGACGGGGATCCAACGGCGACGGCGCAGGCCCTCGGATGCGCGCAGGCTCAGTGTCGCGGTGACTTCACTGATGATCGCGAGAGACAGGAGCAGCCAGGTCATGGGGTGACCTCCGTCGTCTCGCGTGTGTGGGAACCGAGTTCGACGAGCAGTACGCCGACCACGATCACGCCGACGCCGATGATCTGCACCGGCCCCAGCAGTTCGCCGAACAGGACGGTGCCGAGCACAGCGGTGAGCACGACTCCGATCGCCGACCAGATGCCATACGCCACCCCCACGGCCATCCCGCGATCGAGCACGACCGACAGCAGCCACAGCGAGCCGGAGTAACCGAGAACGACGACGATGAGCCAGAGCGGATGCGTGAACCCCTCGGCCGCACGCAGCGAGAGGGTCGCGGTGACTTCCAGCGCGATCGCGAGCAGGAGGGGCGGCCATGCCGAACGGCGAGGGCGATCTGTCATCGGGGGCCTTTCGTGGAGGGTCCGAGGGGGAGAACGCGATGGCGGCGCGCGAGATTCCCCGCTGCGATTGCGCAGCGGTCGCGGTGGCGGGCGCGGGGAACGAGCTGTGATATCGAGCAGGAGAGGGGAGCGTATTCGCCGCTGATATCCCGGCATGGAATAGAACATAGCTTCGAATGTCGGGTGTGGTCGCGGTAGAATCGAGTATGTCGAATTTGACTGCGTTGCATGAGGCGATGTCTCGTCTGGATGAGGTGTGGTCTGACGCCGGTGATTCGGGGGAGTTGTCGCGGGAGCAGTTGATCGCGGTGAGCGCGTCGGTCGGGGTGTTGCGGCGTCGGTTGGATGCGGTGCATGTGTCGGTGGCGGCGTGTATTGCTCGGGAGTCGCGTCCGGAGCTCGGTGCGGGGAGTCTGGCGAAGCAGCAGGGTTTCCGGAGCCCGGCGACGTTGATCGCGGTGGCGACGGGGGTGTCGATGGGTGATGCGTCGCGGTTGGTCAGGGTGGGTGAGGCGACGGCGCCGCGGAGTGATCTTCTGGGGGTGCGTCTGCCGGCGAGGTATCCGTTGGTGAGCGAGGCGTTGGATGCGGGGGTGCTGGGTGCTCCGGCGGCGGCGTTGATCATCGCGGCGCTGGATCGGTGCCGGACCGCTGCGGGGGTGGAGCGGATCGCTGAGGGGGAGCGGCTGCTGGTGGAGTCTGTCGGGGGTTTGGCGTTGGATGATGTGCGCAAGCTCGTGGTCCGGGCGGAAGCGTGGCTTGACCCGGATGGGGTGGAGCCGCGTGAGGAAGAGCGCCGTGGCAGGCGGGCGTTGTCGCTGTTCGAGCGGGACGGGATGGTGCATCTGAACGCGGTGCTCGATGTGGAGACTGCGGCGCCGGTGGTGACGGCGATCCGGGGGTTCGTGACGGCGGTGTTCGCGGCGCGGAAGGATGCTCCCGATGCGGGCGCTCCTGATGGGGACCGGCGGACGGTGCCGATGATTCAGGCGGATGCTCTTTCGGTGTTCTGTGCGCATGTGCTCGGGTGTGAGCGGCGGGTTCCGGTGGCTGGGGCGAGGGTGATCGTGCGGATGGGCCTCGATGATCTGGAGGCCGGTACGGGGTCGGCGACCGTGGATGGTGTGGATCAGCCGGTCAGTGTCGGGGCGGCGCGGCGGATGGCGGCCGGGGGCGGGGTGATCCCCTGTGTTCTCGGCGGGGACAGTGAGGTGCTCGATTGGGGGCGGGAGAGACGGTTGTTCACCCGGGCGCAACGGCTGGCGTTGGTGGAGCGTGATGGGGGATGCGCGATGTGCGGGTTGCCGCCGGAGATGACGAGGGCGCATCACATTCGCTGGTGGACACGCGACCGCGGGCCGACAGATCTCTCCAACGGGGTGCTGCTGTGTGAGACGTGTCACCATCGCATCCACGACAACGGGTGGGAGATACGCATCGACGCTCCCGGGACCGCGACCGGGACCCGGACCGGGAGCGGAGTGCGGAGTGGGAGTGGGAGTGGAGGGCGGGTGTGGTTCATCCCGCCGCCATACGTCGACCCCGCGCGAACCCCGAGGCTCGGCGGGCGCGCACGCTTCGACATCGCCGCCTGATGACGTGTTGCCTGATGACGTGTTGCCTGATGACCCGATCAAGCATTCTCGACCCTCGGGATTCGGCGCGTGTTCCCGCGGCTTGTACGCTGGATGCATCCCCCGATTCACCCGGCAACTCGCGCGCCGGCGACCTCGGCGCGCGCTCACACATGCAAGGACGCAGATGAACGATTCCGCGGCACACCGCGACGACTGGACTGAGAGCGAAGAGCTGGCGGAGCGGATGATCCCGCTCATCGGGGCGCTCCGACGCGAACACGACGTGGTCACCTCGCTCCACGGGCACCGCCTGCTCGGCCTGTCGGCGACCGGCCTCGTCGAGGTGCACGAGCGCGTCGCGCAGCTCGGGCACGAGCGACTCCCGATCGAGGACAGCCTCGCCGTGCTGGAAGCGATCCATGCCCTCGCTCCCGGCGCTTCCTCACTCGACGTCGCTCGCCTCGTCGCCGGCCACGCCGAGAGCGGCCAGTCGCTGGAGACCTACCTCGCCGACGTGCTCGCGCCCGCGATGGGAGCCGTCGCCGCCGAACCCACCGATGTCGTGCTCTACGGCTTCGGGCGCATCGGCCGCCTGCTCGCCCGCATCCTCATCGCGCACACCGGCGGAGGAAGCGGACTGCGCCTGCGCGCCATCGTCGTCCGCCGTGGCGCCGAGAACGACCTCGTCAAGCGTGCATCCCTGCTCTTGCGCGACTCCGTGCACGGCCGCTTCGCCGGCTCGGTCACCGTCGACGAAGAAGCCGGGCAGATCATCGCCAACGGCACCCGCATCCAGGTGATCTACTCCGACGACCCGGCGACCATCGACTACACCGCCTACGGCATCCACGATGCGATCGTCGTCGACAACACCGGACGCTGGCGCGACGAGGCCGGACTCTCGCAGCACCTGCGCTCGACCGGCGTCGCCCGCGTGCTGCTGACCGCACCGGGGAAGAGCCCCCTCAAGAACATCGTCCACGGCATCAACGACGACACGATCGTCGACACCGACCGCATCCTGTCGGCCGCCTCCTGCACGACCAACGCCATCACGCCCGTGCTCGCGGCGATCGACGAGGCCTACGGCGTCGTCAAGGGACACGTCGAGACCGTGCACTCGTTCACGAACGATCAGAACCTGATCGACAACTTCCACAAGGGCGATCGGCGCGGACGCTCGGCGGTGCTCAACATGGTCATCACCGAGACCGGAGCCGCGAAGGCCGTCGCCAAGGCGCTGCCGCAGCTCGAGGGCAAGCTCACGGGCAGCTCGATCCGCGTCCCCACCCCCGACGTCTCCCTCGCGGTGCTGCACCTGACGATCGAGCGCCCCGCGACCAAGGATCAGGTCAACGACTACCTGCGCCGGGTCTCTCTGCACTCCAAGCTGCGCCAGCAGATCGACTATGTGGAGAGCCCCGACGTCGTCTCCACGGATTTCGTCGGCTCGCACCGCGCCGGCATCGTCGACGGTCTCGCCACGATCGCCGACGAGGACACCCTCATCCTGTATGTCTGGTACGACAACGAGTTCGGCTACTCGTGCCAGGTGATCCGCGTGCTCGAGGTCATGGCGGGCTCGCACCCCATCGTGCTCCCCGAGCGCCGTGAGGTGACGCTGCAGAGCTGAGACTCCGCGTGCGCCGCGTCGGCGGCACCCGGCATGATGAGGCCATGAAGACCGCGACCCTGCGTGCCGAGCGCCTCCGATCGCACCGCCTCCGATCGCACCGCCTCACCGCGCCGACGACCACGGTGACAGCTGCGGCGCAGCACATGCTCGCGGTGCAGAGCCAGGACTTCACCGCGGGTCGGTGGGCGCTGGCCGTACGTACGCGAGGGGAAGCCGCGTTGCGCGACGTCGACCGCGCCTTCGACCGCGGCGACATCGTGCGCGGGTGGACCATGCGCGGCACGCTGCACACCGTCCCGGCGCGCGACTTCGGCTGGATGCTGCAGGTCACCGCCGGGCGGCAGCGGCAGCAGGCGGCCTCCCGCTACCGCGATCTCGGCATCGATGACGACATGGTCGCCGCGAGCGTCCGGGCGCTGACGCCGGCACTGCGTGACGGCGGCTGCACCCGCGCCGAGGTGTTCGAGATCCTCCAGGGGATCGGCATCGACCCATCGGGTCAGCGGGGCATCCATCTGCTGTTCACCCTCACGATCGACGGTCTGATCTGCCAGGGCCCGGTCGTCGCGAGGGCCGGCGTCGCCCGCGAGCAGCGGTTCGTGCTGGTGGAAGATCACATCCGCGAGCATCTCACCCCCGATGACCCGCTCGCCGAGCTGTTCGTCCGCTACATCGACGGACACGGTCCTGCCGGCGTCGCCGATTTCGCCTGGTGGTCGGGCCTCACCCTCGGTCAGGCGCGCGAGGCGGCCGCGAGGGCGGCTGCCGGAGCGGACGGCAGCAGGGTCGACGAGATCGACGAGGGACTCTTCGCCGCACGCCGACGTCCTCGTCGAGCGGCGGGTGCGGCATCCGTCCATGCGCTCGGCGCGTTCGACGAGTACTACATCTCCTACGCCGATCGCACGATCGTCTGCGCCTCGGAGCACCTCGCGGCCGTCGGCCCCGGAAAGAACGGCATGGTGCGTCCGACCCTCATCGAGCAGGGGCGGGTGATCGGAACCTGGTCGCATGCGAGCGCGACCAGGGATGCGCCGCCCGAGCTGTTCGAGGAGCCGGAGGATCGCGACGCCGTGGCTGCGGCACTCGCCCGCTTCGCCCGGTTCGCCGACGATTGAGCCGGAAGCGACCTCCCGCCCGTCGCCGCGACTACTCGCTCGCGTGACGTGCGAGGAAGTTGTACACCTCGTTGTCGTCGACACCCGGGAACGCGCCGCGGGGGAGCGGCGAGAACATGTGCGTGTGCACGCGCGCGCTCGGCCACGCTCGTCCGCTCCAGCGATCGCTCAGTTCGGCGGAGGGGCGCCGGCAGCACGACTCGTCGGGGCAGGTCGACACCGCTCTGTCGTTCGTCTCGCGCCCGCGCCACCAGCGCGCATCGTCGAAGGGCACGCCGACCGTCACCGAGAATTCGCCGTCGCTCGACGATCCGGTCTGCGTCGAGCACCAGAAGGTGCCGGAGGGGGTGTCGGTGTACTGGTGGTGCTCCACCGTGCGGTTCTGCTGCGTGAACGCCGCGCGGGCCTGGAACTTGCGGCACACCCGCTGACCCTCGACCGCGCCGGTCACGTCCATCGGCAGCGGCAGGTCGTCGTTCTCGTACACACGGGTGATCGCGCCGGTGGAGTCGACCCGCAGGAAGTGCAGCGCCATGCCGAGGTGCTGCGTCAGCAGGTTGGTCATGCGCATGCCCGCAGCTTCGTGCGTCACGCCGAAGCCGTCGCGGAAGTCCTCGACCGCGAGGTTGCGGTCCTTCTTCGCCTGCTGCAGGAACGCGACGGCTGCGGTCTCCGGCATCAGGCAGCACGCGGCGAAGTAGTTGATCTCCAGACGCTGCTGCAGGAAGTCGGCATAGTCGGTCGGCGGTGTGTGCCCGAGCAGTCGGTGCGCCATCGCCTGCAGCGCCATCGAGCGCAGACCGTGGCCACCCGGGATCGATGCCGGCGGCAGGTAGATGCGTCCGTTCTCGAGGTCGGTGACCGAGCGGGTCGAGTGGGGGAGGTCGTTGACGTAGATCAGCTCGAACCCGAGCTTCTCCGCCATGATGCTCACGGTGCGGTGGGTGAGCGCACCCTGCACGTGCCCCGCGGCCTTGAGGTGCTTCTCGGCGAGCTTCTCGATCTCGGGGAGGTAGTTGTTCTGCGCGCGCATCCGCAGCCGCAGCTCGGTGTTCGCGCGCCGCGCTTCCTCCGGGGTGGCGATGGCCTCGCGCTCGCGGCGCTCCAGCTCGCGGTGCAGGCCCAGGACCGACTCGATCGTCTCGTCGCTCATGCCCTTGGTCACGCGCACGGGTGCGACCCCGAGCTGACGGAAGACCGGGCTCTCCTGCGCGCGCTCGAGGGCGATCTCGAGCGCGGCCCGGCGGTTCGGCGGTTCACCGGAGATCAGGTCGGTCACCTCGGTCTTGGTCGCGTGTGCGATCGCCTGCAGAAGCGAGAGCTTGGGCTCGCGCTTGCCGTTCTCGATCAGGCTCAGCTGAGAGCCGGCGACGCCGACCAGAGCACCGAGCTCGTCGAGCGTGAACCCGTTCTCGAGTCGGTGGTGACGGATGCGGTGGCCGAGAGTCGTGAGGTGGATGCCGGAGGACGCCATTCCTTGAGTCTAACGAAAGAATCGAAGTTCTTATCGCTCAAATTGGCCGAAAGTCCCGCTCGAACCGGAAGAAGATAGGTGCAACGCCCCACACTTCAAAGGAGCACACGTCATGGCTATCGCCGAAGTCTTCACCCCCCGCACGTCTCCCGTCACACCGACGCGTACGTTCGGCGCGGCTCCGACGTATGACACCCCCGCCATGGCCGAGCTGGCGGCCTGGGTCGAGGAGATCCGCGCTCTCACCCAGCCCGACTCCGTGCACTGGGTCGACGGCTCGCGCGCCGAGAACGACTGGCTGCTGCGTGGACTCGTCGACGAGGGCAAGCTCATCAAGCTCAACCCCGAATGGCGTCCCGGTTCGTACCTCGCCCGTTCGCACCCCAGCGACGTGGCCCGCACCGAGGGGCGCACCTTCATCGCCTCCGAGCGCGAAGAGGACGCCGGCCCCACGAACAACTGGGCGGCCCCGGCCGAGATGCACGACAAGATGGACGAGATCTTCGAGGGTTCGATGCGCGGCCGCACGATGTACGTCGTGCCGTTCTCGATGGGTCGCGTCGGCGGTCCGCTCTCGCACATCGGCGTGCAGATCACCGACAGCGCCTACGCGGTCGCCTCGATCGGCATCATGACCCGCGTCGGCGACGCCGTCACGCGTCAGATCGCCGAGGGCGCGCCGTGGGTCAAGACCGTGCACACGGTCGGCGCGCCGCTCGCCCCGGGGGAGCAGGACGTCGAGTGGCCGTGCAACGACGACAAGTACATCGTGCACTTCCCGGAGACGCTCGAGGTCTACTCGTACGGTTCGGGCTACGGTGGCAACGCGATCCTCGCCAAGAAGTGCTTCGCGCTGCGCATCGCCTCGGTGATCGCCCGCGATGAGGGATGGCTCGCCGAGCACATGCTGCTCATCCGCGTGATCGACCCGCAGGGCAAGGCGTACCACGTGGCCGCAGCGTTCCCCTCGGCCTGCGGCAAGACGAACCTCGCGATGCTGCGTCCGACCATCCCTGGATGGCGGGTCGAGACCCTCGGTGACGACATCGCCTGGATCCGTCCGGGCGAAGACGGTCGCATGTGGGCCATCAACCCCGAGGCGGGCTTCTTCGGCGTCGCGCCCGGCACCGGCGAGTCGACCAACGTCACCGCGGTCGAGACCCTCTGGGGCAACACGATCTTCACGAACGTCGCGCTCCGTCCTGACGGCGACGTGTGGTGGGAGGGGCTGACCGATGAGGCGCCCGCGAACCTGATCGACTGGGAGGGCAACGACTGGACTCCCGAGTCGGGGCGACCGGCCGCGCACCCCAACTCCCGTTTCACGGTGTCGGCGGCGCAGTGCCCGCAGATCTCTGAGGACTGGGAAGAGGCCGTTCCGCTCGACGTCATCCTGTTCGGCGGACGCCGCGCCAGCAACGTCCCGCTCGTGGTCGAGGCTACCGATTGGACGCACGGCGTCTTCCTGGGCTCGAACATCTCGTCCGAGCGCACCGCTGCCGCTGAGGGCACGGTCGGGGAGCTGCGTCGCGACCCGTTCGCGATGCTGCCGTTCTGCGGCTACAACATGGCCGACTACTTCGGGCACTGGCTGAAGGTCGGACGCGGCCTGCGCTTCGACCGGGCACCGCGTATCTTCCAGGTGAACTGGTTCCGCCGCGGCGACGACGGCCGGTTCCTGTGGCCGGGCTTCGGCGACAACTCGCGTGTCGTCGACTGGATCATCCGCCGCATCGCGGGTGACGTGCCTGCGGTCGACAGCCCGATCGGACGCCTGCCGCGCGTGGAGGACCTGAACCTCGACGGACTCGACATCCCCGCCGCCGACCTCGACGAGCTGTTCTCGGTCGATGCCGAGGCGTGGAAGACCGAGGCCGACCTGACCGAGGAGTTCTACGACACCTTCGGCGACAAGGTCCCCGCGGCGCTGCGCGCCGAGCTGGCCTCGCTGCGCTACCGCCTCGACAAGGCGTAGTTCCCCCAGACCGGTGCCGGTTCGGGGGAGCCGGCACCCTCGGGGCTTCGTGCCCCGCAAACCCGCGAAGGCGGGACATCAGAGACGAACCCATGGCTGAGTGGTCTCCGACGTCCCGCCTTCGTGTTGTCGTGCGTCAGGTGAGCAGCTGGTGTCGGGCGAGGTCGCGGTACAGCGGCGTCGACTCCACGAGTTCGGCGTGCGTGCCCTGGCCGACGACGACGCCATCCTGCAGCACCACGATCAGATCGCTGTCGACGACCGTCGAGAGGCGGTGCGCGATCACGATGAGCGTGCGGTCGGTCGACACGGCGTCGATGGCCTCCCGCATGCGCTGCTCGTTCACACCGTCGAGCGATGACGTCGACTCGTCGAGCAGCAGGATCGGAGCGTCCGTGAGCAGGGCGCGGGCGATCGCGAGCCGCTGACGCTCACCACCTGACAGCATCACGCCGTCTTCGCCGACGGGCGCATCGATGCCGAGCGGATTGCGCTCGAGCACGTCGCCGAGGTTCACGGCGCGCAGCACCCGTTCGCAGTCGGCATCCGTCGCCTCGGGAGAGGCGAGCCGCAGGTTCTCGGCGAGCGTGCCGGCCAGCGTCGGCGCGTCCTGCTCGACGTAGCCGAAGTTGGCGCGGAGGTCATCGCGTGGATAGGTGCGCGCGTCGTGGCCGTGCAGGCGGATCGAGCCGCCGGTCGGGTCGTAGAAGCGCTCGATCAGCGAGAGGATCGTGCTCTTGCCCGCACCGCTGGGACCGACCAGGGCGACGCGGGAGCCGTGCGGCACGGCGAACGACACCCCGCGGAGCACCTCGTGGTCCTGCACGGGAGGGGCGGCGTCCTCGGCCGCTTCCAGGTGCGCGTCCGCGAGCAGGGTCCGTGCCTCCTTGGCAGCGGCCTGACGGGCGGCGACGACGTTCGCGGGGTAGTGGAAGCGCACGTCGCGGAACTCGACGGCCGGCGCGTCCGCTGCAGCGGTCTCCGGCGGCAGCGACGCGACGATCTTCTCGTCGTCCTGCGATTCGGTGGGCAGGTCGAGCACCTCCTGGATGCGGCCGAGCGCGCCGAGCGCCTGGTTCACCGACGTGATCGCGCCGAAGGTCGTGGCCAGCGGCATCACGAGCAGGAACAGGAACATGATGAACGAGATCAGCGCGGCGATCGTGATGGCCCCGGCAGCGACGCGGAACCCGCCGACGCCGAGCACCACGAGCAGCGACAGCTGCAGCGCGATGCCGCTGACGGGAACGACCATCGAGGAGATCTTGGCGATGCGCACGCCGATGCCGTACGCGTCGGAGGCGAGGCCCGACACGGCGGCGGTCTCGCGTTCGGTGGCTCCCGAGGCGCGGATGGTGCGGATCGAGCCGACTGCGCGCTCCACGCCGGAAGCCAGCTCGCCGACCTTCTCCTGCTGCGCGGTCGACGCGGTGCGGATGCGTCCGCTCAGCAGCACGACGACGGCGACCGAGATGCCGATCACGACGACGATGAGCAGCAGCAGGATGGGGTCGATCACGAGCATCGCGATGAGCGCGCCGAGGAAGAGCACCGCGCTGCCGACGGCGTCGGCGAGGCCTTGGGTGAGCACGGCGTAGAGCAGCGTCGTGTCGGTGCCGACGCGGGAGACGAGGTCGCCGGTACGGCGGGCATCGAACTCCGAGGTCGGCAGGTGCAGGATGCGGGCGATCAGCTTGCGGCGGCTCGAGTACACGACGGCGGTGCCGGTGCGCTGGAGCAGATAGTGCTGGAAGCCGGAGATGACCGACGACACGATCACGAAGCCGACGAGCAGCCACACGAGGATGCCGATACCGGTGTCGGACTGCACCGCCTCGATGACCTGACCCACGAGCAACGGCTGCACGAGCGAGGTCGCGGCGCCGATGACGCTGAGCACCGCGACCACGATGAGGGTGCGCTTGTGTTCGAAGAGGAAGGGGAGGAGCTGGCGGAAGGTGGCGCGGGGGCCTTCGGGCTGTGCGCCACGTCCGCGGCGGCGTGCTGTCGCCGAACCGGACATGCGGGACCTCTATCTGGAGATGGTACTTCGACCGTACTTCGTTCGCGGTCGAATCCTATGGAGCGGCTGTATGCGGCACATCGCGGGCTCAGGACCGGCCGAATCGCCGATGAGCCGCCTGCTTGCTCACGCCGAGGGCGCTGGCGATCGCCTGCCAGGAGTAGCCGAGGTTCCGCGCGCGACGCACGTTCGCCTCCTCGGCACGGGCCACCTCCTTGCGCACCTCGGCGAGCCGATGCAGCGCGGCCAGGGGCTCGCTGCCATCGTCGTGTGCGATCGCGGTCGGCATTGTCATGATGGACCTCCTGCGTCAATCATCGTTGACGCGCTCGCGAGTGTCAATACATGTTGACGTGGCAGTCTGGGGGGATGCCGACGAAGAAGTGGATCCTGTTCGACATCGGGGGAGTGCTGGAGGTCGTCGACGACGACGCCTGGCAGCAGCAATGGTGGGAGCGCTGGCGGGCGGTGGTCGGTCTCGAATCCTCCGTCTTCGAGGCGCGCATCGCCGAGGCCGACCTTCCGCCGATCGATGTCGCCGTCGGCACCGAACCCGCTTTCTGGGCGGCGGTGGGCACGGCACTCGGTCTCGACGAGGTCCAGCGCCGCGCGATGCGCGCGGACTTCTGGGATGCCTACTGCGGCACCGGCAACCACGACCTGATCGCGTACGCGCGCACGCTCTCGGCGCGGGCGGGAACAGCGATCCTCTCCAACTCGGCCGATGGAGCGCGAGAGCAGGAGGAACGACGCTTCGGGTTCTCCGAGGTGTTCGCCCCGATCTGCTACAGCCATGAGCAGGGTGTGAACAAGCCGCATCCCGAGGCCTACCGGCGCGCACTGCAGCACATGGGTGCCGACCCGGGCGACGTGCTGTTCATCGACGACCATCAGGTATCGGTCGACGGTGCCGAGGCGGTGGGGATCCGCGCCGTGCGACACCTCGGCAACGCGACCACCATCGCCGCGATCGAGGAGTTCCTCGCGGACTGAGCCGATCGGGAGCGACCGGGAGCGCATGCCGGAAGGGCACCCCCGTCCGAAGACGGGAGTGCCCTGGTGAAGCCCGGACGAATCGAACGCTACAGCTCGACGGCCGCCGCGACGCCGAGATCGTCGTCGTAGTCGTGATCCTTGGTCTCCGGGGAGAGGATCAGCGCGATGAACGTGAGCACACCCATCGCGGACAGGTACAGACCCACCAGCCACGGAGCGCCGCCGGCCACCTCCCACAGCTTCAGGGCGATGAGCGGGGCCACCGCCGCGCCGAGGATCGACGAGACGTTGTAGGCGATCGCCGACCCCGTGTACCGCACGTTGGTCGGGAACAGTTCGGGAAGCAGGGCACCCATCGGGCCGAACGTCGCTCCCATCAGCATGAACCCGAACACGAGGAATGCCTGGGTGAGTGCACCCGTGAACTTCGGGTCGACGGCGGGCAGGAGGAAGGCGTTGAACGTGAGACCGAACACGATGATCGCCCCGGTGACCCACAGCAGCAGCTTCCGTCGTCCGACCGCGTCGGCGATCGGTCCGGAGAGCAGCGTGAAGATGCCGAAGAACACCACGCCGATGATCTGCATCAGCACGAAGTCGGTGTAGCCGAAGCCGAGACCGGGATAGAACTGGGCCGCGAACTTGATCGGGTCGAACGGGGCGCCGGTCGCCTCGGCCGCGGCCTTCGCGGCGGCGGTGGCGGTCTCCAGCGAGGCGGCCTTGGTTCCGTAGGCGAGGGTGAAGTTCGTCATCAGGTAGAACAGCACGTACGTCGCCAGCATGATGAACGTGCCGAGGATGAGCTGCTTCCAGTGGTGACGGAACACGGTCGCGAGCGGGAGCTTGCGGATCACGCCCTTCGTCTCGGCCTTCTTGAACGTGTCGGACTCGACGAGCTTGAGCCGCACCCACAGGCCGATGATGACCATCACCGCGGAGAACAGGAACGGGATGCGCCAGCCCCAGGAGAGGAACGCCTCGGACTTCAGGACCGGGTTCTCGGCGTGGGGGAGCAGCCAGTTGATCGCGAGGAACAGGAAGTTGGCGATGATGAAGCCCAGCGGCGCGCCCAACTGCGGGAAGGTGCCGTACCAGGCGCGCTTGCCCTTCGGCGCGTTCTCGGTGGCGACCAGTGCCGCGCCCGACCATTCCCCGCCGAGCGCGAAGCCCTGGGCGAGTCGCAGGATCAGCAGCAGGAGGGCCGCCCACCACCCGATGTCCTGGTACGTGGGCAGCAGGCCGATCACGAAAGTCGCGATGCCCATCGTCAGCAGCGACGCCACGAGCGTGGCCTTGCGGCCGAACTTGTCGCCGAAGTGGCCGAAGACCACCGCGCCGATCGGGCGGGCGACCATCGCCGCACCGAACACCGCGAACGACGAGAGGAGCGACGTGGTGTCGTCGCCGGTGGGGAAGAACAGCACCGGGAACACGAGCACGGCCGCCGTCGCGTACGCGTAGAAGTCGTAGAACTCGATCGTCGTGCCGACCAGGCTCGCGGTGATGACGCGCGAGCGAGGATTCGCGGGCGCAGTGGCAGTACTCATGAAGCTCCTCCGATCGAGCGCCCGGTGCGCCGGGCGACTCGGGCGAGTTTACGCCTTCCTGAGTGTTTGCTGTACGCGTGTTTCGCGTGTCACCACGGACTACTCCTCGGTATCGCCGAGCGCGGGGGCGCCGACGAACACGACGCGCGGCTCCAGCACGTGTTCGAGCTCCAGCACGACAAGGCGGTTGGCGCCCGCTCTGGTCACGGGCGCGGGCACCGAGAGCGCGCGTTGCGGGCCGTTGCGCCAGTAGCGGCCGAGGAAGAAGCCGTTGACGAACGCGTAGCCCTTGCCCCAGGATGCGGTGTCGACGAAGAGGTCCGCAGGCGCGTCCAGGGGGAACTCGGCCGTCCACGCGGCCGGGCCGTCGTCCCTCTCGTGATTCGGGCTGAGGTCGCCCGCCTCCGCGTCGATCTGCGCGTCGATCTGCGCGGCGATATCCGCGACATCCAGCGGCGTCGATCTCCACCCCGTCACCGGCGCACCGCTGAGGGTGATCTCGCCGTACAGGCCCTTCTCCTCGCCGAGACGGTGGTCGTAGTTGACGCGTCCCTGATCTTCGACCAGGATGCGGAGGCCCGTGCCATCCGGGATCCGGATGGCACGGTCGTGCCGGGTGCGGGCGAGAGTCCCGACCGGGTGGCCGTCGACGCTCACCCAGGCCAGGTCGCGTACGTCGTCGACGACGAGGAGGCCGCCCTTCCCGTTCGGCAGTTCGGCGTCGTAGCGCATGAGGGCGCTCAGGTGCCCGAGCGCATCGAAGGTCCGGGGCTGCGCGGTGACCGCGGCGGAGGCGGCGGCGTCGGCCCAAGCCCCCGCTGGGCGCAGCGGAACCTCGAATGCAGGCGAGGCCTCGGCAGCCGTCGGGAGCTCGTCCGGCACGGGGGCGTACCGGGCGATCACCTCGCGGAAGGCGAAGAACTTGGCCGTGGGGTTGCCGGCCTCATCGAGCGGGGCGTCGTAGTCGTAGGAGGTCACCAGGGGCAGGTAGCGGCCCTTGTGGTTCGCGCCGTTGGTGAGACCGAAATTGGTGCCGCCGTGGAACATGTAGATGTTGACCGACGCCCCGGCCGCCAGCAGTTCGTCGAGGTCGGCGGCGGCCGTCGCGACGTCGGTCGTGTGATGCACTCCGCCCCACCAGTCGAACCAGCCGTCCCAGAACTCCGCGCACATCAGCGGGCCCGTGGGCTGATGGCGGCGCAGGGTGGCGAGCCGTTCCGCACTGCGGGAGCCGAATGATCCGGTCTTGTGCAGCTCAGGGAGGCTCCCATCGTCCAGCATCCGATCGACCGGCTGATCGACGCTCGTCAGCGGCACGGTGATGCCGGCCTCGCGGGTGACGGCGACCAGCGCCTCGAGATAGGCGGGGTCGGAGCCGTAGGCTCCGTACTCGTTCTCGATCTGCACCAGGATCACGGGCCCGCCGTGGTCGATCTGCCGCGGCGCGACGATGTCGTACACGCGCCGCAGGTAGGTGCTCACCTCGGCGAGGAAGGCGGGAGCGGAGGAGCGCAGCCCCTCGACGCTGCCCGTCAGCCACACGGGCAAACCTCCGTTGTGCCACTCGGCGCAGATGTAGGGGCCGGGCCGCACGATCGCATCCATGCCCTCCTCGTGCACCAGGTCGAGGAAGCGTCCGAGGTCGTTCCATCCGCTCGCGTCCCACTCGCCGCGACGAGGTTCGTGCGCGTTCCAGGCGACGTACGTCTCGATCGTGTTCAGCCCCATCAGCCGGGCTTTGCGAATGCGGTCGCGCCACTGGTCGGGGTGCACGCGGAAGTAGTGGATGGCGCCGGAGATCACCTGGTGCGGCTGGCCGTCACGAAGGAAGTCGGTGTCGCCGAGGGAGAAGGAGGTCACGTGTCGTGGTGCTTTCGATGAGGCGGACCGAGCCGGCCCGCGGGGAGCGGGCCGGCTCAGCCGCGGGTGTCACTTGTTGACGCTGAAGCCCTGGGCGTTGCCGTACTCGACCAGCGCGTCCTGCCAGGCGGTGAGGCCTTCGTTCAGGTCGGTGCCGTTCTGGTAGGACTGGCCCACCGTGTCGCCGAAGATGCTGTTCCCATACACCTGGTAGGGCAGGTAGCTCCAGCCCTCGACCACGTCATCGGCCGCGGCAGCGAGGACCTCGTTGATCTTCTGACCGCCGAAGTACTCGGGCGCCTCGGCGAGGAACTCGGTGCTCGACAGCTCCGCGGTCGTCGACGGGAATCCGCCGGATTCGAGGGCGATCGCGATGCTCTCCTCGGAGTTGTTCAGCCACCACAGGAAGCCTGCCGCCAGCTCCGGGTTCTTGCTCTGCTTCGTGACAGCCTGTCCGCCACCGCCGTTCTCCGCGCTCGCCGGGGAGCCGTCGTACGTCGGCATCGGCGCGACGCGCCAGTCGCCGGCGCCGTCGGGTGCGCCGGAGATGAGGTTCGCGGGCATCCACGCACCGATCACGAGGCTCGCCAGGCTGTCGTCGCCGAGGGCACGGAACCACTCGTCGCTCCAGCTGCCGTAGGGGGCGAGCAGATCCTCCTCGACGAGGCGGTTCCAGTTCTCGGTCCACTTCTTCGACCCGGTGTCCTGCAGATCGATCGTGACGTCGGTGCCAGAGGTCTCGAACGGCTTTCCGCCGGCCTGCCAGATCATCGAGGTCGCGAAGCCGGCGTCGCCGGTGTCGTTGGTGATGTACGCGTCGGGGTTCGCCGCGTGGATCGCCTGGGCGGCCTCGTAGTACTCGTCCCAGGTGGTAGGGACGGCGACACCGGCCGCGTCGAACACCGTCTTGTTGTAGAACAGGGCCATGGGGCCCGAGTCCTGCGGCAGGCCGTAGATCGCGTCGCCGTCGGTGACCGAGTTCCAGGTGGAGGCGGTGTAGTCGTCCTCGAAGTCCGCGAAGCCGTACTGCGACAGGTCCGTGAAGGCATCCGTCAGGGCGAACTGCGGGAACGCGTAATACTCGATCTGCACGACGTCCGGAGCACCGGAGCCCGCCTTGATCGCGTTCTGCAGCTTGGTGTACTCCTCGTTGTTGGTGCCGGCGTTCACCAGCTTGACCTTGACGTTCGGGTACTCCTTCTGGAACGCCTCGACCTGGGCCTCGGCGGACGGCGTCCACGACCAGTACGTGATCTCGCCGCCCTTCTCGAGCGCCGCCTCGACGGAGTCGAACGAGCCGGAACCCGCGCTGCCGGAGCCGGCGTCGCCGCCGGTGCTGCAGCCGGCCAGCGCGAGTGCTGCCACGGTTCCTGCGGCGAGCACCGCGAGGGTGCGCCGCGTCGCTGAGGGGAGGTGCTTCATTGCTGTGTCCTTTCGGGAGGTGCGATCCAGCGTCGGATCGCGGAGGTGATGCAGGAGAGGGACGGGGAGCTACTGCTTGACGCTTCCCGCGGTGAGACCTGACTGCCAGAAGCGCTGCAGCAGCAGGAAGGCGATGACGATCGGGATGATCGTGAGCAGCGAGCCCATGATCACGAGGTTGTAGATCGGCTGGGATCCGGCGCCGATGGCCTGGGCGCTCCACTGGTTCAGGCCGACGGTGAGGGGATACCAGGCGGGGTCCGACAGCATGATCAGGGGCAGGAAGTAGTTGTTCCAGGTGGCGACCACCGTGAACAGAGCGACCGTCACGATGCCCGGGGCGAGCAGCCGCATCGAGATCGTGAAGAACGTGCGGAACTCACCTGCTCCGTCGATGCGGGCCGCCTCGAGCAGCTCGGTCGGCACGGACTCCGACGCGAACACCCAGATCAGATACAGACCGAAGGGGCTGATGAGGGAGGGGATGATCACCGCCCAGGGCGTGTTCGTCAGGCCGAGCTCGCTGAACAGCAGGAAGGTCGGGACGGCGAGAGCGGTGCCGGGCACCGCCACCGCGCCGAGGACCACGGCGAACACTGCGCGGCGTCCGGGAAAGCGGAACTTCGCGAGCCCGTAGCCGGCCATCGTGGCCAACAGCGTCGCGCCTCCGGCACCGACCACGACGTACAGCAGGGTGTTTCCGAGCCAGCGCAGGAAGATGCCGTCGCGGTACGAGAACGTGGCGACCAGGTTGTCGAAGAAGGCGAAGTCGTCGGCGAACCAGAGTCCGAACGAGCTGAAGAGTCCCGCCTGCGTCTTGGTCGAGCTGAACAGCAGCCACGCCAGGGGGACGAGCGTGTACAGCGCGTAGACGATCATGACGATCAGCAGCGTGTTCGACTTTCGCGGTCTCAGCGGGTCGTGGCGCCGGTGCGCGGGGCGGGCGAGGGGGAGTGCCATGTCAGCGCACCTCCGACTTCGAGCCGCGCAGTTGCACGACGTAGGCGATGACCGCGGTGATGACGCCCATGATGATGGCGATCGTCGCGGCGTAGTTGAACTGCTGCCCGGCGAACGACAGGTTGTACGCGTACATGTTCGGGGTGAAGAACGTCGTGATCACGTTCGGGGCGAGCGGGCGCAGGATGTTGGGTTCGTTGAAGAGCTGGAAGCTGCCGATGATCGAGAAGATCGTCGCGATCACGAGCGCACCGCGCACGGACGGGATCTTGATCGAGAAGATCGTGCGCCAGGCCCCTGCGCCGTCGAGGGATGCCGCCTCGTACATGTCGGTCGGGATGGTCTTGAGCGAGGAGTAGAAGATCAGCATGTTGTAGCCGACGAACTCCCACGTGACGATGTTGCCGATCGAGACCAGCATCCACTCCTTGGCGAAGGGGGTGATCGCGTCGACGCCGAGGAAGTCGTTGATGTTGCTCGTGAGGCCGAACTGGTCGCCGTAGATGTAGCCCCACATCAGCACCGCGACGACGGCCGGGACCGCGTAGGGCAGGAAGATCAGGATGCGGAAGAACGATGCTCCGCGCAGGCGGGCACTGTCGATGGCGAGGGCGGCGCCGAGAGCCAGGATCAGCATGATCGGCACCTGCACGACGAGGAAGATCAGCACGCGGCCGAACGCCTCCCAGAACTGCGGATCGGTGAGGGCGCGGACGTAGTTGTCCAGTCCGACGAATGCGGTGCCACCGATGAGCTTCTCCTGGAAGAAGCTCAGGTACAGCGCGTAGGCGAGCGGTGTCAGGAACACCAGGGCGAACACGACCATGAACGGGCCGACGAAGGCCCAGCCCTTCCAGTCGCGCTTGTCGCGGCGCCCGATGCCGATGGCACCGGGGACTGCGGGGATTTCAGTCGTCATCGACGAGTCCTTCGTGGGATCCGGGCGCACTCCGCGCCGTGTGTCAACGTCAACATATTGGATGGACTGGTAGTGTGTCAACGTCAACATATGAGGGGATGGGTGATCGTGACCCCGGAGCATCCGACAGAGACGTCGACGCGTCGACGTGAGCCCTCGATGGAGGATGTCGCCCGTGAGGCGGGCGTCTCCGGTCAGACCGTGTCACGCGTCGTCAACGCCAGGGGCTATGTCGGCGCGGCCACGCGTGAGCGCGTCGAGGCCGCCATGCACAGCCTGGGATACCGGCCGAACAGCGCCGCCCGCGCGCTGCGATCAGGGCGATTCCGCACGATCGGCGTCGTGATGTTCTCCTTCAGCTCCTATGGGAATCAGCGCACGCTCGACGCGATCGCCGTGCGCGCCGCGCAGCTCGGCTACGCCCTCACCCTCATCCCCGTCGAATCGAGCGCGGGCGAGACCGTGGCCGGCGCGTTCCGGCGGCTGGAGGAGCACGCGGTCGACGGCATCATCATCGTGATCGAGGCGCACCAGCTCGACGAGGCCGACATCGAGATCCCCGAGGCGCTTCCCGTGGTGTTCGTCGACTCGAACCGCACGGCCACCCATCCGTTCGTCGATACCGATCAGGCGCAGGGTGCCCGGCTCGCGACCGAACACCTTCTCGAACTCGGCCACGACACCGTGTGGCACGTCACCGGTCCCGCGCGCTCCTACTCCGCCGAGCGCCGCCGTGAGGCATGGCGGGAAACCCTCGAGACGCACGGACGTACGGTGCCGGAACCGCTGGCGGGGGATTGGACCGCCTCGTCCGGGTACGAGGCGGGGGTCGAGCTGCGCGAGATCGACGGGGTCACCGCCGTGTTCGCCGCGAACGACCAGATGGCGATCGGCGTGCTGCGTGCGTTCCGCGAGGCCGGGCGCGACGTGCCGGAAGACGTCAGCATCGTCGGGTTCGACGGATTGCCCGATGCGGCACAGTTGTGGCCGCCGCTGACGACCGTGCAGCAGCACCCGGAGCGCGTGGGTGCGCTCGCCGTGGACGCGCTGCTCGCCGAGCTCGACGGCGTCGACCGTCAGCAGACGCCGCTCGTCGGCACCGAGCTCATCGTGCGCGCGAGCACGGCGGCGCCGCGGAAGCGCTGACGGCTCAGCGCCAGATGACGGCGAGGCCGGCGTTCAGGAGCGCCAGGATGCCGATCAGCCAGAACACCGCGGGCGGTACGACCTGGCCGCGCTTCTGACGCGCGGAACCGATGCCCAACAGGGCGCCGATGATGAGCAGCACGACCAGCTTGACGCCGATCTTGACGTAGTTGAGGTCGTACTCGATGCCCCACGGGGCGGCGAGGGCGAGACCGGCGACACCGGCGATCGCGAGGCCGTAATCCATGATCTTCGTGATCTGGCGCTTACCGCCGAAGGCCTGCGCGGCCCAGGCGCCGAACAGCACGGCGAAGCCGATCAGGTGGATGAACACGACGATATGACGCAGAGTCTCCATGCCCTCACCGTACGAGTGCGGCGAGGTCCAGCGCTAGCAAGGGCAGGCTGACCTCAGCCGCGCAGCTCCCGGGTGACGAGCGCCGTGCGCAGGGCGGCATCGGCCGCTTCGGCGCCCTTGTCCTCCTTGGAGCCTTCCAGACCCGCCCGGTCGAGACCCTGCTGCTCGTCGTCGAGGGTGAGCACTCCGAAGCCGACCGGCTTGCCGGCGTCGAGGGCGACGCGGGTGAGGCCATCGGTGGTCGCCGCCGATACGTATTCGAAATGCGGTGTGCCTCCGCGGATGATCACCCCGAGCGCGACCACCGCATCCGCTCCACCGGCGAAGGCGGCCTGAGCGGCGATCGCGAGCTCGAACGAGCCGGGAACACGCACCAGCCGGTGCGTGGCCTGGGCCGCGTCCAGCACGCGCTCCGCGCCGGCGATCAGGCCGTTCGAGATCGCCTCGTGCCAGGTTCCGGCCACGATGACGACGTTCAGACCGCGTCCGTCGATCGTACCGGTCTCGGGTGCTCCTGCGCCGCTCATTTGTCGTCCTCTCCGTGGGCGAGCGCCTCTGCGAGTTCCGCTTCGCCGATGATGTGACCCATCCGGTCACGCTTGGTCTCCAGATACTGGTGGTTGTTGGGGCCCACGCCGACGATCAGGGGCACCTGCTCGACCACGTCGAGACCCAGCTCGCGCAGCTGTGCGACCTTGTCGGTGTTGTTCGTCAGCAGTCGCACCTTCGACACGCCCAGGTCGGAGAGGATGCCGGCCGCTGCTGCATAGTCGCGGGCGTCGGCAGGCAGCCCCAGCGCGAGGTTGGCGTCGACCGTGTCGAGTCCTTCCTCCTGCAGGCTGTAGGCGCGCAGCTTGTTGATGAGGCCGATCCCTCGGCCCTCATGACCGCGCATGTAGATGACGACTCCGCCCTCCTTCTCGATCGCGTCGAGGGCGGAGTCGAGCTGGGGGCCGCACTCGCACTTCAGCGAGCCGAACGCCTCGCCGGTCAGGCACTCCGAGTGCACCCGCACGAGCGCGGTCTCGCCGAGCTCGCCCGAGACGACGGCGATGTGGTCGGTGCCGGTGATGCGGTCCTTGTAGGCGAGGAAGCGGAAGGTGCCGTGAGTGGTGGGCACGGTGGCGTCGGCACGCAGGCTCACGCGACGGCCGTGACGAGCACTCGGAGTGGCGCCATCGGGATCGATCTCGTTGAGGTGGGCGATCAGCTGCTCGATCGTGATGACCGGCACGCCGTCGCGGGCGCCGAGCTCGATCAGGCCGGGCAGACGCATCATGCTGCCGTCTTCCGCCACGACTTCCGCGATCGCACCGACGGGCCGGAGACCGGCGAGCTTCATGAGTTCGACAGCGGCCTCGGTGTGGCCGCTGCGCTCGCGGACGCCGCCGTCGACCGCCCGCAGCGGCAGCACATGCCCTGGGCGGATGATGCTGGTCGACGTCGATTCCGGGTTCGACAGCACGTTCAGCGTGTGGGCGCGGTCATGGGCGCTGATGCCGGTGGTGACCCCCTGCGCGGCATCGACACTCACCGTGTAGGCGGTCGAGCGGGCGTCTTCGCTGGCGGCGACCATCGGCGGCAGGTTCAGGTGATCGGCGAGATCGGCGGGCATCGGGGCGCAGATGAAACCGGACGACCAGCGCACGGCCCACGCCACCCACTCCGGCGTCGCGAGCTCGGCCGACAGGATGACGTCGCCCTCGTTCTCGCGGTTCTCGTCGTCGGCGACGAGCACGGGGCGGCCGGCGCGCAGCGCTTCCAGGGCTTCGGCGATGGTGGAAAGGCTCATCGCGAGCCTCCTTCCGGTGCGGCGCGGAACGCGAGCAGGCGCTCGACGTGCCGGGCGAGGATGTCGGTCTCCAGGTTCACGCGGTCGCCGACGGCGCGGACGCCGAGCGTGGTCGCGGCGAGGGTCTCGGGGATCAGCGAGACCTCGAACCAGGGGGAGGGGTCTGCAGGGGCACTGACGGCGCTCACCGTCAGTGAGGTGCCGTCGACCGAGATCGACCCCTTGTCGACCACGAGCGGGGCGAGGTCGTGGGGCAGGCTGATCCGCAGCACGCTCCACTGCGCACCGGGGCGCACCTCGAGCACGTCGCCGGTGCCGTCGACGTGGCCCTGCACGATGTGGCCGCCGAGTCGCGCGCCCACCGGCATGGCCTTCTCGATGTTCACGCGGGTGCCCACCGTCGCCGACCCGATCGCCGCGACGTCGAGAGTCTGCTTCATCACGTCGGTGTCGAAGGTGTCGGCGGTCGAGCCGACCACGGTCAGGCACACGCCCGAGACGGCGATGGACTCGCCGTGCACCGCGTCCGCAGCGGCACGGGGGGCGCGCACGGTCAGGCGCCAGCCGTCGCCAGCGGGCGCGATCGCGGTGATCTCGCCCATCTCCTCGATGATTCCGGTGAACATCAGGCGGCTCCTTCGTTCTGCGGGTCTTCCGCGGGATCGGTGGCATGCACAGGGCGTGCGATCGCGAGCAGATCGTCTCCGAGGGGGACCCACTCGTCGACGCTCAGGTGTCGGGCCTCGTCGATGGAGCCGACGCCGATGTCGGTCAGGGCGAGTCGGTCGCCGCCGAGCAGCACCGGGGCGATGTAGGCGAGCACGCGATCGGCGAGCCCCGCCTCGATGAAGGCGCTGGCGAGGGTCGGGCCGCCCTCCACGAAGAGGCTCTGCACCCCACGGGTGTGCAGGTCTGCCACGACCGCGTGCAGATCGTGGGTCGCGAAGAACAGCGGGGTGTGCGGATGCCGGTGCACCGCGGCATCCGCCGGAGTGGGACGGGATCCGATGACCACCGGGATCGGCTGGTGCGGCAGCAGGGCGTCGCCGTCGCGGGCGGTCAGGGCCGGGTCGTCGGCGCGCACGGTTCCGGTGCCGACCGCGATCGCGTCGGCCTCCGCGCGTCGACGGTGGACGTCGGCGCGGGCGGCAGGTCCGGTGATCCACTGGCTCGATCCGTCGGCGGCGGCCGCGCGGCCGTCGAGGCTCTGCGCCCACTTGACGGTGACCTGCGGGCGCCCGAGTCGCTGTGCCGTGAGCCATCCGGCGATCAGGGCGTGCGCGGCGTCCGCCTGTTCGCCGGCCTCGACCTCGACGCCCGCGGCGCGCAGTCTTTCCGCTCCGCCTCCCGAGACGACGCCCGGGTCGTCGAGCGCGTAGACCACGCGGGCGACGCCGGCCTCGATCAGGGCGACAGCGCAGGGCCCTGTGCGGCCGGTGTGGTTGCAGGGCTCGAGGGTCACGATGGCCGTGGCGCCACGGGCTGCGCCGGGGGCGAGCTTCGAGAGCGCGTCGACCTCGGCGTGCGGGGTACCGGCCCCGTGGTGCCAGCCTTCGGCGATGACCGCTCCCTCGGGGGAGAGGATGACCGCACCGACCTGCGGGTTCGCCCCGCGCGGTCCGCGGGCGGCGAGGTGGAGCGCGCGATCCATCGCGTTGCGCTCGGCCGCGTTCACTGCCATCCGTCGTCCTCCTCTGAGGCTCCGGGGTCAGACAGGGGTGGCGGAACGGACGCACGGATGCGTCTCGTGCTGCCTCCCTTCCGGACTAGCGAGGTCTCCCTCGCATCACCGTCGGTCCCGGAATTCCACCGGATCGGCATCCCGATCTCTCGAGACGCTCGCGGACTGTCACCGCCGGTTCGGATTCTCACCGACCCCGGAGCACGTTGTTGTTCTGAGTGTACTCAACGCGTCTGCGCACATTTCATTCCACGACATGGATGGCAACCGGCCGCTGCGCCGCTGCGCTCACTTCAGCAGACGGGAGAGACGCCGGTCGGCGAGCACTTTGCCGCCGGTCTGGCAGGTGGGGCAGTACTCGAGCGAGCGGTCGGCGAAGAACACGCTGCGCACCGTGTCTGCGCACACCGGGCAGGCTTCTCCTCGGCGCGCGTGCACCTGCATGCCGCGGCGCTTGGCATCCTTCAGATCCGCCGGCGGTTTGCCGGAGGCTTCGGCGACCGCCTCTGTCAGTGTCTCGCGCATGGCTCCGAACAGGCGGTCGATCTCGGCGTCGTCGAGCTTTCCGGCGATCGCATACGGCGACATGCGCGCGGCGTGCAGGATCTCGTCGGAGTAGGCGTTGCCGATGCCGGCGATCACCCCCTGATCGCGCAGCAGCCCCTTGATCTGCATCCGTCGGTCGTTCAGCAGCGCGGCGAAGGCATCGCGGGTGAACGAGGCGTCGAGCGGATCGGGACCGAGCCGGGCGATGCCCGGCACCTCCTGCGGATCGCGCACCACGTACACGGCGAGCGACTTCTTCGTCCCCGCCTCCGTGAGGTCGAAACCGCTGCCGTCGTCGAGGGTGATACGCAGGGCGATGGGGGACTTGCCCGGCTTGATGAGTGTCGTCGGGAGCGTCTCGTACCAGCGCAGCCACCCGGCCTTCGCGAGGTGGAACACCAGGTGCAGGTCGTCGCCGCAGGAGAGCACGACGAACTTGCCGAGACGCGCGGACGCCGTGATCGTGGCTCCCTGGAGGGCGTGGATCGGGGGATCGTAGGTCTTCAGCGCGGCGATCGCCGAGACGGTCGCGCGCGTGACGGTACGCCCCACGGCGCGTTCGGCGAGAAAGGTGGTCAGGCCCTGGACTTCCGGCATCTCCGGCATGCGTTCATCCTGTCATCGGGCGCCGACACTGTCACCCGGCGGGCGCGCGCGTCAGAGGATCGGCCAGTCGACCGGCGTGCGATCGTCGGTCGGCAGCAGCCCGGCCATCCAGCCGTCGTCGCGCCCGCGCGGGCTCGTCAGCGCCTGCCGTTGCAGGCCTTCGTAGCGGAAGCCGAGGGCGCGGGCGGCGCAGGCCGAAGGGATGTTTCCTGCGACGGCCTGCCAGCGGATGCGGACGAGCCGGAGGCCGACGAAGCCCCAATCGATCACGGCGCCGGCTGCTTCCGCGAGGTAGCCCCGGCCTCGAGCGCCGGCCGTCACCCAGTAACCGAGCTCGGCGGTCGCGCCCGTGAAGTGCTCGGTCATGTTGTGAAGACCGATCATGCCCACGAGCACGTCATCGGCGTACATGCCCCAGACGACCTCGGACCCGGCATCCCACTGCGCGGCCACCATGCGCACGAACTGCTCGGCGTCCTCGCGGGTGTACGGATTCGGCACCGTGGTCCATCGCGGGATCTCCGGGTCCTGGCATGCCTCGGCGATCGCGTCGATGTCCGCCTCCGTAGGAGCGTGCAGAACGAGGCGGGGGGTGGTGAGGGCGACGGATTCCATCCCGACAGCCTAGGCAGGCGAGCGCTCCTCGACGGGCGCGGCGGCCGGAGTGTCCGTGGGCGCGACTAGTCTTGTCCGGTGACTGTTCCGGGGATTCTGCGCGCCTTGGAAGAGGCGTCTCTGTACCGTGACGCCCTCAGCTGGGCGCGCACCGACGCCGACCTCGGCCTGGTCGACGGTCTCGACGCCCCGGCGCTCGCCGGACTGCTCGAGAAGCGGGCCGCGGCGGGACACCCGCCCGCCCTCCTCGCCGTCGTCCCCACCGGTCGGCGGGCCGAGAGCCTCGCGCTGGCGATGCAGGCCTACCTGCCCGACGCCGACATCCTCACCTTCCCCGCCTGGGAGACGCTGCCGCACGAGCGTCTCAGCCCGAGCCCCGACACGGTCGGTCAACGTCTGCAGACGCTGCGCCGGATCGCGGAGTGGTCGGGCGACCACCCGCTCGTCGTCGTCGCGTCCGTGCGGGCAGCGCTCCAGCCGATCGCCGGCAACCTGGGCGAGATCGCCCCGCTCGAACTCGGCGTCGGCAGCCGGGGGCACGAACTCGACCGCGTGGTCGAGCAGTTGGTCGAACGAGCGTACTCGCGCGTCGACATGGTGTCGCGGCGCGGCGAGTTCGCGGTGCGCGGCGGCATCCTCGACGTCTTCCCTCCCACGTCGGAGCACCCCTACCGCGTCGAGTTCTTCGGCGACGAGATCGATCAGATCCGTGCGTTCTCGGTCGCCGATCAGCGCTCCCTTCCGGGTGATGTCACGGGTGTCGACCTGCCGCCCACCCGCGAGTTGCTGCTCACAGCCGAGGTGCGCGATCGGGCCCGTGCCCTCGTCGGCGGCTTCCCTGCGATCTCGGGCATGCTCGAGAAGATGGCCGAGGGCATCCCGGTCGAGGGCATGGAGTCGCTGCTCCCCGCGGTCGCCGGACCGTTGAAGTCGCTGGCCGAGTACCTGCCGGCGGGAAGCGCCACGGCGGTCATCGATCCCGAGCGCTCGAGCGCGCGCGCCATCACCCTGGGCGACACGAACCGCGAGTTCCTCGACGCCGCCTGGAGCGCGGCCACCTCCGGCGCTTCCGCGCCCATCGATCTGGGCGCCGGTGACTTCCTGACCATCGCCGAACTGCGCGAGGTCGTGCGCGACCGCGGCGGGGTGTGGTGGCGGCTCAGCCCGTTCGGCGCCGGTCTCGGCGAGGGCGATGCGGAAGCCACGAACCTCGGCGCCGCCGTCATCCCCTCCTTCCACGGAAACGTCGACGGCGCGATCTCCTTCGTCGAGGCGAAGGTGACCGACGGATGGCGGGTGGTCGTGATCGCCGCCGGTCACGGTCTGGTCGATCGTGCACGCGACGTGCTCGCCGACCGCGGACTGGCCGCCCGGGTGGTCGAGACGCTCACCGACGCACCGGAGGGCGGCGTCGCGACCCTCGTCACCGGATCCGTCGAAGCCGGCTTCCAGGTGGCCGAGGCGAAGCTCGCCGTCCTCACCGACAACGAGTTCTACGGCCGCACCATCGGCGGCGACCAGCGCGTCGTCAAGAAGCTCGCCTCGCGGCGCAAGAACGTCGTCGACCCGCTGCAGCTCAAGCAGGGCGACTTCGTCGTGCACGCCACCCACGGCATCGGCCGCTTCGTCGAGATGACCCAGCGCGAGGTGTCCACCGGCGGGCGCAACGCGACCAAGTCGATCCGCGACTACCTCGTGCTCGAGTACGCGCCGTCCAAACGCGGGTACCCGGGCGACAAGCTGTTCGTGCCGACCGATCAGCTCGACCTGCTCTCGAAGTACGTCGGCGGCGAGGCGCCGACGCTCTCGAAGATGGGCGGCAGCGACTGGTCGCAGGCCAAGGGCAAGGCGCGCAAGGCCGTGCGCGACATCGCCGTCGAGCTCGTGAAGCTCTACTCCGCTCGCATGAGCGCGAAGGGCCACGCGTTCGGCCCGGACACCCCGTGGCAGCGCGAGCTGGAAGAGGCTTTCCCGTTCGCCGAGACCCACGACCAGCTGCAGACGATCGACGAGATCAAGGCCGACATGGAACGGCCCATCCCGATGGACCGCCTGCTCTCGGGCGACGTCGGCTTCGGCAAGACCGAGGTCGCCGTGCGCGCCGCGTTCAAGGCGATCCAGGACGGCAAGCAGGTCGCGATGCTCGTGCCGACGACGCTGCTGGTGAAGCAGCACCTCGAGACGTTCACCGAGCGGTTCGCCGGCTTCCCGGTCAAGGTGCGGCCGCTGTCGCGCTTCCAGACCGACAAGGAGGCGCGTCTCACCCTCCAGGGGTTGCTGGAGGGCTCGGTCGACATGGTGATCGGCACCCACCGCATCCTCACCGATCAGGTGATGTTCAAAGACCTCGGTCTGATGATCATCGACGAAGAGCAGCGGTTCGGCGTCGAGCACAAGGATGCGCTCAAGAAGATGAAGACCAACGTCGACATCCTCGCCATGAGCGCCACGCCGATCCCGCGCACGCTCGAGATGGCCGTCACCGGCATCCGGGAGATGTCGACGCTGGCGACCCCGCCGGAGGACCGGCATCCGATCCTCTCGTTCGTCGGCCCGCGCAGCGACAAGCAGATGGCCGCGGCGATCCGCCGGGAGATCCTGCGCGAGGGGCAGATCTTCTTCGTGCACAACCGCGTGCAGTCGATCCAGCGCGTCGCGAGCGAGCTCGCCGAACTCGTCCCGGAAGCCAGGATCGCGGTCGCGCACGGCCAGATGGGCGAGCACCAGCTCGAGCAGGTCGTCGACGACTTCTGGGAGCGCAAGTTCGACGTGCTCGTCTCGACCACCATCATCGAGACCGGTCTCGACATCGCGAACGCGAACACGATCATCATCGACCGCGCCGACAAGTACGGACTCAGCCAGCTGCACCAGCTGCGTGGACGCGTCGGACGAGGTCGCGAGCGCGCGTACGCGTACTTCCTGTACGACGAGATGAAGCCGCTGAGCGAGACCGCGGCCGACCGCCTGCAGACCATCGCGGTCAACAACGATCTGGGCTCCGGCATGCAGGTCGCGCTGAAGGACCTCGAGCTGCGCGGGGCGGGCAACCTGCTCGGCGCCGAGCAGGCCGGACACATCGCGGGCGTCGGATTCGACCTGTACCTGCGCATGATCGGCGAGGCGGTGGCGACGTTCCGCGGCGACGAGGTCGAGACCGGCCAGGAGCTGCGTCTCGAACTGCCCCTCGACGCGCGCATCCCCGAGTACTACATCGACAGCGAGCGGCTGCGGCTCGAGGCCTATCAGAAACTCTCGGCGGCGTCTGCGGCGACCGCGAAGGACGACGCGATCGACCTGGTCATCGAAGAGCTCGTCGACCGCTACGGCACCCCGCCCGAAGAGGTCGAGGGATTGCTGGCCATCTCGCGCCTGCGTCGGCGTGCCGCACGCGCCGGGCTGACGGATGTCGTCGTGATGGGCTCGAACCTGCGCATCGCGCCCGCGCGACTCGAGGACTCGATCAAGGTGCGGCTGCAGCGGCTCTACCCGAAGGCGAAGCTCGTGGCCGGGGGAGAGGCGCTGGTCGTGCCGATGCCCACGGTCCCCGCGGCGGTCGGCGTGGGACTCGAACCACTGCCCGATGCGCAGCTGCTCGAATGGGTCGGTCAGTTGTTCACCGCGATCTTCCCCGAGCCCGCCAAGACCGAGTAGCGCGCGGCGCGGGGCCGCGGTACTAGTCTGGCCGCATGTTGTACGAGCACCTCGGGGCTCGGCCCCGCGTCCATGACACCGCCGTCATCGCCCCCACCGCCGTCGTCTCCGGCGACGTGGAGATCGGACCGGGCTGCCAGGTGCTGCACGGCGCCGTGATCACCGCCGAGGGAGGCGCGATCACGCTCGGCGAGCACGTCATCGTGATGGAGAACGCGCTCATCCGCGCGACGGCGGCGAACGCGGTGCACATCGGTGCGCACACCCTGATCGGCACGCTGTCGAGCATCGCGGGTGCGACCGTCGGCGAGGAAACGTTCCTCGCCTCGGGGTCGCGGGTGTTCAACGGCTCGCTGATCGGGCCGCGCTGCGAGGTGCGTGTCAACGCCATCGTGCTCCGCCGTGCCGTGCTGCCCGAGGGCACGGTCGTGCCGATCGGCTGGGTGGCGGTCGGCGATCCCGTGCAGCTGTTCTCGCCGGACCGCGAGGCGGAGATCGCCGCGGCGCAGCCCGACCTCGACTTCCCCGGTCACGTGTTCGGCGTCGACAGGGACACCCCCGACCTGATGGTGCAGCTGACCGAGCGCTACGGCAGTTCGCTCGCGCGGCATGCCCACGACGTGCAGATCGACGACTCCCATCGCGGGCAGCACCGCGCATGACGGAGGGCGTGGGGCTGGTGCGTCCCGACGTCAGCACCGCCGATGCCGCGCGCATCGCGTTCGAGGGCTGGGGGATCACGGCCACGGCGGAAGAGCTCGGCAGCAATCAGGACCGGAACTTCCTGCTCACGGCGGAAGACGGCACGAGGAGTGTCCTGCGGATCGACAACCCGGCGTTCGGTGATGACGCGCGCGACGCCCAGCACGCCGCGCTCGATGCCTACCGCGCCGCCGGCGTCCGGGTGCCGGCGGTGCTGCCCGGCCTCGACGGTGCCCTCACGCAGGTTGCGGACGGGCTTGCCGCACGGCGTAGCGAGTTCGCGCCGGGAGAGCCGCTGGTGGACGCCGGCTACCTCGCCCCCGTGGTCCTCGCCGAGTTCGGAGCGCTTGCCGCCGCGTCCGTGAACGCGCTGGCCTCGCTGGAGCATCCCGGTCTCGACCGTGCCCAGATGTGGGACATGCGCGTCGCTCATGAGCAGACGGAGGCACTCGCCCCGTCGATCGCCGATGCCGCGCTTCGCGGCCGGGTGCTGCGGGCGGCGGCGAAGGCCGATGCCGCTCTCGCACCGCTCGCGGAGCTGCTGCCGGTGCAGGCGATCCACGGCGACCTCACCGACGACAACGTGATGGGTGCGCGGGGCGAGGACTCCCGACTGCACCCGGGCACGGTGCTCGATCTCGGCGACATCGGGCTCGGCTGGCGCGTCGCCGAACTCGCGGTGTGCACCGCATCGATGCTGCACCACGAGCCGGAGCGGCCGTTGCGGGTGATCGAGACCGTCGCGGCCTTCCATCGGGATGCGCCGTTGAGCGAGGAGGAGGCCAGGGCGGTCTGGCCGCTCGTGGTGCTGCGCGCCGCGCTGCTCGTGGCGAGCGGGTGGCGTCAGCTCGAGATCGACGGCGAGAACGACTACGCGCGCGAGCGGATCTCGGGCGAGCAGGCGATCTTCGACGCGGCGACCGCGCTGCCGCTCGCCGAGATGACCGAGCACGTGCTCGCCGCGGCCGGCATCGACGCCCCGGGGATCTCCCTTCCCGAGCTCGCGGGGGACGACGCGCCTCCGCTGCGCGCACTGCTGCCGGATCTCACCGGCCGTGTCGCCGTGATCGATCCGGGTGTCGAGTCCGCCGCGCTCGACAGCGGACGCTGGCTCGAGGACTCGGTCGAGCAGGCTCTGGTCGCCGAGGCGTTCGACCTCGGCGTCGCTGTGGCGGTCATGCCGTACGGGGCGTTCCGACTGACACGTGCGATCGTCGACGAGGCGGATCCGGGGCAGACCTGGGCGACCGCGAGCGAGCTGCATCTGCCTCCGGGCCCGCGGGTGCGGGTGGTGGCGCCGACCGACGCACGGGTGACGCAGCGGGGGGCGGTCGCACGCCTCGCCCTCGACCTCGCCGATCCGGACGACGGCCACGAATGGGTGCTGGAGGTGTCGGGGCTCGACGCGGAGGAGCGGCGCGAACGCCCCGTGAGCGCCGGGGAGACGGTGGGGTGGCTCGCCGCGTCGTTCGAGCCGCGGCGCCTGACCGTCGGGATCCACCGCGACGACGCTCCCGAGCGCCAGGCCGACGGCGCGGGCCTCGTCGCCCCCGAGCAGGTCGCGGCCTGGCGCCGCCTCACCGCCGATCCGGCCCCGCTGCTCGGGCTGCCCTCCTTCGCCCGGCGGGACGATTCGGCGGCGGAGCTGCAACGCCGTGAGCGCATCTTCGCCGCGGCACAGGAGCGCTACTACTCCCATCCGCCGCAGATCGAGCGCGGCTGGCGGCACCATCTGATCGACACCACCGCGCGCACCTACATCGACATGGTGAACAACGTCGCCGGTCTCGGCCATGCGCATCCGAAGGTCGCGGATGCGGCGGATCGCCAGCTGCGGACCCTCGCCACGAACTCCCGATTCCTGTTCCGCGATCTCGCGGAGTACAGCGAGCGGCTGCTCGACCTGATGCCGGACGGCAGCGACCTCGACACCGTGCTGTTGGTCAACAGCGGCTCGGAGGCGGTCGACCTCGCGATCCGGCTGGCTCAGGCCGCGACCGGACGCCAGACGGTCGTCGCGCTGCGCGAGGCCTACCACGGCTGGACGATGGCGAGCGATGCGGTCACCACCAGCGCCTACGACAATCCCTCGGCCCTCGCGACGCGCCCGGATTGGGTGCACGTGGCCGACGTCCCCAATCGCTTCCGCGGCACGTATCGAGGCTCCGACGTGGCGGGCGACTATCTCAGCGACCTCACGACGGATCTCGACCGGTTGGAGGGGGAAGGGCGGCACGTCGCCGCGTTCCTGTGCGAGTCGATCCTCGGCAACGCGGGAGGGGTGGTGCTCCCCGACGGCTACCTGGCCGGGGCCTACGCCCGGACCAGGGCGGCGGGCGGACTGTGCATCGCCGACGAGGTGCAGGTCGGATTCGGGCGGATGGGATCGGCCTTCTGGGGATTCGAACGCGCGGACGTCGTGCCCGACATCGTCACGATCGCGAAGCCGATGGGCAACGGGTATCCGATCGGCGGGGTGATCACGACGAAGCGCATCGCCGACGCGCTGTCGACGCAGGGGCAGTTCTTCTCGTCCGCCGGGGGAAGCGCGCTCAGCTGCCGCGTCGGCATCGCGGTGCTGGATGCGATGGTCGAGGATGACCTGCAGCACAACGCCGCGGTGATCGGTGCCCGGCTCGCGGAGGGGCTGCGCGGGCTCGCGGAGCGGCATCCCCTCGTCGCCGTCGTGCATGGCGAAGGGCTGTATCTCGGCGTCGAACTGGTGCGCGATCGCGACACCATGGAGCCTGCCGCCGCCGAGGCCGCGGCGATCTGCGAGCGCATGCGCGAACTGGGGGTGATCGTGCTGACGACCTCGGAGCGCTCGAACGTCCTGAAGATCAAACCGCCCCTGTGCCTCAGCGCAGAGAGTGCCGACCATGTCGTCGCGATGCTGGATCGCGTGCTCGCCGAGGGATGGTGACGTCGGGGGTCTTCTTCGAATCCCGCCGTCGTTCGGATTGTTAAAAGCGCATTTCGAACCGAATTCACCGTAGCGCTGACGAATCCCTCCGGTCCATACTGTTGCTCAGCGTCGGACGACCCGAAGTCCGACCCATGCGCTGTCCCCCGAGGAGTACCCATGGCCACGAAGACGAAGCCGCTCGCGCACGGCGGAGGAACGCTCAGACGAAATCTCGGGCTGTGGGCGATCGTCGGGCTCGGGCTCGGATACATGACGCCGACGGTCGTGTTCGACACGTTCGGCATGGTCGCCCGCGACACCGACGACGTCGTACCGGCCGCGTATCTGGTCGCACTGGTCGTGATGGTGTTCACGGCGATCAGCTACGGCAAGATCTCGAGCGCGATCCCGAGCGCCGGTTCGGCGTACACGTACGTGCGCGAGTCGATCCACCCGAACCTGGGATTCATGGTCGGGTGGACCTCGCTGATCGACTACGTGCTGCTGCCGATGGTCAACTGCCTCATCATCCGCAGCTACCTCGAAGCCCTGTTCCCCGAGATCCCGGGCTGGATCTGGGTCGTGCTGTACTGCATCCTCGTCACCACCATCATCTACCTGACGATGCGCGGCACCTCGAACATGAACATGATCCTCCTGGTGTTCTCGATCGTCGTGATGGCCGTGTTCGTGGTGATGGTGATCGCCCAGTTGATGCGTGGCGAGGGCGCGGGCACGGTCGCGTCGATGACCCCGTTCTTCCACGACGGCGCCACGATGGGCGCAGTGCTGATGGGCGCCACGATCGTCTGCTTCTCGTTCATCGGCTTCGACGCCGTCACGATGTATGCGGAGGAGGCGAAGGACCCGAAGATCATGCCGAAGGCGATCCTGCTGACGGTGCTGCTGGGCGGGGCGATCTTCCTGATCTCCGGCTACCTCACGCAGCTGCGCTTCCCCGACTGGAACGAGTTCGCCCCCGGCGGCGACATGCAGTTCGTCGAGGACTCCACGCTCCCGATCATCGGCGAGCTGGTCGGCGGCCCCGTGCTCATGGCGGTGCTGACCGCGGCCGGTTTCTGCGCGACCCTCGCCTCGGGCCTCGCCTCGCACGCCTCGGTGTCGCGCATGCTGCTGGTGATGGGGCGCAACAACGTGCTGCCGCAGAAGGCGTTCGGCTACATCAACCCGCGCACCCACACGCCGACGTTCAACATCGTGCTGGTCGGCGCCATCTCCCTGCTGGCGATCCCGTTCACGCTCGAGCTGATCGCGGCATGGATCAACTTCGGTGCGCTGATCGCCTTCACCTTCGTCAACATCTCGGTGATCGCGTGGTTCGCGATCCGCAAGGGCCGTCGTAAGACGCCCGGCGACATCTTCAACTTCATCGTGATGCCGGGAATCGGCATGGTCCTCACCGGCCTGCTCTGGGCGAACCTGCACGAAGACGCCCTGCGCGGAGGCCTCGTGTGGACCGCGATCGGGGTCGTCTACCTCGCGATCATCACGAAGGGCTTCCGCAAGAAGGTCGTCGCGTTCGACGAGAACCAGGCGGTGACCGGGTACAACAAGGTCGTCAAGGTGCCGGTCGACGAGAGCTGACGACGGCGCCGACGAGAAGAGCCGCCTCCCGGGAAAGGGAGGCGGCTCTTCTCGTGGGGGCGGCGGATCAGATGACGCCCTGGGCGAGCATCGCCGCGGCGACACGCTCGAAGCCCGCGATGTTGGCGCCGGCGACGTAGTCGCCCGCGACGCCGTGACGTTCCGCGGCGTCGAAGGCGGCGTCGTGGATGTCGCCCATGATCTCGCGCAGCTTGTTCTCGCTGTCGCCGAAGCTCCAGCGCTGACGCGAGGCGTTCTGGCTCATCTCGAGCGCCGAGGTGGCGACACCGCCGGCGTTGGCGGCCTTGCCGGGGGCGAACAGCACGCCGGCCTTCTGGAACGCGTCGACGGCATCCGGCACGCACGGCATGTTCGCGCCCTCCGAGACGGCGCGCACGCCGTTGGCGATCAGGGCCTCCGCGTCAGCGAGCGAGACCTCGTTCTGCGTGGCGGACGGCACGGCGATGTCGACCGGCACCTCCCACACACTGCCGCCTTCGACGAAGCGGGCACTCGGGCGGCGGTGCGCGTACTCGACGATGCGGGCGCGCTCGACCTCCTTGATCTGGCGCAGCAGGTCGACGTCGATGCCGGCATCGTCGACGACGTAGCCGGAGGAATCGGATGCCGTCACCGCGGTGGCGCCGAGCTGGGTGGCCTTCTGGATCGCGTAGATCGCGACGTTGCCGGAGCCCGAGATGCCCACGCGCTTGCCGCTCAGGGAGTCGTCGTGCACGGCGAGCATCTCCTGCGCGAAGAAGACAGCGCCGTAGCCGGTGGCCTCGGTGCGCACCTCGGCGCCGCCCCATCCCGTGCCCTTGCCGGTGAACATGCCGGATTCGTGGCGGTTGGTGACCTTGCGGTACTGCCCGAACAGGTAGCCGATCTCACGACCCCCGACGCCGATGTCGCCCGCGGGGACGTCGGTGTGCTCGCCGAGGTGGCGGTACAACTCGTTCATGAACGACTGGCAGAAGCGCATGACCTCGGCGTCGGAGCGTCCGTGCGGGTCGAAGTCGGAGCCGCCCTTGCCGCCGCCGATGCCCTGACCGGTGAGCGCGTTCTTGAAGATCTGCTCGAAGCCGAGGAACTTGATGATCGACAGGTTCACCGAGGGGTGGAAGCGCAGTCCGCCCTTGTACGGGCCGAGCACCGAGGAGAACTGGATGCGGTAGCCGCGGTTGACGTGCAGCTTTCCGGAGTCGTCGATCCACGGCACGCGGAAGAGGATCTGACGCTCGGGCTCGACGAGGCGTTCGAGGATGCCGCCGTCGACGTACTCCGGGTGGCGTTCCAGGACCGGGGCGATCGAGTGCAGCACCTCGTGGACGGCCTGGTGGAACTCCGGCTCGTGCGGGCTGCGCGAGAGCACCGTGTCGAACACGGGCTGCACGGACGCGGCGAGCGGATGGAAGTCGGCGGGAGACGAAGCGGTCACGCGGAAGAGCTTTCTGGTGGGGGATGGTGGTGCAGGCGATCGTGTCGCGTGAGGCTGTGCCGGATCCGGCAGAGATTTCACTCTAGTGGGCACCGAAAGCGGGGGTTCCCGCCGGGTCGGTGGCGACGTGGGTCACCCGGTGTTCTGCAGGCCGGCGGCCACACCGCTGACGGAGAGCAGCAGCAGGCGCTGCTGTTCCGCGTCGGCGCCGGAGCCTGTGGGGTCCTCCGCGGCCGTGCGCAGCGCCCGGAGCGCGCGCAGCTGCAGGAGCGAGAGCGCGTCGACGTACGGGCTGCGCAGCTGCACAGCGCGCTGGAGGACGGGCTTGTTCTCGAGCAGGCTTTCACCCCCGGTGAGACGGATCACCCAGCGCCGCGTTGTCGCGAGCTCGTCGAGCACGAGCTGCGCCAGGTCGTCGCGGTCGCCGAGGGCGAGGTACTGGCGGGCGATGCGCTCGTCGGTCTTCGCGAGGCTCATCGCGACGTTGTCGATCATGGTGCGCAGCAGCGGCCACTCGCGGTACGCCTCGATCAACAGCGACTCGTCGCCCACGGCATCCAGTGCCGTGCCGAGGCCGAACCATCCGGCGAGGTTGATGCGCGCCTGCGTCCACGCGAACACCCACGGGATCGCCCGCAGGTCTTCCAGCGATTCGACGGAGAGCCCGCGGCGGGCCGGGCGGGAGCCGAGCGCGAGCAGCCCGATCTCCTCCATCGGCGTCACGGTGGCGAACCAGGGAGCGAAGCCCTCCGCCTTCACGAGCGAGAAGAAGCGCTCGCGGGAGGCGGCGTCCATGATCGAGGCGACCTCGGCGTAGCGCGCGGCCGCCCGGCTCGTGCGCTCCTCCTCCGTGGGGGAGGAGGCGAGCAGTGTCGCCGCGGCGACCTGGTCGATGTGCCGCATCGCGATCGCGGGCTCGCCGTAGCGCGCGAAGATCACCTCGCCCTGCTCTGTGAGCTTGAACCGGCCGTCGACCGAGTGCGGCGGCTGCGCGAGGATCGCGGAGTTGGCGGGGCCGCCGCCGCGTCCGAGAGCACCCCCGCGGCCGTGGAAGAGCGTCAGCTCGATCTCGGATTCCTGAGCCCACCGCGCGATCTTCTCCTGCGCCTCGTAGAGGGCGAGGTTCGCGGCCACCGGGCCGACGTCCTTCGACGAGTCGGAATAGCCGAGCATGACTTCGAGCCGGTTGCCGGTGGCCGCCATACGCTCGCGGAACTCCGGGAACGTCACGGCTTCTTCGAGGATGCCGGGGGCCGCCTGCAGGTCGGCGAACGTCTCGAACAGCGGCACCACGTCGAGCACCGGAGCGTCGTCGCCCAGGGCATAGCGGGCGAGACGGTGCACATTGGCGAGGTCGGAGGCGGCCTGGGTGAACGAGACGACGTAGCGTCCGGCGGCGCGCAGCCCGCGGTCGCGCTGGATGTCCGCGATCGCGCGGAACACCTCGAGCACCTCCTCGGTCTGTGCGCTGACGGCCTCGCCCGCATCGAGCTCTGCCAGCGCCTTCGCGTGCACCTGGGAGTGCTGGCGCACCTCGAGCTCGGTGAGGTGGAAGCCGTAGGTCTCGACCTGCCAGATCAGGTGCTGCACGCCGCCGAACGCGTGGCGCTTCGCTCCGGCAGCGGCGAGCGACGACTGCACGGCGCGCAGATCCGCAAGCAGTTCCTCGGGGCGGGAGTATGCCTGTGCGCTGTCGTCGCCGCGGCGTGTGGCGGCGACGCGACGCGCCAGGGTCAGCAGCACGCGGCGGTGCGGCTCGTCGGGCGAGCGGGTGGCGAGCTCGGCCGCCAGTGCCGGCTCTGCGGCGGAGAAGCTCTCCCAGAGCGCTGTGACCTCGGCGCTGGGCGGGGTGTCGTCGGAGGCGAGCGTCAGGGTCCGGCCGATGCGCTCCAGGGCGCGCTCGAGCCCCCGCAGCACATGGTCCGCTGCGATCTGCGAGGCTTCACGCGTCACGGATGCCGTGACGAAGGGGTTGCCGTCGCGGTCGCCGCCCACCCACGAGCCGATCCGCACGAAGGCGGGCACGACAGGCGCGCTGGCGCCCGAGCCCTCACCGCGGAGCGCGTCGTCGATGCGGCGGTACACGTGAGGCACCGTCGTGAAGAGCGTCTCGTCGAACACGCCCATCACAGTGCGCACCTCGTCGGTCGGAGACGGCTTCTGGGAACGCAGAGGGGCTGTGCGCCACAGTGTGTCGATCTCCTCCAGCATGCGTCGGCGGGCACGATGCTCCTCCGAGCCGCCCTCGCTCGCCGCGTCGTGCTGCGTGAGCAGCTCCGACAGACGGCGGATGCTCGACGACACCGCACGGCGACGGGCCTCGGTCGGGTGCGCGGTGAAGACCGGGTGGAAGCGGAGGCCCTCCAGGCGGCGGCGGGCCTCGTCGTCGCCGACCTCGGTGCGCAGCCGCGCGTACGCGGTCGCGACGGTGTCGGCGGCATCCTCGCGGCCCGGCTGACCGGCGCGCTCGCGCAGCACGCGCACGCGCTGGTGCTCCTCGGCGAGGTTCACGAGGTGGAAGTAGCAGGTGAACGCGCGGGCGACCTCGTCGGCCCGCGCGACGGTGAACGACTCGGCGATCGCCGCCGCGCGCTCGAACGCGTCGGGGGTCTCCTCGTCATAGGCCTGGATCGTCGCGAGTCGCAGCCGTTCGACGTCTTCGAAGAGGCCGTCGCCGCCGGCTTCGCGCAGCACCTGCCCGAGCAGCTGCCCGAGCATCCTGACGTCTGTGCGCATCGCATCGGGGATGCCGCGACCGGCTTCGAAGCGGCCGATCACGCGGATGGCCTCGGTGTTCGTGGGCTCGGAGAAGGAGTGTGCGGGGGTCACCCTTCGAGAGTATCCCTCGCGGAAGGCGTGTCCTGCACGCATGACGATGTGCTCCGAGACCGGCGAAGGAGGGAGACGTCGAGGCCTTCGGGCGATCTACGATGGGGGGAATGCGCATCTCAGCGAACCCCCTCCGCGGGCAGCAGTTCCCCGCCGTCCTCCTCCTGGTCGCGGCGGGACTCGGGCTCCTCCTCGCGAACCTGCCGACGCACGACGCGCTCGCCGCCTTCCTCGACTTCCACATCGCAGTGCCGGGGACAGCCCTCGACCTGTCGATCGCGCACTGGGTATCCGATGGGCTCCTCGCCGTCTTCTTCCTCGTCGTGGCGATCGAGCTGCGTCACGAGCTGACCCATGGCGAGCTCGACTCCCCGCGCAAGGCCGTGCAGCCCGCGATCGCGGCGGCCGGAGGCGTGCTCGTCCCCATCGCGGTCTACCTCCTCATCGCCGGCGGCGACAGCACCACGGCACCCGGCTGGCCCATCCCCACGGCGACCGACATCGCGTTCGCCCTCGGTGTCCTGGCGATGTTCGGCAAGGGGCTGCCCTCTCGGGTCCGTGTCTTCCTGCTCGCCCTCGCGATCCTCGACGACATCATCGGCATCATCTTCATCGCGGTGCTGTTCGCCGACGACGTGCAGTGGCTGCTGTTCGGACTCGCCCTCGTCGGAGTGGCCGTGTTCTGGGCGCTGAGCCGGCTCCTGCACGCCACGGGGCATCCGCTGATCGCGGTCGCCATGGTACTGGTCGGCGTGGTCACCTGGGGGTTGGTCGCCTCCTCCGGCATCCACGCCACGATCGCCGGTGTGCTGCTGGGCCTCGTGATGTCGCCCGTGCCCGCGGGGCGCACCCGGCACGCGCTCGAGCCGACCGTGAACGGAGCGATCCTGCCGCTCTTCGCCTTCGTCGCGGCGTTCGTCGTGATCCCCGCCGTGTCGATCACGCAGCTGTCACCGGCGTTCTGGGCCATCGTGGTCGCCCTGCCCGTGGGCAAGATCATCGGCATCTCGCTGTTCGGCTGGCTGGCGATGCGCATTCGCCCGAAGGGCGCCGAGCCGGCTTTGCCGCTCGCCGACATCCTCGCCGCTGGGGCCCTCGGCGGCATCGGCTTCACGGTCTCGCTGCTGCTGGCGAACCTCGCCTTCGCCGACGACGGCGGCATCAGGGACCAGGCGATCCTCGGCGTACTCGTGGGTTCGCTGATCGCGCTCGTGATCTCCGGGATCTTCGTGTCGCTGCGGGCACGCTGGTACCGTCGGGTCGCATCCGCAGCATCCTGAGGGGCGTGATGACGGGCAGTCCGACGCGGGATCTCTCCGCGCCCGACCGATTCGAGGAGGAAGCGTGAGCGCTCAGACCGAGACCGATGCCGACGCGCAGGATCCGCTCCGTCGAGCCGCCGACACCATGCACGCGGTCAGGGACCGCTGTGTGTGGTCGCAGCAGATCACGCATCGCGACCTCGTGCCGTACCTCATCGAGGAGGCGCACGAGGTGATCGACGCCGTCGAGGCCGGCAGCCGCGACGACCTTCGCGAGGAGCTCGGCGATCTGCTGTGGCAGGTGCTGTTCCACTCCGCCATCGCGGCGCAGGACCCCGACGATCCGTTCGACATCGACGATGTGGCGCGCACGCTCACCGAGAAGATGGTGCGGCGGCATCCGCACGTGTTCGCCGGGGAGGTGGCCGAGACGCCCGAGCAGGTGCTGGTGCACTGGAACGCGGCGAAGGCGGCGGAGAAGCGCACTCGACGCAGCGTGCTCGACGGCGTGCCGCGGGGGATGCCGGCGCTCGCGCTCGCGCAGAAGGTCATCGGCCGCGCCGCCGGAGTGGGCGTGGCGATCGAACCGGCACCAACCGCCTCGGCGACCTCGGAGAAGGAGCTCGGCGAGGCGCTCCTCGCGCTCGTCGCGGCGGCGCGTGCCGAGGGCTGGGATGCCGAGCGGGCGCTGCGGGAGCGGCTGCGGACGCTGGAAGACGACGTGCGCGCTGCCGAAGCCGCATCCTGACGCCCGGCACGACGTTGCCTGCAGACCTGGGAAGATGGAACCGTGGCTACCGTGAACCCGCCGCGCGGCATGCGCGACATCCTCCCCGCCGACAAGGCCCGCCGTGAGCGTGTGCTCTCCGTCATCCGCGAGCGCTACCTCGCGCACGGATTCGACGAGATCGAGACGCCCGTCGTGGAGGACTACGACAGACTGCATGCCGGCATCGGCGGCGACAACGAGAAGCTCTCGTACAACATCCTGCGCCGAGGTCTCGATGCCGATGCGATCCGTGCTGCTGCTGAAGACCCTGCCGCGCTCTCCGACCTCGGCCTCCGCTACGACCTGACCGTGCCGCTCGCCCGCTTCTACGCGAGCAACCGCGGACAGCTCCCCACCGTCTTCCGCTCGATCCAGATCGGCCCGGTCTGGCGCGCCGAGCGTCCGCAGAAGGGCCGTTACCGCCAGTTCGTGCAGTGCGACATCGACATCATGGGCGACGACTCCTCGCGTGCCGAGGCCGAGCTGATGGTCGCGTCTCTCGACGCCGTCGACGCGCTGGGCCTCGAGGGCGCGACCGTGCGCATCAACGACCGCCGGGTGCTGGAGTGGATGCTCGACAGCTTCGGGTTCACGGCAGAGGAACGCCCCGGGGTGCTCATCACGATCGACAAGCTCGACAAGATCGGCCCCGAGGGAGTGGCGACCGAGCTGCGGGAACGCAGTGCCTCGACCGCAGCCGCCGACGCCTTCGACGCCTTCCTGCGGCGTCCGCAGACCATGGAGTACCACCCGTTCGGCGAGCGGCAGATCCGCAAGGCCCTGCCCGAGGGTGCCCCGGCCGAGCTGGTCGAGCACCTGGTCGGCATCGGTGAGGCGGTGGCTGCGGGGCGCGGACAGTCCGACATCCCTCTCGTCTTCGATCCGTTCCTCGTGCGCGGAATGGGCTACTACACGGGCACGATCTTCGAGCTCGCACACCCCTCCGTCGGGTACTCGCTCGGTGGCGGCGGACGATACGACGGCATGATCGGGCGCTTCCTCGGGCAGCAGGTTCCCGCTGTCGGCTTCTCGCTCGGCTTCGAGCGCCTGGTCGACCTGATCGCCGACGAGCACGATGCCGCGGCGCAGGCTGTCGTGCTGATCCACGATGCCGACGTGCCGGTGCACGAGCTGGTCCGGCACAAGGCGGCACTCATCGCCGGCGGGGCCAGAGTGCGTCTGGAGCGGCGCACGAAGAACGTCAAGGCTCTGCTCGAGCGTTCGGCGGCCGACGGCTACACCGCCTTCGCGACCGTCTCCGCCGGTGCCGGCGAGGTGGACCTCAAACCGCTCTCCTGACGAGCCGGGCTCGTCGCCCGATCCCGTTCACGCCGTGTTCACGGTGACGGGATGGAATCAGGGCGTGAGCCGCTTCCGCATCCCCGTTCTGGCCGGGGCGACACTCGTCGCGCTCCTCATCGGCTTCCGGCTCGTGCTCGGCCGACAGGCGGCGCTCGCGCGACGGCGGATCGGGAAGCCGCTGGGGGAGGAAGCACTCGATGCGGATCGCCTCTGGCGTCGAGGTCTCGACGGAGCGCCCCTCGACCTGCTGATGCTCGGCGACTCGATCGCCGCCGGCCTCGGGGCCGAGCATCGCAAGGAGACGCTGGGCGGGCGCCTCGCGAAGGCGACCGGACGCCGGATGCATCGCCCGGTGCGACTGCGCACGGCGGCCGTGGTCGGTGCGGAGTCGCCCGATCTCCCTGCTCAGCTCGACGCCCTGCCCGCAGAGTATCCCCCGCACGTGGCCGTGATCGTCGTGGGCGGCAACGATGTGACGCACCGGCTGCCCGTGGCGCTGTCGGCGCAGCACCTGCATGAGGCCGTCCGCAGGCTGCGCGGTATGGGGGCCGAGGTCGTCGTTGGCACCTGCCCCGACCTCGGTGCGCTGCGCGCCGTGCCGCAGCCCCTCCGGCGGATCGCGTCGAGCCTGTCGCGCCGTCTCGCTGAGATCCAGGACGAGACGGCCCGACAGGCGGGCGCCGAGCCGGTGGATCTGCGCCACGCGGTGGGATCGATGTTCTTCGACGAGCCCGAAGCGATGTTCAGCCTCGACCGCTTCCATCCGAGCGCGCTCGGGTATCGCCGCACAGCCGAGGCGCTGCTGCCGGCGGTGTATCGCGCGGCGGAGAGGTCGCTCAGCTCGCGCCATCCGTCGGCTCCGCGCTGAACGACGCAGCCCACTCGGCGACCCGGCGGCTGCTCTCCTCGTCGGAGATGTCCTCGACACGGGTCATGACCGACCAGCGCACGCCGAACGGATCGCGGATGCTGGCGAATCGATCGCCCGAGACGAAGGGCGCCGGGGCTTCGCGCACGGTCGCTCCCGCGGCGACGGCCTTGTCGACGACCGCATCCACGTCCGAGACGTACAGGCCCATCGAGTAGCAGTCGTCGTCGCCGTCGGGTGAGCGCACGAGGTGGTACTCGGGGTTCGGCTCTCCGAGCTGGAGCAGGCCGAGTCCGAAGTCGAGGTCGGCGTGCGCGACCACCCCGCCGAACTCGGTGACGTCGACGACCCGCGCCCCGAAGACGTCGCGGTAGAACTCGATCGCCTGTTTCGCGTCGGGGATCGCCAGGAAAGGCGTGAGGGAGGTGGCGCTGTTGGGGCGTCCATTCGTCGTGTAGGTCCCGTCGGCCCCGGTCGTCGTGGTCGCTGCGGTGGTGTCTGCGGTGGTGTCGTCGTCGCTCATGCCGCCACGCTAGGCCGTGCGGGGCGGCCGCGGCTTGAAGATCGGCGACAGCATCCCGATGTCGGGTCCGGAGCCTACGCTGGGCCCATGGTGAACCCGACCCGCGGTGTGCTGTATCCCGCACGCCTGCCGCAGTTCCATCGACTGCCGGCCCCGTCGTCGGTGACGGACCTGGTCGCGTGGTTCTGGATTCCGGAGTGGGACATCGCCCCAGGGCGCTCATCGCGGCAAGAGGTCGTCGCCTATCCGGCGCTGAACCTCGTCGTCGATGCGGATGCCGTGACACTGTCGGGCGCGACCACGCGCCTGTCGCACCGCGATCTGCGCGGGAGCGGATGGGCCGTCGGCGCGCTCCTGCGTCCCGCGGCCGTCGCGGCGCTGATCGACGAACCCGGCTCCCTGGTCGACGACGAGCGGGTCCTCGATGAGGGCGCGGACGTCGCCCACCTTCGCCGGAGCGTCGCCGTCGCGATGGGCTCGGGGGAGGGGCACCGGCCACGGGCGGTCGAAGCCTTCTCCCGGTGGCTCGGGCAGCGCGTGGGACCGGTCGGCGACCCGGCACGCCAGGCCAACGCGGCCGTCGAGGTCCTGATGGGAGACGGGGCGGCCCTCACCCCGGAGGAGGCAGCCACGCGCCTGGCGGTGTCGGTGCGGACCCTGCAGCGTATGACGCACCGCCACGTCGGACTCTCACCGGGCGCGATGATCCGACGTCGGCGCCTGCAGGAGGCGGCGCAGCGGGTGCGCGAGGAACCGGGGGCCGACCTGGCCTCGATCGCGGCGGAACTCGGATACGCCGACCATGCGCATCTCACGCGGGACTTCCAGGCCGTGCTCGGCGTCGCCCCGCGGGTGTACCGCTCCGAGACGCGCCGCTGACGACGGACGGTGAGAGCCTCGGGATCCGTACGCGAGCTCAGACCCGCGGGAACCGCAGTCGCAGCATCCGGTATCCGACGCCGAGCAGCACGACGGCCATGCCGATGAGCGAGGCGAATACGGGGAGGGTGTTCACCAGGACCAGGCATCCGAGGGCGCCGAGAACCTGCAGCGCCCGGGGATAGCGGCGTGCGGACCCGGTCTGCCGGAACGCGGCGGCGTTCGCGATGAGGTAATAGAGCAGCACGCCGAAGGAGGAGAAGCCGATGGCATCGCGCAGGTCGGCGACGAGCACGATGGCGATCACGATGAGGGCGATGGCGATCTCGGCGCGCTGGGGCACGCGGTGCCGCACGTCGATCTTCGCGAGGAATCGAGGCACGTCACGCTCGCGCGCCATCGCCAGGGTCGTGCGGCCGATTCCGGTCAGCAGCGCCAGGAGAGCACCGAGCGAGGCGGCAGCCGCCGCTACGCGGATCACGGGTGCCCATGCTGATGCGTCCGCGGCGATGACGAGATCGACCAGAGGCGCCGTCGAGCCGATCACGTCGGCGCCGAGCACGAGCAGGACGGCGACGCCCACCAGGAGATAGACGGCGACGGCTCCTCCCAGAGCGAGGACGATCGCCCGGGGGATGGTCCTCGCGGGGTCGATGACCTCTTCTCCCATCGTCGCGATGCGTGCGTAGCCGGCGAACGCGAAGAACAGCAGCCCCGCGCCCTGCAGCACGCCGTAGGCCGTGGCATCGGGAAGCGGGGGCGGCGAGACGGCCGGGGCCGCGCTGAGTCCGAGGCCGACCGCGACGGCGAGGCCGAGCAGCGAGCACACCACGAGGATGCGTGTGACCAGGGCGGTGCGCGTCACGCCGAAGCAGTTCACCGCGGCGAGAAGGGCGACGGCCGTGACGGCAACGGGGATCTGTGCGTCTCCCGGGGCCGCGTAGGCGGCGAACGTCATGGCCATGGCCGCGCAGCTGGCGATCTTGCCGATCACGAAGCTCCATCCGGCGACGAAGCCCCACCACGCGCCGATCTCCGCACGGGCATAGGCGTACGTGCCTCCGGCGACGGGGTGGGCGGCGGCGAGCTGCGCCGAGGAGGTGGCGTTGCAGTACGCGACGACCGCGGCGATCGCGAGGGCGATCAGGATACCGCTCCCGGCGACGCCGATGGCGGGAGCCCACACGGCGAACACACCGGCGCCGATCATCGAGCCGAGGCCGATGGCGATGGCGTCTCCGAGTCTCAGTCGACGGGCGAGGGGCATCCCGTCATCGTGGCACGCGGCGGTGAACGGCGGGTGACCCCGGGTGGCCCGACACCGGGGCGATCGCGTGCGCCGGCAGGGTGAGGGTGGCCGGCATCGCGCCTCCCACCCGCACGACCTGGTCGCTGGGGATCAGGCGCGAGTGGTCGCGCACCGGATCGTCCGTCCCCGGGTTGCGCAGGTGCAGAGGATGCGCGCCGGACGACACCTGCACTCGCAGGCGCGACCCGGCCGCGAAGCGGTGCGCGAGGGGCGCGAGCTCGAGCCGCACCCTGCCGTCATCCGTGTCGGCAGTGTCGTCCGCGCCAGGCGAGAGTCGGCGGTACCCGTCGGTGAGCGCCCGAGAGACGCCGCGGTCATCCACTTCGCAGAGGCGCACGAACATGTCGGCGCGGGGGTTCGACGACTCGAAGGACAGAGCGATCTCGGGGGTCCCCATGACGACCAGATCCGTGGGAAGCGGATCGCCGGTGAAGACGAGCACGTCGTCCCTGCGCTCCCGGGCGCGCTGCCTGCGTCGCCCGGCGGAGAACGGATTGAGCGTGCGGCCGCCGGAATCCGGTGTCGGATCCGCCGGGTCGTAGCGGTAGGCGAGGGTCGTCGGGGGATGCCAGGGGCCGCTCGGTTCGAGTCGGCCGTCGGCGGTGAGCTCCACGGTCATCGCTTCGTGCGGGGGAGGCCAGCTCGCCCGAACCTGCCAGCCGCCCCCTCCGGTCACCTCGAAGCTCACGCCGTCCGTCGGCGCATCTGCGGTGAATGAGAGCAGCGCCTCGCGGACCCCGATCACCGTGATCTCAGGGGCGCCGTGCACCCAGTCTCCGATGATGAGGCGCACCGGACGCCCCGCGTCGCGAAGGGCGGCATAGTCCGCCAGCTGACCGACCAGGAACAGGTCCTGCCATCCGGCAACGAGAGTGACCGGCGGGATGGTCTCGACGTCCTGTGCGAAGTGCATCGGTTCCCACCAGGGGGCGCCCTCGTCGCTGTGCTCGACCCAGTCGCGGAAGAACTGCGGGTCCGCGCCACGTGCCACGCGCACGGCGTCCGCAGGGGGGATCGCGAGCGCCCCCCGACGGAAGGCGCGGCGGGCGCGGAGCAGCGCCCACGCCTTCGACGGCAGCGACCGCTCCTGGATGTCCAGCGCGTACGCCCACGTGAGCGGTGTGTCGATCGAGAATCCGCCGCCCGGGTAGAGGATCGCGTCGTCGAACCGTCGCGCCGAGATCGCGATGCCCAGGGCATCCGGACGCTCGTCGCCGTCGCAGTAGGCCCACTGGGTCACGCCGAAGTAGCTTCCGCCCCAGGAGTGCACGCGCCCTGTCGCCCACGGCTGCGCGCGCAACCACCGCATCGTCGCCTGCCCGTCGGAGACCTCGTCGTGCAGCGGGTCGAATGCGCCGGCCGACCCGAACGTGCCGCGGCAGCTCTGCACCACCACATGGTGCCCGCGCTCGGCGAGGAACAGCGCCACCCCGGCGATGCCGTCACGCCCGTACGGGGTGCGGATCAGCACCGTGTGCCCGTCGGATCCGTCCGCATGCCAGTGGTCGGTGAGGAGTGCGGCGCCGTCGTCCGCCGAGACCGGGATGTCGGCCCTGCGCGTGATGTTCCGGTGCGTCTGCGGGGGCATGTCGACGGCACGGGAAAGGCGTCGGTACTCCCGACGGGCCGCGCCGCCGAGACGGGGAGCATCGGTCATCGCACGCCCTTCACTCGGGTGACCGCGAATGCGGCGATCACGGCCATCGCGACCGCGCCGATGTAGAGGGCCGCGAAGTTCTCACCTGTCGGCGAGCCTATGCGGGTGGCGAAGAATCCGAAAACGGGCACGAGGATGCCCGGCAGCAGATAGGCGAGGGCGACGATGCCGAGATCTTTGCCGGCGTCGTCGACGGAGGGGAGGCATTCCGTCATCAGGGCCACATCGGCCGCGATGTAGGCACCCTGACCGGCTCCGACGATCGCGATCCCGACGAGGAAGAACCCGATGTCGCCGAACGAGATCGCCAGCACCAGGCCTCCCGCGCTGGCGAGAGCGCCGATGACGACGCTCGGCTTGCGGCGGCCCGTGCGATCGGAGATCACCCCGAACACGAAAGCCATCACCAGGTTCATGAGCGTGAAGGCCGCTGTCGCCTGCGTCTGCACCGCGGCGATCTCGGTCGGGTCGTCGATGCCGAAACGGCCCGAGATCGTCAGGTAGAGGTAGCTCGTGACCGACACGATCGACGCGGTCATGAAGAGACGGCACACCCAGGCCCAGGCGAAGTCGGGGTAACGGCGCGGGCTCAACCAGAAGGTCGCCAGCACGCCGCTCCAGTCCATCGGTTCGGCGGGCTGCCGGCGACGGATGTCCTTGAGCGTGAAGAACAGCGTGATGGCCAGGAGCACCGAGAGCCCGCCGGGGATCAGGAACATGCCGACCTGGCCGATCGGCGCGACCAGCCCGGCGAGCGAGACCCCGCCGAGGATCCCGATCGCGGTGGCAGCCCCCGTGACGGCCGACATGATGGCGCGGATGCTGCGACGGATCTGGTCGGCGAACAGCGTGTGGACGGTCATCGACACGGCACCCCAGCCGACGAGCACCAGGATGGTGCCGACACCGAGCACGAGGAGGGAGGGGGCGGTCGCCTGCACGACGTATCCGGCCAGGGCGATCAGCGAGCCGGAGAGGATCCAGGGGCGCCGGATGCCGAGGCGGGACATCGATCGATCACTCAGGCGACCGAAGATCGGCGTCGTGATGAGGATGGCGGCGCCGCCGAGCGTGAGGATGATGCTGAGGTTGCCCGTCGCCTGGTCGGGGTCCCACTCCTTGAGGAGCTGGGGGATCGCGACGCCGGCGACGCCCTGGGCGATGCCGGACCCGAGCCAGGCGAGCACGAAGGCGATCCAGAACCAGCGCGTCTGGCGCTGACCGGGGATCGCGTCGGCGGTGAGCGGCGGAGCGGGGTCCGCGGGGAAGACAGGATCGACTGCGTGGGTGGACATCATCGTCTCCGGATCTCGGTCGGGGTGTGGAGGGGTCACGGGCGGGCGCCGGCGGTCGTCACCGGATCGGCGTTCGGGCGGACGGTCGAGCGGTAGGCGTCGGAAAGCGCCGAGACGAAGACGTCGCGCCACTCGCGTGCCCCCTCCCACCGGCCGGTGAGGCCGGGGGAGGCGTGATCGTGGCCGGCGCCGATACGCAGCACGACGGGGACGCCGGCGTTGCGCAGAGCGTCGGCGTACGCCGTGGCGCCGTCGCGGAGCGGATCGAACTCGGCGGCGAGGATGAGGGCGGGGGCGAGATCGCGGTGGTCCGGCGCGTCCAGCGGAGAAGCCTCGGCGAGGGGAGCACCGCAGCGATAGACGTCGGCGAGGTGCAGGGCCGTCGCCATGTCGGCGGCCATCGACTCGCCGACGATGCGCAGCGCAGCGGGCAGCACTTCGAGCGCCTGGTGGTGCAGCGATATCCCGGCGTCGCGCTCGCGCAGCGCAGCGGAGGCCGCGACGGTGGCACCGGCGGAGTTGCCGCCCACGCCCAGCCGATCCGCGTCGATCGCGAGCTCGTCGGCACGCGCGCGCAGATCCGCCAAGGCCGCGACGGCGTCGTCGACAGGAGCGGGGAACGGGTGCTCGGGTGCCAGCCGGTACTCCAGCGACACGATCTGCACGCCGGAGCGCACTGCGCGATCCGCACAGAGACGATCGTTGAGTGATTCGTCGATCGTGCCGCCGGTCCAACCTCCGCCGTGCAGCCACAGCATCGTGGGGAGGGCACCTGTCGCGGCTGCGGTGCGGAACCGTCGGGCACGCAGCGGACCTTCTCCTCCCGCCACCTCCAGGTCGTCGATGTCCACGCCCGAGGGAACCGGTGCGGTGAACTCGGAGGCCAGGAGGTCGCTCAGCTCCCGCTGCGCCCGGCGACGCGCTCCTATGGCGGGAGACTCCAGGTCGGGAAGGGTCGCCGACAGCTCGCGGATGCGCTGGATCCACTCCAGGATCGCCGGATTCAGCGGCGGCCGGCGCTGCTCCTGATCGCTCATTCCGTCGTTCCTTCGTGGAGCGTGCGCAACTCGGAGACGACCAGACGGTGCGCGGCATCCGCCGCGGGCACGAATCCGGTGGAACCGAGGGAGCCGTGCGTCTGTCCGATGAAGCGCATGGCGGTCACCGGGACACCGGAGGCGGAGAGCGCTCGTGCGTAGGCTTCTCCATCGCCGCGCAGGGGGTCGAGCTCGGAGGTGAGGATCACAGCGGGCGGAAGCCCCTCGTGCGATGCGGCCCGCAGCGGCGACGCATACGGGAGACGAGCGGCCGAGGCATCCTCGCCGACATACTGCCGCACCAGGGTACGGCCGACCGCGCGCACGATGACTCCCGGCATGCGTGCATCGATGCCGCCCATGTCGGCATGACCCATGGTCAGGTCGAGTGCGGGGTTCTCCAGCAGCTGCAGGGCGATCGGATGGCCGGAGCGGTCGCGGTTCATGAGCGTCACGGCCGCGGCGAGGTCGCCTCCCGACGAGGCTCCGCCCACGGCGATCCGGTCCGGCGCCGCTCCCAACTCCTCCGCGTGGGCGTGCGTCCACTCGAACGCAGACCAGCACTGCTCCGGTTGGGTGGGGAACCTCTGCTCCGGAGCGTGGGAGTAGTCGGCCGCGACGATCACGATCCCTGCGTCCCGTGCTCTGACACGGAAGCGGGCGTCCCACGAGATCCAGTCGATCCCGGCGATCGTGAATCCGCCGCCGTAGAAGTACACCAGCGCGGGGAGGCCCGAGCCGGGTGGCGTGCGCTCCTGGCCGGGCCAGTACACGCGCACGCGTACGTCGGGGTGCCCGTCGACCGGGACGATGTGGTCCTCGGCGGCGGTGGGGAGCGGGGTGATCCCGAGCGCGGCGCTCACGATCTCGTCGTTCCTGGCAGCGACCCGGCGTCGTCCTGCGGGGTCTGCGGGTTCCTCCTCGAGCAGAGGCGCGACCCGCTCCTCCCACGCCGCGACGGCGCTGTCGAGGGTCGGGCGCCGGAATCGGGACCGCGGTGTCGGCATCGGGCATCTCCTTCGATGGGTTCCGCACCCGGACGGGTTCCGACCGGGCGGGTTCGGACCTAGTCTGAGGAATCGAAGAACTTCGATGAAGAACGGGGTCCGAGCATGCGCGCACGACCGGGACGGGTCACCATCTACGACGTCGCGGAGCGCGCGGGAGTGAGCATCTCCACCGTGTCGCTGGCGGTGAGCGCGCCGCATCGGGTGCGGCAGGAGACCCGCGAACGCATCGTGGCTGCGGCCACCGCGCTCGGGTATCGGATGACGCAGGGTCGGCGGGTGGGGGCCGCGCGCATCGCGGTCGCTGCACCGTTCACCACCTACCCGTCGTATCTGCGACGTCTGTCCGGAATGCTCCGCCGGGCCAGGGATGCGGCGGTCGACATCATCCCCTACGACCTCGATTCCGCGGCCGCGGCCGATGAGCCGCTGCTCGACGTGCTGCCCACGCGCACGGACGCCACCGGCCTCGTGGTGATGGGGGTTCCTCTCGGCGGCGCGGCACGTCGGGCGAGCAGGGCCGCGCGCATCCCGGTGGTCTACGTCGACGTGGTACCGACACGGTCGGACGTGGGAGGTCCCGTCGTCCTCGTCGACGACCGCGACGGTGGTGCGCAGATCGGCCGCCACCTCGCCGGCCTCGGACATCGCCGCGTCCTGTTCGTGCATGAGCCGCAGCGCTCGCCGGCCTACGTGTCGGCCGGGATGCTCCGCATCGAAGGGCTCACGCAGCACCTGGCGATGACCGACCTGGCTGTGGCCGATCCCTCTGCGGTCGACGGCCGGGTGATCGCTGCGGCACGCGCCGCAGGTGCGACGGCGATCGTCGCGAACCACGACCAGTTCGCGGCCGCCGTGCTGTCGGCGATGCGTGCGGATCCCGCCACCGCCCCGCTCGCGGTCGTCGGCTACGACGACGGTGAGGTCGCGGCGGCCCTCGACCTCACGACGGTGCGGCAGCCGTTCGAGGAGAGCGGGCGCACGGCTCTGGAACTCGTCCTCGGACGGGTGTCGGGCGCAGCGGCCGACCACGGCACCGTGCGCCTCGCCCCCACACTGATCGCCCGGTCGTCGACCCTCGCGAGGTCGTCGACCCTCGCCGGGGCGATCAGCTCCGAGCCGCGGTGACCCGCTTCTTCTCGCGGATGTAGACCTCGCGGCGCACCTTCGCCACGATATCGCCCTCGCGGTCGGTGATGACGGTCTCGAACCACTCGAGCACCTTGGCTCCGCCGCGTGCCCGCTCGCGGATCTCCTCCGCCTTCTCCTTCGACACGTCGAACTCGGCCGTGAGCACGCCTCGTCCGGGCTTGAGGAACTCGATCTCGCCACGGGTGTCCCACACGACGTGGTCGCGTCCGAGCTGGTGCATCACCAGCATGAAGAAGTAGGGATCGGTCATGGCCGACATCGAGCCGCCGAACGCGGTCTTGACGTAGTTGCGGGTGAAGACGTTGACGTGCAGCTCGACGGTGGCGTGCGTCCAATCCTCGCTGAAGCGGCGGATGCGGATGCCGCTGAAGAGGTTGGGAATCCACAGGCTCATGCCGATCGCGAGACGGCGGGGAGTGATGCGCATGAAGGCCAGTGTGGAGCACCTGACCGACAGTGACAAAGACGTCTGGAGGGTTGTCACAGTTGTTCTAGTTCGCATAGAATAAGTAGCAATTCCAGGAGAGGAGGGTCGGATGCTCATCCGCGTCGATCCCGACAGTCCCCGCGCGCTGTACGACCAGGTGGCGGCCTCCATCCGCTCCGACATCCTCACCGGGGTCCTCGCCCCCGGCGACCGCCTTCCCGCGGCGCGCGATGTCGCCGAAGCGCTCGACATCAACCAGCACACCGTCCTGCACGCCTATCAGCGGCTGCGCGATGAGGGCTTGGTCGACCTGCGCCGCGGCAGGGGAGCGGTCATCGCGGCGTCGGCCGCGCCCCTCGCCGAACTCGCTCATGAGATCGACGAGCTGGTGCGTCGTGCTGCGGCCCTCGGCGTCTCTGCCGACACGCTCGCCGGCATCGTGCAGTCGCACCGCGACGACCGAACCGAACCGAACCGCCCCGACAGCCGCGAGGAGGACTCGCCATGACCACCCACGACATCACCCGCACGCCGCCCCCATTGCTGCGACGCGCGCGGCTGACCTTCCTCATCGTCGCGGTGATCCTGCCGATCGTGATCACCGCCGTCGCCGTCGTGGTCCTCCTCGCCTGGCTGCCCGCGCTGCCGGCACAGGTGGCGACGCACTGGGGGGTGAGCGGCGCCGACAGGTTCGGCCCGCCGTCCGTGTATCTCTGGATCCTCGTCGGGGTCGGGCTCGGCTTGCCGGCGCTGATGGCGATCGTCACCCTCGCGTCCGTCGGTGCGCACTGGGGCGGGGCGGCCCGGCTGATGGGCGCACTCGCTGCCGGCATGTCCGCCTTCGCCGCCGTCATGAGCCTCGGATCCCTCGCGATCCAGCGCGATCTGACCGATGTCGCCGACGCGCCGGGTATCGGCGGGGTGATGGCGCTCTCCTTCGGCGCACTCGTGCTGATCGGCGGCATCGCCTGGATGGTGCAGCCGCGCGTGCGACCGGAGCAGGGACGCACCCTCGAGCCTCGTTACTCGGTGCACGTCGCGAAGGGGGAACGTGTCGTGTGGGTGGCCACGACGACGATGCCGCGCGGTGCGCTCGCCTTCCTGCTGTTCGTGCTCCTCGGTCTCGTCGCGCTCGCCGCGTACATGCTCGGCACCGGCGTCGAAGGGGGCTGGATCGTCGCGCTGGTCGTGCTGGTCGTGGGCTTCGCCCTCGCGGCGACCGCCTCGTTCCGCGTCACGGTCACGCCGGAGGGCTTCTCCGCTCGCGCCCTGCTGGGGTGGCCGCGCATCCGCATCCCGCTCGAAGAGGTCGAGTCGGCGCGCGCCGTCGACATCTCCCCGTTCGGCGAGTTCGGCGGGTGGGGATGGCGCATCGCCGTCGACGGGCGCACGGGCATCGTCATGCGCAGCGGTTCCGCGATCGAGGTCTCCCGACGTGGCCGGCGGCCCTTCATCGTGACGATCGACGGCGCGGAAGAGGCTGCGGCACTGCTGCAGGCCTACGTCGACCGCGCGCGCACCGCGGGCACGCCCGCGACCGACCCCGGAAAGGCGATGTCATGAGCGACCAGGCCCTGCGCGCGCGCCGCGTGCCGTGGACCGCGGTGATCGTCTTCGTGGCGGTCTCCTTCGCCCTCTCCTGGCTGGTGGCCATGCCCCTGTGGCTCGGCGACGGCCTCGCCGAACCGATCTCGGCGTTCCTGTTGCCGGTGATGATGTTCACCCCGGCCGTGGCTGCTCTGGTCGTCACCTTCGTGATGCGCGTCCCCGCACCGCGGCACCGTGCCCGCTTCCTCGGGCTGTGGCCGCTGCGCCCTGCGAAGCGCGTGATCTGGCTCATGGTCGCGGGGTGGCTCGCGCCGCCGCTGCTGGTGGGTCTCGGCCTGCTCCTGTCGGTCGCGCTCGGTTTCGTGCAGCTCGATCTGACGTTCGCGGCTTTCGCCGCCGAGCTCGAGAAGGCGGTTCCGGCGGGCGTGCCCCTGCCTCCTGTCCAGGTCATCGTGTTCGCGCAGCTCGCGATGATCCCCGTCGGTGCGCTGTTCAACAGCCTCTTCGCGTTCGGCGAGGAGCTCGGCTGGCGGGGGTGGCTGCTTCCCGCGCTGCGTCCGCTCGGCACCTGGCCGGCCCTGATCCTCAGCGGCGTGATCTGGGGCGTGTGGCACAGCCCGATCATCCTGCTCGGCTACAACTTCGGGCGCACCGACATCACGGGCGTCCTGTTCATGGTCGTCGGATGCGTGACCTGGGGAGTTCTGCTCGGTTGGCTGAGACTGCGGTCCGCGTCGGTGTGGCCGGCGGTCATCGCGCACGGATCGCTGAACGCCGCTGCGGGACTCATCCTCATCTTCGCCGCGACCCAGCCCGACATGGCATTGGCAGGACCACTCGGTGTCGCGACCTGGATCGTGCTGGCGCTCGTCGCGGTGATCCTCCAGGTGACCGGACAGTTCCGCGCCCAGCCCGAGCTCGCCGACGCCCCGGGGCGGCTGCTCTCGGTACCCCGGCCTTGACGGAGGGCGGCGTCGGGGGTTGGCTGAGGCCATGGAATCCACCCCTGCCGCCTGGTCCGACGCCGACTCCTTCCTCTCCGGCCTTCTCGTCGGTCCCGATACGGAGCTGGAGTCGGCCCTCGCCGCCCAGCGGGCAGCCGGTCTGCCGGAGATCGAGGTCGCCCCGGTCGCGGGCAAACTGCTGAGCCTTCTCGTGCGCATCAGCGGCGCGCGTCGGGTGCTCGAGGTCGGCACGCTCGGCGGCTACTCGACGATCTGGCTCGCTCGCGCCGTCGGCGCCGACGGCCGGGTCGTGACGATCGAGGCGGAGTCGGACAACGCGGCGGTCGCCCGTGCCAGCATCGACGCCGCGGGCGTCGGCGATCGCGTCGACATCCGAGTGGGGAGGGGAGCGGACGTGCTGCCGACTCTGGTCGGCGGATTCGACCTGGTCTTCATCGACGCCGACAAGGAGTCGAACACGATCTACCTCGATTGGGCGGCGAAGCTCGGGCACCCCGGCACCGTGATCGTGCTCGACAACATCGGGCGCGAGGGCGAGATCGTGCGCGAAGACAGCACCGATCCGAAGGTCGTGGGCACCCGCGAGGGACTGCGGATGCTGGGGGAGGACCCGCGTTTCGATGCGACGGCTCTGCAGACCGTGGGCGTGAAGGGATGGGACGGCTTCGCGATCGCCGTGGTCGTCTGACCTTCGGGGCTTCCCGCCGCGGTCGATTCGCGTCCGGGCGAGTCCCGAAGTCCGTCGGGAGGCCGGGCTAGACTGGGCGCGGATCGACGACGCTCCACACAACGTTTTCCCCCTGAGCAAGGAGCACATCAGTGGCACTGATCGAGGCTGTAGGCGCACGCGAGATTCTCGACTCGCGCGGAAACCCGACCGTCGAGGTGGAGGTCCTCCTCGACGACGGCATCGTGCAGCGGGCGGCCGTTCCGTCCGGCGCATCCACGGGCGCGTTCGAGGCATACGAGCTCCGCGACGGAGACAAGAGTCGCTACGGCGGCAAGGGCGTGCTCAAGGCCGTCGAGGCCATCATCGACGAGCTCGGACCGGCGATCGAGGGTGTCGAGGCGAGCGAGCAGCGCATCGTCGACGAGATCCTGATCGATGTCGACGGCACCGAGAACAAGAAGCGCGTCGGCGCCAACGCCATCCTCGGTGTGAGCCTCGCGGTGGCCAAGGCCGCGGCCGACTCGGCCGACCTCCCGCTGTTCCGCTACCTCGGCGGCCCGAACGCGCACGTGCTGCCCGTTCCGCTGTTCAACGTCATCAACGGCGGCGAGCACGCCGACAACGGCATCGACATGCAGGAGTTCTTCCTCGCGCCGATCGGCGCCGAGACCTACTCCGAGGCGCTGCGCTGGGGCGTGGAGACCTACCACGTGCTGCGTGCCGAGCTGAAGGCCGCCGGCTACGCGACCGGCCTCGGCGACGAGGGCGGCTTCGCCCCCGACCTGCCCAGCAACCGTGAGGGTCTCGACTTCCTGGTGAAGGCGATCGAGAAGGCCGGTTTCACCCCCGGCACCGACATCGCCCTCGGCCTCGACGTCGCCGCCACCGAGTTCTTCAAAGACGGTGTCTACCGTCTCGACAACAAGGACTGGGACGCCGCCGCACTCACCGAGTACTACGTCGGTCTCGTCAAGGACTTCCCGATCGTCACGATCGAAGACGCACTCGCCGAGGATGACTGGGACAACTGGAAGCACCTCACCGACGCCCTGGGCTCCCAGGTCCAGCTGGTCGGCGACGACCTGTTCGTGACCAATCCGCAGCGCCTCGCCGACGGCATCAAGCGCGGTGTCGCCAACTCGCTGCTCGTCAAGGTCAACCAGATCGGCACGCTCACCGAGACGTTCGACGCGGTCAGCCTGGCGCAGCGCTCCGGCTACACCGCGATGCTCTCGCACCGCTCGGGCGAGACCGAGGACACCACGATCGCCGACCTGGTCGTCGCGACCAACGCCGGCCAGATCAAGGCGGGTGCTCCTGCGCGCAGCGAGCGTGTCGCGAAGTACAACCAGCTGCTGCGCATCGAGGAAGAGCTCGGCGATGCCGCGGTCTTCGCCGGCCGCTCCGCGTTCCCGCGCTACCAGGCCTGAGCGCACGCCACATCGAGGAAGCCGCCGACAAGGCGGTGAAGACCGCCGCTGATGCGGCATGACGAAGGAGGAGCCGTGGCACGACGACCGGCTCCTCCTTCGCCGTCTCCGCGCGCGCAGGCCTCGCCCCCGGCGGCGAAGAAGGGCGCGAAGCCCCGGGCGCAGACGGCGCAGTCGTCGAGCCGACGTGCATCGGGCGCGCCCCGTGGGGCGGCGCCCCGCGTCGATGTCCGCGAGTGGGCGTCCGGCATCCGGCTGTCGGCGTTCTCCGTCATCATGCTGTCGTTGGTCGTGCTGGGCGCCTGGGTGCTCGTGCCGACGCTCGGGACCTTCATCGACCAGCGTCAGAAGATCGCCGCTCTCGAGGCATCGGTGAAGGTGAGCGAAGAGCAGATCGAGGCGCTCGTCGCCGAGCGCGAACGCTGGAACGATCCCGCGTACATCACGACGCAGGCTCGCGAACGCCTCTACTACGTCAAGCCCGGCGAGGTCGTCTATCTGATCGACAACGACCTCGACCCCGCAGCGCTTCCGCGCGAGCAGGATCCCGTGAGCGATTCGCTCGTCGAGACGCCGACCGACTGGATGCCGCAACTGCTGCGTACGCTCGTATCGACCGGGCTCAGCGACACGGCCGCCGTCGCTCCCTGAGCGATCGCTTCGAGCATCTTCCCTGGCGGCTCCCCTACGCTGGTGGGGTGACCACGCCGCCGTTCCCTGCACCCACGCCCGCTGAGCTCGCCGTCGTATCGGCGCAGCTCGGCCGTTCCGCCCGAGGAGTGGTGGGCATCGCGGCCCGCTGCGCGTGCGGCAACCCGACGGTCGTCGCGACCACGCCGCGCCTGCCGGACGGCACGCCTTTCCCCACCTTCTACTACCTGACGCACCCGGCGGCGACGGCGGCGATGTCGACGCTCGAGGCCACCCAGGTGATGCCGGAGCTCGCGGCTCTCCTTTCCGACGACGACGACGTGGCCGCGGCCTATCTCGCAGCCCACGAGGCCTACCTGGCCGACCGGGGGGAGTTCGGCGAGGTTCCCGAGATCGACGGCATCTCCGCCGGAGGCATGCCCACGCGAGTCAAGTGCTTGCACGCCCTGGCCGGACACGCCCTGGCTGCAGGCCCCGGAGTCAACCCGATCGGCGATGCCGCACTCGCACGCTCTTCGTGGTCGCCCTCCGTCTGCCGCTGCGAAGACCCCGGTGCCGCCGTTCGCGACGTGGTGGCGTCCTCGGCATGACCGCGCGCCGTAAGCTGCGCAGCGCTGCCGCCATCGTGGTGGTCGCGACGACTGTGCTGCTCATCGGCGCCTCCGCCACCCCGCCGCCGATCCCCGACGATCCCGCAGATCCGGTACGGGCTTCGGAGTACTGGCTCGACGGCGCACGCGTCCGCGAAGCCTGGCAGACCACGCGCGGCAAGGGGGTGACGATCGCGGTGATCGACACGGGCATCGGCAAGGTGCCGTCTGTCTTCGGCGACGCGGTCGTCGGGGGCACCGACGTGTCCGGCGCCGGCACGCCGGACGGGCGCACGCCGCTGGGTGCCGTCGACGGCAACCACGGGTCGTGGGTGGCCTCGCTCGCGGCCGGGCGCGGTGCGCCGGACGGAACGGGCATGATCGGTGTCGCGCCCGAGGCCAACCTGCTCTCGATCTCCGTGGGCTTCGGCGCGGCCGCGGCGGTGCCGTTCACCGAACAGGTGGCGAAGGGCATGAAGTGGGCCGTCGACAACGGGGCCGACGTCATCAATCTGTCGTTCACCACGAACACGCTCGATTGGGACGAGAGCTGGGACGATGCGTTCCTCTACGCGTTCGAGCACGATGTGGTGGTGGTGGTCGCGGCAGGCAACCGGGGGAGCGGGACGAACATCATCGGTGCCCCGGCGACCATTCCGGGCGTGCTCACCGTCGGCGGTGTCGACCAGACGGGCACGGCCAGCATCGAGGCGTCGACCCAGGGCATCACGATCGGCATCTCGGCGCCCAGCGAGGGGCTGATCGGCGTCTCGGCCGACGGCTCGGTCGTCCCCTGGCGCGGTACCAGCGGGGCGGCACCCATCGTCGCGGGAGTCGCGGCACTGATCCGCTCGGCGCACCCCGACATCAAGGCGATCGACGTCATCAACCGCATCATCAAGACCGCGATCCCGGTCGACGATGCGATCAAGCCGCAGGATCCGCTCTACGGGTACGGACTGATCGATGCGGCAGCGGCGATCTCCGCGAACATCCCCGCGGTGAATGAGAACCCCATGGGAGACCTGGCGGAGTGGATCCGCGTCTTCCGCCGCGCGCAGACGGAACCGCAGCCCGTCGAGACGAGGACCCCGGTCGCCGTGCCCCCTCTTCCGGCCGCAGACGCACCGACCGAAGCCGGTTCACCGTTGCTTCCCAGCGCGGATTCATTGCGCTACGGTACCCTGCCGCTCATTGCGCTCACGGTCCCTGGTATCCTGGTAGCGCTTGGCGTCACCGCAGCTGCCCGGCGCATCCGATCGGCGCGCATTTCCGTACGCCACACCCCCGACTCCGAGGAGTAGTTCTTCTGTGCCTCAGAACAGCACTGTGCCCAAGATCCTGATCGTCGGCGGAGGGTACGCGGGTTTCTACACCGCGTGGAAGCTCGAGAAGCATCTGCGCAAGGGTGAAGCCGACGTGACCATGGTCGACCCGCTGCCGTACATGACGTACCAGCCGTTCCTGCCCGAGGTCGCCGCCGGCTCCATCGAGGCGCGTCACTCGGTGGTCGCGCACCGCCGCCACCTCAAGCGCACCCACGTGCTCACCGCCAAGGTGACGAACATCAACCACGCGCAGAAGGTCGCGACGATCACGCCGCCCGTGGGCGAGCCGTACGAGTTCGCGTACGACCAGATCGTCGTCACCGCCGGTGCCGTCTCGCGTACCTTCCCGATCCCCGGCATCGCCGACAACGCGATCGGACTGAAGACGATCGAAGAGGCCGTCGCGATCCGCGACAAGGTCATGTCGAACTTCGACAAGGCTGCGGCGCTCCCGGCCGGCCCCGAGCGCGACCGTCTGCTGACCGTCGTGGTCGTCGGTGGTGGCTTCGCCGGTATCGAGGTGTTCGCCGAATTGCGGTCGCTGGCTTCCGCGCTGGTGGCCAAGTACCCGCAGATCAGCTTCGACGACACCCACTTCCACCTCATCGAGGCGATGGGCCGCATCATGCCCGAGGTCTCGCTGCAGACCAGCGAGTGGGTGCTCAAGGACCTCGCCAAGCGCGGTGCCAACGTGCACCTCGACACGCAGCTGACGAGCGCCGTCGACGGCAACGTCGAGCTCTCCACCGGAGAGGTCATCCCGACCGACGTCATCGTGTGGACCGCCGGTGTCATGGCGAACCCGACCGTCGTCCGCGGCGGAGACCTGCCGGTCGAGGAGCGCGGTCGCATCCAGACCCGCGCCGACCTGCGCGTCGGCACCCCCGAGGCATTCGTCGAGGGTGCGTGGGCCGCCGGCGACGTCTCGGCGGTTCCCGACCTGTCCGGTGGTGGTGTCGGCGGCTTCTGCGTGCCGAACGCCCAGCACGCGGTCCGGCAGGCCAAGCTGCTCGCGAAGAACCTCGTCGCGGTCCTCCGCGGAGAGAAGCCCAAGGACTACTTCCACAAGAACCTCGGTGCCGTCGCCGGTCTCGGTCTGTACAACGGGGTCTTCCAGTCCGGGAAGATCGCCCTCAAGGGCTTCGTGGCCTGGGTTGCGCACCGCGGCTACCACGGTCTCGCGATGCCCACGTGGGAGCGCAAGTTCCGCGTCATCTGGGGCTGGTGGAACAACCTGTGGCTCGGCCGCGACCTGGTGAACCTCGAGACGGTGCAGAACCCGCGCTACGTCTTCGAGGAGTTCGCCGCCCGCCCGCGTCCGGCTGCTCCCGCCGCTCCCGTGGCAGATGCTGCTCCGGCCGCGAAGGCTGCTCCGGCCGCGAAGAAGTCGGCGGCCAAGGCCGCTCCTGCCGCATCGGCCGAGGCGACGGAGAAGCCCGTCGCGAAGAAGCCGGCCGCCAAGAAGCCCGCAGCGAAGAAGCCGGCTGCCGAGAAGGCTCCCGAGCCGGTTGAGGCTGCGGCCAAGTAGCAGACGTTCTCCACCACGTAGATCGGCCCCGCGCGCTCCGCGTCGGGGCCGATCTTCGTCTGTGCGGGGTGGCTCCGAGGCCATGCATAGGTACAGCCGGTATCGTCACGCGGGCAAGGGGAGTACTCCCGAATGCGGCGACGTCGTCATTACGAGCACGAGATCGTGCTCCGGCCCGCCGGCCCGTGAGGGTGGAGGAGACCTTGGCACCCGCATCGCGGGCTGCCGAGAGAACCCTGCCGTCGTCCCGACGTCGTGGATCCGCGGTGGTCCGCACCACGAAAGGGACCACCCATGGGAAAGCTCTCCCGCCTGATCGGCATGGCATCCGAAGCACTCGAGAAGAACGCCGGCACGGGGCGCAACGGCCACGCCGCCGACGGATCGCGCTCGCAGGACGGTTCCCGGTCGACGGACTGGGGAGGCATGCTCCGCGGCGCCGTCGATGCCGTTCGCGGGCAAGCCGACCCTGCGCAGCCGTCGATGCGGAACCAGGATGGTCCCGCAGCGTCCGATCCCTATGCGCCCCCGGCCCCGGCCGGTGACCGTGCTCGTCCTGCGAGCGCCGCACCGGTGGATCCGTATGCGCCCCCGGCTCCGGGTTACTCCAGGGCATCGCAGCGCGCGACAGACGTGGACCGGGCGGCCATCGCCCGCTATGACTATCTCCTGCAGTCCGCGGATCCGCAGCGTGTCGAACAGATCCACCGCGAGGCGTTCGCCCGCCTCACTCCCGAGCAGCGTGCGCAGGTGGCGGCCCGAATGCGGCAGGAGCTCGAACCGGGGGAGCGCCCGCGGTCCTCGTCGCCGGACGACCTCGCCCGGGCCGCCGGACGTGCCGAGGCGATGAAGCCGGGCCGGATGCGCGGACTGCTGTCGCGAGTGCGTGGTGCCGGTGTCGGTGGCGCTGCCGGTGGCGCTGCGGTCGCCGCTGGTGGCGCGGCCGTCGGATTGCTCGGGGTGGTGGCGGGCGGTGCCGTCCTCAGCACCGTGGCCGGACCCCTGCTGGATCAGGCCGCGAACATCGGTGTCGACTTCGGCGCGCTGGCGGAGGGCGTCGACATCGAGTCCCTGGCGTCCGGAATCGACGTCGAGTCGCTTGCGGGAGGAGCCGGTGATCTCCTGGGTTCGGCCGGCGAGACGGTGTCAGGGCTGGGTGATGCGGCGAGCGGATGGGGCGAGCAGCTCGGCAACCTCGGTATCCCCGGTATCGGCGACATCTTCGGGCGCTGACCGCCGATGTATCTCGCTGCTGCCGCCGATCACGGCTTCACCGGGCTGACCGGGTTCGCGGCCGACGTCCTCACCGCGCTCGGAGACATCGGAGTGGGGGTGCTGGTCTTCCTCGAAGTCCTCGTGCCCCCGATCCCGAGCGAGGTCATCCTCCCGTTCGCGGGATACCTGAGCCAGAGCGGCCCTCTGAACCTGGGATGGCTGATCTTCTGGAGTACCCTCGCCTCCTGGCTCGGGGCGCTGTTGCTGTATTGGCTCGGTGCCGCGATCGGAATGGATCGAGCCGTGCGCATGCTGGCGGCGACTCGGCTGGTGAGTCGATCGGATCTCGAGCGCGGGTCGGACTGGTTCGTGCGCAGCGGCGGCTGGACCGTGCTGGTCGGGCGGATGGTCCCCGGCGTCCGCAGCCTCATCTCGATCCCGGCCGGGGCCGCCCGCATGAACCTCGTGACGTTCAGCATCTACACGGTCATCGGCAGCGGCCTCTGGAACACGCTCCTGCTCGGCGTCGGTGCAGCCCTGGGCACGCAGCACGAGCAGCTGGAGCAGTACCTCGGATACCTCGACTACGCCGTGTACTCGGCGATCGCGATCGCTCTCGTGATCCTGGTCGCGCGGCGGATCAGGGAGGCGGCAGGCGAACGGAAGTCGTTAGCCCCTACCGACGACTGAGTGACGGTGTGTGCCCCCGCTGGGACTCGAACCCAGACTGAAGCGATTTTAAGTCGCCTGCCTCTGCCATTGGGCTACGGGGGCCTCGCGGCCAGCTTATCGCCGTGCTCGTATGCGATGCGGTGCCGTCGGGGGTGATCCGGAGTCCGATGAGGCCATAGGGTGGGGGAGTGCTCGACCTCATCGACGAACTGAGCCCCGTCCACGGTGCGCCTGCGGTCGCCCCCGAATGGGAGGACCCGGCCCGCTATTGGCCGCGCCTGTCGGCCGTGACGGGTCATCTCCCCGCGCCGGTCGCGGTGATCGACCGCGAGGCGCTCCGCTACAACGCGATGGATCTCCTCGTGCGTGCCGGTGGGCTTCCGATCCGTGTCGCCTCGAAGTCGGTGCGCGTACGTTCCGTGCTCGATGCCGTGCTGAAGCTGCCCGGGTTCCACGGCATCCTCGCCTTCACGTTGGACGAGGCGCTGTGGCTCGCCGAGACGCACGACGACATCATGCTCGGCTATCCGACCGTGGATCGTGGCGGTCTGGAACGGCTCTTCGCCGATGAGCAGGCGGCGCAGCGCATCACGCTGATGGTCGACGACCTCGTGCATCTCGATCTCATCGACAGCGTCGCGGGCCCTGGTTCACGCCCGGAGCTCCGTGTCGCGATCGATGTCGATGCCTCCTGGCGTTCTTCGCTCCTCGGGCACATCGGCGTGCGGCGCTCGGCGCTGTTCAGCGCCGGCGAGGTGGCCGCGTTCGCCCGCAAGGTCGTCGCGCGGCCGGGATTCCGGCTCGTGGGACTGCAGATGTACGACGCGCAGATCGCGGGACAGGGCGATGACGCCGGGCCCGATGCGCCGTTGATCCGGATGGTGCAGGCCCGCTCGCGCACCGAATTGCGGGAACGCAGGGCAGCCATCGTCTCCGCCGTCGGCGCGATCGCTCCGCTGGAGATCCTCAACGGCGGCGGCACCGGATCGCTCGAGTTCACCGGAAGCGACGAGTCCCTCACCGAAGCGAGCGCGGGCAGCGGACTCCTGGGCGGTCATCTGTTCGACGGCTACCGGTCCTTCCGCCCTGCGCCGGCATCCGCGTTCGCGTTCGACGTCGTCCGGCGTCCGGCCGTCGACATCGCCACGGTGCTCGGCGGGGGCTGGATCGCGTCCGGCCCCGCAGTGGCGTCGCGTCAGCCGCGCCCCGTGTGGCCGGAAGGGCTGCACACGCTCTCCCGGGAAGCGGCCGGAGAAGTGCAGACACCGCTCCAGGGCCCCGCAGCCACATCGCTGGGGGTCGGGGACCGGGTCTGGTTCCGCCATGCCAAGAGCGGCGAGCCGGCCGAGCGCATCGAGAGCTACCACCTGGTCTCGGGCGACGAGATCATCGACGAGCTGCCGACCTACCGCGGCGAGGGAAAGGCCTTCCTGTGACGAGAATCGGCGGCACCTGGCAGAACTGGGGTCGCTCGGCCTCGGTGCGACCCGTGCGTGTGGAGCGTCCGCGCAGCCCCGAGGGCGTGCAGCGGGCGGTGGTCGCCGCGGTGAAGCACGGCCTGCCGGTGAAAGCCGTCGGCGCCGGCCACAGTTTCACCGGCATCGCCGTCGCCCCCGGCGTCCTGCTCGAACTCGACGATCTGCAGGGTCTCGTCTCGGCGGATGCGGTCACCGGACGTGTGACGCTGCTCGCGGGCACTCGACTGCACCGTATCCCGGGTCTGCTCGCCCCCTACGGACTCGCGATGGAGAACCTGGGCGACATCGATCGGCAGTCGATCGCCGGAGCGATCTCGACCGGCACGCACGGTACGGGGGCGGAGTACGGCGGCCTCGCGACCCAGGTGGTCGGAGTCACGATGGTCACGGCAGACGGCGACTTCCTCCGCATCGACGATGAGCATGAGAGCGAGCTCCTGCCCGCGGTGGCGCTGGGGCTGGGTGCTCTCGGCATCATGGTCGAGGTCACGCTCCAGTGTGTGCCCGCGTTCGTGATGCACGCGATCGATGAGCCGGTGCCGTTGGACGAGGTGCTCACCACCCTCGACGAGCGCGTCGCCGCGGCCGACCACTTCGAGTTCTACTGGTTCCCCCACACCGATGTGGCCCTGACCAAGCGCCAGACGCGCTTGCCGGAAGCGACGGTCCGCAAGCCGCTCCCGGTGGTCGGGCGATGGATCGATGAGACGCTGCTCTCGAACGGCGTGTATCGCGTGGTGTGCGCGGCGGGTCAGGTCGTCCCGGCGATCACCCCCTCGTTCAGCCGGCTCGCGGTCACGCTCACCGGAGATCGTGAATACACCGAGCTCTCGCACCGGGTTCTCATCCAGAGCAGGACCGTGCGGTTCCGGGAGATGGAGTACGCGATCCCCGCCGAGAACGTCGTGGCGGCCTTCCAAGCCGTCCGGGCGCTCATCGAGCAGCGTGGCTGGCGGATCGAGTTCCCCATCGAGGTGCGGTTCGCGGCGGCCGACGACCGCTGGCTGTCCACGGCTCATGGGCGTGCGAGCGCCTACATCGCCGTCCATCGATATTGGCGTGCCGACCCCACGGAGTACTTCGCTGCCGTGGAGGAGATCATGCACGAGTACGGCGGCCGCCCGCACTGGGGCAAGCTCCACATGCTGACCGCCGAGAGGCTCCGGGAGCGGTACCCGCGGTTCGATGACTTCGTCGCGCTGCGCGACCGCCTCGACCCGGAACGTCGGTTCGGCAACCGGTACCTCGAGCGCGTTCTCGGGAGCTGATCGGAGCGCGGCTGCGGCCGCGCATGCCCAGTCCACGTGCAGACTGCGCGTCTAGGATGAGAGAAACACGAGGAAGGGTGGGCCACTGATGGAATGGCTCGTGCCGGTACTGATCGTTGTCGGAGTGATCCTGCTCGTCGGCATCTATCTGTGGGCCACGTACAACTCGCTGGTGCAGCTGAACGTCCGCGTCGATGAGGCGTGGAGCGGAATCACGGTGCAGCTGAAGCGACGAGCCGACCTCATCCCCAACCTGATCGAGACGGTCAAGGGATACGCCTCGCACGAGAAGGCGGTCTTCGAGAACGTCAGTCGTGCGCGCGCCGAGACCCTTTCGGCGGGAGGGCCCGGTGAAGCGGGCATCGCCGAGGGGCACTTGCAGCAGGCTCTGCGCAGTCTGTTCGCGGTTGCCGAAGCGTACCCCCAGCTGCAGGCGAGCACGAACTTCCTCCAGGTGCAGCAGGCGTTGGTCGATACCGAGGACAAGATCCAGGCGGCGCGCCGTTTCTACAACGGCGGTGTGCGCGAGCTCAACACCAAGATCAAGGTCTTCCCGAACAACCTGTTCGCGAAGGGCTTGGGCTTCTCCGAGCGGGAGTTCTTCGAGGTCGCCGACAGCAGTGCCATCTCCGAACCGCCGCGCGTGCAGTTCTGACGCTCGCTGCTCGACCTGGTGCCGTCACCACGGTGAGAGCACGAGACCGTCGGCGGTGAACGAGATGTCGCCGCGCAGGGTCCAGGAGTCCGTGCGATAGGTGGTCGTGCGGGACTCGCCGTTCACGCCGGTCCCGGTGACGGTGGCCACGAGTGCTCCGCCCTCTGCTGTGAAACCCGTCGGGGTCAGGGTGATGGTCGGTGACGCGTCGATCCGATAGCGGATGCCGGACACCTCGCGGAACTCCGTCCCCCAGGGGATCCGGATTCCGCAGCCTTCCGCCTCCGCGGTGGCCGGGGCGGTACAGGTCTCGAGGTGATCGTCGAGCTGGTCCTGTGCGGCAGCCGTCGCTTCCGGGCGTACGGCGGCGTCGACCGTCGCCGCGGTCTTCCCTCCGGGCAGCACCGACACCGAGCTGTCGCCGTCGAGCAGCGTGGCCGGCGCGGCGGCCACGGTGTAGATCGCCGGCAGCAGGGGAATGCTCTTCCCCACAGGCATGGTCGCGTCCCCTATCGCGACCTCCGATCCGATGCTCGAGTCCACTGTCACGGTGCCGAGTCCCGTGGCGTCGACGCTCCAGCGGCCGTCGACGACGCCGAGCCTGAGCTGCCCGCCCTGCGCCGCGTCACCGAGGACGAACTCGATGTCGACGGCGGCGGACGCACCGTCTGCGTCTTCTCGGACGCTCGTGACCCTCGCTTCTTCGATCAGCGCGGTCGCGGCATCGAACGCGTCGAGGGCCGACGTCGAGACCTTCATCCCGGTCGCCGCCACAGCATCGGGATCGCCGGATTCCAGAGCGTGCAGATAGTCGAGCGCCGCATGCTCGGGAGTGGACGAAAGGGCTGTCGACTGCCAGAGCCACAGCCCTCCGGCGACCACGACGAGCCCCGTGGCACCGCCGATCAGCCACCAGCGGGCCCTGCTCATGCCGGGCTCTCCCGCGCATGCACGTGCCGCCGCACGGCAGGGCCGGTGCCCACACCCGCAGCCAGTGCGGCATGCACGCTCGCGGTGGCATCGCCCCAGCGTGACACCGAGATGTTCTCCAGTCCCTGCCAGGTCGCGGCCAGGGCGAGCTCCGCCGCGATCTGTTCCGCATCGCCCGGGCGGGCCTGCGGCTCCCACCAGGCGGATTGCACCTGCAGCGTCGACGTCGCGCGGTCGGCCTTGAGATCGACCCGGGCGACGATGCGGTCGCCGACGAGGACCGGCAGGGAGTAGTAGCCGAATCGCCGCTTCTCGGCAGGCACGTAGATCTCGATGCGGTAGTCGAGCTCGAACGCGCGCAGCGCTCGGTCTCGGAACCACACCACCGGGTCGAACGGGGTCAGGATCGCTGCGGCATCCACTCTGCGGGGGAGCACCGCGTCCTGGTGACGCCATGCAGGCAGGGGGCGCCCGCCACGTTCCCACCCGCGTACCTGCACCGGCTGCAGCTCGCCCGCATCGACGAGGTCGGCGATCGAGTGGGCGACCGCGGCTCGGTCGCGGATCCGGTAGTAGTCGGCGAGGTCGGACTGTGTCGCGACGCCGCTCGAACGGGCCGCGCGGCGCGTCAGCTCGAGGATCGCATCCGCACGGGAGACCTCCTGCGAGCGGATGCTGTCGGGGATCACGTGCGCGGCCGATGCGTACGTGCGCTCGAAACCGCGGCGTCCGCTGATCGCGACGTCACCGGTGCGCCACAGGTGCTCGAGGGCGAGCTTCACATCGTCCCAGTCCCACCAGGTGCCTCGCTCTCGCGGTGCATCGGCGCGCAGGTCGGCCGGTCGCAGCGGCCCGCGCACACGCAGCTCGTCCTGCACCCACTGCACCGTTCGCGCGTTGCTGCTCATCCAGGAGTCCTCGCCGGCCCAACGCCTGCGGAAGTCGTCCATGCGGAACCGCCAGAGCGGCCAGTCCTCGATCGGGATGAAGGTCGCCTCGTGCGCGAGGTACTCCACATAGTGAGTCGTGCGGGAGAGGAAGATGCGGTCGAGGAGAGCGGGTTCGTAGGCGCCGAGCCGCGAGAACAGCGGCAGGTAGTGGGACCGGGCGAACACGTTCACGGAGTCGATCTGGAGCACGCCGAGCCGGTCCATGACCCGGTGCACATGGCGGCCGGCGACCGATGCGGGTCGCGCGCGGGTGAACCCCTGAGCGGCCAGAGCGATGCGGCGTGCCTGGGTGGAGCTGAGGGTGTCGGTCACACCGTCAGGGTATCGCCGGCCGCCGACATGCCGCCCACGGGAAAGATGCGTTCGACGGCATACGGCATGACCGTAGACTTGGGCGATGAGCGAGGACCAGCGACCCCGGCTGCGTGATCTGTTCCGTCCGCGCCCGGTCTCCACCGACCGCACAGTGACGACCGAGGCCGACGAGGCGGTGCCGCTGCCTCTGCGGATAACGGCGGGATACGCCTGGCGGCTGCTTCTGATCGCCGCCGCGATCGGCGTCTTCATCTGGCTGGTGATGCTGCTCAAACTCCTGGTCATCCCGCTCATGGTCGGAATCCTGATCACCGCGCTGCTATGGCCGGCGTTCTCATGGATGCTGCGGCACGGTCTTCCGCGCTGGCTGGCGATCGCCATCTCGCTGATCGGCACGGCCGCCATCGTCACCGGATTGATGTGGCTCGTCGTCTGGCAGGTGCGCGCGCAGCTCCCCGACGTGCAGCAACGCTCGACGGAAGCCTTCGACCAGTTCCAGGTCTGGTTGCACGAGGGCCCCCTGAATCTGTCCGATACGCAGATCGCGAACTATCTGCAGCAGGGTCTCGACTTCCTCAACGAGCAGGCCCAGGTGCTGTGGACCGGCGCATTGGCGATCGGGACCACGGTCGGCCATGTCGCCACTGGGGCGGTGCTGTCGCTGTTCATCCTCATCTGCCTGCTCGCCGACGGTGCCGGCATCTGGCGATGGACCCTCAAGATCTTCCCGCGCAAGTCGCGCCTCGCGGTCGACGGTGCCGCCCGCAACGGCTGGACCACGATCGTGAACTACGCGCGCACCCAGCTGTTCGTCGCGACGATCGACGCGATCGGCATCGGACTCGGGGCGTTCCTGCTCCAGGTGCCGCTCGCGCTCCCTGTCGCCGTGCTGGTGTTCCTCGGCTCCTTCATCCCGATCGTGGGTGCGGTGGTGACCGGTGCTGTCGCCGTGTTCCTCGCGCTCGTGTACAACGGTCCGTGGATCGCACTCTGGATGCTCCTGGTGGTCCTGGCCGTCCAGCAGATCGAGGGGCACATCCTGCAGCCGATCATGATGGGCTCGGCGGTCAAGGTTCATCCGCTCGCCGTCGTCCTCGTGGTCGCGGGCGGCGCGATGATCGCCGGCATCCCGGGCGCCCTGTTCGCGGTGCCGTTGGCGGCCTTCGTCAACGTCGCCGCCGTGACCATCAGCTCGGGATCCTGGCGCACCGGCGTCGGGCCGAGCGGAGACCTTATCTGGAGCACAGTTCCGCGCGAGCGGAGACGGAGGAATCGATGAGCGCAGTCCCCAGCCTGACCGAGTTCGAGCACGCAGCTCAGAGTCTGGCTGAGGTGATCTCGCACACGCCGACGCTGCCGTCGCGAGCCCTCTCCGACGTCCTCGGAGCCCCTGTCCTGCTGAAGATGGAGAATCTCCAGCGCACGGGGTCGTTCAAGATCCGCGGTGCGGCATACCGGCTGTCGAAGCTGAGCGCCGAGGAGCGCTCCCGTGGCGTGGTCGCGGCCTCTGCGGGCAACCATGCGCAGGGAGTGGCGCTCGCTGCGCAGGAACTCGGCATCCCCGCCACGATCTTCATGCCGTTGGGCGTCCCGGTGCCGAAGCTGCTCGCCACACGTGGCTACGGAGCAGAGGTCGTGCTGGAGGGCGAGACGGTGGCGACATCGCTGCGTCTCGCCGCCGAGTTCTCCGAGCGCACGGGAGCGGTGCTAATCCACCCGTTCGACCACCGAGACGTCGTGATCGGGCAGGGGACGCTCGGGCTCGAACTTCTAGAAGATGCGCCCGACGTCGACACCGTCGTGCTCGGCATCGGCGGAGGCGGCCTCATCGCCGGCGTCGCCGCGGCCGTGAAGGCGCGCGCTGCGGAGCTCGGGCGCACGGTCCGCATCATCGGCGTGCAGGCCGAGAACGCGGCCGCCGTTCCCCCCTCCCTCGCGGCTGGAGAGCCCGTCGACATCGTGACGCGTCCGACCATCGCCGACGGCATCCTGGTCGCGCGTCCCGGGGCCATCCCCTTCGACATCATCAAAGACCTCGTCGACGAGGTCGTCACGGTCTCCGACGACGACCTGGCCAGGGCCATCCTCATCCTGCTCGAGCAGTCGAAGGTCGTGGTCGAGCCCGCAGGCGCGGCCGGCGTGGCGGCGATCCTGGCCGGCAAGGTATCGGCCGCAGGCACCACGATGGCCGTGCTGTCCGGGGGGAACATCGATCCGCTCCTGCTGCAGCGGGTGGTCTCGCACGGACTCGCCGCCTCCGGCCGCTACCTCACGATCCGTATCCCGCTGCCCGACCGTCCGGGCCAGCTGGCCCGCGTGTCGGAGCTCATCGCCGAGGCCGGTGCGAACGTGATCGAGGCGATGCACACCCGCCACGGCCACGGCCTCCAGATCAGCGACGTGATCCTCGAGCTCAGCGTCGAGACACGCGGCCCCGAGCACTCGGAGCACACGCTCGACACGCTGCGTCGCGCTGGGTTCGAGCCCATCCTCGTCCCCGATTGAGCACACCGATCGTTCACGCAGAAGCGCCCCCGCGTCCGACAGGATGCGGGGGCGCTTCTGACGGGCGGCTCAGCCCGTGTAGGTCTCGACGTTCACGATCTCGACGCTGATCGAGCGCCCGTTGGGAGCCTCATAAGAGGACTTCTCGCCGACCTTGAGGCCGAGGATCGCCTGCCCGAGCGGGCTGGCTTCGCTGTACACGTCGAGGTCGCTGCCGGCCGCGATCTCGCGACTGCCGAGGAGGAAGACCTCTTCGCCACCGGCGACGAGGGCCGTGACCACGGTGCCGGGCTCGACGATCCCGCGGCTGGCAGGAGCCTCGCCGACCTTGGCCGTCTTCAGCAGGCCTTCGAGAGTGCGGATGCGCGCCTCCTGCTTGCCCTGCTCGTCCTTCGCGGCGTGGTACCCGCCGTTCTCCTTGAGATCGCCCTCTTCGCGGGCCGCCTCGATGCGCTTGGCGATCTCGTCGCGGCCGAAGGTGGACAGGTGCTCCAGCTCGGCGACGAGCCGGTCATACGCTTCCTGCGTGAGGAAGGGAACCTGAGCATCGGTGGACATGACGAAGCTCCTTCTTTCGGGATCCCTCCGGCATGCTGCGGGGGATATGCCAAGACGCCCCGGCACGGTGCCGGGGCGTCGTCTTGTCTGGCACGAGTCTAGGCGACCCAGCAGGCGTTCACCAAACCTGTGGTGGCTGCCGACACGGTCGGAATGGTGACGGAGCGGGCCTGCGAGTGGCTGTCTCCTGCTTCGATCTCGACGATCTTCCAGCCCACCACACCGAACTCCTCGTCGAGCGCTTCCACCGCGCACACGACGTCCTTGCCCTGCACTCCTGTCACCTGGAAGCTGATGTTCACGGAGTGCTCGTCGACGAGCTCGAAACCCAGGTCGTCGGCGTCGACGGAGGCCATCGACTGGGCCACGGTCATCCAGCTGAAGGCGCCCACGATCAGCAGTGCGATCGCGCCGCCGATGATCCACGGCGTCCGGCGTCGTCGGGTTCGGCCATAGCGTTCATCGAGCTCGTGTGCGGTCGTCACAGGTGGGTCTTCCCGGTCGTTAGGCTGGTGTTACCAGGTTATGCGACCTGCGTACGAAAGGCCGATTCATGTTCTCTCTGTCCGAGACCCCGATGCCGACGCCGAGCATGACCGTCGATCCGGTATCGGTCACCCCGGGGTTCGTCGGCTTCGCCGCGATCGTCGTGGTCGTGATCGCGGTGATCCTGCTGATCTGGGACATGAACCGTCGCATCCGCCGGGTCCGGTACCGCGAAGAGGTGCGTGACGAGCTGGACGCCGAGGAAGCGGCGCAGGCCGAGGGCGGTGCCGCTGCTCCCGGAGCCGGCGAACCGACCTCCGACGGCACGACCTCGGCTGACGGCGAGGGCGACACGCCCGCGCGCTGACCGACCGTCACGGCGCGCCCAGCGAGGGCGACAGCGGCGACAGCGCGATGAGCAGACATGCGGTCCAGTGGCACAGGAACGCAAGCACCGTGCACACGTGGAAGATCTCGTGGAACCCGAAGTGCCCCGGCCACGGATTCGGCTTCTTGAGCGCGTAGACGATGGCGCCGCCGGTGTAGAGAAGGCCTCCCACGATCACCAGCACCATCATCGCGAAGTTCGCGTTCATGAGATCGACGATGTACATCACGGCCGCCCAGCCGAGCAGCAGGTACAGGGCGACGTAGAGCCAGCGCGGCGCGTGGATCCAGAAGACCCGGAACAGGATGCCGACGAGGGTGCCGCCCCAGACCAGGCAGAGGAGCAGCACGCCCTTTGCAGGAGGCAGTGCCAGAACCGCCAGCGGCGTATAGGTGCCGGCGATCAGCAGCAGGATGTTGGCGTGGTCGATGCGCTTGAGCAGCACCTTCACCTTCGGCCGCCAGTCGATGCGGTGGTAGAGCGCCGAGTTGCCGAAGAGCAGCAGCGACGTGAGCATGAACACGGCGGACGCCCATTTCGCCGCGGCACCGTCGGCCACGACGATCAGGACGATCCCGGCGACCAGCGCCACCGGGAACGTGCCGGCGTGGATCCAGCCTCGCCAGGTCGGTTTGACCTCGGTCGCCGCATCCACGGCGGCTGCTTCGAGCAGGGGCAGCTGAGGGACGTCGGGGCCGGAAGGCTCGGGAGTGCTCACGTGCTCACTCTAAGCCGACGCCCATACCGCGCAGGGCACATATCCCCAGCCAGCGCACACGATGCCGGAAGCCCCGACACGGTAGCGTAGGGAGGTGATGTCACGCGAGAGCCCGGGGCGCGGGCCGCTGTATCGGCTCTACACCAGCCGGCTGCGTCGCCACCTCGATCCGGCCAGGGTGCCGCATCATGTCGCGATGATGATCGACGGGAACCGTCGTTGGGCGCGTCAGCTCGGCCTGGACACGCCCGCGGAGGGGCACCGGGCGGGCGCGGCGAAGATGCGCGAGTTCCTCGGCTGGTGCGATGAGCTCGGCGTGCGGGTCGTGTCGCTGTACCTGCTCTCGAGCGACAACCTGCGAAAGCGCGACTCCGCGGAGCTCGCCGACCTCATCGAGATCATCGCCGAGCTGGCCGAAGCGCTGTCCCGCGAAGGCAACTGGCGGGTCAAGCACGTCGGCCGCTCCGACATCCTCCCGGCAGAACTCGCGCGCGTCCTCTCCGACGCCGAGAACCGCACGAAGGATCACACCGGATTGCACGTGAATCTCGCCGTCGGCTACGGCGGACGCAACGAGATCGTCGACGCGGTGCGGAGTATCATCACGAAACACGAGGCGTCCGGCGGCACACTCGAAGACCTCGCGGCCCACCTCACGCCCGAGATGATCGGTGAGCACCTCTACACCGGCGGGCAGCCCGATCCCGACCTGGTGATCCGCACCAGCGGGGAGCAGCGGTTGAGCGACTTCCTCCTCTGGCAGAGCGCGCACAGCGAGTTCTACTTCGTGGAGGCGCTGGGCCCCGATCTGCGCCAGGTGGACTTCCTGCGTGCGATCCGTGATTACGCCGACCGCGACCGACGCTTCGGGCGCTGACCGGGTGCCAGGGGTCGGCGTAGCCGTGCCACAATGACGCAGTGAGCACTTTCCAGGACTATGTCGACACGTTCGACAGCGAGTCCGGCTACCTGAACTGGGCAGCCTTCGGCCCGCTGTCGCCGTCCGTCCGTGAAGAGTTCTTCGCCGACGCCGACCTGCTCGGCAGCGGACGGCCGTCTTCGCTCTCCCTTGTCGGCGAGCGCATCGGCCAGGCCCAGGAGTTGGTCGCCGAGTTGCTCGACGCGGAGGCCGATGACGTCACGCTGCAACCGTCGTCGACCCACGGGCTTATGCACGCGCTGTTCGGTCTCTCCGGTGCGGTGATCGCGAGCACCGCCGAGTTCCCGAGCGTCAGTCTGACCCTGGAGCGCGCATCCACGGCATCGGATCGAACGGTCACACCGCGCTGGATCACACCCGACGACGGACGGGTGACCCCCGACACCGTGATCGATGCCCTCGATGACGAGGTGGTCGCGCTGGCGGTGAGCCACGTCGACTTCCGCACCGGATTCCGTGTCGATCTCGCGGCGCTGCGCGAGGCGATCGGGCCCGACCGTCTGCTCATCGTCGACGCCGTCCAGTCTTTCGGCGTGATCGACGCCGACTACTCCGCGGCCGACGTGGTGGTCGGTCATGGCTACAAGTGGCTGCGCGCAGGTCGTGGCAGCGCTTTCGCGTGGTTCTCGCCCCGCGCACGCGAACGGATCGTTCCCGTGCTCTCCGGCATCACCGGAACGACGGCCACGGGGCTGTTCGTCGATGAACTACCCGCGCCTTCGCCGTCCGCCAGCGCCTTCACCGTCAGTCAGCCGGATACGCTCGCGGCCGGCCGGCTCGCGATCGGCGTGCGCGATGTGCGTGACGCCGGAGTCGCCGCAATCGAGGAGCGGCTCGCGCAGAACGTCGACACCGTGATCGAGATCGCCGACCGTCACGGGATCGTCGTGAGTTCGCCGCGCGAGCGGACGGCGCGCGCCGGCATCGTCGCCCTCGCTCCGGAGGAGCCCGCACGCCTGGCCGCAGCGCTCGCCAACGCCGGGCTGGTCGTGACGGCTCGGGGCGACTCAGTGCGGATCGCCCCGCACGCGGGCACGGACGCGGCGACGTTCGGACTCCTCGACGATGCTCTGCACGCGTTCGGCAACGAGACGTTCATCAGCGTGTAACGAATCGCTGGCGTGTCGAGTTCGGGTTAATCGCCCGAGCGGTCGTACGTTCTAGGCATCGGGCAAGGCGCCCGTTCGAGTCGGCCTCAGGTTGACGACTCGTGACCCCCTGGTCGACTCGTTCGAATAGCCGGGATTCCCCGGGTCGGGAGTGGGTCGTGACCACACGTACAGCGCAGCAGGCCACCAGCACCGCGCAGCAGTCCACCCGTAAGACGACGAGGCGAGCATCATCCGCCGATCCGGATCAGGATCTGCGCACGTATGTCCTCGACACCTCTGTCCTGTTGAGCGATCCGCAAGCGTTCTTCCGGTTCGCCGAGCACTCGGTCGTCCTTCCCGTCGTCGTGATCACGGAGCTCGAGGGCAAGCGCCACGACCCGGAGATCGGCTACTTCGCGCGGCAGGCCCTCCGCCACCTCGACGACCTGCGCATCGAGCACGGGCGACTCGACTTCCCCGTCGAGGTCGGTGAGGGCGGGACCCTCCGGGTCGAGCTCGCCAACACCGACTCTTCGGTGCTCCCGGCCGGCATCCGCCTCAGCGACAACGACACGCGCATCCTCTCGGTCGCCATGCACCTCGCGCAGGATGGGCAGGACGTCACGATCGTCTCGAAGGATCTGCCGATGCGCGTCAAGGCCGCATCCCTCGGCCTGCGTGCCGAGGAGTACCTGGCAGAGCAGGCGGTGGACTCCGGATGGACCGGCATCTCGACACTCGACCTCTCCGGCGACGACATCAGCGACCTCTACGAGAGCGAGGTCGGCATCAGCGAGCAGGCACGGGGGCTGCCGGTCAACACCGGGCTGATCATCCACTCCGAGCGCGGCTCCGCCCTCGGCCGGGTCACCGGCGAAGGTGAGTACCGCCTCGTTCGAGGAGACCGTGACATCTTCGGTATGCACGGCCGTTCGGCCGAGCAGCGTATCGCGATCGATCTGCTGCTCGATCAGGAGGTCGGCATCGTCTCCCTGGGCGGACGTGCGGGCACGGGTAAGTCGGCGCTCGCGCTCTGCGCAGGGCTCGAGGCGGTGCTGGAGCGACAGCAGCAGAAGAAGATCATCGTGTTCCGGCCGCTGTTCGCCGTCGGCGGGCAGGAGCTCGGCTATCTTCCCGGTGACCAGGGCGAGAAGATGGGCCCCTGGGGTCAGGCGGTCTTCGACACGCTGGGTTCCGTGGTCTCGGGAAACGTGATCGAAGAGGTCATCGAGCGCGGACTGCTCGAAGTGCTCCCGCTGACCCACATCCGCGGGCGCTCCCTCCACGACGCGTTCGTGATCGTCGACGAAGCCCAGTCGCTCGAGCGCAACGTGCTGCTGACGGTGCTGAGCCGCATGGGCCAGAACTCGCGTGTGATCCTCACCCACGACGTCGGTCAGCGCGACAACCTCCGGGTCGGACGCCACGACGGAATCGCCAGCGTGATCGAGACGCTGAAGGGGCACGATCTCTTCGGCCATGTGACCCTGACGCGGTCCGAGCGCTCGGCCATCGCCGCCCTCGTCACCGAGCTCCTGGAGGGTGGAGAGCTCAGCTGACGGTGGGAAGACAGCGGATGCCGCGAGGATCGTGTCCTCGCGGCATCCGCTGTTTCGGCTCGGTGCCGTTTCGTCCGTCGCATGAACCCCGTCCGCTCGCATGATGATTCGTCGTGCTCGGTCATGCAATCGTCGGATGGTCATGCGCCTGAGACGTGGGAGCGATTCAATCGGACTGCACGGCGGCGCGTTCCGCACTCGTGTTCACCGTTTACGTGAAGGAGCACTGTCGGAGTGGGCGCACGCCCCCAGAATCGGACGATGATCGACGTCAACGTGTTCCTCGAACGGCTGGGAGGAGTCGCACGCGGAACCCGGCTACAGGCCTTCGGATGCTCGCGATCGCGGCTGGGCGCGGAGTGCAGAGCGGGTCGTATCGTCCGCGTGCGCCCTGGCGTGTTCGCATCTCGACGAGCAGCGACCGATGTGGTCGCGGCGGCGGCTCACGGGGGCGCCCTCACGTGCGGGAGCGCCTTGAGGATCAGGAAGGTGTGGACGCTGGAGGTTCCGACGGAAGTGCATGTCTGGATGGGGCTCGGCGGGCGGCGACATCACCCGAAGCGCTGTGGCTGCGTCGGCCACTTCACCCGCGGTCGCATGGAGGTCGGCATCGCGCCGATCGAGGTCGCGTTGACACACGCATACGCCTGTTACGGGGAGGAGTTCTTCTTCGCCGCGTACGAGTCGGCTTGGAACAAGCGGATGCTCACGGCTGCGGCGCGTGCGCACGTCCGCTCCGCCCTTCCTGCGACGGCGCGCTGGCTCGTCGACTTCGCGCGTCCGGACGCCGAGAGCGGCCTGGAGTCCCTGGTGCGGCTGAGGCTCCATCTCATCGGTGTCGCTGTGCGCACCCAGGTGACCGTCGACGGGGTCGGGCGGGTCGACTTCGTGATCGAAGGTCGTGTCATCCTCGAGGCCGACGGTCGCGAGAACCACGAGGGTGCCGCGAAACGGCATCGCGATCTCATGCGAGACGCGCTCGCATCCGACCTCGGCTTCGAGACGCTCCGCTTCGACTATTCGATGATCGTGTACTCGTGGGACGTGGTCGAGGCAGCGATTCTGGCCGCGCTCGCACGGGCTCGTGCGTGAAGTGGCGCACCTGCATGAGGTGATGCCGGATGCAGGTGCCGTCCCGCCGAATGGTCATGCAATCGTCGATTGGTCATGCGTGTGCACCGAGAGCGGGGAAGCGGGCCCGGAAACAGCGGATGCCGCGAGGATCGTGTCCTCGCGGCATCCGCTGTCTCGTGTCCTCGGGTCAGCCCGGGTGCGTCATCGACAGCAGGTCGAGCTTCTCGTCGAGCTGCTCCAGGGTGAGGTCGCCGCGCTCCACGTAGCCGAGATCGATCACAGCGTCGCGCACCGTGATGCCCTTGGCGACCGAGTGCTTGGCGATCTTCGCGGCGGCTTCATAGCCGATGAGCTTGTTCAGCGGCGTCACGATCGACGGGCTCATGCCCGCGAACGCGGCGGCGCGCTCGACGTTGGCCTGCAGGCCGTCGATCGTCTTGTCGGCGAGCACGCGCGAGGCGTTCGACAGCAGACGGATCGACTCGAGCACGGCTGTTCCCATGACGGGGATGGCGACGTTCAGCTCGAAGGATCCGGATGCGCCGGCCCAGGCGACGGTCGCGTCGTTGCCGATCACGCGCGCGCACACCATCAGCACGGCTTCGGGAACCACCGGGTTGACCTTGCCGGGCATGATCGAGGATCCGGGCTGCAGGTCGGGGATGTGCAGCTCTCCGAGACCCGTGTTGGGGCCGGAGCCCATCCAGCGCAGGTCGTTGTTGATCTTGGTCAGCGAGACCGCGATCGTGCGCAGGGCACCGGAGGCTTCGACGAGACCGTCGCGGTTGGCCTGCGCCTCGAAGTGGTCCTTGGCCTCGGTGATCGGCAGCTCGGTCTCGGCTGCCAGCAGCGCGATGACCTTCTGCGGGAAGCCGAGCGGGGTGTTGATGCCGGTGCCGACTGCGGTGCCGCCGAGCGGGACCTCGGCGACGCGGGGGAGGGCAGACTGCACACGCTCGATGCCGAGGCGGATCTGACGGGCATAGCCGCCGAACTCCTGACCGAGGGTGACGGGCGTCGCGTCCATGAGGTGCGTGCGGCCGGACTTGACCGCGTCCTTCCACAGCTCCGCCTTCGCCTCGAGGGCGACGGCAAGGTGGTCGAGGGCGGGGATGAGAGTGTCGATGAGAGCCTGGGTGACCGCGATGTGCACCGAGGTCGGGAACACGTCGTTGGACGACTGCGAGGCGTTCACGTGGTCGTTGGGGTGAACCGTCGCGCCGAGGATGCGCGTCGCGAGCGTCGCCAGCACCTCGTTCATGTTCATGTTCGATGAGGTGCCGGATCCGGTCTGGTACGTGTCGACCGGGAACTCTCCGTCATGGGCGCCGGACGCCACCTGATCGGCGGCCTGGGCGATCGCGTCGGCGATGGCGCCGTCGAGCGTGCCGAGCTCCTTGTTGGCGAGCGCCGCGGCCTTCTTGATGCGGGCCAGGGCGGCGATCTGCGTCGACTCCAGCCCCTTGCCCGAGATCGGGAAGTTCTCCACGGCGCGCTGGGTCTGCGCTCCGTAGAGCGCGTTCACGGGCACCCGCACCTCACCCATGGTGTCGTGCTCGATGCGGTAGTCCTGCTCGGTCATTCCGAACCCTCCTCGGTTGCGGGGTCAGTTCCCTCGGTGGTGACGCCGTCGGCGTCGATTCCGACCGTGATCACGGGCACCGCGGTGCCCTCGGCCAGACGGTAGTTGGCGCCGACGATGCCCAGGCGGCCCGCGGAGACGGCGTCGCTGATGATCTCGGACGACTGCAGCAGGTCGCTCACCGTGTTGCGCAGGTGTTCGATGCCGACGAGCTCCGAGTCGATCTCGGCGACGGTGGTTCCGCCGTTCTCGGCCAGCACCTTCCGCGCGGCGGGCACGATCGGGGCGATCAGCTTCCAGATGTGCGGGGGCAGGGGCGCCGCGTCGATCGCGGTGCCGTCGATCGCCGCGCGCACAGCGCCGCAGGAGTCATGGGCGAGAACGACGATCAGCGGCACTTCGAGCACCGCGACGGCGTATTCGAGGCTCGCGACGATCGATTCGCCGATCACCTGTCCGGCATTGCGCACCACGAACAGGTCGCCGAGGCCGAGGTCGAAGATGATCTCGGCGGCGAGGCGCGAGTCCGAGCAGCCGAAGAGCGTCGCGACGGGGTGCTGCGCCGCTGTCAGGTCCTTGCGACGGGCGACGTCCTGGTTCGGGTGCCGCGGCTCGTCCTGTACGAAGCGGCGGTTGCCGTCCTGCATCTGCTTCCAGGCGGCGGTCGGGGTCAGGGGGTGCGTCATGAAGCCTCCGAGATGATGCGGATCTGCGGAATGAGCGACTCGGCGAGCTCAGCGGTCGAATCGGCCGAGCGCGAGCCGTAGAGCAGGATGTAGTCGTCGCCGGCCTGGGTGCCGATGGCGTAGGTGACGTTCGCGTTGGATTCGGCGCTGCCCGGCTTGTACACGTCCCAGTCGAGTCCGCCGATGCTCACCGTGTCGGTGGGGGCGATGCCGTTCAGGCGCTGCGGTGCCCAGGAGGAGTCCGCGTCGAATGCCTGTGCGACCTTGATGAAACCGCGTTCCGTGTCGGATTTGGGAGCGAGGGTGACCTCCCACACCACAGTGGCCCCGCCCTGCATCTCCGCACCGTTCGCGCGCCAGAAGTCGCCGAGTTCGGGGATCAGGACGGGACGGTCCATCGAGGACTCCACGCCTTCCGCGACCGCGGCGACGTCGAGAGGCTTCTGCTCGACCGGAGCGCCTCGGGGCACGGCGAAGATGATGACAGCCACCACGGCCAGGGTGACCAGCAGCGCGGCGACGAGGTTGCGCACCGTCTGGCTCGATCGGTAGGCCTTGCTGGATGCCGCTTTGCGGGCGGCCGTCTCGTCCGGCGTCTCGGGGCGGCCGAGCTCGGCGATGATGGGGGGCTGCTTGCTCATGAGTCTCCCGGCGATGTCTCGGCGTCGGATGCCGCGGCACGGGCGGCATCCAAGCGGCGCTTGGCTCCCAGCAGCCACTCCTCGCAGCGGGCGGCGAGAGCCTCTCCGCGCTCCCACAGAGCGAGGGAGTGCTCGAGAGTGGGGGAGCCCTGTTCGAGCTCGGCGACGACCTTCACGAGCTCGTCACGGGCCGCCTCGAACGACAGCGTGTCCACAGGGGTGTCGTTCAGGGCGCTCACTCCTCCATCTTACGTCGTGCGCAGCGGGCGCTCGGCTCAGGCGTCTTCGGCGATCTCGCCCTCGGATCGAGCGGTCAGCGAGCCTCGGTCGAGCGTGATCGTGAGTGCGCTCCCGGTCGGAGCATCAGCGGCGTCACGCAGGATCACACCGCCGTCGAGATGGGCGATGGCGTAGCCGCGAGCCAGCGTCGCGGCGGGGGAGAGCGCTCGGAGAGATGCGCGGAGCTCGCCCGTGCGGCGGCCGGCGTCGTCGAGCTGCCGGTTCACGGCTTCTCTTCCGCGTCCGAGAAGCAGCCAGATCTCCTGGGCGCGGGAGTCGATGATCGGTGCGGGCGAGCGCAGCACCGGCCGTGAGCGCAACTGCTCCAGTTGGGCGATGTCATGCGTGAGTCGCTGCGTGAGCCTCGTGGTCGCGCGGGACCGCAGCTGCGCGATGAGCGCGCGCTGCTCGCCGACGTCGGGCACGACGCGTTTCGCCGCGTCGGTCGGGGTCGAGGCTCGGAGATCGGCCACGTCGTCGAGCAACGGGTGGTCGTTCTCGTGTCCGATCGCGCTCACCACGGGAGTGGAGACCGCGGCCACCGCTCGCACGAGCTTCTCGTCGCTGAAGCCGAGCAGCGTCTGCGGATCGCCGCCGCCGCGGGCGATGATGATCACGTCGACCTCGGGGTCGGCGTCGAGGCGCGCGAGGGCCGCGAGCGTGTCGGGAACGCAGCGGTCGCCCTGCACAGCGGCGTACTCCGTGCGGAAGCGCACCTGCGGCCAGCGCAGCTCGGCGTTGCGATGCACGTCCTTCTCGGCGTCGGAGCGCTCACCGGTGATCAGACCGATCACGTGCGGGAGGAACGGCAGGCGCTTCTTCCTGGCCGGATCGAACAGGCCCTCCTGCCGCAACTGCACGCGGAGCTTCTCGAGCCGCTCGAGCTGATCGCCCAGCCCGACATGCTTCATCGCTGAGACGGCGAAACTGAAGTCGCCGGCCTTGACGAAGTAGTCGGCCTTCACCGCGGCGACGACGTGATCGCCGACGCCGATGTCCGAGGGGATGCGCCCGCGCACGCTCGACCACACCCGGATGGAGATCTGCGCATCGGAGCGGGTGTCCTTCAGCCGTGCGAACACGTTGCCGGCGCGGACGTTCCAGGAGGTGATCTCGCCCTCGACCCAGACGGTGTTCCACCGGGCGATGAAGTCGCGGATCGTCGCGTTCAGGCGTGTGACGGAAGTGGGCGCGTCGGCGGTCGAGTCGCGGGGTGCGACGGAATCGGCCGGAGGGGTTTCGCCCTGGCCCGTCGTCGCTTCGAAGACTGTCATCCGCTCCCGTTCCCTGCCCGTGAACCTCTCCGGCCGTGCACAGCTGCGCGACGGTAGAATTCAAGGGTGACTTCGACTGCCGTTCATCTCCCCGTGCCCCGCCTTCCACGAGTGCGCGCGGCGGCCGGGCGGCTTCAGGATAACCCGGTGGCCGGACACAAGCGCGTTCTGCTCGCCGCGCCGCGCGGCTATTGCGCCGGGGTCGACCGTGCCGTGGTCGCGGTCGAGAAGGCGCTCGAACGCTATGGCGCCCCCGTCTACGTGCGCAAGCAGATCGTGCACAACATCCACGTCGTCACCGAGCTCGAGGAGAAGGGCGCGATCTTCGTCGAAGAGGTCGACGAGATCCCCGAAGGTGCGCACGTGGTCTTCAGTGCTCACGGAGTCTCACCTGCCGTCGTGAATGCGGCGTCCGATCGCGGACTCCACGCGATCGATGCCACCTGCCCGCTGGTCACCAAGGTGCACCGCGAGGCCGTGCGCTTCGCGCGAGACGACTTCGAGATCCTGCTCATCGGCCACGAAGGCCACGAAGAGGTCGAGGGAACGGCCGGCGAGGCCCCGGAGCACGTCACCGTCGTGAACTCTCCGGAAGAGGCCGACACGGTCGTCGTGAAGGACCCGAACAAGGTCGTCTGGCTCTCGCAGACCACTCTCTCCGTCGACGAGACGATGGAGACGGTCAACCGTCTGCGCACCCGTTTCCCCGAGCTGCAGAACCCGCCGTCCGACGACATCTGCTACGCCACCCAGAACCGTCAGGTAGCGATCAAGAAGGTCGCAGCCGGAGCAGACCTCGTGATCGTCGTCGGTTCATCGAACTCGTCCAACAGCGTGCGCCTGGTCGAGGTCGCGCTCGAGTACGGCGCGAAGGCCGCCTACCGCGTCGACTACGCCGAGGAGATCCAGCAGGAGTGGCTCGACGGCGTAGAGACGGTCGGTGTGACCAGCGGCGCATCCGTGCCTGAGGTGCTGGTGCGCGAGGTGCTCGATGCGATCGGCGACGCCGGATATCGTGACGTCGAAGAGGTGAAGACGGCCGAGGAGGATCTGATGTTCTCCTTGCCCAAGGAACTGCGTCAGGACGCTGCGGGTCAGCGCGACGCGCGGGCACTCGGCGGTCGTGCATCGGGAGGAGGCGCGTAGCGTTGAGCGCCGCGGAGGCGGAGCCCACCCTCATCGGGTCGGTGCAACGCGCTCTGCGGCTGGTCGACATCGTCGCCAACTCGCCTCGTCCTCTTCCGCCCAAGATGCTTGCGGCGATCACCGGACTCACCCCCGGCACCACTTACAACCTGGTGCGCACGCTCGTGCATGAGGGGTATCTCGCGTCGGAACCCGACGGTGTCGTGCTCGGCACCCGGTTCCCGTCGTTCCAGCAGCAGATCGGCGCGCGGGGAGTCTTCCTGGCCCGCGTGCGTGCGGCGCTACGAGATGTGACGCAAGATGTGGGAGCCACGGCGTACCTCTCGCGCTTCGACGACGGGGAGATGCACCTGGTCGACATCGTCGACGCCGTCCGCAATCCCCGGATCGAGTTGTGGGTGGGTCTGCAGTCCAGCGGGCACGCGACCGCCCTGGGAAAGCAGATCCTCGCCGATCTTCCGGAAGCCGACCGTCTGGACTACCTCTCGCGGCATCGTCTGCCGGAACTGACACCGCGGACCATCACGGATCGCACCGCGCTGCTCACGCAGCTGGAGCGCTCGCCGGGGTGGGCGATCGACCAGGAGGAGTACGCGATCGGCGCCACCTGCGTCGCGGTGCCGGTCATCGCCCCGGGGATCACCGCGTCACTCGCGATCTCCCTGCCGACAGAGCGTGCGGTGGTCGACCGCGCGCTCGTCTCGACCCTTCAGCGCACCGCGCGCCGTCTTTCGCTGCAATTGGGAGCGGATTCGCTGGATGAGGGTCTCGCCGGGGGCGAGTTCACTATCTGAAGGAAGGCCCCTGGTATTGCCTCACGCGGTTTCCTACTATGGGGAGAGTAGCGGCATACGTGAACGCTACTGATCGCCTCGAGCGTCCCCAGCGCTGGCGATCAATCTGGATGAGAAGCGTCCCCAGCGCTTCACGTCCGCGGCCCCGAGAAGTCCCCACTTCTCCGGGGCCGCTATCGTTTCCGGCGCTCGCCCTCGCCCGCTGTGAACCGGCCCGAGGTTGTGCCGTTAGCATGGCGAGATGAGCGATCAGCGGCCCCAGTACGGCGAACTCGCGACCCCCGAGGAGCAGCGACGAGCCGCCGGTCTGCCCCCGCTCGACGAGGTCGTGATCGCACCTCCCGTGGCGTCCGTCCCGCCCACGCTGCAGGCAGGGCCGGCGGATGATCCCGCGACGAAGCGATCGCACCCGCTCGATCGGTTCGCGACGATCGCGATGCTCGCCTACGGACTCATCAACATCGTCGTCACCGGTCTGTCGTACCTGGATCTGCCGAGCGTCATGAACCAGACGATGAAGATCCTCGGCATCGAGGGGGAGTTCACGAACTTCGCGCAGGGGAAGACCTGGGGGACGATCGCCGCGATCGTGCTCGCCGTCGGATGGTCGATCACCGCTGCGCTCTCGATCCGCCGTCTGCGCAGAGGACGGATCACCTGGTGGCTCCCGATCGTGGGAGCGATCATCACGATGGGCGTGGTGTCGATCTGCATCGCGGTTCCGATGATGAGCGATCCGGCGTTCGTCGCCCACCTCGAGCAGATGACGGCCCCCTGACCTCACCCTCGTCGGCAACGGCGCGCGTCGTTCCCAGGGGCACGCAGAAGGGGCCCGGCAGGAATGCCGGGCCCCTTCTGCTTTCTCGTGAACTGTCAGCTCTGGGACTGTCCGTACGAGCCGAGCTGACGGGTCGACTCCACCACGCGGGCGGCCATCGCCGACTCGGCGATCTTGCCCCAGGCACGCGGGTCGTACTGCTTCTTGTTGCCGACCTCGCCGTCGACCTTGAGGACGCCGTCGTAGTTCTTGAACATGTAGTCGGCGATCGCGCGCGTGTAGGCGTACTGCGTGTCGGTGTCGATGTTCATCTTGATCACGCCGTTGGCGACCGCGAGGGCGATCTCCTCATCGGTGGAACCCGATCCGCCGTGGAACACCAGGTCGAGCGGCTTGGCGCCGGTGTTGTACTTGGCGGCGACCTCGGCCTGGATCTCGCCGAGGAGCTCCGGACGCAGCTTCACTCCACCGGGCTTGTACACGCCGTGCACGTTGCCGAAGGTGAGGGCGGCGATGTAGCGGCCCTGCTCGCCGAGGCCCAGGGCCTGCACGGCCTGGTCGACATCGGCGAAGGTCGTGTAGAGGGCTTCGTTCGAGCCCTCGTGCTGCACGCCGTCCTCTTCGCCGCCGACGACGCCGATCTCGACCTCGAGGATGGCGTTGATGTTCTTCATGCGGGGGAGCAGATCCTTCGCGATCTCGATGTTCTCCGCGAGGGGAACAGCCGAGCCGTCCCACATGTGGGACTGGAAGATCGGGTTCCGACCGGCCTTGACCTCTTCTTCGGAGGCGGAGATGAGCGGCTCGACGAAGCCTGCCAGCGCATCCTTCGGGCAGTGGTCGGTGTGCAGCGCGACGGTGATCGGGTAGTTCTTCGCGACCTCGGTCGCGAACCGGGCGAAGGCGAGGGCGCCGGTGGCGCGGGCCTTCACCGTGTGGCCGGCGAAGTAGTCGGCGCCACCCGTGGTGACCTGGATGATGCCGTCGGAGCCGGCCTCGGTCAGTCCCTGGAGGACGGAGTTGATCGTCTGCGAGCTGGAGACGTTGAATGCGGGGTACGCGAAGCCGCCGGCCTTCGCGCGGTCGAGCATTTCGGCGTACTGATCCGGGGTGGCGACGGGCATGAGAACTCCTGCGATAGGGGAAGCCGGGACAGCTGCCACTCTATCGGGGCGTGCGCGCTGATACCGCAGCCGTGGCCGCGGTCGAGCGCGGCCTCTCCTGCCTCGTTGTTAAGAATCGCGATTCCTTCGTGGGATCTGGACCGAAAGGCGCCGGATTCGGACGTGTCGATGGCTAGGCTGACCGCATGGTGAGTCTGACAGCGGATCTGAGCCCTCTTCGTCCCGACCGTAACCTCGCGATGGAGCTGGTGCGTGCGACGGAGGCAGCGGCCATCCGCGCGGTCCCCTTCATCGGTCGCGGTGCCAAGGAAGCGGCAGACGGTGCCGCGGTCGATGCGATGCGTGCATTCCTCGGCACGGTCGACTTCCAGGGGCGCGTCGTCATCGGCGAGGGGGAGAAGGACAACGCCCCGATGCTCTTCAACGGCGAGGTCGTGGGGACGGGCCGCGGACCCCTGTGCGATATCGCGGTCGACCCCATCGACGGCACCTCTCTCACGGCTGCCGGTCGGCAGAACGCCCTCTCCGTGATCGCCGTCTCAGATCGCGGCACGATGCTCGACGCCTCGACCGTCTTCTACATGGACAAGCTCGTGACCGGCCCGGCTGGTGTCGGGGTCGTCGACATCCGTCTGCCCATCGGCGAGAACATCCGCAAGCTCGCGGGCGCGCTCGACAAGCCCGTCGACGAGATCGTCGTCTCGGTGCTGAACCGCCCGCGCCACGAGCAGCTGATCCAGGAGATCCGCGATGCCGGTGCCGGCACACGTCTGATGAGTGACGGTGACGTCGCCGGTGGCATCAACGCGGCCCGTCACGATGCGCGCACCGACATGTGCGTCGGCGTCGGCGGCAGCCCCGAGGGCATTGTCACGGCGTGCGCGATCAAGGCTCTCGGTGGACACATCCAGGGCCGCCTCTGGCCGCGCGACGATGACGAGCGCCAGCGCGGCATCGACGCCGGACTCGACATGGACAAGGTCTACGAGGCGGACGACCTGGTGCAGGGGAACAACACGATCTTCGTCGCGACCGGTGTGACCGACGGTCAGCTCGTCGCCGGTGTCCGTCGCGAACGCGGCTACGTGTACACCGAGAGCGTCGTGCTTCGCGGGGCTTCGGGGACTCTCCGCCGTATCGCATCGGAGCACCTCGTCTCGAAGTGGCTCTGATCCGTCGGGAGCTGTTCGCCGCGTGACCTTCTGTGGCGAATGGGCGCCATCGTTATCGAGCCGGTATCGCCCGGCCGCGGCACGATCCACGGTTCGCCGGGGTGCCGTGTCACAATTGTCACTGGGTTTGTCGCCGTCGACGGAGCCGCCGGGCACCGCAGGCACAGGAGGGCGAACAGATGACAACGCAGCACACGAGCGGTTCTAAGGCCGCCCCGACGAAGATCATCACGACCAACACGGGGCGTATCCTCCGGGTGAGCGCCGATGCGGAATCCGTTCCGACGCCGCCGGTCGTGGCCCCGGCCACTCCGGCGGTCGATCCGGCTCGCCGGGCCGACGTGCTCTTCCGCGTCCGTCGCGACGAAGGACACGAGATCAGCGCGTGGTGGATGATCGGCGCGTTCCTCGCGACCAGCGGTCTCGTCATCCTGCTGCTCAGCGGCGTCCCCGGTATCGCCTGAGCTTTCGTCGCCTCAGCATTTCGTCGCCTGGGATGGTCGTCTCCCGTCGTTCGCGAAGTCGAACGGCGGCGGGGTCGTTCTCGCAGGCTGATTCGCCCGCATCACTCTTCGTCGAGTCGACGCCGCACGTCACCCACGTCCGCGCGGACCGTCTCGGCACGCGTGGGCTCGTGGGGGCCGATCGCCTCGGTCTGCGACGGGCGATCGCCGGAAGCGGTGTCATCCGTCGCGATGAGTTCGGGTGCGGTGAATCGCCTGGCCGCGCCCACCGTGGTCGGAGGCGCTGTCGCGAGAGCTGACGCATCAACACCCGGGAACTGGCGGGCGGTGACGAGCACGCGCGTCTCGAGTGAGCCGGCGAACCTGTTGTAGCTGTCGACGGTGCGCTCCAGCGCCCGACGCAGGTCGTCGGCATGCCCGGCGAGCGTGCCCAGCCGGTCGTACAGCTGCGTGCCGAGCGCGAGCAATGTGCGCGCCTCGGTCGACACCTCCTGCTGGGTCCACGTGAAGGCGACGGTCTTCAGCACCGCCCAGAGGTTGACGGGTGAGGCGAGTGCGACCCGTCGGCTGAACGCATAGTCGAGCAGGGTCGGGTCCTCATCGATGGCGGCGGCCAGCAGCGACTCGCTCGGCAGGAAGCAGATCACGAACTCGGGGCTGGCATCGAGTCCCGCCCAGTAGGCCTTCTTCGCAAGGGCGTCGACGTGTGCACGGACCGCCTTGACATGCTTCTGCATCAGCGCGCGGCGCTGCGGCTCTCGTGCGTCGCCCCCGGGCAGGGCGGAGGCCTCGAGGTAGGCGTCGAGAGGCACCTTGGCGTCGACCGCGATCGAGCTGCCTCCGGCGAGGCGGATGACCATGTCGGGTCGCCCCTGACCACGGTCGGAGGAGATCGTCGCCTGCAGGTCGAAATCGATGTGACGGGTGAGTCCGGCAGCCTCTACCACACGGCGCAGCTGGGTCTCACCCCAGACGCCGCGCGTGGCGGTGGATCGCAGCGCTCCGGCGAGGGATTCGGTCGTCGCCCGCAGGGCTTCGTCGGACTCCTGGGCCCGGCGAAGTTGCTCTTCGAGAGTTCCGAACTGTGCGTGCCGCTCGCGCTCGATGGCCGTGACCTTGGTCTGCATCTGCTGCAGACTCTCGCGGACCGGTGCGAGCGCGGTCAGCACCGCATTCTGCTGTTGCACCCGCTGCGCCTCGGCCCGCTGCTCGTTCCGTGCATGCTCGACGGCGTCGCGGTACAGGTCATACTGCCGGTCGCGGTCGTCGCGCGCGGCCGCCAGCTCGGCCTGGGCGCGCGCGAGGTCGGCGGCCCCGCGCCCGGCACGCAGGAACCAGCCCACGGCGGCACCCGCCGCGAGGGCGACGAGCAGAAGAACGACAGCCAGAGCATCCATGTGTTCATGATGCGGCCGGCATCCGACATTCCGAGGCCGCCGCGCACAGACGCGGCGCGGCGGGTCAGGCGACGGCGCGCTCCAGTGCGGGGGCGACGGGGGCGACCGGCGCGGTCACGCGCAGGCTCAGGGCATCGGCGAGCGCGAAAACATCCGCGGCGCCCGCTCTGGCTGCCGCGTCGATGACGATCTGCGCGCAGGCGCGGGCGTCGGCGAGGGCGTCGTGATGCGAGAACTCCTCGAAACCCGCGGCGGCCGCGGCGACCGGCAGACGATATGAATCGAGCGTGTAGGTCTTGCGGGCGACCTGCAGGCTGCACAACGAGCGGTACGGCGGGCAGAGCTGACCTGTCGCCTCGGAGGCACGGCGCAGGACGTTGAGGTCGAAGCCGGCGTTGTGCGCCACGAGCACGTCAGCTCCGGCGAAGGCGCACAGACGGTCGAACTGGTCGACCCAGGTGGCGGCCGACAGCACATCCTCGGGCTGGATGCCGTGGATGCGGACGTTCCACTCCTGGAACTCGTCGTGTCCTGGGGGCGGCTGGATCAGCCATCCGGTGGTGGCCACGACCTCGCCGTCGCGCACGCGGACGAGTCCGACGGAGCAGGCAGAGGCCGGACTGGAGTTCGCGGTCTCGAAGTCGATCGCAGTGAAATCCAGTGGCACATCCCCACTTTCCCCCGGCGGCTCGAAGAGGGGTCGGAGACTCGCCGTATGCTGGCGACATGGCTGAGGACATGGCGACGTCGTTCGGAGCGCAGGCCGGGGATTACGAGGCCGGGAGGCCCGACTATCCGTTCGAAGCGGTGGCGTGGTTGCTCGAGCGGATGCCAGCGGATTCCCGCCGCGTCGCCGATGTCGGGGCGGGAACGGGCAAGCTCACGCGCGTCCTCACGCAGGCCCCTGACGCTGAGGTCGTCGCGATCGACCCCGATCCGGAGATGCTCGCCACCCTCCGCGGTGCAGTGCCGGGGGTGCCCACCTTCGTCGGGTCCGCGGAGCAGCTGCCTCTTCCGGACGCGAGTGTCGACGCCGTCGTGCTGGGGCAAGCGTGGCACTGGGTGAATCCGGTCGCCGGCTCCGCGGAGATCGGTCGAACCATGCGCACCGGGGGAGTGCTCGGCCTCATCTGGAACATCCGCGACGATCGCGTCGAGTGGGTCCGCAGGCTCACCGAGATCATGCACGGCAGCCACGCCGAGATCATGCTCGCCGAGGGAGATCCGGTCGTCGCCGCACCTTTCGGTCCTCTCGAGCAGGAGCGGTGGGAATGGGTCCGCCCCGTCACCCGCGACGTGCTGCACCGGATGGCGGCATCGCGCAGCTACATCATCACCGCCCCTGACGAGGAAAAGGCGCGCATCCGCCGGGAGCTCGACGCCCTCTTCGATGAGCTCGACCTGCATGGCGATGCGACCATCGACCTTCCGTACGTGACCCGCGCGTACCGCGCCGTCCGCGACTGACGCACAGCCCCCGCAGGATCGCGGGGCACCGGCCAGGTAGACTCGTGCCCCGTGGCTCTCACTATCGGCATCGTCGGCCTGCCCAACGTCGGCAAGTCCACCCTCTTCAACGCACTCACCAAGAACGACGTGCTCGCGGCGAACTATCCGTTCGCGACGATCGAGCCCAACGTCGGCGTGGTGAACCTGCCCGACCCGCGTCTGGAGAAGCTCGCGGAGATCTTCGGCAGCGAGCGGATCCTCCCCGCGGCGGTGTCGTTCGTCGACATCGCCGGCATCGTGCGCGGTGCGAGCGAGGGTGAGGGTCTGGGCAACAAGTTCTTGGCCAACATCCGTGAGGCCGACGCCATCGCACAGGTCGTGCGCGGCTTCGCTGACGACGACGTCGTGCACGTCGACGGCACGGTCAACCCGGCATCCGACATGGAGACGATCAACGCCGAGCTCATGCTCGCCGACCTCGAGACCGTCGACAAGGCGATAGCCCGGTACGAGAAGGAAGTCCGCGGCAAGAAGATCGAGCCCGTCGTGCTCGAGACCGCGAATGCGGCGAAGGATGCGCTGGAGCGCGGCGTGCTGCTCTCGGTCGCCGGCATCGATCTGACGCCCATCCGCGAGCTGGGTCTGCTCACCGCGAAGCCCGTCATCTTCGTCTTCAACGTCGACGAGGCGGTGCTGACCGACGATGCGCGCAAGGCGGAGCTCGCCGCTCTCGTCGCCCCGGCGAAGGCCATCTTCCTCGACGCGAAGATCGAGTCCGAACTCATCGACCTCGACCCGGAGGATGCGGCGGAACTGCTCGCCTCGACCGGCCAGGACGAGTCGGGCCTCGACCAGCTCGCGCGTATCGGCTTCGATACCCTCGGCCTGCAGACCTACCTCACGGCCGGTCCGAAGGAAGCGCGCGCCTGGACGATCCCCAAGGGCTCGAAAGCGCCGCAGGCCGCCGGTGTCATCCACACCGACTTCGAGAAGGGCTTCATCAAGGCCGAGATCGTCTCGTTCGAGGATCTGGTCGAGACCGGTTCCGTCGTCGAGGCCCGTGCCAAGGGCAAGGCACGCCTCGAGGGCAAGGACTACGTCATGCAGGACGGCGACGTCGTGGAGTTCCGCTTCAACAACTGAGCACGACAGCGTGATCGAAGGCAGACGCCTGAGGTCAAATCTTGAGGAAGATGCCATCTATGTCCAGCTCAGGCAAGTTGGCTATGGATCGTCGTGCCCATTCCGGGTCGATCAGAGCTTGAGCTTGTGTGATCTGAAGTTGGGCTTCTTTCATTGTGTAATGGAGCAGCTCCGTCCAGTACACAAGTTCTGAGTTTCGTCTCGAGCTCCTGACGGCCCTCAAGAAGGCCGTGGCGCTTTGATGCAAGCTATCCATACATTCATACGCTGGCATGTAAAAGCCCACAGGTCGTGGGCCATGGAGGAAGACGCCCAAGGAGTCCGCGGCGGCTGCCTTCATCGATCCGCTATGCGATGCGTGAACGTGGTGACTGGCGTTCGAAAAGCGGGAGCTTGATTCGACATCTCCGTATGCTCTGCTTATGTCCGCGTACGTTACCCGACGGTTGTCGAAGGCCGGCGATGCCCAGCCGTATGGTCTGGCCATGGAGACTCCATGTCGCTGGATGACGCGCTGATACTGCTTATCTATTATTTGGATCGTCTCAGCAGTGAGGCCGCGAACATGGCCGTCCTCTTTCCGTCGCCACATTTCCACATGGTGACTTGCCTCGAATCGTTTTGCGATCTCGGTGCTGCTCCGCTCGATGAACGTCGCAATGACGCCGAGCTCGACTACGGTACGCATGCGGGCTTCAGCGCCGTCCGGAAACCCGCGTTCGAGCAATGCAAAGGTTTCGTTGGTTGCGGTCATGGCACGTTGGAGTAGTCCTGCCAAAACCTCCGCCTTCCGACGTGGGCGCCCCTGCTGGAGCCAGCGAGAGCCCGCGGACGCCAGTACGTGGCCGCAGATTGATAGATAGGCCGAGACGAAGTCCAATGATTCGTCTAGAAGCTCAGCGACCGAGTCGCTAACCAGGTCTGGAAACGCACGTGCCGCCGAGCCAAGCTCCGCTAAGTCCTCTGGAAGATGCCAGTCCAGATTCTCAAGAAAGTCACGGGCCTTTTCGCGCGGATCAGCGTTCGGGGTTCGACGACTGTAGGAGGAGATACTCCCCGCGATTCTCTGCGAGAGCTTTTTCAGAAGCGCTCGCTCGAGATCGGCCATCTTCATTGCCGGATCTGCTTCGGCTGACCGCCCGTCTCCTGCAGATGTCCTCATGGCTGAAGTATGCCGGTTTTGCGCAACTGTGTGTTCCCGACCGGCAGCGCCCGCGCTCGGATCGGAAGCTTCGAAGTTAGTGCTCGGCGTATCGAAGAACGCAGAGCATCCAAGGGTCTCACGTCTACGCAACGTGGTGGAGGTCCGCTTCAACGACGAGAGCTGTCGTCTCGTGGTAGGTCGGGCTGAACGGCACTGTCGCTGCATACGTCCCGTCAGCACGGACATTGAGTCGCCTCAGGTGTTATCGATTTCGAGGCTGCGGAGAAGTGACTCGCCGCCCGCGGGCGTTGGCCGATTAGCGGACGAGGCGTTCCGCCGATTCATCAGTAACGGCTGAACACACTGGTCCTGTACGGTGAGAGCGCCAGAAGATTGCTGGCGTCGGGAGCCCTGGGGGGACGATATGAGCAGCATCGAGAACGTGGACTACACGAACTGGGATTGGCTGCCGCGGGCGGCCAATGAGGTCGAGAGCTACGTTCTGCGATTGCTAGCCGAGTCCGGCGTCGAGCCGCACGACGTGTCCGCGCGAGCGAAGTCGATAGCGTCGTTCCAGCGGAAACAACTCGCGAAACAATACCCCGACCCCATCGGACAGATCACTGACATCGTCGCGATCCGGATCATCACCTACTCGAACACCGATCGGGATCGAGCCCGAGAACTAATCCGTTCCCGATTCGCTGTCCTGCCGGGAGAGGATCGGAACCCAGGCGAGGAAAAGCCGCCGCACTTGCGCGGATACGACTGCCTGCACATCGTCGTCTCGGGGGAAACAGACGACTACGACTCTGATTGGGTAGTCTCCGGGGGTGATCTCGAGCGGTACTTCACGACGTTTGGAGGGCTCGAGATCCAAATCCGCACAGTGGCAGGCCACGCATGGGCGGAATTCGAGCACGCAAGGCGGTACAAGGGCGCTCAGTACAAAGCGATCAGCGAGCAAGACCAGGGGACGATAGATCAGCTGTTCGGCGCGGCGTCCGACGCTCGCCGCGCGCTCGACGAGACCTTCGTGGCAATCGATCGGATTCTTGCTCGACCGACCGTAGATATCGAAAGCGCGCACATCGAGACGCGCGTCGAGCCGGATCCCGGGCCGGGGGAGGTTGCATCCACCGCCTTGGATGCGGTCACGCTCTCACAACTCATGAAGACGCGGTTCCCGAACGACGCCGACGGGAGCGATAAGGGAGTTGATTTCGGAATCGAACTAGTGCGAGCAACAGGCATAGATACCGTCGAGGCCTTGGAAGCGGCGTTGGAAGATGTAGATAGCGACCAGGTGCGCGCGCTTATGGAGTCAGGTGTGTCTGTCACTCGGGTACGGCGCCTGGACGACGAACTTCTCGCGCACTTCGGGCAGGACTACATTAACAAGACCCAGCACACGGGGTACGGCAAACACCGAGCACTGCAGCTTGAGTGGCGCTATGACCGATTGCGAGGAAAGACTCGGTACAGGACATACTTGCTGCTCGGAGAAGCACGCCCGACCGAACTTGAGGCAGGGCCCTACACTGCGGTTGGTGCGCTTCGCGAAGTTGCACGACTACTGGCGCACGCGCGTGGGGTCGACACAGTTCTCACGCCAGGACTGATCGCCTCGGAGCCGAACCTTCCGCCGGGTGCCCGGGCGAAGAAGATCGCACTGGAAGGCGACGCGGCGATCTGGGTCGCGTCGAACCTGAACCGAGAGGCGTCCGAGCAACTGATGCTTCAACTACTGGATCGGGCGCGCCCCGTTGATCTACGGATCGCGCGCGGGGATGTCGTCGTCGCTGATGGTCAAGCCGCACGTCACCGCCAGCAGGTTGATGGGCATTGATCAGGCCGGAACAAAACACACAGGTATTGCGTCCATGTCAGGAGCTGCGGATGGGTGAGGATTCGCCAAGCGTGGCTGGGCCGTCTCGCGTGCGACGCAGCTTCCTCATCCGCACCTGCCTGATCATCGTCATCGTCGGGCTCGTCGTGAGTGGGGTCACCGCGTTCCCTCTGCGCGAAGAGCTCATGCTCGGACGCGACATCCTGAACAACACGGGCCTCAGCGCGGTCTTCCCCGACCTCGCCTTCTGGGTGCAGCGGGTGGCAGAGGGGCTCGAGGTCACCGGCGCCGACTATCCGTTCCTCGCCTACGGCACGGACTGGCTGGCGTTTGCCCACCTGGCGATCGCGGTCGCTTTCGTCGGACCGCTCATCGATCCGGTGCGCAACGTCTGGGTGACCATCTGGGGCCTCATCATGTGCGCAGGCATCCTTCCGCTGGCACTCATCGCCGGAGCGATCAGGGGGCTTCCGCTCGGCTGGCAGCTCATCGACATCTCGTTCGGGGTGGTCGCGGCCGTGCCGCTCACCATCGCGCTCGTGCTGACACGCCGACTCGAGAGATCGCGCATCGGCGCCCGCGGAGCACCCGCGTCTGCGCACCACCCGCACGGGTGACAGGATTGACGGATGACCGCAACACTCGTGGCCCAAGGGCTGGCCGGCGGGTACGGCCACCGCACCCTGTTCGATTCCCTCGACCTGACCGTCACGGCGGGTGACGTCGTCGGTCTCGTCGGGGCGAACGGGGCGGGGAAGTCGACCCTCCTCAAGCTGCTCGCCGGTGTCGACGAGCCGCAGGCCGGCACGATCCGGCTCGCACCGGCTGATGCCTTCGTCGGCTGGCTGCCGCAGGAGCACGAGCGCATCGTCGGAGAGAGCGTCGCCGACTATATCGGCCGTCGCACGGGCTGCACGGCTGCGACCAGAGAAATGGATGCCGCCGCCGCTGCGCTCGGTGACCCCAGCCTCGCCGCTCCCGGCACAGACCCGGCCGACATCTACTCCGTCGCGCTGGAGCGCTGGCTGGCGAGCGGTGCCGCCGACCTCGACGAGCGACTTCCGGTGGTGCTCGCCGACCTCGGGCTTGACCTCGGTGGCGATCCGGCCGAGGCGATGATGACCTCGTTGTCCGGCGGGCAGGCCGCCCGCGTCGGTCTCGCCGCGCTGCTGCTCTCGCGTTTCGACATCGCGCTGCTGGATGAGCCGACCAACGACCTCGACCTCGACGGGATCGAGCGACTCGAGGCGTTCGTTCGGGGGCTCCGTGGCGGGGTCGTGGTGGTCAGCCACGACCGCGAGTTCCTCGCCCGCTGCGTGACCCGGGTGCTGGAGCTCGATCTCGCGCAGAACAGCAACCGCGTGTTCGGCGGCGGCTACGACTCGTATCTGGAGGAGCGGGCCACGGTCCGTCGACACCAGCGCGAGAAATACGACGAGTTCGCCGACAAGAAGGCCGACCTCGTCGCTCGTGCACGGACCCAGCGCGAGTGGTCGAGCCAGGGTGTGCGCAACGCGATGAAGAAGGCTCCGGACAACGACAAGATCAAACGCAAGGCGTCGGCCGAGTCGAGTGAGAAGCAGGCGCAGAAGGTGCGTCAGATGGAGAGCAGGATCGCCCGACTCGAAGAGGTCGAAGAGCCGCGCAAGGAGTGGCAGCTCGAGTTCACCATCGGCTCGGCGCCGCGTTCCAGCTCGGTCGTGTCGACGTTGAGCTCGGCCGTGTTCCGGCAGGGAAGCTTCCAGCTCGGGCCCGTGTCGCTCCAGGTGAACGCGGGGGAGCGGATCGGCATCACCGGTCCCAACGGCGCCGGGAAGTCGACGTTGCTGCGTGGGCTGCTCGGGCGGCAGGTTCCGGACGAGGGAACGGCGAGCCTCGGTGCGAGTGTGCAGATCGGCGAGATCGACCAGGCCCGCGCACTGCTCGTCGGCACGCAGCCCCTCGCCGTCGCCTTCGAAGAGCTCGTGCCGGAGATGGCATCCGGCGAAGTCCGTACTCTCCTCGCGAAGTTCGGACTCAAGGCCGATCACGTGACACGCGCTGTCGATGAGCTCTCACCGGGGGAGCGCACGCGCGCCGGACTGGCCCTGCTGCAGGCGCGCGGCGTCAACCTGCTCGTGCTCGACGAGCCGACGAACCACCTCGATCTGCCCGCGATCGAGCAGCTCGAACAGGCGCTCGAGTCCTACGAGGGAACCCTGCTGCTGGTCACCCATGACCGGCGGATGCTCGCGACCGTTCAGACCGACCGGCAGTGGCGGGTGGAGGCCGGGCAGGTCGTCGAGGTATGACGGGGCAGCCTGCGTTTCGGGCACTTGATCCGCGGCCCGAGCGTCTCCCTGACCGCCAGGTCGGGATACGCTGGAGCACGGCGGCTTCGGCCGCGGTTCGGTCGCTGGCGTCCGCCGTGGACGTTCCGCCGGAGTTCCTGACCCTGACGGCACGAGGAGATTGACGCCGATGACCGACACCCAGATCTTCGAGCCCGACGGCCGCGCGATCCCCTTCGTCGACGAGGGCGACGGGCCCGTCAAGCTCGTCCTGATCCAGGAGCGCGATCTGGCGGCTGATGTTCTCGGCGTCGTCGCGCACTACCTCGCCGAGGAGGCGGGCTTCCACGTGCTGCGCATCGGCCACCGTGCCGAGGTCAAGCACGAAGAGGTCTCGCTGGAGGATCGGGTCGAAGACGTACTGGCCGTGATCGATCACGTCGGGCTGGGCGACACCTGGATCGGCGGCCACGGCTTCGGTGGCACGGTCGCGCGGGCGTTCGCCCTGGCTCATGCCGACCGCGTGAACGGTCTGGCGCTGCTTGCTGTCGAGGAGAACGACACCCCGCTCGCGCCTGTGATGCCCGTTCTGATCATCCAGGGCACCAAAGACCTCGATGCTCCGTTCGCAAATGGTGAGCAGCTGCAGTCCACGGCGCCGGAGCGTGCGAGCGTGAAGAGCATCGACGGAGCCGATCACCTGTTCCCGATGACGCACCCGATCGAGACCGCGGTCGTCATCGAGGAGTACCTCGACTGGGACTGAGTCTCGGCTGGCGACGCTGACCCGCTAGCGCCCCTGCCGCTTCTTGTAGGGCTTGGGCTGCCCCTTGACGGCGGGCGTGCGCCCCTTGCCCTTCGACGCTTTGGCCTTGCCTCCGGCCGGGGCGGGTGCGCTGCGAACCGGCTCCGGGGCTGCCGCGACCTCTGCCTTCGCCTCCACCAGGAGGAGTTCGCCGACAGGGGTGAGCCGTGTCGGGCCTTCGCGATGGACGATCGGATGACCGACCTCGGCTTCGAGCTTGTCGATCGAGGTGTAGAGCGAGGCCAGCGGGATGCCGAGCTTCTCCGCCGCACGCGGGAAATGCAGTTCCTCCGCGAGGACGACGAAGCGGCGGAGCAGAGAGATCTTCACGATGGCCTTTCGACTGTTCGCACGGGTGTGCGAGCTCGTTCCAGGTTACGCGGTGCAGACAGACGGATGCCGCGACCGAGTCGGCCGCGGCATCCGGAATCCTTCGGTCAGGCGACCTGCGGGGTGACGGCGAACGAGACGGAGCCTTCGTCGTCGACGCCGGCATCGAGGATCTTGTCGTCGAGAGCGGCGACAGCCGACTCATCGAGGAACAGCCGGGTACCGGCGACCTCCACGACCTGGTCCTGCGGTTCCGGGTCGGCGGCGACGAGCACGGCGAGGCGTGCACCGCCCTCCGGTCCCTGGGCCTCGGTCGAGTGGATGCGCAGGCCCGCATCCGGGGCGTCGGTCTGACGGCTGACGAGGGTCGTCACGATGGCGGAGGCGTTGTCGGTGAGGGTGAGCACGAGACTCTCCTTCCGGTTGGGGCATGCCGCGGTCGCGACATGTCCGGGCTACGATGCCCGACCTCGGAGATGGTCTCAACCCCCTTGCGCGGATTCGGAGGAGGCTCTTACCCTGCTCGCAGGTGCTTGCGCAGAAACACCTGCGCGGTGCCGTCGCCGTCTGGCACACGCTCGTGCTCCTCGTAGCCGCACGACTCGTAGAGACGGATGTTCGCCTCGCTCAGGCTGCCGGTGAACAGCTCGGCGACATCGGCGCCCGATGCCCTCTCGGCGCTCTCGAGCAGCAGCCGTCCGATTCCCTCGCCCTGCATATCGGGAGCGATCGCGATCCTGCCGATCAGAAGCAGACCGTCTCTCACGACGTAGCGGATCGCGCCTACGAGTCGGCCGTCGATGCGCGCCGTCAGTCCGGACTCGGATCGCAGCTCCGCCTCCAGTTCGGCGAGCGTCTGCGTCAGAGGCGGCATGTCGACACTTCCGTAGATCGCCGCCTCGGAGACGAAGGCGGCGCGCTGCACGGTCAGTACCTCGCCGGCGTCGTCGTCGTTGATCGGGGAGACGATGATCTCCGGCCGCGTTCCGCTCGGATCTTCGTTCACGGCGTCTGCTTTCACGATGTCTGCGTCATTCACTCGAGCCACATTCCGGGTCGCGTCCGCACGGTGTCAACCCCCTCGCCCCGGATGTCGGCGCGAGCTAGCGTCACCGACAGGAGGTCACACCATGGCTGAAAGCACGACGACCAAGAAGACCGGCGGCTCGACGAAGGGCGCAGCGAAGACGACCAGACAGCAGAACGCGGAGAAGGGCTTCACCGCCTCGACGACGCTTGCGAACAACCTGCAGGCGGTGCTCGTCGACCTGTTGGACCTGGCGATCCAGGGAAAGCAGGCGCACTGGAACGTCGTGGGGCGCAACTTCCGCGACACCCACCGTCAGCTCGACGAGATCATCGACGACGCACGAGCCTTCAGCGACACGATCGCGGAGCGCATGCGCGCCCTGCACGCGGTTCCGGACGGCCGCAGCGCGACCATCGCGAAGACGACGTCGCTCCCGGAGTTCCCCGCAGGTGAGGTGTCGACGACCGAGACGATCGATCTGGTCACCGCGCGCCTCGAGGCTGCCGTGGGAACGGTGCGAGACGTGCACGACGCCGTCGACGAGGAGGACCCGACTTCGGCCGACCTTCTGCACGCCATCATCGAGCGGCTCGAGCAGTTCGCATGGATGGTCAGTGCCGAGAACCGGAGCCCGGCGGGACGCTGAATGCTCTCGTGTGCGTGGAGTCTCCGTCACTCGGCGGCGGCGCCACGGGCGGTGGCTCTGCCGCGCATGACGCGTGGCAGAGCGACCCACAGGGCCGCCACGAGAACGACTGCGGCGACGAGTGCGATGATCCCCGCCGTGCGGTTCACCGTGAAGTCGACGATCAGGGTCGTCACGCCGATGGTCAGGGCGCCGATCACGATCAGGTCGATGCGGACGATCCGCGCGGCGATGCGGACGAGGTCGGGCTTGCGACGACGCCCGAACAGTGCGCGGTGCATCCCGACCGGAGCAAGCGCGAGGATGGTCGCCACCGCTGCGAGAGCGACGAGGACGACGTACAGGTCGCGCTGGAGCTCGTCCATATCGGTGAACCGCGGCTGGAAGGCGACGGCGAGGAGGAACCCGGTCAGGATCTGCGTGCCCGTCTGCATGACGCGCAACTCCTGCAACAGCTCGTCCCAGTTGCGATCCGCGCGTTCGTTCGCGGTCTCGTCGCGTCCGTCGGCGCGGTCGTCGAGACCGTCCCCACGACCGGATGGTTCTGATGTCATGGACTCAGTGTGGTTACCCCACTCGGGTGCTGTCCAGACGTGTACCCCCGCAGAACGAAAGAAGGCATGATGACGCTCCCACCGATCCGCGACTGGTGGTCCGAGCTCACAGAAGAGGGACGCCGAGCCGTGCTCGACAGCGAGACCCCGCATCTCGATGAGGCGGTGCGCGAGGAGATCCGCGTGATCACCGGTGCCGTGGTCGGAATGGTGGAACAGCTGAGCGACGACGACCTCGACTACGCCCGCTCGCACGCCGAGCACGAGGATTGACCTCCTGCTGCATGGCTCGGCTGCCTACGCGGCGTCGGGCTCGGCCGTACCGGCATCCTCTTCGCGCAGCCGTGGTTCGGTGCGTCGTTCCGGACGCACGCCGGCCTTGTCGGCGTAGAACGCGCGGATCCGGTCCATGTCGGCCGTGACATCGCCGGTCAGGTCGATCGTCGGCCCGAGCCCCGTGGTCATGGTCGTCCGATCGACGAAGCCGAGCGTCACCGGCATCCCGGTCTCTCTCGCGATCCGGTAGAAGCCCGACTTCCAGTACTCGTTGCCGCCGCGGGTTCCGTCCGGGGTGACGACCAGGCCGAAGACCGTTCCGTCGTGGACCTGACCCACGACATCTCTCACCACGCGCGCCGGGTCGGCGCGGTCGACCGGGATGCCGCCGAGACGTCGCATGATCGGACCCCGCCATCCGTGGAAGAGGCTCTTCTTCCCGAGCCAGTGCACGTCGATGTCGAGCTTCCAGGCGATGGCGAGCATCAGGACGAAATCCCAGTTCGACGTGTGGGGTGCCCCCACGAGGACCGTCGGGCGTGTCGGCGCGGCCTCGCTCACGAGCGTCCATCTGCTGAACGCCCAGAAGATGCGAGCGAGGAGTCGTGTGAGCATGGGTCAACCGTAGGGGAGAACGGCTGTCGATCCGCTGGTCACGCATCCCGGGCGGGTTCGGCGCCACCGCCCGCGGGCAGGCGTACGATCGAGGGATGAAGAAAACGCAGCAGGACTCCACGCAGCAGGAAGCGCCCGTCGGGCTGCAGCCGCTCCTGGACTCCCTGAACCTGCTCGAGGGTGACGCTGCCGGCTATTGCAGCAATGGCGTCTGCCAGTTCCCCGCCCCGAAGAGCGAGTAAGAGGCAGACGCCATCGCAGGCCGTCTACGGACGGTCAGTGTCCGCCGTGGAAACCTTCGCCGGCATCGTCGGCAGGCTTGCGCACGAACGGGCTGAGCGCCACCGCCGCGAGCGAGATGATCGCCGCGATCAGGAACGCCATGCGCGCACCAGGAGCGCCGGCGACCGCAGTCGACAGCCCCTCCTGCTCACCCGCGTGCAGGATCGAGGAGTACGTCACCAGCAGCAGCGCGACACCTGCCGCGCCACCGACCTGCTGCAGTGTGTTCAGCACCGCCGAACCGTGCGAGTACAGCGACCGCTGGAGCGAGCCGAGCGAGGCGGAGAACAGCGGCGTGAACGACATAGCCAGACCGACCGACATGGCCGCCTGCACGATGATGAGCACCCACCACACGGTGTGCTCGCCCACCGTCGAGTAGAAGAACAGTGACGCCGAGACCAGGATCGTGCCGGGGATGAGCAGCGGACGCGTGCCGCGCGCATCGTAGACACGGCCCATGACCGGTCCGAGCAGGCCCATCAGCAGCGAGCCCGGGAGCAGGATCAGGCCGGACTGGAGCGGGTTCAGGCCGGCGACGTTCTGCAGGTACTGCGGAAGGAGCGTCAGGGTGCCGAACATCGACAGCGCCAGGATCGACATGATGATCACGGACAGCGTGAAGTTGCTGGAGCGGAACACGCGCAGATCGAGCAGCGCGTCGTCGATGCGCTGCAGCACGAGCTGACGCCAGACGAACAGTCCGAGCGACACCGCGCCGACGACCAGCGAGATGATGCCGGCGGTTTCGCCCGACCCGCCCTCGCCGCCGAACTGGCTGAGCCCGAACACGATGCCGCCGAAGCCGAGCGCCGCGAGCGGGATCGAGGGCACGTCGAGAGGCACGGCGCGGGTCTCACCGAGGTTCGTCATCCACTTCACACCCATGAACAGGGCGATGAGGGAGATCGGGAGGATGATGCCGAAGAGAGCGCGCCAGCTCGCGAGCTCGAGCACGGCGCCGGCGAGGGTCGGGCCGATCGCGGGAGCGAGCGAGATCACGAGGCCGACGCGACCCATCATGCGACCGCGGGACTGCGGCGGCACGACATTCATGATCGTCGTCATCAGCAGCGGCATCATGATGCCGGTACCGGCTGCCTGGATCACGCGGCCGACGAGCAGCACGGCGAAGCCGGGGGCGACGAGCGCCACGAGCGTACCGAGCGAGAAGGCGATCATCGCGGCGATGAAGACCTGGCGTGTGGTGAACCGCTGCAGGATGAAACCGGTCGTCGGAATCACCACGGCCATGGTGAGCATGAAGGCGCTCGTGAGCCACTGGCCGAGCTCGGGCGGGATACCCAGGTCGGCGTTCAGGTGGGGGATGGCGATCCCCATCGTGGTCTCGTTGAGGATGGCGACGAAGGCGGCGACCAGAAGCAGCCAGATCACCCGCATGTCCTTGCGGGAGATCTCACCCCCGGCCGTTGCGGGGGTCGTCGAGATGGAGCCGGTATCGACGGCAGACATGGGCGGCCTCCAGGGCGAAGAAGGAACGGATGATCGCGAGAGTTCGCAAGAGTCATTCAGCGTAACGGCAGCCGCGGACATTTCATTCCGAATTCACAGATATCCGCCGTAGGCGGAGGCGCGGGCCGCGATGTCGTCGTGCGTGAGTACGCTGGCGCCATGAGCATGGGCGGCGGCATGGGCGGTGGTCCGCGGGGTGGTGGCTTCCGCGGGGTCGACGAGAACGCGCAGCGGAAGCTGAACGCGGAGGCGCCGAGGATCAGCGGCCTGGGCGCGCGGGTGGTCTCGTTGTTCCGCGCCTACCGCTGGCGCATCTTCTTCACCGGGATCCTCGTCGTGGTGGGAGCGGCGATCGCCGTCGTGCCACCTCTGATCGTGCAGCGCATCTTCGACGATGCGCTGTTCCCCGTCGCGGGCGGTGGCCCGCACCTCGAGCTGCTGGCCTGGCTCGTGGGCGCGATGGTCGCGCTGTTCCTGATCTCGGCGGTGCTCGGCGTGGCCCAGACCTGGTTGACCTCGACCGTCGGCAACAGCGTCACCGGCGACCTTCGCGTGAAGCTGTTCGAGCACCTGCAGGCGATGGAGCTCGGCTTCTTCACCCGCACCAAGACGGGCGTCATCCAGTCGCGTCTGCAGAACGACGTGGGCGGCGTCTCCGGCGTGCTGACCAACACCGTCACCAGCATCCTGGGCAACGTCGTCACCGTGATCGCCTCGCTGGTCGCCATGATCCTCATCGACTGGCGGCTGACGCTGATCGCCGTGATCATGATGCCGTTCCTGATCTTCGTCCAGCGCAAGGTGGGACAGGTGCGGGCGCGCATCGCGGGGGAGACGCAGGAATCCCTGTCGGAGCTCACCTCGATCACCCAGGAGACGCTGAGCGTCTCGGGCATGCTGCTGTCGAAGGCCTTCAATCGTCAGCGCACCGAGTCGGAGCGCTACCAGGCCGAGAACCGCAATCAGGTGGTCCTCCAGGTGCGCCGGGCGATGAGCGGCCAGGGCTTCTTCGCCGTCGTGCAGGTGCTGATGGCCAGCGTGCCCGCCGTGATCTATCTCGTCTCCGGCTACCTGATCGCCGGTGGCACCGGGGCGATCACCGCAGGAACCGTCGTCGCATTCACCACGGTGCAGGCGCGGCTGCTCATGCCCTTGATGGGTCTAATGCGAGTGTCGCTCGATCTGCAGACGTCATCGGCCCTGTTCGCGCGCATCTTCGAGTACCTCGACCTGGTTCCGGAGATCGAGGACGGCCCGGACGCGATCACGGTCGACGAGGCTCCAGGGCCTCGGGGGCGTCTGGAGTTCGACGAGGTGGTGTTCCGCTACCCTGACGCGTCCTCCGACGCCCGCCCGACGCTCGATGGAGTGTCCTTCGTGGCGGAACCCGGCCAGCACGTCGCGTTCGTGGGCCCCTCGGGCGCAGGCAAGACCACGATCCTGTACCTGGCTCCGCGCCTGTACGAGGCGAAGGGGGGCGCCGTGATGTTCGCCGGTGCCGACGTGCGTGCGCTCACTCAGGAGTCGATCATCGACAACGTCGGCATCGTGTCGCAGGAGACGTACCTCTTCCACGCCACGATCCGCGAGAACCTGCGCTATGCCAAGCCGGATGCGACCGAGGACGAACTGATCACAGCGTGCACGGCGGCGAACATCCACCACATCATCGCCGGCTTCGAGCAGGGATACGACACGGTGGTGGGGGAGCGCGGGTACCGGCTCTCCGGTGGTGAGAAGCAGCGTATCGCGATCGCCCGGGTGCTGCTGAAAGATCCGCCGGTGCTGCTCCTCGACGAGGCGACCTCCGCACTCGACACGGTCTCGGAGCGCGTCGTGCAAGAAGCTCTCGACGAGGCGGCGAAGGGGCGTACGACCCTCTCGATCGCCCACCGGCTCTCGACGGTGATGGGCGCAGACGTGATCCACGTTCTCGAGGCCGGGCGCATCGTCGAGTCGGGTACGCATGCCGAGCTCCTCGCCCTCGGCGGGCTCTACGCCGAGCTCGCGGCCGAACAGGTGGCGGCATCGCGCGTGCTCGACACCGAGGCCGCCGTCGAAGAGGCGGTGACCGGCGGTGCAGGCGTGCCGCTCGCCGAACGCCGAGCCGACAAGGCGCCGGTCGATTCTGCGGGCGCAGACGCCGTCGCGGCCATCACGGCTGCGGTGCCGCTGCTCGCCGAGCCTCGCCCGGACGAACGGGTCTTCCCGCCGGAGCCGTGAGCGCTGAACACCGAGTTCGCAGACCCGGGCCCGGTCCGGGGCGTCGGTTCTCAGTGCACCGACAGTCCGCCGTCGACGAACAGCGAATGCCCGGTGACATAGGCCGAGCCCGCACCGGCGAGGAACACCGCGGCGCCAGCGAAGTCGCTCGGCAGACCGTTGCGCCTGATCATCGTGCGTGCGGCGAGTTCCGCGACCTTCTCCGGATCCTGCTGGAGTCGAGCGTTCAACGGGGTGAGCACGAAGCCGGGGACGAGCGTGTTGCTGGTGACGCCGGTTCCACCCCAGGCCTCGGCCTCGGAGCGCATGAGCGATTCCACCGCGCCTTTCGACGCGCCGTAGATGCCGCTGCCCACGAAGGCGCGGTGGGCCTGCTGGGAACTGATGTGGATGAGTCGGCCGTATCCGCGTTCGGCCATTCCCCGCGCATAGCGCTGACCGAGCAGGAACGGCGCGAGGGCGTTGACCGTCATCGTCGCGTCCCAATCGTCCTCGGTGATCTCAGCGAACGGCGGGCGGATGTTGATGCCGGCGGAGTTGACGAGGATGTCGGGCGCGCCGAAGGGCGCGGCCGCCGCCGCGGCGACGGCGTGTATCCCCTCTCTCGTGCTGAGGTCGCCGATCACGCCGTCGGCGCGGCAGCCGAGCGCGCGCAGCTCGTCGACCGTCTCGCGGATGCGGTCCTCACCGCGCGCGACGATGACGGTCGACGCTCCGGCGCGCGCGAGCGCGGTGGCGATGCCCCGGCCGATGCCGGAGCTGCCGCCGGTGACGACCGCGGTGCGGCCGTCGAGCGAGAACAGCGAGGAGAGGTATTCGTTCATATGTTCACCGTCAATGGTTCGGAGGGCGGGCTCACCACGCGAGCGCGGCGGCGATGGCAGGGTCGGGCGCGGCGTCGTCGAATTCGGGCAGGGCTCGCAGCTCGGACATGAAAGCATCGACCTCGGCGGCGTACGCCGGGTCGGGATGGCTCTCGGCGATCTCGAGCAGCGGGGCGACGTCCATCGCGAGGATGAGTTCGATCCGGGCGGTCACGGAGGCGCGGGCACCGGCGTCGTGCAGCACCCGGATGCCGCCGCGGAGGGCCGCGAGGTAGTCGCGCAGTACCGGCAGCTGCGCCTTGCCCTGGGTGATCGAGGTGCCGTCGGCTCGGAGCCGCCAGCGCACGAGCACATCCGGGATCACGTCGAACGCGCGTGCCCGGGTGTACATCAGCTGCGCGACCACCTGGTCCTCGTAGGCGACCCCCTCGGGGAAGCGCAGGTCGTGCCAGAACGAGGTGCGACTGACCTTCGACCAGGCGACGATGTTCGAGACCGCCTGCGGGTGCGCGGCGAGGGTCGTGCCGAACTGTTCCGGGGAGGTCGCCGCGGCGACCCACGGCTGCACGCGGCCGGAGACGTAGCCGTCACCGAGGTCGCGCGAGCGTACGTAAGCTCCGGCGACGAAGTCGCTTCCGGTCCGGCCCAAGATCTCCGTCGTGCGGGCGAGGGCGTCCGGCAGCAGTTCGTCGTCGCCGTCGAGGAAGCCGAGGTAGGGGGTGTCGATGAGCTCCAGACCGACGTTGCGCGCGGCGCCGAGACCGCGGGAGGCCGTGTGACGGATCGTCGTGAAGCGAGCGTCGTCGGCTGCGGCGGCGTCGAAGATCGCTGCCGTTGCGTCCGTCGAGCCGTCGTCGATCAGGATCGCTCTCCATCGCGACTCGGTCTGCGCGCGCAGCGAGTCGAGCGCGGCGGGAGCGAAGGCCGCGATGTCGCGTCCGGGGACGATCAGCGTCACGATCGGGGCGGAGGCAGTCACCTGCCGAGTCTATGACCGTGGATCAGCCTCGGGCCGCGCGCACCGACTCGGCGACGAGCAGGCCCAGTCGCTCGGGAGCATCCGCGGGCATCGCCTCGCGACCGAACGTGAAGCGCACGGAGGTCTGCGCCAGCCCGGGGTCCACACCGCACGCGAGAAGGACGTGTGACGGCTCGTCGCTGCCCGCCGCGCATGCCGACCCGCTCGACGAGATGACCCCGCGGCGCTCCAGTTCGAGCAGGATCGATTCCCCGCCCGTGCCGGCGAATGTGAAACTGGCTGTTCCGGGCAGGCGATCTTCGGCGTCGCCGGTGAGCGCGGCCTCGGGGACGCTCGCGAGCACTCGGGAGATGAACCGCGCGGTCGCTGATCCGACGTACGCCGCAACCGCCTCGCGCTCTGTCTCGGCGAGTTCCAGCGCGGTCGCGAGTGCCACCGCGCCCGCGACGTTCTCGGTGCCGGAGCGTCGCCCGCGCTCCTGGCCGCCTCCGTGCAGCAACGGCTCCACCGGCACGCGCCCGCGCACGGCCAGGGCGCCGATGCCTTTCGGAGCCCCGAGCTTGTGACCGGCGATCGACACCGCGTCGACACCGAGATCACGCAGCGGGAGCCACCCCGCCGACTGCACGGCGTCCAGATGCAGGGGCACGCGGACGGCGCGGGCAACGGCCGCAAGTGCCGTCACGTCCTGGACGGTGCCGATCTCGTTGTTCGCATGGCCGATCGAGACCAGCGCCGAGTCGTCCCTGATCGCCGCGGCCAGGTCATCCGGAGCGATCCGTCCTCGCGCGTCCACAGGCAGGAGAGTGATATCGACGGCATGGAAGCGCCGCAGATAGTCGGCGGATTCGAGGATCGACTCGTGCTCGATCGGCGAGATCACCAGATGACGCCGCCCCGTGCCGAGAGCCGCGAGAACGATGCCCTTCACGGCGAGGTTGTTCGCCTCGGTGCCCCCGGCGGTGAAAACGACGTCGCCCGTTCGCATCCCCAGCACGCGGGCCACCCGTGCACGAGCGTCGTCGAGCGCACCGGCCGCCGCCTCGCCGGCGGTGTGATGGCTCGACGGGTTCCCGAAGACGCCGGAGAGGAACGGGCGCATCGCCGCGAGCACCTCGGGCCGCACCGGCGAGGTCGCGGCGTGATCGAGGTAGAGCATGTCCGAGGGTGACATCGCGGTCAGTCGATCCGAAGATCCAGGCCCAGATCGAGGGCGCGCGCGGAGTGCGTCAGAGCGCCCACGGAGATCACGTCGACTCCGGTGCGGGCGATGTCGCCGACCGTGTCGAGGTTCACGCCGCCCGAGGCCTCGACCGTGGCGCGCTCGCCGATCAGGGCCACTCCCGCGCGCAGGTCGTCGAGCGAGAAGTTGTCGAGCAGCACGGTGTGGGCACCGCCGTCGAGGACCGCCGATATCTGGTCGAGACGGTCGACTTCGACGACGACGTGCGTCGTGTGCGGAAGCCGCGAGAGCGCTTCGCGGAGCGCCGCCGCGAGGTCGAGACCAGAACGAGTGAGCACGGCGAGGTGATTGTCCTTGGCCATCACGGCGTCCGACAGCGAGTACCGGTGGTTGCGTCCGCCGCCCGATTCGACCGCATGCCGTTCGAACGCCCGCAGTCCCGGGGTGGTCTTGCGGGTGTCGGCGATGCGAGCACCCGTGCCGTCGATCGCGGCGACGTAGGCGGCGGTGAGTGTGGCGATTCCGCTCATCCGTTGAGCGAAGTTCAGACCGACCCGCTCGGCGGTGAGCACGCTGCGGGCCGAACCGGAGACTGAGGCGAGGACGTCGCCCGCGGCGAACTCGTCGCCGTCGCCGACGTGCAGATCGACGTCGAGAGTTGCGTCGGTGAGCCGGAATGCGGCGGCGAAGACCTCTCCGCCGCTGAAGACCCCGGCTTCCCGGGCGACGAGATCGGCGGTGGCGGTGGCGTCTGCGGGCAGCAGTGTGGCGCTGGTGAGGTCGCCCCACGGGGCGTCTTCTTCGAGAGCCGCGCCGACGACCCGATTCACGGTGGCGGTGGTCAGCATCAGACGGTCTCCAGGATCGATGAGGGATGGCGAGAAGTGGCAGGGGCGTCGGGTGCATCCGTCTCGACACGATGGTGGGCGCCGACGGACGCGGTGCGGGCGAGTGCTGCGATGGTCGTCGCCTCGGCGAGCAACAGCAGGTTCGTGTCTTCGTGCGCAGCGACGGTGGTCGGAGCCGAGCCCGATGCAGACCACGCACCCAGGGTGTCGAGCGCGTGAGCGAGGCCGTCGCCTGTGCGCAGCAGGCCGACCTCGTCCCACATCAGCTGCTGCAGCCCGGCGCGGGTGAAAGCGGGTGCGATGCCACCGCGACCCCGTTCCGGGCGACGTCGCACCGGAACCGACTCGTGCGCGATATCCGCCCAGGGGCTCCTCAACGCCGCCGCCGCGCGGGCGCCGAACACCGCACCTTCGAGCAGCGAGTTCGACGCCAGACGATTGGCTCCGTGCACGCCCGTGCACGCGACCTCGCCCGCGGCGAAGAGACCGGGCACGGTGGTGCGGCCGTCGAGGTCGGTGACCACGCCACCCATCAGGTAGTGGGCTGCCGGCGTCACCGGGATCGGTTCACGCGCCCAGTCGAAGCCGCGTTCTCTCGTCACCCGGTCGATGGTGGGGAACCGCCGCGCGAGGGCTTCGGCTCCGAGCATCGTGGCGTCGAGTCTGACCGGGCTGCCCTGAGCGGCGGCTCGGCGTGCGATCGCTCGCGCCACGACGTCGCGCGGGGCGAGCTCGCCCTCGAGGTGACTGTCGAACACGAACCGACGGTCATCGTCGTCGACCAGCGTCGCGCCCTCGCCGCGCACGGCCTCGGAGATGAGGAACGCGGGACCCGTCGCCAGGATCGTCGGATGGAACTGGACGAACTCCATGTCGGCGACCGCAGCGCCCGCCCGCATCGCGGCAGCGATGCCGTCTCCGGTCGTCCCCTCGGGGTTGGTCGTGTGCGCGTAGAGGTGACCGGCTCCTCCGGTGGCGAGGATCACGGCATCGGCGGACAACGTGGAGGTCGCGCCGTCGTGGAGGATCCGGACGCCGCATACGGCACCGTCCCTCACCACCAGGTCCACCAGGAACGCGTGCTCGACGAGGCCGACGTCCGTCTGCCGCACAGCGCCGACCAGGGCCGCGGAGATCGCAGCTCCCGTGGCGTCCCCGCCGGCGTGCACGATGCGCGCGTGACGGTGGGCGGCCTCTCGTCCCAGCTGCAGCGAACCGTCGGCTGCGCGGTCGAAGCCGACGCCGCGTGCGATCAGCTCGGCGATCCGCGCCGCGCCGTCCGTGACCAGCACCTGCACAGCGTCCCGGTCGGACAGTCCTGCACCGGCGTCCAGAGTGTCGGCGGCGTGCAGAGCGGCGGAGTCGTCGGGACCGTAGATCCCGGCGACACCGCCCTGAGCGAGACCAGTGCAGCCAGCGCCGATGTCACCCTTGGTGACGATCGTCACGTCGTGCCCGGCCTCGTGCGCATGGAGCGCCGCGGTGAGCCCGGCGATGCCCGATCCGGCGACGATGACGTTCATCGCGTGCCTGCGACCACCGGGGGCTTCGCCGCGAGCATCCGTTCGAGGGCCACCCTCGCGGGCTCGGCCACGTCGTCGGAGACGGTGATCCGATTCGGGGTGCGCCCGGCGACGAGTTCTTCGAGCACCCACGCCAGGTAGCCGGGGTGGATGCGGTACATCGTCGAACAGGGGCAGACCACCGGGTCGAGGCAGAAGATCTCGTGCTGCGGGTACTGGGCGGCGAGCCGTCGGACGAGGTTGATCTCGGTCCCGATCGCGAACGTGGCCGGCTCGCTGGCCGAGTCGATCGCCCGGCGGATGTACTCGGTCGAACCGGCTTCATCTGCGGCGTCGACGACCTCCATCGGGCACTCGGGGTGCACGATCACACGCACGCCGGGATGCTCGGCGCGGGCCTGGTCGATCTGGCCGACCGTGAAGCGCCGGTGCACCGAGCAGAAGCCGTGCCACAGGATCACACGCGAGTCGAGCAGCTCCGCGGCAGAGGATCCGCCGAGCGCTCGCCGCGGGTTCCACATCGGCATCTGCGCGAGAGGCACGCCCATCGCCTTGGCAGTGTTCCGCCCCAGGTGCTGGTCGGGGAAGAACAGCACCCGTCGTCCGCGCTCGAAGGCCCATTCCAGCACCGTCTGGGCGTTGGACGAGGTGCAGACGATCCCGCCGTGCCGTCCGACGAAACCCTTGATCGCCGCCGAGGAGTTCATGTACGTCACCGGGATCACCGGCACACGGCCGTCGGCGTCGACGGCATCGAGGTCGCCGAGCACCTCTTCGAGCTGCTCCCAGCAGTCTTCGACCTGGTCGATGTCGGCCATGTCCGCCATCGAGCAGCCGGCGGCGAGATTGGGCAGGATCACCGCCTGGTCGGGCTGCGAGAGCAGGTCGGCCGTCTCGGCCATGAAGTGCACGCCGCAGAACACGATGGCTTCGGCATCCGTCCTGCCTTTGGCCGCGGTCGCGAGCTGGAACGAGTCCCCGACGTAGTCGGCGTGCTGAACGACCTCCTCGCGCTGGTAGAAGTGGCCGAGGATCACGGCCCGGTCGCCGAGGGTGGCCTTCGCGGCACGGATCCGCCCGTCCAGCTCCTCCTCCGATGCCGCGCGGTACTCGGCGGGCAGTTCGCCTTGACGCGGCGCCCCCGTCGGGATCACATCCCCCATGGACGAGCCGGGTCCGTAGCCCGGTCGCGCGTCGAAGTCCCACGGACCGGCGGCGAGGTCGGTGGTGCACGTGGCATCGGTCGACGCGCCGCTGACGATGGCCTGGATCGCATGGTCGACCGAGGCGTCCAGCGGCGGGACAGCGGGAGCGGGTACGAAGGTGATGCTCATCGGGTGCTCGTTTCTTCGGGACCGAGCGGGCCGCGATCGGCCAGCTCGACATCGGTGTTGTCGCGGTACAGACGTGCAGGTCGGTGGCTTCCGGTGCGGAATCGGTCGGTGGGGAGCAGGTTGCCCGCCGCTTCCACCTGGCGCCGGAAGTTGGCGGGGTCGAGGGTGCGGCCGAGAATCGCTTCGTAGGCCTCGCGCAGTTCGGCGAGGGTGAACTCCGCGGGGAGGAACCCTTGGGCGACGCGGCTGTAGCCGACCTTGTTGCGCAACCGCCACAGCGCGTACTCGATGATCTTCGAGTGGTCGAAGGCCAGCTGTGGAAGTGCGTCGATATCGAACCACTCCACGTTCTCGGGGGCGTGCCCGGATGCGCGATGCGCCGCGCTCTGCGCCGTCACATCGTCTTGCCGCAGCAGCGCCCAGTACACGATCGACACGACCCGGGTGGGGGAGCGGTCCACGGCTCCGAAGGCGTAGAGCTGCTCGAGGTAGGTGGGTGCGAGGCCCGTGGTCTCGGCGAGGGTGCGTGCTGAGGCGTCCACGGGTGATTCGGTCGGAGTGAGCCAGCCGCCGGGGAGGGCCCATTGATCGGCGAAGGGTTCGCGGGTGCGCAATACGAGGGGCAGCGCGAGAACGGCTCGTCCGTCGTCCGTGCGACGCAACGTCAGGATGACCGTCGAGACGGCGACCCGGATGTCGCTACTTTGAGTCATGGACACCTTAACCTCCGAGATCGATCTTAGTGTCATTCGGACCCTTAGTGGGCGCAGATGACGACTGTCCACGTCGAGTCCGAAACGTTATCTCGCGGGCGCGGGGAAGCTTGTTCGTCGGGGCGGGGTTTGTTAGGTTACTGTCCTAACAAACCCCTTCGGGAGTGGCCGACCGGCTGCCTCCCCGGGCCCAAGAACCCCACCTCCGGGGTTCTGCTCCATCCGGAGCGATCCCTCCTGCAGTGCAGCACCGAGAGGAAACAAGAGAAATGATCCGTAACGGAAGGCGCAAGATTGCGCTCACCGCGATTGCCGGAGCATCCGTCCTCGCCCTGGGCCTCACGGCCTGTGGCGGCGGCAGCGACAGCGGCAACGCCGATGGCGACCGGGCCCTGCGTGTCTGGGCCGGCAGCCAGACCCCGATCACCGCGAACTACAACCCGTTCGCACCGACCGTGCTCCACGGCGCGCTCGGACCGATCTACGAACCGCTGTTCTTCTACAACAAGACCGCGGACTCCGAGCCCGTAGGCCTGATCGGCGACTCGTTCGAGTACAACGAGGACGGCACGGTGATCACCATCACCATCAAGCCCGACCTCAAGTGGAGCGACGGAAAGCCGCTCACCGCGAAGGACGTCGCGTTCTCCTTCAACTACGAAGCGAACAACCCCGAGGGCAACGGACTGGTCTCGGCCGAGGCCACCGACGACACCACCGTCGTGCTGACCTACTCGTCGGCGCAGTACACGACCGAGTTCCAGCGTCTCGGTTCGACCTACATCCTGCCCGAGCACATCTGGGCCGAGGTCACGGACTTCGCGAACTTCGCGAACGAAGACCCGGTGGGATCCGGCGCCTACGTCGTCGACAAGACCACGAGCGAGTCGTACACCCTCGTCGCGAACGAGAACTTCCGCGATGCCGACAAGCTGGGCGTCAAGAAGGTCCAGTACATCGCCGTCGACAACAACCAGACAGCGCAGGACCTGCTCGCCGCCGGCAAGCTCGACTGGACGGGCATGTTCATCCCGAACCCGGACGACGTGACCAGCAACGGCGTGATCGACTGGATCAACACGCCACAGGACCCGACGGTGCTCTACACCTGCTCGAACGCCGAGCTCGGCTGCACCGGTCCGCAGACCGACGTCGCCGTGCGTCAGGCGCTCAACGTCGCGATCGACCGCACCACCATCAAGGACAAGGCGTTCGTCGGTCTCACCGGCGACATCTCGCCGACGTTCGCCCTGCTGCCCCGCGACGAGAAGTGGGTCGCCGACCCGGCCAACGAGGTCAGCCCGCAGGAGGCGAACGCCGCGGAGGCCGGCTCGATCCTCGAAGCCGCCGGCTACACCAAGGGCTCCAGCGGCATCTACGAGAAGGGCGGCGTGCCGCTCGAACTCACGCTCACCTCGGTCGACGGCTGGACGGACTACAACGACGCCGCGAAGCTGATCGCCGAGCAGGCCGAGGCGGCCGGCATCAAGATCACGGCATCGACCGTGCAGTGGCAGGAGTTCTCCGATTCCCGTCAGGGCGGCGATTTCCAGCTGATCATGGGTGGCGTGATCGGCACCTCCGTCGCCGACCCGTTCCAGATCTACCGTGACTGGTTCGGCGGTACCGCCGTCGAGTCGACGAGCCCCGTCGGCACCGAGGTGCCTGCAGGTCGCTGGAACTTCAGCCGCTACAGCAACCCGGTCGTCGACACCGCCATCCAGGCGGCGATCAGCACGAACGACGAGGCGACGAAGAAGGAGCTGTACGGCACGATCCAGACCGAGATCGTCCGTGACCTGCCCTACATCCCGCTCGTGATCAACGCGACCCAGACCTTCTACAACACGAAGGACTACACGGGCTGGCCGACCGAGGAAGACCTCTACGCCTTCCCGCCGTCCTGGGGTGCGATCGCGGCAGGCTACGTTCTGACGCAGCTGCAGCCGGTCAAGTAGTAGAGGAGTCGGGGAAGAAGGAAGTCAGGAAAACAGTGACATGAAGTTCTATGCACGAAGAATCGGGTTCTACGCGTTCACGCTCTGGGCCGCGATCTCCATCAACTTCCTTCTTCCCCGGCTCATGCCGGGGAACCCGGCCGACATCATGATCGCCAAGATGCAGCGAGCCGGCGGTGAGGTCTCCGAGACCGCCATCCGCAACATCAAGCTCCTGCTCGGCGGCGATGACTCCTCTCTCTGGGAGCAGTATCTGTCCTACTGGGGACGCATGTTCCAGGGTGACCTCGGAGTATCGGTCACCAAGTTCCCCACTCCGGTGACGGAGCTCATCGCCGGCGCCCTTCCCTGGACGCTCGTCCTGGTCGGCACCGCGACCGTCATCTCCTTCGTCCTCGGCGTCGTGCTCGGCGCCTGGGCCGGATGGAAGCGCGGCACCTGGGTCGATCACCTGATCCCCGCGACCACCGTCCTCCAGTCGATCCCGTACTTCTGGATGGCGCTCATCCTCGTCGCCGTGTTCGCCGTCGGGTTGGGGTGGTTCCCGATCTTCGGCGGCTACGACGTCTTCGACTTCCCGGATGGCCCCGAGCCGACATGGGCGTTCTTCAGCGATGCCGTGGCCCACGCGATCCTCCCCGCTGTCACGATCGTGATCAGCTCGGTCGGCGGCTGGATGTTCGGCATGCGCAACATGATGGTCTCCACGCTCGCCGAGGACTACGTGCTGACGGCGGAGGCGAAGGGCCTGCGGCCCCGCCGCGTGCTCACCACGTACGCCGCCCGCAACGCGGCGATCCCCTCGATCGCGGGCTTCTCGATCACGCTTGGTTTCGTGGTCGCCGGCTCCATCGTGATGGAGCAGGTGTTCACCTACCCCGGCATCGGCAAGCTGATGTTCCAGGCCGTGACCAACAACGACTACGCGCTGATGCAGGGACTGTTCCTCGTCATCACCCTGACGGTGCTCGCCGCCAACTTCATCATGGACCTCGTCTATGGCTTCATCGACCCGAGGGCTCGCCAGAATGTCTGACACGAAGAACCCGCTCCTGACGCAGGAGCCACCCGTCACCGCGCCGGCCAGCACGGTCTCGCTCGCCACGCAGCAGGGGCGCAAGCGTCGTCGCTTCCTTCCCAGCACCTCGCCGAAGTTCATCGTCGGCGTGATCCTGGTCGCGGCCATCGTGCTGTTCGCGATCATCGCACCGATCTTCTCGCAGGACCCGCGCAGCACGGCGAACCCTGCACTCCAGCCGCCCTCCGCGGAACACTGGCTCGGCACCACCAAGCTCGGCAACGACATGTTCGCGCAACTGGCGATCGGCGCCCAGGGTTCCCTGCTCATCGGTGTGACCGCCGGCGGCATCGCGATCGTGCTGTCGTTGTTCTTCGGCGTTCTGGCCGGATACCTGGGCGGCTGGCGCGAAGACGGTCTCGCACTCCTCACGAACGTCATGATCGTGATCCCCGGGCTTCCGCTGGTGATGGTCATCGCCTCGTTCGTGCCGCAGCGCAGTTGGCAGCTCGTCGCGTTCGTGCTCGGCATCACCTCCTGGGCCGGGGCGGCATATGTGCTCCGGCTTCAGACACGATCGCTACGTACGCGTGACTACGTCTATGCGTCGAAGGTCGCGGGGGAGCGGTCGTTCCGCGTGATCCTGGTCGAGATCATGCCCAACCTCCTGCCGCTGCTCACGGCCCAGTTCCTCTTCGCGATCATCTTCGCGATCCTCGGAGAGGCCGGCCTGTCCTACCTCGGTCTCGGCCCCAACTCCTCGATCACGTGGGGATCGATCCTCAACGACGCGCAGTCGGGGCAGGCGCTCGGACGCGGTGCCTGGTGGTGGTTCGTCCCGCCGGGGCTCATGATCGCGATTCTCGGCGCCGGCCTGTCGCTCATCAACTTCGCGATCGACGAGGTCATCAATCCGAAGCTGCGCAATGCGCCCGAAGCCGCGCGGCGTGTGCGCAAGGCCGCCAAGACCAAGGGAGTCACCGCATGAGCGAGCCGGTCCTGACGGCGCGGAACGTGTCGATCGAGTATGAAGTGGATCCGCCGGTGAAGGCCGTGCGGAACGTCTCCTTGACGTTGAACCGGGGCGAGATCCTGGGGTTGGCGGGGGAGTCGGGGTGTGGGAAGACGACTCTGGCCTACGGCATGAACCGTCTGCTCAAGGCTCCGGCCCTGATGACGGGCGGGGAGATCGTGTTCCATGACCGGGATGGTCATGACATCGACATCGTGGGCCTGGACGGCGAGGGTCTGCGGGCGTTCCGGTGGGACAAGATCTCGATGGTGTTCCAGGGGGCGATGAACTCGTTGAACCCGGTGATCAGTGTCAAGGCGCAGATCTTCGACATCTTCGACACGCACCGGCCCGGGATGAGCAAGAAGGCAAAGACCTCGCGGGCGGAGGAACTGCTGACGCTCGTCGGCGTGGACCCCAATCGCCTGTCGAGCTTCCCGCATGAGCTGTCGGGCGGCATGCGGCAGCGGATGATGATCGCGATGGCTCTGGCCCTCGACCCGCAGGTGATGATCATGGACGAACCGACCACGGCGTTGGACGTGGTCGTGCAGCGGGGCATCATCCGGGAGTTCATGCGGTTGCGGGAGAAGCTCGGATTCGCGGTGATCTTCATCACGCATGACCTGCCGATGCTGATCGAGATCAGTGACCGGATCGCGATCATGTTGCAGGGGCAGATCGTGGAGGAGGGGACGGCGGAGGAGATCTACCGGTCTCCGCAGCATGAGTACACGAAGCGGTTGCTGTCGAGCTTCCCGTCGCTCAAGGGCGAGCGGGGCGATTTCGTACGCACCGGTGTGAGCCAGGAGGGCGTGCGATGACCACGAACACGAACACGCAGACGGCCAGCAGCTCGACCGGATCGACGGCGACGTTGGAGGCGCGGAATCTGGTGAAGGATTTCCACCTGCGGTCGGGATTCAAGACCAGCATCCTCCATGCGGTGAAGGACGTGTCGTTCACGATCGAGGCGGGCAAGACGGTCGCGCTGGTGGGGGAGTCGGGGTCGGGGAAGTCGACGATCGCGCGGATGTTGATGAAGCTGGAGACGCCCACCAGTGGCGAGATCCTGTTGGACGGGAAGGCGTCAGGGGCTCGAGGGCGGGCGTTGGAGCGGTATCGCGCGGATGTGCAGATGGTGTTCCAGGACCCGTTCGCGTCGTTGAACCCGTTCCACACGATCGTGCATCACCTGGAGCGGCCGATCCGTCTGCACCACCCGGAGCTGTCGCGGGCGCAGGTGCGCGAGCGGGCGGTGGAGCTGTTGGAGCGGGTGCGTCTGACCCCGGGGGAGTCGTTCGCAGAGCGCCGCCCTCACGAGCTGTCGGGCGGGCAGCGACAGCGGGTCGCGATCGCGCGTGCTCTCGCCCCGGGCGCCCGGTTCATCGTCGCCGACGAACCGGTCTCGATGCTGGACGTGTCGATCCGGCTCGGGGTGTTGAACCTGCTCGCTGACCTGCAGCGCGAGGAGAACCTCGGTGTGCTGTACATCACGCACGACTTGGCCACGGCTCGGCATTTCTCGGATGAGATCATGGTGCTCTACAAGGGCGACGTCGTCGAGCGCGGCCCCGCGGACGAGGTCATCCTCAACCCGCAGCACGAATACACCAAGACGCTCCTCGGCGCCGCACCAGAGCCCGACAACCTCGGCCGCCTCCGCGACGAGGTGCGGGCTGAGCTCGGCATCACCCGCTGACGGCCGGCACTCCGCCTTCGAATCGCGTGAATGGTCGCTCCTGACCCAGAAACAGGACCATTCACGCGATTCGAACGCCGCTCCCGAGAATCCGGCACCGAGGATCCGACCGGCTAGACTGGACCCACAATTGAAGACAGGCCGAATGACCCACGCGGGAGAGCCCCGGCGAACGCAGCCGGGCACCGAAGGAGCAAGCCTCCCCGCCAATCTCTCAGGTACGCGTACCGCGCGGTTCCGGCCACTCTGAAAAGCGATCCGGCGACTCTGCGGATCCGCCGACGGTGAAAGCCCCGCCTCCGTGCACGGGTGAAGCTCTCAGGCCCATGACAGAGGGGGAGTTCCGAGGAACGACGGTGTCGCCGTTCCGCCCGACACAGCCCGGGAGAACTCCATGTCCGACCCCCGCTACACCCCGCTGCGCGCACGCCATGAGGCGCTCGGCGCATCGTTCACCGACTTCGGCGGCTGGCAGATGCCGGTGCGGTACACGTCCGACCTCGCCGAACACCACGCCGTGCGCCAGAGCGCGGGCATCTTCGACATCTCGCACATGGCCGAGTTCACGGTCCGTGGCAGCGGGGCCGCCGAGTTCCTCGACAACGCCCTGGCCGGCCGCCTCTCGGCGCTGGTCGTCGGAAAGGCGAAGTACTCGCTCCTGCTCGCCGAGTCCGGCGGGATCATCGACGACGTGATCGTCTACCGCCTTCAGGAGGACGACTTCCTCATCATCTCCAACGCGGGCAACCGCGACGCCGTCTCCGCTGCTCTGCGCGATCGCACCGACGGCTTCGATGTCGTGGTGCAGGACGTCTCCGACGACTATGCGCTCATCGCCGTGCAGGGGCCGCAGGCTGAAGCCATCCTCGCCGCGACGCCGGACATCACCGATGTCAGCATTCCCTGGACCGAGCAGAAGTACTACGCCTGGGCGTCCGCGAACTACGAAGGCGTGCCCGTCCTCCTCGCGCGCACCGGTTACACCGGCGAGGACGGCTTCGAGCTTCTGGTCGCCGCCGACCGCGCCGCGTCGCTCTGGGATGCGCTCCTCGCCGCGGGCGCGCCCCACGGCCTCGTCCCCGCCGGACTCGCCGCGCGCGACACCCTGCGGCTCGAGGCGGGTATGCCCCTGTACGGACACGAGCTGAGCCTCGACACCCGGCCGGCGCAGGCGGGCCTGGGGCGGGTCGTCGTGACCGCGAAGGAGAGCTTCGTCGGCAAGGACGCGCTCTCCGCCGCTGCGGAGTCGGCCGACGCATCGGAAGCACCTGTCCTGGTCGGACTCGTCGCCGAGGGCAAGCGCGCCGGTCGCGCCGGCTACGCCGTGGTCGGCGAAGACGGGGCGGTGCTCGGTGAGATCACGAGCGGCGCGCTCAGCCCCACCCTCGGTCATCCGATCGCGATGGCCTACGTGACCCCATCTTCCGCGGAAGAGGGAACAGCAGTATTCCTTGATGTGCGGGGGACCAGAATCCCCGCGACCGTGACCGCCCTGCCTTTCTACCGGAGGACCAAATGACCGACCTCGCCGCACTCCACTACACCGAAGAGCACGAGTGGATCGCCGCTGACGGCGACGCCGTGACCATCGGGATCACCGACTACGCCGCTGAGAAGCTGGGCGACGTCGTCTTCGTCGAGCTCCCCGCCGTCGGCACCGAGGTCACCGCAGGAGCAGTCGTCGGCGAGATCGAATCGACGAAGTCGGTCGGCGAGCTCTACGCTCCCGTCTCGGGCACGGTCGTCGAGATCAACGACGCGGCGGTGGACGACCCGTCCCTCGTCAACGCGGCGCCGTTCGAGGGCGGATGGCTGCTCAAGGTCTCCGTCGCCGCCGGAGCTCTCGACGGACTGCTCGACCGCGACGCCTACGTCGCTCTCACGGAGGGCTGATTCTCCAGTGGTCACTTTCGCCGATCGTCACATCGGACCCACCGATGCCGCGCAGCGCACGATGCTCGCCGCCCTCGGTCTCGACACCACCGCAGCCGAGTCGGCGCTGAGCCCGGTCGAGGCGCTCATGCGCCAGGCCGTGCCCGCGTCGATCTACACCGGTCCGTCGTCCGATGCCACAGATGCGCCCTCGCTCATCCCGTCCGCCGCGAGTGAGACCGAGGCTCTCGCCGAACTCCGGACGCTCGCGTCGCGCAACACCGTGAACCGACCGATGATCGGCCTGGGCTACTACGGCACCATCACGCCGCAGGTGATCCAGCGCAACGTGCTGGAGAACCCCTCCTGGTACACGGCCTACACGCCGTACCAGCCGGAGATCTCCCAGGGGCGCCTGGAGGCGCTCATCAACTTCCAGACGATGGTCGCAGAACTCACGGGCCTGACGACCGCCAACGCATCGATGCTCGACGAGTCGACCGCGGTCGTCGAGGCGATGCTGCTCGCCCGTCGCGCCTCGAAGTCGGCGTCGACCGTGTTCGCGGTGGATTCTGATGCCCTTCCGCAGACCAGGGCGATGCTCGCCACACGTGCAGAGGCGCTCGGCATCGAGATCGTCACGGTCGACTTCGCCGCTGGCGAGGAGCTGCCCGCTGACCTCTTCGGCGTGTTCGTGCAGTATCCCGGGGCATCGGGTCGAGTCTGGGACCCGTCCGCCGTCTTCGACGCCGCGCACCTCTCCGGGGCTCTCGCCGTCGCGGCGGCCGATCTGCTCGCCCTCACCCTGATCGCCTCTCCCGGCTCCCTCGGCGCCGACGTGGCGGTCGGCACGACCCAGCGCTTCGGCGTGCCGATGGGCTTCGGCGGGCCGCACGCCGGCTACATGGCGGTCCGCTCCGGCCTCGAGCGTCAGCTGCCCGGTCGACTCGTGGGAGTGTCGGTGGATGCCGACGGCAAGCCCGCGTACCGGCTCTCGCTGCAGACGCGCGAGCAGCACATCCGTCGCGAGAAGGCGACGTCGAACATCTGCACCGCCCAGGTGCTGCTGGCCGTCATGGCATCGATGTACGCCGTCTACCACGGCCCCGATGGGCTGCGAGCGATCGCCGTGGACGTGGCCCGCAAGGCGGACGCTCTGGCCACGTGGCTCATCGAGCTCGAGCTCGACATCGAGCACCCGGAATTCTTCGACACACTCCGCGTCCGCGTGCCGGGCCGCGCCTCCGAGATCGTCGCTGCCGCGCACGAGGAGGGCTATCTCCTCCACGAGGTCGACGCCGACACCGTCGGCGTCTCGGTCGACGAGACCACGACGTTCACCGACCTCGACCGAGTCGCGGGCTGCTTCGCGTCGGGTACCGGGCGCTCCTTCGGGTACATCGCCGCGTCCGAGCACGGCCGGCTTCCCGACGACCTGCTGCGTCAGGACGAGTACCTCGCGCACCCGGTCTTCCACTCGCACCGCTCGGAGACCGCCATGATGCGGTACCTGAAGAGCCTCTCCGACCGCGACTACGCGCTTGATCGCGGAATGATCCCGCTGGGGTCGTGCACGATGAAGCTCAACGCGGCCACCGAGATGGCGGCGATCACATGGCCCGAGTTCGCAGGCATCCACCCGTTCGCGCCGGCCGCCGATGTGCAGGGCTACATCGAGCTCATCGACCAGCTCGAGGGCTGGCTCGCCGAGGTCACCGGCTACGACGCGGTCTCCCTGCAGCCGAACGCCGGTTCGCAGGGCGAGCTGGCGGGGCTCCTCGCCATCCGCGGGTACCACCACGCGAACGGCGACGTGCACCGCACGGTCTGCCTCATCCCGTCATCGGCGCATGGCACGAACGCGGCCTCGGCCGTGCTCGCCGGCATGAAGGTCGTCGTCGTCGCGACCGACGAGCTCGGCAACGTCGACCTCGACGACCTGCGCGCGAAGATCGCCCAGCACGCCGACGAGTTGTCGGCCTTGATGATCACCTACCCCTCCACGCATGGCGTGTACGAGGAGCAGGTCGTCGAGATCACGGCCGCCGTGCACGACGCCGGTGGACAGGTGTACGTCGACGGCGCCAACCTCAACGCCCTGCTCGGCTATGCGCGCTTCGGCGACCTGGGCGGCGACGTCTCGCACCTCAACCTGCACAAGACGTTCGCGATCCCGCACGGTGGTGGCGGCCCCGGCATCGGTCCGGTCGCGGCGAAGTCGCACCTCGCACCGTTCCTTCCCTCGCACCCGCTGGCACAGAGCGCCGAGCACTTCGGCGGCTTCACGTTCGAGGGCGGGGTGATCTCCGCAGCTCCCTACGGGTCCGCGGGCATCCTCCCGATCTCATGGGCGTACGTGCGCATGATGGGCGCCGACGGGCTGCGCCGTGCCACCGCGGCGGCCGTGCTCTCGGCGAACTACATCGCCGAGCGCCTCGGCAGCCACTTCCCGGTGCTGTACACCGGTGAGAACGGTCGGGTGGCGCACGAGTGCATCCTCGACCTGCGTCCCCTCAAGGAAGCCACCGGCGTCACGGTCGATGACGTCGCCAAGCGCCTCATCGACTACGGCTTCCACGCGCCGACCATGTCGTTCCCCGTCGCGGGAACCCTGATGGTCGAGCCGACCGAGTCAGAGGACCTCGACGAGATCGAGCGCTTCATCGAGGCCATGGTCATGATCAAGGCCGAGGCGGAGGCCGTGGCTGCCGGTCGCTGGCCGGCGGACGACAACCCGCTGGTGCACGCGCCGCACACTGCGGTCTCGCTCATCGCGGGGGAGTGGAACCACGCGTACTCGCGCGAGGATGCCGCCTACCCGGTGCATGCGCTGGTCGCCGGCAAGTACTGGCCGCCGGTGCGTCGTATCGACCAGGCCTACGGCGACCGCAACCTCGTGTGCGCCTGCCCGCCGGTCGAGGCCTTCGCCTGATCCGCGTGCTCATCTGAGCAGACGGTGTCGCGCTTCCGGGTGGGAGTGCGGCACCGTCTTCTGTTTCTCGGTGTTTCCCGGGTGTTACAGATGGTCACCACTCAGTAACAGTTCGTTAGCTGAGGGCGGCTGTGGGCGAAGCGGCGGGTTACGCTCAGGTATCCCTGCGTGTTCGACGGTGAGCGCGCAGACTCAGCACTGTCCACAGGAGGACGAAAAGTGAAAAGAAACAGGATTGCCCTCGCGGGCAGCGCTCTGCTCGTGATCGGCGCCTTGGCGCTGGCCGGTTGTGCAGGCGGGAACGACTCGGGCGACGAGGGCTCCAAGGGCTCGACGTCGGCCATCATCTCGGCGAACGGCAATGAGCCGGAGAACCCGCTGATCCCGACCAACACCAACGAGGTCGGTGGAGGAAAGATCCTCGACTCGATCTTCGCCGGCCTCGCCTTCTACGACGGCGACGGCGCCCTCGTCAACGACATGGCCGAGTCGATCACCGTCGACGCCCCGAACAAGGTCACCGTGAAGCTGAAGGAGGGCCACAAGTTCACCAACGGTGAAGACGTCGTCGCTCACAACTTCATCGATGCGTGGAACTACGGCGCACAGCTCTCCAACGCTCAGCTGAACCAGTCCTGGTTCGCGGACATCGTGGGCTTCAACCCCGACGCGGACTCCGAGCTCACCGGCCTCACCGAGGTCGACGACCAGACCTTCACGATCGACCTGAGCAGCGATGTCGCATCCGACTTCGTGACCCGCCTGGGCTACTCGGCGTTCTACCCGCTCCCCGACGCGGCCTTCGAAGACATGGATGCCTTCGGGGAGAACCCGATCGGCAACGGTCCGTACATGCTCGCCAAGGACGGTGCCTGGCAGCACGACGTTCAGATCGACCTGGTCAAGAACGACGACTACAAGGGTGAGCGCGTCGCGCAGAACGGCGGCCTCACGCTGAAGTTCTACACGGCTCCCGAGGGCGCATACGCCGACCTTCTCGGTGGCAACATCGACGTCATCGACCAGATCCCCGAGGCTTCCCTCGCGGTGTTCGAGGACGAGCTCGGCGAGCGGGCGACCAACCAGCCCGCCGCGATCTTCCAGTCGTTCACCATCGGTGGCCAGCTCGCCCACTTCTCGGGCGAAGAGGGCACCCTGCGTCGTCAGGCGATCTCGATGGCTATCAACCGCGACGAGATCACGAGCAAGATCTTCGCCGACACGCGTACCCCGGCGAGCGACTTCACCACGCCCGTCATCGACGGCTGGAGCGACAGCGTTCCCGGGTCCGACGTCCTGAAGTACGACCCCGAGAAGGCCAAGGAGCTGTGGGCGAAGGCTGACGCCATCGCGCCGTGGTCGGGAACCTTCCAGATCGCGTACAACTCCGATGGTGGACACCAGGTGTGGGTCGACGCGGTCTCGAACTCGCTGAAGAACACGCTCGGCATCGAGGCGTCGGGCGCACCGTACGTCGACCTCGCCACGCTCCGCGCAGCGGTTAACGCTCGTGACGACGCCGGCAAGCGCACCATCCAGACGGCGAACCGTTCCGGATGGCAGGGCGACTACCCCGCCGTCTACAACTTCCTGCAGCCGCTGTACGGCACGGGTGCATCGTCGAACGACGGTGACTACTCCAACCCCGAGGTCGACGCACTGCTCGCAGAGGGTGCAGCGGCGACGAGCGCCGACGACGCCAACGCGGCGTACGAGAAGGTTCAGGAGATCCTGTTCAACGACCTTCCCGTCATCCCGCTCTGGTACCAGAACTCCATCGGCGGTTTCGGCGACTCGGTCGACAACGTCACCGTCGGCTGGAACTCTGTTCCGCTCTACTACGAGATCACCAAGGCCGAGTAGTTCCTTGGAGTGAACGGCAGCGAGGCGGTGGCGGCGACGTCACCGCCTCGCGTCGTGCACTCCGGCTGACTCCGACTCCACGAAAGGAGCAAGGATGCTCGCCTATACCCTGCGGCGACTTCTCCAGCTGATCCCGGTCTTCTTCGGTGCGACGCTTCTCATCTACGCGCTCGTCTTCCTGATGCCGGGTGACCCGATCGCGGCGCTCTTCGGTGACAAACCGCCGAGCCCGCAGCTGCTCGCCACGATCCGAGCGCAGTACCACCTGGACGACCCGTTCCTCGTCCAGTACTTCTACTACATCACCGGCGTCTTCAAGGGCGACATGGGAACGACGTTCTCCGGTGAGTCCGTGAGCACCGTCCTCGCGCGTACGCTTCCGATCACGGGGCGTCTGGCGATCATGGCGATCGCGATCGAGTTCACGCTCGCCATCATCATCGGAACGCTCTCCGCGCTCCGCAAGGGCAAGTTCTTCGACCACGTGTCGCTGATCAGCTCTCTCGTGTTCCTGTCGATGCCGATCTTCGTCGTCGCCTTCCTCGCGCAGTATTTCCTCGCGATCAAGCTGGGCTGGTTCCGTCCGACGGTCGGTGGTCAGAACGACTGGGGCGACCTCTGGCTGCCCGCCATCGTGCTGGGACTGAGCCTGTATGCGACGAGCATGCGTCTGATGCGCGGCTCGGTTCTCGACACCCTCAACCAGGACTGGGTACGCACGGCCTACGGCAAGGGACTGTCACGCAACCGCGTGATCCCCGTGCACGTGCTGCGCAACTCCCTGATCCCGGTGATCACCAACTCGGCGACGAACTTCGGTGTGCTCCTCGTCGGAGCGACCGTGACGGAGTACATCTTCAACATTCCCGGCGTGGGACAGACCCTGTTCCAGGCGACGTTGAGGCACGAAGGACCGACCATCGTGTCGTTCGTGACGGTGTTCGTCATCATCTACGTTCTCGTCAACCTGCTCGTGGACTTGCTCTACGGGCTGCTCGACCCGAGGATCCGCTATGTCAAGTGACCGTCCCACCCACTATGTCGCACCGGTGGTGGCCGAACAGCCGCCGACGGATGCCATCAATGTCAAGGGCAAGCCCGCCAGCCTCTGGCGTGACGCGTGGACCGACCTGCGCCGCCGTCCGTCGTTCTGGATCTCCCTCGGAATCGTCGCGCTCATCCTGCTGATGGCCCTGTGGCCGACGCTCTTCACGCAGACGCCTCCGAACAACCAGTGCGAGCTTGCGAACTCCAATGCAGGACCGGCAGCCGGACACCCTCTCGGGTACACGTTCCAGGGCTGCGACATCTGGTCTCGCATCGTCTGGGGCTCGCGCACGTCGATCAGCGTCGGCCTGCTGGCGACCCTCATCAGCTCGACTCTCGGGCTGATCATGGGCGCCTTCGCCGGCTACTACGGCGGGTGGCTCGACGCGGTGCTCTCCCGCATCGGCGACATCTTCTTCTCGATCCCCTACATCCTCGCGGCTGTCGTCGTGATGACGGTGTTCTCGCAGTACCGCAACGTCTTCACGCTCGCTCTCGCGATCGGCGGGTTCGCCTGGGCTGCCACGGCGCGCGTCGTCAGGGCAGAAGTGCTCAGGGTGAAGCAGGCGGACTTCGTGATGGCCTCGGCTGCGCTCGGCAAGGGGCGCTTCGGCACCCTCCTGTCGCACGTGATCCCGAACGCCTTCGCTCCGCTGCTCGTGCTGGCGACCCTGGCTCTGGCCGGTGGCATCGTCGCCGAGGCGACACTGAGCTTCCTCGGTGTCGGGCTCGGTAGCGACGTCATGTCCTGGGGCAACGACATCAGCCAGGCGCAGCGCTCCCTGCGCGTCGCGCCGATGGCGCTGATCTATCCGTCGATCGCGCTCACCATCACGGTGCTCGCGTTCATCCTCCTGGGCGAGCTCATCCGAGACGCCCTCGACCCGAGGGCGAGGGCACGCCGATGAACGAATCGACAGCTCCGCTGCTGAGCGTTCGCGATCTCACGGTCGCGTTCGACACGCAGAACGGCACACGACAGGTCCTGCACGGCATCAGCTTCGATGTCATGGCGGGGGAGACGGTCGCGATCGTCGGCGAGTCCGGTTCGGGCAAGTCGACGGCCGCGACATCGATCATCAAGCTCCTCGCGGGCACGGGGCGGATCACCTCCGGCAGCATCACGCTGGAGGGGCAGGAGCTCACCACCCTCTCCGAGCGGGAGATGGAGCGGGTTCGCGGCAAGGCGATCGGCTACGTGCCGCAGGACCCGATGTCGAACCTCAACCCCGTCTGGAGCATCGGCTTCCAGGTGGAGGAGGCGGTTCGTGCGAACGGTCTCGCGCAGGGCCGTGCCGCGGTCCGTGCCCGCGCGATCGAGGTGCTCCAGCAGGCGGGTCTCGCCGACGCGGCCAAGCGGCTTCGTCAGTTCCCCCACCAGTTCTCCGGCGGAATGCGCCAGCGTGCGCTCATCGGCATCGGATTGGCAGCGGACCCGCGGCTTCTGATCGCGGACGAGCCCACGTCGGCGCTCGATGTCACCGTGCAGCGCGTGATCCTCGACCACATGGCGAGCCTGACGCGCGACCGCGGCACTTCGATGCTGCTGATCACCCACGACCTCGGTCTCGCGGCCGAGCGCGCTGAGCGGCTGATCGTGATGCAGAACGGCTCGATCGTGGAGTCGGGGCCGAGCAAGGCGATCCTGCAGAATCCGCAGCACCCCTACACGAAGCGTCTGGTCGCCGCGGCGCCGAGCGTGGCATCGCAGCGCATCCAGGCCGTGGTCGAGGACCGCGGCGTCGAGACGCTCGACGACCTCGCCGACATCCCGCCGACCGTTCGCGTGGCTGCTCTCACGAAGGACTACCGCATCCGCCAGGGTGGGTTCCGCAGCGAGATGTTCCGTGCTGTGGACGACGTGTCGTTCGAGATCCCGCGCGGAAAGACGCTGGCACTGGTCGGCGAGTCGGGCTCGGGCAAGTCGACCGTCGCGAAGATGGTCCTCAAGCTCGAGGAACCCACGTCGGGAACGATCGAGATCGACGGAATGGATGTGTCCGGATTCTCCCGGGCGCAGTCGTTCGGTCTTCGACGTCGCATGCAGCCGGTGTTCCAGGACCCGTATGGTTCCCTGGATCCGCTGCGCAACCTCGAGAACACGATCGCGGAGCCGCTCGAGATTCACGGGGTCGGCGATCGTACGTCTCGACGCGAGCGTGTACGCGAGCTGCTCGATCAGGTGTCGCTGCCGCAGGATCTGGCCACGCGCTATCCGAGCGAGCTGTCGGGCGGGCAGCGTCAGCGTGTCGCGATCGCGCGCGCGCTGGCGTTGAAGCCCGACATCGTCGTGCTGGATGAGGCCGTGTCGGCTCTGGACGTGCTCGTCCAGGCCCAGATCCTCAAGCTGCTGGCCGACCTGCAGACCGAGCTCGGGCTCACCTACCTGTTCATCACGCACGACCTCGCGGTGGTGCGTGTCTCGAGCGACCTGGTCTGCGTCATGGAGCGCGGCCGGATCGTCGAGCAGGGCACGGTCGATGAGACCTTCGCGAACCCGAAGCAGGAGTACACGAGTCGCCTGCTCGAGGCCATTCCCGGTGCGTCGATCCCTCTGGGCGGCCTCTGATCGTGGCGAGGCCGAACTCTCCCGAGGACGAGCGGGCTTTCCGCTCGTCCTCGGGCACGGTCGTCATGGTCGTGAGCCTCGCGCTGGCGGTGTTCCTCCTCGGGGACGCCGTCGTGCGGGGCGGATGGGCGCAGACGCTGCTGCTCGCTCCGTGGGTGCTTCTCGGTCTGTGGATCGTCTACGAGATCAGTTACGTGTCGATGGTCCGCATCGGCGACGACGGGGCGCTCGTGCAGAACATGCTGCGGCGGACCGAGTTCGGCTGGCACCGGGTTCGAGACATCGACCTCCAGTGGCAGCTGAAATTCACCTTCGATGACGACACGGAGCTCACCTGCTGGGGCGGCCCGGCGCACGCCCGGCCCAAACGCAGCAAGATGCGCGATGAGGAGACCAGCGTCTCGACCTCGCTGCGCAGCTTCACCGACATCCGCGACCGTTGGCAGGCGGCAGCGGGGCATGGTGCGAGCGCGCCGATCCGCCGTTCCTGGGACACCCGGGCGCTGCTGGCGCTCGCAGTGATCGTCGTCTGGGCGGTCGCGGCCGTCCTGATCGCCTCCGCGGGCTGAACAGCTCCCGCCGCTCGAGACGCGTGCCCCCTGCCCTCATCACGAGGTCAGGGGGCACGTTGCGATGCGCCTCGGACCCTGGTTCAGGAGTAGGAGAACCAGTGGCCGGGCAGGTTGGCGCGGTAGACACACGGTCCGACGCTGTAGCCCTCCTGCATGAAGATCCGTCGTTCGGCCTGACAATAGGACAGGTCTGTGAACGGACCGAACCAGGAAGCCGCCTGCGCTGCGGCAGCTCCGCCGAAGACCATTCCTGCGACGAGGACGATGCCTGCGGCCGCTGCGGACAGTTTCTTCTTCATTCGAATCCCCCCGGATTGTCGTGCCCACGTCGTCGTGGGTGCCCCGAGCCTAGGGTGGGCGTCACGGCATGTCAACGCACGGGAGGACGGGCTGGGTGCCCGCCCTCCCGTGCGTCGGCGCTCAGTGCGATGGTGCTCAATAGGACAGGTGCTCAGCCAGGCAACCCGAACAGCTCGGGCCACATCGACGCCGCCCACGGGTACCCGACGAAAGCGGCGGCATCGATCACGAAGTGCGCCACGAGGAACGGCAGCAGCCTGCCCGTCCGCTGATACAACCATCCGAAGAGCAGGCCCATCGCGAGGTTGCCGACGAACGCCGGATACCCCTGGTAGAGGTGGTAGCTGGCCCGCAGGACCGACGTGGAGACGATGATCGTCCAGGGGCTCCAACCGAGCTGACGCAGCCGGGTGAAGAGGTAGCCGAGAACGACGAACTCCTCCTGCAGAGAGGCTCGGGCGGCGGCCAGCAACAGGACCGGAATCGTCCACCAGTAGGCATCGATCCCGGCGGGGTCGATCGCGACGGTGAGGCCGAGAGCGCGGCCGGCGAGGTAGAGACCGAGTCCGGGGATGCCGATGGCCAGCACGAGCAGGACGCCCCGCCCCACATCCTTCGCGATCCCTGTGCCGTCCAACCCCAGCCGCGCCAGGTGCGGGCGACGCGACTGCCACAGCAGGAAGCACACCAGCAGCACGGGAACGAGGGAGAAGCCGATCGCAAGCACCTGGTACACGAGGTCGAAGATCTCCCGATCGCTGCGGGAGGGATTCAGCTTCGCGACCTGATCGGCGATCGGGACCTCGTCGGTGAGGCGGTAGGCGAGCTGCACGATCGCGTACACCGCTGACTGGCCGAGGCCCAGGGCCAGGACGATCGAGATCTCCCACCACAGGCGTGCACGGGACGGAGTGGGGGAGAGGGCGGGGAGGTCCCACGGAGCCTGCGGTCGGGTCACGATCTCGATGCTACGACCTGCTTTTCAGGAACAAGCCCTGAGCTTGCGTTATCCTGGAACGTCGGCTTCCCGGCGAAACCCCACATCTTTTAGGACACCTGCATGGCGCACGCCCTCCGTTCTGACCTCCGCAACGTCGCAATCGTCGCGCACGTCGACCACGGCAAGACCACTCTCGTCGACGCCATGCTGCGTCAGACGGGCTCCTTCGGCGAACACGCTCACGTCGATGAGCGCGCCATGGACTCGAACGACCTGGAACGTGAGAAGGGCATCACGATCCTCGCCAAGAACACGGCGATCACTTACAAGGGCAAGCACGCCCAGGGCAAGGAGATCACGATCAACGTGATCGACACCCCCGGTCACGCCGACTTCGGTGGCGAGGTCGAGCGCGGCCTGTCCATGGTCGACGGTGTCGTGCTGCTCGTCGACGCGAGCGAGGGGCCGCTGCCGCAGACCCGCTTCGTGCTGCGCAAGGCGCTCGAGGCGAAGCTCCCCGTCATCCTCCTGGTCAACAAGACCGACCGTCCCGACGCCCGCATCGCGGAGGTCGAGGAAGAGGCGCACGACCTGCTGCTGGGTCTCGCCTCCGACCTGGTCGACGATGTGCCCGACCTCGACGTCGACGCGCTCCTCGACGTGCCGGTGGTCTACGCCTCCGGCCGTGCCGGTGCCGCATCGCAGAACCGTCCCGCCGACGGCTCGCTGCCGGACAACGACGACCTCGAGCCGCTGTTCGAGGCGATCCTCGAGCACGTCCCGGCTCCGGAGTACGACGACGAGCACCCGCTGCAGGCCTGGGTCACGAACCTCGACTCCAGCCCGTTCCTCGGCCGTCTCGCGCTGCTTCGCGTCTTCAACGGCACGTTGAAGAAGGGCCAGACCGTCGCCTGGGTCCGTGCCGACGGCACGCACCAGAACGCACGCATCACCGAGCTCCTGAAGACCCGCGCACTCGAGCGCTACCCCGCGGAGTCCGCCGGCCCCGGCGACATCGTCGCGATCGCCGGTTTCGAGAACATCACGATCGGCGAGACCATCGCCGACCCCGAGGACGTGCGTCCGCTGCCGGCCATCACGGTCGACGACCCCGCCATCTCGATGACGATCGGCACCAACACCTCGCCCCTCATGGGCAAGGTCAAGGGGCACAAGCTCACTGCGCGCATGGTCAAGGACCGCCTCGACAAGGAGCTCATCGGTAACGTCTCGCTCAAGGTCGTCGACATCGGACGTCCGGATGCGTGGGAGGTGCAGGGCCGTGGAGAGCTGGCCCTCGCCATCCTCGTCGAGAACATGCGTCGCGAAGGTTTCGAGCTCACCGTCGGCAAGCCGCAGGTGGTCACGAAGAAGATCGACGGCAAGACCTACGAGCCGTTCGAGCACCTCACGATCGACACTCCGGAAGAGCACCTCGGGGCGATCACCCAGCTGCTCGCGAACCGCAAGGGTCGCATGGAGAACATGACCAACCACGGCACCGGTTGGGTGCGCATGGAATTCATCGTCCCGTCGCGCGGCCTCATCGGCTTCCGCAGCGAGTTCCTCACCACCACGCGCGGCACCGGAATCGCGAACGCGATCTCGCACGGCTACGAGCCGTGGGCCGGTTCCATCACGACGCGCCAGAACGGCTCCATCGTCGCCGACCGCCAGGGTGTCGTCACCCCGTTCGCGATGATCGCGCTGCAGGAGCGCATGTCCTTCTTCGTGCAGCCCACGCAGGAGGTATACGAGGGCATGGTCATCGGCGAGAACTCCCGCGCCGATGACATGGACGTGAACATCACCAAGGAGAAGAAGCTCACCAACATGCGTGCGGCGAGCTCGGACACCTTCGAGTCGATGACGCCCCCGCGCCAGCTCACGCTGGAGGAGAGCCTCGAGTTCGCCCGCGACGACGAGTGCGTCGAGGTGACCCCCGAGGTCGTCCGCATCCGCAAGGTGAACCTCGACGCGAACACCCGCGCGCGGGAGACCGCTCGTCTGAAGCGCCAGGACGCGAACGTCTGAGACCACGCTCGGGCACGCTCCGACTGAGAGGGCCTCGTGCCGCCGAAAGGCGTGCGCGAGGCCCTCTTCTCATGTAAATCCCAGGTGAGGGATGGTTTTCGTTCAGGTTTGTGGTTCAGAGTGGTTCACTTGCGCCTGGGACGAGCTCCCGATGAGTCTCCTGCAAGGGCGTACGACCACCCGAAAGTCGAACCCATGCTTCAGAAAACCCGTGCGCTTCGGCGCGCCTCCGCGGCGGCATCCGCCCGCACCGCGGCCCACCGCCCGATGACCCTCCTGGGAATCGCATCCGCCACTCTCGTCGGCATCACCCTCAGTGTCGGTCTCGCTTCCGCACCGGCGATGGGTGCGATGAACGCCGCATCCGCCGTCACGGCTCCCGCCCTCGCCGGCGCCGAGCCGCTCGCGCAGATCTCGGAAGACGCGACCGCGACCCTGACTCAGGCGAAGGGCGCTGTGGCGGCGGCGGAGACGCTGGAGACCGAGGTCGCGGCCTCCGGCCTCGACGTGGGTGCCGTCACATCCGTCGACACCTCCGCCCTGGAGACCGAGATCGACAAACTCGACGACAGCGACGTGACGCCGGTGCTCCTGGTGGGCGTCCTCGCCGACAAGGCGGAGGACGAGATGGCGAGCGTCGTCGCCGACACCGAAGAGCTTCGGAGTGCGCTCACCGCCGCACAGCAGAAGCAGGCAGCGGAAGAGGCCGCCAGGGTCGCGGCGGAGCAGGCGGCTGCGCAGGCCGCAGCGGAACAGCAGGCCGCGGCCGCCCTGGCCGCGGCGAACACGCCGGAGGGTGCCAAGGCGGCTGCGCAGCAGATCATGTCGAGCACGTACGGGTGGGGCGGAGATCAGTTCTCCTGCCTGAACTCCCTGTGGAACAAGGAGTCCGGCTGGAACTATCAGGCGTACAACCCGAGCGGTGCCACCGGCATCCCTCAGGCGCTTCCCGGCAGCAAGATGGCCTCTGCCGGTTCCGACTGGCAGACGAACGCCGCCACTCAGGTCGCCTGGGGTCTCGGATACATCTCGTCGGTGTACGGAACCCCGTGCAGTGCGTGGTCGCACTCTCAGGCCATGAACTGGTACTGACGCCGGTCGTGCCGCCGAGGATTCTCTAGCCGAAGGGGGCCGTCGAGCGCTACGGTGACTCTGACGGCTGGGGGCGTCACGGATCCGAGGAGGAGATGTGCTCGACCCGGCGGCGTGGCGCGGTGTTGCGCAGGAGGTCTCCACCGGCACTCTGCCGGGCTGGGATCGTGTCGAGGAGATCGTGCGCGATGCGCACTCCCGCTACGCGGGCGAGCACTCGGGCAGAGTCGCCGACTACATCCCCGTGCTCGCGGAGGTGGACCCGGACCTGTTCGGGTTGGCGGTGATCGAGGTCGGTGGCGGACTGCACGACGCCGGCGATGCCCGGTACCCGTTCTCCATCCAGTCGATCTCGAAGATGTTCGTCTATGCGCTGGCGATCCAGGAGCACGGCCACGAACGGGTGCGCGACATCGTCGGCGTGAACAACACCGGGCTCGCGTTCAACTCCGTGATGGCGGTCGAGCTCAACGACGGGCACCCGATGAACCCGATGGTCAATGCGGGCGCCATCGCGACGACCGCGCTCATGCCGGGCAGCACCTCCGTCGAGCAGTGGGAGCGCGTTCGTGAAGGACTCTCGGCCTTCGCCGGGCGCCCGCTGAGCCTCGACGGCGTCGTGTACGCCTCGGAAGCGGAGACGAACGACCGCAATCGTGCGCTGGGACGGCTGCTGCGCAGCTACGGTCGGCTGACGGGCGAGCCCGATGAGGTGGTCGACGTCTACACGCGTCAGTGCGCGCTCAGCGTGACGGCTCACGATCTCGCGGTGATGGGGGCGACACTCGCCGACGGGGGAGTGAACCCCGTCACCGGCCAGCGGGTCGTGTCGGAAGAGGTCTGCCGAGACACGCTCGCCGTCGTCGCGTCGACCGGGCTGTATGAACGTTCCGGCGACTGGCTGTTCGAGATCGGGCTCCCGGCGAAGTCCGGTGTCGCCGGAGGCATCGTCGCGATCGCCCCGGGGAAGGGCGCAGTGGCGGGCTTCTCGCCGCGTCTGGACGAGGCCGGGAACTCGATCAGATCGCAGATGGCGATCGGATATCTGTCGCGCGTTCTGGGGCTGAACCTGTTCGCCTCCGCCCCGGCGCGACGTGACGCGCCCGCAGCCTCGTCCGCACCGAAGGAGCAGGAGCAATCATGACCCAGACCGCGCAGAGCCCGACCAAGACCTCGTGGCTGCCGATGGTCAGCCTGTTCCTCGCTCAGGTGCTGATGTCGTTCAACGTCGCGGCGCTGCCGATCTCGCTCGGCGGCATGGTGAGCGAGTTCGGCGTTCCGCCCACGGTCGCGAGCACCACCATCGTCATGTACGGCCTCGCGGTGGCCGCTCTCGTGATGACCGGTGCGAAACTCGGCCAGCGGATCGGCTGGGTCGTCATCTTCCGGATCGTGATCGCGCTGTTCGCAGGCTCTTCGGTCATGATGATCCTCGCTCCGACCGTGTGGTGGGCGATCGCCGGTCAGGCCGTGGCGGGAGCAGCCGCGGCGATCATCGTGCCGTCGATCGTGGCGCTCATCGCGGAGAACTATCGGGGGCCGCAGCAGGCGACCGCCATCGGTGCGATCGGCTCGGCCCGCGCGATCTCCGGGGTCAGTGCCTTCCTCATCGGCGGAACACTGGGAACCCTGGTCGGCTGGCGTCCGATGTTCTTCATCGTGCTGGGGATCGCCGTGGTGGTGTTCGCGCTGAGTTTCACGCTGCGCGGGGATCGCGGAGACGCGTCGATCCGCATCGACCTCGTGGCGTCACTGCTGATCGGTGCGGCGATCGTGCTGCTGACGCTGGGGTTCAACAACCTGAACTCCTGGGGTGCCGTGGCGGCGACGGCTGACGCTCCTTTCAACATCCTCGGTCTCTCGCCTGCCCCCGTGTTCATCGTCATCGGTCTCGTGCTCGGCCAGGCCTTCTTCCTGTGGACGAGGAGGCGGATGGCACTGGGGAAGGTGCCCCTGATCGACCTGAGCGTCCTCGGGTCGTCGCGCGAGCGTGCCGCCGTGTACGCCATGTTCATCGTCGTCGCGCTGGAAGCGTGCGTGAACTTCACGATCCCGCTCTACATCCAGATCGTGCAGGGCCGGACGCCGTTCGACACCTCCATGGCGATGATGCCGTTCAACCTCACCGTCTTCGTGACGGCCACACTGGTGGTTCGGCTGTACCGACGGTTCCCGCCGCGCACGATCGGCGTGGTCGGCTTCATCCTCACCACGGTCGCCCTGGTGTGGTTGTCGTTCGTCGTGAACAACAACTGGGAGACGATCCCGACCATCGCCGGGCTCATCGTGTTCGGCATCGGTCAGGGCGCGCTCGTCACGCTGGTGTTCAACGTGCTCGTCACCGCGGCCCCCGCCGAGCTCGCCGGTGACGTCGGGTCCTTGCGCGGCACGACGCAGAATCTCGCATCGGCGGTCGGCACCGCGCTGGCCGGCGCGCTTCTGGTGTCGCTTCTCGGACTCAGCGTCGGTCGTGCGGTCGTTGAGCACCCCGAACTGCCGCCGTCGCTCGTCGCCCAGGTCGACATGGACAACGTCAACTTCATCAGCAACGACGACCTCCGCGTCGCGTTGGAAGCGACGGATGCGACGCCCGCTCAGGTCGACGCGGCCGTCGTGGTGAACGAGGAATCTCGGCTCGGCACCCTCAAGCTCGGCCTGCTGCTGCTCGCGGGGATCAGCGCGCTGGCGATCCTCCCGGCCTCACGGCTGCCGCAGTACCGGCCGCACGAGATTCCCGACCCGTCGCCTGCGGCCGGTCCGGAATGACGGTCAGCGCAGTTCGGAGATGAGCACGGCGCTGGTGCCCGATGCGGTCGCCTCGAAGATGTGCGGGGCATCGCCGGCGTACGTGAGATAGTCGCCGGGGTTCAGCAGCACGGGATCACCCGCCGGCCCGATCCGCGCCTGCCCTGCCATCAGGATCACATGCTCGATCGTCCCGGGGTGATGCGGGTCGGAACGGCGGGCGTCGCCGGGCTCGGCCTGGATCAGGTAGACGTCGCGGCGGGCCCCGGGAGGGCTCGCCGAGAGCAGTGTCGCACTGTACGCCGCCGCGGATGAGGGGACACCGGCGAGATCGTCGGCGCGGATGAGAGTCGGCGCGTTCGCCTGCTGATCGACGAGCACGGCGAACGGCACGCCGAGCGCGACTCCGAGGGCCCATAGTGTCTCGACGCTGGGGTTGCCGGCTCCGCTCTCGAGCTGGGAGACCGTCGCCTTCGAGATGCCGGCGCGTCGCGCGAGCTCGGAGACCGACAGTCCTGCACTCTCCCGTTCCCGTCGAAGGGTGCGGGCGATACGTGTGCGGAGTTCCTCCATGTGTTCATCATGTCAAACGTTCGTTCGCTTGACTATCCGATCGTCGATGTTCAGAATTATGATCATGTGTTCAGTGAAGCGAACGTCGATGCGTGGGATGCGTGGGATGCGTGATGACGGCGGAGCGTGAGGTCTGGCGCGAAGCGCTCGGGGTCGTCATCGCGACCAGTGCGTACGGCGTCTCGTTCGGTGCGCTCGCCGTGGCGTCAGGGCTCGACGTGTGGCAGACCTGCGTGCTGAGTCTGCTGATGTTCACGGGCGGATCGCAGTTCGCTTTCGTGGGCGTCTTCACCGCCGGCGGCCTCGCGGCCCTGCCATCGGCGGTCGCTTCGGCGGCGCTCCTCGGCGTCCGCAACGTCGCCTACGGCATGCGCATGTCGCCGATCGTCGGAGGGCGGCCTCTCCGCAAGGCGGCGGCCGCGCACTTCACGATCGACGAATCGACGGCGGTCGCGATCTCGCAGAACGACCCGCGGCTGCGGCAGATCGGCTTCTGGGTGACGGGGATCGGCATCTTCGTCGGGTGGAACATCACCACCCTCGTCGGAGCACTGGTGGGCGATGTGCTCGGAGACCCCAAGACGTGGGGACTGGATGCGGCCGCGGCTGCAGCCTTCCTGGCCTTGCTCTGGCCTCGCCTCAAGCAGCGGCAAGCTGTAGCGGTCGGCGTCGCGGCGGCGGTCGTCGCCGCGGCCTTCACCCCGTTCCTGATGCCCGGCCTTCCGGTGCTCGTCGCCGCGGTCGTCGCGATCGCGGTCGGTTGGTTCAACTGGCTGGGGAATCCTGCGCCACCAGACGGAGCACAAGCGGATGCCGGATCGGAGATGATCCCATGAGCCTGTGGAGCGCGATCCTTCTCGCTGCCTTGATCTGCCTGGCGCTCAAAGCCGCCGGATACCTCGTGCCTCCCCGCGTGCTCGAGGCGCCACGTACAGCCCGCATCTCGGACCTCCTGACGGTGGCGCTGCTGGCGGCTCTCGTGGCCGTCCAGACCTTCGGTGACGGACAGGCGATCACCGTGGATGCGCGCGTGCCCGCACTGCTGGTCGCAGGAGGGCTCTTGTGGTTGCGGCAGTCCTTCCTCGTGGTCGTCGTTGCGGCCGCGCTGGTGGCCGCGCTGTTGCGCGTGTTCGGACTCGCCGCATGAGGCGGCGGCCGCCTCCGGATGGCAGCGCCCTCCTCGGTAAGATCGACGGGTGCGCGTGAACTGGATGTCGAGAGTCTTGTCGTGGATCGCGGCCGCCCTGGTGGGCGGTGTCTACGGCATCGCCGGCACCATCAGCCACAGTGTGATGTGGGGCCCGATCCCGGTCGGCATGATCGTCGCCGCGATCGCCTGCGCGGCCATCCTCGTCGCTGTGCGTGCGCTCACCCACGACAGGGGTGCGGCCGTGGCGGCCGGTCTCGGGATGATCGGCATGCTGGTGCTGATCTCCGGCGAAGGCCCCGGCGGTTCCGTCGTCGTCCCCGCATCGTTCGCCGGCCAGATCTGGACCTATCTGGTGGCCGGAATCGTGCTGCTGGTCATCGCCTGGCCGTCGGTGCGTCGCCTTCCCGTCCGCACCGAGGCGGCCTCCGCGCAGGAACCTGAGTCCCGCGAGTCGTAGACTGAAGGGGTGACGTATGTGATCGCCCTCCCGTGCGTCGATGTCAAGGATCGCGCCTGCATCGACGAGTGCCCCGTTGACTGCATCTACGAGGGCGAACGCTCGTTGTACATCCACCCCGACGAGTGCGTCGACTGCGGTGCCTGCGAGCCGGTGTGCCCGGTCGAGGCGATCTACTACGAAGACGACCTGCCCGACGAGTGGCAGGACTATTACAAGGCCAACGTCGAGTTCTTCGACGAGATCGGTTCACCGGGAGGCGCCGCCAAGGTCGGCGTGTACTCGTTCGACCACCCGATCGTCGCCGCTCTCCCGCCGCAGGGCGAGTAGGCGCGTTCCGTGAGCGTCCGCGACCTCGCCGACTACCCGTGGGATGCCGTCGTCCCGTTCCGTGAACGTGCCGAGAAGCATCCGCACGGCCTCATCGACCTTTCCGTCGGGTCGCCGGTCGACCCGACGCCCGAGATCATCCGGCGTGCGCTGGCGGAAGCCACCGATGCGCACGCGTACCCGCAGACCGTCGGGACGCCGAATCTGCGCGAGACGATCGTCGGCTGGTACGCGCGGCGCAGGGGAGTGCTCGATCTCCGCGTCGACAACGTGCTCCCCACGATCGGCTCCAAGGAGCTCGTCGCCCTGCTGCCGACGCTCCTCGGACTGGGGGCCGGAGACATCGTCGTGCACCCGCGCGTGGCCTATCCGACATATGAGGTCGGTGCCCGCGTGGTGGGGGCGACGCCCCTGGCCGCAGACGATCCCGGGGACTGGCCGGAGGGCACCAAGCTCATCTGGATCAACACCCCGGGCAACCCGGATGGCCGCACGTGGACCGTGGACGAGCTCGCCACGGCCGTGAGTCGCGCGCGTGAACTCGGCGCCGTCCTCGCGAGCGACGAGTGCTACGCCGAACTGGGGTGGGACGGCGTATGGGCGACCGAGCCGATCCCCTCGATCCTCGACCCGCGCGTCACAGGCGGAAGCCGTGCGAATCTGCTCAGCGTCTACTCGCTGAGCAAGCAGTCGAACCTCGCCGGATACCGCGCGGCCTTCGTGGCCGGATGTGCACGCATCGTCGGCGAGCTTCTCACGGCACGCAAGCACCTCGGATTGATGCCGCCCGCGCCGGTGCAGCACGCGATGGCGGTCGCTCTCGGGGACGACGAGCACGTCGCCGCGCAGAAGGCTCTCTATCGGTCCCGTCGCGATGCCCTGCGGCCGGCCTTGGAGGCCGCAGGGTTCCGCATCGACGGTTCGGAAGCCGGGCTCTACCTCTGGGCGACCGAGGGACGCGATGCGTGGGAGTCGATGGGGCGATTGGCCGACCTCGGCATCCTGGCCGGTCCCGGCCCTTTCTACGGGGCCGATTCGGGGCAGCACGTGCGGCTGGCGCTCACGGCGTCGACCGCGCACGTGAACGAGGCGGCGCGCCGTCTCTCTGTCGCTGATCTGTAGGTTCCCTCCTCGGAGGAGGCCTCTGTTTGGCGGATGTCACAGTAGGCCTGTGCGACTACTAGGCTGTAAAGGCGATTCGGTCGTGACCCGACCTGGCGCTTCAGCGCCGTGAGATCGCCAGTTCAGGCTTGATCAAGATCTTGTCCGACAGCACCGCGACGAGCGGGCGCGGACACTACGAGGAGGTCCGCGTGAGTGCAGCGGCAGACCAGACGGCGAAGCTGACGATCGGCGACACGACCGCGGAATTCCCGGTGCTGCGCGGCACGGCGGGACACGACAGCATCGATTTCTCGACGCTGACGCGGCAGACCGGCTACACGGGCCTCGATTACGGCTTCGTGAACACGGCATCGACGAAGTCGGAGATCACGTTCATCGACGGCGACAAGGGCATCCTGCGGTATCGCGGTTACCCGATCGAGCAGCTCGCCGGCTCGACGAGCTACCTCGAGGTGGCCTGGCTCCTCATCTACGGCGAGCTGCCGTCTGCGTCCGAGCTGGCGGAGTTCGACGAGAAGATCCGTCGCCACACGCTGCTGCACGAAGACCTCAAGCGCTTCTTCTCGGCGCTGCCGCACACGGCGCACCCGATGTCGGTGCTGTCGTCTGCTGTCGCCGCCCTCTCGACCTACTACGAGGGGCAGACCGATCCGCACAACCCCGAGCACGTCGAGCTGAACATGGTGCGCATGCTCGCCAAGCTTCCCGTGATCGCGGCGTACGCGCACAAGAAGAGCGTCGGCCAGGCGTTCCTCTATCCGGACAACTCGCTGAGCTTCGTCGACAACTTCCTGAAGCTGAACTTCGGTGTGCACAGCGAGGAGTACGAGGTCAACCCGGTGATGTCGAAGGCTCTCGAGCTGCTCCTCATCCTGCACGAGGACCACGAGCAGAACGCGTCCACGTCGACCGTGCGCCTGGTCGGATCCACCGGCGCGAACCAGTTCGCCTCGGTCTCCGCAGGCATCCAGGCTCTCTCCGGCCCGCTGCACGGCGGTGCGAACGAGGCCGTGCTGACGATGCTCGGACAGATCCGCGACTCCGGACAGAGCGTCTCGCGCTTCGTTGAGCGGGTGAAGAACAAGGAAGAGGGCGTGAAGCTGATGGGCTTCGGGCACCGGGTGTACAAGAACTACGATCCGCGCGCCAAGCTCGTCAAGGACGCGGCCGACGAGGTGCTGTCGTCGCTCGGCGTCACCGACCCGCTGCTCGACCTCGCGAAGGAGCTCGAGGAGCTCGCGCTGGCCGACGACTACTTCCGTGAGCGTCGCCTGTACCCGAACGTCGACTTCTACACCGGCGTCATCTACAAGGCCATGGGCTTCCCGACCCGCATGTTCACGGTGCTGTTCGCGATCGGACGCCTGCCCGGCTGGCTGGCCCAGTGGCGCGAGCTGCAGCTCGACCCGCAGACCAAGATCGGCCGCCCGCAGCAGTTGTACACCGGGTCTCCCGAGCGTTCGTTCCCGACCCGCTAGGGGAGTGGCGCGCCCGCGTGCCTCACGCGGGCGACGGGGCCGCGACCTGATCGCCGACCACGTCGAGCACCAGCTGGAGCTTGGTCTGGAACGTGCACTCCAGCAGTTCGGTCGTGGCCTCGTCCGCGCCGTAACGCTCGGGAAGTCGCAGTCCGAGCAGAGTGTTGAGCAGCATCCCCTCGGCGAGGAAGGTGCGCACCTCCTCCGGTGCGAAGCCGGCCTCGTCGCGCAGCATGCGATAGATCTTGAGGAAGTCGGTGCGGGCCCGTTCGCCGATGACGGCATCGTGTCCCATGCTGAACGCCTGCATCAGCGAGAGCAGGATGCCCCGATCCTCGACCAGGTTCACGTACGCAGAGCCGAGTCGGCGCCCGAGTTCCCGGTCGGGTGACCCCACCGTGGCCTTCCACTCCTGGATCACTGCGGAGAAGGTGTCGAGCAGCTTGCCGCTCGCGCGTGCCAGGACCTCGACGAACAGGCTCTCCTTCGTGCCGAACATTCGCACGACGTAGGGCTGGCTGATGCCTGCCGCCTTCGCGATCTGGTCGGTGGTGGCGCCGAAGTATCCGCGTTCGCCGAACACCAGGCTCGCTGCGGCGAGGATCTGCTCGCGTCGCTCGGCGGCCGGGATGCGTTCGCTCTGCTTCTCGTTCACGCTTGACAGGTTATCAGTTGATTACTACTCTTCGATGAGCAAGTAATCATTCAATAACTACGAGGAATTCTCATGACCCCATCCACCCGACGTCTTCCGGTCTGGTTGACGATCGTGGCAGCCTCACTGCCGATGTTCATGGCGACACTGGACAACCTCGTCGTCACCGGTGCGCTCCCCGTCATCTCCCGCGAACTCGGTGCCTCGATCGAGGAGCTGCAGTGGGTCATCAACGCATACACCCTGAGCTTCGCCACCTTCATGCTTCTCGCCGTCGGCCTCGGAGACCGTTTCGGTCGTCGTACGGTCTTCCTGTCCGGCATCGCCGTGTTCACGCTGGCCTCGGCGGGCGCAGCACTCGCGACCGAGCCCTCGATCCTCATCCTCGCCCGGGCGATCCAGGGCGTCGGAGCCGCGGCCCTCATGCCTCTCTCCCTGACCCTGCTCGTCGGGAGCGTCTCCGAGCGGCTGCGCCCGGCCGCGATCGGTATCTGGGGAGGCGTCGCCGGGCTCGGGGTCGCCACGGGGCCGCTCATCGGAGGCGCGGTGATCGAGGGCTGGAACTGGCAGACGATCTTCTGGCTCAACGTCCCGGTCGGCATCCTCGCCGTGCCGCTCATCCTGCTCGCACTGCCCAACAGCTTCGGCGCTCGCGTGCGGGCCGATCTCGTCGGACTCCTGCTGGCCGGTCCCGGCGTGCTGGGCGTCGTCTACGGGATCGTGCGCGGCAACGACGCGGGCTGGGACAGCCTCGAGGTGGTGGGGGCCCTGGTGACCGGTGCGCTGCTCCTGGTGGGCTTCGTCGTCTGGGAGGGGCGCACGGCTCACCCGCTCCTGCCCCTGCGGCTGTTCCGCGACCGCAGCTTCACGGTGGCGAACCTCGTGGGCGTGACCTTCAGTTTCGGGATCTTCGGTGCCGTCTTCATCCTGATCCAGTTCCTCCAGGTGGTGCAGGGACATACCCCGCTCGAGGCGGGGATCATGACGATGCCGTGGACGCTGGCGCCCATGGTCGTCGCACCGCTCACGGGGCTGCTGTCGCCGCGCACCGGCACCCGCCTTCCGATCCTGGTCGGCCTGACGATGCTCGCCGTCGCGCTCGGGTGGATCGCGCTCACCCTCTCCGCGTCGCTCGAGTACTCGGCGATGTGGCCGCCGTTCCTGCTGGCGGGGATCGGTATGGGGCTCGTGTTCGCTCCGAGCTCCACGGCGGTGCTGATGAACATGGCGCCCGACGATCATGCCAAGGCCTCGGGCACGAACTCCACGCTGCGCGAGATCGGAGTCGCACTCGGCGTCGCCGTGCTCACCGCGGTCTTCGTCGGTGCCGGCGGAACCCTGACGCCCACCGGCTATGTGGATGCCGCCGTGCCGGCGATCTGGGTCGGTGCCGGGGTGCTCGCGCTGGCGGCGGTGATCTCGGTCGCTCTTCCCTCGGGCGTCCGTCGTCTGCGAACGGCTGCCGATGGCACCGCCGACGCGGACAGCGCGCCGGATCGGGCGGAGGCGCCTGTGCCCGCCTGAGATAGACGAGCCGCAGCGCAGAACGCCCCCGGTCATGCGAAAGGCATGGCCGGGGGCGCTCCGTCGATTCGAGTCGGCTCAGCCGCGCGTCGTGATCAGCGACCCTGCGAGCTGCGTCCGCCCTGACGCTGGCCGCTCTGCGTGGAGTAGCCACCACCCTGGCCGGCACCGGAAGCACCGGAGCGGGGACGACGACGGCGACGCGACGGCGGGTTGGCCGCCCCGTTCTTCTCGCCACCGGCGGGGCGCTGCTTCGAGGACTGTCGCTGCTGCTGTGGGGCCTGGACCGGAGCAGGGCGCACGTGCGGTGCGCGCTCGGGGACGAGGGCGGTGACGGCCGCGGTCGTCACGTCTTCCAGCGGTGCCGTGATGGCAGCCTTGCGCAGCAGGTCCTTCACGTCGCGACGCTGCTCGGGGAGCACGACGGTCACCACGGTGCCGGCGGCTCCGGCGCGAGCGGTGCGGCCGGAACGGTGCAGATACGCCTTGTGCTCGACGGGCGGGTCGACATGGACGACGAGGTCGACGTTGTCGACGTGCACGCCGCGGGCCGCGACGTCGGTCGCGACGAGCACGCGCACTCCGCCGTCTTCGGGGGCAGCGGAGAAGGCGCCGAGGTTGCGCTCGCGGGCGTTCTGCGACAGGTTGCCGTGCAGGTCGACCGCGGGGATCCCTGCGGCGGTGAGCTGCTTCGCGAGCTTCTTCGCCTGGTGCTTGGTGCGGGTGAAGAGGATGCGACGACCGGTGCCCGATGCGAGCTCGCGCACGAGTGCGGTCTTGTTGTCGGTCGAGTCGACGACCAGCACGCGGTGCGTCATCTCTCCGACGGGCACGCTCTCCTCGTCGACCTCGTGGCTGACCGCGTTCGAGAGGAAGCGGCGGGCGAGAGTGTCGATGCCGCGGTCCAGCGTGGCGCTGAACAGCAGGCGCTGCCCACCGGCCGGGGTCGCCGTGAGGATGCGGGTGACGCCGGGGAGGAAGCCCAGGTCGGCCATGTGGTCTGCTTCGTCGAGCACGGTGACCTCGATAGCGCTCAGACGCACGACCTGCTGCTTCATGAGGTCTTCGAGGCGACCGGGGCAGGCCACGACGATGTCGACGCCGCCACGCAGCGCCTGCTCCTGCGGACGCTGGCTGACGCCGCCGAAAACGGTCGTGACGCGCAGACCGGCGGCTTCGGCGAGAGGCGCGATGGTCGCGGCGATCTGGGTGGCGAGCTCACGGGTAGGAGCGAGGACGAGTCCGCGCGGGAGTCCGGCGCGGCGCTGTCCGCCCGAGGCGGCGAGGCGCGCGACGAGCGGGAGGGCGAAGGCGATGGTCTTGCCGCTGCCCGTGCGTCCGCGACCCAGGAGGTCGCGTCCGGCGAGGGAGTCGGGAAGAGTGTCGCGCTGGATGGCGAACGCCTCGGTCTTGCCGGAATCGGCGAGAACGGCGGCGAGCTCGGCGGGAACGCCGAGTTCAAGGAAAGTAGACATGCAGAAACTCCGTCAGCGCACGAGTGAACGGCGCGAGATAAGGGGTGAGGTGGGCGACGGCGCAGGAATTGCGCATCGGTTCGCCGTTCGAAAGGCCAGCTCGTGCTGGTGGTGGGAGCAGTTCCGCTCGCTTCGGTCCTCGGAGACCCCGTGACGACGACGATGTTGCGGGACCGGCGGTACGCGCAACGATGTCAGTCTACCAGTGTGCGCATGCCGTCGGCTGCATGTCGCCCCCGGAGCGGGTCGTCGGCGCCGGGGGAGGCCGGGTTCGAGGCCGTTCTCAGGCGTGCAGTGCCTCGTTCAGGGTCACTCCCACGCCGGCGCGGCGGACGGCTTCCACCGCACCGCTGAGCGAGTTGCGGCGGAAGAGCAGCCCGTCCTGCCCGGAGAGCTCCGCGCCCTTGACGGTCTTCCGCCCGCCGTCCGCGGTCACGGGTCCGTCGACGAGGACGATCTTCGTGCCGGCCGTGACGTAGAGGCCCGCCTCGACGACGCAGTCGTCACCGAGGGAGATGCCGATGCCGGCGTTCGCTCCCAGCAGGGTGCGCGCACCGATCGACACGCGGTGGGTGCCTCCGCCGGAGAGGGTGCCCATGATGGACGATCCTCCGCCGATGTCGCTGCCGTCGCCGACGACCACGCCCTGCGAGATGCGGCCTTCGACCATCGACGCGCCAAGGGTGCCGGCGTTGAAATTGACGAAACCCTCGTGCATCACGGTCGTACCAGGGGAGAGGTGGGCCCCCAGGCGCACGCGGGAGGCATCGGCGATGCGGACGCCCGACGGCTGCACGTAGTCGGTCAGGCGCGGGAACTTGTCGAGTCCCTGCACCTGGATGCCGGCCCGCTGCAACTGCGGGCGCAGACGGGCGGCGTCGGCGGGGAGAACGGGGCCGGCGTTGGTCCAGGCGACATTCGGAAGGTGTCCGAAGACGCCGTCGAGGTTCAATTCGTTCGGGCGTACCACGAGGTGCGACAGGGCGTGCAGACGCAGGTAGGCGTCGGCGGTGGAGGTCGGTGCCTCATCGAGGTCGATCTGCAGCTGCACCACCTCGATCGTGACGTCGCGTCGCTCGTCGCGCCCGGCGAAGGGGTCGAGCGCGGCGACCGCGGCCTCGTCGGTCGTGGCCGTACCGGTGCGCACCTCGGGGTACCACGCATCGAGGACCGTGCCGTCTCCAGCGATCGTGGTCAGTCCGATACCCCATACCGTGCGTGCGTCGCTCATCCCTCCACGCTATCGCGCTCGGCGTGCGACGACCGCACTCATGACGGGGTAAGTAGGCTGGACCCATGGTGCTCGATCTGACCGCGTCCTCCGTCGACCTCACCCGTGCGATCTGCGACATTCCGAGCGTCTCCGGCGACGAGAAGGCGCTCGCCGATGCGATCGAGGCGGCGGTGGCCCCGCTCGATCATCTCGATGTCTTCCGGCACGGGAACACGATCGTGGCCCGTACCGATCGGGGCCGCGCGCAGCGGGTGGCGATCGCCGGTCACATCGACACGGTGCCGATCAATGCGAACCTGCCCACGCGCGACATGGAGATCGACGGAGTGCCCTATCTCTGGGGGCGCGGGACCGTCGACATGAAGGCGGGCACAGCTGTGCAGTTGAAGCTCGCGGCGGAATTGACCGACCCCGCGATCGACATCACCTGGCTGTGGTACGACAACGAGGAGATCGAGGCGTCGAAGAACGGACTCGGCCTGCTCGCCGCCGTGCGTCCCGACCTGTTCGAGGCGGACTTCGCGATCCTCGGCGAGCCGTCCAACGGTGAGGTGGAAGGCGGCTGCAACGGCACTCTCCGTGCGATCGTGCGCACCACCGGCGTGCGTGCACACAGCGCACGTGCCTGGATCGGCGAGAACGCGATCCATCGCGCAGCACCTCTCCTCACGCGTCTGGCGGAGTACCGCGCCAAGGAGGTGCTGGTCGAAGGGCTGCTGTACCGCGAGAGCTTGAGCGCCGTGCGCATCGCGGGCGGCGTCGCAGGAAACGTCATCCCCGACGCCTGCGAAGTGGAGGTCAACTATCGGTTCGCGCCCAACAAATCGGCGGCCGACGCCGAGGCTCATCTCCGGGGGGTCCTCGCCGGCTTCGACGTCGAGATCACCGACGCCGCCGAAGGCGCTCGCCCCGGCCTCGACGCCGAGATCGCGAAGCAGTTCGTGGCGGCGGTCGGCGCGGAGCCGCGCCCGAAGTACGGGTGGACCGATGTCGCACGGTTCTCCGCGCTCGGGATCCCGGCCGTCAACTACGGACCCGGCGACCCGCACCTCGCCCACCACGACGAGGAGCGTGTGCCCCTCGCGCAGATCGACGCCGTGGAGCGGGGCCTGCGCGCATGGCTCACCTCGCGCTGAGCGCTGCGCGCCGGTGGGCGAAGGCGCCGGTCGCCCTGCGCGTGGCCGTCGTCTACCTCGGAGCCCGGGTCGTCACCACGGTGTTCCTGATCGTCGCCGCGTCGCTGTCGACCTCATCCTCGCGATTCGGTGCGGGGGCGGGACTCATCGATTTCGTCCTCGGCTGGGATGCGCAGTGGTACTGGCTGGTCGCCGAGAACGGCTATCCGACGGATCTGCCCCTCACGGACTCGGGCGACGTCGCCGAGAACGCCTGGGCTTTCATGCCCGTGTTCGCATATGCGGCGAAGGGGATCGGGTTGCTGCTCGGGTCCTGGGGAGCCGGTGCCCTCCTGCTCTCGCTCGTCGCGGGGTACCTGGCCTGCCTCGCGCTTCATCGCCTGCTTCGTGATCGCATCGGGAACTCTGCGGCGATGTGGGCCGTGATGTTCTTCGCGGCAGGACCGATCGCGGCGATGTTCCAGGTCGGGTACGCCGAGACGCTGTTCCTGCTGCTGCTGTTCCTCGCCCTCGATGCGACGACGCGTCGCACCTACGCCTGGCTGTACATCCTCATCCCCGTCATGGCCTTCACCCGGCCCGGCGTTCTCGCCTTCGCCCTGTTCCTCGGCCTGCACGGACTGCTGCGCTGGATCCGACGTCGGCAGGATCCGCTCGCGGGGCGCGAGATCGCTCATATCCTCGCGCTCGGCGCACTCGCCACCCTGTGCGGCTTCGCCTGGCAGGTGATCGCCGGCATCGCGACAGGGGATCCGGGTGCGTATCTCGCTACCGAGCTCGCGTGGCGCCAGCACTGGATCACCGGTGGCGTCGGGGGCTTCATCCCCTTCGAAGGCTGGATCCAGGCCTCGCAGTTCTGGTTCGCCCTCTGGGGAATGCCGCAGTGGTGGGGACCGATCGTGCTGGTGCTGGCGGTAGTCGGCGCTGCTGCCGCCCTCCTCTTCTCCTCACAGGTGCGGGCACTGGGCACCGACATTCGTCTGTGGAGCGCGAGCTACCTGCTGTATCTGCTCGCCGTCTTCTTTCCGCAATCGAGCACGTTCCGCCTGCTTCTGCCCCTGAGCCCCCTCTGGGGCGCGGTCGCCGTGCCGCGATCGCGACTCTGGCGTGTCGGCATCCTGGCCGCCTGTCTCCTCGGGCAATGGTTCTGGATCTACCACGTCTATGCGCTCGGAAGCACGTTCTGGCAGGTGCCGTGATCGTGAAGCTCGACCCAATTGTTGCTCCGTGACCTCCAGGTCCCGGTGACACCCGATAAACTCATCCCATACCACCGGAGGAAAGGGAGCCACGATGGCAGCGATGAAGCCGAGGACCGGAGACGGACCTATGGAAGCCGTGAAAGAAGGACGACTCATCATCGTGCGCGTTCCACTCGAAGGCGGCGGCCGCCTGGTCGTCTCCGTGAACGACGCCGAGGCCAAGGAGCTTCACGACGTGCTTGCCGCCGTCGTGGCACCGGCCTGATCGACCTGGGATCCGCGTCAGCGGATCCGAAAGGGCGGTGGATCCGAGGATCCACCGCCCTTTTTCCGTGCGTACGGTGACCGTCCCTCCGGGCGGCGTGCGGTGGTCAGTCGCGCTCGGCGAGACTGATCAGCTGCAGCAGACCTTCGCCGGCGGGCGAGACCGTGGCGAGGACCGCAGACGATTCCTGCGTCTCCTGCACGAGGGATCGGTAGGCGGAGGTGATCTCGTCGCGCTGCACGGGGTCGGCCACGCGACCGCCCGCAAGCACGCGGGGGACGAGCACGAGGCCGCCGGTGCGTGCGAGACGAAGCCCGTGCTCGACATATTCGATGACGTGCTCGGGATCGGCGTCGACCAGCACGATGTCATAGGAATTCTCGTTCATGCGGGGAAGCACGTCGATCGCTCGGCCGGTGATGAAACGGGCCCTCGTGGGGGTAACCCTCGCATCGGCGAACGCCTGTCGCGCGGCGGCGAGATGCTCCGGCTCGTTGTCGATCGAGGTGAGAACGGCCTGGGGGGCGCCCCGCAGCAGCCACAGACCGGAGACTCCGGCACCGGTACCGATCTCGACGATGGAACGGGCGGACGTCGCAGCGGCGAGCACGGCGATCTGCGAGCCGACGGCGGCGCTGATCGGCATCGCTCCCAATTCGACCGCATGTGCGCGAGCGCGGCTTATGGCGTCGGGTTCCACGATGGATTCGCGCAGAAAACGCGCGTTCGCGTCATGCTCGCTCATGGCCTGTTTCTCCCTGCCTGCCCGGTGATCCTCTCCAGAGTATTCGGTCGGTGAGTGCGGGGACCGCAGGCGCGGCGGTAGCCTGTAGAGATGACGTTCGGGCTCACCTTCGAGAAGCTGCTGCTGATCGGCCTCATCGCGGTCCTGATCATCGGTCCCGAGCGTCTTCCGCGGGCGGCGGAGAGCTTCTCCCGCATGGTCCGCAAGGCCGGCGAGTACCTCCGCGCCACCAAGTCGAGGGTGCGCGAGGAGATGGGCCCGGAGATCGACGACGTCGACTGGCGCAAGCTCGACCCGCGGCAGTACGACCCGCGTCGGATCATCCGAGACGCGCTCATGGAGGAACCCCAGCCGGCGACCCCGCTGCAGGCGCGGGAGACGATCGCGGAGCCGATCGCCGGCGCCGCCGTCACGATCGCCAACACCACCCGTGTCGCGCCGCAGGAGTTCAGCGCGACCAATCGTCCGCCGTTCGACCCCGAAGCCACCTGACCCGGGGACGCCTCGGCATCCGCGACCACCAGCCGAGTGAGATCTAGGAGATCTTGGATCGGAGGGTCGCGATGTCGTCGTCCGTGAGCAGGGCGCGGGGAATCGCCGTGGCGACGGATGTGTCGCGCAGCTTCAGCAGGACGGCGTCCTTGCCCACATGCATCCTCTGGAACGTGCGGTAGGCGATGTCGGAGCGGCGGCGGCCGCTGCCCATCTGCAGCCTGTCGTCTTCGAGTGACACCCACACCACGGTCTCTACGGGCATCGCGATCCGGACCGCGGTTCGCGCGCCCGACACCGACATGACGATGGCGAAACCTGCCAGCGCGAGGATGATCACGGGCATCCATCCCGCTCCGTACGGGCCGTCCTCTCCCGGCGCGACGGGCACACTGAGGTTCAGGACGCTGAACACGAGTGCTGCGGCGAGGGCGACCCACATGACGAGGGCGGCGGGGCGGGTCAGCGAGTAGATCGCGGCGTCTCGCGCCATCCGTCGCAGCAAACTCTCATCGACGGTCAGCGAGCGTGGGGGCACCGGTTCATTCTCCCACGGTTCAGCCGATCGACATCGGCAGGGATCGGCCGGAGAGACCCCTGCCCTTTCGCGCGAGCGTGCGTGCGAGGTCGCGGATGGCCGTTGCCGCGACATCGGTCGTCTCGCCGGCGACGATCGGCTCGCCCGCGTCTCCGCCCTCGCGAAGAGCGGGGCTCAACGGGATCGAGGCCAGAAGCGGCACCGTCGCTCCCGGCTCGGACAGGGCTTCGGCGACGGCCGCACCCCCGCCGGAGCCGAACAGGTCGATGACCGTGCCGTCGGGCAGGGTGTATGCCGCCATGTTCTCGATCACGCCGATCACGCGCTGACCCGTCTGACGTGCGACCAGACCGCTGCGGATGGCGACCTCGGCGGCCGCGGTCTGCGGAGTGGTCACGACGAGCACCTCGGCGTGGGGGAGGAGCTGGCCGATCGAGATCGCGATGTCGCCCGTTCCCGGAGGCATGTCGATGAGGAGCACATCGAGGTCGCCGAAGAAGACGTCGGTGAGGAACTGCGACACGGTGCGGTGCAGCATCGGTCCGCGCCACGCCACGACGGATTCGCCGTCGCGGAGGAACATGCCGATCGAGATCGTCTTGACGCCGTGTGCGACCGGGGGGAGCATCAGATCGTCGATGCGTGTCGGCTGTGTGCCGGCCGGGATGCCGAGGAGTCCGGGGATCGAGAACCCGTGGACGTCGGCGTCGACGAGACCGACGGAGAGTCCCTGATCGGCGAGTGCGACGGCGAGGTTCGCCGTGACCGTCGACTTACCCACGCCGCCCTTGCCGCTGGAGACGAGGATCACGCGGGTGAGGGAGTCGGGGCCGAACGGCATGTGACGTGCAGGGCGGCCCGCGCGGAGCTTCTCCGTGAGCGCCTTGCGCTCGGTCGGGGTCATCACGCCGACCTCGACCTCGACTTCTGCGATGCCGGGAACGGATGCCGCGGCCGCGCGGACGTCCGATTCGATCCTCGCCGCCGCCGGGCAGCCGACGATCGTCAGCACGATGCCGACGTGGGCGCGATCGCCGTCGACCGTGATCGCACGGACCATGTCGAGGTCGCCGATGGGACGACGCAGCTCGGGATCCGTCACAGCGGCGACGGCGGATCGGACGCGCTCCACCGCCGTCACGATGCGGAGCCGGATCGGGTCTTCTCGGGAGACTCTTCGAGCTCGGCGAGAAGCGCCTTGAGCTCCTGACGGAGCACGTCGCGCGTCACGACCTGTGAATTGCGCTCCTCGAGCGACATCCGCAGGGCCACGATCTCCCGGGCGAGGTACTCGGTGTCGGCCAGGTTCCGCTCGGCGCGCTGGCGGTCCTGTTCGATCTGCACTCTGTCGCGGTCGTCCTGACGGTTCTGCGCGAGCAGGATGAGCGGTGCGGCGTAGGAGGCCTGCAGCGAGAGCATGAGTGTCAGGGCCGTGAAGCCGAGTGCGGCGTCGTCGAAGCGCAACTGATCCGGCATCAGGGTGTTCCACACGATCCACAGCACACAGAACAGGGTGAGTATCAGCAGGAACGCGGGCGTCCCCATCGCCCGCGCGACCCACTCCGTGAAGCGGCCGAAGCGGTCGCGGGAAGTCGCCCGAGGTCGGGTGGTCGTGCGCCCTGGTGCATCGAGGCGTGGGGAGCGGGGCATCAGCGCACCTCCTTCGCCGGAGCGGCGGCGTCGTCACTGTCGTGCGATCGCCAGTCGTCGGGCAGCAGGTAGTCGAGCACGTCGTCGATGCTGATCGCTCCCACGAGGCGATGCGCCGCGTCGATCACGGGAAGCGAGACGAGGTCGTAGCTCGCCAGCAATCGCGCCACCTCGGCGGCGGAGGCGGTGACGGGCACGGGCTCGAGGCTGTCGTCGAGGATCGCCCCGAGTCGCTCGTGCGGCGGGTAGCGCAGCATCCGCTGGAAGTGCACGAGTCCGAGCAGGCGCCCGGTCGGAGTCTCGAACGGCGGAAGGGTCACGAACACTGCGGCGGCCAGCGCCGGGTGCAGCTCGTGGCGGCGGATCAGCGCGAGCGCCTCGGCGACGGTGGCGTCGGCCGACAGGATGATCGGCTCCGGTGTCATCAGACCACCGGCCGTGTCGGGCCCGTAGCGCAGCAGCATCCTGACGTCTTCGGCCTCCTCCGGCTCCATGAGCTCGAGGAGCTGCTCCAGACGGTCCGGGGCGAGCTGGGCGAGCAGGTCGGCCGCGTCGTCCGGTTCCATCTGGTCGAGGATGTCGGCGGCGCGCTCGTCGCCGAGACGGTCGAGGATGTGCACCTGCTCGTCTTCGGGCATCTCCTCGAGGGCATCCGCGAGGCGGTCGTCCGACAACTCTTCGGCCACCTCGATCATGCGCTGCTGCGGAAGGTCGAGCAGCGTGTTGGCGAGGTCGGCGGCGTGCAGCTCGGAGTACGAGGCGACCAGCTGCTCAGCCGACTGCGATTCACCGGGTGCGCGTTGCTCGGCGACCTCGCTCCATGCCGCGAACGTCGTCGGGCCCTTCGCGAACGGGGAGGCGCTGGTCTTCGGGCGGCGGAGGAACAGCTGGCTGATCGCCCATTCGCCGAGGCGGTTCGGTTCGATCGCGATGTCTTCGATGACCGCCGTGCCGCTGCCGTCGACGAAGCTCACGCGTCGTCCCAGCATCTCGGCGAGCACACGCACCTCGCCGGCGCGCGGAGAGAAGCGTCGCACGTTGATCAGGCCGGTGGTGATGACCTGGCCGGAACGGATCGAGGTGACACGCCCGATCGAGAGGAACACGTGCCGTCGTCCGGGGATCTCCACGACCAGACCGATGACACGGGGTGCCGCGGTACTTCGATACACGACGACGACATCTCGGACCTTGCCGAGCCGGTCGCCGACGGGGTCGAAGACGGCGCACCCGGCAAGGCGCGCGGCGAAAACCCGTTGTGTGCTCACTTCTCCAGAGTAGTCGGCGCCCCGGGTCTCCGGCGGGATGGCCGTGCCTCGGGCCGTCCGGCGGTACGCGTGGAAGAATAGCCGGATGAGCATGCTGAACCGGCCCGCGAGCGGCACAGACACCGGCGAGATCGTCGCGTCGATGCGCGACTACGAGAGCGCGCAGAAGACGGTCTCGAAGCTGATCGCCGGGGAGGTGCCGGCGCGCGACATCGCCATCGTCGGGCAGAGCGTGCGCACGGTGGAACGCGTGACCGGCAAGCTCGGCTATGCGGCCGCCGCGCGCTCGGGTGCGATCAACGGCGTGCTGATCGGGCTGTTCCTTGCCGCCATCCTCGTGCTGGGCAACCCCGAGGTGCCGATCCAACTCTTCCTCGGCTTCGTCCTCATCGGCGTCGCGGTCGGCATGCTCCTGAGCCTGGTCACGTACGCGATCGTCCGTCGTCGGCGCGACTTCGCCAGCGTCACCCAGTTCGCGGCCGACCACTATGAGGTCACGGTCCTGTCCTCATCGCTGGGCAAGGCCCGCCAGGTCCTCGGCGCCAACAAGGTCGCTCCGGTGCGACCCCCGGTGAACCTCGACGAACCGCCGCGGTACGGCGAGCGGATCACACCGGGCGCGACCGCTCCAGAACCAACCCCGGGGCCCGAGGAGCCCGTGATCCCTCCGCGGCCGGCCGACCCCGTCGCCGAACCGGTTGCCGAACCGGTCGCCGAGCCCGTCGCCGACCCGGAACCCGGGACGACGCCCGAGCCCGGGACCGCATCGGCAGGGACCGCCGCTGCGTCGACCGTGACACCGGTCGAGCCCGACGCCGCTCCCGGCGCAGAGGGCGTCCAGGGCGAACGGGCATGACGGCGACCTCAGCGCTCTCCATCTGATGGTCGAGATCCAGGTCGCCCTCCCGTCGGGCGTCACCGTGGTGTCCGCCGACTGGACACTCGGCGACAATGGGGCGACGGTGATCGTGGCGCACGGCGCGGGGACCGGCAAGGACCATCCGTTCCTCACCGGCTATGTCGACGCACTGAGCGCGATGGGCTTCTCGACCCTCCGCTTCAACTTCCCCTATGTGGAGCAGGGGCGACGGATGCCGGGGCCCGCCGCGCATGCGATCGCCACGTGGAACGCGGTCACGACCTTCGCGCGCGAGTCCGCCCCCTCGTCGACCCTCTGGGCGACGGGCAAGTCGTACGGCGGACGCATGGCGTCGATGGCCGTCGCCGAGGGCATGCGTGTCGACGGGCTCGCCTACCTGGGGTATCCCCTTCATCCGCCCGGACGTCCGGAGAAGCCACGGGTCGAGCATCTGCCGGGGATCACCGTCCCGCAGCTGTTCGTGGAAGGGACGAACGATCCCTTCATCCAGCCGATCCGGCAGTTCGAGGCGGCCGTCGCCACCTGCCGAGACGCGCGCGTCGTCTGGATCGACGGCGGCGGGCACACCTTCGAGGTGAAGGGGCGCAAGCTGCCCGCCGCGCAGATCGGGGCTTCACTCGCCCCGATCGTGGCGGAGTTCGCCCTCGGCGGCGCGGAGCGCTGACGGCCCTCCGCCGTACGCGCTTCGGTCGCATGACCCCTCAGTCGACGAGCGCCGACAGTTCCGCGTCCGCGAGCACGCGCTCCACGGTCGAGATACCCAGGGCGCTCATCGCCGGGTTCGACCGCGCGTAGTACCAGCCGAGCCCCAGGGCCTGCTGCAGCGCCCAGGCAGCGCCGCGGTGCCACTCGGCGTCGTCGGGGCAGACTCCGGCGCGGATGATGCGTCGTACCGGGGCATCGAAGAGGTGCCAGGCGGCGACGAGGTCGAGTGCGGGATCCGCGGGACCGAAGTCCCCGCCGTCGAGTACTCCGGCCAATCGGGTCGCACCCTCGTGTTCCGCGATCAGGAGATTGAACGGCGTGAGGTCGCGGTGGCTCATCACCGCGGTGTCGGCAGACGGGAGCTCGCGCAGCGCCGCCCAGAGCCGCGCCGCACGGGCCGTGTCGACGAGATGCTCGCTGCGCATCAGGCACGTCGCGACCCACTCGTCGTGGTCGCCGAGGGATCCGCCCCGACCTCTCCCGTCGAACACTCGGCCGCGCACGTCGACGCAGCGCAGCGCGCTGATGAGGGCGACCAGGTCGTGGGCGAGCTGCTCGGACGTGGCGGAGCGCTCGGGATCCGCCACGTCGCCCTCGATCCACGTCTGCACGGCCCAGGCCGAATCGAACTCCTCCGATGCGGACGCGGTGCCGTAGGAGCGTGGTGCGGGGAACGGGCTCGACGCGGCGAACTCGTCGAGTGCTGCCGCTTCGCGCACGAGCTCATCGACCGATGCCCCGACGATCGGGAAACGGGCGACGAGTGCGTCGCCCACCCGGATGATCCTGTTCACGGTGCCCGTCGTGGAGACGGGGCGCAGGGGGACGCCGCGGAGCTCGGGGAAGCGGCGCGCTATCAGCTGCGCCGCGACCCCGGGCTCGAGTGCGAGCTCGCCCTCATGCATCCGCCGGTGTCAGCTCTGCAGCCGCGCGATCCACGCCTCGACCTCGTCGGCCGTGCGGGGGATGCCGGCCGAGAGGTTCACGGGGCCGTCCTCGGTCATCACGATGTCATCCTCGATGCGCACGCCGATGCCACGGAGCTCGGCAGGCACCGTGAGGTCGTCGATCTGGAAGTAGAGTCCGGGTTCGATCGTGAACACCATGCCAGGTGCGAGGATGCCGTCGTAGTACATCTCGCGGCGGGCCTGGGCGCAGTCGTGCACGTCGATGCCGAGGTGGTGCGAGGTGCCATGCACCATGTACCGACGGTGCTGGCCGCCCTTGTCGGCATCCAGAGCCTCTTCGGCGGTGACGGGCAGCAGACCCCACTCGGCCGTCCGCTCGGCGATGACCTTCATGGCGGCTCCGTGCACGTCACGGAAGCGTACACCGACCCGAGCGGCGGCGAATGCCGCGTCGGCGGCCTCGCGCACCGTCTCGTAGACGCGCCGCTGCACGTCGGTGAACGTGCCGGAGACGGGCAGCGTGCGCGTGATGTCGGCGGTGTAGAGGCTGTCGGCCTCCACACCCGCATCCACCAGGATCAGGTCACCGGGAACCACGGTTCCGTCGTTGCGCGTCCAGTGCAGGTAGCAGGCGTGCGGGCCGGAGGCGGCGATCGTGTCGTAGCCCTCGCCGTTGCCGTCCTCGCGTGCGCGGCGGTGGAAGACGCCTTCCACGACGCGCTCGCCGCGTGCATGAGCCGTCGCGGCAGGAAGCTCGCGGATGATGTCGTCGAAGCCGTTCGCCGTGATCTCGACGGCGCGGCGCATCTCGGCGATCTCGAACTCGTCCTTGATGAGCCGCAGCTCCGAGACGAAGCGGGTGAGGGTCTCGTCCTCGTCGAGCACCAGCTCGCCCTCGACGGCTTCCCTGTCGTCCAGATGGGCGGTGGCGATGTCGAGGTCGGCGGCGACGCCGGCGAGGGACGGTCGCGGACCGATCCAGAACTCGCCGACCGTGGCATCCGCGTAGAACTCGGTCGTGGTGCGGTCGGCGCGCTCGCGGAAGTAGAGGGTGATGTCGTGGCCGGTCTCGGTCGGCGCGAAGACGAGGACCGAGTCGGGCTCGGCATCAGATGCCCACCCCGTGAGGTGTGCGAAGGCGGAATGCGCGCGGAAGACGTAGTCGGTGTCGTTGCTGCGCTGCTTGAGAGAGCCGGCAGGGATCACGAGGCGCTTGCCGGGGAAGGCCGCAGAAACGGCCGCCCGACGCACAGCCGCGTACGACGCCTGCGCGCGCGGCGCCGGAAGCGTCTCAGGGCGCTCGGCCCAACCGGTCGAGATCGTGTCGAGGAAGCCCTGGGGGAAGGGCTGCTTGCGATTGGTGGTGCCGTTCTCTACAGACGCTTCGACGGTGGGTTCTGCGATCGTGTCGCGCTCTCCTGTGCTCATCCCTCCAGTCTGTCACCTGGCGGGCGGGTGCGGGAGTCAGCCGGCGGGCTCGAGCTGCACGACCAGGGCGCGGTGGTCGCTGCCACCGGCGTCGTCGAGCACGACGGATCCCGTCGGTGCCCAGTTCTGCGACGCCATCACATGATCGATCGGAGCCCCCGCGAGCGCGGGAAGGGAACTCGGCCAGGTGCCGGTGAGTCCGTTGCCGGTGCGGGAGGCGACATCGCGGCAGTAGCCGATGTCGCCGCCTTCCACACCCAGAGGTGCCATGTGGTCGATCGTCGCGTTGAAGTCGCCGGCCAGGATGAAGTCGCCCTGGGGGCATTGATCCGCGATCCACTGCAGATCACTGCGCCACTGCTGCATCTCTTCCATGCGCGGCGCGACCGCGTGCACGGCGACGATGGTGGGGCCGGAGCCGTCGATCGGCATGAGCACGACGCTGGGCACCGAGCCGGTATTGCTGGTCCCGTCCTTCGCCGACTCGATCACCGAGTACTCGCCGAGGTCAGGGGCGACCAGCACGGTCGTCTGCCACGACTGCGGCCCGTCCTGCACATCCGGCCGGAACTGCACGTGGTGTACCCACATCGGGTGTCCCTGCTCGCGGAGCATGATCGCGATGCGCTCACCGACGGCCTCGGTCGTCTCCGGAAGGGCGACGACGTCGGCCCCCTGATCGAGGATCCGCTGGGCGATCACCTCGGCAGACACCGCCTCTCCCGCCGTGTTCCAGGTGAGCACTCGAACACTGCCCTCGGTCTTCTCCGGGAGCGTGGAGCCCCCGAAGCCGCGAACGGCACCGATCGCCGCGGTCGCGCCGGCACCGAGCAGCGCGACGATCAGGACGGAAGCGGCGAATCCGCGGAGCGGACGGGCGAACAGCAGCAGGAGCGCGAGCACTGCGACGACGAGGAACCCGCCGAGCACGACGCCGCGAGCCGACACGAGCTGCGCGAACGGGTAGGTCTGCTCGAGACGGAAGAACTGCGGCCACACCACGACCGCCGTCGCGATCGCGAGCAGCACGGTGAAGAGGATCCCCAGGAGACGAAACATCCCCACAAGCCTAGGAGCGTCGCCTGTGAAGTCCCTGCCTCGACATCCGCTTCCGTGCGCCTCCGCGTCCGCGCGGGTCGACGCTCGGTACGCTCGGAGGATGGCCACTTCGTCCCATGGGTTCGCCGGTCCCGCCGACCTGCACCTGCACTCCAACCATTCCGATGGCACGGAGTCGCCGGCCGAGGTGGTCCGACAGGCGCACGCGCACGGGGTGCGCACGCTCGCTCTGACCGACCACGACCGCTCGACCGGCTGGGACGAGGCGGCAGATGCCGCGGCCGCACAGGGGATGACCTTCATCCCGGGGATGGAGCTCTCCGCGAAGCACGAGTGGCGCAGCGTGCACGTGCTCGGCTACCTCTTCGATCCGGAGGATGAGGCACTGCGTGCCGAGACCGATCGCATCCGCGGGGATCGGATCGGTCGTGCCGAACGGATCGTCCGCAACATCGGGCGCGACTACGACCTCCAGTGGGAAGACGTGGTGGCGCAGACGACACTCGACGCGACCGTCGGGCGTCCGCACATCGCCGACGCCCTCATCGCCCGTGGCATCGTGCGGGATCGGACCGAGGCGTTCGACGGCATCCTGCATCCGCGGGAGGGGTACTACGAGCCCCACTACGCCCCCGATCCGCTGATCGCGGTGCGTCTGATCACCCGGGCGGGGGGAGTGGCGATCATCGCCCACCCCGTGACGGCGGGGCGCGATCGTATGATGCCCGTGGCGTTCATCGAGCGACTCATCGAGGCGGGCCTCGGCGGGTTCGAGATCGAGCATCGTGAGAACACGGAGGCGGGCAAGAGGCTGCTGCGAGAGATCGCCGCGACGCACGACCTCATCGTCACGGGCTCGAGTGACTATCACGGCACCGGCAAGCCGAACCGTCCGGGCGAGAACACCACGTCCGAGGAGATGGTGGCCAGGCTCATAGCACGCGGTACGGGCACCGCCCCGCGCTTTCCCTGATCCTCGGCATTCTGGCGGCCATCTCCCGGCGACCTGTCGAGCGGGGCCGATACCGTCCGAAGCATGCAGCGAGCGACTTCCCTCGAGCGACGCGCCGACGCGTGGGCTCATCGACTCCTCCTCGGTGCCCCGTCGAACGGCGTCCGCGCCGGTCTGATCGAGTTCGCGGTGTTCGTGGTCAAACAGGCGTGGGCGTGCATCTTCGGGGCGGCGCTGCTGGTCCTGATCGTCGCCGCGCGCCTGTGGTATCCCGACGATGCGGCGCTCGCACGCAATGACGCGCTCACCATCGCCGCCGTTCTCATCCAGGTGGCGATGCTCGTCTTCCGTCTGGAGAGCGGGCGCGAGCTGTGGGTCATCGTCCTGTTCCACATCACCGGCACAGCTATGGAGCTGTTCAAGACCGATGTGGGCTCGTGGGCCTATGCCGCAGACGGGATACTCCGTATCGGCGGCGTCCCGTTGTTCAGCGGCTTCATGTATGCGGCGGTCGGATCGTACATGGTGCGCGTCTACCGCTTGTTCGACCTCGGCTTCACACGGTACCCACGCCGATGGATGACGGCTGTCCTCGCGGTCGCGATCTATCTCAACTTCTTCACCCACCACTGGTGGTGGGACGCCCGCTGGGTGCTGCTCGCGGGAGTCGTGGTGCTATGGCTGCCGACCGTGATGCACGCGCGGGTGTGGCGTCGCACGATCCGTCTGCCGCTGCTGGCGGTGTTCGGCGGGGTCGCGGTGTTCATCTATCTGGCAGAGAACATCGGGACGTGGGCGGGCGCATGGGCGTATCCCGATCAGGTCGGGGGCTGGCAGCCGGTCTCGCTGAGCAAGTTGAGCTCGTGGTTCCTGCTGATGATCATCTCGGTCGTGCTGGTCGCCTGGGTGTATCCGCCGCAGGTTCCGGCAGCGCTGCTGCGTACGGCGGACGAGGGACGTGCACAGGCATCGGACGCAGGCGGCGAAGGTCGAACCGGGCGCACCTGACGTTCGGTTTCTGCGTCCGCACATGCGAGAGGGCGCATGCGCCAGGGTATCCCCGGCGTATGCGCCCTCGCGCTGGCGGACTTAGGCTCCGGTGACGGGAGCCGCGCCGGCGCCGGAACCACCGCGGCGGCGGCGACGACGCCGTGCCGGAGCCGGCTTGCCGTCGTGGTGCTCCTTGCCCGCACCGTCATGCGTCCCCGCGCCCTCGGCTCCGCGATCGGCGGCCGGTGCGGACTGCCCCTCGCCGGACGTCGACTCCGCAGCGCCCTCGGTGAAGGTCGAACCGACCGGAGTCGTGCTGTTGCGACGGCGACGGCGGCGGCGGGTGCCGCTCTCATCGGTCCCCTCGGCGGCGGCGTCGGCCGCGCGCTCGGGGCGACGGGTGCGCTCGGTCTTGACGGATTCGGTCTTGGGCGCCGACACCAGGCGGCCCTTCGTGCCCTGGGGGATGTTGAGGTCCTCGTACAGGTGCGGGCTCGACGAGTAGGTCTCGATGGGCTCGGGCTGGCCGAACTCGAGGGCGCGGTTGATCAGGGCCCACTTGTGCAGGTCTTCCCAATCGACGAACGTGACCGCGATGCCGGTCTTGCCGGCGCGGCCCGTGCGGCCTGCGCGGTGCAGGTACGTCTTGTCCTCATCCGGGATCGTGTGGTTGATGACGTGCGTCACGTCATCAACGTCGATACCTCGGGCGGCCACGTCGGTCGCGACCAGCACGTCGCGCTTGCCTGCCTTGAACGCGGCCATCGAGCGCTCGCGCTGATCCTGGCCCATGTCGCCGTGTACGCCGCCCACGTTGAAGCCGCGGTCGCTCAGCTCGTCGACGAGGCGCTGCGCCGCTCGCTTGGTGCGGGTGAAGATCACGGTCTTGCCGCGACCCTCGGCCTGCAGGATGCGGGCGATGACCTCGTCCTTGTCCATCGAGTGCGCACGGTAGACGAGGTGCTTGATGTTCGCCTGCGTGAGGCCCTCGTCGGGGTCGTTGGCGCGGATGTGGATCGGGTTCGACATGAAGCGACGCGCGAGGGCGACGATCGGGCCCGGCATCGTCGCCGAGAACAGCTGCGTGTGACGGACGGCCGGAACCTTCTGGAAGATCTTCTCGATGTCGGCGAGGAAGCCGAGATCGAGCATCTTGTCGGCCTCGTCGAGCACGACCTCGGTCGCGTTCGAGAGGTCGAGCAGGCGCTGACCGGCGAGGTCGATCAGTCGACCGGGCGTGCCGACCACGATCTGCGCGCCCGCCTTGAGCTGGTCGATCTGTCCCTCGTAGGCCTTGCCGCCGTAGATGGCGACGACGCTGGTCGAACGGTTGCTGGTGAGCAGGTCGATGTCTTCGTACACCTGCACCGCGAGCTCGCGCGTCGGCACCACGATGAGTGCCTTGACGCCGTGTTCCGGGTCTTTGCCGAGGCGCTGGACGACGGGGATGCCGAAGCCGAAGGTCTTGCCGGTTCCCGTCTTGGCCTGACCGATGATGTCCTGGCCGGGAAGACCGAGGGGGATGGTCTGCTCCTGGATGGGGAACGCGTCGACGATGCCCTTGGCGGCGAGAGCGTCGACGATGTCCTGATCGATGCCGAGATCGGCGAAAGTTGTCACTTTATTCAGATTGCCTGTCCGGCGACCCTGCGGGATCGCCACGTTAACGGATCCACGCCGTCTCTTGTGCCACAGGCGCGGGGCCCCGCTCCTGCGGCGGGGACACGCCCAGCCTACCCGAGGGGTGCCGCCGGCCAGGAAGGAGGCTTCGGCACGGGTATTGTGAACGACGTGGTGGACTCGGGAGGACGACCTCGTGGTTAAGTGGTTCTGGCAGCGCGACGACGCGCCGCGACGCACCCTTGCGCTGCGCGGCAGAGGTGAGCAGGGAGATGCGACGCGCATCGACTTCGCCGAACTCGCCCCCGAGCTCAATCGGTTCCTCGGGCAGGCCGCCTATCTGCAGCTGGGCTACTTCGAGACGCTGACGCGACTCATCCGTGCCACGACCGCGCTCTCCGAGAAGGAGTCGCTGTCGCGTGCCGCCGGGGCCGCCTTGACCAAGCACCGGGGGATCGTCGAGCTCATCACCGAGCATGGGGACGACCCCACTCAGCTGATGCTCCCGTTCCGGGAGAACCTCGACGCGTTCCGTCGCAAGACCATCGGCGCGCGCCCGCGGGAGACGCTGCTGGCTGTGTACATCACCGCCGGGATGCTCGACGACTTCTATCTCGCGCTGGCCTCCAGCTACGGCGACACCGGGCGGCGCGTGGCCGAGATCCTCCGGGAGGATGATGCGCGGCACGAGATCGTCGCCATCATCCAGGAGACGATCGAGAGCGACGAGGAGTGGCGTTCGCTGCTGTCGATGTGGGCGCGCCGACTGGTCGGCGACACGATCCTCGTCTGCCGTTCGGCGCTGCGGCCCGAGCGTCTCGAGATCGACGAGGAGCGCATCGAGCCCGTGTACACCGAGCTGATGGGTGCGCACGCTCGCCGCATGGACGCGATGGGGCTGGCCTCCTAAGAGGCGCACCCGGGACCGGTCAGATGCCCAACGCAGCCCTGCTCGCGGCGTCTGAACGCTTGCGCATCCCGGTGATCGCCACGGTCGCCAGCGCGGCGACGACGGGAGCACCGAGAACGCTCGCAAGCCACAGCCAGATGCTGTCCTCGCCCACGCCCGACCATTGCAGGCCCGTGTAGGTGATCGCCGAGACGGCGGTCGCGATCGCCGGGGTGAGAGCGACGCCGCGCAACTCGCGATCGCCGATCAGGAAGTGCGCGGCGATTCCCAGAGCGCACGCGCCGATGAGTGCGAGGAGGATGTACATCGCCGGGTCAGGCGACGAAGCCGACGCGACGCGATTCCTCGGTGCCCAGCTCGATGTAGGCGAGGTTCGCGGTCGGGACGATGTAGGAGTTGCCCTTCACATCGGCGAAGCTCACGTGCGACGCGCTCTGCTCGAGCGCCGCGGCGACCTGGGTGCGGACCTCTTCGGCGCTTGCGCCGGTGTCGAAGCTCAGTTCACGGCCGGTGTTGATGATGCCGATGCGGATTTCCACGCGTGCTCCTTGAAGTTCGGGGACTGCGCCAACTCTACCCCGCGAGCACCGGGCGGGATCGGCCGTTGCAGCCGGTTTCGCCGTGAGCGCACAGCCCGGACCGACGGGACCTCGCGGGCGGCTGGCGGGTGCGGCCGGCGATGTCCGCACGTCCGGATAGCGTGGAGGGCATGACACCGGACTCCGCTCAGCGCGCAGTGATCGCCGCAGAGCCGGCTGCATCCGGAGTCATCATCGGCGCACCGGGAACAGGCAAGACGCGCACACTCATCGAGCGTGTCGTGCATCTGCTCGACGCCGAGGCTCTGCGCCCAGAGCAGGTTCTCGCGCTCACCCCGAACCGCCAGGCGGCGACGGCGTTGCGCGATCGGATCGGCGTGCGCATCGGCCAGGCGACGCCGGGCCCATTGGCACGGTCGCTCGGATCCTTCGCCTTCCAGCTCGTCCGGGGAGCGATGGTGCGTGAGGGCGCTGAACCACCGGCGCTGCTGACCGGCGCCGATCAGGATCGCATCATCGCCGAACTGCTCGCCGGAGACGCGGAAGACGGGCGCATCCGGTGGCCGGACGCGCTGAGCCCCTCGGTGCGCGCCTCGAAGGGGTTCCGCTCTGAGCTGCGCGCGTTCCTCGCCGAGTGCACCGAGATCGGCGTCGACGCCGCAGAGCTGCGGGCATCGGGCAACGACGTCTGGGCGGCGACGGCGGAGTTCCTCGTCGAGTACCGCTCGGTGCTCGACGCGCTCCGCTCGGCGCACCGTGACGCCGCCGATCTGCTCAGCGAAGCGAGCACGATCCTGCACACGGCAGACACGAACACCCTCGGCACGCTCGCTTCTCTGCGCGTCGTGCTCATCGATGACGCACAGGAGCTCACCCGCGGCGGGATCGCCGTCGTGACGGCCTTGCGCAGCCGCGGAATCGCCGTGCTCGCCTTCGGCGATCCCGACATCTCGTCCGGATCGTTCCGCGGAGCCAGTCCCGAGCTGTTCGCGCAGCTCGCCGGAGTGCTGGGCGACGTGCACGTGCTCGACGGCCCGCACCGCCAGCGCCCGGCGCTCACCGCGCTCACCCGCACCGTGACCCAGGCGATCGGCGTGTCCGGTCGGGTCGAGCACCGGCGTGCCCCGGTGCCGGTGACGGCCGAAGAGGTCGAAGCCGGGGTCGCCACCTTCCTCGCTCCTTCCCCGTACGAGGAACTCGATCGCATCGCGGGCGTCATGCGCGAGTGGCACCTCTCCGACGGCGTCCGCTGGGACCGGATGGCGGTCATCGCCCACGACACCCGGCAGGTGACCACGCTCGAGACCGAACTCGCCGCGAGGGAGATCCCGACACGTGCGGCCGGTGTGCAGCGTCCGCTCGGCAGCGAAGGGATCGTGCGCGACATCGTCGGCATCGTGCGTCTGGCCCTCACCCCGGTCGAGGAGCGCACGTCGCCGGCGCTCGAGGAGGCACTGCGCACCCCTTTCGGGGGGATGGACGCGATCGGACTGCGGCGCCTGCGTGCACGCCTGCGGCACGTCGAGCTCGAGCAGGGGGGATCGACGCCCGCGCGCGAGCTGCTGCGGCAGGCGATGGCGAATCCCGCGCACCTCACGCTCATCGACGCGCCCGAATCGCGCACGGCCGAGCGGTTCGCCGAGACGATCGAAGCACTCGCCAGCGGCGCGGCGGCGGGGGAGACGATCCACGACCTGCTGTGGCGGGTATGGGACCAGGCTCGGGCCGTCGACGGCAGGCGGCTGCAGATCGCCTGGCGCGAGATCTCCCTGCTGCCGACGGGAGCGGAGACGGCGCGTTCGCTCGATGCGCTGGTCTCGCTTTTCGACGCCGCGAAGCGCTTCGTCGAGCGCACGCCGAACGAGAAGCCAGAGGCCTTCGTGCGCGACATCCTCGACAGCGAGGTCCCGGAGGATTCGCTGTCGACACCCGACCGGCCGGGAAAGGTCACCCTGCTGACCCCCGCAACGGCCCTCGGCACCGAGTTCGACGCGGTCGTGGTGGCAGGCGTGCAGGACGGCATCTGGCCGAACGTGCGATTGCGCGGCGGTCTGCTGCAGACCTGGCGTCTGCCCGACGCGATCCACGCGGCCCGCACGGGCGCCCTCATCGAGCCTCCGGGCGCCCTGGACCGTCGACGCGCCGCGCTGCACGATGAGCTCCGGCTGTTCGTGCGCGCCGTGTCGCGTGCGCGCGATCGCCTCCTGATCACGGCAGTGGATGACGACGACCTGACGCCCAGCGCGTTCTTCGGCTTTCTGCCCGCGCCGGAGCCACCCGAGCGGCACGCCTCGGCGGAGCATCCGTTGACGCTGCGCGGACTCGTCGCCCGGCACCGACGAACCCTCACGACGGCGGCCGCCGAGCCGGTGCGACGGGGTGCCGCTGCACAGCTCGCCGTCCTCGCCCGCGAAGGCGTCCCGGGGGCGGACCCGGCGGAGTGGTACGGCATGACCCCGCCATCGACCGACGCACCGCTGCGCGATCTCGCCGTGACCGGTGCGCGGGTCTCGCCGTCGAAGATGGAGTCCTACGAGGAATGCGGCCTGAACTGGGTCGTCTCGGCGCTCGGCGGCGACACGGTGATGCCGCCGACCGCCGGCATCGGCACGATCGTGCACGAAGCGATGGAGCGGGTGCCCGATGGCGACCTCGAAGAGATGAGAGCGATCGTGGCCGAGCACTGGCCGGAGCTCGATTTCGAGACCGAGTGGATCGGCCGCAAGGAGCGACGGCGCGCCGATGTCCTCGTCGATCGGCTGCACACCTACCTGGGCGACGTGCGCAGGGAGGGCGGGCGGGTGATCGGCAGCGAGGTCGAGTTCCGCTTCGCCGTCGACGTGGCCGGCGGGACCGGCGAGCACGCCGTGCCTGCCGTGCATGCGGTGGGGGACGACCGAGCGAATCAGGCGATCATCCACGGCTACATCGACCGGGTGGAGGCCTACCCGCCCGGCGCGGGCGAGCATGCGCAGGCACGAGGGCGCGGGTGGGAGCGGATGCCGGAAGGTCCCGACGGCCCGACGGTCGTGGTCGATCTGAAGACCGGGAAGAACGATCCCGAATCCGATGCGGGTGTGCTCGAGCACGCGCAGTTGGCCGCCTATCAGGTCGCCGTTCAACAGGGACTGGTCGAGGGCGCCCCGCCGACATCGCTGGCCGGAGCGCGGCTGGTGATCGTCTCCAAGACTCTCGCCAAGAGCGACTACCGCATCGCGCATCAGCACACGCTCGACGACGAGTCGCGCTCGGCCTTCCTGATGCGCGTGTCCGATGCGGCTCGGGGCATGTCGGCATCGAGCTTCACCGCACAGGTCGAGTCGCACTGCGCCGACACTCAGCGCCGGGTGCATCCCTGCCGTATCCACACGGTGCCGGCGGTGAGCTCATGATCGGTGGGAGCGAATCCGGGTGGAGTGCCGGCGAAGGGATCTCGGCCACCGACATCGCCGCGGCGCTGGGGCAGCCGTCGCCGACACCGGCCCAGCAGCGGGTGATCGAGGCGCCGCCGGAGCCCGCTCTCGTGGTCGCCGGTGCAGGCAGCGGCAAGACCGAGACGATGTCGGGACGTGTGGTGTGGCTCGTCGCCAATGGGCACGTGCGTCGCGACGAGATCCTCGGCCTGACCTTCACGCGCAAGGCCGCGGGCGAGCTCGCGGAGAGGATCGGCCATCGGCTCGCCGTCATCGACGAGTACGGACGCCGCGGGCTTCTCCCGCACCTGTCCGCGATCGTGGCCGACGGCTCCCTGCGCCGGGTCGACGAGGCCGCGCCTGGTCGGCAGCGTGAGCTGGTGCGCACGCACGTGCTCGACGAGCTCGCCGACCAGCGCGCAACCGGGTGGGACCCGGTGACGCCCCGTGCCGCGGAAGACCTGATGATCCGGCCGCGTGTCTCGACCTACAACGCCTTCGCCGACGGCATCGTCCGCGAGCACGCGGCGCGCATCGGACGGGACCCCGACGTGGCGATGCTCAGCCAGGCCGCGTCCTGGATGCTGGCGCGCGAAGTCGTGCTCCGCAGCGACCTCCCCGAGCTGGAGAACATCGATTTCGCGCTCGGCACAGTCATCGATGCGGTGCAGCGGCTCGCCGGTGACGCTCTCGACCACCGCGTCGATCTCGACCTCGCCGAGCGCATCGCGCGGGATCAGGCACTCGCGTTCGCTCCCTATCGCGGCAACGCCGATGTCGAGAAGGCGGCGGTGAATCTGCTCAGCCTGCCGACGCTGTCCCACCTCGTGCGCGACTACATCGACGAGAAGCAGCGCCGCGGCGTGCTCGACTTCGCCGACCAGGTGGGCGGGGCCTACGACATCGTCGAGTCCGCTCCCGACGTGCGGGCCGAACTGCGCGAGCAGCACCGCGTCGTGCTGCTCGACGAGTACCAGGACACGTCGGTGATCCAGACCCGCTTCCTCGCCGAGCTGTTCCGCGACTCGGCGGTCATGGCCGTCGGCGACCCGCACCAGTCGATCTACGGCTGGCGCGGTGCGAGCGCCGACAACCTCTACGCCTTCTCCCGCACTTTCTCGAGCACCGGTACGGCCGAGACCTACAGCCTCATGACCAGCTGGCGCAACGACCGCGCGGTCCTCGGAATCGCGAATCGCGTGCTCGAACCGCTGCAGCGCCCGGGGCTCGACGTGCCGCCGCTCGAGCCGCGCCCCGGTGCGGGAGACGGCACCGTGACGGTGGAGAACCCGTTCACGGTCGACGAGGAGGCATCCGTCGTGGCGGAGTGGTTCGCCCAGCGCCGTGCCGCGCACGATGCCCGCGGCGCCGGCGAGGCGCAGGGGGCGAAGCCGCACACCGGAGCCATCCTGTTCCGCTCGAAACGGCACATGCAGACCTTCGCGGCGGCGCTTGCGGCGCGTGGCATCCCGCACCGCATCCTCGGGCTCGGCGGTCTACTGGCGACGCCTGAGGTCGTCGACGTCGTGTCGACGCTCCGCGTGGTGCACGACCCCACCGCCGGGTCGGCGCTCATCCGCCTGCTCACCGGACCGCGTTTCGGCGTCGGGGTGGCCGATATGGCGGCGCTCTACGACCTCGGCCGCACACTCTCGGAGCGTGACCCCGCGATGGCCCCGCTGCCCGAGGAGGTGCGCGCGCGGCTGCGTTCTTCGCGGGGCGCCGACGAGGCGGTGTCGATCATCGACGCGGTCGACGTGGTGCGGGCCGTGCGCGACGACTATCGACTTCTCGAGCCCATCACGCCAGACGGCAGAGCGCGGGTGCGCGCGGCGGGAGAGATGCTCGAGCGACTCCGCCGCGCGTCCTCCCAGCCGATCCCCGAGCTGATCCGGCTGATCGAGCTCGAGCTGCGGCTGGACATCGAGTTGGCGGCCAACGAGACCAGAGGCCCGGCTCGCATCGCCGCGACGCAGCTGCGAGCCTTCGCCGACGAGGTGCGTGCTTTCCTCGCCGCGGACGAGCGGGGCAGCATCGGCAGTCTGCTCGCCTGGCTCGACAAGGCCGAGAGCACCGACGAGCTCATGCCACGGCCCGAGCCGCCAGAGGCCGGTGTCGTGCAGCTGCTGACCATCCACGGGTCCAAGGGGCTGGAATGGGATGCCGTCGCGGTGGTCCGGCTCGTGGTCGACGAGCTTCCCAGCCGGGTCTCCGACACGTCGGGGTGGTTCGGGTTCGGCGTCGTCCCCTTCGCTCTGCGCGGTGACCGCGACGCATTGCCCCGTTTCGAGTGGGATCCGATCGAGGCGATGGGTGACGAGGCAGACCCCGTGAAGCGCCAGAAGCTCGCGCAGGCATCTCTGTCCGGTGGCGCGACGAAGGCGAACCCACAGGGCGGGGCGATCAAGCGCTTCAAGGACGCCTATCGGGCGTACCAGCAGCAGGAGGAGCGGCGCCTCGCCTATGTCGCGGTGACCCGTGCGCGGACCGATCTGCTTCTCAGCGGCGCGCACTGGGCCGGACAGAAGTCGCCGCGCACGCCGAGCCCCTATCTCGTCGAGGCCATCGAGGTTCAGGGCCTCGATCCGATCGACGCGGTCGATCCCGACGACAACCCGTACGACGGTCCCGGGGCGACCCTGCGCTGGCCCCTCGATCCGCTGGGGGCTCGACGGGCTGTCGTCTCGACGGCGGCTGCCGCCGTGGAAGACGCGGCCCGTGCAGGAACCGCAGAGCCCTCGGTGGAACTCGCCCGCCTGCTGGCCGAGCGCGCGGCCCGACAACGCGGCACCGACGCCGAGGCCCCGACACGCGTCCCGGCATCGAGATTCAAGGACTACGTCACCGACTTCTCCGGCACGCTCGCCTCGATCGTCAGACCCATGCCTGAGCGGCCGTATCGGCAGACCCGGCTCGGCACCCTGTTCCATGCCTGGGTAGAGCAGCGGTCAGAACTGGTCGGTGTCGGCAGCCGCCCGGACGCGGCCCTCTGGGAGCTCGACGAGGACGAGATCGCGGCGGAGCCCGCGCACGTGACGCCGGAGACCTCGGAGGGGCCGGGTGCAGCCGCCGACGCCGCCGATCTCGCCGTCCTGCAGGCGACGTTCGAGAGCTGCGAGTGGGGCGGGCTGCAGCCGATCGCCGTCGAGATCGAGATCGACTTCGCGCTCGGTGCCGGACTCTCGGCGTCGGAGGCGGCGGGGGCGCACATCGTCATCTGCAAGCTCGATGCCGTGTACCGTCGAGCCGATCGCGGCGGACGCATCGAGATCGTGGATTGGAAGACCGGCAAGGCTCCGCGAACGGCGGCCGAGCGCGACGAGCGGATGCTGCAGCTCGCGCTCTACCGCCTGGCGTACCATCGGCGCTTCGGCGTTCCGCTGGAGGAGATCGACGTCGCGCTGTACTACGTCGCGGACGACCTGATCATTCGCGGCGACCGTGTCTACTCGGAGGAAGAACTCTTCCAGCGCTGGAGTGCCGCCCGCGCCGCGCGCTGAGCCTCGTCCGAGTCGGACTCGTCGTACGCGGAGGCCGTGTTCGACGCAGGAGGACGCGTCTCGTCGCGGGGCGCGGAGCCCTGGGTTCCCGCGAAGATGCTCCGAGCTTCGGAGAGATCCTCGGTCTCGACGTTGAGCATTTCCGCGCGATGAGCGCTGTCGTCATGGCTTCGGTGCGTGTCGACGGTGCGCGGGGACTCTGGCGACTCCGTGTCGGCCGGTGTGGACTCCGCCTCCTCCGGAACGTCGATCCACAGTTCCTCGGGGTTGTAGGCGTCGGTGTGCATCGAGGTGTCGACCTCGGCGACGGCATCCCGGGGCACGCGGTCGAGCGCGTCCATCGCAGAGTCGACGCCCGCGCTCCGGGCATCGATGATGCTGAGGTCGTCGGTTCGCAGACCTTCGGCGAGAGCGTCGAGCAGTGCGGCGGCGTCGTCGACGATGTCCGGCCGACGCATGGAGTCGCCGTGCACGAGCCAGCGCGCGAACTCAAGCTCGGCGAGCAGGCGCGCACGCACCTCGAGGCCGGCGTCGGGCGCGCGATCGATGGCCCGGGCATACGCGGCGTGGACGTCTTCGGAGGCGTCGGGAGCCGCGGAGAGCCAGGAGAGGTCGAGTGCCGGATCCCCGACCGAGAGGCCGTGCCAGCCGAGAAGACCGACGACTTCGGGGCCGAGTTCCGGATCGTCCGTGAAGAGGAACGAGGTGGACTGCACGCCCCCGAGGACCACGGTCGATTCGAAGCGCCACAGGTCGTCGTCGGCGATGGCATCGCGCCAGCGAACGGTGAGGCGAGCCGGAACACGTCCGGTGGCCGCGGCCGTGTCGATCAGGCGCTCCAGTTCGGCACGGCTCTCTTCGGCGGTGCGTGTGGCGAGGCCCGCACCACGCACGACCGATGTGGGCAGACCGTGCACAGCGGCGATAGAGGCACCCATCGACGGCGCGGCGCCGCGCCCGGCGGGCACCAGCGCTGCCTCGATCTGGAAGCCGGGGAGGAGTTCAGTGACCAGCGCCCGTCCGTCGCCGATGCGCGTCTCCCCGATGTAGGCGGGTACGCGGAACGGCAGCATGGCGCGAGCGCCGTCGGTGAGCGCACGAAGAGCGATGGCTTCGGCGGCGAGTTCACGCGACGTCTCGTCGTCGTCCGCGACGCGGATCGCGAGTTCACGGCCGTCCGCCAGCGAGGCGACGGCGGAGTCGAATCGACCGTCGCCCCCGGCGCTCAGACCGCGGGCACCCGTGACCTCTGCCCCGGGCAGTGCGGCGGTCACTGCCGCGGCTAGAGTGAAAGGAGAGCGTCCCATGCCCCCAGGGTAGGTCGGCTCAGGGGCGGTCCCGCCTCCGCCACGCCCGTGAAAGAGGGAGTCGATGACCATTCAGCGCCCGTCCCTCGACCGTGCAGCCGAACTCCGCGAGGAGCCGGGCGTGCTCGATCGCCTGCGCGCCGACCCGGCGACCCGCGTCATCGTCGTGCGCGAGGGCCGCGTCCGGGTCGTCGATTCCGCGCTGCTGCGCGTCACACCGAATGCGGTCGTCGAGGCGACGTGGGCTCTTCTCGGACGCGACGCCGATGGCGCCGTGCTGCTCCTCGCCGCCGCCCCGCCGGAGAACGACGCACTCGACACGGCACCGGATGAGATCTGGCTCGGTCTGCGTGATCTCGGCGGACGAATCGACGGGCAGGAGTCCGAGCTCCTGATCAGTGCGATCGCCCTCGCCGGATGGCTCCGCGATGCCCCGTTCTGCCCCGCGTGCGGTGGAGCGACGGAACTTCAGCAGGCCGGGTGGTCGCGGCGCTGCCTCGTGTGCGGGCGCCAGCACTTTCCGCGCACGGATCCCGCCGTGATCGTCGCCGTCGAGAGCAGGAACGGCGAACGACTCCTGCTCGGTGCCAACGCGAACTGGGGCGGACGGATGTTCTCCTGCTTCGCGGGCTTCACCGAGGCAGGGGAATCCCTCGAATCGACCGCGTACCGCGAGATCGAGGAGGAGTCGGGCGTGCGGTTGTCCTCGCTGCGGTACGTCTCCTCGCAGGCCTGGCCTTTCCCGCGATCGCTCATGGTCGGGTTCCGGGCCGTCGTCGACGACGAGTCCGCTGCGCGCCCCGACGGCGAGGAGATCATCGAGGTGCGCTGGTTCACGCGCGCGGAGATCGGATCCGCGCTCGCCGGACAGGGCCCGGTCGGGCTTCCGGGCCCCGCGTCGATCGCCCGCGCCCTGATCGTCGACTGGTACGAGGATCACGCGTGAGTGCACTCGATGCCCTCGATGAGCGGCAGCGGGCGGCGGCATCCGTGCTGCGAGGACCCGTCGCCGTGCTCGCCGGAGCGGGGACCGGGAAGACGCGGGTGATCACGCATCGCATCGCGCACGGCGTCGACACCGGCGCCTACTCGCCCTCGCGCGTCATGGCCGTCACCTTCACCGCCAAGGCTGCGGGCGAGCTGCGAGGCCGTCTGCGCGCGCTCGGGGTGGAAGGGGTCGCCGCCCGCACCTTCCACGCGACCGCGCTCGCGCAGCTGAACTTCTTCTGGCCCACGTTGGCCGGCTCTCCTGCACCGTCGATCATCGACAACAAGGTGAGGATGCTGGGGCAGGCCGCCGACGCGATCCGCCTCCGTCCCAGCACGGCGACGCTGCGCGACATCGCCTCCGAGATCGAGTGGCGCAAGGTCTCGATGCTCTCGATCGACCAGTACGCCGCGCTCGGACGTCCGATCAGCGGCGTCGACGCGGGACAGCTGATCGAGCTGATGCGGGGATACGAGGCGCTGAAGGACGACCGTCGTCAGCTCGACTTCGAAGACGTGCTCCTCGCCTGCGCCGGAATGCTCGAGGCTGAGCCGCGAGTCGCTGCGTCCGTCCACGAGCAGTACCGGCATTTCACGGTCGACGAGTTCCAAGACGTCTCGCCGTTGCAGAACCGGCTGCTCGAGCTCTGGCTCGGCGATCGGCACGACATCTGCGTGGTGGGTGATGCCAGTCAGACCATCTACTCGTTCGCCGGGGCCGAGCAGCGATTCCTGCTCGAGTTCGAGCGCCGCCACCCGGACGCGACGGTCGTGCGCCTGGAGACGAACTACCGTTCGCAACCGCCGATCCTCACCGCGGCCAACGCGCTGATGCACGGCCGCCCCGGCGCGTTGGAGCTCGTGCCGGCACGGGAGCAGTTCACCGCCGATGCTCCGACGATCACCGCGTACGAGACCGAGGGGGAGGAAGCGGCCGGGATCGCGGCGGCGATCTCTGCGCGCCTCGAAGCGGGCGCATCTCCTTCGGAGATCGCTGTCCTCTACCGTGCGCACGCGCAGTCCGCCGTGCTGCAGCAGGCGCTCGCTGCCGAGGGCATCGCGACATCTGTGCTGGGTGGCACGCGCTTCTTCGCCATGCCGGAGGTCCGCCAGGCGATCCTCGCGTTGCGGGCCGCCGCCGTGGCGCCCACCGAACAGGGGTTCCTGCCCGGTGTGGAGCGGGTGCTTCGCGAGCTCGGACTCACGGAGGAGCCGCCAGCGGCGGGGGGAGCGCAGCGCAGCGGATGGGAGGCGCGACGCGCGATCCTGAGGCTCGCGGAAGAGGCGGGGCCCGACGCGGATCTGCGCACCTTCAGCGATGCCCTGATGGCACGCGCGAAGGACCAGCACGAGCCGACCATGCGCACGGTCACTCTGTCGACCCTGCATGCGGCCAAGGGCCTCGAGTGGCCGCACGTGTATCTGGCCGGCTGGGCGGAAGGGTCGCTGCCCATCTCGTATGCGACGACCTTCGAGGCGGTCGATGAGGAGCGGCGGCTGGCGTACGTGGGTGTCACGCGCGCCGCGCGAACGCTGGCGCTGTCGTGGTCGAGGTCAGCGGGGCGGGGGGAGCGGTCCCCATCGCGGTTCCTGGCGGAGATGGGCACCACGAGTCGCGGCACCGGCATTCTTCGTGAAATGACACCGAACGCCACTCGCGCGAACCGTCCGCGCTGACGCGCACCAGCCGCCCGACCGCAGTCTCATCATCGGCGAGGAGCAGGGCTGCGAGACGGCCGGCCTCGGCGACCTGCGCGGCGCGGATCAGGCCCGGATCGCGACCGATCATCTGCGCGTGCAGCAGCGGTCAGGCCGGGTCGAGCTCTCGGGCATGAGCGTCGCGACAGGCGAGGCAGGCCGTGGCGCCTGGCATGACGAGCGGTCCCACCGTCACGCGGCCGGGTTCGAACGACACCGGCAGGTGGGCCGTATCCTCGCGCAGGTAGCGGGCGAACTGCAGAGCGGCGGCCGCGCCGTTCACGAGCACGATGCCGACGCCGGGACGACGGCCGAGGTCGACGAGGGTGATGCCTTCGTCGGTGAGCGCTTCGCGCATCCGGTATTCGCTGCGGTCATCGGTGATCCCGATGCTCTCGACCCAGGCCGGGCGTGCCGGCGCGACGTCATCGAGCAGTAGCGGATCGAGGCGTTTCAGGAGCGCGCGTGACGCATCCCGCGGTGCACCGACCGCGTGCGCGATCACGTCGAAGGACCCCCGTCGGAAGCCGGAGCGCAGGCGACTGAGCAGCGGTTCCACCCATGCGTCCTCCGCATCGATGCGCAGACCGCCGTCGTCACCGAGCTGGAGCGTGTGCTCGTCGCGCCACAGCAGAGGCGAGCCAGGGTGCAGTCGCGTGAGGAGCGGAGGAGTGAGCGGCATCTCTCCGATTGTGGAGAGGACGGCGGCGCCACGGGGACCCAACCGGGCATCCGTGGACAACTCACCGACGGTGCGCGTGTGGGGGAGGAAAAGTGCGGGCTGCCGCGGAATCGACCGGACGCCCGCACTCACCGTGGTCAGACCGGCTTGTCGCCCTCCGGGGCCGCGTCTCCGTCGGCCTCATCCGTCGAGCCCTCTGCGGGCTTGTCGTCGGAGAAGTCGTCGCCGTCGAGCAGACGCGCCAGCGCCTCGTCGAACTCGTCGGCCACCGGCTGCTCGCCGCGCTCAGCGGCCTGCAGACGGCCGACCAGCCCGCTCGGGTCGTCGATGTCCTCGGCCGTCGGCATGAGGTCGGGGTAGTCCCACAGCGAGTCGCGTCCGCTGATGCCGACGGCGTCGGTCACCGCCTGCCACATCGCCGAAGCCTCGCGCATGCGTCGTGGCCGAAGTTTGAGCCCCACCAGGGCGCCGAGTGCGTCCTCCGCAGGGCCGCCCACCGCGCGGCGACGTCGAGCGGCTTCCGCGATGCGTGCGCCGTCAGGCAGACGAGATGTCGCCTCTGCGGTGACCACGTCGACCCAGCCGTCGATCGTGGCGATGAGGTTCTCGAGCCGGGTGAGCGCCTCGCGCTGAGCCTCGCTCTGCACGGGGAGGAGTGCGCCGCCCTCGATCGCCGCGCGCAGCTCCTCGGGGTCGGAGGGGTCGAGGCGGCTCGCCACGTCTTCGAGCGCGTCCACATCGACGGTGACCCCACGCGCGAAGTCGGTGATCTGCGCCATCACGTGCAGGTGCAGCCACTTCGCGTGCCGGTAGAGCCGCGCGTATGCGAGCTCGCGGGTGGCGAGGTAGAGCGCGATCTGGTCTTCGGGGATCTCGAGGCCCTCGCCGAAAGCGGTGAGGTTCTGCGGGATGATCGCCGCCGTCCCCGCAGGGAGCACGGGGATGCCCACATCGCCTCCGGACACGACCTCGAGCGAGAGGTTGCCGAGCACCTGCCCGAACTGCGCCGCGAACACCGAGCCGCCGAGGCCCCGCATCAGCTTGCCAGCGCCTTGGACGACGCCGCGCATCTCCTCCGGCACCTGGGTGTCCAAGGCCGAGGTCAGCGCGTCCGCGATGCTCGTCGACACCGGGTCTGCGATCTCCTTCCACACCGGGAGAGTCTTCTCGACCCATTCGCCGCGGGTCATCGCGGTCGGTGTCTCGGAGAGCTCCGAGATCGTCGTCGCCTCTCCGAGCCACAGGTTCGCGAGCGCGAACGAGTCGGCGAGCGAGGTGCGCGAACCGTCGGTCACACCCTGTCCATCCCGGTTGGCGATGAAGAGAGCCTGGCGCAGCGCGTTCTCCCAGGGGTCGCCGCCGAAGGCGCCCTGCAGCTGCGACATGATCGTCTGCATCATCGCGGGGTCGAGTGTGAAGCCGTCCATTCCCTCGAAAGCGCCCCGAAGCGCCTCGGGATCGATGTCCCCGCCGCTCTGATTCGAGAGCATCTTCCGCAGGAACTCCTGGAAGTCCTCGGGTGTCGGGTCGTTGTCTGCCATGTCGCTCGCCCTCTCAGCACTTCTGTTGCCGTGGCCTCTACGCTAGTCACAGGTTTCTGCGCGCGAACCCGATGCGGGCAGATCGGTGTACGCCGCTCGCGAACGACGGAGGAATGCAGTGGATCGAACGCGGTCTGGGAAGCTCGGACTCGGAGTCTGGGCGCTGATCGTCGCGCTCATCGCGCTGGTCGTGCTGACGTTCCTGCCGTCGCCCTATGTGATCCAGCGGCCGGGTCCGGTGTACGACACCCTCGGCACCGCGAAGGGCGCCGACGGTGAGCAGGTTCCCCTCATCAGCGTCGAAGGTGCCGAGACCTTCGAGACCGCTGGCACCCTGGACCTCACCACGGTCCAGGTCGTGGGCAACCGTGAGCGCACACCGAGCTGGTTCGAGCTCGCGCTGGCATGGATGGATTCTTCCAAGGCGGTCGTCCCGCTCGACGCGGTGTTCCCACAGGGAGTGACGAGCGAGCAGCGCGATGAGCGCAACGCCACGCTGATGGTCGACTCGCAGCACGAGGCGACGGCTGCGGCGCTGAACGAGCTCGGATACGACACCGGCGCCCAGGTCGTCGTCGTCGAAGCCGTCGCCGACTCCCCGGCCGCCGGGATCCTCGAAGCCGACGACGTGATCACCGCGATCGACGGCACTCCGGTGACGTCGGCCACACAGCTGCGCGAGGCGATCCAGGCGGCGGGGGGAGCGGCCGTGCAGCTCACCGTGCTGCGTGACGGGACGGAGCAGACGGTCGAGGTCACGCCCGAGAAGCACACCGAGGGCGACGTGAGCATGTGGCTCATCGGGATCACCCTCCGCACCGACTACGACTTCGAGATCGACGTCACGATCCAGCTCGACAACGTCGGCGGGCCCAGCGCGGGGATGATGTTCGCGCTCGGCATCATCGACACGCTGACGGAAGGCGAGCTCAACGGCGGGAAGGACGTCGCCGGTACCGGAACGATCGACGCGGCCGGCACCGTCGGCCCGATCGGGGGCATCCGGCAGAAGCTGTACGGTGCCAGGGACGCGGGTGCCGAGTACTTCCTCGCTCCTGCGGCCAACTGCGACGAGGTCGTCGGGCATGTGCCGGATGGTCTCCAGGTCATCCGCACCGCGACGCTCGACGAGTCGCTCGCCGCCCTCGAGGTGATCGCGGACGACGGCGACGTCGCCGCGCTCCCGACCTGCGAGCGCACCGGCAGCTGAATGCGATGGAGGCCGTGACCTCGCCGTGACCGGGATGACAGCCTGCCCACAGTGAGCGATGCCTAGGATGGAGGGGTGACCTCCTCGCCTTCAGCTCCGAACCCGGCCACGCCTCGAACCTCACGACGCATTCTCGGCATCTCCCTGGTGATCATCGCCGCCTTGATCGCGGTGTTCTTCGTGTTCGCCTCCCTCTACACCGAGTTCCTTTGGTTCGACCAGGTGGGCTTCACGGGCGTCCTCACGACGCAGTGGATCGCCACGGCGGTGATGTTCGTGGTCGGCTTCCTCGGGATGGCCGTTCCGCTGTTCGTCGTCATCCAGCTCGCGTACCGCCTGCGTCCGGTCTACGTGCGACTCAGCTCGCAGTTGGACCGGTACCAGGAGGTCATCGAGCCGCTGCGTCGCCTGGCGATGTGGGGCATGCCCATCTTCTTCGGGCTGTTCGCCGGCTTCGCGGCCGCGGGGCAGTGGAAGACGGTCTGGCTCTGGGCCAACGGCGTGGCGACCTCTGACGTCGACCCCCAGTTCGGCATCGACACCGGCTTCTACATGTTCGCGATGCCGTTCTACACGATCCTGCTCGCGTTCGTCTCGGCTGTTCTGCTGCTCTCGCTCCTGGTCACCGCACTCGTTTCGTACCTGTACGGCTCGGTGCGCATCGGCCAGGGTGAGCTGCGCATCTCGAAGCCCGCACGCATCCAGCTCGCGGTCATCGCGGGTCTCTACCTCCTCGTGCAGGCGGCGAGCCTCTGGCTCGACCAGTACAAGACGCTCGTCGAGCCCGACGATCGCATCACGGGTGCGGCCTACACGGGCGTCAACGCGACGATCCCCGGTCTCGCGATCCTGGCGATCATCGCCGCCGTGGTGGCGATCCTCTTCTTCGTCACGGCTGTCATCGGCCGCTGGCGCTTCCCGCTGGCCGCGACGGCGCTGCTGATCGTGGCGTCGCTCGTCGTCGGCGTGGGATACCCCTGGGTCGTCACCACCTTCCAGGTGAAGCCGAACCAGAACGCCTACCAGGCCGAGTACTACCAGCGCAACATCGACGGAACGAAGGAGGCGTACGGGGTCGCAGACCTCGAGACCACGCCCTTCGCCGCCAAGACCGACGCCGAAGCAGGTCAGCTGCGCGCCGACGCCGAGACCACCGCGTCGACGCGCATCATGGACCCGAAGGTCATCCCGCCGACGGTACGCCAGCTCGAGCAATACCGCGGGTACTACCAGTTCCAGACGACGATGGACGTCGACCGGTACGAGATCGACGGGAAGATGCAGGACACCGTGGTGTCCGTGCGCGACCTCGACATGTCGGGCCTCGGCGACGGCGACAACTGGAACAACCGTGTCGCGGTCTACACGCACGGCTACGGTCTCGTCGCCGCTGCCGGAAACCAGCGCACGACCGACGGCGAGCCGGTCTTCCTCGAGCGCGGCATCCCCACGTCCGGGTTCCTGTCGGACCGCGAGAACTTCGAGCCGCGCGTGTACTTCGGCGAGAACTCGCCCGAATACTCGATCGTCGGTGCCCCCGAGGGGTCCGAGCCCGCGGAGATCGACTATCCGCGTGGTAAGGACGGCTCGAGCGAGACGAAGACCACGTTCGAGGGGAACGGTGGCCCGAAGATCGGTGACACGTTCACCAAGCTCCTCTACGCACTGAAGTTCCAGTCCGAGCAGATCCTGTTCTCGAACCTGGTGAACGAGGACTCGCAGATCCTCTACGACCGCGATCCCAAGACGCGCGTCCAGAAGGTGGCGCCCTACCTCGAGCTCGACAGCGATCCGTACCCGAGCGTGGTGGACGGCCGCATCGTCTGGATCGTCGACGGCTACACCACGAGTCAGACGTACCCGTACTCGACGAGCGTGAGCCTGTCGGATGCGATCGCCGACTCCAACATCCCGTCGCCGACGCTCGCCATCGACGACATCAACTACATCCGCAACTCGGTCAAGGCGACGGTCGACGCCTACGACGGCTCCGTGACGCTCTACGCGTGGGACGACGAGGACCCGGTGCTGAAGACCTGGCAGAAGGTCTACCCGTCGACGGTGAAGCCCATCAGCGAGATGTCCGGCGAGCTCATGAGCCACGTGCGCTACCCGACCGACCTGTTCAAGGTGCAGCGCGACATCCTCGGTGTGTATCACGTCGACAAGGCCGGATCGTTCGCCCAGCAGGACAACCGGTGGCAGACGCCGAACGACCCGCGCAGCGAATCGATGCTGCAGCCGCCGTACTACCTGACCATGCAGATGCCGGGGCAGGACACTCCGAGATTCTCGATGTTCTCGACGTTCATCCCGAACTCGCAGGGCGCGGGTGGAAGCCGTGACGTGCTGATGGGCTACCTCGCGGTCGATTCGGACGCCGGCTCGGAGAAGGGCAAGAAGGCGGAGGGCTACGGCCAGCTGCGCATGCTCGAGATCGACACCGACACGACCGTTCCCGGCCCCGGTCAGGTGCAGAACACCTACAACTCCGACACGTCCGTGGTGCCTCAGCTCAACCTGCTGCAGCAGGGGGAGTCCGAAGTCATCTACGGCAACCTGCTGACACTGCCCGTCGGCGGCGGTCTGCTCTACGTGCAGCCCGTGTACGTGCAGTCGTCCGAGGGGACGCAGCTGCCTCGACTGCAGAAGGTGCTGGTCGCCTTCGGTGACCGCGTGGCCTTCGAGAACACGCTCACCGAAGCGCTCGACACCCTCTTCGGCGGTGACTCCGGTGCGACCGGCGGTGACGACACGGTCGAACCCGATCCGGATGCTCAGGTGCCCGATACCGGCGAGGTGCCGACGACGGAGCCAACGCAGCCCACGGGCGCCGAGGCGGAGGCGCTCGCGGCTGCGCAGTCTGCCTTGGTCGACCGTGAGACGGCACTGAAGGCGGGAGACCTCGCGAAGTTCGCCGAGGCGGACGAGCGTCTCACCGCAGCGGTGCAGAAGCTGATCGAGCTCGACTCCGCCGCAGGCAACTGATTCGAGACATCCGCATCGAATGGGCGTCCCTCCGGGGGCGCCCATTCGCGTCTGTCCGGTGGACCTCCCTCGGTCAGGCGGGCCGAAGTGCGGCGGAGGCGGCGTCGATGGCCTCGACGTCGAGGGAGAAGTACGCCCAACGTCCACGCTGCTCGCGCCTGACGAGTCCCGCGTCGGAGAGGAGCTTCATGTGGTGGGACACGGTGCCCTGAGAGAGCCCGACGGGCTCCGTGAGATCGCAGATGCACGCCTCCCCGCCGTCACCGGCGGCGATGAGGGAGAGCAGACGCACACGGGTCGGATCTCCCAGCGCCTTGAACACGCGGGCCACCCTTTCGGCCTCCTCGGTGCTGATGGTCGAGGTGATCCGCGGTACGCAGCAGGAGGTGCCGGCGTCGATCGTCGCAGGGATGGTCATAGCGCCATGCTACCCACGTATTGACAAACATCGATAGATCACCCACTGTGTTCATATCGAAGTTCATCAATGTGAGGAACGTGATGTCCGAGCTTCCCGTCGTCGTCATCGGCGCAGGCCCCCAGGGGCTGGCCGTCGCCGCACACCTCACCGAGCGCGGGTGCGATGTGATCGTGTTGGAGCGTGGGTCGGGCCCCGCCACCGCGGTCTCCGAGTGGGGGCACGTGCGCTTGTTCTCCCGCTGGCCCGAGCTGACCGATGCGGCCTCCCGTCGCCTGCTGGAACCCTCGGGATGGACCGCTCCGACGGACGGGTATCCGACCGGCGCGGAGTGGATCGTGCGGTATCTCGCGCCCCTCGCTGAGCTGTTGGGGGAGCGGGTCCGCTACTCGACGACGGTCACCGGCGTTGCGCGCAAGGGGCGGGACCGTGTGGTCGAGAGCGGCCGCGCGGGACAGCCCTTCGTCGTCCACGCGATCGGCGCGGATGGCGAAGAACTCCGAATCAGTGCACGTGCCGTCGTCGATGCGAGCGGTACCTGGGGTCGCCCCAATCCGGCCGGAGCCGAGGGGCTCCCCGCGATCGGCGAGACAGGCTTCGCCTCGCATATCTCCTACCGAATTCCGGATGATGTCACGGCCCAGGCCGGGCGGCACGTGGTCGTCATCGGGTCCGGGCACTCGGCCACGCACACCGTGCTGCGCCTGACCGCGTTGGCGCGACGACACCCCGGTACGCGAGTCACGTGGCTGATGCGCCGGGGAAAGGCGGCGTCCCGCCTGCTCGGTGGCGCAACGGGCGATGCGCTTCCCGAGCGCGCGGCGCTGGGTGCGCGGGCTCGAAAAGTCATCGAGTCCGGTCTCGTCGATGTCATCCAGGGCTTCCGCGTCGCGGAGTTCCGCGCGGACGAAGAGGGTCTCACGATCATTGCGGACAGCGGAGGTGCGGTGAGGGGCGTCTCGCACGTGTTCGCCTTGACGGGATTCCGTCCCGACCTCGGCATGCTCTCGGAGGTGCGTGTGGCATGGGACCCCTCTCTGGAGGCGGTGGCCGGCATCGCCGCAGACATCGACCCGAACGTCCACTCCTGCGGGTCGGTCGGGGCGACAGGGGCGGTCGAGCTCACTCAGCCGGAAGAAGATCTCTACATCGTCGGCGCGAAGAGCTACGGGCGTGCGCCCTCATTCCTGGCGCTCACGGGCTTCGAGCAGGCGCGGAGCGTCGCCGCACAGCTCGCGGGCGACCTGATCGCCGCGCGGAGCACGCAGCTCACCCTGCCTGCGACGGGTGTCTGCGGGGGAGCGGGTGACTTCGATGGCGAAGGAGGCAGCTGCTGCGCGAACCCTCTCGTCCAGGTCGGCACGGTTCGGGCGAGAATGGAGTTGATTCCGGCAACCGCCGATCACGCCGCAGAGAATCCCGACAGCACGCCCGCGAGGAGCACCCGATGACCGACGTACCCGTCAAGCCCTCCGTCCTCTTCGTCTGCGTGCACAACGCCGGCCGCTCGCAGATGGCCGCGGGTTTCCTGCGTGAGATCGCGGGGGATCGGATCGACGTGCGCTCGGCCGGTTCCCTGCCCGCGGATCAGATCAACCCGGTCGCGGTGGAAGCCATGGCCGAGCTCGGTGTCGACATCACGGCCGAATCGCCCAAGGTGCTGACCACCGAAGCCGTGCAGGCCTCCGATGTCGTGATCACGATGGGCTGTGGCGATGCCTGCCCGTTCTTCCCGGGAAAGCGCTACGAGGACTGGGAGCTCGATGATCCCGCCGGCCAGGGGCTGGACGCCGTGCGACCGATCCGCGACGACATCCGCACCCGGATCGAACGTCTGGTGGCCGACCTGATCTGAGCCGGGGCGGCGCATTCCGGCGAATCCGATCGGGCGCGTCGCACGCGAAGCAAAGCGAAAGGCCCCCTGACCTGGATTTCTCCGAGTCAGAGGGCCTTTCATTTGTTGCGGGGACAGGATTTGAACCTGCGACCTCCGGGTTATGAGCCCGGCGAGCTACCGAACTGCTCCACCCCGCGGCACAAGAAGTAACTTATCACGGATTCCGAAGGCGGGCGAATCGAGGGGGCTTCCCGGTGACGCCCCGGGCGTGTCGATACGAGAAGATGGAGGCATGTCCGAGACCGCTGCCGTCCCCGTCGCCGTGTGCCAGTTCGCGCCCACCGCATCCCGAGCCGACAACCGCGAACGCATCGCGGAACTGACGTCCGATGCGGCGTCCCGCGGAGCGAAGCTGATCGTGTTCCCGGAGTACTCGAGCTACTTCGTCGATCCCATGGACGAGAGCCTGGCGGCAAACGCGGAGGACCTCGACGGCGAGTTCGTCGCGAACCTGACCGCGCTGGCCGCCGAGTACGCCGTCGTGATCGTCGCCGGCTTCGTCGAGCGGGCGACCGGGGGGCGCCGGGTGCGCAACGCGGTCGTGGCGGTACGCGGTGACGGAGTCCTCGCCGTGTACCGCAAGCAGCACCTCTACGACGCGTTCGGACAGAAGGAGTCCGACTGGGTCGAGCCGGGCGACGTGGGTATCGCCGCAACCTTCGATCTCGGCGGTCTGCGGTTCGGACTCATGACCTGCTACGACCTCCGCTTCCCCGAGGTGGCCCGGCTTCTGGTCGACGAGCAGGCCGATGTCCTCGTCGTGCCGGCCGAATGGGTCAGGGGGCCACTCAAGGAGCACCACTGGACGACCCTGCTCGCGGCTCGCGCCATCGAGAACACCGTCTACGTGGTCGCGGCAGACCACCCGACTCCGATCGGTGTGGGGCATTCGCAGATCATCGATCCCCAGGGGGTCGTCCTCGCAGGCGTGGGCACCGCTGCCGGTATCGCGACCGCTGTCGTCGAGAGAGAGACGATCGAACGGGTACGGGTGACGAACCCGTCGCTGCGCGTGCGACGGTACTCCGTCGTTCCGCATGAGGTCGATCCGCACGAGGCCGTCGCTCCCGAGGCGTACCTCTAGACCGGGCGCGGTCGGGGCCTCGTCGGACGGCGTCAGGCGGAGGATCGGGCGAGCCGCGCCGCCGCCTCTTCGAGCACGTCGACGCGCTTGCAGGCCGCGAAGCGCACCAGGCCCGAGTACTCCCCCCGATGCGCCTCGGAGACGAAGGCCGTGAGCGGGATCGCGACGACTCCCGCACGTTCCGGCAGTGCGCGGCAGAACGCCGCGGCGTCTATTCCGCCCAGCGCGGTCGCGTCGGCGACGGTGAAATAGCCGCCCTGCGGGGCGTGCACGGTGAACCCGGCCGTCCTCAACCCGGCTCCGAGGATCTCGTGCTTTCGCGCGAGCATGGCGGCGGCATCCGTGAAGTACGCGTCGTCCATCCGCAGCCCCACAGCGATCGCCGGCTGGAAAGGCGAGCCGTTCACGTAGGTGAGGTACTGCTTCACGGTGAGCACGGCGGTGATGAGCGTGGCGGGTCCGTGCACCCAGCCGATCTTCCATCCCGTCGTTGAGAAGGTCTTGCCCGCGGAGGAGATGGTCAGGGTGCGCTCGGATGCTCCGGGCAGGGTCGCGATCGGCGTGTGCGGCGCATGGAAGACCAGGTGCTCGTAAACCTCGTCGGTGACGATGATCGCGTCGTGCTCCTCAGCCAGACGGACCACCTCTTCGAGAACCTCGCGCCCGAAGACCGCGCCCGTCGGGTTGTGCGGATCGTTGACCAGGATGATCCTGGTGCGGTCGGTCACCGCCGCCGCGAGCCGATCGAGGTCGGGCTGGAAGTCGGGGGCGCGCAGCGGCACCGTACGAAGGCGTGCCCCTGCCAGTGCCACGGCCGCGGCATAGGAGTCGTAGTACGGCTCGAAGACGACCACCTCGTCGTCCGGACCGTCGATCAGCGCCAACAGGGTCGCGGTCAGGGCCTCCGTCGCCCCGGCTGTGACGATCACCTCGGCGGCGGGATCGACGGACAGCCCGTAGAAGCGACGTTGATGCGTGCTGATGGCTGCGAGGAGCTCCGGGGTACCGCGACCGGGAGGGTATTGGTTCGCGCCGTCCGCGATGGCCTTCCGTGCCGCTTCCAGCACCTCGGCGGGACCGTCCTCGTCAGGGAAGCCCTGGCCGAGATTGATCGCGCCGGTTCGGGCCGCTGCTGCCGACATCTCTGCGAAGATGGTGGGCGCAACGGTTCCGTCCGCAGCGAGCAGACCTGCACCCGCTGCCGTGCGACGCCATGCGCCAGGAATGACACTCATGAAGAACAGGCTAAGGCCATAGCTGAAACTCATCTTCGACATAAGGAACGCACAGATACAGGCGTCATTCTGAAATGGTCGTCGAAGGAGCACACACCATGAACGAAGACAACCCCCAGGACCAGTCGGTACCCGCGTCGAACGATGCCGTGCCGTCCACCGAGGCCGCAGAGGTCGCCGCTCAGCCGGTGCCGGATGCCGCCGCTGACACCACCCCACCGGCACCCGCCGCGCCCGCCGCCGCCGCGCCGGTACAGGGGCATGAGATGCCGTCGACCTTCACCTCGCAGGCCCCGGCCGCGCCCGTGATCGCCCCGGTCCCGCACGGCTACGCGGCGCCCGCCGCCGCTGCCCCGGCGACCGCCACCGCGCAGGGCGCGGCCTTCGGCATCCCCACTGCATCGTCGTACACCCAGCCGACGCAGCCGCTCGACGGCGGTACCGCCGGCGCCCCGGGCGAGGGGACGAAGACCAAGGAGCAGAAGCCTCGTAGCGGCGCGAAGTTCGCTGCTTTCATCGTCGCGGCCGCTCTGGTCGGCGGAGTCGCCGGGTTCGGCGGCGGAGCGCTGCTGAACGGGCTCCAGGACCAGCCCTCGTCGGGCACGGCGACAGGGCCGCAGACGGTGACGGTGAACAACCCCGGTTCCGTCAACGAGACCACAGCGGTCGCCACGGCCGCCCTGCCGTCCGTGGTCACCATCGAGGTGGCGGGCTCTGACCAGGCAGGCAGCGGATCCGGTGTCATCATCAGCGATGACGGCTACGTGCTCACCAACACGCACGTCGTGACGCTCGGCGGCGCTGTCGCGGATCCGACGATCCGGGTGACCACATCCGACGGACGCATCTTCGAGGCGACCGTGGTCGGCACCGACCCGATCTACGATCTGGCCGTCATCAAGCTGAAGGACGCCAAGGGGCTCACCCCGATGGACTTCGCCGATTCCTCGAAGCTCAACGTCGGCGACACCGCGGTGGCGCTCGGCGCTCCGCTCGGGCTCGCGAACTCGGTCACGACGGGAATCGTGAGTGCGCTGAACCGCAGTATTCAGATCGCCTCTTCCGCACTGCCCGACTCGTCGTCCGAGGACGCTCCGAACCAGCAGCAGACGCCCGATCAGGGTCAGGGCCAGGGGCCGTTCCAGTTCGACATCCCCGGAAGCGGCACACCGCAGACCTCGAACTCCATCTCGATCGCCGTCATCCAGACGGATGCCGCGATCAACCACGGCAACTCCGGCGGCGCGCTCGTCAACAGCAAGGGCGAGCTGATCGGCATCAACGTGGCGATCGCGAGCTCGGGAAGCTCCGAGGAGTCGGGCTCGATCGGCATCGGCTTCTCCATCCCGTCGAACATCGCCAAGCGGGTCTCGGACGAGATCATCGCGGACGGTGCGGCGACGCACGGCCTGCTCGGGGCATCGGTCCAGGACGCGTCGAGCGTGCAGGGTGCGACCGTCTCCGGGGCGTACATCGCCAAGGCGACGGACGGCGGTGCTGCCGCAGCCGCCGGTATCCAGGAGGGCGACGTGGTCACCACGTTCAACGGGGTCCCGATCACCAGCGCGAGCGATCTCACCGCTCAGGTGCGTGCGGCGGCGGCCGGTAGCGATGCCAAGGTCACCTACGTGCGCGGCGGCAAGGAATACGACGTCGAGGTGACGCTCGGCGAACTCGCCGGCTGAACCCCACCGCGCACAGAGAAGGACGCCACCCCGCGATAGGCTCGCGGGGTGGCGTCCTTCTCTTTCGGCACCGGCAATGCGGCCAAGCTCCTGCGGATCCCGCTGTATGCCGTCGGGCGCATCGGCACTCTCCTTCTTCCGCGCGGGCGGCGTTGGGTCTTCGGCTGCGGTGCCGGCGTCGGCGACGGGGCTCTCGCGTTGCAGCGCCACGCGTCCGCAGTCGGTCACGACACGGTGTGGCTCACCTCGTCAGAGCGTGAGGATCGGGATGCGGCCGCCCTCGGCATCCGCTACGCGCGCAAGGGCGGCGTCCGCGGCTGGTGGCACACCGCCAGGGCGGGGGTGCTCGTCGTGACCCATGGACTCGGTGACGTGAACCGCTACGCGAACGGCGGCGCGTTCGTGGTGCAGCTCTGGCATGGCATTCCCCTGAAGCGCATCGGCCTGGACTCGCCCGCGACCACCCAGGTCCCGAACGTTCCCGGTGCAGCGTTGCTCCGCCGTGCCGTCGGCATCCTCTACCGGGCGGCGGCCCAGCGGATCCAGGTGCTTCCGGCGGCTTCACATCGGGCGCGAGGGCGTCTGGAGTCGGCCTTCGGTCTCGGAGACGATCGTGTGGTCGTGACCGGGGAACCTCGAGTCGATGTGCTCTCGCGCGATTCGTTCGACGAGGCACGATCGGCCGCAACCGCTGTGCTCCGCAGCGTCGCCGGAGAGATCCCCGACACGGCGCGCACCCTCCTGTACGCGCCGACCTGGCGTGATGGCGCTCCTGATCCCGCGGTCCCCACCGCAGAGGAGTGGATCCGCATCCTGCGGGTCCTCGAAGAACACGACGCTGTCCTGTTCGTGCGCTCGCATCCGCTGGGCGAGGGCGGATATGCGCCCCCTCTTCCGAGCAGACGGGTGCGCACGCTCGGCGCCGCGTCGCTTCCCGACGTGACACCGGCGCTCGCCGCGTTCGACGTGCTCGTGACGGACTACTCGTCACTCGCGTACGACGTCGGCCTCCTGCGTATGCCGGTGCTGTTCCTGGCGCCCGATGCGCAGGAGTACGCCGCGACGCGCGGCTTCTACGGCCGATTCGAAGATGTCTCAGGACCCGCCGCCGCCGCCGATTGGGCGGAGGCGCTCGTGCAGCTCGAAGCCCTGCTCGTCGACGACGCGGTCCGCGACGCGGCGTCCGTCCGTTCCGCTACGCTCAGCGCGGGGATGCACGCGTATCGGGACGGACGCAACACCGAGCGCGTCTATCAGGTCATCCGCGCGCGGGGGATTCCCGCGCCGAAGGGAGCAGCATGACAACGGCCCGCATCGATGACGCGGCGGAGGCCCTGATCATCGAAGGGACCGGCGAGCGACCGGGGGCGGCCGATCTGCGTGGGCCACGAGCACACGTCGAGGCTCGCATCGGCAGCGACGGCTCGACCTGGAAGGCGACGTTCCCGCTGCAGGCATCCCGGTGGGGTGGCCCTTCGCTCCCGCTGCCGACCGGAGCGTACGAGCTGAGGATCGATGGCGTCGACCTCGATGAGGTCAGACTCCCAGCCGTGGTGCTCACCGGGGTGCGCATCGCCGTCGACGCCGGCGTCGTGCGGATCGCCGCTCCGATCGACCCGGTGTACGAGACCGCTGAGGGGCGGTCGACCCTCGAGGAGCGGTACGTGGCGCAGGCGGGTGGCACCGAGAACGCCGTGTTCTTCGAGAGTTTCTACGGGCGCAGCGTCGGCTGCAACCCTCGGGCCATCGACCGAGAACTCGCGGCACGTGCGCCCGAGGTGCGACGGTACTGGAGCGTGGTCGATCTCTCCGTCGAGGTGCCGGAGGGGGCGATCGCGGTCGTCGAGGGCAGCCCGCAGTGGTGGCATGCCCGGGGAGCCGCGCGACTGCTGGTGGTGAACGACTGGTTACGCCGGCGGTTCGCCCGCAAACCGGGGCAGAAGGTGCTGCAGACCTGGCACGGCACACCTCTCAAACGGCTCGCACTGCACCGCCCCGGCTTCGACCCACGGCGCATGGCGGCTGTCGTGAAGGAGTCGCGACGTTGGGACGTCCTGCTGGCGCAGAACACCTATTCCGAACGCATCCTCCGCAAGGCCTACGCCTTCTTCGGGCGCCCGATCTGGGTGGAGGGATACCCCCGGAACGACGCACTCGTCACCGGTGACGCGTCCGCGGTGCGCGCGGCGTTGGGGATCGGCCCCGACGAGCGCGTGCTGCTCTACGCCCCGACCTGGCGCGACGATCGTGCCGAGATGGTCGACTTCGTCGATGCGGAGCTGCTGGCACGTCAGGCGAACGCGGTGGTTCTCGTTCGTGGTCACTCCCGCACCCTGGAACAGGGGCGTGATCGCGCCGGTGCGCGGGTCATCGATGTAACGGGGTACCCCGAGACCGCGCGGCTGCTTCTCGCCGCTGATGCGCTGATCACCGACTACTCCTCTGTGATGTTCGATTTCAGCGTCACCGGCAAGCCAATGTACTTCCTGGTGCCGGACATCGATCACTATCGCGGACAGTTGCGCGGCTTCTACTTCGATCTCGCGGAGAGGGCACCGGGTCCGCTGGTGCGCACGCAGGAGGAGCTCGCTGCCGCGCTTGGTGACCCGGGGCACATCGACGCATTCGCCGAACGCTATGCGGCCTGGCGGAAGCAGTTCAACTCCCGAGACGACGGTCATGCGGCCGAGCGTGTCGTCGATCGCATCCTCGACCTGGGGTTCGTCGCGCGCTGAGCGTCGAACCGGCGTCGGGGCAGCGGTGTCACGGCAGGGGCGTGTTGCGCGTGCCGAGACGGGAGGAATCCACGGTGTCGCGAGCTCCGCGCAGCACACCGCCGAGGAATCCCAGCCCCCAGGAGATGTGCATCGTCGGCAGGACGAGGAGCGTCCACATCCGCTGGCGCACGCCACCTCCGCCGGGAGCGAGCGCGACACCGAGCACGAGCAGCAGGTACAGCGCGAGCGGTCCGTACACGAGAAGAGACGCGACCAGGGAGGCCACCCCGCTGAGTATGCCGGTCAACTGCAGGACCGCGACGAGGATCGCGAGGACGACGACCACGACGAGTGCCGGCGGGGCGAAGTAACGGAGGCTGTTGCTGCGTCCGAAGCGGCGCACGAGCTCGCCCCGCCAGGCGCCGGTGGCGCGGAACTGCCGTGCCAGGCGCAGCCAGCTCTCCCTCGGCCAATACGTGACGGAAAGGTCGGGATCGAACCAGACCCGGTGGCCGGCCTGGCGGATCCGGAGGTTCAGCTCCCAGTCCTCGCCACGTCGGATCGACTCGTCGAACAGCCCGACCTCATCGAGCACGTCGCGCCGCATCACGCCGAGGTAGGCCGATTCCGCCTCGCCTTCCTGTGAACTCCCGTGGTAGGCGCCTCCGCCGAGCCCGACGGGAGAGTTGTACAGGCGCGCCACGGCCTTCTGGAAGGGCGTGCGTCCCTCGGCGTGCATCACACCGCCGACGTTCGCGGACCCCGTACGATCCAGGGTCTTCAGCGCCCGGGCGGCGTAACCGGGGGAGAGCTCGGAGTGCGCGTCCACGCGCACGATCGTGTCGTAGCGGCTCGCGCGGATCGCGGCGTTCAGGCCGACCGGGATGTGCGCCGCAGGATTGTCGACCAGCCGGATGCGATCGTCCGCGGCGGCGAGTCGTCGCGCGAGATCGTTCGTGCCGTCGGTCGAAGGCCCCAGCGCGAGCACGAGTTCGGTGGGGGCGTCGACGTCCTGCGCGAGAACCGACGCGATCGCGTGTTCGAGGTACGCGCGCTCGTTGAGCACCGGCATCACGAAGGACACCCCGGGCAGGGGAGCGGAGGTTTCGTCGGCGGGCACATGACGATCATGGCATGGTGTCCACGGACGTTGCCTGAGGGGTGCGCGAGGCGCTGCCCCTCAGCTCTTCGAACCACATGCGGCCGGAGGGAGCGACCAGGACGAACTATTCTGGAGGGATGGGTGCACTGTCTGACGCGAAGAAGGCATACCGTCTGCTGAAGCGGGCGCTCGCGTCTCGCACCGCCGTGCAACGCGTGCGGCGGCGGCTCGCCGAGCGCGAACCGCTTCCGGCCGAGCACTTCAAGATCGCGGTCTACTTCGCCGACGGCGCCGTGAACATGTACCAGATGCGGCAGTGGTACCGCCCGCTCGCCGAGCTGTCGAAACGCTGGCCCGTGGTCGTGCTGTCGCGTCAGGCGACCGGAACCGAGAAACTGCTCGAAGAGGACTCGCCGCCGGTGGCGTTCGTGCCCAAGGTACGCGACCTCGAACGCTTCATCGCGACGCAGGACATCCGCGTCGTGCTCTACGTGAACCAGAACACGCGCAACTTCCAGATGTTCCGGTACGGGCGGCGTTGGCACGTGTTCATCAATCACGGCGAGTCCGACAAGATGTACATGACGACGAACCAGTACAAGGCCTACGACTATGCCTTCGTCGCCGGTCAGGCCGCTCGTGATCGCCTCTCGCGCACGCTGTGGGACTACGACGTCGACCGGCGCACGATCGAGATCGGGCGCCCGCAGGCCGATCACTACGCGGGTACCCTTCCCTACACGCCCGATGAGCGCACCGTCGTGCTCTACGCGCCGACGTGGGAGGGCGACCGTCCGAGCGCTCACTACGGGTCGATCGCGTCCCACGGAGAGACGCTCGTCACACGCCTGCTGGCGACCGGTGCCCACCGCGTCATCTACCGCCCGCACCCACGCAGCGGGGTCGTCGACGAGGAGTACGGTGCCGCGCACCGTCGCATCGTGGCTGCGATCAGCGCGGCGAATGTCGCGGACGCGGCGGCTCACCACATCTACGACGCATCTCCCGAGCTCGGCTGGCAGCTCACGGCGGCCGACGTCTCGATCGTCGACATCTCCGCGATGGTGTACGACAGGCTCGCGGCAGGGAAGCCGTTGATGATCACCCGGCCGACGGACGAGCAGGCGTCGATCGACACGCAGGGCTACCTGGCGGACTGCGAGTGGCTGACCGCCGAAGCAGCCGTCGACATCGTCGCCGAGGTCGACCGGGTTCGCGCGGACGAGGCGGCGATCGTCCGGCTGCGGATGTGGGTGCAGCACTACTTCGGTGACACCACGCACGGGGTGGCGACCGCGAAGTTCCACGCAGCGGTGGAGGGGCTCATGCAGGAGTGGGAGCGCTGGCAGGCCCATGAGGTCGGGATCGTTCGTGACGACGAGGACGATGACGACGAAGAAGCCGACGACGAGGACGCCTGACCATGGATCTGCCGCTCGCGCGCGCGACCGCTCGGCGCCTCGAGGTGGTGGCGGACACCGGTTCGACGAACGCCGATCTGCGGGCGAACGCGTCTGACGCCGAAAGCTGGCCGCACCTGGCGGTGCTGGTCACGAACGACCAGACCGCCGGACGCGGTCGCCTCGATCGCACGTGGGTCGCTCCCGCGGGCTCGGCCCTCGCCGTCTCGGTGATGCTCCGGAAGCTTCCCGCCGATCCCGCCGCGCGGGGATGGATCCCGCTCGCCGCCGGAGTCGCGATGGCGGAAGCGATCGCCGAGCAGCTTCCCGCACATGACGTCGCCGTGAAATGGCCGAACGACGTCCTGGTCGATGGGCACAAGATCTGCGGCATCCTCGCGGAGGCGACGACCGATGCGGTCGTCGTCGGCGCCGGCGTCAACACCGCCATGACGATCGAGCAGCTTCCGGTGCCGACGGCGACGTCGTTCGCAGCACTCGGCGGCGTCGCGGATGAGGATCGCCTGCTCGCGGGCTACCTCGAGAAGCTCGACGCCCATCTGTCGGCGCTGACCGTCTCGGAGGATGCGGTCGTGAGCGGGCTGCACGGTGCCGTGTCCGCCCGGTGCGCGACCCTCGGACAGGCGGTGCGGGTGTCGCTGCCGGCCGGTCGCATCCTCGAAGGCACGGCCACGGCGATCGATGGGGAAGGCCGTCTTCTCGTCGAATCGGAGGGGATCGAACACCCGATCTCGGCGGGCGACGTGGTGCACGTGCGCCCGGCCGGAAGCTGACACGCCGCCACACAGACGGCTTTGTCGCCGATCACGGGCACAATGGTGGGGTGACCCAGCCAGTGACGCTCGGCGGGCGGCCCCTGATGCCGCCGCCCGGTACGCCTTCGGAAGAGCTGCTGATCGCGCGCTTCCGCAGCCACGCACGTCGGTTGTTCTGGTCCGCCCTCGTGCTCATCGCCGCTTTCGGGGCGACAGCGTACTTCTTCGGCAACCTGCCGGCTGGGTTCGAGGACTGGATGCTCCTCGCCGCGGCGGGAGCACTGGTGCTGCTCGCCGTCGTGCTGCCGTTCCTCATCTGGTACTCGCGGAGCACCACGGTCACGACCCGGCGGGTCATCGTGCGCCAGGGACTCGGTTCCCGTCGACGCCACGAGATGTCGCACGCTCGGGGCTACACGATCTCCGTTCGTCGCGGGCCCCTGCAGCGCATGTGGGGGTCGGGCACCATCACCCTGTCGAACGGCGTCGATGCACCGCTGCGGCTGCCGAATGTGCCGAACGTGACCCTCGTGCACGAGACTCTCGCCGACCAGATCGAGGTCGGGCAGATCCTCGCGCATCGCGACGCCCAGGCCGTCGGCGACTGAATCGTTCGTCGTCCGCGCGGGTCGACGTCCGCCATCCGCGCCGCCGGATCCGCATTCTGTCGTGCGAGCCCGCATCGGTGCGGGAGAATGGTGGCAGACGAATGGAGGCGGCGCATGGCGTTGCGTGTTGGCGTGATCGGCGGAGGACAGCTGGCTCGGATGATGATCGCTCCGGCGGTCGAGCTCGGGCTCGAGCTGCGGGTGCTCGCAGAGGGTGAAGGGATGTCCGCCGGGTTGGCGGCGACCGCGGTCGGCGACTATCGCGATCTGGGGACCGTCCGTGCCTTCGCGGCCGACGTCGACGTCGTGACGTTCGACCACGAGCATGTGCCGCAGGACGTCCTTCGTCAGTTGGTCGCAGACGGCGTCGTCGTGCACCCAGGGCCGGAGGCGCTCCAGTACGCCCAGGACAAGCTCGTGATGCGCGCACGCCTTGCGGAGCTCGGAGTCCCTCAGCCCGACTGGGCGGCAGTGCGCACCGCCACCGAGCTGCAGGCCTTCCTCGATGAACATGCCGGTGCGGGTGTGGTGAAGACGCCGCGCGGAGGGTATGACGGCAAGGGAGTACGCGTCGTGCGCTCGGCGGAAGAGGCGCAGGACTGGCTAGACGCGCTCACCGACGCAGACGCTTTGCTCGTCGAGGAGCTCGTTCCGTTCGTGCGCGAGCTCGCCCAGCAGGTGGCGCGTCGTGTCGGCGGCGAGATCGTCGCCTATCCGGTGGTCGAGACGGTTCAGCGCGACGGGGTATGCGCGGAGGTCATCGCGCCGGCCCCTGCCGCGGCCGAGCGCCTGGCGGAGGTCGCTGAGGCGATCGGCCGCACCATCGCCGAGGGTCTCGGCGTGACCGGGATGCTCGCGGTCGAGCTGTTCGAGACCGACGACGAACGCATTCTGGTCAATGAGCTCGCCATGCGTCCGCACAACAGCGGGCACTGGAGCCAGGACGGCGCCGTCACCGGCCAGTTCGAGCAGCATCTGCGTGCCGTCGCCGATCTTCCTCTCGGGAGCACCGCACCGCGTGCCGCGTGGTCCGTGATGGTGAACATCCTCGGCGGGCCCGTCGAAGGCACGCTCGACGAGCGCTTCGGCGCGGCGATGGCCGAGCACCCGCAGGCGAAGATCCACACCTACGGGAAGGCGCCGCGGCCGGGTCGCAAGGTCGGTCACGTGAATGTGGCAGACGACGATCTCGACGATGCCGTCTACGTCGCACGTGCCGTCGCCGCGCACTTCATCTGATCCACGCTTCGCATCGCCTCTTCGCCGACGCATGCGCGGCAAGTGGTGTGCCGTTCGGGGAATCTCACAGCGGCAGACCGTACCCTGATCTGGTGACCGAGCCACTGCACTCTTCCGCCGACCCTCTGGTCGGCGTCGTGATGGGATCCGACTCTGACTGGCGCGTGATGAGCGATGCGTCCCAGGCGCTCACGGACTTCGGGATTCCGCACGAGGTCGAGGTGGTCTCCGCGCATCGCACCCCCGACAAGCTCATGTCGTACGCGCGCGACGCGCGTTCACGCGGTATCCGCGTCATCATCGCCGGTGCCGGGGGAGCAGCCCATCTTCCCGGGATGCTCGCTTCGATGACGCCGCTTCCCGTTGTCGGTGTTCCCGTGCCTCTCGCCTATCTCGACGGCATGGATTCCCTGCTTTCCATCGTGCAGATGCCGGCCGGCATCCCGGTGGCGACGGTGTCCATCGGCGGGGCCCGCAACGCGGGGCTGCTGGCCGCGCGGATTCTCGGGACGGCGGACACCGCTCTCGCCGACCGCGTCGAGGAGTACGCACGCGAACTCGAGGCGCAGGTCGAGGAGAAGAACGAACGGCTGAAGGGTTCACTGTGACTCTTGCGCCTCCGCGCGCAACACGGCGCCCGCTCATCGAGACCCGGCCGCTGCGGCATCCTGATCCCGCCGATGCGGGGACGATGGTCAAACGCGGGTGGTGGCTGATCGCGGTGAACCTCCTGGTTCCGGGCTCCGCGCAGGTGCTCGCCGGCAACCGTCGCCTCGGGCGATTCGGTCTCGGCGCCACGTTGCTCTCCTGGTTCCTCGCGATCGTGGCACTGGGCCTCGCGCTCTTCGCCCGCCCTGTCCTGCTCTGGCTCACGATCGGCGGCGGGTTCTTCTCCGCCGTGGTCCTGACGATCGTGCAGGTGCTGCTGGTGGGGTACGTCGTGCTCTGGGCCGTGCTCACCTTCGACACTCTCCGCCTGGTGCGACTCGTGAAGGTGCCCGGGCCGTCGCGGTTCGCCATCCCGGTCGTCGCGTTGGTGCTGCTGGGACTCGTGGGAGGCGGCGCCGGCTACGCTGCGACCGCCGTCGGATCTGTGCGCAACACCATCGGCTCGATCTTCGGTCAGAGCGGCCCGAGCGTGGAGCCCAGCGACGGCTACTACAACATCCTCCTCCTCGGCGCCGACAGCGGTGACGGACGCGACTCCATGCGGTTCGACAGCATTTCGGTGGTCTCGGTGAATGCCGATACCGGGGCGGTAACGATCACCGGCATCCCTCGTGAGCTGCCCAACGCCCCGTTCAGCGACGGCAGCCCGATGCAGGAGCTGTATCCGAACGGGTTCGAGGGCCACGGCTCTTCGACCTGTGGCTGGAACGGCTGGATGAACCACGTCCGCAATGCGGCGGAGGTCTGCCGTGAAGACGGTGGCGCCGGCCTCTATCCCGATGCCAAGGCCAATGGCTCGGAACCCGGTATCGAGGCGACGAAGGATGCGGCCGAGGGCGTGCTCGGGATCGAGATCCCGTACTACGTGTTCGTCGACATGCACGGCTTCGCGGAGCTCGTCGATGCCCTGGGCGGTGTCGAGATCGACGTCACCGAGCGTCTGCCCAAGGGGGGCCCGCCGGAAGGGTGGTCGGGCGATGACGTGAACGAGTGGGCCATCGGATGGATCGAGCCCGGTAAGCAGCGCATGGATGGCGACACGGCGCAGTGGTACGCGCGCTCGCGGTACACCACCAGTGACTGGGATCGTATGAAGCGCCAGCGAGAGCTGCAGGCGGCGATCCTCGCGCAGTTCACACCGCAGACGGTCCTCACCCGTTTCAATGAGGTGGCTGCGGCAGGGACGGCACTGATCAGCACCGATCTCCCTTCAGACAAGCTCCCGGAGTTCTTCGATCTGATGCTCAAGGCCAAGGAGCAGCCGGTCACATCGATCGAGCTCACGCCGGAGGCCGGCGTCGACGAGCACCAGCCCGACTACGCATTCATCCGTGACATGATCCAGCAGAAGCTGCACCCGCCGACGGAGAGCCCGACCCCCGCGCCGTGATGGTGGCGGTTCCGAGTGGCCCGGACCTCGGTACCGGGTCCTGTCGCTGGACCACCTGACAGCGCGCACGACAAAGCCCACGGTCGCCTCCCGAAGGAGAGCGACCGTGGGCTTCCGGTGGGTTCCACCGGATGCACCAGACGACGGTGATCGGAGGGGGAGGGATCACCGTCGTCCAGTCGACCACCGCACGAGGCGGCAGCCGGACCTAGGCGCGCTTGCGGCGAGCGGCTCCGACCACGACGAGGGCTCCGCCGGCGACCAGCGCTGCTGCTCCGCCTCCGAGCACCCACGGCGACACGCTTCCGCCGGTGAGGGCCAGCTCGATGCCGCCGCCGGTGAGCGGCAGCTCCGAACCCGCGGCTGCGACACCGGGATCGTGGTCGCAGCTGGCGGCAGCGTCGTGGCCGTGAGAGACCGTGATGGTCGCCGTGTACGAACGCGAGCCGTTGAAGGCGACGGCGTAGGAGCCTTCTCCATCGGACGGCGGGCGGAACGTGAGGGTCAGGCTGCCGTCGCCGGCAGCGGTGTTGCCCGAGACGGCGGCCTTCCCGGCGTTGTAGCCGGAGACCGACACGTTCACGTTCTCGGACGGCAGGAAGTAGCCCGGGCCGAACACGATCGTCGAAGCCTCGCAGATGTCGATGATCGGATCGCCGACCTTCGCGCCGGGAGGCGTCGGGTACGAGTCGGACGACGCGCCAGGAACGGTCGGCGCAGCGGTGGCCACGGTGGGCGCGACAAGTACGAGCGCGCCGGCGGCAAGGCTGATGGCAGCCAGTTTCTTCAGCATGATTTCTCCCCAGAATTTCACGCGGAATCGCCTTTGGACACACCCCTGCGTCCAACTGCGTGGCGTCTTCCTGCCCCCACGGCAGGATGGCGACGCCAGATATTCCCCAGTGAGTCGACAGTACCCTATCGAGCCGGGAATGTCACGAAGCGCATCGGAGAGGTTTCCGCGTCGTGTCGGGGGTGTCGATCAGCGGAGTGTGAAGAACCTCGGTGAGTCGCTCTCCCGCGCCGGTTCCCTGGAATTCGATCGTGATCGTCGTCGATTCGCCCGGCGCGAGGGACACCTCATGCTGCACCGTGGAACGGTCGCCGATCATCGCCGTCTGCACACCCTCATCGGTGCCGTCTCGATCGATGTGCGAAGGCGTCGCCCCCTCGGGCCCGTAGACGGCGATCAGAGTGCGCACGGTGCCGGCGGGTACGCCGTAGAAGCCGTCTGCCGTGACGTACGCGGGCAGCGAGGTGGCGGCATCGGCGGGGGCGGTGTTGGTCCAGGTCACTCGCACCTGCGTGGTCGGCGTCCCCTGACAGGTCCCGATCGACGTCTCGATCGCTGCGCGGGTGTAGTAGTCCATCTTGCCGCCGGTGGTGTCGTTCATCAGCACGCCCACGTAAGTCGCGTCGACGCCGTCACCGGGGATCGTTCCGCCCAGCGCAGATCTCGCGAGCACGGCCTCTTCGGCTTCGTGTGCGCTCCAGATGCGAATGCGTCCTTCGGCCGCGGAATCAGACAGTGCTCCGAACAGCGCGCGTGGGTCTGCGCCCGACAGCGCGGCACCGAAGAGTGCCCCTGCGGCCTGGGCGAAGATCTCGTCCTGTATCACCGGGTCCGGGACGGCGGCGTAGATCTCCGAGAGGAGGATGTCGGTGACGTTGTCCGATGTCGCGGTGAACGGGCCGAAGGCGAGGTCGCCGGTCGCCGCCAGCAGATGCCTCGCGACGACGGCGTCCACGGCGATGACGCCGTCGACGGTCCCGCCGAATCGTCCCTGCCAGCGGGCTGCGATGGCCGCGCCGGCCTCGCTGAAGTCGGGGATGCTCGTGATGTTCTGCAGATATCGGCCGGGGCGATCCTCGAACAGCGCGATCGTCGAGTCGCTGAGCGGCAGGGCGGTCTCCAGCGGAGGGAAGTCCCGAGTCGACGCCTGGCTCTGCAGCGTGATCCTGCCGCCCTCGGCGTGCAACAGGGCGATCGAGCCGATGATCCCGCCCGAGGAGCGCAGTTCTGCGTTGTTCTGCATCGCGAGCACGTAGTTGCGCGGTCCCTCGCCGCCGAGCATCGTCGGCAGCAGCACGGCGGCGCCGTGGAGCGATCCCACGACCGTCGCGGCCTCGCCGACCGATGAACGCAGCGTGCGGATGGCTTCGGCAAGCGGGGGGAGTGTGGCATCGGCGTCGATGTGTCTGGCCTTCAGCTGCGCGGCGGTGAGCGCGGCGTCGGCCGTACCGAGCGGGCCGGCGATCTCGGCGAACGGTGTCAGGTCGATGGTCCCACCGGCGAAGCCGAGGCTCGTCAGGTCGACGTCCGCCGCGACATCGAGGAGAGGCGTGAGGGCGTCGCTCGCCACATCGTCGGCGATCTCGGCGATGTCACTCACCGCACGGAAGTTCGGTCCGATCCACGGAAGCGCACCGAAGGCGTGCCACACCGGGTCGGAGGTCAGACCGTGGGCGGACTCCGCGTTGTGCGCGACGCTCCGCGCGAGGGGCTTGGCGCCGTCGAGGTCTCCGGCGGCGATCGACGCCTTCAGCTGCGTGGCACCTTTCGCGACCTGCTGGAGGTCGTTCACCGCGCCGATTCCGCGGATGGCGACCCAGCCGATGGCGATGAGGAGAAGGGACAGCAGAACACCGACGGTCCACCCGATCCATCGGCGCCGGACGGGAAGTCGACCATCGCTCACCCGAGCATTCAAGCATGAACCGCTGCAGTGGTGGTGGGCGAAAACTGTGCGAACGCTGACATTCGGGCAGCGCGGGCGGTGCGCTCCCCGGGGGAGTGGCATCGCGAGGATAGCCTGTGGGCATGGGTGCTCGGCTGCGTGTTGTTCTGGATCAGCTCGTGGACGTCGTCGATGCCGATCACGCGGACGCCGCGGTGGGACTCGCCGCCGGACTGATCGCGACGGCGCCCTCCGGTTGCGCGGTGGACGCCATCGTTCCGGTTGGCGCGTCGGTGCCGGTGGCGGGCATCGGAGACATCCGCACACTCGGGATGGGGCGTCGTGAACTCGCCGCGGCCTGGCAGCTCGGGATAGCTCCCGGTGTCGGCGGCGGACTCATCCATTCGCCGACGCTGATGGCGCCGCTCGTGCGCCACGACCGAGTGCACGACAACGACCAGACCACCGTCACCGTGTGGGACTTGCGCGCATGGGATGCCCCGGAGATGCTCTCCAGGGGGCGCGTCGCCTGGCAACGTGGAATGCTCAGGCGAGCCGTGAGACATGCCGACGCGGTGGTGGTTCCCTCCCACGCGGTCGCCGAGCGACTTTCGGAGCTGGCGAAGATCGGCGACCGAGTGCGGGTGATCGCCGGTGCGCCGCCGCAGGGATTCGGCGTTCCCTTCGATACTGCCGTGCGTCGGAGCGCGCTGTCGCTTCCGGACCAGTATGTGGTTCTGTCCGGCTCTCCCACGAGCCTTTCCGACGGGTTCCGAGGTGCGGTGGCGGCAGGTCTGGACGCTGTGATCGTCGATGCACCGGACGGTGCGGAACCCCGGTACGCCGATGCGGCATCGGCTGCAGGGCTCCCGGAGCGGCGTGCACATGTGAGAGGCAGACTGAGCGGCGTGGACCGCGCGGCGGTTCTCGCCGGGGCATCTGCCTACGTGGCGACCGAAGCCGTGGCCGGGTGGCCATGGCGTGCGGTCGAGGCGATGGCGCTGGGCATCCCGGTGGTAGCCGTCGCCAGCGGTTCGCACCACGACGTCATCGCCGACGGAGGGATCCTCGTCCCCTCCGCGGAGATCGCCGACGCCGTGGTCGAGGCGGCCGGGGGAGCGGCGGAGCGGCTCCGGGTGCTCGCCACCGATCGGTCCCGTGCGTTCTCGTGGGCGAGCTCAGCCGAACGGCTGTGGGGCCTGCACGCCGACCTGTGATTCGCTGAGAGCAACCTGCGCATACGGGCGACACGCCGAAAAGTTGTGGCGCAAAGCGTGTAACAGTGGCATCATCCCGCAACTTCCGTCACACTGGTCACATGTCTCGACGTGCCCCACGCTCGCGAAACAACATGAGGTTCCCCCGACTCCTCACCTGTTTCCTCGCTGTCTCCGCCCTGGTCCTCGGCACCGTGGTCCCCGCCACCGCCGCCACCGCATCCGTCTTGGCGGCCGGCACGAGTGTCGCGCGGAACGCCGGCGATCCGGCCGCGACCGGGATGGTGAAGACCACGCTGGCCGGCTTCGAGGCCGGCAACATCATCAGCGACGCCGTGTTCACCGACAAGAACACGATGAGCGAGGCGCAGATCCAGGCCTTCTTCAACAGCAAGGTTTCGAGCTGTCAGAGTGGCTACGTCTGCATCAAGGACTTCTCGATCACCTCTGTCACCCGCCCAGCCGACGCCTATTGCAAGGGCTACACCGGCGCGGCGAATGAGTCGGCTGCGAGGATCATCTACCGTGTCGCGCAGTCGTGCAACATCAACCCGCAGGTGCTGATCGTCATGCTCCAGAAGGAGCAGGGCCTCATCACCCACACCTGGCCGAGCGCGTGGCGCTACAACATCGCATTGGGACAGGGATGCCCTGACACGGCGCCCTGCGATCCGAACTACATCGGCTTCTTCCATCAGATCTACGGTGCCGCACGTCAGATGCAGATCTACATGGAGGGCAAGTGGTTCCAGTGGTACGCGCCGGGCAAGACCTGGAACATCCTCTACAATCCGAACGCGAACTGCGGAAGCTCGCCCGTGTACGTTGCGAACAAGGCAACCTCGGCCCTGTATTACTACACGCCGTATCAGCCGAATCCGGCGGCTCTGCGTGCCGGCTACGGCGAGGGCGACGGCTGCTCCGCGTACGGCAACCGCAACTTCTACAACTACTTCACCGACTGGTTCGGTTCGACACAGGGCGCGGCGAACAACCCCTTCGGTAACATCGAGTTGGTGCAGGCGGCACCGGGGAAGTTCCAGGTCTCCGGGTGGGCCATCGACCCCAACACGACGGACCCGATCGCCGTGCACGTGTACGTGGCGTCCGCAGGAACGGCGATCACGGCGAACGTGCCGCGGGCGGATGTCGGGGCTGCCTATCCGGGGTCAGGCAACAATCACGGGTTCTCAGCGACGGTACCGGCGATCGGATCAGGCGTTGTAAGCGTCTGCATCTACGCGATGAACAGCGGGCCAGGGGCCAACGTGCTGCTCGGCTGTCGTGATGTCGAGTCGAAGAGCGGAGTGCCGCTCGGCGCGATGACGGCGAAATCCACGGATGCAGGCATCCGCGTGACGGGATGGGCGCTCGATCCCGACACGGTGGATCCGGCGACTGTGCACGTCTACGTCGACAACGTCGGCGTTGCGATCACCGCGGACAAGACCACCGGCGACGTTCCGGCCGCACTGGCGGAGTACGGGACCAAGCGCGGCTTCGACACCACGATCCCCGCGTCGGCAGGTTCACACAGCGTGTGCGTGTACGGCATCAACGTCGGTCCAGGCGTGAACGTCTCCCTCGGCTGCACGACGGTCCAGGCGTCGACGCCTGGCATCGTGGAGAAGGGTCGGGCGCCGATCGGTGCGCTCGAGGCGGTGACGGTGTCCGGGAACACGGCGTCCGTGACCGGGTGGACTCTGGACCCGGATACGGCGTCTCCGATCACCGTGCACCTGTACGTCGGTGCGACGGGTACCGCGTACACGGCTGATAAGGCACGCGCGGACGTCGGCGCGGCAAACCCCGGCTATGGGGATCGTCATGGTTTCGCGGAGACGTTGACACTGCCGGTGGGAACCTCGACGATCTGCGCTTATGGGATCAACGCCGGCCCCGGTGGGCACACGTTGCTGGGGTGCAAGACCGCGACCGTCAACGCGCCTGGCATCGTGGAGAAGGGTCGGGCGCCGATCGGTGCGCTCGAGGCGGTGACGGTGTCCGGGAACACGGCGTCCGTGACCGGGTGGACTCTGGACCCGGATACGGCGTCTCCGATCACCGTGCACCTGTACGTCGGTGCGACGGGTACCGCGTACACGGCTGATAAGGCACGCGCGGACGTCGGCGCGGCAAACCCCGGCTATGGGGATCGTCATGGTTTCGCGGAGACGTTGACACTGCCGGTGGGAACCTCGACGATCTGCGCTTATGGGATCAACGCCGGCCCCGGTGGGCACACGTTGCTGGGATGCAAGACCGCGACCGTCAACGCGCCTGGCATCGTGGAGAAGGGTCGGGCGCCGATCGGTGCGCTCGAGGCGGTGACGGTGTCCGGGAACACGGCGTCCGTGACCGGGTGGACTCTGGACCCGGATACGGCGTCTCCGATCACCGTGCACCTGTACGTCGGTGCGACGGGTACCGCGTACACGGCTGATAAGGCACGCGCGGACGTCGGCGCGGCAAACCCCGGCTATGGGGATCAGCATGGTTTCGCGGAGACGTTGACACTGCCGGTGGGAACCTCGACGATCTGCGCTTATGGGATCAACGCCGGCCCCGGTGGGCACACGTTGCTGGGATGCAAGACCGCGACCGTCGCTCCGCCGACCTCGGATGCCGGTCGAGCGCCGTTCGGGAACTTCGAGTCCGCGGCAGGCACTCCGGGTACCATCACGGTGACGGGCTGGGCGATCGATCCCGACACCAAGGACCCGATCTCCGTCCACATCTACGTCGGCGCGGTGGGGCTCGCCTATTGGGCGGACAAGGAGCGAGGCGATGTCGGAGCTGCGTATCCGGCCTCCGGCAGCCGTCACGGCTTCTCACAGCAGATCACGGTTTCGCCCGGAACGTATTCGGTGTGCGCCTACGCGATCAACAACGGCGCCGGGGGGCATACCCTCCTGGGATGCCGCAACGTCGCCGTCGGCTGACGGCCATCGATGCCGAGTCTCCCTCCCGCTTGAGGCGGAAACGAAAGCACCGGAGCCCCGCAGGGGTCCGGTGCTTTCGTGTGAGGCGCGAGATGTCTCCGCCAGCGGGCTGTCAGGCCAGATAGGAGCGCAGCCGGACGAGCATGTCCGACGGGACGAAACCCGTCGAGACAAGCTTCGAGAGATCCAGAGTGCTGTTCGCAGGCCGCGGGGCGACGGCCGCGGCCACGGAGGAGAAGTACTCGTCTGTCGACACGCCGGTGACCCGCTCGGGGCCGTGGCCGGACAGAGCAAAGACATGCTCGGCGAGCTGTGCCCAGCTCTGCGGCTCACCGGAGGATGTCACGTTGTAGATACCAGCGGGTGCAGAGGAGTCGAGCAGATGCCGGATGGCTCCGGCGAGATCGTCCGTGAATGTCAGCCGACCGACCTGGTCGTCGACCACGCTCGGGTCTACCCCCCGCTCGGCGAGCGACGCCATGGTTCGAACGAAGTTCTTGCCATCACCGATCACCCAGGAAGTGCGGACGATGTAGTGGCGCGGAACCGTGCCCACGATCGCATCCCCGGCCGCCTTGGTCTGGCCGTAGACACTGAGCGGACGGATGGCGTCGGCCTCGGTGTACGCGCCCTCCTTCGTGCCATCGAAGACATAGTCGCTCGACACGTGCACCAAGGTGATGCCGTTCTCGGTGGCGATGCGGGCGAGAACGGCGACTCCGGTCACATTGGCCGCCCAGGCGTCCGCGCGCCCGTCGGGGGTCTCCGCGAGGTCGACCGAGGTGTACGCGGCGGCATTGATGATCGCGTCGTAGTCGCGCCAGCGACGCGATGTCGCGAACGCGGGGTCGGAGAGGTCGAGCGTGTCGCGGCCCGCATACTCGTAGCGAGCCGAGTCGCCGAAGACGTCGCGAAGAGCCCGTCCCAGTTGGCCGTTGGCTCCGACCACGAGTGTCTTCTTCGGCGGGATCGGCGTCACATCAGCAAGGCGCGGGTGTGCGAGATCCTTCGCGGATACCTCGACATCTGCGAGGGGAATGGGCCACTGGATCGCCGCGGTCTCATCGGCCAGGTTGAGGAAGGAGTACTCGGCATCGGGTGACCAGTGGTCGTTCACGAGGTAAACATATGCGGTGTCGGGCTCGAGCGTCTGATACGAGTTGCCGACACCGCGTGGCACGAAGATCGCTTTCGAAGGATCGATCTCGGTCGTGAAGACCTGGCCGAATGACGGACCCTCTCTCAGGTCGACCCACGCCCCGAAGATCCGGCCGGTGGCGACCGAGACCCATTTGTCCCACGGCTCGGCGTGGATGCCTCGGGTCGTGCCGACCTCGTCGTTGAAGGAGATGTTGTTCTGCACCGGACCGAAGTCGGGGAGCCCCGCCGAGGTCATCTTCTCTCGCTGCCAGTTCTCTTTGAACCAACCACGGGAGTCGCCGTGCACGGGCAGATCGGCCACGAGCAACCCGGGGATCGCGGTCTCGGTGAAGGAGAGCGTCTTACCGAACTCCGTCATCACTGGCCCTTGGAGGCGTAAAACGATTCGGTGGCGGCCTTTGACGGGGCCCACCATGCTTCGTTGTCGCGGTACCAGGCGATGGTCGAGGCCAGACCCGACTCGAAGTCGCTGAACTTCGGCGACCAACCGAGCTCGGTGCGCAGCTTCGTCGAATCGATCGCGTACCGCAGGTCATGGCCGGCACGATCGGTGACGTGATCGTATGCGTCGGCAGGCTGCCCCATCTCGGTGAGGATCAGTTCGACGACGGACTTGTTGTCCTTCTCGCCGTCGGCACCGATGAGGTAGGTCTCGCCGACTTCACCCTTGTCGAGGATCGTGAGAACGGCCGAGGAGTGGTCGTCTGCGTGGATCCAATCGCGCACGTTCTGTCCGGCGCCATAGAGCTTCGGGCGGATGCCTCGGATCACGTTGGTGATCTGTCGCGGGATGAACTTCTCGACGTGCTGATACGGGCCGTAGTTGTTGGAGCAGTTGGAGATCGTGGCCCTCACACCGAACGAGCGCACCCACGCCCGAACCAGGAGATCGCTTCCCGCCTTCGTGGATGAATAGGGAGACGAAGGATTGTACGGAGTCGACTCGGTGAAGCGTTCTGGGTCGTCGAGCTCGAGGTCTCCGTACACCTCATCGGTTGAGATGTGGTGGAAGCGACGGTCATGGCGGCGGGCCGCTTCGAGCAGTGTGTACGTGCCGATGATGTTCGTGTCGAGGAACGGCCGCGGGTCGTGCAGGGAGTTGTCGTTGTGAGACTCTGCCGCGTAGTGCACGACGGCGTCGGCATCTGCGATGAGGCCGTCGACGAGCTCGGCGTCAGCGATGTCACCCTGGACGAAGCGCACGCGTTCCGGGGGGAGCCCGTCGAGCGACGCCCTGTTGCCGGCGTAGGTGAGTTTGTCGAGGACCGTGACGTGGGCATCGGTGTTGTCGATGACGTGGTGCACGAAGTTCGAGCCGATGAATCCGGCGCCGCCGGTAACGAGCAGTTTCTGCATGTCGTCCAGCGTAGTCGGAGCCCCGCGTGAGACTCGGGGCGTTTGTTCAGGTGGGGCCGATCAGGGAGACTAGTCAGCATGCGTGGCATCATTCTCGCCGGGGGCACAGGCTCCCGGCTGCACCCGATCACACTCGGCGTCTCCAAGCAGCTGGTTCCGGTCTATGACAAGCCGATGATCTATTACCCGCTGTCGACGCTCATCCTCGCCGGCATCCGGGACATCCTGATGATCACGACGCCGCACGATGCCGAGGCGTTCCAGCGACTTCTCGGCGATGGTTCGAAGTTCGGGGTCTCCATCACCTACAAGACCCAACCGTCTCCGGACGGTCTCGCCCAGGCCTTCGTCCTCGGCGAGGAGCACATCGGGTCTGATTCGGCGGCTCTCGTGCTCGGCGACAACATCTTCTACGGCCAGGGGATGGGCACCCAGCTGCGGCAGTACACCGACCTCGAGGGTGGCGTCGTGTTCGGCTACTGGGTCGACGACGCGACCGCCTACGGTGTGGTGGAGTTCGACAAGGCCGGCAAGGTCGTCTCGCTCGAGGAGAAGCCGGCGCAGCCGAAGAGCAACTATGCCGTCCCCGGTCTGTACTTCTACGACAACGATGTCATCGAGATCGCGAAGAACCTGCGGCCGTCGCCGCGGGGCGAACTGGAGATCACGGACGTCAACCGTGAGTATCTCGAGCGCGGCAAGCTCAAGGTGCAGCTGCTGACGAGGGGGACGGCCTGGCTGGACACGGGCACATTCGACTCGCTCGCGGAGGCGACCGACTTCATCCGCACCGTCGAGAAACGGCAGGGCCTGTCTATCGGCTGCCCGGAAGAGGTGGCCTGGCGAATGGGATTCCTCTCCGACGACGAACTCCGAGCGCGCGCAGAGCCGTTGATCAAGAGCGGGTACGGCGAATACCTGCTCAAGGCACTCGCACAGGGACGCTGACTAGGCTCGATGGGTTCGTAGCGCGCGATGCGCGTACGAGGTTCGTGAGTCCGCCCCTCTTGCCGGGGCCCGTGAAAGGATCAGATGACGACGCCTGGGCAGAAGCCAGCACGATTCCCGGACGGCGGCAAGCGCCTCGTGATCTACGTCGTCTATGACCGGCGTGGTGGCGTCGAGGAGTTCGTCAGGTACGCGCTTCAGGGAATGCGAGACGACGCCGATCATATCCTGGCCGTCGTGAACGGCTCGCTGGACGCTGAGGGACGCGCCCTGCTCGATACCGTCGCGGATGAGATCCTCGTCCGGTCGAACGAGGGGTTCGACATCTGGGCGCATAAGGACGCGCTCGATCATGTCGGTGACAGGATCGCCGAGTTCGATGAGGTCCTGCTCACCAATGACACCTGGTTCGGCCCTGTACGCCCTTACGGTCCGGTCTTCGAGCGGATGAACGCTCAGGACGTGCACTTCTGGGGCATGACGGATCACGAGTGGGAATCGGTCAACAAGTTCACCGGTGAGGGCGAGCTGCCCTATCACCTCCAGTCTTTCTGGATCGCTGTGCGCAAGGAGATGTTCCTGTCGCCGCAGTGGCAGACATACTGGCGTGAGCTCCCCGAGATGCCCTCGTACTTCGACGCGGTGCTGAAGCATGAGACGCAGTTCACCAAGCACTTCGGGGACCGCGGCTATTCTCATTCGGTCGCCTTCGCGTCGGCCGACTACCCGACCGAGCACCCGGCGCTCTTCAACGCCGACCTTCTTCTCGCCGACGGGTGTCCGCTCATCAAGCGTCGCCCCTTCTTCCACTACCCGCCGTTCCTCGATCGCCATGCGGTGATCGGACGCCGGACAGTCAACATGATCGCCGGCTACGGCTATCCGATGGAACTGATGTGGAGCAATCTCGCGCGAAACGTCCAGCCGAAGACACTCAACACGGACGCCGGGATGCTCGAGATCCTTCCCGATGTCGAGAGAGCCTACGACCGTTCCGCACCACTGAGCGTCGTCGTGCTGGCGCACTGCGATGATCCTCGCGCCGTGGACCATCTCACGAACCGGCTCGTGGTGCTCCCCGTCGGATTCGATCTTGTGGTGACCACCTCCTCGGCAGACGACGCGGAATCGGTCCGCTCTGCGATCGAGGATCGCGAGATCGCGAACCTGGGGTCGTCGGAAGTGCGGGTCCTGCCCTCGAAGCGTGGCCGCGACATGAGTGCGTTCTTCATCGGATGCAATGATGTGTTGCGTTCCGGGGACTATGACCTGGTCGTCAAGATCCATACCCGCGCGCCCCGCAAGCGCGGCGCCAACATCGCCCGCTACTTCCGGCGGTATCAGCTGGAGAACCTGATCTCCTCGCCTGCTCAGTTCGCGAACCTCCTGGGGCTTTTCCAACGCGAGCCCGGTCTCGGTGCGGTGTTCCCCCCGATGATGCACATCGGTTACCCGTTGGCGGGGCGGGGGTGGTCGCAGTACCGCGAGCAGGCGGAGGAGATGTGCGAGCGACTGGGAATCCGAGTGCCGTTCGACGGAGCGACGCCGCTCGCCCCGATGGGCGGCATGTGGATCGGGCGCCCCGAGGCGCTTCGACTCCTCATCGAGGACGAGGCAGACTACGCAGACTTCGACGTGCCCACGGGGAAGGACGGAGGCGGTGATCGTGCGCGGGTGCTGGAGCGCGTGGTCCCGCTCGCGCTCGGCGAACTCGGGTATCACAGTCGTACGGTGATGAATCAGGAGCATGCCGGGATCGCCTACGCGAATCTCGCATACAAGCTCGACCAGATGTCGATCACTCCGCCCGGGTACCCGCTCGAACAGATCCAGTGGTTGCACCGTGCAGGTTGGGCTGGGGCGGGAGGAATCGTGGCGATGACTCGCATGTACGTCCGCCTGAACCACCCGACGGCAGCCGCGCGGCTTGCGCCGATCGCTCGTCCTTTCGTCAACCTCGCACGATTCGGAATGCACAAGTTGAGAACGGCCTTGGGGCGAGGACACGGCGACGAAGGAGATGCCCAGTGACGACCACTCGACCGCCCGAGAGCATGAAACCGGGAAGCAAGCGAGCCGTCATCTACGTCGTCTTCGATCGGCGCGGCATGATCGAGGAATATGTCGAGTACGCGCTGCGCGAGATGCGCGGGGACGCGGACCATATCCTCGCCGTGGTGAATGGCGCGCTGACCGCGGAAGGGCGCGCTCGCCTCGAAGCGGTCACGGATGATGTTCTCGTGCGTCCCAACGAGGGTTTCGACATCTGGGGCCACAAGGCCGGCCTCGAGCACATGGGCGAGCGGATCGCGGAGTTCGAGGAGATCGTGCTCACGAACGACACGTGGTTCGGACCCGTGCGACCGTACGCGCCCGTCTTCGCGCGTATGGCCGCGGAACGGGTCGACTTCTGGGGCATGACCGACAACGTTCGCATGAAGGACCCGTCGACAGGCACGGGGAGGGTGCCCGATCACCTGCAGTCATTCTGGATCGCCGTCCGCAAGAACATGTTCCTCTCCGACGCCTGGCGCGACTACTGGCGGGATCTCCCGCCGATGGCCGGCTACTTCGACGCCGTGCTGAATCACGAGGTCACGTTCACCCAGAGGTTCACAGAAGCAGGATTCGCGTCGATGGCCGCCTTCCCCGCGGCGAACTATCCGACGAAGCACCCGGCGCTGTTCAACCCTGACCTGCTCATCGCGGATGGCTGCCCTATCGTCAAGCGCCGCCCGTTCTTCCACTGGCCGCCCTACCTCGATCGGCACGCGATCATCGGCCGCTGGATCGCGGATGACATGGCCTCCTACGGCTATCCGATCGATCACATGTATGCGAACCTGGCTCGCAACGTGCCTCCGAAAGACCTCAACGTCGATCTGGGCCTCAACGACGTCATCGGGGATGCCGACACGGGCTACGACCCATCGCGACCGTTGAAGATCGTCGCTGTCCTGCACATCTTCTATGTGGACATGACAGACGAGATGCTCGACCGCGTGGACACCCTTCCCTCGTCATACGATCTGGTGGTCACGACCCAGGATGAGGAGCGTGCGGCGGCGATCAGGGCGATCATCCAGGCGCGCCCCCGAGAGGGGCGATCGGTGCAGGTGCGAGTGGTCGAATCGAACGACGGGCGAGACCAGAGCGCCTTCCTGGTCGGATGCCGCGACGTCCTCCTCGACGGTGGCTACGACCTCGTCGTGAAGCTGCATTCGAAGAAGACACCGCAGGATGGATTCAACGTCGGGCGTGCGTTCAAAGAGCAACAGTTCATGAATCTGCTCTCGAGCCCCGGGTACACGGCGAACGTCCTGGCTCTCTTCCAGAGGGAGAAGGGGCTCGGCCTCGTCTATCCCCCGATGGTGCATATCGGATACCCCACCATGGGGCGTGCCTGGTGGGCGAACAAGCCCGGCTTCGAGAAGCTCGCTGCGCAGATGGGCATCATGGTGCCGCTCGACGACATCTCCCCGCTGGCACCGTATGGGTCGATGTTCATCGCTCGGCCGGAAGCATTGCGGCTGCTTGTCGAGCAACCGTGGTCCTACGGCGACTTCGGGGGTGCGGAGGCATATCAGGATGGTGGCCTCGCGCACGTCCTCGAACGGGTGCCCAGTTACGCGGCCGCGGAGCTCGGCTATCACACCCGCACGATCATGGACGCCGAGTACGCCGCGGTGAGCTACACGACCCTGGATTTCAACTTCGACGAGATGTCGTCGACCGTTCCCGGCCGCACGCACGAGCAGATCGCGTTCCTGCGCGGTGTCGGGCATGTGGGGGAGGGCAAGCTCCGCGATTTCGTCCGCATGTACATGCGGCGCAACCATCCGGGGGCAGGCACCCGCCTCCGAGCGATCCGCGCGCGGGTGAGCTCCGGTATCCGCAGGCGATTCCCGAGGCGCCGCTGAGCCGTCATTGACGCCCTGCAGGTGCAGCCGCAGATAGGCTGAGTCGACCCGAACACCCGTAAAGGACTACCCAAGTGGATAGATTCACTCGGCTCGCTGCCGAGCCATTCACCACGATCGATGCGCGTGGCATGCGTACCGGCGGTCGCTGGGGAAAGCTCGGCGAGCTCTTTCATCGTCGTGAGCTTCTCATGCTGCTGATCCGGCGTGATCTGCAAGCGCGGTACCGCGACAGCTTCCTCGGCTTCCTGTGGACCGTGATCCGCCCACTGGTGCAGTTCCTCGTGTACTACTTCGTGCTCGGGCAGATCCTCGGTGCGGCGAAGGGCATCGACAACTTCGCGATCTACCTCTTCGCAGGATTCACCCTGTATACGTTCTTCGCGGATGTGATCTTCGGCGCCACCGGATCGATCATCGGCAACGCCGGACTCGTGAAGAAGATCTACCTGCCGCGCGAGATCTTCCCGCTGGGCAGTATCGGCGCGGCGTCGTTCATGTTCCTGGTCCAGCTCGGCGTCCTACTGGTCGCCGCAGTCCTGCTGAACGCTCTCCCTGCGCCGATCCACATGCTGTGGTTCTTCCCGTCGCTGGGCATGGTGCTGCTCTGGGGCGTTGCCACAGGTCTGCTGTTGGCGGCGTTGAACGTCTACCTGCGAGACATCCAATACCTCACCGAGGTCGTCATGATGCTCGCCATGTGGGCTTCGCCGATCGTCTACTCCTGGAACATGGTCAAGGAGGTGGTGAAGACCTATTCCCTTCCGGACTGGCTCCTGGAGGTGTATCTCGCCAATCCGCTGACCATCGGCGTGATGGGATTCCATCGGGCGTTCTGGGGGTCGGGCACCGAAGCCGACTATCCACCGAATCTCGGCCTCCGAATGCTCATCATGAGTGTGATCGGCTTCGTCTTCCTCTGGTTCGCGCATCGGGCATTCGTGCGGATGCAGGGCAACTTCGCACAGGAGCTGTGAGTGATGATCGACAACGCTGATATCGAATCACGCCCTGACATCATCCGCCTGAACGGAGTCAGCAAGCACTTCACCGTCCGCAAGGACAACAGCCTCAAGGACCGCATCGTCCATTTCGGACGCCTCGGCAAGGCCTTCCGTGAGGAGTTCGTGGCCGTCGACGAGCTCTCCCTCAACATCAAGGCCGGGACGACGGTCGGTCTGCTGGGACAGAACGGCTCGGGTAAGAGCACGCTCCTGAAGTTGATCGGCGGAATCGTGGCGCCATCGACGGGCACCGTGCAGAGCCGGGGACGAGTCGCGGCTCTGCTCGAACTCGGAGCGGGATTCCACCCTGATCTCTCTGGACGCGAGAACGTGTATCTCAACGCGGCGATCCTCGGCCTCAGTCGCGAGCAGATCGACGCGCGATTCGACGAGATCCTCGAGTTCAGCGGGATCGGCGAGTTCATCGACACTGCGGTGAAGTTCTACTCATCCGGCATGTACGTGCGGCTCGCATTCGCCGTTGCTGTGCACACCGATCCCGATGTCCTTCTCGTCGATGAGGTGTTGGCGGTCGGAGATGAGGCCTTCCAGCGCAAGTGTATGGACCGCATCCACCAGTTCCGTAACGAGGGACGCACGATCATCCTCGTCAGTCACTCCGCTCAGCAGGTTCAAGAGCTCTGCGACCGCGGAATCCTTCTCCACCATGGCAAGCTCGTCTTCGACGGCGACATCAACGGCGCCGTCGACGGCCTCCGGGATGTCCTTGCAGACCGTGAGGTCGGTGAGGCTCCGCCTGAGGAGACGATCCATCCCATTCAGGTCAAGGGCATCGAGCTCCTCGATGACCAGGGCGAGCAGGCGAAGGAGATCAACAGCGGGTCGGCATTCATCGTCCGTGTGCACGTCGATTCGTTGCGCCCGATCGAGCGATGGGAGATCGGATTCAGCATGGACACTCCGCTCGGACAGATGGTCATGGCGTCGAACACCGAGATCCTGGGCGTCCGCCTCGCCCCGATCACTGGCGGCACGCACGTGGATCTGAGGATTGCGGAGGCCCGCTTCGGGCCGGGCGACTACTTCGTGAACGCGAATGCTGCCGGCGTGAGTGAGCCCAGCAGCCATGGTCTGATGCGAGGCGCGGTTCTCCGGGTCCGTACGGATAACACGACCATGGGCACGGTGTCTGCCGAGATCACGGTCAGCGGCGACGCGGAGAAGGTATGACGGGGGATACCGCCGGCGTCGTCCTCGCCTACCTTCCTGACGAGAGCATCCTGTCGAACATCGCACGCCTGCGTGAGCAGGTCGATCGCGTCTACGTGGTGAACAACTCTCCGGGTGACGCGGGCACGAGCACGGTTCTCGACGAGCTCTCGCAGGACAACGGCACCGTCGTTCTGGACCAGGAGAAGAACATCGGAGTTGCTGCGGGCTTCAACGCGGGTATGCGCGAGGCGATTGCCGACGGTTTCGACTACGTGTGGATCTTCGACCAGGACAGCACGGTGGCCGAAGGGATGCTCGACCAGCTCAGGGCGGCCTTCTCGGACTGGCCGGAGCCGGTTGCCATGGCGGGTCCCGCTTTGCGTGCCGAGGAGACCGGCTTCCTGTACGACGCGGACCACCGCGAAGGTCTGGGCGAGCTCCAGACGCTCATCTCCTCCGGTGCGCTGTTCTCACGGGCAGCCTTGGAGAAGATAGGCCTCCACGATGAACGGCTCTTCATCGACTACGTGGACCATGACATCTCTCTCCGCGCGCGGAGGGAGGGTCTCGCAGTGGTCAAGGTCTTCGATACCGTGCTCGATCATCGATTCGGCGCGTCGACGCCGGCGACCTTCCTCGGGCGTCGTATCTACCTGTCGAACTACTCTCCGATGAGGCAGTACTACATGACACGCAATCGCGTGATCATGGTCCGCCGATACGGCTTCGGGCGCTGGTTCTGGGAGGACGCGGCCTACGCGTCGAAAGCGTGGATCAAGGTGCTGCTCTGCGAACGCGACAGACCGCGCAAGATTCGTGCAGGCCTGCGCGGATTCGCCGATGGTGTGCGGTTCCGCGAGGTGCGCACCATCGTGCAATGACCTGACTTCGGGCCACGACGCAGAAGACCGGAGCGCCGGGATCCCCAAGGATCCCGGCGCTCCGGTCTTTTAGGGCTCAGTCGCGTGCCGCGCGCGCCGTCGACACGGCATCGCTCGAATGCTCCGTCGGGACCTCCGCTGCGGTGCCGAGGGCGGGGGTGATGTCATCGGACGAGAGGACCACCGTCTTCTCGATGCGAGGCCTGTGCAGGAAGATTCCCAGCGCGACGAACACGGCGGCGAACGCGAGGCCGCCGATGATCACGATGGCGGCCGGGCTCGGTGCGACGGACCACCACCACTCCGCGCGTGCCCCAGGGTCGAGCGAGATGTCGTCGAGGCCCTTGGTGTAGCGGTTCACGTTGGTGTGGAGTGCGACCAACGCGGCTGCAGTGAGCGCTGCACCCGCGAACGCCACGCGGGAGCCCGCCCAGGTGCGGCGTCCCTTCGTCGTCATCGTGGCGACACCCAGCGCGATCACCATGAGGGGCAGGATGTACCGCGGCTGCACCTCGGATCCGACGATCGCTCTCGACTGCGCGAGCAGCACGAACGGGACGGCCCAGAGCGCGGTGACGGTGAGGGCGACGGCCAGCGCGTGCCGGCGGGTGAGACGGTGGATGCCGATCCCGAATGCCGCGAAGAACACCGCGGAGGAGAGCACCGGGACCATCGTCGGCATCACGGTGTCGAGCCACCCGAGATGCCAGCCGCCGAGCGCACCGGTCCACAGACCGGGGATGTTCAGGAGGTTGCTGAGGTGTTCGTCGGTGGTGAGCGGAGCGTTGGCGGTGGGCAGTCCGTTCACCAGGGCTCCGCCCTGCTTCGCCCCGAGATAGAAACCTGCCCCTGCGACGAGGATGACACCCGCAGCGATTGCGGGGACGAGGATCGGCCGGTCGCGTCTCAGGCCCATGAGCGCGGCCAGGAAGATCGCGAAGGCGGCGAAGATCGCGGCATCGGCGCGCGCGCCGGCACCGATGATCCCGCCGACGGCAGCGAGTGTGCCGAGCACTATCTGGCGTCTGCCCGTGGTCTGGGTCGCACCGTACATGCAGATCCAGACCATCGTCGCCGAGAGCAGCGCCCACGAGGACGGGTTGGTCGACGGGATGATGAACAGCCCCAGCGGCACCATGGTCCCCAGGGCCGACACCACAAGCGCAGGACGAAGGCGACGAGGGAGGGCGACGAACACGCATGTCAGCAAGCCGACGTACAGCGCGGCGTTGAACAGGCGCATGACGATCACGGAGGTCTGAACGTCGGGACTCGCGAAGATCGACATCGTCCCGTAGAACAGCGGGGGGTACAGCGGCGCCGTGTTCAGACGCTTGGCCGTGTCCTGACCGGTCGCCTCGGCGTCCCAGCACCCGGCGCTCTTGTCGGACGCGAATGCGTAGCAGGTGGCGTCCGTGATGGCTTCGGGCACGATGCGAGTGTCCGCATCGCCGCTGGGCTCGCAGACCCCTGCACGCTCACCGAGCCCGCACCAGATCGACGGAAGGTGGAAATCGTCATCCGGCGTTGATCCGGCGGGCGAGGCGAATGCCCACGCCGCGAGGGCGACGAAGAGGAGTATAGGGACCGCGATAAGCCAGGACCGACGGCGGCGTTCGAGGGATAGATGCACGGTTGGCATCGTACCTTGGTGCGCCGCGCAGCTTGCTCGGAGTGCCTGCAGGGTAGACTCTTTCGTTGTGAGTGCTCCTGACCCGCACGTGCCAGTGCTGCGCGAGAACGTCCGCATCGTCCCTTCCGCCGATGTGTCGGATGACGCAGTCATCGGCCCCGGTTCCTCGGTCTGGCATCTCGCCCAGGTCCGGGAGGACGCGAGGATCGGTGCAGGGTGCATCGTGGGACGCGGTGCCTATATCGGCACCGGTGTCGTTCTGGGCGACAACTGCAAGGTCCAGAACTATGCCCTGGTCTACGAGCCAGCGGTCTTGGAGGACGGTGTCTTCATCGGTCCCGCCGTCGTGCTCACCAACGACACCTACCCGCGGGCCATCAATCCGGACGGATCGCTCAAGAGCGCTCACGACTGGGAGCCTGTCGGAGTGACCATCAAGCGCGGAGCAGCGATCGGTGCGCGTGCCACGTGCGTCGCGCCGGTGACGGTCGGCCGGTGGGCGACTGTGGCCGCCGGAGCGGTCGTCGTGAAGAACGTGCCCGACTTCGCTCTCGTGGCCGGCGTGCCGGCCAAGCGGATCGGGTGGGTGAGCAAAGCCGGCTTCCGTCTCGAGGACGTCGGCGATGGAGTGTGGAAATGCCCGGAGACCGGTGAGCGGTACATCGAAGCCGACGGAAATCTGACTGAGGAGAGTATGTGATGGAGTTCATCCCCGCGGCGAAGCCGTTGATCGGAGACGAAGAGCGCGCGGCTGTGGACCGTGTCATGCGCAGCGGCATGGTGGCCCAAGGGCCAGAGGTCGCGGCATTCGAGTCGGAGTTCTCTGACCATTTCGTCCAGGGGCGCCCCGTCGTCGCCGTGAACTCCGGCACCTCTGGTCTTCACCTCGGCCTCCTGGCCGCAGGAGTCGGCCCGGGCGACGAAGTCATCGTCCCGTCGTTCACCTTCGCCGCCACCGGCAACTCCGTCGCGCTCACGGGCGCCACCCCGGTGTTCGTCGACATCGAACCCGACACGTTCTCGCTCGACCCCGCTGCGGTCGCGGCGGCCATCACCCCGAAGACCAAGGGCATCCTCCCCGTGCACCTCTACGGTCACCCGGCGCGGATGCGGGAGCTCTCCGACATTGCCGCGGCACATGGAGTGGCACTCTACGAGGACGCGGCACAGGCTCACGGCGCGGCACTCGACGGTCGCCCGGTGGGCACGTTCGGACAGTTCGCGATGTTCTCGTTGTACCCGACGAAGAACATGACGAGCGGCGAGGGCGGAATGGTCTCCACCGCTGATGACGCAACGGCCCGTGCCGTTCGGCTGCTTCGCAACCAGGGTATGGAGAAGCAGTACGAGAACGAGGTCATCGGCTACAACGCGCGGATGACGGACATTCACGCGGCAATCGGTCGGGTGCAGCTCACCAAGGTCGACGCATGGACCCGCGCGCGCCAGCAGAACGCAGCGTTCCTCGACCAGAATCTCGACGGAGTCGTGATTCCTCCGGTCGCCGAGGGCGCCACGCACGTCTACCACCAGTACACGATCCGTGTTCTCGAAGATCGAGATCGGCTGGCTCAGGCGCTCCGAGAGGAGTACCAGATCGGCAGCGGCGTGTACTACCCGATTCCGAACCACCGACTTCCCTCGCTCGTGGGTTTCGCACCTGATCTCGAACTCCCGGAGACCGAGAAGGCCGCGCGAGAGGCTCTGTCCCTCCCGGTCCACCCATCGCTGGCCGCTGGAGACCTCGACCGCATCGTCGAGGCCGTGAATGCTCTCGCTCGGGCAGGTGCCTGAATGACGGCTCTGCGTGCGGGACTTGTCGGCGTCGGAATGATGGGGCGCCATCACGGTCGCCTTCTCCGAGACATCGAGGGAGTGGAGCTCGTCGCGGTCGCAGACCCCGGCGGCGATCCGCACCGCGTCGCGACAGGGCTTCCGGTCTTCTCGCAGGTGAGTGAGCTTATCGAAGCCGGGATCGACATGGCTGTCGTCGCGATTCCCACGCGTTTCCATGCGGAAGCAGCCTTTGAGCTGGCCGAAGCCGGTGTGCATACGCTCGTCGAGAAGCCGATCGCGGACGACAGCATCGTCGGGCGTCGGATCAGCGAGACATTCGAAGCCCAGGGCCTCGTCGGCGCTGTCGGTCACGTCGAGCGATTCAACCCCGCTCTGCAGCAGCTTCGCATGCGCCTTGATGCCGGCGATCTCGGCGACCTCTACCAGATCGCCACGCGCCGCCAGAGCACCTTCCCCGGTCGCATCGGCGATGTCGGTGTCGCGAAAGACCTGGGCACCCACGATGTCGACCTCACGGCGTGGGTCGCACGCTCGACCTACGAGTCGGTTTCCGCGCAGACCGCTTTCAAGAGCGGTCGCTCGCACGAGGACATGATCGCCATCACCGGTCGCCTCGGCAACGGCATGGTCGTCAACCACCTCATCAACTGGCTCAGCCCGATGAAGGAACGGGTCACGGTGGTGACGGGCGAGCGCGGTACCTTCATCGCCGACACCGCCACCGGCGACCTCACCTTCTTCGCGAACGGCACCGCTGCCCTCGAGTGGGAGTCGGTGTCATCGTTCCGAGGAGTCTCAGAAGGCGACGTGACGCGATATGCGTTCGCCAAGAAGGAACCGCTCAAGGCGGAACTCGAGGCCTTCCGCGACGCGATCCGGGGTGAGGCCACCGAGCTGTCGACGATGTCGGAGGCGGTGCACACCCTGGAGGTCGTGGAAGCCGCACTTGCGTCTGCCGGCAATTCCGGCGCTGTCGTGCCCCTGGGCGAGGCTGCGCGCCGCTGAGGCACGGACAACGACGAGAGAGGGGCGCGGATTCCGAGCGAATCCGCGCCCCTCTCTCGTCGTCACGCGTGAGCCGTTGCCGTCATCGAGAATCCGGCTCGCCCCGCCGGAACGGGGGATATGTGGGCGTGGAGGGGCTCGCTTGGATGTCCAGCTGCAAAGCGCTGATGAGCATCTGTGTCCCGAGCATGAGGGGGAGAGCTGCGAGCATGACGGTACCGGCGGTGGCGATCGTCGAGCCGACGATGAGGAACAGAAGCCAGATGCTGATGCCGAGGCCGAAGACGAACAGCACGAGTCCGAGGAAGAGCAGCAATGCGATGGGCGAGAACGACCAGAGCACGTAGCGGTACCACACGCGGGTCCAGAAGCCGACGGTGAGCCGGTTCATCAGCTCGGGGATCACCTTGCGCAGTTTGATGCTCGAGACCTCGTCGCCGTAAATCGCGGGGACGGGGACGTCGACTGCGGGAACCTGGAGGATGTTCAGGTGGATCAACAGGTCGTTCTCGAAGCTGTAGCGCTTCGCGATCCGGTTCAACGGGAGCCGATTGAGAACCTCGGACCGGATGGCCGTGTAACCGTTCTGAGGGTCGAAGAGGTTCCAGTAGCCCGAGGCGAGCTTGGTCATGAAAGACAGCAGGATGTTGCCGAAGATCCGGTAGCGCGGCATCCCGTCGAACGACTCGGGGGAGTAGAACCGGTTGGCCTTGGCGAATCCGTAGCCCTCGTCCGTCACCTTGTCGAGGAGCGGAGGAAGATACTGAGGGTCCATCTGCGCGTCACCCGCCATGATCACGTTGACGTCGCTGCCGAGCTCCAGGGCCGCTTGATGTCCGGTGAGGATCGCGCCGCCGACTCCCTGGTTCTCCTCATGCCGGATCAGCGTGACGCGGCTGTCTGCGACAGCAGCAGCAGCACCGCTCGTATCGTCGGGACTGCAGTCGTCGACGATCACGATGTGGTCGACGTAGTCGGGCATCGTCGTGATCACCTGCGCGATCATCAGCTCTTCTTTGTAGGCGGGGACGACTGCGGCTACCGTGGCGCCTTTGTACATCTGTGATTAACCCTTGCTCTTCCTCGGGGCGAAGACCCAGTAACGATAGACGAAGTAGTTCCAGACCGTCGTCGCCACGACGGCGGCGACTTTGCCGACGATCCAGGGCAGGCCGATGACGCTGAAGAGCCAGACGATCGCGGTGGTCGCGATGGTGTTGAAGATCACGAGAAGCGTGTAGCGCAGGACGCTGGGGGCCACCGCGTTCTCCGATGCGAATGCGAACTTGCGCTGCAGGGTGTACGTGACGGCGAAACTCAGAAGGAACGCCGCGGCCGTACTGATCGCGAGGTCGATGCCGATCGCGTCGTGGAGGAGCCAGAGGAGGCCGGCGTCGAAGAGGAACGCCAAGCCGCCCATCGTCAGGTACCGGACTGGGCCGAGTGCCCATAGACGCCCGATCAGTGAGCGCGACGGAGTCGTAGAGGTGGTGGACACAATCTCAATCATGCCAGGGAAAGCTCCACAAGCCTCTCAGGAGCGGCTCGGGTCCCGTCGCCTAGGATGGAGCGGGCCGCGCAAGCAGTAGCGGTCCCGGAAAGAAAGTGCGCTCCATGGACCTCCTCGTCGTCGGCTCAGGCTTCTTCGGCCTCACCATCGCGGAGCGCGCTGCGAGCGCCGGCCGCAAGGTCACTGTCATCGATCGTCGTCATCACATCGGTGGTAACGCGTACAGCGAGGCGGAGCCCGAAACCGGGATCGAAGTGCATCGCTACGGCGCACATCTCTTCCACACGTCGAATCCGACCGTCTGGGAGTACGTCAATCGCTTCACCGCCTTCACGGGTTATGTGCATCGCGTGTATACGACGCACAAGGGCATCGTCTTCCCGATGCCGGTGAACCTGGGGACGATCAATCAGTTCTTCCAATCGGCCTACACTCCCGACCAGGCCCGGGCGCTGGTGCGCGCGCAGGCGGGTGAGTTCGACGTCAAGACGGCATCGAACTTCGAGGAGAAGGGCATCGCTCTGGTCGGCCGGCCGTTGTTCGAAGCCTTCTTCCGGGACTACACCGCGAAGCAGTGGCAGACCGATCCGCAGAAGCTCTCCGGTGACATCATCAGTCGGCTTCCCGTGCGGTACACCTACGACAACCGCTACTTCAACGACACATGGGAGGGCCTGCCCGTCGACGGCTACACCGCTTGGCTCGAGCGCATGGCGGATCACCCCAACATCGAGGTGAAGCTCGGTGTCGACTACTTCGACGCATCGCAGCCCTTCAGCAAGAGGGCGACCGTCGGCCAGGTCCCCGTGGTGTACACCGGTCCGGTCGATCGCTACTTCGGCTATGCGGAGGGTGCGTTGAGCTGGCGCACGCTCGATTTCGAGCAGGAGATCCTGAACGTCCGCGACTTCCAGGGAACGAGCGTCATGAACTATCCGGACATGGACGTGCCGTATACCCGCATCCACGAGTTCAAGCACTTCCACCCGGAGCGCAAGGACGTCTACGACTCGGAGAGGACGGTCATCATGCGGGAGTTCTCCCGTTTCGCCGATCGCGACGATGAGCCGTACTACCCGGTGAACACGGCGAGCGACCGTCAGGGACTGCTCGCGTACCGCGAACTCGCCAAGGGGGAGGCAGACGTCCATTTCGGCGGACGCCTCGGCACTTACCAGTATCTCGACATGCACATGGCCATCGGATCAGCGCTGTCGATGTGGAACAACACCCTGAGCGGTGACGTGCGCTGAGTTGCGCCATTCGAACGCGCAGGCTGAGGAGATCCCCAGCCTGCGCAGTCCTCAGGGCGTGAGGACTTCTTCGTCGTCGCGGTCCGGACGTGTCGACGGGACCCAGTCCTCGTTGCAGTAGTCGTCCTTGTAGACCGCCAGCCGCGTGAAGCCGACGAAGGACTGCCAGGCGTCGGAGACGCGGAAGCGGCTCGTGCCGGTCTCGTGCCGGTTGCTGAGCTCGACGGGGACCTCGTGCACGACGATGCCCTGCTGCTCGGCTGCCAGGACGAGCTCGGTCGTCCACATGAGGCCGCTTTCACGCGAGAGATGGGCGAACTCGCGCCCCCAGATCCCGTCCACCCACAGCGTTCCCTGGCTGTCCCCGACCCGGGACTGCAGGAGCGCCGCGCGAAGGAATCGGAAGATGCGCGACTGGATGGTGCGCAGTCGACTCCTCGTCACGCGCGAGGCGGGATGCGCCTTCGATCCGATCGCCACAGCCGCGTCGGCGGGGAGCTTCTCGAACTCGACGAGGTCTGTGAAGCCGAAGGGCAGATCGTCTGCGGTCAGGAGCAGGCGAGAGCCGATGCTGACCTCGACACCCTTCCGCAGTGCCTCGCCCAGCCCGGGGGCGGAGTGAGTGATGATCATCGTCGAGGGATAGGGCCACTCTTCCTGGATGCGCGTCAGGAGAGCGGTGGTTCCATCGGTCGAGCCGTTCTCGACGACGATGACCTCGTCGTCCGTGGTGAGTCTGCCGCCCAGCGCCGTCATCGTCTCCTCGAGGACGTCCGCTCCGTTCCTCGTCGGGACGACGACGCTGATACCGGATGGCGGCATCAGCGGCGAAACCGCGACACCGTCATTGCGACGGCGTCCGCTGAGACGGTTCCGCTCCAGCGAGCGCACATGAGAGGGCATCGAGGTGATGGACCACACGATCGCGCCGAGCGCCACGGCGGTGAGCACTCCGAGCGTCGCCGTCAGCTGCGAGTAGCCGTAGAGAGTCGGGTCGTTCTCGACAGCGGCGATGAAGCCGAGGATGAGAGAGGGGAGCAGGATCCAGGACGCTCCCGCGAGAGCACGCCGCTGCGGGGCGCGGCGCGTGAGCGCCAGGACGAACCCGATGGCGATGAAGCTGATCATGGCACCGAAGTGCTTGATGACGAACAGGCCGCGTCGGAAGTACTCATCGAACGGTTCGACGGTACCGCTAACTCCCAGCGGGAACGCCGAGGTGAATGTCGAAGAGCCGAAGCCCCAGATGATGCCCGAGACGGAGAGATACACCCCTGCTCCGATGAGGAGAGCGGCGAGTGCGCCGCCGACTGCACGTGCGCCTCTCGTGCGCAGAGGCGCACGCCTCCACCAGAGCGCGGACACGGCGATCGCGACGGCGACCGCGGCGTACCAATCGAAGAGGGCGAGGAAGCCGGCGTAGAGGCCGACACAGACCGTGGCGACGACACGATGCGACAACCGCATCGGGATCGTGCTGAGGAGGACCAGCATCGACAGGGCGAGGAAGGTGAGAGATGCCGGGAGGCCGAAAAGTGCGGGGACCCGCAGCGGGCTCGTCTCGTCGGACAGGCCGTACTCGGTACCGACGAGGATCGTGCCGGAGTTGAGCAGCCAGACCAGCGGCGGCAGCAGAACCAGCGCGTAGCCGGCGCGAGCGCGTCGGAAGATGCGGGCGACGCAGATAGGAAGCCAGAACAGCGGAATCGCGATCGCTAGCGCTTGCGCGATGCCGAGTGCCGTGTACGGGGACTCCGCGGAAGCGCCGCCGAACAGCACGGCGAGGAGCACGCTTCCGACACCGGTCGTGTGGGACGTCACGGTCCATGCGGAGAGGGACCCGGTCTCGTTGAACACCTCGAGTGCTTCGCGCAGACGCACGTCTTCGGCAAGCGGCCACGGGAGAGGAGGTACATTCAGGACGACGACGAACGAGAACACTGCCAGCACGACGCCGACGAGAAGGAGGAAGAAGGTCGTCGACCTCGGCCAGAAGTAGTCGGCTGAGGGCCCGGCGCTGTCTGCGGCCGCGGTGCTGCGAGTCATTGGGTCCATCCGATAGACGTTTTGTTCCAGCTTACGGGAGGTCTCCGCTCGGCATACTCGCTCCACCCGTGCCGTCAGCGACTCGCACGATTCGTGTCTGCAGGGTCCGTGCACGATGTTCGGAGGGATGAACGGTAGCCTGGCTTCGAGCATGCCGTGGCGCATCGAGCGCTCACGGACTTTCGACGAGTTCGGGCATCGACAGCGGTGCTCTTCGATTTGAGGGACAGGGGCAGGATGAGCAGGGCCGTGACCGGGGCCCCGGGGTCGCCCCGGAGGTACCTGCATTCGCTGTGGTTGCTGTCCGCCCGTGACCTCAAGGTTCGCTACTCCACGAGTTTCCTCGGCTACCTCTGGTCGGTGCTCGACCCCCTGGTGATGAGTGCGATCTATTGGTTCGTCTTCACACAGGTCTTCAACCGCGATGTCGGCGAGGAGCCGTACATCATCTTCCTCATCAGCGCCCTGCTCCCGTGGGTCTGGTTCAATGCCTCGGTGTCTGATTTCACCCGTGCGTTCAAGAAGGACGCCCGGCTGGTGCGGTCGACTGCGATCCCTCGGTCCATCTGGGTGAATCGGATCGTGCTCAGCAAGGGGATGGAGTACCTGTTCTCCATCCCGGTCCTGGTTCTCTTCATCGTCGTGAACCTGCTGGTAGAGAAGGACCAGGGGCAGGTGGTGCAGATCGGATGGGGCGTGCTCTGGATGCCCCTCGCGATCCTCCTGCAGACGATCCTGCTGGTGGGGATCGGGCTTCTCATCGCCCCGCTGTGCGTTCTCTACACGGACCTGGAGCGCACGACCGCTCTGGTGCTGCGTGCGATGTTCTATGCGACGCCGATCATCTACAACGTCACAGACCTCCCCGGCATCGCGCAGACGCTCGGAACCTTCAATCCGCTGGCGGGGATCTTCATGCTGTATCGGATGCCGTTCTTCCCTGACCAGTGGAATCCGCTGGCCCTCATCGTGAGCGTGTTGATGAGCGTGTTCATCCTCGCTCTGGGAACGTGGGTCTTCCGCACGCTCGAGCGCCCGGTGCTGAAGGAGCTGTGATGACCGCTGCGATCGAAGTCGAGAATCTGGGAGTGCGCTTCCGGCGGAGCAGGCGTGGACGTCGGAGTGTCAAGGACATGTTCGCCGGAGCCTCCAGGAGGTCTCTGCCGGGGGAGTTCTGGGCATTGCGCGGCGTTTCGTTCACGGTGACGAAGGGCGAATCGATCGGAGTCGTCGGGCGGAACGGGCAGGGGAAGTCGACCCTGCTCCGACTCGTCGCCGGTGTCATGTTGCCGGATGAGGGATCCGTGCGTGTGCACGGGGGCGTCGCGCCGCTCATCGAGATCACCGGCGGTTTCGTCGGAGACCTCACGGTGCGCGAGAACGTGCGCCTCACGGCGGGCCTGCACGGGATGTCTCGCGCCGAGGTATCGCGGCGCTACGACGGCATCATCGCCTTCGCGGAACTCGCGGGATTCGAGGAGACTCCGTACAAGCACCTCTCGAACGGCATGAAGGTGCGGCTGGCGTTCTCCGTCGTCTCACAGCTCGACGAGCCCATCCTCCTCGTTGATGAGGTTCTCGCCGTCGGCGACAAGGCGTTCCGGGAGAAATGCTACAAGAGGATCGACGAGCTCCTGGCCGATGGGCGGACCCTCTTCTTCGTCAGTCACAACGAGCGAGATCTTCGCCGCTTCTGCACCCGCGGTCTCTACCTCGATCGAGGCGGTCTCGTGCTCGATGCGCCCATCGCGGAAGTGCTCGAGCGGTACAACGCGGATAGCACGCCAGCCTCCTGACAGCGATTCCAGCTTCGATTCGATAGGCTCGTGCAGGCGCGTGCCCCCGACGTCGCCGAACACACCCGAGAATGTTTGGACAAGTGCGGCGATGCAGAGTGAGATCGTGGAGACAGCGGAGACGAGCGGATCCGGTTCACGCAAGGCCTACTTCCTCCGCAGATACGGACTGATCGGACTTCTCACAGTCATCCTCGGCACGCTGGAGATCTGGAGCAACATCGGCAACGGCTACACGGCCGGATGGGGCGATCACTTTGTCCTGTCGCCGGAGGGGATCAGCTGGGCGCACCCCGGCGCGTTTGCGAACGACTGGTTCATGGAGGCGGCCCCGCAACCTCATTGGTTCTTCGACTTCATCACGTTTGCGGGAGAATCCCTGGGGATTCTCTCCTTCGTCTACGTCCTGTACTGGGGCTTCGGATTGCTGGCCTTCGCGACGGCCACGACGATGCTCGCATTCCGATTCGCGCCGTCGGCACCGTGGAGCGTCGGCATCGGCGTCACCCTGTTCGCCGGAATGTCCTCGTGGATGGTCGGCGGCACGGGATCGCCCGTCATCGCGGTTGCCCTCCCCGCCGTGCTCTCCGCGAACCTGATCTATCTGCTGATCGCGTGCTTCCTCACCCAAAGACGGGTTCTCGCGATGGTGATCGCCCCGCTCATCGCCATCGTCCACGTGCAGCAGGGGTCGATTGCGGCGGTTCTCCTGGTCGGAGCCCTCGTCGCCTACTTCGTGACTGAGCGGCGCATCGATTGGCGGCTGGCGGGGGCGCTCGGATTGACGGGAGCGGCCGTCGCGTTCGGGCTCATCCTCCGGCCGGTGGCGTCGAACCTCAAGGACTTCGTCAAGATCTGCGATCAGATCATCCCGTACCACTGCTCGGCGCACTTGTGGGGATGGCAGGATCTCCTCTCGGCGGTGGGACTCATCGTCCTGTGCGCGCTCACCTTCGTCCTGATGCCGCCGAAGCAGAAGCCGTTGTGGCTCGCGACCGTCGGGCTCGCGGCTCTCGGATACACCCTCGGTTTTCTGGCCGACGCTCTGCGAATCCCGTTCTTCGGCGAGATCGCGCAGGGCGTCAACGTCTACCGGCTCGGGGCGGTGCTGTTGCCGTTCGCGCTCTGGGGGGCTTTCGTGCCGTTCATCGGGCGAATGTCGCGCCGGGCCTCGATCCCCGTCCTGATCATCTGGATCTTCGGCTTCGGTTCCCTGATCCTGGGCATCGGCTGGGCCGGCAACCTCAAGGTTCGCCTCGTTCTCTTCGGCCTGGTCGCCGTCGGTGTCGTCGCCTGGACGATGATCCAACGGCGACAGGGACGGCATACGCACGCGAACATCGTGTCGGTGGCCGCGCTGTCGTTCGGCATCCTCCTCGTGCTCGCCAACGCGCTCAATGGCGGCATGACCGTCCGCGCTCCTGAGTTCCACTTCATCCAGGATCCGAATCTCAGGACCTGGGGCGAGAACGTCCGTGAAGCGGTTCCCACCGGGGAGATCATCGTCGCCTCGCCGCGCACCGAATGGGTGAAGCTCGTGACGCAGCGCGCCGTCATCGTCGACTGCAAGGACGTACCGTACGGCGGCGAGGCATGGACCCAGTGGAACGAACGTCTCGAAGACCTCGGCGGTTGGACGCAATGCGTCGGTCCGCTCCTGTACGACGCCATGACCGCGGAGCAGCTCGTGGAAGCGGCCGACAAGTACGGTTCGGACTTCATCTCCATCTCGGCGGGCGTCCCGGAGGAGGTTCCTGCGGATCTCGTGGAACTCGGATGGACGCCGGTGGTCGAGCCGGTCGGCACCTCGGGGACCACCATCTACGGGCGCGACTGAGGGAACACAGGCAGGCGCGCCCCGCTCCGGCGGAGTGAGAGCTGGGCTTCGCCTGGTTCGAGCCCAGAAGGGGGATCGACGGCACGACGCCGCCGATCCTCCTTCTGCTCTGCGGATCCTGCCTCTGCGGACCGGTCTCTCCCCCGCGGTGGAGCCGCGCCCTCGATACGCCTGCATCGACCGACACCCGATGGGCAGCCGCCCATGGAGGACGGGTGGGTCAGGTCAGAGCCCGGTGAGCGCGTTGAGGTTCGCCGCGGCGTTCCGGGCGGCATCGATCGCCGCGGAGGTGCCGGAATCGGCCGTGACCACGGTGCGGAGCTCGGCGAGCTTCTGCACGTATGCGGAGACGCCGTCGCGCCACTGCGTGGCGATCGAGGAAGGAGGTTGCGCATCGGAGAGCCGCTGCGCGTCTTCCTGAAGGGTGTCGATCACCGAGAGGGCATCCTGCCCCCCAGACCCCGCCACGATGTCGAGACCCCGTCCAGCGTCCCCGAGCCACCCGCCAACCTGCGCGCGGAAGGTCTCGATGGTCGGATCGGTCGCCGGCGGTGGGGTGTCGCTCGGTGTCATCGACGGCTCGGGCGTCGTAGATGTCGTCGGGGTCGGCCCCGACGTGGTGGTGGGTGTCTCGCTGACTCCGGGGGTGGGACCCGCGCCGCGGAGGAGGAGGAAGAACACCAAAGCGCCGACGATCGCGAGCCCGACCATCACCAGGGCGATGATCAGCCAGACTCGCCCCTTGCTCTTCGGCTTCGGTTCGATCGGCGCCCACCGGAGCTCGGGGGTCGGCTCGCTCATGAGGCGTCTTCCAGCGCGGGCATCGGCTCCCAGGAGCGGTCACGGCTGATCTTGCCGCCCTCTTTGAGCCCGCGGAACAGATTGCTCGTGCCGCGCACGGTGCGCTCGACGAAGAACAGGCGGATGAGCTCCTTCGCGAAGGTCATCCCGGTGCCGAGCCCGAAGAGCACGGCGTTGTAGTTGTCGTGCACACGGTAGTAGTGCTTGATGTAGGCACGATTGCGCATGATGTAGAAGCGGTAGGCATTGCTCGAGGCGTTCATGTGGCGGATGCCCATGTCCCACTGCTTGATCTCGCGCGTGCGGCGCAGCACGAATTCGTCGACGATGACGGCCGTGGTCTTGCGCGAGGCGAGCCACCCGTACATCTGGTCATCCCAGTAGATGAAGAAGCGGTGGTCGGGCAGGCCGATCTGCTTCACGATCGAGCGGTGGATGAACATGCCCTCGAAGCATCCGCTGTTCATCTCCTTGTACCCGGAGTCGTCGAAGCCCGAAGGCGCGAAGGGGATCGGGATGCCCATGCGCTCCGCGATGCGGTACTGCCAGTAGAACTCGCTGCCGTCGTAGTCGTAGCGGCGGCCCTGGATGCTCTTGAAACGAGGCGCCCACTTGCCCATCTTCGCGAGACCGTCCGGAACGACCTCGACGTCGTCGTCCATCATCCAGATCCACTCGGCGCCGAGCTCGTACGCGGTGCGCATGCCCTCGCTGAACCCACCGGAGCCACCCGTGTTCGTCTCCAGGCGGCGGTACACGATCTCGGTGCCGATGGTGCCGCGGAAGGATTCGACCACGTCGGTCGTGTCGTCGGAGGAGGCGTTGTCGATGATCACGACGCGCCCGGGTTTCGGGTCCATCGCCGTGATGCTGGTGAGGAGTCCGGTGAGCAGATGCGATCTGTTGAAGGTGACGACGACGATCGTCGCCGCTTTCGGATCGAATGCAGCGGGCGCCGCGGTCATACCTTCTCCTCGAAGATCGATTGGCAGTTCAGGGGGCTGAGGGCTACGCCACCACGCGTCACCGTCGGGGACGGTGCGGGACATGACGAGCAGTGAGTAGCCTACCGTCCGTCGCCTTCGTATCCGCGGTGAGGCTCACCTCGGCGCTCGAGTGACGATGGCTAGACTGGCTGCGATGAAGGTACTGATCACCGGCGGCGCCGGATACATCGGATCCACTGTCGCCACCGCGTGCATCGAGGCGGGGATGGAAGTGGTCCTCCTCGACGACCTGTCCAAGGGGCTTCGGGCCTTCTGCGAGGGGCGAGAGCTCTACGAGGGCGACATCGCCGACCCGGAGATCCTGACCCGTCTCCTGGCGGATCACCCCGACATCGACGCCGTCGTCCATTGCGCGGCCCGGATCGTGGTGCCCGAATCCGTCGCCGACCCCCTCGGCTACTACGACACCAACGTGGGTAAGACGATCGTGCTCCTGCGGCGACTCCGCGACGCGGGTGTCTCGCGCATCGTGTTCAGCTCCTCGGCGGCGGTCTACGCGGGAGAGAGCGGTCAGGGTGCCGACGAGAACAGCCCGCTCGAGCCGTCCAGCCCGTATGCCACGACGAAGGCGATGGTCGAGCAGATCCTGAAGGACGCGGCAGCGAACGGCGACTTCCGGGCGATCACCCTCCGTTACTTCAATCCGATCGGAGCCGATCCGCAGATGCGTACCGGACTGCAGAACCCTCTGCCCTCGCACGCGCTGGGCAAGATCATGCAGGCCCGCGCCGCCGGTGCGCCGTTCTCGATCACCGGCACCGACTGGCCCACGAGAGACGGCTCGGGGCTGCGCGACTACATCCACGTCTGGGACCTCGCGCTCGCGCACGTCGCGGCGGTCCAGAGGTTCGACGACGTCGCCACACCCGACGATCCCTACCAGGTGATCAACATCGGTACGGGTGCGGGCGTGACGGTTCGGGAACTCGTGGCGGCGTTCGAGCGCGTTACCGGCGAGACACTTCCCACGATCGACACCGATCGCCGTCCGGGGGACCAGGCGGGTGCCTTCGCGATCGTCGATCGTGCGGCGGAGGTCCTGGATTGGCGCGCGGAGCGCTCTGTGGACGACGGGGTCCGAGATGCGATCACCTGGGCGGCGAAGCTGCCCTCGGTGCGCTGACCGCGCTCTCCGGCTAATCCTGCGGACGCAGCGTCGGGATGGCGCCCGTATGCGCCGCATCGATGTTCTCGCGCCACGACCGCGACTGCCCGGCACGCAGGGCGCACAGCACGAGCATGAACCACCCCGCGCCGACGAGCGTGAAGCTCTCGAACATCGAGTCGACGGCGAGGGTCACGAGCATGATCGGAGTCCACGCGTAGACGACCGAACGGCGGGTGCTCGCCACGAGCCAGGAGCGGATCAGGGCGACACCGCCCAGGAGCAGGAACACCACCAGCCCGGCGGCACCGAGCTGCAGGAGCACGTCGAAGAACGCATTGAGCGCGCTCTGGTGGCGATCGTCGAGCTGGAAGTTGATGTAGGTGAACGGGTACTCGCCGCGTGCCCAGTCACCGAACCATCCCCAGCCCTGGATCGGCTTCACCGCGACGAAGTCGAGGATGGTGTTCCACAGCGAGGCGCGGATCGAGAAGTCGGATCCGGCGTCGAGCAGGGCGATGATCTGATGACGCAGCGCGAAGCCCGCGGCGAGAGCGAGGGTGACCACGACGCCGAGCATCCACTGCACGATCGTCCGTCGTTCCGGTGGGGCATGCCGGACGATCGTGAGCGCCACGGTGACGACACCCACGGCCCCGGCGAGCACCAGGACGGTCGGAGAGGAGGAGAGTACCGCCAGGAAGCCCGCCAGCCCGATCGAGATCACGGCGAGCGGGGCGTTCACCGACTGCGTCCGCCACTCGATCACGAACGTGATCAGTGCGATGACCGCGACGAATCCGAGCATGTTTCGACTGCCGAACAGCCCTTGGACCGGGCCTCCCGCTGCGAGATTCCCCTGGATGCCGAGGAACGTGAACGGCAGGTCGAGCAGGATGCCCGAGAGGATCTCGACGGCGAGCGAGGCGGCGAGAAGAACACGAAGCGTGTCTCCGATCGCCCGCACGGTCTGAAGCGTGTCGCGGATGTGTCCGATCGTGATGGCCAGGAACGCATAGCCGAACAGCGACATCCATCCGAAGAGCGTGTCGGACTTGTCGGTGCTCCAGATGACGCTCACGAGCGCCCAGGCGAGGAACGCGAGCAGGGACGAGGGAGCGATGCGCAGGAGGGAGAGCTCGTCCCTGCGCACCCACAGGATCGCCGCGCCGAGCAGGCACAGCACGGCGATGATCGTCGCCAGGGTGACGGCCGACGTCATCTGCCGGATCGCGTACGAGCCGAACACCGCGGTCAGAGCGGCCAGTGTGAATGCACGAGCCAGCTCCACCGAGCCGAGCAGTCGGACGATCGGGCGCACCGGCGTCACGGCACCCGCCGCTGCCGAGCACCGCGTTCGAACAGGAGGTCGCGCTCGCCGACACCGACCAGCGGCACCGACTTGAGCTTGAACGACAGCAGGACCAGCAGCATCCAGCCCCACAGCATGATGGGGGTGGACTCGGAGAACCCCTGCACCAGCAGGACCACGGTGAACAGGCTGGGAAGCAGGGTGAGCGGGGAGAACGGCCGTGCGCCGTCGAGATCCCAGCGGGGACGATCGACGGCGAAGAACCAGGAGCGCCACAGCAGCGTGCCGTATGCGACGGCCATGAGCACCACGCCGACGACACCGAGCTGGAGCAGCACGTCCAGCCACATGTTGTGGGCGTGGAACACGGTGATGCCGTGGTCGGTGATCCACTCGTCGAAGGCGGGGTCCGTCGGGATCCAGGGGCTCGAGAAGCCGTTGCCGAAGACCGGGCGCTCGCCGGCGCGTTCGAGCACCTTGGTCCAGATCTTGTCCGAACGGCCCGTGAGATCGGCGCTGCGGCCGAGGAGTCCGAGCAGCGGCTCTCGCAGCAGCCAGACACCCAAAGCCGCGATCACGGCGCCGCCGATGGCGACGACGTAGATGCGCGTGCGGGCGCCGGGGGTGCGGGCGCGTCGCATCAGGAGGGCGACGACGAGGACCACGACGACCGCTGCTGCGCACACCATCGCGGTGGCCGATGCCGTGCGGAACAGGAAGTACGCAGCGAGGAGCATCCACAGGGCGAGGGTCGTGCGCCACCGGGCTCGTGCGGCGAACAGCACCCCGAAGGTGATGATCGCGAAAAGCGAGATGATCGCCAGGAGGTTCGCGTTGCCGACGATGCCCTGGATCCTGCCGCCATCGAACAGGTTGTCGCGCACCCAGTACCACTGCGGGTCGATCTTGCCGTCCGGCAGGGTCAGGAAGTTCGGCAGCAACGGGCCGTGCAGCACCAGGGAGACCCACAGCTCGATGGCCAGGGAGAGACCGAGGATCCACTTGAACGCGGACGAGAGCGCACGGACGATCTCGTGCCAGGTGAGCACGTGCGCGATGAAGAGGGCGTTGATCGTGACGGACGCGAGCAGGACCCAGGTGATGAGCGTCGGGCCCCGCCACTGCGACCAGGCGACGGAGACGAGAGCGAGGGCCGTGTAACCGAGTGCGGTCCACGGCAGGCGCCGCCAGCGGAAGGGCTGCGGCCGATTGCGGGCGAGCATCGGGACGCCGATGCCGAGCGTCGCAAGGGTGAAGACGGCGAGCGTGATCGCGGCGCCCTCCGGCCCGAGCAGGTTGTAGACGGCGGAGTGGGCGAAGGTCACGAAGAGCACGAGGATCGCATACCCGCGCAGCATCAGATGCCCCGTCGACTCGCGCTCCGGCGCGGTGGGCGGGGCAGACACCGGATGCTTCGTGTACTGGGCCATCGCGTTCAGGCTACCGCCCCGCGCTCCGGGCGTCGCTGAACGCCGCAGCACGGCTCTACGCTGGTGGCATGCTGCTGAGCCTCACGAACACGCCCCGCGACTATGCCTGGGGATCGGACTCGCTTCTCGCCGGACTCGAAGGGCGCACACCGACCGGCCTCCCGGAGGCGGAGGTCTGGTTCGGCGACCACCCCGGTGACCCCGCCGATGTCGCCGGCGGTGGCACGCTCGACCAGGTCACGGGAGGCACGCTTCCCTACCTCCTCAAGCTGCTCGCGGCCGGGCGCCCGCTCTCGATCCAGGTGCATCCGACGATCGAGCAGGCGCGTGCCGGGTGGGCGCGGGAGAGCGGTCTCGACGCCGACGACCCGCAGCGCAACTACCGGGATGACAACCACAAGCCCGAACTCCTCGTGGCGCTCAGCGAACGGTTCGAATCGCTGAGCGGACTGCGCCCCGTGGCCGACACGCTCTCCCTGCTCGACCTGCTCGATGGCGGCGACGGCGTCCAGCAGCTGCGCACACGCCTGAGCGCCGAGGGCGACGCACTGCGCGACGTGATCGCCTGGCTGCTCGGCGGCGAGGCGGGCACCCAGGTCGACGGCATCATCCGCGCGATCGTCGCGGCTTCCTCGCGGAGCGACGCGGGGGAGTGGGAGACGACGCTCCGCGCCATCGCCGGCGTGGCGGAGACGTACCCGGGTGACCCGGGCGTCGTGGTGGCTCTTCTCATGAACCACGTGGTGCTCGAGCGCGGAGAGGGCGTGTTCCTGCGCGCCGGTCTGCTGCACGCCTACCTCTCCGGGCTGGGCGTCGAGATCATGGCGGCGAGTGACAACGTCCTCCGCGGCGGTCTCACGCCCAAGCGCATCGATGTCCCCGAACTCCTCGCCATCCTCGACACCACTCCCGGCGAGGTGCCGGTGCTGCGTGCGCAGAGCGACGGAGGGGTCACGCCGTATCCCGTCCCGGTGCCCGACTTCGCCCTCGAACGCGTCGTCGTCGATGGGGGGCCTGTCGCCTTCGACGTGTCAGGGCCGACCATGGTGCTCGCCACCGCGGGTGATGTCACCGTCTCGTCGGCCGCAGGGGAGAACCTGCATCTCGCGATCGGGACCGTTGCATTCGCTGATGCGGACGAAGCGACGATCACCGTCTCGGGTGCGGGTGAGGTCTTCGTCGCCGGCCCCGGGCGCTGAACCCGCGGCCCCGATCTCCGCATTCCGACACGCCGCTGGTGGCCCAAGAACCTTCAAGAGTCGCTTGAGGGTTTACGATCCGCGACTTGACCGGAGCGAATGACACGGGTGTAATTAGTCATGCGCACGGCCCGCCGGGGGGCGGAGACAGGGTTGGAGATCGAGATGACGGGTTACCGTTCAGACGTACCGGAGAACTGGTTCGTCGATCCGATCAACCTCGGTGTTCCCGGGGTTCGACGCACCGACGACGGCGATGACGACAACGCTCTCGCCTGGCAGAGCGACGCTCTCTGCTCGCAGACCGACCCCGAGGCCTTCTTCCCCGAAAAGGGCGGATCGACCAGAGACGCCAAGCGGATCTGCACCTCATGCGACGTGCGCGGCGAGTGCCTCGAGTACGCGCTCAACAACGATGAGCGATTCGGCATCTGGGGTGGCCTCTCCGAGCGCGAGCGCCGGAAGCTCAAGCGCCGCGCGAGCTGAGTTCGCACCGCGCGCGACGATGCGATGCGGCTTCGCGGGCGCGCCGCATCCGCTGCGCGGCCGCAGACCGTCGCGCGCATAGGCTGACGACGTCATGCCAGCCCGAGTTCACGCCATCATCGTCGCGCGCACTGGATCGTCTTCCCGAGCGCAACTCCTCCGCACTCTCGAAGCCCTTCGCGCGCAGACGACCCCCGCAGCCGCAGTGACCCTCGTCGTGTGCGGCAATGCGTCCTCCGTGCGCGAGAGCGAGGCCGTGGCGGCCACGGTAGAGGGGATCATCGAGGCGCGCGCCTCGACGTCCTTCGCCGAGGCGGTGGAGCTCGCCCGACCTCGCGTGCCCGAAGGGTCTGCCCTCTGGCTGCTCGCGCAGGACACGACGCCGCATCCCCGCGCGCTGGAGCGTCTGAGCGGCACGCTCGAGCGCTCGCCGTCCGCCGCGATCATCGCTCCCAAGCTCGTCGCCACGGACAACGACCGCGAGATCGTGTCACTGGGCGTCACGATGACGTCGCTCGGCCGCTCGGTCGAACTCGCGGCCGGCGAGCTCGACCAAGGACAGCATGACCGCTCGGACGATGCTCTCGGTGCCGACGTGCGTGGCATGCTCATCCGCGGCGAGGTCCGCGATGCCCTCCGACCGGATCCGGCGCTCGCGGGAGCCGACGAGGGCCTCGACCTCGGTGTCCGCGCCCGCCTCGGAGGCGGTCGCGTCGTCCTCGCGCCGAGCGCGCGGGTCTCCGCGTCCCCCGGCGGTCCTGCTGCGCTGCCGTCCGGCCGATCGCGTCGCGCCTACGTGACCCGGTTGGCGCAGCTGCACAGACGTCTGGCGTACGCGCCCGCCGCCACCGTGCCGCTGCACTGGCTCAGCCTGTTGCCCCTGGCGCTGTGGCGTTCCGTCACCGATCTCGTCGGAAAACGTCCCGAGGCTGTTCTTCCCGAGTGGGGGGCCGCACTCACCGCGATGTTCCGATTTGGTGCCGTCGCGCGCTCACGTGCCGCGATCCGGGCGTTCCGCACCTCCACCTGGGCCAGCATCGCGCCGCTGCGGGTGACATCATCGCAGCTTCGACGGCGTCTGGATGACGGCCACGGCAGTGAGGGAGGAGCAGTCAGCGAACTGCGCTTCTTCTCCGGCGGCGGTGCCTGGGCCGTGCTCGCGGCACTCGTCGTCAGCATCGCCTCCTTCACGACCCTGTTGGCGTGGCCGACTCTGGGCGGAGGGGGATTGCTGCCTCTCCGGCAGACCATCGCCGCCCTCTGGAGTGACGCCGCGTGGGGAACGCGCGACATCGCCCTCGATCTCGTCGGGCCGGCCGATCCCTTCGCCGCCGTGGTGGCGGTCCTCGGGTCTCTCTGGCCGGCGGGCCCGTCGTTCGCGATGGTGCTGCTGTGGATCCTCGCCCTCCCGCTCGCGGTGCTCGGAGGATGGTTCGCCGCCACGCGCGTGACCGATCGCGAGGGGCTCCGCATCTTCGCCGGAGTCGCGTGGGCATTGGCACCCACGTTCCTCACGGCACTGGTCGACGGACGCCCGTCAGCGGTGCTCGTTCATCTCCTGCTGCCCTGGCTCTTCCACAGCGCCGTCGTCGCCCACCGGTCCTGGGGAGCCGCCGGAAGCGCGTCGCTGCTTCTCGTCGCCGTCGTCGCGTGTGCCCCGTCGCTGGCCCCCGCCCTCGCCGTGCTGTGGATCGTCGCCCTGGGGATCGTGCTGGGAACGGCTCAGTTCCGGGGTGCGGGGCGGCTGCTCTGGCTGCCGGTGCCGACGATCGCCCTGTTCGCGCCGCTCGTGATCTGGCAGCTCGCCCACGGCACGCCGTTGGCTCTCTTGGGGGATCCGGGGCTCGTCTGGGCAGGACCTCAGGCGGCGGCGGACGCCGCCGGGCGTCTCGCGCTGGCCGGCGGCTTCCCGACGGCGGGGCTGGCTGGCTGGATGGACGTCATCCCGCAACCCATCGCCGCATGGGCACCGCTGCTGTGCGCACCGATCGCCGTGCTCGCTCTCGGCGCGGCGGTCGCTCCGCGCTGGCGCGCTGGCGTCACCCTGCTCGTGGTCGCGATGGCCGGGCTCGCGACGGCATTCCTCGCGGTCGGCATCACGGTCAGCTTCGCCCAGGGAACCCCGGTCGCGATCTGGCCGGGCGCCGGACTCAGCCTGGCCTGGATCGGTGTCGTCGGCGCAGCGCTCGTGACCCTCGACACCGCGCTCACTCTTCCGCGTCTGCGGATCTTCGCCGCCGTGGTCGCCGCCGCGACTCTGGCGATCTGCGCGGTGCCGGCACTCAGCGCGCTGCACATGGGGCGCTCCGTGCTCACGAACGGTCCTGATTCGACGCTGCCGGCGTACGTCGCCGCGCAGGCGGCAGGCGATCGACCGATCGCGACCCTCGTGCTCACCCCGCAGAACGACGGCGGGCTGGCGGCAGAAGTGGCCTGGGGCCCCAGCGAGACCCTGGGGTCGCAGTCGACGATGATCTCCACCGCTGTCGAGCCGCAGGGAGCCGACATCTCCAGCTTGGCCGTGGACCTTCTCTCGGCCCGCGACTTCGACGCTCCTGGGGCGTTGGCGGCAGAGGGCATCAGCTATGTGCTGGTCGCGCAGGTTCCCGGCGAGGGGGACAAGGCACGGACTCTCCGCACCGCGGCGGTCGCCTCGATCGATCAGCGTGCCGGCCTCGTCCATGCGGGCACCACCGATCGCGGTGTGCTCTGGCGTCTCGACGCCGATGCCGCCGAACAGCCGTCGCTGACATCCACCCAACAGGGCACCGCCCGACTCGTGATCACCCTGCAGCTGCTGGCCGTGTTCGCGGCACTGCTGCTGTCGATCCCGACACGGGCGTCGCGCCGCGCGGCTCGCGCCCAATCGCGGATCGTCGGTCGGGTCCCCGACGAACCGATCGTCCTGCCACGGCATGCCGAGGACAGGGAACCGCTCGATGAAGCGCCCGTCGGCGCGATCGAGGACCCCCAGGATGCACCCGCACTGAACGACGAGGCTCTGGCACCGATCGCCGAGGCACCGATCGATGCCGCATCCGCGACAGCGGACGACGCGCCGCTGGACCTCGACGAACACGCGAAACCGACGGAGGAGAGCCGATGAGCAGCGGGAACCGTGCGATCCGGGTCGCCGCGACCAGTGCCCGCGTCATCACGGGCGTCGCCGTCATCGCCGCCTGCGTGGTCGGCGTCGCGACAGCGGTGCACGCCCCGTGGCCGACAGTCGAGCACGACCCCGCGCAGGTCGAGGTCACCCCCGTTCCCGGGGACAGCGTCCTCGTCTGCAACGGCGATCTCCGCGCTCTCGGGCGTGACGCGTCGGCTCCGCTGGACATGCTCTCCGCGGCATCACCGACCGTCACAACCGGCGGCACCGACGGGAGACCGGTCTCGGAGGGTCTCGCCGTCACGGACCTGCCGGATGCGGAAGGGCCGCAGCTGCTGACCGGTCCGGTCGATGGACGCACGGCCCCACTGATCGCGGGCGCCGAGTCCGTCACGATCGCGGCGGACGACCTCGCGGGATACGCTGCTCTGCCCTGCGGCGTGCCACGGCTGGAGTCGTGGCTCATCGGCGGGAGCATCGACACCGGCACCGAGGACATCGTGACGCTCACGAACGCGTCCGAGGTGCCATCGACCGTGACCCTCTCGGTGTACGGAGCCGCCCGGAGCACGCGGACGGTGATCGTCCCCCCGCGCTCGCAGACCGCGCTTCCCCTCACGTCGTTCGCCGCAGGGAACGACCTGCCGGTCGTGAAGGTGAGCGCGGTGGGAGCGCCGGTGCGAGCCGCTCTCCAGTCCTCGCTCGTGCGCGTACTCGATCCCGCGGGCATCGATCTCCAGGACTCGGTCGCGGGTCCGCAGCAGAAACTCGTGTTCACCGGTGTGCAGGCTCTCGCAGCCAACGGCGACGACGCGGAGATGGCAGTCCTGCGCGTTCTCGCCCCCGGTGCCGATGCGCGAGTCCAGGTGACGGTGCAGGCAGAGGGCGCCACGGGCCCCGCAGACGAGTTCACCGTGCCCGTCGACGCCGATCTTCCCGCTCAGGTGTCGCTCTCCGGGCTCGAACCCGGTCAGTACACCGTCGAGGTCGAAGCCGATGTGCCGCTCATCGCCGGGGTCCGGCAGCAGGACGGCTTCGGTCTCGACTCGGACTTCGCGTGGGTGACACCGGCGCCCGAGATCGACGTCGACGTGGTCTTCGCGGTGCCAGCCGGTCCTGATGCCCGGCTGCAGCTTGCCAACACCTCTGACCAGACGGCGACCGTCACGATCGAGCCCCTCGATGGCGGCGAGTCCCAGGAGGTCGTGATTCCCGCCGGGGAGACCGGCGGCATCGCTGTGGCCGGACGGACGACCTATCGGATGCAGACGACAGCGCCCGTGCATGCAGCGGTGAGCCTCAGCGCACCCGGCGCGCTCGCGGTGCTGCCCGTTCAGGCGAGCAGCGGCGGAGAGAAGCCGATCACGGTCTATCCCTGATCGGATGACGGTGTGTCGGCGATCGGCACGTCAGTGTTCGTGGCCGAGATCCCAGGGTTCGCGACCCACGTACTCCGCCGCTGCCCGGAAAACCGCGCTCTCGATGGCCATGCGCCGGTGGGCGGCATCGTCGTGCCCCGGGGGCAGGAGACGCTCGATGGGAAGCCGGAACAGGACGATACGCCGGTTCTTCCGGTCGAGATACCAGCGCGGCACCTCGTCCGCCGCGTCGAAACCCGGGATGGCACCGATCTCGAATCGGACGTCCTGCAACTCCGGCCACGTGCCGCGCAGGAACTCCACGGCGGTGCCGACGGTGAGGTCGAATCTGTCGAGGCGGCCGTCGAGCGGAGCCAACGGCGGCCGCACGACCTCGCTGCGGCCGAGACGCCCGTGCCGCCCGTGCCGTGCACCGCGCCGAGGCGCTGCGGAAGCGTGGGCGGCGCGGCGACGGGGCATGACGAAAGTCTAGGCGGTGCCCGGCTCGTCCGGCGCGGCATGCGCCGCTCGGTCAGGGCGCACCGTACGCTGGCGGAGATGGACGGACGACTGTGCTCGAAGGTCGGCTGCGCGCGCGAGGCCGTAGCCACCCTCACCTACGACTACGGCGATCAGATGGCGGCTCTCGGCCCGCTCGGCGCCGCGAACGATCCCCAGGCGCATGATCTGTGCTCGCCGCACGCGGACCGGCTCTCGGTTCCGGCCGGCTGGCTCGTCGTGCGTCACGAGGCTCTCCGCGCCTGACATCGGTGCGTCGACACGCGGACGCAGCCGTCGGGGAGGACCCGAAGTCTGGATACGCTGACCGCAGGCGTGCCAGGGCGGCGCGGCCGGAAAGGCACTCGTGATCGTCTGGCGTCGCTGGATCTTCCCCCTGCTTCTCATCGTGGTCTTCGGAGCGTGCGCCGCCGCGCTCGTCAAGATCGCCTTCTTCCCCGACCGTGCGGAGAGCGTCGTCAGCCCGGAGGCCGGGATCACGGATCCGGTCGTGATGGTGGAACGCGGTTCGGTCGTGAACGCCCTGAGCCTCAGCGGCAACGTGGCGCGCGATGACGCGTACGTCGTCCGCGGCGAGCTCAACGGCACCGTCCTCGCCGTGCACGTGGGCGAAGGCGCGACGGTGGCCGCCGGCCAGAAGCTGTACACCGTTCGCCAGGAAGAACCGCGGAAGGACATCGACGTGGTCGCCCCGGAGGCCGGCGACGTCTCGGAGTTCGCCATCGTCAAGGGCCAGGCCACCACGGTCGGTACCGAGGCGTACAAACTCACGCCCGCGAAGTACCACCTGCTCGCCACCGTCGACCCCGTGCAGCTGTACCGCCTCGTCAACGCGCCGACCGAGGCGACGGTCACCATCACGGGCGGGCCCGCACCCTTCGCCTGCACCGGAGTCGGGGTGCAGGTCACGGCGGAGGGCACGGCGAACGTGCGCTGCGCCATCCCCGTCGACCAGACGGTCTTCGCCGGACTCCCCGCGAAGATGGATCTCGCCCTCGGCCAGGTCGACGATGCTCTGGTGATCCCGGTCACCGCCGTCCAGGGCGGCGCGGGGTCCGGCAAGGTCTGGGTCGACGCGGGCGACGGGTCCGACCCCGAGGAGCGGGCCGTGACACTCGGCGTCAACGACGGCGTCATGGTCGAGGTGACGGAGGGGCTCGCCGAGGGCGATGGCATCCGCCAGTTCGTCCCCGGCTTCGTGGCTCCCGTCGAGGAGTTCTGCTACGAGGTCTCCCCGGGAGTGGAGCAGTGCGACAGCGGGATGAACTGGTGAGTCTCGTCGCGCTCGACGACGTCTCCAAGAGCGTCCTCCTGGCGGACGACTCGCGACTGGAGATCCTCCGCAGCGTCACCCTCGAAGTGGGGGCAGGGGACCACGTCTCGATCGTGGGGCGATCGGGATCGGGGAAGTCGACCCTGCTCAACATCCTGGGCATGCTGGACGCACCCACCTCCGGCTCTGTCGCATTCGAAGGACGCGAGGTGCGCCGGATGCGCTCCGGCCGGCTCGACCGTCTGCGCGGGGACAACGTCGGCTTCGTCTTCCAGCAGTTCAACCTCCTTCCCGGGCGCACCGCGATCGACAACGTGATGATGCCGCTCGGCCACGCCAAGGGACGGATGTTCTGGAACCGTCGTCAGATCGCCGCCGACATGCTGGAGCGTGTCGGCCTCGGGCATCGTGTCGAGCAGATCGCGGACAAGCTCTCCGGCGGCGAACAGCAGCGCGTCGCGATCGCGCGGGCGCTGGTGCGCCGACCCGTCCTGATCCTCGCCGACGAGCCGACGGGCGCGCTCGACATCGACACCGGCGCCTCCGTCATGTCGCTGCTCGATGAGGTGGCGACCGAGACCGACGCCGCGCTCGTCACGATCACCCACGACCTCCATGTCGCGGCACGGGCGCGTCGGCACTACCGCCTCGATGCCGGCCGACTGGAGACCGCCGACCTCAGCCGCGCGTTCGAGGCATCGACCCTCGCGGCGTCGGTGCCCTCCGCACCGCCGGAGGTCATCGCATGACCGGCTTCCTCGGCGCTCTCTCCGATGCCTGGGCCGAGATCCGGGTGCACAAGCTGCGCGTGCTGCTCAGCCTGATCGGCATCGCCGTGTCAGTGGGGGCGCTCACCGCGGTGGTCGCGTTCTCCGAGTATCAGCGCCAATTCCAGGCCGAGCAGTCCGACCGGTGGGGTGGGCGTGCGGCGACCGTCGTCGTCGCCGTCAACAGCGACGACGGCACCCCCGTCGACGCCGACGACTTCGATGCCCGCTTCAGTCGGGTGTCCGAACGCTTCGGGTTCAGCCACACTGCGCGCATCTCCCAGGGGCTGACGATCGACCTGCAGCTCCCCGACGGCATAGCGCCGGTTCCCGCGCGCGTCATGGACCCTGCGTTCTCGCAGATCCATCGTGAACGGCTTCTCGAGGGGCGGTGGTTCCTGGATTCCGACCTCGAAGCGATGGCGCCTCCCGTCGTCATCACCGAGCCCCTCTGGGATCGTCTAGGACGTGTACCCCTGTCACAGCATCCGACCGTCACGCTCAGCGGCGCGGCCGGCGGCACGTATCAGGTGATCGGCATCACGCCGCGCCAGGGCTTCGGTGACGAGGAGCTTCGCGTCGATCTGCTCTACGACGCGTACCGCGCTCGTGTGGACGCGTTGCCCACGGAGGCCTGGACGCAGTACGAGATCTGGATGGGCACGGAGCAGGTCGATCAGATCGCGCCGGTGCTCGCGATGGACCTCCGGGCGGGCCTGCCCGCGGGACAGACAGTCACCGTGAACAGATCGGACTGGGCGGCGCAGCCCGGCGCGATGGACGCCCAGGCGACCTTCGAGATGATCACCGGAGGGATCGCCGCGCTGATCCTCGCCCTCGGAGCGCTCAGCCTGATCAACATCCAGCTCGTGGCGATGCGCCAGCGCGTGCGCGAGATCGGTGTCCGGCGCGCCTTCGGGGCGAGCTCCGGTCGTGTCTTCTTCGCGGTGTTCCTGGAGAGTCTGGTCGCGACGACGGTGGCCGGCGTGATCGGGATCGCGATCGTCGTCGCGGTGCTGCGCTCGGAATGGGTCATCACCTCGTTGTTCTACGGTATCCAGGACATTCCCCCCTTCCCGATGCGCGCGGCGCTCATCGGGCTTCTCGCCTCCGTGATCGTAGGTGCGGTGTCGGGCTTCATCCCCGCGCTCGTCGCCCTGCGGGTGAAGGTGATCGACGCGATCCGTTTCTGACACATCCCTGACAACGGATCCGGCGCGATGGAAGAATGACCGCATGACTGAGCTCGACTACCGCGTCGCCGATCTGTCCCTCGCCGAAGCCGGCCGCCACCAGCTGCGTCTCGCCGAGCATGAGATGCCGGGGCTCATGGCCCTCAGAGAGGAGTTCGGTCCCGCCCAGCCGCTGAAGGGGGCGAGGATCGCGGGATCGCTTCACATGACCGTGCAGACCGCGGTGCTCATCGAGACGCTCGTCGAGCTCGGAGCCGAGGTGCGGTGGGCGAGCTGCAACATCTTCTCCACGCAGGACGAGGCGGCCGCCGCCGTCGTGGTCGGACCCGACGGAAGCGTCGACGCCCCGGCGGGAGTTCCCGTGTTCGCCTGGAAGGGCGAGACGCTCGAGGAGTACTGGGCCTGCACAGACCGCATCTTCGACTGGTCGTCGAGCGGCTTCGACGGGCCCAACCTCATCCTGGACGACGGAGGAGATGCGACGCTGCTCGTGCACAAGGGCGTCGAATTCGAGAAGTCCGGTGTCGTGCCGGCGTCGACAACCGCGGATTCACAGGAGTACTCCGTCATCCTCGACCTGCTGCGTGCGTCGCTCGCGGCCTCACCCGAGCGCTGGACGAAACTCGCCGCCGGATTGATCGGCGTCACGGAGGAGACCACGACGGGTGTCCACCGTCTCTACGAACTCGCTGCTGCGGGGAACCTGCTCTTCCCCGCCATCAACGTGAACGACTCCGTCACCAAGAGCAAGTTCGACAACAAGTACGGCATCCGCCATTCGCTTCCCGACGGACTCAATCGGGCCACGGACGTGCTCATCGGGGGCAAGGTCGCCTTCGTCTGCGGCTATGGAGATGTCGGCAAGGGCGCTGCCGAGGCGCTGCGGGGCCAGGGCGCCAGGGTGATCGTGAGCGAGGTCGACCCGATCTGCGCCCTGCAGGCGGCCATGGACGGATTCCAGGTCGCCCGTCTGCTCGACGTGGCAGGGGAGGTCGACATCGTGGTCACCGGTACCGGCAACAGCGACGTGGTGACGACCGCGCACCTGCTGGCATTGAAGCACCTCGCGATCGTCGCCAACGTCGGCCACTTCGACAACGAGATCGACATGTCGGGTCTCGAGCGGCTCGAGGGCGCGGAGAAGGTCGAGATCAAGCCGCAGGTGCACGAGTGGCGCCTGCCGAACGGACGCAGCGTCCTGGTGCTCAGCGAAGGTCGCCTGATGAACCTCGGCAACGCCACCGGGCACCCGTCATTCGTGATGAGTGCGTCGTTCACCAACCAGGTGCTCGCCCAGTTGGAGCTGTACACGAACATCGCGGCCTATCCGACCGGCGTCTATGTCCTCCCCAAAGCTCTCGACGAGAAGGTCGCGCGTCTGCATCTCGACGCTCTCGGGGTGCAGCTGACCACGCTCAGCGACGAGCAGGCCGCCTACATCGGGGTGCCGGTGGAAGGCCCGTACAAGCTCGAGCACTACCGCTACTGAGTTCCTGCGTGGGACGGCTACACGCTGACGCGACGGCCGGTGAGTCTTTCAGCCCGACGGTCGGAGTTCTCCAGAGCCCGGCGCTCGCGTTCGCGGCGCAGGACGGTGATTCCGATCAGAATCTGCTCTGCCGGCGCCGAGGGCAGGGGAGAGACGAACGGGCTCGCTTCGGTGAGCAGGTCCTGGGCCACGCGCGCCCGCGCGGCAGGGATCATGCGCGGGGCGCTCAGCAGGAACTGGGAGATGCGACGGGCGAGCCGGTCGGGGAGGCGGGCGACATCGGCGATCTGCGCCCAGCCCGCCAGCGGTGGCGGAAGCACGGGGACGTGGGAGATCAGAGCAGGTGTGCGCACGCGCTGGCTGTAGGTTCCGGCGACGAGGTCGCCCAGACGCTGCGATCTCGCATTGAACGCGCCGGTGAGCACCGCGATCCCGCCGAAGGTCATGTAGATCTCGAGCACCCCGAGCAGACCGCGGATGAACGCGTGACGGAAGCCGGCAGCCCCGCCGTCCACGCGCACGATCCGTCCGCCGACCGCGAGCTTGCCGAGGCTGCGGCCCTTCAAAGCGACCTCCATCGTGATCGGCAGCACGACGAAGCTCACCACGAACGCCGAGACCACGGCGATGCGGTCCGTCGTCTCGTCGAGCACGCCGGCGTCCAGCAGCCAGATGCGCAGGAAGATCCACAGGATGAAGACGGCGTACCCGAGGAGCATGTCGATCACCGCACCGAGCGCCCGCAGCAGGAACCCGACGGGCTGCACGTCGAGCGCGACGGCCTCGCCGGACAGCACCTCGTCGGAGACGTCGATCGGGACGGACATGAGTACAGTAAATCAGGTGGATGCCGATGCGCTGACAGATGCACGCCGCGCCGAATGGGAACGGCTCGACCAGCTCAGTCGCGCCCGACTCGACGGGGACGGGGTTGACGAGCTCATCGTGCGATACCGCGCGGCCTCCGCTGATCTCGCGGAGCTCAAGACGTCCGTCGGAGACTCGCCACAGGGCGCGTACCTGTCGACCATCCTGGTCCGCGCCCGGCTGCGACTCACCGGCGCGTCCGACAGCATCCTCACCCAGACCGGCCGGTTCTTCCGGCTGCAGCTGCCCGCCGCGCTGTACGGCCTGCGCTGGACGACGCTGGCTATCGCGATCTCGTTCATCGCGGTCGCCGTCGGCACAGCGGCATGGATCGCGAGCGATCCGGCGCTCGTGGCGACCCTGGGGCCGCCCGCGGCCCTCGAACAGTATGCGGACGAGAGCTTCACGGGGTATTACACCGAGAACCCGGCCGCCGTGTTCATGGGCATGGTCTGGACGAACAACGCCTGGATCGCCATGCAGTGCGTCCTCTTCGGCGTCACGGGGATCTGGCCGGTGTACATGCTCGTGCAGAATGCGATGGGGCTCGGCACCACCGGGGCCGTGATGGCCGCGCATGACAAGGCCGACCTCATGGTGCTGTACATCCTTCCGCACGGAATGCTCGAGATGACCTGCATCTTCGTGGCTGCTGCCGCCGGTCTGCACGTCTTCTGGGCATGGGTCGCCCCCGGGCGCCGCACGCGAGGAGAAGCGCTCGCCGAGCAGGGGCGTGCGCTGGCGACCGTGGCGATGGGGCTGGTCTTCGCTCTCTTCCTCGCCGGTCTCGTCGAGGGTTTCGTGACCGGCTGGGCGCTGCCGTGGCCGGTGAAGATCGGGATCGGTGCCGCGGCGCTGGCCGTGTTCCTCATCTACATGCTGGTGATCGGCGGGCGGGCGCATCGCGCGGGTGAGACCGGCGATCTCGTCGAATACGAAGCGGGCACCCCGCGCCTGGTCGTCGGCTGACGACCGGCGGCGTTCGGTGCCGCGTCAGAGTCGACCGGCGGCCTTCAACTCGAGGTAGCGGTCGGCGATCCGCGGGGGGAGCTCGTCCGGGTCGGCAGCGATCGCCTCCCCTCCGGCCCTGCGGATCGCGTCGGCGACGTTCTCCGCATCACGGAGTGTCCGCTCTGCGGCCGCAGCGAGGTACACGTCTTCGCGGGAGTCACGACGGCGTGCGAGGGCGGAGATTCCGTCGTCTGTGACGGACCCGACCAGCACCGTGGTCGCGCGGGATGCGTTCGGGAAGGCGCCGAGGAAGCCTCGGGCCGACTCTGCCGCATCCTGCGCCGTCAGTGCCACGATCAGCGAGGGGCGGGTCGTGAGCGCGCGCACGGCGGCGAATGCACCATGCCAGTCCGTGTCGACGAGCCGCGCGTGCACCGGTGCCATGGCGTCGGTGAGCGCCGGAAGCAGCGAGGCACCGTCGACCCCTGTCACCCGTCCGCGCACCACTCGGTCGTACATGAGCAGGTGCACGTGATCACCGGCGCGTGAGGCGAGCGCTGCCAGCAGCAGCGCCGCCTCGAGCGAGGCGTCCACGCGTGTGCCGTCGCCGACGCGAGCGGCGGCCGTGCGCCCCGTGTCGATGATGATGACCACGTGACGGTCCCGCTCCGGTCGCCAGGTGCGCAGCATGGTCGTTCCCGCACGGGCGGTCGCCCGCCAGTCGATCGAGCGCACGTCGTCGCCGCGCACGTACTCGCGCAGCGAGTCGAACTCGGTGCCCTGGCCGCGCACCTGGATACTCGTGTTGCCGTCCAGTTCGCGCAATCGAGCCAGGCGCGACGGAAGGTGCTTGCGAGAGGAGAAGGCCGGGAGTACACGGATCGCTCCTCGGACGGAGTGCCGTGCCTGCCGGCCCGCGATGCCGAGCGGCCCGCGGGACCGGATCATCACGAACTCGCTGACCAGCTCCCCACGTCGGCGGGGGAGGAGCGGAATCGCGACACGACCGCGCTCACCCGGCGGGACGATCAGGCGCTGCCGGTCGGTCGGCGCCCCTGCCGTCGGCTGCCAGGCGTCGCGCAGCAGGGCGTGCAGTGTCTTGGTGCCGTGATTGTGCACGGCCACGCTCACCGGGACCGGCTCCCCGATGCGCACCCGTGCGGGCACCCTGCGGCTCACCGTGACCGATCGAGGGCTCGCCGCGAGGGCTGCATCGAGAGCGACGAGCAGCACGCACAAGCCGATCCAGGCACCGAGGACCGCGTACGCGGGATACCCCGCGAGTCCGGCGATGACGAGCGGGATGACGCCCACGGCGAGGGCGACGGCGAGGCGGCCGGTGACGAACACCTAGATCGGCACCCTGGTCTGCTGCACGACGGAGGTGAGCACCGCGTCGGCGGACACCCCCTCCATCTGGGCGTCGGGCCGCAGCTGGAGGCGGTGGCGCCACACCGGCACCAGCATCGTCTGCACGTGGTCGGGGGTCACCGCGGACGAGGCGTTGAGCCAGGCCCAGGCCTTCGCCGCGGCGAGCAGCCCGGTCGAGGCGCGCGGACTGGCGCCCAGCTCGACGGACGGAGACTGGCGGGTCGCCCGAGCGAGATCGACGACATAGCCGAGCACATCGTCTGTGACCTCGACGGCTGCGGCAGCCTGCTGGGCTGCCCGGATCTCATCGGCGGTGACCACGGCCTCCACGCCGGTCAACTCCCGGGGCGAGAAGCCCTCGGCGTGTCGACGCAGCACCGAGACTTCCGCGTCGCGTTCCGGCATGCCGACGACGAGCTTCATCAGGAAGCGGTCCAGTTGTGCCTCGGGCAGCGAATAGGTGCCCTCGTGCTCGATGGGGTTCTGCGTCGCCGCGACCAGGAACGGGTCGGGCAGGGGGCGACTGACGCCGTCCGCCGACACCTGACGCTCCTCCATGGCCTCCAGGAGTGCGGCTTGGGTCTTCGGCGGCGTGCGGTTGATCTCGTCCGCGAGCAGGATGTTCGTGAAGACCGGGCCTGCACGGAAGTCGAACTCGCCGGTGCGTGCGTCGTACACGAGCGAGCCCGTGACATCCCCCGGCATCAGATCGGGAGTGAACTGCACCCGCTTGGTGTCGAGTCCGAGCGCTCGCGCGAACGAGCGGACGACCAGCGTCTTCGCGACGCCCGGCACGCCCTCGAGGAGGACATGGCCTCGGGCGAGGAGCGACACGAGCAGTCCGGTGACGGTGCCGGCCTGGCCCACGACCGCCTTGTCGACCTCGGTGCGCACCCGGTGCATGGCCTGACGCAACGCGGCGTCGTCGGTGGGATGGTTCTCAACGGTCACGTGTTTCCCTCTGCTTCTCGGGGATGGGTGGTCGGATCTGATCGGTCTGCGTGCGTGCTGTCGTCGACCGCCGTCTCGAGTTCGTCGAGGCGCCTGGCGAGGTCGACCAGAGCTGCGTCGTCCGCGGGAAGGGGGCCGGTGAGCAGCGTCTGGAGCGTGCCGCGGGGAATCCGCAGTCGATCCGACGCCGCATCTGCGACCTCGTCCGCGCCGGCATGCACGGCGAGTCCGAGTCGTCGGGCGAGTCGGCGTTGGGTTCCGTCGCGGAGCGCCTGTGCGGCGTGGCGTGCATCCGCGGCTCTGGCCGTGAGACGCGCGCGTCCGTGCATGGTCTCCGACGCTCGCACGGTGACCGGCAGCGTCTCGGCGACGAGGGGCCCGAACCGTTGACCGCGCCAGATCGCCGTGGCGATCCCCGCCGCGATCAACAGCAGGATCGCCGGCGTGACCCAGGGCGGTGTGAGGCTGCCGAGTGAGTCGACCGGCTCTGGCTCGATGTCGGAGTCCGCGAAGCTGGGGACATACCAGACGACGCGATCGGTCTGACCGAGCAGGGCGAGGCCGAGGGCCGCGTTGCCGTTCTCGGCGAGATAGGCGTTGCTGAAGAGCCTGGTGCCCTCCACGACCACGCGTTGGGGACTGGAACGGCGGTCCACGAGTACGGCCGCGCGCTCGTCGTCGCCGAAGCAGGCCTGCACGCCGTCTGCCGGGGTGAACAGGCGATCTGCGCGGATGGTCCCGACCTTCGCGAACTCGGCGACGTCGCAGTCAGGAGCCACCGCCGGCAGTGTTCCCGTGGCGTTGTCTCCGATGCCGAGCTCGTTCAACAGGTGCGTGCTCGTGGAGAGGAACACGACTCGTCCGGCCGGCGCGGTGAGCGTCTCCAGCGCTTCGTCGGTGAGGGTGTACGGGTTGGCCATCACGAGTGTGGTGTTGTCGTCGATCGCCGCGCGCGCCTCGGCCCGGGAGCGGCGCACATCGACCTCGACGCCTTGATCGCGCAGGATGTCCGCGAGCGCCAGGGCACCGGCGTCGTCGCGCGCCTCGGGGTCGAGAGCGCCGCGCGCGCCGGGTGCGGTGACGGCGACACGCAGCCCGACGACCGTGACGATCAGGACCAGCGCGGCGACGATCGCCCAGCCGATGATCGTCTTGGCCCGGCTCGGGCGGCGTTCAGCCGTGGAAGCGGCGGCCGGGGAGGAGAGGGCGTGCTCAGGCTCGATCACGGTCACGCGGACACCGCCTCGGGACGGCGTGCGCGGATCCGGTCATCGGTGTCGACGAGATCCCGATAGGTCTCGGCGCTCGCCGTGTGACCGAGGTAGCGGACGTCGTCGAAGGAGGAGGCCGCCCGACGCATCGCCCCTGCCTCCTCGACGAACACCGTGCTCGCATCGCGGGCGATCGACTGCGCCGTCGCACCCGGTGCCGGGTCGATCAGATCGCGCTCTCGCAGGCTGCGTGCGATCGCCCGGTACCGGAGGATCGTCGCGGAGTCCCAGTCGCGTTCGCGCGCGGCCCGCTCGGCATCCGATCTCAGTTGCGCCGCGCTGCGGTCATCGGCCGCTCCGAGGAGGTCTCCCGCTGCCCGCCTGACCGCGCGAGAGCTGCGCGGTCTGCCCCAGATGATGAGGGCGGCGACCAGCGCGGCCGCGATGATGACGGTGACGATGATCAGGGCAGACGGTCCGATGCCCGCCCCGTTGTCGGAGCTGAACAGGTCGGCCAGGAAACGGCCGATGTCACGCGCCATGAGATCGAACCACGTGGGCTTCGCGTCGGCGTAGCGAGGGTTGGAGAGCTCTTCCTCCGCCCAGCGTCGGGCTTCGTCCCCGTCGGGGACGAACAGATCGTCGAACCGTCGGATCATGCGGTGCCGTCGGCGCCGGGCGCGGCCCATCCGCCGTCATCGGGTACAGCCCCGGTTGAGGGACCGCTCGGCATCGCGGAGTCGCCCGATGCGCCGGTCGGCGCGGGCGGCGGCGGTGGCGGGAACGCGACCGCAGGCGGGGAAACGGGTGCCCCGGTCGCATGCGGCGTCGGAGGCTGTACCGGCTGGACCTGTGCGGGGTAGGGCTGTGCGGGGTAGGGCTGTGCGGGGTACGACTGTGCGGGGTACGGCTGTGGCACTCCGGGTTGTCCGACCGGTGGCTGTGCACCGTAGGCCGGATACGCGTATCCCTGCGACATCATCACGTGCTCGGGTACTTGACGAGGTGGTGGTGCGGACGTGACGGCCCGCGCCGGGTCGACCCGGAACGGATCCTCCTGCTGCTCGTCGGTCCAGCCCAGGTCGCGGCGCTCCACGTACGCGATCAACGTCTGATCCAGCCCCTCGTAGCGCATCCGGCAGTCGAGGTAGACGAGTGCCGATCCGGTGCTCTGGACCACGAGGGTGATCGCCTGGATCACGAGGAGCAGGATCTGCGGGGCGATCAGAGTCACGATGAAGGCCACCACGGCACTCGGGTCCTCCGCTCCCGTCGGCGCGACGACCGAGCCGAGGAGAGAGCCGAGCAGTGTGGCGGGGACGCTGACGACCTGGGCTGCGATGCCCATGATCGCACTGATGAGGAAGGTCACTCCGAACGCGACCCAGAAGCGCCCCCGCGTGAGCCTCCAGGAGCGGACGAAAGCGTCTCGGAAACGTGCACGCTCGAGGACCAGGATCGACGGTACGAGCAGCAGCTTCGTGGTGAGCCACACCGCCAGCGGGATGCAGGCGAGGACGATGAAGATCACCACGAGCACGACGACGCCGACCATCTCGGCGCTCCCGCCCATGCCGCCGGCGATGAAGGCGGCGATGATGACGGCGGCGATGATGAAGATGCCGAACACGGCCGCGACGGATAGCGAGGCGAAGCCGGCGAGTCGCCAGAAGGCCGGTGCCATCCGGCGCCACAGCATCCGCAGCGTCGCCTTCACCCCGATCGCGGCATAGCCGATCTCCGCGGCGACGACGCCTTGCATCATCGCTGTGAAGGCGATCGAGGCGACTCCCACGGCGAGCCCGGCGATCAGGTTCACTGCGATGGTCCCCGCCATCACCGCTTCGAAGTCCGGAGAAGAAGGGGAGACGGTCTCCAGGCGGCTGAACGTCGTGAAGAAGACGACGCCCATGACCACGGCGGTGACGACCACCACGACGAGCTGGATGACCACGGCGAAGCCGAAGAGCACCTTCGGGTTGTGCCGGAGTGCGGCGAAGGCCTTTCCCAGCAGCATTCCGAAGGAGAGCGGATGAAGGGGGATGATGCCCTTCTTCGGGGCAGGCGTCCACGTCTGTCCGGTCACAGGCACTCCCTCTCCATCGTGCGCTCCCATCGTGTCATATCCCTCGTGCGGTGCGTCATATCCCTCACACGGTGCGCAGACCTGGGACCGCTGGGACTCGGTGCCATAAGGTAACTCTTATGACCTCACGTATTCTCGTGGTCGACGACGACACCGCGCTCGCCGAGATGATCGGGATCGTGCTGCGGACCGAAGGCTTCGAGCCGGTCTTCTGCGCGGACGGTGCGCGCGCCGTCGACGAGTGGCGAGCGCAGCGACCTGATCTCGTGCTGCTCGATCTCATGCTCCCCGGCATGGACGGGATCGAGATCTGCACGCGCATCCGTGCCGAATCGGGCGTGCCGATCATCATGCTCACCGCGCGCAGCGACACCGCCGACGTGGTCAGGGGGCTCGAGGTGGGGGCTGACGACTACATGGTCAAACCCTTCAATCCGAAGGAGCTTGTCGCACGCATCCGCACCCGTCTTCGTCCGACGCCGCAGACGACGAGCGAACAGCTTCGGGTCGGCGACCTCACCGTCGATGTCGACGCACACGAGGTCCGTCGCGGTACGGCGCCGATCGCGCTCACCCCCTTGGAGTTCCAGCTCCTCGTCGCGCTCGCATCGAAGCCTCAGCAGGTGTTCTCACGGGAGATGCTGCTGGAACAGGTGTGGGGCTACCACTACAAGGCCGACACCCGGCTGGTGAACGTCCACGTGCAGCGTCTGCGCGCGAAGGTCGAGCTCGACCCCGACAACCCGAAGATCGTCATGACGGTGCGCGGCGTGGGCTATCGCGCCGGGAGCGTCGGCTAGGAGCACGATGGCCGCGACGACAGCGACCACCACGACGGTCGCTGTCCTGCGCGACTGGCGAGGTTGGCCGACGATGCTCGGCATCCTGTGGCGACGCTCGCTGCGATTCCGCACGCTCTCGATCACCCTGCTCGCGACCTCCCTGGCGATCTTCATCACGTGCGTGACGATGGCCCTCGTGATCCAGAACGATCTCTTCATCTCCCGCAAGGACGTCGCGCTCGAGGACTCCCGCCGCGCAGTCGACCAGGCGCAGGGGATTCTGGATGTGGCCGAAGTGGGCGACGACTCCGCGGCGCTCACCGAACTGTGGAACAGCGTCCAGTCGAATCTCACGCGCACGTCGAGCACCGATCAGCTCGCCGGCTTCAAGATCGACAACGCGGACGGTGTGCGTCTGAACGGCTTCGAGGCCGGGTTGAGTCGGAGTCTGCTGAGCCCGGAGCTCCAGGCGCGCGTCGTCGAGTTCGACGACCGCCAGGCCTGGCAGTCGGTGGCTTTGCCCGTCGCGGATGGGGGAGAGGTTCCCGGCATCATCGTCGGGCAGCAGCTCCAGGTGCCGGAGGCCGGGGCGTTCGCGATCTACTTCGCCTACGACCTCGGTGACGCGGATCAGACCCTGGTGTTCGTGCAGCGCACGCTGTGGATTGCGGGGATCGGATTGGTGGCCATCGTCGCGGCGATCTCGTGGATCGTCCTCCGCGCCGTCTCCACGCCGATCGTGCAAGCCGCCGAGACCAGCGCGCGACTGGCGGCAGGCGACCTCGGGGTGCGCCTCGAGGTGCACGGCGAGGATGAGCTGGCCACGCTCGGGCGGTCGTTCAACGCGATGGCCGACAGCATCGAGTCGCAGATCAAGGAGCTCGGCGAGCTGTCCATGGTGCAGCAGCGCTTCGTGTCGGACGTGTCGCACGAGCTGCGGACACCGCTGACCACCATCCGCCTCGCCGCGGACATGCTCAACGATCAACGCGAAGAGTTCGACCCCACCACGGCGCGCACTGCCGAGTTGCTGCACGCTCAGGTGCAGCGGTTCGAGACCCTGCTGTCCGACCTGCTCGAGATCAGCCGCTACGACGCGGGATCGGTGCAGCTCGAGCTGGAGGCGACGAGTCTCACCCACCTGGCAGAGGACATCATCGAGCAGATGCGTCCGCTGGCCGCAGGGCATGGCACCGAACTGCGGCTCGTGGCGCCGGGTGGGTACTCGCCCGTGGACATGGATCCTCGGCGTGTGCGCCGCGTCCTGCGCAACCTGATCGGCAACGCGATCGAGCACGGCGAGGGACGACCGGTCGTGGTGACGGTCGACAGCAACCAGCACGCGGTCGCCGCCGGTGTGCGGGATTTCGGTCTCGGGATGGAGCCGGCCGACGCCGAGCGGGTCTTCGACCGCTTCTGGCGCGCCGACCCCTCGCGTCAGCGCACGATCGGGGGCACGGGGCTCGGGCTCTCCATCGCCCTCGGAGATGCGACGCTGCACGGCGGCACGCTCGACGTCTGGTCGGAGCTCGGCGTCGGGACGAACTTCGTGCTCACGATTCCCCGGCACGGCGGAGTACTGGATGGTCCGAGCCCGATCTCGATCGAACCGCAGGAGCCGTTCACAGAGCTCGGCGATGCGACGCAGCCGATCTCGCTGACGGACGCACCTGCCGGCATGTTCGACGAGGAGGACCGGACGTGACGCGGAAGCGAGGGAATCGGGCGGTGCGCGTCGTCGCGCTGGTGGTCGCTGCGCTGCTGCTTCCCGCGTGCGCAGGCCTCCCCACGAGCGGCGACGTCGCCGTCGGCCTCAAGCTCGGCGAGTCCCCGCAGGACGTCGACATCCTCCCTGTGGCTTCCGGCCCGGTCACCGGGGCGGGACCGGAGGAGATCGTCGAGGGTTTCCTCGAGGCCGGAATCACGACGACGGACAACTGGGACACCGCGCGCGACTTCCTCGCGCCGTCGCTGCAGCGCAGTTGGAGCCCGTCCGCAGGGGTCTCGATCGACCTCGGCGCGGACACCAGGACCGTCACCTCCTCGGTCCCCGATGACGAGGTGGAGAGCGCGGAAACGGCAGAGGTCCAGGTCACGCTCGACCTCGTCGCGAGCGTCGACGAATCCGGCGGCTACTCCGAGGCCCTCGGCTCCTCGAACGTGGCATTCACGCTGCAGCGGATGGAGAACGGCGAATGGCGCATCACGCAGGCGCCGGACGGCATCGTGATCGACGAGACGCGATTCACCAAGGTCTTCGAAGGGTATCCGTTGCAGTACTTCGACCTCGGCTGGTCGAGGTTGGTGCCCGACATGCGCTGGTTCCCGCGGCGGCAGAGTCCTGCGACGACGGTGACACGGGCGCTCATCGGGGGTGCACCCAGTGAGTGGTTGGATCCCGCGGTGCAGAACGCGTTCCCCGCCGACGTGCAGCTGGCGCAGGACGCGGTGCCCATCGTCGGTCAGGTGGCGGACGTCGCGCTCACACGGCCAGCCTCGGGTCTCGACGCGACGACGCTCGCTCGTATGCGCACCCAGCTCCAGGCGACCCTCCGGGCCGCTGGGGTCGCGGTGACCGAGGTGCGGTTCACGGTCGACGGACGCAACCTCGATGCGGGGATGGCGGATGTGGTCGAGCCATCGGCGACGACCGGCACCCTCGTGCTGCAGAACGGTGCGTTCGGGCGCATCGTCGGTGACGAGATCTCGCCGATCTCCGGTATCAGCTCGGAGATCAGCGCCATCACGCAACCCATCGTCTCCATCGACGTGGCCGCCGATGACTCCCGCGCCGCCGTGCAGCTCGCCGATCAGCATGTGTATCTGATCGGCGAGGGGAGCCTCGATGAGCTGGATGCCCGGCCGGGACTCATCAAGCCCGCGCTCGACCCATACGGGTACACGTGGTCGGTCCCCGCGGGAGCACCCACGGCGGTGCAGGCGACGGGAAGCGACGCCGTCGCGCATCAGATCGCGAAGGCGTGGCCGAGCGCGTCGGCGATCTCACATCTGAGGGTCGCGGCAGACGGCGCCAGGGTGGCCGCTGTGTTGACCGTCGGCAAGCAGATGTGGGTCGTCGTCGCTGCGGTGGTCCGTGACTCGGCCGGCGTCCCGATCGAACTCGGCGAGTTCACGCAGCTGACACAGCTCTCCGAACCAGCGGTGGGACTGGTGTGGCTGGGGGCCGATCGTGTCGGCGTGCTCGCCGATCCGAGCAGCCCGCGCCTTCTCACCCAGATGGTCGGAGGGCCGGGCTCGGCAGAGGCCGCACCGAGCAACGCCATCGCGATAGCGGGCGCGCGTACCGCCTCCGGTGTGCGGATCCTCGGCGCGAACGGCGAGTTGTTCGCGCACGCGGGTTCGGCGTGGCGCGAGGTCGCGTCCGGCATCACCATCCTCGCCACACGCGCGGGCGAGTGACCTTCCCTGCACAGATGACCGCCGCCTTCCGGCCATTCGGATAGCGGCCCGTTCCGCTGATCCGTGCCGATTCGAGGTCGCAGAATCGTCGGATGCGGAAAAGGGCTCATCTGCTCGGCATCGGTGCCGAGATCGCGGCACTCCTCCTCGCGGCGACGTGTGCCGGATGCGAGGAGCCGGCCACCCTCCTGTGCCCGCCGTGCGAGGAGGCGCTCCGGGCCGCTCCGCGACTCGGGGTGACGCCCCGCGGGATGCCGGTCAGAGCCGCCCTTCCGTTCGAGGGGGTGGCAGCACGGTGCATCCGCCGGCTCAAGGGCGACGGTGAGACCTTCCTCGCCCGCCCACTGGGCACGGCTCTGGCGACGGTGCTCGCGCCGGTGGTGCGCCCGACCACGTGGGTCGTGCCGGTGCCGACGGCGAGGAGCGCTTACCGCCGCCGGGGATACCGCGTCCCCGACCTCCTGATCCGCCGTGCGCACGCAGAGCCGCAGCGGCTGCTCTCGCTCGCGGCCCGCACCGAGGACCAACGCGGTCTCGACATGCGTGCGCGTGAGGCGAATGTGCGCGGCACGATGCGCGTGCGTCGATCGGGGGAGGGAGCCGAGGTCGTCGTCGTGGACGATGTCGTCACGACCGGGGCGACGTTCGATGAAGCGGCACGAGCTCTGGAATCAGCCGGTTTCCGCGTGGTGGCGGCGATCGCGCTCGCCGCCACGCCGCGGCATGGCGGATTCGGATGAACCTCATCGAGAATGCACCGGCGACACAGCGGAACGAGCCCGTGACATCCGACGGTGGGCGGACTACGGTGGGGGGACACAAGGCGACCACGGTCCGCCCTTGGCCGGGAGGACCGGGACAAGGAGGCAGCAATGGAAACAAGCATCGTTGGCGTCGGAGTGGGTATCACCGATCGCTTCCGAACCGTTGTCGAAGAGAAGATCGCCAAGATCCAGATGCTCGCGTCTCGCGCGCAACGGCTGGATGTGAAAGTCACCCATCGCGTGTATCGCAACGGTCATGTTCCCGATGAGACCGTCGAGCTGACCCTGATCGGAAAGGGACCGGTCGTCCGCGCGGAAGCGACGGACGGCGACAAGTTCGTCGCCCTCGATCTCGCCGTCGACAAGATGTCCGAGCAGTTGCGACGCGCGAAGGAGAAGCGAGTCGACGGACGACAGCACCCGCGCGGCGCCCACTTCGAGAAGGAGAGCGGAGCGCTCGAGGGCATCGACGTCCAGCCGGCATCCGCCGACATCCTCCACGCGGTCGCCACCGGCAGCGTGCCGGTGCAGCAGGCCGAGGAAGAGGAGTACTCGCCCGTCGTCATCCGCACGAAGAGCTTCGATGCCGAGTGGATGACCGTCGAAGAGGCCGTCGACAGGATGGAGTTGGTCGGACACGACTTCTTCCTCTTCGTCGATGTCCGCACCGACCACCCGAGCGTCGTCTATCGGCGCAAGGGCTGGGACTACGGTGTGATCGCGCTGAGCACCCAGGCTCCGCCGTCCGAGGCCCTCGCCTCCTGATCCGATTCGCAGAAACGGCCCGATCCCGGAAGGGTTCGGGCCGTTTCTGCGTCCGGATGCCGCGGGGCTCGACCTCAGTCGAAGATGCCGTCCAGCAGGCTGCCGATCACGAGGCCGCCGAGGATGCCGGAGGCGAGGTCTCCGCCGCCGCCTCCGCGCCGTCCGCCGCCACCGCCCCAGCCGCCACCGCCGCCCCAGCCTTGATCCTGCGGACGGGAGGAATCGATGTCGCGCTGCGCGAGCTGCAGGGCTTCGGAGGCGAGGTGTGCCACACGACGTGCCTGGACGAGCGCCGCTTCACGCGTCTCCTCGGCGGGGAGGAGGTCGGAAAGATCGACCCGAAGTCGCTCGGCTTCGGCGAGGCGGGTGCGCGCGTCTGCGCCGATCCAGCCGCGATGTCCGGAGATGAGGCCACGGGCCACCCCCAGCTGTCGGTCGGCGTCGTCGATCGCGTGCTGCACCTGAGCGATGCTCGGGAGCGGATTCTCGGCGCGGTGACGCGCCTTGGCGATGGCCTCGTCGAGGGCCGAGTTCGCGTCGCGCAGCTGAGAGAGCTCGGCGAACGGATCGTTGGGATGCCCCGAAGGCGTCAGCGCGGCCAGCGCGGTCTGGAGCGCGGCGACCGCCTCGGCGACGGCGGGTACGTTCGGGGCCGTGCGCGCCGCAATGAGGTCGCCGCGGGAATCGGCCACGACCTCGGCGAGGGTGGATTCGGCACGCAGCGCTTCGATCTCGAAGTCCTCCACGGCGTCGAGCAGGGCAGACGCGCGCCGGGTGGCTTCCGTCGCCGTCTCGAGGGCGACGTTGGCCTCTTCGTTCTGCTTCGCCGCACGACGACGTTCCGATACGTCGGCGCTGTGCGTCGCGAAACTGATGAGCTGCTCCGCCTCGGCGGCGCTGGCCGTGATCTGGTGCATCGCAGAATCGGCATATCGGGCCGAGAGGCGGGCGACGGCGTCGTTGGTCTGGGGGATGCGGGCGCTGAGGGCGGCGGCCTCAGCGCGCACCTGTGCGATGATCTCCGGCGCGCGTCGCACCTTCGCGACGGACTCGGCGAGAACGGAGGTCTTCTCGTCGAGGAGGTCCTGCGCCCAGTCGCAGAGCTGGAGGATGCGCGCGTTGCGCGTGCGCAGCTCTTCGTCGGTGTCCGGGATCTCGTCGTGGTTCAACTGGTGGAGCTGGAACGCCTCGCGCAGGTGCGTACGCACCGCAGCGAGGGCTTTGCGCAGATCAGCGGTGAGCGATTCGCCGAGTTCGGCCTCCGCGAAGGAGAGCTCGTCCGAGGTCGTGCGGATCCGCTCGTCGGCGCTGACCAGGGCCTGCTCAGCACGTCGAGCCAGATCGGCGTCCTGTGCGGCGAGTTCTTCCTGTTCGCGTTTGCGTCTGCCCCAAAATCCAGCCATGATCCGATCCTAGTTTCCTTGGACCCCGCGGTGGCTGAGCATCCGCTCGGGGCGAACGGCGATCTGACACGCGGTGTGGCGTGCGGATCGCGGTGGCGGACCGGTCAGAGCGCCGGGACCGCCTCGAGCATCGCCGTCGCGGTCTTCGCCGGCCGCCCGCGCTTGGGTCGATCGGCGGTGAGCTCGAGCGTCATCGCATGGCGCGGGTGTCCGCCGAGGCGCTGCGCGGTGTGGTCGAGCCAGCGCACCTCGGCTTCTGCGGCGAAGATCATCGAGTCGGTCACGAGCGACCACGCGAGCCCTTCGGGATCGTCGGCGTCGCCTCGTGCGCGGCGCGCTTGCTGCAGCGCTTCCAGCTGCCGCATCGAGGCGGATCGCTGCGCGTCGATCGCCGCCGCCGCATCGACGCCGGGAAGTGTCGCGGCGACCGCGAGTTTGATGGCGACCTCGTCCCTGGTGCCCTGTGGGCGCGTGACGGGGGAGGAGAGCCAGTTCACGACCTCGGTGTGTCCCGCATCGGTGATCTGCCAATACACGTGTCCGCGGTCATCGGCATCGCCGCGCGACACCAGCCCGTCGCGTTCGAGGCGCTCGAGGGTGTTGTAGATCTGTCCGACGTTCAAAGGCCAGATCGATCCCGTGCGGCGATCGAATTCGTGGCGGAGCTGATAGCCGTAGCAGGGCCCCTGCGCGAGGATGGCGAGCAGGCTCTGACGTACTGACATTGTTCGTCTCCCGTGACCGTTCGATGGAATGCGATACCGAGTATATGGTTACCGGACAACCCGGCGATCCGACGCGCGGGACCGCCTTGCAGGCGACGTGCAGGTCACGGGCCGGTAACATGGCGAAGTATGCCTGGCGTCGGGTTCACCGATGGCCGGCGATTTACCCACTGACAGGGAGATGACATCCGTGGCCAATCCTCTTGAGAAGCTGCTGCGTGCGGGCGAGGGGCGGGTCATCCGCCGCCTGAATCAGGTCGTCAAGGCAGTGGGGGCGCTGGAAGAGGACATCTCCAAGCTCACCGATGACGAGCTGCGCAACGAGACCGTCGAGCTGCGTGCCCGCTTCGAGAAGGGCGAGACCCTCGATCAGTTGATGCCGGAGGCGTTCGCCGCCGTGCGAGAGGCTGCCAAGCGCACGCTCGGCATGCGCGCCTACGACGTGCAGATCATGGGTGGTGCGGCCCTTCATCTCGGCAACATCGCCGAGATGAAGACCGGTGAGGGCAAGACCCTCGTGGCGACGCTGCCCGCATACCTGAACGCGATCGCCGGCAAGGGCGTCCACGTCATCACGGTCAATGACTTCCTCGCCAGCTATCAGGCCGAGCTCATGGGACGCGTGTTCCGCGCGCTCGGGATGACCACCGGCATCATCGTCTCCGGCCAGACTCCCGCGGTGCGTCGCGAGCAATACGCCGCCGACATCACCTACGGCACGAACAACGAGTTCGGCTTCGACTACCTGCGCGACAACATGGCGTGGCGCAAGGAAGACCTCGTGCAGCGCGAGCACTTCTTCGCGATCGTCGATGAGGTCGACTCGATCCTCATCGACGAGGCGCGCACCCCGCTCATCATCTCCGGCCCGTCGTCGGGCGAGGCCAACCGGTGGTTCGCCGAGTTCGCGAAGATCGCACGCACCCTCGAAGTCGGCGAGGACTACGAGGTCGACGAGAAGAAGCGCACGGTCGGCGTGCTCGAGCCCGGTATCGAGAAGGTCGAGGACTACCTCGGCATCGACAACCTCTACGAGTCGGCCAACACCCCGCTGATCTCCTTCCTCAACAACTCGATCAAGGCACTTGCGCTGTTCAAGAAGGACACCGACTACGTCGTGATGAACGACGAGGTCATGATCGTCGACGAGCACACCGGTCGAATTCTGGTCGGCCGCCGCTATAACGAGGGCATCCACCAGGCGATCGAGGCCAAGGAGGGTGTGCCGGTCAAGGCCGAGAACCAGACCCTCGCGACCGTCACCCTGCAGAACTACTTCCGCCTCTACGACAAGCTCGCCGGCATGACCGGTACGGCCGAGACCGAGGCCGCCGAGTTCATGTCCACGTACAAGCTCGGCGTCATCCCGATCCCGACGAACCGTCCGATGATCCGCAAGGATCAGTCCGACCTCGTCTACAAGAACGAGACCGCGAAGTTCGCGCAGGTCGTCGAGGACATCGCCGAGCGCCATGCCGAAGGTCAGCCGGTGCTGGTCGGAACCGTGAGCGTCGAGAAGAGCGAGTACTTGTCGCGCCTGCTCGCGAAGAAGGGCGTCAAGCACGAGGTCCTGAACGCGAAGAACCACGCGCGCGAGGCCGAGATCGTCGCTCGGGCCGGTCGCCTGGGCGCCGTCACCGTTGCCACGAACATGGCTGGACGAGGCACCGACATCATGCTCGGCGGAAACGCCGAGTTCCTCGCGGTGCAGGAGCTCAAGGGCAAGGGGCTCGACCCCGTGGAGACGCCCGAAGAGTACGAGGTGGCGTGGGACGAGACCTACGAGGCGATGAAGGCCGTCGTCGCGGAGGAGGCCGAGAAGGTCATCGAGGCCGGCGGTCTCTACGTTCTCGGCACCGAGCGTCACGAGTCCCGTCGTATCGACAACCAGCTCCGCGGTCGTTCCGGACGTCAGGGCGACCCCGGTGAGAGTCGTTTCTACCTGAGCCTCACCGACGACCTGATGCGTCTGTTCCAGTCGGGTGCGGCCGAGGCGATCCTCGCCCGTACGAATTTCCCCGACGACGTGCCGATCGAATCGGGGCTGGTATCCCGCGCGATCCGCAGCGCCCAGTCGCAGGTCGAGTCCCGCAACGCGGAGATGCGCAAGAACGTCCTCAAGTACGACGACGTCCTGAACCGTCAGCGCGAGGCCATCTATGCCGACCGCCGCCACATCCTCCAGGGCGATGACATCGCCGACCGTGTACAGCACTTCATCGAAGACGCCATCAGCGGCGTCGTGCGCGACCACACCGGCGAGGGCCACAACGAGAGCTGGGACTTCGACGCGCTCTGGACCGAGCTCAAGACGCTCTATCCGGTCGGAGTCACGATCGATGAGGTCGTGGCCGAGGCAGCCGACCGCAAGGGCGGCATCGACGCCGACGGACTGACGCGTGAGCTGCTCTCGGACGCGAAGATCGCGTACGAGACGCGCGAGGAGTCGCTCGGCGAAGCCGCCACACGTGAGCTCGAGCGTCGCGTCGTGCTGCAGGTGCTCGACCGCCGCTGGCGCGACCACCTCTACGAGATGGACTACCTCAAGGACGGCATCGGCCTGCGCGCGATGGCTCAGCGCGACCCGCTCATCGAGTACCAGCGCGAGGGCTACGCGATGTTCCAGTCGATGATGGGGCAGATCAAGGAGGAGTCGGTCGGCTACCTCTACAACCTCGAGGTCGAGGTGCGCCGCGCCGGCGACTCGCAGACCGCAGAGGTCGAGGCCAAGGGGCTCGCCACAGACGGCGGCGAGCAGCGTCTCGAGTACTCCGCCGCGAACGATGCGGGAGAGGTCGAGGTCCGCAACGACCGCGGTCAGGTCCAGCAGGCCGCGACGGATCGCGTCCGCCAGGCGGCGGCCCGCGCGCAGGCTCCGCAGGCCGAGCCGGAGGAAGCGCCGCGTGGGGCTTTCGGTCAGCGCACCGATGCGGAGGCGCCCGCTGCCGGGAACCGCGAGCAGCGTCGCGCCCAGGGCAAGAAGAAGAAGTAGCGTCAGCGCAAAGGGGAGGGCCAGTCCACGTGGATTGGCCCTCCTTTCGTCGCTGTAGGCTTGGCCGATGACCCCAACGCGCAACTTCGATCAGTCGTCGAAGCTCAAGAACGTCCTGTACGAGATTCGCGGAAACGCCCTCGTCGAGGCGGCGCGCTTGGAAGCCGAGGGTCACAAGATCCTCAAGCTGAACACGGGCAACCCGGCGATCTTCGGCTTCGATGCCCCGCATCAGATCGTGCGTGACATGCTCGCTGCGCTGCCGACGGCGCACGGCTACAGCGACAGCAAGGGCATCATCTCTGCTCGGCGCGCTGTGGTGAGCCGCTATGAGGAGATCGAGGGCTTCCCTCGATTCGACCCCGACGACGTGTATCTCGGAAACGGTGTCTCCGAGCTCATCACGATGACCATGCAGGCGCTGTTGGACGAGGGCGACGAAGTTCTCATCCCGGCGCCGGACTACCCTCTCTGGACGGCGATGACCAGCCTCGCCGGCGGCACGCCTGTGCACTACCTCTGCGATGAGGATGACGAGTGGCAGCCCGACCTCGAGGACATCCGCTCGAAGATCACGCCGCGTACCAAAGCGCTCGTCATCATCAACCCGAACAACCCCACGGGCGTCGTGTACTCGCGACAGATCCTCGAAGGGCTGGTGCAGATCGCCCGCGAGAACCAGCTGCTGCTGTTGTCGGACGAGATCTACGACCGCATCCTGTTCGACGAGGCCGTGCACATCCCGACGGCGACGCTCGCTCCCGATCTGCTGTGCCTGACCTTCAACGGCCTGTCCAAGACCTATCGCGTCGCGGGGTATCGCTCGGGCTGGATGGTCATCACCGGCCCGCAGGAGCACGCCAAGGGATTCTTGGAGGGCATCACGCTGCTGGCGTCCACGCGACTCTGCCCGAACGTCCCGGCACAGCACGCCGTACAGGCAGCGCTGTCTGGGGTGCAGTCGATCGAGGCGCTCATCGCTCCGACCGGTCGCCTGCATGAGCAGCGCGACATCGCATGGCAGGGACTCGAGTCGATCCCCGGCGTCTCCTGCGTCAAGCCGCAGGGCGCCCTGTACGCGTTCCCGCGGCTCGACCCGAACGTGCACGAGATCAGGGACGACGCACGGCTGGTGTACGACCTGCTGGTCTCGGAGCACATCCTCTTGGTTCAGGGCACCGGTTTCAACTGGGCGACCCCGGACCACCTGCGGCTGGTCACGCTCCCCGAGCCCCGAGTGCTGAGCGAAGCCGTCGAACGGTTGGGGAACTTCCTCTCGAGCTACCGGCAGTAGCGGTCGCCGCCTCAGCAGGAGAGAGCGTCGCGGCCAGTCGTCTCACGGCGGCAGCGAACGGCGAACGAGGGGCCACATCGGTCATGGGGCGCGCGTGCAGCAGGGCGGCGTCGGCCGCGCGCTGGTCGAAGGGCAGGAAGACGACCTCGGTGATCCCCGCGAACCGCTCGAGCGTGCGCCGCACCTGCCCACGCGCATCGATCCCGAGCGGCCCCGGTCGCACCTGATTCACCACGACGACCACGGGCGTGTGTGCGGTGATGCGTCGAAGCTCGGCGTGGTCGCGCACGAATCTGCTGATGCCGAGCGGATCGGCCGACGCGATCGCGATGATCAGGTCAGCCTCGTCCAATGATGTCGAGGTCGCCGCGTGACGACGTGGGCCCGTGAGATCGTACGTGACCTCGTCGTCGGCATCGAAAGCGGCGGACACATCGACGACGGTCTCCTCGGTCCACTCCCGGCAGGCGCCGAGCGTCGCTCTGAGGCGCGTCGCAGAGAGCTCAGGCCAACGACTGGGACGGTTGATGCCGGGCAGCACGTCGATGTCACCGCCGCCCGTGGGTACGGTGGTCGCGAGTCTGGTCAGTTCGGCGGAGTCGAGAGCTTCGCGCTCCGCCCGGCGGCATGCGGCGGCCACGCCCGGTGAGTCGTCGCTGAGCCCGAGGAGCAGAGCGAGAGCGGGAGCGACCGTGTCGGCGTCGACCAGAGCGGTCCTGCGTCCGGTGCGGGCGAGTTCCACGGCCAGCTGGATCGCCAGGGTGGATCGTCCTGGGGCGCCGTGCGGGCCCCAGACGGCGATCACGCGATGGGGGAGGACGGAGGGTGGCCGCGGTGCCGCATCCGACTCGGCCGCCAGCATCGCGGCGACCTCCCAACCCGCCGCGTCGGCGCGCAGCGCCGCGGACAGGCCGAGGCGTCCCAGCAAGCGGCTGTCTGCGCCGCCGAGAGCCACGATGCGCACGCCGGCTCGGTCGCAGGTGGAGATCAGCTCGGCGTTCAGCACCGCGCGTGTGGCGGGGACGATGATGGCTTCCGCGCCGGGAGGAATCTCGCCGACGGGCGTGGGGGAGACGATCGCGATGACGTCGACGCCTTCGAGCACCAGTTCCGCCGCCAGCTCGCTGGCGCGCGGCTGGGGGACCGCAACGACGACGGCAGTCACGATCCTGACCCGACCGGCACGACCGAGAGTGCAGCGCCACCGGTGATCGCGGCGAGCACATCGGCCACATCGGCACGGTCGATCACGACCTCGAGTTGACTGCCGGTATCGGCGAGCACGCCCTCCGGGTCGAGCACGTCGTGCACGATCACGTCCGCGACGAGGATGCGGGGGACATCGTACGATCGCCCTTCGTCGAGGGGCGGGGCCTGCCAGATCTCCACGACTGTTCCCGCCTCGACTCCTTCGGGGATCCCGGTGCTGCTCTGGATGACGACCGTCGTGGAGCGGCTGCTGTCGGCGTCGGTCAGGGCTGAGGTCGGGACGAGTTCGCCGTTGCGCAGCGTACGGGCGGCAACACTGCCCGCGCCGATGTCGCCCGGCCCGAGATAGCCGTCGGCCACTGAGCCCAGACCGACGTCGACGACCCGGAAGTCGTCGGAGCTCAGCGCCTCGCCCTGTGTGATCGTCCGCGTCGCCTGGAGCGCCGGTACGGCATCGTCGGCAGCCGAGATGATGAGCCAGACACTGGCGATGGAGAGGGCCACCAGGGCGATGCCCACGAGGAAGCGGATGTCGGCCCAGAACGCGCGCCGAGGGGGAGTGAGGGAAGCCATGGCGATATCGTCACAGAAACGGCGTCGACGGTCGGCGAGTTATCCACAGGGGACGATCGGTCAGGTACACGGGAGGCCCGTGGAGGAGAATGAGGACATGTCCGCCTCTCCCGTCCGCGCTCCGCGCTATCTCGCGCCGGCGCAGGTGGCCGAGTTGCTGAGCATCGGGGTCGACGAGGTCATCCTGCTCGTGCATGAGGGGAGGCTGCGAGGTGCGCAGTTGGGTTCGCCGCCTCGCTGGCGAGTCGAAGAATCCAGCCTCGACGGGTACCTGGCCGAAGAATCTGAGAACTCCCGCCGGATGGCGTTGTGGCGTCAGTCGCAGACGGCGAGCTTTCCCGAGGTCTGGGGCACGTCTTCGGCTCACCGCATCTGATCGCCGGGGGCGCGTACCGCGATCAGTGACGAGAACGGGATGATCCGGAACCCGTGCACCGCTCCGGCAAGTCGGGGCTCTCCTGGGTCGTGCTCCGCGAGATCGAGGTGATCGGCAGCCGCGCGGTCTATCGTGCCGTGGACGTCGTCGCCCACCTGGGTGCTGAGGTGCACCGGGACACGTCGCCTCGCGAGGTCACGCAGCACGAATCCGAGAGTCATCCGCTCTCGAAGCGGCACGTCTGCGGAGGGCGGAGCATCGAGGCTCGCCAGGATCATGCCGTGATCCGTCGCGATGCCGGCGATCGCCGTGAGAGGAAGGAAGAGGGCGACGGACGCGCCGTGCCCCGCGCCGGTGCCGCGTGAGGAGACGGCGACCCAATCCGCCCCGAGAGTCTGGAGCGAGACCGGAATCCGTCGCCCGTCGACGAGGTCGATCGTGGCGTCGGCCCCCACGCCGCACAGTGTCCACAGTCGAGCGCGCAGATCGAGGCGCGCGATGCGCAGCCGCTCGGACTCGGCGTCGAGTACAGCGCGCTCCGCTTCCCATTCCGAGGCCAGCTGGCCTTCGAGGTCTTCGAACAGACGGTCCCAGTGCATCCGACAGAGCGTAGGCGACCTCGCCGCGCGCCATACGAGTTATCCACATTCTTCGTCCGTCTCCGCTCCGGCGCGGTTGCCGCGGTGCTGTACTTGCTCACTCGCAGACCTCCCCGACCGAGAGTTCGACATGACGCCGCACGAGTACTTCGCACCCCAGCCGACATCGACCAGCGAGCTCCCTGATCCCGTGCCCCTTCTGCGCAGCCTCACGCACGGTGTCCTCGAAGTGCTCGCCGGCGTCAGAGAGGTCGATCAGCTCGCCAGGTGGTTCAGCGAAGAGGCGTTCCGCAGTCTCGTCACCCGGGCCAACCTCTCCGCGCGAGCGCGCAGCGCGCGCGGAGTCGCCCCTGCACGACCGACTTTCGAGATCCGAGCGCTGAGGGTCAGCGAGCCGCTCGACGGCGTGATCGAGGCCGTGGTCGTGGTGGCTGGGCCCGGTCGCACCCGCGCGGTCGCCGTGCGTCTGGAAGGGATCGATCGTCGCTGGCGCGCGACGTCGCTGGCGATTCTCTGAGGCATGTGACCGTAGGCTGGTCAGGTGTCAACCCTCAGCGATCTCGCCCATGCCCAGGGACTCCTGAACGACAGCGATGTCGAATGGCTCCACCGTCTCGCCGGCGACGGACAGCTCCTCGCGGACCTCGCCTCCGCCGACATCGTGATCTGGATCCAGACCGACGACGGCTCGTTCATCGCGGTCGCGCACGCGCGACCGAGCGGCGCCGCGACTCTCTTCTATCGCGATATCGTCGGAGAGCGGGTGCGGCCGCAGTGGCGCACCCAGGTGCAGGGCGCCTTCGAGTCGGCCGAGATCGTCGATTCCTCTTCACCTGATTGGTTCGAAGAGACGCCGACCAGGGTGCGAGCCGTGCCGATCGTGAGCGTCCGCCGCGGCGCCGATGCCCTCTCGACGGTGATCGGAGTGGTCACCCGGCATACGAACCTCGGCGAGGTGCGCACGCCTTCGCGTCAGCAGATCACCTTCGACGAGTGCGCCAACGATCTTTTCCGCATGATCGCCGACGGGAGCTTCCCCGACCTCACCGCACCGACGTCACCGCGTCGCGGCGCCCCCCGAGCCTCCGACGGTCTCATCCGCATCGATGTCGACGGGATCACCACCTTCGCCAGCCCGAACGCACTCTCCGCTTTCAACCGGATGGGTTTCGACGACGAGCTCGAGGGGGAGTCGCTCGCCGAGGTGACCACTCGGCTCGTGCCGCCCTCCCGACAGGTCGACGAGTCGCTGCCCGTCGTCGTCACGGGGCGCGCTCCGTGGCGCACCGATATCGAAGCCCGCGGCGTGACGGTATCGCTGCGCGCGATTCCGCTGAAGGACCACGGCACGCGCATCGGCGCGATCGTGCTCTGCCGCGATGTGTCGGAGTTGCGCCATCAGGAGCAGGAGCTCATCACCAAGGACGCGACGATCCGCGAGATCCACCATCGGGTGAAGAACAACCTGCAGACGGTGGCCTCGCTGCTGCGTATCCAGGCGCGTCGCACGCATTCCGACGAGGCGCGCGACGCGCTCACGCAGGCCATGCGCCGCGTGGACGCCATCGCCGTGGTGCACGACACGCTCGCCCAGGGGCTCACGCAGAAGGTCGACTTCGACGAGGTCTTCCACCGCGTGCTCAAGCTCGTCGCCGAGGTCGCGTCGGCACCCAACACGCGTGCGCGGACCCAGTCGACCGGACGCTTCGGAGTGCTGCCGAGCGAGTACGCGACACCGCTCGCGCTCGCGCTGACGGAAGTCGTGACCAACGCTGTGGAGCATGGACTCGCCGGGCAGGAGGGCGTCGTGACGATCGACGCCAAGCGCACGGAGGAGAACCTCCGGGTGACGGTACGGGACACCGGGCTCGGTCTGCCGGAAGGGCGGATCGGGCAGGGTCTCGGCACGCAGATCATCCGCACCCTCATCCAGGGTGAGCTCGGCGGGACGATCGAGTGGCACGGGAGCGACGGCGAAGGCACCGAGGTGGTCATCGACATTCCGCTGCGCTGGCTCGAGAGGTGAGCGCGGGCGCTCCGGAACAGACGGAAGCGGCCTGAGAGTCGATCTCAGGCCGCTTCCGGAAGATCAGGAGGCGCGGCGGGCGCGAGCGGCGCGACGCTTCAGAGCGCGGCGTTCGTCTTCGGAGAGACCGCCCCAGACGCCCGAGTCCTGGCTGGTCTCCAGGGCGTACTGCAGGCAGATCTCGGTGACCGTGCAGGTGGCGCACACAGTCTTCGCCTTCTCGATCTGATCGACGGCCGGGCCGGTGTTCCCCACGGGGAAGAAAAGCTCGGGGTCGACAGTCAGGCAGGCGGCCTTATCGCGCCAGTCCATGGGGGCTCCTCGGTGTGGATTTCAAGAGATGTCGCGATGCGACCTCTCGGATTCGGGTAGTAGTTCGGGTTCCGCTACCCTGTTGAGATGCGGACGGAATGTCCGCGAATTGTGATGCGAGCGTGAAAGCTCGCCCCACGCCGCTGTGGGAGCACATGACTTTCTCTATTCTGTTACATGAAAACCGTGAAATCAAGGGTTTTCTCTTCTTTCGATCCTTGGGAGACATCGTGCGCGCACCCGGAATCGCTCTCGCGGCGGCGGCGGTCCTCGCCCTCGAAGCGGTGGCGCTGCTGGTGTTCGCGGTGATCGAACTCGCCGGCCTCGGGGCAGGCGATGCCGCCTCGCTGCCGACGGCCCTCGCGCTCATCGTGCTGACGCTGATCGGTGCAGCAGCCCTCGTCGCCTTCGCCGTAGGCACGCGTGTCGGGAAGTCGTGGGCGCGATCCGGGGGAGTGGTCTTCCAGGTGCTCGCCGTGGCTCTCGCACTGGCGTCCCTCACGCTGCAGCCGATCTCGTGGACATTCACCCTCGGAGTCGGGCTTCCCGGCCTGCTCGGGTTCGTGCTGCTGATCTCGAGCGCACGTCGTGAGGGCCCGCAGCGCGCTGCCGAGTGACCTCCGACGTCGGATTGACCTCGACGGCTCGGGCGCGGTTCAGGCGTCGATGCCCAGCTGCTTGCGCAGCCGTGCCACGTGGCCGGTGGCCTTGACGTTGTATTGCGCGAGGGCGATCTTCCCGTCTTCGTCGAGCACGAAGGTCGAGCGGATGACGCCCTCGATGAGCTTGCCGTAGTTCATCTTCTCGCCCCACGCGCCGTACGCGGTGTGCACGGCGTGGTCGGGGTCGCTCAGGAGCGGGAAGGTCAGCCCGTCGCGCTCGCGGAACTTCGTCAGCGTGGCGGGGTCGTCGCGCGAGATGCCGATCACGCGGTAGCCGGCGCCCTGGAGCGACGAGATGCTGTCGCGGAAGTCGCAGGCCTCGGTCGTGCACCCGGGGGTCATGGCGGCCGGGTAGAAGTACAGCACGGTCTTCTGCCCGCGCAGATCTTCCAGGCTGACGGTGTTCCCGTCCTGGTCGAGGAGGGAGAAGTCGGGAGCTGCGGTTCCTGGTTCGAGGCGCTGGGTCACGTGTCCAGCCTAACGGCCGGGCGCCTGCTCCGCCTTGTCTGCGAAGGTCTGCAGCAGCCGCTGCAGGGAATCGAGTCGCGCTCGACCGGTCTCGCCCAGTTCCCCGCTCTCCGTCGCTTCGATGAGGGCGCAGTCGGGGGCGTCGGCGAGGTGCGTGCAGCCGCGAGGGCAGTTCTCGGCGATCGCGGCGAGTTCGGTGAAGGCCGCCAGGATGTTCGCCGGATCGACGTGGCCGAGCCCGAACGAGCGCACCCCGGGGGTGTCGATCACCCATCCCGTCCCGCTGGCACCCTCGTAGCGCAGGGACACTGTCGACGACGAGGTGTGCCGCCCGCGTCCGGTGACCTGGTTCACGTGCCCCGTGGCGCGCAGCGCCGTCGGCACCAGCGCGTTGACGAGCGTGGACTTGCCGACTCCGGAGTGTCCGACGAAGACCGTGGAGTGTCCGACGAGCGCTTCGCCGATCTCGTCGACGGGCATCTGATCCTGTGCGCTGGTGAACACACGCAGGTCGAGACCGTCGAAGTGCGTGAGGAACTCGGTCGGATCCGCGATGTCGGTCTTGGTGACGACGAGGAGCGGGCGGATACCGGCGTCCAGCGCCGCGACGAGATAACGGTCGACGAGGCGGGCGCGGGGCTCGGGGTCGGCCGCCGCCACCACGACGAGCATCTGATCGGCGTTGGCGACGATCACGCGCTCGACCTGGTCGGTGTCGTCGGCGCTGCGCCGCAGCAGCGAGGTGCGGTCGACGATGCCGATGATGCGTGCGAGCGTGCCCTCGTCGCCCGAGGTGTCGCCGACCACCCGCGCCTGGTCGCCCGTGACGATCGGCATGCGCCGCAGCTCGCGCGCCCGCGTGGTGGTGATCATGCGCTCTTCGGGCGTGTCTTCGTCGAGGAGGACCGAGTACCTGCCCCGGTCGACGCCGAGCACGCGGCCTACCTGCGCATCCTCGTGCGCGGGGCGCCGTTTGGTGCGCGGGCGGTTCGCCTTCGGGTTGGGGCGGGTGCGGATGCTGCTCTCATCGAAGTCCTCGAAGTCGTCTTCGAGGTCGTCGGTGCCGTCGAGCCAGCTCATCGTCAGCCCCGCAGCATCCGCTCCCAGAGCATCGTGAACTCCGGGAGGGTCTTCGCGGTGGTGCCGATGTCGTCGATCTCGACACCCGGGACGCGCAGGCCGATGAGCGCTCCGGTGGTGGCCATGCGGTGATCGTGATGTGCGGCCCAGCTTCCGCCGCGGAGCGGGCGCGGGATGATGCGGAGCCCGTCCGGCAATTCCTCGGCCTCGCCGCCGAGCATGCGGAGGTTGCCGATCAGGGCGGCGATCCGATCCGTCTCGTGCAGCCGGATGTGTCCGATGCCGCGGATCGTGGTCGGAGACTCCGCGAAGGCTGCGAGACCGACCAGAGTCGGAGTGAGCTCGCTGGCGGCGGACAGGTCGAGATCGAGGCCGCGGATGCTGGAGCCCGCGCGCACGGTGAGCGTGCCACCGTGACGCCCGACATGCGCTCCCATGGCCTGCAGGATCTCGGGCAGCAGGGCACCCGGTTGGGTGGAGTGCGCGGGCCAGCCCGTGATCGACACCGATCCGCCGCTGACGAGTGCAGCGGCCAGGAACGGTGCGGCGTTGGAGAGATCGGGTTCGATCGCGATCTCCTTGGCGCGCGGCACTCCCGCCTCGACCAGCCATTCGCCGACCGCGGGGCGCTCGATGCGGATGCCGCGGCGGCTCAGGGCCTCGATCGTCATGTCGATGTGCGGAAGGCTCGGCAGGTGCTCGCCGGTGTGCACGAGGTGGAGGCCGACGTCGAAACGCGGAGCGGCGAGCAGGAGACCGGACACGAACTGGCTCGACGCGGAGGCGTCGATCTCGACGCGTCCGCCGCGGATGCGGCCGTGGCCGCGGATCGTGAAGGGAAGCGCCCAGGTGCCCTCGTCGTCGATGTCGACACCGAGGTCGCGCAGCGCGCTGATCAGGCCGCCCATCGGACGATGGAGGGCCGTCTCGTGCGCGGTCAGGTGCACGTCGTGCTCGGCGAGTCCGGCAAGCGGGGCGATGAAGCGCATCACGGTGCCGGCCTGACCGCAGTCGATCGTGGTGCCGCCGCTGAGCTTGGCAGGGGTGACGACGAGGTCGGGACCGAACTCGTGCCCGGCGTCCACTTCCTCGATGCCCACGCCGAGCGCACGCAGGGCATCGACCATGCGCGCGGAGTCGTCGGAATGCAACGGGGCGACCAGGCGGCCGGGGCCGTCGGCGATCGCGGCGATCATCAGCTCGCGGTTCGTCAGCGATTTGGAACCGGGGATCGTGAGCTCGGCGTGCACGGGCACGTCGGTCGTGGGCGCGGGATAGGCGCCCTGCACACGGGAGGGGGAATACCTGTCAGCGCTCATCGGTTCTCACCTTAGTAAACACAGGGAGCTTCGTCGCGAAAGACAGGCCTCCCGACCTGAAGGAGAGAGCATGCCGGCGACGCTGGAGCGCGAGCTGATCGACCTCAGCGGCCTAGACTGGCCGGTGATGGATGACACCGCAACCGCAGACACCGTCGGCGACCCTCGGCGCGAGTTCGAGGAGCAGGCGATCCCTTTCATGGATCAGCTCTACGCCGCCGCGATGCGCATGACGCGCAACCCCGCCGACGCCGCCGATCTGGTGCAGGAGACCTTCGTCAAGGCCTACGGGTCCTGGGCGACGTTCTCCCAGGGCACGAACCTCAAGGCGTGGCTGTATCGGATCCTCACGAACACCTACATCAACATCTACCGCAAGCGCCAGCGGGAGCCGTTCCAGGGCACGATCGACGAGCTCGAGGACTGGCAGCTGGGCGGAGCGGAGTCGACCACGGCGTCGCACAGCCGTTCGGCCGAGGCGGAGGCCATCGACCGCATGCCGGCGTCGGTCGTCAAGGACGCGCTGCAGGCCGTGCCGGAGGACTTCCGTCTCGCGGTCTATCTCGCGGATGTCGAGGGCTTCGCCTATCAGGAGATCGCCGACATCATGAAGACCCCCATCGGCACCGTGATGAGCCGCCTGCATCGTGGCAGGCGGATGCTCAGGGAGCTGCTGGCAGATTACGCCGCTGAGCGGGGCATCGCCGCGGCTGAGACGAGGAGCAAGAAATGAGCGACTGCGGCTGCGACAAAGCCCGTCAGGATCTGGAGGAGTACCTCCGCAACGAGGTGTGCAAGACCGAGCACACCGAGATCCGCGAGCATCTCGAGAACTGCCCGTCGTGCCGGGATGAGGCGCTCGTCGCCACCACCCTCACCGATGTGATCGCCCGCGCCTGCAAGGAGACGGCTCCCGAGGAGCTGCGTGATCAGGTGTTCGCCCGTCTGCGTGCCGTTCAGGCGACCCAGCACTGACCGCACATCGAAGCCCCTCGGTAGTGTGGATGGATGACCTCCATCGATGCGCGAGACGTACCCGCTGACACCACCTCGACGGAAAGACTGGCCGGATCGGGGCTCGAGTACCGAGTCGTCGATCTGAACGACGAGGCGAGCGCTTCCGCCTTCGCCCGCGCTGTCGACCGGGGTTTCCTCGGCTCTGACCCCAACACCGAGATGCTGGCTCAGGTGCGCAAGACGTTCGCCGAGCGGCGGAACATCGGCGTGTTCGAGAAGACACCGCCCGCGACCGCTCTGCCGGTGGCGACGATCAACGGCTGGGTGACCCCGCTCACGATCCCGGGTGGGGAGATCCCCATGTGGGCCATCAGCGTGGTCACGGTCTCGGCGACGCACCGGCGTCGCGGGATCGCCCGCGCGCTGCTCGAGGGCGAACTGCGCGCGGCAGCGTCCGCAGGCGTGCCCATCGCCGGGCTCACCGTGTCGGAGGCGACGATCTACGGGCGTTACGGCTTCGGTTCGGCGATCCCGGTCGCGCGCCACACGGTCGACACCCGCCGCGCGGGCTGGAGCGGGCCGACTCCGGCCGGCCGGCTCGAGTACATCGATCGCGAGACCCTCGCCGCCGACCTCGGCACGGTGCATGAGCGTGCACGGGGGCGGGCGTCTGGACAGATCCCCGGCTGGCAGGGCCGATGGGAGGGCTACGCGGGTGTCGCACCCACCCCGGATCGCGACCAGGCCCGTGGGGTGCGCTATCTCGACGAGGACGGCGTGCTGCGCGGTGTCATGGCCTACGCCGTCGGCGAGGCTGGAGGTACCTTCCGCTTCCGGATGGACGTGCGCCTGCTCGTCGCGGAGACCGACGATGCGCGCACGGCTCTCTGGCGGTTCGCGCTGCAGCACGATCTCGTCGACGAGGTGGTCGCCGACCTCCGCCCGATCGACGACCCGCTGCCGTGGCTGGTGCACGACACCCGCGGGGTGAAGCAGGAGGTGCACGATCATGGGTGGCTCCGCATCCTCGATCTGCCGACCGCTCTGACCGCCCGTCGCTATTCCGCACCGATCGACACGGTCCTTCGCGTGGAGGACTCCCTGGGCTTCGCGAGCGGAGACTGGCGTCTGCGCGTCGATGACGCCGGTGTCGCGACGGTGGAGGCGGCGACGGGAGGTTCTGCGATCGACCTCACGCTCGACATCTCGACGCTCTCCGCGCTGTACGCCGGAGGAATCCGCGCGTCGTCTCTGCACGGTGCCGGACGCATCACGGCCGAGTCTGCGGCGGTCGAGGCATTCGACCGCGCTTTCGTCGCCTTCCCGGCGCCTTCGCTCGACATCTGGTACTGAGTCGGAGGGCGAAAGAGAAGGGGCGCCACGACCGGAGTCGCGGCGCCCCTTCTCATCTGAGGGTCAGCCGAGGGTGACCGCCGCGCGGATGAGTTCGGCCTGCTCGGCTGCGTGGACCTTCGACGACCCGGTGGCGGGCGACGCGGAAGCCGGGCGCGAGACCGGACGGAACGAACGGTCTCCGGGGACATCGGCGAACGCGAGTGCCAGGAACGGCCAGGCACCCTGGTTCTCCGGCTCCTCCTGCACCCACACCAGCTCAGCGTTCGGGTAGGAATCGGTGATGGCCTTGAGCTCGTCGATCGGCGTCGGGTACAGCTGCTCGAGCCGGACGAGGGCGACCTCGGGGTTCGGGTTCTTGTCGAGCTCGGCCCGCAGATCCCAGTGCACCTTGCCCGAGTGCACGAGCACGCGCTTCACGGCGGCGCGGTCGAGTCCGCGGTCGTCATCGATGACCGGCTCGAACCGACCGTGCGTGAATGCCTCGACCGGGCTCGTCGCACCGCGCAGACGCAGCATCGCCTTCGGGGTGAAGACGATCAGCGGCTTGCGCGGACGAGCGTAGGCCTGGCGGCGCAGCAGGTGGAAGTACGAGGCTGGTGTCGACGGGCGGGACACGATCATGTTGTCCTGCGCGCACATCTGCAGGAAGCGCTCGATGCGTGCAGAGGAGTGGTCCGGTCCCTGGCCCTCGTAGCCGTGGGGGAGGAGCAGGGTCACGCTGGACTGCTGACCCCACTTCTGCTCTGCGGCGGAGATGTACTCGTCGATGACCGACTGGGCGCCGTTGACGAAGTCGCCGAACTGCGCCTCCCAGAGCACGAGGGCCTCGGGGGCCTCCACGGAGTAGCCGTACTCGAACCCGAGGGCGGCGTACTCGCTGAGCAGCGAGTCGTAGACGAAGAAGCGCCCCTGCGAGTCGGAGAGGTTCGACAGCGGCAACCATTCCTGGCCGTTCGCGCGGTCGTGCAGGGTCGCGTGGCGCTGCACGAACGTGCCACGCCGCGCATCCTGACCGGCGAGTCGCACCGGCGTCCCCTCCACCAGCAACGAGCCGAACGCGAGCAGTTCGCCGAAGCCCCAGTCGATGCCGCCGTTGCGGCTCATGTCGAGGCGCTTCTCCAGCAGCTGCTGGATCTTCGGGTGCACCGTGAAGCCTTCGGGCTTGTTCACGAAGGCGTCGCCGATCATCTGGATGACCTCGCTCGGTACACCGGTGACCTCCGGGGCGCCGACCTGGTCGTCGACGGGCGGCAGCTCCGGGGCGACCGGCAGCGCGCCGGTCTCGGCGGCGTGCGTCTCGGCGAAAGCGATCTCCAGACGGTTCTGGAAGTCGGCCTTGGCCTCGTCGTACTCCTGCTCGGTGATGTCGCCACGGCCGACGAGCGACTCGGTGTACAGGCGGCGGACGGAGCGCTTGGCCTGGATGAGGTCGGTCATCAGAGGCTGCGTCATCGAGGGGTCGTCGCCCTCGTTGTGACCGCGACGGCGGTAGCAGACGAGGTCGATCACGACATCGCGGTGGAAGCGCTCGCGATACTCGAACGCGAGCTGCGCGACGTGGATGACGGCCTCGGGGTCGTCGCCGTTCACATGGAACACCGGCGCCTGGATCGTCTTGGCGACGTCGGTCGAGTAGATCGAGGTGCGACCGTCGTTCGGTGTCGTGGTGAATCCGACCTGGTTGTTCACGACCACGTGGATCGTGCCGCCGGTGCGGTACCCGCGCAGCTGAGACATCTGCAGCGTCTCGACCACGACGCCCTGACCGGCGAAGGCCGCGTCGCCGTGCACGAGGATCGGCAGCCAGGCGAAGGTGCCGATCGGCTTGCGGTCCTGCTTGGCGCGGACGATGCCTTCCAGCACGCCGTCGACCGTCTCGAGGTGCGAGGGGTTGGCGGCGAGGTACACCGGGAGCTCGGAGTCGTCGTCGGCGACGAAGGTGCCCTCGGTGCCGAGGTGGTACTTCACGTCACCGGATCCGCGCTGGTTGCCCGGCGTCTGGGTGCCCTCGAACTCGCGGAACACCTGACCGTAGGTCTTGCCCGCGATGTTGGTGAGCACGTTCAGGCGGCCGCGGTGGGCCATGCCGATCGCCGCGCCCTCGAGCCCGGCGGTCGCCGCGCCCTGCAGGATCTCGTCGAGCAGCGGGATCAGCGATTCGCCGCCCTCGAGCGAGAAGCGCTTCTGACCGACGAACTTGGTCTGCAGGAAGGTCTCGAAGGCCTCGGCCTCGTTGAGCTTGCGGAGAACCCGCAGCTGCTCGTCGTGACCGGGCTTCTGGTACTTGACCTCGACCTTCTCCTGGAACCAGCGACGCTGCTCCGGGTCCTGGATGTGCATGTACTCGATGCCGAGCGTGCGGCAGTACGAGTCACGGAGCACTCCGAGGATGTCGCGGAGCTTCGCGATGCGCCGACCGCCGAAGCCGCCGGTGACGAACTCACGGTCGAGGTCCCAGAACGTGAGGCCGTGGCTCTCGATCTCGAGGTCGGGGTGCGAGCGCTGCACGTACTCGAGCGGGTCGATGTCGGCCATCAGGTGGCCGCGCACGCGGAACGAGTTGATGAGTTCCTGCACACGGGACTGCTTGTCGACGCGCTCGGCGAGGTCGACGGCGATGTCGGGGTTCCACCGGATCGGCGCGTAGGGGATGCGCAGGGCCGCGAAGATGTCGTCGTAGAACCCGCGCTGGCCGATGAGCAGCTCGTGGACCTTCTTGAGGAACTCTCCGGAGCCGGCGCCCTGGATGACGCGGTGGTCGTACGTGCTGGTCAGTGTGATCGTCTTGCCGATCGCGAGTTCGTTGAGCGTCTTCTCGCTCGCGCCCTGGAACTCGGCAGGGTACTCGAGGGCGCCGGCGCCGATGATGCAGCCCTGGCCCTTCATCAGACGCGGCACGGAGTGCACGGTGCCGATGCCGCCCGGATTGGTCAGCGAGACCGTGGTGCCCTGGAAGTCGCCGGCGGTCAGCTTGTTGCCGCGGGCGCGCGTGACCAGATCTTCGTACGCCGAGAGGTACTCGGTGAAGGTCAGCGTGTCGGCGCGCTTGATGCTGGGCACCATGAGGGCGCGCGTACCGTCGGGCTTGGGCAGGTCGATCGCGATGCCGAGGTTGACGTGCGCCGGCGCGACGACGGAGGGCTTGCCGTCGACTTCGGCATAGAACACGTTCTGGCTGCGGAACTCGTCCAGAGTGCGGATGAGCGCCCAGCCGATGAGGTGGGTGAAGCTGATCTTGCCGCCGCGGGTACGCGCCATGTGGTTGTTGATGACGATGCGGTTGTCGATCATCAGCTTCGCCGGCACCGTGCGCACGCTGGTTGCGGTCGGAACGGTGAGCGACTCGTCCATGTTCGCGGCGAGGGTCTTGGGCAGACCGCGCAGCGGCGTGACCTTGTCCTCGTCAACGGGGGCCGGGGCCTGCGTGGACTCGGACTTCGCCGCCGGCTTCGGGGCCTGTGCCGGGATCGGAGCGGCGGCAGCGGGCTTGGCCGTCGTGCGGGCCACCGGCTGCGAGCCGATCACGGGGATCGGCGCCGTGACGGGATGAGCCGTCGGCGCCTGTGCCTCGGGCGCTGCCGCGGGGGCGGCCGATGCCGTCTCGGAGTGGTACTTCTCCAGGATGGGCCACCACTCCTTGTCGACGGAGTCGCGGTTCACCTTGAACTGCTCGTAGAGCTCTTCAACGAGCCAGGAATTGGCTCCGAACCCCCCGTCGCCGTTGACGCCGGTCACCTGGTTCGACACTCTCGATCGCCCTCTTTCATCGCTGAAGCTCTCTGGTGCGGACGTCGACGCAGGATGCGTTCGGGCCCGCACACTCTCGACCAACAAGCCTAACGTGTTTCGCTAGGGGAATCGTCGAAGCCGAGCACCCACCGCGTCGCGATCTGGGTACCGTGGAAGCATGAAGTTCTCTGGAGCGCAGCCGACCGTCGATCTGACCTACTCCGACGTCTTCCTGGTGCCGCGCCGATCTGCGATCACCAGCCGTCTCCAGGTCGACCTCGCCCCGCAGGACGGCACCCCGGCGACACTGCCGCTCGTCGCCGCGAACATGAACTCGGTGACCGGGCCGCGCATCGCCGCCGTGCTCGCGCGGCGTGGCGCCCTCGGCGTGCTGCCACAGGATCTGCCGCTGCAGGATCTCGACGCCGCCATCCGTGAGGTCAAGGCGCAGCCCGTGCTCTGGGACACGCCGATCGTGCTGCCCCCCGAAGCCTCGGCGGCCGATGCGCTCCGTCTGCTTCCGGCGACCAGCGGTCACGGGATCGTCGTCGCGCGCGGTGCGGCGCCGGTCGATGTCGAGCACATCCTCGGGATCCTCCCCGCGACCAGGCTGGCCACGGCCCTCCCCGATGCGCAGCTCGGCGACCTCGTGCACCGCGGTACGCCCTCGATCGATGCGGACGACATCGGCTCGGAAAGGCACGCGTTCGACGTGATCACCGACGCGGGCGTTGAGATGGTGACGGTCGTGCATCACGGACACCTCGTCGGTACGCTGAGCGCCCGCAGCGCGCTGCGTTCGACGCTCTATCGTCCGGCGGTCGATTCCGACGGGCGTCTCGCCGTCGCCGCCGCCGTCGGCATCAACGGCGACGTCGCGGCGAAGGCCAAGGCTCTCGCCGCCGCGGGTGTCGACGTCCTGGTCGTCGACACGGCCCACGGTCACCAGGAGGGGATGCTGCGGGCTCTGCGGGCCGTCGCCGAACTCGATCTCGGCCTCCCCGTCGTCGCGGGCAACATCGTCACGGCCGACGGCGTGGCGGATCTGGTCGACGCGGGTGCCTCGATCCTCAAGGTCGGTGTCGGGCCCGGTGCGATGTGCACCACCCGCATGATGACGGCGGTCGGCCGCCCGCAGTTCTCCGCCGTGCTCGAGACCGCGCAGGCGGCGCGCGAGCTCGGCGCACATGTCTGGGCCGACGGCGGGGTGCGCTACCCGCGCGATGTGGCCCTCGCTCTCGCCGCCGGCGCCGCCTCCGTCATGGTCGGATCCTGGTTCGCCGGCACCATCGAGGCACCGGGGGAGCTGCAGCGCGACGCCGAGGGGCGTCTGTTCAAGGAGTCGTGGGGTATGGCGTCGACCAAGGCGGTCCAGGCGCGCTTCGGCCGTCTCGACGCCTACGAACGTGCCCGTAAGGAGCTGTTCGCCGAGGGCATCTCCTCATCGAAGATCTATCTCGACCCGCTCCGCCCCGGGATCGAGGACCTTCTCGACATGATCACCTCCGGTGTGCGCTCCTCGTTCACCTACGCCGGTGCCTCATCGGTGCCGGAGTTCCACGACCGGGCCGTGGTGGGTCTGCAGTCGGCGGCCGGCTACGAAGAGGGCAAGGCGCTGCCGGTCAGCTGGTGACTGCGAGCGCACTCCCCGTCGGCTTCGGTACAATCGTCGGCATAATGGACGACCCTCCCAGTTGTAGAACATCGCCCCACTGTCCGCCTCTCTCCCCGGAGAGGAACCTCTGATGGACTACATCATGTTGGGCGTGGGGCTCCTGCTCACGGTCGGCACCGGCCTCTTCGTGGCGAGCGAGTTCGCATTGGTGAACCTCGATCGCGCCGAACTCGAGGCCAGGCAGGCACGCGGCGAATCGCGGCTCTCGCTCACGATCAGCGCTCTCAGGCACACGTCGACGCATCTCTCCGCGGCGCAGCTCGGCATCACGCTCACGACGCTGCTCACCGGTTACACGATGGAGCCGGCGCTGTCGAACCTCCTGCGCCCGACCCTCATCGCCTGGAACCTCCCTGAAGCGGCCGTCGCGCCGATCGCGACCATCGTGGCGATGCTGGTGGCGACGGTGCTCTCGATGATCCTCGGCGAACTCGTCCCCAAGAACTTCGCCCTCGCTCTGCCGCTGGCCACCGCGAAGCTCGTGATCCCGTTCCAGATCGCGTTCACGACCGTCTTCAAACCCGCCGTCGTGGTCCTCAACGGCAGTGCGAACGGCGTGCTGCGCGGCATGGGGATCGAGCCGAAGGAAGAGCTGTCGGGAGCCCGCAGCGCCGAGGAGCTGTCGTCGCTCGTGCGACGGTCGGCCAACGCGGGCCTGCTGGAGGCCGACACCGCCTCGCTGCTCGACCGCACCCTCATGTTCTCCCGGCTCACAGCGGCCGACGTGATGACCGCCCGACCGAGCATGCACGCGATCGCCGCCGGCGATTCCGTGGACGACGTCATCCAGCTCGCGCGGCGCACGGGCCACAGCCGTTTCCCGGTGTATGACGACGACCTCGACGACATCATGGGCGTCGTGCACCTGAAAGCCGCCATCTCGGTTCCGCGCGATCGCCGGACCGAGGTGCCGGTCGGAGCTCTCGCGACGGAGCCGCTCCGCGTTCCGGAGACCGTGCACGTCGACGCGCTGATCGCGGAACTGCGTGCACGCGGGTATCAACTCGCGATCGTCGTGGACGAGTACGGCGGGACGGCAGGACTCGTGACCCTGGAAGACCTCGTAGAGGAACTGGTCGGCGAGGTCGCCGATGAGCACGATCGCACGCGAGCGGGAGTCATCCGCAATCGGGAGGGCGTCACGTTCCCCGGCGAGCTTCGACCCGATGAGCTGCGTCGTCGTGCCGGTGTGGAGGTGCCGGAGGGCGATGTGTACGACACGGTCGGCGGCTACGTCATGAGCGTGCTCGAGCGCGTGCCATCGGTCGGCGACGAGGTTCCGCTCGACAGCGGCGTGCTGCAGGTGGTCCGTATGGACGGGCGACGCGTGGATCGGGTGCGCTACGTTCCGAGACCGCTCGATGGCGATGAGGAGGTGACCCGATGAGCGATTGGGGAGGACTCGCCTGGCTCGTCGTGCTCCTGGTCGCGAACGCCTTCTTCGTCGGCGCCGAGTTCGCTGTGATCTCGGCCAGGCGTTCGCAGATCGAGCCCCGTGCCGACCAGGGGTCGCGCGCCGCCAAGACGGCCCTGTATGCGATGGAGCACGCGACGCTGATGCTCGCGACGTCGCAGCTGGGCATCACGATCTGCTCGCTGCTCATCCTGAACGTGTCCGAACCGGCGATCCACCACCTGCTCTCCGTGCCGCTGCACGCGCTCGGCTGGCCGGATGGGGCGGTCGACGCCGTCTCGTTCACGATCGCCCTGTTGATCGTGTCGTTCCTGCACGTGGTGTTCGGCGAGATGGTGCCGAAGAACCTCGCGTTCTCGGTGCCGGATCGGGCCGTGCTGATCCTCGCTCCGCCGCTGGTGTGGGTGTCGAAGGTCTTCATGCCGGTGATCTGGGTGCTCAATGCGGCGGCCAACGGCGTGCTGCGCCTGTTCCGGGTGGAGCCGAAGAACGAGGCCGCGTCGACGTTCACGCTCGACGAGGTCGCGACCATCGTCAGCCAGTCTCGTCGCGAGGGTGTGCTCATGGACACCGCGGGAACGGTCGCTGCGGCGGTCGAGTTCACTGACAAGAAGGCACGGGACGTCGCCGTGCCGTTGAGCGATCTGGTGACGCTGCCGCAGTCGACCACCCCGGACGATATCGAGAAGGCGGTCGCCCGCTACGGGTTCTCGCGCTATGTGATCGTCGACGACGAGTCCGTGCCGATCGGATATGTGCACCTGAAGGACATCCTTCGCGCCTCCGAGGGCCCGGACGCGGAAGTCAAGATGATCGAGCCGGTTCCGGCCAAGCGCATCCACCACATGGTCCCGGTGCAGGAGGACACGGACCTCGAGGACGCGCTCGCGGTCATGCGCCGTGCAGGTCGGCATCTGGCGAAGGTGCGCGACGCGCAGGGGAACACCACCGCCGTGCTGTTCCTCGAGGACATCCTTGAGGAGTTGGTCGGAGAGGTGCAGGACGCTACTCGTCGCTTCCGCGGACGCTGAGCGTCGATCGGACAGACGAAGGCCGTCGAACCCTCCGCGGGTCGGCGGCCTTCGTCTGTGTGGAGGGCGCCCGCGCGACGACGCTCAGCGCAGGCGGGCGCGCTCGTACTGCGGCGGCCAGACGATGTCCGCGTCGAGCTCGTGAGCGGCGCGGAGGGCGAAATGCGGGTCGCGCAGCCATTCCCGCCCGGCGAAGATCGCATCTGCGGCACCCTCCACGAGCACTCGCTCGGCCTGGGCCGCCGCGGTGATGAGACCGACCGCCGCTACCGGGATCCTGCCACCCTGACGCACGGTCTCTGCGAGCGGTACCTGATACCCGGGGAAGACACTGATCCGCTGGTGCGCGACGAGGCCGCCGCTCGAGACGTCGATCAGGTCCGCACCCCGCTGCGCGGCCCAGTCGCCGACGATCGCCGCTTCGTCGGGCGTGAAGCCGCCGTCGGCGTGGTCGGTGGCGGAGATCCGGACGAACAGCGGCACGTCGGCGCCGGCGGCGGCGCGGACGGCGTCGACAACGCGCAACAGCAGCCGGGCACGATTCTCGAGCGAGCCGCCGTATTCGTCCTCGCGCAGGTTCGACAGCGGGGACAGGAACTGGTGCAGGAGGTAGCCGTGCGCCCCGTGTACCTCCAGCACGTCGAAGCCGGCGTCGATCGCGCGCCGGGCCGCGGCCGCGAACGCCTCGACCACACGGTCGATCCCGGCGAGGTCGAGCGACACCGGCTCGTCGAAGCCGTCGAAGGCGATGGCCGACGGCGCGGACGTCGTCCACCCGCCTTCGGCCGCCGGCACCGATCCTCGGTCGGGAGCCCACGGCCACCACGTCGAGGCCTTGCGGCCGGCGTGGGCCAGTTGGATGCCGGCCGAGGCTCCGCGGTCATGGATCGCCCGCACGATCGGGGTGAGGGCGTCGCGCTGCTCGTCGTTCCAGAGCCCCACGTCACGCGGAGAGATGCGTCCCTCGGGCACCACGGCCGTGGCCTCGGCGATGATGAGTCCGGCGCCACCGGACGCGAACTGGACGAGGTGGGTGTGATGCCACTCCTGAACCACCCCATCCACGGCGCTGTACATGCACATCGGCGAGACCCAGAGGCGGTTGCGGAAGTCGACGGAACGGATGCGCAGCGGGGAGAAGAGAAGACTCACCGTTCGACGGTACCGCCGCCCGGGTGCGGAGCGGGCCGTCGCACTAACGTGGAGTCATGGTCGAGGTGCACGAGTGGACACGCGGCGACACCGCGCGGTTGTTCCGTGCCCCCACCGCAGATGACGACAAGTACGCCCGTGGGGTGGTGGCGCTGCGCACCGGATCGCCCGCCTATCCCGGCGCCGCGGTACTCGGTGTCGAGGCTGCGTGGCGGGCCGGAGCGGGATTCGTCCGATACGTGGGGGCGGAGCGGGTCGCCGATGCCGTGCTCGCTCGACGCCCGGAGACCGTCGCCGGGGTGGACGCGGGGCGTTCGCGGGTCGATGCCTGGGTGATCGGCTCGGGGACGGACCCTGGGCATCGCAGCGACGCGGAATCCGGCGCGCTGCGGGAGATCCTCTGCGGCACCGCTGCCGTGGTGATCGACGCCGGAGCGTTGGACCTCGTGGAAGGGACGACGGCGCCGTTCGTCGTGACACCGCACGCGCGGGAGTTCGCCCGGCTTCAGGAGAACCTCGGCGTGTCCTCGACCGAGGAGGATCGCGTGCAGGCCGCGCGGCACATGGCGGACACGCTCGGGGGTACCGTGCTGCTCAAGGGGGCGCGCACGCTGATCGCGGCAGCGGACGGGGCAGTCATCGCCGTCGATGCGGGGACCGGCTGGTTGGCGACGGCCGGGACGGGCGATGTCCTCGCCGGGGCGCTGGGTGCGGTGCTCGCGGCGAATCCCGGACGCCCGATCGCCGAGGTCGCCGCGGCCGGAGCATGGGTGCACGGACACGCCGGCCGCATCGCCGCCGGAGTGCGCGACGGCGGGACGGGACATCCGATCGTCGCGATGGATGTCGCCGAGGCCCTTCCGCTCGCGATCGCGGACGTCCTGGCGTGAGTCGCGCGTCGATGACCCGGGTGGTCGCGCTGTGGAGCGTCTTCCTCGTCGTGCACGCGCTCACCGCGTGGCTCGGCTGGGTGTACCCCAGTCAGCCCATGGGCGACGTCGTCCTCGTGTACGAGCCCTGGGCGTCCTCTGCACTCGGTGGGGGACCGATCGTCGGTGTCACCGAGACGTGGGTCTACCCTCAACTCGCCCTCGTACCGATGCTCGCCGCCGCCGCGCTCTCCACGCCGCTCGTGCCGCTGCTCGGAGTGTCCAGCGCGTATCTGGTGGGATGGGCGTTCCTGGTGGTCATCCTCGATGCCGTCGCCTTCGGTGTGCTCGTCGGGCGCTCACCCTCGCACGCACGCCGTGTCGCGGCCTGGTTCTGGTGCGGTGCACTGTTGCTCCTCGGACCGATCGCGCTCTACCGCATCGATGCGATCACCGTCCCGATCGCCGTGATCGGCGGGCTCTGGCTCGTGTCGCGGCCTGCTGTCGGCGCCGCGCTCCTCACGATCGGGGCATGGATCAAGATCTGGCCCGGTGCACTCGTGCTGGCCGCCGTCATCGCACTCCGGGCGCGCCTGCGGGTGCTGATCGCCGCCGCCGTCGTCAGTGCCGGGGTCGTCGCAACGCTGTTCCTGCTCGGAGCGGACACCGAGATCCTCGGCTTCCTGACCGAGCAGACCGGACGGGGACTGCAGATCGAAGCCGTGGCCGCAACGCCCTTCCTGTGGCTCGCGGTCGCCGGAGCCGCCCGCATCGAGTACAGCTTCGAGATCCTGACGTTCCAGATCACCGCGCCAGGGGTCGATGCCGTCACCGCCGCCCTCACTCCGCTCATGGCGATCTCCGTGGCGGCGGTCACCGTGCTGGGTGCGCTCAAGGCGGTGCGCGGTGCGACCTTCCCGCGATTGTTCCCTCCGCTCGCGCTCACACTGGTGGCGCTGCTGATCGTCACCAACAAGGTCGGTTCGCCGCAGTTCCAGACCTGGCTGATCGCTCCGGTGATCCTCTGGCTCGTGCTCGATCGGGTCAGGGCACGCCTTCCCGCCGTCGTCGTCCTCGCGCTCTGCGTGCTGACCTGCCTCGTCTATCCGATCGGCTATGACGCGTTGCTGCGCGCCGATGCCCTCGCGGTCGCCGTCCTCACGGTGCGCAACATCCTTCTCGTCGTCCTGCTCGTCCTGGGCACCCGCGCGCTCGTGCGCGTGCCCGTCCGTCATCCGAACACCCAGGAGTGAACCATGCTGATCGCCTTCTCCGTCGCCCCGAGCGGCACCCCCGTCGAAGGGGAGGAGCGCACCGACGCCTCCGTGCACGACGCCGTGGCCGCTGCCGTGCGCGTGGTTCGCGAGTCGGGGCTGCCGCATCGCACCACGAGCATGTTCACCGAGATCGAGGGTCCCGACTGGGACACGGTCATGGAAGTGGTGAAGCGTGCGACCGAAGCCGTGATGCCGTTCGGGTCGCGTGTCTCCCTCGTGCTCAAGGCCGACATCCGACCCGGGTACTCCGGAGAACTGGACGCGAAGATCCAGCGGCTGGAAGCAGCCATCGACGGGGCAGCGGTCGAGGGGTCCGGTGACTGATCGCCGTTCGTCCGTGTCGATCGCTCTTCGGCCGGCGCTGGCGGAAGATGCCGAGTGGATCGCGGAGCTGCGGGCCGACGTCCTTCGTGTCGACCTGGAGCGGCTGGGTCGCTACGACGATATCCGTGTCCGGCAGCGGTTCCGGGATGCCTTCGATCCCATGCAGACCTGGATCATCGTCGTGGACGCCACCGATGTCGGCTCGATCGCCATCCGGTCGGAGGGCGAGTCCCGTTGGCTGGAACACTTCTACATCGCGACATCGCATCAGGGACGCGGTGTCGGCGGCCGAGTGCTGGGGATGGTGCTCGATGACGCCAGCTCGTATCGACTCAACGTGCTCCACGGCAGCCCGGCACGCGGGCTCTACGAACGCCATGGTTTCGTCGTCGACACGCAGGACGAGGTGGATGTCTTCATGAGACGCGACCGCAGAGGGCGGACGGGTCCGAGACGGACGGGCGAGGGGACCGACGGCCGCTAAGATGGTCCGGTGAATCCCTCGACTGAATCGAGGGGTGCGGCGAAGTGGGCGCTCCTCTCTCTCGCCATCGGCAGCTTCGGCATCGGCATGACCGAGTTCGTGGTCATGGGCCTGTTGCCCAACATCGCCGCCGATCTGTTGCCTTCGCTATGGGCGACCAGCCAGGAAGACGCGCTGAGCCAAGCCGGTTGGCTGATCTCGCTGTACGCGCTCGGCGTGGTGGTGGGCGCTCCGACCATCGCCGGCTTCGTCGCGCGCTACCCGCGGCATCGGGTGATGATCGTGCTTGCCCTCGCGCTGACGGTGTTCAACGCCCTCACGGTGGTGCTGCCCACGTTCGAGCTCGTCGCCGCGTCCCGCTTCCTTGCCGGACTCCCGCACGGCGCCTACTTCGGCATCGGTGCGCTCGTGGCGGCCGATGTGATGGGGCCGGGCAACCGTGCCAAGGGCGTGGCGTTCATCCTCACCGGTCTCACCGTCGCCAACGTCGTGGGTGTGCCGCTGGGTACCTTCCTCGGGCAGCAGTGGGGCTGGCGCTCCGCGTTCGCGGTCGTGGCGCTCGTCTTCGCTCTCGCCACACTCTGCATCGCCCTCTTCGTCCCGGAGCATCCGGGAGATCCGGGACGCACGATGCGGCAGGAGCTGCGAGTGTTCCGCATCCCGCAGGTGTGGTTCACCCTGGGCGTCGGCGCGATCGGCTTCGGCGGGTTCTTCGCCGTCTACAGCTACATCGCCCCGCTGGTGACCGAGGTCTCCGGTTCCCCGGAATGGGTGGTGCCGATCGTCCTCGTGCTCATGGGGCTCGGCATGACGGCGGGAAACCTCGTCGGCGGTCACCTCGCCGACATCGATCTGCGCCGCACGCTGCTCTTCGGGCTCGCCGCCATGGCCGTGGTCTTCGCGCTGCTGGCGTTCCTGTCGTTCTGGATCGTCAGCCTGGCCGCGGTGGTGCTGGTGGTCGGGTTCGTGTCCTCCGTGCTGAGCCCGACGATCCAGACCCGACTCATGGACGTGGCGGGCGACAACCAGTCGATCGCCGCAGCCATGAACCACTCGGCGCTCAACATCGGCAACAGCCTGGGTGCGTTCCTCGGCGGCGTCGTGATCGCCGCGGGCTGGGGGTTCACGGCACCGGCATGGACCGGTGCCGCGCTCGCTGTGGCCGGTCTGCTGATCGCGCTGCTCTCGTACCGCGTCGAAGGACGTCGCCCGGCGGCAGCGGAGCTCGTCGCCTCGTAGTTTCGCCGCGGTCGGTCCGGTCGTAGAGTGACGGGGTGAGTGCCGCCAAGCTGTCCCTGCCCGTCGCCGGCACTGCTGTGCTGCTGCGCGCGTCGCACCCCGCCTTCGAGGTGCTGCTGATGCGTCGACCCGATCGCGGGTCGTTCGCGGGTGCATGGGTCTTCCCCGGGGGCAAGGTCGAACCGGGCGACGTCCACGACGGCGACGACGAGTCCGAGAACGCGCGCCGTGCCGCGATCAGGGAGACGCGCGAGGAGGTGGGCCTCGCTGTCGACGACCTCGTGGTGCTCTCCGAGTGGCAGCCGCCGGTGGAGGCCCCCACGCGTATCCGCACCTGGTTCTTCCTCGCCGAGGCGCCGGACGGAGAGCCTTCGCCCGCTGTCGACGAGGTCGCGGAGATCGCCTGGGTGCGGGCGGCGGAGGCGCTCGCGCGGCACGGGGCAGGCGAGTGGACGCTGTACCCGCCGACGTGGATCACGCTCCACCAGCTCTCTGCGTTCAGCGACGTGGAATCGGCCCTGTCATCGGGCGGTGCGGCGCAGCTGTTCCAGACCCGGGTGCTCGAGTCCGACGCCGGGCGTGCCTTCGCCTGGGAGCAGGGACGCCTCGAGGCGGGCGCGCTGCCCTGGCGGTTCGTCGAGGCCTGAGCGATCGGGCTCAGCTGTCGAGCAGACGTCGCAGGTTCGAGCCCACCGCCTCGGTCTCGATCAGGAAGCCGTCGTGCCCGAAGTCACTCGCGATGACCACGGCTTCGTCGTCGATGACATTCGGGATGCTGCGGGCGATGCGCTGCTGTCCGTCGACGGGGAAGAGGCGATCGCTGTCGATGCCGAGCACCAGCGTGGTGGCGGTGACGCCGTGCAGCGCCTCTTCGACGCCCCCTCGTCCACGGCCGACGTCGTGCGAGTTCATGGCCTCGACGAGCGTGATGTAGCTGTTCGCGTCGAAGCGGCGCGTGAACTTGTTGCCGTGGAAGTCGAGGTACGATTCCACGGCGAAGCGACCGCCGTGCCCGAGCGGCGACACGTCGGACTGCCACGACCGCTGGAAGCGCTGATTGAGCTCGATCGGGCTGCGGTAGTTCAGCAGCGCCATTCGTCGGGCCAGGGCGAGGCCGCGGTGCGGGCCGTCCCCGTCACCGAGATCGTAATACTCGCCGCCCTGGAACCGCGGATCCATCCGGATGGTCTCCAACTGCACGGTGTTGAGCGCGATCTGGTCGGCGGTGGTCACCGGGGGAGATGAGAGCACGGCGAGGCGTTGCACGCGCTCGGGATGTGTGGCCGCCCACTCCAGCGCATGCATCCCGCCCATGGAACCGCCGATGACAGCGGCCCAGCTCTCGATGCCGAGGGCATCCGCCAGGCGGACCTGGGCGGCGACCTGGTCACGGATCGTGAGGTACGGGAAACGGGAGGCCCACTCGTAGCCGTCGGGGGCGACGCTCGCGGGGCCCGTCGAGCCCTGGCAGCCGCCCAGCATGTTCGGGGCGATCACGAACCAGCGGTCCGTGTCGAGCGGAGCTCCCGGGCCCGTGATGTCCTCCCACCAGCCCGCGGTGGGGTGCCCGGATCCCGCTGCGCCGCGGACATGGCTGTCCCCGGTGAGCGCGTGCAGCACCAGAACGGCGTTGTCCCGTGCCGTGTTCAGTTCCCCCCAGGACTCGTAGGCGATGCGGATGCCCGGGAGCTCGGCACCGCTCTCGGTGGAGAATGCGCCGAAGGCGGCGAAGCGTCGACCGCCCACCGGGTCTCCGTCACGCCATGCGCCGGTCGCCGGCGGGCGGGCACGGAGCAGCCGGACGTCGGCCTCCGTCACGGGCGCCGAGGGCACCGTGTCCTCGGAGGTCGTCTGCCAGTCCATGCTTCCATTCTCGCCTGGTACGTCGTCCGTCGGTGGCAGGTTACGACCCCGATGTCCGTCCGGCTCTCCCGACCGCGCGGATCGGAGCGTCCTCGCCCGTTCCCTCGGGGAGGCGACGATGGAGATGTCCGCGTCCGCCGGCCCGGGTCAGCGCACGCGGGTCACCGTGGCGAGATGATCGCTGTTCCCTGCCCTCACCGTGCCGGACGCGACGACATCGAGTCCGCGGACGAAGACCTGGTCGATGCGCACGAGGGGGAAGGAGACGGGCCACGTGAGCCCGAGGGTCCCGTCCGTCGGACGCACCCAGTCCGCCTCCGCGCGCAGGGCAGCCAGGCTCGGGTCGGTCGACGGTGCGTTGAAGTCGCCGACGGCGATGAGGGATTCCGCGGGATCGGAGGCGACCTGAGCCGCGAGGCCGCTCAGCATCGTGTCGCGGTCCTGCTGGTGTCCTGGCCGCACCGAAGCCGCGTGCATCACGTACACGGCGACCGGAGCAGACGGTGCCTGCACATCGACGCGGAGAGCGCGCTTCCAGCTGAGTCCGAGCGTGAGGGGCTCGGCGTTCGTGAGGGGATACCTGCTCCAGATGCCGACGGTTCCGACCGTGTAGGAGTGCGGGTACTGCCCGGCGAGGGCGTTCTGCGCCGCGGTGAGGCTGTCTCCATCGAGCTCCACGAGGGCGATCACGTCGGCGCCGCTCTGCGCGAGCTCGGTTGCGGAGGCGGCAGCCCCGCCGGATCGCGCCCGCACGTTCTGACTCACGACCGTCAGTTCCGAGGCCGAGGCCGAGGCCGACTCCGATCCCGTCTGACCGGGAAAGGTCGGAAGGGCCGGTGCCACCGCGAGGATCCACAGGAGTGCGGGGACAAGGATCACGACGACCACTCGTCGCGCGAGGAACAGCGCAGCGATCAGCAGGGCGAGAAGCACGAGACCGAGCCAGGGAAGGGCGGCCGCAACCGCGGTGCCGACGATCCCGGGGATCCAGCCGCAGGCGATGACGAGAAGCAGCGCGACGCCGGCGGCGGCGAGCCAGCGCGCGCGGGTGGTCGTCACGCGTCGGACGCTCGTTGGTCGGTGTTCGACGTCGATCATGCTCTCCTCACGGCGGTACTCCATTGTCGACGTCGCCGCCTGTGGGTCGGCCGGGTGAGTGGTCGTCACCGGCACGCGAAGATGCCCCGGAGCGCGGGCTCCGGGGCATCTCGTGGGGTGCGGGTCAGGCGCGAGCGGCCTCCGACACGGCGCGGGCCGCGGCGAGAGCCTGCTCGAGGTCGGCCTTGAGATCGTCGACGTTCTCGATGCCGACGGAGAGGCGGACCAGGCCAGGGGTCACACCGGCGGTGAGCTGCTGCTCCGGCGTCAGCTGCGCGTGCGTGGTCGAGGCGGGGTGGATGACGAGCGAGCGCACGTCGCCGATGTTGGCGAGGTGGCTGAACAGCGAGAGGCTGTTCACGAACTCGCGACCGGCCTCGACGCCGCCCTTGAGCTCGAACGACAGCACGGCGCCGACGCCCTTGGGCGCGTACTCGTTCGCCTTGGCGTACCAGGGCGAGGAGGGCAGACCCGAGTAGTTGACGGTCGCGACGTCATCGCGGCTGTCGAGCCACTCGGCGATCTCCTGGGCGTTCTGCACGTGGCGCTCGATGCGCAGCGACAGCGTCTCGACGCCCTGGATGAGGTTCCAGGCGCTCTGCGGGGCGATAGCGGATCCGAGGTCGCGCAGCAGCTGCACACGGGCTTTGATGATGTACGCGAGCGGGTCGCCGACCGCGGCGGTGTAGCTGGCGCCGTGGTACGAGGGGTCCGGCACTGTGAGGCCGGGGAACTTGTCGACGTTCTTCGACCACTCGAACGTGCCGCCGTCGATGATGACGCCGCCGATCGTTGTGCCGTGACCCCCGAGGAACTTCGTGACCGAGTGCACGACGATGTCGGCGCCGAACTCGAACGGGCGGATCAGGTACGGGGTGGCGATCGTGTTGTCGACGATCAGCGGGACGCCGTTCTCGTGCGCGACGTCGGCGACGGTACGGATGTCGAGGATGTTGATCTGCGGGTTGCCGATCGTCTCAGCGAAGAACAGCTTCGTGTTCGGACGGACTGCACGACGCCACTCTTCGGGGTCGTCCTGGTTCTCGACGAACGTGACCTCGATGCCGAGCTTGGCCAGCGTGTACTTGAAGAGGTTGTAGGTGCCGCCGTAGATCGAGCTCGACGCCACGAAGTGGTCGCCGGCCTGTGCGATGTTCAGGACGGCGAAGGTCGATGCCGCCTGGCCGCTCGCGAGGACGAGCGCTCCGGTGCCGCCTTCGAGTGCGGCGAGGCGCTGCTCGAGCACGTCCTGCGTCGGGTTCTGGATGCGGGTGTAGATGTTGCCGAACTCCGCGAGGGCGAAGAGGTTGGCCGCATGGTCCGCGCTGTCGAACACGTACGAGGTGGTCTGGTAGATCGGCGTTGCGCGCGCCTTGGTGACCGGGTCGGGAGCAGCGCCCGAGTGGATCTGCTTGGTCTCGAAGCGCCAGGACTCGGGTGCGGACATGTGATTCCCCCAGGAGTGGTCGGAAGGTCGTGTGGCGGATGCCGTTGCAGCGAGAGTACGGAATCTCGGTGCGTGTCAACAACAGAAGGGAAATGTGACGTAACAGACAGGAGGCCCGGAATCATGCGGCGGAGCGATCCACGACAGCCCCGTGGGGGAGTCCGCATTCCGCGGAGAACGCCGTACGGTGGAGGCATGGTGAACAGACGTGCAGTGGTGACAGGTGCGAGTTCGGGCATCGGCGCAGCGGCGGTGCGTGCGCTCCGCGTCCGGGGATGGGACGTCGTGGGGGTGGCGCGACGCGAGGACCGGCTGTCGGCGCTCGCCGCGGAGACCGGAGCCTCGGCCATCGCCTGCGACCTCACGGATGCCTCCGCCGTCGAGGCGCTCGTGAGCGAACTCGAGAGGTCGGGACCCGTGCACGCTCTCGTGCAGGTCGCCGGAGGCGCCCGAGGCACCGATCGCGTCGAGGACGCCTCGGCGGACGACTGGCAGTGGATGTTCGACGCGAACGTGCTGGCGAGCCAGCGCCTGGTCGCGGGGCTGCTCCCGCTGCTGCGCCGTGCCGCAGCGGTGGACGGTCACGCGGACACGATCTTCGTCACCTCCACGGCCGCGCAGACCGCATACGCGGGCGGTGCGGGCTACAACGCGGCGAAGGCTGCGGAGTCGATGCTGGTGAAGGTGCTCCGTCAAGAGCTCAACGGCGAGCCGATCCGCGTGGTCGAGGTGGCGCCGGGCATGGTGCACACCGAAGAGTTCACACTCAACCGTCTCGGGGGTGACTCCGTCGCAGCCGAGGCCGTGTACGCGGGTGTCGACGCTCCGCTCCTGGCCGACGACGTGGCCGATGTGATCGCGTACGCGCTGGAGTCTCCCGGACACGTGAACCTCGATCAGATCACGATGCGGCCGGTCGCGCAGTCCGCACAGCACCTGCTCGCCCGCGGCCCGCTGCGGGTGCGCTCGATCGACTGACGATGGGGCAGACTCTCGCAGAGCTCGCCGAGGACGGGCGGATCGACGCCGGCTGGGCCGAGGCGCTGGCTCCGGTCCAGGACACGATCACCTCCCTGGGGAAGCGGCTCCGCGAGGAGCAGGAGGCGGGGCGCGGGTACCTGCCGGCGGGCCCGAACGTGCTCAGGGCCTTCCAGCGGCCGCTGTCCGATGTGCGCGTCCTGATAACCGGGCAGGATCCGTACCCCACCCCCGGTCATCCCATCGGACTGTCGTTCGCCGTCGATCGCGACGTGCGCCCGCTGCCTCGCAGCCTCTCGAACATCTACAAGGAGCGCGAGAGCGACCTGGGCATCCCGCCCGCACCGCACGGCGACCTGACGGCGTGGAGCGATCAGGGCGTCCTCCTGCTCAACCGTGTGCTCACCGTGCGTCCTGGCGAGGCGGCCTCTCATCGCGGTTGGGGGTGGGAGGAGGTCACAGAGCTCGCGATCCGTGCACTCGTCGCCCGTGAACAGCCGCTCGTCGCGGTCCTCTGGGGCAAGGATGCGGCCGGCCTGCAGCCCCTCCTCGGGGAGACACCCGTGATCTCTTCGGCTCATCCGTCTCCACTCTCGGCTCGCCGCGGCTTCTTCGGGTCACGTCCGTTCTCCCGGGCGAACGCGCTGCTCGAGGAACGGGGGGCCGAGCCCGTGGACTGGCGGGTGGAAGGCGAAGCCTCTCCCTCTCTAAGCTGAGCGCATGCAGTTCGAGCCGGGGGACCGTCGTCGAGTCCTGCCGCGCCATCTGCGCCCCGCCCCCGCGCCCGAGATCTTCTCGTACACGATCCGCGCCGCCCGGCCCTCAGACCTGCCCCATGTGCGCGAGATCTACAACCATTTCGTGAGCAACTCGGCCGTGACGCTCGACGAGCGACGCAGCAGCATTCCCTACTGGCGGGAGAAGTACGCCCTGCTCGCCCGGCTGGAACTGCCGTTCCTCGTCGCGGTGTCTCCAGGCGGTGAGGTGATGGGGTATGCCCTCGCTCAGCCCTGGGCGGGGAAGAACGCCTACAAGTACACCGTCGAGGATTCGATCTACCTGGGCCCCGGAGCAGGAGGCAAAGGGCTGGGGGCGGCCCTGCTGCAGGCCCTCATCGATGCCTGCGAGCAGATCGGCCTCCGCGAGATGGTCGCGGTCATCAGCGACCACGGCGCCGAGGCGTCGATCCGACTGCACGAGAAGCTCGGTTTCGTCGAAGCGGGACGCATGGGGCGCGTCGGGTACAAGTTCGGCCGCGACCTGGGCACCGTGTACATGCGTCGCGTGCTCAAGCCCACGGGGCGGCGGCGGGGGAGTCTGTTCGGCTCGCGGCGCTGAGGACGCGTGGTCGGAGTCGGGAACTCGGGTCAGCGTCCGGGGGAACCGGGGATCACGGGGATCGCGGCGAGCAGCCTCTTCGTGTAGTCCTGCGTCGGATGCAGGAGCACGTCGCGCGTGGAGCCCCGCTCGACGATGTGCCCGTCCTTCATCACGACGACCGTGTCGCACAGGTTCTGCACCACTCCGATGTCGTGTGAGACGAGCACCAGCGTGAGAGCGGTCGTGCGTCGCATCTCGATCAGAAGCTCGAGGATCTGGGCCCGCACCGTCACGTCCAGCGCCGACAGCGGCTCGTCGCCGACCAGGATCCGTGGGCCATGCACGATCGCCCTTGCGAGGGCGATCCGCTGCCGCTGCCCGCCCGAGAACTCATGCGGGTAGCGGTCACCCATCTCGGGTTCGAGCCCGACCTGGGCGAGCACTTCCCGCACACGCGCACGGTGATCGCCTTCGATACCGAGGGCCCAGAGTGGCTCCCGGACGATCTGACCGGCCGTCATCCGGGGATCGAGCGACGCGTACGGGTCTTGGAACACCAGCCCGGTCTCCCGACGCAGCCAATGCAGGGACTTCGCCGATGCGGTGGCGTCGACCGTGCGGCCGTCGACGGCGATCGTGCCGGATGTGGGGCGGTCGAGACCCAGCAGCAGCCGGACCAGCGTGGACTTGCCCGATCCGGACTCCCCGATGATGCCGACGGACGATCCTTCGACGATGTCGAGGTCGGTGGGAGCGAGGGCCGTCTGGGTGCGGGTGCGCTCGAACGCAGAGCGCTTCGGTACGAAGAAGTCGCGCCCGAGCCCTCGGGCTTCGATCAGGCTCATGCGACGCTTCCGTCCGGACGCCACAGGGTCGCCGTCGCATCGCGCAGCAGCCCCTGCGTGACGGGGGAGGAAGGCGCGGAGAGGAGCGTCGAGACCGGGGCGGCTTCGACGACGTGCCCGTGTTCGAGCACGACCCCCTCGGTCGCGACCTGGGCGAGCACCGCGAGGTCGTGCGTGATGAACACGAGGGACATTCCTTCGTCTGCGACGAGTGCGAGCAGCAGGGAGAGGATCTCGGCCTGGATCGTGACATCGAGCGCAGTCGTCGGCTCATCGGCGATGAGCAGCCGCGGGCGGCACGCGAGTGCCATCGCGATAGCGACGCGCTGGCGCTGACCGCCGGAGAGCTGATGCGGGTAGCGGTCAACGATCGACTCCGGGTCGGGCAGCCGCACCCGCGCCGCTGCTGCGATCGCCCGTTCTCGGGCTTCCCGGCGGCCGAGTCCCTCGTGGATGCGGATCGATTCCGCGATCTGCCGCCCCACGGTCCTGATCGGGTTCAGGGCCGTGCGCGGCTCCTGGAACACGATGCCGATGTCGTCGCCGCGAAGGCGGGCCAACTCGCGGTCCGGCATCCCGATCAGCTCGGTGTCGTTCCAGCGGATGCTGCCGTTCGCGGTCGCGCCGTCGGGGAGCAGCCCCAGCACGGCAAGTGCGGTGAGGGACTTGCCGGAGCCGGACTCGCCGATGAGTCCGAGGCGCGCACCATCGGGCACCTCGAAGGAGATGCCGTCGACCACCGGTCTCCCGTCGATCTCGACCACGAGGTCCTTCACGGAGAGGCTCATGCGACCACCCCCGGGGTGTGGATCTCGGCGGCGCGATGCCGCAGGGTCGGATCGGTCGCCTCGCGCAGACCGTCACCCAGCAGGTTCAGCGCGAGCACGGTGATGGTGATCGTGAGCCCCGGCCAGAGGACGGACAGCGGATGCACTCCGATATACCGCTGGAGATCGGCGAGCAGCAGGCCCCAGCTCGGCTCGACCACGGAAGCGCCGAAGCCCAGGTACGAGAGCCCGGCTTCGGCGAGGACGGCGACGGCCATCGACCACGACAACTGCACGATGAAGACCGGGGCGACGTTCGGCAGCAGGTGCCGCACGAGGCTCTGGGTCGGTGTGAGACCCGCGGCTCGCGCCGCCAGGACGAAGTCGCTCTGCTGCACACGGCGCAACTCGGGTCGAGTGACTCGCGCGATGTTGACGCCGAAGCCGATTCCCACCGCCCAGATCACGACCCAGAGGGATCCGCCCCAGACCGAGGAGATCATCATGGCGATCAGCAGCACGGGGAACGCGATCAGGATGTCGACGAGCACCGCCACGGTCTCTCGCAACCAGCGCGCGGTGAGCGCCCCGAGGGCGGCGAGGGCGATGCCGACCACTGTGGCGACGACACCTGCTCCGATGCTCACGAAGACGGTTGTGCGGGCGCCCGCCATCAGCAGGCTCAGGATGTCGCGACCCGTATCGTCGGTGCCCAGCAGGTGCGGCCAGCTCGGCGGCAACCACCGATCGCCGATGTCCGAGGCCTGCGGATCGAAAGGCGTCCAGAAGACGGCGACGACCGCGGTGAGGGCGATCACGACGACGACGATGACTCCGAAGCGCCCCGTCGAGGTGTCCCACAGTCGGCCCAGCCAGCGCGGAGTCATGCGGCCTCCCGCTGTCGAGGGTCGATCGCACGGTGTACGAGGTCGACCAGGAAGCCCACGACCAGCACGAATCCGGTGAGTACGAGCAGTTCGCTCTGCACCTTGATGAGGTCGCGCGTTCCGACATCGGCCACGAGCATGCGTCCGATCCCCGGGAGGGTGAACAGCTGCTCGATCACCACCGAGCCGACGATGATGCCGGCCACCTGGAGGCCGAGCACCGTGATGATCGAGAGACCGACGGCCGGGATGCCGTGTTGGATGAGCGCCCTGTTGCGAGTGAGGCCCTTCGCCGCGGCTGTGCGGACGAAGTCCTGGCCTGCGGCTTGGAGGGTCGCGCTGCGCACGAACCGCATCAGCATCGCCCCCTCGACGATCCCGATCGTGAGGGCGGGAAGCAGCAGGGATTCGATCGCCTTACCGGGCGTCGACCAGCCGGTGCGGGGGAAGCCCTGCGGCGGAAGCCAGCCCAGCCAGACCGAGAAGACCACGATGAGCATCATGCCGGCCCACACCACGGGAACCGCGGCCAACGCCTGAGCGCCGACGCTGAGCGCGGTACCGCCCCGTCGGTTGCGCAGGAGCGCGGCCAGGATGCCGAAGGGTACGGCGATGAGCACGGCGATCAGGAGCGACATGATGCCCAGCGGAACGGTGACCTGGGCCTTGAGGAAGAGCTCTTCGCCGACGGAGGCACCCGACAGCAGGGAGGTGCCGAGATCGCCGCGGAAGATCCCGCCGATCCAGTCGGTGTACTGGGGGAGCAGAGGGCGGTTCAGTCCGAGGGATTCGCGCAGGGCGTCGACCTCGGCGGGGGAGGCCTGCGTGCCCGCGATCAACTGCGCGACGTCGCCGGGGAAGACACGGAGCGTCAGGAAGATGAGCACGCTCGACACGAGGAGCCCTGCGATGAGCAGGGCTCCTCGGACGAGCGCGTAGCGGATCACGAAGGGGTGACCGCTCGCTACTTCTCAGCGGAGACGGTGACGCCGGCGAGGTTGATGCGCGAGTTGATCGAGTCTTCGGGGAAGCCGGTGACGATCGGGCTCACCGCCGTGATGGTCTCGCCGTTGTAGAGCCAGTCTGCGGCGTGGTCCTCGGAAACGATGCGCGCGGCCTGTGCGAGAAGATCCGCGGACTTGTCCGGGTCGACCTCGGCCAGTGCCTTCGCGTACAGGTCCTGCACCTCGGCGTTGTCGTAGCCGAAGTAGTAGTCCGGGTCGGCGAAATTGCCGAAGTCGCGCGGCTCGACGTGCAGCACGAAGCTGAGGTCGTAGTCGTGGTTCGTGTAGACGTCTTCCAGCCAGGTGGGGAACTCGACGGAGTTGACTTCGAGAGTCACGCCGACCTTCTTGAAGTCCGAGATCAGCACCTTCGGCACCGTCGTGCCGTAGAACGAGGGGATCGTGAGGGTCAGCTCCAGGTTCTTCTGTCCGGCCTCCGCGAGCAGTGCCTTGGCCTTCTCCGGGTCGTAGGAGATCACGTCGGACAGGTCTTCGTAGCCCGGGTCGAGCTCGGGGATCGGACCGTACAGCGCGGTCCCTGCGCCGACGGCGTCGATGAGGGCCTCGTGGTCGATGGCGAGCCGGAGGGCCTCGCGCACACGGACGTCGTCGAGGGGGGCCTTCTTGTTGTTGAAGGCGAGCGTCGCCTTGTCGGTCGTGCGCCCTGTCGTGAGAGCGAAGTCTCCGGAGTCCTCGAGCTGCGGTGCGAGGTTCGGGTCCACGGCGGTGAGCACGTCGACATCACCGGCCAGCGCGGCGTTCACACCGGCGGTGAAGTCGGGGATGTACTGGAACTCGACCTGGGCGACCCCGGCCGCCTCCCCCCAGTAGGCGTCGTTGCGCGCGAACGTGATGGTGCTGCCCTTGTTCCAGCGCGTCAGCGTGAAGGGTCCGGTGCCGTTTTCGGCCGTCTTCAGATCGGTGGTGTCGCCGGTCTTGAACACCAGACCAGCGGGACCCGTGAGGGCGAACAGGAAGTTCTGGTTCGGTGCGGACAGCACGATCTCGACCGTCGTCGGGTCGGGTGCGGTGATCGCCGTCACGGAGGCGAAGTCCGCGTTGCCCTGCACGGTCGTGTCGGTGCGCACGGTCTCGTAGGAGGAGACGACGTCGGCGGACGTGAGCGGCGTGCCGTCGTGGAAGACGACCCCGTCGTTCAGGGTGAAGGTGTAGGTGAGGCCGTCGGACGACACCTTGTAGTCGGAGGCGAGGCGGCCCTCGATCTCGTTGTCCTGCGTGCGGGTGACGAGACCCTCGTAGATGTTGTCGATCAGGATCTGTTCGAGCGCGGCGCCACTGGTGTGGCGGATGTCGAGGTTGGTGGGTTCGAGGACCAGCCCGACGTGGAGGGTGGCGCTCGGGTCGGGTGTTCCCGGGGCGCTGCTGGGCTCGGGGTCGGTGGCGCCGGAGCAGGCGCTCAGGATCACGGCGGTGGCCGCGAGCGCGGATATCAACGCGAGACGTCGGGTGCGTCGGAACATGGGCGTTTCCTCTCGGTACGGCAGCTGCTGTGTGCCGTGGGATCGAGCCTAGAGATGTGTGGCGGGGTGAGGGTCGGGTGTGGAACGGAACGTCATATTCCGCGAACGGGTGTTGCCGAGTCGATGAGCCCGGCGAGCGCGGCCGGCGCCGTCTCCTGCACGTTGTGGGTCGCATCGAGGACGACCACCTGCGCCGCAGGCACGCGTCGCTGGAACTCGGCGGCATCGGCCTCGCTGACGAATCCTCGTGCGGCACGCACCAGGGTGATCGGTGCGTTGACTGCGGCCAGGTCATCCCAGCCCGTCTCATGCAGAACCGATGGAGCGGTCGCGGATCCGGGGTCGTGAGCCGCAAGAGCCTGGGCGGCGAGGTGCGCGAAGTGGTGCTTCCACTCCACGCGTCCGTCCGCGCGCACGCGCGTGTTCAGGAAGACACCGCGTTCGGTCTCGGGACGGGATCCGCCGAACCCGAGCGCGATCGCCTTGTCGACGAGTTCGTCCCGCGTGGCGAAGTCGGTCGGGCCCGCGTAGAACTCACGCAGCGCTGCGGGCCCTGCCGTCACGTCGATCCCCGGCGTGATGTCGACGATGATGAGCTCGGAAACAAGGTCGGGTCGCACCGCGGCCAGAGCGGCGCCGGTGAGTCCGCCGAGTGACTGGCCGACCACGAGCTGCGGCTGCGTGGTCCAGGCGTCGAGCGCCTCGGCGACGTCACGGGCGAGAGTGCGCGGTGTGTAATCGACGTCTTCGCGCCAAGACGAGTCTCCGTGCCCGGCGAGATCGATCGCGAGCAGCGGTTGCTGCGCGGCGAGCGACGTCGTGTCCCAGGTGTGCGCATTGAGACCGGCCCCGTGGAGCAGGGTTACCCGGGGTGCATCGGCCCCGAAGCGGAGTGCGCTCAGGGTGCGGCCATCGGCGAGGGGGAGCGTGAGACGCTCCACGCTCGGGAGCGCAACGCCGAGTGCGTCGGCCTGTGCGGGAAGATAGCTGAACTCGCTGATGTCGATCGCCACGTCCACATTCTGCGCCCTCACGAGGACCGGCACGAAATGCGAGAGCGATATGACAACGCGGTACGTCACTCTATTGCGCAGTATGTCATGAGATTACAGGTCAACGTTGTCGAAGTGCATTTCGGAGGTATCGCGTCGTCCTGGGCTACGCGCCCGTCCGCCGAATATCATGGAGTCATGAGCGAGACGCGTGTGCACCTGTCGAAGACCGAGCCGACCGCGTACCAGGCGCTTGACGCGTTCTCGAAGACGGTGGGGCAGATCTGCGCGGCCAACGGCATCGACGATCGCCTCAAGGAGCTCGTCATGATCCACTGCTCGCAGCTCAACGGCTGCGCCTACTGTGCGCGGATCCATGTGGATAGGGCGATCGCGGCCGGGATCGACACCGACACGCTCACGCAGATTCCGACGTGGCGTGAGAGCGGCGTGTTCAGCGACCGCGAGCGCGCGGCACTCGAGCTCGCCGAAGCCTTCACCTTCATCTCCGAGGACGGGATCTCCGACCAGGTGTACGACCAGGTCGGAAGCGTGTTCACCGAGAAGGAGTACGCGGCGCTCAGCTGGGCGTGCGTATCGATCAATGCCTTCAACCGCATCGTGATCGCCGGGCGCTATCCCGTTCCCGCCCGCGCCCCGCAGGCGCAGGCATGACGATCCTCGACATCGAGGGTGTCTCGAACTTCCGGGATGTCGGTGGCATCCCCGCGGAGGGTGGTCGTATCCGCGCGGGCGTGCTGCTGCGATCGGGGCAGCTCTCCGGCGTCACCACATCCGGCGCCGCCGCCGTGCGATCGAGCGTTCAGCACATCGTCGACCTGCGTGACGGGGAAGAGGTCGCGGCGGAGCCGACCGAGATCGAGGGTCCGGAAACCACCCACCTCCCGCTGTTCCTCGGCTCGGTCCGATCGTTCTTCGAGGCCGACACCAGCCTCGATGATCTCTATCTGCACCTCCTCGAGGAGAGCGGAGACCGGCTGGTGGAGGCCATCCGCATCATCGCCGCGGGGGAGCGGACCCTCGTGCACTGCACCGTCGGGAAGGACCGCACGGGAGTCACGGTCGCGCTCGCCCTCTCCGCGGTCGGCGCCGATCGGGAGGCCGTGATCGCCGACTACGCGCTGACGGAATCGCAGCTCCCGGTTCACCGTACGCAGCGGATCGCCGAGTACCTGCGCGCTCAGCATCCCGACGCGATCCACGCGGTCGCCCTCGCCACGCAATCCCCGGCGCCCGTGATGCGTCGCCTGCTGGAGCAGGTCGATGAGCGGTGGGGTTCCGCCGCCGGGTACCTGCGCGCGCAGGGGATGACCGAGGCTGAGCTGGCGGCGCTGTCGGGGGCGCTCGTCGAGCCATCGCCCCAGGGGTGACGGCTCGATCATCGCCTCGTCGATGCAAGGTTAGGCAAGCCTTCACTTGGTGTACGATGGACTCACCATGAACACCTCGCTCGAGACCCGCGGCACGCGTGCCGAACGTCGCGCAGCGCGACGGCGCGCGCACCATCTGGTCACGGCCGATGAGAACTCGCTCACCGAGCTCGAGCTGTTCCTGACCACGCTCCCGCTCTGCGCGTCCGGCCGTATCTTCATCGAGGTTCCCGAGACCGCCGATATCGGCGTGATCGAGGCCCCCGGCCGCATGACGGTCACGTGGCTCGCGCGCGAGCAGCGCTCCGGTGCTCCCGGAAGCGGGCGCGCTTGCGCACCCGGTCAGGCTCTGGCGCGTGCGACCTGCGCGTGGGCCGACGAGATGATGTGCGACGACGAGATAGAGACCCGCGTCACGCTGCTCGGCGGCTACCTGGGTACGGCCGACATCGTCGAGCACCTGACGAGCTCGCTGGAGATTTCCCCGGCGCTCATCCACGCTCCCGAGCGCTTCGGCCTGCTGCCTGCCGACCGCTGATCCTCGCTTCCCGACTCGGAGACCTCAAGATCGGTCGCCTGACTCGGTCAGCGCGTGCGGCGCACGTAGTTGCCGTCTTCCAGCCCCGCCTCGATCTCGAAGCGGTTGTGCAGCGGGTCGCGCCCGGCGAACAGGTACAGGACGGGCATCAGGAAGCCGTAGCGGAGCCACTGCGCCTTGTGCACGGCCTCATGTCGGAGTACCGCCTCGCTGGGGCGGACGTCACCGGTCAAGAAGCAGCCGCCTACGCAGACGCCTCCTCGGTTGAAGGTCCAGCTCGGCATGCCCTGGAACACCCACAGCCCGGCGCGTCGCTCGACGGGACCCGTGCTCCACAGCGATCCCCAGAGCCAGCCGATGCCCGTGCCCCAGAGGTAACCGAGACGGCTGATCGGGGAGCGCAGCAGGAACGCCGGGATGCGACGGTCGAAGCGCCGTCCGCGCGCGAGGGCTTCTTCGGCCTCCGGTCGCCAGTCCGTCGCCGCGGTCACGCCACGGCTCCGACCAGCCGTAGCAGCGCGCCCAGGTCGTCGACCGCGTCCGCAGGAGACCGCGGAGCGAACCCGGCGATCGTCGCCCCTGCCAGCGGCAGGTCGGTGCGCAGCGCGCGGATGGCGGTGCTCAGTGCTGCAGGCGAGAGCCCGAACGGTACCGATGACGACACACCGGCGAAGTCGGAGGGATCGAGCACATCGACGTCGATGTGAACCCACACTCGCGTCGCCCCGGTCGCCCGGACCGCGTCGAGCAGCGCTTCGGGGCGCGCGAGGTCGTCGACCGAGAGGTTGGTCAGAGGAGTGATCTGCTCGACTTCCGCGTCGTCGAGATTGCGCATGCCGACGGTCACCACACGGTTCGCCGGGATCGCGGGGGACAGCACGAGCTGATCTTCACCCTCACCGAGCAGGGCACGCAGTGCCATGCCCGAGAACGCGCCTGACGGTGAGGTCTCGGGGGTGTGCATGTCGGCGTGCGCATCGCACCACACCACGGCGAGCCCCTCCGTCCCTCCCGGGAGCGCATCGAGGGCGGCGACGGTGACGCTGCAGTCGCCGCCGATCACCACGGTGTCGGAGTCGACGTGCCCGTGCACCATCTCACGGGTGCGCAGCAGAGCGCTCAGGCGGCGGACCCCGGTGCCCAGGGATTCACCGGCCTCGACCGGTACGTCGAGCACCGTCGTCGCAGCGCGGGGGAGGTCACCTGCGATCGCTGCGGCGCCGTCGGTGAGAAGCATCGCGCGCGGTGCGGGCGAACCCTGCCACTGCGGGATGACGAGGAATCGCACCATGGGTGCCTCCGAAGAAGAGAGGGCGGATACCCCTGGCGCGCAGCCAGGGGCATCCGCCGGTCGTGTCAGTTGCCTTCGATGGCCTGGCGGGGAGCGCTGCCGCCGGCCTTGAGCTCGGCGAGGCGGGCCTCGACCTCGGTCAGTTCGCCGAGGTCTTCCAGGCTCTCGAACTGCGCGTCGAGGCTGGACGCCGCGAGCTCGATCTTGCCCTGGGCGATGGCCTCCTGGCGGCGGACCTTGTCTTCGAACCGTCCCAGCTCGCTGGTGGGGTCGAGCACGTTGATCGAGCCGACAGCGTCCTGCACCTTGGTCTGCGCCTCGGCGACCTTGGCGCGTGCGAGGAGCTCGCTGCGCTTGTTCTTGAGCTCGACCAGCTTGTCCTTCATGCCGTTCAGGCCGCTCTTGAGCTTGTCGACGATCTCGGTCTGCGCCGCGATCTGAGGCTCGGCGCCGGTGGCCTCGCGCTCGGCGCTGATCTGGCGCTGAAGTGCGATCTTGGCGAGGTTGTCGAACTTGTCGGCGTCGGCGGTGTTGCCGCTCGATCGCATCTCATCGGCCTTGCGGCTGGCGGCGAGGGCCTTGTTGCCCCACTCGGTCGACGCCTGGACGTCTTCCTCATGGTCGCGCTCGAGCAGGCGCAGGTTACCGATCGTCTCCGCGATCGCCGACTCGGCGTCGGCGATGCTGTTCGTGTAGTCGCGAACGAGCTGATCGATCATCTTCTGCGGGTCCTCCGCAGAGTCCAGCAGGGAGTTGATGTTCGCGCGGACGAGGGTCGAGATACGTCCGAAGATGGACTGCTTGGTCATGCGTGGTTCCTTTCAGAGGGCGTCTTCGAGAGCTTGTCGTAAATGTCTGTGTAGGGGATCAGAAGCGTCGACCTCCCGATCGGCCGCTGCGGCCGCTGCTGCGGGAGCCGCCGCCCCCTCCGAACCCGGAGCTGCGGAATCCTCCGCCTCCGGACGAGCGCCAGCCGCTGCTGCTTCCGCGTCGTGAGGAGCCGCCGCTTCCGCCGCCGGCGAGGAGTCCGCCGATGATGCCGCCGAGGATGTCCCCACCGATCCCCGAGCCGCCGGACGACGATCCGGATCCGCCGAACGGGCCTCCGAATCCGCCCTGGTCGTATCCGGGAGGGGTGTAGGCCTGCACGTCGGATTGCGCCGCGGAGGTCGCCTGGCCCGCCAGAGCGAGCGCGCGATTGGCCTCCGCCAGCGCGGCGTCGGGGTCGGTCGCCCGCAGATTCAGTGCGCGCGTCAGACTCGCTTCCGCGTTCGCGAGGCGGGTGCGTGCGGTGGAGCCCACCGTTCCGCGCCGGGTCTCGATGAATTCGCGAGCGGCGCGGATCTCGGAATTCGCCTGCGTGAGGGTCTGCTCGAGCATCTGCTGCACACGACGCGCGCGCTCGACGCTCTCCCTGCCCTGAGCGATCGCGGCATCGATCTGCGTGTTGGCCGCCGTGAGCGCCTCGAGCACGCGCTGGGGATTGCGGGCCGAACCCGTGAGATCGGACTGCGCCACCTGAAGCTGCTGGGCGGTCGCGGATGCGGCGCCCGCGATCGTGCCCTCGGGGTCGGGCAGCTGCTGAGCCGCCGCGAGGTCTGCCTGCAGCTCGGCGACGAGCGCCTGGGACTGGGCCTCGATCGTCGAGAGTTCGGTGCCGAGCGTCGTGACCGCTTGGGCGAGCTGAGCGGCTTGAGCCACGGACTGCTCGGCCGTGCGGATCGCGAATGCCGCCTCACCCGACCGTCCGGCCGCGATCGCCTGAGCGGCGGCCTCGATCGAGCGATCCGCCAGGTCGGCACGCTCGCGGGCCTGGTCAGGATTGTCGGCCACCATCGCGAGTGCCGCGGGGGCATAGGTCGCAGACAAGGCGGCGAGGGCCGGTGCGGCTGACGAGAGGACGCCCTCCAGAGCGGCGCGCTCGGCGCGAACCCTCTCGAGCTCCTGCGGGGCGTTCTGCTCCAGTTTGCGGAGGGCGTCGAACGCCGCGGTGTTGTCGTCGAGGATGTCGTCGATCTCATCGGCGATCTGGATGATGCGGATGTGCCACGCCCTGCGGTCGTGGATCGTGTCCTCGATCTCGTCATCGAGCTTCTGCTTCAGGTCGAAGGCCTCGGAGATCTTGGCCTTCGCCGCATCGACGACGCGCGTGAATTCGTCGGTCGCGCCCTCGCCGAACTGGGCGACGGCGAAACCGAGCTCTTCGCGGCTCGAGGTGATCGCGTCATCCGCCTGCACGAGCGCGAGGCCGGCCTGCGTCTCGACCTGCTGATCGGTGAGCGTGGAGAAGGGATCGGCGGGATCGGGCGTCTCGGGCATCGCGCCGCGTTCGCGGACCTCGGCCCTGCGGCGCGCGCGGCGCACCAGCGCGACCACGAGCCACACGAGCAGCGCAACCACGACGATGGCGACGACGATCAGTCCGATGCGGAGCGCACCGGCGCCGCCATCTCCCTGGATCTCGTCGGCGGCGAGGGTGATCGCCCCGACCCAGTCGCCGTCGGAGGCGAAGGGGACCATCTTGTCTTCGATGCTGTCGAGTTGGCTGAAGCTCACGGGGCCGTCCGGGGCGGCGGAGATGTAGTAGCTGCGCCCGTCGACCGCGATCGCGAGGAGATACTGCTCGGTGCCGAGGTTGTTGTTCTGAGCGACGGTGTCCGCCCATTGCACATTGTCGGTGGGATTGGTGAAGTCGTCGACGAGGACGACGAAGAGATCGGCGTTCGAGTTGTCGGTCAACTCCTGGAGCCGGGCTTCGACGGTGGCCTCTTCATCGGCGCTCAGCGCACCCGCCTGATCGGTGACGTACCCCGCGTCGAGGGTGAGCGGATCGGTGGCTGATGCCGCGGAGGCAGTGAACGCCCCGGCAATGGCGGCGAGCGTGAGTGCGGCCAGCGCGAGCCACCGTTTCGTCATCGTGTTCCCTCCGACCGGCAGCCGAGCCCCATGTCATGAGTCTATGCATTGAGTCCGACACGCGACAGCACTCGATGCGGCTTCGCCGTTCGCCCTCAGCGCAGACACATACGCTGGGAGGCATGGACGACATGTACGGTTCGGATGTGCTGGCCACCGGCTGGCGCGACCGCGGCGCGAAGCAGGTGCCCCAGGTGGCGGCGGAGACGGATCTGGTGGTGGAGGTCGCCGACGACGGCTTCTGCGGGGCCGTGACCCGCGTGCAGGGTGGGAACGTCGAGCTCGAGGACCGGGTCGGACGTCGACGTCTGTTCCCCCTCGGAGGCGGATTCCTGATCGACGGTGCACCGGTTCGCCTGGTCGTCCCCGCGGCGCGCGCCCAGGGGCCACGTCGGACGGCATCCGGATCCTTCGTGGTCGCCGATCAGCGTGCCCGCGTCGCGCTGCCCAGCCGCATCCTCGTCGAGGGCAAGCACGATGCCGAGCTCGTCGAGAAGGTGTGGGGCGCCGACCTGCGCGTCGAAGGCGTGGTCGTCGAGTTCCTGCAGGGGGTGGACCTGCTCGACGATCTGCTGGCGGCCGAACCGCCCAGCGCGACCAGACGCTACGGCGTGCTCGTCGATCACCTCGTCCCTGGTTCCAAGGAGTCGCGGATCGCCGAGGCGGTCGCCCGCGGTCCGCACGGTCGCCATCTCCGCATCGTGGGGCACCCCTTCGTCGACGTCTGGCAGTGCGTGACTCCGCGAGCCCTCGGCATCACGAGGTGGCCGGAGATCCCGCGCGGCATCGAGTGGAAGGTCGGCATCTGCCGTGCCTTCGGCTGGCCGCACGAGACGCAGGCCGACACCGCGCGCGCCTGGCAGCACATCCTCTCGAAGGTCACGACCTATCGGGATCTGGAACCTGCCCTGTTGGGTCGGGTGGAAGAGCTCATCGACTTCGTCACGGCGCCGCCGGCCTGAGAGCGGCTCCCGCCGGAGGCACCGGACGCCGCGACGCCGACGGCTACCCTGGAATCATGCCCGAACCCCGTACCTTCCGAGACGAACCGGTGTCGTTCGTGCGCCGTAGCGGTCGGATGTCCGATGCCCAGGAGCGCGCGTTCTCCGAGCTCGGCCCGCACTACCTGCTCGATGTGCCGAGAGATGTCGCCTGGACGTCTGTGCACCCCGAGGCCCGTCTGGACCCCGAGAGCGAGTACGGACGCGCGGCGGATCTCTACGTGGAGATCGGCTCCGGGCAGGGGCACGCGATCGTGGCTGCGGCGTCGTCGCGTCCGGATGACGACTTCCTCGCCGTCGAGGTGTTCCGTGCCGGACTCGCACGGACGATGCTCGACGCCGACCGTGAAGGAGCCCGCAACCTGCGTGTGGTCGAGGCGAATGCGCCCGAGGTGCTCTCGTCGTTCCTCCCCGAGGCTGCGGCGCGGGAGGTGTGGATCTTTTTCCCCGACCCGTGGCACAAGAAGAAGCACACGAAACGTCGACTGGTGCGCCCGGGATTCGGCGACACCGCGGCGAGGGCGCTGCGCGACGGCGGACTGCTGCGACTCGCGACGGACTGGGAGGACTACGCGCTGCAGATGCGCGAGGTGCTCGATGCTGAACCGCTGTTCGAGCGTGCGTTCGAGGGGGAGTGGGCGGACCGTTTCGACGGGCGTGTCATGACCGCGTTCGAGCGCAAAGGCATCGCCAAGGGGCGAGACATCCGTGACCTCGTGTATCGGCGCAGGGCTCGTCCGTGACCGACGTGCGGCGTGACACGATGCAGCGGCTGGGCTTCGTGCCGGCACTGCTCGTGTGCGCCGCGGCCCCGGCGTTCTTCGTGCTGGAGATCCCGTGGCTCGGTTGGGCGCTGCTCGCGGTGGGGATCTGTGCGGCATGGGTGATCGAGCGCGGTCGTACGGCCGAGGGTCAGGTCGTGAGCATGGGTGCTCGACAGGAGACGGCGACGGTGATCGGTGTGCACAGGCCGCCGTCGCTCACCCGAGACCTCTCCCTGATCGCGGTCGGTCTGCTGATCGTGAGCGTCATCCCGTTGGCCGCCGAACTCGACAACCTCGCCATGCTGCGCTTCACGCTCGCGCTCGGCGGGGCGGTGGCGGTCCCCTATGTCATCTCGAGGTTCGTCTACCGCGACCGCGCGATCGGCTTCCCGTGGCGGACGCACAGACGCTGGGGGTGGCTGCAATGGGGATGGCTCGTGGCCGTGCTGGTTCTCGGCTGGCTGATCCTGCCCTTCTACTTCATCACCAGCGGGGTCTACCAGAACTGGCCCGTGGTCGACACTCCCGACCTCATCGCGAGGCTCTTCGTGGGCGTCGGCGCTGTCGGAATCTGGGACGAGCTGTTCTTCATCTGCACGGTGTTCGCTCTGCTGCGACGTCACTTCCCGGATCTCGTCGCGAACGTGCTGCAGGCGATCGTCTTCGTCTCCTTCCTCTGGGAGCTCGGGTACCGCGAGTGGGGACCGCTGCTGACCATCCCGTTCGCTCTGCTGCAGGGGTACATCTTCCTCCGCACGCATTCGCTCGCCTACGTCGTCACGGTGCATCTGCTTTTCGACGCCGTGGTGTTCGCCGTGCTGGTGCACGCGCACAATCCGGGGCTGCTGCCGATCTTCCTCGTGTAGTACGGTCACCGGTCGGCTTGCTCCTGGCCTCTCGGAACGGGAGAATCAGCCCATGCTCATCGTCGGTCTCGTCCTCGCTGCAGCCGCCGCTGCGTTCCACGTCTTCATCTTCGCGCTCGAGTCGCTGAGATGGACCGACCCCGAGACGAGGAAGATCTTCGGCGTCGCCAGCGAGGCCGACGCGGTCACGATGAAGCAGCTCGCCTTCAACCAGGGGTTCTACAACCTCTTCCTCGCGCTGACGACCCTGCTCGGCATCGGTCTCGTGATCGTGGGCGCGGAGACGGTGGGGCTCACGCTCGTCTTCGCCGGTACCGCGATGATGCTCGCCGCCGCGCTGGTGCTCGTGCTGTCTGACCGCACCAAGGTGCGCGCGGCCACGATGCAGGGCGCTCTGCCTCTCCTTGCCGTGGTCGGCACGGCGATCGGCGTCGCGATCAGTTGATAGCGCAGGGGTGACATCCGCCGCGACAGCGACCACACTCGTTGCATGGCCGACTGGGTGCTGCACGTGGACATGGATCAGTTCATCGCCGCGGTCGAGGTTCTGCGAAGGCCCGAGCTCGCCGGCCTCCCGGTGATCGTGGGCGGTCGGGGAGATCCCACCGAGCGCGCTGTGGTGTCGACCGCGTCGTATGAGGCTCGCGCCTTCGGGATCGGTTCGGGTATGCCTTTGAAGATCGCCGCGCGCAAGGCGCCCGATGACGCGGTCTTCCTCCCCGTGGACCACGAGGCCTATGCTCTGGCCTCTGGCGAGGTGATGGCCGCGCTCCGGACGTTGCCGGATGTCGTGCTCGAGGTCGTGGGCTGGGACGAATGCTTCCTCGGCGTGACGACGGACGATCCGGAGACGGTGGCGCGGACCGCGCAGGCCGCGGTGCTCGATGCGACCGAGCTGCACTGCTCGGTGGGGATCGGCGACAACAAGGTGCGGGCGAAGATCGCGACCGAGTTCGGCAAGCCCGGCGGCATGTTCCGTCTCACGGCGGAGAACTGGTTCGAGGTCATGGGAGACAGAACGACGCGCGAGTTGTGGGGCGTCGGGCCCAAGGTACAGAAGCGACTGGCCGCGCATGGCATCATGACCGTGCGTGAGCTCGCCGATGCCGACGAGCAGACGCTCGTGGCGGAGTTCGGACCGCGGATGGGCGTCTGGTATCACGGCTTGGGCTCGGGGGTCGGTCCGCGTACCGTCGATGACACGCCCTGGGTCGCTCGCAGCCACAGTCGGGAGATGACGTACCAGCAGAACCTGACGACACCGGACGAGGTCGAGGCGGCGATCAGGGAACTCGCGGCCCAGGCCTTCGACGACTGCGCCGCCGAGGGGCGACCCGTCGTGCGTGCGCACCTCAAGGTTCGGTACGCCCCGTTCGAGACCAGGACGATCGGTCGCAAGCTTCCGGGGCCGACCACGGATCGTGAAGATTTCGTCGCGGTGGCAGCGGCACTCGGCGCCACGCTCGACCCGGAGCGTGAGGTTCGACTCCTGGGCGTGCGCGCGGAGATGACGATGCCGGACGACGCCGACGACACGGAGCGGACGCCGGTGCGTGGCAGGATCTGACCTGTGTCCACCGCGCGCGGAGCCGAGCGCCGGGACCGATCATTTCCGCACGACGGCCGCCACGGCGCTCACCTCGATCAATGCACCGGGTACTCCGAGCCCTGCCACCAGCGCAGCAGTGACGAGGGGCGGGGCGCCATCCCTGGCGAGCCTCGAGGCGACCGCTCCGTAGGCTGCGCGCAGATCCGCATCCTGATGGATCAGAACCGTCCAGCTGATCACGTCGTCGAGGCCGGCGCCGACCGACTCGAGAGCGATCCTGGCGTTCTCGACCGCGCGCAGCGACTGCTCGCCGGCATCGGACGAGACGACGGTTCCCGTGGTGTCGACGCCGTTCTGACCACCGACGTAGATGGTCGTCGCCCCGGGAGGGACGACGGCCACGTGACTGAATGCCGGACTCGCGACGAGTCCTTCGGGCTGAGTGAGTGTGATGTCCATGCGCACACTCTGCACCCGGGGGCCGACATCGGGAAGACCCCCGGGTGCAGACGCGCTCAGAAGCGGAGAAGCACCTTGCCGACGCGCCCTGCGGTATCGCTCGCCTGCACCGCCGTTCGGATGTCGGCGGCGTCGAAGATGCCGGCGACGGGCAGGGTCAGACTGCCGTCGGAGAGGCGCTGGAACAACTCGCCGAACAGTGCACTGCGCGTGCTCGGATCCAGCTGCGGGATCACCTTGCTGCCCCAGAACCCCTTCACCGTGGCCTGTTTGAAGATCACATCGGAGGAGGCGATCTCCATGGTGGGGGAATCCATCGCGCCGAACGCGATCAGGGTTCCTCCTTCAGCGAGCAGTGAGAGCACCTGGCCGGCTGACGCGCCGCCGACCGAGTCGACACCGGCGACGATGGGTGCACCGCCGGTGAGAGCGCCCACCTGCGCCTTCCAATCCTCCTGATCGGTGGCGACGACCCTGTCGATGCCCTGTTCCCGGAGCTCCGTGATCCCCGCCGTCCGGCGCACGAGGCCGACGACATTCACACCGCGCGCGGAGCCGAGCTGCGCGAGCATGCGCCCGACGGCACCGTTCGCCGCGTTCTGGACGATCCAGTCGCCTTCCTTCACCGTGAGGAAGTCGAGCAGGGTGATCGCGCTGAACGGCATCGACACGAGCTGAGCGGCCGTTTCATCGGGAAGTCCGTCCGGGATGGGGATGAGTCCTGCGGCGTTCGTCACGATGTACTCGGCCCATGCGCCGAAGCTGCCGCCCGTGGCGACGCGCTGGCCGACCGTGAGGTGCTCGACACCGGCGCCCAGCGCATCGACGACGCCCAGCGCCTCCGTGCCCGACGCGGCGGGCAGCTCGGGCTTGAAGCCGTAGGTGCCGCGTACTGTCCAGAGATCGTGATTGTGGATGGGGGAGAGCACCACTCGCAGGCGGACCTGCCCGTCGCCGGGCTCGGGAAGCGGGCGGTCTTCGATGCGGAGGACGTCTTCCGGATCGCCGAAGGTGGGGTGGATGAGTGCGCGCATGGCGGTTCCGTTCTGTGGGAGCTGGGGTCAGTGGGCGTCGCCAGGGTGGGCTCTGCCGAGGTCGACGGTCGCCTGCTGGAGGCGATCGGTGATGTCGTGCAACTCGGCGATGAGCGCCCTGCGGTGGTCGTCGTCGTGGAGTCCGGAGATCGCGGTGATCCTGGAATGGATGGGCGCGACTTCGGAGCGAAGGTCGCGTCCCTTGTCGGTGAGGGTCACGGTCACGACGCGTTCGTCCTCACGACTCCGCGATCTCGCCACGAGTCCTGCCTGCTCAAGGCGTCGGACCAGGGGGGAGAGGGTTCCGGAGTCCAGGCGCATCACCTCGCCCAGGGAGCCGATCGTCTGTTCGCCGTCGAGCCAGAGTGCGGCGAGGACCAGGTACTGCGGATACGTCAGCCCCCAGGGGGCGAGCAGGGTCCGGTACGCCTGTGTGGTGGCGCGCGCGGCGGAGTAGAGCGAGAAGCACACCATCTCGTCGGTCACGGGCATGACTAAAGCATTGCATGCCATTTGATTGTGCACAACTTGAATGATGGAGAAGAGGGCGTGCTCGCGATCGAGCACGCCCTCTTCTCTGTCGGTCTAGCGGAGGACCTTGGCCTTGATGGTGTTGTACTCCTCAGCCGTGATCGTGCCGGAGTCCAGGAGGGCCTTCGCCTTCGCGATCTCCTCGCTCGGGCTCGTGCCGGCGACCTGCTGGATGTACGCGTCGGCCGCACTCCGAGCGTTCGCCGCCTCGGCGTTGCTCCGCTCCGCCATGCCCGAACCCCGAGCGATCAGGTACACGAGCACCGTGAGGAACGGAACGAAGATCAGGAAGATGATCCACACCGCCTTCCACCAGCCGTTGAGCTTCCGATCACGGAAGAGGTCGGCGACGATGGCGAACAGGGCGAACAGGTACGAGATGAAGACGAAAGCCAGCAGGAACCACCAGATGATGTCCCAGAACGATCCCCAAAAACTCATGATTTCTCCTTCAAAAGATGTTCCGCGCGAAGTCGGCGGCCCGTCGGACGTTACTCGGTGCGAAGGAGTGCACGCACCGTCCGCGGTCGGAGTTCACCAGGGTGAGTCGAGAGTCCGATCCTTTCCTCCCGTGTTCCTGCGGGCATGCGCCGCAGTACGCTTCTGACGACCCGAAGACGGAAAGGCGGATGCCGTGACGAGACGACCGCCGTGGCTGTTCAGCACGGTCGTGGGCTATCAGCGCACCTGGATCCTCCGCGATGTGATCGCGGGGCTCTCGGCAGGTGCCGTCGTGATCCCGCAGGCGATGGCCTACGCGACGATCGCGAATCTCCCCGTGCAGGTGGGGCTGTACACCTGCATCGTGCCGATGATCGTGTACGCGTTCCTCGGGGGGAGCAGGGCGATGAGCGTCTCGACGACGTCGACCATCGCGACGCTGACCGCGACGACCCTGGTCTCCGCAGGTGTGGCCGCCGGATCCGACGAGGCGCTCGGCTCTCTGATGATGCTGACGCTGCTCGTCGGAGCGGTCCTGCTGATCGCGCGGCTCTGTCGGCTCGGGTCGCTCGTCGAGAACATCAGCGGGGCAACGGTCCTCGGCCTGAAGATCGGTGTCGGGGCGACGGTCGCCGTCGGACAGCTGCCGAAGCTGCTGGGGGAGAGCGACGACTTCTCCGGCCATGGATTCCTCCGCTCGCTCGGCGCCGTGGCCCAGGCTGTCGGAAGCGCGAACTGGCCGACGATCGCCCTCTCAGCCGGATCGATCGCGGTGATCCTCGTGCTCAAGCGCTTCGCTCCGAAGGTGCCGGGCACTCTGGTGGTCGTGGTCGGCGGAATCCTCCTGGTCGGGCTGGCCGGAATCGATCGGCTCGGGGTCGATCTGATCGCACCCGTGCCGAGCGGCATGCCCGTTCCGGGGATACCGGACTTCGGACAGGCCGTGGCGCTGGTTCCCGGGGCTCTCGCGATCGCCGTGATGGCCTTCCTCGAATCCGCAGCCGTCGCCCGCAGCCTCCGCAAGGCCACCGAGCCTCAGATCGACAGCGATCAGGAGCTCTTCGCGACCGGAGCGGCGAACACGGTCGGTGCCTTCTTCGGCACCATGCCCGCCGCCGGCGGATTCTCCCAGAGCGCGGTCAATCAGAGCGCGGGGGCGCGCTCGCAGGTGGCGACCGTCGTCACCGTGGTGCTGGCCGTCCTCGTCGCCCTGTTCCTCGGCCCGGTTCTCAGTCTGCTGCCCGAGGCGACGTTGGCCGCGATGGTGTTCGTCGCCGTGGCCGGGCTCATCAACATCCCCGAACTCGTGCGCTGGGCGCGGATCAGTCGTGTCGACTTCTGGATCGCGCTGTCGGTGGCCATACTCGGTCTCACGGCAGGGCTGCTCCCGGCCGTGGCCGTCGGTGTCGTCGTGACCCTCGTCCTGGTGCTGCGCGAGGTCAACGTTCCCAAGGCGACCATCGTGGGCAGTGACGCCGGGGTGCTCGGCGTCGACCTGGACCGTGGCCTCTACACGGCGAACGCGATGGCGAACGAGCGGATGCTCCTCGAGACCGTGGCGGCGCAGGGGGAGCGGACCCACGCGCTCGTGCTGGGGTTGAAGCAGCAGGAGGTGATGACGATCACCGTGCTCGACGCGCTGGAGAACCTCGACCGCGAGCTCTCGCAGCTCGGAGTCGTGCTGCACCTCGCCGCATTGCCCGAGGCGGCGAAGACCGTCGCGGAGCGCACGCACTGGTTCGCCGGTCTCGAGTCGACGGGTCGCGTCCACGATTCGGTGCAGGAGGGCATGACCGCGGCCGCATCGGCGATCGCTGCCTCAACGCCCAGCGTTCACCAGGGTGAAGTGGACGGCGCTCCCTGACGCGGCGCGCTCGTCGTCCCTAGGCTGGCACCACGAGCGGGAGCGGCGGGCAGCAACCGCGAGAGGGGGCGGTCGTGTCGAGCGTCGTGCGGGTGATAGCAGGGCCGAGGTGGACACGGTGGATGACCGCGCGGGTCTGAGTTGGCGATGGTCTCGATTCGGCCTCGGGATCCTCTTCGCCGTGCCTGCGATGGCCGTCGCTCCGTTCGATCTGTCGCTGGCTGTCGCCTTCGGGATCGGAGTCGTGCCCGCGGCGGCGTTCGGCTTGCCGCCGCGTCGGCGGGATCGAGCGATCATCCCGCTCGTGGGAGCGCTCAGCGCTCTGGCGCTGCTTCTCGGGTCGGTGCTCGCGGCGATCCCGGTCGTCGCCGTCGTCGCAGTCTTCGGGCTCGCCGTCCTCGCGAGCGAGAACGCGACCCGCGGGCGCTGGGCGCAGCTCGTCCTGGTCCTGGCGCTGCCGATGACCGGAATCGGACTGAGCTTCACCTGGTCGACGGTCACGCTCGGCTTCGCCGCGTGCATCGTGGCCGGGTCGGTCTATGCATGGCTTCTCACCTTGCTCTGGCCGGAACGCGACGAACAGCCCCACCCGGCGCCCCCTGTGCCGCGCGGTCGCGCCATGCTGGTCTACGGAATCCTGCTCGGTGCCGCCGCAGCCACAGCGGCGACACTCGGCTTCCTGCTCGACCTCGAACACGTCGGCTGGGCGACCGGTGCGGTTCTCCTGGTGATGAGGCCGGTGAGGGGGCAGCTCATCGCGCGAAGCATCGGGCGTGCGGCATCCGTTCTGGTCGGTGCTCTGGCGGCCGCTATCGTGGCCGTGCTCAGCCCGGCCGATGTCGTCGTCGGGATCCTGGTCGGACTGGTCATCGGTTCGGCCTGCGCGATCCAGGAGAGTCGGTGGTACGTGGTCCCCGGATTCACCACCTTCCTCGCGCTGACACTCATCATGTCGACGTCCCCGGAACCTCCGGCTGAACGATTCCTCGAGCGTGCGGTGGAGACGCTGATCGGTGTCGGACTCGCCCTGTTCTTCGGCGCCGTCGTGCCCTCGATCGTCTCGCTGATCGTGAGGAATCGGCGTCGCTCAACCGTGTGAACCGCGCTAGACGAAAGTCCCTTGAGCCCGCGTTCGCTGGAATGGGATACTTCGAATGGGAGAGGAACAGTGTCGTCTAACATGTTACGGGGGGACCGATGACATCACTTGTACATGACCCGCATTCGGCGTGGGCTCTCATGCCTTCGGCTGTCGCGGGGGATGTCTCACGGCCGCGCCTGCTGTCCCGACTGACCGCCGCGATGGATGAACCGTGGACGCTGACCGTGCTCTCTGCGCCGGCCGGCACCGGGAAGACGCGGCTGCTGGGCCAATGGGCTGACGTGGTCGACACCGGTGACGGTACGGCCGTGGTGTGGTGGGCGCTGCAGCGTGACGAAGTGGACCTCGAGTTCTTGCGAACCGCTCTGGAAGCCCTCGATGATGAGCGGGTGCGGGCGAGCCTGGCCAGGGTCGCCGACACCTGGTCGATCGACACGGCACGGGCGCTGGCGCGGTGCCTCCGCGTCGCGCGCCGACGTACCGTCATCATCATCGATGACGTGCACCTCGTCGAGACGGAGCAGTTCGCCGAGATGCTGTCGGCGTTCGTGAACGCCGTTCCCGGAAACGCGCACGTCGTGCTCTCCGGTCGCGGAACGGGCAGGATTCCGCTCGCACGTCGACGAATCGCCGGGATCGCGCTCGAACTCGATGCGAAAGACCTCGCCTTCACCCCGGCGGAGGTGCGCTCCTTCTTCCGTGCGAGGGGCGTGAGTCTCTCGCAGGGCGAGATCACGTCCGTGCTCCGCCGAACCGAAGGATGGGCGACCGGGCTGCGTCTGTTGGAACTGGCCGCCCATCATGACTCGTTCGCAGCCGTGCTCCCGTTGCGCGGCGACTCTCCGACAGTGACCGACTACTTCGTCGAGGAGGTGTTCGCCGACCTTGACCACGAACTCGGTGAGTTCCTGGTCCTCACCGCCATCCCCGAATCGTTCACCCCGCAGCTGGCATCGCGCCTCACCGGCGGAGCACCGGCCGCGGGGCTGATCGATCAGCTCCTCCGCCTCAACGTGCTCATCAGCCGAAACCACGACGAGCCGGGGTGGTATCACTACCACCCCCTGTTGCGTGAGTTCCTGTACTCCCGGCTGAAGGAGCGCGGCGATGCCGTGGTCGAGTCCCTCGAGAAGAAGGCGGCGGAGTGGTTCGCCGCAGAGCAGAACCACAGGCTCGCGCTCGCTCATGCGACGCGCAGTCACGACGCCGTATCGATGTCGCGGATCCTGCGGCAGAGCGGGATGCAGCTGCTCCTCATGGGACATGCCTGCGAGGTGATCACCGCAACCGCCGACCTTCCGCGCTCGGTGCTCACCGAACCTTCCGTGCAGTTGCTGATCGCTTCGGCGCGACTCGCACGAGGCGATGCCTCCACAGCCGCCGCTCTGCTCGAATCGTCACCGTCATCGTCTTTCGGTGAGGCGTCCGCGGTCGTTCGTCAGTGGCGCAAGGGGCTGGAACTGCACGTCGCCGTCCGGCGTGGTGGCCTCACCGACACCCTCGACCGGCTGGAGCTCGTGCTCGACGAAGTCGTCGGCGAAGCGCAGTTGGACACCTACGTGTTCCTCCAGGCCGCCATGGCGGAGCTCTACGTCGGAAACCTGGACCGCGCCGGTCGGTTCGCGCGGTTCGCGTCTGATCATGCCCTCACCGCCGACGCCGCCGCTGCGGAGCTGCAGGCGGCAGCCATCCTGAACACCGCTGAGCTCTTCCGCGGTCGCATGGGCGAGGTGCTCCTTTCGGGTGCGCGCCTCGATCAGCGCTGGGTCGAGCTCGGCACACCGGACGACTCGTTCTACGAGGTCACGAGAGTGTGGCGCTATTGGGTTCCCTTCGAGCGGATGCTCGTCGGCGACGTCGACGAGACGCTGAAGGTCGCCACCGACATCATCGAGTCGGGCGCCGAGCCCTCGATCGCCCGGGGGCTGCGAGGGATGCTCGCACTTCTGGGGGCCGATTCCGCGATCGACGCACATGCCGCGGCCATCGACCTCCTCGACAACCTCGCGCCGCGCGCCGACATGCCGCTTCCGGTCCACTGGTACGCGATGATGAGCGCATTCGCCGTGCGAGCGTTCAACCGGCTCGGGGAGCGGTCTGTGCGGGACCGCTTCATCGTCGAGATCGAGAAGACGATCGGCTCGACCGGCGACGTCTTCGTGCTCCGCGCGATAGCGGCTCTGCATGACCAGGAGTTCGCGCGTGCACGTCAGGCGCTCGCGCCGGTGCTGGACGGGAGCTCGCCGTGCCTGCTACCGGCATCGATGGTCGACGCGTGGCTGGTCGCGGCCTGCATAGAGGTGCAGTCCGGGCACCCCGACCAGGCGCAGGTCTCGCTCGCCTTCGCGCTCGCGCTGGCCGAACCGGAAGAACTTGTGCGACGTTTCGCCGATGCCGGGCCGGTGGTGGCTCGTCTGCTCGCCGCACGGGCCACACCCGGTTCCCGAGGGCGTTTCGCGGACTGCGTCCGCGAGCGCCTCGCCGCTGCGGGCATGCTGATCGACGAGGAACTCACGCGACGGGAACGCATCGTGCTCTCCGCCTTGAGCCGCAATGCGACGCTGCGGGAGATCGCCCAACAGGAGTTCATCTCGCCGAACACCGTGAAGACCCACGTGCGGAACATCTATCGGAAGCTCGGCGTGTCCGACCGCGACGGGGTGACAGCAGCCGCGCACGCTCTCGGTATCGAGTGAGCGTGCGCGGCTGTCGTCGGTCAGAAGGCTGTCAATCCCGGGCCAGAGCAGCAGCCAGGTGGGATTCCAGATCGAGGTACGCGTCGTCCGCGATGTCGAACACGACCTTCGAGATCTTGCCTCCGGTGAAGTCGAAGCCGTAGCCGTACAGAGACGACACGGGATCGGCGCTGTCACGTCCGATGGTCAGACCCTCACCGCAGAGGGAGAAGTGGCCGAGGACCGTGCGGATCCGCTTCTCGCCGACCACCTGGTCATCGATGTACAGCTTCACCGGGCCGACGCCCTCGCGGTGCTCGCCCATCCCTTCCTTCGTGAACTCCACACCGATGATGTGCGTCCCGGATGTCGGGACGGGGGCCGAGACACGGTCCTCGGGTGGGATTCCGAGGAAGTTGTACACGTAGTGCACCTGCCCGTCCTTCACCACGAGCGCGTGCCCACCGAAGCGCGAGCCGTGAGCGAAGATGACGCCCTCCGTGTCCGGAGTGAATTCCACTTCGGCCGCGATCTTGTAGGAGACGCCGTGGGTGTTCGCCGCGGATCGTTCGGGCACCTCGCTCGTACCCGGGTAGTAGACGAACCGGCCCGAGGGCGGAGCGGGCTGGTGGAACTCCATGGCGACGAACGTCTCGAAGTCCCGTGGATTGCCGATGATCTGCAGGTCGTTCAGCGGCAGGACGTTGTTGATCTTCGCCTCGTCCATCCAGAGCGCCTTGAGCTCTTCGAGCTTGTCGGGGTGCTCCGCAGCCAGGTTCTTCGCCTCGGCCCGATCGACGTCCGTGTGATACAGCTCCCACTCGTCCTTGTCGAAGTTGCTGATCCCGCTCATCGGACCGTGGACGGCGACCGCCTTCCAGCCCTCGTGCCAGATGCCGCGCTGGCCCAGCATCTCGTAGTACTGCGTCTTCTTCTGTGTCGGACCGTCCGGTGCCGCATCGAACGAATAGGCCATCGAGACTCCGGAGAGCGGCGTCTGCTCGACGCCGTTGTAGACGTCGGGGAACTCCACCCCGCAGGCCTCGAGGATCGTCGGCACGATGTCGGTCGAGTGGTGGTACTGATGGCGCACCTCGCCGCGGGCCTTGATCCCGGCCGGCCAGTGGATCACCAGCGGATCGCAGACGCCGCCCTGATACGTGTAGCGCTTGAACATCTTGTAGGGCGTCGAGAACGCGGCCGCCCAGCCCGTCGGGTAGTGGTTGTACGTGTCGGGGGAACCGAGCTTGTCGACGAGTCGGAGGTTCTCGGCCTCGTCGTCGGGGTATCCGCCGAAGATCTTGCCCTCGTTCACCGAGCCGTTGGGGCTTCCCTCACCGGATGCACCGTTGTCCGCGCAGTAGAGGATGAGCGTGTTCTCGAGCTGCCCCGATTCCTCCAGGTAGTCGACGATGCGGCCGACCTGCGAGTCGGTGTACTCGCTGAAACCGGCGTACACCTCGGCCATGCGCGAGAACATCGCCTTCTCTTCGTTGTTCAGGGTGTCCCACGGGCGGACCTCGTCGGTGGGGTTGAACGTGCCGTCGGTCATGGGGTTCAGCGCGGTCAGGTCGGTGTCAGTCGGAAGGATGCCCTTCTCGACCATGCGGGCGAGCACCCACTCGCGGTAGGCCTCGTAACCGTCGTCGAACTGTCCCTTGTACTTGTCGATGTACTCCTGCGGGGCGTGGTGGGGTGCGTGGTTGGCGCCGGGGCAGAACCACATGTACCAGGGCTTGCCCGGTTCGGTCTGCTTGACGTCGCGGATCATCGTGAGCGCCTGGTCGGCGAGATCCTTGGACAGGTGATAGCCCTGCTCCGGGAGGTACGGCTGGTCGATGTAGTGATTGTCCTCGGCGAGCGACGGATACCAGTTGTTGGTCTCTCCGCCGATGAAACCGTAGAACCGGTCGTAGCCCTGAGCAAGCGGCCAGTGCTTCTTCGACGCTCCGGCGGTCCACTCGTCGATCGGCACGTTGTGGTTCTTGCCGACCCAGAAGGTCGACCATCCGGCGTCTCGGAGCACATGCGCCATCGTGGTGTTGGAATCCGGGATGTGCGAGTTGTAGCCAGGGAATCCGGTCGACGACTCGGAGATGGTCGCGAAACCGTTCAGGTGATGATTGCGACCGGTCAGGAATGTCGAGCGCGTCGGCGAGCACAGCGCGGTCGTGTGCCACTGGGAGTACGTCAGGCCGTTCTGGGCCAGTCGATCCATGGTGGGCATGTTGATGCGTCCGCCGTACGGCGACCAGGCTGCCATGCCTGTGTCGTCGTACAGCACGACGAGCACGTTGGGCGCGCCCGCCGGCGGGGTCGTTGGGCGGAACGCATCCCAGTCCGCGACGGAATCGCGCACATCGAGTTCGATCTTGCCCTGGAATTCCCGAGTCATCTCCGGTCTCCTTCATCTGGTTGAAACACGGACCCGCGAGCCTCAAAGTACTGCGGCGCGTCTGACGCGTCAGGAACCTGAACCGGCTTCATCCGGGTGAACTTGCCGATCGATGCGGTCAGATCAACCCCGTTATGCCCTTCTCCAACTGGAGGGCGCCGATGACGAGGAGCAGTGCCGCGTTGAGGACATGAGTGTTTCCGGCGATCCACGTCCGCACGCGATCGAGGAGCGGCTGTGCGTCGGCCCCGCGTACGACCACGTAGAGCACGGGCAGTGCGATGGGCAGTGTCCCGATGACGACGAAGATGACGGCGATCCACACACCGGCGCTCTGAGTGACGTCCGACAGCGAGATGTCGAGGGCGGCGAGGATCGCACAGGAGGCGTCGACCGGGTTCAGGACGAAGAGTCCGAGTCCGAGGAGCAGAGTCCGCCCGGGCCGGAAGGACTCCACGGAGTGCAGCCAACCCGGCAATTGCGGAGAGGCCGCGACGACGTCGCGCGGAGAGGATGCTGCGGCCATCCGCGCGATGTGCACGCGCCCTCTCCGGTACACCCACACGGCAGACCCGATCAGGAACAGTCCGAGGATGACGCGAACGATCGGGACCCACAGTGGTGGTTCGCTGAGCTCGTGCACGGCGATCAACGGGAACAGCCAGAGGCACAGCGCCATGAGCCCGCCGAGCCCGAGGACCCACCCGATGAGATAGGTGATCCCGTTCATCCGCGCATTGCGCGAGAGCAGCACGGCGACGAGAGCCATGATCGCCAGGGGGCTCAGGACCACTCCGAGGGCGACAGGGACGAGCGCGAGTATCAGTTCTCCCATATCCGCATCCCTTCTGTGGGCCGGGTGCCCCGGCCGATCGTGGTCCTAGAAACTGCCGATTCCCTTGCCGATCATCGACACGCCGATCACCAGGAGCAGGACCGCCATGATGACGGCGTTCTCCTTCGCCAGCCACCCGCGCAGGGCGTCCAGGGGCGCGCGAAGACGGTCAGCCGCGACGAGATACCCGACGACCGGGATCAGCACCGTCGATGAGGCGATGAGCGTGTAGATGATGACGACGACGACGGCGGACCCGACGGGAAGGGCGGCGCCGCCGATGTCGGTGCCTGCGCCTGCGGCCATGATCAGGTTCTTGGGGTTCACCGCGGACAGGAGGAATCCGAGGCCGAACGCCACCGGGAACGTGACCGTGTCGATCGCCTTCATCCACTTCGGCAGCGCGGCGTCCTCGCCGGGCTTGGGACGCTTGCGCCACTGCCCGAAAGCGAGAAGGAAGAGCAGTAGCCCGAGGACGAGCTGTACCACGCCACGGATCGGTCGTGAGGCATCGGGATCGTCGGCCGGCAGGATCGACGACACCAGGGTGAACACGGTGACGGCGACGACGATCCCGATCACCCAGCCGAGGAGGAAACCGACACTGGTGACCCGAGCCTTCGGCGAGAGCAGCATGAGGATCGCCGCGATGATCGGGATGGGGCTGATCGCGACCCCGAGTGCGAGCGGGAGGATCTCCCCGATGACGGTTCCCATCATTGACCTTTCTCTGGAGCGGACCCCGTCGTCGACGGAGCCAGTTTCGTGATCGCTTCGCGGTTGGTGGCGTAGACGTCTTCGGTCTCGAGCAACCCGAGCTCGGTCAGACGGTGCAGCGTGTTCGGCCGCACCCTGCTGAACGCGAGCGAGACCGACTGGCCGGAGAGCCACTCCTTGAGCGCGACGAACGACTCCGCGCCGGTCACGTCGACATCGGTGACGGCCTCCATGTCGACGACGAGGTGGGCGACCGTCCCCTCGCCTGCGGATCGGATGGCGTCCTTCACCGCCGATGAGAACACGGCGCCGTTCGCGAAGAACAGCGGAGCAGCCAGCCGGATGACGATCACCCCCGGTGCCGTCACCGTTCCGGCCGGAGCATCCTCGAGCAACGACTCACCGGGGTCGCCGCTGGACTCGAGCACGTCGATGGCGGGATTCGATGCGCGCTTGGCGATGTTGATGAGCGCGAGCACGAAGGCCACCAGGATGCCGGGGATCGAGCCGATCAGCAGCGTGACGAGGAAGCAGGTCGCGCCGATGAGGAACTCGAACCGGTCCTTGCGCCACAGATCGATGAAGTCGCGGATGCCGAGCAGAGGGATGATCGCGACTCCGACGATCGCGCCGATGGCAGGGGAGGGGATGTCGGCGAGGAGCGCCGTGCCGAACAGGAGAAGCAGGAGGGTCCCCGCGGCGAGGATCAACGCAGGGAACTGCGTGCGCGAGCCTGCCTGATCCATCGCCGCGGTGCGGGAGGTCGATGAACCGACGGCGAAACTGCCCTGCGCCCCGGCGACGATGTTCGAGGCGCCGAACGCGAGGAGATCCCGGTTCGCATGGAACGGGTAGCCGTGCTTCTCGGAGTACGACCGCGAGACGAGGAGACCCTCGGCTGTCGTGACGAGCGTCAGGGCGATCGCCGACGGCACCAGCATGAGCCAGAGCGACCAGTCGATCACGGGCCAGGTGAGCACGGGGGGACCCGCAGGGACTTCTCCCAGGATGTCGACGCCGCGCTGGTCGAGTTTGGTCAGTACCACCACGAGCGTCGTGGCGATCAGGACGATCAGCGCCCAAGGGACGGCGCGGAGGAAACGTCGCCCCAGCAGGAGCACGGCGACCGAGCACACCGAGATCAGGACCGCCCACCCGTTGAGCGTCGTGAATCCACCGACGAGGTCTCCCACCTTCCCGATGAAGTCCTTTCCCGAGTCGATCTTGACGCCGAGCATCTTCGCCACCTGGCTGACCATGATGTCGAGCGCCAGGCCGCCCACGAATCCCACGAGGATCGGCTTGGAGAGGAAGTTCGCGAGGAAGCCCAGCTTGAAGACCGCGAGCAGCACGAACATGACGCCGCAGATGATCGCCTGGGCCAGCGCGAGGGTCGCGTAATCCGCGCTTCCGGCGGCGGCGAGGCCACCGATCGAGGAAGCGACGAGTGCGGCGGCTGCGGCATCGGGCGAGGCGACCAGCTGTCGGGAGGAGACGATCAGCGCGTACACGATCGTGGGGACGATCAGGGCGTAGAGACCGGCGGTCGGTGGGAGGCCGGCGATCTGGGCGTAGCCGATGTTCAGGGGGATCGCGATCGCGAGGAGCGTGACTCCCGCCGTCAACTCCGTGACGAAGTTCTTCTTGGTCAATCCCGCGAGTGGACGTTGCACATCGCCTCCATCCGCCGGCGCCCCCGTCGAGCGCTCTCCCGACCACGATCCCACCGGGAGGGTTCTCGGGACCACGTCTCGACGGCAACCTCACCCCTGGTGATTTACGGGGATCGTGCGAGCACGGCGAGGCGGGTCAGGGCGCTCGCGGAGGCGTCAGGGACGGCGGGGGGCGCGAAGCCGGCGACGTCGTCGCGCGGGCTCGACCGGCTCCGGCTCCGGTACCGGGGGTACCGCGGTGCGGTCACCGGAGAGCCAGCGCAGCCAGGTCGCATCGGTATCGCCCTCGAAGACGAGCGTCCGCGCGAGCAGTGTCAGCGGGATCGAGAGGATCGCGCCGAGGGGACCGATGATGAAGGTCCAGAAGATCACCGAGAAGAAGCTGAGCGTCAGACTGAGATCGACGGCATCGCTGACGAACTTCGGTTGGACGAGCACCTGCAGGACCACATTCACCACGCAGTACACCGCGATCACGCCGAGCAGCAGGGGCCAGCCGCCCACGACGAATGCCAGGATCGCCGGCGGGACGAGGCCGAGGACGAAGCCGATGTTCGGGATGAAGTTCGTCACGAACGCGAGGATCGCCCAGACGACCGGAGCCGGAACCCCCATCCACCACAGTGCGAGACCATCGATGATCGCGACGATCGCGCCGAAGGTCGCATTGACGATGTAGTAGCGGCGGACGCCGGTGTTGAGACGCGAGATCCGTGCGATGACCGCGCCTTTGGTCGCGCCGAAGATCGAGGGCGCCTGGCGGTAGCGGGCGGCATCCACCGCCATGAAGATGATGTAGGCGCACACGAAGAACAATGCCGTCGCGACGCTGACGACCGTTCCACCGATGCTGCGGGCGAGCCCGAGCAGTGTGGTGGGGTCGAGGACCGAGGCTGCAGCGTCGGAGGCCTCTTCGTCCAGGCCGAGGGACTGCAGCCACGCGACGAAGTCATCGACGGTCTTGGCCAGGCCGCCCTCCGAGACGAGATCGCCGATCAGACGGGCGAACTGCGTGCCGGCGAGCCAGAGCAGTGCGCCCATGATCAGCAGGATCAGGTACGCGACAATGATGACCACCGTCGTGCTCGCCCACTGCGGCCAACCCCGACGATCGAGTGGACGGCGAAGGGGCTCGCAGATGACCACGATCACGATCGCGAGCGCGATGGGTCCGAAGAGCTCCCTGGCGAAGTACACGCCGGCCAGGGTGACCGCGCTCGCTGCGAGCAGGAGCACTACCCGCAGACTGGGAGAGAGCATCCGGTCGGGGGCGCGCTCCGGCGCAGGCGAGGTGGTCACGCGGACAGCGTAGTCGACGAGTTCAGAACGGTTCCGGTACGACGAGTGGTGCCGGTCCCTGCTGCGGGGCGACGACAGCTCGCACACCGGCGGATTCCAGCGCCTCAGCGACACCGCGGACCGTCGCCGACATCACGGCCGTCGCATGCAGCGGGTGGTGCCAGACCCGAAGGGTGAGCACCCAGCGAGTCGGGGAGACCGAGGCGAAGGACACCGCGGGATGCTCGCGCGAATGAACTCCGTCGACCTCGCCGGCCGTGCGGGAGATGATCGCCACGACGTCATCCACGACGACCCCGTCCTCCCTCGCGACCCGGATCTCCACCGCGCTGCGTCGCGCACCATGACGGGAATCGTTGACCAGGATTCCGGTGAGCAGCGTGGCATTCGGCACGTGCACCGTCCTGCCGTCGACCGTCGACAGGATCACGGCGCGTCCGTTGAGCTCCTGGACGACGCCGCGGATAGGCCCGTCGGGGCCCTCGATCTCGATCTCCTCTCCGATCTTCACCGACTGGCGGGATTGGATGAGCACACCGGCCGCGAAGTTGTCCGCGACGCCGCGCAGCACGAGGATCAGCACGACCACGGCGATGGCCGTCATCGCCAGCAGCGGCTGCACGTTCGCCCCGAGGAAGGCCAGCCCGACGCCGATGCCCACCAGCAGCAGAGCGTACTGCGTGAAGCGCGCTGCCAACTGCGCGACGGAATCGGAGATGCCCGGCGTCCGTTTCGTCAGCTTGAGCACGCCTTTTCGGGCGAAACGCGACAGCAACCAGCCGATGAGGATGGACAGCACCGCCAGCACGATCTGCCAGGGCGAGAGCCCATCGGGGAACAGGGCGTCCAGCGTCACGTTCGCCGACCTCTCGGTCGGGGGTTCCAGCGCATCATCCGACCAGGATGCTGGGTGCGCGCTCGCCGCGGCGACTGCGCTCATCCGGAGCGGGTGAGCGCGGAGCATCGGCGCCCGGGTATCGCCCGTTGGGGATGAACGACGGTGGCCCTCGATCCCGCAGCATCGGAGACTGAGGACATGTCGTCGACGCCCCCATCACCGGATCTCCTCACGGCAGCCCGCTCGCACGGCGCGACTCGGGAACGAGCGCGGGAGGCCATCGGACTCCAGATCTCGATCTTCGCCTTCGTCCTCGCCGCACTCGTGGCGCTCGTGGTGTTCCGCCTGCAGTCGGCTCCCATCTCCGGTCCCGATTCGCTCGGGCAGTTCGCGGCACTGGCATCCGCCGTCACAGCGGTCGTCGTGTTCGTGCTGGGTCGCGTCATCGCCGCCGATCCCGACAGGCAGAAGCGGCTCGGGGTGCTCGACATCATCGACATCGCGGCCTTCGCCTTCGCGCACGCCATGATCGCGCTGCTCGGGTGGACGCTCGCCGCGACGATCATCGAAGCGGGCCTCATCGGAGCGGTCGTCTATCCGGTGCCCGTCCTGATGCTCGCCGGCGCCGCGGCGGGCCTGACGGCCTATGTCACCTACTATTCCGCGACCCACCTGGATCTGCAGCTCCTGGCGACGGTCCTCGCGGTGTTCCTGGTCCTGGGGATCCTGGCCAGCATGCTGACCGCCAGCGATCCGCAATGGTGGAAGGAGAACCTCAGTGCACTCGGCATGACCGACGATCTCTCGGCGCGTGCGTTCAACCTGACGCTGATCGTCGCCGGGATCCTCGTGACCACGCTCGCTCGCTACGCGACGAAGGGCATTCCGACGACGCACCCGCGCGGAGTGACCTCGGTTCGGACCTGCCTCATCATCGTCGGGCTCTTCCTCGGCATGGTCGGCGTGTTCCCCGTCGACGAGCATTTCGCTCTTCATACCGCGGTGGCCTCGGGAATGGTCGTCGCGTTCGCCGTGCTCGTCGTCGCCATGCGCTGGTGGGTGCCCGGCGTCTCGCGTACGTTCCTGCTGCTGGGGTACGTGTTCACCCTCCTGATCGTGGTGCTGGCCGTGTTCTTCGCCGTCGGCTACTACACGCTCACGGCTGTCGAGCTGGTGGCCGGGACCGTCGTGTTCACCTGGATCATCCTCTTCATCCGCACCGCTGATGCCCTCAAACGAGACGAGGTGTCTGGCACGGGCGGGTAAACATCACCCGGAGGATGCCCTTGAGGGGTGCTCCCCACGCCGCTAGCTTTGGTGCCATGTCGCACCCCGTACGCTCGACGAGGCCGGGACCCGCGGTGCGTTTCCGGCCACCGGCCCCCCAACCGGGCGCCATCCGTCGCGATCGGGTGAGCGCGGCGATAGCGCAGGCCGTCGCGAACGCGCAGTTGGCAGTGATCAGCGCCCCGAGCGGATTCGGGAAGACGATCTCGGTCGCCGATTGGGCCACGGGTCTCGATCAGGTCGCATGGCTCGGGCTCCACACGTTCGACTCCGACCCGTCCCGGTTGACCCAGGGTGTCGTCAACGCCCTGATCGCCGGTGCCGAGCGTTCCGGGCGTGCTCTCGACCTCGACCGTGATCTGGACGATCCTGACCGGGCGTACGAGGAGATCTGCAGGGCGCTGCAGGATTCGGACGAGCGCGTGCATCTGATCATCGACGATGCGCAGCGTGCAGGCGAGCACTGGGGCAGGGGGATCCTCGGCATGCTCGCGGAGCAGGCGCCGGACGGTCTGCACGTCGTGCTGGTGGGAACGACACTGCTGGAGTTGACACTCTCCCGGCATCGGCTCATGCACCCTGAGGCCTTCGTTGGCGCCGACACCCTCAGCTTCACGGGGGAGGAGGTGCGGGTGCTGCTCGACGGGGAAGAGGTCGACCTCGCTCCCGAGACGATCCTCGAAGAGACCCAGGGGTGGCCGATCGCCGTCAGGTTGATGATGATCGGCGGAGCGAGGCCGGACGCACGCGCGCAGAGCGCCTCGAGCTTCCTGGGCAGTTACGTGAAGGAGCATGTGCTCGGGAGTCTTCCCCCCGACGTCGCGGACTTCGTCCTCGAGGCGAGCGTCTGCGGCGAGCTCACTCCCGAGCTGGCCGCTGCGGTCACCGGGCGTCTCGACGCCGCCGCCCTGCTGGAGACCTGTGTGCGACTCGGTCTGTTCCTCGACCGCTTCGAGGGTCCTCATGGCGTCGTGTATCGATGGCATGCCGCCTTCGCCCGGCGCTGCGCCGAGATCGTGGGCCTGGACGCCCCTCGCGCGAACGCATGCCATCGCCGCGCAGCGGCCGCCCTGGAGTCGACGGATCCGACGGCGTCGATCGCCCACTCGCTCCAGGCGTCCGACGTCTCGACCGCGCGCGCAACCCTTCTTCGGCACTGGCTCGGGCTCGTGGTCGGGGCCAGAGCCGACGAGGTCGAGCGCACCGCGACCGAGATGCTGCGGCGCATGCCAGACGACGCACAAGTGCTGCTCGTGCGTGCCTGCGCGAGCGACGTGCTCGGCGATCATCGCGTGGCCCGGGAGCTGTTCCGGCGCGCGGAGGCGATGATCGCTCGATCGGCCGACGCCGATGAGCCCGCTGTCCTGCAGATCGCCCGACTGTTCATCGCCGACGAGCGGGCAGAGGTCGCGAGCGCGAGCGCGAGGGTGCGGCAGATGCTGCTCGATGACGACTCGACCGAGCTGAGCGACCGCGCCGCACTCAATTACCTGCTGGGGTGGACCGAGATCCGGCATCGGGGCAATCCCCTGATCCCGCTCGAGTACTTCTCCGCGGCGGCCAGGGAAGCGCACGGCTCCGGAGATCGCGAACTCGCGAAGCGCGCACAGGGGCACCTCGCCTTCGGCCAGACCTGGGCGGGTCGCCTCACCGATGCCCGGCAGTCGCTCACTCGCGTGCGTGAGGCGGAGGACGTCGGTCTTCCCTGGAGCACCTACGCCGGCGGCAGCGCTGCCGCAGCCGCAGGGTTCGTCTATTACTGGTCGGGTGAGCTCGTCGACGCCATCCGCGAGTTCGGGACGGTGATCGCGAACGGCAGCTCCGACCGCTCTTTCACCAGCGTGGCACGGATGATGATCGCCTATGCGGCGGCGGAGACCGGAGACGTCGCCGTCTGCCGCCGAGCGGCGATCGGGATCCAGGACATCCCGCTGGAGGTCGTGCACGGCATATCCTGGCCGGCGTTCCGCGAATCGTCGGTCGCCCTGCTCGAAGAGGCCGTCGGTCGGCAGGACCGGGCGATGCGCATCGCGCGCCGGTACGTGAACTGCCCGGACCTTCCCGTCGTCAACGTCGCGCTGGCGGGGGTGCTGCGCCGGGCCGGCGAGTACTCGGCCGCGTTGGAGATGCTGCGATCACTGCGGGCTTTCGGGGAGGTGTCGTATGTGAAGTCGGCGACGCTCATCACTGCAGCGCTGCTGCGCCGTCATGCCGGACACCCCGACGAGGCACACGAACTGTGCGAGGCAGCCGTCGCCGTCGCCTCGGCCGAGAACATCCGCCTTCCTTTCGGACCGCGTGAGACCGCGGTGCGCAAGCTGCTCGGCGAACACGTGCACTTCGGTACGCAGTTCGAGGATTTCATCGGCGGCTGTCTCGCTGCGGACACGTCCGGGTCGCTCGTTGACGCCCTCTCCGAACGGGAGCGTGATGTGTTCCAACAACTCCAGACCGCGCGCACGTTGCACGAGATCGCGCAGGAACTTTCGGTGTCGATCAACACCGTGAAGACCCACCAGCGTGCGATCTACCGCAAACTCGGGGTGTCGTCGCGGCGCGAGGCCGTGCGGACCACCGTCTGACGGAGACGGTGGTCCGTGCGTGGCCTCACACCTGGCGCAGCGCCGACGCGAGGATCGTGTTCGCGATCGAGGCGGGAATCGGTTGGGTCGCGAGGATGCGGTCCTCGCGACGGTCGACGTCGCGGGCGAACCGCTCGACCCAGGTCGGTTCCACGAGGATGAGCGCCGCGCGTGCGCCGGGGGGAACCCTCGCCGCGAAGTGGCGCGCATCATCCTCGCCGACGAGACCGGGAGTCTCGAGGGTGAGGCCGGCGAGTGCGAACTCATCACGGTCGACCTCGACGATCCGGTGTTCCTCGAGGCTGAGCCGCTCGATCACCAGGAAGTCGAGAAGGCGGACGGTGCCGGCCTCCACCTGCCGCAGCAATGCCTCGAGGAGGTTCGGGCCGAGGCGGTCGCCCGCGAGGCGCACGGCGACGAACTCGACGTCTCCGAGCGCCTGCAGGCTCGTCACATCGACCACCTCGGCCACGACGTCAGCTCAGAGCGCGGGTCTTGATGGCCGCGAACTCGTCCGGGGTGATGGTCCCCGCGGCGAGCAGCTTCGATGCCTTGTCGATCTCGTCGCTCGGGCTGGAACCGGCGACGCTGCGGATGTAGGAGTCGGCGGCGTGCTGCTGGTCCCGGTAGGCGGAGGCGCTCCGCTCGCCCATGCCCCTGCCGCGCGCGATCAGGTAGACGAGCGCCGTGAGGAAGGGGACGAAGATGAGGAAGATGATCCACACGGCCTTCCACCAGCCGTTGAGCGTGTGGTCGCGGAACAGGTCGGCGACGATGTTGAAGAGCACCATCAGGTAGGAGACGAACACGAAGACCCAGAAGAACCACCAGATGATGTCCCAGAAGCTTTCCCAAATGGACATGTCGCACCTCTTTCGTTGAGTGATTGCGTACCGCGATGGTGTCAGGGAGCATCGGCGCGCGGGGGAGTCGCTCACCCTGATCGGGCGACCCCTGTGCCGACGCCGGGGGACGAGGCACTCATCCGCTACGGGTGAGAGTGCTGCCCGTGCCGGGCATGGCGATGCGAGCATGGTCCACAGTCGCGGTCCACGTGCCCCGTGAGAGAGGACTTCCCATGAATGACTTCCGTTTCGGCCCCGCCGAGTTCTACCTCGTGGGGTTCGAAGGAGCCCGTCCGGACCCTGCGACGTTCCGCGCATTGACCGACCTCGTCGACAGCGGCGTCGTGCGCCTGCTCGACTTCGTCGTGCTCGCGAAGTCCGAGACCGGGAAAGTCGAGATCGTCGAACTCGACGACGACGACGGAACCCTGGATCTCGGCGACTTCGAACCGATCGCGGCGGGTCTCGCAGGCGAAGAGGACGTCGAGGCGTTGGCGGGTGCGCTCGCCCCGGGGCAGTCGGCCGCCCTGGTCGTGCTGGAGCTCGCCTTCGCCCGCACACTCGCACAGAACCTCGCCGCCGCGGGCGGGCAGGTGCTGCGCAGTGAGCGCGTTCCCGCACCCGTGGTGAACGCCATGATGGACATCCTCGACCAGGAAGGTGAATGACATGCCCTTGAGAAGATTCGGGCGGCCGGGCCTGATCGGCCTCGCGGCCAGGACCGCCGTGGTCGCGGGAACCGCGACCGCCGTCGGCGGCGCCATGTCTCGGCATCAGCAGGAGCGCGCACAGGGTCAGTACGAGCAGGAGCAGTACGAGGCCGCTCAACAGCAGGCGCAGATCGACGCGGCGGCTCAGAACGCAGCTTCCCAGTACTCGTCCCCGCCACCAGCCGCGCCCGCCCAGGGGGACGACCTGATCGCGAAGCTGCAGCAGCTCGCGTCTCTCAAGGACTCCGGCGTGCTCTCCGAGGCGGAGTTCGCCGCGGCGAAGCAGAAGCTCCTGGGCTGACGAGACCGGTGATGCGTCGGCTGAACGACGGTCGAGACGAGGAGAACGAATGAGTGAACTGGACGATCTGCGCGCACGCGTCCTCCTCCTCGAACGGGAGAACGAGACCCTCAAGAAGCCCCGTCGTCGTCCGGCGGCCAGAAGCATCGTCGCGGGAATCGTGTTGACACTCGCGGTGCTGTTGGCCCCGATCGCCGCGATGGGGACCTGGGCGCGGGTGCAGCTCGTGGATGCCGACCGCTTCGTCGCGACGTTCGCGCCTCTGGCCGAAGACCCTGACGTGCAGGACTTCGTCGCGGACCAGGTCAGCACGGCGATCCACGAGCAGGTGGACTTCGACGCGATCGTCGGAGAGGTGTTCGACGGGATCCGCGAACTCGATCTTCCGCCCCGTGCCTCCTCCGCGCTGTCGCTGCTGGAGGCTCCGGCGGCCAGCGGGCTGACCTCCCTCGTCGACGGTGTGATCCATGACGTGGTGGCGTCGGACCAGTTCGCCGACATCTGGGCGCAGACGCTGCGCATCACCCATGAACGCGCCGTCGCGATCCTGCAGAACAGCCCGGATACCGCCTTGCAGCTCGCCGACGACGGAGTGCTCTCGATCGACCTCGGTCAGGTCGTCGAGCGTGTGAAAGCGGTGCTCACGGATCGCGGCGTCGGATTCGCCGACCTCATCCCGGAGATCGACCGGTCGGTTCCCATCGCACAGGCGGATGCCCTCGTCTTGGTGCGCACCATCTACCAGATCGCCGTCGCCGCCGGATTCTGGATGCCGTGGCTCGTGCTCGGTCTCGTCGTCGCCGGCATCCTGCTCGCCAGGAATCGCGCGCGTGCGCTCTTGTGGACCAGCGCGGCGTTCGCGGTCGCGTTCCTGCTCCTCTCAGCGGGGATGGGCATCGGACGGACCTTCTTCGTCGGTGCTGTGAGCCCGTCGATCATGACGGCGGCGGCCGCCCAGTCGTTGTTCGACGAAGTCACCTCGCTGCTGAGCTCGACGATCGTGGCGCTCGCCCTGGTCGGAGTGCTCGTCGCCGTGTGGGCGTGGCTGGCCGGATCGAGCCGAAGTGCCGTGACCACGCGCGCAATCCTGGAGAGCGGCTTCTCGGCGATCCGGAGGACCTGGGAGCGACGAGGCCTGTCGACCGGACGATTCGGCGTCGCGATCGATCGCTTCCACGGACCGATCCTCCTGGTCGGGCTGGCGCTCGCGCTCCTCATCCTCATGACGACGAGGCCGGTCTCGTTCGGTGCGGTGTTCGGGGTGACCGTCGGGCTCATCGTCTTCGCGATCGTGGTCGAGCTGCTCAGGCGGCCCCACGGCGCGGTGATCGCTTCGACGACACAAGAGCCGACGGTCGACGAGGCGGAGGGGACAGAAGCCGCAGAGACCACTGTTTCCGAGGTGCCCTGAGCGAGGGAGCGGAGAACGCCCGGCGATGATCCTCCGCCGGGCGTTCCCCATGACATCTCAGGCGTGCGTGGAGTCGGGGAAGATCTTCTCCCAGTCGTCCTTCACGCTCACGACGGTGTAGCCCTTGTCCGCAGCATCGGCGAGAGCCTTCTCGGCGCCCGCGTCGTAGGGGATGTCGCCACGTGAAGGATCGTCGTGGTGGACGAGGAGCGCGAACCCCGGCCGGGGACCGCGGCGCGCGAAATCCATCATCGCCGTGTCGCCGTTGGAGTTGCCACCCACGAGCAGGGGGCGTCGACCGATGCGGGTCCAGATGCGGATCGGCTTCTCGGGACCGTCGTCGAAGAAGGCAAGAGAGGACGAGTACCGCACGGTCGCTTCGGCCTCGTCCCACGCGAGGCCGAAAGCCGACCCGACCACGCGTTCCGGGGGGATCCCGTAGTTGGCCTGTGTCATCGGACGCATGAAATCACGTTCACCTCCCGAGACGATGTAGCAGGTGAACCCGTGGTGCTCCAGATACCTGAGCAGCTCGACCATCGGCTGGTACACCGTCTCGGCGTAGGGCCGCTTCAAGGTCGGATGCTGTGCGGTGCGGTAGAACTCCGCGACCGATGCCGCGTAGTCCTCCACGCTCATTCCGTCCGTGAGTCCCACCAGCGCCTGGATGATGATCTTGAGGTCGGAGTCGTCACCGCCGTAGTGCTTGTCGATCGCCGTGCCCAGCCACTCGAAGTCACCGCTCACGGCGGCGAGGTACGGCTGTCTTTCGGCGAGTTCGGGTGCGCTCTCCGCCGCTGCGCGCCACTGCTCGACGACGTAGTGCAGCTGCGTGATCATCGGCTTCTCCGACCACAGGGTCCCGTCGTTGTCGAACACCGCGATGCGCTCCTCGACGGGCACGGCGTCGGGTCCTGCGGTCACGGAGGCGACGAACGCCTCGATGTCTCGGAGCGTGCGCGTGTCGCGCCAGGAGGACAGGGAGGGGTGGGTGGTCATGTGTGATCCTCGTGTCTCGTCGAATGCCGGCGGAAACACCAGCGTGGCATCGTCTCGGCGTGCTCGACAGGTCGTCGTCACCCCGGGTGGGTGATGTCGCGTGCGCTCGAGAGCGGACGCCCACGGTTGACGGGAATACCCCTGGAGGGTATAGGGTTGACCCGAAGGAGTACCCCACCCGGGTATGTTGAACGGAGAGAGGAATCGTCATGAGCACGAGCGAGTACCAGGTGAGCGGAATGAGCTGCGGTCACTGCGAGGTCGCGATCCGCGGCGAGGTCGGCCAGGTTCCCGGTGTCGACGCGATCGACGTCAGCGCGCAGACCGGCAGGCTCGTCGTGACCAGCGCAGAGCCTGTCGACGACGCGGCGATCCTCGCGGCCGTCGACGAGGCGGGTTACCAGGCAGTACGCGCCTGATGAACACCGCAGGCCGTCTCGGCATCTACGGCGCGGGTCTCGTGCTGGTCTTCGGCGTCGCGTTCGCGGCGGCCGGCGCCCTCGTCCCCGACAGCGCCGTGGCCTCCTGGATGGAGCGTGGGGGAGCCGGTCATGATGAGCAGTCGGCTGAAGCTGCCGGGCAGAAGACGGACAACGGGAAAGAGCAGGGAACAGACGTGAGTGGAGTGACGATCGCCGCATCCGGATACACCATCGGCGTGATCTCGGCCCCGGGGGAGACCGGGATCGAGGGGGAACTCTCCTTCGTCGTCCGAGGTGCCGACGGCGAACCGGTCACCTCATACGAGACGGCCCACGGCAAGCAGCTCCACCTGATCGTGGTGCGCAGCGACGGCAGCCGGTACCGGCATGTGCATCCCGTACTCGATGCCGGAACGGGCACATGGTCGCTGCCGTGGACCTGGGACGCTGCCGGCACCTACCGGGTGTACGCCGACTTCACCGCATCGGGTGGGCTCGGGGTGACGCTCTCACGGACGGTCGATGTGGGCGGGCCTTTCACTCCGCAGCCCCCGACCGAGACCAGGACCACCGCGACCGTCGACGGGTTCGACGTGTCGATCAGCGGAGACCTCGTCGCCGGTGCGGGAAGCGAGCTGACGGTCGACGTCACGCGCGACGGGGTGCCCGTCACCGCGCTCGAGCCGTACCTGGGCGCATTCGGACATCTGGTCGCCCTCCGCGAAGGAGATCTGGCCTACCTGCACGTGCACGCGCACGGCGATGAGCCCGAACCGGGTGACGTCGCCGGTCCCGAGGTGGTCTTCACCGCGCAGGCCCCCACTGCCGGTCGGTACCTGCTCTACCTCGACTTCCAGGTCGACGGGAAGGTCCACACGGCACCGTTCGTCCTGGACGCGACTCCCGCAGACCCGTCGTCGAACGACACGGGCGACGACCACGGCGGGCATTGAACCGCACGGCACCACTCTCTCCACGTTCTCGGACGCGGAGCGCAAGGATCGAGGAGATCACCATGACGGACACGCAGTCCGCGGCCGCACCGGCCAGCGTGGAGCTGGAGATCGGCGGCATGACCTGCGCATCGTGCGCGATGCGGATCGAGAAGAAGCTCAATCGGTTGGACGGGGTCACCGCGACCGTGAACTATGCCACGGAGAAGGCCAAGGTGACCGCGCCGGCCGGCTTCGATCCGGCTGTGCTCATCGCGGAGGTGGAGAAGACCGGATACACCGCAGCCCTTCCCGCCCCTGCAACGCCCACGCCGCAGGACGATGCGGGAGATGCCCCCGACGCCGAACTGACGAGCCTCAAGCACCGGCTCATCGCCTCGATCGTCCTGACGGTCCCGGTCATCGCGATGGCGATGATCCCGGCGCTCCAGTTCATCTACTGGCAGTGGCTCTCGCTCGCGCTCGCCGGTCCGGTCATCGTGTGGGCGGCGTGGCCGTTCCACAAGGCGGCGTGGACGAATCTCCGCCACGGCGCGGCGACGATGGACACCCTGATCTCGATGGGGACGATCGCCGCACTGCTGTGGTCGCTCTACGCGCTGTTCTTCGGGACCGCGGGAGTCCCCGGGATGACGCACCCGTTCGAGCTGACCGTGGCGCCCAGCGACGGCGCTGCGAACATCTACCTCGAGGTCGGTGCGGGAGTGACGATGTTCATCCTCGCCGGACGCTACTTCGAGAAGCGCTCCAAGCGCCAGGCCGGGGCAGCGCTGCGCGCACTGCTCGAACTCGGCGCCAAGGACGTCGCCGTGATCCGCGACGGCATCGAGATGCGGATTCCCACGTCAGAACTGAAGCCCGGAGACGAGTTCGTCGTGCGGCCCGGCGAGAAGATCGCCACCGACGGGATCATCGTCTCGGGGACATCGGCCGTCGACGCCTCGATGCTGACCGGCGAGTCGGTGCCGGTCGAGGTGGGTGAAGGCGACGCCGTGACCGGCGCGACCGTGAACGCGGGTGGCCGCCTGGTCGTCCGTGCGACGCGTGTCGGTTCCGACACCCAGCTGGCGCAGATGGCGAAGCTGGTCGAGGATGCGCAGACGGGGAAGGCCGAGGTGCAGCGCCTCGCCGACCGTGTCTCCGGGATCTTCGTGCCGATCGTCATCGCGATCGCCCTCGCCACGCTCGGTGCCTGGCTGGGGGCCGGATTCCCGGCATCCGCCGCCTTCACCGCCGCCGTCGCCGTGCTCATCATCGCCTGCCCCTGCGCGCTGGGCCTCGCCACTCCGACGGCACTGCTGGTGGGGACGGGACGCGGAGCGCAGATGGGGATCCTCATCAAGGGCCCCGAGGTGCTCGAATCCACCCGTAAGGTCGACACTGTCGTGCTCGACAAGACCGGAACCGTGACCAGCGGCAAGATGACGCTCACCGCGGTGCACACTGCGGAGGGCGTCGACCGGCGCGAGCTCCTGCGGCTGGCGGGCGCGGTGGAAGACGCGTCGGAGCACCCCATCGCCCAGGCGGTGGCCAAGGCCGCGACTCAGGAGATCGGTGTTCTTCCCGTGCCCGAGGACTTCGTCAACGTCGAAGGCAAGGGCGTTCAGGGAGTCGTCGACGGTCACGCGGTGCTCGTGGGCCGGGAATCGCTGCTGGCGGAGTGGTCGCACCACCTTCCCCCCGAGCTCGCCGCCGTGAAGGGGGAGGCCGAGAGTCAGGGCAAGACCGCCATCGCGGTCGGATGGGACGGCGAGGCGCGGGGCGTGCTCGTCGTCGCCGACACGGTGAAGCCGACCAGCGCTCAGGCCATCTCGCAGCTGAAGAGCCTGGGTCTGACGCCCATCCTCCTCACCGGAGACAATCGTGCGGTGGCCGAGCAGATCGCGGCCGAGGTGGGCATCACCGAGGTCATCGCCGAGGTGCTCCCGAAGGAGAAGGTCGACGTCGTCATCCGGCTCCAGCACGAGGGCAGGGTCGTCGCGATGGTCGGAGACGGCGTGAACGACGCCGCCGCTCTCGCGCAGGCCGATCTGGGGCTCGCGATGGGCACGGGGACCGATGTGGCGATCGAAGCCAGCGACATCACCCTGGTCCGCGGAGATCTGCGCAGTGCCGCAGACGCCATCCGTCTGTCCCGCAGGACCCTGGGCACGATCAAGGGCAACCTGTTCTGGGCCTTCGCGTACAACGTCGCGGCGATCCCGCTCGCAGCGCTCGGCCTGCTCAACCCCATGCTCGCCGGTGCGGCGATGGCGTTCTCCAGCGTCTTCGTCGTCGGCAACAGCCTCCGCCTGCGTTCCTTCCGGAGCCAGGCGGTGGACCCCTCTCCGGCAGGGAGCGGTGCGACGCGGGAACGCGCGACACCGGCAGTCCCCGCAGGAACCCACTGAAACCGAAAGAGAGCACCTCATGTCCGATTCCCCCGCAGAGTCCTGCTGCAGTGTCAACAGCAACGGTGCGGTCTCCGCCGACGGTCGTCAGGATCTGCTGGCGCCGACCGTCGGCGCGACGGCGGAGTGCCCGGTGATGGTCGGCAGCGCTGTCGTCATCGCAGACGCCGAGGCCGCCGGTCTGTTCCGCGACTACGAGGGCACGCGCTACTACTTCTGCTGCGCAGGATGCGGCCCGGCGTTCGACGCCGATCCGGCGAAGTACGTCACCGCAGCCTGACCCGTTCCCCCCGTGCAGGACCGCGCCCGCGGTTCTGCACGGCAACGTCTTTCCGAGGAGGAGAGGTCAATGAGCACTCCACGACACGAGAGCACTCCGAGACACGAGAGCACTCCACAGCACGAGAGCATTCCGAGACACGACAGCACCGCGCACGACCCGTCGCACGACGGGAGCGGCGACGCCGAAGAGCTGCACGGCCTTCACGGTGCTGCCGTGCACGACTCCCATGCCGGGCACGCGGGTCATGACGGTCACGACGGTCACGCGGGGCACGCAGATCACGTCGGACAGTTCCGGCGGCTCTTCTGGATCATGCTCGCCCTCGCCGTGCCGACGGTCGCGTTGTCGGGGATGTTCGCGATGATCCTCGGCTATGCCCTTCCCGACATCCCCGGCCTGGTGTGGGTCTCGCCCGTGCTGGGAACCGTGATGTACGTGTGGGGAGGCAAGCCCTTCCTCGTGGGTGCCGTCAGCGAGATCCGCGCGCGCAAGCCCGGCATGATGCTGCTCATCGGCCTGGCGATCACGGTGGCCTTCCTCGCATCGTGGGGGGCGAGTCTCGGCATCCTCCACCACGAGCTCGACTTCTGGTGGGAGCTGGCCCTCCTCATCGTGATCATGCTGCTCGGGCACTGGATCGAGATGCGCTCTCTCGCGCAGACCACCTCTGCACTCGACTCGCTCGCCGCTCTCCTGCCGGATGAGGCCGAACGCGTGGAGGACGGACAGGTCGTGATCGTCTCACCCGCAGATCTGGTGGTCGGCGACATCGTCGTCGTTCGTCCGGGCGGAAGCGTTCCAGCCGACGGGCGCATCGTCGACGGCCGGGCGTCGATGGACGAGTCGATGGTGACGGGGGAGTCTCGCACGGTCGCGCGCGGTGCGGGAGACCAGGTCACCGCCGGCACCGTCGCCACCGACTCCGGGCTCCGCGTGCAGATCACCGCGACCGGAGACGACACCACCCTCGCCGGCATCCAGCGTCTGGTGACCGAGGCGCAGAGCTCGTCCTCGCGAGCCCAGCGCCTTGCGGACACCGCCGCGGGGTGGCTGTTCTGGTTCGCGCTGGGTTCGGCGGCGATCACCGCGATCGTGTGGACCCTCGTCGGGCTCCCTGACGCGGCAGTCATCCGTACGATCACCGTCCTCGTGATCGCCTGCCCGCATGCGCTGGGTCTGGCGATCCCGCTCGTCGTCTCGATCGCCACGGAGCGCGCGGCTCGCGGCGGAGTGCTGGTGAAGGACCGACTGGCGCTGGAGAGCATGCGCACCGTCGACACCGTGCTGTTCGACAAGACCGGAACCCTCACCAAGGGTGAGCCCGTCGTGTCGGAGGTGTCCGTCTCGGGCGCGCACGATGCCGATCGAGTGCTGGCGCTCGCCGCCGCTGCCGAAGCCGACAGCGAGCACCCGCTCGCGAAGGCGATCGTCCGTGCCGCCGCCGAGAAGAACCTCTCCGTGCCGCAGAGCCGCGACTTCACGTCATCGCCGGCGGTCGGGGTCACGGCGACCGTCGAGGGGACGACCGTGCGCGTGGGCGGCCCGCACCTGCTCGCGGAGGAGCAGGGGCGCGAGCTCGCCGTCGCCGAGCAGTGGCGGGAGGATGGCGCGATCATCCTCCATGTCGTCCAGGACGGTCGAGTGATCGGGGCGCTGAAGCTCGCCGACGAGGTACGTCCGGAATCCCGCGAAGCCGTCGACGCCCTGCATGTGCTCGGTGTGCAGGTCGTCATGATCACGGGCGACGCCGAGGCCGTCGCACAGACGGTTGCGGCGGATCTCGGGATCGACCGGTTCTTCGCGGGAGTGCGCCCCGAGGACAAGGCCGCGAAGGTGCAGGAGCTGCAGCGGGAGGGGCGCAAGGTCGCGATGGTCGGCGACGGCGTCAACGATGCGCCCGCGCTGGCGCAGGCCGACGTGGGTCTGGCCATCGGCGCCGGTACCGATGTCGCGATCGCTTCAGCCGGAGTCATCCTCGCGAGCGACGACCCGCGCTCCGTGCTCTCCGTCATCGAGCTCTCGCGGGCCGCGTACCGGAAGATGAAGCAGAATCTGTGGTGGGCCGCCGGATACAACCTGCTCTCGGTGCCGCTCGCGGCCGGCGTGCTCGCGCCGATCGGATTCGTGTTGCCGATGTCGGTCGGAGCGATCCTGATGTCGCTGTCGACCATCGTCGTCGCTCTCAACGCCCAACTGCTGCGTCGCCTCGATCTGCGCCCGGAGGTGACGACCCGCGCGATCCTCGATCGCTGATCTGGATCAGGCGGCGTAAGGTCGCCCGGCGATCGTTCGGCTCGCCTGCCGGCCGGCGTTCACGACAGGAGGCCCCGTCCACCCGGACGGGGCCTCCTGTCGTTTCTGTGCGTGCTACTGGTGTCGCAGCGCCGCGTTCAAGTGCTCCTCGGGGTCGATCAGGTGGTTGTGGTCATCGGTGCCGAGAGCCACCTCTGCCCAATCGATCGTTCCGCTGAACTTGCCGCCCCACTCCTTGTATCCCTCATAGGCGGGCATTCCGGTGTCCTCGCCGGTGTCGAGACCCTCGTCGAAGGAGAAGTACAGCGGGTGCGTGTGCTCCACGCGTCCGGAGCCGACCGCTGTCCCGTCGATGAACAGCGTGACCTCGCCGCCCTTTCCGATCCCGCCTCCGTCGTAGGCGAACTCGGCACGCACGAGGTGGTCGCCGCCGCCGATCTGCCCGTCGGAGAACACCGTCGTGCGCACCAGGCCGCAGTAGTTGTAGTGATACCCGAGCTTGCCGTCTTCCGCGAAGAACGACCAGCCGCCGGTGCGGCCTCCCTGTGCGACGATGGCACCCTCGAGCGCGCCGTCTTCGGGGACCGTGAGCTGGGCGGTGACCGAGTACGAACGGTTCTTCACGTTCAGCGCGACGTTCTCGCCGAGGCGGATCATGCCTGGGTACAGCCGCAGCCTGTCGCCCGTGACGAGGGTCGGCCGGCCGGCGATCGCCGGATTCATGCGCTCTGCTGCCCGGTCGTCGAGGGGGAACACGTTGTGTCGTGCCGCCTCGATCAGGAACATCTGCTGCATCTCCGCCAGCTTCTCCGGGTGCTCGGACGCCAGGTTGTTCGACTGCGTCCAGTCGACGGAGGTGTCGTACAGCTCCCACACGTCGGCCGAGAAGTCCGGCGCCTTCGAGACGACATCCCAGGGGGTACGGTGCTTCGTCTGGGCCGTCCAGCCCTTGTGGTAGATGCCGCGGTTGCCCATCAGCTCGAAGTACTGCGTCAGGTGCCGTTCGTCGGCGTCCGGCGCGTTGAAGGTGTACGCCATCGAGACGCCGTGCATCGGGATCTGGGTGACCCCGTTCACGGTGTGCGGCTCGGCGAGTCCGGCGACGTCGAGGACGGTCGGGGCGAGGTCGATCACGTGATGCCACTGGTGCCTGACCTCGCCGGATCCCTTGATCGTGCTCGGCCAGTGCACGATGGTCCCGTTGCGTGTTCCGCCGTAGTGCGACGCCACCTGCTTGGTCCACTGGTAGGGCGTGCACATTGCGTGTGCCCACGCCACGGAGTAATGGTTGTAGGCCTCGGGACCGCCGACCTTGTCGAGGTGCTCGTTCCAGAACTCGACGGTCTCGAACTGGCCGCCGCCGTTGGAGGCGGTCGTCAGCATGTAGGCGCCGTTGATGCCGCCCTCGGCGCTCGCGCCGTTGTCGCCGATGATGTAGTAGACGAGCGTCTCATCGAGGATGTCCTGCTCCTCCAGCGCATCGATGACGCGACCGGTGTGGAAGTCCGCGTACTCGAGGAACGCCGCGTAGACCTCCATCTGGTGCGCGAGGATCGGCTTCTGCTCGTCGGGGACGTCGTCCCAGGCAGGCAGCCCCTCTGGACGCTCGGTGAGCTTCGAGTCCGGAGCGATCACGCCGAGCTCGATCTGCCGGGCGAAGGTCTGCTCGCGCTGCGCGTCCCAGCCATGGTCGAACGCGCCCTTGTACTTCGCGATCCAGTCCTTCGGAACGTGATGCGGGGCGTGCGTCGCACCGGGTGCGAAGTAGATGAAGAACGGCTTGTCCGGGGTCAGGCTCTTCTGCTGCCGGATGTAGTCGATGGTCTTGTCGGCCAGATCGGGCATGAGGTGGTAGTCCTCGTCGGTCGGCGGTTCGACCGCGGTGACGCCGTCGACGAGAGCCGGCGTCCACTGGTTGGTCTCGCCGCCGATGAAGCCGTAGAAGCGCTCGAAGCCCGAGAAGGCCGGCCAGTGGTCGAACGGTCCGGTCGGGCCCGTCTCCCACACCGGCACCTCGTGGCACTTTCCGAACTGGGCGGTGTTGTAGCCGTTCTGACGCAGGATCTCGGGCAGCGGAACGGCCGAGTTCGGACGCGTGGAGCGGTAGCCGGGGGACGGGGTCGCCGTCTCGGTGATGTGGCCCATGCCCACTGCGTGGTGGTTGCGTCCGGAGAGCAGCGCGGCACGAGTGGGGGAGCACAGTGCGGTGGTGTGGAATCGGGTGTACTTCAGACCGGCGTTCGCGAGGCGTTCGGCCGTCGGGGTGTGGATCGGGCCACCGAAGGCGCTCGATGCCCCGAAGCCCACGTCGTCGAGGAGGATGACGAGGACGTTGGGGGCGCTCTTGGGCGGTCTCTTGGCGACGAGGGGAGGGAAGTCGGACTCCGACTTCTTCGCGTCGAAGACGACCGGCCCCTGATACTCGCGGTCAGGCAGCGGCAGGATCGATCCGGGCAGTTCCACGGTCATGGGGGTTCCTTCTTCTCATTTGGGGGTGGGATCGCGAGGTGGACACCGAGCACGGGGTCGGACGGAGCCGGCCCCGTGCTCGGTGTCCGCGCGAATCGACTACTGGGCGCCGCCGAGGTCGTGGATGAGCTCCTTCTCGTCTTCTGCGGAGAGGGACGTCTGGACGACCGTGCCGTTGAACGGCGCGAGTGCCGCGGTGAACTTGTCCTCGGTGATCTTCGTCGCGTACACGACGACGGCCGACTTGCCGGCGGAGACGGTGCTCTTGACCCGGTCGCGGAACTCGGCATCGATACCGCTCTTGTCGAGGCCGGCGAACAGAGCACCGAAGAGGCCTCCGAAGAGCAGGCCGGCGATCGGCACGAAGAACAGGAGACCGATGAGCATGCCGAAGAGCGCACCGCCCGCGGCTCCGACGCCGACGTTGCCGGCGGCACCCGGGTACTCGACCTTGGTCTTGCCCTTCTCATCGACCTTGACGAGCGCGAGGCCCGCGAGCTCGACGACCAGGTCGTTCTGCAGCGACAGGATCTCGTCGTAGGCGCCTTCTGCCTGGGGCTCGGAATCGAAGGAGATGACGATCAGTTCTGCCATGGATGACTTCCCTTGTTCAGGGCTGAGTCGACCACCCTCAGCCGTTGACGACAGGAGTCCACTCCGCGGTGGCTCCCGCTTCAGGTCAGGCTAATCGCGGACCTCTCGCGAAACGCGGGCGTCGTCGCGAATTCACCCGGGGTACCTTCGCCGGTCTCTGGGCGGAGCGCAGGTGGCAGAAAGTCGAGTAGCGCTGCGGCGCCGGCGTTGCCAGAGTGGACGGCACGACCGGCGTCAGCCAGCGAGCGTCTCGCCGGTGTGACGCCATCAGCGATGCGAGAGGTTCCGGATATGAGCACACCCTCCACCGACGACCAGCCGATCTTCACGAGGCCGGGGGAGGCGACGCTCACTTCGCGTCATGTCATCCCCTCGGGCGAGTCACTTCCTGACACGGCGAAGCAGATCGTGGACGACGAGACGATCCTCGACGGAAACGCGCGGCTGAACCTCGCGACGTTCGTCAGCACCTGGATGGACGATGACGCCAAGCAGGTCTACGCCGCGTCGTTCGACAAGAACATGATCGACAAGGACGAGTATCCGCAGACGGCGGCGATCGAGGACAACTGCTGGCACATGTTGGCGAACCTGTGGAATTCCCCGGATGCCGAGAAGAGCATCGGCACCTCGACGATCGGTTCGTCCGAGGCGTGCATGCTGGGCGGCCTCGCCTTCAAGCGGCGGTGGCAGCACGCCAGGCGTGCAGCCGGGAAAGACGCCTCTACGCCGAACCTCGTGATGTCGTCGGCGGTGCAGGTGTGCTGGGAGAAGTTCTGCAACTACTTCGATGTGGAGCCCCGTTACGTGCCGATCAGCGCGGAGCACAAGACGCTCGACGGGCATGATCTGGCGAAGTACGTCGACGAGAACACGATCGGTGTCGTCGCGATCATGGGAGTGACCTACACCGGCATGTACGAACCCGTCGCCGAGATCGCCGCCGCACTCGACGAGATCCACAAGAGCACCGGCCTCGACATCCCCATCCACGTCGACGGTGCCTCCGGCGCGATGATCGCGCCGTTCCTGCAGCCCGATCTGGTGTGGGACTTCCGGCTCGACCGGGTGCACTCGATCAGCACGTCGGGTCACAAATACGGGCTCGTGTACCCGGGGCTCGGCTGGGTGGTCTGGCGTGATGCGCAGTGGCTGCCGGAGGACCTGGTGTTCACGGTCAGCTACCTGGGCGGGGAGATGCCCACTTTCGCCCTGAACTTCTCCCGGCCGGGTGCGCAGGTGGTGCTGCAGTACTACCTGTTCCTGCGCCTCGGATTCGAGGGATACCGTGCGGTGCAGCAGGCCTCGCAGGACGTCGCGAAGTACCTCTCCGCCGGCATCGCGAAACTCGACGCGTTCGAGCTCTGGAACGACGGCAGCGACATCCCTGTGTTCGCCTGGCGCCTCAAGGACGGCCACACCAAGAACTGGACGCTCTACGATCTGCAGGATCGCCTCAGGATGAAGGGATGGCTGGTCCCGGCGTACCCCATGCCCGCCGACCTCGAGGAGATCACGGTGCAGCGCATCGTCGTCCGCAACGGTCTGAGCATGGACCTCGCGGCAGAGCTGCTGCAGGCGATCGAGACCGAGGTCGCATATCTCGACGCACTCGAGTCGCCGATGCCGTCGGACAACCCGCGGTCGGCCTTCCACCACTGAGGGACGCGCTCGCCGCCGTGCGCCTTCCGTCCGGTCCTGGTCAGAGCACCGTCGCCGATGTCGTCCTGGCGTGCGCGTTACTCCGCGCCAGGACGATGCCGCCCAGGACGGCGGCGACGAACGACCCGACCAGCACGCCGATCTTCACGTGCTCGTCGGCGACGGAGCTCGATCCGTAGGCGAGCTCGCCGACGAGCAGCGAGACGGTGAACCCGATGCCGGCGAGGAAGGCCATGCCGGTCAGATCGGGCCAGCGCAACGTCTCGTCCAACCGCAGCGCGGGTATGCGGCTCAGCAGGAACGTCGTCGCCAGGATTCCGAGAGGCTTGCCGGCCACGAGGCCGACGACGATCCCGATCGTGATCGGGTCGGTGAAGGCGGAGGTGAGTCCTTCCCACCCGCCGACGGTGACACCCGCGGCGAAGAACGCGAAGACCGGCACCGCGAACAGCGTGGCCACGATGCTCCACCGGTCGGCGAAGTGCGCGGCCATGCCGTCGTAGACCGGCCGACCGGCGTCGTCCGTGCCGACCCGCACCCGAGCGCGCTCGGTCGCCGTGACGGGCACGACGAAGCCGAGCAGCACTCCCGCGACGGTCGCGTGGACCCCGGAGGCGTGGATGCACACCCAGACCGCGATGGCGAGGGGGACCAGGATCCACCACGCCCGCACGCCCTTCGCCACCAGGGCGGCGAAGCCCGCCAGTGGAAGCAGCGCGAGGATCAACCACGGAAAGCTGATGGTGTCGGTGTAGAACGTCGCGATGATGGTGATCGCGATGAGGTCATCGATGATCGCGAGAGTCAGCAGGAACACGCGCAGGGCGGGCGGCAGGAACTTGCCGACCACCGCGATAACGGCCACGGCGAACGCGATGTCAGTGGCCGTGGGGATCGCCCAGCCGCGCAACGCATCCGTACCGCTGGCGACATTGATCAGGACGAAGATGAGCGCGGGAACCACCACGCCGCCCACCGCAGCCGCGATCGGCAGAGCGGCCCGACGCGGATCGCGCAGGCGTCCGGCGATGAACTCTTCTTTCAGCTCGAGACCGACCACGAAGAAGAAGATCGCCAACAGTCCGTCGGATGCCCACGCGCCGATGCTGAGTTCGAGATGCAGCTCCGGGATGCCGAACGTGAAGTCGCGCACGGACTCGTACCAGGAGGCGGCCGGGCTGTTCGCGAGGATCAGCGCCGCCAAAGTCGCCGCGAGCAGGAGCGACCCGCCGAAGACGTCGCTGCGGGCGTTGGAACGGATGCCGTTCCACAGCGCATGCGGGGCGAGGGAGAAACGGGCAGGGGAAGAATTCGGGGACACGGAAAAGACCTCACGCGAGAGAAGGGGGTGAATGGCGCAGAAGACCACCGCCCCGTTCGAGGCGTGGTCTAGTTCCGTGGCGGCGGGCAGCCGGCGATCTCGCCGTGCGAGAGGGTGCCCCACACACTGGTCCACCCGTTCGTGCCCGGGTGCAGGATGACACGCATCCATTCCTTCATCGGGGTCGCCGAGCGAAGACGGTGCGGGGCACGCGTCGAACCGGCGATCGAGAGGAGGGGCACGCCCCCAGCCTATCGGGAGCCGCTGAGAAACTCCGGGTCGCGGAGGGGAGCCGTGCCGGACGCAGAGGACCCCGTCCATCCGGGCGGGGTCCTCTGCGCTGATCGTACGAGGCGGCCGTTCCGCCACGTGATTCCGGGCGGGCCGCACCCTCGTCACCCCTTTCGCATGGGCACCTGCAGGTAGGACGCATGGTCGGCGCCGGTGTGGATCACGTGCGCGCCCTGGTTGACGGGGACGTACTCCTCGATGCCCGGCATCAGGGTTCCCAGCAGGTTGCGGGCGCTGACGATGAACCGGAGCTGATCGCCGGCGGCGAAGGCGAGCCCGAGCGGGAGCAGGTCGAGCTCGATCTCGACGATCTCGCCAGGAGACAGCTTCTCGACGCGATCGAAGGAGTGCGCCGGCACGTCGTCGGTCGTGAGCGTCTCGTCGAGGTGGCGTGCGGAGACGCGCAGTCGAGCGTCGGACCCCTTGTACTTGAGGATCGTCGCGCCGTGGTCGGTGAGGTCGTGAGCCATGGCGCTCTGGTTGGGCACGGTGAACTGCTGCAGAGGCGTGCCGTAGGCGTCGAGCTTCTGGATCAGGACGAACAGGTCCATGTCGTCGGCGTCACGGGCTTCCACGAACAGGTGCGCTTTCGGATACCCGACGAGTTCCGTGACGTCGTCGAAGCGGAGCAGGAACGACGCGGCGTTCGGGTTCTTGTCGACGTCGTACGCGACGGTCGAGGCATCGACCGGAGTCTCGGGCGTCAAGCGTCGGGTACGTGCGTCGAGATAGAGCTTCGTCGAGACCGCGTCGGTCGGAGGGAACTCATCCGCCGGCTCATTGACCCTGTCTCCTCCGGCGAGATCGAGCACGGCGTAGCGCACGCGCGGCGTCGACTCCCATCCGTTGTCGATGCCCTTCAGATAGTGGTCGAACAAGCGACGGAGGTCTTCGACGTTGTCCTCGTCGTAGTAGTCGGGCCATTCCTGGCCGTTGTGGATGCGCAGCCACTTCTGTTCAGAGGCGATGCGCCGCCAGGCGCGGAACGTGCCTGCTGTGTGCAGGGTGTTGGAGTAGCTCGCGACGATGTAGGCGGGCACGGTGATCCTGTCGAACTCGGGGACCTTCTCGGACCAGAGTGCGTCGAACAGGGGGTGCGCGTCGACTTCGGCGAGGATGTCCTCCTTGCGGTTCTTGCCGAAGAAACTGCCTTCCTGCAGCTGGCGAGCGAAACCGGTGTCGGGCATGCCGCCACGCAGGACGAGATCGCGGTAGACGTCGCTGACGCCTTCCCAGGGGTTGATGGCGGCGAGGTGCGGCGGCTGCTCGGCCGCGGCGAACCACTGCGAGACGGCGAGGTAGGAGGTACCGGTCATCCCGACTCTGCCGTTGCACCACTCCTGCTCGGCGAGCCATTCGATGAGGTCGTAGGCGTCACGTCCGTCCTGTCGGTCCCAGAGCACGCTGTCGCCCTCGGAGTCGACGACGCCACGGATGTCGGGGTTGCAGACGGCGTATCCCCGGGCGCACCAGTAGGCGGGGTCGGGGCCCTCGAACTTCTCGAGTCCGGAGACGATGGAGTCGGGGAGCCCGACGAGCCCGAAGACGCCCATGACGCTCATCGAGGTTCCCTGTGCCTTGCCGTACGGGCTCCACCCCAGGATCACCGGCACCGTCTCCGACCCGACCGGGCGGAGGACGTCGATGTAGATGGTGACGCCGTCGCGGAGCTGCACGGCTACGTCCTTCTCGAAGACGACGTCGACCGGGAGCGGGCGGAACTGCGGCGCGATCTGGTAACCGGCTTCGAGCACCCTGGTGCCGGGTGCGAACGCAGTGAGGAGTCCGGTTCGGCCGGTGGGGAGCGGGTGAGAAGGCGTGAAGATCTTCTGTTCGGTGGACATGGCGATTCCTTCATCTCGGAGAAGCGGCCCAGGATCTCGGGTCGCTGCGAGCGTACGTCCGATCCGAGTAAAACTCAACACGCGTTGAGAAACTGTCGGGGGAGGCGTACATTGAAGGGGTGAGCACAGAGGAGAAGCCGGTCAATACTCGACGTCCTGGGCGGCGACCAGGCCCGGGCAACACGCGCCTCGCCATCCTTGAGGCCGCCAGGGCGCGGTTCGCCGCCGACGGATTCGCCGCGACGACGATCCGTCGCGTTGCGGCAGACGCCGACGTCGATGCCTCTCAGGTGATGCAGTTCTTCCGTTCCAAGGACGAGTTGTTCGCCGCGGTGATGGCGGTGCCGGCATCCGCGCTCGACCGGTTCGACACAGCTTTCGAAGGCCCCGACGAGCACGTGGGGGAACGGGTCGTCCGCGCGTACCTGCAGGCCTGGGAAGGGCCGGAGGACGAATCCGAACCGCTCATGGCCATGCTCCGTGGCGCCATCGTGAATCAGCATGCCAACGACCAGCTTCGAGACTTCATCCAGTCCCGCCTCCGGGAAGGCACGCGAGCCAGTGGCGCCGCGGATGCCGTGCTGCGCACGGGGCTCGCGTCGGCCATGCTCGTCGGCATCGTCACCGCCCGTCGCATCATCGGCGTGCCCACCCTCGTGGATGCGGATGTCGACGATCTCGTCCGGGTGGTCGGCCCGGCTCTTCAAGAAGTGCTCGCACCCCGGCTTTCCTGAACCCTGCCGCGATCTGCGGCATACTCCGAACAGAGCGAGAGGACCCGGTATGACACAGCCCACAGGCGACGAGGTGAGTCGTCGCCGCGGCGGAGTCTTCCGACGTCGCACGGTCGGCACTTCGATTCCCGCTGAGGGGACGACACGGCGGACACGGTACGTCGACGACGGTCACCTGGTCCGGGCGCCCCGCGACACCACGGTGGACGGCGCTCAGGCGTTCACCGATGAGGACCAACACCGCACGGCCCTCCTGCTGTACCCGAGGCCGACGGCGGAGGACATCGCCGAACTGGCGAGCGCCTGGGACCTGCACCCGCTGCTGGTCGAGGATCTCCTGCATGCCGGGCAGCGTCCGAAGCTGGAACGCTACGGCGAGACGCTCTTCCTGGTCGTTCGGTCGGCCTGGTACATCGACGCGAAGGAAGACGTCGACTTCGCCGAGTTCCACATCCTCGTACGGCCGCAGGCTGTGGCGGTCCTCTGCCAGGACGGGCGGTGGATCGACGGTCTCGACGCCGATGACGCATCCGGCGCCGCCGATCGTGGAGACCGGACCCTGCTCGATGACGAGCAGCTGCTGCACCACGGCCCCGAAGCCATCGTCTATCGTCTCCTCGACGCTGTCGTCGACGGCTACACGCCGGTTCTTCGAGGTCTCGCCATAGACCGCGAGCAGATCGAACGCCAGGTGTTCAGCGGCGATGCGACCGTCACCGAACGCATCTACCGCCTGAGTCAGGAGGTCATCGACCTGCAGCAGGCGACGTCCGGTCTCGCCGAGGTGCTCGCGGCCCTCCGGAAAGGGTTCCGTCGCTTCGACATCCCCGAGGCGCTGCAGTCGTACCTCCAAGACGTCGCCGACCACCTGAGCCGTGCGGAGACGCAGGTCAGCGAGCTGCGCGAGTCCCTCTCACAGATCCTCACCGTCAACGCCACTCTCGTCGCACAGCGGCAGAACGAGGACATGAAGAAGATCTCGGGCTGGGCGGCGATCCTGTTCGCGCCCACTCTGATCGGAGCGATCTACGGCATGAACTTCGACAACATGCCTGAACTCCACTGGGCGTTCGGGTATCCGCTGGCCGTCGGTGGCATGGTTGCGTTCGCGCTCGTCCTGTACATCATCTTCAAGCGACAGAAATGGATGTGAAGCGCGCCGTCTGGGCCGCGATAGCCGCGAAAGCATGAGAAAAGCCGCCTGAACCCAGGCGGCTCTTCTCGTACGCGGAGGAACCTCTCGCGTACAAAATGTGTGGGTTGTACGCGGAAGGTGTTTTGCCGCGTGATTCCGGGGGAATTGGCCTGGCTCGCGGACGTCGATCCTCCACAAGCTCCGTCGTAATCCTCCAGCGCCGTAATGCTTGTGCGGCGACGACTCCCGAATCCGGTCCGGTCGATGCGCCTAGCGTGGTTGTTGCCGGAATGCTAAGGGAAGTGGGGTCCCGTATGCGTCACCCGATACTCCATCGTCGGCGACTTGAGGTCTTTCACCAGGCCCATCAAGTCCGGGTAGATTGTCGCCGTTGAGAGCCCTGCCGTCTCCTCCAGGTAGTAGCGAAGCATCGGCTTGAAGCTCGGGGGGATGTGGATGGTGACGAACGGCACGAAGCGGCGAAGGTCCTTGGGGATTGCGGCGTGCTGTGACGGGCGTCGGTCGTAGGGGACCGGCACGCCGAGGAATGACGTGGCGTTGGCGATCTCTGTGGTGTTCCACTGCTCACCGAAGTACTCGGAGTACAGGTCCGCAACAGGCGTCGTGACGATGCTGGATGCCCCGATGAGGAACCCCGCGCGCTGCGCCCGCATGCGGTCGTTCCCGGCCGCCGGCGGGAACCACGGCCACATCGAGGTGCCTGTTCCCCAGTCGAGCTTTCGGCGGAGGTCTTCCGAATCCCATTCGTGCCAGAACGGCGTTGCATCTTCCGTCGGGAAGTCAGGGGCTGACTTCTTGAGGGCCCATACGACGACGCGTGCGGCCTTCGACTCGAGCTTTGGGCCGGGCTCGACAGCAAACCAGCTGGCGACGTTCGGGTCGACGCTGACGTCCAGCAGACGCGTCGGCGCACCGTTGTGCTGCAGAAGCGACAGGAAGCTCATCGCAGGTGTCGTCGGAATGCCCCACTGGGATGCGACGGCGAATGCACGTTGCTCGTAATCGACGAGGTGCTCCTCGGATCCATCGCTGCCCTCCATCTCGACGAGATGACGGTGCAGGGAACTCTGCACGGGCCATGCGGCATTCTGTTGTCCACGCCAGACGAGGCGCCGGCCACTGTAGTTGCTCTGTATCGTCGCGATGACATGCAGGAACTGGTCGATGCTGCGCACGGTCACCGCGTGCTTGCCGAAGAACGCTCGAGGGCTGTTCTCTTTCCGCGCCGCGGGTCCTGCGGGCTTCTCCCCGCCGTCCAATTCTGGTGGCGGGTAGAGCTTCTCATCGGACGATGCGTTGGCTGCGGCCCGGGCGGAGAAATCCAGTAGTGATGCCCACTGTCCGCCGGGTGCGATGCTCCTGCGCAGCACCTCATCCATGCGCTCGCGTACTTCGGCGAGTGCCGGGGAGCTCGCAATGATTCGGTCGCCCATCTCGTCAAGCTGTTCCCGAAGTGGATGGCGTTGAAGGATGCCGTGCATGAGGTCATCCATGGCCGGAGAGATCTTGCGGAGGATCTCAGCCGAGTCGCCCGAGTACGTCTGGGAAGCTGCTCGCTCCGCGAAGCGGCGGATCTGCTGTTCCGTCTCAGGCGGCAGGACGATGTCGTCGGAGTCCTCTGGATCTGGCACGTTCGTCATGCTACTAGTGCCTGCGGCTACTGGCGGATCTCGCCCTCAATCCAATTCCAGGAACGGAACGCCAGCCTCTTCGAGCTCGTTGTACAGATCGTGGACCTTCCGGCGAGAGACTCCATAGGTCGTATGGGTGAAGACGATGCGTTCCGCAGCGCGGGAGACACCCACGAAGAAGGTCATCGTGGATTCGATGGAGTTGTTGGCGTGCGACCACCACTGGTTGTCGTCGAGACCGACGATGAAGACCGTGTGATACTCGAGACCTTTGCTGCGATGGATGGTCATGAGGGGCACCGCGTCGTCCTGACGGAAAGCGCCCGCCACCTCGTTCCAGGCCGACGTCTCCTCCAGCACTGAGGCCAAACGAATCCCGATGGCGGTGAGCTTGGTGGTCACCTCGTCACGGTTCTCCGCGAACCGCCGCGAGCCGCTGAGTTCCTCCATACTGATAAAGCTCGTCACTCGTTCGAGAACGGCTGCCGCGAGTTCCATCGCGCCGGTAGTCGCAGGAAGCAGCTCGTTCGTCTCTCGGAACCACGTTCGCAGGTCGGTGAGGAACACGCTCAACCGGTCCTCCCACGAGTCCCGTCGATGCCGCGTCTGCTCGGGCAGCGCTTCCAGTGTGGAGGTCACGTTCATCCAGGCGTCGGGTTCACCACCGATGGACGCTCCGAGCCGGATCACGTCGATGAGGAGGGCCGTGAGCTCGTCGCTGAGAAGGTCTTGCAGCCGAATCTCGCCAACGAGGAGGTCATCGTTGCGGACACGAAGGTCGTGTTCTTCGAACGCCGTCCGGAATCGCGGCTCCATCAAGGCGACCTGCTGGCGGGCGAGGATCGCGTAGTCGGATGCCGTCCGACCCGAGTCGTTCATGTCCTCCCGAATCCATTCACCGATCTTCGAGGCCTCGGTGTCCTCGTCTGTGAATGACCAGACCTGCGCGGGAGCGTCCCCCGTCTCGCTCAGTACGTGAGAGGTCTGCTTACTCGCCGTCGGGCTCAGGATCCTCGCGAACCGGTGCTGTAGCTCAACGAGCTCGGGCGAGGAGCGGTAGTTGGCTGTCAGGACGAAAGTTTCGGCAGCGAAGTCGACCTCGAACTCCGCGAACGCGTCGTCAAGCGCACCCGCCCAGCCCATGATGCGTTGGTTTCGGTCGCCAACGGCGGTGACCTGAGTGCCGGAATTTGCGAAGACCTCTTTGAGAAACGAGTATTGCGCGAAGGTGGTGTCCTGAAACTCGTCCACGAACACGAACGGGTATGTCGCGGCCAGTGCCGTTCGCAGCTGCGGGCTCGAGCGGATGATGAGGTCGGCGAGCCGGTTCAGCATCACGAAGTCCACGGTCGCACGTGCGCGTCCGATGTAGTTCTGCGTCCACCATGCGTGCACGGCGTAGGCTTCCGCCGTCTGCGGGGACAGCAGATCGTCATCGAGAGAAGTTGCGCCGACGTGCCTGGCCAGGAAGTCGAATGCGGGAATGCTTCGGATGTCGTCTACGAGGTGCGGCGGCGCGGAGCCGGCGATGTCGTCGAGGAAGGCCTCGACCTCCTTCTTGTTGGAGTAGCTGATCTTGTATTCGTCGAGCGTCCACGGCGCCGGCAGTAGTGCGGAGAACCGGTCGACAATCATCTTCGTGAATGCGTCGAACGTCATCGAGGTGAACCGGGGTGCGTAGTCCGGCAACCGCTTCTGCACGCGGTCTCGAAGGTTCGACGCCGCAGACTTCTTGAAAGAGATCGCGAGGATCTCCTGCGGGTATGGGCAACGGCCGGTCTGGAACAGAAATCCTGCGCGTTGTGCAAGGAACTCCGATTTGCCCGAGCCTGGCCCCGCCGCGACGGACGCAGAACTTGCCTTCAGAGCCTCCCATGCCGCTTCTTCGAGATCGTCGATGCCTTCGCCGAGGGGTTCCCAGTCGTCCTCGCTCACCAACATCAGTCGCCGACCGCCTTGCCGATGCGGTCAAGCAGCTTCCCGAGGCCTCCGCCAAGTCCCGCGAGGTCAACTTCGGAGACTCGAGCGAGCGCTCGAAGGTGGCTGCTGGGCTTGGAGTTGGTCAGGAACAGGTACCGATACCAGCGAAGGTCGGGGATGCGCGCCGGGTCATCCCACAACGCGACGTCGGGGCGCACGTCCGCAGCGCCGAGGACAGCAGACTTCGGAATCGTCTTTGACATCGGTCCGCGCCCTCCGGGGACCTTGACGCGGTAGGCCTTCGGGAACGCTATAAGCAGGCGCATGTCCAGGTCGAGGGGAGCAGAAAAATAGACCCCGTACCTTCGGAGATGCGTGAGCCACGGTGCGATCTTCTGGATGGTGTCGAGACCCTTGAGGTCAGCAACTGACGTTGCCCCTCCGGGTGCTTCATCGAACGGGTCGTAGCCGATCTTCTCCAGCTCGTTGCACACGTCCTTCAGGCGATCTCCGCCACCGCCTGCCCGACCGAAGTCGAGGTCCAGGAGAGTCGCGTAAGGGATGCCAAGGCCGTCGAGGAGCTGCCAGAAGTAGTTGGTGTGACGCCCGCCCAGTGGGACGACGGCGACGAATGACTGGTCGATGTGGATGCCGCGGGCTGCGGCGAGGATGGGGAGAACGACGGACTCGGATTCTCCCTCGCCGAGGACCACGAATCGCGCGAAGTACAGCTCAGGGTAGGAACGTACCGCCTGACGCAGATACTTGCCCGCGTCGGTGTTTGGTGCGGGGAGGGGGACTTCCTGCACCTTTGTCGTCAGCTTCTTTCGACGCAGGCGGAAGTGGCGGATTTGCTCGGGTTCGATCCGGGACACGACGCTCGCCGAATGGCTCGAGATGATGGTCTGGGACCTGCCGCGCTCCGCGACATTCAGCAGCTGCTGAACGACGCGGGACAGGAAGAAGGGAGAGAGGTTGTTCTCCGGCTCTTCGAGGATGAGCAGCGTGAGTACCGGTAGCGACGACGGTGTGAGGTCGAACGTGTCCGGATGCTTGCCGCCCACGATCTCCTGTTCAATGTCCAAAGTCGCCGCGGTCAGAGCGATATGCAGGAGCGAGCGTTGTCCGTCGCTGAGTTCCCCGGCCGAGCGGGTACGCCCGGTGGGGGACGGTTCGAACAGCATCTCCGCGTTGGAGACCATCACTCGCAGTTCACGGTTGATGGGTTCGAAAGTGGGGTTTGTATCCGACTTCAGATGGTGCAGTTGCTGCCACCTGGTCGTGATGGCTTCTGTGACGGATTTCACCACCAGCTCGTCTTTGAACTTCGTGGAGAGCTCATCGGCCGCAGTGGTGAGGTGGCTCCGGAACGTGTCGGACCACTGGCTGGCCCTCCAGAGCCTGCCGCGGAGGAAGCCCGTCACCTCCCGCGCGCCATCTCGGGTCGCGGGGACGTAGATGGCCTGAATCTTCTCGCGTGCTGCTTCATCGAAGCGAGCAGTACGGCCTTCTACATCATCGTCGAATGTGTAGACGATCTTCCGCTCGGTGCGAATCGTGCCGGATGCGGGGCCTTCATCTGTCCACGTTGACTCCAACACGATGCGCAGCTTCAGTTGCCCGTTGTCGTCGGCGGTCATGTGTCGGAAGAACTCCGGTACCGTCTGCGCAGCATCCGAGTCGGGGTCGTCCAGCTCGGGGAACGCGAAGATCGCCTCGATGCGCATCTCGCGTGAAGCCGGTGCTTCCTCCTCATCGGCGGGAACGTGAAAGTCGGAGAACCGGATGGCGCGCTGCTCGGCAACAACACTGAAAAGGCGCAGCAACGCTTGGCTGGCAGCCGTTTTACCGGTCGCGTTGCCGCCGAGGAATGCCGTGAGTTTCTCGTCGAACGAGATAGATGTTGGTGTCGGCCCGAAGCTCTGAAAGTTGAGCAGCGTCAGTCGTTCAAGGAACATTGCCGGGTCCTTCTCGTTCAGTGCCGCTCTTACCCAAAATGCCAATATGCGACGGCGTCGTCGACACCTACCGTAGCTGTCAACGCTCGCGAACAAGGCCAAGCGAGGGTGGGTGAGGACCCTGGATGGCGAGTCCAATCGCCCTACCTTCTGCGCGGAGGGCCTCTCAGCCTAGGGTGAGCAATCCAGCTGTCGGAGAGCGATGGGAGTACGGGGCGCCGTCGAAGGCGTCGAGAATACATGCACCACGAACGTGCTGGTGATTCGCGCGGAGGCCTCCTAGTCAACATCTCTATAGATCATCTGGCAGAAACTGCCGCAGTCGCTCTTGGCGCCCGTCATAGGATTCAGCTGTGCCATCTACGTTCTTCCTGCGAACCGACACTCGCTACTTCGCTGCTGCTCTCGCGGAAAACACGACGCACTCTGGAATCGACACTTTCGAGATGTCTCTTCGCCTCGCCACGGTCGGCAACAAAGGGGAACGGGCGAACCAGATCGTCGCTTTCATGTTCAGTGAGTCAGACACTGATGCTCTCGTGATTTCGATGCTGAATTACCTCTACGTAGAAAACCCGTACGCAGATACGACCCTGAGGAGCGAGTCCTATCTGAACCTCAAGCAGTACGTTCTTGACCGCCGCGGGGTCAAGATGACGGACAACGGCTTCGCTCTCCCAGACGGTCGAGATGCTGATGCCCTCGAGCGAGTGGAACGTGAGCCCGCTGCGCGGCCGGACTCCGTGGACTCGACGAGCGATATGTCATGGCCGTCCGCAACATCGTCACCTCCCGAGCTAGCGCGTCCAGTGATGCGGGACTCGACGAAGGTCTTCGTGGTCCACGGTCGCGACCTACGGCCAGTGGCAGTGGTGAGGCAGTTCCTCCAACATCTTGGGCTACACATGCTGACCTGGTCGGAAGCTGTGGCACTCACGGGGCAGACTCAGCCTCACACTTACGACATTGTGCGGGCGGGGATGGACGGCGCCGCCGCTATCGTTGTGATTTTCTCCCCTGATGACCTCGCCCGAGTGAAGGATGACTACTCCGATGTGGGCGACGCAGATCGCGTTCCGACCGGACAGCCGAGACAGAACGTGCTTCTTGAAGCTGGGCTCGCGTTCGGGATTGGTCGCGAGCGAACCATCTTCGTCAAGAGTGCGTCGACAAGGGTCATTTCGGATATTGACGGGTTCAACTGGGTGAAGCTCAACGGTGCTTACGAGAGCCGACTCGACCTCAAGGGGCGTCTCACGCGCGCGGGCGCAGCAGTCCGAACTGGGGAGTACGACCTCGCCGATCCAATTGCTGGCCCATTCGCCGTCGCGGGCGGGGGAGCTTAGGAAAGGGTCGGGCGCCTCCGCCAGCGTGCTCGCAGTCGCGGTCTGCGTAGCTTGCCCAACTCCGCGTTCATCGAACCCTCACGGACCACATGAGAAAGCCGCGACCATCTCCAATCCGCTTCCGGGAAGTTGCTCGGTCGAGTGTGTGCTGACGGGTCAATGGAGGATTGCGCGGGAGCAGTCACGCTGACCAGTAGCATCCCAACATGGGGTTTGACACATACTTCGACGTCGCCGACCGCACGCTGATCGACTACCGAAAACAGGTCGGTGACCTTCCCCGGTTCGTGTTCGACTCGTCCGACGTGGTCATCGAAGGTGGTAGCAACGCGGAACCTCCCGAGAGCGTCGAGCTCGTGACCTCCGTCGGGCGTGCGCTGACGGTGCTTGACGAACAGGGCTTGGGATGGAACGCTTGCGTCGCCGCTTACAGAGCGGTTCGAGATGGCGGGGTCGCCGAAAGTCTTCTCATCGGCATGTACATAGGTGAATCTCTGTCGGCTAAGAGCAAGAAGACGTTCAAGAAGGTTAAGCGTGAGGCAGAACAGCGCGTCGAGGACGAAGCTAAGGCAAGCGCGCACGAAGATCTGACTGCGCTTGGACAGCTCTTAGCGGCATCCTGGTTGGATGATTCAGTCACCAAGCCCTTATTTCTGAACCAGTTCCAGTTTGGCGGCATGCCCGAACAATCTACCGGGCACATCTCTCAAGTGATCTTCGCGGCCCAAAAGGCCGGGCTTGATCCTCTGCCGCCAGCGAGGGCCATCGAGACTCTGGGAAGCCTGTTCCGCGAAGCTCGGCTCGTGGCCTGGCCGATCCTCATGACCGTTTTTCTGACTCATCTGCCCGACGATGCTCCTGTCAGCTATTCGCTTAGCGGTGGCATGGATGAGTTCGACATCGTCGACAGGGCGTCCGCGCAGATCTTTGTGGACAACTGGTGGTCGGGTACGGGTGAGGCCGTGGCTGACTACGCACGCAACCTCGGAGTCCTGTTCGGTGTACTGGCCGACTACGAAGGACGCCTGGGTCCTCAGTACTGGTTCGGTCAGGGCATTGCGGCCCTCGACCACCTCGAGGCTCTGAACGCTGATAGATCGGCGAGCACGAACAAGCAGCGAGGCGATGCGCTCGAGCGCCTTGTAGAAGCGTTGTTCAACGCGGAGGGGCCAGACCTACTCGTGGCGGAGAAGAACTTCCGCACCGAGGAAGAAGAGATAGACCTAGTTTTGCGGAGCAACCTGCCTGACCCGTTCTGGCTAGCGCAGAAGAGTCCGTACTGGTTTGTTGAGTGCAAGAACTGGTCCAGCCCGGTCGGTGTCGAAGAGCTTCGCGTGTTTGAGTCAAAGATCGACGACCGTCGGTCGACTGTTCGGGTTGGGGTCTTCGTGTCTACCCAAGGGTTCTACGGAACCGCAGTCGACCGTCTGAAGACTGCTCAGACCAAAGACATCGGCCTCATCTACGCCATCACTCTCGAGGACATTCGTGGGTTGCTCGACCGACGCCAGAGTCTCTCGGACTGGTTGCTGAATGAGGGGGCCATGCGCGTTTTCGGTAAGGGCCTGAAGCCTGAAAAGGACTGACTGCGAGGATCAGCTGGCGCGAGAAGAGTAGGTAGTCAGTCAGCAGTGGCTGGCGATAGACGGGTTGGTCAGCGCTTGCTGTGGATACGTGCGACACGAGCAGCGAGGGTCTCGGTGGCATGCCGGTACGTCATCATCGAGGCGAGGAGTGCGTTTGTCGTGTGTGCGAGGTTCATAGATGCGACGACATAGAGGGTGCCGTCCTCGTTGTCGACGGTGTCGCCGTGCTTGCTCGTGCTCATCATGCGCAGGGGGGAGGGATGGGTGAGGCCGGAAATGAGTCGCCAGACGGCGGAGGCATACTTGCCGTTCAGGTCCGGGTGGTCGGTCGCTTGCTCGACAATGAGACTGTGCCCGGGCGCGCCGCCGACGTAGTCGTCGACGCTGATGCCTTCAGTTTCGGCGATCTTCGCCATCTGGTGCAGGTGGCGCTTCCGGCGAGCAACTCCGCCGCGGATCGCGGCTTGCGAGGCTGACCTTCCTTGGGGCGTGCTCAGGTCAGCGAGCTTCGCCGCGGCCTTGATGAGGGTCAGTCGTAGTCGATGTCGGTTGTGCGGAGCTGGAGGAGCCGGATGATGCGGTCGCGTTGAATGTCGGGTCGGAGCAGCCATAACGCCGTGGAGGCGGACTCGAGAGCGGCACGCAGTAGAGGGAAGTGCGCGGTGACGCGGTGCTCGAGCTGTGCTCCGTCTGGAAGGAGCAGCTGCTTGGTGGCGGCCAGGTTGTCGGTGGCCATCGACATGCACGACGCGACGAAGTGGCTCAGGTGGAGCCAGCTCGTGCGTCGGTCGTCGTCACCGAGCTCCGAGGTGGGCTTCGCTCGAAGTTGAGCGATGGTCGCGTAGCGCGCAAGGATCGAGTCGATTTGACGCAGCCGGTCGGTTAAGACGCGCGACGCATCGAGTTCGTCGGGCTCAGTGACCGGAACGCGGATTAGGCCTCGCTCAGGCCACGGGGGATGCGCCATGGCTCGACCATATCGGCGCAACGCCTCCGAGCATCGAACGGCGTCAGCAGCCTCAGTTGCGTGTCGAGAGGATGGAGAAGGCGTATATCCGGTAATCGCGCGGTGGATGCAGCTGACGTTCGCCAAGGAGCTACGCCTTGCCGCCATCGACTCCGTAGCGCGTGGCGCTACTGGCTCACCGCGCGAGGGGCGTCACGCCCGCCAGGAATCTGGAGGGCGATCTCAGGCCGCCGCGTCGTGCAAGGTCGTCAGGCCTCGGATGGGGGTTCCGCCTGCCGGTGCAAGTAGTCCAGGAAGGACTCTTGAGTAGTCCGTTCGGTTGCAGGCGGGGCCGACCGACGTTGCAACCGGATCGAGCCGTCAGCACGCGCCTCCTCGATAGCCCTGTCCAGCTCGCGGTCAGCATAGCGTTCAAGCCGACGTGCGGCTGCCATCTGATTGTCAAGCTGCGCGACCAGCTCTTCCAGCTCGGGTGACGGGCCTTCGTGCATTATCCGCGAGTGAACTTGCTTGATCTCTTCGTTCAGCGCCGAGATCATCTGGCTCACCTTGGCGAGAACGCTCGTTGCCTGAGCTATTGTCTCGTTGCCAGGGGATACTGTGCCCGCCGACACACTCTCGAGCTGCGGGTGTCTCGCCCGCCACACCCATTCAGCCGCCGTAAGAGTTGCGTCACGGGCCTCTCGCGCCTTCTCGCTCTTGGCGGACTCGCGCGCGATGGACTCCAGCTCGGTAACGGACTCAGTGCTGATGTCAGTGACTTGGGTCGTTGCGAAGTCCAGAAATCGGTCAGTAGTCATGAAATGAACGCGCTGCCCGGATGCTGCGTAGTACTCCTCGATGAGCTCGGGGCGCCCACCGTGACGCTCAGAGTCGACGATGTACCACCAGTCTTCTTTCTGGTCGTTCGTGACGAAGATCGCAGACCTCTTCACTTTGCCAACGTGCGAAAGAGCCTGTTTCCACAGGACGAGATCCCCATACTTCCCCGGTTCGCCCTTGTTGGCGTCCTTGTAGCCCGGTGGGATCTGCTTCTCGTAACGGGCTTCGCCCTCCTTATGGACTGTCGCGAGCTCGTCGTCAGTGAATGCCGGGCCGACTCGGCCGTCGTACAGGTCGGTGATTTGAGCGAAAATCTTCTCATTCGTGTTGCGCGCCACCATGCTCGCGCGGTGCTCTTCGCGTGCCGTGTGCAGTTTCCCGATGACTGCCTTGACGGCGGTTTCGAACTCCGCCTGCAGTGGGCTGATATCCAGGGAGGGGTGTCGCTTGTAGGTGTTGAACGCGTTGTCGACCTGGCCGCGGGCCTTGTCTAGCGCCTTCTCGATCTCTCCGAACGCTGAACCCTGTTCGTTGATGATCTCAATTCGGCGCCGATGGAACTCCATTCCCACCTGGTGAGGGAGCCAAAGGTCGCCTGCCTTCGCGGTGAGCACTTTCAAGAAGTCTTCGCGAGCCCGCTGGGAATAGCGAAACAGGTTGAGTAACGCGTTGGTGTCCAAGATGAGCAGCCCATCCGCCCACAGCTCAGCCATCTCGGTGGTCGTTGGTGGGTAGTAAGCCCGGAAAGCATCTCGCACGACATCAACATAGCGGGTGGCGTGGAGACAACATCAAGCTCATGGAGATATGACGGTCCCGCTCGCTGGGAGGAATCGAGCGCCGCCTCAGCGGACCACGAGAGGTCGACCTCTGCGCTACGTTGAGCGAGTGACTAGCGAAACTGTGCAACCGGGCTGGCATTCAGATCCATCCGGACGGTTTGAGCAAAGATACTGGGACGGCGCCAATTGGACGGAACACGTCTTCAACGCCGGTATTCAGTCTGTCGCTCCGGTAGTCCTGAGCCGTGCCGAGGCTCGCGCACTTGCGGCACAGACCGCGGTCGCCTCGCGCGTGGATCCGAGCGCGGCTACAGGCCGAGCTGTGGTCGCACCCATCCCTTCGAGCCCGAGCACCCAGAACGCGTTGGTCCTTGAGAACATTCCGCTGGTCGGCGCACGCAAGCACGCCGAGAAGCTGCGCTCCGAGGTCGCGCGACTTCAAGGACTCGTCGATCAGTACGGGCTCCAGGACGTGGCCGCCCTCGATGACCTGAAGCGTCACTTGAACCGGGAAGTCGATGGCGTGCGGGGGCAGGTAGCTGCCGCTGCGGCGGAGCTGTCGTCTCGTCAGGCCGACATCGCGGCGACGGAGGCTTCACTCCTTGACCTGCGCGGTGCCGTCGAGGTGCAGGAACTTGGGCTCTACGACTACGAGCATCCCGCCGAGGACTCTGTCGCCCTGGCCACCCAGCTTGAAGCGCTGCGTGCAGACATCAAGACGGCTGTCCGCACTGGTGGTGCGACGCAGGCGACGAGCAACTTCACGTTCAACAACAGCTCGGCCAAGGGCGCGAAGTTCGTTCGCGATATGTCGAAGCTCATGCTTCGCTCCTACAACGCCGAGGCCGAGAACTGCGTCAAGGCGGTCCGTGCCGGCAACCTGGCCACGGCTCAGAAGCGCCTCACGACCGCGATGGAGCAGATCGCTCGTCTCGGCACCATGATCGACCTGCGCATCACGTTGTACTTCCATCAGCTCCGACTGCGTGAGCTTGAACTCGCCAACCGACACCTCCGTGCTGTTCAGGAGGAGAAAGAAGCCGAGCGGGCTCATCGCGAAGAGCTCCGTGAGCAGCGCAAGGCGGAGAAGGAGCTGGCCGCCGAGAAGGCCAGGTTGGAGAAGGAGCGCGGTCACTACGCCAACACCATCGCTGCGCTCGAAGCCAACGGCGACCACGAAGGCGCCGAGCGCATGCGAGCGCGTCTAGCCGATGTCGAACACGCCATCGAGAACGTCGACTACCGCGCCGCGAACATCCGCGCCGGGTACGTGTACGTCATCAGCAACGTCGGATCCTTCGGACCCGACGTCGTGAAGATCGGCCTGACCCGCCGACTCGAGCCCATGGACCGCGTCAACGAGCTCGGCGACGCGTCCGTGCCGTTCCGCTTCGACGTTCACGCCCTGTTCTTCGCCGACGACGCCGTCAGCATCGAAGCGATGCTCCACCAGCATTTCGCCGACCGACGCATCAACCAGATCAACCTGCGCCGCGAGTACTTCCGCACCACCCCGACCGAGGTACGTGAGGTGCTGAAGGCACACTCCGTGGAACTCCTCGACTTCAAGCTCGAGCCTGCGGCCGAGGAATACCTGGCAACGCGCGCCCTGCAGGGCAACTAGAGGCGTATCCATCGACGACTCCCCGCGGTGTCCTCAGACGGTCAGGGCGACTGGGGCCCAGCACTCTCCTCGTTGCGCACGTGGTTGGGAAGTCGCGCGAATCCAGAGTGCTCGGGAAGGCCTGTGATTCCCCATGGCTGGGCGAGGACCGTCGTGTTGCCTGCGCGTTCGATATGTGTCGGAGAATAGATGACCCAGGGGAGCCCGTCTGCAGGACGGATGGTGAGCGTCTTCCCTTCCGCAGTCTGGTCGATGAAGGCTTGTCGGAGAGATTCGGCGTCGTCGACCAGTGCGTGGTGCGTGTAGTAGGCCAAACCGTCGATCTCGAGGACTTCACCGAAGAACTCGATGCCGAATCCGCTCTGCCGAATGACCGCGGCACGGTCCCCGGCGAGTAGACCTTCGATCCCTGGGTCGGAGGTACCATCGAGGATCCCGCCGAAGGTGCCGTTGTGTGGGTGTGCGGTTGCCCTGCCTTCGACGAGCATGCGCATGATTCGCGCCCAGATCAGATCGGTGCTGTCGATGTTCGAGGGCAGTCGCAGGTCTACTTCGAAGTAGTCCTCCAGCGCGCACACGTCGTCGATGAAGGTCGTGAGGTTGCCATCCGGGGAGGTCGCTTCCGGGCCGTCGAAGTTCAAGAGAATCGGAAGCATGCCGTCGAAAGTGAGAGCGATGATGGGTGCTTGATGGGTCTTGTCGATGAAGCGCAGCGCTCGCCGTATCTCCCGCGCTCGGAACCCGACGAAGTCGGTGCTGAATGTGATGGCGCCACTTTCGCTTCGGTCGAGAGGGAGGGTCCATCGTTGTGTGATCCCGCCCTCGAGGTCGGCATCGAAGGTGTAGCCACCGTAGCCGTGGGCGAGCGCGGTGGTCTTCCCTCGCACCGCGGCGAGCACCTGACCCGACTCGTCCCGTGCCTCGACGCGAATGGATCGCGGCTCGTGCGTTTCGTCCGCGGGTCCGAAGTGAACTTCGACCTCGTCGAGGACTTCGCTAAACCAATCCGGACCGGTTTTCTCGAAGGACCTGATGACATGGGTGGGAAGCACGACGGTGTCGATAGTGCCGAACTTCATGGCCGACTCCCACCGGGCCTTGAGAGGACTGTCATCTGGGGTGAACTGCAGAGTGAAGTTCGCGCCTAGCGGTTCACGGTCGAGGGCGTCTGGGCGCTTGGGGAAGTATGTTTCGAGGTAGGAGCCGTCAGGCTCCATCGCGAATGAGGTGCCCCAATATTCGCTGCGGCCATGGAGTCGGTCCGACATTCTGGTCACTTCAGATCGGAGGTCGCCGGGGCGGGCGAGGGCAGATGGATTACCACAAGACGTTCCTCGGCTACCAGGACAGCTATGCCGGCGCAATCATGGTCGACGGCAACTGGTACTGCGCCTCCATGCCACAGATGCTCATCGACGCGAGCAAGCGCTACCGCGAGGGCGAGGACGCCGACGACAAGAACCGCTCACTGACGAAGTCTCAGCGCGCAGCACGTGCTCAGTCTCGTCTGGAGCAATGGCAGAGCGACGTCGAGGCACGCGCGCCCTATCTCTTCAGCCGCAAGGAGCTGCCGGACGCTAAGGGCCGCACACCCTGGATGTGCCCCGCCGCCGGCAACTCACCCACTGCTGCCTGCCCACGTAAGCCCACCAACCTGGCATCCGGTAAGGTTCCGCTGACCATCATCAGACGACCGGTCGAAGGACCCGCGAAGGTCTGCGATAACAAGACGAGCACGACCTTCCCCGCAGAAGCGGGAGGCAAGTTCGCCCAGGAGTACCAATACGGCTCAAAGGAGTGGCGCGAGATGTACGGCCACGGGCGCAACAGCGTGGAGTCCTTCAACGCCTACCTCAAAGACGGCGGCACTCACGCGCTCGAGGACGGCTCCCGTCGGCGCCTGCGCGGCTCAGTGGCACAGTACTTCCTGGCCACGATGACCGTCGTCGCGGCGAACCTCGACAAGATCATCGACTTCGCTGCCCAGAAGACCGAGGACGGCGACGACTACGAAGCCGGCATCGAGGCGCCGCGCGCGAAGCAGCGCAAGCCGCGTCGGACCACGGCCTTGCAGCGCGTCACACACAACCGCGGCCGAGCGCGACGAAACCCCGTCCGCACGTAACTCGCCGCAGGTCAGAATCACTCACGTCACCGGCTCGAAGGTCGGCGCCAGCATGCCCAGAAGTGGCTGCGGCGCCGGCCTTCGAGTTGTTTCTGCGCCGACGCCGGTCTTCGCGGACGGCGAACCGCCAGCGAGAAGTGCTTCCAACGAGAAAAGCCGCCTGAAACCAGGCGGCTTTTCTCGTACTCGGGGGTTACGCGTACGTATTCACATACCATCCGCGTACAACCCTGTGTGCCCCCGACAGGAGTCGAACCTGCGACCTACGGTACCGGAAACCGGCGCTCTATCCACTGAGCTACGGAGGCGTACCGGTCGACAATATCACTCGTCGGGGGTGGTCTCCGACCCACCGGCCACCGTGACCGGCGCGGCGCGCAGTTCGTCCAGCGCTGCGGCGAGCTTCTCGGCCAGATATCGGTGGCCGTCGGTGGAGGGATGCTTGCGCCCCACCTCCACGTCGATCACGTCGAGGTAGTTCTGCGGGGTGATCCATTCCTGGGCGATGGGGGAGATGTACCACCAGCCACGCGCGGCGGCGAGTTCGGAGAGATCGGTGTCGATGCGTGCGGTCGCGGCCCCGACCGGGAGCTCGTGCGGTGCCGGACCGAGCACCACGATCGTAGCGTCGGGATACGTGGCGGCCATCGCGTCCCACGCGGCGTTCACGGCCTCGCGGTAGCCGGTCACGCCCTGCGCGCGATCGTTGATGGACCCCTGGATGATGACGAGATCCGGTGAGAGGGATGCGTCGAGAGCGGCGATCCGCTCGCCGAAGGTGGGACCGTCGATCCCGGGCTTCAGATAGCCGCTGCCGCGGACGCCGTTCACGACGGTTTCGCCGCCGAGGAGGTCCGCCAGGAGGTAGGCGTAGCCGAGGGTCGGGACGGTAGCCGCCGATCCGTAGGTCCAGGAGTCGCCGAACACCAGTACGGTGGGATGCTCCGGCAGGACGAGCGGCGCCGGCGCGATGGTGGCCGAGGCTCCGGACACCGCATCGGCGGGGGCGCTGATCGGCGTCGTGGAGGGCGCGGGGATCCATGGCCGCCACACGCCGAGGACCACTGCCGCGACGGCGAGGAGTAGGCCGGCGGCGATACCGGCAGCGCCCACTCGGCGACGGGTGGCGGGCGGCTTCATGGCATGAGAGTAGATCACCGGAGGCCGAACGCAAATTCGTCGCGCCCCACGCCGTCGGCCGCGGCGGTCCGGGCCCGTAAACTGAGGATGCTATGAATCCCGAAACCCTCGCCGCAGCCCTCCTCGCCGTCCTCGCACCGATCGCCGAGGAACGACGTCCCGGCGAGCCGCTGGAGCTCTCCGCTTCCGACATCGTGCTCGAGCGTCCCCGCAACCGCGACCACGGCGACTGGTCCTCGAACATCGCCATGCGCCTGGCCAAGCCGTTCGGCACGAACCCTCGCGAGCTCGCGCAGCAGATCGTCGACGGTCTCGCCGATGTCGACGGCATCGCCAGCGCCGAGGTCGCCGGCCCAGGGTTCATCAACATCCGTCTCGACGCAGCCGCTGCGGGCGCGCTGGCGAAGGTCATCGTCGAGGCCGGCGCCGCCTACGGCACGAACACGTCGCAGGTGGGAGTGAGCGTGAACGTCGAGTTCGTCTCCGCGAACCCGACCGGTCCGCTGCACATCGCCCACACGCGCTGGGCGGCTCTCGGCGACTCGATCGTGCGTCTGCTCCTCGCGAGCGGCGCGAACGCGGTCCGCGAGTACTACATCAACGACGCCGGTGCGCAGATGGAGCGGTTCGCCGTCTCGGTGCTCGCGGCGGCGAAGGGCGAGCCCACCCCCGAGGGCGGTTACCCCGGCGCGTACATCACGACGCTGGCAGAGCGCGTGCTCGAAGCGCGCCCCGACCTGCTGCAGCTGCCGGACGCGGAGCAGTCGGCGGTCGCGATGGAACTCGCCTACGAATTCCAGCTCGCCGAGATCAAGAGCTCGCTGGACCGCTTCAACGTGCCGTTCGACGTCTGGTTCTCGGAACGCACCCTGCACGCGAAGGACGCCTCGGGCACGAGCCTGATCGATCAGGCCGTCGACCGTCTGCGCGAGCAGGGCCACGTGTTCGACGACGAGGGCGCGGTGTGGGTGCGCACGACAGACTTCGGCGACGACAAGGATCGCGTCATCCGCCGCTCGAACGGCGAATACACGTACTTCGCGGCCGACGCGGCCTACTACCTGAACAAGGGCGACCGCGGCTTCCAGAACAAGATCTACCTGCTCGGCGCCGACCACCACGGCTACGTGCACCGCCTCAAGGCGGTCGCCGGCGCGGCGGGAGAGGACCCCGAGAAGAACGTCGAGGTGCTGATCGGCCAGATGGTGTCGATCAACGGCGCCCGTCTCAGCAAGCGCGCGGGAAACATCATCGAGATGGACGATCTGCTCGACTGGCTCGGCACCGATGCGCTGCGCTACTCGCTGGAGCGTTCACCCGCCGACTCCCCGCTCGATCTCGACCCCGAGCTGCTGCAGAAGCGGACGAACGACAACCCGGTCCACTACGTGCAGTACGCGCATGCGCGCACGCACAGCATGCATCGAAACTCCATCGACTCGGGGGTGGACCTCTCGGAGTTCGCTCCGGAGACGCTCACGCACGAGACCGAGGCGGCGCTGCTCGGTGCGCTGCAGGAGTTCCCGCGCATCGTGGCGTTCGCCGCCGAGGTGCGCGAACCGCACCGTGTCGCCCGGTACCTCGAGGAGCTCGCCGGTCTGTACCACCGTTGGTACGACAACTGCCGCGTGATCCCGCTGAGCGATGACCCGATCGAGGCCGTGCACCGCACCCGGCTGTGGCTCAACGATGCCACCGGGCAGGTGCTGCGCAACGGTCTCGACCTCCTCGGCGTCTCCGCTCCAGAGCGCATGTAGTGCGCCCGGGCGTTCTTTCCGGTACGGCAGGATGGCAGGCATGAGCGACGACAACCACACCCTGCCGTACCCGGACGCCGCAGCGGAGCATCCGACGCTCGTCATCCCGGGCTCCGCTCCTGATCAGGAGACAGTTGCTGCGTCGCGCACGCGGCCACGTTGGCCGTGGGTGCTGCTGATCGTCGTCGTGGTCCTCGCGCTGCTCGTGGTCGCAGCGGAGTTCATCGCGCGGGCCGTGCTTCCCGGGGTCGTGCGGTCGATCGTCGTGGAACAGCTCGATCTTCCCGCCGACCAGCAGCTCGACGTCGAGACCCAGGGGCTCCTGCTGCCGCAGTTGATCGGCGGCACGCTCGACACTCTGCGCCTGTCGACGGATTCGGTCACGCTCGAGGGGATCACCGGCGCTGCCGATGTGACCGCGACGGACGTCCCGCTGCGCGGTGGCGACCTCGGCGGTGCCTCGGGGACCATCCGCATCGACCAGGACCAGTTCACGGCGCTGCTCGCCGGTACCGACCTGCCCGTCGACTCCGTGGAGTTCGCCGCCCCGAACGCCACGGTGAGCGGGTCGATCAGCGTGCTCGGGGCCGCGGTTCCGCTGTCGCTGACGCTCACGCCCGGGACGGTCGACGGCGACCTCGAGCTGACACCGGTCGCCGCGAGCATCGGCGGCCTCGACATCGATCTCGACCGGGTCGCGTCGACTCTCGGCTCCCTCGGCGAAGGCCTGACCCAGCCGCAACGGGTGTGCATCGCCGATCAGTTGCCCGCGGGCCTCACCCTCACCGGACTCGAGGTGGTCGACGGAGCGGCCGTGATCGATATCGATGTGAACGGGGCGATCGTCACCGACGCGACGCTGCAGGACAAGGGCGTCTGCCCGAGCTGACCCCGAGGGGAGCCGCGGGCAGTTGGTGGTCGCCGCGACGGCTATGCCGGGTGCGGCTGGTCACCGAGCGTCGCCTCGATGTGCCGGGCGAGCCACGCCGGGCGCTGCAGCGGGATACCGTGTCCGCAGCCGTCGACGACTCGCAGGTCGCTGTGGGGGAGCGCGGCATGCAGGGCAACCGCCGAACGCTTTATGAGGGACCGCTCTTTCCCTCCGACGAGGATCGACGCTGCGCCGGGATACGACCGCCACGTGGCCGGCGGGGTGAAGCGGAGGTTCTGCTCGACGGAGCGCAGGAGGCTTTCTCGCGAGATGCCGGCCGACGTGCCCACGTAGTCGTCCAGGAGTTCGTTCGGGATGAACAGCTGCCGGGCCTGCATCCGGGCGAACCATCGCCTCTTCGCGAGGCCGGCCGTCGCGCCGAGGAGAGCGAGTGTGGGACGACTCGCCCGCATCGGCGTGGCCTGCGCGCTGATGACGACGACGTTCCGCACGTGCTCGGGGCACTGCGCGGCGAACTGCACGGTCAGCTGGGCTCCGAGCGAAAACCCGACGACGGTGGCCGGGCTCCCCTCGTCCACCAGAAGGCGGGCCAGGGCGGCGGTCGTGGCCGTGTGCGAGACGTACGTCTCGTCCGCGCTGCGTCCGTGGCCGGGAAGGTCGGGGACGATGACGCGCAGGCTCTCACCGAGGTGGGCACGCAGCGGTTCCCACATCCATCCGGCGACACCGCCGCCGTGCAGAAGCAGCACGCGGTGTCCATCGCGTGCTCCGAAGGTCTCCACGTGCATGGTCAGGTCCTCTCGAAGGTCTCGGCCATGCGGCCGATCGTGTCGATCGCGCGTTCGAGCTGCGTGGGTTCGAACGGCCCGAGCAGTCGCGCCGCGGAGAGCAGCCCGATCGATGCGCTCGAGAGCGCGAGGGCGAGGGCCTCGACATCCACGTCCGCCACGATCTCGCCCTGGCTCTGCAGACCCCGCAGCCACTCGACGACGCGCCGCTGTCGATCGCGATATCGGCCGTCGGTGATCTCCGCCACATGTGCACCGAGGATGCCGCGGTCATCGAGGAAAGCCGCCGTCATCAGTGCGTCGGCGCTCAGCGCGCGTGCGGAGGCGCGATACGCGGAACTCAGACGGGGCCGGGCACCCAGCTCACGGCTGACGCGGTCGTTCATTCGCGCCGTCCCGCGCTGCAGGAGCGCATCGAGGATCTCCCGCTTGCCGGTGAACTCGAGATACACCGCGCCCTTCCCGATCCCGGCACGGTCGGCGATCGCCGCCACGCTCATACCGTCGAAGCCCTGCGCGAGAACGAGTTCCTCCGCGGCGTCGAGGATGCGCTCGCGACGGTCAGGGACGCGGGGTCTGGGCATCGCCGCTCCTTCCGAGGTGGTCGAGCATCGCCGGGATCACGAGGTCGGGGCGGTCGCGCTGTACCCAGTGCCCGGCACCGGGCACCGTCACCAGCGATCCTTCGGGCAGCAGCTCGGCGGCGACTCGGATTCGGGCGAGGGGGACTCCCGAGTCACGATCGCCGTGTAGGAGGAGCGTCGGCGTCGTGATCGCTGGAAGCTGCGCGGTGTACACGGTGCGCAGTCGATTCCACAGCACCTGGTCGCGCTGCCACTCGCCGAAGGTCTCCAGGCCTGTACCGGTGGCGGCCTCGGCGAGCACCGCCTCCACGAGTTCAGGCGTGCGCGCCTTCGGGTTGCGTACGAGGTCCCGGAGTCCTCGCTCCATCGCAGAGGTGTTGCGCGCGTAGGAGCGAGTCATCGCGGCGAGCAGTCCCGAACGCAGAAGCACGAAGGTGCCGAACTGGGTGATCCGGCCGGAGATGCCGTCAGCGAGGCGCGGCATCAGGCCGTAGCACCCGAGCAGCACGGCGGTGCGGGCGCGCCCCGGCTGATCCAGGAGATGTCCGACCGTCATTCCGCCGCCGAGGGAGAGGCCGGCGACCGCATAGTCGTCGAGACCGATGCCGTCGACGAGTTCTCCCACGTGTCGGACCAGTCGCTCCTGAGTGAGGGGCCAGCCCGCGCGGGCGCTGCGGCCGAAGCCCGGATGGTCGGGCGCGATCACGCGGTGTCCGGCCTCGGCGAGAGCAGGCCCGACCGCGCTCCACGAGAGCTCGGCGCTATCGGCACCGCCGCCGTGCAGGAGCAGGACGGGGAGGTTCGACTCGGATGCCGGTCGCCACTCCACAGCGGAGACTGTGGCGTGGGGGAGGCTGATGCTCGTGCGTCGGGGATCCATGGCACCCTCTCGTTGTGACCAATCTACTTGATGCGGTCACAACGAGAGCGCACCTGTCAGGACGAGGTATCGGGTGCCGCCGCCTTCTGTGCCGCGCGGAGCTCGGCCGTGGCGATCTGCACCTCGACCTCTGCACGCTGCAGCCGTCGCTGGGGGAACGTGGTGGCGGCGAACCTTGCGTGCACGCGATCGGACTTCTCCTCTTCCGCCGTGACGATGTAGGCGCAGGCGAACAGCATCACCTGAGCGGAGAAGTTCAGCCAGATCAGCAGCGCGAGCAGCGAGGCGAACGAGGCCAGCAGCGGATTGCTCGTGGCGCCACCCACGAAGAGGCCGGACAACTCCTGCAGCGCCAGGAGACCCAGTGCGCCCAACAGCGCACCGGACCAGAGCGACCGGGACGAGGGGCGGACACCGGACAGCAGGCGGAACACGCCGATGATGATCACCGTATCCAGGGCGAAGACGACCACGAGCGACACCAGGCGCACCGTCCAGGCCGCGACGGGAGAATCCTCGGGAAGCCCGAGCAGCCCCGCGATCCACGTGACGCCGAGCTGGCCGGCGAAGGTGAGGAAGGCCGAGGCGACGAAGGCGACACCGATGCCGAGTGCGAGCGCGAGGTTGCGCAGGATCACCCAGATCCAGAGGATGTCGTCCTGCACGGTCCCGGCGAGCACGCGCACGGCCGTCCGCAGTGAGCCGATGGCCCCGAGCGCGGACCCCACCAGAGCGACGAGGGAGATGATGCCGGCGATCGACAGCGAGGCCGGAGCACGGAGGTCCTTCGTCTTGATCACCCCGTCCTCGCCGATCAGACCCGGTACCGCCGCCTGCACCGCGTCGATGATCGCCTGCCAGGCCACGGGATTCCCGGCGAGCCACAGCGCCGCGATCGAGAAACCCAACAGCACCCCGGCGAACACGCTGAAGAGCGCCCGATAGGTCACGCTGTCGGCGAGCATGGGCCCGCGACGTTCGGTGTAGAGCAGCGCGGCCCGCACCGGACGGCGCGCGAGAGCCCAGGCGATCACCGGCCCGGTGAGGCGCGCGATCAGCCCCGGCCGCGCGGGGGAGACTGTTCCAGTTTCGCTGTTCGTCACGCCCCCACCCTAAGAGGCGGTGCCGGCCGCCCGCAGGGGGCTTGACGCCGCACGTCACCCTGACCAAGGGCGACCGGGCGGTGCCCTAGAATCGGGTCAGCCTCGATGTGCGCGCCCCGCCCGAGATCCTTCCCACGATTGGTGATCAGTGCTTCTCCCTGCCGATTCGCTCGCTCCGGAATGGCTCGCTGTCCCCGAAGACGCGAACGACCTCGCCGACGGTGTCTGGCCTGCCTCCGCGGTGCGCGATCCCGACGGTGCTCTCGACATCGCGGGCGTCAGCGCCACCACGCTCGCCCGCACCTACGGCACTCCGCTGCTCGTGCTCGATGAAGACGAGGTGCGGGGTCGTGCGCGGCGCTTCCGGCTCGCCTTCGACCGGGCCGCGGCCGAGAACGGCACCACGGCTCAGGTCTACTACGCGGGCAAGGCCTTCCTCTGCACGACGGTCGCGCGCTGGGTGGTCGACGAGGGGCTGCGGGTCGACGTGTGCACCGGCGGAGAGCTGGCAGTGGCCCTCGCGGCCGGTGTCGTACCGGCATCCATCGGCTTCCACGGCAACAACAAGTCGGTCGCCGAGCTCGAGCGGGCCGTCGAGGTCGGCGTCGGCACGATCATCGTCGACAGCGCCATCGAGATCGAGCGCCTCGCGGCGATCACCGCGCGCACCGGAGCCACCCAGCGCGTGCTGGTGCGCGTGATCAGCGGTGTCCATGCCGAGACCCACGATTTTCTCGCCACCGCCCACGAGGACCAGAAGTTCGGGTTCCCGCTCCCGGACGCCGAGAAGGCGGTCGCGCGCATCCGCGAGATCCCGGGCCTGGTTTTCGCGGGTCTGCACTGCCACATCGGATCGCAGATCTTCGGCGTCGCCGGGTTCCGCGAATCGGCGTCCCGCGTGCTCGACCTGCATGCGGCACTGCTCGAGGGCGGCCCCGTGCCGCAGCTCAACCTCGGCGGCGGCTTCGGCATCGCCTACACGCGTGTCGACGACCCGACGCCGATCGAGGAACTCGCCGGCGCGATCATCACCGCCGTCGCCGAGGACTGCGCGGCCAGGGGAATCCCGGTCCCTGCGCTCTCGTTCGAGCCTGGCCGGGCCATCGTCGGCACGGCGGGCGTCACGATCTACGAGGTCGGCACGACCAAAGACGTCACGATCGATTCCGGAGCCGTGCGCCGTTACATCAGCGTCGACGGCGGCATGAGCGATAACGCGCGCCCCGCTCTGTACGGGGCCCAGTACTCCGCACGGCTCGCCTCCCGCGCGGGCGAGGGCGAGCCCCGTCTCAGTCGCGTGGTCGGCAAGCACTGCGAGTCCGGCGATATCGTCGTCGACCACGAGTACCTGCCCGAAGACCTCGTGCCGGGTGATCTGCTGGCGGTTCCTGCGACCGGCGCCTACTGCGTCTCGCTCGCGAGCAACTACAACCATGTTCCGCGTCCACCGGTCGTCGCCGTGCGCGACGGACGCTCGACGGTCATCGTCCGTGGCGAGACGATCGACGACGTGCTGGCTCGCGATGCGGGCATCGACGGGGCGAACGCCCCCGAGGGAGACCAATGACCCACCTCCGAAGGAGTAACCATGACTGACTACCGACGACTTCGCGTGGCGCTGCTGGGTGCCGGGGCGGTCGGCTCTCAGGTGGCAGCGCTCCTGCTGCGGCACGGCGACGAGCTCGCCGACCGCGCCGGTGCCGAACTCGAGCTCGCCGGCATCGCCGTGCGCGATGTCGACGCTCCCCGTGACGTCGACCTGCCCAAAGAGCTCTTCACCACCGACGCCGAGTCGCTGATCCTGGGTGCCGACATCGTGATCGAGCTCATCGGGGGCATCGAGCCGGCCCGCACGAGCATCCTGCAGGCGATCGGCTCCGGAGCCGATGTCGTCACCGCCAACAAGGCGCTGCTGGCGACGCACGGGCCCGAGCTGTTCGAAGCTGCCGACCGCGTGGGTGCCTCCGTGTACTACGAGGCTGCGGCCGCCGGAGCGATCCCGATCATCCGTCCGCTGCGCGACTCGCTCGCCGGCGACCGTGTGGTTCGCATCATGGGCATCGTGAACGGCACCACGAACTACATCCTCGACCGGATGGACACCGAGGGTGCCGATTTCGCCGACGTGCTCGCCGACGCGCAGCGCCTGGGCTACGCCGAGGCCGACCCGACGGCCGATGTCGAGGGCTACGACGCCGCGCAGAAGGCGGCGATCCTCGCGAGCCTCGCGTTCCACACCGCGGTTCCGCTCGATGCCGTCTACCGCGAGGGCATCACCTCGATCACAGCCTCCATGATCGAAGAGGCTCGCGCTGCGGGCTTCGTGATCAAGCTGCTCGCGGTGTGCGAGCGGATCGAGGCGAACGGCGCCGAGTCCATCTCGGTGCGGGTCTACCCGGCGCTGGTACCCACCTCGCACCCGCTCGCCTCTGTCCACGGCGCCAACAACGCGGTGTTCGTCGAGGCCGAGGCCGCCGGCTCGCTGATGTTCTACGGCGCGGGTGCCGGTGGTGTGCAGACCGCATCCGCCGTGCTCGGCGACGTCGTCTCGGCCGCCCGTCGCCACATCGCCGGCGGTGTCGGGGTGGGGGAGTCCACCCGCGCCAACCTTCCCGTCGTGCCGATCGGACACGTCACCACCCGCTACCAGATCACGCTCGAGGTCGCGGATGCGCCCGGCGTGCTGGCCACCGTCGCGAGCACCCTCAGCGACGGCGGCGTCTCGGTCGCGACGGTCGTGCAGACCGTCGAGGGGGAGGACGAGCCGACCGCACGTCTGATCATCGGCACGCACCGCGCGACGGAGCAGGCGCTCAGCGCCACCGTCGATTCTCTCGCCGACAGCGAGGTCGTCGCCCGTGTGGTCTCGGTGCTCCGGGTGGAAGGCGAGTGACGATGGCGGCAGCCCTCGCGCCCACCGCGGGCGACGCTGTCGATGGGCGCACCGTCGAGGTGCGGGTTCCCGCGACAAGTGCGAACCTCGGGCCCGGCTTCGACACGCTCGGCCTGGCGCTCAGCATCTACGACACGCTGCAGGTGACGGCTCTGCCTGCGGGAGAGCTCGAGATCGAGGTGACGGGTTCCGGGTCGACCGAGATCCCGCGCGACGAGTCGAACCTGATCGTGCGCACCATCGCCTACGTCTTCGCCGATGCGGGCCGTCCGGTCCCCGGGCTGCGCATCGTCGCCGAGAACGGTGTCCCGCACGGTCGCGGCCTCGGCTCTTCCGGAGCTGCCGTCGCCGCGGGGGTCCTCGCCGCGAAAGGTCTGCTCGCGGGCGACGTCGACATCAGCGACACCGACCTCCTCCGTCTCGCGACCGAGCTCGAGGGGCACCCCGACAACGTGGCGCCGGCGCTGTTCGGCGGGTTGACGATCGCCTGGATGTCGGAGCGTGGACCGCAGCACAAGAAGCTGCTCGTGCATCGCGGTGTCTCGCCCCTCGTACTCGTCCCCGCCTACACGATGTCGACCTCGCAGGCGCGGTCGTTGCAGCCGCCCCAGGTGTCCACCGCCGACGCCGTGTTCAACGTCTCGCGCTCCGCCTTGCTGATCGCTGCGCTGATGCAGAGCCCCGAGCTGCTCCTGGATGCGACCGCAGACCGCCTGCACCAGGACTATCGGGCCGGGGCCATGCCCGAGACGCAGCGTCTCGTGCAGGCACTGCGGGCCGCGGGCTTCGCGGCCGTCGTCTCCGGGGCAGGCCCGAGCGTGCTGGTGCTGGCGGACGGTCCTGGCAGCCGCCAGGACGCGGTCGAGCTGGCCGATCGAGTCACCGACACCCCGTGGGAGGCACTCCTGCTCGCAGTCGACGTCCGTGGTGGTACAGTGGGGACTCGAGCGGAGGGCTCCACGTAACTGCGTGAATCTGGCCCCATTGCACATCTTGCAAGACCCGCACGCAAACCCCTGTGGCACAAGTGCCGAGGCTGGCTGGCGCCGAGCGTCAGCCCGTGCGATCGCGCGCAGCACCCGTTGTGTGCGTTCAACGCTCATTCCCCATGACATATAAGGGAGTACTCGTGGAGAACCTCTCCGAGACCCAGAACGATCAGTCGGCGCCTGCCGCCGCGGCACCCGCGGCATCCGCGGAGTCGACGACCGAGACCGCGCCTGCCCGCAAGCGCGCACCGCGTCGTGCGAGCACGGCGACTGCCGCGGCCAAGGCCGAGAAGGCGGAGGCCGCGAAGGCCGACAAGGCGGCGAAGACGGATGCCGCGCCGGAGGCGACGGCATCCGAGCCCGTATCCGCCGGAGCTGAAGCCCCCGAGCCTGCACCGAAGGCGAAGCGCCCGAGCCGCAGCCGTGCGAAGAAGGCGGATGCCGAGACACCTGCCGCCGACACGGCTGCCGCCGAAGCGCCCGCCGCCGACGCCGCCCCCGCCGAGGCCCCGGCCGAGCCGGCACCCAAGACGACCGGGCGTGGACGCCGCGGCGCGCAGAAGCCCGCCGCCGACGCCGAGGCGCCCGCTGCGGAGCCGGCAGCGGACTCCAGCTCCGACTCCGCGCCCGCGGAGACGTCGCAGAACGGCGACCAGGACGCATCCGACGGCGGCGAGGAGCAGGGCGGCCGTGGCCGTGGCCGCAGCCGCAGCCGCAACCGCGGACGCGGCCAGAACGGTGCGGCGCAGGAGCAGCAGCAGACGCAGCCCGCAGCAGACGACGACCAGGCTGGCGGCAACAACCGCAACCGTCAGCGCAACAAGCGCCGCGGCGGGGCGCCGACCGATGAGTTCGACACCGAGATCGGTGAGGACGACGTCCTGATCCCGATCGCGGGCATTCTCGACGTGCTCGACAACTATGCATTCGTGCGCACGACCGGCTACCTCGCCGGTCCGAGCGACGTCTACGTCTCGCTCGGACAGGTGAAGAAGTACAACCTCCGCAAGGGCGACGCCGTCGTCGGCTCCATCAAGCAGCCCCGTGAGGGCGAGCAGCAGGGGCGCCAGAAGTACAACGCGTTGGTCAAGGTCGATTCGATCAACGGTCTGTCGATCGACGACGCCGCCACCCGCGTGGAGTTCGGCAAGCTCACCCCGCTCTACCCGCAGGAGCGTCTGCGCATGGAGACGGCCCCCGAGAAGCTGACGCAGCGCATCATCGACCTGGTCGCCCCGGTCGGCAAGGGCCAGCGCGGTCTGATCGTCGCGCCGCCCAAGGCCGGCAAGACCATCGTCCTGCAGCAGATCGCGAACGCCATCGCGCAGAACAACCCAGAGGTTCACCTCATGGTCGTGCTCGTCGACGAGCGCCCCGAAGAGGTCACCGACATGGAGCGCTCGGTCAAGGGCGAGGTCATCGCCTCGACGTTCGACCGTCCGGCGGAAGACCACACCACCGTCGCCGAGCTCGCCATCGAGCGCGCGAAGCGCCTGGTCGAGCTCGGCCGCGATGTCGTCGTGCTCCTCGACTCGATCACCCGCCTCGGCCGTGCCTACAACCTGGCGGCTCCGGCATCCGGGCGCGTGCTCAGCGGTGGTGTCGACGCTTCGGCGCTGTACCCGCCCAAGCGCTTCTTCGGAGCGGCGCGCAACATCGAGAACGGCGGATCCCTCACGATCCTCGCCACGGCTCTGGTCGAGACCGGGTCCAAGATGGACGAGGTCATCTTCGAGGAGTTCAAGGGCACCGGCAACAGCGAGCTGCGTCTGTCCCGCCAGCTGGCCGACAAGCGCATCTTCCCGGCGGTCGACGTGAACGCATCCAGCACTCGTCGCGAAGAGATGCTGCTCTCGGCCGACGAGGTCAAGATCACCTGGAAGCTGCGTCGCGCCCTCGCCGGCCTCGACCAGCAGCAGGCCCTCGAGGTCGTGCTCGGCAAGCTCAAGGAGACCAACTCGAACGTCGAGTTCCTCGTGCAGATGCAGAAGTCGATCCCTACGCTCCCCTCGGGCGCGCACGGGCACGACAACAACATCCGCTGAGCGGCTGAGCCGTGTTCGAGTCCGTCCAGACTCTGATCGACGAGCATCGCCGGGTGCAGGAGGAGCTCTCCGACCCGGCGGTGCATGCCGATGCCGCCCGAGCGAAGCGCGTGAACCGTCGCTATGCCGAGCTGTCGCGCATCGTCGCGGCGTACGAGGCCTGGGTCGCTGCGACCGACGATCTGGAGACCGCTCGCGAGTTCGCTCGCGAGGACGAGTCCATCGCCGCGGAGATCCCGGCGATGGAGGAGGAGCTGCAGCTCTCGCAGGAGCGCCTCCGACGTCTGCTGATCCCGCGCGACCCGGATGACGCTCGCGACGTGATCATGGAGATCAAGGCGGGGGAGGGCGGCGCGGAGTCCGCGCTGTTCGCCGCCGACCTGCTGCGGATGTACATCCAGTACGCCGCCTCCAAGGGATGGAAGACCGAACTGCTCGAGCGCAACGAGTCCGACCTGGGGGGATACAAGGACGTCCAGGTCGCGATCAAGGGCTCGTCGTCGGATCCCGCTCAGGGCGTGTGGGCCCACCTGAAGTACGAAGGCGGCGTGCATCGCGTGCAGCGCGTCCCGGCGACGGAGTCTCAGGGGCGCATCCACACCTCGACCACGGGCGTGCTCGTGTTCCCCGAGGTCGATGAGCCGGAAGAGATCCACATCGACCAGAACGATCTCAAGATCGACGTCTTCCGGTCCTCCGGCCCCGGCGGGCAGTCCGTGAACACCACCGATTCCGCCGTGCGCATCACGCACGTGCCGACGGGGATCGTCGTATCGATGCAGAACGAGAAGTCTCAGTTGCAGAACCGCGAGGCCGGCATGCGCGTGCTGCGTGCGCGTCTGCTCGCGAGGCAGCAGGAGGAACTCGACGCCGCGGCCTCCGACGCCCGCCGTTCGCAGATCCGGGGCATGGATCGTTCGGAGCGAATCCGCACCTACAACTTCCCCGAGAACCGCATCGCCGATCATCGCACCGGGTTCAAGGCGTACAACCTCGATCAGGTCATGGACGGCGCTCTCGATCCGTTGATCGAGAGCGCCATCACCGCGGACGAGGAAGCGCGGCTCGCCGCCGTCGGCTCCGACTCCTGACGAGTGCGTCGCCTCGACGGCTCAGGTACGTGCGGCGTATCGATGCTCGGGGCGTCCCGTCGAGCCGTAGTTGAGGCGTACCTCCACGACGGTCCTGGCAGCCAGCGCCGCCAGGTGCCGTTGTGCGGTGGCCCGTGAGATCCCAACGCGTTCGCCGACCTCTGCGGCCGACGCCTCGCCGTCGCCGAGCGCGGCCAGCACGAGCTGCTCCGTCGCCGACCGTGAGACGGACACCGGCTCTCCCGCTCCGTGCAGGATGGCCAGCGCACGGTCCACGTCGTCCTGTCGGAGGGCACGGTCACCGCTGAGGAGATTGCGATAGCGGACGTAACGGTCGAGCAGACTCGAAAGTGCTCGCCGGTCGAACGGCTTCACGAGGTATCCCACCGCGCCCGATCGCAGCGCCCTGCGCACCGTGGGCGCGTCGTCGGCCGCAGAGATGAGGATCGCGTCGATCCCGGACTCGCGGACGAGGGAGATGCCGTCGCCGTCCGGGAGGAAGACATCGGCGATGAGGAGGTCAGGGCGCGAGGAGCGCATGCTGTCGCGGGCTTCGGCGAGGGATCGCACGGTCTCGGTCACAGCGAATCCGGGCCGGTCTTCCACGATCGCCTGGTGCAGTTGAGCGACCCGGAAGTCGTCGTCGAGGATGAGCACGCGAAGGGAGGCGGTCATGTGTTCTCCTTCTCGTCAGGGCGGGTGTGGTCCACGGCTCCGCCGATACGCGCGGCGAACACCGCGCCGCTGTCTGTTCCGCCGGCATCGATGATCCAGACGTCCCCGCCGCTCCGACGGGCGATCTCCGTCGAGAGGGGGAGCCCGATCCCGTGGCCGTGCACGCCGTCGGCGGCGTCCTGCTCCCGCGACCGCGGCGCCCAAGGATCGGCGTCCCCGAGTCCGGGCCCCGAATCGGCGACGGTGAACACCAGGGCGTCGCCGTCGTCCAGCACGGCGACCTCGACCCAGCGCGGACTCCGCTCACCCGTGACGGCGGCGGTGACGGCGTTGTCGATGAGGTTGCCCAGCACGGCGGCCACGTCTTCTGCCTCGCTCACGGTTCCGATCAATTGAGTGTCGTCCGCGATCCGGAGGGCGACGCCGCGCTCTCCGGCCTCCACGCCCTTCGCGCCGAGGAAGGAGTGCACGAACGGATCGCCGAGGAGGTCCAATCCCGCGACGGGGAACGCGACCGCACCTCGCTCGACGAGTTCAGCGAGGAACGCGCGAGCCTCTCGCGTTCGATCGGCGTCGATGAGTCCGGCCGCCACGTGCATGCGATTGGCGAACTCGTGCCGTTGCACGCGCAGCGCCGCCGTCATCGTCCTGACCGTCTCCAGACGCTCCGTGAGGGCCACCAGATCGGTGCGATCACGCACGATCAGCACGTCGCCGAGCGCGCGCCCGTCGCGCACCACGGGGCGGGAATCGAGATAGAGCATGCGGTCGCCGACGACAGCACTCGAACGGGCGCGTGTGCCTGTCGCCGCATCGAGGACGGCGGTGGCCAGGCCGAGCTCGTCGATGGGTCTTCCGACGGGATCGTCGAGCCCGAGCAGGCGATCGGCCGCGGCGTTGCTCACGCGCACCACTCCTCGGGGGTCGACGGCGATGACGCCGTCATCCACGCCGTTCAGCACGGCCGTCTGGTTCTGGACGAGCGCCACGAGCTCCTCCGGTTGGACCCCGAGGGTCAGACGCTCCCAGCGCCGGCGGAGCAGCAGGAATGCGAGGCCGGCCACGGCGAGTGCTCCCGCCGCCGTGACTGCGATCACCGCCAGCAGGGGAGGGAGGTCGTCGAACACCCCCGCACGCTCGAATCCGACGCTGACTTCTCCGACCGGAGTGCCGGTGTCGTCGCGGACGGGGACCTTCGCCCGCGCGGATTCACCGAGTGTGCCGGTCTGCCAATCGACCACCTCGGCACCGGCGAGCACCTCTTCATACGGAGTGCTGACCTCCTCGCCGAGGCGTGAGGGGGTGGGATGCGTGAGGCGGATGCCGTTGTCGTCGGTGAGCACGACGAACAGCGCCCCGGTGCGGCTCGTCACGTCGGAGGCGATGCTCTGCAGGTCGCCGTCGCGCAGATCCGCCGCGTCCGGTGCGCCTTCCGAGAGCGAGATGCGCGTGACCTCCGCGCGCACCTGCGGGTCTTCGGCGAGGGTGCGGGCGATGCCCAGCGCGGTCGACTCGGCCTCTGCGCGCAGTTGCTGGACGGCGAGGAGCAGATACACGCCTGTGCAGAGAGCGACGACGAGGGTGACGGTGGCGAGCTGGAGCAGCAGAGCGCGCGTGGCGAATCGCGGTCTGGTCGACGTCGTCCTCGTCACTGTGCTTCTCCCACGCTCATCCCGCGCAATATGCGCAGAACCCACGCTACGCGCACAACGTCCGGGAATGCGGGATATCGCACCCAGAGGTCGTCGATTGCCTAGTCTCGACGGGATCCGTCGCCGATGACGGAGCCACGACGAAGGAGTCAACGCATGCCAGACGCACTCACCGGCCTGTTCACGGCCGCCGAAGAGGCGCCGACCTACGACGTGGCGTTCGTGCCACCCGAATGGGTGCTGGTGCTCCTCGGATTCACGATGGTGCTCGCGTTCATGACGCTCATCATGACCAAGCGGCTCACACCCATGGTGGCCCTCATCCTCGTGCCGACCGCGTTCGGACTCTTTGCCGGGGCGGGCCTCGGCCTCGGCGACATGATCCTCGACTCGATCGGCGCGATGGCCCCGACCGCGGCGCTGCTCATGTTCGCGATCATGTTCTTCGGCATCATGATCGATGTGGGGCTGTTCGATCCGCTCATCCGGTTGATCACTCGACTGCTCGGAGACGACCCCGCGAAAGTGGTCCTCGGCACCGCGATACTCGCCGGGGCCGTCTCCCTCGACGGCGACGGCTCGACGACCTTCATCATCACGACCTCGGCGATGCTGCCCATCTACCTCCGACTGGGGATGAGCCCGGTCGTGCTGACCTGCGTCGCCGGACTCATGAACGGCACCCTGAACATCGTGCCGTGGGGCGGTCCCACGGTGCGGGCGGCGACCGCTCTGGGACTGCAGCCGACGGACATCTTCGTCCCGATGCTTCCCGCGCTGGGCGCCGGGATCATCGTGACCCTCGGCTTCGCGTGGATCCTGGGCCTGCAGGAGCGCCGTCGACTCGGACGGCTGGACTCCGAGGGACTGCTGGCCGGTGCCGACGGGGGATCGCTCTCGACGGTGCCGAAGATCTTCCGCGGAGCCGAGCCGAAGCCGGGCGCGCGCGCGTCGCTGCGCACCGGGAACCTGGTCGTCGTCGCCGGGGGACACGCTCCCGTCTCCGCCGCGAACGTCGATCCCGCCGACACGGCCATGGCCGATACGATGCTTGATCCCGCACGCCCCACCCTCCGGCCGAAGCTCATCTGGTTCAACCTGGTGCTCACGGTCGCGGTGATGGTGCTGCTGGTGCTCGACATCCTGCCACTGCCCTACGTGTTCATGGTGGGAGCCGGGCTCGCGCTCGTCATCAACTTCCGTGGCATCAAGGAGCAGGCGTCGGAGATCGTGGCGCACGCGCCCAGCATCGTCGGCGTCGTCTCGATGGTCATCGCGGCCGGCGTCCTGGTGGGCGTGCTCACCGGCACCGGGATGGTCGATGCGATGGCCACCTGGATCACGAACGTGCTCCCGCCGGCGCTCGGTCCGTTCCTGGCGCCGATCACGGGGGTCCTCTCGATCCCGTTCACGTTCTTCATGTCCAACGACGCGTTCTACTTCGGCATCCTCCCGGTACTCGCCCAGAGCGCGGCGAACTTCGGCATCGATCCCGTCGAGATGGCGAGGGCGTCCATCACGGGGCAGCCCGTGCACCTGCAGAGCCCGCTCGTGCCGGCGATCCTCCTGCTCGTGTCGCTCGCGAGCGTGAACCTCGGTGATCACCACCGCAAGGTGTTGTGGCGTGCGACGATCGTCTCGCTGGTCATGCTCGGTGTCGGCATCCTGACCGGCGCCGTCCCGTTCTTCGTGGCGCAGTGACGAACCGCCGGCGGGCAGCGCGGGTGCCGTGCTCCCCGCCGGTCGGGGTGCTGAGCGCTATGCTCGGCCCGTGATCACATTCCTCTTCCGCGGCCTGCTCTACGTCGTGTCGGCCGGTCTCGGCCTGATCGCCGCCGACCTCCTGCTCGACGGCTTCGAGATCGAGTGGGACAAGTGGTGGGGCTTCGTCATCTGCATCCTGATCTTCGCGATCCTGCAGAGCGTGCTCTCGCCGTGGGTCGCCAAGATCGCCAATCGCTACGCCCCGGTGCTGATGGGAGGCATCGGCATCTTCTCGACGTTGATCTCCCTCATCGTCGTCGTCCTGCTTCCCATCGGCGGGCTGCGCATCACCGACCTCACCGGATGGCTGCTCGGCTCGGTCATCGTGTGGCTGATCACGGCGGTCGGCAGCGTGCTGCTCCCACTCATCTTCCTGCGCAAGAGGGTCGACGCGGCCAAGGCCGAACGTCGGTAACCGATCCGCTCAGATCGCGTAATAGTCCGGCGCCGCGAGCAGCGCCCTGGTGTCTTCGCCGACGGTGCGGTGGCGCGGCTTCGCCGGCACGCCGACGAGCACGCTGTCAGCCGGGGCATCGCGGGTGACCACGGCATTCGCTCCGACCACGCAACCGGCACCGATCGTGACGGGCCCGAGGATCTTGGCGCCGGCACCCACGGCGACCCCGTCGCCGAGGGTGGGGTGCCTCTTGCCGGAGGTACGTGTGCGTCCGCCGAGGGTGACCCCGTGGTAGAGCATCACGTCATCGCCAACCACGGCGGTCTCCCCGATCACGACACCCATACCGTGATCGATGAAGAAGCGTCGGCCGATCCTCGCACCCGGATGGATCTCCACTCCCGTGAGCCAGCGCGAGATCTGCGAACCGGCACGCGCGAGCAGGCGCAGCCGTCGCCGCCAGAGCGCGTGCGAGACCCGGTGCGCCCAGATGGCGTGCAGGCCCGGGTACAGCAGAGCGACCTCGGCGGCGCTGCGCGCGGCAGGATCGCGGAGGCGGGCAGCCGCGATGTCCTCGCGCATTCGCCCGAAAATGCCCATCGACAGCCTCAGTCTTCGCGCAGGTCCTCGAACAGCGCGGTGGAGAGGTAGCGCTCACCGGTGTCCGGGATCACGACGACGATCGTCTTGCCGGCGTTCTCCGGGCGGGCGGCGACCTTGAGTGCCGCGGCGACGGCCGCGCCAGATGACATCCCGACGAGGAGGCCCTCCTTGGCGGCGAGCTCACGCGCGACACGGATGGACTCGTCGAACTCCGCGGTGAGGATCTCGTCGAGCACCTCGCGGTCGAGCACGTCGGGAACGAAGTTCGGGCCGATGCCCTGGATCTTGTGCGGCCCGGGGTGGCCCTCTGTCAGCACCGGCGAGTCCTTGGGTTCGACGGCGATCACCTGGACGCCGGGCTTGGCGGCCTTGAGCGCCTGGCCGGTACCCGTGACGGTTCCTCCGGTGCCGACGCCCGCGACGAGGATGTCGACGGCGCCATCGGTGTCGCGCAGGATCTCCTGCGCTGTGGTCTCGCGGTGGATCTGGGGGTTGGCGGCGTTCTCGAACTGGCGGATCCAGATCGCCCCGGGGGTCTCTGCGACGATGCGCTTGGTCTCCTCGATCGCACCGCTCATGCCCTTGGTGGGATCGGTGAGCACGATCTCCGCGCCGAACGCCTTGAGCAGGACCCGGCGCTCCTTCGACATGGAGGCGGGCATCGTGAGGATCACCCGGTACCCGCGCGCGGCGCCGACCATCGCGAGGGCGATGCCCGTGTTGCCGCTCGTCGACTCGACGATCGTCCCGCCCGGCTTCAGCTCGCCCGACGCCTCGGCGGCGTTGATCATGGCGATGCCGATGCGATCCTTCACGCTCGATGCCGGGTTGTAGTACTCGAGCTTGGCGAGGACGGTGGCACCCAGCCCTTCGGTCACCCGGTTCAGGCGGACGAGCGGGGTGTTGCCGAAAGCGGTCGTGATGTCGGAGTGGATACCGGGCATGGTGAGCCTTCCTGTGCGGGGGTCGCTGCGGGACCAGCCTAGGGGAGCACCCTCATGACTGAGCCTTTGTGACGGCGCTGGCACTCTACGCTGGAAGTCATGCCCGACACCTCTCTCGCTGCACTGGTCCGCACGGCGGCCCAGCGTCTTGCCGACGTCGGGGTCCCCGACCCCCTGGTCGACGCCGAGCTCCTCGCCGGTCACGTGCTCGGCCGGCGACGCGGCGAGGTGCAGGCGGCAATCGTCCGAGGCGACACCGTCGGCGACGAGGAGGCGGCGGCTCTCGATGTCCTCATCACGCGCCGCGCCGTGCGCGAGCCGCTGCAGCACATCACCGGAACCGCGCCGTTCCGTCACCTCGAGCTCGCCGTCGGTCCCGGCGTCTTCGTGCCTCGCCCGGAGACCGAGACAGTCGTGCAGCACGCGATCGACGCGCTGCTGAACTCCGCGGAGGAGGCGCCGATCGGCATCGATCTCGGAACCGGCAGCGGCGCGATCGCCCTTGCCATGGCAACCGAGGTCCCGCACGCTCGCATCTTCGCGGCCGAGCTCTCAGCGGATGCCCACGCCTGGGCCAGCCGAAACGTCGCAGGCGTCGACAACCTGACGCTCGTCCTGTCCGACCTGGGCGAGGCGTTCCCGGAACTCGACGGCACGGCGTCCGTGGTCATCTCGAATCCGCCCTACGTGCCGGATGCCGCGATCCCGCGTGATCCGGAAGTGCGACTCTTCGATCCGGCCATGGCGCTGTACGGGGGAGAGGACGGACTCGACATCGTGCGCGTGCTCAGCTCACGGGCGCTGCGACTGCTTCGTCCCGGGGGCCTGCTCGTCATCGAGCATGGTGAGCTCCAGGGGGAATCGATCAGAGGGATCCTCACCGTCGACGGCTGGCGCGCGGCGGCGACGCATCGCGACCTGACGCTGCGCGATCGCAGCACCACCGCACTCCGACCCTGATCAGCAACCTCCGAGCGTGCTCACCGGCCGCGCCGCATAGAATCGAACCGTCATGTCAACCATCTTCGACTGCAGCGACGAGTCGCAGCTGCTCGCCGGCATGCGCCATGCGCGCCAGGCGATCGGCCGCGGCGACCTCATCGTCATCCCCACAGACACGGTGTACGGCGTCGCCGCCGATGCCTTCTCCCCGGCCGCCGTCCAGCGGCTCCTCGACGCCAAGGGGCGGGGCCGTGACCAGCCGCCGCCCGTGCTGATCGGCACCAAGGAGACACTCGCCGCCCTCGCCGAATCGGTTCCCGAGCCGGTGGAGCGGCTGGTCGAGGCGTTCTGGCCCGGTGGCCTGACGATCGTGCTGCCGGCGCAGCCGTCGCTGGTGTGGGATCTCGGGGAGACGCTCGGCACGGTGGCCGTCCGCATGCCGGAGGGCCGGGTCGCTCTCGAGCTGCTCGCCGAGACCGGTCCGCTGGCGGTCTCCAGTGCGAACCTCACGGGGGAGGCCGCCGCGATCTCGGCGTTCGATGCCGAGAAGATGCTGGGGGACAGCGTCGCCGTCTATCTCGCCGATGGACTCAGCAAGGACGGCATCGCGTCCACCATCGTCGATGCGACCTCGTTGGTCCGCCGCGGAGCGGACTCCGAAGCGGGCAGCGTGCGCATCCTCCGCGATGGTGCCGTGACGCGGGAGCAGCTGCAGGAGGTGCTCGGCGATCTCCTCGAGCCCGAGGACGATGCCGAGCACGAGCATCACCACGAGCGTGCGCAGGAGCAGGACGGGGATTCGTGAAGCAGTATCTCTTCACGATCATCCTCACCGCCGCGATCACTTTCGTACTGACCTGGGCGGTGTGGAAGCTGAGCCTCCGGTTCAAGCTGTACCCCGCCATCCGCGACCGCGATGTGCACACCACGCCCAAGCCCCGTCTGGGCGGCGTCGCGATCTTCCTCGCCATCGCCGCGGCATTCGGGTTCTCCGCCGTGAACCCCTTCTTCCAGAGCATCTGGATCCCCCCGCAGACCATGTGGTCGATTCTCGGCGCCTCGCTGCTGATCGCGATCATCGGTGTGGTCGACGATCTGTGGGACATCGACTGGATGATCAAGCTGGGCGCGCAGTTCCTGGCGGCGGGCGTCATCACCGTCGGGGGCGGCCTGCAGATCCTCTCCCTGCCCTTCGGCGACCTCATCGTGGTGTCGAGCTGGTTGAGCATCACCATCACGATGTTCGCGATCGTCATCGTGATGAACGCGGTGAACTTCATCGACGGGCTCGACGGCCTCGTCGCGGGAGTGTGCCTGATCTCGAACGGCGTGTTCTTCGCCTACTCCTACATCTTCACGCGCGACTCCGGCGCGTCCAGTTACTTCAACCTCTCGACCTTCATCGCGGCGGTGCTCATCGGCGCCTGCCTCGGCTTCCTGCCGCTGAACTGGAGCCCGGCGAAGATCTTCATGGGCGACTCCGGGGCGCTGGTGATCGGTCTGCTGATGGCCACATCAGCGATCGCGATCACCGGGCAGATGGACCCGTCCGCCCTCGACCCCGAGCGTCTCGGCCGCTCCCAGCTGGTCGGCGCGTTCCTGCCCATCCTGCTGCCGCTGCTGGTCGTGTTGCTCCCGCTGCTCGACTTCGGCCTCGCCGTGCTCCGGCGGATGAGCGCCGGTCGCTCGCCGTTCTCGCCCGACCGGAAGCACCTGCATCACCGCATGCTCGACCTCGGTCACCGCGACCGCGACGCCGTGCTCATCTTCTACGCCTGGACGGCCGTCGTCTCGCTCTCCGTCCTCTTGATGTACGTCGGTGCGCGAGAGGACTGGCCAGGCCAGTATCTGCCTGGCGTCATCTTCGGCATCGTGGGCATCGCCGCCTGCCTCGTCGTCACTCTGAGTCCCACCCGCCGTAGGAAGAGCGCAGCGGGCGCCGAACCCGATCCGACACCCGTGGAGTCCTGATGAGTCCCAACCCCGTTTCCAGCACGCCGATCCTGCGTCGGACCCTCATCTGGTCGGCCATCGCCACGGCGGTCCTCGCGATCGTGGCCGGTGGCGTCGGCTACCTCGTCGCACAGGGGGAGGGGCTCGTCAGCGGGCTGCTCGGCGTCGTTCTGGCAGCTGTGTTCCTGGGCATCACCGGACTCAGCATCCTGATCGCCAATCGCTGGTTCGGAGACCCGCTCTATGTGCAGCTGTTCTTCGCCATCGTGCTCGGCGGCTGGCTGCTCAAGCTGGGTGTCTTCGTCGTGGTGATGATCCTCCTCGCCGGTCAGCCCTGGCTGCAGCCGATGGTCTTCTTCCTCTCGATCGTCGCCGGTGTGCTCATGTCGCTCGTGATCGACGTCGTCGTGCTCACCCAGATGCGGCTCCCGAACGTCAGCGACACCACGCTGCCGACCGAGGTACCCGAGGATCGTGCCCCCGGTGCGGCCAATCACATCGACGGCGGGCCCGTCGAGGGCGGCCAGCGGTCTTAGGGGACCCTCAGATTCTGATAGTGTTGAAACGTGCCCGCCGCTCGCCCGCGAGCGCTTGCGCTGTGAAGCACACCGACCATCGTCGCCCCGGTTCTGACCGGTGCCCCGAAGCTGGAGCCCGCGCTGTTTAATATCGCTGCGACCCTGACCCCCCGACTTGCCACCGACGGCGAGTTCCACGGCCCTTCGATCGATGAGTTCTTTCCGGAGATCCTCTTCCACGTAGGACCCATCCCGGTGAACCGGATCCACCTGATCCAGTTGCTCTCCGTGATCGCCGTGGTCCTCATCCTCTGGCTCGGCACCCGACGCATGAAGGTCGTCCCCGGCCGTTTCCAGAGCGTCGTCGAGATGGGCCTCGGCTTCGTCCGTGGCGGCATCGCCCATGACCTGCTCGGTCGCAAGGACGGTGACCGATTCCTCCCGATCCTGATGACGATCTTCTTCATGACCCTGTTCATGAACATCACCGGCATCATCCCGTTCCTGAACATGCCGGGTACGGCGATCATCGCGGTGCCGCTCACGCTCGCTGTGGTCAGCTACGTCACCTTCATCTACGCCGGCATCAAGAAGAGCCCGAAGAACTTCTTCAAGAACTCGCTCTTCCCCTCCGGTGTGCCGTGGCCCGTGTACTTCATCGTCACGCCCATCGAGCTGATCTCGACCTTCATCATCCGCCCGGTGACCCTCACCCTGCGACTGCTGATGAACCTGGTCGTCGGTCACATGATCCTGGTCCTCTGCTTCGCAGCGACCCAGTTCTTCTTCTTCACCGCGGGTGGCGGCTGGGCCGCTCTCGGTATCGGAACCCTCGCCTTCGGCGGCGCCTTCACTCTCTTCGAGATTCTGGTCGCCGTCCTGCAGGCCTACGTCTTCACCGTCCTCACCGCGGTCTACATCCAGCTCGCGGTCGCAGAAGAGCACTGAGCGGGCGGGCAACAGCCCTCCCACCCAACGAAAGGAAAAACCCCGTGGACGCAACTACGGTTCTCGCTGACATCAACGGCAACCTCGCGGTGATCGGCTACGGCCTCGCAGCCATCGGCCCGGCCATCGGTGTGGGCATCGTCGTGGGCAAGACCATCGAGGGCGTCGCTCGTCAGCCCGAGCTGGCCGGCCGTCTCCAGGTCCTCATGTGGATCGGTATCGCCTTCACCGAGGCGCTTGCATTCGTCGGCATCGCCGTCGGATTCATCCCCTTCCCGTAATCCGAACCGACTTCTGAAGGAGACAGGATGCTGAACGCTCTTGTCACGAACCTCGCAGCAGAGGAGGGCGCGGCTAACAACCCGCTCATCCCGGCGTGGTACGACATCATCTGGTCGGGCCTCTGGTTCCTCATCATCCTCATCGTCGTGTGGAAGGTCGCCCTTCCCAAGCTGACGAAGATGCTCGACGAGCGGTCCGCCGCCATCGAGGGAAACATCGCCAAGGCCGACGAGGCGCAGAAGCAGGCGGAGGCGGCACTCGAGGAGTACACGCGTCAGCTCGCTGAGGCGCGTACCGAGGCCGGCGAGATCCGCGAGGCCGCCCGCGAGGACGGCAAGAAGATCGTCGCCGAGGCGAAGGACGCTGCGACCGCCGAGGCCGCACGCATCACCGCCACCGCGCACACGCAGATCGAAGCAGAGCGTCAGACCGCTCTCGTCTCGCTGCGCAGCGAGGTCGGATCGCTCGCGCTCGACCTCGCCGGTGGCGTGGTCGGCGAGACCCTCTCCGACGACGCACGTGCGACGGCGGTCGTCGATCGCTTCCTCGCCGAGCTCGAGGCATCCGAGAAGGCGGCTCAGTAATGGGCAGCGCGACCACTCAGGCACTCGCGGCATCCATCAAGACGCTTGCCGCAGCGAAGGACGTCACTCTCGACACCGCGCGGGAGCTGTTCGCCGCCGCGCATGCCGTGAGCGAGTCGTCCCAGCTGAGCGGCGCGCTTGCTGATCCTTCCGCTGCCGCCGCGGCGCGACAGAACGTCGTCGCTGCGGTGTTCGGCGGGTTCTCCGCAGGCGCCCAGGGCGTCGTGAAGACCGCTGTCGCCGAACGCTGGTCCAACGCGGGCGAGCTCGTCGACGGTATCGAGGAGCTGGCGATCCGCGCCGCAGCGATCGCCGAGCCTGGCACGGACATCGAGGGGGAGCTCTTCGGGTTCTCCCGGGTGATCGCAGCCAACCCCGAGCTCGAACTCGCTCTGGGCAGCCGCGTCGGAGGAGAAGACGCCAAGAGCGCGCTCGTCGAGCGCCTCCTGGCCGAAGGCTCCACCAGCGCCGCGACGACGCTGATCATCACGTCGCTCGTGCGCGAGCCGCGTGGGCGACGAGTCCGACGGCTGCTGAACCGGGCGATGAGCGTCGTCTCGAGCCAGCGTGGTCGAGTGGTCGCCACGGTGCACACCGCGGCGGCTCTCAGCGACGCACAGCGCGCTCGTCTCAGCGACTCGCTCTCGCGTCGCTACGACGGTCAGGTATCGCTCAACGTCGTCATCGACCCTGCCGTCGTCGGAGGCCTGCGCGTGCAGATCGCCGATGACGTCATCGACGGCAGCATCTCCGCACGACTCGCCGACCTTCGCCAGAAGCTCGCGGGCTAACACGACTTCGCGCGGGGAACCGCGCACCCAGATACAAAGGGAAGACAATGGCAGAACTATCGATCAGCCCCGACGTCATCCGTGACGCGCTGAAGGACTTCGCCGCAGCATACGAGCCCTCCGGGGCCGGGGCGACCGAGGTCGGCACCGTCATCGACGCCGCAGACGGCATCGCGCACGTCGAGGGACTGCCCGGCGTCATGGCGAACGAGCTCGTCATCTTCGCCGACGGCACCAAGGGTCTCGCGCAGAGCCTGAACGAGCACGAGATCGGTGTCGTCGTCCTCGGCGAGTTCACCGGTGTCGAGGCCGGTCAGGAAGTCACCCGCACCGGCGAGGTCCTCTCGGTCCCGGTCGGCGATGGCTACCTCGGCCGCGTGGTCGACCCGCTCGGCAACCCGATCGACGGACTCGGCGCCATCGAGACCGAGAGCGTCCGCGCCCTCGAGCTCCAGGCTCCCGGCGTCATGCAGCGCAAGTCGGTGCACGAGCCGATGCAGACCGGGATCAAGGCCATCGACGCGATGATCCCGGTCGGCCGTGGCCAGCGTCAGCTGATCATCGGCGACCGCCAGACCGGCAAGACGGCCATCGCGATCGACACGATCATCAACCAGAAGGCCAACTGGGAGTCTGGCGACGTCAACAAGCAGGTTCGCTGCATCTACGTCGCGATCGGCCAGAAGGGCTCGACCATCGCTTCGGTGAAGGGCGCGCTCGAAGAGGCCGGCGCTCTGGAGTACACCACGATCGTGGCAGCTCCGGCGTCCGACCCCGCCGGCTTCAAGTACCTGGCTCCCTACACGGGTTCGGCCATCGGTCAGCACTGGATGTACGGCGGCAAGCACGTCCTCATCATCTTCGACGACCTGTCGAAGCAGGCCGAGGCCTACCGTGCCGTCTCCCTCCTGCTGCGCCGCCCGCCGGGCCGTGAGGCCTACCCGGGTGACGTCTTCTACCTGCACTCGCGTCTGCTCGAGCGTTGCGCGAAGCTGTCCGACGAGCTCGGCGCCGGTTCCATGACGGGTCTCCCGATCATCGAGACCAAGGCGAACGACGTCTCGGCCTACATCCCGACCAACGTGATCTCGATCACCGACGGCCAGATCTTCCTCCAGTCCGACCTCTTCAACGCCAACCAGCGTCCTGCGGTCGACGTGGGTATCTCGGTCTCGCGAGTCGGTGGTGACGCTCAGGTCAAGTCGATCAAGAAGGTCTCCGGAACGTTGAAGCTGGAGCTCGCGCAGTACCGCTCCCTCGAGGCGTTCGCGATGTTCGCATCCGACCTCGACGCTGCTTCGCGTCGTCAGCTCTCCCGTGGTGCGCGTCTGACCGAGCTGCTCAAGCAGCCCCAGTACTCGCCGTACCCCGTCGAGGAGCAGGTCGTCTCGATCTGGGCCGGTACCAACGGCAAGCTCGACACGATCGAGGTCTCCGACGTGCTGCGCTTCGAGCGCGAGCTCCTGGACTACCTGCGTCGCAACACCCAGGTTCTCGAGACCCTCCGCGACACCAACGTCCTCGATGACGCCACGGTCGCCGAGCTCGACAAGCAGACGGATGCCTTCATCCTGGAGTTCCAGGGTGGCAAGGGACACGCCATCGGCGCCCCGGGTCACGAAGAGCACGCTGCGGCCGAGGCGGAAGACGTCAACCAGGAGAAGATCGTCAAGGGTCGTCGCGCGTAACCGCGTGAGGTACTGACATATGGGCGCTCAACTCAGGGTCTACAAGCAGAAGATCTCTTCTGCTCAGACGACCAAGAAGATCACGAAGGCGATGGAACTCATCGCGGCTTCGCGCATCCAGAAGGCGATGGCACGCGTCAAGGCGTCCACTCCCTTCGCGCGTGCCGTGACGAGGGCCGTGTCGGCCGTCGCGACGCACTCGAACGTGGATCACCCGCTGACCCGCGAGTCCGAGAACATCACCCGCTCCGCGGTCGTGATCTTCTCCTCGGACCGCGGTCTCGCCGGAGCCTTCAACTCGCAGATCCTCCGTGAGGGTCTCGAGGTTGCGGAGCTCCTGCGAGAGCAGGGCAAGGAGCCGGTCTTCTACCTCATCGGTCGCAAGGCCGTCGGATACTTCCAGTTCCGACGCCTGGCCGCCGCTGCAGAGTGGACGGGCGACACCGACACCCCGTCGTTCCACACCGCCGAGGAGATCTCCGCGACGCTGCTCGAGTCCTTCTCCCGTGGGGGACAGGACGGCGGCGTCGATGAGATCCACCTCGTGTACAACCGTTTCGTCAGCATGATGACGCAGTCGCCCGAATCCGTGCGTCTGCTCCCGCTGGAGATCACGGAAGCCGATGAGTCGGAGGCCGGTAACACCGTTTACCCGCTGTACGAGTTCGAGCCGGACGCCGAGACCGTTCTCGACGCGATCCTGCCGGTGTACATCCAGAGCCGCGTCTTCAACGCTCTCCTGCAGTCGTCTGCCGCGAAGCAGGCGGCGACGCAGAAGGCGATGAAGTCGGCCAGCGACAACGCCGACAAGCTCATCACCGACTACACCCGTCTGCGCAACAACGCGCGTCAGGCGGAGATCACGCAGCAGATCGCCGAGATCGTCGGCGGCGCCGACGCCCTCTCGAGCAAATAGACCATCAGGAAAGAGACGAAAATGACCCTCACCGCTCCGGCTGACCAGCCGGCGACCGCGGTCGTCGGGCGCGTCGCACGCGTCAACGGTCCGGTTGTCGACATCGAGTTCCCTCATGACTCGATCCCCGACATCTACAACGCGCTGAAGACCACGATCGCGATGGGCGAAGAGTCCACCGAGATCACGCTCGAGGTCGCTCAGCACCTCGGCGACGACCTCGTCCGCGCCATTGCGCTGAACCCGACCGACGGCATCGTGCGCGGCCAGGAAGTCCGCGACACCGGTGAGGCCATCTCGGTCCCCGTCGGCGACGTGACCAAGGGCAAGGTGTTCAACGTCATCGGCGAGGTGCTGAACCTCGAGCCCGGTGAGACGATCGAGGTCACCGAGCGCTGGCCCATCCACCGCAAGGCGCCGAACTTCGACCAGCTCGAGTCCAAGACTCAGATGTTCGAGACCGGCATCAAGTCGATCGACCTTCTCACGCCGTACGTGCTGGGTGGAAAGATCGGTCTGTTCGGTGGAGCCGGTGTCGGCAAGACCGTCCTCATCCAGGAGATGATCCAGCGCGTCGCGCAGGACCACGGTGGTGTGTCGGTATTCGCCGGTGTCGGTGAGCGCACCCGTGAGGGCAACGACCTCATCCACGAGATGGAAGAAGCGGGTGTCTTCGACAAGACCGCCCTGGTGTTCGGCCAGATGGACGAGCCGCCGGGAACGCGTCTGCGCGTCGCCCTGTCGGCCCTGACGATGGCGGAGTACTTCCGTGACGTGCAGAAGCAGGACGTTCTGCTCTTCATCGACAACATCTTCCGCTTCACGCAGGCCGGTTCCGAGGTCTCCACGCTGCTGGGCCGCATGCCCTCCGCCGTGGGTTACCAGCCGAACCTCGCCGACGAGATGGGTGTGCTCCAGGAGCGCATCACCTCGACGCGTGGTCACTCGATCACCTCGCTGCAGGCGATCTACGTGCCCGCCGATGACTACACCGACCCGGCTCCGGCGACGACGTTCGCCCACCTCGACGCGACGACCGAGCTCTCTCGTGAGATCGCCTCGAAGGGTCTGTACCCGGCCATCGACCCGCTGACCTCGACGTCGCGCATCATGGACCCCCGCTACTTGGGCGAGGACCACTACCGCGTGGCGACGACCGTCAAGCAGATCCTCCAGAAGAACAAGGAACTGCAGGAGATCATCGCCATCCTCGGTGTCGATGAGCTCTCCGAGGAAGACAAGATCGTCGTGTCGCGTGCACGTCGCATCCAGCAGTTCCTCTCGCAGAACACCTACATGGCCAAGAAGTTCACGGGTGTCGAGGGCTCGACCGTCCCGCTGAAGGAGACCATCGAGTCGTTCGACGCGATCACCCGCGGTGACTTCGACCACGTGGCCGAGCAGGCCTTCTTCAACGTCGGTGGCATCTCCGACGTCGAAGAGCAGTGGGCGAAGATCCAGAAGGAGAACGGCTGACCATGGCGCTGCACGTCAGCCTCGTCTCCGCTGATGCGGAGGTCTGGACGGGAGAGGCGAGCCTCGTGGTCGCCAAGACCGTCGAGGGTGAGATCGGCTTCATGACCGGCCACGAGCCGGTGCTGGCCATCCTCGCCGAGGGTCAGGTTCGCATCACCCAGTCGGATGGCACCAAGGTGCTGGCCAACGCGCAGGACGGGTTCCTCTCCATGGAGGGCGACACCCTGACGATCGTTGCCGGCAACGCGGCTCTCATCGCCTAGCAGTTTCTGTTCCACGCGTCCGCCTCGGCACCCGTACGGGTTCCGAGGCGGACGCGTCTGCATCCACCGAGGTTTCATGAAGATCCTGCTCCCTCCGTCGGAGACCAAGCACGAAGGCGGTGTCGGTTCGCCGCTCGACCTCTCCACGCTGGCTCTCCCGTCGCTGAACGAGCGGCGATCCGCTGTCGTCGAGGCGCTGATCGACCTCGCTGCCGACGACGAGGCCGCCCGTCGGGTGCTGAAGTTGAGTGCGCGTCAGACAGGCGATGTCGCGCACAACAGGGCGCTCCTCTCCGCTCCCACGATGCCGGCGATCGACCGGTACACGGGCGTGCTGTTCGACGCGCTCGACGCACGATCCCTCTCCGCCGCCTCCCGTCGATGGCTGGGGGCTCACGTCTGGATCCACAGCGCTCCGCTGGGACCGGTCGGCGCCCTCGATGCGGTCCCGACCTATCGGCTCGCCGCCGGGATCTCCGTCCCCGGTCTCCCCGCGCTTCGACGGCATTGGGCAGACGCCACCTCCGCAGCGATCGCGGAGGAGGATCCGTCCTTCGTGCTCGACCTGCGCAGCGAGGCGTACGTCGCCCTGGGACCGGTTCCGGAATCCGTCTCCTCTGCGTACGTGAAGGTCGTCACGGAGCACGGGAGAGCCCTCAACCATTTCAACAAGAAGTCGAAGGGGCTGCTCGTCCGTGCGATCGCCGAAGATCGACCACGAGTCGAATCCCTTCGAGGATTCCGGCTGTGGGCGCAGAAGCGAGGGATCGTTCTCCGCGATGGCGCGCAGACCGGCGTGCTGGAGCTCGTCGTCGACGAGTGATCATCCGTCTGGGGGAGTGGCTGTCGCACCTGCTCGCGGGTGGAGATGCGTCGAACGCGCCCGACAGCGTAAGAGACATGCGCGCAAACCCCGTGAAGCGCTAGTGTGTTCAGCGCATGATGCCGCATCATGAACTTCTGGAGGGAACCATGAACGACTACTACGGCTATGACGGCCTGTCAGGTGGCGCGCTCGTCGCGTTGATCCTGGCGTACACGATCCTGCCACTCGCGATCTACGCGCTCTACTCGTGGTTCTACATGAAGATCTTCGAGAAGGCAAGAGTGCAGGGGAAGTGGCGGGCATGGGTGCCCGTCTACAGCACCATGATCTTCTACAAGCTCGGCGATCTGAGCCCCTGGCTCGTTCTCTACCTGATGGGCGCCGGTATCGTCGGCGCGATCATCCCCTTCCTCGGGTGGTTCCTGATCCTCCCGCTCGTCGGTATCGCCGGACGCGTGGTCGACCTGATCGCGGCCTGGCGTGTCGGCCTGAAGCTGCAGAAGGACGCCGTATGGGTGGTCCTCTACTTCTTCCTCCCGCCGGTATGGCTCGGCATCAACGCGTTCGACAAGTCGCGTTGGAACCCGAGCATCCAGCCCGCATCCTGGGCGGCCAACGGTCTGCTCGGCGACCGCACGGTGTGGGATGGAATCCCGGCTCAGGCTTCGGCCGCGCCGCAGCCCGGCTACGGCGCTCCGCAGGGCTACGGTCAGCCCGGCCCGCAGGGATACGCTCCTCCCGCACAGCCCGGTTACGCTCCTCCCGCGCAGCCCGGTTATGCGCCGCCCGCGCAGCCCGGATACGCGCCTCCTGCGGGACCCGCCGCTCCGGCCACCGGTGCTCCGGTTCCTCCTGTGCCGCCGACCACGCCGCCGGCGCCCCCGGCCGCACCGCCCGCCGCCCCGCCCGCACCGCCGACGGCACCGCCCGCTGCTCCGCCGGCACCGCCCGCCGCCCCGCCGGCACCGCCGACCGATCCCACGCAGCCTCCGGCGTGATCGTCTGACACAGAGCCCCCGACTCCGGCCGGGGGCTCTGTGCTGTCCGCCGCGGTCTTCTCTCCGCAGCGGCCGCTAACGTGGTGAGCATGGTCTTGTCCCAGCGCCGTGTGGGTGCCTCCGGTCTTCTCGTTTCCGCCACCGGCCTCGGCTGCAACAACTTCGGGCGTGCGGGAACGATGACGCAGAGCCTTGCGGGCACGCGCGAGGTGATCGATGCGGCTCTCGCCAACGGCATCACCTTCCTCGACACCGCCGACATGTACGGCGCGGTCGCCGGTGCGAGTGAGACGCTGATGGGCGAGGCACTCGAGGGGCGTCGTGACCGAGTCGTACTGGCGACGAAGTTCGGCCAGGAGCGTGACATGGGGTACGCGTTCCCGGCTGCGCGGGGCTCGCGCCGCTACGTCCGTCGCGCCGTGGAGGAATCACTGCGGCGGTTGCGCACGGACTGGATCGATCTCTATCAACTGCACCTCCCCGATCCTGAGACGCCGATCGCCGAGACCACGGACGCCCTCGACGAGCTCGTGCGCGAGGGCAAGATCCGCTACTACGGTCACTCGAACTTCACCGGGTGGCAGATCGCCGAAGCGGAGTTCACGACGAGGACCCGCGCGACCGGCAGGTTCATCTCCGCCCAGAATCACTACTCGCTGCTCGCGCGAGCGGCGGAGCGTGAGGTGCTTCCGGCGGTCGAGCGGTACCAGCTTGGCTTCTTCCCGTACTTTCCCCTGCACAACGGTCTGCTCACGGGAAAGTTCACCCGCGACGGCGGGCCGCAGGCGAGCAGGATCATGTCGACGCGGCGCCATGTGTGGGAGAACGCACCCTGGGATGCTCTCGACGCTTTCCGCGACTTCTGCGCTGAGCGCGACATCACGATGCTCCAGGCCTCGTTCGGCTGGTTGCTCTCGCACGCCGCGGTCTCCAGCGTGATCGCCGGCGCGACCTCGGCGCGGCAGGTCGAGGCGAACGCGGAGGCAGGGGAGGCCTGGCGCCCGAACGCCGACGAGCTCGCCGTCATCGACGATCTCTTCCCGCTGCCGGCGGATCCGGGAACCGGGGTGTGATCGCGGTGCACGCGACTTCTACTACGATGTGTTGTGAGTATCCTGCGACCGTCCGACCCGCCGCAGGCCCACCGGAGGCAGCACGTGGCTGAGACGAAGACGCACCGCGTCACGGTTGCGCAGCGCCCGCTGCTGCTGTCGTGGTCCGGGATCACCGATCAAGGCCGACGCCGTGAGACGAACCAGGACGCCTTCCTGGCCGACTATCCGCTGTTCATCGTCGCCGATGGCATGGGCGGTCATGCCGGCGGCGAGATCGCCAGTCAGAGCACGGTCGCCCGTTTGCAGGCCGTCGTCTCCGCGGGAAAGGTCGATGGGCCGTCGATCGAGAACGCGCTCGAACTGGCAGTCGGCGACATCGCCGACCACCCCGAGACCACCGACGAGGGCACGGGAACCACGCTCACGGGCGTGTACTTCGACACCGTCGGCGACGAGCCGCGCTGGACCGCACTGAACATCGGCGATTCCCGGGTGTACCTCCTCCGCGACGATCGCCTGGTCCAGATCACCACCGATCACTCGGTGGTGCAAGAGCTGATCACGGCGGGCAAGCTCAGCCCGGAAGAGGCCGAGGGTCACCCCTACAGCAACGTGATCACGCGTGCCGTGGGAGCGAGCGAGCTCACCGCCCCCGACTACGTCTCCATCGACGTGCGTTCGGGGGACCGGTTCGTCATCTGTTCCGACGGACTCACCAAAGAACTGACCGACTACGGCATCCAGCATTTCCTCCGTGAGCACGAAGATCCCGGGGCCGCGGTCGACGCGATGCTCGCCGCGGCGCTGGAGAACGGTGGGCGGGACAACGTGACGCTCATCATCGTGCAGGTCACGGCAGAGGATGACTCGTCCTCCCCAATCGAGAACACCGCGCAGTAGCGCTTCAGCGCTGTGCACAGCGCTGAATCACGGCCCATGATGCGATCCACTGGATCCCATGGATTCCCTTCCGATCGTGCTTCCCGCAGCTCCGGCGGCACCGCGTCGTGCCCCGCTGCCGTTCATGGCTGCCCTCGTGCCTGTCGCCACGGGTGTGGTGCTGTGGCTGGTCACCGGCTCTCTCCTCGCCCTCGGCTTCGCGGCATTGGGGCCGCTGATGATCGGCGCTTCGCTGGTGGACTCGGCACGTGCCCGCCGTCGCGAACGCCGACGAGGCGAACAGCAGGTCGATGAGGAGTGGGCCGCGGCAGAAGCAGAACTCGTCCGACGCCACCAGGACGAACGCGAGGAACTGTGGCAGCGGTGGCCTGATTGCGCGAACGCGATCGCGCAGCCGCCCCTTCGCGGGGCTCAACAGGCCGACGCGACGATTCCCGTCGTCGTCGGTGCCGGTGGGTCCACGAGCGAGGTCCGCTGCAGCGGCGGAGACGATCCGCGCGGGCGAGAATTCCGCGCACGTTGCCACGTCGTCGAGGACGCACCGATCGTCGTGCCGATCGGTGGGGGGATCTGCCTTCGAGGGCCGCGGCCTCTGATCGAGGCTGCGGCCCGCGCCCTCATCTTGCAGCTGTGTCTGCGGTTCCCTCGGGCGCAGCTGTCTCTGGTCGGCACCGACCCGGAAGGGACTGTTCTCGCCGACCAGGGGCTCGCGAGCGTTCCGCACACCCGAAGGGCGGGTCGTGGCGGATTCCGGATCGGACTCGGCCCGGACGCGGGCGATCGGCGCGCAGCAGATGCGATGATCTGGCTGGCGGCGGAGAGCGAGGAGGTGCCGGAGGGCATCACGACGGTCATCGACATCGTCGAACCACGGCAGGCGATGTTGCGAACTCCGGCGGGAACGACCGCGATCGCTGTGGAGTGCCTGTCGCAGGCGCAAGCGCATGCGCTGGCTACCGAGCTCGCGCTTCGCGACGATGAAACCGACGTGCTTCCTGATGCGGTGCGGCTCTCCGAGCTGGAGCAGACCCCAAGTCACGACGGACTGGCCGCGGCGATCGGTCGCGGCGAACGTGGGAGCATCACGGTCGACATCGTCGAAGACGGTCCGCACGCGATCGTGACCGGGATGACGGGGACCGGTAAGAGCGAGCTGCTCGTCAGCTGGGTGACCGCCATCGCCACGGCGTACGGACCCGACCGGGTGACGTTCGTGCTCGCGGACTTCAAGGGCGGCACCGCGTTCGAGCCTCTGCGCGCCCTGCGTCAGGTCGTCGCGGTCATCACCGACCTCGATGACGAGGGCGCAAGGCGAGGAGTCTCCAGCTTGACAGCCGAACTGCGACGGCGGGAAGGAGCGCTGGCTGCGGCGGGAGCGCGCGACGTGAGGGATGTCTCGATGCCCCGGCTGGTCATCGTCGTCGACGAGTTCGCGGCGCTTCTGGCCGAGCATCCCGACCTCGGCGCGGTGTTCACCGATATCGCCGCCCGCGGCCGTGCCCTCGGGATGCACCTCATTCTCGGCACGCAACGTGCCACCGGGGTGATCAGAGATGCTCTGGCTGCGAACTGCCCGCTGCGTGTCAGCCTGCGCGTCGGTGATACGGCGGACAGCCGGCTCGTGATCGGCACCGATGCCGCGGCAGCACTCACCGGAGATGCGGGTTCCCGCGGGCTCGGCCTGGTGCGCCGGCCAACCGACCACGAGCCGGTCGCGGTGCGCATCGCGCTCACGGAGGCTGCTGATCTGCGCGACGTGGGGTCACGGTGGGCGGCAGCTGGCGCACCGTCCAGTCCTTGGCTTCCGCCACTTCCGGCCGTCCTTCCGATCGCTGAGGTCGTCGACCACACCGGGCTCGTATCGGGTGCGGTCATTCTCGGTCGCGCGGACGACCCGGGGCGTCAGGAGCAGCCTCTGGAGCTGCTCCGTTGCGGTGAGGAGCGGGGGCTGGTGGTCCTCGGCGCCCCCGGCTCCGGTCGGACCTCGGTGTTGAGGGCGGTGGCTGCACAACGGAATGACGCCTTCTGGATGCCGAGCGATCCCGAGGGACTCTGGGATCTCCTCACCTCGTGGGCGGAGGGTGCAGAGCGGCCACCTGCGGTCGTCCTGGGTGACGACGTGGAGGGGGCGCTGGCCGCACTGCCGCCGGAGTACGCTCAGCAGCTCGTGCACCGGTGGGAACGCGCGCTTCGAGCGGCTCAGGGTTCGACCTTCGTTCTGACAGCGACCAGGGTGAGCGGGGCGCTGGGACGTGTGCTCGATCTACTGCCCCGCCGTGCGCTGCTGCGGATGTCGACACGGCTCGAACATCTGGCAGCCGGGGGAGATGCGTCGGGGTTCGTGCGTGATCGCGTTCCCGGGCGTGCCGTGATCGGAGACCGCGAAGTTCAGATGGCGTGGGTGGACGATGCGGGATGGCGTCGGGCCGCGGCATCTCGGGCACCGGCGTGGATGCCCTCATCGGTGGTCACAGCTGTCGTCAGTGCGGCTCCGGACACCGTCATCGCCGCGATGCGCGATGCCCACCCCGCGTGCGCGGTAATGGCGGCCGGTATCGATCCGACAGCGCCGGGAGGGCGGTGCATCATGGTGGCGGATGCCGAGACCTGGCAACGGAACTGGTCAGTGTGGCAGCGCATCAGATCATCGGGCGAGGTACTCGTCCGCTGCGAGAACCCCGGTGACCTCCGGCAGCTGGTCGGTGCTCGGGAGCTTCCGCCGTACGCGCGACCGCACGCGGGCCGGGCATGGTCGGTCATCGGAGCGGGCGCACCGAGACGCGTCCACCTCGCCGAGCTGGCCCCGCGATGAGGCACTGCCGCTGTGAGACGCCGAGGCTACGAGACGTTCACCGCCGAGGTCGCCGTGGTGAGCGTCAGATTCCTGCGCCGGGACGGATGACACCGACGCGGTCTCCGCCACCGAGCACCGCGAGCGGAAGCGCATCTGCAAGCGATGCCACGTCGGCGTCACTCAGCCCGCCGGCCCGAGCGAGAAGCGTCGCGGCCACGATCGTCGATGCGCGAGTGGCACCGTCGAGCATCTTCAGCGCCACGGTCGTGCCGTTGGGGGCGACCATCACCAGGACGCCCTCCGCGCCGTACTTGGTGAACACGCCGAGCTTCTCGGTCGCGATCGTGTCGGGGCGCCCCGGACCCTCGATCGTCCAGGGGTTCTCCCGCACCGCGCGGACCAGGGAACCGGCGACGCGGTGAAGCGCGAAGGGTGAGCGGTCGGAGGCGGTGCCGATGCGGTGGATCGCGCGCGCCAGGCCGGTCAGCGTCATCGCATGGACGGGCGCACCGCATCCGTCGATCGCGGTGTGGGCGATCTTCTCGCCGGTGAGGCGCTCGATGACCTCGCGGATGTGCTGTTGCAGCGGATGAGTCGGGTCGAGGTAGCCGTCGGTCGGCCATCCCGTCGCCACGCACGCGCGGAGCATCGCGGCGTGCTTGCCGGAGCAGTTCATGCGTACACGGGTCGGCTCGCCGTGCTCGCGCACGAGCTCGTCTCGCGACGCCGAGTCACTCGGCCATGAGGCCGGGCAGCCGAGGTCGTCTTCCGTCAGCCCGCCCTCGGTGAGGATGTCGCGCACCACCGATGCGTGACGGTCGGTGCCGACGTGGCTCGCGGTCGAGAGCGCGAGCTGCTCGCCTTCGAGGACGGCACCTGCGGTGATGCAGGCGATCGCCTGGAGAGGCTTGAGGCTGGAACGCGGCAGGATCAGCGCATCGGCATTTCCATGGCGGGCGATGATATCCCCATCGGGGGAGAGCACGACGGCGGCGCCGGCGTGGCGGGATTCGACGAATCCGCTCCGCTCGACGACGGCGAGTTCCACGGAATCCTGAACGGTGAGAGTCTCCAGCACCCGTCAACTCTAGCCCGGAGCGTGCGACGTCTCGCGTCGTGTCGGACGAGCCTGACAGACTGAACAGATGGCAGAGACGACCACGCGCACGCTCGGCGAACACCGCTACGCGCTCACCTCGACATGGACCGGCAACACCGGCACCGGGACGACCGGATACCGGGACTACCGGCGAGACGTGACGATCGAGGTCGAGGGGAAGCGCGATCTCCTCGCCTCGGCAGACAAGCCGTTCCGAGGCGATCCCTCACGATGGAATCCAGAAGACCTCCTGCTCGCCTCCCTCTCCGAGTGCCACCTGCTGTCATACCTGCACGTGTGCGTCACGGTGGGCGTCGTCGTGGTGTCCTATCGCGACCAGGCCAGCGGAATGATGCGCGAAGACGGCGCGGGCGGCGGCTCGTTCGTCGAGGTGATGCTGCGCCCGGAGGTCGTCGTGGCCGAGGCATCGATGATCGACGCCGCTGAGCGCGCACATGCACAGGCGAACGAGTGGTGCTTCATCGCGAACTCGATGAACTTCCCCGTGCGTCACCAGGCGACGGTCAGCGCCCTCGCTGAGTGAAGCGCAGCGGCGTCAGCGACGCTCGTGCGGGAGCGCCTGCTTGATCTTCTCGATGGCGCCCTGCGCTGGTGCCTCGTTGTACGCACCCGCGAGCTCCTGGCCGGAGAGCCCGTGGATCGCCGCCATGATCTGATCGGTGGCGAGCCGTCGTGCCCGTCCGCTCGTCGCGGGGCCGTGCGGGGAGAGGTCGAGCGGTTCGCCGAAGCGTACCGTGATGCGCTCCTTGAGGGTGGGCACTTTCGCTCCCACAGGCATCACCTTATCCGTGCCGACGAGGCCGACCGGGACCACGGGGGCCCCCGTCTGCAAGGCGAGGAAGGCGACCCCGGTGCGGCCCTTGTAGAGGCGGCTGTCGGTCGAGCGGGTGCCTTCCGGATACAGAGCGACGGCGAGACCCTCGTCGAGGAGCTGGCGCTGCAGATCGAGCGCGTCCAGCGCGGCTTGTCCGGCACCGCGGCGCACCGGGATCGCGCCGATCGACTCGAAGAAGGTCTTGCTCATCCAGCCTTTGAATCCGGTGCCTTCGAAGTACGTCGACTTCGCGAGGAAGTGCACGGGACGGGGAGCCGCGACCGGGATGGCGATCGAGTCGATGAACGACAGATGATTGCTCGCGAAGATGACGGGTCCGGACAGCGGCACGTTCTCGCGCCCTTCGATCCGGGGGCGGTACACGAGACGGGCGAGTGGTGTGATGAGGCTGCGGCCGAGCGTGTAGGCGAACCCGGCGTGACGAGGCTTCGCAGTCTCCCCTGACGAGGATTCCTCTTGTGACGAGGATTCGGGCTCGACGGACTGCTCAGAGGTCATCAGAGCAGATTACTCCCGGATCCATGCCGGCGTGGGAATGAAGAGTTGCGCCGCGCCTCCCAGCGCGGGCAAAGGGGTATGAGGCAGGATGGAGTTCCCTGCCCGCGATCCCGAGGTCTCACTGTGCGCAAGCGTCCGCTCATCGTTCTGTCCACCGTCGCCGCGGCGACCCTGCTGCTGGCCGGTTGTGCCGGTGGTGGTGCTCCCGAGAGTTCCGGGACCCCTTCGCCGACGGCGTCGAGCGCGTGCCAGTTGGACGCGAAGTCGGGGGCCACATCCGACTCGGTGGTCGTGGAGGGCGAAGGAGCGGATACCAAAGTGACGGTTCCGGCCGATGCTCCGTTCGCCGGTGTCGAGAGGACCGTCATCTCCGAGGGGGATGGGGACGACGTAGTGGTGAACGACCTCGTATCGGTCGAGTACCAGATCGTCGATGCGACGAACAACCAGGTGCTCGATTCTTCCGCCCGTGGTGAGGGCGGAGTGCTGCCCGTCCTGCTCGACACGAACCAGTCGTCGCTTTTCGTCGCGGCACTCGAGTGCAAGCCCGTCGGCTCGCGGATCGTGCTCACGCTCCCCGGTCAGGTCCTCGGCGAGGGGGCCAACAACGTGGTCGTCTATGCCGAGGCCGTCGAGCAGCTCCCTGAAGTGGCGACGGGAACGCCGGTCGACCCGACTCCCGGCATGCCGACCGTCAAGCTCGACGACAAGGGCGCTCCGACCGTGACGATCCCGGACGGCGACGCGCCGACCGAGACCCAGGTCGCCGTCCTCAAGCAGGGTGACGGCGCGACGGTCGCCTCCGGTGACCTCGTGGTCGTGCAGTACCTGGGCGTCAAGTGGTCAGACGGCAAGGAGTTCGACTCCAGCTGGAGCCGCGATGCCGCTCCAGCGCAGTTCCAGACCACCGGCGTGGTCGCGGGCTTCCAGAAGGCTCTCGAAGGCCAGAAGGTCGGATCGCAGGTCATCGTCGTGATGCCGCCGTCCGACGGATACGGTGCGAGCGAGGGGCACGAACTCCAGAAGGAGAGCCTCGTGTTCGTCGTGGACATCCTGGCGACGACCCCGGTCCAGGCGCAGCAGTAGCCGCTGGGTGCCGAGGGCGTGACCTAGGCTGACGGTATGCGTCGCGTCATCGTCCTCGGCTCCACCGGTTCCATCGGCACCCAGGCATTGGATGTGATCCGTGCCAACCCTCGTCGATTCGAGCTCGTCGGCCTCGCCGCCGGTTCCAACGCCGAGATGCTGGAGGCGCAGGCCGCACAGTTCCAGGTCGAGTCGACCGCCCTCGGTGCGGTCGAGGCCGAGCAGCTCGTCCGCGACGTCGAGGCCGACGTGGTGCTCAACGCCATCACCGGCTCGATCGGATTGGGCTCGACGCTCGCGGCGTTGAAGGCGGGCCGTACGCTCGCCCTCGCGAACAAGGAATCGCTCATCGTCGGCGGCGATCTGGTGCTGGCTGCCGCGGCCCCCGGGCAGATCGTCCCGGTGGACTCCGAGCACTCGGCGCTGGCACAGGCGCTTCTGGCCGGCACCCACGCCGAGGTGCGCCGCCTCGTGGTGACGGCGTCCGGCGGACCGTTCCGCGGACGCAACCGTGCGCAACTGACCGAGGTCACTCCGGCCGAGGCACTCGCGCATCCGACGTGGGACATGGGGCGGATGGTCACGACCAACTCCGCGACCCTGGTCAACAAGGGACTCGAGGTGATCGAAGCGCATCTGCTGTTCGACGTGGCCTACGACGACATCGAGGTCGTGGTGCACCCGCAGTCGATCGTGCACTCCATGGTCGAGTTCATCGACGGTTCGACGATCGCGCAGGCCTCCCCGCCCGACATGCGTCTGCCGATCTCGCTGGGTCTGGACTGGCCGCACCGCGTCGGCGGCGTCGGACGACCGCTCGACTGGTCATCCGCCACCTCGTGGACGTTCGAGCCCCTCGATGCCGAGGCGTTCCCCTCCGTCGCACTCGCGAAGGCGGTAGGTCGCGCCGGCGGCACGTTCCCTGCTGTCTACAACGCCGCGAACGAACAGGCGGTCGACGCGTTCCACGAGGGACGGCTCTCGTTCCTCGGCATCGTGGACACGATCGCTCGGGTCGTCGACGCGCACGATGCGCCCGACGTCCTCACCGTCGAGACGCTCGCCGAAGCCGAGGCATGGGCACGCTCGACGGCCGATCGCATGATCGCGGCGGTCTGATCGGGTCGTCTGACCGGGTGATCTGATCGGGGACCAGAGCGGAACCGCCCCGACCGAGGGCGTCAGTCCTCGTCGGGGTAGGGCACCGGCCAGCGCGAGTCGGGTACGGGCCAGCCGGCGGCACGCAGCGCTCGACGGGCGAGCTCACGTGCCGAGTACGGCGTACGCACGCCGCGGATGTCGCGATAGTCCTGGTGTCCGGGGCCGGCCCACAGGATGGCGTCGCCGTCGCCGACCAGTCCGACGGCGGTGACGATGGCGTTCTCGGGCGGCGAGGCCTCGTGGATCTCGGCATCCGGCCGCGCCGTGCGGGCCCCTTCGACGAGAGTCGCCCGGATGGACGCAGGATCCTCGAAGCGGGGGTGATGGTCGGTGACGACGAGGATGTCGCTGCCCTCGACCGCTGTGCGGGCCATGTCGAAGCGCTTGCTCGCGTCACGGTCGCCGTCGGCGCCGAAGAGCATCAGCACCTTGCCGGGAGTCACGCGGCGGACGGCGGCGAGCGTCTTCTCGAACGCATCCGGGGAATGCCCGAAATCGACGAAGACGGCCGGCCCGCGATCGCCGGAGACGAGCTGGGTGCGGCCGGGCAGGTAGGCGCGGATGCCGCCGTCGCGGGTGAGCGCCTCGACGATGCGGTCCCAGGCGTAGCCGCCCTCGAGGAGCATCACGATCGCCAGAGCCGCGTTCGCGGCCATGTGCGGGCCGATCACCGGGACCGTGGTCGTCAGGGAGCCGGCGGGGCCGGTCATCGTGAACGTGGTACCGGCTGCGCGTTCCTCGTCGATGACGACCACCCAGTCCGCAGCCGCCGCCGCCGCGGGATCGGCGGCGATGGACGGAGTGCCGACCGTGACGACCGGGATCTCCGCGCGGTCGACGACGATCGCACCGGAGGGGGAATCCAGGCAGATGACTCCGCACCGAGCGCGGTCCGGCCGGAAAAGCGGCAGTTTCGCCTCGAAGTACTCCTCCATGTCGGCATAGTCGTCGAGGTGATCGTGGCTCAGGTTCGTGAATCCGGCGACGTCGAACAGGATGCCGTCGACGCGGTGACGAGACAGTGCCTGCGCACTGACCTCGACTGCGACGGCCTCGACCTCGCGCTCGCGCATCAGTGCGAGGAGCGCATGCATCTCGGAAGCTTCGGGGGTGGTCAGGCGGGACACGATGATCTCGCCGGCGATGTGGCGTTCGGCGGTGGAGGATAGGCCAGTGACGACGCCGATCTGATCGAGGATGCCCTCGAGCAGGTGGGAGACGCTGGTCTTGCCGTTGGTTCCCGTCGTCGCGAACAACAGGGGGAGCGGGTCGCCGGCGCCGGTGCCGTAGACCCACGCGCTGAGATCACCGAGCACGGCCCGAGGGTCATCGACCACGAGGATCGGAAGTTTCGCGGCGTCGGCGATCTCCGCACCCGCCTCGTCGGTGATGACGGCGACGGCGCCCTTCTCGGCAGCCGTGACGGCGAAGTCCGCACCGTGCCGGTTGACGCCCCGGATCGCGACGAATGCCTCGCCGGGACGGAGGTCAGCCGTCGCGAGGGTGATGCCGGAGAGGGCGATCCCGTCGACATCGCCGCGAACGGTGCGGGCGAAACGGGAAGCGAGTTCGGACAGCTCACGCCGGGGCGGGTTCGCGGGGCGGAGCACGGGAGGCAAGCTCGGTTGTTGTTCAATCGACATGGCGCATCCATGATCTCACGACCGTGGCGGGAACCCCTCGCGGAGTGGCCCCTCGCGTGCCGCGTTGCGGAGGACGAGGGGCCGCTCTCATCATCAGACGCGGCGTCGGTAGGCGAGGATCGCGACGACCAGTGCGGCGATGCCGGCGACGAGACCGCCGGCGCCGAGCGCCACCCCCAGGGGATCCGCGTCCGCGGTCGGGGACGCGCTCTCTGCCGCCGTGTCTGACTCGGCGTGCTCGCCGTGTCCGCCGGCTGCGGCAGCGGTGACGGAGACGACCGGCGCCGGCGCGTCGAGGCTGTGCGGGTCCTCGCCGTTCTCGGCGATCTGCGTCCATTCGGTCGAGCCCTCGACGCACTGCTGGACCACGGGGAACGCGAGGGTGTCCGGCGTGCTCTCGTCGAGCCCGACTCCCATGCTCACCGCACCGCGAAGGTCGGTGGGCACCGGGGCGACCGCGGTGTAGGTCACGGCACTGACGAGGCCGTCATCGCCGCGCTCGACCTGGATGTCCCAGTCGGAGTCCATGGTCGGTGAGACGGACGCGAGGCCTTCGGGCATCGTGATGCGCAGCGCCGTGGTGGGGGAGTTCTCGCAGCCGTGCGAGAACGAGAACGTGAGCACGCCGTGGTCTCCGGCGGTGAGTTCGTCGGGGCTGACGCCCACATGGGCACCGGCCATGGCAGGAACGGCCAGGGCGAGTGCGGCGCCGCCGAGGACTCCCAGGGTGGCGAGACGCACGGTGGTGGGGCGCAGACGACGGGTACGGGTGTTGCGGGACATGAGAGTTCTCCTGATGCTCGAGCTGCGGGCGCGCCACGATGGCGCGTCTCCGCGAGAAAGGGATGCCACCCGTGTCAGGGCGGCGGATTCCGGTGCGACGGATCAGTCGCGGAGGAGAGCAGGAGGACCGCGTCGCGGCACAGCGACCGCGACGGCGGCATCGAAGCCGGTGACGGTGATCGACCGCAGACGCGCGGGCCGGCGATGCATGGCGGGTGCCCCGACGGACGCGCGTCGGAGGAGTGCGTCGACCCAGCGGGCGACGACCCGAACGACTGCTTCTCCGTGCCAGACGAGGAGTGTGGTGAGCACGGCCGCGACGACGTGCGCCGACAACATCAGGGCGCTGGGAGTCGCTGCGGGCGACGTGGAAGTGAGGGCGGTCAGATCGAGGTGATGGGCGTGTCCACCGCCTGCGATCGGAGTCGCACCCGTGGGCGAGCCCAGCAGTTGGAACACGGCGTGGAAAGCGGCTTGTCCGAGGAACACGGCGATGGCGACACGACCGCGCGATCGTCGGACACCGACCAGGAGAGCCGAGAACGGGGTGAGCAGGGTCGCCACCGCCACGATCAGGAGCAGGTGTGGGGCCGCTCCGCCTCCGAGAGTGTGGGAAAGCGCCGCGAGCAGGGTCGCCGCCGAGGAGACGACGGCAGCGCGCACGAGTCGCAGCTGCCGGGGATTCACGCTCACAGCCTAGCCGCGTGAGGCGCCGGGCGGATTCCTAGCTGGGGGCACTAACGTTGGCACGTGGAATTCCTGCTCTATCTGGCCGGCATCCTCTTCATGTTGATCGGCCTCGGGCTGTCGATCGGCCTGCATGAGATCGGCCACCTCGTCCCCGCGAAGCTCTTCGGCGTGCGCGTCGGTCAGTACATGATCGGCTTCGGACCGCGGCTGTGGTCGAAGCGCATCGGCGAGACCGAGTACGGATTCAAGATGCTCCCGGTCGGCGGCTTCATCTCCATGTCCGGCATGTACCCGGCCTCGAAAGGGTCCGGACCGGCATCCGGCGTGTTCCGGTCGTTGATCCAGGATGCGCGCAGCGCCAACGACGAGACCATCGCCGAGGGTGCCGAAGATCGCGTCTTCTACCGTCTGCCCGTGTGGAAGCGCGTCGTCGTCATGCTCGGCGGTCCGGTGATGAACCTTCTCCTCGCGACCGTGATCTTCACCGTGTTGCTGTCGGGCATCGGCCTGCAGCAGGGGACGACGACGATCGCCTCGGTGACCGAATGCGTGGTGCCGGCGGGCTCGACAGCCACCGAGTGCTCGCCGGATGACCCGGCTTCCCCCGCGGCGGAGGCCGGGATCAAGCCGGGCGACGTGATCCTGTCCGTCGACGGACAGCCGGTGACGACGTTCGCCGAGGCGACGGCGATCGTGCAGGGCGCACCGGGTGAAACCCTCGACATGGTCGTGCGCCGCGACGGAGCGGAGCAGTCACTGAGCATCACCCCGATCGCCGCGGAACGCTCGATCACGGATGCCAGCGGCCAGCCGATCCTCGATGACGCGGGAAAGCCGGTCGTGAAAGAGGTCGGCTACGTCGGCATGGGCGCCCAGATGGGCTACGTGCAGCAGCCGCTGAGCGCCGGTCCCGAGATGGCCGCCGACAATGTCGCCAGGGTGGGCTCGCTGATCGTCACGTTGCCCGTGCGGCTGTGGGACGTGGGCGTGTCTCTGGTGACCGGTGGCGAGCGCGATCCCAACGGGCCGCTGAGCGTCGTGGGCGTCGGGCGGCTGGCCGGCGAGGTCGCCGCGACCGACGCCCCCGTCCTCAACAGGTTCGCCGTCCTGCTGGGGCTCCTGGGTTCATTGAACATCGCCCTTTTCGTGTTCAACCTGATCCCGCTCCTCCCGCTCGACGGCGGTCACATCGTCGTGGCGCTCTGGGACGGCATCAAGCGTGCGTGGGCGAAGCTCTTCCGTCGGCCCCCGCCTGCGCCGGTCGATGCGACAAAGCTCGTGCCGCTGACGGTGGTCGTCGCCGTGCTCCTGATCGGGATGGGAGCGCTGCTCCTGGTCGCCGACCTCTTCAATCCGGTGACCCTTCTCGGCTGAGTTCGCAGGCCACGTCGGACTGCTCGTGAGAGCGGGACGTGATCCGGGAATCCCGGCTCAGGCGAGCGCGTGCGAGACGAGGCGCTCGAGCGTGCGGATCCCGTCGCGCGACAGGATCGATTCCAGGTGTCCCTGCACCGATGCGAAGTGCTCTCCGCGGAGCGCATACACGTCGCCCGAGTCGGGGTCCGCCGAGACATCGGCGGCGCCGAGGACCGTCGTGCCGGGTGCTACCCGCGCGGTGAAGGTGTTGTAGAAGCCGATCGAGGCGTCTTCCCCGAAGACCGGGACGGACTTCTGCAGCCCCTGGTGCGGTGCGTCGAGCGGGGTCAGGGCGATGCCGAGCCTGTCGGCGAGGATCTGGTGGCTCAGGCACACGGCGAGCAGCGGCGCGCCGGAGTCGAGCCGCCGGGCGACGACGTCGCGCATCCGGGCGATGCGCGCGTTCTCCGCGTGGCGCGGGTCGCCGGGACCGGGGCCGGCGACGACGAGATCTGCGGCGTCGAGGTCGGCGTCCTGCACCTCGCTCCAGGAAGCGATCGTGACGGCGAGCCCGAGGTGGCGCAGCTGATGGGCCAGCATGGTCGTGAACCGGTCCTCCGCGTCCACGACGAGCGCGGAGCGCCCGGCGAACGGCCCCGTGAAGTCCTCGCCCTGCGGGTTGAGCCAGAATTCGGCCAGACGGGCGTTGCGCGACGACAGCAGCTCGGCGATGGCGGGCTCGTCGGCGAGGGAGCGGGCGTCGCCAGGCGCGTCGGCGTCGCTCCGGGCCTCGGCCACCCGGTCGCGGTCGATCGCTCCGATGGCCCCCAGCACGCCCGCGGCCTTCCCATGGGTCTCGGAGACCTCGCCCATCGGGTCGGAGTGTCGGACCAGCGTCGCCCCGACCGGAACGCGGAGGGTGCCGTGCTGGAGATAGACGGTCCGGATGAGGATCGGGGCATCCAGGTCGTGCCCGCCGTCTGCATTCGGAGTGAACAATGCGGCGACGCCGGAGTAGTAGCCGCGGGGCTTCTGCTCGTGACGGCGGATGACGGCGCAGGCGTTCTGCATGGGCGAGCCGGTCACGGTCGGAGCGAACATCGTCTCGCGCAGGATGTCGCGCGGATCGAGGGCGCTGCGACCGCGGAGCATGTACTCGGTGTGCGTGAGTCGCGACATCTCCTTCAGGTGCGGGCCGGTGATGCGGCCGCCGTCGGAACAGACGGCGCTCATCATCTTGAGCTCCTCGTCGACGACCATGAACAACTCCTCGGTCTCCTTGGTCGAGGCGAGGAAGTCGATCAGCGTCTCCTTCGTCGCTCCGCCCGCCGGATGACGGAAGGTTCCGGAGATCGGGTTCATCGTGACGACGCCCTCGCGGGCGACCACGTGGGCCTCGGGACTGGCGCCCACGGCGATATGGTCGGCTGTGAAGACGGCGAAGGTCCAATAGGCACCGCGCTCGTGCGTCAGCAGGGCTCGGAACCAGGTGAGCGCCGCGATGCGGTCCTCGACGTCGATGGTCGCGGTGAAGTCTCGACGGATGACGAAGTTCGCGCCCTCGCCGCGTCCGATCTCATCGGCGATGACCGTCTCGACGATGGCTGCGTACTCGGCGTCGGCGATGTCGAATCCGTCGTCGTGCAGGGGAACGGGCGTGCTCGGGAGCGCGGGCAGAAGCTCGGCGGTCGGGAGGTGCAGGTGCTCGTCGACGATCACGCAGCGCAGGGGCGCCCCGTCGTCCTGGGCGACGAAGCCGCGTTCGCGCACCTGGCGATAGGGCACCATGGCGAAGACCTCGCGCGGTGTGCCGTCGATCGTGAGCGGGATGTCCGCGAGCAGGTCGACGTCGACGACGTCGCCGCTGAGCAGCTCGACGGTGTCGGCACCGTCGCGTGCGATGAGCACGAAGGATGCCGCGGGATCGGCGCTGAGCTCGGCGAGTCGTGAGAGGGTCATCGATGTCTCCTGTGCAGTGCTCCGGCTCGGCGCAACGAAAAGACCGCCGACGTCGGCGGTCTGAATTCGTGGGAACGCGAACACACCGCCTAGAAGGCGGGCCACCAGGTGAAGTTCGCGAGCATGGGGCCGAAACTACCACATCGCGGGTGAGCGACACGGCGCGATGACGTCACCAGATGGTGCCGCCGGACTCCTCGGCCTCGGTGTCGAGGGCGTGATCGACGATGAGGCGCACCGCGCGCCCCAGTTGCTCATCGGCGAGGTGCGAAGCGCCTGGGGGTGCCGTGGTCGTCGACCAGGGAAGGTGCACGAACCCGGCACGGGCATCTTTCCGTACCGCGCCCACTGCCGTGTACATCACGTGATTGCACACGTAGGTTCCCGCAGAGAGCGACAACTGCGCCGGCAGTCCGTCCGCGGTCAGAACCTGAAGCAGACGCTTCACGGGGAGCGTCGAGAACCGAGCAGCGGGACCGCCGGCCTCGCTGGGGGCGTCGACGGGCTGGTCACCGTCGTTGTCGGCGATGCGGGCGTCGATCAGGTTCACGCCGATGCGCTCGATCGCGACCCGGGTGCTCCCGCCGGCGAGTCCGGTGGCGATGACGACATCGGGGGAATGCTCGGCGATCAGAGTGCGGAGCCGGTGTGCAGATGCCTCGAACGCGACGGGGAGCGTCGCGACGACGAGCTCGTGCGGACCGTCGTAGTCGGCGGCGACAGCGGTCACGGCGTCGGCGGATGGGTTGCGGTCGGCGCCGTCGAAGGGTTCGAAGCCGGTGAGGAGGACGACTGCCATGTATCCAGCGTAGGTGCGTCCGTCCAGCCCACTTGCATCCTGGCGGCGTAGGCTTGGGGGGTGCCAGCAGTGAACCTCGGAATGCCGAAGATCCCCGAAGTCCTCGCCCCGCGCCGCAAGTCCCGGCAGATCAAGGTGGGCAAGGTGCTCGTGGGCGGAGACGCTCCCGTCAGTGTGCAGTCGATGACGACGACGAAGACGACCGACATCAACGGGACGCTGCAGCAGATCGCAGAGCTCACGGCCTCCGGCTGCGAGATCGTGCGCGTCGCCGTGCCGCATCAGGATGACGCCGACGCGCTCAAGATCATCGCGATGAAGAGCCAGATCCCCGTGATCGCCGACATCCACTTCCAGCCGCGCTACATCTACACCGCCATCGATGCGGGATGCGGGGCGGTTCGGGTGAACCCCGGCAACATCCGCGAGTTCGACGGCAACGTGGGCAAGATCGCCGAGGCCGCGAAGGCGGCCGGCGTCTCCCTGCGCATCGGCGTCAACGCCGGATCGCTGGATCGCCGCATCCTCACCAAGTACGGCAAGGCGACGGCAGAGGCCCTGGTCGAGAGCGCCGTCTGGGAGGCGTCGCTGTTCGAGGAACACGACTTCCACGACTTCAAGATCTCCGTCAAGCACAACGACCCCATCGTGATGGTCAAGGCCTACCGGCTGCTGGCGGAGCGAGGCGACTGGCCTCTGCACCTCGGTGTGACCGAGGCGGGGCCGGCCTTCCAGGGCACGATCAAGAGCGCGACGGCGTTCGGCATCCTGCTCGGCGAGGGCATCGGAGACACGATCCGCGTCTCGCTGTCGGCACCGCCGGCCGAAGAGGTCAAGGTCGGCCACCAGATCCTGCAGTCGCTCAACCTGCGCGAGCGCAAGCTCGAGATCGTCTCGTGCCCGTCGTGCGGGCGCGCCCAGGTCGACGTGTACACCCTGGCTGAGAACGTCACTGAGGGCCTCAAGGACATGACCGTCCCGCTGCGCGTCGCCGTGATGGGCTGTGTCGTCAACGGCCCAGGCGAAGCCCGAGAGGCCGACCTCGGTGTCGCCTCGGGCAACGGCAAGGGGCAGATCTTCGTGAAGGGCGAGGTCATCAAGACCGTGCCCGAGGCCGACATCGTCGCCACTCTGATCGAAGAGGCCAACAGGATCGCCGCCGACATGGGACCGGAAGCCCCGCTCGGCACCGCCCAGGTCGTCACGGTCTGACCCACGAGAAGCTGAGATGTCCGACGTCACCATGCCCACACCTTCTCCCGCACTTCCCTTGCCTGTTCAGGCCATGGTCGATGCGATCAACACGGCCGACACCGACGCATTCGTCGCAGCCTTCACCCCTGACGGGTTCGTGAGCGACTGGGGCACGGTCAAGGCCGGTCCTGAAGGTGTACGCGCATGGGCGGGCAGCGACGCGATCGGTGCCGGCGCACAGATGACCGTGCTCTCCGCCGAGACCGAGGGCGACACGACACGCATCCGCTTCGGATGGGCGAGCCGGGTCTTCAACGGAGAATCCGACGGCATCTTCGTCGTCCAGGGTGACAAGCTCGCCAGCTTCACCATCCCGCCGTCTCACTGACCTGTCGTGCCGGGATCCGTCGGGCGACGGCACGACGGCTGCGAACACTGTCGAAACCACCGACGAAGCCGAGGAGCACCATGTCGACGCCCACCATCGTGACCTTCGCGGACGGGACCGTCGCCGGAGAAGGCATCGTCACACGTGTCGAGAGTGTCGGCGACGGCGCGGTCGTCGTCGTCGATACGACGCCCTTCCACCCGGTCGACCACACCTGGCCGGATCAACCGGGCGACAGCGGAACCATCACGGTCGCCGGCGATGCGGTCGCGGTGACCGAGGCGCTCATGGCGGCGATCTCCGACGAGGGCGAGTTCGCCGTGGGAAGCGAGATCCCGGTGAAGCGCGGTGCGGAGGGCTGGACCTGGCTCGTCGGGCATCGGATCGAGGGCGCCGTGCCCGCGTCGCTCGTAGAGGGCGCACAGGCGGAACTCGCCGTCGACGGCGCGCGTCGCGTGGAACTCAGCCGCGGCCACACCGCATGTCACGTCGCTTCGCTGGCGCTCGACCTGGCTCTCTCCGACCTCTGGCGCAAGGACCCGGGGGAGGATGCCCTCGGAAACCCCGACTTCGAAGGCCGGGCCAATCAGTCGAGCCGCATCCACGAGGACGGGGCCGTCGACGAGTACCGGCTCGGCAAGAGTCTTCGCAGGGCAGGTTTCGATACCGAGACGCTCGCTGCGACGCTCGCCGACCGCGCGGCTCAGGTCAACGACCGGCTCGCCGCCTGGATCGCCTCAGGCGCCACCAGCAGAATCGAGGCCGAAGGGCCGACGATCGTCGATCGGCGTCGCTGGCATTGCGCGCTCCCGGAGGGCGAAGCCGTGATCCTCTGCGGAGGAACGCACGTCGATTCGCTCGCCGCATTCGCGTCGATCACGGTGTCGCTCGACCTGAGCGATCCTCAGCTCCTGGTCATGACGACCGTGGCGACGCCCGCGCGCTGACGCTCGCTGCTCGCGGTCCGCTCGCCGCGCGCCGTGCTCCCGGCGACGATCGCGATCTCGGCGCGCGGGTAGGCGGAGGCGATGAACCGTTCGACGAGGTCGGCGTGCTGCATCTGGTCAGGCTAACTGTCGACGGACTGATCAGAGCGCGAACTCGACCTCGCCGTTCGCGATGTCCGCACGCTCGACGCGGAGCCGCACGATATCACCCGGCTTCGCACCCTTCGGCAGCGGTGCGGTCGCGGTCACGGCGGGATCCGCGATCTGCACGGCCGCACGCTCGCCGCGCAGTTCGATCACGGTGGCGTCGATCGTAGCGCCGACCAGCGGCGTGAGCAGTGCAGCCTCGACGCTGTTGATCGTCGCCGCGTTGAGGCGCGATGCGCGCTGGCCGGATTCCTGCATGAGGGCGGGGAGCTCGCCGAGCGATGCGCGCGCCCATTCGGGGGCGGGCTCGCCGTTCGCGGCGGCGAGGCAGATCGCCAGAGCCCACCGGTCGACGAGTCGGCGCAGGGGAGCGGTCGCGTGCGCGTAGGGGGCGGCGATCGCAGCCTGCACGGCGGTGTCCGGCGCATCGCCGTCGAACACCAGGTACCCGGCTCCGCGGAACAGCGAGGAAGCGGCTTCCAGCACGGGGAGCGTCATCGGATCGGCGCGGTCGAGGCCGCGAAGGTACTCGCCGTACGTGCCCGTCGTCCACGGGCGTCCGAGGGCCTCGGTCTGGTGCCGGAACGTCTCGAACGCGGCATCATCCGGCTGCGGCATCGTCCGGAGGATGCCGACTCCGGCATCGAGCATCAACGTGGCTGCCGCCATCCCGGTCATGAGCGAGAGCTGGGCGTTCCACTCCTCCACGGGAAGCGGACGGCGACGCTCGATTGCGTAGGTGCCGTCTTCGGCGCGCACGACCTCTTCGTCGGGGAGATTCAGGCTCGCTCCTCCGCGCAGGCGCTCCTGCTCCATGCGCAAGGCTCCGATCTCCGGGAGCAATGCCGCCGGCCCGTCCTCGCCGCGGTCGAGCGACAACTGCGTCGTCGCGTAGTCGAGCTGCGCGCGGGAGCGGATCAGCGCGCGCTCCAGGCGGAAGTCGCAGACGACACCCGCGGAGTCGAGGGCGAAGGTCCACACCAGCGCCGGGCGGTCGACACCGGCGAGCAGCGAGGCTCGATCCTCGCTCAGGACGCGTGGATGCAGCGGGATCGTGCCGTCCGCGGCATACAGCGTCTGTCCGCGATGCCGTGCCTCGACATCCACGGCTCCGCCTGGCACGACGAACCCCGGGACATCGGCGATCGCGTAGCGCACGGTGTATCCGGCTCCCGCACGCTCCAGATGGAAGGCTTGATCGAGGTCGCGAGAGCCCTCCGGGTCCAGCGTCGCGAAGGGGATGTCGCGAAGGTCGATCCCCGGCACGGCGGCGGTCGACGCCTCTGCCTCGGCGAGGACGTCGTCGGGGAAGTCGAGCGGAGCATCCGACGACTCCCGCAATGCGGCGAGTGCCGAGGCCAGCTCGGTCTGCGCAGCGGACGGGGCGACGTGTGATCGGCGCTGGGGCATGGCTCCACCCTAGGCGCGGCGACGATGCGGAACGGCACGAACCGGCCCCGCGGATGTCATCCCGCGTTAGCGTGGAGTCATGACCACTGCAGCCAAGGCCCAGACCCTTGTCGGACTCTATGACGCACCGGAGATCCTCCGCGTCGTGAACGTGTGGGACGTCGTCTCCGCCCGGGCGGTCGCCGCCCTCCCGGAGACCCAGGCGATCGCCACCGCCGGACACGGCATCGCCGCCTCGTTCGGCTACGACGACGGCGCCACCCCGCGCGAGATCATGATCGACATGGTGGGTCGCATCGCGGCCTCTGTCCCTGTGCCGGTGACCGCTGATCTCGACGACGGATACGGCGATGCGGGGGAGACCACTCGCCTCGCCATCGGTGTCGGCGTCGTCGGGGCGAACGTCGAGGACCGTCTCAAGCCGCTCGACGAGTCCGTCGCGTCCGTCGAGGCGATCGTGAAGGCGGCGGAGGCCGAGGGAGTGCCCTTCGCCCTCAACGCCAGGACCGATGCGTTCGTCCGCGCCGGTGGACGCCCCGTGCAAGAGAGCATCGCCGATGCCATTCAGCGCGGCCGGGCCTACCTCGACGCTGGAGCGACCGCGGTGTTCGTGCCCGGCATCCTCGACATGAACGTCACACGTCAACTCGTCGAGGGCATCGGCGAGCGCAAGATCAGCGTCATCGGGATCCCGGGCGCCCTCGCCGCCTCGGAGTACGAGAAGCTCGGCGTCGCGCGCATCTCCTACGGTCCGCTTCCGCAGCGGGTCGCGCTGACGGCGCTGCAGGAACTGGCGGCCGACCTGTACGCAGGCGGCGTCGTGCCAGCGAACCTCCCGGCGCTCAACTGACATCGTCGAAGACGAGTGACCGCGGCTCACTAGACTTGCTCCGTGGTCACTCGTCTTTCGAACTTCTTCCTCCGCACGCTCCGTGAAGACCCTGCAGGCGCAGAGGTCGCCAGCCACCGGCTCCTGATCCGGGCCGGATACATCCGCCCGCAGGCCGCCGGCATCTTCGCGTGGCTGCCACTGGGGCTCCGCGTCAAGTCGAAGATCGAGACCGTCGTCCGCGAGGAGATGGCCGCCGCCGGTGCGCAGGAGGTGCATTTCCCCGCCCTCATGCCTCGTGAGTCGTACGAGGCCACGGGCCGCTGGGAGGAGTACGGCGACCTGCTCTTCCGCCTGCAGGACCGCAAGGGCGGCGACTACCTTCTCGCCCCCACGCACGAAGAGGCCTTCACTCTGCTCGTGAAGGACCTGTACTCCTCGTACAAGGACCTGCCGCTCACGATCTACCAGATCCAGGACAAGTACCGCGACGAGGCCCGCCCGCGGGCCGGCCTGCTCCGCGGCCGCGAGTTCACGATGAAGGACGCCTACTCCTTCGACTCCTCCGACGAGGGGCTGGACACCAGCTACCAGGCGCAGCGCGACGCATACGAGCGCATCTTCCAGCGTCTCGGCCTCGAGTACGTCATCGTCCAGGCCGACGCCGGGGCGATGGGGGGCTCTCGCAGCGAGGAGTTCCTGCACCCGACGCCCGTCGGCGAAGACACGTTCGTGCGCTCTGCGGGGGGCTATGCCGCCAACGTCGAGGCGTTCACCACCGCGGTTCCGGAGGCGATCGCATTCGACGCCGACGGGACTCCCGTGATCTTCGATTCCCCCGACACGCCCACGATCGAGACCCTGGTCGCGCATGCCAACCGCGAGCTCGAAGGCGAGTACACCGCAGCCGACACGCTCAAGAACGTCGTCCTCGCGCTCACCCACCTCGACGGCACCCGCGAACTCGTCATCGTCGGCATTCCCGGCGACCGCGAGGTCGACGAGAAGCGCGCCGAGGTCGCTTTCGCGCCCGCCGAGGTCGAGACGGCCACGGCGGACGACTTCGAGAACAACCCGCTGCTCGTGAAGGGGTACATCGGGCCCTGGTCGCCCACCGGTGCGGTGCTCGGCGAAGAATCCGCGACCGGTATCCGCTATCTGGTCGACCCCCGAATCAGCGAGGGCACCAGTTGGATCACAGGCGCGAACATCGACGAGAAGCACGCGCACTCCGTCGTCGCGGGCCGTGACTTTGCCGCCGACGGCATCGTGGAGATCGCGAACGTCCGCGCCGGCGACCCCGCCCCCGACGGCTCGGGTCCCGTCGAGCTGGCGCGCGGCATGGAGATCGGGCACGTCTTCCAGCTCGGCCGCAAGTACGCCGAGGCGCTGGGGTTGAAGGTGCTGAACGAGAACGGCAAGCTCGTCACCGTCACGATGGGCTCCTACGGCATCGGCGTGACCCGCATCCTCGCGATCATCGCCGAGCTCAACAACGACGACAAAGGCCTCATCTGGCCCGCGTCGGTCTCGCCGTTCGACGTGCAGGTCGTCGCGGCAGGTCGTGATCAGGTCGCGTTCGAGGTGGCGGAACGTATCTCCGCGCAACTCGAGACCGCCGGTCTCGATGTGCTCTACGACGATCGTCCCAAGGTGTCACCCGGCGTGAAATTCGGTGACGCCGAGCTCGTCGGCGTGCCGAAGATCGTCATCGTCGGACGTGGGGCCGCCGACGGCCAGGTCGAGCTGTGGGACCGTGCCTCGGGGGACCGCGATGCGATCTCCGTCGACGAGGTCGTGGAGCGCCTCACCGCCGCGCGGTGAGATCCACGGCCGCGTCGTCAGCAGACGATGCGGCCGTGGTTCATGATGTCGTCGTCCGGCGTATCGCGGGTGACGAGTGACTTCAGCGCTCCTGCGGCGAGGGCGAGCTTGCCCTTGGACGGCTCCCAGAACTCCGTCACCGTCGGCGTCACCTTGAGCAGAGCGATGCCCGGGGTGTCGAGGCCGTCGGCGAACCAGATCTCCAGCGACGCCGAGTAGAGCTCCTCCATCTTCGCGCGGTCGTGCACGACCTCGGCTGTGCCGGCGACGGACACGTACCGCATCCCCTTGGCATCGCAGTAGGCGAGGCCAACGTCGTGGTGCTGCCGTGCCTCGTCGACCTTCTCGGTGTCCTCGGCCGTGAAGAACCAGATGTCGCCGGCGTCGTCCATCTGCCGGGTCGACATCGGCCGACTCACGAGGTTGCCGTCGTCGTCGGTGGTGGTGAGCATCGTGATGCCGATGTCCTCCACGAGCTCGGCGACGCGGGCGAGGGCTTCGGGTCCTGTGATCTCGGTCATGCCATCAGCGTGTCGTCTGTGGTCATCCTGGTCACGGGGATTGACACCGCGACGGCGTCGTGATCACGGCGACAGCGACCGTCTCGACCTGATCACCGGCGTTGCGGCCCCCGGTCGCACGGCTGCATGACACCCTGGTGTCATGATCGACGAACCACTCCCCGAAGCCCTCAGCTCCGAGATCAACGCCGTCCTCGACGACGCGGGAGTGCACACCGACCGGCGGTTGGTGATGCGGATGCTGCGTACCGCGATCCTGCTCGGTGAAGACGGCGCCGACAGGCTCGACCTGAAGATCGCCTCGGCGGCGCTGGCCGAGATGCGTGACGCGTTCCGGCTGTTCGCACCGTTCCGCGGGGTCCCCAAGGTGACGGTGTTCGGATCGGCGCGCACCCGGCAGGACGACCCGCTCTACCTCACCGCCCGCGATGTCGCGGCCGCGCTGGCGGGCGACGGCTGGATGGTCGTGACGGGCGCCGGTCCTGGCATCATGCAGGCGGCTTCCGAAGGTGCGGGCCCCGCGCTTTCACTGGGAGTCTCCATCCGCCTGCCGTTCGAAGAGAAGCCCAACGGTTTCGTGGCGGGTCAGGATCACGTCGTCGCGATGAAGTACTTCTTCACGCGCAAGCTCATGCTCATCAAGGAATCGCTCGGGTTCATCTGCCTCCCCGGCGGCTTCGGAACCCTCGACGAGATGTTCGAGCTGCTCACGTTGCAGCAGACGGGGAAGGCGGAGCCGACGCCCATCGTGCTGCTCGACGAGCCGGGCGGCACGTTCTGGCAGGGGCTGCGCAGCTTCATCGACGACCACCTCGCCCCGACGGGCGTCATCTCGGAGGGCGATTTCGACAGGGTCGTGATCACGGATTCGGTCGACGCGGCCCGGGCGGAGATCACCGGCTTCTGGCACAACTACGACTCGCTGCGATGGGTCGGCGACGCACTGGTGCTGCGTCTGCGGGCCGAGCCGACCGACGCCGAGGTCGAAGGGCTCAACGAGCAGTTCGCCTCGATGCTGTCATCGGGACGAATCGAGCGCACGGCACCACGGCAGCCCGAGGTGGCCGATGACGACAACCTCGACCTGCCACGTCTGATCCTGCACCTGGACCAGCGTCAGGTGGGTAATCTGTTCCGGCTGATCGGTGCGATCAACGCACTTCCGTCTGCTCCCGCGCGGTGATGCGGGCGGCGAAGTCCACGAGGTCGACTGGACGATCGAGGATGCGCTCCGCGGCCCTGTGGCCGGAATAGAACGCCGCCCCGACGGTGGCCGGCTCATCACCCCAGGTGGCCTCGCCGGCAAAGTGCAGGACGCCGTCGACGGGCCCCGCGAGGGCGTCATGGTCGTGATGCGTCGAACCCAGCGCGAGGTGCGAGTACGAGCCGTTCGAGAACTCGTCCTCACCCCAGCGCGTGACCCAGTGCGCGAGCGGCTCGCCGACGGCATCCCCGTAGAGCAGGTGCAGCGCGCTGACCGCGTCGGCGACGATCTCGTGGTCCGGAAGGTCCTGCATCCGTCGGCCGAACGGTCCGGCGGCGAAGGTCAGGAGCGTGGGGATGCCGCTGACGGCGGAGACGTCGTACCAGGAATGCCAGTGCTCGCCGGCTTCGCCGAGGGCGCGGATGACGTAGGTCTCCTCGTTCCAGAAGCGCTCGGGGAACTGGACGAACACCTTGTTGAAGACGCCCATCCCGAGCCGCGAGATCGGACCGGCGACCGCATCCGGCAGAGCCGGCTCGAAGGCGATCGTCCCGGCCTTGAGCACGCCGAGGGGGACGGTGATGATCGCCCTGTCCGCGCGGTACTCGGCGCCACCCGCATGCACGACGACACCATCCGCCGAGCGGCTCACCCGGGTCACGACGGTCTGCAGGCGCACGTCGACGCCCGCCCCGATGCGGCGCGGCAGCTCGTCGTATCCGCGGGGGAAGATCACCTCGTCGCCGTCGATCGCGTCCTCGTCGAGACCGTGCGCGCCGAGGTCGCCGATCCACGCGCCGCACTGCTCCTCCACGCGGTGGCGGAAGAACTCGCGGATGTCATCGATGCGCTCGGGCGGCAGACCTGAGCGGTCGAGGGCGCGTTCGGTGACATCGAGATAGGTGTCGTCGGGGGAGGAGGCCGCGATCTCCTCCACGAGGAGGCTGTCGGCGAGGTCGACGTCCGCGACCCAGCGTGAGGTGGCTGCGTCGTCCATGGCGCGTCCTCCGCCGTCGAAGTTCTCGATCGGACGTCCACCCACCTGGAAGCTGCCAACCGTGTACTCGATCGCCGGGATCCTGAGTGCGTGGACGAGGTTCCACAGCGGTGAGTCCTCGATCCCGTGGATCCACGACGCGCCGAGATCCACGGAGAATCCGGCGCTCCGGTCGGTGTGCATCCGACCCCCGATGCGGTCACGTCCTTCGAGGACGACGACACTCTGGCCCGCGTCGGCGAGCATACGGGCGCTCGTGAGCCCCGACATCCCCGCGCCGATCACGATCGTGTCGAATGTGCTCACGTGCTCCTCCTCGAGCGGCTCCGGATGCCGACCCTGCCGCCGCCGTGCGATGGCCGGTGGGCACAGGGTATCGTGGTACGGATGTCGCGCGTGCGAACAGGCGCGACGAGAGCTGAATAGAGAGGCCGTCATGGATATCGAACTGAGTCTGCTGCGAGGGATCGAGAAGGAGAAGGCGATCCCCTTCGATGAGCTCGTCGCGATCATCGAGCAGGCGATCCTGACCGCGTACTCCAAGCACGTCTCCGCCGACGGCGTCACGCCGGAGGGCGTCCGCGTCGACCTCGACCGCAAGACCGGCCACGTCGCCGTGCTCCAGGTCGTCAGGGACGAAGAGGGCGCGATCATCGGCGAAGAGGACGCGACGCCGGATGACTTCGGCCGTATCGCCGCCTTCGCCGCCAAGCAGGTCATCAGCCAGCGTCTGCGCGACATCGCTGACGACGTCGTGCTCGGCGATTTCAAGGACAAAGAGGGCGACATCGTCGCCGGAGTGATCCAGCAGGGTCCCAACCCGCGCATGATCCACGTCGACCTCGGTGCGGTCGAGGCGATCCTGCCCCCGGAGGAGCAGGTCCCGGGCGAGGAGTACACGCACGGCTCGCGTCTGCGCGTTTATGTCACCAGCGTCGCCAAGGGGCTCAAGGGGCCGCAGATCACGGTCTCGCGCACGCACCCCGGCCTGGTCCGCAAGCTCTTCGCCCTCGAGGTGCCGGAGATCGCGGCCGGTCTGGTCGAGATCGTCGCACTGGCCCGTGAGGCCGGTCACCGCACGAAGATCGCCGTGAAGGCGAACGACCCGTCGATCAACGCCAAGGGTGCCTGCATCGGCGAGCTCGGCCGTCGCGTGCGCGCGGTGACCGAGGAACTCGCAGGGGAGAAGATCGACATCGTGGACTACGACGCCGATCTGCCGACCTTCGTGGCGCACGCGCTCTCGCCGGCGAAGGTCACGAGCTCGTTCGTGCTCGACGCCAATACCAAGGCCGTCCGCGCCCTGGTGCCCGATTACCAGCTGTCGCTGGCGATCGGCAAGGAGGGCCAGAACGCCCGCCTGGCCGCCAAGCTCACCGGCGCGAAGATCGACATCCAGCCGGACAGCGTCCTCGACTGACACGGCTTCGGCCTTCCGCCGCGCCCGGGAGAGGGCGAGGCGGGGTGAAACGCAGGTGTAAGATGGAACCCGTACGAACGTGCGTCGGTTGTCGCACGCGTGCTCCCCGCTCCACCCTTCTCCGGGTGGTGGCCCAGAACGACACCCTCATCCCCGATGAGCGTGCTGTCCTGCCGGGGCGTGGCGCGTGGGTGCATCCGACACCCGAATGCATGGAGGCCGCGCTGCGGCGACGAGCTTTCGGAAGAGCACTGCGTGTGACCACTCAGTTGGACACACGGACCTTCGAACAGCACCCACCAAGAAACAAAGGCTGAACAGCTATGGAAACAAAGTGAACGGCTCGAAATGAGACCCGTCCGCGACTAGTGGTCTGCCCTGTCTGGGTGGACCGACTCAGACAGGAGAATTGTGGCTGGTAAACCACGCGTACACGAGATCGCCGCCGAACTCGGCGTCGACAGCAAGATCGCACTTGCGAAGCTCAAGGAACTCGGCGAGTTCGTGAAGAGCCCGTCCTCGACCATCGAACCACCGGTGGCGCGCAAGCTGCGCGCGGCGATCGAGGCCGACGGCTCGCTCAAGGGCTCGGCTGACGCCGCTCCTGCGGCGAAGCCCGCGGCGGCGAAGCCCGCTGCCGCGAAGCCCGGTGCCAAGCCGGCGCCGACCCCGGGCCCCAAGCCCGGTCCGAAGCCCGCCCCGGAGGCTCCGGCCCCCGAGGCTCCCGCGCCCGCTGCGCCGGCGCCCGCCCCGGCCCCCGTGGCAGAGGCTCCTGCCGCATCCGAGGCGGCCAAGCCTGCGGAGAGCGGCGCACCGACTCCCGGCGCTCCGCGTCCGGGCAACAATCCCTTCTCGTCCGCACAGGGCATGGGGCAGCGTCCGGCCGGTCCCCGACCGGGCAACAACCCCTTCGCGTCCGCGCAGGGCATGGGCCAGCGTCCGACGCCCGGCAACATCCCTCGTCCGCAGGCCCCGCGTCCCGGCGCACCGCGCCCGGGTGCCCCTCGTCCCGGCTCGCCTCGTCCCGGTGCACCTCGCGGTGGCCAGGGCGGTCGTCCCGGCGCTCCCTTCCAGCAGCGTCCCGGCGGCCCCGGTCGTCCCGGCGGCGCCGGTGGACCCGGCGGCGCCGGCGGTCCCGGAGCACGTCCCGGTGGTGGCGGCGGTTTCGCCGGTCGTCCCGGCGGCGGTGGCGGTCGCGGTCGTGGTCCCGGCGGTGGTACCGCAGGCGCCTTCGGCAAGGGCGGCGGCAAGAGCAAGCAGCGCAAGTCGCGGCGGGCGAAGCGGCAAGAGTTCGAGATGCGGAGTGCTCCGGTCGTCGGTGGCGTCAACGTCACCCGCGGCAACGGAGAGATCATCCGCATGCGCCGCGGCGCATCGATCGCGGACTTCGCCGACAAGATCGAGACGCTGACCGGCTACACGGTCCAGCCCGGAACCCTCGTCACCATCCTCTTCAACCTGGGTGAGATGGCCACGGCCACCGAGTCCCTCGATGAGGCGACGTTCGAGGTCCTGGGCGCCGAGCTCGGCTACAAGATCCAGATGGTCTCGCCCGAGGACGAGGACAAGGAGCTCCTCGAAGGCTTCGGTCTCGACCTCGAGGCCGAGCTGGAGGCGGAGAGCGAAGACGACCTCGAGATCCGTCCGCCGGTGGTCACCGTCATGGGTCACGTCGACCACGGTAAGACGCGACTGCTCGACGCGATCCGTCAGACCAACGTCATCGAGGGCGAAGCCGGTGGCATCACCCAGCACATCGGTGCCTACCAGGTCTGGACCGAGCACGAGGGCATCGAGCGTGCCATCACGTTCATCGACACCCCGGGTCACGAGGCGTTCACCGCCATGCGTGCTCGTGGTGCGCAGGTCACCGACCTCGCGATCCTCGTGGTCGCAGCCGACGACGGCATCATGCCGCAGACGGTCGAGGCGCTGAACCACGCCCAGGCGGCGAACGTGCCGATCGTGGTCGCGGTGAACAAGGTCGACAAGCCCGACGCCAACCCCTCGAAGGTGCGTCAGCAGCTGACCGAGTACGGTCTGGTCGCCGAGGAGTTCGGTGGCGACGTCATGTTCGTCGATGTCTCGGCTCGTGCGAACACGGGTATCCAGGACCTCCTGGACGCCGTGCTGCTCACCGCCGACGCCGGTCTCGACCTGACGGCCAACCCGAACAAGGCTGCTCGCGGTGTCGCCATCGAGGCGAAGCTCGACAAGGGCCGCGGTTCGGTCGCCACGGTGCTCATCCAGTCCGGAACGCTCCGGATCGGAGACGCGATCGTCGCGGGCACGGCTTACGGCCGTGTGCGTGCGATGGCGGACGAGAACGGCGAGCAGGTCCTCGAGGCCTATCCGTCGCGTCCGGTGCAGGTGCAGGGTCTGAACTCGGTGCCGCGCGCCGGCGACGTCTTCATCGTCACAGAGGAAGACCGCATGGCTCGCCAGATCGCTGAGAAGCGTGAAGCGGTCGAGCGCAACGCCCAGTTGGCCAAGGCTCGCAAGCGCATCTCGCTCGAGGACTTCACGCGTGCTCTCGAAGAGGGCAAGGTCGAGTCGCTCAACCTCATCATCAAGGGTGACGTCTCCGGTGCCGTCGAGGCGCTCGAGGAGTCGCTCCTCAAGATCGAGGTCGACGACTCGGTGCAGTTGCGCATCATCCACCGTGGCGTCGGTGCGATCACCGAGTCCGACGTGAACCTGGCGACGATCGACAACGCGATCATCGTGGGCTTCAACGTTCGCCCCGACACGAAGGCTCGCGAGCGTGCCGCCCGTGAAGGCGTGGACATCCGCTTCTACTCCGTCATCTACAACGCGATCGACGAGATCGAGAACTCGCTCAAGGGCATGCTCAAGCCGGAGTTCGAAGAGGTCCAGTCGGGTGTCGCCGAGATCCGCGAGGTGTTCCGCTCCTCGAAGTTCGGCAACATCGCCGGTGTCATCGTGCGGTCGGGAACGATCACGCGAAACGCCAAGGCTCGTGTCATCCGCGATGGTGTCGTGCTGGCCGATGGTCTCGCCATCGAGTCGCTGCGACGCTTCAAGGACGATGTCACCGAAGTCCGTACGGACTACGAGGCCGGTATCGGCCTCGGCAAGTACAACGACATCCAGATCGGTGATGAGATCGAGACGACCGAGCTCGTCGAGAAGCCTCGCGGCTGATCAATTCGAAACACCTTCGGGCGTCCTTCGCTCCCGCTCCTCCCGGAGCGCGGAGACGAGGGACGCCCTGAGGGTTCCTGGACAGGGAGAGAACAATGGCAGGCGAACGACAGGCTCGTCTCGCGGATCGAATCCGCGTGATCCTCGCCGAACGGCTGGAGAAGGGGCTGCGCGATCCGCGTCTCGGCTTCGTCACCATCACGGATGTCCGCGTGAGCGGCGACCTCCAGCACGCATCGGTGTTCTACACGGTGCTGGGCACGGAGGAAGAGCGCATCTCCAGTGGTGCGGCGCTCACCTCGGCGACCGGAATGCTGCGCAGCGAGGTCGGGCGGCAGCTGAGCACCAGGCTCGTGCCGACGCTCGAGTTCATCCCCGACGCGCTCCCCGAGAACGCCGACCACATCGGGGCACTGCTCCGTGAGGCGCAGCAGCGCGATGCCGACGTTGCAAAACTCGCCTCCTCGGCGTCCCACGCCGGCGACGCGGACCCGTACCGTTCGGACGACGACGCGGAGTGAGCGCCGTTTGATACGCTCGGCTTCGCGGGATCACCTCCCGCGAAGCTGAGGGGGATCGGCATCGAGGGCACGAACACGTCTGGGGGGCCGTTCATCGCGCCCGCCGCCGTCGGCCTTCTCTTGGAGCAACTGCTCGAGCACGATCTCGGCTGTGCCCCGCGCGTGATCGCCCGACTGTCCGATGATCTGAGCGGCGACGCGACGACGATCCGGGCGGTCGTCGAGCGTCTGACTCCGGCTCAACGACACGGTCTCCGCCCGCTGCCGACTCCGTTGCCGCTGGTGCCGGCGATCGCGCGCAGGTTCGCGGGCTGAGGCTCGACGAACGTGATCGGCAGCTGCTCCTCGCGCTCGCGGTGTGCCTGGACGACTCGCTGGAGCCCCTGCTGGAGTACGACGGACGCACGGCGGTCGAGATCGCCGCAGCCCCAGTCGGCGACCATCTGATCCTGCACGCCGGTCACGTGCGCTTCGCCGACGCCCGTCTGGCGATATGGGTGCGGGCCACGACCTGCGCTGCCGGGACCGCACGGGTACACGAGCGTCTGAGCCGGGTCTTCCGCGAGCGTGGTGACCGGGTGAGCGCGGATTGGCATCGGGCGCGGGCGTCCCTCGAGAGGGATCCGGCGACCGCGCCGGAGCTCATCCTCGTCGCACGGCAGCTGACCGAAGCGGGGCACCCTGATCGCGCACTACTGCTCGCCCGTGAAGCTGCTGAGCACGCGATGGGCGACGATCGTGACGAGGCGCGCCTGGTCGCGGGGGCATCGGCGGTCGGTGCCGGATACGCGGTTGAGGCGGCGACGTGGTTGGGAACGCTCTACCCGCATGGCGGTGAACGGCACCGCTGGGCGGGGCTCGGAGCGCTGATCGTGGCGCAGACCTACGTGCAGGGCACCGTTCCCGAGGTGGATCCGACCACGGTACGGCCGGGCACAGCTGACGGGGTCGACTGGCGTCATTGGACCAGAGCGACCGCCCTCGCCGCCATCCTCTGCGCCGAGCGAGGAGACCGAAGGGGTATGCGTGTGTGGCTCGATGCTCTTCGGGACGGCGCCGCGCTGATCGGTGCCGAGCAGGACCTCCGAGATCCCGTCGTGGCGCTGAGCTGGCTCATCGCCGGTGATCGCGACATCCACGACGTGACGGCGGCCGGATCGGTGAGCGGCGGTCTGCTTCGCACGCTGCGCGCCGCGGAGGAGGGCGACATAGATCTGGCGCTGCGTCTACTCGTGACCGAGGAATCGACGTTCTCCGGCGAACCCGATCCATTCGTGCCGGGATACGAGCACAGTCCGGTCGTCCAGGCGTATCGCGCGATCGTCGAGGTTCTCCTGCTCGTCTGGCGCGGAGACATCGGTCTCGCGCGGGACGCACTGATCCGGGCGGCGCTCACGCTACCCATCGCCGTGCCGTTCGCGGGGCTCGGAGTCGTCCTCGCCCGGCGCCTCGATCTGGCGGTGCTCGGCACGCTCGGACCATTCTCGCGTGCGCTCACGATCGTCCTCCCTCCCGGCACGAAGATCGACCAGCTCGTGGACCGCGGCGTTCAGGCGTTCCTGGCCGGATCCTTCGACGATGCGGCGGCGACGGTCCGGCTCTGGTCCGATCTCGGTGCGCCGCAGACCGCGATCTCCGTGCCGGGACTGGACGAGCTGGCCGCTGTCGCTCCGGACTGCCTCCCGGCCGCCGCATCCGTCGAGCCTCCGGAGATCGCTCTCGCGCGGCAGCTGCGAGAGCGCATCGCGACGGCGGGCGAGGGGCGTTGGCGTGTGGAGAGCGACGAGGTCGCCGAGATCGCCCGAACGCTGCGTTCGCCGTTCGAGCGGGGGCGGGTGGAGGCGATGCTCGGCGCCCGGCACGCGATCCGCGACGATCATGCCGCTGCGAGGATCCATCTCCAGTACGCCGAGCGGCTGTTCGAGCTCGCCGGTGCGATGGCGTGGGCGAAGGCGATCCGCGGCAGGCTGGATCGACTAGAGGCCAGAGAAGGGAGCATCGTCCCCGCGGTGGGCGCACTCTCGGCATGCCGCTCCGACTGGTCGCGTCGGCTCACCGCGCGCGAGCTGGAGGTGGCGATGTGTGCGGTGCGAGGGGCGGCGAACCGTGAGATCGGCGAGGTGTTGAACGTCTCCATCCGGACCGTCGAAGTCCACCTCGGCCGGATCTTCGCCAAGCTCGACGTGCGCAGCCGGGTCGAACTGACGGTGCTCGCGCATCGCACCGAACTGCATCTCTGAATCGTCGTCACCCCTGACCTGTCGTCACCGGGATGTCGTCAACGGGGCAGGAACAGTACGGACCCATCCGCTTCGGCGAGCCCGTCGGCGATGAGCGAGTCGATCGCCCTGTCGCGCTGGCCGGCGTCGGGCCATTCCGGGAGCACGGCATCGAGCGGGACGGCTTCGGGATCTCGGGTGCGCAGCAGGCGCAGGACCGCGCCACGCGCTTGCCGGTCGGACCCCTCGTAGGTGGCCTGGCGTCGGCGTCCGTCTCCCGTTTCCGGCCTGCCAGCCGCGAGCCACGCACAGCTGACGGCGAGAGGGCAGACGTCGCACCGCGGCGCTCGCGACGTGCAGACCGTGGCACCGAGCTCCATCGCCGCTGCGTTGAACACCGCCGCCTCCGCCACATCCTCCGGCAGCAGCGATGACATCAGGGCGAGGTCGTGGCGAGACGCGGCTCCTGGCTGCGCCCGGCCCTCGACGGCACGGGCGAGCACGCGTCGCGTGTTCGTGTCGACCACGGGGTGCCGGTCGCCGTAGGCGAACACGGCCACGGCGCGGGCGGTGTAGTCGCCGATGCCGGAGAGGGCCAGCAGTGCGTCCACGTCACGCGGAACGGTTCCACCATGGCGATCGGTGATCTCGACGGCGGCGCGGTGCAGCCAGAGCGCACGTCGGGGGTACCCCAGGTTCGCCCATTGCCGCACGACGTCCGCCGTCGACGCCGTCGCCATCGTGGCAGGGGTAGGCCACCGACCCAACCACGCTTCGAGATGCGGGATGACCCTCGTCACCGGGGTCTGCTGCAGCATGAACTCGCTCACGAGAACACCCCAGGCACCGAACTCCTCGTGGAACTCGGGCCGACGCCACGGCAGGTCGCGAGCGGTGGATCGATACCATGCGGACAGGCGCGATCTCATCTCGGGACGGGCCTGTCTATCGGGCATCCATCCAGCCTACGTGAGCGGCGAGACGAGCCCGGGACCGAAGACAGGGGCATCAATGATCAACACACGCACGAGCGCACTCATCATCGCGACGGCCCTGGCCGTGACGAGCCTGGTCGGGTGCGCGGGAACGCCGGAACCCGCGTCGACTCCGGGCGGCGGATCCACTCCGAGCGAAACAGCGCCGACCACGTCGACCCCGACAGCGGAGCCGAGGATCGAGGATCAGGCGGACCCCGGAACCTGGATCATCGACGAGGCGGGCGTCGGACCGATCCCTGTCGGGGGCGACTTCGCCTCGACGCTCACCGGCCTCGCCGGGCCCTGGACCAACGACACCGCGAACTGCTCGTGGTCGGCGTGGTGGACGGCAGCCGACTCTGCTTACGGTATGTCCTTCGCCCGCGGGACAGAAAGCGAGACGGCGCCCATCCGCGAGATCTCCGTGTACTCCACAGCCGAGAGTCCCGCCGTGGTCCCCGGACCGGTGACGGAGGACGGGCTGGGTATCGGAACGACCAAGGCCGAGGTGCTCACTGCGTATCCTGACGCGCAGGAGGGAGCGTCGACGATCGGGAGCGACACCTGGCTCATGCTTCCGAGCGCGACCGACGCCCATGTCTTCTTCGCATTCCGCGAGAACAGCGACACCGCATGGGACGTCACGGTGACGATCGGCGTCGAACCCTCCCACGAGGTCTGCGGCTGACCCGCGACCGGTGCACGGCGCCGCTCTCGGTAGGCTGGGGGGATGGTCTCGCCCGGCATCCTCCTCGTCGACAAGCCCGCAGGGCTGACCAGTCACGACGTCGTCGCCCGCACACGACGAGCGTTCGGCACCCGCAAGGTGGGACACGCCGGAACACTCGATCCGATGGCGACCGGACTGCTGGTCATCGGCATCGAGGGGGCGACCAGACTCCTGACGTACATCGTGGGGGCGGACAAGACCTACGCGGCGACGATCCGTCTCGGCCAGACGACCGGGACGGACGATGCGGAGGGCGAGATCCTCACGACCGCGGCCCCCGAAGCATGGGACTCCGTGACCGACGCGGCGGTGTCGACCGGCATCGCGGCGCTCACGGGCGAGATCTCTCAGGTCCCCAGCGCCGTGTCGGCCATCAAGGTCGACGGTCGCCGTGCGTACGACCGTGTGCGTGCCGGTGAAGAGGTCGTGCTCGCGGCACGGGATGTCGTCGTCTCGCGGTTCGATCTGCTCGCGAGTCGCCGTGGCGACGGGCATCTCGATCTCGACGTCATCGTCGACTGCTCGTCGGGCACGTACATCCGCTCTCTCGCCCGCGACCTCGGGGCTGCTCTCGGCGTCGGCGGTCACCTCACCGCGTTGCGACGTACTCGCGTCGGGCCGTTCGCGGTGACGGATGCGGTCGACCTCGACGCACTCGAGGGGGCGCCGACCCTGACCCCCGGGGATGCCGCCGCACGCATCCTCCCTGTATTGGAGATGTCGCGGGATCAGGCGCGAGACCTCCGCCACGGCAAACGACTGGGCGGGCAGGCCCTCCGTCTCGAGAGTGCGCTCGGTGCGGCGATCGATCCGGACGGACTCCTGATCGGCATCGTCGAGAAGCGCGGTGCAGACCTCAAGAGCGCCATGAACATGCCGGAGGGCGACCGATGATCCTGTGGCTCACGATCGCGCAGATCGCCATCGCGGTCGCTGCCGGCGTCTTCTGCCTCGTCGCCGGGCTGATCGGCAGGCGGCCGAGCGACTTCAGCGTCGGCGCCCTGGCACTCGTGGAGGCTCTGCTCGTCGTCCAGGTGATCGTCGCCATCGTCGCGCCGCTCGCGGGGAACCCGCCGACCGGAGACCTGCTCGAGTACTGGGTCTACCTGGTCTCGGCGGTTCTGCTGCCCATCGGTGCGGTGCTGTGGGCGCTCATGGAGCGCAGTCGTTGGAGCACGGTGATCCTGGGGGTCGCCGCGATCGCGATCGCGATCATGCTGTGGCGGATGCAGGTCATCTGGACCGTCCAGATCGCGTGACGCGAGAGGTCGGCGCGGAGACCGGTCGGCTCCCGCGGCTCTAGGATGGAATGCGCTATGAGCTCCACCGCCCCCTCCTCTCGGATGACCGGAATCGGTCGCGTCCTCGTGATCGTCTACGCCGTCATGGCGCTGGCCGCGACCGGACGCAGCTTCGTGCAGATCGTGCGCCGGTTCGACGAGGCGCCGCTCGCGTACTCGCTGTCCGCCCTCGCTGCCGTCGTGTACATCCTCGCCACGCTCGCCCTCGTGCTGGCCCGTCGTCGGGGCTGGTACACGGTCGCCTGGATCGCGATCGTCTTCGAGCTCACCGGCGTTCTGGTCGTGGGGCTGCTGAGCATCCTGCTGCCCGACCTGTTCCAGCATGAGACGGTGTGGTCTCTGTTCGGGCGCGGGTACCTGTTCATCCCTCTGGTGCTGCCGGTCTTCGGCATCTGGTGGCTGCGCACGCATCATCCCGCCGATGTCGCGCGCCCCGTCGAGGTCGACGCGTGATCGTCTTCCGCAGTCCCGAGGAAGTGCCGGACGACTTCGGGCCGAGCACGGTCGCCATCGGCAAGTTCGACGGCGTCCACGCCGGCCACCGCGCCGTGATCGCGCGGCTCGAGGCGGTGGCGGCTGCCACGGGAAGTCGTTCGGTCGCGGTCACGTTCGACCGCAATCCGTTGGCTGTGATCCGTCCGGACCGCTGCCCGGAGAACGTGGTCACCGTCGACCGCAAACTCGAGCTCCTCGGCGAACTCGGTCTCGACGCGACGCTGGTGCTCACGTTCGACGAAGAGCTCGCGGCCCGCAGTGCGGAAGACTTCGTCGTCGACATCCTCGTGGGCGCCCTCCACGTCTCGACGGTCCTCGTCGGGCAGGACTTCCGATTCGGGAACAGGGGAGCGGGCACGCCGGAGCTTCTGCGCGAACTCGGTCCCCGCTACGGCTTCTCCGTCGAGGTCGTCGACGACGTCTATCTCCCCGGCTCCGCGCGCCGTGTGTCGTCGAGCTGGATCCGCGAGCTGCTGATGGAGGGCGATGTCGCGGTGGCCGCGACCGTCCTCGGTCGCTACCCCGACGTGCGCGGAGAGGTCGTGCACGGCCTCAAGCGCGGGAGGGAACTGGGGTTCCCCACGGCGAATCTCTCAACCATCGTCGACGCCTTCGTGCCGGCCGACGGGGTGTACGCAGGCTGGCTCGTCGACCATGACACCGGTATCCGGCATCCGTCCGCGATCTCCGTCGGAACCAACCCCACGTTCGACGACGTCCTCGTGCGACAGGTCGAGGCGCATGTGCTGGGGGAGACCGGACTCGACCTCTACGGACACGACGTCACGGTCGAGTTCGTCGAACGGCTGCGGGGCATGGTGGCCTTCGAGGGCATCGACAAGCTGATGGAGCAGATGGGCGCCGATGTCGACGAGGCGGCACGTGCTCTCGGATTGACGCCGTAGCGGACGGCGAACCTCTTTCCGGGTCTCGGATGGGCGGTTCGGCGTGGGCAATCGCATCCGCGCGAACGCGATGACATAGAATGGACAGCGGCTCCCGCCGAACCTCGCGACTCTCGCGTGCCCCGACGGGAAGAAGATCCACTGTTCGTACGGTCCTGGCTCACGCCACACGCGGACAACGAGAACGGCCCATGGCTTCCTGGGGAAGCCGGAGCCTTCACGCTCAGGAGGAGCATGCCGACCACGGCAACCGCCGCCACGCGGCGCAAGAAGACGTCCCGTCGTGACGACGAGGCACCCCTCATCCCGATCCTCGCGCGCAAGGTGCGTGAGATCGAGGCGAAGTCGCAGCGGGGAAAGCTCGGCCCGACGAACAGGGTGAAGTTCCAGGTCATCGCGTTCCTGGTGCGTGAAGAGCGCGCCCGGGTGAAGGCCGATGCCGAGATCGGCGATCCCGCCCGTGCCGAGCTGTTGAAGCGACTCGACGGCGTGGCCACCATCCTCGCCAAGACGGCCGCGCGCGACACCTCGCTCATCCAACTGCTGGAGGCCGACCAGGCGACATCGCCGGTGGCAAAGCGCATGCGTCGCGACTGGTTGCTCGAATCCGGTGCCGAACTCGCCCCGGAAGAGCTCATCATCGCCGACGCGGCCCCGGTGCAGATCTCCACCGTCCCGGCCGCGATCGCCGAGCGCCAGGTGACCCCGCCTTCCGTCGAGGCTCGGCAGCTGGCCAACCCCTTCCTCGCTCCCGACCTGACCCCTCGATCCAGCGTGACGCCGCGTCGCCGCCTGGACGGCTGGGAGCTCATGGGTCCGCTGTACAAGGCTTTCGAGACGGGGGCCGGCGGGTCCGCGGCATCCATGGATCTTCCTCCGGCTCCGGAGTTCGACCACATCTCGCCCAAGGGCCTCGAGGTCATGGTGCACCAGTCCCGGTTCCTCGAAGCCGTGAAGGCGGGGCACCGCAGCTTCCTCCTCGCTGACGAGCCCGGACTCGGCAAGACCGCGCAGTCGGTGCTCGCCGCCTCCGTGGCGGGCGCGTACCCGCTGCTCGTCGTCGTTCCCAACGTCGTCAAGATGAACTGGGCACGCGAGGTCGAGCGCTGGACGCCGCAGCGACGCGCGACGGTGATCCAGGGTGATGGCGACGACATCGATGCGTTCGCCGACGTCTTCATCGTGAACTACGAGATCCTCGACCGGCACATGTCGTGGCTCGCCTCGATCGGCCTGCGCGGAATGGTCGTCGACGAGGCGCACTTCATCAAGAACCTCTCCTCGCAGCGTTCGCAGAACGTGCTGTCACTGGCCGCCCAGGTGCGCGAGCGCACTCCGGGGCACGATCCCCTGATGCTCGCCCTCACTGGTACGCCGCTGATCAACGACGTGGAGGACTTCGACGCGATCTGGCGCTTCCTCGGCTGGACCACCGGTGAGAAGCCGGGTCCCGAGCTCATGGAGAAGCTCGACTCGACAGGCTTCACCCCGGCGGACAAGGCGTTCTACCCCGAAGCGCGCGATGCGGTCATCTCGATGGGAATCGTGCGTCGCAAGAAGAAGGACGTCGCCGCCGACCTTCCCGACAAGCTGATCGCCGACCTGCCGGTGCAGCTCGACGATGAGTTCGGGCGCAGCATCCGGCAGGCCGAGCGCGAGCTGGGGGAGCGGCTCGCCGCTCGCTACCGCCGTATCATCGAGGCCCGCGGCGACCGTGGACTCGCACCGGGGGAGATCGACGACGACATCGTGCGCCTGGTCGCCCAGAACGAACTCGAGGAGTCGAAGGCCGCCGGCACCGGGGGAGACAACGTCTTCACCATGGTTCGTCGCATCGGTCAGGCCAAGGCACCGCTGGCGGCAGACTACGCCGCTCAGTTGCAGCGTTCGGTCGGCAAGGTCGTGTTCTTCGCGAAGCACATCGACGTCATGGACCAGGCCGAGGCGCACTTCGCCGCCGCAGGCATCCGCTCGGTGTCGATCCGTGGCGACCAGACATCCACGACCCGCCAGCAGGCGATCGACGACTTCAACAGCGACCCCGAGGTGGGTATCGCCGTCTGCTCGCTCACCGCGGCAGGCGTCGGGCTCAACCTGCAGGCGGCGTCGAACGTCGTTCTCGCCGAGCTGTCGTGGACGGCGGCCGAGCAGACCCAGGCGATCGACCGCGTGCACCGTATCGGGCAGGACGAGCCGGTGACGGCGTGGCGGATCATCGCCGCGCACACCATCGACACCAAGATCGCGGAGCTGATCGATCAGAAGCAGGGGCTCGCGGCGCGCGCACTCGACGGGGAAGCGGTCGAGGAGTCGGCCGGGGAGCCCGTGCAGCTGGCGGCGCTCATGCATCTGCTGCGACAGGCGCTGGGCGGGGCGTAAGCCTCAAGATCGGCTGTTCTTAACGCGGGATGTGCCCGGAAAACAGGCCCGGGTGGGAAGTTCCTCGATATCGGCGGATGGGCTTGTCAAGATCGGCGTTTTTCGTCGATCCCGAATGGCGCCCGGGTGTACCGGGGCGCTAGTGTCGATCGAAGGCAGCGTCGCCTGTTCCCCCCCCCATCTCCCGAACGTCTGAAGGCACCAGCATGAAGATCGGCATCCTGACGAGCGGCGGCGACTGCCCCGGCCTCAACGCGGTCATCCGCGGCATCGTGCTCAAGGGCACCACCTCATACGACCTCGAGTTCGTCGGCATCCGTGACGGATGGCGCGGACTCGTCGACGGTGACTTCATGCCCCTCACCCGGCACGAGGTGAAGGGACTGTCGAAGGTGGGCGGCACGATCCTCGGCACCAGCCGCACCAACCCCTACGAGGGCGAGCGCGGGGGAGCCGACAACATCGCCAAGACCCTCTACGGGCACAAGATCGACGGCATCATCGCGATCGGCGGCGAAGGCACGCTCGCAGCCGCGGACCGCCTCGCCAAGGACGGCATCAAGGTCATCGGCGTCCCCAAGACGATCGACAACGACCTGCAGGCGACGGACTACTCGTTCGGCTTCGACACGGCCGTCAACATCGCCACGGATGCGATGGACCGCCTCCGCACCACCGGCGACTCGCACCAGCGCTGCATGGTCGCCGAGGTCATGGGTCGCCACGTCGGCTGGATCGCACTGCATGCCGGAATGGCCGCCGGTGCGCACGTCATCTGCATCCCCGAGGTGCCGATGTCGATCGACGACATCACGGAGCTCGTGACCAGCGCCCACGACCGTGGTCGTGCGCCTCTCGTCGTCGTGTCCGAGGGCTTCAAGCTCCTCGGAATGGACGAGGCGTACAGCGACAAGGGCCTCGACGCTTTCAACCGTCCCCGTCTCGGCGGTATCGGCGACCTCCTCGCGCCCGAGATCGAGCGCATCACCGGCATCGAGACGCGTGCGACGATCCTCGGTCACATCCAGCGCGGCGGATCCCCGTCGGCCTTCGACCGCGTGCTCGCGACGCGACTCGGTCTGCACGCGGCAGACGCGATCGTGGACGGTGCGTGGGGACAGATGGTCGCCATGCAGGGCACCGACATCGTCCGGGTGCCGTTCGCCGATGCACTCGGCGAGCTGAACACTGTCCCGCGCTACCGCTACGACGAAGCGGCGGCGCTCTTCGGCTGAGTCCGCGAGCGATCGGATCCATCACGCCGAATCAGGCGATCTCGCGGAATCAGGCGACCTCTCGTCCTGCGCGCCTGATTCTGCGCGTTCGCCTGATGTCGCACGCTCGACGTCGCGCGTCGAACCGCACCCCGGTCCTGCCGCGAACAGTCGCGGATGCTCAGGCTTGCGTCCTGTGTCGGTGCAGACCCTGGGCGATCGCCCCCTGGACCATCTGCTCGACGTATCTCGGGTCGTACAACACCTGCTGCACATCGAACCGGAGGATCGTGTATCCGCGCAGAGCGAGGCGGGCATCCGCGCGGATGTCGAGGCGTCGATCCTTCGCCGCGCTGTGGTGTGAGAATCCATCGATCTGGATGCCGAGTCGCTCGCCGATCATGGCGTCCAACGGATGACCGTCGACCCATACCTGCTGTCGCGCCTCGACGCCGATCCCGCGCATCAACGCGATGAATGCGGTCTCCGGTCCGGAATCGGATCGGTCGCCCACCCGCGCCGCGAGGTCGTCTGCGGCACGAGATCGCCACTTCACCCGTTCGAGGACATCGATGTCGACGGCATCCCTGCGCACGGCGGCCTCCCAGATCGTCAGCGCGTCGATCGGCGGCAGCCCCGTAGGCTCGCGGCGCTCACGCACGTCACGCGGCCGCCCACGGACGCCGCAGTCACCCGTCGGGGATCGCAATCATCGGTGACGACCCACGAGCGGCGTACGCGTCGCATCCCGCACTCCCGGATGGCGCGCTGCACACTGTGCTCACTGAAACCGGCGAGACGGAGAGCGGAGGCGTGGGCGACACCGTTCTGCGCGCGGATCCACTCTTCGACTGTCGTCTTGGGCACCTGCCCAGCTTGACTCGATCCGCGGGATGACGACTTCGCCAGGCACGCCGACGGAGGACACGAAACGCCGACACCGACCTGTGCAGGAGCCGACCGTGGCGTCTTCCTCCCTCGGCAAGACGGCGTAGCAGGCCATCACGTCAGAACAGGCGTTGCGAGCCGAAAGTCGCCTGCACCGACGTGATCGCCTGATCTGGCGCCCACACACGGACGCCCCGACCAGGAAGGTCTGCGTTCACGCCTCGGCGAGTCCGAGCGTGTCGAGGAGCCAGGCGAGCTCGAACGCCCGTTCCTTCCAGGAGTTGTAGCGTCCGCTCACGCCACCGTGCCCGGCCACCATCTCGCACTTGAGAAGGACGTCCGTAGCGCCGGCCTCGCGCAGACGTGCGACCCACTTCGCGGGCTCGACGTAGAGCACGCGCGTGTCGTTCAAAGACGTCACGGCGAGGATGCGCGGGTACTCGACGCCGTCGCGGACGTTCTCGTAGGGGCTGTACGACTTCATGTAGGCGTAGACATCCGGGTCGTGGAGCGGGTCGCCCCACTCGTCCCATTCGATCACGGTCAGCGGCAGCGAAGGATCGAGGATCGTCGTCAGGGCGTCCACGAAGGGCACTCCGGCGAGAATGCCGGCGAAGAGCTCGGGGGCGAGGTTCGTCACCGCGCCCATCAGCAGACCACCGGCACTGCCGCCCTCGGCCACCATGCGGCTCGGCGTGGTCACTCCGGTCTCGACCAGGTGCTCGCCGCACGCGACGAAGTCCGTGAACGTGTTGCGCTTGTGGAGGAGCTTGCCGTCCTCGTACCACTGGCGCCCCATCTCGCCGCCCCCGCGCACGTGCGCGACGGCGAAGATCACACCCCTGTCCAGCTCGGAGAGGCGCGCGACCGAGAATCCGGGATCGATCGAGTGCTCGTACGAGCCGTACCCGTACAGGTGCAACGGCCGTGCCTCGACGCCCGGCTCGCCGAACGAGCGCTTCCAGACGAGCGAGATCGGCACACGTACGCCGTCGGACGCTGTCGCCCACTCGCGCCTCTGCCCGTAGTCTGCGGGGTCGTACCCACCGAGCACGGGCACCTGCTTGCGCAGCACCAGCTCCCGCGTCGCGAGATCGAGGTCGTACACGGTGCCCGGCGTCACGAAGGACGTGTAGCCCAGGCGCAGGAACGGCGAGTGCCATTCCGGGTTCCCGCTCACGCCGGCGGAGTAGAGCGGCTCGTCGAACGCCACCTCGTCGACGGCATCCGTCGCATAGTCGAGCAGACCGACGCGTTCGAGCCCTTCGCTGCGGTACTCCACGGTGGCGAAGTCGCGGAACGCGTCCACGCCGAGCAGACGCCTGCCCTGCCGGTGCGCCACCACCACCTGCCGCTCGCCTCGGGGATCGGCGGCGGAGACCGAGACGAGCTCGAAGTCGAGCGCCTCGTCGTTGTGCAGCACGAGCAGCCGGTCCTCGCCATTCACGACGGCGTGCTCGACCGAGTACTCGACGCCTTCGCGACGCGGCCAGACGAGCTGCGGCTCGGCGGTGAGGTCGCCCGTCAGATCGACGAGGTACTCCTCGCTCGTGATGCTCGATCCGACTGCGATGACCAGATACCGGCGGCTGCGGGTGATCCCGGCGCCGAGCCAGAACTTCTCGTCCGGCTCGTGGAAGAGCTTCACGTCATCCGACACCGGTGTGCCGAGGCGGTGCAGCCACAGGGTGTCGGGGCGCCAGGCCTCGTCGCGGGTCGTGTACAGCACTCCCGTGCCGTCGGGGGTGAAGAAGGCGCCACCCGTGTTCGGGATCTCGTCGTCGAGCGTGGCGCCCGTGGCGAGGTCGCGCACGTGCACGGTGTAGAGCTCATCGCCCTCGAAGTCGGTGGACCAGAGCAGCTTCGTGGCATCGTCGGAGGTGTCGAACGCGCCGAGCGAGAAGAACTCGTGGCCTTCCGATTCGACGTTGCCGTCGAGGAGCACGACCTCTCCGGGAACAGCGACGCCGGGCTCGAGAAGCGGGGGAGTCCAGTCGTCCGGCGCTGCAGCAGCGCGGCAGTGGATGCCGTACTGCGCACCCTCCTCGGTGCGGCTGTAGTACCACCAGTCGCCGCGGCGCGTGGGAACGGACAGGTCCGTCTCCTGGACGCGGCCCTTGATCTCCTGGAACAGTCGCTCGCGCAGATCGGCGAGGTGCGCCGTCTCGGCATCGGTGTGGGCGTTCTCCGCCTCGAGGTGCGAGACGACCTCGGCGGATTCCTTGGCGCGAAGCCATTCATAGGGATCGTCGAAGGTGTCACCGTGATGGGTGCGGAGTGTCGAGCGGCGGTCGGCGGCAGGGGCGTCAGTCACCGTCTCACGCTATCCCAGGTCGAGTTGACCGGCACGGGGGAGGGTGGGAGAATTCACCGGGGCCGGTTAACGGAAGTCAAACCCACGGTGAACTCTTCGTTCGTCACGTCGATCTCGTCGACATCTCCTTCTTCCTCAAACGACCGAAAGCGAACGGTGGAAACCGCAGCCCTCATCGTCGTGCTTGTCATCGCGCTGGCACTCTTCTTCGACTTCACCAACGGCTTTCACGACACCGCGAATGCCATGGCGACGCCGATCGCCACTGGCGCGCTTAAGCCCAAGACCGCCGTCCTCCTCGCCGCCGTGCTGAACCTCGTCGGCGCGTTCCTGTCCACCGAGGTCTCCAAGACCATCTCCGGCGGCATCATCCGTGAGGATGCGATCATCTCCGCGGGAGCCGATCTCTTCCTCTCGCTGATCTTCGCCGGTCTGATCGGCGCCATCACCTGGAACATGCTCACCTGGCTGCTCGGCCTGCCGTCGAGCTCGTCCCACGCTCTCTTCGGCGGACTCATCGGCGCCACCCTGGTCGGCGCCGGGCTCGGGGGCATCGACTTCGGCATGGTGCTCTCGAAGATCGTGCTCCCCGCCCTGATCGCGCCCGTCACCGCGGGGCTGATCGCGTTCGCCGCGACGAAGATCGCCTACTCGGTCACCCGTCGTTACGACGGCAAGCCCGACGGTCGCGACGGCTTCCGATGGGGGCAGATCTTCACGTCGTCCCTCGTGGCGCTCGCCCACGGGACCAACGACGCGCAGAAGACGATGGGTGTCATCACCCTCGCGATGATCACGATCGGCTGGCAGTCCGGCGCTCATCACGAGCCGGAGCTGTGGGTCATCATCGCGTGTGCGTTCACGATCGCTCTCGGCACCTACCTCGGTGGGTGGCGCATCATCCGCACCCTCGGCAAGGGACTGACCGATGTCAAGCCCGCGCAGGGCTTCGCAGCGGAGAGCTCGACCGCCGCCACCATTCTCGCCTCCAGTGCCCTCGGCTTCGCGCTCTCGACCACGCAGGTCGCGTCGGGTTCGGTCATCGGCTCGGGACTCGGGCGCCGCGGATCCACGGTGCGCTGGCGGACAGCCGGTCGCATCGGCATCGGCTGGCTGCTGACGCTTCCCGCCGCCGGCGGCGTGGGTGCCCTCGCGGCACTGCTGGTGGTCTGGCTGGGTAACTGGGGGGTGGCGATCGACGCCGTGATCGCCCTGGTGATCATCCTCGGCCTCTTCATGCGCTCGCGTCGCAATGCCGTCACTCCGGCGAACGCGATGAGTGATGTCGCCGAATCCGGCAGGGCCATCGAACTTCCCGACACGCCCCCGCCGACGCGTCGGCAGCAGCGCATCGAACAGGCCAAGGCCGAGGCCAGGGCCCGCGCCGAGGCGCGCGAGCAGGCGAAGCTCCAGGCGAAGGCCCAGGCGAGGAAGGAAGCCGAGAAGAAGGCCGAGAAGAAGGCCAAGAAGGCGGAGGCCAAGACCGGTTCCGGCACGTCGAAGGCTGCGGCCTCGACGAAGAAGACCGACGCCGACCGGAACGGGGAGTCCGAATGAACGTCGTGATCGACTGGGTCGCCTTCCTCCAAGTGTTCGCGGCAGCCCTCATCGGCGCAGCGGCCATCGTCACGTTCTACGCGCTGGGACTCCGCCTGCTCGTTCGCAGCGGTCGCGCCCCGGTCGTGAGCCCCGCGGAGTTCACGGATGCCATCACCGTGATCTCCGAGAAGGAGCTCAAGCGCGCCGAGAAGCAGGCCGCGAAGGCAGCGCGCAAGAGCCCGCTGACGGAGGGCCAGAAGACGCTGGCGCTGGTCGGCGCCTACGGCTGCTTCGCGCTGTGCGCCGCGGCCGTGGTGAGCGGCATCCTGCTGCTCGTCGTCGGTCACTGACTCGTCGTCGGTCACCGAGGTCGGGGGAGCAGGGCGGGTCTCGTCGTTCGCGGCGGGTGCGGGAATAGGCTGATGCCATGTCCGCAGGAACCGGCAATCCGTACGTCTTCGGCAGGCACGAGCCCGCGTCGCACGTGCTCATCCACGTCAGCGATCCGCATTTCCTCGCCGGAGGCGCGCACCTGGGCGGACGCTACGACGTCGAGGAGAACTTCGCCAGGACTCTGGACGCGATCCGCGCTGTGCATTCGCACCCCGCAGCGATCATCGTCACGGGTGACCTGGCCGATCTGGGGGAGCCCGATGCCTATCGCCGTCTGCGCGCGGCGGTCGAGCCGGTGGCCGCGCAGTTGCGGGCCCCGGTCATCTGGGTGGCCGGCAACCATGATGAGCGACCGGCCCTGCGGGAGGGTCTGCTCGATCTGGCGCCGACGGAGGAACCGGTGACGGGTGTGTGGGATCTCGACGGCCTCCGGATCGTCGCGCTGGACACCAGCGTCCCCGGGTGGCATCACGGAGATCTCGATGACGGTCAGCTCTCGTGGCTGGCCGAGGTGCTCGCCGAGCCCGCTCCGCACGGGACGCTGCTGGCGATGCATCATCCGCCGGTCCCGAGTCACCTCCCGCTGTTCGACGTCCTGGAGCTGCGGCATCAGGACGAACTCGCCAACATCGTCAGCGGGAGCGATGTCCGGGGTATCCTCGCCGGGCATCTCCACTATTCCTCTCACGGCACCTTTGCCGGGGTGCCGGTGAGTGTGGCATCGGCGACCTGCTACACCATGAACGTCGCGCGCCCGTCTGCCGAGGTCAACGGAATGGACGCCGCACAGGCGTTCCAGCTCGTCCACGTGTACCCCGACACGATCACGCACACCGTGGTCCCGGTGACCGGCGCCGACACCGGCGACTACTTCTCCGAGGCCTGGCTGGAGCGGATGGCGAAGCTCGGCCCGGAAGGACGGCTCGAGGCCTTCTCCCGCAAACCCGGGCGCTGAGCGGCGTAGACTGAGGACATCCCCCACCCTTCTCACCCGCCACGACCCACGAGGATGTGACATGGCTTCTGCCGCGCCTACCCTGACCCGCACCGAGACCGATTCGCTCGGGAGCATGGAGATTCCCGTCGACGCGTACTGGGGGATCCACACCGCCCGCGCCGACGCGAACTTCCCGATCACGAAGCGGCCCATCTCGGTGTATCCCGACCTGGTGGTCGGTCTGGCGATGGTCAAGCAGGCCAGCGCCCGTGCGAACCGCGAGATCGGTGTACTCGACGCGGAGCGGGCGGATCTGATCGACCGTGCGGCTCAGCGCGTGATCGACGGTGAGTTCCACGAGCAGTTCACGGTCGGCGTCATCCAGGGTGGAGCCGGCACCTCGACCAACATGAACGCGAACGAGGTCATCACCAACATCGCGCTCGAGATGGCAGGCAAGGAGAAGGGCGACTACGCCTTCCTGTCGCCGATCGACCACACGAACCGCAGCCAGTCGACCAACGACGTGTACCCGACGGCCGTGAAGATCGGCCTCTCGCTGACGCTGCGCTCGCTGCTCGAGGAGCTCGACCTGCTGCGTCTGTCGTTCCTCGGCAAGTCGCGCGAGTTCCACGATGTGCTGAAGGTCGGGCGCACGCAGCTGCAGGATGCCGTGCCTATGACGCTCGGCCAGGAGTTCAACGGCTTCGCCACGACGCTCGGCTACGACCACACCCGTCTCACCGAGAACGCCTCGCTGATGTTCGAGATCAACATGGGCGCCACCGCGATCGGCACCGGCATCACGACCCACCCCGGTTATGCGCCCGCCGTGCTCAAGCACCTGCGTCAGATCACCTCTCTCGACCTGCGCACGGCTGGCGACCTCGTCGAGGCCACCAGCGACACCGGCTCGTTCATGTCGTTCTCCTCGACGCTCAAGCGCAACGCGATGAAGCTGTCGAAGATCTGCAACGACCTTCGACTTCTCTCGTCCGGTCCGCAGGCGGGTCTCGGCGAGATCAACCTGCCGGCGATGCAGGCGGGCTCGAGCATCATGCCCGGCAAGGTCAACCCGGTCATCCCCGAGGTCGTGAACCAGGTGGCATTCGCCGTCGCCGGCGCCGATATGACGGTGACGATGGCGGCGGAGGCCGGGCAACTGCAGCTGAACGCCTTCGAGCCCGTGATCGCGCACTCGATCTTCCAGTCGATCACCTGGATGCGCCAGGCCATGTGGACCCTGCGCGTGAACTGCGTCGACGGCATCACCGCCAACCGTGACCGACTCGGTGCGATGGTGGGAGCGTCTGTCGGTGTCATCACCGCGCTGACGCCGTTCATCGGCTACGCGGCTGCGGCGGCCCTCGCGAAGACCGCGCTGCTGACCAACCGCAGCGTGGCCGACCTCGTCGTGGAGGCCGGCCTGATGTCACGTGAAGAGGTCGTCAAGCAGTTGTCGCCCGCGCGCCTGTCGGGACTCGAGACCATCACGGCCGCGATCCCGGTGATCGCACCGGAGGATCTGATCGAGATCTGATCGCCGACGGCAAGAGGAGGGGGACGGATGCCAGGGCATCCGTCCCCCTCCTCTTGTGTGGTGCGAGGTGATCCGGCTCAGCCGGTGATCCGGCAATGCGTGGTGAGCTCGCCGATCCCGTCGATGCCGACTGTGACCGTGGAGTGGTCGCGGAGGAAGATCTGCGGATCGCGCGAGTAACCGGCGCCACCGGGGCTGCCGGTGGAGATGAGGGTGCCGGGGAGCAGTGTGAGCGACTGCGAGAGGTGCGCGATCAGCTTCGCCACCGAGCGCACCATCTGGCCGGTGCTCGCGTCCTGCACGGTGTGGCCGTCGACGACGGTCCAGATGTGGAGGTCCTGCGGGTCGGCGATCTCGTCCGCCGTCACGGCGAACGGCCCGGTCGGGGTGAAGCCGTCGAACGACTTGCAGCGGGACCACTGCGCTTCGGAGAACTGGATGTTCCTGGCGGTGATGTCGTTGACCACCGTGTATCCCCAGACGTGCGACAGCGCATCGGCCTCGGCGACGTCCTTCGCGGGGGAGCCGATGAGCACGCCGAGCTCGGCCTCGTAGTCGACGGCCTCGCTCAGCGCGCGTGGCCACGAGGTGATCTGGTCGTGTCCGGTCAGCGAGTTCGGCCAGAGCGTGAAGACCGTCGGGGCGGCATCGGTCTTCAGCCCCAGCTCGCTCGAGTGCGCGGCGTAGTTCAGGCCCACGGCGAGCACGGCGGGGGGAGCGAGCACAGCCGAGGCGAAGGCCCATTCCCCGATCGGGTGCCGAGGAGCGGTGGCGCTCGTCAGCGCCCGGCGCAGTGCGTCGAGACCGTCGTCCCCTCTCTCGATCAGCTGCTGCAGCGTGGCAGGAGGGTCGGTCAGGAGATCAGAGACGAGGATGGCGTCCGAGCCCTCGACGACGGCGAGAACCGCGAGAGGGGAGTCAGGACGGCGCAGGTGAGCGAACCGCATGCTTCTACGCTACCGGGTGGGTGCCGGTCGCCGGGTGGAGGGGGTCGCCAGATCCGGACGGCCGGCGTTGTGCCCATAAGCTTTGCCTATGAGTTCCGGAGGACCGTCCCAGCCGCAGCAGCCCTCGCCGTATGCGCCTCCGCCGGCACCGCCGTCGCGGTCGACATCGCCGCAGCAGTCACCGCAGACGCCGCCGCAGCCGGCACCGCCGCAGCCCTTCGCGCCCGCGCCGTACGCGAGCCCGGTCTCGGCGCCCGCGGCCCGCACCTCCGTCACCGGGTACGCCTCGTCTCTCGCGCAGCCGACGCCGTACACCCCGCCGGCTCCCGTCGCACCGTCGCCCGCGGAGTCGCTTCCGGCGCTTCCCGTTCCGACGAGGAAAGGGCGCACGGTGTCGCTCTGGCTCTTCGGCGTCCTCGGTTTCCTCCTGATCGCCCTTGTCGGCTACTTCGTCTGGGCGCTCGGGTCTTTCGCGTCCGTCGTAGGGCTGGTCCTCGCGCTTATCCCGCTGACCATCGTGTTCCTCGGCGTGCGCCTGATCGATCGGTGGGAGCCCGAGCCCAAGCGGCTCGTGGCATTCGCGATCGCGTGGGGTGCTGTCGCGGCGGTCGGGCTCACACTGCTCGTCGACACCGCGCTCACCCTCCTGCTCGACATCCGCTCCGAGGAGTTCGCCGCCGTCGTGCAGGCGCCCCTCGTGGAGGAGGTCTGGAAGGGGCTGGGCGTCTTCCTCATCTTCCTGCTCGCCCGACGGGCGTTCGACGGTCCTGTCGACGGCATCGTCTACGGCGCGCTGGTCGGGGCGGGCTTCGCCTTCACTGAGAACATCCAGTACTTCGGGGTGAGTCTCATCGAGGGCGGCGGGGAGCAGTTGACCGTCACGTTCGTGGTGCGCGGGCTCCTCTCGCCGTTCGCTCATGCCATGTTCACCGCGATCACGGGTTTCGCGATCGGCCTCGTCGCTCGTCGACATGGCTCGGCGAAGGCGGCGCTCGGCGCCGGCGCGGTGGGCTTGGTGGGCGCGGTCCTGCTCCACGCGCTCTGGAACGGATCGGCGACGTTCGCCGACTTCTTCGGGCTCTACTTCACGCTCCAAGTACCGCTCTTCATCGGGTTCATCCTCTGCATCGTCGCGTTGCGTCGTGAGGAGGCCCGCCTCACCCGCGCCCGTCTCGAGGACTACGCCGCAGCCGGATGGTTCACGCCCGAGGAGGTCACCATGCTCGCCACCCCTGCCGGGCGCAAGGTCGGACTCGCGTGGGCATCGCAGCTGCGGGGTGACCGTCGTCCCCTGATGCGTGCGTTCATCAAGGACGCGACCGAGCTCGCCGCCGTCCGGCAGCGCGCGATCACCGGTCGCGACCCCCTGGCCGTGAACGACGAGCGTGCGCTGCTGATCCGCACCAGGGCGACCAGGGCGGCACTGCTGGCCTACTGAGGCGGCACCCGCCGGCGTACCCTTCTCGGGAGGAAGGTGGTGGCGGATGAGCACTTTCGTGATGATCCACGGCGGCGGTGACGTCGGCTGGTCGTGGCACCTGGTCGCCGCCGAGCTGCGAGAGCGCGGGCACGAGGTGTTCACGCCCGACCTTCCCGCCGACGACGACACGCTCACTCTCGACGACTACGCCGAGGCGGTGGCGGAACTGGTCGGTCTGCGGACCGGGGTGGTGGTCGTCGGGCATTCCTTCGGGGCCTTCACCGCACCGCTGGTCGCGGAGCGCCTCTCCGCCGACGTCCTCGTCCTGATGGCGGGGATGATCCCGTCCCCGGGCGAGTCTCCCGATCAGTGGTGGACGAACACGGGATACGTCACGGCGTCTGCGGCCCAGTCGGTGCGGGACGGCGGGCTGACCGGGAACGACGATCCCCACGTCAGCTTCTACAACGGAGTTCCGCACGAGTTGGCAGACGAAGCACTCCGACGGGAGCGGGCGCATCCGTCGCAGACGGCGATGGAGAGGGTGTGGCCGCTGGCGGCATGGCCAGATGTGCCGACGAGGTTCGTGCTGTTCACGGATGATCGTTTCTTCCCCGCCGCATTCCTGCGCGAGCTCGCCGAGGCACGCCTGGGAGTGGTCGCGGACGAGCTGCCCGGCGGACATTGCGCGATGCTGAGCCGACCGGCGGAGATCGCCGAACTCCTCACCGGATACCTCGGGTGAGGGCCCCGGATCTGCCCACGGCAAGACTCAGCGCCCGGTGCTGCGGCGATGCCTGCGAGTCTCCCGGGCGCTGAGTTGATCTTTAAACAGGGTGCACCCGGCTCTGCGTGAGTGTCAAGAGCCTCTTGCCGAGGTTCGCCGGATGGGCGTGAGGTGTTCGCTGTGAGCAGGTGCCTGCGCGTTGACCGCGTCCGCCGGCCTCGGGTTTGATGGACGTATGACTGAACGCACAAAGCCTGAGTTCGAAGCCCCCAGCATTCCCGCTCCGGCGGATCTCGTCATCCGCGACATCATCGAGGGTGACGGCGCCGAGGCGAAGCCCGGCGACACCGTGACGGTCCACTACGCCGGCGTCGAGTTCGACTCCGGCGAGGAGTTCGACTCCTCGTGGGGCCGCGGTGAGACGATCCAGTTCCCGCTGCGCGGCCTGATCCAGGGGTGGCAGGACGGCATCCCCGGCATGAAGGTCGGCGGTCGCCGCGAGCTGATCATCCCCCCGCACCTCGCGTACGGCCCGGTCGGCGGAGGTCACTTCCTCTCCGGAAAGACGCTGATCTTCATCATCGATCTCGTCGCCGTCGGCTGACATCGGTCGCTTCCACGAGGCGTCTCTCTCCTGCGGGAGGGAGGCGCCTCGCGGCGTGTGCGGGAAAAGATTCTCCATTCAGGGGAATACATGTGAATGAATGTAAGTTGTCACAGAGGTCGCGGTGACGCGGCCCCTGTCCCTTGCCGCAGCAGCGGCTGAAGTCTCCAGAGGAGAAGCAATGACCAGCATCGACATTCCCGGTTACCGCCCCGGCACCTGGGTCCTGGACCCTTCGCACAGCGAGGTCACCTTCAGCGTGCGCCACATGATGATCTCGAAGGTGCGCGGCACCTTCGGTGTGAAGAGTGCGACCCTGATCGCCCCGGAGAACCCGCTGGATGCCACGGTCGAGGCCACGGTCGACGTGACCTCCATCGACACCAACGACGAGGGTCGCGACGCGCACCTGCGCTCGGCCGACTTCTTCGACACCGAGAACTTCCCGACCATGGAGTTCGTCTCCACCGGTGCGCACCTCAAGGGTGATGAGCTCTTCGTCGACGGTGACCTCACCATCCGTGGCGTCACCAAGCCGGTCAGCTTCGAGCTCGACTTCGGTGGCTTCGGTACCGACCCCTACGGCAACTACAAGGCCGGCGCCTCCGCCAAGACGGTGATCAATCGCGAGGACTTCGGTCTCACCTGGAACGCCGCGCTCGAGACGGGCGGCGTTCTCGTCGGCAAGGACATCACGATCAGCCTCGACCTCCAGGGCGCTCTGCAGCAGGACTGACCCCGTCGGAGCTTCTTCCGGACCCCGGGCCCGTCAGGGCTCGGGGTTCTCTGCGTCGTAGTCGTGGAATCGGCGATTGCGTCGCGCGAGCAGGGCCACGAGGGCGATCACCAGCACCCCGCCGAGCAGCGGAGGGAACCACAGGCTGGTCAGTGTCGCGAGGCTTCCGGCGTACAGCGCTCCGACGCGTGGGCCGCCCGCGACCACGACGATGAACAGCCCCTGGAGACGACCGCGCATCGCATCGGGCACCGCGGCCTGCATCATGGTGTTGCGATAGATCGAGCTGACGTTGTCGGAGGCGCCGGACAGGGCGAGGGCGATGCAGGCGGCGATGATCAGCCCGATGTGGGGAGCCGTCTCGGTCGCGGGCGACGAGAACGCGCCGATGAGCAGCACCAGCCCGAACAGCAGGATCGACGCACCGTAGGCCTCCACTGCCCGGGCGATGCCCCGGCCATGCCAGCGATACTGCACCACGCGTCCGGAGAACAGGCTCGACGCGAAGGTGCCCACCGCCACCGCGGCGGTGAGGATGCCGGTCGTGAGCGCTCCGCCGCCCAGCAGCACCGTGCCGAGCGCGGGGAACAGGACGAGCGGCTGCCCGAATGTCATCGCGATGATGTCGATGATGTACTGCATCCGGATGTTTCCCGCTCTGCGCAGGAAGCGCCAGCCGTCGACCAGCGACTCGAGGCCGGGGCGCACGATCTCTCCCTCCGGCCGCAGCGCCGGGAGTGTCCACAGCCCCAGGAACATCGACAGCATGAGCACGACGTCGATCGTGTACGTCCAGCCGTAGCCGGTGAGGGCGACGAGGAGGCCGGCCAGCGCGGGCCCGGCCATGACCGTCAGTCCGAAGGCCACACCGTTGAGGGCGGAGGCTGCGGCGAGCTTCTCGCGAGGGATGAGTCGCGGCACGATCGCCGTGCGCGTGGCCATGCCCACCGAGTTGGCGGCGGAGTTGATCATGCTCAGTGCGTACAGCCACCAGATCGTCTCCATGCCGGTCCAGGTGAGCGCCGCGAGCAGGGCGGTGGAGGCGAAGGTGATGGTCGCCGCGATCAGCGCCACCCGGCGACGGTCGAACGCATCGGCGAGCATGCCGCCGTAGAGGCCGGCGAGGATCATCGGCACGAGTCCGGCCACGGCGATCATGGAGACGGCGAAGGTGTTCTGCGTCAGCGCGAACACGTGCAGCATCACCGTGACGATGGTGAGCTGGCCGCCGATGCCCGCGAGGGTCGAGCCGATCCACATCCGGGCGAACGCCGGACTGGACTTCAAGGGGGAGAGGTCGATCAGATGACCGCGGCGGGTGCTCACTCCTCGAACTTCTTCTGCACGATTCGAGACTAGTTGAACCCGACGGGCTCGCTCCGCCACCGGTGTCACCGGGAGCTGTCCTCGGCTGGTAGACTCGTCAGGTTGCCGTTCGATCGGCCGCGGATAAAGAGAGCCCACGTATCAGGCGTCGGGCGCCGCGCAACAAGCAGAGAGGGGATCGAATCTATGGCACTGGAAGCAGACGTCAAGAAGGCGATCATCGAAGAGTACGCGACGCACCCCGGTGACACCGGATCCCCCGAGGTGCAGGTCGCAATGCTGACGCAGCGCATCAAGGACCTCACCGAGCACCTCAAGGAGCACAAGCACGACCACCACTCGCGTCGTGGACTGTTCCTGCTCGTCGGTCAGCGCCGTCGTCTGCTCGGCTACCTCCAGGACATCGACATCGCGCGCTACCGCTCGCTGATCGAGCGTCTCGGACTCCGCCGCTAAGGCACTGCGATCCTGCGTTCAATCGCGCAGAACATTCTTGAGAAGGCCGCCCCACGGTGTGGGGCGGCCTTCGTCATGTCCGGGGGTTGACCCTCCGCTCACTTTCCGATAGGAAAGTAGGGCGCTTTCCATGAGGAAAGTGGAGGAGACCCGACATGCAGCAGAAGCCGATTCCCGGTCAGGACGCTCTCGTGCCGCCCGATCCCGACGTCGCGCGCCAGTATCTGGCCGCCGCAGATGCGGTGGTGGAGCGTCGCAGCCGTGCCGTCGACAGACGCGCGCTCGCCGCACTCCAGATCGTCAACGCGGTGATCACTGCCGGGTATCTCGTCGCGTTCGCGCTCGTCCTCCGGCAGAGCGATGTCCTCGCCTCCCAAGTGATCCTGTTCTCGTTTCTGGTGTGGGGGCAGCTGGCGAGCGGGATGGCGCAACGCAATGGAATGCAGTGGCGCTGGAGCTCCTCCCGGTGGCCGCTCATTCTCGGTGAGGTCCTCGTTCTCGTCGGCGCTGTCGTCGTGTTCGGCCTCGTCGCGTTGGACCCGAGTCTCCCGGTCGGAGTGGTGCTGATCCCCGCGGGCATAGTCCTGCTGGGTATCGGCGGTTACGGAGTGGTCCAGCTCTTCCGTGCCTCCGGAGATCCCCGGTCTCCGCGGCCCCCGAGGGTCGCTCTGCCCGCTCCGACCCGATGGGGGACCCTGCTCGTCGGTGTCGCTCTCGGCGTGCTGACGATGCTCGCGGGAGCGCCGGACGATGTGGTGCGCAGCGTGATCACCCTGCTGGTGATGCTCGTGCTCCTCGCCTGGATCGCCGCCTTCAACACCTCCGTCGGGCTCCCCGCCATCGGCGCTTCCTGGCGGTGGCCGCATGTCGTGACATTCTTCCTCGCGGCCGGCATGCCCGTTGCTCTCGTGCTGGGAGGAGGGTCGGGCGGCGCGTCAGTGCTCGCCGGAGTCGCCGGCGGCGTCGCGGTGATCGTGCTCTTCGCCCTGGTGTCGTTCGTTCCCGGACGGGAGGGCCGTGGCTGAGCCGGGGTTCCGGCCGCACCCGCGTACGCAGCTGGATGACAACTTCGCCTCACCGATCCGGTTCTCTCTGATGGCCGCGCTCGGCGACGGCATGGAGTTCGACTTCCCGGCGCTCCGCGACATCCTCCAGTGCGGTGACTCCGCTCTGAGCAAGGCCATCACGCACCTGCAGGCGGCCGGCTACGTGCTTGCGCGCAAGGGTGTCGTCGGGGGTCGCGCGCGCACGTGGGTGCGTTCGACGAAGGTGGGCCGCGATGCCTTCGCGGCGCACCTTCAGGCGCTCCGGCAGATCGTCGACCTCGGAGGAGGACAGGCGCTGTGAACCGCGCGTCAGGCGGGCGCGCCCACGAGGTCGGCGTGGTGGATCGCGGCGACGTCGGGGTGCGCGCGCAGACGTGACTTGAGCGCATTCTCGCCGTACAGGGCGTGGATGGGGTTGCTCGGGTCCTCGGTCACGCCGTTCGCCGCGGCGGCCAGCTCCGCTGGCAGCTCGATCAGCGGGAGGCGCTTGTCGAGGGCGGGGTTGAAGAAGAAGGGGATCGAGATCCGCTCGTTCGGCGCCTGCGGAGAGACGACCCGGTGGTTCGTCGCCTTCAGGTATCCGCCTGTCGCGTACTCGAGCAGTTCCCCGATGTTGACGACGAATGCGCCGGAAACCGGGGGCGCATCGACCCACGCCCCGTCGCGCTCGACCTGGAGGCCGCCCTTGCCCGGCTCCACCCAGAGGAGTGTGAGCACGCCGGAATCCTTGTGCGCGCCGACACCCTGCTGCGGCTCGGGCTCGTGCGTCCCGGGGTAGCGGACGATCTTGATGAGGGTCGACGGCTCGCCGAAGTGCTCGTCGAAGTAGCTCTCTTCGGCACCGAGAGTCTGCGCCCATGCGCGCAGCAGCTTGCGCGCCACGTCGGAGAGGGTCCCGTGCCACTCGGCGACCACATCCTGCAGCTCGGGCTGCGCGGCCGGCCAGAGGTTGGGGCCGATGAGTCGGTTGAAGGCGGGGCCGTCGTCGACGGGTTCGCGCTCCGGACCGATGTCGATCTGCTCGCGCCAATCGACTTCCCCCTGCGTGCGTTCGCCGCCGATGCGGGTGTAGCCGCGGAAGTGCGGGCTGTTCACGTTCTCGATCGCGAGCTTGTCCTCCTCGGGGAGTGCGAAGAAGTCCAGGGCGGCCCGGTGCAGCCGCGCCTCGAGCTCGGGGGAGATCCCTGTGCCGGTGAGGTAGAAGAAGCCGACGTCGTGCGTCGCCGCTCGCAGGTCGTCGCGGAATCGTGCCGCGGCCTCGGGGCTTTCGTCGAGCTGGGAGAGGTCGAGGATGGGGAGCGAGAGTTCAGCCATGGACCGAGGGTACGTCGCGTCGACGGGAGGGGGATCCTGTGTTGCGCTCCGTTACCTCGGGCCCTCGTGTGTGGCGGAGGTCGATCGCGGTGCTAGAGTCTCCTCGGTAAGGGCTGCCTTACCTCAGTCATCGCCAGAGAGTGTTCTTTCGTGCTCGCCACCTTTCTCATCGGGCTCCGTGAGGGTCTCGAAGCCGCACTCGTCGTCGGCATCCTCGTCGCCTACCTCCGTCGCCTCGGACGGCAGGACGCGCTCCCGAAGATGTGGGCGGGTGTCGGGCTCGCGATCGCACTGGCTCTCGGCATCGGCGCGGTGCTCACCTTCGGGGCCTACGAACTCACGTTCCAGGCGCAGGAGCTCATCGGCGGCGGTCTGTCGCTGCTCGCCGTCGCGATGGTGACCTGGATGATCTTCTGGATGCAGCGGGCCGGGCGCAGCATGAAGGCGACGCTGGAGGGCGGTATCGACCGGGCCCTCACCGCGGGCGGGCTGTGGGCGCTCATCGCCATCGGCTTCGTGTCCGTCGCCCGTGAGGGGATCGAGACGACCCTGCTGCTGTGGTCGATGGTCCAGTCGTTCGGCGACGCGCCCTCGGCGCTGTTGGGCGCCCTGCTCGGGCTGATCGCGGCCGTGATCATCGGGTGGCTGATCTCCCGCGGCGCGCTGCGACTCGATCTGCGTCGCTTCTTCGCCTGGACCGGTGGGTTCCTCGTGATCGTCGCGGCCGGCGTGCTCGCCTACGCGCTGATGGATCTGCAGGAGGCCGGCGCGCTGCCCGGGCCCTTCACCGCGCTGGCGCCGATCGACGCCGTCACCGGCGGAGTGGCGGTGGGGTGGGCCGCCTTCCCGTTCGGATGGGCGTTCGATGTCTCGGCGACGATCGCCCCCGGCGGGCCCCTCGCCTCGATCCTGCAGGCGACGGTCGGCTTCATGCCCGCGATGACGTGGCTGCAGGTCGTCGCCTGGATCCTCTACATCTCCGTCGTCGGATGGCTCTACATCCGCGGCCTCCGCTCGAAGCGCCCGCCGAAGCCGCAGGGTCCGGCGGCGCCCTCGTCTGAATCTCCCTCCCTCTCACAACAAGGAGCAGCATGACCACCTCGCACCGGTTCCTGGGGGTGCTGGCGGCCACGGGCGCCGCGGCCCTCATCTTGAGCGGATGCGTCGCGAAGAGCGACGCCGAGGCCACCGCGGCCTTCGACGTCTCCTCCACCGACAGCGATTGCGCCGTCTCGGCGGCCACCGCGAAGAGCGGCACCCTGACCTTCGATGTCAAGAACGACACCGATCAGGTCACGGAGTTCTACCTGTTGGCCGAGGACGGCCTCCGGATCGTCGGAGAGGTCGAGAACATCGCGCCGGCCGCCTCCCGCACGCTCACCGTGGTGGCGCAGCCCGGCGACTACTTCACCCTGTGCAAGCCGGGGATGCTCGGCGAAGGTGTCGGCAAGACCGCCTTCACCGTCACCGGCGACCGGGTCGCGGTCGATGGGCCCGACGCCGAGCAGAAGCAGAAGGCCGTCGATCTCTACGCTGCGTTCGTGAAGGACCAGGTCGGTCAGCTCGTGCCGGCCGTCGAGGACTTCGTCGCGGCCTACGAGTCCGGTGACGACGAGACCGCGCGCACGCTCTTCCCGCAGACCCGCGCGTTCTACGAGCGCATCGAGCCGGTGGCCGAGGCCCTGGGCGACCTCGACCCGCGCATCGACTACCGCGAGGTCGACGCCGTCGCCGAAGGGCTGGACTGGACGGGCTTCCACCGCATCGAAAAGGACCTGTGGGTTCCCGCGCAGGATGCGTTGAACGCCGACGGTGAGACCCCCGCGTGGGACGACTGGGCGCCGTCCACGCCGGAGGAGCGGGCCGATTACGGCGACCTGCTGCTCGCTGACGTGCAGGAGCTGTACGACTACGTGCACTCGGACGACTTCACCACCGCGCTCGACGACCAGGGCATCGGCGGCATCTCGAACGGTGCCATCGCGCTGCTCGACGAGGTGGCGACCGGGAAGATCTCCGGCGAGGAGGACTGGTGGTCGGGGACCGACCTCTACGACTTCGCCGCGAACGTCGAGGGTTCGAAGATGGCGTTCTCCCTCGTGCAGGACTTCGCTGTCGCGCAGGGCGACGACGGGAAGGCCCTGGTCGCGGAGATCGAGTCGGGTTACACCGCGCTCGAGGACTCTCTCTCGGCTCACGGCTCGCTGGCCGACGGCTTCGTGGGCTATTCGGAACTGACCGAGGCCGACAAGCGCGAGTTCACCGACCTGATCAACGCTCTGGCAGAGCCGCTCTCGCAGCTCACCAGCACGGTCCTCGACTGATCAGCCGCACGTAGCACGGGATACCATCACGGACGTGAACGAACCAGAAGCGGATGCCGCCCCCGAAGAGTCATCGACGGGCGCGGCACCCGCTCCTGCCGGTTTGAGCCGGCGCGGTCTGCTCGGCCTGGCGATCGGGGGCAGCGTCGCGGGCCTCGCGGTCGGCGCCGGTGCGGGCCTCGCGGGCGGCGTCGCGCTCGGGCGGGCACGGGCCGCGGAAGACGCACATTCCGCGTACGCCTTCTTCGGCGAGCACCAGGCCGGCATCACCACTCCCGTGCAGGATCATCTGCATTTCGCCAGCTTCGACATGATGCCGCGCACCGATCGCGATGACCTGATCTCGCTGTTGCAGGACTGGTCGTACGCGGCCTCGCGCATGGCGCAGGGCCTCGAGGTCAGTGCGACCGGAGCGGTCGGCGGGCCGGCCGAAGCGCCGCCGGACGACACCGGGGAGGCACTGGGACTACCCGCCGCCGGGCTCACGATCACGTTCGGCTTCGGGCCGGGCCTCTTCGAGAACGAGGATGGCGACCGCTACGGGATAGCCGCGCAGCGTCCCCCCGGGCTGGAACGGCTCCCGGCCTTCCTCGGAGACGACCTCGACCCGCAGACCTCCCACGGCGACCTCTGCATCCAGGCCTGCGCGGACGATCCGCAGGTGGCGGTGCACGCGATCCGCAATCTCAGCCGCATAGCCTTCGGCCGTGCCCGGCTGCGTTGGTCGCAGCTGGGGTTCGGCAAGACGTCGCGCACCACGGCGACGCAGGCGACCCCGCGCAACCTCTTCGGCTTCAAGGACGGGACCGCCAACATCCTGGCCGACGACGCCGGGGCTCTCCGCGATCACGTGTGGGTGTCGGCGGAGGATGACCCGGCATGGCTGGCCGGCGGCTCTTACCTGGTGGCGAGGAAGATCGCCATGTTGATCGAGACCTGGGACCGGGTGCGGCTCTCCGAACAGGACACGATCATCGGTCGCGACAAGGGCGAGGGCGCGCCGCTCTCGGGCGGAGACGAGTTCACGGCGCCCGACTTCCACGGCACGGCCATCGATGCGAACAGCCACGTGAGTCTCGCGCATCCGGAGCAGAACGACGGCATCCGCATCCTTCGGCGCGGCTACAACTACGTCGACGGGAACAACGCGCTCGGGCGCCTCGACGCCGGGCTGTTCTTCCTGTCGTACCAGCGTGATCCCGCACAGTTCATCTCGCTGCAGCGACGACTGTCCACCGACCTGATGAACGAGTACATCCGCCACGTCGGCTCGGGTGTCTGGGCAGTACCGGCCGGGGCGGAGCCCGGTTCCTACGTGGGGGCCGGACTGTTCGCCTGACCCGTCAGGAATCGGAGGTCGCGAGGAGCGTCTGCACAGCGGATGCGGCGATGTCGTCGGCGCCGAGATGATCGTCCGCCGTGATCGTCACCACCGCATCCTCGAGGAAGATCAGCAGCTGTCCGTAGGCACCGTGCAGCCGCCAGGCGGGGCCGGGACCGCCCCATCCGGCGAGGGCGTAGCGATCGTAGGATTCGCCGTCCCCGGCGGCCCCCCAGTCGCTGTGCATGCTGTCGATCCACTCGGGGGCGATCAGCTGTCGACCGTCCCAGGCGCCGCGATCGCGGATCAGGAGGCCGAGACGCGAGAGCTCCTCGGTGCGCAGTGCGAGCCCGCCCCCGGCGACGATGCGACCGCGAGGGCTGCGCTGCCACTCGAGGTCTTCGATGCCGAGCGGGGCGAACAGACGCGGGGTGAGGTAGTCGCCCACATCGCCGACGCGTGCCGCGAGCGCGGTCATCGCGGTGTAGGTGCTGGCGTTCGAATACTGGAAAACCCGCCCCCTGGACGGCCGCTGGAGGAACTCGCGAGCGAGGTCGGGCCAGTCGGTCATCAGCGTGTCGGACCAGGCCAGGTCGACACCGCTCGTCATGGTCAGAAGGTGGCGCAGCGTGACCTCGTCGACGCCGTGGCCGAACGCGAAGTCGGGCAGGTAGGTCGCGACCGGTTCGTCGAGGGACACCGCTCCTTCGTCGGCGGCGATCCCCGCGGCCAGGACGCAGACACCCTTCGCGACGGAGTGGATGTCCTCCCGCACGTCCGGAGTCCAGCGGTGCTCTGCGGTATCCGCTCCCACACGCACGTGCAGTCCGTGCGCGACGAAGCCGGAGGCTCCCACCCGTTCGACGATGCGGTCTCTGACGGTCTGCGCTCGGGTCACACGTTCGAGGCTATCGCCTGTCTCTAGCGCGGCCGTCGCGAACCGGTCGGGTCGTTCCGGCGCCCCTCCTTGGAGGCGAGGCCGGGGTCGGCGAACAACCAGCCCGGCCGTGGCTCGACCAGCGGGCGGAACAGCCACCTGACCGGTCTGGTCGCCAGGGCGAGGGCGATGAGCACCGAGAGCACGGTCACGAGGGGAAGCCAGATCCAGGTGGGCTCCAGGTCGCGCAGGATTCCGCTCTCCCGGAACGGGTACAGCACGAACGAGTGCAGGAGGAACACGTACATCGTGTACTGGCCGAATGTGGTCCACCAGTGCGCACCGCGCGGGATCAGGGCGAAGAAGGCGGCGCTGAGCACGACGGCGAGCATCATCAGGACGATCCGGATGCCTCCGGCCCACCACTGCTCGCCGCCGAGGTCGGCGTACGAGTCCTCGTAGAACAGCCAGTGCCGCAGATCCGCCTCCTGCCAGACCGGGAGCCAGTTCCACGCGGCCCAGCCGACTCCGGCGAAGATCGCGAGGGCGCCGGCGCGCAGCCACCACGGGCGGAAGTCGAGGAGTCGGAACCGGTCGACGATGTCGTGTTCGCGCAGCCACCAGCCGAGGGCGAAGAACGGCAGCAGACCGAGGGTGCGCGAGAGCGAGAACGTGCTGTCGATGTTGGGCAGATACCCCACGCCGACCGAGATCACGACGGTCCACAGCAGGGGCCAGCGCAACAGGGCGAGATAGGGGAGCACGAGCCGGAAGATCCCGAGTGCCAGCAGGAACCAGAGGGTCCAGCTCGGCTGCGTGATGTTGGGGTTGGCCTGGCCCTCGACGAGCCATTTGGTGAGCGTCCAGAGCGTCTCGAAGATGACGTACGGAAGGATGATGTCGGTGATGACCCTGGCCATCTGCGTCTTGGTGGGGGAGCCGGACTTCGAGAAGTATCCCGAGATGATCGCGAAGGCCGGCATGTGGAACGCGTACAGCGCCAGATAGAACGCGAACGCGATGTCGGAGTCGTAGATGAGTCGCTGGATCGCGTGGCCGAGCACGACGAGCACGATGCAGACGTACCGTGCGTTGTCCCAGAAGGGCACGCGTCGTCGCTTGCGGGAAACCGATCCTGTGATGGGACCTGCGATGTCGGCGCCGGAACTGCTCATCGTTCGAGGCTACAGGCCGGGAATAAAGTTGCTGTGAGCGCGTTGACACATATACATTCAAATGAATAGAAACGGATGCGAGTCATCCGATTCGGAGACACGGAGCAATCATGAGCGAGCAGTCAGGCGCGCAGGCGATGCAGTTCGGCATCATGTCGGTCAGCGACATCACGCGCGATCCCACCACAGGGATCACCCCCAGCGAGCAGGAGCGCATCAAGGCGACGACGGCGATCGCCGTGCACGCCGAAGAGGTCGGGCTCGACGTCTTCGCGATCGGCGAGCACCACAACCCGCCGTTCTGGTCCTCCAGCCCCACGACCTTCCTCGCGGCGCTGGCCGCGCAGACCGAGCGTCTGATCGTCTCGACGTCGACCACGCTCATCACCACGAACGACCCCGTGCGCATCGCCGAGGAGTACGCGATGCTCCAGCACGTGTCCGACGGCCGCATGGACCTCATGCTCGGTCGTGGCAACACCGGCCCGGTGTACCCCTGGTTCGGCCAGGACATCCGCCAGGGGCTGCCGCTCGCGATCGAGAACTACGCCCTGCTGCACAAGCTGTGGCGTGAGGACGTCGTCGACTGGGAGGGCAAGTTCCGCACGCCGCTGCAGGGCTTCACCTCCACGCCGCGCCCGCTCGACGGGATCGCACCGTTCGTGTGGCACGGATCCATCCGTACCCCGGAGATCGCCGAGCAGGCCGCGTACTACGGAGACGGCTTCTTCGCGAACAACATCTTCTGGCCCAAGGAGCACTACCAGCGCCTCATCGAGCTGTACCGTCAGCGCTTCGAGCACTACGGCCACGGCACGAGGGAACAGGCGATCGTCGGTCTGGGCGGACAGGTGTTCATGGCCGCGAAGTCGCAGGACGCCGTCAACCAGTTCCGTCCGTACTTCGACAACGCGCCCGTCTACGGTCACGGTCCGAGCATGGAGGACTTCACCGAGATGACGCCGTTGACGGTGGGATCCCCGCAGCAGGTCATCGATCGCTACGCGGGCATGCGCGAGCACTACGGTGACTACCAGCGTCAACTGTTCCTCATCGACCACGCGGGTCTGCCGTTGAAGACGGTGCTGGAGCAGCTCGACATCCTCGGCGCCGAGGTGGTTCCGGTGCTCCGCAAGGAGCTCGCGAAGGACCGTCCGGCCACAGTGCCGGACGCCCCGACCCACGCTGCCCGGGTCAAGGCCGAGTTCGGCGACGGGCCGACCCGTCAAGCGCGCCCCGGTGCCAACCGCGGTGACAACCTGACCGGCGATTCGCCCTACCAGGACAGCCCGGCCCCCGCGGGCGCGGCGTTCGGGCTCGGCCGGAAGGAGGCGTGACATGACGATGCGTCGTATCGCGGTGGTCTCCGCCGGTCTGTCGAATCCGTCTTCCACACGGATGCTCGCGGACCGGCTGGCAGCAGAGACCGTCAAGGCCCTCGCCGAGCACGACATCGAGGCGAGCGTCGACGTGATCGAACTGCGCGACTACGCGCACGACATCACGAACAACCTGCTCACCGGGTTCGCGCCGCCCGCGCTCGAGACGGCGATCAACACGGTGGTCTCCGCCGACGCGCTCATCGCGGTGACACCGATCTTCTCGACGAGCTACTCGGGTCTGTTCAAGTCGTTCATCGACGTGCTCGACCCCGATGCTCTCACCGGCACGCCCGTGCTGATCGGTGCGAACGCCGGCACCGCGCGGCACTCGCTGGCGATCGACTACGCGATCCGCCCGCTCTTCGCCTACCTGCATGCGGAGCCTGTCTCGACCGGGGTGTTCGCGGCGTCGAGCGACTGGGGCGGGGCGGGAGACGATGTCGCTCCGCTCGCCAAGCGCGTCGAGAAGGGTGCCAGGGAGTTGGCGGAGGCGATCGCCCGACGCGAGGCGACCTCCGTCGTCGACCCGTACGATCCGGCGACGTATCTGGGAGAGGGCCGTTCCTTCGGCCACATGCTCGGCGGTCTCGCGGGCGAGTGAGACGCGCATGACGCCATCGACGATGTCCGAGGGATATCGTACGGTGGCGTCATGCCCACACACCCCGCGCTCGTCGCCCTCCAGGAACGACTCACCGGCACCCTCGTCCTCCCCGAAGACGACGCCTACGATGCGGCTCGACAGCCGTGGAATCTCGCGATCGAGCAGCGACCGGACGCGGTGGCGACACCGGCCGACGTCGAAGACCTCCGTGCGCTGCTGAACGCGGCGCGGGAGTCCGGCACTCCGCTCGCGATCCAGCCGAGTGGTCATGGGGCCTCCGGGTCCCTGGCCGGCACCGTGCTCGTGCGCATGGGCGCGTTCGACGATCTGGATGTCGACCTCGAGAGCGGCATCGTCAGAGTCGGTGCGGGCGTGCGCTGGGGAGCGGTCGTCGAGGCGCTCGAAGGCACCGGATGGGTCGCTCCGGCAGGGACCAGTCCGGTGGTGAGCGTCGCAGGGTACACACTGGGCGGCGGACACTCGTGGTTCAGCCGCACGGCAGGTCTCGGGTCCGACAACCTGCGCGCGGCGTGGGTGCTGCGCTCCGATGGTACGCACGAGCGGGTCGACGATGACACCGATGCCGACCTCATGTGGGCGCTGCGAGGTGCCGGCGGCCTCGTCGGGATCGTGACCGCGATCGAGATCGATCTGGTCCGGGCGCCCGCCGTCTGGGGTGCGAACCTCACCTTCGACGTCGCCGATGCTCCGGCCGTGATCCGCGCTGTCCGCGATCTCGTGCCCTCGGCTCCGTCGACGCTCAATGTCTTCCTCAACTCGATGCGCATGCCGGACGCCCCGCAGCTCCCGGAGGAGATCAGGGGAAGAAGCTTCCTCACGGTCCAGGCGCTGTCGACGGACGGGCCGCAGGAGGAGCTCATCGACGGAGTGCGGCGCGCCGGAGCAGTGCGCAGGGAGATCACCGGGCCGACGTCGCCGGCGGCACTCGCGGCCGCGTCCAACGAGCCGACCGATCCCACGCCGGGGCGCGGCGCGTCGATGGCGCTCAGCGTGCTCGACGATGCGACCATCGACGCCCTCCTCGAGTTCCGCGAGCTGCCGGAGCAGTGGCCGATCATGGGCATCGACATCCGGATGCTCGGCGGCGCCCTCGATACACCGCGACGTGCGGGCTTCGCCTCGCTCGAATCCGTGGGCTGGTTGCTGCACGCTCTCGTGCCGGTGATTCCCGGCGTGCCCGCAGAACCAGGAGAGACGAGTCTCGCCGCGTTCCGAGAGCTGCTGGAACCGAACGAGGCGTCGCAGACCGTGGCGACCTTTCTCGAGCCGGAGCAGACCCTCGAGCGCTGCGGCTCCGAGCACGAGGTGGCACGGCTTCGCGATCTGCGAGCGCGCTTCGATCCGCACGCCGTGCTGCACGAGGGACGGCTGCCGCGCTGACGGTCAGGCCTGCGGGCCGGGTCGCCTCTTCCAGTCGTACTCGGTCTCCGGCCGGCCGCGGGTGCCGTAGCGTGCAGACCGGGTGAGCACACCCTCGACGACCAGGTGCTCCAGGTATCGGCGCACGGCGACCCGCGACATGCCGAGTCTCTCGGCAGCCTCGCTCGCCGAGAGAGGACCGTCGGCGCGCAACTCTGCGGTGACTCTGTCGAGCGATGCCGCCGAGAGCCCCTTGGGGAGGGGGATCGTCCCCGTGGAGCGACCGAGCAACGCGTCGATCTCTGCCTGCGTGGCTTCGCCGTCGGTGGTCCGCGCCTGCTCCCGATGCGTCCGGTACTGCTGCATACGCTCCTGGAACACCGCGAAGGGGAAGGGCTTCACCAGATACTGGAACACGCCCAGCGCGGCCATCTGCCTGACGGCGTCGGCGTCGCGCACGCCGGTGATGGCGATCACATCCACGGAAGCCGAGCGACCACGAAGTGCGCGGAGCACGTCGATACCGGAGCCGTCGGGCATCGTGATGTCGAGCAGTACGAGGTCGAAGGCATCGGGTCGATCGAGCACGGCGCTCACGGCGGCTCGGGCTCCCGTGCACTCGCCGGCGACGACGAACCCGTCGAGACGGGCCACGTAGTCGCGATGCAGCTCGAGCGTCAGAGCGTCGTCATCGACGATGAGTGTGCGGATCATGGGGGAGACCTTCGCGATCCTGCTGCCGGGAGCACGACCCGGAACGTGGTCGGATCACCGGTCACGGTCACGGATCCGCCGGCGCCGGTGACCACGGAACGCACGAGTGCGAGTCCGACGCCGCGCCCCTGCGCGTCGGCGGGCTTGGTGGAGTATCCCTGATCGAAGATCCGCTCCCGCAGGGGAGGGGGGATACCGGGACCGCTGTCCGAGACCTCCAGCACGATCCCGGTGCCGTGCGGTCGGAGGGCGACCTGCACCCAGCGATCGTCGGAATCGGCGGCGGCGTCCATGGCGTTGTCCACGAGATTGCCGAGCACCGAGACAGCGTCCACGGGAGACAGGGGCGTGCGAGGCGTGTCGGGCTCGATGCGCACCCGCCAGTCGATGCCGCGCTCCTTGGCCTGCGAGGCCTTGCCGAGGAGGAGAGCGCCCACGGCGGGATCCCCGTGTCGTCGTGCGGTCACCTGGTCGACGAGCGACTGGCTCTGTCGCGATGTCTCGGTCAGGATCTCGATCGCGTCGTCGCGACGGCCGAGCTCGAGCAGGGCGACTGCCGCGTGCATCCGGTTCCCGTGCTCGTGGGTCTGCGCACGCAGGGCCTCGCCCAGAGTGCGGATCGATTCGTAGGAAGATACCGCGTCGCGCACCTGACCGGGAGGTAGATCGCCGGCGATGCGGCGAGTCACACGTCGGGCGATCACCGCACCGCCCGCGCCGAGGGCGACGAGGCCGATCGTGATGCCGAGGGTGAGGGGCAGGCGGCGGATCAGCGTGTCGGTGATCGTCTCGGTCGTCACGCCGGCCGAGACCCACCCGATCAGCGCGCCGTCCGGCGTCGTCACCGGCGTGATCGTGCGCACCGATGGGCCGAGCGTGCCGGTGAACTCCTCGGTGAGCGTCGTGGGGGACGCGGGGATCGTTCCCAGGTATCGTCCACCGATCTGGTCGGTGTCGGGGTGAGTGATCCGCGTGCCGTCCGGCGTCATGACCGTGATGAAGTCGAGTCCTGCACTGGTGATCACCGCGAGCGAGTAGGGCTCGAGCACCGCAGTGGCGGCGCCGGGATCGTTCGAACGCAGACCGTCGACCACGAGGGGTGAGGCGGCGAACGCGGCCGCGGTGGCCGCCGTCACCCGTTCCGCCTCGGCGCGGATCGACCGTTGTGCCTCGACCACCAGGTAGACCGCCACGAGAGCGCCGATCACGACGGCTGCGACGAGCAGCACCGCGAAGACGCGGGATGCGGTGCTGCGGGTGCGGGAGGTGTGCGCCATCGCTTCCTCCGATCGTCGATGGTCAGGTGCCGTGACCAATACGACCACAACTCGCCTCGATGCGTGAAGTCGGAGACCGTGAACTCTGATCGGCGGCGAAGCAGCCGCCCACCAGACGAAGACGTCGATGATCGAGGAGGACGCGATGGCGCTCACAACAGGATTCTCACTGCCGAAGTTCAATTGGCGGCGAGGGAAGCAATCGTGGGATCGGCACACCTGGCTGTATGTGTCCGTGCTTCTCGCGGTCGTTCTCGGTGCTGTCGTCGGGCTCGTGTGGCCGGAGGTCGGGCAGGCGTTCGAGCCACTGGGCAAAGGGTTCGTCGCGCTGATCAAGATGATGATCGCCCCGATCATCTTCTGCACCATCGTGGTCGGTGTGGGATCCATCGCCAAGGCGGCGACGGTCGGCAAGATCGGCGGGCTGGCACTGCTGTACTTCATGGTGATGTCGACGTTCGCGCTCGCGATCGGACTGGTCGTGGGCAACATCATCCACCCCGGTGCGGGTCTGGACATGGCGTCGTCGACCTACGATGCGGTCGAGGCGGAGGCGAAGACCACGCAGGAGTTCATCCTCGGCATCATCCCGACGACGTTCTTCTCGGCGTTCACGGGTGAGAGTGTGCTGCAGGTGCTGTTCATCGCGTTGCTCGTCGGCTTCGCCCTGCAGGGTCTCGGCGATCGCGGTGCCCCGATCATGGAGGCGGTCAAGCAGCTCCAGAAGCTGGTCTTCCGCATCCTCGGCATGATCCTGTGGCTCGCGCCTCTCGGAGCCTTCGGCGCCATCGCCGCGGTAGTGGGCAAGACCGGCGTCGCCGCCATCTGGAGCCTCGGAACGCTGATGGTCGCGTTCTACGTCACCTGCATCCTGTTCATCGTCGTGATCCTCGGAGTGCTGCTGTGGACGGTCACGCGGGTGAACATCTTCTCCCTCATGAAGTACCTCGCCAGGGAGTACCTGCTCATCGTCGGCACCTCGTCCTCCGAGTCGGCGCTCCCGCGGTTGATCGCGAAGATGGAGTTCGTCGGGGTGTCGAAGCCGGTCGTCGGCATCACTGTTCCGACCGGGTACTCGTTCAACCTCGACGGCACGGCGATCTACCTGACCATGGCCTCGCTGTTCATCGCCACCGGTATGGGGCAGCCGATGACGATCGGCGAGCAGATCGGTCTGCTGGTCTTCATGATCATCGCGAGTAAGGGCGCAGCAGGTGTCACCGGTGCGGGTCTCGCCACCCTCGCCGGTGGTCTTCAGGCCTACCGTCCCGATCTGGTGGACGGTGTCGGCGTGATCGTCGGCATCGACCGGTTCATGTCGGAGGGCCGCGCGCTCACGAACTTCACCGGCAACGCGGTGGCGACGCTCCTCATCGGCACGTGGACGAAGCAGATCGACCGCGACCGCGTGCGGCGCGTGCTCAGCGGCGAGCTGCCGTTCGATGAGTCCCTGCTCGACGGCGTCGACGCCCACGGGCATGCCGACACCCCTCAGGCCGCGGACATGCAGGAGCTGCGTGAGGCGGCTGTCACCGAGATGGCGGCGAAGGAGGAGCGGGCCAGGCTTCGCGCCGACCGTGCCTGACGCGAGATCGCGCACGACGAGAGGGTGAGGGATGCGGGAGTCCAGCCGAGCCGGCTCCCGCATCCGCGCGGTCAACCGCTCTTGCGTCGGAACTCGCGCCGGGTCTGCGGGGCGTTCGCACTGTGCACGGCGGAGTCGCCGTCGAGGTGTGCCTCGCCCTGCCGGTGGTGCGCGTTCTTCTTCTCGAGCGCTTCCTTGAACTTGCGCTTCATCTCCTCAGACGAGGAGGCGCCTTCTTCGGTGCTCATGCCCCGAGCCTAGAGCACCCGGTCCGACCGGTCACCCTCTGGTGCGGCGCGCGCACAGGTCGATCACCGCTCCGAGCGCGATCGCAAAGGCTATCGACACCGGCACCGCGACGAGGGGGCCGCCCGGAAGGATCGCTGCAACGGCTGCACCCACCGCCGCCTGGTAGAGCGCCCACCCGGTCGCGGCCGGGGCGACGAGTGCGAGGTAGCGAGGAGGGTGGATGCGCGAGGCTCCGGCCACCAGGTTGATCGCCAGTCGCGCGAACGGCACGAACCGGGCGGTGAACAGTACGGTCGCCATCCCGCCGTCCAAGCGGCGGCGGGCCCACATCAGAGCCTGCTGCACACGGGGCATCCTCATCCACCGCCAGCGTTCGGTGCCCACCGAACGGCCGATGAGATAGCAGCAGGCGTCTCCTATGGTCGCGGCGACGGCCGCGCAGACGACCACAGCCCACAGCGGCGGGGAACCCGTGGTCACCGCCACCGCACCGAGCGCCGTCACCGCGACCTCACCCGGCACGACGACGAAGAAGGCATCGCCGACGACGAGCAGCCCCATCACCGCCAGACTCCACGGGCTGGCAAGCGATGCGGTCAGCAGATCCGTCGGCACGTCGCCACTGTGGCCGCAACGGGTGAACGGGAACCAAAGACCGGATAGCCGGTGACCCGTTCTCCAGCATCCGGTGAACATCCGGTGCCAGGGGGCGTCTCCGGCGAAAGGAGCACTCGAGCCCCGTCATCCTGGGGCTGTGAGAGTAGCGATCGTCACGGAGTCCTTCCTTCCGCACATGAACGGCGTCACCGGCTCGGTGCTGCAGATCCTGCGACACCTCGAGCGGCGCGGGCATGAGGCGCATGTCGTCGCCCCCGCCGCGGTCGGTGTGCCCACCGAGGTGAGCGGCGCGCACATCGAGGCGATCCCCAGCCTCGCTCTGCCGGGATACCGTCATGTCCGGGTGGGCACGTCGAGCGCTCGCCGGATCGCATCCTCACTCGCGCGCTTCCAGCCCGACGTCGTGCACCTCGCGTCGCCGTTCGCGCTGGGATGGCGGGGGGTGCTCGCAGCCGAACACCTCGGCCTGCCCGCCGTCGCCGCCTACCAGACCGACGTCGCGGCCTACACCGAGCGCTACCGGATCGCCGCGACCACGGGCATCGCCCAGACCCACATCGCCCGCCTGCACAGGCGTGCGACGATCACCCTGGCCCCTTCGGCGGACTCCGCACGACAGCTCGCCTCGCTCGGCATCGATCGTGTCCGCTTGTGGGGGAGAGGAGTCGATGCCGAACGCTTCCAGCCCACTCGGCGACAGGATGCGCTCCGCTCTGACTGGGGCGCCGACGTCGTGATCGGCTACGTGGGACGCCTCGCTCCCGAGAAGCAGGTCGAAGACCTCGCCGCGCTACGCGACATCCCGGGGACACGAGTGGTGATCGTCGGAGACGGACCCCGCAGGGCGCGGTTGCAGAGCCTTCTCCCCGACGCCCTGTTCCTCGGTCACCTCGACGGCGATGAGCTGGCTGCGGCGATGGCGTCGTTCGACCTCTTCGTGCACCCGGGCGAGAGCGAGACCTTCGGGCAGACCTTACAGGAAGCCCACGCGAGTGGTGTCCCCGTCGTCGCTACTGGGCGCGGCGGCCCGCTCGACCTCGTGCGCATGGGAATCGACGGTTGGCTGTACCGGCCGGGAGATCTCGACGACCTGCGGATGCGCGTGGCCGACCTGGTCGGAGATGCGCGCAAGCGGCGCGCATTCGGCGCGGCGGGTCGCGAAGCCGTGCAGGAACGCAGCTGGGAGAGCGTCTGCGACCAGCTCCTCGACCATTTCGACGAGGCTCGGATGCTGCAGAGGGCCGATTCCGCGGCGCGCTCCCGCCGCATCGTGCGACCGGAGCCGTCCGCACCGGTCACCGCCCGTCGATGGCACCGCTACATCGCCCTCGGCGACTCACTCACGGAAGGACTGTGCGACCCAGCGCCGGACGGTGCCCTCCGCGGATGGGCCGACCGCCTCGCGCTGCTGCTCGCCGCCAGGGGAGGTCTGCACTACGCGAACCTGGCGGTCCGGTCCCAGCGCGTCATCGACCTCTCCGGCCTGCAGCTGACGCGCGCACTCGAGCTGCGCCCCGACCTCGTGTCGATCCTGATCGGGGCGAACGACCTCGTGAAGCGCCGTGTCGACGTCATTGCGCTCGCCGCGGAGCTCGAGGGCGCGGTACGACAGCTGCGCGGGATCGGCGCCGACGTGCTTCTGGTGACGCCGTTCCTCCCCGCACGACGCGCGGCGTCCCTCTACACCAGGAGGTTCTCCGCCTTCGCGACCGCATTGACCGGTATCGCTGCTCGCACAGGAGCCATCCTGATCGACACGGACCTGCATCCCTCATTGGGTGAGCGCCCGAACTGGGGCGAAGACCTGGTGCACCTCAGCAGCCGGGGGCACCGTTTCCTCGCCTACCGCGCGGGGGAGATGCTCGGGGTGCCCGACGCCGACGCGCTGGGGGTGCTCGATGCGGCGATGCACGAGCACGAACCCATCGGCGCCGGCGTGTGGTGGCGCCGTCACGCGCTGCCCTGGGTCTGGCGTCGCCTGCACGGTCGGGCGGCGGGTGACGGGCTGCTCGCGAAGCACGACGACTACGTCTACCTCGGTCGTTCGTCCGCGGCGCGGACCGCGATCGCCCGCTGACGTCGTTCTCCGATTTAGCGGTCAGCGCCGCCCCATGCCGTGGTACTGCCAGCCCGCCGCACGCCACGAGGCGGAGTCGAGACAGTTGCGTCCGTCGACGATGATCCGGCCGCGCACGAGAGCGCCGGCGTGCTCGGGCGAGAGGTCGCGGCGGTACTCGTCCCATTCGGTGACCACGACGACGGCGTCGGCCTCTCGCAGAGCCTCATCGCGGTCATGGGTGTAGCCCAGCTGAGGGTGGGCCGCAGCGGCGTTGTCGACGGCGGCGGGGTCGGTCACGACCACGTCCGCGCCCAGTCCTCGCAGCCGCACGGCCACGTCGAGTGCCGGTGAGTCGCGGATGTCGTCGCTGAACGGCTTGAAGGCGGCACCCAGCACGGCGATCCGACGCCCGAACACGAGTCCGCCCAGCGCGTCGACCACGAGCTGCACCGCCCGATCGCGGCGCCGGAGGTTGATGCTGTCGACCTCGCGCAGGAAACCCACCGCTTCACCGCGTCCCAGCTCCTCTGCCCGCGCCGCGAACGCGCGGATGTCCTTCGGAAGGCACCCTCCGCCGAAGCCGATGCCCGCGCCGAGGTAGCGTCGGCCGATACGGGTGTCGTGGCCGAGCGCGTCGGCGAGCAGAGCGACATCGGCACCCGAGGTCTCTGCGATCTCTGCCATCGCGTTGATGAACGAGATCTTCGTGGCCAGGAATGCGTTCGCGGCGCCCTTGACCAGCTCGGCTGTCGCGAGGTCTGTGACCAGGAAGGGCGTCCCCGCTTCCAGGGCCGGCGCGTACACCTCCCGGAGGACGCCGACCGCCCGCTCACCGGCCGTACCCGCCTCGGCGCCGACCACGAGGCGGTCCGGGGTCAGAGTGTCGTGCACGGCCCAGCCTTCCCGCAGGAACTCGGGGTTCCACACGAGCGTCGCTCCCGTGGCGGCGATGCGCTCGGCCACTCCGGCGGCCGTGCCGACCGGCACGGTGGACTTGCCGGCGACGATGTCGCCGACGCGCAGATGGGGGAGAAGCCCGTCGATCGCCGCATCGACGTAGTGCAGATCCGCGGCGTGACCACCCGGCGTCTGCGGGGTGCCGACCGCGAGGAAGTGCACGTCCGCGCCCGCGGCGTCCGCCATCCGACCGCTGAAGCGGAGCCGGCCCGAGCGGAGGCCTTCCGACAGGAGCTCCGGGAGTCGCGGCTCGAAGAACGGCGCCGCGCCGGATGCGAGCGCTGCGACCTTCTGCTCGTCGACGTCGATGCCGATGACGTCGTGTCCGATGGAGGCCATGGCGGCGGCGTGGACGGCACCGAGGTAGCCGCAGCCGATCACTGACAAGCGCATGGGGTCCACCACAGCGGACGCCCGCCGCTTCGCGGAGTCCACACGGTGAACGGGCTGTGGACGCGAGATGTCGGATCCGCGATGCGCGACGAGACGCAGGATTCGATGTCTGCGCTGGTAGGGTGGATGAGGTTGACGTGTGTCAACCGCACAATTTCACATCGACTCATGGAGCGATCGGCGGAGAAGCTGGTCCCCTGTGGTGGGTTCCTCGGCGGATGTCGGGTGGCTTTCTACTGGTGGCCAGCGCAGGCGAGATTCGCGGGAGTGCCCGCGCGCCCGAACCCCTCCGTTCCGCTCCTTTGAACACGCTCGCGCGTCACATGGATTCGCGAGTCTAAACAAAGAAGGAGAGACCTCTTGGAAGGTCCTGAAATCACCGCCACCGAGGCCGTTCTCGACAACGGCCGCTTCGGCACCCGCACCATCCGCTTCGAGACCGGCCGCCTCGCGCAGCAGGCTCAGGGCGCAGTCGCCGCGTACCTCGACGGCGAGACCATGCTCCTCTCGGCCACCAGCGCAGGCAAGCACCCGCGCGAGGGCTTCGACTTCTTCCCGCTGACGGTCGATGTCGAAGAGCGTTCGTACGCCGCAGGCAAGATCCCCGGCTCGTTCTTCCGTCGTGAGGGTCGTCCCTCGACCGAGGCGATCCTCGTCTGCCGCCTGATCGACCGTCCGCTGCGTCCGTCGTTCGTCGACGGCCTGCGCAACGAGGTCCAGATCGTCATCACCGTCCTCTCGATCGCACCGGGTGAGTTCTACGACGCCCTCGCGATCAACGCCGCGTCCGCGTCGACGCAGATCTCCGGTCTGCCGTTCTCGGGTCCGGTCGCCGGTGTGCGCCTCGCGTTCATCCCGGGCCAGGGCGAGCACGCCGACCAGTGGGTCGCGTTCCCGACCGCCGAGCAGGTCTCGGAGGCCGTGTTCGACCTGATCGTCGCCGGTCGTGTCGTGACCAAGGCCGACGGCACGGAAGACGTCGCCATCATGATGGTCGAGGCCGAGGCCACCGAGGGCAGCTGGAACCTGATCAAGGCCGGCGCCACCAAGCCGAACGAGGAGATCGTGGCCCAGGGCCTCGAGGCCTCCAAGCCCTTCATCGCGCAGCTCGTCAAGGCTCAGGCCGAGCTCGCGGCGACGGCGTCGAAGGAGCCGGGCGTCTACCCGGTCTTCCCCGCGTACAGTGACGAGGTCTACAGCTTCGTCTCCGAGCGCGCGTTCGCCGAGCTCAGCGACGTCTACCAGATCGCCGACAAGGTCGAGCGTCAGACCGCTGACGATGCGATCAAGGACCGCGTCAAGGCAGAGCTCATCGAGGCCACCGAGGCGGGTTCGCTCCCGGCCGCGGCTCCGCTCGAGTTCTCCGCCGCGTACAAGTCCGTCACCAAGAAGATCGTCCGTGGTCGCATCCTCACCGAGGGTGCCCGCATCGACGGCCGTGGGCTGGCGGACATCCGTCCGCTGGACGCCGAGGTGCAGGTCATCCCGCGCGTGCACGGCTCCGCGATCTTCCAGCGCGGCGAGACCCAGATCCTGGGTATCACCACGCTGAACATGCTCAAGATGGAGCAGCAGATCGACTCGCTGTCGCCCACGACGAGCAAGCGCTACATGCACCACTACAACTTCCCGCCCTACTCGACCGGTGAGACCGGCCGTGTCGGTTCGCCGAAGCGTCGCGAGATCGGGCACGGCTTCCTCGCCGAGCGCGCCCTCGTGCCGGTGCTGCCGAGCCGCGAGGAGTTCCCCTACGCGATCCGTCAGGTCTCCGAGGCGCTGAGCTCCAACGGCTCCACCTCGATGGGCTCCGTCTGCGCGTCGACCCTGTCGCTGCTGAACGCGGGTGTGCCGCTGCGCGCCCCCGTCGCCGGCATCGCGATGGGTCTCGTCTCCGACGAGGTCAACGGCGAGACCCGCTACGCGGCTCTGACCGACATCCTGGGTGCGGAAGACGCTCTCGGCGACATGGACTTCAAGGTCGCCGGCACCAGCGAGTTCGTCACGGCGATCCAGCTCGACACGAAGCTCGACGGCATCCCGTCGTCGGTGCTCGCCGGCGCGCTGACCCAGGCTCGTGAGGCTCGTCTGACCATCCTCAACGTCCTGAACGCCGCGATCGACGCTCCAGACGAGATGGCGCCCACCGCGCCGCGCGTCATCAGCGTGCAGATCCCGGTCGACAAGATCGGTGAGCTGATCGGCCCGAAGGGCAAGACGATCAACGCGATCCAGGACGAGACCGGTGCGCAGATCTCCATCGAGGAGGACGGCACCGTCTACATCGGCGCGACCGACGGCCCCTCGGCCGAGGCCGCCCGCGCACAGGTCAACGCGATCGCCAACCCCACCAACCCGGAGGTCGGGGAGCAGTTCCTCGGCACGGTCGTGAAGATCGCCACCTTCGGTGCGTTCGTCTCGCTGCTCCCGGGCAAGGACGGCCTCCTGCACGTCACCGAGGTGCGCAAGCTCGCCGGTGGCAAGCGGGTCGAGAACGTCGACGACGTGCTCTCGGTCGGCCAGAAGATCCTCGTGAAGATCACGAAGATCGACGACCGCGGCAAGCTCTCGCTCGAGCCCGTTCTCGACGACGCTCCTGCCGCTGAAGCAGCGCCCGCAGAGGACGCCGCCGCCGAGTAAGCGCAAACGTTCGGACCGGAACCCGGGTCTCTCCGCACGGAGGGCCCGGGTTCTGTCGTCCGACGGTGTGACCAAATCGTTATCTGGTGTTTCCGCGCCGTTCCCCGGATTGGTCAGGACGTTCGTCGAATTCGCTTACCCTCGAAGTACGCACCGGGGGGTGCAGATCCAGCAGGTACGCAGGTCGGCACGCACCGATCGACGCGGGGGTGAGAGAGTATGCGGTTGTTCAGCGTAGGCGCAGGAGCGTCTGAGGAACGCGCCCAGCAGGGCGTCGCCGAGCATCCCTCCGCGCCCATCCCGATCGTCGGACCCGGGATAGGAGAGACGATCCGCGCCGACCTCGGCGAGACCGGCTACGAGACTTTCCCGCTGATGCTGGGGGCCGCCGAGTTCGGCTGGAACGTCGATCTCGAGACCAGCCACGGCATCCTCGACCGCTACGTGGAGTTCGGCGGCAACGCGATCCACACGGCCGACGGCTTCTCGGGCGGTCGCAGCGAGCACATCATCGGGCAGTGGCTGCGTTCTCGCGGTCAGCGCGACCGCAGCGTGTTGAGCGTGCGCATCGGCGCCCATGCCGACAACCCCGGTCTCGGCTCGGTCAATCTCGTCCGCGCAGTGGAAGGTTCCCTGACGCGGCTCGACGTGGATCGCATCGACGTCCTGTACCTCGACGCCACGCTCGACGCGACCACGAACCTCGAAGACACGCTGGCGACGGTCGAGTGGCTGACGGAAGCCGGCAAGATCGGCGCCCTGGGTGCTTATGGCTTCGTGCCGGAGCGTCTCGTCGAGGCACGCATCCTCGCCTCGGCCGGCTATCCGCGCATCCAGGTGATCGACGCGCCGTACAACCTCATCCGTCGTCAGCCGTTCGAGGGCGATCTCCGGCTCGTGGCCGGCGCGCAGAACCTCGCGGTCACACCCTCTCACGCGCTCGAACACGGTTTCCTCTCCGGACGCCACCGCAGCAAGGCGCTCACGTCACGCGGCGTGCGGGGAGAGCAGCTGCGTGGGCATCTGAACCGCCGTGGGATCAAGATCCTGCGCGCGCTCGATCAGGTCGCCGAAGAGGTGAGCGCTCCCGTCGCGGCGGTGTCGGTGGCGTGGCTGCTCGCCCAGCGCACGGTCGCCGCGCCGATCGTCAACGCGTTCGCGAGTGATCACGTCGACGAACTCATGCAGGGAGCGGGAGTCTCGCTTTCGCGTAGTCAGGTCGCCGAGCTCACCCGGGCGGGAAACTGAGTATCCTCCCACCTGTGACATAGGGTGGGAGGGAGGCCCGGCGGATGCTGGCGATGAAGCGAGCGAGTTGTGACGCACTACATTTATCTGGTCAGACACGGTGAACATCAGGATGCCGAGCACGGTCTCGCCGACGGACCCCTCTCGCCGAGGGGCCAGCGCCAGGCGGAACTGATCGCCGACCGCTTGTCCGGGCTCCCTCTCGACGCCGTCTGGCATTCCCCGCTGCTGCGCGCGAACGAGACGGCGCGAGCGATCGCGGCGCGTCTGCCGTCGGTCGATCCGGAACCGACGGCGTTGCTGTTCGACTGCGTACCCACCGGGATGACCGAGGAGACCCCTTCGGTCTTCGAGCCGTTCTTCGGTTCCGTCACCGAGGCCGAGATCGAGGCAGGGCGCGCACAGATGTCCGACGCCGTGAACGAGTTCCTGGTGCGCAAGACCGGCGATGTGCACGAGGTGCTCATCACTCACAACTTCGTGATCTCGTGGTTCGTCCGCGAGGTTCTCGCCGCACCCGAATGGCGGTGGATGACCCTGAACCAGTCGCATTGCGGCCTCACGGTGATCGCCCAGAAGCAGGGGCGGCCGTGGACGCTGCTCACTCATAACGACACCGGCCATCTTCCGGTGGAGCTGCGGACGGGTATCCCCGACGCACTCCTGGTCTGAATCACCCCCACAACGGCGCGAGCGGTTCGGCGGCTTTCCTGCCCTGAGCGAAGCCGGCCAGCGCGGCGGGTCGACGACGGGCCGGATCCATCACGTCGTCCCCGAACGCCGCGCGAGATTCGTCGTCGGGGAAGACGGTCTCCACCGCGCTTCCCCGGGAGCGCAGGTCATGCACCTGCGCGGACAGATGAGTGCCCCAGGAAGCGGGTGTGCGTGAGGCGCCGCTGAACGGGGAGAGCACGAGCACCTTCGAGAAGCCGGCGGCGAGATCGGCGTTCTCGGCGTTGGTTCTGTAGCCTCCGTCGATGTACTGGCGATCACCGATCCGGTAGGCGAAACCGCTGGCACAGCTCGCAGCGACCGCGTCGACCAGTTCGACGCCGCTGAGACGGTCGAACACGCGAGGCTCGCCGGTGGCGGCGTCGACGGCGGTGAGGAGGATCCGCTGCACCGGCCATTCCGGACGAGGCAGGCGTGCGGCCACGGTCGTGCGCCAGCGCGGACCGGCGTCTTCCGCGGAAGCGGCCAGCTCGATCGCCGCCGCCCCCATCCGGCGACGCATGTCGGCGGGATCGGAGGAGCTGTCGATGATCCGTTGCGTCCGATCCATGTGCGCGGCCATCGATCTCGTCGTGCCGCGTCCCGATCGGTGGGCAGCGGAGGCCGGCAGCGTCGCGTCGCTGGCGACGATGTCGTCGTGCAGCCGGGCCGGGGGAGCGCCGGTGATCTGGGCAGCAGCGGTCGCTCCGGCCGACGTGCCGACGATGACGTCGGCCGTCGTCACGTCGAGTCCGGCATCGGCGAGGCCGGCGACGACGCCGATCAGCCACGCGTTGCCGGCCGAACCGCCTCCACCGAGGACGAGCGCCCGCTGGGCTCGTGTCCGCGGGGAGGAAGAGGGTGAGGTGGTGGTGTTCATGGGAGTGCCTCTCGCGAATGCGTGACGGGACTCCGTGCCTCGACTACCGGGGTCGCGCGAGCGTCGGAAGGGAGGGAGCACCCGTGGGGGTTGCTGCGTTCATGGGTCTCACCTCCTGACGGTGGATAGCGACCTCGGAACGCTACCACGACCTGCCGTCGGCCCCGCGCGCCCCGGGCCGGACTCCGTCGCCCGCGAAATAGACTGGATGCATGACCACGCAGGTAGCACTCGTCGGCGGAACCGGGAAGCTCGGCACGATCATCGGTGCGGTGATCAATGAGCTCGAGGGCTTCGAGGTGAGCCGGGTGCTGACCTCGTCCAGCGATCTCTCCGAGCTCGACGGCGCCGATCTGGTGGTCGACGCGTCGACGCCACAGGTCAGCATCGAAGTCGTCCGTGCCGCTGTCGAACGCGGCATCAACGTGCTGGTCGCGACCTCGGGCTGGTCCTCTGAACGGATCGCACTGGTGCGTCCCCTCGTCGAGGCGGCGGGCACCGGTGCGGTGTTCATCCCCAATTTCTCGCTGGGATCGGTTCTCGGATCGGCGCTGGCTGCGGCTGCCGCACCCTTCTTCGGATCGGCGGAGATCATCGAGGCACACCGCGAGACCAAGATCGACTCGCCGAGTGGGACCGCCGTGCGCACCGCTGAACTGATCGCCGCCTCCCGCGCAGAACAGGGTCCGGTCAGTGCGCCGCACGCGGACCAGCGCGCCAGGGGGCAGCAGGTCGGCAGTGTTCCGATCCACTCGCTGCGTCGTCCCGGCGTCGTCGCCAAGCAGGAGGTCATCCTCTCCGGTCCCGGCGAATCTCTCACCTTCACGCACGACACGATCGACTCGGCGCTCGCCTATGCCCCCGGCATCCGGCTCTCGGTGCCGTTCGCGTTGCAGGCCACCGGTGTGTTCGTGGGTCTCGAGCACATGATCGACATCGGCATCCGGTCGTGATGTCGCGCATCGGCGTCGCGCTGATGGCCGCGGCGCTTCTGGTCTACCTCGCTGTGGCGATCTGGCTCGCCGTGATGTTCATGTCGGTCGGGACGCCCGTGTCGATCGGCATGGGGATCACGCTCCTCGTCCTGGCGCCGATCGGAGCGTGGGCACTCATCCGGGAGATGATGTTCGGCTTCGGTGCAGACCGCCTCGGGCGCCTTCTCGACGCCGAAGGCGGGATGCCGCCGGTCGAGACCGAACTGACGCCCAGCGGAAGGATCGCCCGCGTCGACGCGGATCCGCTTATCGCCCGCTACGCCGCCGAAGCGGACGCGGCAGGCGAGGACTGGCGTGCGCGCTACCGGTTGGGCGTGGTGCAGGACGCGGCGGGCCGTCGCAAGGACGCCAGGGCCAGCATCCGTGAGGCGATCCGTCTCGCGCCGCGCCGACCCTGACGACGCGCTCAGGCGAGCGTGGCTTCGAGGGTGATCTCGATGCCGGCGAGCGCCTGCGACACCGGGCAGCCGGTCTTGGCGCCGCTCGCGATCTCCTGGAACGCCTCGGGAGTCAGATTCGGAACGGTCGCGTTCACATTGAGGTGGCTGCCGGTGATGCCGACGCCGGGCTTGAAGGTGACCGATGCCGTCGTGTTCACACGCTCCGGCGGAGTTCCGTTCTCGGCGAGGGCGTGCGAGAGCGCCATGCTGAAACAGGACGCGTGGGCGGCGGCGATGAGCTCTTCCGGGGTGGTCGTCGTGTCGCTGCCTTCGCTGCGGGCCTTCCAGTTGATCGGGAAGGTGCCGAGGTTCGACGACGAGAACGCGACGGTGCCCGATCCCTCCATGAGCGATCCGGTCCAGGTGCTGGCGGCTTCGCTGGTGACAGGCATGATTCCTCCGGTTCTCGTGCTGCGGACGCAGCGTCGACTCGTGGTCAGCCTAGCGAGCGTCCTGCCGACGCGGAACAGCGGTCAGGTTGCGGTGGCTTCGCGACCGACGACGCCCGCGCGCTGCAGCAGGAGGTAGAGCTGGCAGCCCAGGCAGAAGGCGAAGGCGGCGTTGAGGAAGGCGGCGATGAATGCCGCGGACGTAGCGATCGGCAGCGCCCACGGAACACCCAGCAGGTGCAGGACGAGGCCGACTCCCACCACGAAGAGTCCGACGCCCTGGGAGAACCGCGGCGGGCGCGGATCTTCGAGTTCTGTCGGAGCGGCGAGGCGCGGACGGACGGCTGCGCGGAAGAGCGCGGCCCAGGGGGCCGACCGCGGGGACAACAGTCCCCAGAGGAACAGGAGAGCGATGACGACCGTGAGGAGGAAGCCCGGGTCGAGAGCTCGCTGCAGAAGCGGGGCGGCCTGGATCGCCCACGTCCCGCCTCCGAGGACGGCGAAGTCGAACCCGGGAGCGAACGCGAGCCACGACCCGGGCAGTCGGGCGGTGGAGATCCCGATCAGGGCCAGGAACGTCGCCACCAGCAGCAGGACCGCGGTGATCGCAGCGGCGAAGCGGGGGCCACGGGGGTCGATGCCTGCGGGAGTGCTCATGGATGCTCCGGTCTTCCCGCTCAGACGGCGGCGAGTGCTTCGGTGAGGGCGTGCCGATTCGGCACACCGTGGAATCGAGCGCGCACGGCACCGGCACCGTCGACCACGAAGGTCGTCGGAGTCTGCAGCACCTTGTAGCGCGCCGAGAGATCCGGTCGGTGCGTCAGATCGATCTCCACGTGGCGGAGATCGTCGTGGTCGGCCGCATAGGAACCGAGCAGACGGCTCACCTGCGGGCAGCGCGCGCACATCTCCGTGCTGAACTGCACGAGAGTCGCGCGGGACCCGAGTTCGGCCGTGACGGCGTCCGCCGGATCGAAGCGCACCGCGCCACCGTCTCGCCGTCGTCCATCGCGGCGACGCAGCACGACGCCGATGACCGTCGAGAGCACGAGGAGTGCTGCGGCGATCCCGAGGGCGAGCGAGGGCGACATGGGGTCGAGGATATGTCGTCGCGAAGCGGGTCCGGGTCGATGTTTCCGACCATGACGAAGCGCCCACGCGCGGCAGCGGGTCCGCCCGTGGGGGCGAGGGTGACGGTATCGTGGCTGTCATGAGCGCAGCCGTCCCGACTCCTTATGAAGATCTGCTCCGCGACGTCTTGGAGACCGGAACGCACAAGTCCGATCGCACCGGGACGGGGACGACGAGCGTGTTCGGCCGGCAGATCCGCTTCGATCTGTCGAAGGGGTTCCCGCTCATCACCACCAAGCGGGTGCACTTCAAGTCCATCGCGTACGAGCTCCTCTGGTTCCTGCAGGGCGATTCCAACGTCGGGTGGCTCCGCGAGAACGGCGTCACGATCTGGGACGAGTGGGCCGACGAATCCGGCGACCTCGGCCCTGTCTACGGGGTGCAGTGGCGTTCGTGGCCGACTCCAGACGGGGGGAGCATCGACCAGCTCTCCGACGTGATCGAGCAGATCCGTCGCGCGCCCGATTCTCGCCGGCTCATCGTGTCGGCCTGGAACCCCGCCGACATCCCCGACATGGCGCTCGCCCCCTGTCACGCGCTGTTCCAGTTCTATGTCGCCGACGGCAAGCTCTCGTGCCAGCTGTACCAGCGCAGTGCGGACATGTTCCTCGGCGTGCCGTTCAACATCGCCTCCTACGCCCTGCTCACGATGATGATCGCCCAGCAGGTCGGCCTCGAACCCGGAGACTTCGTATGGACGGGCGGGGACTGCCACGTCTACGACAATCACGTCGAGCAGGTGCGTGAGCAGCTCAGCCGCGAGCCCTTTGCGTATCCGACGCTGCGTTTCGCGCGGAAGCCCGACTCGATCCTCGACTACCGCTACGAGGATTTCGTCGTGGAGGACTATCAGCACCACGCGCCGATCAGGGCGGCGGTGGCGGTATGACCTGGGTCGGGCTGATCTGGGCCGAGGCTCACGGAGGCGTGATCGGGGCCGAGGGCGGCATGCCGTGGCATGTGCCCGAAGACCTGGCGCATTTCAAAGAGGTCACCCTCGGCGCTCCGGTGGTGATGGGCCGCAAGACCTGGGACTCGTTGCCCGAGCGTTTCCGGCCACTCGCCGGACGCGACAACATCGTGGTGACCCGGCAGCAGGACTGGTCTGAAGAGGGCGCGCGGCGTGCCTCCACGGTCGCAGAGGCTGTTCGCGGACTCGACAGGGTCTGGATCATCGGTGGGGCGGAGATCTTCCGGCAGGTGATCGGTGATGCGGATCGGTTGGAGGTCACCGAACTCGATCTCGAGGTCGACGGTGACGCGTATGCACCGGCGAAGACCGGGTGGCGGCTCGTCGACGAGGGGGAGTGGCACACCTCCCGAACCGGCGTCCGCTATCGCTTCCTGGGATACGAGCGCTGATGCCCACCGCGCTGATCACCGGAGCCAGCGCCGGACTGGGCGCCGAGTTCGCGCGCCAGCTCGCACGGCGTCGTGCCGACCTCGTCCTGGTGGCGCGGTCCGAGGACGCACTCGAGACGCTGGGTGCCGAGCTGCGGAGCGAGTACGGCATCGCGGTCGAGATCATCCCCGCCGACCTGGCCGACGAAGCCGGAGTCGAGAAGGTCGCCGAGCGGCTGCGCGACACGGCGGACCCCGTCGACCTTCTGGTGAACAACGCCGGGTTCGGTCTTCCGCTGCAGTTCGCCGACAACGACATCGACGATGAGGTGCGCCACCTCCGTGTGCATGTGGAGGCGTCGATGCGTCTCATGCACGCGGCGCTGCGATCTATGCGCGGTCGCGGCGGTCGCATCATCAATGTGGCTTCCGTCGCCGGCTTCATCTCCCGGTCGACGTACTCCGCCTGCAAGGCCTGGCTGATCGGCTTCAGTCGCTGGGCCAACGCCGAGTACGCCCGCGACGGTGTCTCCGTCACCGCACTGTGCCCCGGATTCACGCATACGTCGTTCCATGAGCGCATGGGGCTCGCGGTGGGTCAAGAGGGTGTTCCCGGCATCATGTGGCTGAACGCGCGGGACGTCGTCCGCGTCGGTCTGCGCGATGCGGCCCGCGGAAGGGCGGTCTCGATACCGTCGCTGCGCTACAAGGTGATCGTGGCGATGACACGCGTCCTGCCGAGCGCGCTCACCTCCGGCGTGGCGCGCCGAGGCCGCGTCTGATCAGCAGCGGTCAGCGGAATCTGCCGAGCAGGATTCCCGCCTTGGCGATCGCAGCGATCGTCTCCCCATCGGTGATGTCGCCGTCGGCGATCATGCGCAGCACGTGCTCGAACGGTACCCACGAGACGGCTTGGATGCCTTCTTCGGCCTGGCTCTCGGTGGCGTCGCTCCCGTTCTCGGCATCGTCCTCTGCTACCGGGCGCAGGTCGCGCGCGAGGAAGACGTGCTCGGTGGCCTCGGCGATCCCGTTCAAAGCCTGCATGGTTCCCAGCGGCGTCCACTCGCCGGCTTCGAATCCGGTCTCCTCCCGGAGCTCGCGTCTCGCTGCGACCAGCGGGTCCTCACCGTCGCTGCCGCCCGCGGGGACCTCGATGGTCCTGCCCACGGTGTAGCGGTCGATCGTCACGAGACACAGGCGGTCCTCGTCGTCCACGGCGACGATGAAGACTGCAGGGTGCTGCATCGTGACGACGCCGTAGATGCCGTCCCCGCCTGCGGGACCCGTGACCCGGTCTTCCCGCACACGGATCCAGGCGTTCTCGTATTTCGTCTCTGTGTCGCGTGTCACCCATGCCATCCTTCGAGCGTAGGGCGGGGACGTCATCAGCGTCACCGCGTCCGCATGAGCGGCAGTCGAACCGATACGCTGGGTCTATGACGCACTCGGGCAACCCTTTCGGACAGGTTCTCGTCGCGCTCGTCACTCCGATGACGGCCGACGGTGAAGTCGATTGGCCCGCCGTCGAGAAGCACATCGATGACGTGATCACCGCGGGAGCGGACGGCATCGTGGTGACCGGCACGACAGGCGAGACCTCGACTCTGACGGACCCCGAGAAGCTCAAGCTCGTCGAGGTGGGCAAGTCGGTCTCCGCCGGTCGCGCCAAGATCATCACCGGCGGTGGCTCCAACGAGACCGCTCACGCGATCGAGCTCTACAAGGCCAGCGAGAAGGCCGGCGCGGACGGCATCATGATCGTCACGCCGTACTACAACAAGCCGACGCAGGCCGGAATCCTGACGCACTTCCGTCTGGTCGCCGACGCGACCGACCTTCCGGTGATCCTCTACGACATCCCCGGCCGCACCGGAGTGCCGATCAAGTACGAGACCATCCTGCGTCTCGCGAAGCACCCGAACATCCTCGCCGTGAAAGACGCCAAGGGCGACTTCTCCGAGGTGAGCCGCGTGCTCAACCAGACCGACCTGATGTACTTCTCCGGCGACGACGCGAACGTGCTGCCGCACCTCGCGATCGGTGCGACCGGTCTCATCGGCGTGACGGCGAACGTCGCCGCAGCGCCGTACCGCACGATCATCGATGCCGTGAACGCCGGTGACCTCGCCACGGCGACCGCCGAGCACAAGCGTCTCGAACCGCTCGTGCGGGCGGTGATGACGCACGTGCCGGGAACCGTCGCGGCCAAGTACATCCTGCACGGACTCGGTCGTATCTCGAGCCCGCGCGTCCGCCTTCCCCTGGTCGGTCCCGAGGAATGGGAGGCCGCGCTCATCGAGGATGAGCTCGACCTGGTCCAGAACGTCCCCGGAGCCGATTTCTCGAACTTCCGACCCGACCGCAACGCGGCTGCGGGTGGTGCCCTGCCGAAAGTGCACGGCACGACGCGCTGAGCCGCGTCGCCATGAACGAACGGACGCGCGGAGTGTCCGACTGAGGAGACAGCATGTCCATTCCCCTGGTAGAACCGACAGCTCTCGACGAAGGGACGCTGCGGGTCATCCCGATCGGCGGACTCGGCGAGATCGGTCGCAACATGACCATGTTCGAGTACGACGGCAAGATCCTGATCGTCGACTGCGGTGTGCTCTTCCCCGAGGAGCACCAGCCGGGTGTCGATCTGATCCTTCCCGACTTCGAGCCCATCCGTGACCGGCTCGACGACATCGTCGGTGTGGTGCTCACGCACGGACATGAAGACCACATCGGGGCGGTTCCTTATCTGCTCCGGCTCAAGAGCGACATCCCTCTGATCGGATCGGGCCTCACCCTCGCGCTGGTCGAGGCGAAGCTCAAGGAGCATCGCATCAAGGCCTTCACACTCACGGTGAAGGAGGGGCAGCAGGAGCGGGTCGGTCCGTTCGACCTCGAGTTCGTCGCCGTCAACCACTCGATTCCCGATGCGCTGGCCGTCGCCATCCGCACGCCCGCAGGCATGGTGCTCGCCACCGGTGACTTCAAGATGGACCAGTTGCCGCTCGACGGTCGGATCACCGACCTGCGCGCGTTCGCACGCCTCGGCGAAGAAGGCGTGGACCTGTTCCTCGTCGACTCGACCAACGCCGATGTGCCCGGCTTCACCCCGACCGAACGTTCCATCGGCCCCGTGCTCGACCAGGTGATCGCGAAGGCACCGCGTCGCGTCATCGTCGCGAGCTTCTCCAGTCACGTTCACCGCGTGCAGCAGGTGATCGACGCCGCGCATGCCAATGGCCGCCGCGTCGCGTTCCTCGGCCGCAGCATGGTGCGCAACATGACGATCGCCGAGCAGCTCGGCTACCTGAAGGTGCCGGACGGGGTCCTCATCGACTTCAAGAAGGCCCGCGATCTGCCGGACGAGCAGATCGTCTACATGTCCACCGGCTCGCAGGGTGAGCCGATGGCGGTGCTGAGCCGCATGGCGAACATGGACCACGCGATCGAGATCAGCGAGGGCGACACCGTCATCCTCGCCTCCAGCCTCATCCCGGGCAACGAGAATGCCGTGTACCGCGTCATCGATGGACTGACCAAGCTCGGCGCGAACGTCGTGCACAAGGCGAATGCGAAGGTCCACGTCTCGGGACACGCCGCCGCCGGCGAGCTGATCTACTGCTACAACATCCTCAAGCCCAAGAACGTCCTGCCCGTGCACGGCGAGTATCGGCACCTGATCGCGAACGCCAAGCTCGCTCAGGACACCGGTGTCCCCGAGGAGAACACGATCATCGCCTCTAACGGCACCGTGATCGACCTCAAGGACGGCATCGCGAAGGTCTCCGGCCAGCTTGATCTCGGATTCGTGTACGTCGACGGCTCCACCGTGGGCGAGATCACCGATGCCGACCTCAAGGACCGCCGGATCCTCGGCGAGGAGGGCTTCATCTCCGTGATCGTCGTGGTCGACGCCGGCACCGGACGCATCATCTCCGGCCCCGAGATCCACGCGCGCGGTGTCGCCGAAGACGACTCGGTGTTCGACGACGTCACGCCGAAGATCGTCGCGGCGCTGAAGGAGGCGTCGGGCAACGGCGTCCGTGACACCCATGCGCTGTCGCAGGTCGTTCGACGCACGATCGGTCGCTGGGTGAACCAGCGTCTGCGTCGTCGTCCGATGATCGTGCCGCTCGTCATCGAGGCCTGACAGCAGGGGAGTCGGCTCGCACTCACGGGTGAGCGTCATCCCGATGTAACACCGACGCCCTATGCTCGCGTCATGTACAGGGGCTTCTCCCTTCGCAGGGCGGCGCAGACGGATGCGATGTTCCTCGGCGACATGCTCGTCGAGGCGGCGAACTGGCGTGCCGGGGGAGTGCGACCGCGGCATGAGGTGCTGACGTCGCCCGACCATCGGCGCTACCTCGCAGGCTGGAAGCGCATGACCGACGACGGACTGGTGGCCGCCGGCGACGACGACATCCCTGTGGGTGCGGCCTGGTACCGGGTGCTCCCGCAGAACGATCCGGGGTTCGGCTTCATCGGCGTCGCCGTGCCGGAGCTGATCATCGGAGTGCATCCGCTCTGGCGTGCCAGAGGCGTCGGGCGTTCATTGCTGCGTGGCGTGGTGCAGCTCGCGGGCTCGCAGGGGCACGCGCGGATCAGCCTGAGCGTGGAACGGGACAACTTCGCGCGCAACCTGTATCGCGCCGAGGGTTTTGCCGTGGTGATCGAGGGTGCGACCCGCGACACCATGGCGCGTGGCACTGCGTAGTCGACACCTCCCGGATCCGTGGAAAGCCGCGTCATTACGCGGAGATGTCGGCTGTTGGACGTAACGTGAGAGCATGGCCAGGAGTACCACGAAGACAGAGCGCGCGTCGACCAGCGCACCGTCGCGCCCCAAGCGGCAGACGGCTCCCAAGGCCTCGCCCGCTCGGAAGGCGCAGCCCGCTCCCAAGAAGTACATCGACGAGGTCGACAAGCCGCCGGTCGTCGCCCGCGCCTGGGTCGGGTTGGCGCACGGTGTCGGGGGGCTCTTCCGCGCGTTCGGGCCGGAGACCCTCGAGAAAGACGATCGTCGCGACGGTTTTCCCTTTCTCCTCGTGATCCTCGCCGTGCTCGGCGCGGTCAACGAGTGGTTCTTCATCGGCAACGAGGTCGCTGCGAACATCAGCGCGTATTCGGTCGGAGGGCTGATCGGGCGCGTCGCATTCGTGATGCCCGTTCTGCTGCTCCTGCTCGCCGGATGGCTGTTCCGCCACCCCTCGTCGGTTCACGACAACGGCCGCATCGGAATCGGTTTCGGATTGTTCGTCCTGACGCTCGCCGGCTTCTGCCACGTCGCGGGCGACGGCCCTCAGCCCAAGGAGGGCATGCTCGCACTGAGCGAGTCCGGCGGACTCTTCGGATGGATGCTCGGCCAGCCGCTCAGTTACCTCACCGACATCCCCGCGTACATCGTGCTGTCGCTGTTGGCGGCGCTCAGCATCCTCATCCTCACCAAGACCCCGCCGAACCGCATCGGCGCCCGACTCGGCGACCTCTACGCCTGGATGTTCGATGCCGAGCGTCCGGAGAAGTCGGCCAAGGACTCCGCGGCGATCGACGACGCCGACAAGGTCGACGATCCCGATGTGCTGCCGTGGTGGCGGCGCAACAAGACCGGTCGTGAAGAGGACCCCGACGAGGGCACCCTCGGTTCCGACGACATCACGGCGCTGCTCACGACTTCCGACCCGACTCCGGCGTATGACCAGGCTGTCGTCGTCGAGAATCCGTACGACGCGGCCACTGAGGTGCTGTCCGACGTGAGGTCGGTCGCCGACTCGCTCGCGGAGCAGCAGACCACGGCCCTCCTCGACGACTCCTCCGACACCGGAGAGGTGCCCGAGCTCCCCGGCCTCGACGGCTTCGGCACCGAGGGGCCCGGTGACCGCGGGCCGCAGGCACCCGTGACGCCGTACATCCTGCCCTCTCCCGGTCTTCTGGTCGAGGGGCCGCCTCCGGTGATGCGCTCCGAGGCCACCGACAAGGTGATCGAGCAGATCACGAGTGTGCTGTCGCAGTTCAAGGTGGATGCGAAGGTCACCGGCTTCTCGCGCGGCCCGACGGTCACCCAGTACGAGGTCGAGGTCGGCCACGGCGTCAAGGTCGAGAAGATCCTGCAGCTGAGCAACAACTTCGCCTACGCGGTCGCCTCGAACGATGTGCGCATTCTCTCGCCGATCCCGGGCAAGAGCGCGATCGGCATCGAGATCCCGAACGCCGACAAGGAGATGGTGGCGCTCGGCGACGTGCTGCGCTCGCCCGCCGCGCAGAAGAGCACGCATCCGATGACGATCGGCGTCGGCAAGGACGTCGGTGGCAACATCGTCATCGCGAATCTCGCGAAGATGCCGCACCTCCTGGTGGCCGGTTCCACTGGCTCCGGTAAGTCCAGCTTCGTGAACTCCATGATCACCAGCCTGCTGATGCGGGCGCGTCCCGCCGATGTGCGCATGGTCCTGATCGACCCGAAACGTGTGGAGCTCACCAGTTACGCCGGCGTCCCGCACCTGATCACGCCCATCATCACGAACCCGAAGAAGGCGGCCGAGGCGCTGCAGTGGGTCGTGAAGGAGATGGACATGCGGTACGACGACCTCGCGTCGTTCGGGTTCCGCCACATCGACGACTTCAACCGTGCCGTTCGCGCCGGGGAGGTCGAGGTGCCGGTGGGCAGCGAACGCGTCCTCAAGCCGTACCCGTACCTGCTGGTCGTGGTCGATGAGCTCGCCGACCTCATGATGGTCGCCCCGCGCGACGTGGAGGACTCCATCGTGCGTATCACCCAGCTCGCGCGTGCGTCTGGAATCCACCTGGTGCTCGCGACGCAGCGCCCGAGCGTCGACGTCGTCACCGGACTCATCAAGGCAAACGTGCCCTCACGACTCGCGTTCGCGGTCACCAGTGTCACCGACAGCCGGGTCATCCTCGACAGCCCGGGCGCCGACAAGCTCATCGGTCAGGGTGATGCACTGTTCTCGCCTATGGGTTCGTCGAAGCCATTCCGTCTGCAGGGCGCGTGGGTCGATGAGAAGGAGATCGACGCGGTCGTCAAGCACGTCACCCGTCAGGCACGTCCGGACTATCGTCCCGACGTGCAGGAGGCGATGGAGCCGACCAAGAAGAAGGAAGTCGACGAAGACATCGGCGACGATCTGGAGCTTCTGCTCGCCGCTGCCGAGCTCATCGTGTCGTCTCAGTTCGGTTCGACGTCGATGTTGCAGCGCAAGCTGCGTGTCGGGTTCGCGAAGGCCGGTCGTCTCATGGACCTTCTCGAGTCCCGCGAGATCGTCGGTCCGTCCGAGGGATCCAAGGCGCGTGACGTGCTGGCCACGGCCGAGCAGCTCCCACAGGTGATGGCCAAGCTGCGCGGGGACGACGTTCCGGCGTCGCCGCCCGCTTCCGCCGCCCCTGTCGCTCCGCCGGTGCCACCCCTGCCGCAGATGCACGACCCGATCGCTGCGCAATATGAGGGGCTTCCCGAGGTCGAGGCCGAGGGCGACGAAGACGCCTGGGGCTTGACGGGACGCGACTGATGGCCATCCCTCGACAGCTGCCCAACGCCATCACCGTCGCGCGCATCCCGCTGGCGGTCGTCTTCTTCGTCCTGTTACTGCTGGGCGGAACCTACGGTCTCGCCGAGCCCGGCCTCCGGTGGGCGGCCGCAGTCATCTTCATCGTGGGGATCTCCACGGACTGGGTCGACGGCTACCTCGCGCGCAAGTACGACATCGTCAGCGACTTCGGCAAGCTCTGGGATCCCATCGCCGACAAGATGCTCACGGGTGCCGGTTTCATCGGACTCGCCATCCTCGGCGAGGTCAGCTGGTGGATCGTCGCCATCATCCTCGTGCGCGAATGGGGGATCACGATCCACCGGCTCATGGTCGCCAGCGAGCATGTCGTGGCTGCGGCCTGGATGGGCAAGATCAAGACAGCGTTCCAAGGTGTGGCGCTCGGCTGGGCGTTGCTCCCGCTGCACTACCTCGTCGGTCTCGATGCGTGGACGCTGATCACCTTCATCCTCATGCTCATCGTCCTGGTGCTCACGGTCGCGAGCGGCATCGACTACATCGTGGCGCAGGTCCGCGGCTCGCGCCGGAAGTCGTGAGCGATGCGGCTGCCGCCGTCCTGGCGGCGCTGGGCCGGCGTGGATGGACGCTCGGCGTCGCGGAGTCGCTGACCGGAGGCGCCCTGTGTGCCGACCTGGTATCGGTTCCCGGTGCGTCCACGGTGCTGCTCGGCGGGGTGGTGGCGTACGCGACGCCGGTCAAGGCATCCGTGTTGGGCGTCGATGCGGATCTTCTCGCCGTGCACGGGCCGGTGCATCCGCAGGTCGCGCTGCAGATGGCAGAGGGAGTGAGGAGCGTGGTGAGCATCGGCGGCTCGCCGGCCGATGTCGGAGTGTCGACGACGGGAATCGCCGGTCCGGATTCCCCCGACGGGCAACCGGTCGGCACGGTGCACATCGGACTGGCGACGCCGGCGGCGATGAGGACGACGGCCTTCCGTTTCGTCGGAGATCGCGAGTCGATCCGTGCGCAGACGGTCTCGGCTGCGCTCGAAGAACTACTGGGGATGCTGGCGGAATAGCAGGACTCCCGGGGTGGTTATGTCTGATGTGCTCACACTTAAACCACAGAGTGCAGGGGTAGATTCTGTGCATGCCAGGGGTACTAGACTGGCTGTCTCATCGGGGGAGACCTCGAACGATCACATGGGGAGGAGGTTCCGATGATTCTTGTACGACAGGAAATCGGCGATGTGCTGAGGGACTTCCGCCTGCAGAAGGGGCGCACGCTCCGGCAGGTCGCAAGCAAGGCGTCGGTTGCGCTCGGCTACCTCAGTGAGGTCGAGCGTGGGCAGAAGGAGGCGTCGAGCGAGATTCTCGCTTCCGTCGCAGACGCTCTCGACGTTCCCATCTCGACGATCATGCGCGAGGTCGGAGACCGTATCTCGGTGCTCGAGGGCATCCAGGTCTTCCCAGACGTCGTCCCCGACGACCTCGTCGCGTCGATCGAACCTCAGCTTTCGCTGCACTGATCCCCGGTCGGGGAAGCCATGCGTCGTAGCGAATTCCTTCGCGCCGTCGAGACAGAGTTCCAGGCGCGCGCGTCCTCTCTGGTGAACGACCTGGCGCTCAGTGCCGTCGGCGGAAGAACGGCGGTCGAAGCGCTGGCCGACGGAACGCCGCCGCGCGATATCTGGTTGGCGTTGTGCGTCGAGATGGATGTTCCGGAGAACAGACGGCATGGTGTCGGTCGGCAGGAGCCGCGCGGACGCTGAGCCTCCGTCGATCTCCGATGCCTACGGGACACGACGCGCTATTCGCGGCGTGTCGTCGAAGATCTGTTCGAAGCGGGCGTAGTCTTCTGCACAAGTGGTTCAGAGAATCTGTTCTGCACGGTAGGTGAGCTCTCCGCGTCGATGTCGGTGGCCTCTCCTACGGTGGAAAACAAGCCGAAGAGCCATTACGCCTTGTCGGAGAGTTTCTCCCAACCGGGAGAGCCGCGACAGCCTACAGGCGGCATCACGCGCGCAGAAGGAGCACATCATGCCATCACCCGCCGACCGCGAGAAGTCCCTCGAGACCGCCCTCGCCCAGATCGATCGCCAGTTCGGAAAGGGCTCGGTCATGCGGCTGGGCAGCGATGAGCGCGCCCCCGTGGCCGTCATCCCCACTGGCTCCATCGCCCTCGACGTCGCTCTCGGCGTCGGAGGCCTCCCGCGTGGTCGAATCGTCGAGATCTACGGACCGGAGTCCTCGGGTAAGACGACCCTCACACTGCATGCGATCGCGAACGCGCAGCGCGCGGGTGGCATCGCCGCCTTCATCGACGCGGAACACGCGCTCGACCCCGACTACGCCGCGAAGCTCGGCGTCGACATCGACGCGCTTCTGGTGTCGCAGCCCGACACCGGTGAGCAGGCGCTCGAGATCGCCGACATGCTTGTGCGCTCGGGAGCCATCGACCTCATCGTCATCGACTCCGTGGCGGCGCTCGTGCCCCGCGCCGAGATCGAGGGCGAGATGGGCGACTCGCACGTCGGTCTGCAGGCGCGACTCATGTCGCAAGCGCTGCGCAAGCTCACCGGTGGCCTGAACCAGACCAATACGACGATGATCTTCATCAACCAGCTTCGTGAGAAGATCGGCGTCTTCTTCGGCTCGCCTGAGACCACCGCCGGTGGTAAGGCGCTGAAGTTCTATGCCTCGGTGCGCATGGACATCCGTCGTATCGAGACCCTGAAGGACGGAACCGACGCCGTCGGAAACCGCACCAGGGTCAAGGTGGTCAAGAACAAGATGGCACCGCCGTTCAAGCAGGCGGAATTCGACATCCTCTACGGCGTCGGCATCTCGCGCGAGGGCAGCCTGATCGACTTCGGCGTCGAGCACGCCATCGTGAAGAAGTCGGGCTCGTGGTACACCTACGACGGTGACCAGTTGGGCCAGGGTAAAGAGAACGCGCGGACGTTCCTGCTGAACAACCCCGACATCGCGTTGGCGATCGAGACGCAGATCAAGCAGAAGCTCGGTATCGGCGGCCCCGTTGCGGTGCCGCCGGCTGCAGACGAGCTCGCTGAGCGTCGTCCGGCCTGATGAGCGACACCCGTGGGGGCGACCCGGACCGGATCGCCCCCATCATCCCCCTCTTCGGCGGTGCGTCAATGAAGCCTGCGCACACGCCGCCTGCTCGGTTGCCGGAGGACGACGACGGGTCAACGAGCGATTCCGGCACGAGCGACGCGGCCGCGTGGCGCACGACATGGGACGCCCCTCCGGACAGGGCCTCGCGCATCGACGCGTCCGACGCGGGTACCCCCAGCGATCGTCATCCCGCACGGGGGATCCGGGGCAGTTCCGTCACTGCGGCCTCACACCCGGCGAACTCCGTTCCTCACCTCCGCGCACTCGGTGGCGGAACGACTGACGATTCCGGCGCGGAAGCGACAGCATCGCCGGATGAGGTTCGTACGGCGGCGGAGGAGTCTCTCGTCCGCAAGCTGCGGGCTCGATCCTTGTCGATCTCCGAGGCGCGGCAGGTGCTGAGGGGCGTCGGTCTCGACAGTGGCGTCGTCGACGATGTGATCGACGACTTCTCTCGTCGCGGTTATCTCGACGACGCCGCCCTCGCCCGGGTGCTGGTGACTTCGGGTGTCGAGCGGAAAGGGCAGGGACGGGTCGCGTTGTCCCGCGCGCTCGCACAGCGGGGGATTCCGCGCGACCTGATCGACGACGCTCTCGACGACCTTCCGGACGACGATGACGAACGCGCGCTCGAGTTCGCGCGTGGCAAGGCGAGGTCGATGAGTCGACTCGATCACGACACCGCGCTCCGGCGGCTGGTGGGCCAACTCTCACGGCGCGGCTACAACGGCGCGGTGGCGATGAAAGCTGCGAAGGCTGCGTTGCGTGAGTACTCCTTCGGAGGTTCCACCTCCGGGGTCCGATTCGTCGACTCGGACTGAAGCCACGACGCCGCACCTGCTCAGCAACGGCTCGTACAATGGGGTGATCATGACTATCCCGCGCAGCGAACCGACGATCATCGGCGCGTCGTCGGCAGCCGTCGACGACGACGGACGACAGCGATCGTATGAAGTGCGCACCTTCGGGTGCCAGATGAACGTGCACGACTCCGAGCGGCTCTCGGGCTCCTTGGAGAGCGCCGGCTACGTGAGAGCTGTCGACGGCGACGAGGCCGACGTGGTGATCATCAACACCTGCGCTGTCCGCGACAACGCAGCGGGCAAGCTGTACGGCACCCTCGGGCATCTCGCCTCCGTCAAGCGTCGCAAGGACGGCATGCAGATCGCCGTCGGGGGATGCCTGGCGCAGATGGACAAGCAGGCGGTGCTCGACAAGGCCCCCTGGGTCGACGTGGTGTTCGGAACGCATAACATGGGTTCCCTGCCGGGACTGCTCGAGCGCGCGCGGCACAACGGCGACGCCGAGCTCGAGATCCTGGAGTCGCTCGAAGTGTTCCCTTCGACGCTGCCGACCAAGCGCGACTCGGCGCACAGCGGCTGGGTCTCGATCTCGGTCGGCTGCAACAACACCTGCACCTTCTGCATCGTTCCGAGCCTGCGTGGCAAAGAGAAGGATCGTCGTCCCGGCGACATCCTGAACGAGATCCGTCTCCTGGTCGAAGACGGCGCGATCGAGGTCACGCTTCTCGGCCAGAACGTCAACTCCTACGGTGTGGAGTTCGGCGACCGCCAGGCATTCGGCAAACTCCTGCGCGCGGCCGGCGACATCGAAGGGCTGGAGCGGATCCGGTTCACGAGCCCCCATCCCGCGGCCTTCACCGACGACGTGATCGACGCCATGGCCGAGACGCCGAACGTGATGCCGCAGCTGCACATGCCGCTGCAGTCGGGGAGCGATCGCATCCTCAAGGCGATGCGCCGCTCCTACCGGAGTGAGCGTTTCCTGGGGATCCTCGACCGGGTTCGTGCCCGCATCCCGAATGCCGCCATCACGACCGACATCATCGTCGGCTTCCCTGGTGAGACAGAAGAAGACTTCGAGGACACGATGCGGGTCGTCGAGCAGGCGAGATTCTCCAGCGCGTTCACCTTCCAGTACTCGATCCGCGAGGGCACTCCCGCGGCGACGATGGAGGATCAGGTTCCCAAGGAGATCGTGCAAGCGCGCTACAACCGGCTGATCGCTCTGCAGGAACGCATCTCACTGGAAGAGAACCAGAAGCAGGTCGGCCGCGAGATCGACGTTCTGGTCTCGACCGGCGAAGGCAAGAAGGATACCGAGACCCACCGTCTGACGGGGCGCGCCGAAGACAACAGGTTGGTGCACTTCGAGGTGACTCCGGGCTCTGATCTTCCTCGCCCCGGTGACGTCGTCACCGTGACCGTCACGCACGGCGCCCCGTTCCATCTGCTCGCGGATGACCCGACAGGCGCACCCCTGAAGATCCGTCGGACCCGCGGTGGAGACGCCTGGGATCGCTCGCAGTCGGAATCGTGCGCGGTTCCTGCCCCGAGCGGCGACGGTGCACCGAAGGCCGTGTCGCTCGGTCTGCCCACACTGCGTGTGGGCGTGTGACCGGACCGCACAGGACCGGACGACGCCTCTGGGCCATCGTCGGGGCGACCGGCACCGGTAAGAGCGATCTCGCGATCGAGTTGGCCGAGACCTTGCGCGCGCAGGGGAACCCTGCCGAGATCGTGAACGCCGACGCCATGCAGCTCTATCGCGGGATGGACGTCGGTACGGCGAAAGTCTCGGTGGCTGAACGCCGGGGCATCCCGCACCACCTCTTCGACGTGCTCGACGTGGACGAGGATGCAGCTGTCGCGTGGTACCAGCCGAGAGCTCGTGAGGCGATCGACGAGATCCACCGCGGAGGCGGAGATGCGATCCTCGTCGGGGGCTCCGGCCTGTACGTGTCGAGTGTCGTGTATGACTTTCGATTTCCTCCGCGCGACCCCGCACTGCGGGAGAATCTCGAACGCGAGCTTGAGGTTCGAGGCTCCGCGCACCTTCTCGAACGTCTGCGGACTCTCGATCCGGAGGCGGCCTCGCGGGTCGATCCGCAGAATCCGCGCCGCATCATCCGTGCGCTCGAAGTCCTCGAGCAGGGCAGTGAGACGCACGGTGCCTCCCTTCCGGAGAAGCCGGTCCTCTGGCATCCGTACACGCGCCTGATCGGTCTTCACGTCGATCGCCCCGCTCTCGTCGAGCGCCTCGATTCCCGAGTCGAACGCATGTGGGCCGGGGGGCTCCTCGCCGAGGTCGCGCAGCTTCGCGCCAACGGGCTCGAACAGGGCGGGACGGCTCCTCGTGCGATCGGATATGCGCAGGCGCTGGCGCAGCTCGACGGAGACCTCACAGAACGTGACGCGATCGCGCAGACCCAGGCGCTCACGAGACGCTATGCCCGCCGCCAGGTGTCCTGGTTCAAGCGGTATCCCGATCTGGAATGGTGGGATGCTCCGGCTCCGGCCGCCGCGCTCCTACACGCCTGATCTCCCGATGTCGGTAGCACCTGCGACCCTCGTGGGATGACGACCCACTTCTACACCGCCTCCAGCCTCGACGGTTTCATCGCGACCGAGGAGCACTCGTTGGACTGGCTGCTCACGCAGGACATCGACCAGGACGGTCCGATGGCGTACACGGGCTTCGAGAGGAACATCGGCGCTCTCGCGATGGGCGCCTCGACGTATGAATGGGTGATGCGCCACGAAGAGGGCCGATGGGGATACACCCAGCCCACGTGGGTTTTCACGCACCGTGAGCTGTCGTTGCCGACAGGGGCCGATGTGCGACTGACGCAGGCAGACATCCGAACGGTTCATGCGGAGATGGAGCAGGCGGCCGGCGGGAGAGACCTCTGGGTCGTGGGCGGCGGAGATCTGGCCGGCCAGTTCGCCGATGCCGGGCTGCTCGACGAGGTGTGGGTGCAGTACGCCCCCGTCACTCTCGGCGCGGGAGCCCCACTGCTGCCGCGCCGGCTCGACCTCGAGCTGATCGAGGTTGCGCGAAACCGCAACTTCCTCTGCGGTCGGTACCGACTCGCACGGGACGGAGGGGTCCTCGACGCTCTCTAGACTGGACCCATGGTCGCATTCACCAAGGGTCACGGCACGGGCAACGACTTCATCATCATCGCTGATCCCGACGGTGACCTCGACCTGACCGTCGAGCAGGTCGCCGTGCTGTGCGATCGTCACTTCGGTATCGGCGCTGACGGGATCCTTCGCGTCGTGAAGTCGTCGGCGATTCCCGAGGGTGCGGCGGCGCTCGATGAGGAGCCGCAGGCGGAATGGTTCATGGACTACCGCAATGCCGATGGGTCGATCGCCGAGATGTGCGGAAACGGCATCCGCGTATTCGCTCACTACCTCGTGCGCTCCGGCCTCGCGACGATCGAGCCCGGCTCGACGTTGCCGATCGGCACGAGGGCAGGAGTGCGCGACGTCACCCGGAGCGCCACGGGGTATCAGGTGGATCTCGGCCGGTGGAAGCTGTCCGGTGACGACCCGCTCGTGCGCGTCGACGGGCTGTCCGTCACACGGCCGGGGCTGGGAATCGACGTCGGGAATCCGCACGTCGTGGTGGCGCTCGCCTCCGAGGCAGAGCTCGCGTCGCTCGAACTGCACCGTGCCCCCGACCTCGACCCGCTGCTACCGGCAGGGGCCAACATCGAGTTCGTGGTTCCCGGCGAACCGCTCGTGCGTGACGGTATCGGACATGTGAGCATGCGCGTCCACGAGCGCGGTGTGGGGGAGACCCTCAGCTGCGGCACCGGAGTTGCGGCGACGGCCCTGGCGGTGCGGTACTGGGCGGGCGAGAACGCGCCGAGCAACTGGCAGGTCGAGGTTCCAGGGGGCACGCTCGGCGTTCGCATGTTCCCCGCGGAGGACGGCGAGCACGTGGCTCTGTCGGGCCCGGCTCAGCTCGTGTTCCAGGGAGAGGTCGACCTCGCCTGAGAGACCGGTCCGGCGCGTCCGCGCGAATGAGCGCGGTCAGGCTCCGTCGAGGACGATCGGCTCCGTCGGCGGGTTCCCGTGCCTGCGCACCTTGAGGATGCGGTAGCCCTTGCCGGTAGCGGTGCGGAAAACGCTGTAGCCGGGGTGGAAGGTCGACCCGATCCATCGCTGGAGCGAATCGGCGCCGAGATTGCGTTGCACGACGAGCCAGGCATCACTGCGCTCGTCGAGGCGCGGGATCCATCGCTCCAGAAGTCCGTGGAGTTCGTTCTTGCCGACGCGGATCGGCGGATTCGATCGGATCGTACGGAAGGAGACGTGCTCGGGAACATCGTCGGGCAGAGATGCGTTGACATTGGTGAGCCCGAGAGCTGCCGCGTTGCGACGCACGAGATCGAGGGCACGCTCATTCACATCGACGGCCCACACCGTCGCGTGGGGAGCGGCCAGGGCCATCGACAGCGTCACCGGACCCCAGCCGCTGCCGAGGTCGAGAAGATCGCCGCCCGGGGGAACCGGGGGCATGTTGGCGAGGAGCACTGCAGTGCCGGCGTCGAGACGATCCGGGCTGAAGACTCCACCGGCGGTGGTGACTTCGAGCTCGCGACCTGCGAGCGATACGCGGATCTTACGCAGATTCTCGGGGCTTGCCGGGGCCGCAGTGAAGTAGTGATCTGACCCCATACGGTGAGCGTACCGGACAGCGCGGGCTAAGGTTAAGGCTCGCAACAAATCCCAGAGACAAGGAACGGATGACGGAGACCACAACACCCTCCACCGACGACCACACGGTCGATCGCGTGCTCGCGAACGCGGAGAAGCGCTCGGATGTCCACGTCTTCGGCGCCGCCCAGGCGCTGCAGGATGAATCGACGGCATCGCACACGAGCACGGACGGCGCGCAGTGGGATCTCGAAGACCGACATGCTCTTCGTCGCGTCGGAGGACTCTCGACGGAGCTCGAGGACGTCACCGAGGTCGAGTACCGGCAGTTGCGTCTCGAGAACGTCGTTTTGGTGGGCGTGTATCCCCAGGGGGCGCAGGAAGACGCGGAGAACTCGCTCCGGGAACTTGCCGCTCTCGCAGAGACCGCCGGTGCTGTCGTGCTCGACGGTGTTCTGCAGCGCCGCCCGCACCCCGACGCCGCGACGTACCTCGGCCGGGGCAAGGCTCAGGAACTCAAAGACATCGTCGCCGCTGTCGGGGCTGACACGGTCATCGCCGACACCGAGCTCGCGCCGAGCCAGCGACGCGCACTCGAGGACGTCGTCAAGGTCAAGGTCATCGACCGCACCACGGTGATCCTCGACATCTTCAGTCAGCATGCCAAGAGCCGGGAGGGCAAGGCGCAGGTCGAGCTTGCCCAGCTCGAGTACCTGCTGCCTCGACTTCGGGGTTGGGGCGACTCGATGAGCCGCCAGGCCGGTGGCCAGGTCGGCGCCGGCGGCGCGGGCATGGGTTCGCGCGGTCCCGGCGAGACGAAGATCGAGCTCGATCGCCGGCGAATCCGTACCAAGATGGCTCTGCTCCGACGCCAGATCCGCGACTTCGGCCCCGCCCGCGACGCCAAGCGTGCCGAGCGCAAGCGGAACACGATCCCCTCCGTCGCGATCGCCGGATACACGAACGCCGGCAAGTCCAGCCTGCTCAATGCGCTCACCAGCGCGGGCGTCCTGGTCGAGAACGCGCTGTTCGCGACGCTGGACGCGACGGTGCGCCGTACGGAGACGGAGGACGGCCGCGTCTACACGCTCACAGACACCGTCGGGTTCGTGCGCAACCTTCCTCATCAGCTCGTCGAAGCGTTCCGATCGACGTTGGAGGAGGTCGGCGAGGCCGACGTCGTGCTCCATGTCGTCGACGGTTCGCATCCGGATCCGGCGGGGCAGTTGCAGACCGTGCGGGATGTCCTGGGCGATGTCGGCGTCCGCGATCTGCCGGAGATCGTGGTCTTCAACAAGGCCGATCTGATCGATGAGGATGAGAGGCTCGTCCTTCGAGGCCTCCAGCCGCACGCTCACTTCGTCTCATCGAGGTCGGGCGAGGGCATCGCGGAACTGCGGGCGGCGGTGGAAGAGGCACTCCCGAAGCCGGCCATCGAAGTCCACGCCGTGATCCCGTACGATCGGGGCGATCTCGTTGCCGCGATCCACGAGTCAGGGATGCTTCTCTCGGTGGAGCACCGAGAGAACGGCACCGCTGTGCACGCTCGGGTCTCGGAGCGGCTGGCCGCCGAACTCGCGCCGTTCGCCGCGCAGGGCTGAGCCGGTCTCAGCGGGCGAGGAACCGCGCCTCCACGGTCGCGGAGATGACGATTTCTTCGGGCTCGTACTCCATGGCTGGTGCGGAGTCGGCGGCGAATGCCGCGCCTCCACGCGCTTTGAGCATCATCGGAGCTCCCGGTGCCGGCTGTCCGCTGGAGATGAGGCCGACATCGGCGATCTCCAGCGGTGTGACCTCATCGAGGCCGAGCGCCCCCGCGTAGGCCTTGGCCCTCGTGACGGCGACGCCGACGGCCTCGGCGGCCACCTCGCGCTCGACCTGCGCGCGTGTCGCGGGTGTGAGGTGCCAGTCGACCCAACCGACCTCGACGCCGTCCCATGGGGAGATGTCGGAGACCCAGATGGAGAGTTCCGAGGCTTCCGCGAACGTGGCGGTGAAGTCGATGCTCGCGTAATAGACCGGTGCGAGACGCTTGCCCTCGCTGCTCCACGGACGTTCGGCCCGTACGGAGAGCCGTTTGCTCGTCCAGTCGACCACACTGCCCGCTTCCGATCTCTCGGCGATGCTGCTGCGCACAGGCTCGGCGAGGCGCATCACATGCTCGACGACGGCGGTGCGTTCCGGGCCCTCGGCACGCACGCCGACACGGATGGTGGCACGCTCCGGCGCGACCTGCGCCTCATGCTCGCCGCGGACGGTGACGGTGACTTCGCTCATGGGGCGACTCTACGCCAGCCGTCCGGACGACCCCGGAATGGCGGAGGGGCTGAGAACGTTGTAGTCTGTGATGCTCGGGTGTTTCACCACTCGGGTTGGTAATTCCACAGTGTGACAGCGGCTCCTTCGAGAGAAGGACCACGGGGCTGATCGGTTTCGACAGCGCCTGTGAATCCACGAGAAGCGGGCCGAGGATGCAGAGTTATCTCGTAAACGCTCTCTGCAAAACAATAGTTGCCGAAACCAAGCGCAACGACTTCGCCCTCGCTGCATAAGCGAGCCCGATAGTCCGTCAGGCCGTATGTGATTCCGATACGGATCCTGGCGTCATCTAGGAATCTTGCTGCGTGATGGCGTCTGGACGTCACGTGGGACTCTTCCCAGGCTGGGCTTGTCGACTTAGGTGTCTGTGACAAAGGTCGGAGCCGAGCAGAACGTCTTCACAGACTGCGCCCGGAGAAGGCGTGGAGACTCAGCGTTGGACGGGGGTTCGATTCCCCCCAGCTCCACCATGTCGCTGTCACGGAGAAACCCCCGGACCGCTTGCTCTCGCAAGTGACCCGGGGGTTTTTCATGCCCCCGCGAGCGCGGCGACATACTGGTCTATCGCACAGGGAGGGCATCCTCTATCGTGTGGGCATGACCGGAGCTTCGAAGTACCCGTCCGTCCGTGCCCACCTTTCACCTCGTGCGCAGGCGGCAGCCCTTGTCGCTGCCATGGCGGTCGTGATCTCGGTGTTGAGCGCAACTCCTGCCACAGCCGAGATCAGGCCCGTCCCAGAAGCGAGCGGGTACACATACAGTGCGGGGGAACCTGCCATCTGGGGCAGGTACGGAGGCACCGCCGGGTCGTACTTCGACAATGCATGCTCCGGGGGGTTCGTCATCGCGGGCGATTCCGGAACTTTCCTGACGACGGCCACCGCCTGCGGCTTCATCGGCGCGGCGGATGGCAGCATCCGTGGAGACGCCGGCTACCACGCCGACCAATTCGCCCGACGTGACAACGATCCGACGGTGCTCCTTCGCATGCGACCGGGCAATGACGCCGACATGCTGATCGTGGATCCGACCACCGGCCAGATGCCCGGGAACGGAGAACTGCAGGGGTGGACCCGGAGCGTCGATCAACCCGTCGGCCTCCTCATCGGGAAGATGGGGATCGATACCGGATGGACGGAAGGACGCATCCTCGGCACGGTGCCGGGGCGCTTCGGTGAGCAACTGCTGTGCACGGATGCGGCGGCGGGACCGGGAGACGTCGGTGGTCCGGTCTGGCGACAGGACGATTCCGGATTACGAGCCCTCGGTACTGTCGTCGGCATCAGTGATGCGGGCGGAGCCTGCTACCGGCCTATCCAGGAGACGCTCTATCAGTACGGCGCATATCTGCCCTCGTACGGCCCCCCGCAGGGCCGCCCCAGCTGGGGAACATTCGCTCCCGGAATGGTGGCCTACCCGGGAACGGCCGAGGTCACCTCCGTCGGTCGAGTCCTCGACAAGGGGGTCGACTGGCGGTTGTAATGACGCGATGCCGCAACGGGCTGCGAATGCCGGACAGCGGAGCCGAGTGAGGAAGCGGCGACCTCTATATTGAGGTCTGTGAACGCCACTCCTGCAGCAGTCTCGACCGGTCTCACGAGCGCCGAGGTCGCCGAGCGCGTGGCGGCGGGGAAGACCAACGCCTTCGTCGCCGACACGAGTCGCAGCGCGTGGAGCATCGTGCGCGCGAACGTGTTCACGCTCTTCAACGGCATCGTCTTCGCGTGCTTCTTCGTACTGTTCTTAGTCGGCCGATGGCAGGACGCCCTTTTCGGCCTCGCAGCGTTCGCGAACGCCATCATCGGGTGTGTGCAGGAGTTTCGGGCGAAGTCCGCTCTCGATCGCCTCGCGCTGATGAACGCGCCGCGCGCTCTTGTCCTGCGAAACAGTGAAGAAGCGGAGATCACGCCCGGAGAGGTCGTCCTCGACGATGTCCTCGTGCTCCGCGCCGGCGAGCAGGTGCCGGCCGACGCGCGGGTTCTCGCGTCGCGCGGGCTTCAGATCGACGAGTCGATGCTCACGGGGGAGTCGGACCCGGTCGAGAAGCAGCCCGGCGACGATGCGCTGTCCGGAGCCGTGGTCGTCGCGGGGGAGGGGACCGCGATCGCGACCCGTGTCGGTGCCGATTCCTACGCGAATCACTTCGCCGGCGAGGCGAAGCGCTTCTCCCTCGTCTCCAGCGAGCTGCGCACTTCGGTCAACCGGGTCCTGAAGTGGGTGAGCTGGATCATCGGTCCGGTCGGACTGCTTGTCTTGAATGCGCAGATCATCGTGCTCGGCGGCTACTCGACCGTGTTCTCCAGCGGTGCCTGGGTGCAGGCCATCGTGAACACGATCGCGTCGTTGACGGCGATGATCCCCCTCGGTCTCGTGCTCATGACGAGCATCGCCTTCGCCGTCGGAGCGTCTCGTCTCGCACGCCGGCAGGTGCTGGTGAACGAGCTGCCGGCTGTGGAAGGCCTCGCGCGCGTCGACGTCATCTGCCTCGACAAGACCGGCACCCTCACTGTCGGGGAGATCGGCTTCGACGAGGCACATCGCCTCGACGGCCTCGCCCCGGAACAGGCAGAGGACGCGGCGGCGGCGCTTGCCTGGTATGCCGCGGCGCCCGATGCGAACGCGACAGCACGGTCGATGCGGACGGCCTACCCGGTCGCCTCGCCACTCGTCGTGTCGGGGTACATCCCGTTCTCATCTGCGCGCAAATGGAGTGCGGCGTCCTTCACCGGCATCCCGGGGACCTGGGTGATGGGAGCACCGGAGATGGTGTTCGGCGATGCGGCCACATCGGCGGAGACGGAGCTGGGGCGCACGGTGACGGCACTCGCCGAGACGGGCCGCCGCACTCTCGTGCTCGGCCACGCGCACGCGGCCCTCTCGGACGCCGACGTCGACTCCGAGCGGCTCCCCGACGGACTCGCGGCCATCATCGTGCTGACCTTCCGCGAGCAGGTGCGCCCCGACGCCGCTCAGACACTCGCCTATTTCGGGCGCCAGCAGGTCGGCATCCGCATCATCTCCGGCGACAACCCGCGTACGGTCGCGGCCATCGCCCGAGAAGTCGGTCTCGACGTGGCCGACGGCTTCGATGCCAGAGAGCTTCCCGATGATGACGCCCAGCTCGCCGACGTGCTCGACCAGCACACCGTGTTCGGACGTGTCACCCCCGAGCAGAAGAAGCGCATGGTGACGGCGTTGCAGAGGCACGGACACACCGTCGCCATGACAGGAGACGGTGTCAACGACGCCCTTGCGATCAAGTCCGCGGATATCGGCATCGCGATGAACTCGGGCTCGCCGGCCACGAAGGCGGTTGCGAGGCTCGTGCTGCTCGACGGACAGTTCTCGCACCTGCCGGACGTCGTCGCCGAGGGGCGCCAGGTCATCGCGAATATCGAGCGCGTGTCGATGCTGTTCCTGAACAAGACGGTCTACGCGACACTGCTCGCGGTCATCTTCGGGGTGTTCGTGCTCGAATTCCCGTTCCTGCCGCGTCAGCTCTCCATCACCGACGGCCTCACGATCGGCATTCCGGCCTTCTTCCTCGCGCTCATGCCGAACGCATCACGCTATGTTCCGGGGTTCCTCCGACGATCGCTGAGCTTCGCGATCCCGTCGGGCGTCGTCGTCGCCCTGGGCCTCACCTGGTACACGTTCGTCGCCCGGGGGCTCGGCGTGCACGAGGAGCAGCTGCGTACCGGAGCCACCGTGATCCTCGCCGTCGTCGGCATCTGGGTGCTGGCCGTCCTCGCACGACCGCTCAACCGGTTCAAGGTGGTGGTGGTCGGCGCGATGTTCATCCTGCTCATCGCCGTGTTCACGATCCCGCTCGCCAGACAGTTCTTCGTACTCGTCGATCCGGGTGAGGAGCTCGCGATCGCACTCACCGGGATCACGATCGTGATGGTCGCGGCGATCGAGGTCGTGCGCCTTCTGCATCGTCGGCTCGTCCTGTCAGCACCCGAACGGACGAGTCCGCGCCGGGTGTCTCGTGCACCCGAGACGCCCGATCCCGCGCCTCCTGCCGTCGCCACGGTGATCACCACGGTGGTCGCCGTGCTCGCCTACGTCTTCGGCGCTCTGGCGACGGGTTTCGGCATCCTCGTATTCCTGGGGCGTTACGATCCGGACGTGAGTGCCTCGGCCTTCTCCCTAGCCGGTGCGGGGATCGCTCTGTTCGGACTTCTCGTGTTCGCTGTCGCGGCAGGCGTGCGCCGCGGCAGCGGACTCTCGCGCCTCATGCTCACGATCTTCCTCGGCATCGCGATCTTGTTGAGCGCGGTCGTCCTCGTGTTCGGAGACCGCTGGGACTGGGGCGCAGCCCTGACCGCTGCGTTCGCGGCCGGGATCATCGTGCTGCTGTGGACCCCGCCGGTCGCGCGCACCTTCGGGCGCATCCTCGAGAGTTCGATGGGGTCAGGACAGCCCTGAGGAGTCGGCCTCTGTCCGGCTGCGTGCCCTCGGGCGTCGAGCAGCGGGTGGGCGATGACCGCGTTTCGCCCGGGCGTAGGCTGCGGGCGTCGAACCGAACAGCTGACGGAACGCCTTGATGAAGCCTGTCGCAGTGGAGTATCCGCTGCGGTCGGCCGCTTCCTGCACTGTGCTGCCCTCCACGATGAGACGCTCCGCTGCGTACAGCCGGGCACGGGTGCGCCACTGCCCGAACGTCAGGCCGGTCTCGCTCTGGAACGCGCGCTGCAGGGTCTTCGTGCTCACGGCGAGCTGCTCTGCCCACTCATCGAGCTCGTGCTGGTCGTCGGGACCGGCGAGGATCGCCTCTGCGACCGTACGCGCGCGGGGGTCCGCGGGGACGGCGAGGGTGTCGAAGCTCTCGTCGGTGTGTTCGAGGATGTGCAGCAACAGCACGAGCGACGCCTCGAGCCGGTCATGATCCGCATCGGTGAGGCACAGGCTCTGCACGATCGCCCCTGCGACGGGGTCGACCGGTAACGCGAGGGGCCTGCTCCATCGTGCCTGCGGGAGGCGGAGCTCGGGGGCGAGGTAGAGGCTGAACATCTCCTCGGCCCCGGTCATGCGCATCTCGTGCTCTGCAAGCGCGGGGACCCAGGCGAAATGGTCGCCGTGCAGGCGCCAACTCGTATCCCCTACGCGGATGTGGGCGCCGCCGGGCACCCAGGCGAGCTGATCCGCCGTGTGGGTGTGCTCTTCGAAGTGCTGATCGGGGAACACCTGTTCCCGGTGCGCCGCAACTTTCTCAGATGTCGTTCCAGGCACAGGAATCCTTCGATCTCGGCGTATCCGGACCCCTGATCATCCTGAACGGACGGGTCGGTGGTTCGTATGGACGATGTGCGTCCATTCAGGATGATAGCGAATTAGGTAAGCCTTCACTATGTTTGGCAGGCGTCCCCCATGTCATTCCACCCGAGGAGCCCCATGTCCCGTCTGCACCGACGCGCCCCGCGAACCCTGATCGCACTCACGGCGCTCGTGATCACCGCCTCTTCGCTCGCAGCCTGCTCTGCGGGCTCGAACGCCGATGAGGGCTCGGGCCAGGCACCCTCTGGTGCCTACCCGGTGACCGTCGAGCACGTCTACGGCGAGACCACGATCGACGAGAAGCCCGAGCGCATCGTGACTCTGGGGTGGTACTCGCAGGATGTGGTCGCCGCTCTCGGCCAGGTACCCGTGGGCGTGGAGGACTTCACCTGGGGCAGCGTCGACACCTACCTGCCGTGGTTCGAGGACGAGGTCGAGGAACTTGGCGGCGAACTGCCGGAGATCATCGAGTTCACGGACGCCGGGGAGTACGACTTCGAGCAGATCCTCGCTCTCGCACCCGACGTGATCCTCGCCAACCACTCCGGGATCTCCGAAACCGACTACAAGCGACTCACCGAGATCGCACCGACGGTCGCCTTCGACAAATCGACCTGGGCGTCCGATCGTGACCAGCTCACGCTCACGATCGGTGCGGTGCTCGACAAGGAAGCCGAAGCGCAGGATCTCCTCGATGAAGCGGATGCGTCGATCGCCGCAGCTGCGGCCGCTCACCCGGAGTTCGCGGGGATCGTCTTCTCCTATGGATGGTTCCTCGCCGAAGGAGAGACCTCCCTCGGCCTGTACCTCCCGCGGGACCCTCGCGTGCCGCTCCTCGAGCAGCTGGGCTTCACATACTCGCCGGACATCGCAGCCCTGGAAGACACGACCAAGGAGTTCTACGCGAATGTCAGTCTGGAGGAGCTCGGCGACATCGACTCGCAGTTCCACATCGGCTGGGGGAACACTCCGGAGGATGTGACGCACACCATCTCCGATCCGCTCGTGTCCCGCTGGTCTCCGGTCGCGGACGGCGCCTACTACTTCTTCGACGACCAGCGACTCGCGTGGGCGACGACCGCACCCAGTGTGCTGAGCATCCCGTCGACGATCGACGACCTCGCCGACGCGCTGTCCGGCGCGGTGCCCGCCCGCTGATCGGTGTCGACGACGTCGAGCCGTACCGTGGAGCGTCCGTCGGCGTTCCACGGTGCGACCTTCCGCGCGGCAGGACTGGTTCTCGCACTCGTCGCCCTGCTCGCCGCCGTGCTGCTGAGCCTCATGGTCGGGGCGCGCGCGTTGCCCGCGTCGACGGTGATCGCCGCACTGGTGGACTTCGACGGATCGGATACTCAGGCGATCGTCAGGGATTCCCGTCTGCCGCGGACGATCGTGGGGCTGGTGGTCGGCCCGGCGCTCGGCGTATGCGGTGCCCTCATCCAGGCCTTCACCCGGAATCCGCTGGCCGACCCCGGGATCCTCGGGGTCAATGCGGGGGCGACTTTCGCGGTCACGATGGGCGTCGGACTTCTCGGAGTGCGAGCGCCGAACGCGTACGTGTGGTTCGCCCTGATCGGCGCGCTCACGGTCACCCTCATCGTCTATCTGATCGGCGCGGCAGGTCGTGGTGGCCCGTCTCCAGGACGCATGACGCTCGCCGGCGTCGCGATCGGCGCCGTGCTGAGCGGTATCACCTCCATCGTGATGCTGAAGAACATGGAGGTGTTCAGCACCCTTCGACTGTGGGGCCTGGGCAGCCTCGGCGGACGTGATGAGAGTGCGGTGGCCCTCATCGCCCCGTTCATCGCGGTCGGCCTCGTCATCGCCGTCATCGTCGCCAGGCCGCTCAACGCCATCGCGCTCGGCGACGACCTCGGGCGCACTCTCGGCGCGGGGCTCGTGAGCACCAGGATCGTCTCCGTGGTCGCCGTGACCGTCTTGGCCGGTGGCGCCACCGCTCTCGCGGGGCCGATCGCCTTCATCGGCCTGATGGTCCCGCATGCGGTGCGATGGTTCACGGGACCCGATCAGCGGTGGATCATCGCATATTCGGCGATCGTGGCTCCGAGCATGCTCCTGTTATCCGACGTGATCGGTCGCGTCGTTCTGCCCACCGGTGAGCTGCAGGTGAGCATCGTGACCGCGATCATCGGTGCCCCTGTGCTGATCGCCCTCGCGCGTCGGAAGAAGGTGAGCGGACTGTGAGCGCTTCCGTGCGCGAGGACGGGCCTCGCATGATCACCCTGCGCGTGGGCGACGTGCTCTGGCGGTGGGACGCCCGCACGCTCGTCATCCGCTCGGCGCTGTTCCTGGTCCTGCTCATACTGGCTGCGGCGACGCTCATGGTCGGCACGTTCTCGTTGGACTTCTCCCAGGTGCTATCGGCCCTCAGCGGCGGTGGTGAGGACAACGTCAGGAAGCTGGTGATCGAATGGCGGTTGCCCCGGCTGCTGTTCGCGGTGCTCGGCGGTGTCGCGCTCGGCGTCAGCGGCGCGATCTTCCAATCCCTCACGCGCAACCCGCTGGGAAGCCCCGACGTGATCGGGTTCGACGCGGGGTCGTATACAGGTGCGCTCATCGTCATGCTGGTCCTCGGCAGCACGTCCTACACGCTGATCGCGTCGGGGGCCGTCCTCGGGGGCGTGATCACGGCGCTGGTCGTCTATCTGCTCTCCTACCGCGGCGGGCTCCAGGGGTTCCGGTTCATCATCGTGGGGATCGGAGTGTCCGCGTTCCTCGTCGGGATCAACAGCTATCTCTTGATCAGCACGGGTGCCCAGCAGGCGCGGGCGGCTGTCGCCTGGGGATTCGGATCATTCTCGGCCCTCGGCTACGAGCAGCTCGTGCCGTTCGCGGTGATCCTCCTGGTGATCCTCCCGCTCGTGGGTTTCGCGCGTCGCGGCTTCGCGCAGCTCGAGCTCGGCGACGATGCCGCGAAGGCGCTCGGCGTGCGCGTCGAGCGACAGCGGCTGACGATGACGGTGCTCGGGGTGGCGCTCACCGCGATCGTCACGGCGGCCGCGGGTCCGATCGCCTTCGTCGCACTCGTCGCGCCGCAGGTGGCGCGCCGTCTCGTCCGGTCTCCGGGACTCGACCTGCCGAGCGCGGCGATCGTCGGCGCCGTCCTGCTGCTCGCCTCGGACTTCATCGGGCAGCGGATCAACATCACCGTCGGTCTCGTGACCGTCGTCCTGGGTGGGGGATACTTCGCCTGGTTGCTCATCAGGGAAGGGTTCCGTCGATGATCGAGAGAGGTTCCAGCCGACTGCGAGCGGAGGGGGTGACGATCGGATATGACCGTCGGGTCATCTCCGCCGACCTCTCTGTCGGCGTGCCGGACGGATCGTTCACCGTGATCGTCGGACCGAACGCCTGCGGCAAGTCGACGTTGCTGCGCGCGCTCTCCCGATTGCTGCTTCCGGACGCGGGGCACGTGCTGCTCGATGGCAAGGCGATCCAGAGCTATCGTGCGAAGGAGGTCGCGCGACGGGTCGGACTGCTGCCGCAGAGTTCACTCGCCCCGGATGGTATCCGGGTGGCGGATCTGGTCGGCCGTGGTCGCTATCCACATCAGTCGTTGATGCGGCCGTGGACGGACGCCGACACGGCGGCCGTCGACGCGGCGATGGCTGCGACCGGCGTCACGGAGCTCGGTGGGCGGCTCGTCGACGAGCTCTCCGGTGGTCAGCGGCAGCGGGTGTGGGTCGCGATGGTCCTCGCGCAGCAGACTCCGCTCCTGCTTTTGGACGAACCGACGACCTTCCTCGACATCGCGCACCAGATCGAACTGCTCGAGCTGCTCACCGATCTGCACGACGGCGGCAGCACTCTGGTCGCCGTGCTGCACGATCTCAATCACGCGGCGCGCTACGCCACCCACCTGATCGCCATGAAGGACGGAGCCGTCGTCGCCGAAGGGAGTCCTGCCGATATCGTCACCGCCGAGCTCGTCGAGGAGGTGTTCGGGCTCGCGTGCATCGTCGTGCCGGATCCTGTCACGGGCAAGCCGAACGTCATTCCCCTGGGTCGCGACCGGTCGGGTCGTCGCGGATGAAGGCTAACGTGGCCATTCGATGAGGATGAGCCCCTGTCGCGTATCGGCGAGGCGTACCCATCCGTCGCCGAACAGGTACGTCATGCCGTAGCCATCCTCGTCCGTGCCCATCGCGTAACGGGGGTCTTCGGTGAAGTAGACCCCGTCGGAACCGTCTTCGCGCTTCCAGCCTTCGGCGAGGAGCGCGGCCTGCGCGGCGGCGGCGTCGGAATCGTCGATCGGCGACCAGCCGTAGAGCTGGCCGTGGTCGGACCCGACGGTGTAGTCGGCCCAGAAGCACAGCAGACCCTCGGTCAATTCGACACCGCCGGCGACGAACTCCTTCTTCTCGGCCGTCCAGCCGGCATCGGCGAGAGCGGCGACCGTCCCAGCCGAGATCATTGACTCACAGGTGAGCTCCGCCTCGGGCACCTCCGGTGTCGGCGAGGTCACCGGCACGGAGGTCGTGGTCGGACGCGGATCCACCGCGTCCGGCGTCGACGACGGGCGCGGTTCCGGAGCCGCGCACGCGGTGAGGGCCACAACGAGCAGCAGGACGCCCGCGGTCGCGGACATGATGCGGGAGTTCATCGCAGGCCTCGTCGTTCGGATCAGTTCTGCATAAGGGTCAGGAAGTCATTGTGAAGGGTGCCGTTGGTTGCGAGTGTCGAGCGCGCGGAGATCGTCTCGACGCCGTCGATGTCCGTCATGCGGCCGCCGGCCTCCCGGACGATCGGAACGGCCGCTGCGATGTCGTATTCCTTGACGCCGAACTCGGCGACCATGTCGATGCGCCCTTCGGCGAGGAGCATGTACGAGTACACGTCGCCATACGCGCGGTCTCGCCAGACGCGGGCGGCCACGGTCAACAGCGTGTCGAGACGGCCTGCCTCCGACCACTGCGTGATGCTCTGGAAACTCACGCTCGCGTCGTCGAGAGAGTCGACAGACGACGTCCGCAGTCGACGCGGTTCGCCCTCGAGCGTCGTCCAGGCGCCTTCTCCGGCCGATGCCCACCAGCGTCGACCGAGCGCCGGCATGCTCACCACTCCCACCTGGGGGACGCCGTCGATCGCGAGCGCGATCATCGTGCCCCACAGCGGGACACCACGAAGGAAGTTGGCGGTTCCGTCGATCGGGTCGATGATCCACTGACGCTGCGTGCTGCCCTGCGCACCGAACTCCTCGCCGAAGATGCCGTCTTCCGGCCGTTCGGTCTCGAGGATGTGGCGGATCGCACGCTCCGTGGCGAGGTCGGCATCGGTCACGTGCGAGTTGTCGGCCTTGGTCGAGATCTCGAGGTCGGACGCGTCGAACCGGGGAAGCGACTGGGCATCGGCGGCATCGGCCAGGCGGAGCGCGAGTTCGAGGTCGTGCCGCAGGCTGTCGGGGGAGGTGGTCACGGTCTAAGAATACTGGCCTGATCGGCGGGGCCAGAGGGTCGAAAGGCCATGTTTCCGTGCCCTCCCGGCGGCGGCGCGCCCGGGGTCCGGGCTCGATTTCACATGGGACCGGTCGGCTGGTAATGTAATTCCTCGGTCGGGGTTATCCCGGGCCACGCACCTCTAGCTCAATCGGCAGAGCAACTGACTCTTAATCAGTGGGTTCTCGGTTCAAGTCCGAGGGGGTGCACGGAACAGCCCTGTAGACACTCTCGCCAGTGTCAACAGGGCTTTTCTGCTTTCCGGGCCGAGCGGGGGCGCGATCGTCGGACTTCCTCTGCTCGCATGCCTCGCTGGTGCTTTCGCCTTCTCCTCCCGTACGACGACAGCGATGTCATTGTGCGTCCGAGGGCCGAGCGCGACGGATTCCGCGGTATCGCGTAATAGATCGAGCCCGCCGCCGTCTCTCATATGGGGACACATGCCTGACGCCCTCGGATGCCTCGCTGCGTTGCAGCAGCGCCGACGGGATGGGCTCCATCAAGAACTGGGGAAGATCTTGTACGAGAGAAATGGCGGCGCCGGCGTGCGCCGAAAGACAACCGCGATCATCGCCGCTGCAGCCGCAGCACTGACCGCCGTGATCACGCTCGCGGGTGCGGGCGCCGCGTCTGCTGCGGAGTACGACTATCCCGCAGCAATCGATCCTTCATCGATCACCGTGACCACGGTCGGTGGCGGCGAAGCGGTCTCGCAGTGGGACCAGGTGCGCGTCGACGCCGATTGGTCGGTGCCGGACGGCGCGGTCGGCGGTCAGACCTTCGGGTTCACGCTCCCGAAGGAGTTCGGCCGGGCGGGGACGTCGTTCTCGGTGCCCTCTGCGGAGGATCCGACCACGATGATCGCCGAGTGCACAGTGAGCAGTGACGCCGCACCGGTGGTCACCTGCACCCTCACCGACTACGTGAACGGGCGCACCGGGGTGGCCGGGTCCCTGTGGTTCGTCGCCTCTGCCGATGAGCAGACGACCGAGAGCACGGTGGAGTTCACGGTCGACGGCACCATCACGCCTGTCGAGATTCCGGGGGGAGGCATCGGCCCGTCGGCGCCTCTGCCCACCGAACCGCAGAAGTGGTCGTGGCAGACGGACGACGGAAGGATCGCGTGGGAGCTCGTTCTGCCCGGTGCGAGCTTCGCCGGCGCGGAGTCGATCGTCGTCGACGACACGCTCACGGGAGCAGGGGACGGATTCGCCGAACACCACAACGAGGATCAGCAGCTCGAGGTGTGGAGCACGACGATGCAGGACCAGGATCCGCAGACGATCACGAACTGGACCGGCTCATGGAATGACGATGGAACGGCCTTCCACCTGGTGATCCCCGGTCCGATCGATCCGACGCGGATGTACTTCGTCAGGTACTTCACGGTACCGAGCTCGCAGGTCGACGGCGCCACCTACGCCAACACCGCCGACGTCAACGGGATCAAGCTCCAGGACAGGGAGGTGTGGTCGGTCACCGGTGGCGGAAGCGGCGACGGCGATGCCAACGGCGCGTTCACCGTGACCAAGGTCGTGAGCGGCTCCGGTTCGTCGGAGGTGCCGGCTGATGCCGTCTACACTGTGCGCTACAGCTATGGCGACCCGGTCGTCGAGCGTACCGTCACCGTCACAGCGGGGGCGACCGCGCCGCTCATCCAGCTCCCCACGGGGACCGTGGTCACGGTGGGGGAGCTCACCCCGCCGGCGGTCGACGGCATCGACTGGGGAGTGCCCGTGTTCTCGGGAGCCGGTGTGAGCGCCACGGCCGACGGCGGAGCGCAGTTCACCGTCGGTTCTGGTGTGACACTCGCGGTCACGCTCACCAACACCGCAACGAAGACGCCGCCCGTGATTCCGCCGGCGACACCGCCGGCGACACCGCCCACCGCGGTCACTCCGCCCACCGAGCTCCCGCTCACGGGCGGATCGTCGCTGGCCACAACCGGGGGCGACGTCCCCGTCGCGATGCTCTGGGGCGGCGGCGCTGCTCTGCTGCTCGGCATCGCGCTGACCCTGCTCGGAGCGGTCCGCGCCCGCTCGCGCATGGTGCAGGACTGAACCACCGAACAAGGCCGGTGCCGCGGAGCTTTCTGCTCCGCGGCACCGGCCTCGTCTGCGTGGGTCGGCGTGATCCGCTGTGCCCGTGAGATCACTCTCTGGTCGAGTCAGACGACGGTGATCACCGTGGCGCCGGTGATGCGGCGGAGCTGCTCGAACGTCAACGGCATGACGGTGTGCGGATGGCCCGCGGCCGCCCAGAGCTCTTCATGGTCCTGCAGAGCTTCGTCGATGAAGGTACGAAGCGGGGCGGGGTGCCCGACAGGGGCGACGCCGCCGATCGCCTGCCCTGTTGCCGAGCGGACGACGGACGCCGGGGCCATGGACACGTCTTCCGCGCCGATGCTCGCCCCCAGCGTGGCGAGCTCTACGCGATGACCTCCGCTGGTCATCACCAGTACGGGGTCGCCATCGGCGAGGAACACCAGACTGTTGGCGATCGCCGCCACGTCGCAACCGATCGTCGCTGCGGCCTCAGCCGCTGTCCGCGCCGAGTCCGGAAGCACACGGATCGAGGTGTCGACGCCGGCCTCCACGAGGTGCTGGTGCACGAGGCGGCTGCGTTCGGGGAGGGAGGGCGTTTCGCTCATCGCCCCACGATATCCAAGGCGCATGCCGCGACGCCGGAGCGGGCTGCGCTGGCCACTCCGGCGTCGGGGGTCCGGTTCAGGCGGCGTCGCCCACGAGGATGGCCGCGGCGTCCTCCGTCGTCGCATCCGCGGGCTCGTCGTCGATGTGCGCAAGCACTCGGCGTCCCAGGAACACCGTCAGTGCCGCCAGCAGCACCGAGGCGGCGGCGAACAGGTACGGAACCGTCGCATTGAAGGCGTGCCACAGCAGCGCCGCGATCGGGGGAGCCATCGCACCGCCGAGGAATCGTACGGCGGAGTACGCCGAGGACGCGACGGAACGGGGGAGGTCGGTCGCCTCCATCACGGCTTCCGTGAGCACGGTGTTCATGACACCGAGGAGGAGCCCGCCCACGACGATGCAGGCGACGAGCGCGGCGGCGTTCGCGACCAGGAGACCGGCGGCGACGAGGTCGATCGCCAGCAGGGGGAGCACGACCAGGATGATGCGGGTGCGGGGCATCCGGCGCATCAGGATCGGCGCGACCCAGACACTGGTGACGGCGAGAGCGACGCCCCATCCGAAGAACGTGAAACCGATGCCCATCGCGCCGAAGCCGAGCGGGAACGGTGAGAAGGCCAGCAGGACGAAGAAGCCGATGTTGTAGAACAGAGCCGTGATCGCCAGGACCGCGAGGGCGGGACGCCGCAGTGCGGTGAACGGTGCGGAGAACTTCACCGGAACCCGCTTCTCCCCGGGGCCGCGCAGCAGCACGAGAACGGCGACGAACGCGATGGCCATCAGCACGACGACACCGAAGAACGGACCGCGCCAGCTCTGCTCCCCGAGGAGTCCGCCCAGGAGAGGTCCCACGGCGATGCCGAGGCCGAGCGCTGCCTCGTACAGCACGATGGCCGCGCTGCTGCCGCCCGACGAGGCGCCGACGATCGTGGCGAGCGCCGTCGAGATGAACAGGGCGTTGCCGAGGCCCCAGCCTGCACGGAAACCGATGACGGCGTCGACACTGCCGCTCAGGGCGCACAGCAGGGCGAAGACGACGATCAGGGCCAGACCGATGAGCAGGGTGGCCTTCGCGCCGATGCGGCTCGAGATCCAACTGGTCACGAGCATCGCGAGTCCGGTCACGAGGAGATAGCTGGTGAACAGCAGCTCGGTCTCGACAGGGGAAGCCTGGAGCGATTCGGCGATCGCGGGCAGGATCGGGTCGACGAGCCCGATGCCCATGAAGGCGACGACGCACGCGAATGCGACGGCCCATACCTGGGCCGGCTGCTTCCACACCGAGGGGGTGGCGGGGGTGTTCACCGAGATTCTCCTGTTCGATCAGTGGCGGTGTGCGCGGCGAGGATCTCCGCCGCGCGGGTGAGGGCCGTCCATTCCTCCTCGCTCAGTGCGGCGAAGCGCGGAGCGAGCGTGTCGCGGAACTCGGCGCGCCAGGCGGCGAGCGCGTCGGTGCCCTGGGCGGTGATGTCGACGACGGTCGCGCGTGAGTCATCGGGGTCGGGGGAGCGGAGCACGAGTCCTTCCCGCTCCAGGCCGCCGAGGAGACGGGTCATGCCGGGCTGGGTGGTGCGGGCGGCCGCGGCGAGTTCACCCACCCTTCTCGCGCCTGCCTGTTCGAGGAGGCTCAACACTCGCCACTGCGCCGCAGGTGCGTCGTTTCCGGCGTCCTGAGCGGCGATGCGGCCGAGCGCGTACCCCGACAGCACCAGGGAGGGGATGACATCCACGCGATTCATACCAATGAGTATATACCTGTTGGTATGAATATTCGTCACCGCCTGGTGCTGGCGATCCTCGCGGAGAGCTGGTGCGCGTGCGCGAGGAGCGTGCGACCGAGTTCGGCCATCCGGTCCGGGCCGAAGCGGAACTCGACGCCGGTCAGACTCAATGCCCACTCCGGACGTCCGGCGCGATCGAAGACCGCGGCGCCCAGCCCCCAGCTGCCCTCGACGATCAGGCCGGGGTTGACCGCATAGCCCCGTTCCTTGGTCTCGGCGAGGCGTGCTCGGAGGGGGAGCCGACCGTGCGCGCGTCCCCACGCTCCCGCCAGCTCGGGGTGGCGGTCGAGATAGGCATCCACATCGTGGTCGGGGAGGAACGCCAGGATGGCGAGTCCGGCGCTGGCGACGCCGAGAGGGAAGCGGACCCCTTCGCTGAGCACGAAGGAGCGGATCGGGAACGACCCCTCCTCGCGGAGCAGGCACACCGTCTCGTCCGCCCGCCGCACGGAGAGGAACGCGCTCTCCTCGGTCTTGACCGCGAGGGAGCGGACGATATCGCGGGCGAGCGTGGTCACGTCGTAGCGCGCCGCCGCCACGGATCCCATGAGGAACAGCTCCGGCCCGGGCATCCATCGCGTGCTCGCGCCGTCGCGGTCGACGAGGCCTTCCGACTTGAGGGCGCTCAGAAGACGGTGGGCTGTGGAGCGCGAGAGCTCAGCGGCGACGGCGAGCTCCTGCAAAGAGGCTCCGTCCGAGCCGGCCGCGGTCACCAGGCGCAGCAGGCGCGCGGCCCGCGCGATCGCCTGGGTGCCGGGTACCGAAGAAGCAGGTTCCATAATGTGGACGCTACCTCCGGGTTCGGCCACATCGCAAGATCCTGCTTCCCCACGGACCTGTCTCCGGCGGATGCTGGGGAGAGCACGGAATCGAAGGAGCCGACGTGATCGACAAGCAGTGGGAGTCCGCCGAGGCGGCCGTCTCCGACATCGAGGACGGAGCGTCGCTGGCCGTCGGCGGTTTCGGCCTGTCCGGGAACCCGATCGCCCTGATCGAGGCTCTCCTCGCCCAAGGCACCAAGGGACTCAGCGTGGTGAGCAACAACTGCGGAGTGGACGACTGGGGACTCGGCGTACTGCTCGCCGCCCAGCGCATCCGCAAGATGACCTCGTCGTACGTGGGGGAGAACAAGGAGTTCGAGCGTCAGTTCCTGAGCGGCGAGCTCGAACTCGAACTCACCCCGCAGGGAACCCTGGCCGAGAAGCTCAGGGCCGGCGGCTCGGGGATCGCCGCGTTCTACACCCAGACGGGTGTCGGCACGCAGGTGGCCGAGGGCGGACTGCCCCGAAGGTACAACCCCGACGGGACCATCGCTGTCGCCTCCCCGGTGAAGGATGTGCGCGTCTTCGAGGTGAACGGGGAGCCGAAGGAGTTCGTCCTGGAAGAGGCGATCACCACCGACTTCTCCCTCGTGCACGCGGCACGCGGCGACCGCCACGGCAACCTCGTGTTCAACAAGGCGGCGCGCAACTTCAATCCGCTCGCCGCCATGGCCGGTCGTATCTGCATCGCCCAGGTCGAGCAGCTGGTCGAGCCGGGCGAGCTCGACCCCGACAGCATCCACCTTCCCGGCGTCTTCGTGCACCGGATCGTCGAGGCGGGCACCGACATCCCCAAGCGCATCGAGCGGCGCACCGTCGCCGCGGAAGGAGCCTGAGATGGCACTCGCCCGCGAGCAGATGGCCGCCCGCGCCGCCGCCGAGCTGGAGGACGGCGCCTACGTGAACCTCGGCATCGGCCTGCCCACCCTGGTGCCCAATCACGTGCCGCCGGGGGTGACGGTCGTCCTGCAGTCGGAGAACGGCATCCTGGGGGTCGGCCCCTATCCCCGGGAGGACGCCGTCGATCCCGACCTCATCAACGCGGGCAAAGAGACGGTCACGACCCTCCCGGGAGCGGCGTTCTTCGACTCGGCGACCAGCTTCGGCATGATTCGCGGCGGCAAGATCGACGCCGCGATCCTCGGTGCGATGCAGGTCTCCGCGAGGGGTGACCTCGCGAACTGGATGATCCCGGGCAAGATGGTCAAGGGGCCCGGCGGCGCCATGGACCTGGTCCACGGAGCCGGACGTGTCATCGTGCTCATGGAACACATGGCCAAGGATGGTTCGGCGAAGATCGTCGACGAATGCTCGCTGCCGTTGACCGGTCGGGGCGTGGTCGATCGGATCATCACCGACCTCGCCGTGATCGATGTGACTCCCGAGGGCCTGGTGCTCGTCGAGACCGCGCCGGGCGTCACCGTCGACGAGGTCATCTCCGCCACAGAACCACCGCTCGCCGTATCCCGCACGCTTCTCACCGGAAGGACCACAGACCATGACTGAGAACGACGTCGTCATCGTCGCCGCCGCGCGCACGCCCCAGGGGCGCCTCAAGGGACAGCTCGCTGCATTCACGGCGCCCCAGCTCGGCTCGATCGCCATCCGCGGCGCGCTCGAGCAGGGCTCGATCGATCCTGCCGATGTCGACGCGGTCATCGTCGGCCAGGTGCTCGCCGCCGGATCGGGGCAGAACGCGGCGCGTCAGGCGGCGATCGGCGCAGGGATCGGGTGGGACGTCCCTGCGCACTCGGTGAACAAGGTGTGCCTGTCCGGCCTGACCGCGATCATCGACGCGGCGCGGATGATCCGCACCGGGGACGCCGACGTGGTCGTCGCCGCCGGTATGGAGTCGATGACGCGCGCGCCGCACCTGCTCATGGGATCGCGCGACGGCTGGGCGTACGGCAGCGTCGAGGTTCTCGACCACATGGCGTACGACGGTCTCACCGACGCGTACGACAGGGAGAGCATGGGCGCATCCACCGAGCGGCACAATGCGCGATTCGGCCTCACCCGGGAGGCGCAGGACCGCGTCGCCGCGCTGTCGCATCAGCGTGCCACGGCCGCGCAGGAGGCGGGCCTCTTCGACGAGGAGATCGTCGCCGTCGACGTGCCGCAGCGTCGGGGAGAGCCGGTGCGCGTGACGAAGGACGAGGGTGTGCGTCCCGACACCACCGTCGAGACTCTCGCAGGGCTGCGAGCGGCGTTCGCCGAGGGGGGGTCGATCACGGCCGGGAACTCGTCACCGATCTCCGACGGCGCCTCGGCTGTGGTGGTGACGACGCGCAGGACTGCGGATGCCAGGGGGTGGGCCGTGCTCGTCACCGTCGGGGCGAGTGGTCAGACGGCAGGTCCGGACAACTCGTTGCAGGCGCAGCCGGCTCGTGCCATCGAACGAGCCTGTGAGAAACAGGGCATCGCGCCCTCGGATCTCGACCTGGTCGAGATCAACGAGGCCTTCGGCGCCGTCGTCGCCCGTTCGCAGGTCGAACTCGGTCTCGACGAGGGCATCGTGAACATCCACGGCGGCGGAATCGCCATCGGCCATCCGATCGGCGCATCGGGGAACCGGCTCGTCGTGCACGTCGCGCATGAGCTCGCGCGTCGCGGAGGCGGCACGGCCGCCGTCGGCCTCTGCGGCGGCGGTGGTCAGGGAGAGGCTCTCATCCTGACCCGGTGACGCGCGTCGCGGGAGGGGACGCGGTCAGGGACGCGCGTCCTTCGCGTGGTCCTGTGTGTCGGCGAGAGCCTTCTGCGACCGGAACTGCAGACGCTGCGCCTTCTTCGCCTTCTTGACCGACTGGGGTGAGTCGGCATCGACCAGCACGCCGCGGCGCTCGCGGTTCATGTCGATCACGGCGCCGACGGCGAGAGCCATCGTGATTCCCCAGCTCACCCACGACAGGACGGCGCGCCAGGTGATCGGCTGCTCGCGGGTGCCGCGCAGCAGAGAGACCCCGGCGGAGATCGCAGCGACAAGTCCGGTGCTGAAGAGGTAGCGCATGCCCCCCACGCTACCTTCCCGCACCCCAGGTCGCACCGAGCCTTGACAAGCCCTCCCTGATCCTGGCAGGGGAGTAGGTGGTGAAGGACAGCCGGAGGGTGCGTTCGTCGGGAGGACCGGAGAAGAACGAGGTGCCGGGGACGAAGGCGACGTCGTGGGCGAGCGCTGCGGGAAGCGCCGATGCCGCGTCCCGTCCCTCGGGGAGTCGAACCCAGACGAACATGCCGCCGTCCGGTCGGTTCCAGGTGCTGCCGTCCGGGAGCGCGGAGGGGAGCATCTCCAGCATCGCGTCGCGACGGGCGGCATACGCTTCGCGGATGCGCGCGAGTGCGGGCTCGCCGCGACCCGAAGCGAGGTAGTGGGCCGCCGCTGCCTGGTCGATCGTGGAGGTGTGGAGGTCGGCGGCCTGCTTGGCGATCGTGACCGAGGAGCGGATGTCCGCCGTGGTGCGGATCCAGCCGATGCGCAGCCCGGGAGCGATCACTTTGGAGAAGCTGCCGAGGCTGATCACATGATCGGGGGCGAACTCGGCGAGCGAGGGGAGGGCGTCCCCCGAGTACCGCAGCTGGCGGTACGGCTCGTCCTCGACGATCCGGAAACCCCGGCGCTGCGCGATCGCGGCCATCTCACGACGAGCGTCGATGCCGTGCGTGCGTCCGGTCGGATTCTGGAAGGTGGGAACGGTGTAGAAGAACTTCGGGTCGTGCTCTGCAGCGAGTCTGTCCAGCGCGTCGAGATCGAGGTCGTCGCCGGCGTAGGGGACGCCGATCACGCGGGCACCGGCCAGCGCGAACGTCTGGAGTGCCGCGAGGTAGCAGGGCTCTTCGACCAGGATCGTGTCGCCGGGGTCGAGAAGCGTCGTCGAGATCAGCCCCAGTCCCTGCTGGGACCCCGTCGTGACGATCAGGTCGGATGCCGCGGTGAGCAGGCCGTCGGTCGAGTAGCGTCTGGCGACCTCGTCGCGGAGCTGCGGGTCTCCCTCCGAGGTGGAGTACTGCAGCACGTCGGGGGAGTCGAGCACGGCATCGAACGCGGCGCGGATGCCCTCGACGTCGAAGAGCTCGGGGGCGGGGAGGCCGCCGGCGAACGAGATGACCTCGGGACGCGCGGTGAGGGCGAGCAGGTCGCGGACCGGTGAGGTCTTGGCGCTTCCGGCACGCTTCGAGCGCGACGGGAGGGAGAGGATCGGCGCGGCGGCCTGCAGGCCTGCGGGGGGCGGGACGGTGGACAACGGGAGTCTCCTCGGGAGCGTGTCGTTCGGCGGGTGTCGCCCAGACTAGACCCGTCTGGAAGGGGTTGTTTCCCTGCCGTTCCACGGTTCCACCCGCTATCATGGCCTGGTCGCGGCTCGCCCGCGGCCGCACAACCGTGTATCTACCGGCCGTCGGCATCCCGACGGACAGCGGCGGCACCCGACATCGCGTCTTCGACGCGCGAGAGCCATGACACGCGCAACAGCATCGCAGCAACTCGCCGAGCCGAGCCTTCTCCGACTCGCCGGCCTTCCCTACTTCCTGATCGCCTTCATCGCGCGGTTGCCGTTCGCGATGATGGTCGTCGGCGTCCTGACCGTCGTCGTCTCCGCTCGTGGTTCCCTGTCGCTGGGCGGGCTCACCTCCGCGGCTGTCGGCCTCGGCACCGCCTGCTTCGGGCCTCTGCTGGGTGCCGCCGCAGACCGCTTCGGCCAGCGCGTGGTGCTGATGGTGCTCGCCCTGGCGAACGGGGCCATGCTCCTGCTGTTCACCTTCGTGGTCTACGGGACCGCGGCAGACGGATTCGTGCTGCTCGCCGCGGTGGGCATCGGTGCCACCGCCCCGCAGGTCGCACCGCTCTCACGATCGCGACTGGTCACGATCATCAGTGAGCGGATGGCCGAGGGGCGCCGCGCCAAGACCGTGTCGGGCACGATGGCCTATGAGTCGGCCGCCGATGAGACCGTGTTCGTCTTCGGCCCCTTCCTCGTCGGCATCCTCGCGTCGGCCATCGCGCCGTGGGCACCGCTGGTCGGCGCTGCCGTGCTGACGGTGGTCTTCGTCGGCGCGTTCGCCCTGCACCCCAGCGGTCGACACGTATCCCAGGACCGCGATGCCGACGGCAAGGCACCGTCAGCCGTCTCGGAGCTTTTCCGCCCCCAGCTGCTGATCGTGGTCCTCGGCATCCTCGGAGTCGGGATCTTCTTCGGAACGATGCTCACCTCGCTGACGTCGTTCATGGCCGACCGCGGTGCTCCGGAGCAGGCCGGCCTCCTCTACGGCGTCATGGGCGTGGGCTCTGCGATCCTCGCGCTCGGTGTCGCCTGGCTGCCCGCCGCGTTCTCGATGCGTGCGCGTTGGCTCGTCTTCTCCGGCATCCTGCTGGCGGGAACCCTGTTGCTGGGGTTCGTCGACACGCCCGGCGCGATGATGGTGGCGCTCGCGATCATGGGCATCGGCATCGGGCCCACCCTGGTCACGCAATACAGCTTCGGCGCCGCCCGCAGTCCGCGCGGGCGATCGGCCACCGTCATGACGATGCTGGGATCCGGCGTCGTGGTCGGGCAGTCGATCGGCGCAGCCGTCGCCGGCGAGATCGCCGAGAACGTCGGCACCCCCGCGGCACTGCTCCTGCCGATGATCGCCGCGTTCATCGCCTTCGCCGCGGGCGTGGCCAACTGGCTTCTCAGCAGTGAGAGGCGTCGCGAGGCTCTCGTCAAGGCCTGACGCACGATCCGCGGAAATCGTGGTTCCTCGATAGCCTGGAGGAAACCCCCGGGAGGAGCCCTCGTGGCCGCAGCAGATTTCGTCGTCGTCGCCAACCGCCTGCCCGTGGATCGCGTGGTGGGGCCCGACGGCGAGGAGACGTGGCGCACATCTCCGGGCGGTCTCGTCGCGGCGCTCGAGCCGATGATGCGCAGCGTCCATGGCGCCTGGGTGGGCTGGCCCGGCCAGGCCGACGTCGAGCTGGAGCCGTTCGAGGCCGATGGGATCGATCTGATCCCGGTCGCGCTGAGCGCCCAGGAGGTCGCGGAGTACTACGAGGGGTTCGCGAACGACACGATCTGGCCGCTGTACCACGACGTGATCGCGCCCCCGCAGTATCACCGGGAGTGGTGGGACGCCTACGTCACCGTGAATCGACGGTTCGCCGAAGCGGCGGCTGCGGCGGCGGCGCCGGAGGGCACCGTCTGGGTGCACGACTACCAGCTGCAGCTCGTGCCGCAGATGGTGCGCGAGCTGCGCCCGGATGTCACGATCGGCTACTTCCATCACATCCCGTTCCCCGCGCATGGGCTCTACGCGCAGCTTCCCTGGCGTGACCAGGTGCTGCGCGGTCTGCTCGGCGCCGACGTCATCGGCTTCCAACGTGCGCAGGACGCCACCTACTTCCTGACCGCCGTGCGGCGACGCCTGCGGTACGAGGTCAAGGGGCCGCATGTCTCCGTCCCCGAGGGGGAGGGCACGCGGACCGCGATGGCGCGGGCGTTCCCCATCTCGATCGACACCACTCCGTATCTCGAGCTGGCCGCTCGCGAGGACGTCCGCGCGAGGGCGGCGGAGATCCGCGCGAGTCTCGGCAACCCGAAGCGCATCCTGCTCGGTGTCGATCGGCTCGATTACACCAAGGGCATCCGTCACCGCATCAAGGCGTACGGCGAACTGCTTGCCGAGGGCCGGCTCAAGGTCGAGGACGTGACGCTCGTGCAGGTCGCCAGCCCCAGTCGTGAGCGCGTGGACGCATACGTCCATCTGCGCGACGAGATCGAGCTCGCTGTCAGCCGCATCAATGGCGACACCGACACCATGGGCCATTCCGCGATCCGCTACCTCCACCAGGGATACCCGCGCGAGGAGATGGTCGCGCTGTATCTGGCCGCCGACGTGATGCTCGTGACCGCCCTGCGTGACGGAATGAACCTCGTCGCCAAGGAGTACGTCGCGACCCGGGTCGACGACCGCGGCGTGCTGGTGCTCAGCGAGTTCACCGGTGCTGCGGACGAGTTGCGGCAGGCCGTCCGGGTCAACCCCCACGACATCGAGGGGCTCAAGGATGCGATCATGACCGCCGTCGAGATGCCGCCCGCCGAGCAGGGCCGTCGCATGCGGTCGCTTCGTCGCCGGGTGTTGGACAACGATGTGAACGCCTGGTCGTCGTCTTTCCTGACGGCGCTCTCCGAGGTCCGAGGACGCTGAAGACCCACGCCCGCGATACCGACCGTGCGACCTCCCGCACGGGCCACCGAGAACCACCCCTGTGATTGGAGAATCCGTGACGCGTCCCTGGACCCCCGGAACCGCTGACGACGCCCTGAAGGCCCTGGCCGCCACACCGCGATTGGTGGTCGCCCTCGACTTCGACGGCACGGCCTCTCCGCTGGTCGCCGACCCGATGGCGGCGCGGGCGCTTCCCGAGGTCGCCGCCCAGGTCGAACGCCTCGCGTCTCTGCCGGACACGGTCGTCGCCTACGTCTCGGGTCGCAGCATGCACGACCTCCGGGTGATCACCGAGCACACCGACGACTCCGCGATCGCGCTGGCGGGCTCGCACGGCGCCCAGTACTGGTTCCCGGGCGAGGGCGACGTGGATGCTCCCGGCGAGGCGACGGAGGAGGGGGCTCGTGAAGAGCTCTGGGCGGCGGCGAAGCCGATCATCGAGCGGTACGAGGGTGCCGAATTCGAGCCCAAGACGTTCGGCATGGGCGTGCACACCCGTCGGGCGGACCGTGAGACCGAGGAACGCGTCTTCGCCGAGATCGACGCCCTCGTCGCCGAGCGGTTCCCGCACTGGCGGCGGCGCTCCGGGCACCGGGTGCTCGAGTTCTCTTCGCGCACCGAAGGCAAGGACGCTGCGATGGCCGCGCTCCGCGACCGCTTCGACGCCACGGGGATCCTGTTCGCCGGCGACGATGTGACCGATGAGGACGCGATGCGGGTGCTCGGCGAGGGTGACCTCGGGGTGCGCGTGGGCCCGGGGGAGAGCGTCGCGACCCTGCGTGTGGACACTCCACAACAGATCGCCGAGCTTCTGGAGGCGTTGGCGGACGAACGCACCTCTCGACGGCAATAGACTTCCGTCATGTCCTCGCATGATCCCTCTCACAGCGCGCCCATCGACATCAAGCCCCGCAGCCGCGTCGTCACCGACGGCATCGAGGCCACGACCTCCCGCGGGATGCTCCGTGCCGTCGGCATGGGAGACGCCGACTGGGACAAGCCGCAGATCGGCATCGCGTCGAGCTGGAACGAGATCACTCCCTGCAACCTGAGCCTCGACCGGCTCGCACAGGGGGCGAAGGAGGGTGTGCACTCGGGCGGCGGCTACCCGCTGCAGTTCGGCACGATCTCCGTGTCCGACGGCATCTCGATGGGGCACGAGGGCATGCACTTCTCGCTCGTGTCGCGCGAGGTCATCGCCGACTCGGTCGAGACCGTGATGATGGCCGAGCGCCTCGACGGCTCCGTCCTGCTCGCCGGCTGCGACAAGTCGATCCCCGGCATGCTCATGGCCAGCGCGCGCCTCGACCTGTCGAGCGTGTTCCTGTACGCCGGGTCGATCGCACCGGGCTGGGTCAAGCTCTCTGACGGCACCGAGAAGGACGTCACGATCATCGACTCGTTCGAGGCGGTCGGTGCGTGTCGTGCCGGCCTCATGAGCGAGGAGGACCTCAAGCGCATCGAGTGCGCCATCGCTCCCGGCGAGGGCGCCTGCGGCGGCATGTACACCGCCAACACCATGGCATCGGTCGCCGAGGCGCTCGGCCTCAGCCTGCCGGGCTCGGCGGCCCCGCCCGCGGCCGACCGTCGTCGCGACTACTACGCTCACCGCTCGGGCGAGGCCGTGGTGAACCTGCTCCGTCAGGGCATCACGACGCGCGACATCCTCACCAAGGAGGCGTTCGAGAACGCGATCGCTCTCGCGATGGCTCTCGGCGGTTCCACGAACGTCGTCCTGCACCTGCTGGCGATCGCCCGCGAGGCCGACGTCGAGCTGAGCCTGCACGACTTCAACCGCATCGGCGACAAGGTTCCGCACGTCGCCGACATGAAGCCCTTCGGCAAGTACGTCATGAACGACGTCGACCGTCACGGCGGCATCCCCGTCATCATGAAGGCCATGCTCGACGAGGGTCTGCTGCACGGTGACGCGCTCACCGTCACGGGCAAGACGCTCGCCGAGAACCTCGCCGACCTCGACCCGCAGCCGATCGACGGTGAGGTCATCCACACCTTCGACAACCCGATCCACGCGACCGGCGGCCTCACGATCCTGCACGGCTCCCTCGCTCCCGAAGGTGCCGTCGTCAAGACCGCCGGCTTCGACGCCGCCGTGTTCGAGGGCCCTGCCCGCGTGTTCGAGCGCGAGCGCGCCGCCATGGACGCCGTCGCCGAGGGCGAGATCGAACCCGGCACCGTCATCGTGATCCGGTACGAGGGCCCCAAGGGCGGACCGGGCATGCGCGAGATGCTCGCGATCACCGCGGCCATCAAGGGCGCGGGGCTCGGAAAAGATGTACTACTCTTGACTGACGGACGATTCTCAGGCGGCACAACCGGCCTGTGCATCGGCCACATAGCACCCGAAGCGGTGGACGCAGGTCCTATCGCCTTCGTGCGCGATGGTGATCTGATACGGGTCGATATCGCAGCTCGCTCTCTCGATCTACTCGTCGACGAGGCAGAGCTCGCCTCCCGCCGTTCTGGCTGGGAGCCGCTTCCCCCGCGCTACACCCGAGGCGTTCTTGCCAAGTACTCGCGCCTCGTGCGGTCCGCCGCCGAGGGAGCGACCACCGGCTGACCCGGACGCTCCGGCGTCCGGCGTCCTCCACAGATCATCAGAAGGAAACTCATGACTGCTGATTCCGCCCCGGCCGTGCCGAGGCCGCCCGCCCGTCAATCCTCTGCGCCGGAGATCACCGGCGCAGAGGCCGTGGTCCGCTCGCTCGAGCTGCTCGGCGTGACCGACGTGTTCGGACTCCCGGGCGGAGCGATCCTCCCGGTCTACGACCCGCTGATGGACGCATCCGAGCTCCGCCACATCCTGGTGCGGCACGAGCAGGGTGCCGGCCATGCCGCCGAGGGCTACGCATCGGCCTCGGGCAAGGTGGGCGTCTGCATCGCGACCTCCGGACCCGGCGCGACCAACCTCGTGACCGCGATCGCCGACGCCTACATGGACTCGGTCCCGATGCTCGCCATCACCGGCCAGGTGTTCTCGACGCTGATGGGAACCGATGCGTTCCAGGAAGCCGACATCGTGGGCATCACGATGCCGATCACCAAGCACTCGTTCCTGGTGAAGGATGCAGCGGACATCCCCGGCGCGATCGCCGCAGCCTACGAGATCGCCGGAACCGGTCGCCCCGGCCCGGTGCTGGTCGACATCACGAAGGACGCGCAGCAGGCGACTGCTCCGTTCGTGTGGCCGCCCAAGATCGACCTTCCCGGCTATCGTCCGGTGACGAAGGCACATGGCAAGCAGATCCAGGCCGCGGCGACCCTGCTCGCCGAAGCCAAGAAGCCGGTCCTCTACGTCGGCGGTGGTGTGATCCGCGGCAAGGCGTCAGCTGAACTCCTCGAACTCGCCGAGTCCACGGGCGCGCCCGTGGTGACCACGCTGATGGCTCGCGGTGCGTTCCCCGACTCCCACTCGCAGCACCTCGGCATGCCGGGCATGCACGGCACGGTTCCCGCCGTGCTGGCGTTGCAGGAGGCCGACCTGCTCGTCTCGCTCGGTGCGCGCTTCGACGACCGCGTCACGGGCAAGGCCGCACTGTTCGCGCCGAATGCGAAGGTCGTGCATGTCGACATCGACCCGGCCGAGATCTCCAAGATCCGCACGGCCGATGTGCCGATCGTGGGCGATGTGCGCGATGTGCTCACCGACCTCGATGCCGCCTTCCGTGGAGCGACCGCCGGCACGAAGCCCGACATCGAGGAGTGGTGGTCGTACCTCGACGGTCTGCGCACCGAGTTCCCGCTCGGGTACGCCCCGACGACAGACGGCCTTCTCGCCCCGCAGTACGTGATCCAGCGGATCGGCGAGCTCACCGGTCCGGAGGGCATCTTCGCCTCGGGTGTCGGCCAGCACCAGATGTGGGCGGCGCAGTTCATCAAGTACGAGCGTCCGAACGCCTGGCTCAACTCCGGCGGCGCCGGCACGATGGGCTACTCGGTTCCCGCCGCGATGGGTGCGAAGGTGGCACAGCCCGATCGTCCGGTCTGGGCGATCGACGGCGACGGCTGCTTCCAGATGACCAATCAGGAGCTCGCGACCTGCACGATCAACAACATCCCGATCAAGGTCGCGATCATCAACAACTCGTCGCTGGGTATGGTGCGGCAGTGGCAGACGCTGTTCTACGACGGCCGCCACTCGAACACCGACCTCAACACCGGTCACGGCACCATCCGCATCCCCGATTTCGTGAAGCTCGCCGAGGCCTACGGCTGTCTCGCGATCCGTGTGGAGAGGGAAGATGAGGTGGACGCCGCCATCCAGCTCGCGCTCGAGACGAACGACCGCCCCGTGGTGATCGACTTCGTCGTGAGTGCCGACTCCATGGTGTGGCCGATGGTCCCGCAGGGTGTCAGCAACAGCTATGTCCAGTACGCCCGCGAGCACGCGCCCGCATTCGACGAGGAGGACTGATCCATGTCGACCCATGTGCTGAGCCTGCTGGTGGAGAACACCCCCGGCCTGCTGACCCGTGTCGCGGGGCTCTTCGCCCGTCGCGGCTTCAATATCGACTCCCTCGCCGTGGGTGTGACGGAGGTGCCGGGCATCTCCCGCATCACAGTCGTGGTCGACGTCGATGAGCTCCCGCTCGAACAGGTCACCAAGCAGCTCAACAAGCTGATCAACGTGATCAAGATCGTCGAGCTCGACTTCGCCACATCGGTGCAGCGCGAGCACATGCTCGTGAAGGTGCGCACCGACAATGCCACGCGCTCGAACGTGATCGAGGTGGTGAACCTCTTCCGCGCCTCCGTGGTCGACTACGCCTCCGACGCGCTCGTGATCGAGGTGACCGGCGACAAGGGCAAGGTCGATGCGATGCTGCGCGCGCTCGAGCCCTTCGGCATCAAGGAGATCGCGCAGTCCGGCCTTCTCGCGATCGGCCGCGGCGGCAAGAGCATCACCGAACGCGTCCTGCGCGGCTGACCAACCCGAGTACCGAGTTTTCGCCGCTCATCGAGTGCGCGGAGCAAGACGAAACGCAAAGAACAAGGAGAAACACATAGTGAGCACCGAGATCTTCTACGACGCCGACGCAGACCTGTCCCTGATCCAGGGCAAGAAGGTCGCGATCGTCGGCTACGGATCGCAGGGTCACGCCCATGCGCAGAACCTGCGCGACTCGGGTGTCGAGGTCGCGATCGCCCTCAAGGAGGGCTCCAAGTCGGCCGCCAAGGCCGAGGAGGCCGGCTTCCCGGTCAAGACCGTCGCCGAGGCCACCGAGTGGGCCGACGTCATCATGATCCTCGCGCCGGACCAGCACCAGCGCACGATCTACAGCGAGTCGATCGCGCCGAACCTCACGGCAGGCAAGACGCTCGCCTTCGCGCACGGCTTCAACATCCGTTTCGGCTACATCGACGCTCCCGAGGGCGTCGACGTGATCCTGGTGGCCCCGAAGGCTCCGGGCCACACGGTCCGTCGCGAGTTCGTCGCCGGCCGTGGCATCCCCGACATCATCGCCGTCGAGCGCGACGCATCGGGCAAGGCCTGGGACCTGGCGCTCTCGTACGCCAAGGCCATCGGCGGTACCCGCGCCGGCGTCATCAAGACGACCTTCACCGAAGAGACCGAGACCGACCTCTTCGGCGAGCAGGCCGTGCTCTGCGGAGGCGTCAGCCACCTGGTGCAGGCGGGCTTCGAGACGCTCACCGAAGCGGGCTACCAGCCGCAGATCGCGTACTTCGAGGTGCTGCATGAGCTCAAGCTCATCGTCGACCTGATGTGGGAGGGCGGCATCGCCAAGCAGCGCTGGTCGATCTCCGACACCGCCGAGTTCGGCGACTACGTCTCGGGCCCGCGCGTCATCGACGAGCGCGTCAAGGAGAGCATGAAGGGCGTGCTGGCCGACATCCAGTCCGGTGCTTTCGCGAAGCGCTTCATCGACGACCAGGACAACGGGGCCGAGGAGTTCCTGGCACTGCGGGCCAAGGAGGAGCAGCACCCGATCGAGGTCACGGGCAAGGAACTGCGCTCGCTCTTCGCCTGGAAGCAGCAGGACGAGGACTACATCGACGGCAGCGCGGCACGCTGATTCGATTCTCGAAAGAACGGGCGTCCCTTCGGGGGCGCCCGTTCTTCGTGGTGGGGTCGATTCTTCGGCTAAACATCCGATGTCTATGCCAGGATGGAGAGCATGCGACAGGAATGGTTTGACCGGGCCCGGTTCGGCATGTTCGTCCACTTCGGCCTCTACAGCGGGGCCGCCCGGCATGAATGGGTGCAGAACTACGAGCGCCTCACCGACGAGGACTACCGACAGTACTTCGAGCACTTCGATCCCGATCTCTTCGATGCCGCGGCTCTAGCGCGCACGGCGAAGGAGGCAGGCATGGGATACGTGGTGCTCACCACGAAGCACCACGACGGATTCTGCCTCTGGGACTCGAAGCTGACCGACTTCACCTCCGTCGCGAACGTCGGACGCGACCTCGTGCGCGAGTACGTCGACGCGCTGAGGGCGGAAGGGCTGAAGGTCGGCCTCTACCACTCGGTGATCGATTGGCATCATCCCGACTTCACCGTGGACTGGAACCACCCGCGCCGCGACGACGAGGGCGCGCACGCTCTCAACGTCGGGCGCGACATGGCCTCGTATCGCGCCTACCTCCACGGGCAGGTGCGCGAGTTGCTCACGGACTACGGCGACATCGACTATCTCTTCTTCGACTTCACCTACCCCGAGGAGAAGGACGGATGGGCCGGCAAGGGCCCGGACGACTGGGATGCGACGGCGCTGCTCGCCCTGTGTCGCGAACTGCAGCCTGACATGCTCGTGAACGATCGACTCGGCATCCCTGCCGATTTCGTCACGCCCGAGCAGTACCAGCCGACCGCACCGATCGTGCGTGACGGGGTTCCGCTGACCTGGGAGGCGTGCCAGACGCTGAACGGCTCGTGGGGCTATCACCGCGACAACACCGACCAGAAGTCGCCCACCATGCTCGTGCAGATGCTGGTGGATTCGGTGTCGATGGGCGGCAACATGCTGCTGAACATCGGCCCGGACGGACGCGGGGCGATCGCGCCGCGCGATGCGAACACCCTGGGCGAGATCGGCGAATGGATGCGTCTGCACCGAGGCGCCGTGATCGGCGCGGGGCACGCGTCGTTCACCCCGCCGCGCGAGGGGGTGTACACGCGCAGGGGGAGCCGTCTCTACCTGCACCTGTTCAGCTGGCCGATGGGCTTCGTGCACCTGCCGGAACTCGCCGGAAAGGTCTCGTATGCGCGACTGCTGAACGACGGATCGTGGCTCCGGACGAGCGTGTCCGATCCGCACCGTGAGGCGGATCTCATGACGCCGGCAGGGGAGGCCGAGGGCACCCTGACGGTGCACCTTCCGGTGCGTCGCCCCGACGTGCTCGTGCCCGTGATCGAACTGACGCTGATCGAGGCCTGAGATTCCCCGTGGTGGCGGCTCAGGCCGTCGCCACGGGGATGTCCATGCCCTCGAGCGCGAGGCGTGCCGCGCCATGCAGGATGGCATCGGCGCCGGTGCTCGCCGACTCGATGCGCAGGCGCTGGGTCGCGAGCGGGTGGCACGCTTCGTAGACCCGGCTGCGGACGGCGGCGATGAACGGCTCGGACGCGCTCATGCTGCCGGTGAGGAACACCGCGTGCGGGTTGAAGAAGTTCACGACCCCGGAGAGCGCCTGTCCGAGATGGGTGCCGGCCGTTCGCACCAGGGTCGTGGCGAGCGGATCCGCGTCCCGCGCCAGGCTGAGCACGTCCGTCGTGGTGCGCACCGAGTCGTTGCCGCGGTCGCGCATCTGCCGCACGAGGCTCGCCCCGCTCGCCACGGTCTCGAGGCAGCCGGTGTTGCCGCAGGAGCACGGGACGTCGCCGCTGCCGTCGATGCGGGTATGCGTGATGTCGCCGGCGGCGGACGTCGCGCCGCGGTGCACACGGCCGTCGACGATGATGCCGCTGCCGATCGCGGTTCCCGCCTTCACCGTGATGCTGTGACCTGCGTGGCCGAATCGCTCTCGGTGTTCGCCGAGGGCGGCGAGGTTGGCGTCGTTGTCGACCGCCACCGGGACGCCGTAGCGCGCGGAGAGGTGCTCGCCGACCCGGAATCCCGGCCATCCGGGCATCCGTGAGGGCTGGTCGACCGATCCTGTCACGATGTCGACGGGGCCGGGCAGGCTGATGCCGATCGCGTGGACTCTTCCGGCGGCGGTCAGGCGGTCGAAGACGATGCCCAGGCGGTCGAGCGTCGCCTCGGGGCCCTCGGTCACGTCGACCGTGATCGACTCGCTGTCCAGGAGGGCGCCGCTGAGGGAGTGCCTGCCGATACGGGCGTGCCCGCCGCCCAGGTCAGCGGAGAGCACGAAGCCGTCGGCGGCGATCTGGAGGACCCGTGGGCGCCGTCCACCTCGCGATGTGCCGTCTCCGGCTTCGCGGAGGACGCCGGCGTCGAGCAGCGACTGCACACGGAGGCCGACCGTCGACGCGGCGACTCCGAGCAGTGCGGCGAGTTCCGAACGGGAGCGCGCCTCGCCGCGCGCGACGAGATCGAGGATCCGCCGCGTGTGCGGATCGTCGACGGTGATGTCAGCGGTGTTCGTCATGGGAGCACTTTCCTGTCGGAGCATCGTCAGCGTAGCGGGGGGTGGTCATGTTTCCCGGGAGTTACGAATTATCAAGGTCCGATAAACATCGGATGTTCAGCTTGCGGCCCCTTGCGAAGTATGAAACGGTAACTTCATACGAAATCCTACTAGGTTGCTTCGAACCTCGAAATAACCAGTTCCCTTCCAGGAGGCATTCAATGAAGAAGTTGCGTGTAGGGGCTGTGGTCGCCGTCGCCGGCGTCGCAGTCGCGATGACCGGTTGCGCGAGCGGCAGCGGCGCCGGTGGTTCGGCCGACGGCGACACCATCGTGGTCGACATGTGGGCGGGCAGCGAGACCGATGTGGATGCCCTCGAGGCCCAGGTCGCGTTCGCACAGGAGCAGAACCCCGACATCAAGATCAAGCTGCAGACGTCGCCGTGGAGCGACTTCTTCACGAAGCTGACCACCAACATGGCCAGCGGCAACATGGCCTGCGTCACCGGCATGAGCGGTGCTCAGCTCGGCGGCTACACCGGTGGCTTCCGCGAGTTGAGCGACGCCGACCTCAAGACGGCGGGCATCGACTGGGCCGAGTTCAACCCGAGCGCCGACGGCATCCTCAGCTTCGAGGGCAAGACCTACGGCGTGCCCTTCGACGTGGCGACCATGCTCGTGTACTACAACCAGGACATGCTGACCGCAGCGGGCGCCGCCACCCCCGAGATCGGCTGGACCTTCGACGACTTCGACACCATCGCGGCCGACGCGACGAAGGACGGCAAGTACGGCTTCGGCATGGGCATGGGCGGCTACCAGTGGATGTCGATGCCGATCGCGTACTCCGCGACGCAGCCCGCCTCCGAGGACGGCACGCTGCACATCGATGAGAAGGCCTTCGTCGATGCCTCGACCTGGTACGCCGAGCTCGTGACCGAGAAGAAGGTCGCAGCCCCTGTGGCTTCCGCTTCCGACACCGGCTGGGGAGAGAACCAGTACACCGGCGCCAACGCGGCCATGGCCGTCGACGGCACGTGGAACGCCGTCAGCTACCTCGACAACGAGTCCGGCTTCGCCGCCGGCATGGTGCCGCTGCCCGCGGGTGCAGACGGCAACCCCGGCCCGATCCTCGGCTCCGGCTACGGCATCTCGGCCAACTGCAAGAACCCCGAGGCCGCACTCAAGGTCATGGGCTCGCTGCTCGGCGAAGATGCGCAGGACTACATCGCGTCCTCCGGCCGGTCCTACCCCGCTCGTACCTCTTCGCAGCCGCTCTACTTCGAGTCGATCGACGAGAAGTACCGCGACCAGGTCCAGTCGGTCTTCGAGGCCGCGTTCGGCGACACCGTGCCGCTGTACATGACGAAGAACTGGCAGAAGCTCGACAGCTACATCCAGCCCAACCTGGTCAGCGTCTACAACGGACAGATGACGATGGAAGAGCTGCTCTCGAACGCGCAGGCGCAGTTCGGCGAGTGATTCGGCTCCAGCCACCGCAGCAGTAACGCAGCAACAGAGAAAGAACTGAGATGACGATCACGACGAGACGTCGACGATCGCTCGCCAAGGTGGAGGCCGGTCAGGCGCTGGGGTTCGCAAGCCCCGCCCTGATCGGGCTCGCCCTGTTCACGATCGTGCCCGTCGGGCTCTCGATCGTGATGAGCGTCTTCGACTGGCCGACCTTCGGCGAGCGGACCTTCAACGGAGTGGACAACTACGTCAAGCTGTTCACCAGCAGCCCCGACTTCTGGCCGGCGCTGCGCAACTCGGCCGTGTACACCCTGTTGTACGTGCCGCTGAGCGTCGCTCTCTCGCTCGTGCTCGCTCTCGGCCTCGGCTCGCGCATCCGCGGACGAGGCGCCCTGCGTGTGCTCTTCTTCATCCCCGTGGTGACTCCCATGGTCGCCAACGTGCTGGTGTGGAAGATGATGCTGCAGCCGCAGGGGCTGTTCAACGGTCTCTCGCAGACCTGGTTCGGCATCGAGCTGCCGAACTTCCTCGCCGATCCGTCGTGGGCCATGATCATGGTCGTCGTGATGAGCGTCTGGCAAGGGCTCGGCTACAACATGCTGATCTTCTCGGCCGCTCTCGAGCAGCTCCCCGAGAGCGTGCTGGAGGCGGCGAGCATCGACGGCGCCCGCGGACTCCGCCGCGTGTGGAGCATCATCATCCCGATGATCTCGCCGTCGATCTTCTTCGCCACCATCATGACGATGATCACCTCGCTGCAGGTGTTCGTGCAGCCGCAGATGCTCACCGGCGGCGGCCCCGGCAACGCCACGAAGCCGCTCGTCATGTACATCTGGGAGCAGGGATTCACCTTCGGCGACCTCGGCCTCGCCGCCGCCGCCGCGTGGATCCTCTTCGCGATCATCATCGCGATCACCGGGCTCCAGTTCGCCGCGCAGAAGAAGTGGGTGCACTATGAGCACTGAGACCCTCGTCCGCCCCACCGGCCGTGCCGGCCGCTCCGAGCGTGAGCGCGCGCGCGGAGCAGCGACCACACCGGGCGCTCGCGTGCGGCTGATCCTCGCCCACGTCGCGATCTACATCGCCGCGCTGATCTTCATCTCCCCGCTGATCTACGCGTTCTTCTCGGCGCTCAAGCCGAATGCGGAGATGTTCTCGATGCCGCCGACCCTGGTGGGTTCCGAGTTGCGGTGGAGCAACTTCGTCGATGTGTTCGCGTACGGACCGTTCCTGACGTACATCATGAACTCCTTCATCGTCGCGATCGGCGGCACCCTCGTCGTGCTGGTCGTCTCGACCACGGCCGGGTACGCCTTCGGTCGTCTGCGCTGGAAGGGTCGCGACGCCGTCTTCGTGCTGTTCCTGGCGACGCTCATGGTGCCGGCCGAGGTGCTCGTGATCCCGATGTTCCAGGTGATGCAGTGGTTCAACTGGGTCGACACCTACCAGGCACTGATCCTGCCCTTCGCCTTCGGCGCCTTCGGCACGTTCCTGATGCGGCAGTTCTTCCGCGGCATCCCGTACGAGCTGGAGGAGGCGGCACGTGTCGACGGCGCCGGCCCCGTGCGCTCGTTCCTGCAGATCATCCTTCCGCTGTCGAAGTCGGCCGTGGCGGTGCTCGCGGTGTTCACGTTCCTCTCGTTCTGGAACAGCTACCTGTGGCCGCTGATCGTGACGGTCGACTACAACGCGCACGGCACGCTCCCCGTCGGACTCGCGAGCTTCGCAGGACTCACCGGCACCCGGTGGGACCTGCAGATGGCCGCGGCCATCATCTCGATGGTGCCGACGACGATTCTCGTGATCGTGCTGCAGAAGCACCTCGTCAAGGGCATCGCGATGGCGGGACTGGGCGGGCGCTGAGCATGATCGGTCAGGAACAGGGGACCACCATGTCCATCGACGGCAGCGTCACCGCCGCCCGCGCAGGTCTGGTCGGGATCGACATCGGCGGCACCAAGATCGCCGCCCTCCTCGTCAGCACGGACGGGACAGTCCTCGCCAGGGGGAGCGTCCCGGCACCCGCAGCCCTCGGCGGCGGGGCGATGGCCGATGCGGCAGCCGATCTCACACGCGCGCTGGTGATCGAGGCCGGAGCGACTCTCGTCGCGGCGGGGGTCGGTGCGGCCGGCGTCATCGACCATGAGACCGGAACGATCCGCGCGGCCTCGGCGACCTTCGTCGGTTGGGCGGGGTTCCCGCTGGCGGGAGAACTCGAAGCGCGCCTCGCCGTTCCCGTGCGGGTCGAGAACGACGTCAACGCGTTCCTCCTGGGTGAAGCCGCGGCCGAAGGGCGAACAGACGTCGATGTGCTCGGCGTCATGCTCGGCACGGGCGTCGGCGGTGCGCTCATGATCGACGGCGAACTCCACCACGGTCCACACGGTGCGGCGGGGGAGATCGGGCACACGCCCGGCTACAGCGACCTGGTGTGCACGTGCGGCCAGACCGGGCATCTGGAGACCCTGGCGTCCGGCACGTCGATCGCGCTGCGCTATCAGGAGCGCACGGAGGGCCGGGCGCTCGACGCCAGAGACGTCGCCGATCGTGCCCGACACGGTGATGCGGATGCGATCGCGGTGTTCGATGCCGCTGGGCGGGCGCTTGCCCTGGCCTGTGCCAGTGCAGCGACGATCCTCGATCTACCCTGTGCGATCGTGGGCGGCGGCGTCGCCACAGCCTGGGACCTCCTCGAACCGGCGATCGCCCGCACGCTGCGCACCGACTCCCCGGTGTCGGGCATTCCGCTGCGCATCATCCCGGCCGTCCTCGGCTCCGATGCCGTGGCTCTCGGCGCCATCGAGACCGCCCGCCGTGCCCTCGTGCCGGCGGGGGCACACTGAATCCGGTCCGCACCGACCACCCGCTGGGCATCACAACCGGCGGAGCACCGACCAATCGAGCACCGACAAGGAGCACACCGCGTGACTGCACGTCCCGAAGCCCACGAGATCTGGATGGGTTCCCTTCCTTCCGTCGCGGACGGCGGTCTCCCGAGACCCCGCATCGGCATCGCCGGGATCTCGATCGAGTCGAGCACGTTCTCCCCTCACATCTCCGGCGACGAGGCCTTCACGGTCCGCACCGGAGAGGCACTGCGCGCGTACTATCCCTTCCTCGAGGACGGGCGCGAGCTCGAAGCCGCTGCGGAGTGGGTACCGCTCACACACGGACGCTCCTTGCCGGGCGGAGCCGTGGCTCCGGAGACTTACCACCGGATGAAGGATGCGATCGTGGAAGGCATCCGCACGCAGGGCCCCTTCGACGGCTTCTTCTTCGACATCCACGGCGCCATGAGCGTCGTCGGCATGGAGGACGCCGAGGGTGATCTCGCTCTCGCCGTGCGTGCGGCGCTCGGACCGGACACCCTGGTGTCGACGTCGATGGATCTGCACGGAAACGTCTCGGAGGTGTTGCGCGACGCGGTCGATCTGCTGACCTGCTACCGGATGGCGCCGCACGAGGACTGGATGAACACCAAGGAGCGGGCGGTGTGGAACCTGCTCGCACGACTGCGGGGGCCGCACGGCGCCGACCCGCTGCGTCGGCGCCCGTTCACGGCGTGGGTGCCGGTCCCGGTGCTGTTGCCCGGGGAGAAGACCAGCACCCGCCTGGAGCCGGCGCGCAGCATCTACGCGCAGCTGCCCGAGATCGAAGCGCTCCCCGGCGTCGTCGACGCCTCGGTGTGGATCGGCTATGCCTGGGCGGATGAGCCGCGGTGCCAGGCCTACGTGGTGGTCACAGGCGATGACGAGCAGCTGATCGCGCGCGAGGCGGAGCGCGTGGCCCGGATGTTCTGGGACGCCCGCGAGGACTTCGTCTTCGTGGCAGAGACCGGCTCCCTCGATGAGGCTCTGCAGAAGGCGCTCGCCCCGGGAGCGCCGCATCCGTACCTGATCTCGGATTCCGGCGACAACCCGACCGCCGGTGGTGCGGGGGACGTGACCTGGACGCTCGCGCACCTGCTCGAGCGGCCGGAGCTCACGGACGGCAGCCGAACCACCCTGGTCGCCTCGATCTTCGACCCCGTGGCCGTCGCCCAGGCAGCGGCCGCCGGTGTCGGTGCCACCGTCACCCTCGCCGCAGGAGCCGGAGTCGATGCGGGGCCGCACGGTCCCGTGACGATCACCGGGACTGTGTTCTCGATCACGGAGGGCGACCCGGATGCGGGCACGCAGGTCGTGATCGCGGTGGGTGGGCTGCACGCCGTCATCACCGAGCGCCGCAAGCCGTTCCACCACCTCTCGGATTTCCGGATGCTGGGGCTCGAGCCCACGACCGCCGACATCGTCGTGGTGAAGATCGGCTACCTCGAACCGGAGCTGTACGAGCTCGCCGCGGGCTGGACCCTCGCCTTGACTCCCGGAGGTGTCGACCAGGATCTGCTGCGTCTGGGCCACCACCGTCTGCAACCCGGCGTCTACCCGTTCGACCCGAATGGCAATCCCGATCTCACCGCGGTCGTCGTACGCCGCGGACTCTCTGAGGAGCAGAGCGCATGATGAACTTCGAGAAGCGCACCGGACCCGACCTCGGCGCGGATGCTCCGACGTACCCGACGCAGGGTGTGCCCGACTGGTACCGCGACGCGAAGCTCGGCTTCTTCGTGCACTGGGGGCTGTACTCGGTGCCGGCGTGGGCCGTGCAGCACGGCGCCGGCGTGAACATCCCGACCGAGGACGCGTACGCCTGGCACCAGTACGCCGAGTGGTACGGCAACACCGTGCGCATCGCCGGCAGCCCCACGTGGGAGCGGCACCAGCAGCTGTTCGGGCCGGGCACCTCGTACGAGGACCTCGCCGATCGGTGGGATGCCTCGGCGTTCGACGCGGATGCCTTCGTGGGCGAGCTCGTCGGGGCTGGCGCCAGGTACATCATCCCCACGACGAAGCACCACGAGGGGTTCTGCCTGTGGGACACCGCGACGACCGGCTTCAATGCGGTCGCTCGAGGCCCGCGCCGTGACCTGATCTCCGAGTTCCACGATGCAACCCGTCGGGCGGGCGCCAAGTTCGGTGTCTACTACTCCGGGGCGCTCGACTGGCATGTCAGCGACTTCCCACCGATCGAGTCCGACACCGACCTGTTCCGGTACCGCCGCAACGACGCCCACTTCGCCCGCTACTCGGCCGCCCAGCTCGATGAACTCGTGTCGCGCTTCTCGCCCGATGTGCTGTGGAACGACATCGAGTGGCCCGACGGTGGCAAGGGTCGAGACGAGCACGCGGTCGCGGCGCTCCTGGAGCGGTACTTCGACGCCGTGCCGGATGGTGTGGTCAACGACCGCTGGGGTGTGCCGTACCACGGCTTCCTCACGCGCGAATACACGGACATCCCCGAGATCATCCCGGAGCCCTGGGAGTCGACTCGCGGCCTCGGCTACTCGTTCGGCTTCAACCAGGCGGAGGACGAGCGGCACTCGCTGTCCGGGGCGGCGCTGATCCGCCTGCTCGTCGACGTCGTGGCCAAGAACGGCAATCTGCTCATCAACGTGGGGCCCGCGGCCGACGGCTCGATCCCGGAACTGCAGCGCAGCGCGATGCGCGAGTTGGGTGCGTGGCTGCAGGTGAACGGAGATGCCATCTACGGCACCCGACCGTGGATCCGGATGGGGGAGCGGACCGGCGCGCCGCGTCGTTACACGACCACAGGGGCGACCGTGCACGTGCAGGCGCTCGACCCGAGCGTCGGCACGATCGAGCTGCCCGATGAGCTGCGCACGCGCGATCTGCGCTGGTCGGACGGCTCTGTCGCCGAGCGGTCGGCGCAGGATAGCGCGGTCGTCGTGATCCCGGCCGGTCTGCGCGAAGAAGCTGTCGCGGTCCTGTCCGCAGGCTGAGACGGATCGGATCGCGACGAGGCGAGGGCCCTGCCGACCACAAGTCGGGAGGGCCCTCGCTGTGTGCGCCCGCGCTCAGCTGTGCTCCCCGCGATCAGGGGCGGGTGAGCTCCTCGAGCACCTCGATCACATGCCGATACGGTCGTCCTGTGGCGCGCGTCATCCCGATCTCGCAGGTGCGGTTCGCCGACACGAACGCGTCGAAGTCGCCGTGCGTGCTCTCGGCCTCCGCGATCTCCGCCGACTCCTGAGCGGTCGCGCTGGCCGTGAGCTCAGGGTGCAGCATGCCGCGGTCGCCGGCGAAGGCGCAGCAGCCCCAGCCCTCGGGGACGAACACGTCGTCGGCGACGGCTCCGGCGATCGCGGTCAGCGCCCCGGTCGCCCCGAGCGCCGTCGTGGAACAGGTCGGATGGACGGCCACCGTGGGGAGCTTCGCCGTGACGCTCACCTTCGGCAGCACCTCGCGGGCCACGAAGGTCGTGGCGTCCTCGATCCGCAGGCCCGCGTAGCGGGGGTTCTTGGCGACCGACTGTGCGAGCATCACGTCGAGGCCCTCGGTGCACGAGGCCGCATCGCACACCACGGGGAGCTCGCCGTGCCGGCTCGCCACCCACAACGACTCCAGGACCCGGTCGGACATGAGCGCGTAGCCGTCGAGATGGCCCTTCGACTTCCACGGTGTGCCGCAGCAGAGCCCGCCGTTCTCCTCGGGGATCACGACGGGGATCCCGGCCCGGTCGAGCAGTGCACGCAGGGCATCCCGAGATCCCTCGCCCTCACCTTCCGCACTGAACATCGTCCCGATGCAGGCGCCGAAGAAGACCGCCTGCGCATCGGTCGGCGACTCCGGGTGCGGTGGCTTCGAGCCGCCGTGGGGGAGCCCGCCGTCGTAGAGGGGCACGGTGTCGGTGCCGAGGACCGCGCGACCGAGGTGCGTGACCCCGCGTACGAGAGGTGCGGGGAGGGCATCGGCGACGGTGAGCGCGACACCTCCGGCACGGGTGACCGTGCCCCAGTGCTTGGCCGCCGTACCCCACACGGCACCCTCGACCGCGTTCGACTGCTCCGCACGAAGCCGACGCACGAGATCGCCGGTGTTGATGTCGACCGGGCAGGCCACACCGCACATGCCGTCGACCGCACACGTCTGGACGCCGTCGTAGTCGTAGTCCTTCTGCAGGTCGCGCAGCAGGTCGGCATCGCCCTGTTCCTCTGCCCACGCCATGTCGCGGCGGATCACGATGCGCTGTCGAGGTGTGAGGGTGATGCTCTTGCTCGGACAGGTCGGTTCGCAGTAGCCGCACTCGACGCAGCGGTCGACCTCGCTCTCGACCGTCGGCACCCGCTTGAGATCGTGCAGATACGAGTCGGGGTCGTCGGAGAGCACCACTCCCGGATTCAGGATGCCGTCGGGGTCGAGGAGTCCCTTGATCTCCCACATCATGTCGGTGAGCTCGTCGCCGTACTGGCGGCGCACGAACGGCGCCATGATGCGCCCGGTTCCGTGCTCGGCCTTCAGTGATCCCTGCTGCGACAGCACGAGGTCGACCAGATCGTCGGTGAAGCGCCGATAGCGGGCGACGCTGTCGGCATCGTCGAAGCGTTCGTTGAGGAGGAAGTGGACGTTGCCGTCCTTGGCGTGCCCGAAGATGACCGAGCCCTCGTAGCCGTGCGCAGCGAACAGCTCGATGAGTCGCTCGCAGGTGTGGAGAAGTCGCGGCACGGGCACCACGATGTCTTCGAGAAGCGCGGTCGTGCCGGACGGTCGGGCGCCGGCCACAGCGGTGTAGAGACCTTTGCGCACATGCCACAGCGCTGCGCGTTCCTCGACATCCGTGGTGAGGCGCGGTGTCACGGCGAGCGGCAGTGCCTCGAAATGCGCCTGCGCCGCGGCACTCGCTTCCGTGAGTGCTTCGGCGTCGGCCGCGTGCACCTCGACCAGGAGAGCGGCGTGTCCCTGCACTTCGATCTCCGCGATCGACGCCGGGACATCGCTCAGCCCCTGCGCGACCCGGAGGGATGCGGCGTCCAGGAGCTCGATGGTGGCGAGCCCGAGTCGGGTGAGGTCGGGGAGCGCCGTCATCGCGGCAGACAGCGTCTCGAACACGAGCAGCCCTGTCGCGATCGACGGGCGCACCTCGATCGTGCGGAACCGGGCTTCGGCCACGAACGCGAGCGTGCCCTCGGAGCCGATGATGAGGTGCTCCAGGATGCGCACGGGGTCGTCGAAGTCCAGCAGTGCGTTCAGTCCGTAGCCCATCGTGTTCTTCATGGAGAACTGCTGGCGCAGGAAGGCGACGCGCTCGGCCGATGCGAGCAGGCGGGCCCGCAGATCGAGCAGACCGTCGGCGATCGCGGGTTCCGCGGCACGCAGCACCTCGTTCGCGTCCGGACGCCCCGTGTCGAGGATCGTCCCGCTCGGGAGCACGATGGTCATCGACTCGATCGTCTGGTACGAGTTCTCGGTGATGCCGCAGGCCATGCCGCTGGAGTTGTTCGCCACGACGCCGCCGATCGTGCAGGCGATCTCGCTCGCGGGGTCGGGGCCGAGCTTGCGGCGATAGCGCGTGAGTCTGGTGTTGACCTGGCGCACGGTCGCGCCGGGGCCGACCCGCACGGTCGCGCCGTCATCCTCCACACGGATGCCGCGGAAGCTGCTGCGGGTGTCGACGAGGATGTCCCCGCTCACGCTCTGCCCGGAGAGGCTGGTGCCGCCGGAGCGGAATGTCATCGTGCGCCCGGCGGCGCGGACGGCTCCGAAGGCGCGCGCCACACCCTCGGCATCAGCGGGGGAGAGCACCGCATCCGGGATCAGCAGGTAATGGGAGGCGTCGTGGGCTCGGGCGAAGCGGTCGATGGAGCGCGAGTGGACCTGAGTCGTGGAGCCCAGCAGGGCGGGGTCCAGCGGTTCGGCGAGGGTGGTCGGCACGGTGCTCCTCTGCTCCGTAGAAGGACTGCGTGGAAGATTGTCAGACAAGTGTACCGAGTCGGGACCCCTTCGATAGGCTGACCCGCATGACCATCACTTCGGAAGCGACGCTGGGGATCGTCGGCGTCGTGGACGCCGTCACCGCGCAGCTGCGCGGCCGCATCCTCGGCGGCGAGATCCGTTCGGGGGACCCGATCACGGAAGCGGCCGTGTCGCAGACCTTCGGAGTCGCCCGCCCCAGCGCGAAGGCGGCGATCGAGCAGCTCGTCGCCAGCGGACTGCTGGTGCGCACCGCGCACCGGAGCGCACGTGTGGTCGGGATCGACCCCGCGACCGTGCGCGACGTCTACCGCACCAGGACCCGGCTCGAGAGCGCGGCGCTTCGCGAGCTCGCGATGACCAGGAGCGTACCCCGAGCCGCGTACGACGCGAATGCGGAGATCCTCGCGATGCCCTCGGGCCCCGATCCGGCGACCGTGGACCCCGACCTGCGCTTTCACACCGCGCTCATCGACGCGCTCGAGAGCGAGCGCACCGGACGGATGTACCGCAGCGTGCTCGACGAAGTGCGGCTGTGCATGGCGCAGGTGCAGGGGCGGCGACTGCTCGACGCCTCGGTGATCGCGTCGCAGCATGCGGCCATCCTCGACGCGGTCGCATCAGGCGACGGAGAAGGCGCAGCAGCCCTTCTCGACGCGCACCTGTCGTCGGCCGAAGAACGTCTGGTCGAGGCGCTCGACGCGGACTAGCGTCGAGCGGACCGTCACTCGGCGGGAGCTTCCTCGACCACGATCGGGGCCTCGACGGTGTCGGCCCACACGGGCGCCGGGAGCACGGTGTCGGTCTGGCCGGCCTGGATCGACCGCAGCGCCTCGGTGATCTCCTCGTCGTTCTCGGGGACAGGCAGGTCGCAGGCGCGCAGCTCCGAAGCGAACTGCAGTGTCAGCCGGATCTTGCCCGCCTCGACGGCCTGTGCGGTCGTACCGGTGCGGATCTCGCTTCCGGTCTGGATCGCCGAGACCTCGTCGCAAACGTGGTAGACCTTGCCGCCGTCGACCCAGACGACCTCGTCCTTGCCCAGGAGCTGGATCACGGCCGACTGGTCGGCCGTGTACTGCTCGACGGACGGTGGGGTGAGGTCGACGCCGATGAAGACCGCCAGGGCCGCGAGCGCGACACCGACTATTCCGGCCGTGGTCTTCTGGCCCTTGTCCATGTCCTTGTTGAGGAAGATCAGGATGACGAGGGGGAGGAACGCCACGACGGCGATGATCGCGCCGAGCTGGTTCTGCACGAAGAACCGTGTCTTGTCGGCCTTGCGTGCGGGATCGAGGCGATTGGCCTTCTTCCACAGCACCGAGCCGGTGATCGACAGGGCCGCGATCACGACGAGCAGCACGAGGAGAGTGATGAACGCCCACTGCGGGAACGTCGCGGTGACACCCTGCTCTTCGAGCAGGCCGGTGTCGGGATTGCGGACGAGGGTGCCGTCTTCGCCGACGAACACGCGCTGGCGCAGGAGCCAGAAGATGCCGATGCCCTCGCCGATGATCGCGACCGCCCAGAGGATGCCGGCGATCCAGCGGAAGCGTGTGGCCTTCGCCTTGGCTTCGGGGGTGGGCACCCACCCGGCGGGCGGCTCGGCCGTCGTGCTCTTCGTGGACTGTTCGACGCGGGCGTCGGTGTTGTCGCTTTCGGCGTTCTCGCTCGCAGCCACGGTGTTCCCTTTCCCCTCCGGTGCCCGCCGTTCCGGCTCAAGGCAACCCCGATTCTAGTGGACCGGTTGTCCTACGCTGGGGACATGACTTCCGATTCCGACGACGCCCTCAGCTGGGACGGCGACGAGGCCTCGACGCCGAAGGATCGTGCGCTTCCGCACGGCTGGAGCGCCGTCGGCAAGGGCAGCGATGATGTGGGGACGATCGAGGACGACGGCACCGTCACGCCGGCAACCGTCGACGAACCCGCGGGCCTGAGCACCCCGATGCTACTGCTCATCGGCGTGGTCGGCGGCGTCTACCTGCTCTACACGATCGGCTGGATCGTCGGCGGGCTCCGACTGCAGCCGCTGGCCTCCTTCCTCGTCTCGGACGTGATGTTCCTGCCGTGGTTCTTCCTCGCGATCGCCGCTCCCGCGCTGTGGTTCCTGGCCGCCTGGGTGCTCACCAGGGGGAGGGCGGCGTGGATCCGCGTGGCGGTGCTGCTCGCCGGTGTGGTCCTCCTCGTGCCCTGGCCCTTCGTCACCGTGGGGGTGATCGGATCATGACCGCATCGTCGACCGAGCCGCAGGTGTCCGCGGGCTCGCCGCGTTGGCTCGTCGGGCTCGTCATCGGACTCGCCGGGCTCTTCTACGCCTACGCGGTCTGGAACGCCGTCGCACACCTCATCACGATGGCGCAGACCGGACTGAGTGGTGGCGGGTGGGCGACGCTGGTGTTCGGGGTCGCCTTCCCCGCGATCGTGTTCGCCTTCGCATACGTGATCGGCAGGCGGCGCCGGGTGGGCGAACTGGCGCTCGTGTTCCTCGCGGGGCTCGGCGTGGTCGCGGTGTTCTGGATGAGTCTGATCGCGCTGAGCCTCACGATGCCCAGCGCGTGAGCGGCCTGCCGTACCGCGTCACACGGCACGGAGGGCTGCCCCTGCTCCGGTAGAGTTGACGCGATCGCGCCCCCATGGTGTGCGGCGCATCGGCCCCTGCCGCGCTGCCCCGAAGGATCCACTGTGCCGAAGCCTGTCGTGCTTATCGCCGAAGTACTCTCTCCCGCCACGATCGACGCCCTCGGTCCTGACTTCGACGTCCGCGACGTCGACGGCACCGACCGCGAGGCGCTGTTCGCGGCACTCGCGGATGCCGATGCCGTGCTGGTCCGCTCGGCCACGCGCATCGACGAGGAGGCGTTGGGTCACGCGCCGAAACTGAAGGTCGTCGCCCGTGCCGGAGTCGGCCTCGACAACGTCGACATCAAGGCAGCCACGGCCGCCGGCGTCATGGTCGTCAACGCGCCGACCTCGAACATCGTCTCCGCTGCCGAGCTCACGGTCGGCCACATCCTGAGCCTCGCCCGCCGCATTCCGGCCGCGCACGCCTCGCTGTCTGCCGGTGCCTGGAAGCGCAGCTCCTTCACGGGAGCCGAGCTGTTCGAGAAGACCGTCGGTATCGTCGGCCTCGGCCGCATCGGCGCCCTCGTCGCCGCGCGCCTCGCGGCGTTCGACATGCGGGTGGTCGCTTACGATCCCTATGTCACCTCCGCCCGTGCTCAGCAGCTCGGCGTGCAGCTCCTCTCGCTCGACGAGCTCGTGGCCGAGTCGGACTTCCTGACGATCCATATGCCGAAGACGCCGGAGACGACAGGCATGATCGGCGCCGAGCAGTTCGCAGCGATGAAGCCGACCGCCTTCGTGGTCAACGTCGCCCGCGGCGGCCTGATCGACGAGGAAGCGCTGCACGCGGCTCTGGTCGCGGGAGAGATCGCGGGCGCCGGACTCGATGTGTTCACCTCCGAGCCCCCCGCAGAGGGAGGCACCGCTCGGCCGCTCCTGGACCTCCCCAACGTCGTGGTCACCCCTCACCTCGGCGCCAGCACCGAGGAGGCGCAGGAGAAGGCCGGCGTCTCGGTGGCCCGGTCGGTGCGCCTCGCCCTGGGCGGAGACCTCGTGCCCGATGCGGTGAACGTCGCCGGTGGCGTCATCGATCCCTACGTGCGCCCCGGCATCTCGCTCGTCGAGAAGCTCGGCCAGATCTTCGCAGCACTCGCGACCTCGCCGCTCACCAGCCTCGACGTCGAGGTGCATGGAGAGCTGAACGACTACGACGTGAGTGTGCTCAAGCTCGCTGCGCTCAAGGGCGTGTTCACGAACATCGTCAGTGAGACCGTCTCGTACGTGAACGCGCCGCTCCTCGCCGACCAGCGCGGGATCGCGGTGCGTCTGCTCAAAGACGATGTCAGCGACGAGTACCGAAACGTCATCACCCTCACGGGTGCGCTGTCCGATGGCTCGCAGCTCTCGGTGTCCGGCACGCTCACGGGTCCGAAGCAGACCGAGAAGCTGGTCGGCATCAACGACCACAGGCTCGAACTGCCGATCGAGAAGCACCACGTCGTCATGCTCTACACCGACCGCCCCGGCATCGTCGCGGTGTACGGCCAGAAGTTCGGGGAGGCCGGCATCAACATCGCCGGCATGCAGATCGCCCGTCAGGCGGCCGGCGCCCAGGCGCTCAGCGTGCTGACCCTGGACTCGCCGGTCTCGGACGAACTGCTCGACGACGTGCGCGACGCGATCGACGCCGACCTGTTCCGTCAGATCGAGATCACCGACATCTGATCGCACGGTCTGATCGCACAGGTCGATCGCACAGACGCAGAAGAGGGCGGGAGCGTGATGCTCCCGCCCTCTCGCTCTTCCCGGTGGTGTCAAGCCGTCGCTTTGAGGACCAGAGCGATCAGCTCAGCGAGTTGGTCGCTGCGGGGGACGAGTCGCTCGGGCCCGTGCACATCGAGCGAGTTGTTGAAGTAGAGCCCGTCGCTCACGAGCATCACCAGGTCGAGGCTCGCGTTGTCGCGCACGTGCGGGCGGATCGTCTCCGCCCAGCGTCGTCGGGTGTCGCGGAGCATGTCGGCTGCAGGGATCGATCCGCCCTGGGCCAGCCGCGTCGTGGCGATCAACACGCGATCGAGGGCATCGTCCTCCATCACCGAAGTGCGCACGTAGTAGGCGACCGGCCCCTCGTCTGCGGCGGTCATGCGTTCGAGGTCGAGTGTCGTGAGTCGGTCGAGTCGCTCGACCAGACCCGCCTCCAGCTCGTCCTTCGATCCGAAGTGGTACAGGAGGCCGCCCTTCGAGACGCCGGCCGCTTTGGCGGTCGCCTCGAGCGTCGCCGCTCGCTCGCCGTCTTCGATGAGGATCGCTTCGAAGGCGTCGAGCACCTTCTCGCGGGCGAGGGGAGGTCGGGGCATCGTGGATCCTCTGCACAGGGGGAGGGGCGGGAATTCTGTTACTATACCATCCGGACGGTTCACTAACCGTGCCTTCACGATTCTGAGAGGTGTTCCATGAACCGTACTGCGTCGATCCCGACGACAGAGACGGATGCTCCCCGCGTCGGAGCCCGCGGCTGGGCGGCACTCGTCGTCCTCATGCTGCCGGTGCTGCTGGTGTCGGTGGACAACACGGTGCTGAGCTTCGCGCTCCCGGAGATCTCGATCGCGCTCGCTCCCACGGGGGCGGAGCAACTGTGGATCATCGACGTGTACCCCCTGGTGCTCGCGGGCCTCCTCGTCACGATGGGGACGCTGGGCGACCGCTTCGGGCGTCGGAAGATGCTCCTGATCGGTGCGACCGGCTTCGCCGCCGTCTCCGCACTGGCCGCCTTCGCGCCCACCGCCGGGCTGCTGATCGCCGCCCGGGCACTCCTCGGCTTCTTCGGCGCCATGCTGATGCCGTCGACCCTCTCCCTCCTGCGCTCGATCTTCCAGAATCGCGATCAGCGCCGCATGGCGATCGCCGTGTGGGCATCGGCGTTCTCCGCCGGCTCGGCACTCGGACCGATCGTCGGCGGGTTCCTCCTCGAGCACTTCGCATGGGGATCCGTGTTCCTCATCGCCGTGCCCGTGCTCATCCCGCTGCTCGTCGCCGCGCCGCTGCTGGTCCCCGAGAGCCGTGACCCGAACCCGGGGCGCATCGACCTGATCAGCATCGCGCTGTCGATGGCGACGATGATCCCGGTGGTCTACGCGATCAAGTCGCTGGCCGTCGACGGGCCGAGCCTCAAGGCCGCGGCCTGGGCGCTGCTCGGCTTCGTGATGGGATACCTGTTCGTTCGTCGTCAGCTGCGTGCCAAGACGCCGATGCTCGACATGGCGCTGTTCCGTCGGGGCTCGTTCTCCGGCGCGATCCTGGTGAACCTGCTCAGCGTCGTGGCTCTGGTCGGCTTCCTCTACTTCGTCTCGCAGCATCTGCAGCTCGTCCTCGGGCTGTCCCCGATGATGGCCGGGCTCGCGCTCGTGCCCGGAATGCTCGCGATGATCGTGGCCGGACTCTCGGTCGTCCCGATCTCCCGTCGCATCCCGCCGCACATCGTGATCCCCGTCGGCCTGGCGTTCTCGGTGGCCGGCTACCTGATTGTGGCGTTCACGACGCACGAGCACGGTGTGCTGCCCCTGGTCGTGGCGTTCGTGGTGCTCGGCATCGGCATCGGTGCCGCCGAGACGATCTCCAATGAGCTGATCCTCTCGAGCGCGCCCGCCGCGAAGGCGGGCGCGGCGAGTGCGGTCTCCGAGACCGCCTACGAGCTCGGAGCCGTGCTCGGCACCGCGGTGCTCGGTGGCATCATCACGGCCTTCTACCGCGGAGCACTCGTGCTGCCAGAGGGGCTGCCGTCAGATGTCGTGCATGCGGCCGGAGAGACCCTCGCCGGTGCCTACACAGCGGCACAGGCGCTGCCGGGCCAGCTCGGTGACGCGCTGTGGGAGGCGGCGGCCGCTGCATTCGGCTCCGGTGTGATGGTGACCTCGCTGATCGGCGCCGGCCTCGTGGTCGTCGCGGGCGTGATCGCCGCCGTCACACTGCGCAAAGCCCCCACGCACTGACCAGTACGCTGGGAGGACCGGCTCGCTCGCCCTGCGGTGAGCCTGAGCCGGTCCATCCCCGTGCAGTGCGCAAGGAGTGTCATGTCGCGTGTCGTGAAGCTGGCCGTCATCCCCGGTGACGGCATCGGTCCCGAGGTCATCGCCGAAGCGGAGAAGGTGCTCGACGCCGTCACCGCGGACAGCGATGTGGTCTTCGACAAGACCCGCTTCTCGCTCGGAGCCGGACGCTTCCTCGAGACCGGCGACACCCTCACGGACGACGATCTCACCGCGATCGCCGCGAACGATGCGATCCTGCTCGGCGCGGTCGGCGGCACCCCGGGTGACCCGCGCCTCAAAGACGCGAACATCGAGCGCGGCCTGCTGCTGAAGCTGCGTTTCACTCTCGACCACTACGTGAACCTGCGCCCGTCGAAACTGTTCGTCGGCGCCTCGGGGCCGCTGGCCGACCCGGGCGACATCGACTTCGTCGTGGTGCGTGAAGGCACCGAAGGGCCGTACGTCGGCAACGGTGGGGCGATCCGCAAGGGCACTCCGCAAGAGGTCGCGAACGAGACCTCGGTGAACACCGCCTTCGGCGTCGAGCGCGTCGTGCGCTATGCGTTCGACCTCGCCGAGCGTCGTCGCAAGAAGGTCACGCTCGTGCACAAGACCAACGTGCTCGTGCACGCCGGTGCCATCTGGCAGCGTGTCGTGAACGAGGTCGCGGCCGAGCACCCCGAGGTCACGGTCGATTACCTGCACGTCGACGCCGCCACGATCTTCCTGGTCACCGATCCCTCGCGCTTCGATGTGATCGTCACCGACAACCTGTTCGGCGACATCCTCACCGACCTCGCCGGAGCGGTCACCGGAGGCATCGGCCTCGCCGCCTCGGGCAACATCAATCCCGACGGCGCCTTTCCGTCGATGTTCGAGCCCGTGCACGGCTCGGCCCCCGACATCGCCGGTCAGCAGAAGGCCGATCCGACCGCTGCGATCCTCTCGATCGCGCTGCTGCTCGACCACCTCGGACTCACCGAGGAATCCGCACGCGTGAGCGCCGCTGTCGAGACCGATATCGCTGCGCGGACGGCCGCTCGAACCACCACGGAGATCGGGTCCGCGATCACTGCACGCCTCTGACTGCAGGCGTAGGCTGAACGGGCGCGAGGATGCGCCCACCCACGAGGAATGGATGATGAGATGACGACCATCGATGCCGAGGCGACCGTGGCTCCCCTGGAGTTCGCCGTCACGAAGAACCTGACCGCTGCGTCTCCCGCGCGGCTCGCCGAGGTGCTGGAGAATCCGGGCTTCGGCGTGGTCTTCACCGATCACATGGTCGACATCTGCTGGTCCGCCAAGGGCGGCTGGCACCGTCCGCGCGTGCAGCCGTACGGCCCGATCCCGCTCGACCCGGCTGCCTCGGTGCTGCACTACGCGCAGGAGATCTTCGAGGGCATCAAGGCCTACCGTCACGCCGACGGCTCGATCCACACGTTCCGCCCCGACCGCAACGCCGCTCGTCTGCAGGCCAGCGCCCGTCGTCTCGCGCTGCCGGAGCTGCCGACCGAGTACTTCATCCAGTCGCTGCGCGAGCTCATCGCCGTGGACGGTCGCTGGGTTCCGAGCGGTGCCGACCAGAGCCTGTACCTGCGCCCGTTCATGTTCGCCAAGGAGGCGTTCCTCGGCGTGCGCGCCGCGCAGAAGGTCGCCTACTACGTCATCGCCAGTCCCGCAGGCGCCTACTTCTCCGGTGGGGTGAAGCCGGTGCGTATCTGGCTCTCCGAGGAGTACGCCCGCGCCGGCAAGGGCGGAACCGGCAAGGCGAAGACCGGTGGCAACTATGCGTCGAGCCTGCTCGCGCAGAGCGAGGCGAGCGCCAAGGGCTGCGATCAGGTCGTGTTCCTCAATGAGAAGCGCGATGTCGAAGAGCTGGGCGGCATGAACGTCGTGTTCGTGTTCAAGGACGGTCGTGTCGTGACGCCCGAGTCCGACAGCATCCTCGAAGGCATCACGCGCGACTCGCTGCTGCAGCTGGCGGAAGACCGCGGCTACACGGTCGAGAAGCGACCGATCTCGATCGACGAATGGCGCGAGGGCGTGGCCTCCGGCGACATCGTCGAAGTGTTCGCGTGCGGCACCGCTGCGGTCGTCACCCCGATCGGCGCACTCGTCGGCGACGGGTTCGACGAGCCGCAGCCGCTGGGCGAGCTCGCACTCTCCCTGCGTGAGGAGCTCACCGACATCCAGTACGGTCGCCGCGAGGACAAGCACGGCTGGCTGCTGCGCCTCGACGCCTGACCGCGGGGCACGATCGGTAGGCTGGATCCCATGAAGATCGCCCGGTTCAGCCACGACGAAGCCATCATGTACGGGATCATCGACGAGCGCGAGCTCGTGGTGCTCGCCGGAGACCCGATGTTCACCGGGTACGAGACCACCGGCGCCCGTGTGCCGCTCGCTGATGCCGCTCTGCTCGCACCGGTGATCCCGCGGTCGAAGGTGGTCTGCGTCGGGAAGAACTATCACGATCACGCAGCCGAGATGGGGGGAGAGGCTCCCGAGGAGCCCCTGTTGTTTCTCAAGCCGAACACCGCGGTGATCGGACCGGGTGACGCGATCGTGCGTCCGACCCTCTCCGACCGCACCGAGTACGAGGGCGAGCTCGTCGTGGTCATCGGCAAGATCGCGAAGAACGTGAAGGCCGAGAACGCCCTCGACTACGTGCTCGGCTACACGATCGGCAACGACGTGACCGCCCGCGACCTGCAGCGCAAGGACGGACAGTGGGCGCGCGCGAAGGGCTTCGACACGTTCTGCCCGCTCGGACCCGTGATCGAGACCGACTTCGATCCCGCGAACGCCACGATCGAGACGAGGGTGAACGGCGAGGTGCGCCAGCACGCTCCGCTCACCGACATGATCCACTCCGTGCCGGCGATCATCGAGTACGCCTCGGCCGTGTTCACCCTGCTCCCGGGCGATGTCATCATGACGGGCACGCCGGCTGGTGTCGGCACCTTCGGCGCAGGAGACGTGGTCGAGGTCGAGATCACGGGGCTGGGCATCCTGCGCAACACCGCGCGCGACGCCGTACCCGCGTCATGACCGATGTCGCCCTGACGGCGGCACAACAGACGGCGGTCCAGCGACGCACCGTGCTGGTGCTGTCGTTCGGGCAGGTGCTCGGCGGCATCGCCTTCGGCGCGACGGTCTCGCTCGGAGCCCTCCTGGCGGCGGACATCTCGGGGAACGACGCGCTCTCCGGCCTGGCGACGGCGTCCGTGACGCTGGGAGCGGCGGCGTGCGCGATCCCGCTGGCCCGCCTCGCCGCTCGTGTCGGCCGGCGTCGTGCGCTCACGCTCGGCAACCTGTTCGCACTGGTCGGCATCGCGGTCGTCATCCTCGCCGCCTCCCTGCGCATCTTCCCGCTGCTGCTCGCAGGCATCCTCATGATCGGTGCCGGAAACGCGGGCAACCTGCAGTCGCGATTCGCCGCAACCGATCTCGCCGCCCCACAGCATCGCGGACGGGATCTGTCGATCGTCGTCTGGTCGACCACGATCGGCGGTGTCGCCGGTCCTCTTCTGCTGGGGCCGGGAGAGATCGTCGGGCAGGCGGTCGGGATGCCGCCGCAGACGGGTTCGTATCTGTTCTCCTTCGTCGCGCAGTGCGCGGCGCTCCTGCTCTACATCGTCGCGCTGCGACCCGATCCGCTCCTGGCCGCGCAGCGACTCGCCAAGGCATCCGCCGCTGCCTCCGGCCCGGTGTCCATGGACAGGCCGCTGGTCGCGCGGTATGCGATCTTCGCGATCGCGGGATCGCACGTCGTGATGGCTTCGGTCATGGCCATGACACCGGTGCATCTGTCGCACATGGCGCACGGCGCGGACGGGATGGCGGCGACCCCTGCCGACGTCTCTGCGTTGGTCGGCGTCACGATCGCACTGCACGTCGGTGGGATGTACGCGCTGTCGCCCGTGTTCGGCATCCTGGCCGACCGCTGGGGGCGCCTGCAGGTCGTGCTGCTCGGGCAGGTGCTGCTCGCCGGGGCTCTCGCGTTCGCCGTGTTCACGGGCACCGAGGCCTGGGGCGTCATGGTCGCACTCATCCTGCTGGGCCTGGGATGGAGCGCGGCGACGGTCGCCGGTGCCGCGCTGCTCACCGAGGCATCCGCACCCGAGCTCCGCACGCGCAGACAGGGTCGCAGCGATTCGCTGATGAGCCTGTCGGCTGCGGCCGGCTCGGTGCTGGCCGGAGTGGTGCTGTCGAACTTCCAGTACTCGGGACTCGGCATCGCGGCCTTCGTCCTGGTCGTCGCGATCGTGGTGCTGTCTCCGCTGGCGCGTACCGGAACACGGTGAAGGACTGGTCCGGGGTCGGCGAGGCGTACTGCGCCTCGTACGCGGCGCTCTGCGCCGGGACCTTCGCCACGATGCACGAGGCTCTGGGCGGATCACGCGGCCGCAGCCTCGTCGACGTGGGTGCCGGCGACGGCACACTCGCTGCGATGTGGGCAGCGGGGGGATGGGCGGTGACCGCCTGCGAACCGGAGCCCACCATGCGCGCGGTCTCGTGCCGGCTGCATCCCCTGATCGACACCGTCGACGGGGCGCTCCCGGCACTCCCGTTCTCGGACGGGTCGTTCGACGTCGCCATCGCGAACTTCGTACTGAATCACGTGGCATCTCCGCGTGCCTGTGCGTCCGAGCTGCGACGAATCAGTCGGAGTGCGGTCGTGGCGACGATCTGGACGCTCTCGCCCTCGTGGTTCTGGGCTGAGGTCGGCGAGTGTGCAGGGATCGCTCCGTTCGTGGGTCCGAGGCTCCCGGACGCGGAGGACTTCGAGCGGACGGCCGACGGCTTCGGGCGGATGCTGCGGGAGTCCGGTTTGCAGCACGTCGACGTCACAGAGCTCGACTGGACCTGGAACGCGGATCCGTATGCTCTCTGGCGCTCGGTCGAAGGGGGAGTGGCCGGTGCCGGTGCCCTGTACGCCGGACTCGATCGGGCCGAGCGGCACCGTTTTCGAACCGCTTTCGACAACGTCGTGGACGAGCGGAGTGTGTGCGGGTTCGTGCCGCTGGAGCATCGTGCGGCGGTCGCCGTGAGCGCCGCTCGCTGAGCGCTCCGATGCCCCAGCGGCGCGGTCAGCCGTCCCCGTAGAATTGAAGGGCTATGGCTACCCCTCACCCCCTCACCACGACTGTCAGTGGTGCCGACGTCCGCGTCCGTTTCTGCCCCTCGCCGACCGGTCTGCCGCATGTCGGCATGGTCCGCACGGCTCTCTACAACTGGGCCTATGCCCGTCACAACGGCGGGAAGATGGTGTTCCGAATCGAGGACACCGACGCCGCCCGCGACAGCGAGGAGAGCTTCCGCCAGCTGGTCGACGCGCTCACCTGGCTCAAGATCGACTGGGACGAGGGCGTCGAGGTCGGCGGACCGCACGCGCCGTACCGGCAGTCGGAGCGTCACGATATCTACCGCGAGGTGATCGACAAGCTCATCGCCACAGGAGCCCTCTACGAGAGCTACTCCACCGCCGAGGAGATCGATGCGCGCAACGAGGCCGCCGGCCGTGCCAAGCAGCTCGGCTACGACAACTTCGACCGCGACCTCACCGACGAGCAGAAGGCGGCTTTCCGCGCCGAGGGCCGTCAGCCCGCTCTGCGCCTGCGCGTACCCGACGAAGACGTCACCTACGTCGACCTGATCCGTGGCGAGGTGACCTTCCCGGCGGGCTCGTTCCCCGACTTCGTGGTGGTGCGTCCGAATGGCGTGCCGCTCTACACGTTCGTGAACCCGGTGGACGATGCGCTCATGGGTATCACCCACGTGCTGCGCGGCGAAGACCTCATGCCCTCGACCGCACGCCAGCTTTCGCTGTACGCGGCTCTCATCGATGCGGGGGTCACGACGTTCGTGCCGCGCTTCGCGCACATGCCGCTGGTGCTGGGCGAGACCGGCAACAAGAAGCTCTCCAAGCGCGACCCGCAGGCCGATCTGTTCCTGCACCGTGAGCGCGGCTTCATTCCCGAGGGACTGCTGAACTACCTCGCGCTCCTCGGCTGGTCGATCGGCCCCGACCGCGACGTGTTCTCGCTCGACGAGTTCACCGCGGCATTCGACATCGTCAACGTCAACCCGAACCCGGCGCGCTTCGACCAGAAGAAGGCCGAATCGATCAACGGCGACCACATCCGCATGCTGGGGGAGAAGGACTTCGCCGAGCGGACGATCCCGTACCTCGCCGCCGCCGGGCTCTTCGACGAGCCCACACATGAGCAGCTGGTGACGGCGTTCCGCGTCGCGCCCCTCGTGCAGGAGCGTGTGCAGCTTCTCGGCGAGGTCCCCGGGATGGTGGGCTTCCTCTTCACCGACGAGGTCTCGTACGCCGAGGACGCGCTCAAGGGCCTGCCCGCGGATGCCGCCGAGGTGCTCGATGCCTGCGTCGTCGCTCTCGAGCCGCTGGAGGAGTTCACGCCGGAGAAGATCCAGGAGGCTCTGGCTGCAGAGCTGGTGGAGAAGCTCGAGCTCAAGCCGCGCATCGCCTACGGCCCGCCGCGTGTGGCCATCACCGGCCGCCGGATCTCCCCGCCGCTGTTCGAGTCGATGGAGCTGCTGGGCAAGGATGAGTCGCTGCGTCGTCTGCGTTCCCTGTCGGCGTTCCTCGCGAGCTGAGCCGCGACGCGCCCGGGCGGCGGCACACGGCACCGGTTTTGGTGTTCCGCCGCCGCTCGGGTAGGCTTGATTCTCGGTGCGAGGCTCCGGTTTCGCCCTTGGGGTATGGTGTAATTGGCAACACGACGGTTTCTGGTTCCGTTATTCTTGGTTCGAGTCCAGGTACCCCAGCAAGATGAAAACCCCCGCTCAGGCGGGGGTTTCTTCGTTTTAGAGGCGCCGGATTCGTCCGGCCCGAGAGTGAAGCGTTCGGCAATGGCCCCCGGCGATCCGTGTCAGCACGGAAAGCAGGGGGCCTTCGCCATCGGCCGTCAGGTCGCGCGGCGGCGCAGGCGGAACAGCCACGCGCCGGCCGCCAGCAGGATTGCAGCCATTCCCGCCCACACCCAGCCGATCGCGCCGTCTGCTCCGGTCGTCGCGAGCGGAGCAGAGGAGCTTTCGGTTCCGGGCTTGGACGCGCTGCCGTCTCCGCTTCCTGCGCCGCCGTCCCCGTTGCCGCCGTTCCCATTGCCGCCCTCGCCTGGTGTGCCGGTGTCGGCCGCAGCGAACTCGATCGAAGCGAGCACACGGCTCTCGACACCGTTCAGCACCAGCTCGGACCCCTCCATGGCGAAGCTGTCGACACCGCTGACCCTGACCGTGGAACCCGCGATCCGGAAACCGGCAGCCGGCGTGAGCGTCAGGCGCACCTGGTCGCCGCGATCCGCAACGCCCTCTGCGGGCGAAACGGTGCCGCCGCGCACCTCGGTGCGATAACTGAAACGCACGGCCTGGGCCTCCACCGCGTCGACGGCGGCCTTCAGCGCCTCGAAGCTCGTCCGCAGCTGTGCCTTCGTCGGCGCCACGACAGCGGCCTTCGCGACCGCACCATCGGTCGAGCCATCCCGCGCTCCTGAAGATCCCGAGAGCAGAGCCGCACTGTGGGCTGTCGCCGTGGCGAGAGCATCGCCGAGCGCCTCATCGAAGACACGTCCGTTGGCGGCCTCGACCTCGTTCGCGTTCATCAGCTCCGTCGCGTACTCGACGGCCTGGGTGAGTGCCGCCGTCTCTGTAGTCGAATCATCGGCGGCGAAGAGCCCGGCGATGTCGCTAGCAGTCAGTGGCCTGTCCCACATCCGCAGGTCGTCCATGTCGAGACCGATGCCGTAGCTCTTGCTCCCGTCCACGCCGACGAGCATGCTCAGGCCGCTGGTCATGCTGCCGATTCCCTCGATGCTCGTCTCCTTGGCCAGCATGCCGTCCATGTATGTGCTCGCCAGGTTCCGTGTGCGGTCCACCGTGACGGTCATGTGGTGCCAGGAGCTGCGGTACTCGCCGACATCACCCGTCGCGTAGACGCCGTTGGTCCCGTCGCCGAGCGTGAACTCGAGCTTGCGGGTGTTCGTTCCCTCCGGGGCGAGGTTGATGCCGGCGCGATACCAGTTCGCCCAGTTCTTGTTGCTGATGATCGCACCGTAGCCGTTGACGCCGGTGACCTTCGTCCAGAAGCTGATCGTGAGGTCCTTGTCGGTACCGAGGTCGAACTCGGGACGAGAACCGAGATCGATGTAGCTGCTCGCGCCCGCGCCGATGCGCACCGCCGTTCCCGAGGACCCCGGGCGATCGGTCGCGACGTACGAGACCGCGCCGACCGGCTTCGCCGCAGGCCCGGAGCCCGCTTGCGTTCCGGTGTCACCGAGGTCGCCCTCGAAGGCGAGGTGCAGGAACTCCCCGTCCGGTGCGGGTGCCGGGGTCTCCGGGAAATCGGGGAAGACGAGCTCGCCGGTCGTGCGTACGATGCCGGTGAGCGGCTCCGACGCGTTCTGGAAGTCGTCGTACGCCGTGACCGTGACGGTGTAGTTCTTCGCCGGTTTCAGACCGCGGATGTCGAAGCCCATCGTGTTCGGGGTCATGTAGAACCGCGAGTATGCCTTGAACGAGCCGGTGACGGACTTCGCCGGGTTCTTGCCGAAGTCCGGCACCTGGTTCACTGTGAACGAGACCGGGTTGCCGGCCTGATCGCGGATCTCGACCTCGTAGTAGTTCACGAGCTCGTCGTCCTTCGCCTGGTCGAAGCGGAGCGTGAGGGATTCCTCTTCGACCTCCGTCGCGGTGACGGCGGCAGCGCCCCACCACGGCGCGACCGTGCTGCGCTGTGCGGCGGTGTACGTGAAGCCGCTCGTGCCCTTGGTCGTATCGACCACCCAGGGCATGCCCACCCAGCGCTGGTGGGTGACGTCGAATCGACGGATGACGGTGGAGCCGTCGGCGAGCACGGTGATGAAGTTCGCGTATTTCTGCGACACCCCGGCAGCTGGATCTCCCTGATTGCCCCCGAAGTATCCACCTCCGACGAAGTCGCCGGGAACATCCTGGTAGATGTAGTTCATCGAGGCGTTCTCGTAGACCGTGAAGTCCTTCTGGAAGATGCTCGTCTCCGGGTTCGAGGAGAAGTGCGTGTGCGCTGAGCCCAGCATCACCTGCGGGTAGGCCGCGAGGATCCGCTGCAGGTCGGGTCCCGCCATGTCGTAGTCGGCGTGGAAGGGCCCTCCGAGCGACGTGCCAGCGTAGCCGCTGTGGATCGAGACGAAGATCGGCTTCGCGGGGTCGTAGTCGGGCCTCGCGGCGATGTCCTGCAGCGTGGAGGTGAGGAAGGCCTGGTATCCGGTGCGCTGCCCGCCGTATCCGAACGTGCTGGTGCCGTTGTAGTCGAGGCCGATGAAGTCGATGCCCTCGATCGTCGTGTGGAAGTTGCTCACGTAACCGGTGGCGGCGTTCGGGTAATGCCACGCGGGCGCCTCGGCCGGCGCGTTCTTCCGCGCGGATTCGAAGGTCGTGCCCATCAGATCGGCGATGTCGTGGTTGCCCTGGGTGAGCAGGACCTGCGACTCGGGGAAGCTCTCGCGCATGACCCGTTCGACCGCGCGATACCAGCCGGCGACCTTCTCGCTGTCGCCGGCGAGGTGAGCGGAGTACTCCGGATCGTTTGCGCCGACGACGTCACCGTTGTCGACCACGACGCGCGGATCGAAGCCCTTGGCATCCGCCCACGCACGGATCGCCTGGAAGTGCGGCTTCGCGCCCTCGTAGGCCACCTGCTCGGAAGTCTTGTCTGCTGTGGCAGCGCCCCCGAGTTCGGTATCGGACATCGTGATGAACTCGAGCGTGGCGTCGGCGCCGTTGTAGGCGTCGTTCGCGGCGTCGATGCGCTGTTGCGTCATCGCTTCCACGGCAGTGGAAGAGGTCGGGACGGCCGTGGGAGCGACCGCCGCTGCCGGGAGAGTGGGCGCGAGCAGGGTGAGGGCCGTCGTGGCCGCGATCACCCCTCCGCAGAGTGCGCGGCGCAGGGCCGCCTCTGGACGCGGGCGCGTCTTCTTCGGGCGATCAGGGGTCAGCATGAGGATTCCTCGCAGGGGTCGTCGGGTTCGAAGGGTGGTCAGAAGTGGCGGGAGGTCAGGGAAGCGGGGGCGGGGAGGGCATCAGTGAAGCGGCCCAGGGGGCCGTCACGGTACGGAGGTGGGGGATGCAGGCCGTCGTGCCGCTCGCCCCCCGCTGATCGGCCCGGACCTGTACGACGCGGCATCCGGCCGCGACGGCAGCACGCACGCCGACCTCGGAGTCCTCGAACACCAGGCACGCGGCCGGATCGACGTCGAGCAGGCCGGTCGCCCGCAGATAGGGTTCTGGGCTCGGCTTCGTGCGTCCCACATCGTCCGCGGTCACGACGACGTCGAATACGCCGAGGCTCACGTTCTCGGCGACCGCATCGACCCATGCCCTGGTCGAGCTGGTCACGAGACCGATCCGGATCCTCTCGCGCCGCAGATGCGCGAGCGCCTCCTCGGCACCCGCGATCCACTCCAGGCTCCCCGCGAAGGAATCGAGCGTGATCTCCTCCAGTTCTGCGGCGAGGTCGCTCGCCGGTGCAGACGACCCTTCGAGAGCGAGCAGGGCGCGAGCGGCATCGATGCTGGACAGCCCCTCGAACCCGGCGAGCTGCGCCGACGACATCGACGCGCCAAGGCCGGCGAGCCGGGCGGTGATCACGTCGAGCCACACCCTTTCGCTGTCCACGAGCGTGCCGTCGAGGTCGAACAGCACGGCGGCGGGCCCAGCGGAGGGGGAGCGATCGGAAGAGGGAGTCGACGAGGTCACGGGACGATTACCCCGCTCCTCGGTGTGCGCGGAGCGGCGCGCAGATGAACGACGTCTGAACGATGGACGGGTGCGGGTGCGGCGGGGGGACAACTGTGAACTGCTGTCCTGATGGCGCGATCGGGGACATCGCGACTCACCTAGTCTGAGACGGTGCTACCGGCAACCCCGCGCTCTCATCGCGAGATCCTGCGCGATCTGATGACCAGGATCATCGATGGGGAGTTCGCCCCGGGCTCCCGTCTTCCGTCCGAGACCAAACTGGCCCTCCACTACGGCTCGACCCGCGGCACGATCCGCCGGGCTCTCGCGGGTCTCGAGGATCGAGGGCTGGTCTCCCCGGTTCATGGCGCAGGCTGGACCGTCCGTTCCGGCCGACAGAGCCAGTCATTCGAAGAACTGCGCTCGTTCGCGCAATGGGCCCGGTCCAAGGGGATGACCCCGGGAGGGCTGGTGCGCCGCAAAGAGTTCGGGGAGGCGACCGCGGCGGAGGCACGTCGCCTGTGGGTGGCCCCGCGGACGCGCGTGCTGCGCGTGACCAGGACGCGCAGCATCGACGGCCGCGACGTGATGCTCGAGCGCACCAGCTACCCGCACTGGATCGCTGATCGGGTGGCCACGATCGCCGACGACGAGGCGTCCGTCGTCGAGGCGCTCTCGCGCGACTTCGGGATCGTGACAGCGTTCGCCGAGCACGCGATCGATGCCGTCGCGGTGTCCAGTGCCGACGCCGAGCTGCTCGGGGTGCGTCGGGCGAGCGCGCTGCTGCGGGTACGCCGTGTGAGCTATGCCCCCGCAGGTGAGCCGATCGAGTACGGCGAGGACCGCTACCTGCCCGACACCGTCACGTTCCTCGTCACGGCGTCGCGGGAGCGCACACCGCTCACGCGCACCGAGTTCTCGCGGTAGCGGATCGCGCCGCGTCGCAACGTCTCCCGCGTCGCAACGTCTCCCGCGTCGCGTCCGGCGATGTCGAGGCCGCCGAGTAATGTGAATACGTGACAGGAACACGAGCAGAAGCGGCATTCTCCCGCGCTGTCACCGCATTCAGCACTCCGACTCTCGACCTGCTCCACGGGCGCTTCGCACCCTTCGTCGTCGCGTCGCTCTCGCTCCTGTTCACCGCTGACCGGGCATCCATCCCGATCGCCGACGCACAGGCCGAGCTCGCCGAGATCCTCGATGAGCTGAGAGGGGCGGGAGACGACGATGACGACCGTCGGGTCCCCGCGGGGACCGGCCGTGACGTCGCCCGGAACTGGGTACGGCTGGGCTGGCTGGTACAGCAGATCGACGAGGACATCGAGGTATATCGCCTCTCCGCGCACGCCGTCGAGGCACTGGAGATCGCCGGGCGCACGGGCGGCGGGCGCACGCGCGTCTCCAACTCCCGTGTGCGTACGCTCCTCGAGGCCGTGGAGCACCTCTCGGACAGCGCTGAGGCCGATCCCGTGCGTCGCCTGGCCCGACTTCGGGAGGAGCGGGCGGCACTCGACGCCGAGATCGACCGGATCGAGGAATCGGGCAGGGCGGATCCGCTCGACGATGAAGAGTTGTTCGAAGAAGCGGAGAACGTGCTGCACCTGGCACGAGAGCTCCCCGCAGACTTCACGCGCGTCGCAGAGTCGCTCAAGCTCATGCAGCGCGACGTCGTCGCCCATCTGCGGCGTGACGAGCGACCGACCGGCGAGGTGCTCCGGGAGTATCTGCAGCGCGCGCAGGACGTCATGAACTCGACTCCGGAGGGGCGTGCGTTCTCCGGAGCCCTGCGGTTGATCGGCGATCCTGATCGCATCGACGCGCTCACCGAACAGCTGCACGGGCTGCTCCGGCAGCCGTTCGCCCGCATGCTCGACAGCACTCAGCGTGCCGAACTCGATGCCATCGGGCGCCGGGTCGAGCTCGGCGTCGAAGAGGTCCTCGCCGCACAGCGACGGGCGTCGCACGTCATCACCGGCCAGGTGAAGACCCACGATCCGCTGCGGGACCGTCAGATCGACGATCTGCTGCGTGACGTCATCGCCGCACTTCACGTCTGGGACGGCGCAGGGGCGAGCGGATCGCCCGTGCGCAGCCTCCCGCTCGTCGATCTGGGACACCTCAGACAGACGGTGAGCAGCATCCGCCCGCCGGCAGCTCCCGCACCTCTCGCGGATGCCGACGACGTCGAGTTCGACGACGTCGACTCCCGCGCGTGGGGCGGTCCGCGGTATGCGGAGCTCGAGGAGTACGTGTCGGGTCTCGGCCCGGAGTTCGATCTCGCCGCCGCGTTCGCGGAGGCCGCAGACGACACCCGTCGTCCTGTCGACCTCGTCGGACTTCTCGAGATCGCCCACCGCACAGGCATGACCGAGGGCGACGAGGTCTCGGTGGTCGAAGCGCGGCGTCCGGACGGATCGACGCGACGTTTCGCTTTCGGCGCCGTCACGGCGCGCAACCCGAAGGAAGAATCACATGCCTGAAGAGAGCCTCGTGACGACGACGCCGATCGAGGACCCGTTCATCGCCCCGGTGCCGATGGAAGACGACATCGAGGAGCACTTCGCGGGTGATCGCGGGACTTTGGACCCCGAGATCCGGCGCTTGCTCGCGCACATCCTCCAGCGCCGTTTCATCGCTGCGGAGCGCAATCGTCGGGAGTGGACCCTGCTGCTCGACCACCAGCACGTGATCGAGTCGCGCCTGAACGATCTCTACCTCCGGCTGGTCGTCGATCACGGCCGCGGGTTCGCCTACAAGCAGCAGCTGCGCTCCGACGAGATCGACATGCCGGTGTTGCTCAAGGACGCGCCCTACACACGCGCCGAGACCCTGGTGCTCGTGCATCTGCGCACGGTCTTTCAGCGCGAGTCCGCCGCGGGCGAGGCATCGGTGCGCATCGACATCGAAGATCTCGAGCAGACCGTGCTGAGCTATTTCAGCGATGTCGACGGCGGTACGGCCCGGCAGCAGAAGGCGATCCGCAACGCGATGGATCGCCTGGATCGAGAGGGCATCGTGCAGGAGGAGACCAGTGGGCGTTATCGCATCAGCGCGCTCGTCGAGGTCGTCCTGAGTGCCGAGACCCTGAAAGAACTCCGCGACTGGCTGCGGTCGCAGGAAGCGGTGGAACGATGACGATGGTCGACACGCTCTTCGGGCTGATCCCGGCGGGTTCGCGGGGGCAGCAGTGGGTGGCGGAGGAGCTGCAGCTGATCAACTGGGGCGGATACGACGGCGGCCCCCACCGCGTGCGCTTCTCGCCGGATGCGACTCTGCTGTGCGGAGGGTCGGGTTCAGGCAAGTCGACCCTCATGGATGCCTACATCGCCTTGATGATGCCGCACACGACGCCGTTCAACGGGGCCTCCAACGGTGGCGTGACGGGTCGCCCGCGCGGCGAGGAGCAGCGGAACATCCTCTCCTACGGGCGAGGGAAGATCGACGAATCCCGCACCGAGGAGGGCACGAAGCTGCGTGTGCTGCGCGGAGACGGGGAAGACACCTGGAGTGCGATCGCGACCACGTGGCTCGACCACGACGGGTCGCGGTTCACGGCTGTGCGGGCGTGGTACATCCCGGCGGATGCGCGCACCCTGGAGGACACGACCCGGGTCCGGGCCACCGTGAACGGGGCGTTCGATCTGGGAATGCTGGAGCGTGCGGCGACGCTGCGTCTCTCCGATGCGTCGGTGCGGGCCACGGGGCTGGAGACCCTGGCGACGGATCGAGAGTTCTCGGCGCGTCTGCAGGCGGTGCTGGGGATCGGTGCGGCCGGCTCCGGTGCCAAGGCCATCAGCCTTCTGGCACGGATCCAGGCCGGGCAGCAGATCACGACGGTCGATGATCTGTACAAGAAGCTCGTCCTCGAAGAGCCCGAGACCATGGCCACCGCCGATGCCGTCGTAGCGCATTTCGACGAGCTCGAGAGCACGCGCACGAGGATGCTCACGGCGAAGCAGCAGGTGAACGCGCTCGAGCCGATCCGAGGGATCAAGGACCGCATCGTGTCGGCCGCCGAGCGCGTGCGCGTGATCGACGAGGTCGGTGTGTTCACCGATTCCTCCTCTCTGGCCGCCCTCTGGAACGCGCAGCGCCGCCTCGATCTCCTGCGCGACGTCGAGGTCGAGCTGGGCGATCGCTCCCGCACGCTGAGTCTCGCCGTGCGCGAGAAGCGTGCTCTCGTCGATGCCGCCGATGTCGAGCGCGAAGGGCTTCTCGACGTACTGAGGCAGTCCGGCGGCGACCGTCTCGAGACGGCCCAGCGAGAGCTCCGGGTCGCCGAGCGTCGTGTCGAAGACGTCCGCCGGGAGCGGGCGAAGTTCGACGTCATCGTTCGGGACCTGGGAGAGGAGGTCGAGACCGCCGCGCAGTTCGACGCCTTCGTCGCCGGTGCTCGAGGGTCTTCTCCGAAGTCCGGGATCCGTGATGCCCGTGCCGCCTTCGCCGATGCCGAGACCGCACGCAGGACGACGGAGTCCGAGGTCCGCCGACTGCGCGAGGAGCGTGAGAAGACGAGTCGCGTACGCGGGAGCATCCCCGCGCATCTCGATGAGTCGCGAAGCCTGCTCGCTGAGGCGGTCGGGCTCGATCCTGCCGATCTTCCGTTCGTCGGCGAGCTCATCGAGCTGCGGACCGAGTTCGAGCCGTGGCGCGAGGCATTCAACCTCGCGCTCGGAGGCTTCGCCAGGACGCTTCTGATCGACGTCGAGAACCTCGCTTCGTTCCGCACGGCCATCAACTCCGTTCGCACTCCGGAACGATTGAACTACGAGGGTGTCCACACCGGCCTCCCCGAGGTGCGAAACGCCGACCCGAAGACCCTTCCCGGCCGGCTCGACTACTTGCCGACGCCCTTCACCGGCTGGCTTCAGCAGCGACTCGTGGATCGCTTCGGTTACGTCTGCGTCGACTCGTCGTCGCAGCTGGGCGCACACCAGAAGGCTCTCACGATCAGCGGCCAGGTGTCGCAGGGGAGCCGGGGTGCCCACGGCGGGCAGAGCCGCAGCAACATCCTGGGCTTCACCAACGATCGACGGCTGCGCGAGATCGACGAGCAGCTGCGGCAACTGGCTGCGCAGTATGAGGAGTGCGTGTCCTCCGCGAAGGATGCAGAGGCGGCGCTCGATCGTATCGAGGCGCGGTCGACCTCGTTCGCGAAGATCGAGGATCTCACGTGGGAGCAGATCGATGTGGCCACGGTGGAGGCCGAGCGGGAACGCTGGCTCGCGGTCGAAGCAGAGGTCACCACGGCCAGCCCCGAGATCGCGCAACTCAAGCGCCAGGCCGAAGAACTGAGGGCGCGCGCGGGACGGCTCCGCGATGAAGAGGCGCGCCTCGGCAACGAGCTTGCACAGACCCAGGAGCAGTGGGGTCAGGTCACCGACGACGTCGACAGCTGCCAGTCGGTCATCGATTCGGCGGCGGCATCCGAACTCGTGCTGGGGGACCGGCACGCCTCGTTCCTGGACAGCCGATTCCTGCACGCCGAGACCGGAGGCTCCCCGACGGCGGCGCAGCGGTTGACGCACCTCGACACCGCGCTCAGGACGGCAGCGCAACGGCTTCTCGACGACCGTCGCGAAGCCGCCGAGGCGCACGAGCAACAGCGCGAGAGCATGCGCCGACTCATGACGGGGTTCCTCGAGCGCTGGGACAACCTCACGATCCTTCCGGATCCGGACGCGTCGGTCGGAGAATTCGAGAGCATCCTGGAAGCTCTCCAGACCAACGGGCTCCACGAGCTGGAGACCGAGTGGCGCGACAGCCTGCTCAAACTTTCGGGCAATGATCTGACGAGTCTCGACTCGACACTCAGCCGTTCGCTGCGCGAGATCAAGGACCGCATCGATCCCATCAACCGGATCATGGAGGAACTGCCCTTCTACGACGACGATCACCGTCTGCAGATCACCCCTCGTGAGAACCAGACGGAGGCGCGCAAGCGCTTCCGCCGTGAGCTCCGTGAGGTACGTGGACTCATCGATGCGGCGGCGACCGATGCTGAGCGGGAGACCGTCTACCGCAAGATGAGTCGCCTCATCGCCCGCATGCGCCGCACGGCCCCCGACTTCGCGGAGCTGATCGACGTGCGAAACCACGTGCGGGTGAGCGCGGAGCGCGTCACCGCTGCGACGCGAGAGCATGTCGCGCTCTACGATCACATCGGCGAGAAGTCCGGTGGCGAGTCGCAGGAGCTCGTCGCGTTCATCGTCGGTGCCGCCCTGCGCTACCAGCTCGGAGACGCGGGCGCAGCTCGACCGCGCTACGCGCCGGTATTCATGGACGAGGCACTGATCAAAGCCGACGCCCATTTCACCAAGCGTGCGATCGGCGCGTGGCGGGGTCTCGGCTTCCAGCTCGTCATCGGTGCACCGAACGACAAGTACAGTGCGATCGAGCCGCATGTGGATGTCGAGTACGACATCCTCAAGGACACGCGCGGTCGATCTTGGGCGAAGGCGAAGGTGGGTCTGCCGGAAGCGGCGGTCTGAGCGTCGGTCGTCGACACGCGAGCACCGGTGACGTCAGTCGCACTCCCCGAGGAACCCGAGGTAGCAGACGGCCTCGTGGGTGACGGCTGCTTCGTAGTCGTTGTTCGACACCTGCCGCGTCGCGATCTCCGGCGTGCGAGTGAGGTGGCCGAAGTCTCCGAGCGAGGCGACGACCGATCCTTCGGAGTCCTCCGCGCGCATGCGATCGATCTCCGCACGATGCTCTCCGCAGAGCGTCACCGCCGCAGGCACGAGTTCGACGCCGGCACAGGCTCCCGCGTACTGGGCCTCCATCGCGTTGATGCAGTCGGTCCAGTCCTGATCGACGGCGCACGGGCTCACGCCGTCGTCCGTCACGAGGTACAGCCCGGTCTCGTACTCCTCACTGTGGAAGGTCTCGGGCTTCTCGGGCGAGTCGACCTTCGTCCAGTGCCGGGCGGTGGTGAAGGCGAGCACCACGACGATGACCGCGATCAGCAGCAGGGCTCCGACGGCGGACAGCGTGACCCAGAGGCCGACGCGGCTCTTCTTGCGCGGTTCGGCGCCGGCCGGGGCGCCGACGTAGGGGGCGCTGATCGAGGGGTCGACCGGCGTCGGGGCGCCGGCGTATGCCGGGGGAGCGGATGCGAACGCCGCCGTCTGGGCGAAGTCATGTCCGCCGAGCGGCGGTGTGGCGGCGGACGGCGAGGCGTCTGGCGCGGGGAACGTGGGAGCGACAGGCGCCGTCTGCGGGTTCATGGACTGCCAGTATGCGTACCAGCTCTGGGCAGCATGCGGGTCGGCCGCGACCTGCTGCGCTTCTGCGTCCGAGAGCTGGATGCCCAGCCCCTGCCGGGAACCGGCATCCAGCAGTGCGGAACGGAACTCTTCGAGTGACAGCGCCATGCTCGTGATGATGGCAGAAACCCGGCTCGTCCGACAATCCGCTCTCGGAACGGCGATGTCGGCGGCATCCGGAAGAATATCGAGGTGATCGGTATGAGGAGCTTCTGGAACGCCCTTCCCACAGAGGGGCGGTGGCTGCTGTCGACGGTCGCGATCCAGACGCTCGGTCGCGGCATGACCCTGCCGTTCACGATCATCTACTTCCATGAGGTACGCGGCTTCGACCTCGGCATCTCGGGAGCGCTGATGAGCCTCATCGCGATCACGGGTCTGATCGTCACCGGCCCCGGCGGGACGCTCATCGATCGCTTCGGTGCACGGCGGGTGCTGATCGTCGGACTGCTGTCGATGATCGCAGGATGCGCGCTGCTGGCCTACGCCACGCATCCTGCCGTCGCCGCGGTCGCGGTCATGCTGATCGGTGTGAACTTCGGCGTCTCGTGGCCGGGCTTCAACGCCCTCATCGCCACAGTGGTCGAGGGAGAGGTGCGTCAGCAGTACTTCGGCGTGAATTTCGCGCTGGTCAACCTGGGGATCGGTGTCGGAGGTGTGATCGGCGGCTTCTTCGTGGACGTCACCGACCCCGCCACCTTCACGACGATCTTCCTCATCGACGCCGCGAGCAGCCTGATCCCGCTTGCGCTGCTCCTCGGACCACTGCGCCGTGTGCGCACGCAGCACGACCCCCAGGTCGACGCCCCTCCAGTGGGCGGGTACCGGGAGATCCTGCGGCGTCCGGCTGTGCTGTGGCTGACGCTTCTGACGTTCCTGTCGGTCTTCATCGGATACGGTCAGATGGAAGCGGGCTTCCCTGCGTTCGCCCGCCAGGTGTCGCAGGTGTCGACGCAGGTCGTCGGCATCTCGTTCGCCGTGAACACCGCGGTGATCGTGCTGTTGCAGTTCGCCGTGCTCCGACTCATCTCCGGCAAGAGGCGCACGAGGGTGATGCAGGTGATGGCGCTCATCTGGGCCCTATCGTGGGTGGTGCTCGGGGCGACGGGGTTCCTCCCGGACACACTCGTCGCCGCGATCGGCGTCATCGCCTACATGGGAGTCTTCGCGTTCGGCGAGACGATGCTGCAGCCCACCGTTCCCGCGATCTACAACGATCTCGCGTCCGACCGCGCGCGAGGCCGGTACAACGCGATCAACTCCGCCGCGTTCCAGGGCGGCGCGATCACGGGGCCGCTCGTGGCGGGTGTGATGCTCGGTGAGGGACTGGACGTCGGGTTCATCTGCATCATGGTCGCGGGAAGCCTGGCGGTCGGTGTGCTGGCACTCGTGCTGGAGCGGGCGGTACCACCGGCCGCGAACGGCGTGGCCGACATCCATCGAACGGACGACGTCGACGAGGCGCGAACGCAATAGGCTCCGATCATGGCTCTGGAGTCCCTCTTCCTCCGATTGGACCGGATCGCCGGTGGACGCAAGGCCGGCGTCGCCATCAGCGAGGCCGACCGCACGCACCCGAAGACCGTGCGCGCCTTCACCTGGATCCTCTGGCTCCTGGTGGTGGAGCTCATCATCGGCGTCGGGGCGGTCATCGTCGCGCTGGCGCTGGCGGTCGACGGTGAGTCGGTGTCGTTCGCGGTCTGGATGCGCACCCTCGTCGTGCTCGCGATGACCGCGACATTGTTCTACTTCGCGTGGCGTGCGCAGCGCGGGTGGCGGTGGGCCTATCAGCGTCTGCGCCTGTTCGCCCAGATCTTCCCTGTCATCACCCTCGTCATGGCGGCGATCCCCGGCCTGTATCCGCTCTGGATGGTGTCGGAGCAGATCGTCTTCAGTTTGATCATGATCGGTATCGCCGACTTCCTGACGAGTGACCACATGCGCGGCACCTTCTCGGCACCGCCTGTCGAGCCGACCTCGGAATAGCACGGCGGAAGCCGCGACGCCACTCCCTTCCGCGGATCCGACGGGATCGCCATCCTCGATCGAAGGCATTCGAGGGAGGCAGCAGCATGGCGAGACTGATTCGTGTGGTCCCGGGGGAGGATCCGGGGTTCCGGCGAGTGCGATCGGGCTCCGGCTTCCGCTACGTCGACCCGGCCGGTGAGACGGCGCCAGAGGCCGATCGGGAGCGGATCCACGACCTCGTGATCCCACCCGCGTGGCACGACGTGTGGATCGCCGCCGACCCGCTCGCGCACATCCAGGCGGTCGGCGTCGATGGCGCAGGACGCAAGCAGTACCTGTACCACCCACTGTGGCGAGTCACCCGGGATCGCCGGAAGTTCGTGCGGGCGCTCGATCTCGCGGCCGCCCTTCCCCGCGCCAGGGCACAGGTCACCCGTGCGCTCGCGCAGGAGGGGCAGACGAAGGAGCGTGCTCTCGCCGTCGCCTTCCGGCTTCTCGACGACGCGGCATTACGCATCGGATCCGAGCGCTATCTGGTCCGGCACGGGAGCCGCGGTCTCACGACGCTGCGGAGGCGGGACCTACGGGTGGAGGGGAGCGAGTTGGCGCTGTCGTTCCCTGCCAAGAGCGGCCGGACGGCTTCGATCGAGATCACAGACGAGACGCTCGCCGAGGCGCTGACCGACTTCGCCGCCGGGAAGTCGGCGGCCTTCCTGCTGGCGTACCGTCGCGGGCGCCGCCGTGTGCGCATCACGCCCGCCGAGGTGAATGTCTACCTGCGCGATGTCACGGGCGCCGCTTTCACAGCGAAGGATTTCCGCACCCTTCACGGGACGATCATCGCGGCCGACGCCCTCGCACGAATCGGTGAGCTCGACAGCCGAAGCCACCGGAGCCAGGCGGAGCGCCTCGCCGTGCAGGCGGCGGCGACCGCGCTCGGCAACACGACCGCCGTCGCACGCGGAAGCTACATCGATCCGCGGGTGTTCAGCCAGTACGCGCGCGGGCGGACCTTGGATCTCTCGGTGACGCCAGAGACGGCCATACGGCGTCTCCTCGGTGGACCGCAGATCTCGCGCAAGGTCACTCGACGAAGTGCGACCAGACGACGGCGATGAGCATCGGGATCAGGGGCATCGCCGCTGCGACGAGAGCGGACGGCTCCCGCGCCCGCAGGACGCCCGGGCACACGCACGCACTTCAGCACGGCTCTACGCCGAGACCGGGGCGCCGTCTCACGAGTCTCGACCCGTTGTGAGAGGGGCGGTCGGCCTCGCGTCCGGATGCCAGGATGGAAGCATGGACACAGCCAACCTCACCCGCGAGGAGACGGCAGCGCGATCCGCCGCCGTCACCGTGCACCGCATCCGCGTCGAACTCGATCTGACGGGAGCGCCGGAGCGCGCTCGGACCGGATTCTCGACCGTGACGACGCTCGAGTTCGACGCGACCACCGACGCGACGTGGCTCGACTTCATCGGAGAAGGCGTTCAGAGGGTGTCCGTGAACGGTGTCGATCAGGAGATCGTCTACGACGGTGCGCGCATCACGCTCTCGGGGCTGCAGGCCTCCAACCTCGTGCGGGTGGAGGCCGTCGGCGCGTACAGCCGCTCCGGCGAGGGACTGCACCGCTTCCACGATCCGGTCGACGACGAGACCTATCTGTACACGCAGTACGAGCCGGCGGACTCGCGGCGGGTGATGGCCTGCTTCGAGCAGCCCGACATGAAGGCCGAATACACCTTCGTCGTGGACGCGCCGACCGGGTGGGAGGTGCTCTCGAACCAGTCTCCGACGCACACCGATCTCGGCGTCGGGGTGCAGCGCGTGGAGTTCGCCCCCACGCTGCCGATATCGAGCTACATAACCGCCGTCGCTGCGGGACCCTACTCGCGTGAGGACGGTGATTGGCGCCGCGACGAGCAGAGCGTCGCGCTCGGCGTGTTCGTCCGGAAGTCGCTCGCTTCGCACCTCGAGGCCGATGAGATCCTCGAGGTCACACGCCAGGGTCTCGACTTCTTCACCGACGCCTTCGCCTCCCCGTATCCGTGGGGCAAGTACGACCAGATCTTCGTTCCCGAGTACAACCTCGGTGCCATGGAGAACCCCGGTCTGGTGACGTTCACGGAGTCGTATCTCTCCCGCGGCGCGGCGACCGACGCGCAGCGCGCTGCTCGCGCCAACACGATCCTGCACGAGATGGCACACATGTGGTTCGGCGATCTGGTCACGATGACGTGGTGGGACGATCTGTGGCTCAAGGAGTCGTTCGCCGACTACATGGGGGCGCATGCCTCCGCGGTCGCGACGCGCTATCACGACGCGTGGGTCAAGTTCGCCGCGAGTCGCAAGGCCTGGGCGTACCAGCAGGATCAGCTGCCGACGACGCACCCCATCGTGGCCGACATCACCGATCTCGAGGCCGCCAAGCTGAACTTCGACGGGATCACCTACGCCAAGGGCGCGGCCGTGCTCAAGCAGCTGGTCGCGTTCGTCGGCGACGAGGCGTTCTTCGAGGGGGCGCGACGATACTTCGCCGCCAACGCGTTCGGCAACACCACGCTCGATGACTTCCTGGTGCAGCTGAGCGCGGTGTCGGGGCGCGATATGAGCGACTGGTCAGCGGCATGGCTGCAGACCTCCGGTGTGTCGACGCTCTGGACGGAGACGGACCCGGACGGACGACGCGTCCTCGTGCAGACGGCTCCCCGTCCTCATCGGCTCCGCATCGGGCTGTACGCGCGCGTGGACGGGCGCATCGTCCGACGCGAGCAGCGCGAGCTCGACGTGGTCGGCGAGCGGACGGAGATCGATCTGCCCGACGCCGATCTCGTCCTCCTCAACGACGACGACCTCACGTACGTGAAGGCACGTCTCGATGCGAACTCGCTCGACACCGTCGAGGAATCGCTCTCGGCGATCGACGATCCGCTGGCCCGCGCACTCGTCTGGGCGTCGTTGTGGAACGCCACACGCGACGGGGAACTCGCCGCGCAGCGCTATCTCGCGATCGTTCGCTCCCATGCGCCTCTCGAGAGCAACATCGGTCTGTTGACGGGAGTCCTCGCGAACGCGATCTACACGATCCGCCACTTCCTCCCCATGACGAGTCGCGAACATGAGCAGCGGACGTGGACCGACAGCGTGTGGAGCGCGCTGGTATCCGCCGCGCCCGGCAGCGACGCACAGCTCTCCTGGGCCCGGGCGTTCGCGACCGCATCCGCCTTCGACGACGTGCATCACGCGCAGGTGCGGGCGTTGCTCGAGGGCGATGCCCCGGAAGGGCTCGTCATCGATCCCGATCTGCGCTGGCAGCTGCTCGGCGCACTCGTCACGACCGGTCACGCCGACCTCGCCGACGTCGCCGCCGAACAGCAGCGAGACGACACGGGCGACGGCCGCACGGCCGCGCGCCGGGCTCGGGCATCGCGCCCGGATGCGACCGTGCGCCGTGAGGCGTGGGAGGCTGCCTGGGAAGATGTCTCGCTCAGCAATGATCATCTGGATGCCGAGATCAGCGGCTTCCGCGCCGGCGGCCGGCGCGACCTGATCGCCGGGTTCGACGCCGAGTACTTCACCAGGATCATCCGGGCCTGGGATGAACGCAGCATCGAGATCGCACGACGGCTGGTCATCGGACTCTTCCCGGCCGGGGACTCCCTGGATGCCGTCGATGCGTGGCTGGCCGCAAACGTCACGGCGCCCGCCGCGCTGCGACGTCTCGTCGTCGAACAGCGCGACCACCTCGCGCGCGACCTCCGGGTCAGCGCCGCGCAGGGCTGAGCCCGCGCGGCCCTCCGGGTCAGCGTCCGAGGGCTTCCTTGATGGCCCTGCCCTCGCTGCTCTCGGCCATGGTGTCCCACAGGTCGGCAGAGCTCAGCGACACGTACACGCCGGGGGATCCCTGCCCGCCGCATCCGTCGCCGTAGGAGACGACCCCGATCTGATAGGCGGTCTCTCGCGCCGGCGGCTGGCGGAAGAGGGGGCCACCGCTGTCGCCCTGACAGGAGTCCTTGCCGACGACTCCGGCGCACAGGTTGACGCCCGGCCGGAAATCGTTGTAGCTGAGTTCGCACTCCCCGGTCTCGAGAAGGGGCACCTGCACCTGGCGAAGACGATCGGGGAAGTTGCGGAGTGCGGTGTCCGTGTTGCCCCAGCCGATGACCGTCGCGCTCTGGCCGGGGCGCAGCAGGGCGTCGGTCCCCTTGGTCGGCAGCTTCACCGGGACGATGCCCTCGACGGGCGCATCCAATACGAGGAAGGCGACGTCATAGGCGCGGTCGCCGGCAAGGTATCGAGGATGGACGATGGGCTCGCCACCGGCGACTTCGTAGAGCCCGCGCTCCTGCCCGCGCGTCCCGTCCGACAGCACCGTTCGACCGACGACCACCGAGACGCCGGCAACGTCGACCGTCGGCAGACTGGTGAGGGAGTTCGGGCGAGTGACGCAGTGCGCCGCGGTCATCACCAGTGTCGGCCCCAGGAGCGAGCCCCCGCAGAAGGACTCCCCGCCCGCCTGGAGCGAGGCCATGAACGGATAGGCGTCGTTCGGGACGGCCTGGCCCCCGATGATGCGTGACAGTGCGCGTTCCTCCTGATCCGGCGACACCCCGCCATCATCCGTCGTCGCGCTCGCTGCGGGCCCGGCCAGCAGGCTGACACAGACGACGGCGGCGCCGACTGTCGCGGCGCCGAGCATCTTCCTCGTTCTGGATCGTACGGTCGTCATGGTGATCTCCATCCTGTTCGGTGATGGGTAACACGCTACTGCGCAATTGGTGCACTGCTGCAAAAACATCGGCATCGACCAGCTGAAGGCTCGGAGCCGAGCGCTCGCGCCGACGTTGTCAGTGGAAGGAAGACTCGCCCGAAAGCTCCAGAGCGGTGCTGTGGCCGAGTGCGCGCAGGTCGTCGCGGTCGTCGCTCGAGTGGCAGAGAATGGCGGCGATCGCCGCAGCCCAGGCGCGTGCGCGGATCCACGTGGCGTCGTCGTACCGCGATGCCGTCGCACGCCGGAACACATGCCGGCCCTCGGCGTCGAAGGCGAGCCACCCTGCGGCGAGATCGTAGGCGGGGTCGCCGGACGTCACATCACCGAAATCGATCAAGGCGGAAAGCCGGTCGCCGTCGACGAGGATGTTGCCGGGATGCAGATCGCCGTGGATCCAGGTGGCCTCGGTCGCGGGTGCGGAGTCGAGACCGGCCTGCCAGACCGCTCCGAGAGGCTCTGCGAACATCGGGGAGAGGTCGGCGAGGCGCGAACGGATGCTATCGTCGCGAGCACTCAACGGCACGCCGCGGACGGGATTCAGCGGCGCATCGGCCGGGGCGTCATGGTGCAGGGCGACGAGCACCGTGGCGAGCTCTGCCGCCCACGGGGTGTTGTCGCGACGGGCGCGGCCGAGCGCCTGGCTTCCCGAAAGCCACGGCACGATCGACCAGTGCCACGGGAACAGTGATGTGGGCACGCCTGCGAGAACGGGAAGCGGTGTGCGGACGTTCGTGGGGGCGAGCCGCATGGCGATCGCGGGAAGAGCGCGCTGTTCGTTACGGATCAGAGGGGCGGCCCGTTCGCGACGTGGGATCCGAACCGCGAGGTCGGATCCGAGGCGCCAGGTGACGTTGTCCCACCCCTCGGCGACACGCACCAACGGAAGCGCCGCCCATTGGGGTGCGACGCTGCCCACGAGTGCTCGCACCTCACGCTCGACGAGGGTGAGGTCAGCGGCAGGGGAGTCCGCCATGGTCAGAGATCGAGAGACTCGCCGGGTTCCAGAACGAAGAATTCGCCGCCGCCCTGCTCTGTGGCCCACTGCAGCCGCTGCCGGTGCATGCTCTTGCCGATCACGGACAGTGTCATGTCGTGCGTGCCGAATGCGCGGCGCGGGGCGACCGCGAGCACGTAGTCCATCGCCTCGCCGATCTTCAGCCAGGGGGCTCCGAGTGGAGCGGCGAGGGTGCCGACGGCGACGCCTTCGGGAACTGCGTACGAGTCGCCCGGGTAGTAGAGCTCGTCGTTCACGAGCACGCCGATGTTCTCGACGGTCGGGAGGGAGGAGTGGATGACCTCGTGCGTTCCGCCGAAGAATCGCAGAGTGAACCCGCCGATCTCGACGGTGTCGCCGGGGGAGACCACGGTGATGTCGTACCCCTCTGCCGCGCGGGCGACACCCGCGGGCGCGAAGATCGGCGTTCCGGGCGCTGCGCGGAGGAGGCGGTCGAAGTGGTCGGCCGTCCAGTGGTCGGGGTGTTCATGCGTGATCACGATTCCCACCAGGTCGGCGAGGTCGTTCAGCGGTGCCGTGAACGACCCGGGGTCGACCAGGAGGGTCTTCTCGTTCGCATCGAGACGGAGGGCGGCATGTTCGAACTTGGTGACGCGCATGGGACGAGTCAACTCCTTCGGGTCGCGCACAGCAAACGGATTCGGCGCGCCACGCCCGGGATTCGAGTCAGGGCGGTGCCGATTTGGCGCAGTGAGAATCGCCGTGGCATACTTGAACGGTTGTCGCGGGACGGAAACGTCACGCCAGACGGCCCCATCGTATAGCGGCCTAGTACGCTGCCCTCTCACGGCGGTAACGCGGGTTCGAATCCCGCTGGGGTCACACAACAGAGAAAGCCTCCGGTTCGCCGGAGGCTTTCTTGCTTTCCGGCGTCGCCCGCCTGCTCTTTCGCTCAGGCTCCGTCCTTCAGCGACATCGCCCGGAACGTCCGGTTGCTGAGGGGCAGGATCATGAGCGCCATCATCGCGCTGCCGAAAAGGGTGAACGGCACCCAGAGGGCTGTCGCGGAGGCGAGCGCGCCGAAGCCGGCCATCGCCAGCGGCATGAGGCAGTCGTCACCGAGACGGGTGAGGGATCCCATCCGGCCGAGATATGCGGTGTCGACGGTCGCCGAGAACGTCGCACTCAGCAGCACCGATGCGTATCCCGCGGTGGCGCCGATGACGAAGGCGGCGGCACCGACGGTCCACGCCGGCCCGAAGCCGAGGGCCACGATTCCGGCGCCCTGCACGACCAGCGCCCAGAAACCTGCGCGGGCCTCGTGCCGGGGCCGCCACTTCGCCACCGACACCGCCCCGAGCGCAGCGCCGAGGCCGAGCAGCGCCTCGAACACCCCGACGGCTTGAGCGCCCCAGCCCTCGGCATGCGCCCGCAAGGCGAGGCCGATCCCGACAGCCGGTCCGACGGCCAGGTTGAGCCCCGAAAGGGCGATCACGAGCGTGCGGGTCGTGGGGTTGGCGGAGAGATGGGCGAACCCGCGTGCGATGCCGCGCAACGCGGGTTCCTTCTCCGCACGGGCGAGCCGGAAGCGGGGGCGCAGCCAGATCGCGATGAAGGCGACCACCAGTGTGAAGGTCAGGGCGTTCACGGACGCGCTTCCGGCGAGCCCGGCGTGCGCCACGACGAATCCACCGACCGCCGCGCCTCCCATCGTGCCCAGCCGGGATGCGGTCTGCGCTGCGGCACCGTATGAGGGGAGGTCGGCGGCCTTGACCAGTTGGCGGGCGATCGTTCCGGCCGACGGCTCATAGAACGCGTCGCAGACTCCGAACGCGATCGCCGCGAAGAGCAGCACTGCCACGGAAGGCGGTGTGGTCAGCACCCAGACCGCGACAGCGACCAACACGCCGACCCGGAGCACGTTGAACACGAGCATGACGCGACGGGCGTCCGCGCGATCGGCGATCACGCCACCGAACAGCAGGATCACTGCCCGGGGCACCGTTCCCGCGGCGACGATCAATCCCGCGACGGCGGGGGAGGCGATCTGCACTGCCGTCCAGGCGAGGGCTATGGTCCAGAGCGCGTCTCCCGCATCCGAGAGGGCCTTCACGCCGATCCACGCGTGCACCAGGCGATCGCGGCGGAAAGCGGGGGGCGCGACGATCTCGACGGGGTCGCTGACGGTCGACATCAGGGCGCCGTCGGGAAGGCGTGCGCGAACACGAAGATGGGAGCACGGGTCTGGCCGTCGTCGAGATCGATGCCTTCCTGCCACTCGCGGATCGTCGCGAGGATCCGAGCGGAGAGGTCTCGCAGTTCATCGGGTGACGCCCAGGCGGTGGTCTCGGTGTTCGAACCGTCGTACCCGGTGAGGGCCGGATCGTGGCGACCGCGATGCCAGCGCTGGAGCCTCTCGATCTGCATCCGGATGCCCTGTCGCTGGGCCTCCCTGGCGAGCAGGGCATCGGCGGGCGAATCGACGTAGTCGTCGGTCGACCACGTGAGGCCCCGACGAGCCACCTTCCACCAGCTGGTGCGTCTGTCGCCCGAGGGATCCGGGGCGCGTTCCACGATGCCGGCGCGCTCGAGCATGCGCAGGTGATGGCTGATGCTGCCGACCTGACTGTCGAGCGCGCGGGCGATCGCTGTGACCTGTGCGGTGCCGTACAGGAGCAGGTAATCGTAGATGCGACGGCGCAGCGGGTGATGCACAGCGGTGATCACGGAGATGTCTTCCACGAGAGACGACGCTAATCGCGGGATCTCGGACACACAAGGCTTCTTGTATACCCCGGAAAATCAACGATGAGGCGGTCTCCCGTATCCGGGAGACCGCCTCATCGTGGCACCGGTCGCGTCAGGGTCCTTCGTTCGTCTCGGCTGATGTCGTTGCGCCGGCGAGGCGTCTCCTCCGTCGCGCGCGGCGGAGGAACCAGACGATGAGCGCGATGACGCCCGCGATCGCGAGCCAGGGAAGGATGAAGCCGAGAGCGATGACCAGGGCGTTCAGCGAGACGACGAGCCCGTTCCATCCGGCCATCAGACCGTCGCCGAAACCGGCAGGGTCGGCGGTGGTCGGTGTGCTCGCCTTCGTCAACTGCACCTGCAGCGACGACATGGCGACCTGATCGTCGAGGGCGGCGAGCTGCTGCTCGTACGATTCGAGCTGTGCCTGGCGGTCCGTCAGCGCCACCTCGGCTTCGATCAGCTCGGCGACGGTTCCCGATTGCGCCATCAGCTGCGTGAGTCTCTCGACCGACGCCCGGGTGGAGTCGACGCGCGCCTGGAGGTCGATCGCGACAGATGTCACATCCTGCTTCGAGGTCGACGACGAGAGCACTTCGCCGGTGTCGTCGAGAGCGGCGATCACGTCGGGCAGGTCGGCCGACGGCACCCGGATGCTGATCCAGCCGTACGCCGAATCGGTGGGCACGCGGGCGGGCTCGGATGAGCCGTCGGCGGCGACCGACTTCGCGATCTCGGTGCTCTCGACGTAGCCGCCGTGCTCCTCGGCCAAGTCGGCGATCGCCGTCGCCGCATCGGGAATGCTCTTCACCTGGACCGTCGCCTGCGCCGTGGCGACGATCTCGCGCCCGCTGCCGGTCTCCGCCGTGCCAGGGAGCACCGCTCCGTCCACATCTGATGTCAGAGCGCCGTCCGGCAGCGACTCGGGGGTGACGCCGGTGATCCGCTCGGGGGATGAGGGGACGGAGTCGGCGACGGAGCCGCCGGACGTGCTCACGCCGTCGGCCGTGATCGAGGTCGCCCCGCCGACGGCACCGAGGATCGGCGGAGTCACGAGCACGCCGACCACGAACGCCGCCGCGATACCGCCGCCGGTGAGCCAACGCCGTCGGCGCACACGAGACTTCGCCTCCGCGGCGCGCGCGGGTGCGCGCTCGGTCTCGATCTCGGCGAAGACCGCGTCTTCGATACGGGCGATCGTCTCGTCCGAGAGCTCGGGCAGGGCACCGCCGGTGGTCTGATCGTTCATGCGTCTCTCGCTTCCGTCACGGCGCCCCGCAACTGCGTGCGCACTCGGGAGAGACGATTCCGAACGACGGCGTGGGTCACCCCGAGTTCCTCGGCAGCCGCCTGATAGGCATAGCCCTCCGACGTGCACAGCCGGAATATCTCGCGGTCCAGTTCGCTCAACGTGCCCACTTCCTGCGCGATCCGCGCTGCCAGTTCCGCCGTGATGACCTGCTCCTCGACACTCACCGTGTCCGGCAGCAGGGTCTCGTCGACGGCCTCGGCGGTGTGTTCGTGATCCCGCCGACGTTGACGAAGTCGATTCGCTGCCTGAAAGCGACAGATCGTGGCCAGCCAGGGCAGGATCGACTCGCCCTGGAGCTCCAGACGGGGAAGCTTGCGCCAGGCGACGACGAACGTCTCCTGCGTCACATCCTCCGCATCGGCCGGCGAGGCGAGGATGCCCTGCGCAATCCAATACACGGGTCGCACATGTGCGCGGTACAGCTCGCGGAAGGCGCTCTCATCGCCCGCCGCGGCCTGCGCCGCCCATCTCTGGTCATCTGTCTGCAGGGGCATCCTGATTCCGTTCGGTGTCTCTCACAGGGAGAGTGTCGATCGACGCCCCATCGTCTCAGATTCGATGTTCGCGACGGGGCCCGCACCCGGCGGGAAGATTCGGACGACATCCGCTCCCGCTGACGCCACGCCTCCGGTAGCATTGCCCGGGCGAGAGGGAGTATCCCGAATCCGCGCGTAACGTCATCACGAGCACCGTCATCGCTGCTCCGGGCGCGCGACGCACTCTGTGCGGGGGAGAGACTTTCGACTCATTCCCGACCCCTCCGCGAAAGGTGCAGTGCGCCCTTGGAAATCCCCGTCTGGTTCGAGATCACCTCGATGGTCGTCCTCACGATCATCCTGATCGGCGACCTGCTCCTCATCCGGCTGCGGCCGCACATCCCGTCGACGAAGGAATCCACGCTCTGGGTGGTCTTCTATGTCGGCCTCGCGCTGCTGTTCGCCGTGCTCCTCGGCAATGTCGGGGGCTGGCAGAACGCCGGCGATTTCATCACCGGATGGGCGTTGGAGTACAGCCTCTCCATCGACAACCTGTTCGTGTTCGTCCTGATCATGGCCCAGTTCGCAGTGCCGCGGCGACTGCAGCAGCAGGTGCTCATGGTCGGCATCATCATCGCGCTCATCCTGCGAGGGCTGTTCATCCTCGCCGGCGTCGCGATCGTGGAGAACTTCTCGCCGATCTTCTACATCTTCGGCGCCTTCCTCATCTGGACCGCGATCCGCCAGGCCATGCCTGACGGCGACCATGAGGGCGAGGTGCAGCGGGAGAACTTCATCGTGCGGCTGCTGCGTCGCCGGGTGGACATCAGCGAGACCTACGACGGCTCGAAGATCCGCACCACGGTGGACGGCAAGCGCATGTGGACGCCCATGGTGATCGTCTTCATCACGATCGGTGTGACCGACCTGATCTTCGCGATCGACTCGATTCCCGCGATCTTCGAGATCACGACGAACGGCTTCCTCGTGTTCGCGGCCAACATCTTCGCGCTGATGGGTCTTCGCCAGCTCTACTTCCTGCTCGGCGACCTGCTCGACCGCTTGCGCTACCTGCACTACGGCATCGCCGTCATCCTCGGCTTCATCGGCATCAAGCTGATCCTGCATGCTCTGCACGTCAACGAACTGCCGTTCATCAACGGCGGCGAGCACGTCGAGTGGGTGCCCGACATCAGCAACATGGTCTCGCTCGGCGTGATCCTGGCCTCGATGACCGTCGCGACTGTCGCGAGCCTGATCGCCTCCTCGCGTGAGAAGCGCGCGGAGAAGAAGGCGGCCCTGACCGAGTGATCCTGTGGCGGACCTGCGCTCGGCTCAGAACTGGCGCAGGTTCGCCTGCAGGCCGCCCTCGGCGTACTCGCGACGGAGGACACCGCGGCGACGAAGCACGGGGACCAGCTCGTCGAGCGTCCGGTGCAGGGTCACGGGGTGGAAGTCGCCCCACAGCAGGACCCCGTCGTTGCCCCAGTCGCCGAGCTCTTCGATCAGATCGGCGAACTCCTCGGCGGTGCCGACGAAGCCGGTGCGATCCGTGATGCGACCGGCGCGGGCGAGAGCGCTCAGATGCGCGCGCAGCGGGGCATCCTCACCACGGTCGCCGATCAGACGCTGGATGCTGCCCCGCGAGACATGGGCGCCGAAGATCGTGAGGTCGAGCGGCCGGTCGAGATCGAGCGACGTCAGATCGGTCTCGAGATCGCTCGACTGCTTCCGGGCGATCTGCACGAGCGTGGCGTCGTCAGGGTGCGATGAGGCCGCCACGATGCGGTCGGCCTCGTCGCTCGACGAGGTGATCACGGGCTGGATGGCGAAAAGGATCTTGACGTCTTCCGGGCGCCGGCCTTTCGCGATCGCCGCCTCGTGCACCTTGGCACGGTAGTCGCGCACCGACTTCTCGTGCAACGGGGCGAGCGCGAGCTGCACATCGGAGTTCGCGCCGGCGAAGCCGAGTCCGCGGCCCGAGCCGCCGGGCGAGACGATCGCAGGGTCGCCCTCGGTGAACGGGATCGCGTTCAGGGGCCCGTCGAAGGCGAAGTAGTCGCCGCGGTGCTCGACTGACCGCAATCGGGTGCCATCCGCGAAGACGTCGGTCGTGCGGTCCGGGACGAGGGCACCGTCATCCCAGCTGCGCCACAGCGCTCGGATGCCGGCCAGCCATTCCTCGGCGCGGTCGTACGCTTCGTCGTGCCCCAGCTGCGGCGCGTCGGAGAAGTGACGGGCGCTGCCGGTGTCGGTGACGACGTTGAGCCCCAGCCGGTGCCCGCTGAGGTGCTGCAGGGTCGCGAACTGCCGTGCTGCTGTATACGGGAGATACGCCGCGGGATTCACCGTCGGCACCACACCGAGGTGCCTGGTCGCCTGGAAGAGGTAGGGTGCGAGCAGGAGCGGGTCGTGCTTCGGACCGCCGAACGCGTGACGCACCCGCAGGTCGATCGTCGACGGCGATCCCAGCGAGGGGGCGTCTTCGATGATGACGAGATCGAATCCGGCCTGCTCGAGGGTGCGCGCGGCCTCCTGGTAGATCTCCGGGCGTGTCCAGTCGTAGTCCCAATCGAGCGACGGATAGCCCCACCCCTGCGGGCCGAAGCCGCGGGCGAGGAACCAGCCGAAGTGCTGAGGCCGGCTCATGCCACCGTCTCCCGCACACCCTGGAGCACGCGGGACAGATCCGAGAGGAGATCGTCGACGTCCTCGATGCCGATCGACAGGCGCAGGGTTCCCGGTCGGACGCCGAGGATCTCGCGTTCCTCCTCGGTGCGCTGCGCGTGGCTGGTGGTTCCCGGATGCAGCACCAGAGAGCGGACGTCACCGATGTGGGTCATGTGGGTGAAGACCTCGACGTGCTCGACGAACTGACGGGCAGCGGTGAGCCCGCCTCGAAGGGTGAAGGTGAAGATCGAGCCGGATCCGCCGTCGAGGTAACGCTTGCCGACTTCGTGATCCGGGTGCGAGGCGAGCCCGACGTAGTCGACGCTCTCGACCGCTTCATGCTGTTCGAGCCACTGCGCGATCTGCAGGGCGTTGCGGGACTGGCGCTCGACCCGGAGTCCGAGCGTCTCCACGCCCTGTCCGATCAGGAAGGCGTTGAGCGGTGAGGGCGAGGCGCCGAACCGCGGAGCCACGGACTCGCGGGCGTAGGCGATGCGAGCGCGTCCGCCGTGCCGGGCGAACACACTGGGGGCGTCGCCGCGGCCGGGGAGCACGAGATGCGGCGCATTGTGGCCGGCGACTTCGGCGTCGAAGCGCCCGTCGTCGACGATCACGCCGCCGAGCACGGAGCCGTGTCCGGCGAGGAACTTCGATGCGGAATGCACGACGATCGCCGCGCCGTGTTCGAGCGGGCGCAGAAGCGCAGGGGTCGCGAGCGTGTTGTCGACGATGAGCGGAACAGCGAACTCCCCGCCGATGTCACTGATGGCGCGGACGTCGAGCACATCGTTTCGGGCGTTGGCGAGCGATTCGGCGAACAGCGCGCGGGTGTTGGGGCGGATCGCGGCCCGCCAGGCCTCCGGATCGGAGATGTCATCGATGAACGTCGTCTCGATATCGAGCCGCGCCAGGTTGTCGAGGAACAGGCCTCTGGTGCCTTCATAGATGTGCGTGGACGACACGATGTGATCCCCGGCGCCCGCGACCGTCAACAGGGCTGTGGCGACCGCAGCCTGCCCGCTGGCGACGAGCACTGCGTCCGCACCGGACTCGAGCGCGGCGAGCTGCCGTTCGACGGCACGCACGGTGGGGTTCCCGGTGCGCGTGTACCCGAAGCCGGTCCCGGTGCTGAAGTGCTCAGCCGCGTGGTCGAAGTCGTCGAACTCGAACCCCGCCGTGAGGTAGATGGGCGTGGCACGGGAGGCCGCGGTCTCACGGCTTCTCGCCGCGTGGACCGCACGGGTGGCGAAGCGGGCGGTGTCGACGGTCATGCGGTGCCTCTCGGTCGTTCGGGTGCTCAACAGAGTGTCATGACGGGTCGGAGCATGTCCGAGCGGTGGTAATCTGACGTCATGCGGACCGTCCTCCTTCTTCTTAGGCGCCGCGACGAGACCTCGATCTGAGCCCCTCCTCGTCGCGGAGTCCATCGTGGGCCGAACCGCCAGCCACAGGAGACACGCAATGACCACCCCCGCAATCGGTGCCGATTCCGCACGCCCCAGGACGCTCGCTGAGAAGGTCTGGGACGACCATCTCGTCGTCAAGGGCGAGAACGGTGAGCCGGACCTCATCTACATCGACCTGCACCTGGTGCACGAGGTCACCAGCCCGCAGGCCTTCGATGGTCTGCGCAGCGAGGGACGCCCCCTCCGCCGCCTCGACCTCACGATCGCCACCGAGGATCACAACACCCCGACGTGGGAGATCGACAAGCCGATCGCCGATCTCACCAGCCGTACGCAGATCGAGACGCTGCGCCGCAATGCCGCCGAGTTCGGGGTGCGCCTGCACTCGCTGGGCGACGCCGAACAGGGCATCGTGCATGTGGTGGGTCCCCAGCTCGGTCTGACGATGCCCGGCATCACCGTGGTCTGCGGCGACTCGCACACCTCCACCCACGGCGCGTTCGGTGCGATGGCGTTCGGTATCGGCACGAGCGAGGTCGAGCATGTGATGGCGACCCAGACCCTGCCGCTCAAGCCGTTCAAGACGATGGCGATCAACGTCGATGGCACGCTGCGCCCCGGCGTCACCGCGAAGGACATCATCCTCGCCGTGATCGCCAAGATCGGCACCGGCGGGGGGCAGGGCTACGTGCTCGAGTACCGCGGCAGCGCGATCCGCGCCCTCTCGATGGAGGGCCGCATGACGATCTGCAACATGTCGATCGAGGCGGGAGCCCGCGCCGGAATGGTCGCGCCCGACGAGACGACCTTCGCTTACCTCGAGGGCCGTCCGCACGCCCCGAAGGGGCACGATTGGGACGACGCCGTCGCCTATTGGCGCACGCTGCCGACCGACGAGGGCGCGACCTTCGACGCCGAGGTGTTCATCGACGCCGACGACCTCGAGCCTTTCGTGACGTGGGGCACCAACCCCGGCCAGGGCAGCTCGCTCTCGGCCTCGGTGCCGAATCCCGCCGAGATAGCGGATCCCAACGAGCGGGCCGCAGCCGAGCGTGCGCTGGAGTACATGGACCTCACCCCGGGAACGCCTCTCAAGGAGGTTCCGGTGGATGCCGTCTTCATGGGATCGTGCACCAACAGCCGCATCGAGGACCTGCGCGCGTTCGCCTCGATCATCCAGGGCAAGAAGAAGGCCGACGGGGTGCGTGTCATGGTCGTCCCCGGATCCGCCAGGGTGCGCCTGGAAGCGGAAGCCGAGGGCCTGGACAAGGTCATCAAGGACTTCGGTGCCGAATGGCGCTTCGCCGGATGCTCGATGTGCCTGGGCATGAATCCCGATCAACTGGCGCCGGGGGAGCGGTGCGCCTCCACCTCCAACCGCAACTTCGAGGGCCGCCAGGGCAAAGGCGGGCGCACACATCTCGTCTCGCCGCTCGTCGCCGCCGCGACTGCGATCCGCGGCACCCTGTCCAGCCCGAGCGACCTGACGGAAGGGGTCTGAATCATGGAGAAGTTCACCACGCACACGGGAATCGCCGCGCCGATGAAGCGCTCGAACGTCGACACCGACCAGATCATCCCGGCCGTGTTCCTCAAGCGCGTCACCAAGACCGGCTTCGAGGACGCCCTGTTCCACGGGTGGCGCCAGGACCCCGATTTCGTCCTCAATCAGGCACCGTTCCAGGGGGCTTCGGTGCTTCTCGCCGGACCCGACTTCGGCACCGGATCGAGCCGTGAACACGCCGTCTGGGCGCTGCGCGACTTCGGCTTCAAGGTAGTGCTCAGCCCGCGCTTCGCCGACATCTTCCGGGGCAACTCCGGCAAGCAGGGGCTGCTCGCTGCGACGATCTCGGAAGAGGACCTCGAGCGGTTCTGGGCCGAGGTCGACCGGAATCCCGGGGTGCAGATGACTGTCGACCTCGAGGCGCGGACCGCGTCGATCGGCGACGTCCAGGCCGACATCGGGATCGACGATTACACTAGATGGCGGCTCCTCGAAGGGCTCGATGACATCGGGCTCACGCTGCGCAACGAAGACAAGATCGCGCAGTTCGAGGCCCGTCGCGAGTCGTGGCGGCCCCGAACCCTTCCCGTTCAGTAAGACGGTGGGGGCGGGGGAGCCAGGGGCAACCCGCCCCCGAAATCCGTAAATGAAGTGAGGCTCCGAATGACGACACCTGTGCGCGACGCTCTTCCGGACGGAGTCCCCGCACTCACCGGAGACGTGCTCGCCATTCGAGGCGGACGCCCGCTCCGCGGCCGTGTCGACGTCAAGGGCGCGAAGAACCTGGCGACGAAGGCCATGGTCGCCTCGCTTCTCGGCGAGACCGTGAGCACCCTGCGCGATGTGCCGGCGATCAGTGATGTCGCCGTCGTACGGTCGCTGCTCGAGGTGCACGGCGTGCGCGTGTCGGAGGGCGATGAGCCCGGTTCTCTCGTGTTCGACCCGAGTGATGTGGAGTCCGCGCACTTCGAGGAGATCGACGCTCACGCAGGCGCCTCCCGCATCCCGATCCTGTTCTGCGGGCCGCTGCTCCACCGCCTCGGACAGGCCTTCATCCCCGACCTCGGCGGGTGCCGCATCGGCGATCGCCCCATCGATTTCCACCTCGACGCGCTGCGCAAGTTCGGCGCGATCGTCGAGAAGCTTCCGAGCGGGATCCGCCTCTCCACCGGCGGCACCCGTCTGCACGGAGCGAACATCCACCTGCCGTACCCCAGTGTGGGTGCGACCGAGCAGGTGCTGCTCACGGCCGTGCGCGCCGAGGGCGTCACCGAGCTGCGCAACGCGGCCATCGAGCCCGAGATCATGGACCTGATCGCCGTCCTGCAGAAGATGGGCGCGATCATCTCCTATGAGCCCAACCGCGTCATCGTGATCGAGGGGGTCGAGAAGCTCCGCGGCTACGACCACCGTTCGATCTTCGACCGCAACGAGGCCGCGTCCTGGGCCTCGGCTGCTCTCGCGACCGACGGTGAGATCTTCGTCGGCGGGGCCAAGCAGCAGGAGATGCTCACGTTCCTCAACGTCTTCCGCAAGGCGGGCGGCTGGTTCGACATCCAGGAAGACGGCATCCTCTTCCGTCGTGACGGCGAGATCAAGCCCGTCGTGATCGAGACCGACGTGCACCCCGGCTTCATGACCGACTGGCAGCAGCCGCTCGTGGTCGCGCTGACCCAGGCTCACGGTCGCTCCGTCGTGCACGAGACCGTGTACGAGAACCGGATGGGCTTCACCGATGCGCTGGTCAAGATGGGGGCCGACATCGTCGTGCATCCTCGTGGCCTCCAGGATGGTCCCCGACGGGTTCCGCGCCGTGACCTGGAGCAGGCCGCGGTCATCACCGGTCCGACGCCGCTGCACGGTGCCGACATCGTGGTGCCCGACCTCCGCGGCGGCTACAGTCACGTGATCGCGGCGCTGACGGCGACCGGCGAGTCGAAGGTGTCGGGTGTCGACATCCTCAGCCGTGGCTACGAGAAGTTCCTCGCCAAGCTCGACGCGCTCGGCGCCGACTTCGACGTCATCCGGTGACCGCGGTGACGCCCCGATCATCGGAGACGAAGCGTCCGAGCATCTTCTGGCCGCTCGCCGCATTGGTGATCCCGCCGGTCTCGTTGATCGCGAAGATCCGGGTCCGCGGGGCGGAGAAGCTCCCGCGCGAGGGATCGTTCATCCTGGCGCCGAACCACTACTCGGAGTTCGATCCCCTCGTCGTCGCTGTGGCCGTGTGGCGCGCCGGGCGTGCGCCCCGGTTCATGGCCAAGGAGAGCCTCTTCCGGGTGCCGGTGCTGGGCTGGTTCCTGCACCGCACCGGCATGATCCCGGTCGCGCGCACCTCGTCTGCTGCCTCCGCTCGACAGACGATGAAGCAGTCGGAAGAGCTCGTCGAACACGGCCGGGGCGTGATCGTCTACCCGGAGGGCACACTCACGCGCGATCCCGACCTGTGGCCGATGCGCGGCAAATCGGGTGCGGTGCGTCTGGCACTCGCCGACGGCATCCCGCTGATCCCGATGGCACAGTGGGGCACGCAGGCGATCATGGGGCGCTATCAGAAGGGTCTGAGCCTCTGGCCGCTGCGCAAGCCGGTCGAGGTGCTCATCGGCGATCCGGTCGACGTCTCGGATCTGCGTGAGCGCGCGGGCGAGCCGGCGGCCCTCACCGAGGCGACCAATCGACTCATGAACGCGATCACCGCACTCCTCGAAGAGCTGCGCGACGAGAAGGCACCGGCGGAACGTTGGAATCCCACGAGCCACGGCCAGAAGGAGACCGGACGCCTTGACTCCTAAGAGAACCGTCGCAGCAGGTCCGCGGGTCGCGGTCATCGGCTCGGGCAGCTGGGGAACGACCTTCGGCAAGATCCTCGCCGACGGCGGTGCCCAGGTGACGATGTGGGCTCGTCGTGCCGAGCTCGCCCAGGAGATCAACGAGGCCAAGCGCAACTCGCGCTACCTGCCCGGCATCAATCTGCCCCGCTCGATGGCGGCGACGCACGAACTCGCGACCGCTCTCGACGGGGTCGACCAGGTCTACCTCTCCGTGCCGAGCCAGTCGCTGCGTGAGAATCTGAAGGCGCTTCGTCCTCTGCTCTCCGACAGCGATGCGAAGATCATCAGCCTCATGAAAGGTGTCGAACGCGGCACCGGACTGCGCATGAGTCAGGTGATCCAGCAGGAGCTGCGCTGCGACCCCGACCGCATCGCGGTGGCCTCGGGGCCGAACCTCGCGCTCGAGATCGCCCGCGAGCAGCCGACCGCCGCCGTCATCTCCTCGCGCAGTCAGGAGACGGCGGAGATCGTCGCGCGAGCGGCACGCAACGGGTACTTCCGCACGTTCGTGAACACCGACGTGATCGGCACCGAGTTCGGCGGAGTGCTCAAGAATCTCATCGCGGTGGCCATCGGCATCGTCGACGGCGTGGGCTACGGCGAGAACACCAAGGCGTCGATCATCACCCGTGGCCTCGTCGAGATGACCGATTTCGCGGTGGCGAACGGTGCGCACCCGGAGACCCTTCAGGGGCTCGCCGGGCTCGGTGACCTGATCGCCACGTGCCAGTCGCCGCTGAGCCGAAACAACACAGCCGGGCGTCTGCTCGGCCAGGGCTACAGCTTCCAGGACGTCGTGAAGCAGATGCAACAGACGGCGGAGGGCCTGGCATCGGTCGCGCCCATCCTGCAGCTGGCGCGCGAGGCCGAGGTCGACATGCCCATCGTCGAGCAGGTGAAGATGGTGCTCGACGGCAAGATGGATCCGCGGGACATCGCACCGCACCTGACGACGGACGACGACACCCCGCAGGGTGAGAGGACCAACCATGGACAAGCAGACGGTGGTGGTGCTCTTCGGAGGGCGCTCCAGCGAGCATTCGATCAGTTCCGCAACGGCGGGGGGCGTGCTGGGAGCGATCGATCGTGACCGCTACGAGGTGATCCCGGTCGGCATCACCCGTGAGGGCGCTTTCGTCCTCGAAGAGGACGATCCCGCGAAGTTCCCGCTCGACGCGGCGCATCTGCCCGAGGTGATCGACAACGGGACGCGTGTGCTGTGGCCGGAGCCCGGTGGCGATCGCACCCTTCGGGTCGAGCACACAGACGGCACCGTCGGGAGCTTCGGCGAGATCGATGTGGTGCTCCCGATCCTGCACGGACCGCATGGCGAAGACGGCACGATCCAGGGTTACTTCGACACGATCGAGGTGCCTTACGCGGGCGGCGGCGTCCTGGACTCGGCGCTCTGCATGGACAAGCACTTCATGAAGATCGCGCTCGAGGCGGCCGGCATCGCCGTCGCGCCGTGGGTGACGGTGCGTCGCACACACTGGGAGCGCGATGCTGCGGACGTGCGTGGTCGTGCCGCAGAGCTCGGCCTCCCGGTGTTCGTGAAGCCCGCACGCGCCGGTTCGAGCGTCGGGGTGTCCAAGGTCGAAGCAGCCGACGAGCTCGACGCTGCTCTGGCCGTGGCTTTCGCCGAGGACGACAAGGTCCTGATCGAGACCGGGGTGAGCGGACGCGAGATCGAGGTCGCGGTGCTCGAGAGCGCTGACGGCGTCCGCGCGTCGCTCCCCGGAGAGATCGTGCTGACGTCGCGGGGATTCTACGACTTCGAGGGCAAGTACCTCGGTGGTGACGGTGTGGATGTCGTGTGTCCTGCCGAGGTGACGGATGCGGAGCGCGTGGCGATCCAAGAGGCCGGCGTTCGCGCGTTCGAGGCCGTCGACGGGCGCGGCCTGGCCCGCGTCGACATGTTCCTGACGCCGTCAGGGGATCTCGTGGTGAACGAGCTCAACACGATGCCGGGGTTCACCCCGATCTCGATGTTCCCCAAGTGCTGGGTCGCCTCGGGGCTGAGCTACGGCGATCTGATCACCGAACTCGTCGAGGCAGGTCTTCGGCGCTGAGCGCGGAGTTCCCCGTGGCGATCAGCCCGCGGGGAACTCGACGCGGTCCGTGCACTGTCCGGTCGCAGGCTGGAGCCCAGACTGGATGCTCGCCGAGATCTTGTCGACGATCGCCTGGAAGTCGATCTGCTCACCACGGCGGATCGTGACCTCGATCGCGGGGTCGCGACCGAACGTGACGAGTCGCTGACGATCCTCTTCCTGGTCCAGGACCAGCCAGTCGACCCCGCCGAGTGTCGTGCACACCAGGGCCGACGGCGCAGGCGGTTCGACACCGCAGCGCAGCACGACAGTGGGGTCACCCCAAGCACCCGTCGCCTGCGCATCGGTGAAGACGCGATCGAGTCCGCCGACGGACTCCGGCAGCAGGACCGAGACGTTCGCGCACGCAGGGTTGTTCGCATCCGCGGCGGGTTCGAGGTGCACGGTGGTCGAGCAGCCGGCGAGCATCGCGGCGAGGGCCACTGCACCTGCGAGGACAGCGAGGCGACGGGAACGGGGCATGCTTCCAGGCTACCTTTGACAGCATGCCCTCCCGACCCGAAGCCGATGATCCACGTCTGGGAGATGTGTCCGAGGGGCGCATCCTCCAGGCGATCCTGACGCGCACGCCCGCGGCCTCCCACACGCTCATCGGGCCGGGCGACGATGCGGCAGTGATCGCCGCCCCGTCCGGTTCCGTCGTCGCGACCACGGACACGCTCGTGCACGGCCCGGACTTCCGCCTCGCGTGGTCGAGCGGGTACGACCTCGGCTGGAAGGCCGCGGCCGTGAACCTCGCGGATGTCGCGGCGATGGGTGCGCGCCCGACGGCGCTGCTGGTCGCCTTGGCCGTGCCGCGCGACCTGCGGCTCTCGTTCGTGGAGCGTCTCGCTGACGGCTTCCGCGATGCGTGTGCGTCGCTCGCGCCCGGGTGCGCCGTGGTCGGCGGCGATCTGACGGTATCCGATGTGCTGACCGTCGCGGTGACGGCGCTGGGTGACCTGGAAGGACGTGCGGCGGTCACCAGGAACGGTGCGCGTCCCGGCGATGTCGTCGCGGTCGCGGGTGAACTCGGTCATGCCGCGCATGGACTCGCCGTGCTGTTCGGCCGATTCCGAGACGGCGACGTGCCGGTGGCGGTGGATCCCGCGAAGCTCGCCGCCGGAGAGAGCGCGGCGGTGACCGCGCAACTGCGGCCCGCGCCCCCGATCGGTCTCGGCGCGGTGGCGGCGACGGCGGGTGCGACGGCGATGATGGACGTTTCGGACGGACTCGCTCTCGACGCGAGGCGGATGGCGGCGGCCTCCGGCGTCACGATCGCGCTGGAACGGGACCTTCTCGGGCATGATCCGGAGCGCGCGATCGCCGGTGGCGAGGACCATGCCCTGCTCGCCACCTTCCCCGAGGGAGTGCTGCCGCCCGGGTTCCGTATCATCGGCGCGGTTCGCGCTCCCGGAGCGGAAGACCTGCTCTGCGATGACCTTCCGGTCGACCTCAGCGGGTGGGACCCTTACCGGGACTGGGATTCGATCGCGGGCTGATCGACCGGCTCCGAGCTCTCATCTGCTGCGGGCTCGGCCCACCAGAGAGTGGTGTCGCCGTAGGACTTCTCGCGGAACTGCTCCAGATTCGCGGCGCCGAAGTCCGGGGGCGTGGAGCGGCGCGCCCGCTCGACGACCACCACGGCGTCCGAGGACAGCAGCGGAGCGAGCGCGACGAGATCTGCGGTCATCGCGGCGTCATCGAGGTCATACGGCGGATCGGTGAACACGAGGTCGAAGGGACCGGTCGTACGCTGCAGGAATGCATGAACCGTGCTTTCGTGGACACGGCCGAGCGGGAGAGCGCCGGCCTTGGCGACGACTCCGACGTTGCGTCGGACGATGGCGGCGGCCTGGCGCCCGCGCTCGACGAACTCGACGCTCGATGCTCCTCGGCTGAGCGACTCGAGACCCAGAGCGCCCGACCCCGCGTAGAGGTCGAGAACCCTGGCTCCGGCGATCGCGCTCAGCGATTCCAATGCGCCGAACAACGACTCGCGCACCCGATCACTCGTCGGGCGTGTACCGGAGCTCGGCACCTCGAGTCGGGCTCCTCTGGCACTGCCTGCGATGATCCTCGTCACCTGTTCACGATACGACAGCACGCGTGCCGGCCGTGTCCGTCATGTTCCCTAGACTCGGAGCATGTCGCTCACGCTCGATTCCTCGCTGGAGGATGCGCTCGGTGCGGCGTCTGCCAAGACGCTCGGTCGCGCTTTCGGCATGCAGAGCGTCGGCGATCTCCTGGCGCACTATCCGCGTCGCTACGCCGACCCGGGTGAGCTCACTCCGATCCGCGACCTCCCTCTCGGTGAGACGGTGACGATCGTCGCGGAGGTGCTGTCGTCCAGCTTCCGCCGCATGCGCAACCGTCCGGGCGCGATGGTCGATGTCGTGATCGGCGACGGCATCGGCCGCATGTCCTTGACGTTCTTCGCGAAGAACGTCGGTGCTGCCGAGTGGCGATCGAAAGATCTGGCGGTAGGACGACGGGGCGTGTTCTCGGGAAAGGTCGGCGAGTTCAACGGCGTGACCCAGTTCGCGCATCCCGAGTACGAGCTGTTCGACGACGAGGATGCCGCGCGGCGGAGCGCGGACGCCCGCGCAGCGGTGCCCATTCCGATCTACCCAGCCACCTCGGCCATCCAGACCTGGCAGATCGCCCGACTCATCGGCCGGGTGCTCGACGACCTCGTCGAGACGCCGGACCCGCTGACTGCGGGTATCCGGGAACGCGAAGAGCTCCTCACCGCCGGCGACGCGCTGGAGCTCGTCCATCGTCCCCGTACCCGCAACGACATCGATCCGGCCGTGCGAACCCTGCGCATGCACGAGGCGCTCACCTTGCAGACCGCGCTGCTCCAGCAGCGTGATGCGATCCGTGCCCTCTCCGCCACGTCGCGGCCGGCGAGCGCCGACGGACTGCTCGAGCGCTTCGATGCGAGCCTTCCATACACACTCACCCCCGATCAGGAGACGGTGGGTCGGCAGATCGCCGAGGACCTCGTGGGTGCCTGGCCGATGAACCGGCTCGTGCAGGGCGAGGTCGGCTCGGGCAAGACCCTTGTCGCTCTGCGTGCGATGCTGCAGGTCGCCGAGAGCGGCGGACAGGCAGCTCTGATCGCTCCGACAGAGGTTCTGGCGGGCCAGCACCTCCGTTCGATCGCGAAGATGCTGGGTCCCGACCTCGCACCCCAGCTGATGCCGACGCTGCTGACCGGTCAGATGCCGGCGGCCGAGCGTCGCAAGGCCGCCCTGCGCGTCGCCTCCGGGCAGGCTCTGATCGTGGTCGGTACTCATGCCCTGCTGGGGGAGAAGACCACGTTCGCCGATCTCGGACTGGTCGTGGTCGACGAGCAGCACCGATTCGGCGTCGAGCAGCGCGAGGCGCTACGGGCGAAGGGGTCGAGCCCCCACGCCCTCGTGCTGACGGCGACACCGATTCCGCGAACGGTTGCGATGACGGTGTTCGGCGACCTCGACACCTCGGTCATCCGCACCATGCCGGCAGGCCGCGCGGGCATCGAGTCGTTCGTGGCGCCGCTCGCGGAGCACCCCGGGTGGTTCAACCGTGTCTGGGAGCGCGCTGCGGAAGAGATCGCTCAGGGGCGACAGGTCTTCGCCGTCTGCGCCGCGATCGACACGACCAAGAAGACGACAGAGGCGGGGGAACAGCCGTCACTCACGCCGGAGGGGGCTTCCGGGCCGCGGTGGGGTGTCGTGCAGCTCGACGAGGCCCTCGCGACCCACCCCACTCTGGGTGGTCTGCGGCGCGCGGTGCTGCACGGCCGTATGCCATCGGACGAGAAAGACGCGGTGATGCAGTCGTTCGCCCGTGGCGACATCGACCTTCTCCTCGCCACCACCGTGATCGAAGTCGGCGTCGACGTGCCTAACGCCTCCACGATGATCGTCCTCGATGCCGATCGGTTCGGTGTCTCGCAGCTGCACCAGCTCCGAGGGCGGGTCGGCCGAGGGGGCGTCCCCGGGCTCTGTCTGCTCGTCACCGAGGCCGAGGCGGGTTCGCTCGCCCGCGACCGGGTCGAGGCCGTCGCTGCGACTCTCGACGGCTTCGCCCTGGCGGAGGTCGATCTGGAGCTGCGCGGCGAGGGCGATGTGCTCGGTGCCGCGCAGGCCGGTGTGCGCTCTTCGCTGAAGCTCCTCCGTGTCGTCAAGGACGCGGGGCTCATCACCCGGGCGCGCGAGGTGGCAGAGGGCATTCTCTCTGCCGACCCGGACCTCGCCGACCACCCGGGGCTGCGCGAGGCGATCGGACGACGCGTGAGCGACGAGGATCGAGCGGCGCTCGCGAAGAACTGACGCGGAACCGGTGTGCCCTAGGCTGGAAGCATGAGCAGCCGGATCGCCGTCGTCCCGGGTTCCTTCGATCCGCCGACTCTGGGTCACCTCGATGTGATCCGGCGCGCGGCCGCCCTCTACGACGAGCTGCATGTGCTCGTCGTGCACAATCCGGGTAAAGAGGCGATGCTGCCGATCGCGCAGCGGCTCTCCCTGCTCGAGAAGTCGATCGCGGATGACGGCATGCAGGGCGACATCGTGATCGGTTCGTGGAGCATGGGGCTCCTGGTCGACTACGCCCGAGACGTGAACGCCGGCGTGCTGGTGAAAGGCATTCGTTCGCAGGTCGACGTCGCGTACGAATCTCCCATGGCGATCGTCAACAGGCATCTCGCGGGTATCGAGACCGTGTTCCTTCTCCCCGACCCTTCGCACGCGATGGTGTCGAGTTCGCTCGTGCGCCAGGTGGCTTCGCTGGGCGGCGACGTGACACCGTTCGTCCCCGCGGCGGTAGCGGCTTTCCTCGACACCGGTTCCCGCGGCATCTGAGACGGTTCCCTGAACGCGCGGTCAGAGCGACCGTGGGCGGCGGCCGGTAGCATGGAACGGTGCGCTCTCGAATGAACGGCCCTTTTGTACTCCCCGTCCGCGACATCGTCCGGCGTCCGGGAGAGATGCGCGAACATGAGTTCACCGTCGCTCTCTCCGAGGCGTGGGGCGAGGGGATCGTGTCGTACGAGGCAGGCTCCGAACTCGATCTCGATGTGCGGCTGGAGTCGGTCCACGAAGGCATCCTCGTATCCGGAACCGCTGATGCGGAGTACGCCGGTGTGTGCGGAAGATGCCTTATCGACATCACTCGGCCCGTCGAAGTCGAGTTCCAAGAGCTTTTCGCGTATCCTGGTGAGGAAGAAACTGACTTCGAGGTTCAAGACGACCACGTGGATCTTGAAACTCTCGTCAGGGATGCGGCCGTACTGGCACTTCCTTTTCAGCCGGTGTGTCAGCCGGATTGCCCGGGTCTTGACCCGAAAACGGGTGAACGACTGACCGTGAGCACCGGAACGGAGCAGGCCGCTCCCATCGATCCTCGATGGAGTGCGCTCCAGAACATCACAGACCAAGACGGCACGGAAGAATCTCGTGCCGCCGAGAAAGAAGAGAGCTAGTCATGGCTGGTAACCCCCCGAAGCGCAAGGTATCCCGTTCGAACACCCGCTCGCGCCGCGCGCAGTGGAAGGCGGCGCCCGTCGCGCTCGTCAAGACGATCGAGAACGGTCAGGTCGTCTACAGCCGTCCCCACCAGGCGAAGGTCGTCACCGACTCGCAGGGCACGGAGCTCTTCCTGGAGTACAAGGGCCGCAAGGTCGCTGACGTCTGAGTCGCGTACCGTGACGGAGGTCCCCGGGGGGACGAGGCCTCTCCCAGATAAGCTCCGCGTCGATATCGACGCGGAGCTTCTGGAGTTGGCGTTGACCCACCGCTCCTACGCGTACGAGCATGGCGGTATCCCTCACAACGAGCGGCTGGAGTTCCTCGGTGACTCCGTCCTCGGGCAGGCGGTGACCGTGATGCTCTTCACCACGCACCCCGACCTCGATGAGGGCGAGCTGGCGAAGCGTCGCGCGAGCGTCGTGTCGACCGTCGCTCTCGCGGAGGTCGCTCGAGGGATAGACCTCGGCAGCCATCTGCTGCTCGGTCGCGGGGAAGAGCAGACGGGCGGCCGAGACAAGGACTCGATCCTCGCCGACACGATGGAAGCCGTCATCGGCGCGACCTACCTCTCCGCCGGACCCGAAGCTGCCACCGAACTCGTGCTGCGTCTGACGAAGCCGTTGCTCGCCGACCCGGAGCGCTACGGTGCGGCGATGGACCCGAAGACCAGCCTGCAGGAACTCGCGGCCCGTGTCGGTGCGACGCCTCCGCGGTACTCGGTGGAGGCGAGCGGTCCCGATCACGACCGGCGCTTCCTGGCGACCGTCATCGTCGGCGACGTGAGCATGACCGGTGCGGGCAGCAGCAAGAAGACCGCCGAGATGGCGGCGGCGCTCAGCGCCTGGCGCACCCTCAGCGAGCGTGCCTGAACTTCCCGAGGTCGAGGTCGTCCGAGCGGGCCTTGCCCCTGCTGCGGTCGGATCTGTGATCACCGCCGTGAGCGTGTACGACGAGCGAGCGCTCACCCGGCACGTCGCCGGCGCCGCCGACTTCGTCGGTCGGCTCGAGGGGCGGACCTTCACCGCGGCATCCCGCCGTGGAAAGTTTCTCTGGCTTCCACTCGACGATGAGGAATCCGCGCTCATCGCGCACCTCGGTATGAGTGGACAGATGCTTCTACGTGCACCAGATGCCGGCGCTGAGCGGCATGAGCGGGTGCGCATCGGCATCGAGCACCCCGTCCACGGCGAACTCGCGATCGTGTTCGCGGACCAGCGCACCTTCGGGTCGCTCGCGGTCGACGCCCTCGTGGACGATGACGGATCGTCGATTCCGACGCAGGTCGCCCATATCGCCCGCGACCCACTGGATCCGGCGTTCGACGATCGGGTGTTCCGCGCCTCTCTGGCACGGCGGGGGAGTGCGATCAAGCGTGTGCTCCTCGACCAGGGCGTCGTGAGTGGGATCGGCAACATCTACGCGGACGAGTCTCTATGGGCTGCGCGCATCCACCCCGAGACGCCGTCCGACAGGTTGTCCGGGCAAGCGGTGCGTCGGCTGCTGAGCGAAGTGCGTCTCGTGCTCGCGAAAGCGCTGGCGGAGGGCGGCACCAGCTTCGATGCGCAGTACGTCAACGTGAACGGCCAGGCGGGGTACTTCGCCCACTCCCTCAACGCATACGGTCAACAGGGAAAGCCCTGCCCGCGATGCGGCACGCCGATCATCCGTGAGAGCTTCATGAATCGCGGGTCGCACTTCTGCCCGCGGTGCCAGCGGCTGCCGAAGTAGCGCGTCTCGGCCGGCCGGCCGGCCCCGGCACCCGTTCCTCTCGATGGCGGATGCACGGGGCGATCCTCACGCCGTCTGGAAGGAACGGTGGAGCAGCGGGCGGGTCGCCCACGTGGTGCCCCACACGACACCGATCCCGACAGCGACCACGAGTGCGATGGTCATCAGGGAGACCGGAGCCGTGATCAGCGCGATTCCCACCAACGGGAACACCAAGATTGCCGCCACCAGTGCCGACCCGACCGCCGTCACCAGCAGCGGCGACATGATCGCGCGTCGTCGTGCCCGGTCCACGGTGTCGAGCGGCACTCCGAGGTGGTGCAGGCTCCTGTGCAACTCACGCTGGTCGAGAACGTCCGAGGCCTGATTGACGCCGACCGACGCCGCGACCATCATGAACGAACCGATGAGCGTGATGATGAGCCCGGTGCGGATGTCGTCTGCGAGCGCGATGTCGGCAGCAGCAGCGTCGGACGTGCTGATCATGCTCATCATCGCGACCCCGGTGCCTGCGAAGACGGCCATGAAGCTCGCCATGGCGATACCGCCCACCTGCCGCCACGCCGCCTTGGGCGAATCCAGCACGATGCGGGCGGCCAACAGCCGCTCGGGCTGCTCGGCACGACGCAGCTGACGCGATGCTGCGACCTTGAGCACCCACGGCCCGACGAGATTCAGGACCGCGAGTGCGGCACCGAACAGCCCCGCGAGGACGATGATCGTCAGCACCACTCCGCCGACAGAGGGGAACACCTTGATGAGCGCGAATGCAATGGCGATCGCACCTGCGGCGAGCACCGCCCGAATCCAGTGCACCTTCGGCACATCGGCGCGCGTGCGTACGCCCAGCGGCGAGATGACTACGCGGCGAAGACCGATGATGGCGCTGGTCGCTGCGAGTGCGAGGACGGTCGCCACGACGATGGCGGTCTGCAGGGGAGGGAGCACGACGGCGGCAAACCCGAGTGGTTCTCCGCGGAACGGGATGAGTCCGATGAGCGGACTGATCGCGACATGCCCGATGACGCCGGCCAGGGCACCAACCGCCGCGACGAGGACAGACTCCGCGACGGTGGCGGCCGTCACCCCGGCAGGCGACACACCGAGCAGACGGAGCGTGGAGAGCCGTTCATCGCGTCGACGCGCGGAGAGCCGGGCCGCCGCGCCGCCGAGGGACATCAGCGGTACGACCAGGAGAACGAGAGCGATGGCCGCGAGCGCCTGGTACAGAGGTGCGAACTCATCGGTCCATCCCCAGAAGGACTGCGCACCCCCGATGACCGTGAGCACCAGCGTGGTCACGACGCCGAAGGCGACGACGGGCAGTGCGAGGACGCTGCCCTGTCCGGGCGCCGGGCGCAGGAGGAGTGTCAGGACGTTGCGGTTCATGCGGCCACCGCCGAGGAGACGATGCGTCCGTCGCGCACCGCGATCGTACGGGAGCAACGGGCGGCGACCTCCGGGTCGTGTGTCACGACGACGAGTGTCCGTCCTTGTCCGGTCGTCGACCACAGCAGGGCATCCATCACCTCGGAGGAGGTGGACGAATCGAGGGCGCCGGTGGGCTCGTCGGCGAACACGAGCTCGGCTCCGGTGGCCTGCGCGCGGGCGATCGCGACGCGCTGCGCCTGCCCGCCGGAGAGCTCGCCGATGCGGCGCTCCTCCATTCCGGCGAGTCCGAGGGCGGCGAGCCAGGACGCCGCGTGCTGCACGGCGTCCTGACGCCGGACGCCGTTGATCATCGACGCGAGGGCCACGTTCTCCACCGCGGTCAGCTCGGGAATCAGCAGGCCCTGCTGGAAGACGAACCCGAACCTCTCGCGGCGTAGGCGCGAGCGCGCGGACTCACCGAGGGCGGTGACTTCGATCGGCGCACCCTCCGCGGGGCGGAAGACCACGCTGCCGGAGTCGGGCGCGGTGATCCCGGCCAGGACGTGCAGGAGCGTCGTCTTCCCCGATCCGGAGGCGCCCATGATCGCGACCGCTTCGCCGCGATGAATCGCGAGGTCGACGCCGGCGAGAGCGCGCGTCGTCCCGAAGTTCTTGATGAGTGCGTGGGCTTCGATCACGGGGATGTTCATGGTTCCAGCCTCGCCGAGCGATCCCGCGCCGTCGTCGCCCCGGCGGATGATGGCGCGGACCCGACGTCATCCCGAAGAATGAGATCGGGTCCGCGCACGGCTCAGATCTTCTTCTGCCACGCTCCCGCGTACGATACGGGCACGAACCCGATCGCCTCGTTGATGCTGAGCATCGGCCGATTCTCCTCGGCGTTGAATGTCGAGACGACGGTCGCGCGGGGCATGAGCTCGCGCCAACGAAGCAGGTTCGCGCACTTCACGATCGTGCCGAGGCGGTGCCCTCGGTGGTCCTTGCTCACCAACGTGCCGTACTGATCGGTGACGCCGGTACGGTCCGCCGCGATGACCAGTTCGTTGTAGGCGACGAGCTCTCCTGTCGGCACATGCTGCACGGCCGCGACGGATACGGCCTGTCCCGCGCTCAGGATCCTCGCCTCGCGTCGGACGACGCGATCTGCATCCCAACTCTCCTCGGCGAAGTCCATGTCGCCACTGGGGGCGTCGGTAGAAAGGCGGGCGAGAACAGCGGCGAAACCGGCACGCAGCTCGGGAGGAGTCGGCATGTCCCACTCCACGAGCCGGTAGTCTGCTCCGGCGAAAGCGGTCGCTGCGGTCAGAGCTTCGCGCAGCGGTTCAGGGTCTCCGTGCAGATCGTACTCGCTGTTTCGTTCGACCTGCTCGAGCACGTAGCCGTCGCTCTCGACGAGGTCGGAGAGCGGAGTCGCCGGAACCCGCCCCCATCCGGTGCGCGGAACGAGCATGCGCTCGGCTTCCATCGGACGATGCATGCTCCAGGTCTGCAGAACGTTTCGACCATGGGTTCTGGCCTCGGCCTCTGCGCGTGCGAGAAGAGCGTTCTCGATGCCCCGCCCCCAGTGCGCGCGCGGGACGAGCAGGTCGAACTCGATGGCGTGGGCTTCCGCCTCCAGGGCGAGGTAGAGCGTGATCATGCCGACGATCTCGTCGCCGATACGGGCGACGAACCCCCGGTGGAGCGCGTCCGTCTCGTCCTGCCACCCTGGCAACATCTCCTCGGCGTCGGGTGCAAGGTCGGGGAGCCCGACCAGTTCGTCGCAGATCTGACGGTTGAGGGCGGCGCACGCGCGGAAGTCCGCGGCATTCTCGGCGTCCAGAGAGACCGGCACGATCAGCGGGGTGATCGTCGGTTCAACGATCGTCATGTGAGTTTCCTTCGTAGGCGTTCGACAAGGGGTGGGTCTGTGGTGGGCGGAGGGCCGGCTGCGGAGCGAGCAGTGACTCCGCACTGACGGCCTTCCTCCGCACCCGCCCGCAGGAGGCGGACGGATGCGGAGGAACCGCTCGAGCGCAGACGCGGGTCACGATCGATCGATCGTCAGCGCATTCCGCGTTGCATGTCATACGTCAGCAACGCGTACGATTCCGCTGCCGAACGATGACGCTGTTCACCGAGCAGGAACATGTCTGCGGGTTCGATGTGCAGGACACGACGCGGACGTCGGGGGCGCTGCGCCCTCTGGAAGAGCCAGAGGCCGATCCGGAGGGAGAGACGGTCTGCGAGCGACAGGCGACGCAGTTCGTCGGGGCGGGGGATCTGGAGGACCTCGCGGTCCTCGATATCGGGCGGGTGGATGTCGCTGCGATGCAACGTGGTATTCACGATGGTTCCTTCGAGAGGGGTGGTGATGGATGCGGAAGCACCGCACGGCGACTGCGGAGCAGTCGGGAACGGTGCGGAGGAAGCGCGGGTCGGCGGATGCCACGGAGAGTGGCCGCCGTACGCGGAGGAGTCATGATCTGCGGTGCAGACCAGCAGACGGGGCGCAGGAGAGCCGACCGGAGAGGGCCCACTACGGGCCCGGTTTCTCGGGGTACGGTTCTACGAGAGAGCGCTGATGCGGACGCCGGCGGTTACCGAGAACGCAAAGCGCGGCGCGAAGTGCGCGGGCGCGGCGAGGCCAGTGGCCTGTGCGTTGAGCTGAGTCGTAATCATCGGTAACCTCCTTTCGTGTGGCGATCCGGAGGCCACGGTAGCGAATCCGTGCGGCGGACGTCAAGCATCTGCGGTTCCGATCGGCGTGTCGCGCCGTTCCCGAGTTCTCCCGTCGCCCGCGCGGGATGAGGTTTCAGGCCCGGAATTCCGGTAGCGTAGCCGCGTGATTCTCCCCGGACGAGCGGCGCCCCCATGCATCTGAAGAGCCTGACGCTCAAGGGGTTCAAGTCGTTCGCGCAGCCGACCAGCTTCGTGTTCGAACCCGGCGTCACCTGCATCGTCGGTCCGAACGGATCGGGCAAGTCGAATGTCGTGGACGCTCTCGCCTGGGTGATGGGTGAGCAGGGTGCGAAGACCCTGCGAGGCGGCAAGATGGAAGACGTCATCTTCGCCGGTACCTCGACGCGCGGTCCGCTCGGTCGCGCCGAGGTGCAGCTCACGATCGACAATGCCGACGGTGCGCTGCCGATCGAGTACGCGGAAGTGACGATCAGCCGCACGCTGTTCCGCAACGGCTCCAGCGAGTACGCGATCAATGGTGAGGGATGCCGTCTTCTCGACGTGCAGGAACTGCTGAGCGATTCCGGACTGGGCCGTGAGATGCACGTCATCGTCGGCCAGGGACGTCTGGACACGGTTCTGCAGGCGTCCCCCGAGGACCGTCGAGGGTTCATCGAGGAAGCAGCGGGGATCCTCAAGCATCGACGCCGCAAGGAGAAGACCCTCCGCAAGCTCGACGCGATGGAGACGAACCTCACGCGCCTGAGCGATCTCGCCGGAGAGATCCGCCGACAGCTCAAGCCGCTGGGACGCCAGGCCGAGATCGCCCGCGAGGCGCAGACGATCGCCGCCGTCGTGCGCGATGCGAAGGCGCGCATCTTCGCCGACGACGTCGTGGCATTGCGCTCCGCGCTCGCAGACCACACGCGCACCGAGCAGGAACGTCACACCGAGCGCCTGGTTCTCTCGGATCAAGCCGAGACCGTGCGGGCGAGCATCGCGCGACTCGAACAGGATCAGAACTCGGTCGCCGTCGATCAGGCGCGCAGCGTGGCGTTCGGACTCGAGCAGGTCCAGGAGCGGATGCGCGGGCTCTTCACACTGGCGAATCAGCGTCTCGCCCTCCTCGGCACCGACGACGACGATGCCGCGGTCACCGCCGTCACGGTGACCCAGGCCACGATCGACGAGGCTAAGGACGAGATCGATGTGATCTCCGCCGGGCTCGGAGACGCCCAGGACGCCGCGGCATCGGCCAGCCGTGAGGTGGTGCATGCCCGTGCGGAACTCGACACGCTCGATGTCGACATCGCCGAGCAGAGCGCCCTGGTCTCGGAGTACGACATGCGTCTTTCCGCTCTGCGCGGGACCGCCGATGCCGCGGCCTCTGCCCTCGCCGCTGTGCGAGGCGCCGTGCTCCGTCAGGAGAACGCGCTCGAGGCGGCTCACGCGCGTAGGCGGGAAGCCGCCGAAGCGCTCGAGGCGATTGATGACGCGGAAGTCCCCGAGGGCACGGCCGTGGAACATGCCGCGGCATACGACAGCGCGCAGCGGGCGGCGACCGCCGCGGAATCCGAGCGGGAGACTCTGCGAGAGCGCCTGCACGCGGCAGAGCGCGAGGTCGATGCGCTCACGGCCAAGGCATCGGCGCTGAGCAGTGCCCTGGCGTTGTCCGGCGGCGCGGCAGAGATCGTCAAAGCGGGCGGAAAGGGTGTGCGCGGACTCGTCGGCGACGCGATGCAGGTGCGATCGGGCTACGAAGCGGCCATCGCCGCGGTGCTCGGTCCGCTCGCGGAGGGCGTGTTGATCGACACAGCGACCGACGCGTTCGACGCAGCGACGGCTGCCGCGGAACAGCGCAGGGGAGTGGTGGACTTCGTCATCGCCGACGCTGCCAGGCCTGATGCCCTCCCGCCGGTGATCGCCGGGGTGACGCCGGCTGTCGACACCGTGACGGCCCCTGACGGGATCCTCGGTGTTCTGTCGCACGTCCTGATCGCCGACGACCTGGAGTCGGCGCGAGCCGCGCGGACAGCGCTCGATGTGACCGGTGATACGCACACAACGATCGTTACCGTGGGCGGCGACGTGATCACGGCCCAGACCCTGCGCACGGGTTCGGGCGGAGAGAGATCGCGCCTGGAGCTCGCTGCCGAAAGGGACGCCGCCGCCGAACGGCTCGCAGAGATCGAGATCGTGGTCGACTCGCTTCGTGAAGCCCGCCACGACGCCGAGGAGACGGTCGAGACCACACGGCGTCAGGCGAAGGAGGCGTTGCGCGCGCTCCGCGAGCACGATGCTGCTCTCGCCACGCACGCAGAGCAGGTCAACCGCGTCACCGTACGTCATGAGGCCGCCGTCGCCGAGTGCGAGCGTCTCGAGACGGGATTGGCCCAGGCGCAGTCTGCGGTAGCCGAGGCCGAGGCCAAGGCTGAGGCAGCGAAGACGGCGCTGGACGAAGCCGTCGCCGCGCCGAGACCCGTGCTCGATGCGTCTGCACGTGACGGGCTGCTCGAGTCCCTCGAACTCGCTCGCGAGGGCGAGGTGCGGGCGAGGCTCGAGATCGAGACGCTGCGCGAGCGTGTGCGTGCGGCGCAGTCCCGGGTCGTGAGCCTGGAGCGTCAACGCGAGCACGAGCGGGACGCCGCCGCGGAGGCGGCACGGCGAGCAGTCATCCGTCGCGCCCAGCGCGAAGCGGCGTCAGGGGTCGCCGAGGAGCTCCCGCGCATCCTCGACTCGCTGGACCGTTCGGTCACGGAGGCGCGTCTCGCCCTCGGTGAGGCCGAGACTGCACGATCGGCGCAGAATCAGGAACTCGTCGGCCTTCGCGCCCAGGAGAGCTCCCTGCGCGAGCGCCTCGCCGGTCTCACCGAGAGCGTCCACGGGCTCGAACTGCAGATACACGAGAAGAAGCTGCACCTGAACAGCCTGCTCGAACGGGTCTCCTCCGAACTCGCTCTCGACGAAGATATTCTCGTTGCGGAATATGGGCCGGATCAGCTTGTTCCACGCGATCCGGGCGTGCTGTCTGCCGAAGACGCCCATGACGACGACACGGCGATACCCTTCGACCGCCGAATCCAGCAACGGCGTCTGGCAGAGGCGGAGCGCAAGCTCGCGCAGCTCGGTCGGGTCAACCCGTTGGCGCTCGAGGAGTTCGCGGCCCTGGAGCAGCGGCACGCCTTCCTCACCGAGCAGTTGACCGACCTCACCCAGACGCGACAGGACCTCCTGACGATCATCACCGACCTCGATGAACGGATGCAGACGATCTTCGCGAGCGCTTTCGAGGACACGAGAGAGGCGTTCGGCCAGGTCTTCCCGCTGCTGTTCCCCGGTGGAACCGGCAGCATCTCTCTCACGGACCCCGACAACATGCTGACGACCGGCATCGAGGTGTCGGTCCGACCGGTGGGGAAGAAGATCGAGCGCCTGTCGCTGCTTTCCGGCGGGGAACGATCGTTGGCGGCGGTGGCGCTGCTCGTCGCGATCTTCAAGGCGCGCCCGAGCCCGTTCTACATCCTGGATGAGGTCGAGGCTGCCCTGGACGATGCCAACCTCGGTCGATTGCTGACCGTTTTCGAACAGTTGAGAGAGAGTTCGCAGCTGTTGGTGATCACGCACCAGAAGCGCACGATGGAGATCGCCGATGCGCTCTACGGCGTCTCGATGCGTCAGGACGGTGTCTCCGCTGTCGTGGGGCAGCGTGTCGGCGACCGGGCGGCAGCTGCCGTCTAGCGGGACGGACCGCCTCGTTCGCGGAGCATGCACCCGCGTAACCCGTAGGCTGGAGTGATGGCGGAGAAGTCCTGGTCTCTTGGTCGCGCACTGCGCGGCATGTTCGTCAAGCCCACCATCGATGAGACGACCTGGGAGGACCTCGAGACCGCTCTCATCACGGCCGACTTCGGCCCGGACATCAGTGAGCGCGTCGTGGAAGAGCTGCGCGCGAAGGTCGACCGGTACCGCACCACCGACCCCAAAGACCTCCAGCGCATGCTGCGGGAGACACTGGAGGAGCACTTCGCGACGTTCGACACGACGCTGAAGCTCACCGAGCGCCCCGCCGTCGTCCTCGTCGTCGGGGTCAACGGCGTCGGCAAGACGACGACCATCGGCAAGTTCACGAAGTTCCTGCGTGGCTACCAGCGCAGCGTCGTGGTCGGTGCAGCCGACACGTTCCGTGCGGCGGCGGTCGACCAGCTCGCGACGTGGGCGCAGCGCGGTGGGGCCGCGATCGTGCGTCCGCAGCAGGAGGGCCAGGACCCGGCATCCGTCGCCTTCCAGACGGTCGAGTACGCGAAGCGCGAGGGCATCGAGATCGCGATCATCGACACGGCAGGGCGTCTGCACACCAAGGGCGGCCTCATGGACGAGCTCTCGAAGGTGCGGCGCGTGATCGAGAAGCAGGCGCCGATCAGCGAGGTGCTGCTCGTGTTGGATGCCACCACGGGGCAGAACGGCGTCATGCAGGCCGAGGCCTTCCTACAGCACGCCGGCGTCACCGGACTCGTCCTCACCAAGCTCGACGGCTCGGCCAAGGGCGGTTTCGTGCTGGCGGTGCAGGAGCGCACCGGCATCCCGGTGAAGCTGCTCGGACAGGGCGAGGGGATCGACGATCTGACCGGTTTCACCCCCCATGTGTTCGTCCAGTCGCTGGTCGGTTGATGACGGGACTACCGCAGTGAGCACGAGGCTGGTTTCATAGCGTTATGGCGATCGAACACGACTACTTCGGACTCCTGTCCTCAGGCCCGGACGGCTCGATCTTCTGGTCGGAGACCGTGGAGCTCGGCGACCAGAGCGTCACCGTCGATCTGACCGCGCCGGATCAGGACGACGTGTCAGCCGATGCGCTCGATATCGCCGCCTCGCTCATCGCGGGACTCGAGAGTGTCGATGACACCGCTCGACGGGGCATGCTCGCCGAAGTCGACGACCGCACGAGCGAGGTGACCGAGTACATTCTCCAGCAGCAGGAGACCTACGGCGACGATCTGCCGGATGTCCTCGTCGACGTATCGGGCGACGCCGCCGTCGACATCATCCGATCGCTGCGGTTGATGAGCATGACGATCCTCGCCGATGAGCACGGAGGCGCCGAACCGTTCGCGGTGCTCGAGTACGCGCTCGACGACAGCTCGACAGACGACGTGCTGCTCGTCAATCTCGGTTCAGACGGCAGCGTGCAGTCCGTGATGAGCGCGGACTGATCCGTCGCCCGGACAGCGTCCGGGCGACAGCCGGGTCAGACGGCCTGCGCGAAGCCGAGGTCGGCGCTCTCGGCGATGTGCGAGAGGTGTGCGGGGATCTCGCGTCCCTTCGACGTCATGGACTGCGCCCACAGCCGACCGGCGCGGTAAGACGACCGCACGAGGGGGCCCGCCAGGACACCGAGGAATCCGATGCGCTCGGCCTCTTCCTTGAACTCGACGAACTCGGCCGGCTTCACCCACCGTGAGACCGGGTGATGGCGGGGGGTCGGGCGCAGGTACTGCGTGATCGTGATGATGTCGCAGCCGGCGTCGTGCAGATCGTTGAGCGCCTGCACCACCTCTTCGGGTTCCTCGCCCATGCCGAGGATGAGATTCGACTTCGTGATCAGTCCGGCATCCCGAGCCTGCGTCAGCACGTTCAGCGAGCGCTCGTATCGGAAGGCCGGCCGGATGCGCTTGAAGATGCGCGGCACCGTCTCGACATTGTGCGCGAACACCTCGGGACGCGCGTCGAAGATCTGCCCGAGGAATGCCGGGTCCGCGTTGTGCTCATTCGCGAGCAGCTCCACGCCGGTGTTCGGGTTCAGCTCATGGATCTTGCGCACCGTCTCGGCGTTGAGCCACGCTCCCGTGTCCGGGAGGTCGTCGCGCGCCACACTCGTCACGGTGGCGTACCGAAGGTTCATCCGGACGACGCTCTCCGCCACCCGACGTGGCTCGTCGATGTCGTAGTCGGCCGGCTTGCCCGTGTCGATCTGGCAGAAGTCGCAACGGCGGGTGCACTGTGAGCCGCCGATGAGGAAGGTCGCCTCCCGGTCCTCCCAGCATTCGTAGATGTTCGGGCAGCCCGCCTCCTGGCACACCGTGTGCAGGTCTTCGCTCTTCACGAGTGAATGCAGAGCCGTGTATTCCGGACCCATCTTCGCCTTGGTCTTGATCCACTCGGGCTTGCGCTCGATCGGTGTCTCGGCGTTGCGGATCTCGAGGCGGAGGAGCTTGCGGCCCTCGGGTGCGGCGGTCATGCGGGGGCTCCTGACAGTTCGGTGGTCGCGTAGTCGGCGAGGAAGGCGCGGGTGACCGCGTCGACGAGGTCGAGAGGCGAGACGGCGGCCCCCGTGACCTCGCTCACGGTCGTGACGCCGGCGTCGGTGATGCCGCAGGGGATGATGCCGCGGAAGCCGGCGAGCGAGTTGTCGCAGTTGATCGCGAAGCCGTGCATCGTTACCCCCTGCTGCACGCGAACTCCGATCGCCGCGACCTTGTCTTCAGAGAGCGGTCGGGGCACCCAGACCCCGCTGCGGCCCTCGACCTGATAGCCGTCGACGCCGAAAGGCCGCAGCACATCGATCAGCAGCCGCTCCAGACGGCGCACATGGGCGACGACGTCGATCGGTTCGATGAGGCGCACGATCGGGTATCCCACCAGTTGCCCCGGCCCGTGCCAGGTGATCTTCCCGCCACGATCGACGTCGATCACGGGGGTGCCATCCTGTGGGCGCTCCTGGGGTTCCGTGCGTTTGCCCGCTGTGTAGACCGCCTCGTGTTCGAGAAGGATCAGAGTGTCGGGACGGGTGCCGTCGACGACATCGGCGTGGATGCGACGTTGAAGATCCCACCCGTCGATGTACGGCACGAGCGTCGGAGCGAACCCCGGGGTCAGGATCTCGAGCATCACAAAGCCGCCTTCGTTGCGTAAATGGACTGAGAACAACAATACCCTTCGGAGGGGCGGACGGCGTCGTCGACACATCCCTCGCGATAACGTGAGGGCATGAGTTCCACTGGCAGGGCAGGGCGCCCCAAGGCGTCGTCGAGGGAGACCCTCGCAGAGGCTGCGTGCGAGCTCTTCCTGGAGCGCGGATACGACGCGACATCTGTGGCGGACATCACACAGCGCGCCGGCGTGAGCCGGTCCAGCTTCTTCAACTACTTCGCCTCCAAGAGCGACGTCCTGTGGTCGGGCGTCGACGAACGGATCGGACACGCGATCACCTCGCTGGAAGAGCTCGGCAGAGCGGCCACCGGAGAGTCGGTGCGCGACATCCTGTTGTCGGTCGTGCATGATTTCGCTCCGGACCCCCTTGCGCTCGCACTGCGCAATGCGGCAGCGATGGGATTGGAAGGCGAGCTCGTCCGCGACACCGGCCTCCGGCTCGCCCGCTTGTCTGCAGCAATGTCTCGCGCGGCTTCCTCCGCGGGAGTCGACGTCATCCGCGCCGACATCCTGGGAGCGGCCCATGCGGCAGCCGTGCTGTCGTCGCTGCGGGTATGGGCGGAACAGGGCGCCGGGCGAGGAGCCCCGGAGACGGTCTTGCGGGAAGCCCTGGGAACGATCCACGACCTTCCCTGGTCCTGACTCCCGCCCGGGCTGAGCAACCAGCCTCCGCTCGCGTAGAATCAGAGCACCATGGCTACATTTGGCACGCTCTCCGATCGGCTCACCGAGACCTTCCGCAATCTGCGCACGAAGGGAAAGCTGACCGCGGCCGACGTCGACGGCACCGTCCGCGAGATCCGTCGCGCCCTGCTCGACGCCGACGTCGCGCTCGTCGTCGTCAAGGAGTTCACGGCGAAAGTGCGCGAACGCGCACTCGGTGACGAGGTCAACAAGGCCCTGAACCCCGCGCAGCAGGTCGTGCAGATCGTCAACGAGGAGCTCGTGCAGATCCTCGGCGGAGAGCAGCGTCGTCTGCAGTTCGCGAAGACGGCGCCGACGGTGATCATGCTCGCCGGTCTGCAAGGCTCCGGTAAGACCACCTTCGCAGGCAAGCTCGCCAAGCAGCTCGAAGGCGAGGGACACACGCCCCTGCTCGTGGCGGCCGATCTCCAGCGTCCGAACGCGGTGAACCAGCTGCAGGTCGTCGCGGAGCAGGCCGGCGCCTCGGTCTACGCCCCCGAGCCCGGCAACGGCGTCGGCGACCCCGTGAGGGTCTCGCGAGACGGTGTCGATTACGCACGCCGCCAGCAGCACGATGTCGTGATCATCGACACCGCCGGCCGCCTCGGCGTGGATGCCGAGCTCATGAAGCAGGCGGCAGACATCCGCAAGGCGGTGAACCCCGACGAGGTCCTGTTCGTCATCGACGCGATGATCGGTCAGGATGCCGTGAACACCGCCAAGGCGTTCCAGGAAGGCGTGGACTTCACCGGCGTCGTGCTCTCCAAGCTCGACGGTGATGCCCGCGGTGGTGCCGCGCTCTCCGTCGCCTCCGTGACCGGTCGTCCCATCATCTTCGCCTCGACGGGCGAAAGGCTCGAAGACCTCGAGCCGTTCCACCCGGACCGCATGGCGAGCCGTATCCTCGACCTCGGCGACATCCTGACCCTCATCGAGCAGGCCCAGCAGGCCTTCGATGAGGAAGAGGCCATGAAGATGGCCGAGAAGCTCGCGACCGAAGCCTTCACCCTCGAGGACTTCCTCGACCAGCTTCAGCAGATGAAGAAGATGGGCTCGATGAAGAAGATGCTCGGGATGCTCCCGGGTATGGGCCAGATGAAGCAGCAGCTCGACGACTTCGATGAGCGCGAGATCGACCGCACCGAGGCCATCATCCGTTCGATGACTCCGGGGGAGCGCCGCAACCCCAAGGTGCTGAACGGATCGCGTCGTCTGCGCATCGCCCGGGGCTCCGGTATGACCGTCACCGACGTGAACCAGCTCGTGCAGCGCTTCGAGCAGGCGGCGAAGATGATGAAGACGGTGGCTCGCGGCGGCACACCGAACATCCCCGGCATGGGACCGGTGCCCGGTATGGGGCGTCCCGGCGCGTCTTCCAAGCGCGGCAAGAAGGGCAAGTCGTCCGGTGGATCGCGTTCGGGCAACCCCGCCAAGCGCGCGGCGGAGAACGCGGGGATCGCATCGTCCACCACGCCGACCGGCTCGGGATTCGGCTTGGGCGGCGGGGCTGCGCAAGCTCCGAGCGAAGCCGATCTCGCTGAGATCCAGAAGCTCTTCGGCAAGGGCTGAGTCCGCTCAGCGCGGCGCCGTGAGTGCCTCTGCTGACATCGCAGTGGTGGCGTGCGCCGCAGTGCGCCGGTCCGGCCGCGAGACCAGCTGTCCCAGCACGAGTGCGCCGAGCGTCAGGACGAAGCCGACGGCCTGGAGCGCGGTGAACCGTTCGCCGGCGACCAAGACGCCGAGCACCGTCGCGACGATGGGGGAGAGCAGCGCGAGGAGTCCCGGCGCGATGACCGGGAGCTGCTGGACGCCACGGAACCAGAGCGTGTAGGCGACGATCCCGCCGGCCGTCCCGAGCCATAGGTAGCCGAGCGCGGCGTTGCCGTCGATCGTGTGAGGCACGCCCTCGACGAACAGCGTCAACGGCAGCAGCAGGAGCCCGCCGGCGCTGAGCTGCCAGCCTGCGTAGGCGATGGGGCCGACGCCGGTCGGCCGGCCCCAACGCTTCGTGAGGATCATGCCCACTCCCGTCGCGGTGACGCCACCGAGGGCGGCGAGGATTCCCCAGAGATCGAGCTCGGCGGCAGGGCTCAAGACCACCAGGGCCACTCCGCCCGCGCCGACGGCGGCCGCTGCGGCGGTGATCGGACGGATCCGTTCCTGCAGGACGAGTGCGCCCAGGACCAGGACGATGAGGGGCTGCGCACCCGCGACGGCGGCCGCGACGCCGCCGGGGAGACGTTCCGCCGCCAGAAACAGCAGGGGGAAGAAGGCGCCGATGTTGAGCGCTCCCAGGATGAACGACTTGGCCCACCATCCGCCGAGGGGAAGGCGCCTGCTGATGAGGACCGCCAGGAGCCCCGCCGGGAGAGAACGGAGGAGCCCGGCGAACAGCGGGTGCCCCGGCGGGAGCAGTTCTGTGGTGACGAGGTAGGTCGTGCCCCATGCGATGGGGGCGAGGGCGGTCAGCAGCACCAGGGCCAGGCGGTTCATGCCTCCAGCCTGCGAGGGAAGACGTGATGAGTCCAACACATGGTTGTCACCACAAACATGAGCAGCAATCATGGATGCATGGAACTTCAACAGCTCCGCTATGTCGTCGAAGTCGCCGAGACGCTGAGCTTCACCCGGGCGGCCGAACGATGTTTCGTCACCCAATCGGCGTTGAGCCACCAGATCGCATCACTCGAGCGTGAACTCGGCCGCCGACTGTTCGCGCGTTCGAGTCGCCATGTGCGGCTGACGGAGGCAGGTCAGGCGTTCGTCGTATCTGCGCGTCGCGCGCTTCGGGCCGCAGCTCAGGCGAAGGAGGACGCTGCCGCCGTCGACGGCGTCGTGGAAGGCACGCTGCGAATCGGCGTCATCCCGACGGTGACCGCCATCGACCTCCCCGCGGTGCTCGTCGCCTATCGTGCGGCTTGCCCGCTCGTCAGGGTGGAGCTGCAGGTCGGGAACAGTGATGTCCTCGCCCGCAGGCTCCGAAACGATGAGCTCGACATCGCTCTGCTCGGTCTGCGGGAGGGCGTCGATCCCGAGGGGGTGGAGTCGCGCGTTCTCTCTCGTGACCCGCTCGTCGCCGTCCTTCCGCGCGGACACGAACTCGCGGATGAGGAGAGCATAGAGCTCGACGATGTCGCGGGGATGACGTTCGCGGACTTCCCCGCGGCGACCTCCGGTCGTGCCCAGAGCGACGGGGCGTTCGCTGCTGCGGGCCTGACGCGCGACGTCGCCTTCGAGGCCGACTCCGCGACACTCATCCTGGGACTCGTGGAGGCAGGGCTGGCCGTGACCCTGCTGGCGCCGGGCACCGTCGAGCGCTCCGGGTTCGATGTCGTCGCGGTGGAGGTGCGCGGTGGCCCTGTACGTCTCGAACACCTCGCCTGGGACGCCGCCGCGCCACGGAACGTCGCGCGCGCGTTCATCGCCGTGACCGAAGTCGCGCTCTCGGCGTGACCATCACCGGGCGTGATCGATCGTCGGCCGGCCTGCGCTAGTCTGGGTCCGTTTTGAGTCCGCGCCGAAGAAGTCCTTCGGGCGGTGATCGTCGGGGGAGAAGACCGCGTGGGGTTCCTGAATTTCGGTAAGAAGTCGAACGCAGCACAGCCTGACGCGCATCTCGAAGACCTCACGGTCCCGCAGGCCACCCTGCTGCGCACACTGTTCGCGGAGAAGTGGCCTGCGGCAGCAGGGGCGGTCACCGTGCGCGGCGACTACGCCGAGGGGGAGTCCGGAGCGCAGTACGGGCTGTACAACCTCTCGCGTGCCGTGAAGCTCGAACCGGAGTCGAACTGGCCGGAGGTCGTCGAGCGTCATATCTCCGGTCTGCTGAGCCGTCAGGCCGCACCCCGCGACGAAGATCTCTCCGATGACCAGATCCTGTCGCTCGTGAAAGCACGTCTCATCCCGTCGTCGTATCTCCCGGAGAGCCACCGCGCGGCGTACACGTACCGGCGCGCGATCGCGAACGACCTCGAAGCGATCCTCATGCTCGATCACCCCGAGACCACGACCGCCGTCCCGGATGCGATCGTCGGCCGGTTCGATGTCGAACAGCTGTGGGCGACGGCTCTCGCGGCAGTGTCGGCGGAGCCGATCGAGGAGGTCCACACCCTCGACGTCGGCAACGGCGTCTTCCAGGCGATCGTGTCGGACTCCATGTTCACCGCGAGCCGGGTGCTCGACTTCCCGGCCCTCCTGGCGGCAGCCGGCATCTCATCGGCACCGCACGGCGTGCTGTTCGCCGTACCATCACGTCATCATGTGGCGTTCCACGTGGTCACCGGACCGGAGGCGATCCACGTCGTGCAGGACATGCATGGATTCGCTCAACAGATGTTCGGACAGGGCGTCGGGGAGATCGCGACGGATGTCTTCTACTGGAGCGACTCCGGCTACGAGCAGGTGACCTCGAGCGACGAGAGCGGACGCGTCTCGGTCGACGGCACCGGCGCCTTCTTCGCGTCGATCAACGGAGTCTGACGGTTCAGCGGGCCGATGCGGCGCAGATGACGAAGCGGGTCCGGGGGTGAACCCCGGACCCGCTTCGCTGTCGCGTCAGATCACTTCACGTCGTCGTCGACCCAGTCCATCGACTTGGTGATCGCCTTGCGCCACAGGCGCAGCTGGCGGTCGCGTTCGGCTTCCTCCATGGAGGGCTCCCAGCGCTTGTCTTCCTGCCAGTTGGCGGACAGGTCATCGAGTCCGTTCCAGAATCCGACCGCGAGTCCGGCCGCGTAGGCCGCGCCGAGCGCCGTCGTCTCCGCGACCACCGGCCGAACGACCGGCACGCCGAGGACGTCCGCCTGGAACTGCATGAGCGCGTCGTTGGCGACCATGCCGCCGTCGACCTTGAGCTCGGTGAGATCCACGCCGGCGTCCGCGTTCACGGCATCCAGCACGTCACGCGTCTGGAAGGCGACGGCTTCGAGCGCTGCGCGAGCGATGTGGTTCTTGTTCGCGTAGCGCGTGAGCCCGACGATCGCGCCACGGGCGTCGGGACGCCAGTACGGAGCGAACAGACCGGAGAACGCGGGCACGATGTAGACCCCGCCGTTGTCCTCGACCTTGTCGGCCAGCTCCTCGACCTCGGGGGCCGACGAGATGATGCCGAGCTGGTCTCGCAGCCACTGGATCAGCGAACCGGTGACGGCGATGGAGCCTTCGAGGGCGTAGTGCGTGGGCTGGTCGCCGAGCTTGTAGCCGACGGTGGTGAGCAGGCCGTTCTTCGAGTGGACGATCTCCTCGCCCGTGTTGAAGATCAGGAAGCAACCGGTGCCGTAGGTGTTCTTGCTCTCACCCTTCTGGAATGCCGCCTGTCCGAACGTCGCCGCCTGCTGATCGCCCAGGATGCCGGCGATCGGCGTCTCGCGGAGCAGCGAGGAGTCTTCCGCCGCGCCGTAGACCTCCGAGGACGAACGGATCTCCGGCATCATCGACCGTGGCACGCCGAAGGCCTCGAGGATGTCGTCGCGCCATTCGAGCGTCTCGAGGTCCATGAACATCGTGCGCGATGCGTTGGTCACATCTGTCACGTGCACGCCGCCGTCGACGCCACCAGTGAGGTTCCAGAGCACCCAGCTGTCGGTGGTGCCGAAGATCAGGTCACCGGCCTCCGCCTTCTCGCGTGCTCCGTCGACGTTCTCCAGGATCCAGGCGATCTTGGTGCCGGAGAAGTACGTCGCCAGGGGCAGCCCGACGACCGGCTTGAACCGCTCGACGCCGCCGTCTGCGGCCAACCGGTCCACGATGTCCTGCGTGCGCGTGTCCTGCCACACGATCGCGTTGTAGGCCGGCTTTCCCGTGGTCTTGTCCCAGACGACCGCGGTCTCGCGCTGGTTGGTGATGCCCACTGCGGCGATGTCGTGACGCGTGAGGTCGGCACGGCTCAAGGCCAGACCGATGACCTCCTGGACGTTGCGCCAGATCTCGGAGGCGTCGTGCTCGACCCAGCCGGCCTTCGGCAGGATCTGCTCGTGCTCCTTCTGGCCCGTCGCGATGATGCTGCCCTTCTTGTCGAAGATGATCGCGCGGCTCGAAGTCGTTCCCTGGTCGATGGCGAGGATGTAGTCAGCCATGGTGTTCTCCTTTGAATTCAGGTCGTTCAGGCGAGGTGCAGCAGGACGGGCGCTGCAGCGGCGGCGATCGCACCACCGATGAGCGGACCGACCACAGGGACCCACGAGTAGGACCAGTCGCTGGAGCCCTTACCCTTGATCGGGAGGATGGCGTGAGCGATGCGCGGGCCGAGGTCACGGGCCGGGTTGATCGCGTAGCCGGTCGGACCACCGAGGGAGGCGCCGATCGCGACCACGAGGAGCGCGACGGGGAGCGCGGTGAGCGGTCCGAGGCCTCCGGGGGTGCCGACCTCGATGTCGCCGTAATCGGCGAACGCGAAGATCACGAACACCAGCACGAAGGTACCGATGATCTCGGTGACGAGGTTCCAGCCGTAGGAGCGGATCGCGGGGCCGGTGGAGAACACGCCGAGCTTGTTGGCGGGGTCGGGCTCCTCGTCGAAGTGCTGCTTGTACGCGAGCCACGTGACGATGGCACCGAGGATCGCTCCGACGAGTTCTGCGGCCGTGGCCGTCAGGAACATCACGAAGTTGATCTTGCCGGCGAGCAGCAGGCCGATGCCGACGGCCGGGTTGAGGATCGCACCGGAGTACGCGGAGACGAGCACACCGGCGAAGACCGCGAGGCCCCATCCCCAGTTGACCATCAGGAAGCCGCCGCCGAAGCCCTTGTTCTTCGCGAGGGCGACGTTGGCGACGACACCACATCCGAGCAGCACCAGCATCGCTGTGCCGACAAGCTCGGAGAGGAAGTAGAGACCGAGATTCACATCAGCCATGTCTTCTTTGACCTTTCTTGTGTGTCGGGGCCCCTCTGCCCCGACACGTTATGGGAGTTGCGCCGCGAGGAGGGCGGCAGTCCGAGACCCCGTCAGCCGCGGGTGCGGGACGGGATATCGAGTCCGTGTCGTTCGTTCAGCAGCTGGCGGGTCTGCTCGAGCTCGGCGTCGTGACGCGAGCGATCCCAGCCGAGCATCGGCGCGAGGGCGTCGGCGATCTCGTCGAGGACGTCGGCGTCTGCGCCACCGGTGAACGCGATGCTGGTGCGACGGAGGACGACATCCTCGAGGCGCGCCACCATCTCGTTCTGCACCATCCACTCGAGTTCGCGCGTGGAGAGGTCGCCCCCGGCGAGCGGAGAGTCCGTTCCCTGTTCGACGTACTCCCAGACCTGGGCGGCCCGGGTGCCGTAGCGGGCGAGCAGCTGGTCGGCGCGTACGCCGGCGCCCGGGAGGTTCTCCTGGATCCAGATGCGCCTGGCCTTCTCGGTGCGCGGGAACTCCCGGCCGCCGCCGATCGCGCGTCCTGCGGTGGAGACGGTCCGGGTGCGGTCGATGAGTCCGAGCACGACGTCGGAGAGCGATTCGCCGAGTGCGCGGAACGTGGTCCACTTTCCACCGACGAGGCTCACGAGGGGGACCGCACCCTTCTCGTCGACCTCGATGCGGTAGTCGCGGGAGACGAATCCGGGAGCAGTGTCCTCGTGGCGCGGCAGCGGGCGGATACCCGAGAACTTGTACACGATCTGGTCGCGTGCGACGGGGATCGTCGGGAAGACGTGGTGGATCAGATCGAAGAAGTAATCGACCTCCTCCTCGGTGCACACGGGGACCTCACGCGGGTCGGCGTCGATATCGGTCGTGCCGACCAGGACGCGTCCCTTGAGCGGGTAGATGAGCACGATACGCCCGTCGGAGTGCTCGAAGAAGATCTCGCGCCCCCGTGTCGCCTCGAGCAGCTCGGGGTGATCGAGCACGATGTGCGAGCCCTTGGTGCCGCCCATGAAGCGGGTGTCGGTGCCCAGTGCATCGTTGGTCAGGTCGGTCCAGGGACCGGAGGCGTTGACGACCACGTCGGCCTTCACCATGAACTCGGTGCCGCTCTCACGGTCGCGCAGCACGACCTTGTCGCCGTCGCGGGCGATCGCTTCGACGTAGTTGAGGGCGTGCGCGCCGGGGTGTGCCGTGCGCCCGTCCTGCAGCACGTCGAGCGCGAGCCGCTCGGGGTCGTGCATTGAAGCGTCGTAATACGTGGCCGTGTACTTGATCTTCGGGTCGAGCGATGGCAGCTCGGCGAGAGACTTCTTGCGGCCGAGGAAACGATGCCGGGGGACCATCCCCCCGTCACGGGAGAAGGTGTCGTAGATCGTGAGGCCGACCTTGATCAGGAACGCACCGCGCTCCTGGGGCTTGCCGCTCTTGTGCGTGAGGAACCGCAGGGGAGCGGAGAGGATGCCCGAGAAGGTCGAGTAGATAGGGATCGTCGTCTGCAGCGGCTTGACGTAGTGCGGGGCGATCTTGAGCAGGCCGTTGCGCTCCTCGACGGACTCGCGCACGAGCCGGAACTCACCGTTCTCGAGGTAGCGGATCCCGCCGTGGATCATGTGGCTCGAGGCGGAGGATGCACCCGAGGCGAAGTCCCCTCGCTCGACGAGCACGACATCGACGCCCTGCAGTGCCAGGTCGCGGAACGTGGAGATGCCGTTGATCCCCCCGCCGATGACGAGGACGCTGGTGCGTCCGGATTCGCGGACGGCGCGAATCTCGGCGCGCTCCGCTGACGAGTGTGTCGAATCGATCATCGTCGACCCTCTCTTCCTTACTTGCCAACCAGCATCGACCTGTGTGACATCCCGCGCAAGCCCACTGCACATATGTGCAAGGATCGAGGGCGAGGAGGTCATCATGGCCGGTGCAAGCGCGGAATCCCGCGACAGCAAGCTGATCGCGGCGCTCACCGCCGCGCAGCTCTACTACATGCAGGACAAGACGATGGAGGTCATCGCGAAGGAGCTCGGCACCTCCCGGTCCTCGGTCTCGCGGCTGCTCAGCTTCGCGCGGGAGAGCGGCCTCGTCGACATCCGGATCAACTCTCCGCTCGAGCGCCTCGGCATGCTCGAGCATCGGATTCGCGACAGGCATCGGGTGGCCGCCCACGTCGTGCCGATGCCGGAGATCCTCAGTGAGGTGGAACGCCTCGAGCGCGTGGCGCTCACTGCCGGACGCCTCTTGTCGCAGTTCGTGGACTCGAACATGGTGATCGGCGTCGCGTGGGGGTCGACCATCAGCGCGGTCAGTCGCGGGCTCACGCAGAAGGAGACGCACAACACGACCTTCGTTCAGCTGAACGGGGCCGGGAACACACAGACGACCGGTGTGGAGTACTCCAGCGACATCCTGCAGCGGTTCGGCAGCGCTTTCGGCGCGCAGGTGCAGCAGTTCCCGGTTCCGGCCTTCTTCGACGACCCCGCCACGCGCGAAGCCATGTGGCGGGAGCGGAGCACTCGGCGTGTGCTCGATCTGCAGGCGAAGATGGACGTCGCCGTGTTCAGCCTCGGCTCGCCGGCCGCCGAGGTTCCGAGCCGGGTCTACGTCGGGGGCTATCTCGGACGCGATGACTATCGCAGCCTTCGGGAGGACCATGCCATCGGCGACGTCGCGACGGTGTTCTTCCGTTCCGACGGGTCCTGGCGCGATATCCGTGTGAATGCCAGAGCCACGGGTCCCGGCCTCGATCGTCTGCGTCGCGTCCCGCGTCGCGTGTGCGTCGTCTCGGGAATCCCGAAGCTGGTGAGTCTCCGCGCGGCCCTGGCCGCTGGCCTGATCACGGATGTCGTCCTGGACGAAGGGCTCGCGAGGCGCCTCGTCGAGGACTGAGCTGCTCGCGCTGGTCGGCTACGGCTCGTCGGTCGAGGATTCCGGCCCGGAGCGGAACTCGCGGATCAAGTGGTGCACGACGGCTGTGAGGTCGCCACCGGCGGCATCCGCCACCGCGAGCTGTCGCGCGTAGCTCGCGCCGCCGTCCAGGATCGTGGCGATGCCGCCGAACTCGCGACCGCAGCCGAGCTCGACGGCGGTCGGGGTGAGGGCCTCGAGTGTCTCTGCCAGATGCTCGCGCACCGGGCGCTGGGTGCCGTCGGCGTCGACGATCACGCGAGCGTCGAGCCCGTAGCGTGCGGCGCGCCACTTGTTCTCACGGTGGAACCAGGCGGGAAGCTCCGGAAGGGTCCTGCCCTCGTCGAGCTGTCGTGAGAAGTCCTCGACGAGCACCTGGACGAGTGCCGCGACCGAAGCCAACTCCGGCAGGGTCGAGAGCCCGTCGCAGGCGCGGACCTCGATGGTGCCCCAGCGGGGGGCGGGGCGGATGTCCCAGCGCACCTCCGTCGCGTCGGCCATCACGCCGGTACGCACCATGTCATCGAGGTACGACTCGTACTGCGACCAGTCGTGCAGAGGCCACGGCAGGCCGGCGGTGGGGAGCTGCTGGAACACGAGGGCCCGGTTGGAGGCGTATCCGGTGCGTTCTCCTGCCCAGTACGGGCTCGAAGCCGCCAGCGACTGCAGGTGAGGGAGGAATCCGGCGAGAGCGTTGATGATCGGGAACACCTTGCGCTGGTCTTCGACGCCGATGTGCACGTGGATTCCCCAGATCATCATGTTGCGTCCCCACCACTGGGTGCGCTCGATCAGGGTGTGGTACCGCGACTTGTCTGTCACCTGCTGGTCGTACCACTGGGCGAAGGGGTGGCTTCCCGCTGACAGCAGCTCGATCCCCGCAGGCTCCGTCGCCGCTCGCACCGCGGTGATGGCGTTCGCGATGTCGTCGACCGCATGCGCCACCGAGTCACCGATGCCGCTCGTGACCTCGATCGTGTTCGTGAGCAGTTCGCCCGTGACCGTATGCCGTTCATCGGCGCTCTCGGCTTCGAGCGCCGCGAGCAGTTCGGGGGCGCGCCCGACGAGGTCACCGCTCGCGGGATCCGCGAGCATGATCTCCCATTCGAGGCCGACGGTGGACCGGGCGGATGAGGCGAACTCGAGCTGCACCCGCACAGTCTGGCACGCGCGACGCGCGACACGGCAACAGCCGTTTCGCCACGTTTCGCGCCTGGCGCGCGCATCTGGCAGAATAGAGGGCTGGACCACCTGCTCGACCCTCTATCCAGCAGGTGTCCACACTCATTTGAGCTTCCGCCGGGTGTGCACCCCACTCTCCAGGCGACCAGTTCGTTTCCTTCCACACAATTCAGGAGAATCGTGGCTGTCAAGATTCGTCTCAAGCGCCTGGGCAAGATCCGTGCGCCGTACTACCGCATCGTCGTCGCCGACTCGAAGACCAAGCGCGATGGTCGCGTGATCGAAGAGATCGGCAAGTACCACCCCACCGAGGAGCCCTCGTTCATCGAGGTCGACTCCGAGCGTGCGCAGTACTGGCTCTCCGTCGGCGCGCAGCCGACTGAGCAGGTCGCCGCCATCCTCAAGATCACGGGCGACTGGGGCAAGTTCAAGGGCGACAAGGACGCGAAGTCCACGCTCAAGGTCGCCGAGCCGAAGGTCCCCTTCGAGATCGACGCATCCAAGAAGTCCGTCGTCAAGCCCAAGGTCGAGAAGAAGGCTGAGGCTCCCGCTGAGGAGGCTCCCGCCGCGGCCGACGCGGAGGCCGCTGAGGCTCCCGCAGCAGACGCAGAGTAATCCGTCGTGCTCGCCGCCGCGCTCGAACACATCGTCAAGGGGATCGTCGATCACCCGGAAGATGTCCGTATCAACGAATCCACTTCGCCGCGAGGCGACCTCCTCGAGGTGCGAGTGCACCCCGATGACCGTGGACGCGTGATCGGGCGCGGCGGCCGCACTGCGAAGGCCCTTCGCACCCTCGTCAGCGCGCTCGCTGACGGGCGTCGGGTCCGCGTCGATGTCGCGGACGACTGACGTGGTGCCGAAGGACCGCAACCAGGGCAAGAACCAGCTGCGTGTCGGACGCCTCGTCAAGGCGCACGGACTCAAGGGCGGGCTCAAGCTCGAGCTGTACACCGACAACCCCGAGGGTCGTTTCACCCCCGGTGCCGGATTCACGTTGCAGGTGCCCGAGGCATCTCCGTGGCACGGCAAGGAGATCACGGTCCGCGAGTACCGCGTGATGAACGGCAACCCGGTCGTCTTCTTCGAAGACGTCGACGACCGCGATGCCGCCGACAGCCTCGTCAGGGCGATCCTGTGGATCGATCAGGATGTCGATGAGGTCGAGGACGACGCCTGGTTCGACCATCAGCTCGTGGGTCTCGATGTCGTCCGAGACGAAACGGTCATCGGGCGAGTCGTGCGGGTCGAGCATTTCCCGGCCCAGGATCTCCTCATCGTGAAAGCCGGCGAAGACGAGGTCATGGTGCCGTTCGTCGCCGCGATCGTCCCGACGGTCGACGTGCAGGCGGGGCGTGTCATCGTGACGCCGCCGCCCGGACTCTTCGAAGAGATCGCCGAAGCGGCGGATACCGCAGAGGCTGCGCCGCAGGTCGACGCGGACGCCGAAGCGTCCGAGTGACCGCTGATACGGTTCCTCCGTGCGCATCGACGTCCTCTCCATCTTCCCGTCCTACTTCGACGGTCTGACTCTCTCCCTGCTCGGCAAGGCGCAGAGCACGGGCCTTCTCGACCTCCGCGTACGCGATCTACGTGACTGGACCTCGGATCGACACCGGACGGTGGATGACACGCCCTACGGCGGTGGTGCCGGCATGGTCATGAAGCCGGAGCCCTGGGGCCTCGCACTCGACGAGGTCGCCGGTTCGTCCGACGACGCCGAGGGCGGACGACGCCCGACCATCATCTTCCCATCACCGGCGGGTGAGGTCTTCACGCAGAAGACCGCGCGAGATCTGGCGACCCGTGAGCATCTCGTCTTCGGCTGCGGCCGCTATGAGGGCATCGACGAGCGCGTGTTCGAGTTCGCCGCCGACCTCGGCGAAGTCCGGTTGATCAGCCTGGGGGACTATGTCCTCAACGGGGGAGAGGTCGCGACGATGGCGATGATCGAGGCCATCGGTCGACTCATCCCCGGCGTCGTCGGCAACCCCGAGAGCCTCGTCGAGGAGTCGCACGAGGATGGGCTCCTGGAGTACCCGTCGTACACGAAGCCCGCGTCGTGGCGTGAGCGTGCCGTGCCGGACGTGCTACTCAGTGGAAACCATGCCGCCATCGCTGCCTGGCGGCGCGAGCAGCAGTTCGTGCGCACCAGGACTCGTCGACCCGACCTGCTTCCCGACGGTGAGGACGAACACTCCTGACCGACGGGCAGGACGGGGCACGGTCCGTCGGTCAGAGCATCCGCTCCGACCGGCCGTCGATCTCGAAGACCACGCCGTGCGGATGTCGCAGACCGAGCGCATTCGATGCGTCCAGTCCTCTCAGTTCCGCGCGCAGCATGCGTCCGATCATCTCGTGGCTCACGAGCAGAGGGACGCCTTCGGACGCCCACCCGCAGCTGCTGAGGGCTTTTCGCGCCCGGGACCTGGCCTGCGCGTAGCTCTCCCCGCCCGGGAACGCCCAGCCATAGCGATTGGCAGCGCGTTCCTCCCGGGCGGTCGGGTAGACCTCGTCGATCTCGTTCCAGGTCATCCCCGCAAGCTCGCCGTGGTCGATCTCCGCGAGTTCCGGCACCTCGACCAGTTCCGCTCCGATCCGATCGGCGATGATGGTCGCGGTCCGGATCGCTCTGCCGAGCGGGCTGCTGCACACCGTGAGCACGTGAGCGTCCACCAGTCGGTCCGCGATCGCATTGGCTTGGGCGAGGCCGGCCTCCGTGAGCGGCGAGTCGAGCTGACCCTGGAGCCGGTGTTCGATGTTCCACGTGGTCTGCCCGTGCCGAGCGAGGAGCACACGCTCCGGCACGTGACGGTCCTGCGGAATCATGGATTCAGAATGGCATACGCCACAGCTCCCGCGTATGCGAGATCTGAGACGAGCACTCGGGGCGACAGCGGCTTCACAGAGCCGGTCGCCGATCGTGCGCGGCGCAGCAGAAACACGCGGACGGGAGATGCTGGACGTTCAGGAGTCACGGACGTCTACGTCTACCGCGGGAGTTGAGAACGGCGCGTGCCTTCGATCAGTCGACGTCGAGGAACGACCGGTCCGTGAGCACGAGGGGCCCGTCCTCGGTGATGGCGATCGTGTGCTCCGAGTGTGCGCCGCGGGAGCCGTCGACGCTGCGCAGGGTCCATCCATCGGGATCCGTGACCAGTTCGTCGGTCGTCGCGAGGAACCACGGCTCCAGCGCGAGCACCAGGCCGGCGCGCAGGGGGAAGCCCCGACCGGCCCGGCCGTCGTTCGGGACATGAGGGTCTCCGTGCATCGTGCGTCCGACGCCGTGTCCGCCGAAGTCGGTGTTGATCGAGTAGCCGTCACCGTGTGCCACCGCGGCGACGGCCGCGGAGATGTCGCCGATCCGGTTTCCGACCGTGGCGGAGTCGATAGCCGCTGCCAGGGCACGCTCAGTGGTGTCGATCAGTCGGAGGTCCTCTTCGCGAGCCGTCCCGACGACGAACGAGACGGCGGAGTCCGCGACCCAGCCGTCGACCGAGACGGCGAAGTCGAGGGTGACGAGGTCTCCGTCGCGCAGCGTGTAGTCGTGGGGGAGTCCGTGCAGGACGGCATCGTTGACCGAAGTGCAGATGACCTTGCCGAACGGGCTCGCACCGAACGAGGGGTGGTAATCGATGTAGCAGGACTCGGCTCCGGCCCTGCGGATCATGTCGTGTGCGCGGCGATCGATCGAGAGGAGATTGGTCCCGACCTTCGTCTCATCGCGCAGCGTCGCCAGCGTCTCCGCCACGAAACGCCCTGCGGCGCGCATCTCATCGATCTCGGCGGGGGTGCGCAGTTCGATCATCGGGTGTCCTCTCGTCATCTCCATTCTCCCTGATGCCGCGACGGCGGATCCCCGACCGCTCTCAGCGAACACCGGGCCATGCGGACAGGTGGCGTCGTACGATCTGAGCATGTGGTTGCGACAGGCCTTCTTCCGCTGGCTCCTGCCGGCGGCGTTCCTGCTCCCTCTCTGGCTGCTGATCGGGTGGGGAGTCTTCCAGGGCGGCTGGTCGATCCTCTGGGTGCTGCTCATCGCGATGCCCTCGGTCTTCCTCGGCCAGCTCCTGCTCACGCTGCTCACGCGCTCACGCCCGTCCGTCCGCATCGAGCGCGCGGTCTCCTGGTGGGACGTCGCGGGATTCACGGTCTGGAACGGGCTCACGATCGCCGTCGGATTCTTCATCGACGGGGCATTTCCGTGGTTGCTCACCGGTGCGATCATCGCCGGAATCGCGCTGTTCTGGTTGCAGCTGTGGCAGCTGTGGAATGAGGCGAAGGGGAGCGGGACCCGTCTGCGCGAGACCATCACGTGGTCCACGATCCCGAAAGTCGATGAGCCTGTTCCGCCGACGAGAGCGCACGAGGTCATCGTGGTGCGGGAGACCGATTCCCGCGACTGACGTCGGCGTTTTGGCCGGGCGCCGCATCCGTGGCAGAATGGTTGTTTGTGCTGTGACCGGCTCTGCCACAGGGGAGCCCGCGGACGCGTCAGCGCCGTACAGCCCACTCCTTTTCTTGTTCCTTTGAATACATGCATGCGACCTGTGGCGGGTGCAGAGAGAGACGATCATGCAGATCCTCGACGCCGTCGACGCGGCTTCCCTCCGTTCGGACATCCCGGACTTCTTCCCCGGTGACACCGTCAAGGTGCACGTGAACATCACCGAGGGCAGCCGCTCTCGTATCCAGGTCTTCCAGGGTGTCGTCATCGGCCGCCAGGGCGACAGCGTGCGCGAGACCTTCACGGTCCGCAAGATCAGCTTCCAGGTCGGCGTCGAGCGTACCTTCCCGGTGCACTCGCCGGTGATCGACCACATCGAGGTCGTCACCCGCGGTGACGTGCGTCGCGCGAAGCTCTACTACCTCCGCCAGCTGCGCGGCAAGAAGGCGAAGATCAAGGAGAAGCGCGACCGCTGAGTCGCAGCATCTCCACAGCACCCCGGGACACGATGTCCCGGGGTGCTTTGTTCTCCCCCCGGTGTGCGAACCTAGATACCGTCGCCGCACGACGGTGCATGATCGTGAAGGAACCTGATGACCGAATCCCCGTCCGCGCCCACGTCCAGACGTCGCCGCGGGTTCCTCGTCTTCCTCCGCGACGTGCTGGTGATCGTCGTGATCGCCGCGCTCGTCTCGTTCGTCGTGAAGAGTTTCGTGGTGCGTTCGTTCTACATCCCATCCGCGTCGATGGAGCAGACCCTGTTGATCAACGATCGCATCCTGGTCGATGAGCTCACGCCGCGGTGGACCGACTACGAGCGTGGCGACGTGGTCGTCTTCAAGGATCCGGGTGGGTGGCTCGACGGTCAACCGCAGACACCCGCACAGCCGCCTCTTGTCGAGGCCGTCGACTGGGTGCTGAACTTCGTGGGCATCTCCGCGACCGATTCGCAGGACCACCTGGTCAAGCGCGTGATCGGTCTGCCGGGTGATCATGTGGTGTGCTGCAACGCGCTCGGTCAGATCACGATCAACGGCGCGCCCATCGACGAGCTCAGCTACCTCAACCTGCCCCCTGGCGACACGGCCGCGTCGAACGAGCCCTTCGACGTCGTCGTCCCCGAGGACTCGGTCTGGCTGCTCGGCGACAACCGCGACCGCTCGCGTGACGCCCGGGCGCACCAGGATCTGCCCAGTGGAGGCTTCGTCCCGATGGAGAACATCGTGGGCAAGGCGTTCCTCACGACCTGGCCGTTGAACAGGCTGGGACCGATCGACGGTCACCACGAGATCTTCAACGGCGTCCCGGCTCCGGAATGAGCGTCGTCGCACCGAAACTGACTCTCGAGCGCCGGCTCCTCGGCGAGTGCGAGGTCGTCGTCTCCCTCGACGAGGTCGGCCGGGGAGCGCTCGCAGGGCCGGTGGCGGTGGGCGCCGCGGCAATGGACGCCACCGGTGCGCGTCGGCGCGTGCCGGAAGGACTCCGCGACTCCAAACTCGTGACGGAGAAGCGCAGGCCGGAGGTCGCCGCACGCGCCGCCGCATGGGTGCAGGCCTCGGCGGTCGGGTGGGCGAGTGCGGAAGAGATCGACGAGGTCGGCATCATGCGCGCGCTCGGTCTTGCCGCATCGCGTGCGGTGCAGGCCGTCGCGGATCAGGGGGTCGCGCTCGACGACGCTCTCGTCCTGCTCGACGGCAACCACGACTACGTGTCGAGAGTGCATCCGGTACCGCTCCAGGTGCGTCCGGTGATCAAAGCGGACCGGGACTGCGCCTCCGTGTCCGCGGCTTCCGTGATCGCGAAGGTCGCACGGGATCACTACATGGCGGAGCTTCACGAGACGTATCCCGCATATCAGTGGAACCGCAACAAGGGCTATGCCAGCGCCGAGCATCGTGATGCGATCCGGACCATCGGGCTCTCCCCGTACCACCGGGCATCGTGGGCCATTGCCGACGTTCCCACCCTGTTCTGAGGGACCGCGGCACGGGTGTCCGGGCCGGCCGGATGACGCGCCCCGGTGCCCGCGACTCTAGGATGGACACATCATGGATGAGGAAGCCTTCGACGACTACGACCGCGAGCTCGAGCTGGCACTGTTCCGGGAGTACCGGGATGTGGTGTCGCAGTTCCAGTACGTCGTGGAGACCGAGCGCCGGTTCTACCTGGCGAACGAGGTCAACGTCGTCCGTCGTGACACCGAGCACGACTTCTACTTCGAGATCTCGATGACCGATGTCTGGGTGTGGGACATCTACCGGGCGGACCGATTCGTGAAGGCCGTGCGCGTGCTCACGTTCAAGGACGTCAACGTCGAGGAGCTGCAGCGCCGGGAGTTCGAACTCCCGCAGGAGCTCTCGCTCGACGGCGAGTGACAGCGCCTCTCGGCTACGTCCCGGGGATTCCCTCGGAGAACCGCAGATATCAGTTCTCCTCCACACCGCATCGAGGGTGTGAGTTCTCCTCGGTCACCGCACTTGCAGCGCAGCACCCGCCACGTCCGATCGGCATAGGCGTGAAGCTGGGCGCATGGCAGCGAAGGACGAGCTCGGAAGAGCAGGGGAAGAGCGTGCCGTTCAGTATCTGAGGGGGCGCGGCTACACCGTGCTCGCGAGGAACTGGCGGTGCGCGCAAGGCGAGATCGACATCGTGGCCGTGCGCGGCGCCCATCTCGCCGTCGTCGAAGTCAAGACGAGACGGACCGCCGCCTACGGGCATCCACTCGAGGCGATCGATGCCCGAAAGCGACGTCGGCTCTGGCAGCTGGCTCAGGCCTGGGCGTCGGAGAATCCGGCAGAGGCTCGTGGGCGCGTCATCCGGCTCGAAGCGATCGGCATCATCGGGACTGATCCGGTCTCCGGCTCGCTCGAGCACCTTGTGGACATCGCATGACGACCTCTCGCACCTGGGCGGTCGCGCTCACCGGAGTGGATGGCCATCTCGTCGAGGTCGAGGCCGACATGTCGAACCAGACCCCGGAGTTCCGGATCATCGGGCTCCCGGACAAGTCCCTCGGCGAAGCCGTCCAACGCGTGCACAACGCCTGCAAGAATGCGGGGTTGGACCTGCCGCGACGACGACTCACCGTGAATCTGTCGCCGGCGAGCCTGCCCAAGCACGGCGCCGGGTTCGACCTGGGGATCGCCATGGCGTGTCTCGCGGCAGGTGGCGCCATCGCGCCGCGGTCGATCTCGGCGACGGTCCATATCGGCGAGCTGGGTCTCGACGGCAGGATCCGGCCCGTCCCTGGGGTGCTCCCCGCAGTCTTCGCCGCGGCCCGCGCCGGATTCGAATCGGTGATCGTGCCACGGGGAAACGAAGCGGAGGCGAGATTGGTGCCAGGGGTCGAGGTGCGCGCGGCCGCTTCGCTCGCAGAGGTCGCGGTCTGGCACGGTGCCGACGTCGAAGCGCCCGACGTGGAGGCTGTCGTGTGGGCATCGGCTGCGGACGGACGACGTGACACACTCGACCTCTCAGATGTCGTGGGTCAGGAAGACGCGGTGGAAGCGCTGATCGTCGCCGCAGCCGGTGGTCATCACATGCTCTTGAGCGGACCCCCGGGTGCGGGCAAGACGATGCTCGCCCGGAGGTTGCCGGGAATCATGCCACGACTCACGGAGCAGGAGGCGCTCGAAGTCGCATCCGTGCGCTCACTCAGCGGCGAGCCGGTCGCGGCACTCGATGCGCTCCCGCCGCTCGAGGCACCCCATCACAGCGCTTCGGTCGCATCACTCGTCGGAGGGGGCTCTCGCACGGCGAGGCCCGGGGCGATCGCACGTGCCCACAGAGGCGTGCTCTTCCTGGACGAAGCCGCCGAGTTCTCCCGGGTCGCCCTCGATGCGCTCCGCCAGCCGCTCGAGTCCGGGGCGATCGAGGTGCATCGTGCGGGATTCACCGCGACGTTCCCCGCGCGGTTCCAGCTGCTGCTCGCGATGAACCCCTGCCCGTGCGGCAATCACGGTGTCCGCGGTGCGGAGTGCGTCTGTCCTCCGATGTCGATCCGGCGATACTCCACTCGGCTGTCAGGACCGCTTCGTGATCGCATCGACATCGATCTGCAGGTGAGTCGTGTCGCGGCAGCGAGAGCTATGGGCGATCAGACTCCATCGATGACGACGGATCACGCTCGGAGGCGCGTTGCTGCGGCCCGAGAGAAGGCTGCGCTTCGCTGGAAGAGCACACGGTGGCGACGCAACGCCGACGTGCCGGGAACATGGTTGCGTCAGGGGTCGCTCCGACTGGCTGCGGTGACGCGCGCTCCACTCGATCGCGCGCTCGAGCGTGGTGCCCTCACGCTCCGTGGTTACGATCGTGTTCTGCGAGTGGCCTGGACGATGGCAGACCTGGCAGAGCTCGAGCGCCCCGGCATCGAGGAAGTCGGACGGGCACTGCTTCTCCGACGGGGGTTGCCGCGATGATCGACCTCCTCCGCGCTGATTCCGACGTCCTCAAGCTCGTTCGTCGCCTCCACAGCGATGAGGGAGAGGAGCCTCTGGCACGCGCCGCCTGGACAGTGATCGCCGAGCCCGGTGATGCCGTGGCAGGATCCTTGATCGACACACTCGGCGCCGCGGATGCGCTCTCCATCGGGGTGGGGGATTCATCATCGCTTCTCCCGCCGGGTGGGGCGAGTGCAGCGGCGACTCGCGCGATCGTCGATGGCCGAGCACGCTGGCGCCCGCGCGCAGATCCGCAGGCCGTGGTGGCGGCTCTGCGCGCAGCGGTCGCCGTCGGCGCGCAGCTCGTGATCCCCGGAGACGCCGCCTGGCCTCGCGCGTTCGCAGATCTCGGTCCGCATGCCCCGACCGCGCTCTGGGTGCGAGGTCGCACCGAGTTGCTCGACCGCGAGCCACGGGTCTCGATCGTCGGCGCGCGAGCGTCCAGCGCATATGGCGAGCATGTGGCCGCCGAACTCGCGGGGGATCTCGCGACCACCGGCGCCGTGATCGTGTCCGGCGGCGTCTACTTTCTCTTAGCTACTCTGTGTTGTTGATCGCGCGGACTTCTCTGAGACCTGGAACTAGCGCGGCAAGGGACCGCTCGGGTGGGCCGGCGAGGTACCTGTCAGAGGACGAGGAGCTGTCGTACTTTCGAGAGTTGCGAAGCCTCCGCTGGCTGAAGGGCATCAGGGCTATCAGGTTCGTTGGTTACCGGGCCAGATCCTTCCGGGCGGCTGGCGACTACGATGATCGCGGCGATCCTCGGAGCGCTCGGTCTTGATGCAAGCAACGAGGTTGCGCCGTTCCCCGCGTCCTGAGGCAAACTGATAGACAGTTCGATCCCTGTCCGTTGAGACCGCGCACAAGCAGGCGCTGGCTGGAGGTGCTAGATGACTCTCTATCTCGTCCGCAACGATTCTGGTGCACCTATCTGGGTCGCGCACAACGACAACGAGCAGCGCATCTGGTCATACATGCAGAACTCCCACGATTTCTACCTCAATCGAGGGCTCTATCGTGATTTCTATTTTGAGCAGCTGAACACCTACGAGATGATCGACTGTCAGGAGGCTGAGTTGAGGATCTCCGAAGGCATCGGATTGTTGGAGCCCACCATTTTTGCTCGGCTCTATGCCAACGCTGCGAAGGAAGTTGAAGCTCGAACCGTCGATGAGATCTTCGATGCCGAGCGGCGATCTTCGTGTGACGGCCCGGGAGCGCCAGGCCCGCTCGATTAGCGCCATACAACTCGGACTATCGCTACAGACTGCTGCACAAGAACGTCGGAGGTTCCGGCCATACTTGTGGCGTGGGAAAGAACACTCCAGGGGATCTGCTCGGCCAGATCGAACGAGATCTGCTTGCTGAGAAGCCGCTCGATTCGTTGCTCCGAAAACTCGTACTCCTCGGCGGTAGCGCCGGCTCTGCAGAGCTACGCGAGTGGGCGTCGTCTGAGCTACGAGGCTACGACAACGACGAGGAGCTGCCTCGGTATCGAACCATCACAGCACCCCTGCAGATCGACGGCGCAGTGCCAGGCGGCATCATCCGGAATCAATCAATCTCGCCCATGGATCTGCCCGACTTCGCTCGCGACGACGTCACGGAACTTGTGCGCCTCCAAATGGGGATTCGCGAAATACGCAGCATGATCGATCGTCACCAGTCTGATCAAGTTGTCAAACTGTTGCCGCCTGGTTCTTCCTCTCTCGTTGGCTATATGAACCGCTCGGCCCGTAGAAACGGCCAGATCTCGGACTTGTATTGGAGCGTCAGTATCGTGGCGCTTGACGGTGTGCTCGACCAAGTTCGTACTCGGCTCGCCGAGTTGATCGCCGAGATGCGAGCTGCCACGCCGCATGGTCAGACGCTACCGACGGGCGCGCAAGCAACCAACGCGGTGAACCTCGTGATCAGGGGGCGAGGTAACCGCGTGACGATTGCGCAGACGGTGGAGACTCAACCCAAATCCGAGGGTGACCCCGTGCATGCGCCGCGATTTTGGACGCGCGCACGAACTATCGGTGCCTCGGTCGTTGGTCTCGCGACGATCGTGGGGACCATCGCAGCAGTGTTGCCGCTCGTGTAGCGGGCCACCGTTCCCGGAAACCTCGACTGCCAAGGACGTTTTATGCTGCATCCTCAAGCCGAACTCGAGGGCTGGATTCGTGATTGCGTCGATCACCTGCGCGCTGCGGACAACTATCGCGTAGCCCGGGCCCACCAAGACGAGTTCTATCTGCTGTTTGGCGTCATCGTTAGGACGATCCGGTACGCAGATGCTTACCTTGATCTCGTCCACCTGAATAAAGAAGCCGAAGCGGTGCCGCTCGCGAGGGCCGCGCTTGAACACGCGATCACTCTGCAATGGGTCTTTATCGTCGACGGAGGCGTAGCGCGGTTCAGCCGCTCAGTCGCTTCCGAACGCGCCTCCCACTACGCGAAGCTGGCGGACTGGCTCGAGAATGAGGAGCTCTTGCTCGAGGTCGGGAAACTGGAGGAGCCACCGGCCGGAAAAGGACTCGCACCCTTCACCAACCTCATGCGCGAACTCGATCACGACGAGTTCCTCGAAACCACGATTCGGCAATCGCGAAGATGGCGACACCGAAACGTCGGGGCAAGGCATGATCACGCGGGCGAGTGCTGGCGCATCCAGCGGGGATGAGTCTGCCATCGATTTCGCATAGCCTGCTCTCATGGCCGAAATCGACCGACCTTTTTCTTCGTTCGTGAAGCAGTATCGACCTCTCCAAGCTGTGATTGATGGCTACGTAGAGCCTCTCGGTACCCGCCTGCGGGCCGCGCGCTCGTTGGCTGACCTGGAAAGCGTGGAGAGGGAAGCGGAGACGGTGCTGGCGTCCACGAATCCGCCGAAGCTTGCCTTGGGGCCTCGGCGCGCGGGCTCGGTGCGAGAAGCAGAATGGGCTCCGCGAGCCGACGGCGTCAAGGTGCGAGTGACGCGCCACCACGTAGCGGTCAAGATCATCGGCGATTTTCTTCTTTGCACTGCATGGCCGCATGCGTCGGATGATCTACAGCCAGCGGACCACGAGAGCTGGCCCGAATCTGAGCTGGAAGTAGTCGACGACCGCCTCAACGTCTGGTCGCTGGGCGTTGTCAATGAGTCTGCGGACCGGGTTGAGTGGGCCCTCTACACCTTTCTGGATCTGAGCGTCGATGATGAAGCGCGCGTTGCCAACGGCGAGATTGATCTCACCGCAATCATCGATGAGCGCGTCGGCCGGCTGACGCCCATTATTGAGCGCATCAATCGCGATCTTGCCGAGTACTTCACGACCACGCTCCCAACTGCTCTGCGGGCAGCGCTCGCGAGCAAACGTCAAGAGCTGACTAATCGGGCTTCCGTGACGGAATCGCTACGTTTCCCCGACGAATGGGTTGTCGATCCTATCCGCCTCGAGGATCCATCAGTGTCGGCGGCGGCGGACGCGGCGGCGGCGGACGGTTCGGGCGACACTCCAATACAGGGTCCGACGGCAGCCGAGGCGGCAGGGGAGCAGAACCCCTTAGCGATCACGCAGATCCCTCGGCTGGAGCCGACAAGCTTCGAGCGTCTGCAAACAACCATTCGTCTGTGGGCAGACTCCATCGAGCGTCATCCTGGCGGCTTCCGCGCGCTGAGCGAGGATCAGATCAGCGATCTGTTATGCGCAACACTCAACGCGACGCTCGCCGGAACGAACCGCGAGGTGTTTTCCCGATCTGGCAAGACGGACATCTTCGTACAGGCGGACGTCTGGGGCGAGGGGCACGGGCCGGCGAAGATCTTTGTCGCGGAGAGTAAGAAGGCCGTTTCCCACCCCGTCGTGCGATCCGCAGTCGAAGATCAACTCTTTCGTTACGTCACCACGTCTGATCTGTCTGCCGTGCTTCTGCTCCTCTTCCCGCAGAAGAACTTCCTCAGCGTTCGTGACGACTATCTCGAGACCCTTAGGGCAATCAGTGGCTTCGTGGGTGAGCGCGAATCAACCGTCGACCTCTGGCCGATCTTTGACTACAACCTCGACGGCCGCATCCTCTCGGTGTGCGTTGCCATGGTGCACCTGTAGAACCCCGCCCTGTTCCATGCTCGGGCGCTTCCGCCTGCGACCCGCGGCACGGTTGATGCCTCGTTACCTCGCTGAGCGTCAACCTGAAACCTAGTCGTTCACGGAGGTTGCGCACGCGACAGGAAGTACCTGTCGCGTCGCATCCACGTCTGCTCGTCGCCTGACGAGCCGACGCTTGTAGATGCCGTGGTTAGACCAGTCACTGGCAACGGCCGTTGTTACACACCTTGAGCGGTGTCTCGGCTAATCGACGGGTCGCGAATGACATGCCGCCCCGACGCAACTCTTCGGGGACTCTTGACGCGATGGTCCAGCGTGCGAGCGCGAGCTGGCCCTGTGTGTTCTCGTCTGACTTTGAGGCAGACCAGACGCGGCTCGAAACTCAAACGGTGCAGCCGGCTGCTGGAGCGGGTCTCATCGCGGATTGTGGGGCACTCTAGTTCTATGCCGGACAACCAAAGTCAGCGACTGCACTGGTCTGATGCTCCTCTCGATGTCGACGCAGATGACTCACTGGGGCGCTCGTCGTTCGTGGCGACCGTCGTGCGACGCATCCAGCTCGCCACAGCCGACGACCCCAGCACCGTGTTCGGTCTCGTTGGCGCCTGGGGATCAGGAAAGACCTCAATTCTGAAGCGCATCCGAATCGGCCTCGCGGACGACTGGATAGTTGCCGACTTCACGCCGTGGTCTAGCGGCGACGCCGCGTCGATGTCCCTGGAGTTCGTAACAACGCTCATTGATGCTCTCGGGTTGGAGCTGAAAGGGGCCAAGGGGCGCAAGCTCCTAGGCTATGCGGCGTATGCGGCGCCGCTGCTAGGCGCCATCCCGCTCGTCGGAGCCGGCGTTAAAGGCAGCGCAGATCAGGTGCTCAAACAACTTGCTTCCCGCCCTCCGTGGCACAAGCAGTTCGACGAGCTTTCCGCGCAGATTCAAGAACTGGGCAAGCGTGTTCTCATCGTGGTTGACGATGTTGATCGACTCGGAGGGGATGAGCTACTCACCCTGCTGAAGGTCCTGCGCCTACTCGGACGGTTCCGCGGTGTGCACTACTTAATCGCTTACGATCAGGACACCGTGGAAGACTTGCTTCGGTCTACCGGTTCAGTTGGCCGGTCAGCCAGCTTCATGGAGAAGATCGTTCAATATCCATTCGAAACTCCGCCGATTCCGCGCGCGGTGGCTACACGACTCGTCCGCGAGTCAATCGAAGCGCTACTCGCGGAAACCGACCTGCAACTGGACGAAGGTAGCTTGCATCGAGCTTCATCGCTAATCAACATTGTCGGTCCGATGATCGAAACCCCACGCACTCTGGGACGCTTTCGCCAGCACCTGCTCGCTTTCGGCCCTCACGTAGTGGAGGGCCAGTTGGACTTGCTCGACTACGTCGCTGTCACCTGGCTTCGGTTGTCTGCACACGGCGTATGGGCGAAGTTGGGTCAATGGCATGAATTGCTGCGGACAGGGTCGAGGCCGACGGGCATATTGGAGAGCGAAGAGGTTACTGAAGCTGAGTGGGAGCTAAGCGTCAGTCAGGCAGATCCCTCGGCGAACGTACGCGGCACGACTTCGCTCCTCGCGGTGATGTTCCCTGGCGTCAAAACTCGCGGATACGAGTCTTATGTCGAGCATCCACGGTCGATCGCCGATCGGACGTACTTCGGCCGCTACATGCTGCTGGCGATCCCCGAAGATGACGTCAGCGACGAGCTGATCGCTGACGTCATCTATGAGCGTGGCGGGCCGTCGCGCGCGGCAGAACTTAGCGTCATCATCGACGGGCCCAACGACGACCTCGCTGACCTCGCGATCAGCCGTTACGAGGCACTCCGCAGCGCTGACCGCAGTCCCAGCCTTCGACTTGCGACATACCTCGCAGAGAGACTTGCGACTCGCGGGGGCGAAAGCGAAACTCTCGCCGCACCGCATGGAAGGTTGCGCGTGGTGCTTGCGCGCGAGATCGCTTTGGCTCTGATCGGTCGCACCATGGATGTACCTTCCGTAGTCTCACTACTGGGTGAGAAACGCGCTCTGGACCTGGTGTGGCTTGTTGTCCGGCCGCTATTTGCGCGGGAGCACCGAGATGAGCTCATACGGATGTTCGCTGACTACTGGTTCGGGCAGCTGCCCGAACGAATCGCGGAGCTTCGTGCCGCGGGTCTACTTGCTGACGTTATGGAGGTCGTCTTGGCAGGCAGGCCGCATGATGACATCGCGGGACTTCTTGATGCCGACGTGGCCAACTTCGACGACTATGTCCGGCTGGCTGAGACATTCGTACGATTTGCAGAGTGGGTCGGGTCTGCGGTGACCTACGAGATGTCGTTCGCCGACAAGCAGTTCGCGATAGTGCTGAGCGAGAGCGTCCACGCGGGGTTCGCCCCGCGAATCAAGGAGGAATCGGGTCAACTCACCTACGAGCGTGACGACCATCCATCCAGAGACATCGATCCGCGGATCGTTCGAGCGTTCACGATCGATTCATTGGCGGCGATGAGCTTCAAAGACTGAGTGCTAGCGCGTCCTCAGGTCCGGTGGTGCGTCAGGAAGCAGCTGCTCGAGCGAGACTTCTAGGACCTGCGACAAAGCGAGCAGGGTGCGCATGGTCGGATTCACCGGAGTGCTCGGGCGAGACTCGCCCTTCTCGTACTTCTGGTACGTGTACCGGGTGAGACCGGCGCGGTAAGCGACGTCCTCTTGGCTCATCCCGGCGTCGTTGCGTGCTGTGCGGAGCGAGGTCGCGAAGCGTTGGGAGTACACCCTCCACTCCGCTTCGACCTGCTCGTTCCGCTTCGGCATCCTCCCAGCGTCGCGAGGTAGGGCAGTAGGTATGGCCTAATCGGTATGGCATAATTTCGGAGGCCATACGAAACAATTATTCTCATTCGGATCACTCCGCGACTATCTGCACGTGTGCTGCCCGCCTCGATCGTCGTTGGTCGCACGTTGAGGTGGGCCCAGCGTGCGACCACGAATGTGAGTTGGATCCGTGGAGTCTGGCGTGCCTATCTATCCAGTCTGGTGGCGTGGTGTTGAGTCTCCGCCCCCAGCTTCATGGGCGTACATGTTCGAAGAGCTCACCGGTGAGGAGACAGCCGAGTCTTGGGGGCTGGCCGCTGGGATCTTTATCGCGCAGACTCGGCGCCGGACGGCTCGCGGCCCCACATTCTCAGAACTGTTCAGGCATCTGCTACCGGATAGTGCTGGGCTCCCGGCTGCATTCCCAGACGGGATGGAGTTCACTGAACGGTGCCGCGCGATCTCTGGATTTCGAGGTCACGTGGCGATCGAGTGGCGCAGGCGCCAGATGATCAGCTTCGATCGAGATGTCTATAGGAGTCTCCGAGTGGGCAGAGAGTTCAGGGAGAGGTCTCGACGACGCCAAATCGAGAGGCAAGACCAAGCTCGTTAAGCCGATCTCGGATGCGGAACCGGACGAAGAAGCCGGACAGCGTTGAGCGTCTGGTGCAGATGTGACCTATGACAGCATTGTGGTTGCGTGGTCCAATAAGCCAGGCTGGACCGCAGAGTCGCGCCGCCATGGCGCTCGTGGCCGGAGTGTGAGTGCCGAGCGATTCGGGAAGGATCGACCGACGCATCAGTGCGGTGAAGCGCACCCAACGCCGATGTGAGGAGCCATCCTCCGCGTCGGAGCGCGCATGACGGTCGCGACCTGTCTACAGCTGGGGGCCGATGCTGGGTAGAGCCTGGATCCACGCGTCGATGACCGTGAGCGAGATTGGTGCAAAGTCGTGCGCGTCGACCCCAACGTGAAACTCGTGTCCGTGCGGTCCGTGGCTCCGGTCGTGGGTGTGACCATGCAACAGCGGGATTCCGTAGTCCCAACGCGGCCTGTGGTTAACGTGCCGGTCGGTCTCGTGCGAATCACCGCTGTAGGGGTAGTGGGACGCGCAGATCTGAAACCCGCGCCGCGTGCCTTCGACTACCTCGGGCAAGATCTTCCAGCCAGCCGCCTCATATAGCGGAGCGAATCGCTCGATCGCTCGGGAGGACTGCGTGGCGGGTGACACTCGGTCGTGGTTGCCGGGCACGAGGAATTTATGCCCGTGCAGCTGGGATGTGAGCGAGATGGAGGTCTCGATCGGTCCCAGCGCGACGTCGCCGAGATGAAGAACAGTGTCGTCTCTGCCGACCACCTCGTTCCACCGTCGCAGCAGCTCCGCATTCATCTCATCAACCGTCGCAAACGGCCGACCGGCAAGCTCGCTGATCCGGGCGTGACCGAAGTGCGTGTCAGACGTTACGTAGTCCACCCCGTCGAAGTCGAATCTCGGATACTCGCCCACGACACGTCCCTCCGACGTCATCACTCAGTGACATCTTGCTAAGTCAAGCACTTCGTTTGGGCCTGTGCATGCCGGAGACTCGGTTAGATCGCCTCCGAACCAATCGTTGACGCCCGTGACAGCGTCAGCATCTACCGTAGGCTTCGAGGCACGGCGAATGCACGGTGCATTGCGCCCTGAGTCTCTCGGAAAGCTGGATCAATGTCGACACCGCTTGAGGCGCAAATCGCCTCAGACTTTGAAGAACTCCTCGAGAGTAACGCCGCGATTCCGGCTCAGCTGGCAGCAGACATTCATGCCCTGATCACCGGAGACGGATCCGCTACTGCACTGGCCGTGCTTGAGACGATCACTAGTGCGGTGGGGGATCAGAACGTATGATTCACATCGAGCAGGTCCATATCGAGGAGTTCCGCGGCATCCGCTCGCTTGAGCTTGACCTCAACACTCGTTCGTTCGTCGTGTATGGGCCGAACGGCTCCGGGAAGAGCGGCGTCGTCGACGCGATCGACTTCGCCCTCACCGGGAGCATTGCGCGCCTCACCGGAGCAGGGACGGCTGGCGTTTCGATCCAGCGCCACGGGCCACACGTCCACCGCCGGGACGACCCGGGAGCTGCCATAGTGAGCCTGACCGTCCGCGATGTCGGAACCGGCGACAAGACGCGCCTCACTCGCACGGTGAAGAACCCCGGGACCTTGACATTTGACCCTGACACCCCGGCGCTTCGCGCGGCCGTAGAGGAGTCGCTGAACCACCCAGAGCTCACGCTGTCTCGACGCGAGCTTATTAAGTTCATTGTGGCGAAGCCGGGAGACCGAGCCGCAGAGGTCCAGGCGCTGCTCAAGCTCGACCGTGTTGAAAGTACTCGGAGGATGTTGAAAAGCGCCGTTTCGAAGGCCGCAACCGAGGACAAGGTCGTAATCGGGGAGCGCGACACCGCGGAGCGAGCGTTCGAGCAGCACCTTGGCTTGACGACTCTTCTCTCCGAAGAAGTCCTTCGCGAAATCAATCTTCGACGAACGGTGCTGGGGCTGGCACTTCTGGATGACCTAACGCTGGACACAGATGTCCTCTCGGGCGCTGACCATCGCGCCAAGACCTCCACTCTTGATACAGAGGGCGCTAAACGAGACCTTGAGGCTCTCACTGATGCCTTAGCTGATCTGGGGGGTCTGATGGCTGCAAGAGACTCTCTTGGCAGCGCCCTTGAGGCTGTCACGAACGCGCCCGATGCACTCGACCAGATTCGTCACCGCGCTCTCCTTACAGCGGGTCTAGCAGCTGTCGAGACCCCGAGCTGTCCGCTCTGTGAGAAGGAGTGGGGATCCGAGGACGACCTACGCGCGCACATTCAGAATCGACTTCAGGCTACCCAGCAAGCCGAGGCGCTTCGCGCGGCCGTGGAGAACGCAGCGGAGGGATACGCTCGCGGGCTTCGGGTTCACCGGGCACTCATCGAATCGATACGCCATGCGGCAACTGAGCTCGGCGATCCCGAGCTTTCTCACAGGCTGGACGAGTGGACAGGCGCCATTCGTGCCGCTGAGCAGCTGTGCAACAGCTTTGAGCTCGCCTCAGTAGACCCCGAGAAAACGACACGCGCGGTCTTCGAGACTCCGCAGGCCGTCGCAGGTCAGCTGTCAGAGCTTCGGGTCGCGCTGGATGCCATCCCGGACCAATCGCGAGAGGACGCGGCACGAACCTTCCTTGACGTCGCGAAGGACCGCTGGACTCGCGTGCGGCTTGCCCGAGCCAAGGCCTCCAAGACGGGCCGAGTACGTGATGCCACAAACATCGTCTACACGGCCTATTGCGATGCCGCCGACAACGCACTCTCAGCACTCTACGGAGCCGTCGAGAGTGACTTCAGCAGGTACTACCAGTTCGTCAACTCCGATGACGAAGGGAACTTTCGCGCTGAGTTGACTCCGGCGGCCGGCAGTCTGGACCTCAAAGTCGACTTCTACAAGCTGGGACTGTTCCCGCCTGTTGCCTACCACAGCGAGGGTCACCAGGACGGCATGGGTATCTGCTTGTACCTTGCGCTCGTCAAGCAACTGCTCGGCGACAAGTTTACTTTCGCCGTCCTCGATGATGTCGTGATGTCGGTGGACGCCAACCATCGCCGACGTTTCGCTGAGCTGCTGCAATCCGAGTTCCCGAACGTGCAGTTCATCATCACCACACATGATGAGGTGTGGGCTCGGCAGATGCGCTCCGCCGGACTGGTCAAGACAGCAGGGATGGTGCGTTTCCATGGGTGGAGCGTGGATGCTGGCCCGACGGTGGGTACCGGTGACCTTTGGGTCGCGATCGATGCCGACCTCGCGGCCGGTGAAGTCTCGGCCGCTGCAGCCAAGCTTCGTCGAGCGTTGGAGGCCAATGCGGCGGACATCGCCGAAGGGCTCGGCGGCGCCGTCGTGTACCGAAGCGACGGCGCATACGACCTTTCGGCGTTCCTGGATGCCGCCAAAGGGCGCCACGCCAAACTCCTGAGTATTGCTGCCGCCTCAGCGCAGGACTGGAAGAACATCGCGCAACAGCAGCAGGTCGAAGCCCTCAAGGCGCGTCGAGCTGAAGTGATGCCCGAACACGACGGGGAGGTTTGGCTGCTCAACAAGCTTGTCCACAACAACGATTGGGCGGCAGCGACCGAAGCAGACCTGCGGCCGGTGCTCGACGCCGCGAGGGACTTTCTTGGACTCTTCCAATGTGCGAACCCCGAATGTGATTCATGGCTTTACGTTGGCCGCAGCAAGGGGAAGGACGAAACGCTGCGATGTGCCTGTGGGAACATTGCTCTCAACCTTCTCCGCAAGTGAACTTGGGCGGAGTCCGTTCGTGGGCGCCGCTCGGAAGCGGTCGACTATCGCGGGCGAGGGAGGGCGGTGACGTTGTCACGGGCTGACAGCGATCGCAGGAGGCGATCCCGTTCTTCGGTCGCAACTAGCAGGGCTGTGGCGTAGGCATCGAGCCGTTCCCGCAGGCGGTCGCGTTCCTCGGTCACTCTGCGGCGTGCAGCACGTTCCTTATCCAGGTTGGTGCGCAGCCGCTCCACCTCCGGTTTGGTCCGATTGATCTGTTTCGCTCGGTGCTGGAACTCGGCGCTGATATCCGGGTTGTCATGCGTCAAACGGTGTCGTTTCACGCCTGCAAGCTCTGCAAGACGCACGCCCGTCAGCGGTCCGGGAACGTGGCCTTCCAGCAGCTGCTCGGCGGCGTGTCTTAGCGCATCACGCGTGGCGTTTCGCTCGTCAGAATTCATGGCGTCTGACTTCCTGCGTGATGTTCGACGATGGTCTTCTCGAGGCTCGCGATCACACTCAACGCACGAGCGTGGCGAATAGGCGGTGCGAGGGAATCCGCCCGCAGGCGGTCGGCGACGCGAATCAGACCCTCGACGTCGCTATCTGTCCGCGCGATGTTCGAGCATGACGATTGGCACGCGCTCATGACGGGCCCATGCGAATCACGTGAGCACATCGCGGTCGTCGCGTCGAACACGCAATGCATCCCGTCCCCGGGATAAACCTGCAGTAGAGGGTCTTGTAGGAGGGCGGTTGCCTGCCGGTGGGTAGGCAGGGTGCGCCCCCCGAACTTAGCTCGAGTCCCCGCGGCGCGCGACCGAAGCTCGTCGGCCGCGGGGCCGCTGACTCGACCACCTTCCACCGCGTAGCGGTCAAGTTCGCTCAGCTCTTCGTATCGCGCGAGCCACCGTTCGAAAGCGAGGTCATCAGGGAAACCCGACGAGTAGCTTCCCGCGTATCCCTGGGTGATGTAGGTGGCGACGTGCCCGTACTGGATCGCGGCTGCGACCAGCCCTCGTGGTCGGCGAACGATGTGCCAGGCAAGGGTTCGTCGAAGCCGCCGTGGATTGATTCGTCCGTGGGGATCCTCGGGGATGACATCCCGTCGCCCATTGCCCGCTACGTAGTAGTTCACCCACGAAATGAACTCAGCGAGGTCCGTTCCGATCTGAGAACTGGTGCGCGCGGCTCCCGAACGCAGATTGCCCGCTGGTTGGATTCCGCGCACAGGCTGCGGACGTACTTTCACCGGAAATAGTAGGTCTCCGCTATGCATGGAGTGCAGGATCTCGATGGCCTGCGCCGCGATCGGGTGTATCACCCACGGCACTGCTCGCGTCTCGCCGTTCGGGTTCTTTTCTCCCGATTCCATGCGAACCGACTTCCAACGTGTCCCGGTGACTGTCCACAGACCGCTCGCCTCGTCGAAATCGAGGCATCCGCGTCGGAGGCTCAAGACTTCCCCCGGACGCATGCCGGACAGGTAGCTGATTACGAGGAAGCAAGCGGTTTGAAGCCTCGTGGCGAAAAGCGGCGTCTCGGACCAAGAGAGCGGCTTCGGACGCCATGCGGACCCTTCAAGCTGTCCCGTGCACGGGACTGTCAGGTATGCGTCGTCATCGATGGGCAGATCGAATTCCTCGAGGATGTCGAAGTGATTCAGGGCGAGCCACTGGGGATTCGCACCTGCGAGTCGGCCGAGATGGGAAAGGTGGAGTGTAAACCTGCCGTCAGCGAGCTTTCTGCCAGGGAGTCCAAGGTTGAGTTCCCGCAGGGCTTCGAGGGCCTTGCGGAGCCCGGACCGCGATCCTCGACGATTGTCCAACCTCAGGTAGCCGGCATCGTCGGGTCGGTGCCGATACTCGTGAACTATCAAGCGTCTGTACTCGTTGAACGATGCGAGTATGTCTCCGCTGAAGTCTTCGACGAACCGCATTGCCCATGACATTAAAGGTAAGAGGGTTGCGTCAGAGATGCGAGCCGTCTTGTTCTCCGTTACCCTCGGCGGCTCGGGGAGAAGGTCCGTTGCACGGTCTCCGTTCCAGGGCAGTCTCGGCGGCATCTGGAGGGGGGCCGGGACCAGCGAACGGTAACTCCACAGTCGACGCACCTCGGTGAGGATCTTCCGGGCTTGAGCGAATGGCACTGTTTTCCCCAAGTCGATTGCAAGGTCGTTGAGGCGATCGTCATCGAGCTGCTGGAGATCGGTGATGTTCGACGCCTCGAGTTTGCGGATCAGCGTCGACAACGAAGACTTGATGAGTGCGATGCTTCGGACCGACGGGCGAGCCTCCGGAGTAGCGCCAGGCACAGGGCGGACGTCTTCGTTAATGAGAACCCAAAGATAGGACCTGAGGGCGCCTCGCCAACGCTCTGGGAACGCGTCGAAGGTGAAGCTCACTGTCGTGCTGTGCTCTTCGAAGATCGCGGGCGTGAGGTCCCACCGGGAATCGTTGAATCGTGAGAGGCGGGCGGGATCGACATCTGCCCGAATGGGACGATTCTCAAGGACAAGCGGATTGAAGGCGAAAAGCGCTGATAAGTGGGTACTCATCGCAGGTCCAATCTCCCGTCGAGCAAATCAGCGAGGACTTGCTCGATTCCCTCGGGCGCCTCATCTTCTGCGTGTGAACCGAAGTCCCGGAGTACGTCGTCTACCTGTTGTCGAAGCGTGCCGAAGCGGGAGTCCCAGTCCGCTGGTGGCATCTCAAGTCGCCGTCTATCGATCTCGAGCAAAAGTGCTCTCTGCACCGGAGCGTGCCGGGGCTCAGCTCGGGCATTCGCGCAACCGAAGCACATCAAGAACGACGCTGAGCAAGCCGCACCAGCGGGACCGAACGGACTCGCGAGGTTGTCTACGCACGCAGCCCCGATGGTGTCCAGTTCCCCGGCCAATAGCTCGTTCAACACGGGGATCGCGATGCCGAGTTCGCGCGCGAGCGGTTTGGGATCGGATGCTGCGTTTTCGACGTCGGTTCGGCTAAGGGTCTTCAGGCGCGAGAACGCAGCAGCGCGGGAGACCTCAGCTTCAAGGGCGTCAGCCACGACTCGTTGATTCGTGCGCAACGCGCTGTTCTCCCGCCTCAGATAGGTGTCAGCAAAGGTCTGAACTGTGTGATCGACAGGACGTTGGCGTTGCTGCAGGAACGCTCGACGAACTCGCATGCTGTTGATGCCTGTCTGCTGCTCGTCGCGATGGGTCCACCGCAATCGGCGCGCGTGCTGACTGAAGTCGTCAAGAGGTCGGCATCCCTGCAATGTGCCGTCGGAGCGCGCTAGCCGTCGGTATTGGCTGTAACCAACGAACAAGGATGTGGTGTTAGAGAGAGCACGTGTGCGCCGTCCAAGCTCATTCAAAATTCGGTAGACGCCCGCGGCGGAGTTGAAATCGTCACGACCGACATCCCCGTCATGCCATACATCAGTCGAGTCAAACGCGAGATCCAACTCGGCACGGTAGCGGCCCCGCCTCGGCTTGCGGCCTCGCACCAGAATGGTCGGACTCTCCGTCTCTTGATTGTCGGCCCGGTGGTGGTCAGTGCTCAGGTTGAGGATCGTCCCGATATTGTGCCCCGTGATGCATTGCAACAGCACGGCGCCCGCGCTCAGTTCGACCATGGAGGGGAACAGCTCAATCGCCGCGCGGGTCGCACCGGGTAGTGCGACGCCTTCTCGCGACTGCGTGCGACAGATATCTCCTGTGCTCGCGGCATGGTGCAGGAAGCTCTCCCGTTCGGAGAACTCAGCTGAATTGGTCGGAGAGGCCTCGATCTCGCGTTCGACGGCACGCACACGCTCCAGCGCTGACCGAAGGATGGAGCGTGTGGCTCGGCGGATGGCCCGGAACTCCGAAGGGCTATAGGCCAGTACCGGGACACCCGGTGCCCCGTTCTTCATGGGTGCAACGAGTAGGTCGCTAAAGCCCTGCGGAAGATCAGAGTTGTGCTTGAGGGCGAGTCGAACTGAATGCACTATTTGCACTGAGTGCTTGTCGCCGGCACTGCGGAAGCTGGCCAGATGGAACGGGCGGAGCGCGCCGATAGCTGCAGGTGGGAAGGGATGCTCCGCGAGATGGCGGCAATAGATACGGAGGAGGCCATGCAGCGAGGCCGCAGAGGGGATCGTCCGCCTCGATCCGCCAGGCGCTGTGGCCCGGAGAAATCCTTCCGCGAATGCTCGAGTAATTTCACGAGTACCCGGGAACGAGCCGAACTCGAAGTCTCGTCGCTTCCCAGTGTGTTCCTCGATCATGGTGATCGTCAGTCGATCCTGAGACTCGAGCATCAAGTTGGGCGAACTGTATTGGCTGCCAGGTAGCGTCGCCTTGGTCAACGGATCACCCTCGCTTCTTCGGCGGAAACAAAACGCACTCGAGCATCGTCTCGAAGGACCTGCACAAGGGTCTCCGAATCCAGATCCGCTCGGCCATACTCAAGGAGAGCGCGAACATCAAGCGCTCGAAACGGTTCCAGGTAGATGGACCTGGTTGTTGTCACATCCGCGTGACCGAGCATCGTCTGCACGAAGGTCCAAGCGTCGCCGAACTGCTCGCGGAAGTCGCTCACGTACGAGTCGCGCTGGCCGTTCCAGCGACGTTCCCAGATCAAACGTGCCACGGAGTACCAACGCAAGGCGAAACTGTGGCGAAGCATATGAGGCGTGCACTTGAGGTTGACGACGCCCTGCTTAAGCACCCGCGCATTCGCTCGTTCAAATGCTCCGTACCAGGCCTGCTTTGGTCTGGGAAGTCCATCTTCGTTAAGCCAGAGTTGAAGCGGCTCTAGCCCGAAATCTGTGTCGCGGTACAAGCGTCGCCGCGCCTCAGGCGTGAGATCCTCGATGCGGCGAAGCTGCGATCGACCTGTGCTGCGCTCGGTCACAGAGAGTTGACCTTCTCGACTAGTCGGATCTGCGATTAGAACATCCGCCAGTCGATCGTATGTTCCTGTGGTTTGGGCTCGCTGCACTGCCTTGGTCCGTTCGCTTTCCCGATAGTGGGCGACGGTGCTTAGCGCGTCAGCGCCGATCCAGAACTGCCGCCCGCGGCGACGCCTTGCACACGCAGACGCAAGTCGCTGGGTCACGTAACGCTGCTGCGCATTCGGCATTCGCAGTTCCAGGAGAAGCACGCTGGACCACTCCTGAAGTCGGAGACCGGACGAATAGAGTCCGTCAACGAACGCAGCATCGCGTGACTGTGATCGTGGCCGCCAACGTGCAAGCTCGCGCCCCTCGCGAGTCATACCGTGGACGCCGACGTCGCGCCATAGACGGTAGGCACCGGGGGAGAGCCACTTGACGTCGGCCGACCGAACGGTGGAGGGTCGAAAAGACTCGAAACGACCCTCGTGCTGTCTAGCTATTCGTCGGGGTGACTGGATCTCGCTGGCTGAGACAGCAAGCGTTGGTCCGTCCAAATGGCGACTGGCCCATTCGTAGAAGACAACGAGCGCCGCGAGGTCTCCCGACCATGTGGAGCCGGCTACGGGCTTTGAGTTTCGCTGATCGGTGAGCCGCCAGAACTTGAACTCCAACACTTCGTCGTCCGATGCTTGATCCCACGACGTTCCCTGCAGGTGGAGAAAGTTCATCCATGTCTTAAGCGAGTGTGCGTACTTCCTGTTCGTTCCCATTGACCTCGATCGCATACGCGCGCTGGCAAAGAACGCGTTCAGCGCTACATGGAGCCCTCCGTCCTCGTTCACCAGGAACGGCCGCCCTGTTTCCGGCCATCTATCGGTCACATGCGAGATCGCCGACGTGATCGCGTCATCTCGAGCGAGCGAAACGTGGGCCTGGGGGCGAGCGAAGTGCAGGTGCCAATACGTCGGAGTCACAGAATCCACAGGGGAAGCATCCACCCGCACAATCAAACACCCCGAGCAACACGCGTAAGACACTAAGAGAACGTATGGCATCGACGGCGCTGCGCATCGTGCAGCGCTCGGCGTTCAGGGGTCCACGATCGCGTTCCTCGCCGGGGGTGTGGATCGTGCCTATCCGGCCGGTCATCAGAGCCTCCTGCGTCAGATAGCGGAAGAGGGAGCTCTGGTGAGTGAGCCTCCGTGTGGGACGGCGCCCACCAAGTGGCGCTTCCTCGCACGAAACCGCTTGATCGCGGCACTCGGCGACGCGACGGTCGTCGTCGAGGCGGGGTGGCGGAGCGGATCGCTGAACACGGCAGGCCATGCCGCGGCGCTTGGTCGTCCCCTCGGGGCAGTCCCCGGTGCGGTGACCTCGGCGTCGTCGGCGGGGTGCCACCGGCTGTTGCGCGAGTACGACGCGCAATGCGTCACTTCGGCGCAGGACGTGAGAGAACTCTACGGTGCGCTCGGGGAAGGGGCCGAAGAGGGAGGCTCTGGGCGGCAACCGAGTCATCGCCGCGTCCTCGATACCCTCGGGACTCGGTCGCGTCTGTCCATCGACGAGGTGGCACGCCGTTCCGGATTGTCGCCCGACCGAGTCCGGGCGGTTCTCGGACTTCTTCATCTCGAGGGAGAAGTCGCGCAGGACGAAGGAGGATGGCATCGTCGGAGCCGGGCACGGGGAACGCGCTGAACGCACCAGGGATGAACGGCGAGGCTGCCGACGAGATGCGGCGGGCGGGGCAAGCTGGATTCATGGATCTCCCTGCCGCGACGGAAGCGTTCGCCGATCACCTGGAGAAGGTGCGTCGGCTGTCGCCCGCGACAGTCAAGGCCTATCGCTCGGACCTGCGAGATCTCGACGCGGCGGCAGGTGGCGTTCCGATTGAGGCGGTCGACCTCGAAGTGCTCCGAGATTGGCTCTGGCGAGCGACGCAGCGGGGCGACGCCAGATCGACTCTCGCCCGCCGCGCGGCGACCGCCCGCTCTTTCTTCAACTGGGCCCACGAACAGTCGCTCATCACGCATGATCCGAGCCTGCGCCTGGTCGCCCCGAAGAAGGGGAGGACGTTGCCGACGGTCGCCTCACGGGACGCGATGTCCACGCTCCTGAACTCTCATCGCGACGCAGCTGTAGAGGGCGACCCGATCGCGCTGAGAGACCACGCCATCCTCGAACTGCTGTACGGCTCCGGTATCCGCGTCTCCGAACTCTGTGGATTGGACATCGACGATCTCGATCTCGAGCGCGGCACGGCGCGAGTTCTCGGAAAGGGCGCGAAGGAGCGTGTCGTCCCCTACGGCCTGCCGGCACGTGACGCGCTATCGGCCTATCTGAGGCGAGGCCGGCCGGTTCTCGTCGCGCGCGCTCGGACCTTCTCTCCAGCCGTGATCCTGGGCAGCCGTGGCGCCCGGGTCGGTCCGCGCACCGTGTACGAACTCGTCGCGCGGGTTCTCGCTCCGATCGTGGGCGCAGAAACGATCGGCCCACACGCACTGCGTCACACCGCTGCCACGCATCTGCTCGACGGCGGAGCCGACCTGCGGGCCGTCCAGGAGATTCTCGGACACGCCAGTCTCGGCACGACCCAGATCTACACCCACGTCTCCGCTGAACGTCTCACCGCCACATATCGGCTGGCCCACCCCCGGGCGTAGCCGTCGGCCGCACACGTGGTCTATCAGGATCCGTCGCAGCAGGGCTGGAGGACGGCTCGCGGAACCTCCCCGAACAGCAGCAACGGATTGATGTAGTCGCCATCCCGCCGTACTCCGAGGTGGAGGGATCCTGCGGGAGTGTGCCCGCCCGTGTCCACGACCCCGAGCGTCTGCCCGGCCGTCACGAGGTCCCCCGCGACCAACGTGGATCGAACGGGTTCGAACGTCGTCACGAGACCGCCGGGATGTTCGATGGTGAGAAGCGGGCGATCCACCACGGTTCCGCGGAAGGCGACGACCCCGTCCGCGGGTGCCGTCACCTCTGCGCCGACGGATGCGGCCAGATCGACACCACGATGCCCGGCGCCGTACTCGTGGGCGGGGGCACGGTACGGAGCCGAGACGGCGCGTGGGCCGGTCAACGGCCAGCTCCAGCGTGCGTGTGCACTCGCGTCGGAGGTGTCGGCCATCGCCACGGGGCCTGCGCCGGTGAGAGGGAACAGGAGAGCGACGACGACGGCGGAGAGGATGCGCGGGTACGTGTGCATGGTGCGAGTCTGGTCCGTCGTGTTCGGTCACGTGCTCCGGGAGGCGAATGCCCACGGGAGGGCTGAGCAAGATGGACGCGCGTCGTGAGGTGCAGGGTGAGTGCGTGCACGATCCTGTATGCTGGGGGAGCACCTCGAAATCGAGGTGACTACGCGTGCCCAAAGCGATTCAGATCGCGGCATCATCTCCCACAGGTCCTGGTCTTCGACCAGGCGGGTGTGAGCCGGGCACCAGGAAGTCCGATCATCCGATCGGCTTGCAACCTCAACGGCGCAGTATCGCGCCAGAACCAGGAGACGACCATGGCTGTGGTCACCATCCGCCAGCTGCTCGACAGCGGCGTGCACTTCGGACACCAGACCCGTCGGTGGAACCCGAAGGTCAAGCGCTTCATCCTCACGGAGCGCAGCGGCATCCACATCATCGACCTGCAGCAGTCGCTGGGGTACATCGACAAGGCCTATGACTTCGTCAAGGAGACCGTCGCCCACGGTGGCACGATCCTCTTCGTCGGCACCAAGAAGCAGGCTCAGGAGATCCTTGCCGAGCAGGCGACGCGCGTCGGCCAGCCGTTCGTCAACCAGCGCTGGCTCGGTGGACTCCTCACCAACTTCCAGACGATCTCCAAGCGTCTCGCTCGTATGAAGGAGCTCGAGGAGCTCGACTACGAGGTCCCCGCGAACAGCGGCTTCACGAAGAAGGAGCTCCTGCTCAAGAAGCGCGAGCTCGACAAGCTGCACAAGTCTCTGGGTGGTATCCGCAACCTCACCAAGACGCCGTCGGCCATCTGGGTCGTCGACGCCAAGCGCGAGCACCTCGCGATCGATGAGGCCAAGAAGCTCGGCATCCCCGTGATCGGCATCCTCGACACGAACGCCGATCCGGACGACTTCCAGTACCCGATCCCCGGCAACGACGACGCGATCCGCTCCGTCTCGCTGCTGACGCGCATCATCGCCGACGCCGCGGCCGAGGGCCTGCAGCAGAAGCACAACCCGGAGACGGGCGACGCCGAGCCGCTCGCCGACTGGGAGAAGGAGCTCCTCGAGACTCCGGCTCAGGAGGTCCAGGAGTCCGCTGACGCCGCCGAGGTCGTCACCGCAGATGACGCTGCCGCCGTCGTCGAGACGCCCGCCGCTGACGAGACCGCTGCCGACGAGGCCGGTGCTGAGGCGCACGACGAGGCGATCGCCGCCGCTTCCGGTGAGGAGACCGCTGAGGTCGCCGCCGCCGAGGCTGCTGACGCCAAGTAATCCCTCGTACACACACCTAACGAAGCAAGGAGCCACCACACATGGCCAACTTCACCATCGCTGACCTCAAGGCGCTGCGTGAGCAGCTCGGTACCGGAATGGTCGACACCAAGAAGGCGCTCGAGGAGGCCGACGGAGACGTCGCGAAGGCCACCGAGATCCTGCGTCTCAAGGGTGCGAAGGGCAACGCGAAGCGCGCTGACCGTTCCACGAGCGAGGGACTGATCGTCGCTCGCGAGCAGGACGGCGCTGTGACGCTCATCGAGCTCGCCTGCGAGACCGATTTCGTCGCGAAGAACGAGCGCTTCATCGCGCTGGCCGACAAGGTCGCCGACGCTGCAGCAGCAGTCAAGGCCGACTCGGTCGATGCCGCTCTCGCAGCATCTGCCGGCGACAAGAGCGTCGAGCAGGTCATCTCGGAAGAGGCCGCGATCATCGGCGAGAAGGTCGAACTGCGTCGCGTGCGCACGATCTCCGGCGATAAGGTCGAGGTCTACCTGCACCGCACGAGCAAGGACCTGCCGCCGCAGATCGGCGTCGTCGTCGCCTACTCGGGTGACGACGCGGAGACGGCGCGCAGCATCGCTCAGCACATCTCGTTCGCCAACCCGTCGTACCTGTCGCGTGCCGACGTTCCGGCTGACGCGGTCGAGAAGGAGCGCGAGATCGTCACCGAGATCTCCCGCAACGAGGGCAAGCCGGAAGCGGCTCTCCCGAAGATCGTCGAAGGTCGCGTGTCTGCGTTCATCAAGCAGGTAGCCCTGCTCGAGCAGGATTACGCCAAGGACAACAAGCTCTCGGTCGCCCAGGTGGCGAAGGACGCCGGTATCACCGTGACGGACTTCGCGCGCTTCAAGGTCGGCGCGTAGCACCGTCGAAGGGGTTCGGATCGTCAAGATCCGAACCCCTTCTTCATGCCCACGAGGCACTATCTTGAATCGGGACGAGAGGACACCCACCCATGACTGAACGCACCGGACGCCGTCGCGTCCTTCTCAAGCTCTCCGGAGAGGCATTCGGAGCGGGACAGCTGGGCGTCAGCCCCGACGTGGTCTCCCAGATCGCCCGTGACATCGCCGCTGCGGTGGACCGTGTGGAGGTCGCGATCGTCGTCGGAGGGGGCAACTTCTTCCGTGGCGCCGAGCTCAGCCAGCGCGGTATGGACCGTGGCCGCGCAGACTACATGGGCATGCTGGGCACCGTGATGAACGCCCTCGCCCTGCAGGACTTCCTCGAGCAGGCCGGAGCCGCCACCCGCGTGCAGTCCGCGATCTCGATGACACAGGTCGCCGAGCCTTACATCCCACGCCGGGCCGAGCGTCACCTCGAGAAGGGGCGCGTCGTGATCTTCGGCGCCGGGGCTGGACTCCCGTACTTCTCCACCGACACCGTCGCGGCGCAGCGCGCGCTCGAGATCGGCGCGGACGAGGTCCTCGTCGCCAAGAACGGCGTCGACGCCATCTACACCGCCGATCCCAACAAGCATGCCGATGCGGAGCGCATCGAGCGCGTCACATATCGTGATGCGCTGCAGCGCGGTCTCAAGGTCGTCGATTCGACGGCATTCAGCCTGTGCATGGACAACAGCATGGACATGCGCGTGTTCGGCATGGAGCCGGCCGGCAACGTGACCCGTGCGCTCCTCGGCGAACCGATCGGAACCCTCGTCACCGCCTGAGCGTGTGACACGGCGGAGACGACTTCGCCCGATAGAATTTGCAGAACACCCCGACGATAGGAGCCACCGTGATCGCGGACGTCCTCGCTGAAACCACCACTCGTATGAACCGGGCGGTCGAAGCTGCCAAGGAGGACTTCTCCACGGTGCGCACCGGTCGTGCGAACCCGCAGATGTTCCAGAAAGTCCTCGTGGACTACTACGGCACCCCCACTCCGATCGCGCAGCTCGCTTCGCTGGCCAACCAGGAAGCACGCACGCTCATCATCACGCCGTACGACAAGTCGGCGCTGAAGGCGATCGAGCAGGCTATTCGCGACATGCCGAACCTCGGCGCCAACCCCACGAACGATGGCAACCTCGTTCGCGTGACGATGCCGGAGCTCACGGCTGAGCGTCGCAAGGAGTACGTCAAGCTCGTCAAGACCAAGGCCGAAGACGCGAAGGTCCACGTCCGTGGCATCCGTCGGAAGGCGAAGGATGAGCTCGACGCGCTCAAGAGCGAGCTCGGCGAGGACGAGATCGCGCGTGGCGAGAAGGAGCTCGACGGTCTGACGCGTCAGCACGTCGATCTCATCGATGACGCGCTGAAGCGCAAAGAGGCCGAACTCCTCGAGGTGTAGTCGGGATGTCTGACGAAACGCGAGATGCCGATGACGGCAGGCCGTTCATGCGTCATGGCGCGCACGACGGCACGCCGTCCGATGGCGTCCCGCTCGCGGACGCGGCGTTCCCAGCGTTCGATGCGGCAGCCGTCCCTCCACGTCCTCCGCTTCCCACGGACTCGGACGGCAGCGCATCGAGTGGCCTCGGGCCTCTGGACACTGCAGACCACAACGCGATCCGCGAGCAGTGGCGTGCCGCACGCGACGAACTCGGCAGCCACGTCTCCCACGCGCGCGACCAGCTCGACCAGGCGAACGAACGCATCAAGGAGCGCACCGGGCGAGACCTCATCCTCGCCATCCTGATCGGTCTCGCATTCGGCGCAGCACTGCTCGGATCGCTGTTGTTCCTCAAGGTCCTGTTCGTTCCTTTCGCCCTCGCGGCCGCCCTGCTCGGCGTCTACGAACTCTCGCGAGCACTGCGCAGCTCCGGTCGCAGGGTCGACGTCGTCCCTCAACTGATCGCGGCGGCGTTCCTCGTGCTGTCGGCCTACTTCGCCGAGCCGTGGTTGTGCTGGGTCATGCTCTTCCTGTCAGTCGCCTTCGTCATCGTGTGGCGCCTGATCGCGCAGATGGTCGCGCAGGACGGCCGCACCTACGGCGACGTTCTCGCCGACGCGGTGATCAGCGGGTTCGTTCAGGTCTACGTCCCGTTCCTCGCCGGTATCGCACTCATCCTCCTCAAGCAGGAGGGTGGCCAGTGGTGGGTCCTCAGCTTCATCGCGATCGCCGTCGCGGCCGATACCGGCGCCTACGCTGCGGGTCTCGCCTTCGGCCGTCATCCGATGGCTCCGAAGATCAGCCCGAAGAAGACCTGGGAAGGGTTCGGCGGTGCTGTCATCGCCTCGCTCGCTGCGGGCGTGCTGCTCGCGATCTTCCTCCTGGAGCTGCCGTGGTGGTGCGGGGTGATCTTCGGTGCGTCGATCCTGCTCTCCGCGACGCTCGGAGACCTCGGCGAGTCCATGCTCAAGCGTGACCTCGGCATCAAGGACATGAGCTCCTGGCTACCGGGGCACGGAGGGCTGCTCGATCGGCTCGACAGCATCCTGCCCTCGACGATCCCTGCGCTCTGCCTGTACTTCCTCTTCTCTCCTTGGGTGGTTCTGTGATGAACGAAGATCAGCTCGACGTGCAGACGACACAGGCACCGCCTGCGTTCGCACTGACATCCGGACGAGTGCGCGGTTATCACCGCGCCGCCGTCGACACGTTCCTCGCGTCGGCGCGCCGTGCGTTCGAAACGGGGGCCGACGAGCTCAGCGCGGACGACGTGCGCATGGCCTCATTCCCTCTGGTGAAGAACGGGTATGTGGTCGCGGACGTCGATGCGGCCCTCGGCCGTGTCGAGGATGCCTTCGCCGCACGCGAACGCGAACGCGTGGTGCGCTCCCAGGGAGCGGGCGCTTGGGTCGAGCAGGCCAGAGCAGACGCGCAGGTCATCCTGGATCACCTGGCGCGACCGCGACGGCACCGCTTCGACCGCACCGGAGTGCTCACCTTCGGATACCGTCTCGACGAGGTCGATCATGTGTCCACGCGTATCGTGCGCTATCTCCGCGATGGCGACGCGTTGACCGCCGAGCAGCTGCGCTCCGCCGCCTTCCGAATGCAGCGCGGGGGATACCGGGAAGAGCAGGTCGATGCCCTTCTGGACGCCACGATCGACGTGATTCTCGCCGTTCGCTGAGGTTCCTGATGGTCGATCCAGGCACTCTTGCGTAGACTGTCCCTCATCGTGAACTCCCGAAACGACATGAATCTCGAAAGAAACGACCTCTCGCCGGTGCCCGCGGCGAAGGCTGCTTCGGCGCGCACGGGCACTCGACGCTGGTCTCGCAGCCGCGGTGTCGTCGGTGTTTTCAGTGCTCTCGCCGTCGTGGGTTTCGCGGGCGCACTGGTGGCACCGACCGGAGTGGCACTGGCCGCGCCCGCGCCGGAGGAGTCGCCCGACTCGGCCTATTCGCTCGCGCTCGCCGACACCCAGAACCTCACCGTCACTGTCGAAGGCGCCGCGATCGCACCCGTCGTGCGCGGAGGTTTCGAGGTGTACGTCAAGCCGAAGCCGGCTCCCGTACCCACCGTCGCAGAGGCACCTCGGGGTGGTTCGTCCGGAAAGTCCTCCGGCGGCACCCTACCCCCGTACACGGGCGGTGGCGCCCCCGCGGAGTGGATGGCGGCAGCGGGAATCGCACAGAGCGACTGGCAGTACGTCGACTACGTCGTGTCCCGCGAGAGCGGCTGGAATCCGAACGCCACGAACAAGTCGTCGGGTGCTTGTGGGCTGGTGCAGGCGCTGCCGTGCAGCAAGGTTCCCGGCAACGGTTACAACCCGGTCGACAACCTCCGCTGGGCGACCGGATACGCCACCGGCCGCTACGGCAGCTGGGCGGGCGCGTACAACTTCTGGGTCAACAACCACTGGTGGTGAGCAGGCACGATGCCCCGCTCTCGCAGACGCCCTTCGGCGCGCCCTGATCCCGAGGAATCGTTCGATCGCCTGCTCGCGGGCTGGAAGCGGACCGAGACCCGACGCGGCGGTGAGTGGACAGTGCAGCCGGTCTCCGGTGCGCAGGCGCAGAAGGACTATCTCTGTCCGGGTTGCGGTCGATCGATCGAGGCCGGCACCGCCCACCTCGTCGCCTGGCGTGCAGACGGCGTACTCGGCGATGCGGCCGACCTCGCAGCCCGCCGACACTGGCACTCACACTGTTGGAGACTTGCATGAGCATCGAGATCCGAGGACCGCTCGAACTTCCGGCGCGACGCGAGGACATCAAGCTCGAGACGGCGGACGGTCTGACGCTGGTGGGAGAGCTGTCCGAGCCGGAGACCACGCCTCCGGTGGCGACGCTCGTGACGCTGCATCCGCTGCCGACGGCAGGTGGGTTCATGGACTCGCACATCATCCGCAAGGCGGCGGCTCGTCTCCCGGCTCTCGCCGACCTGGCAGTCCTGCGCTTCAACACGCGGGGGACCACCTCTCCCCGTGGCACGAGTGACGGCACCTTCGACGGCGGATCGGCCGAGCAGTTCGACGTCGCCGCGGCGATCGACTTCGTCCGGGAGCGTGCATTGCCTCGTCCCTGGCTTCTGGGCTGGTCGTTCGGCACGGAACTCGCGTTGAAGTACGGCCGCGAGCACGACATCGAGGGCATCATCCTCCTGTCTCCGCCCCTGCACCGAGCGACGCCCGAGGAGGTCGCCGCGTGGGCGACGACCGACAGACCCGTCGTCGTCCTGGTGCCGGAGCTCGACGACTACCTGAGACCCGCCGAGGCCCGTGAACGATTCGCCGCGATCCCGCATGCGCAGCTGATCGCGGTGGAAGGCGGCAAACACCTCTGGGTGGGCGAGACGCAGACACGGCGCGTGCTCACGGAGATCGTGGCAGCGGTCAATCCCGGGGCACTGCCCCTCGCCACCCATTGGCCACCCGCCGACTGATCGGCCGCCGGGCGATCAGAGCTCGTTCATCCGCGGGATGAGTACCTGACGGTAGATGATCAGGATGCTCGCGGCCACGGGGATGGCGATCAGAGCGCCGAGCAGGTTGAGCAGGCTTCCGCCGGCCAGGGCTGCAACCACGACCACAGCGCCCGGCACCGCCACCGCGCGGCTCATGATGCGCGGCGAGATCACGTAGGCCTCGATCTGCATGTAGATCAGGTAATAGATGGCTGCCGCGATCGCGATCCCCGGGGATCCCAAGCCCGGGATCAGGCACACCAGGACGATGATCGTCGAGCCCGTCAAGGTGCCCACGAGCGGGATCAACGAGAAGAAGAACGCGATCACGGCGAGGACAGCAGGGAACGGCGCCTGGATGATCGACAGGTAGATCGCGCTGAGCACGCCGTTGATCACACCCTGGGTCACCTGCCCCATCACGTAGTATCCGACCGAATCCGTGATCTGCTCGGAAAGGTCGATGAACCGGTCGCGCTTCGATGCCGGAGCCAGCTGATAGACCGCGCGCTTGAGAGACGGCGTCGATGCCGTGAGGTAGATCGTCAGGATGAGCACGATGAACGCGCCGAACAGACCGCTGAGCACGGCGCCACTCGCGACCAGGAAGCCCTGGCCGATCGAGCCGCCGATCTCGCTCAGGTTCGTGGTGAGCCAGTCCTCGACGTAACTGAAGACGTCATCGACCCTGAGGTTGGGGAATGCGTCCGTCATCCACTGCTTGAGGTCGTCGATCGCCGTGCCGCGCTGCACGATCGCCGTGATCTGCGCGATCAGCTGCGAGATCTGGTCGACCAGCACCGGCAGGATGATGAGGACGATCCCGACGAAGACGCCGAGCACCGCGAGGATCGTCACGAGAACCGCGAGCCAGCGGGGGAGACGTCGACGCTCGAGGAAGGACACGAGGGGATCGAGACCGAGGCTCAGGAACAGCGCAGTGCCCAGATAGAGCAGCACGGTGGAGAGATTCTGCACGCTGTTGATGAGCAAGATGCCCAACCCCACGCCGAGCGTCGCCACCAGGGCAGTGCGGAAGGGGTTGTGGATCTTCATGCGGGGACTCCTCGAGACGGCTGCAGCAAGGGTATACAGACGCCCGGCCTCGACACCGCCGACGTGCCGGTACGGCGTGCACTGCGCCTGCTCGTGGGCAACACACAGCTGATTTCGCTAGTCTGAAATGTCGAGTGTTGCGTCGCGGGCAGATGCCGGCGATGCGTGAGGAGACTATTCGTGCGTTTCGTATGGGCCGTGGTGGCCTTCGTGCTGGCTGCCGTGCTGATCGGTGCGGGCATAGCCCAGCGCACCATCTTCATGGGGCCGGCGACTCAGCAGACCCAGGTCGAGATCGATGAACCGGCGCCGTTCGTGCTCATCGACGGCGATGTCCTTCGGGCGCACCCGGGCGCACAGACGCTGATCGTCCGTGGACAGGGAGAGATCTTCGGGAGCTACGGCCGCACAGCCGACATGGAGGCCTGGCTCGCAGACTCCGAGTACAACCAGGTCACTGTGAAGAAGAGCGGCGACCTGGCCGTCGAACACGTCGGGGCGTCCTCCGATGAGACGGCCACCGATGCCCCGACTGATGGCGGCGACGCGTCCGATCCGGAGTCTGCGGGTCGCGACCCGCGCGGCTCCGACCTCTGGCTCGATTCCTTCTCCAAGAACGATCGACTCACCGTCGAGAACATGCAGTTGCCTGAGGGCACAAGCATGCTGATCGCCTACGACGGCTCGGCCGATGCGCCCGACAACATCGTGGTCTCGTGGCCGCTCGACAATTCGACCCCATTGGCTGGCCCCCTCATGGTCGCCGGCGGCATCGTGCTGCTACTCGGGCTCGTCCTCTACGTACTCGCCATCCGCCACCAGCGTCGCGGCCGCGGCCCACGCCGCAAGGGTCCTGGCCCGCTTCCGGCGACCGAGCCGATCGACGTCGCCGCGCTTCCCCCGGCGGAGCGTGCAGCGATCGAGGAGTCCGGCGCTCCCGTCAGCGAGCCCCCCGCAGGCACGGCAGCACAAGCTGACGGAGCGGTCGAGGAAGCGGAGATCGCGGACGAGAGCAAAGACCCCGACTCGAAGACCTCCATGCGTGCGGCCGCCCCACCGCGCCGTCGGCGCATGCTCGCCCTGCCGGTCCTCGGCCTCACGGCTGTTCTCGCCGCCGGATGCACCTCGGACTCCTGGCCGCAGCTGGGTGACGCATCGCCCACCCCATCTCCGAGCCCGACGGTGATCGCTCCGGAGAACCAGAAGCCCCCGGCGGTGACCGAGGCCCAGGCCAAGCGCATCCTGAAGACGCTCGCCGAGACGGTGAGCGAAGCCGACGCCGCGCTCGACCTCGACCTGCTCTCGACCCGTTTCGAGGGTCCGGCTCTCGCAGCGCGGACCACGGAGTACGCGCTGCGGACCAAGCTTCCGGACACTGTGCCTCCCGCCGCGATCCCGACGGACGAGGTCGAGGTCGTGCTTCCGGAGGCGACCGATCAGTGGCCGCGCACCGTGCTCATGCTCTCGAAGACCGGTGATGACACCGTGCCGCCCGTTGTGCTCACCATGACGCAGGCCGACCCGTGGTCGAACTACAAGGTCTCGAACATGGCGGAGATGTCCGCCGACGCAGCCTTTCCCGAAGTCGCCGCTTCCTGGCTCGGGACGTCACTCGTCCCATCCGACTCCGCATTCCTCACGATCCCCCCGGCGGATCTCGCCGCGACCTTCGCCGACGTCGTGGACCTGGGCGAGCAGAGCGATTCCTATGACAAGTTCGACGATCTGGCGCTGACCTACGCGAAGTCGATCACCGACAGCCGCCAGGCCGTCGTCCAGGCACTCGCCGACAAGGGAGCGGCCGACACGTCGAAGGCGGCATTCGACATGGCCCCGACGACGGACGCTCCCATCTCGATGACGACTCTCGACAGCGGGGCGATCGTCGCCGTCACGCTGACCGACACGGAGACGGTGACGCCGACGGGAGACGACGTGTCCATCCGTTTCGGTGACAACGCCCAGGCCAAGGCCCTCACCGACGCAACCGAGTCCGCGAAGGGCGTCGAGACGACCTATGAGTTCCAATTGTTCTTCTCGGTCCCGGCCAAGGGATCGACCGAACAGATCCGACTCCTGGCAGCCCACCAGGACCTCCTGTCCGTGAAGGTGATCAAATGAGCGAGATCTCTCCGGCCGCGCTGCGCGGTGCCGTCGACCTGTCGAGCCTCCGCAACCGGCCGGCTACGCCTGCGGAGGGCGCCCCCGCCCCGGGAGTGCCCGATGTCGTCGTGGATGCGACAGACGAGACGTTCGGCCAGATCCTCGAGCTCTCTCGAACCGTCCCGGTGGTCGTCGACCTCTGGGCGGAGTGGTGCGGGCCCTGCAAGCAGCTGAGCCCGATCATCGAGAAGGTGACGCGCGAGCTTGGCGGCCGGGTGCTGCTCGCCAAGGTCGATGTGGATGCGAATCCGCAGCTCGCGCAGAGCTTCCGTGCGCAGTCGATCCCGATGGTGGTAGCCCTGATCGCCGGTCAGCCGGTGCCGATGTTCACCGGGGCCGTCCCGGAACAGCAGGTTCGCGACGTCTTCGCCCAACTGCTTCAGGTGGCGGCGCAGAACGGTGTCACGGGATCACTCTCGCTCGCCGAAGAGGGCGCGGACCCGACACCTCCCGCAGAGCCGGAGCTTCCGCCGCTGCATGCCGAAGCGTTCGCCGCGATCGAGGTCGGCGACTACGCGGCAGCCATCAAGGCGTACGAGAAGGCGCTCGCGGAGAACCCTCGCGACGAGGACGCGCTCGCGGGTCTCGGCCAGGTACGACTGCTCGATCGCGTGCAGGGGCTCGATCTGCAGGCGGCACGGGCCGCGGCGGCCGACGGTCCTCTCGACGTTCAGGCGCAGTTCGACGTGGCGGACCTCGACCTCGCCGGCGGGCACGTCGACGACGCATTCGGTCGCCTGCTCGACCTGTTCGCGCAGCTTCCGTCCGACCAGCGCACGCCTGTTCGGGAGCGTCTGGTCGAGCTCTTCGGGCTCATCGGCGCGGAGGATCCCCGTGTCGTGTCCGCGCGCAACCGGCTCTCGTCGCTCCTGTTCTAGTCCGCTGTCGTAGCGCTAGGGCGCGTCGAGCACCGTTGCGCGCTCAGCCGTGGTTGACCGTCGGCACGTGCGGGTCGGACTGATGACGCAGCCAGAGCGTCGAGAGCGCGGGCAACGTCAGGGTCGCGAGCGGCGCCCCGCCTTCGGAGGGCCTGGCGTAGACCAACCCGAGATTGCCCGATCCCCGTCCGCCGTACTCCGCGGCGTCCGTGTTGAGCACTTCCTGCCAGACTCCTTCTCGCGGAAGGGCGAGCTGATACCCGCTGCGTTCCACTCCGGCGAAGTTGCTGACGACGACCAGGCGCCCACGGTGCGCGTCACGTCTCTCGAACGCGATGACGGTCGAGTCCCAGCTCGGTGCGCCGAGGCGACTGAACGACGAACCGTCGTTGTCGCGTTCCCACAGAGGGGCCTGCGCCCGGTAGGTGCGGTTCATCTCACCGACGAAGTCCTGCAGCTGGGCATGCGAGGGTTGTTCGAGCAGCCACCAATCGAGTTCGCGCCCCTCCGACCACTCCGCCAACTGACCGAACTCCTGCCCCATGAACAGCAGTTTCTTTCCGGGGTGCCCCCACATGTATCCGAGGTACGCGCGCACGTTCGCCAGCTTGTGCCAGTGGTCACCCGGCATCTTGGCGAGCAGACTGCCCTTGCCGTGCACGACCTCGTCGTGACTGATGGGCAGCAGATAGTTCTCGCCGAAGGCGTAGACGAACGAGAAGGTCATCTCGCCCTCGTGGTGCCCGCGGTACATCGGGTCGCGCGAGATGTACTGCAGGGAGTCGTTCATCCAGCCCATGTTCCACTTGAACCCGAACCCCAGGCCCGCATGGTCGGTCGGAGCGGTCACTCCGGGGAAGCTGGTCGACTCCTCTGCGATCATCAGGATCCCCGGGTGCAGCCGGTACGCGGTGGCGTTGACCTCCTGCAGGAAGCGGATCGCCTCGAGGTTCTCGCGCCCGCCATGGATGTTCGGCTCCCACTCGCCGGGCTCCCGCGAGTAGTCGAGGTAGAGCATCGAAGCGACGGCATCGACGCGGAGCCCGTCGACATGGAACTCCTTGAGCCAGTACAGCGCGTTGGCGACCAGGAATCCGCGGACCTCCGGGCGACCGTAGTCGAAGATGAGCGTTCCCCAGTCCTGGTGCTCTCCGCGGCGGGGATCCGGGTGCTCGTAGAGCGGCTGGCCGTCGAAACGCGCGAGCGCGAAGGCATCCTTGGGGAAGTGCCCGGGGACCCAGTCCATGATCACGCCGATGCCGGCCTGGTGCAGACGGTCGATGAGATATCGCAGGTCGTCCGGGGTGCCGAATCTGCTCGTGGGTGCGTAGTATCCGCTGACCTGATAGCCCCACGATCCACCGAAGGGATGCTCGGCCAGCGGCATGAACTCGACATGGGAGAACCCCGCCTCCGTCACGTGCTGGATCAGCGGGTCGGCGATCTCGCGATAACCGAGTCCGGCCCGCCAGGAGCCGACGTGGATCTCGTAGATCGACAGCGGTTGCGCGGCGGCGTGGGTGGCCGCCCGGCGTGTCATCCACGCCCCGTCGGACCAGGCATGCGCCGAGGTCGTCACGATCGACGCCGTGTCCGGCGGCACTTCTGCGGCGAGCGCCATCGGATCCGCTTTGAGGATCCACGCGCCGTCGCGGGTGCGGATCTGATACTTGTACCTCGTGCCGATCGGGAGACCCGGGATGAAGAGCTCCCAGACGCCGCTGACGCCCATCGAGCGCATGGCGTGAGCCTCGCCGTTCCAGTCGTTGTGGTCCCCGACGACGCGCACTGCTGTGGCATTCGGCGCCCAGACCGCGAACGAGACCCCGATCTCGCCGTCGAACGTGCGCAGGTGTGCCCCCAACGCCTCCCAGAGGCGCTCGTGGCGCCCTTCGGCGATCAGATGCAGGTCGAGATCGCCGAGAGTCGGCGGATGGCGGTACGGGTCGCCGGACACGGTCTCCTCATGGCCCGCATACCGAGTGGCGATGCGATAGGGGAGCGGCGGACCGTTGTGCTGACCCTCCCAGATGCCGTGGGCGACGTGGGTGAGGTCCAACCTGCTGCCATCGCCGAAGACGGCGGCGACCGCTTCCGCGAGTGGGCGTCTGGCACGGATCACGGTGACGGTGCGATCGGCGGCATCCTTGTGAGCGTGCGCTCCGAGCACGGAGTGCGGGTCGTGATGCGTGGCCGATGAGATCGCCTCCCATTCGGTGGATGCGGCGACGTCTTCCGTATAGCTCATGATCGCTCCCTCACCTTCAGGATGTGCACCGGCTCGGCGAAGGCGTCGAGCCGCACGTAGTTGTGGTCGGTCCAGGTCCAGACGGCACCCGTGAGGAGGTCCTCGACCTCGAACGACTCGCCCAGGGGGACGCCCCATCGCGTCGTGTCGAGGTGCACCGTCGTTTCTCGCACCGAGTGCGGGTCGACGTTGGCGACGACGATGACGGTGTCACCGTGACCGCTGCCGGTGAACGGAGCCGCCAGATGCTTGCTGTAGACGAGCACCGCGTCGTCGTCGCTCCAGTGCGTGCGGAGGTTGCGGAGCTGCTGCAGCGCGGGGTGTGCAGCCCTGATCTCGTTGAGTCGGCGCAGCAGGGGAGCGAGCGACTCGCCGCGGGCCTCGGCGCCGACCCAGTCGCGGAACTTGTACTCGTACTTCTCGTTGTCGATGTTCTCTTCGGAGCCGGGTCGGGCGACGTTCTCGAAGAGCTCGTATCCGGCGTACACGCCGTACACCGGGCCGGCCGTCGCGGCGATGCAGGCGCGGATGCGATACGCGGCTCTGCCCCCGAACTGCAGGTACTCGGTGAGGATGTCGTGGGTGTTCACGAAGAGGTTGGGCCTCATGTAGTCGGACGTCTCGTGAGACACCGAGGTGAGGAACTCCTCGAGTTCGGACTTGGTGTTGCGCCAGGTGAAGTAGCTGTAGCTCTGCTGGAAGCCCACCGCGGCGAGTGCGCGCATGACCGCCGGTCGGGTGAACGCCTCCGCGAGGAAGATCACATCGGGATCGGCGGCGTTCACCTCGGCGATGAGCCATTCCCAGAACTGGAGCGGCTTGGTGTGCGGGTTGTCGACGCGGAAGATCTTCACGCCCTGGGCGACCCAGTGCTGCACGACCCGCAGCATCTCGGCGTAGATGCCTGCGGGGTCGTTGTCGAAGTTCAGGGGATAGATGTCCTGGTATTTCTTCGGCGGGTTCTCGGCATAGGCGATCGTGCCGTCGGGCAGGCTCGTGAACCACTCGGGATGCTCCCGCACCCACGGATGGTCGGGTGAAGCCTGGAGCGCGAGGTCGAGCGCGACCTCGAGCCCTTCCTTCCGCGCCGCGCGCACGAACGCCCGGAAGTCCTGCGCGGTGCCGAGTTCGGGATGGATCGCGTCGTGCCCCCCGTCGGCGGCGCCGATCGCGTACGGCGATCCAGGGTCTCCGGCTTCGGCGGTGAGAGTGTTGTTGCGCCCCTTGCGATTGGTGGACCCGATCGGATGGATCGGCACCAGGTACACGACGTCGAAACCCATGGCCGCGACCTCGGGCAGACGCCGCATCGCGGTGCGGAACGTGCCGCTCTTGACCGTGCCGTCCTTCCGGCGCCTGGCGCCTTCGGAACGGGGGAAGAACTCGTACCACGCGCCGACGCCTGCTGCGCGCCGATCGGTATTCACCGTCTGCGTCTGAGTCGCGGAGCGCAGAGTCGTCACCGGGCGGTCGCGGAAGATCTGGGCCAGCCCCGCATCCGTCGACAGTGCCATGGTCATCGCGGCGTCTCCACCGCCAAGACCCGCCGCATCGGCGAGCAGCCTCTTCCGCTGCGCTGCCGGGCGGTCCGTTTCCGCAGCGGCTCGTGCGAGCAGATCAGCGCCCAGCGCCGCCATGACCGCTACATCGACGCCGGCGGCGACCTTCAGCTCCGCGGCGTGCGCCCAGGTCGCGAAGTCGTCGGAGAAGGCCTCGAAGCGGAAGAGCCATGCGCCCTGTTCGTCGAGCGCGATCTCGGTCGACCAGGTATCGGTGCCGTCGGCGCGGGGCGAGAGCCGGTGCAGGCTCTCTTCTCCGGACGGGGACGTGAGCCGGACGTGCACGCCGATGACGTCGTGTCCCTCGCGGAATGCGACAACACTGAACGGCACGACCTCGCCGACGAAGGCCTTCGGCGGGAACCCGCCGGGTACGGCGGGAGACGGATCGAGAAGCGGGATGCGCGTCGTCCTCAGCGCGCCGGGAGCATCCGCTTCGCCCAGGGCGCGCGCCGGGATCTGAGCAGGGCTCCGAAGAGCCGAGGACCGAGTACCAGCACGTGGAGCCACCTCCCGAATGTACCGCGCGGACGTGACCGCGGGTAGCGCGCGGGACGGTGCGTCGCCGGCGGGCGTCATTCGATGCGGAACAGCCTCATCGACGTGCCCGAGACCGGCAGCACATCGCCCGGCGCGAAGACCTCTTCCTCGTCGGAAGGGCGTTCCTGGGCGCTCGACCACAGCGAGACGAAGCGGGTCGCGGCTTCGATCTCGACGGGCAGACGCACATCGATGGGCGACTCGGTCCCGTGCACGATGAGCAGGATGCGGTTGTAGGCCTCGGTGTCCGGTGTGGAGGCGGCGACGTACTGCAGCGTCCTGTTCCCGGGATCGGCCCATTGCCCCTGTTCCATGGTCTCGCCGTTCTGGTCGTACCAGTCCATCACCGAGGCATTGGGGATGTGCTCGCCGAGACGGGCGTATCGGCTGGGGCGCAGCGCCGGGTTCTCCTGGCGCAGATGGATGAGGCGCGAGACATGCGAGCGCAGATCTTCCTGCCACGGTTCGAACTCCCAGCCGAGCCACGTCAGCGCGGAGTCCTGCGCGTAGGCGTTGTTGTTGCCGCGCTGCGTGCGCCCGACCTCGTCTCCGGCCGTGAGCATCGGGATACCGGCCGAGAGCAGGAGGGTGCCGAGCAGGTTGCGCATGGCCTTGCGACGCGCGGCGAGAATCGTGGGATCGTCGGTGGGGCCCTCGATGCCGTGGTTGAAGGCTCGGTTCATGTCGGCCCCGTCGCGGTTCTGCTCGCCGTTGGCCTCGTTGTGCTTGACGTCGTAGGAGACGAGGTCGTGGAGCGTGAAGCCGTCGTGCGCGGTGACGAAGTTGACGCTCGCGAGCGGACCGCGGTCTTCGCTGAAGGTGTTCGACGATCCGGCGAGCCGCGTCGCGAACCCGCCGATGCCGACCGGAGCGGAAGCCCGGCGCGCGTAGTCGATGTCGCTCAGCCAGAAGTTGCGCACGCGGTCGCGATAGCGATCGTTCCACTCGTGCCAGCCCGCGGGGAAGTTCCCGGTCTGCCAGCCGCCGAGGCCGACGTCCCACGGCTCGGCGATGAGCTTGGTGTCGGCGAGGATCGGATCGCTCGCGATCGCCGAGAGAAGCGGATGCTCCGGAGTGTAGGTGTGGGCGGCGTCGCGGGCGATGGCCGTGGCGAGGTCGAAACGGAAGCCGTCGATCTGCATCTCCTGCGCCCAATAGCGCAAGGAATCCAGCACGAGCCTGGCACCGGCTTCGGTCGCCGTGTTCAGGGTGTTCCCGCAGCCGGTGGTGTCGATGTAGACCCCGGACTCGTCCTGGCGGTAGTAGTTCGCGTTGTCGATGCCGCGCAGGCTCGAGCGCGGACCGCCGATGCCCTCTTCCGAGGTGTGGTTGTAGACGACGTCGAGGATGACTTCGAGGCCTGCCTCGTGCAGCAGCCGAACCATACCCTTGAACTCGGCGAGCACCGCCTCCGGCCCCTCCTTGCGGGCATCCTCTGTGGCATAGGCGGTGTGCGGGGTGAAGAAGTTCAGCGTGTTGTACCCCCAGTAGTTGGTGAGGCCGCGCTCGAGGAGGCGTGGCTCCGGCACGAAAGCATGGACCGGGAGCAGCTCGATCGACGTGATTCCCAGGGAGTGGAAGTACTCGGTCATCGCGGGGTGGGCGAGCCCGGCGTAGGTGCCGTGCAGCGCGGGGGGAACATCGGGATGGCGCTTGGTGAGGCCCTTGAGATGCCCCTCGTAGATGACGGTGCGGTCCAACGGCACCCGAGGCTTCTGCGAGTTTCCCCAGTCGAAGCCGTCGACGATCACGACCGAGCGCCATTCCTCGTAGCCGTCGCCTTGCGCGAGACCGCGGGCGTAGGGGTCCAGCAGCAGCGTCTCCGGGTTGAACGTGTTGCCCGGCCCGTGGGGACCTCCGACGCGGATGGCGTATCGGACACCGGGCTGCAGCAGCTCGGTGGTGACTTCCCAGACGCCCCCGGCGAGTCGCTCCAGCGGCACTTCGTCGGTCGCCCAGTCGAGGTCGGTGGCGTCGAAGACGACCAGTTCGATCGATGAGGCGTTCTGTGACCAGACGCGCAGGGTGCCGACGCCGTCGTGCAGACGGACGCCGAGATTGTCGAGGGAGGGGCCCCCGGGCACGGGGAGGTCACGGGACGCGGGCATGAGTACACACTAGGCGCGATGTGTTGCCGTCTCATGTCAAGGCGTACCGGTTCCCGATGCGGCGCCCCGACTCGATCGTTTCGCGAGAGAATCGAAGGATGCGGCACTATCTCGACCACGCGGCGACCACGCCGCTGCGCCCCGAAGCGCGCGACGCCTGGCTTGCCGCTTCGGAGACGGTCGGCAATGCGTCCTCGACGCACGGGGCAGGACAGGACGCGCGCCGGCTGCTCGAGGAGTCCCGCGAGCGCGTCGCCGCGGTGCTCGAGGCCGACCCGATCGAGATCGTGTTCACCTCGGGGGGTACGGAGTCCATCAATCTCGCGCTACAGGGGCTGTGGCACGCGCGGGCAGAGGGAACGTCGGCGATCGTGATGCCCGACGCCGAGCATCACGCGACGATGGACACGGTGGCCGCGCTCGTGCAGGAGGGGGCCGAGCTACGACGAGTGCTCGTCGCCTCCGACGCACGGATCGACCCCGTGCAGTTCGCCGCGCAGCTTCCCGGAGCCGCCCTCGCGACCGCGCTCGCTGCGAACAACGAGGCCGGCACCATCAACGACACCCGGGCTCTCGGGGCGGTTGCCGCGGAAGCCGGAGTCCCGCTGCACATCGACGCCGTCGCGGCACTCGGACACGTCCCCCTGTCGTTCCGCGCTCTGCGTGGCGACGCCGCTGGAGCGGTCGGCCTCGTCGCGATGAGCCTCGCGGGTCACAAGATCGGTGCGCCCGTCGGCGTCGGAGTGCTCATCGCAGCCCGCACGGCTCGCCTCACCGCGCTGTTGCGTGGGGGAGCGCAGCAGCGCGGTCTGCGCGCCGGCACGCAGGACATCGCCGGAGCCGCGGCGTTCGCCACGGCGCTCGAGCTCGCAGAGAGCGAGCGAGTGGGGGAGGCCTCGCGACTGAGTGCGTTGCGCGACCGTCTCGTGACGGGCATCCGGGCCGCCGTGCCGTCGGCCGAGCTTCTGGGCGACCCGTACGTGCGCCTTCCCGGCAACGCGCACGTACTGTTCCCCGGTGCGGTGGGAGAGAGCCTGCTGTTCCTCCTCGACGTCGCCGGAGTCGCCGCCTCGACCGGCTCCGCCTGCCAGGCCGGTGTGGCCGAGCCGTCGCATGTGGTGATGGCGATGGGGCGCAGCGAACAGGATGCGCGCAGCGTGCTGCGGTTCTCGCTCGGTCGCACTTCGACCGATGCCGACGTCGATGCGGTGCTCGCCGCCATCGCGGATGCGTACTTACGCGCATCCGGCGCCGGCACAGCCTCGCGCTCGTAGACTGGTCTCATGCGGATCCTTGCGGCGATGAGCGGTGGAGTCGACTCCGCCGTCGCGGCCGCCAGGGCTGTGGAGGCGGGGCACGACGTGGTCGGAGTGCATCTGGCGCTCTCCCGGGCCGGGGGAACCCTGCGCACCGGCAGCCGCGGCTGCTGCACGATCGAGGATGCTCTCGACGCCCGTCGTGCCGCCGACGTGCTCGGTATTCCGTTCTACGTCTGGGACTTCTCGGAGCGGTTCCGCGATGACGTGATCGCGGACTTCATCTCCGAGTACCAGGCCGGTCGCACCCCGAATCCCTGCATGCGCTGCAACGAGAAGATCAAGTTCGCCGCTCTGCTGGAGCGGGCCATCGAGCTCGGATTCGACGCCGTGTGCACCGGGCACTACGCCACCTTGATCGACGGTGACGGAGGCCTCGAGCTGCACCGCGCCTCCGACAACGCCAAGGACCAGTCCTACGTGCTGGGTGTCCTCACCGCCGAGCAGCTCGCGCATACGTACTTCCCGCTGGGCACGACACCCTCGAAGGCGATCGTGCGCGCCGAAGCCGAAGAACGCGGTCTGAGCGTGGCGCAGAAGCCCGACAGCCACGACATCTGCTTCATCCCCGACGGTGACACTCGCGGCTGGCTCGCCGAGAAGGTCGGCACGGCGACGGGCGAGATCGTCGACCGCAGCGGAGATGTCGTCGGCTCGCACGAGGGAGCCCATGCCTTCACCGTCGGGCAACGTCGCGGTCTCAAGCTCGGGGTCCCCGCTGCCGACGGCAAGCCGAGGTTCGTCCTCGAAGTGCGTCCGATCTCGAACACTGTCGTGGTCGGGCCGAAGGAAGCACTCGCCATCGCCGAGATCGCGGGGGAGCGGTTCAGCTGGGCCGGCGCCGCGCCGACCGAATCATCCTTCGACTGCCACGTGCAGATCCGGGCACACGCCGAGCCGGTCGCCGCACACGCCGAGGTCTCGGACGGCGGTGTGCGCGTCACGCCCGAGGTCCCACTCGACGGCGTCGCACCGGGGCAGACCGCGGTGCTCTACATCGGAACCCGCGTGCTCGGGCAGTTCACGATCGACACCACGGTCTCGGCCGTCCCCGTCGGCGCGTAGACGCTTCCGGTGTCGGTGCCCGCTCGTAGACTGGCGGGGTGCCGGAGAACATCTCGCTGGAAGACGCCCGTACCGAAGCCGAAGAGCTGACCACTCGCATCCTCGATGCCAAAGAGGCCTACTACGGCCGCGACACCTCGGTCGTCGACGACTTCACCTATGACGGATGGATGCAGCGGCTCGAAGAACTCGAGCGGCTGCATCCCGAGCTTCAGGGGCAGGACTCGCCCACGCAGATGGTCGGTGCCGCCGAGGCGACCGGTCTTGCGACCATCGAACACGCCGAGCGCATGCTCAGCCTCGACAATGTCTTCTCGATCGACGAGCTGAGGGAGTGGGCGGCTAAGACCAAAGCCTCGGCAGGCCGCGAGGTCGCCTGGCTCACAGAGCTCAAGATCGACGGCCTCGCCATCAACCTCCGCTATGAGAACGGCGTCCTCACGTCTGCTGCGACCCGAGGGGACGGCCGCGTGGGTGAGATCGTCACCGAGAATGCGCTGCGTCTTCCCGAGATCCCGTATCGGCTGGAGGGCGAGGGGCACCCCGACATCGTCGAGGTGCGCGGTGAGGTGTTCATCCCTGTGGCCGCGTTCGAACGTCTCAATGCGGCGCAGGCGACTTTCCGCGACCGCGCCTACGCCGATGCGCTCGAGCGCTGGGAGGCTCGGGGCGGCGTGAAGAAGCCCTTCGACGACGAGAAGGCGCGCACCGCGGCGGCACGGCGGTTCCCGGCGTTCGCGAACCCCCGCAATGCGGCGAGCGGTGGGCTCCGTCAGCAGATCGACAAGAAGAACGGCCTCGAACTCGAAGCAGGGCTGTTGCGAATCGAGTCGCTCGCACTGTACGTGCACGGTGTCGGTGCATGGGAGAACCCTCCGGTCGCCGCGCAGAGCGAGGTGTACGACCTGCTCGCGGAGTGGGGGCTGCCCACCAGCCCGCACACGAAGGTCTGCCACACGGTCGACGAGGTCGTCACGTTCGTCGAGTACTTCGGGGAGCATCGCCACGACATCGAGCATGAGCTCGACGGCATCGTGGTCAAGGTCGACGAGCTCGAGCTGCACGACGAGCTCGGCGCGACGAGCCGGGCCCCCAGGTGGGCGATCGCCTACAAGTACCCGCCGGAAGAGGTGCAGACGACGCTGCTCGACATCGTCGTGTCGGTCGGTCGCACGGGGCGAGCGACTCCGTTCGCGGTCATGGCGCCCGCGCACGTCGCCGGCTCCGTGGTCCGCCAGGCGACGCTGCACAACAAAGACGTCGTCAAGGCGAAGGGTGTGCTGATCGGCGACACGGTCGTGCTGCGCAAAGCCGGCGACGTGATCCCCGAGGTCCTCGGGCCGGTCGTCGAGAAGCGCGACGGCACCGAGCGCGAGTTCGTGATGCCCGTCGAGTGCCCGGAGTGCGGCACGCCCCTGCGAGCCATGAAAGAGGGCGACATCGATCTGCGGTGCCCGAACGCGCGTTCGTGCCCGGCGCAGGTGCGCGGACGCGTCGAGCACATCGGCTCGCGCGGTGCCCTCGACGTCGAAGCACTCGGCGAGGTCACCGCTGCCGCTCTGACGCAGCCGACCTCTCCCGCGGTGCCGCCGCTCGAGACCGAGGCTGGTCTGTTCGCGCTCACCCTCGAAGAGCTCGTCCCCATCGAACTGTTCGTCCGCGATGCCGAGACGGGTCTTCCCAAGGAAGATGACGATGGGATCGTGAAGACCCGCGCGCCTTTCCGACGCAACCCCACAGCGGCCGAGAAGAAGTCCGGTCTCGACGGTCCGCAGCCCTCTTCCCAGGCACTCACGCTCCTCGCAGAACTGGAGAAGGCGAAGACCAAGGATCTGTGGCGGCTTCTCGTCTCCCTGAACATCCGCCATGTCGGCCCCGTCGCCGCGAGGGCGCTCGCGCAGTGGTTCGGGTCGCTCGACGCGATCCGCGCGGCGTCGCGTGACGAGCTCGCCGCGGTGGAGGGTGTGGGCGGCATCATCGCGGACTCCCTGCGGGACTGGTTCGAGGTCGACTGGCACCAGGAGATCGTGCAGCGGTGGGAGGATGCGGGCGTGCAGTGGGCGACGCCAGGACACCCTGGTCCCGGCGCGGCCGTCGCCGCGGGGGGTGTGCTGGAGGGCCTCACCGTCGTCGCCACCGGTTCCCTCGACGGCTACACTCGCGACGGCGCGCAGGAGGCCATCATCAACGCGGGTGGTAAAGCGGCATCGAGCGTGTCGAAGAAGACCGATTTCGTCGCGGCCGGCCCCGGAGCGGGCTCCAAGCTCGCGAAGGCCGAGGAACTGGGGCTCCGGATTCTCGATGCCACGCAGTTCCACATCCTGGTGACCGAGGGGCCGGATGCGCTCCCTCCCGCGGGCGAAGGGTCGTGAAGCGCTACGGTCCTCTCATGGTCGTTCCGGAAGCGCTCGCTGTCGGAGACCCCGGTCGGAATCATCTGCGTCTGACCCCTGACGCGGTGATCATCCGAGACGGGGTCGAGAACCGTGGGATCGTGAGTTGGGGCGACGTCGACACGATCGTGATGGACGTTCCCACGACGAGATTCCGCCTGCCGGGTCTCGTGGGAACCATCCTGCTCGGTGCTCTGACGGCTGCGATGCTGACCGACCCCGGAGTCGACCCTGACGACGGCTCCGTGACTCTGACCGTCGAAGGAGAACCGCGAATCCTGCCCCTGAGCAGGCACCACGCTGGGGGATATTGGGCGCCGACGGTCACCGGCGCGCATCGACTGATCGCCCATCTCATCGCGAACCCCGAGCAGCGTGCGCTGCTCACCCGCCCAGAGCCTCTAATCGACGTCGCCGCACGACTCGCGCGCGGAACGAGATAGTCCGTTCCGCGCGCGAGTGATGGTCAGCTCTTGTGGCGTGGCTTGCGGTACGGCTTCTCGTCACGCGTGTCGCGCGCCGGCCGCTCGTCGCGATCCCGTCGCTCGAAACGGTCGCCCCGGCCACCGGCCTCACGGGGACCGCCGGCACGGCGCGCGCCCCCGGGACCGCGGTCGGGCTTGATCTCGATCAGGCGCCCCGAGATGCGCGTATCCCGCAGCTTCTCGAGAACGGACTGATCGAGATTCGACGGCAGCTCGACGGTGGAGAAGTCGGGGCGGATGTTGATCGCGCCGAAGTCGTCACGTCCCAGACCGCCCTCGTTCGCCAGAGCACCGACGATCTGGCGAGGCTCGACGCGGTGACGTCGGCCGACCTCGATGCGGTAGGCGGTGTAGTCACCTCGTCCGCGCCGTTCGGTGCGAGGCTCGCGAGCGTCGCGTCCCGTGCGCTCGCGGGGCGGACGGTTGTCTGCTTCGACCGCCTTGGTGAGGGGATCGTTCGCGGGGTCGAGGAGCAGCGGTTTGTCGCCCTGCGCCACGACGGCGAGGGCTGCGGCCACGTCGCCTTCGGGAACATCGTGGTGACGCACGTAGTGCGCGACGATGTCGCGGAAGGCCTCGATGCGCCCGGTCTCCGACAGCGCGGTGGTGATCGCGTCGTCGAAGCGGTTCAGACGCGTGGTGTTCACATCTTCGGTGCTCGGCAGCTGCATCTGGGTGGGCTGCTGACGCGTCGCCTTCTCGATGTGCTTGAGCAGGTAGCGCTCGCGCGGGGTGATGAAGCTGATCGCGTCTCCCGAACGCCCGGCGCGTCCGGTGCGCCCGATGCGGTGCACGTACGACTCGGTGTCGGTCGGGATGTCGAAGTTGACGACGTGACTGATGCGCTCGACGTCGAGGCCGCGCGCAGCCACATCGGTCGCGACGAGGATGTCGAGCTTGCCGTCCTTGAGCTGGTTGACGCTGCGCTCGCGCTGCACCTGCGGCACGTCGCCGTTGATGGCGGCGGCGGAGTACCCCCGGGCACGCAGCTTCTCGGCGAGCGTCTCGGTCTCGTTCTTGGTGCGGACGAACACGATCATGCCGTCGAAGTTCTCGACCTCGAGGATACGGGTGAGCGCATCGACCTTCTGCGCGTACGACACGACGAGATAGCGCTGGGTGATGTTGGTACCCGTGGCCGTCTTCGACTTGATGCTGATCTCCTCCGGGTCACGCAGGTACTTCTGCGCGAGGCGGCGGATCTGCGGTGGCATCGTCGCGGAGAACAAGGCGACCTGCTTCTCCTCTGGCGTCTGGGCGAGGATCTGCTCCACATCTTCGGCGAAGCCCATCTTCAGCATCTCGTCGGCTTCGTCGAGTACGAGGTACTGGAGCTGCGACAGGTCGAGGGTGCCCTTGGCGAGGTGGTCCATGATGCGGCCTGGGGTGCCGACGATCACATGTACTCCACGGCGCAGCGCCGACAGCTGCACGCCGTAGCCCTGTCCGCCGTAGACGGGGAGGACGTGCACGCCCTTCATCTTGGAGGCGTACGACTCGAATGCCTCGCACACCTGGAGGGCGAGCTCACGGGTGGGCGCGAGCACGAGGGCCTGGGGGGTCTTCTGGGAGACGTCGAGGCGCTCGAGCACGGGAAGCGCGAATGCCGCGGTCTTCCCGGTACCGGTCTGCGCCATTCCGACGACATCGCGGCCGGCGAGGAGCGTCGGGATGGTGGCCGCCTGGATGGGCGAGGGCGTCTCGTAGCCGAGGTCTTTGATGGCTTTGAGGACGGGCCCGGTGATGCCGAGCTCCTCGAATCCGGGGGTCGCGGGAGATTCGTCGGGGGCGTCGGTCAGCACTGCATCTTCAGGGGTCACTTCCCAAGGGTAGCGCGCTACGGCGTCCGCCGCCTGTGAGGGCGTCCTCATGCACCGGTGTTGAGCGCGACCAGCTTCTCCTTCACCTGGCGCCGGAGCACCTTTCCGATCAGCGACTTCGGGAGTTCGTCGACCACGAAGACGCGACGCGGGACCTTGTACGGGGTGAGGATGCTGCGCGCGAACTCACGAACAGCCTCGACGTCGACGTCGGTCTCGGGATCGATGACGATCGCGGCGACGACCTCTTCGCCGGAGTGCTCGCTCGGCAGACCGACGACCGCGGCATCCACGACCTGCGGGTGCTGGCGCAGAGCGTTCTCGACTTCGGTGGGGGCGACGTTGAAGCCACCTGTGATGATGAGCTCCTTGATGCGATCGACGATGCGCACGAAGCCGGCGCCGTCGATCGTGACGATGTCGCCGGTGCGGTACCAGCCGTCGATGAAGACCGCCTCGGTCTCTTCCGGCTTGCCGTAGTACCCCGAGAACACCTGCGGGCCTCGAACGACGAGTTCGCCGGCGGAACCTGCCGGCACGTCTTGGCTCGGGTTCTCCGGATCCACCACGCGGCATTCCGTGCCCGGCAGGGGGAGTCCGACGGTGCCCGGTACGCGGTTGTCGGCGACCGGATTCGCCATCAGGACGGGCGAGCACTCGCTGAGCCCGTAACCCTCGACGAGATAGCCGTTCGTCGCTTCCTCGAAGGGGACGACCAACTCGTGCGGCAGGGCCATCGCTCCGGAGATCGCGACCTCGATACCGTCGAGCGACACGCCCCTCGCCTTCGCCGCGGCGAGGAGGCGGTCCGCGATGGGCGGCACCAGCGGCAGGAACGTCGCGGGGTGCTTCTTGACGACGTCGAGCACGAGGTCAGGATCGAACTTGGGGAAGAGCACGAGTCGAGCCCCCATCGACATCGCGAACGTCAGACAGAGGGTCAGACCATAGGCGTGGAACATCGGAAGGACCGCGTACACGACACATCCGTTGCCGCGTCGGATCGAGGGAACCCAGGCCTGCGACTGTGCGGCGTTGGCCAGCAGATTGCGATGGGTGAGCGCTGCCCCCTTCGGTGTTCCCGTCGTTCCGGAGGTGTACTGGATGATCGCCAGATCGTCGATGCGCGGCATCGGATGCGTCGCCGGCAGCGGGGCCGAAGCGAGCAGCGAGTCCCAGATCACCGTGCCGCGCACCTTGTCCGTGAGCGCCGCCCGGGATTCGCGGGCCTTCGAGACAGGAAGTCGCAGGGCGAAGCGTGTGAGAGCCGGCATGGCACGTGTCACATCGACGGAGATGAGGTTCGTCACGGCGAGATCCGCCGGGAAATCCTGCACCGTGGAGACCACCTTGTTCCACACGATCGCATGCTTCGCGCCATGGTCCTCGAACTGTTTGCGCAGCTCCCGAGGCGTGTAGAGGGGGTTGTGCTCGACGACGACGGCGCCGAGTCGCAGCACCGCATAGAAGGCCACGATGTGCTGTGGGCAGTTCGGCAGCACGATCGCCACAGGGTCGCCGGCGCGGACGCCGAGATCCCGCAACCCTGTCGCCGCGCGGTCGATCGCTGCCTGCAGCTGTGCGTACGTCGTCTCCCGCCCGAAGAACTGCAGCGCTGGGGCGTCGGGGTAGTCCCGCGCTGAGGCTGCGACGATGTCGACGAGCGATCCGTCGACCGGGGAGAGGTCTTCCGGGACGCCTGCGGCGTAGCTGGCGACCCACGGGCGAGGGGGTTGGAACGTGCTCACCCGCCCAGCATATGTCGAGGTGCTCGTGGGTCATGGGAGTTCGGAGCGCGCCAACTAGACTGGGGGAGTGTCTGAAATCACCCCTGAACTCGTGCGCCATCTCGGTGTGCTCGCACGCATCCAGCTGAACGACGACGAGGTGTCGCGGCTCACGGGCCAGCTCGACGCGATCGTCGACAACATCGCGAAGGTGTCGGAGGTCGCGACCGCCGACGTCGTGGCGACGAGCCACCCGATCCCGCTGAGCAATGTGTTCCGTCCCGATGTGGTCGGCCAGACGCTCACGCACGAGCAGGTGCTCCAGAACGCCCCGGACGCCGCCGACGGCCGCTTCCGTGTCACCGCGATCCTGGGAGAAGAGCAGTGAGCGACATCATCCGACTCGATGCGGCGGATCTGGCAGCGAAGCTGGCCTCTCGCGAGGTCTCCAGCGTCGAGGCGACCCAGGCGCACCTCGACCGCATCGCCGCCGTCGACGGTGACGTCCACGCCTTCCTGCACGTCAACGAGGGAGCCCTCGAGGCCGCAGCGGCGATCGACGCGCGTCGGGCCGCCGGCGAGACCCTCGGGCCGCTTGCCGGCGTGCCCCTGGCGATCAAGGACGTCCTCGTCACGACCGACCAGCCCACGACCAGCGGCTCGCGCATCCTCGAGGGGTATCGCTCGCCCTACGACGCCACGGTCGTCGCGCGTTCACGCGCCGCGGGACTGGTCCCGCTCGGCAAGACCAACATGGACGAGTTCGCCATGGGGTCCTCCACTGAGCACTCCGCGTACGGCCCCACGCACAACCCCTGGGACCTCGACCGCATCCCCGGCGGTTCCGGTGGCGGCTCGGCTGCCGCTGTCGCCGCATTCGAGGCACCGCTCGCTCTCGGCTCCGACACGGGCGGCTCGATCCGTCAGCCCGCGCACGTGACCGGCACGGTCGGCGTCAAGCCGACGTACGGCGGTGTGAGCCGCTACGGCGCGATCGCCCTCGCCTCCAGCCTCGACCAGGTCGGCCCCGTCTCGCGGACGGTCCTCGACTCCGGGCTGCTGCACGACGCGATCGGCGGCCACGATCCGAAGGACTCGACGTCGCTGCGCGATGCATGGCCCTCGTTCGCGGAGGCGGCTCGTGAAGGTGCGCGCGGAGACGTGCTCAAGGGTCTCAAGGTCGGCGTGATCCGGGAGCTGCCGGACAGCGGCTTCCAGCCCGGCGTCGCAGCCTCGTTCCGCAGCGCGCTCGCGCTCATGGAGGCGCAGGGCGCGGAGATCGTCGAGATCGGTGCTCCCCACTTCGAATACGGAGTCGCCGCGTACTACCTGATCCTCCCCGCGGAAGCGTCGAGCAACCTCGCGAAGTTCGACTCCGTGCGGTTCGGTCTGCGGGTCACTCCCGACGGCAACCCGACCGTCGAGGATGTCATGTCGGCGACCCGCGACGCCGGTTTCGGCGATGAGGTCAAGCGCCGCATCATCCTCGGTACCTATGCCCTGTCGGCGGGCTACTACGACGCGTACTACGGCAGTGCACAGAAGGTCCGCACGCTCATCCAGCAGGACTTCGCGAACGCCTTCGCCGAGGTCGACGTGATCGCGACGCCCTCGGCGCCGACCACGGCATTCAAGCTCGGAGAGAAGATCGACGATCCGCTGCAGATGTACCTCAACGACATCACCACGATTCCGGTGAACCTGGCCGGCGTCCCGGGCATCTCCATCCCCAGCGGTCTGGCCGATGATGACGGACTCCCCGTCGGCATCCAGTTCATCGCGCCTGCGCGCGAGGACGCTCGTCTCTACAAGGTCGGCGCCGCGCTCGAGACTCTGCTCGTCGACTCGTGGGGTGCGCCGCTGCTCACCCGTGCACCGCAGCTCGCAGGAGGGAAGCGCTGATGGCCGCCGCCAAGCTCATGGACTTCGACAAGGCGCTCGAACTGTTCGAGCCGGTCCTCGGATTCGAGGTGCACGTCGAGCTCAACACCAACACGAAGATGTTCTCCGACGCGCCGAACCCGGCGAACGAGGCTTACCACGCGGCGGAGCCGAACACTCTGATCGCGCCCGTCGACCTCGGTCTTCCCGGATCGCTGCCGGTGGTGAACGAGACGGCGATACGCTCGTCGATCAGCCTGGGCCTCGCGCTCGGCTGCTCGATCGCGGAATCGAGCAGGTTCGCCCGGAAGAACTACTTCTACCCGGATCTCGGCAAGAACTACCAGATCTCGCAGTACGACGAGCCGATCGCCTACGAGGGATCGGTCGAGGTCGAGCTCGAGGACGGCACGCTCATCACGATCCCCATCGAGCGCGCTCATATGGAGGAAGACGCCGGAAAACTCACCCACATGGGTGGGGCGACCGGTCGCATCCAGGGTGCCGAGTACTCGCTGGTCGACTACAACCGCGCGGGTGTTCCGCTGGTCGAGATCGTGACGAACATCATCTACGGCACCGAGCATCGCGCACCGGAGGTCGCCAAGGCATACGTGCAGGCGATCCGTGACATCGTCCGCGGTCTCGGAATCTCCGAGGCCCGGCTGGAACGCGGAAACCTGCGCTGCGACGCGAACGTCTCCCTGCGTCCGCGGGGCACCGACAAGCTCGGCACCCGCACCGAGACGAAGAACGTCAACTCCATGCGCTCCGTCGAGCGGGCCGTGAGGTACGAGATCCAGCGTCAGGCGCAGATCCTCGCCGACGGCGGCACGATCACGCAGGAGACGCGGCACTGGCACGAGGACACCGGCACGACGTCACCGGGTCGTCCGAAGTCGGATGCCGACGACTACCGCTATTTCCCTGAGCCCGACCTGCTGCCCGTGGAGCCGGCCGCCGCGCTGATCGAGGAGCTGCGAGCAGCCCTTCCCGAGCAGCCAGTGGCCCGACGTCGCCGTCTGATGACCGAGTGGGGCTTCACCGACCTGGAGTTCCAGGACGTGCGCAACGGCGGTCTGCTCGAAGTGGTCGAGGCGACCATCGCCGCCGGTGCGACTCCGGCGACTGCCCGCAAGTGGTGGACGGGGGAGATCTCCCGTCTCGCGAACGCGCAGGAGAAGGACGCCACCGAGCTGATCAGTCCGGAGAACGTCGCCGCACTGCAGCAGCTCGTCGACGCGGGTACCCTCACCGACAAGCTCGCCCGCCAGGTGCTCGAAGGCGTGATCGCGGGTGAAGGTACTCCGCAGGACGTCGTCGATGCCCGTGGTCTCGCTGTGGTGTCGGACGACGGCGCGCTCATCGCGGCGATCGACGAGGCCCTCGCAGCCCAGCCCGATGTGATGGCGAAGATCAAGGACGGCAAGGTCCAGGCCGCCGGCGCCGTGATCGGTGCCGTGATGAAGGCGATGAAGGGCCAGGCGGACGCAGCCCGCGTCCGTGAACTCATCCTCGAGCGCGCTGCCCAGTAGCGCGTGGCCCCGGGTCTCCTGTCGGAGGCCCGGGGGAGAATGGTCGTATGGGACACGGTGACGGCAGAGGGCGGATCGTCTCCGCCGCCGACGCCGACGACACCGGGACCCGCATCCTCCACGTCGACATGGACGCGTTCTATGCGGCCGTCGAAGTTCTCGACGACCCGTCGCTGCGTGGTCTGCCGTTGATCATCGGCGCGCCGGACGGCCGCTCCGTCGTCTCGAGCGCCTCGTACGAGGCCCGGCGATACGGCGTACGCGCAGCGATGCCGGTATCGCAGGCGATACGACTGTGTCCGTCCGCACGTATCGTGCCCCCGCACTTCCATCGCTACCAAGAGGTCTCCCGGCAGGTGATGGCGATCTTCGAGTCGTTCACACCGCTCGTCGAGCCGTTGTCCGTCGACGAGGCATTCCTCGATGTGCAGGGTGTGCGCCGTCTCTGGGGCAGCCCTGCGCACATCGCCGAGCTCATTCGCGCGCGTGTGCTCGATGAGGTCGGCATCACCTGCAGCGTCGGGGTCGCCGCCACCAAGCACGTCGCGAAGATGGCTTCGACGATCTCCAAGCCCGACGGCATGCTCGTCGTTGCCGCGAAGGACACGCTCGAATTCCTCGCTCCTCGCCCTGTCCGCGCTATGTGGGGAGTCGGACCGAAGGCGGCCGAGGCACTGGAGGCACGCGGCATCCGCACCGTGAGAGATGTCCGCGAAGCTCCGCGCGACCTGATCGAACGTGCCGTCGGTCCTGCCCTGAGTGCACGCCTTGCGCAGCTCGCGATGGGTGAGGATGCGCGAGCCGTCGATACGGTGCGAGTGGAGAAGAGCATCGGTCATGAGGAGACCTTCGACACGGACATCCTCGATCGTCCGTACCTCCGTGCGGAACTACTCCGACTCGCCGACCGTGTCGCCGCACGGCTCCGCCGCGCTGAGTGGGAGACGACGACCGTCGCCATCAAGATCCGGTTCGACGACTTCCGCACTCTGAGTCGATCTCAGACGCTCAGCGAGCCCACCGCAGTCGGGCAGCGCATCGGAGAGGCTGCGCAGTCACTGTTCGAGCAGATCGACCGGCGCGATCCGGTGCGTCTGGTCGGCGTCAGAGCCGAGAATCTACGACCGGCCGGCGGCGGCGGTCTCGGGCTCTGGGACGACGACGAGGACTGGCGCAGAGTCGAGGGCGCTATGGACGAGGCCGTGGCCCGGTTCGGCACGGCGACCATCAGCCGCGCGCGACACATCGGCCGTGGTGACGGTCGGGGCACCGCGCAGCACCCGAAGGCCCACGGCCTGGATTGATCCCACGCGCGCGCGGTTCCTCGACTAGCGTGGGGGTATGCCGAACATTGCACTGGAACTCGGAAAGCAAGCTGCGTCCTTCGGCGTGAAGAGCGCGTACGGAGAGCCGCAGGATGTCGATGGCGTGAGCATCACTCCGGTGGCGTTCACCTACTCGGGCTTCGGCGGTGGCAGCGGGGACGGTGCAGAGGGCGGTGGCGGTGGCGGTGTCTCCGTGCCGGTCGGCGTCTACGTGCGTCGCGAAGAGGGTCTGCGCTTCGAGCCGAACATCGTCACGCTGCTCGTGGTGGCGGTGCCGTTCGTCTGGGTCGCCGGACGGGCGCTCACTCGCATCATCCGTGCCCTCAAGAAGTGACGATCCGGTCGCGGCCGCGCTGGAGCAGGCCGCGACGCTGATCGAGCGGGATGTTCGCGCCGTTGCCGCTGCGAACCCCGTCGTGCTCATCGATGGCGGCAGCGGCGCGGGAAAGTCGTCGCTCGCTGCGCTGTTGGTACGTCGCTGGCCGGTGGTCGGTCACGTGCAGCTCATCGCACTGGACTCCATCTACCCGGGCTGGGATGGACTCGACGACGGCGCTGAGCGCGCTCTCGACTGGATCCTCCGTCCCCACGGCCGTGGCTATCTCGGCACCTGGCGGCGCTGGGACTGGGCGGCCGGCACCGAGGCGGAGAGTCACGCCGTCGACCCGGCTCTGGGAGTGATCATCGAGGGCAGCGGGATCCTCCGACCCTCGACTGCAGGCCTCGCCGACGTCAGGGTATGGGTGGAGTCGGCAGAGGCGTCGAGGAAGACGCGTGCCCTGGCGCGCGACGGCGACGCCTACCGGCCGCACTGGGAGCGGTGGGCGGCACAGGAACGCCGACACGTCGAGCGGGACAGCCCTCGATCCCTCGCCACGCGAGTCGTCGAGGTTCCTTAGAGGTTCCTATCGTCGTCGGCCTCGTCTGCGGCCTGGATGAGGAGTTCCAGGCGATACCCGAGCCAGTCGTACACGTCGTGGCGACCATCCGTCGAGGTCTGTTCGTCGGACGTGATCCCTAGCCGCGTCGCTATGACGAGGCGAATGGCGGTCAGCGTGCGGAGCCAGGCGTCGATATCCTCCACGAGCACGGCCATCTCTCGCGTCCGGCGCGCTTCCGCCTCGGCGAGGTCATCGCTGGGGAAGTCACCGAGACTCGCACGCGTCCGGCGTGCATCGGCGAGTCGTCGATCGAGGAGGTCATCCCGTGTGCTCTCGGCGAATCCGACGGCGGAGTCCGGGTCGTCGGGGTAGGGGGTGGGCGTGAGCCGGTCGATCGCGGGGTCGCCGACGGCTCTCGATGTGCCGAGCAGCTCGATGAAGTCATCGGTGAGCTTCGCGAGGTGGAGTTCCTCGATTCCGGTGATGGTGACGGTGATCGTGTCCCTGGTCACTGCGAGGCCTTCCTGACTGTCGCCCAGAGGCCGTAGTCGTGCATGGCCTGCGCGTGGACTTCCATGGTTTCGCGCGGACCCGTGGCCACGATGGCATGCCCGTCATGGTGGACAGCGAGCATGAGCGTCGTCGCGTGTTCGAGGGAGTATCCGAAGTACGTGCGGAAGACGCGGACCACGTAGCTCATCAGATTGACCGGGTCGTTCCAGACGACCACCTGCCACGGCTCGAGGGGAGCGGCGCTCAGGTCGGTCACCTCGTCGAGGTCGGGTACCGCGGCGGGGATCGTCATGCCCAGCCCATCTCGTGCAGCTGCGCGTCGTCGATGCCGTAGAAGTGCGCGATCTCATGCACCAAGGTGGTGTGGATCTCGTCGCGGAGGTCTTCCTCGGTCTCACACTGCGCCAGGTGCGGTTCGCGATAGACCACGATGCGATCGGGCAGCTCTCCCATTCCGTATTGGGTCCGGTCGGTCAACGCCAGTCCGTCGTAGAGACCGAGCAGGTCGAGGCTGCCGTCTTCCGGCCGGGCCTCCACCACGAACACGACGTTCTCCAACCCTTCGACCATGTCGTCGGGAAGTTGATCGAGCTCGTCGATCACGAGCGCTTCGAAGGCCGCGGCATCCATGTCCATTCCCTCCAGCCTAGGGCCGGCGGAAGGTCAGTGGAGGAGAACGAGGATCGCGGCCACGACGATGAACAGGGCGCCGAAGACGGTGTTGAGGATGCGCTGCCCGCGTGCGGTGCGCGTGAGACGACGGAACGGGCGTGCGGCCGCAGCGAAGAACCCCCACATCACGATCACGTCGACGACGATCACGGTGGCGATGAGCGTGAGGTACTGGGGGAGCGGCGGCTCGTCCAGCCTGACGAACTGCGGGATGAACGCCAGGAAGAAGACGATCGCCTTCGGGTTCAGGAGATTGACCCAGAAGCCGCGGCGGATCATCGACCAGTGGCTCTCACGGGTGTCGATCGGCACGGGAGCGTCGTCCACCACGACGGCGGGTTTCGTGAGGATGAGGCGGATCCCGAGGAACACCAGATAGGCCGCTCCGGCATAGCGGATGCCGTTGAACAGCACTTCCGAGCGAGATACCAGGAGCCCGACCCCGGCGGCCACGACGGCCACATGAACGATCAACGCGATCTGCTGACCGACGATGCCCCAGATCGAGCGCCGCCAGCCCTGATTCATGGCGTTGGACATCGTGTTGATCGCGCCGGCCCCCGGCGTGAAGCTGATCACGACGGACGCGGTCAGCAACGAGAACCAGACCGCGAGCGACACCTCGTCAGTCTAGGGCGTCGGGGAGGGGCGCTGGTCGGGGGCAGACGCGAAGAAGGCCCGAACCTTGCGATTCGGGCCTTCCTCAGGAGGGTGAGTAACGGGACTCGAACCCGCGACATCCGGCACCACAAGCCAGCGCTCTACCAGCTGAGCTATACCCACCATGTGCCCACCGGAGCGGGCAACCATACGAGTCTATTACATGTTCGGAGTGAACTCGGACACCGTGCGCGAAGCGATCTCACGAGCCTCGTCGCTGGAAGGTCCCGGCTCTTCGACGAACACCGCCTCTCGGTAGTAGCGGAGCTCTCTGATCGACTCGAGGATATCGGCGAGGGCACGGTGACCCCCGTCTTTGGGTGGAGCCTGGAAGAACACCCTCGGGTACCAGCGACGCGAGAGTTCCTTGATGCTCGAGACGTCGACATTCCGATAGTGCAGCCACTGATCCACCTGCGGCATGTACTTCGCCAGGAACATGCGGTCGGTGCCGATCGTGTTGCCGGCGAGAGGCGCCTTGCGCTCGAGCGGCACGAAGCGCTTGATGTAGGCCAGAGTCTGAGACTCGGCTTCTTCCAGCGAGATGCCCCCGGGTATCTCTTCGATGAGGCCCGATGTCTCGTGCATCTTCGTGACGAAATCGTTCATGTGCCCGAGAGCGGTTTCGCTGGGACGTATCACCACCTGAAATCCCGGATCGATGGGGTGGAGCTCGAAGTCGGTGACGACGACGGCGATCTCGACGAGTTCATCGACGGCGAGATCGAGGCCCGTCATCTCGCAGTCGATCCATACGAGACGGTCATTCTCGGACGCAGATACCATGTCGCCATACTATCGACGGGTCCGACATCGCCGACCGGAGCGTGCCTCGTGAATCGTCTGCGCGACCGCGATACTCTAGATCTGTGCGCCTCCGTAGCTCAGGGGATAGAGCAGGAGCCTTCTAATCTCTTGGTCGCAGGTTCGAATCCTGCCGGGGGCACTCCACAGGTTCGGCGATCGCCGAGTGCGATGCCTTTCGGAACGACCCCCGCGCTTCGCGGGCTGCGGCAGTCGTCAGGAATAGCGCAGCACCGCGACGGCGTCATCCGCACGCCAGAACTCGCCGACGACTCGAAACACGCCGGTCGCCAGATGCAGCCGCTCGGCGCGGTACCGGAGCCCGAGGGGGTCAGCGACGATGCGCAGATGACCGAGGACATGCTCTCTCTGGTCCTGGACCCGCCAGAGGTGATCGGCCGCGCGGACGAGATGCTCGCGCGCAGAAGAGAGTCGGGGGGTGGCGAAGGGGACTTCGGGGAGGGAGGTGATCAAGTTGTCGGACATCGGTGCTCCTTTCGTGATTCGAAGATATGACCGACCACCGACATTCGATCTCGCTTTCGCCCGACCCTCATCGGGGGTTTCTCTCCACAGACGAGATCTGGCTCGCTCTCTCCACCGTCTTCGTGTTCCGGGCTCCCCGCCTCCGCCGTGGTCATCCACGCTGGAGAGACCGGAAGGGATCCGGGGGATGAAAGGAAGAGCAACATGATCGACACGCTGACCATCGTGGGAAGAGTCGCCACCGACCCGACGCAGGTCCAGACCGCGGGAGGAGTGCCGGTCACGAACTTTCGTCTCGCCAGCACGCATCGACGATTCGACTCCGCCACCCAGGCATGGACGGACTCGGGGACCAACTGGTTCTCGGTGGCAGCGTTCCGGCAGCTCGGCGAGAACGCCAAGGCCTCCCTGCGGACGGGTGACGCCGTGATCGTGACCGGACGCCTGAAGATCCGCAGCTGGGAGAGCAACGGCAAACACGGCACCAGCGTCGACATCGAAGCTGAGGCGATCGGTCATGATCTGCGGTGGGGCACCACGGCGTATCGACCGCAGCCACGTCCACAGGCCGGAACCACGGACGCGAACCTGGAATCTCCGGAAGATCACACTGCGGAGGGAGGGAGCGAACCACCCGCCGCAGAGACGGCGTCCATGTCGCTCGACCTCGCTTGGGCGGAGCCGACATCGAGCGTGACGGCGGGAGGATGACGGGTCGGCTCCACAGGTCGTGAGTGCGCGGCCGGCTGGTCCGCGCCGGGACGGGAAGGCAGGCGACGTAGACTCGGCACGTGTTTCGTCGATCGGTCTCCTCACCGGCGCGTGCAGCCGGCATCCTGGCGGTCACGGCCGTCACCGCCCTTCTGCTCTCGGGTTGCACTCCGGGCCCTGCGCCCTCGGTGTCTCCGTCGAGCTCGCCATCTGCGGATGCGGAACCGACGACGCCCGCTGCGCCCGTGCTCGTGCCCGACGGCAGCGCAGAAGACAACCTGCCGGTGTTCACCGCGACCGCGGAAGGCATCTGGGCGACGGAACAGCGCGGTTCGGGCCGTGCTTACATCGACGCGCTGATCGGTGCGGGGTTCGATCGGGAGTCGATGCAGGTGACTCAGGACCAGACCACGGTCGGCAACCCTGCAGAGAGTCTGCAGTTCTCCGTGCGCTGGGGGCAAGACGAGTGCCTCGTCGGCCAGGTCGGCCCATCCACCGGGCAGGTCGTCACGGCGGTGCTCCCGCAACTCGCCGAGGGCAGATGCCTCATCGGCACCACACGTCCGATCGACTGGTGACGCGCCAGAGGGCCGGTAGGCTGGAGTGTCGATCTTCGACGCCAACAGAAGGAGCGGTTTTCGGTGGCTGAGTACATCTACTCGATGGTTCGTGCGCGCAAGGCAGTGGGCGAGAAGCTCATCCTCGACGACGTGACCATGGCGTTCCTCCCCGGGGCCAAGATCGGCATGGTCGGTCCTAACGGCGCGGGAAAGTCGACCATCCTCAAGATCATGGCGGGTCTCGACACTCCGTCGAACGGTGAGGCGAAGCTCTCGCCGGGGTTCACTGTCGGCATCCTGATGCAGGAGCCGGAGCTCGACGAGACGAAGACCGTTCTCGAGAACATCCAGGACGGCATCGCGATCAAGGCGAAGCTCGACCGCTTCAACGAGATCTCGGCGCTCATGGCCGACCCCGATGCCGACTTCGACGCGCTTCTCGCCGAGATGGGCTCGCTCCAGGAAGAGATCGACGCGGCCGACGGCTGGGATCTCGACTCGCAGCTCGACCAGGCCATGGACGCACTCCGCACCCCGCCGGGAGACGCGGCGATCGCTCCTCTCTCCGGTGGCGAGAAGCGTCGAGTGGCGCTGGCGAAGCTGCTCCTCCAGAAGCCCGACCTCCTGCTCCTCGACGAGCCGACCAACCACCTCGACGCCGAGAGCGTGCTGTGGCTCGAGCAGCACCTGCAGGCCTACAAGGGTGCCGTGATCGCGATCACCCACGACCGGTACTTCCTCGACCACGTGGCCGAGTGGATCGCCGAGGTCGACCGCGGTCGCCTGATCGGCTACGAGGGCAACTACTCGACCTACCTGGAGAAGAAGGGCGAACGCCTTGAGATCCAGGGAAAAAAGGACGCCAAGCTTGCCAAGCGCCTCAAGGAGGAGCTGGAGTGGGTGCGCTCGAGCGCGAAGGGCCGCCAGACCAAGTCGAAGGCGCGTCTCGCCCGCTACGAGGAGATGGCATCCGAGGCAGAGCGCACCAGGAAGCTGGACTTCGAAGAGATCCAGATCCCTGCCGGTCCTCGCCTGGGAAGCGTGGTCATCGAGGCCAAGAATCTCAAGAAGGGCTTCGATGGGCGCTCGCTCATCGACGGGCTGAGCTTCAGCCTGCCGCCGAACGGCATCGTCGGCGTCATCGGTCCGAACGGTGTGGGAAAGACGACGCTGTTCAAGACCATCGTGGGCCTCGAGCCGCTGGACGGCGGAGATCTGAAGATCGGTGAGACGGTAAAGATCAGCTACGTCGACCAGTCGCGCTCCAATATCGACCCGAACAAGACGCTGTGGGAGGTCGTCTCCGACGGTCTCGACTACATCACCGTCGGCAAGACCGAGATCCCGTCCAGGGCGTACGTCTCGAAGTTCGGCTTCAAGGGGCCGGACCAGCAGAAGAAGGCCGGGGTGCTCTCCGGTGGTGAGCGCAACCGCCTGAACCTCGCGTTGACTCTCAAGGAGGGTGGCAACCTGCTGCTCCTCGACGAGCCGACGAACGACCTCGACGTCGAAACCCTCAGCTCGCTCGAGAACGCACTGCTCGAGTTCCCCGGTTGCGCCGTGGTCATCACCCACGACCGGTGGTTCCTCGACCGCATCGCCACGCACATCCTCGCCTACGAGGGCACCGACGAGAAGCCCGACCAGTGGTACTGGTTCGAGGGCAACTTCGAGGCGTACGAAGAGAACAAGATCGAACGCCTCGGAGCAGACGCGGCCAAGCCGCATCGCTCGACGCACCGCAAGCTGACGCGCGACTGAGCATCTCGTGACCGCGACGCCGGGGCCCCGCCTGCACATCCCGATCCAGCTCCGCTGGGGAGATCTGGATGCGTTCAACCACGTCAACAACACCTCGATGCTGAAGCTTCTCGAGGAGGCTCGCGTGCGAGCATTCTGGCGTGCGGGCCCCGGCGAAGAGGCGCCGTCCACTGCGGTACTCGACTCGGGTATCGACGAGGGGATCCTCACCCTGATCGCGCGCCAGGAGATCGAGTACCTCGCACCCGTGCCCTATCAGCGACGTCCTCTCGAAGTGCAGATGTGGTTCGGCAAGCTCGGCGGATCCAGCGTCGAGGTCTGCTACGAAGTGCACAACGACCCCACGGCGGAGCCTCGTCAGATCTACGCGCGTTCGACGGCGATCATCGTGCTCGTCGATGCGAAGACGGGGCGCCCCACCCGACTCACGCAGGAGATGCGCGACGCGTGGGAGCCGTACGTCGGCGAATCGATCGAGTACAGCCACCGCTGAGGCTGCACGCACCGCTCCCCGGGGAGATGGTCCGACGCCGCTCCGACGGCGCGGGAGTGCCCGGGCCCCGGCGCCAGGGGCGACGGGGTCAGCCCTGGTCGTCGGGCACCCGGATCATGATCTCCTGGGCGACGCTTGCCACGAGCACACCGTCGCGGGTGAAGATCCGCCCGGTGGCGAGCCCTCGGCCGCCGCGGGCGTTGGGCGACTCCTGCACGTAGAGCAGCCACTCGTCGACGCGTGCAGGTCGATGCCACCACATCGCGTGATCGAGACTCGCGACCTTGAGGCCGGGGAGCGCCCAGTAGACCCCGTGCGCACGAAGAATCGATTCCTGGATCGTCATATCGCTGAGGTACGCAAGCGCGGCCCGGTGCAGACGCTGGTCATCGGGAAGCGGCGCGCGAAGGCGCATCCACACGGCCTGCTGCGGGGTGCGGGTGTCACCGCTCGGCAGATACAGCGGCGAATCGAGGTGGCGGATGTCGGCCGCACGTTCGCTCAGCATCCGAACGGTGCCCTCCGGGAGTCCGCTCACGCGATCCTCGTCCGGGGCGAGCGTCTCCGGCGCGGGGATGCCTTCGGGCATCGACGCCGCGTGCTCGACGCCGGGATCTGCATCCTGGAACGAGGCGATCATCGAGAAGATGGGTACCCCGTTCTGGTATGCCTGGGCGCGGCGCGTGGAGAAGGAGCGCCCGTCGTGGATCCGATCGACCGAGATCGTGAGCCCGTGGCTCGCATCGCCGGGGCGCAGGAAGTAGCCGTGCATGGAGTGCACCGCTCGGTCCTCAGGAAGGGTGCGTTCGGCGGCGAGGAGCGCCTGGGCGAGGACCTGTCCGCCGTAGATCCGCCCGCTCGGCATCGGGTGTGAGGAACCGGTGAAGATGTCCTCCGTTGTCCGTGCCTGGGTCGAATCGAGATCGAGTACCTCGAGCAGACGCTCGACGGTCTGGGTGGCGTGGTCTTCCGCGCTCATGGGTTCCTCTCCGCGCCCGGGGCGCCGCTCCGTTGGTAGTTTAGAACGCGTGCCGCATCACCTTCTCCTCGCCGACGCCGACACTGCGAAGGACGTTCTGACGTTCGTGGGTCGAGCCGTCAGAATCACCGACGAAGGGGTACGGCTGCAGGCGTCGGGGGGAGTGCTCGCTCTCACGACCGCCGCGCTTGCTCCTCACGGACTGTTCGATCAGACGCCGACGATCCTCGCGATGCGCATCGTCCACGCCGACCCCGAACTCGAGTGCGATGTCGTCGTCGACCAACTCACTCAGACCGATGTGCTCGAGCGCCTCACGCTCCCGGATACGGGCCTCTCTCCTGCCTGGGCCGGTATCGCTCCACCTCGCGGAGCGTGGGAGCCGACAGCCGTTCTCGACGCCTCGGTGATCGCCCAACGAGCGCAGTGGGGCATTTCCGCCGTGGCCCGCGGCGCGACCCCCGGCGCCGGGGAAGAAGCCGTGCGTGCGCTGCGTGCCGCGATCTGGGGAGAGCCGGACGACGACCTCGACGGGCTCCCGAGAGGTGTCGCCTTCGCTGCGGATGCGATGGGCTTCATCTCCGGCGAGGAGCAGGTATCGGTGACCCGCTCTGGTCGATGGACACGACTGGCCTTCCGACGCGGCCACGTGCTCTCCCGTGGACCGGTCGCCTCGGGACTCACGAGCGTGCGTCACACGGGCTCAGCCGTCTGAACCGCCGCACGCCTTCGCCTCCGCAACGGAGCGGGCACGACCCGCAGCGCGACGAGCCTGCTCACGAGAGCACTGATCCCACCCAGCACCAGCACGAGCCCGAGGACATCGAGAAGCGGGAACAGCCACAGGTCGATCACCCAGTACTTTCCATCGACGGCGCCTCCGAGCAATCCCGGAGTGAGCGGGACGAACACGCCGGCGACGATCACGAGCGTCAGGGGGATCGAACGAAGCCAGATCCGCGGTCTCCGTGCGGCTCGTCGCCGCACCGCCCATCGCGGAGCCCGGAGTGTGGCCACCAGGAGAAGGATCAGCGCGAGACCGGCGAGGGCCGACAAGATCCCGTTCACGATGTTCAGCTGATTCTCGTACGGCTTCGGCGCCACCCCGTCGGCACCGGCGATCAGGTTCTGCACCAGCTCGCCGGGGGAGCCGACGCTGTTGGTCAGCACTACCGCTGCGCGGCCCGTCTCGGGCACGAATGCCATCGCACCCGTGAACGTGGCCAATGTACCGCCGTGAGAAACGTAACCGGGGGCGTCGCCGCCGTCCGGGGCGGTGCGCTGCCAGCCGAGGGCGTATGAGCCGGCACCGGGTTGCGCGGCATGGAGTTCATCGAGCAGAGCACGGTCCAGGACGCTCGCCCCGACCTCTCCCTGCTGGAAACGGAGCCACCGCACCATGTCGGTGAGCGTCGACACCACGCCGCCGTTCCCTCCGCAGCGTCCTGGCATCTCCGGCATGACGTAAGCGAGTCCGAGCACGACGGAGAAGCCGGGCGCGAGCCGATCGACGGCCTGATCGCAGGCATCGACGCTCCGTGAATCGCGCATGCCGAGAGGGACGAAGAGGCGCTGTCGGAGGAAGTCGCGCAGCGACACACCGGAGACGACCTCGATGATGCGGGCTGCGATCGAATAGTTCGTGTTGTGATACTCGAATCGCGCGCCGGGGTCGGCCACCAGTTGCCGGTCTCCGAGTTCCGCCACGACCGCCTCAGTCGACCGCGGGGCGGGAAGCGCGAACTCGTCGTTGGTCCGCAGCGACAGCCCCGAAGTGTGGGAGAGCAGCTGGCGTATCGTGATGTCCTCGTGTCGCTCATCACGCATCGTGAACTCGGGCAATCGGTCGATTACGCGGTCGTCGAGGGTGATCTCCCCCTCCTGGACGAGCAGCATGATCGCCGTCGCGGTCATCGACTTGCTCATCGAGGCGATCCGGAAAGGCGTGTCCGGCGTGATCGCCCGTCCTTCACCGTCGCGCCCACGCACGGTCAGGTCGACCCCTTCATCAGTGAGCACGGCTGCCGCCACACCCGGTGTCGCGAACGCATCCACGTACGCACCTACCGTGCCATCGGAGGGTATCGGTGCGGTCGCGGCGACACCGGGGGCCGCGCTACTCAGGATCAGAGCCGACAGGAGTCCGAGCGTGGTGAGGAGGAGCACGACCCCACAGTAGGAACGAACACGATGCGATTCGAGTGAGGAGCACATCTCTTCGGGTTAGCCCGAACAGGCACGGGGGATGCCCGGAACGCCGTCACAGGGAAAGCAGGAACCGACGTTCTCGGACGGCGACTCAGCCCGAGAGAGCAGCGGCGCGCCCCGCCGTGCGACCGGAGAACAGGCACCCGCCGAGGAACGTGCCTTCCAGCGCTCGGTACCCGTGCACGCCGCCGCCGCCGAAGCCGCTCGCCTCGCCCGCGGCGTAGAGTCCGGGGATCGGCTCTCCGGCCGCGTTCAGAGCGCGGCCTTCGAGGTCGGTGTTGATTCCGCCGAGGGACTTCCGCGTGAGCACGTGCAGCTTCACTGCGACGAGTGGTCCGGCCGCGGGGTCCTGGAGACGGTGCGGTGCAGCGGTGCGGATCAGTCTGTCGCCACGGTAGCTGCGCATCGATCGGAGCATCCCGATCTGCGCGTCCTTCGTGAAGTCGTTCTCCATCTCGCGATCGCGGGCGATCACCTCGCGCCGGACGTTGTCGATGTCGAGGAGCTCGCCGCCCGGGTGTCGCTGCATCTGTTCGAGCAGCGTCTCCAGGTCGTTCTCCACGATGAAGTCCTCGCCCTCGTCGAGGAACGACTGCACCGGCCCGGTGGGTCCCTTGGCGAGGCGCGACTTCACCAGGAGCCCGACGTCCTTGCCGGTGAGATCGGGATTCTGCTCGCTCCCCGAGAGCGCGAACTCCTTCTCGACGATCTGGCGCGACGTGACGAACCACGAATGGTCGTGACCGGTCGTACGCAGATGCTCCAGCGTGCCGAGAGTGTCGAATCCAGGGAACAGGGGCACGGGGAGCCTTTTGCCGGTCGCATCGAGCCAGAGCGAGGAGGGGCCGGGGAGGATGCGGATGCCGTGTGACGGCCATACCGGGTCCCAGTTCGTGATGCCCTCGACGTAGTGCCACATCCGGTCGCCGTTGATCAGTCGGGCACCCGCGGCCTCGCTGACTCCGTGCATCGACCCGTCGACGTAGGCCGGCACGCCGGTGAGCATGTGCTCCGGCGCGGTTCCGAGGCGCGCGGGCCAGGCCGAGCGCACGAGGTCGTGGTTGCCGCCGATCCCGCCCGACGAGACGATCGTCGCCGTCGCAGTGATCTGGAACTCGCCGATGACCTCGCGGGAGGACAGCTCACCGCGCTCCGATCCGCTCGTCGCGAGGATGCTGCCGCGCGCCCCCGTGACCGTCCCGTCGGTGACGAGCAGTTCCGTGACGCGGTGGCGGGGGAGGACCGTGAGTCGTCCCTCCCGTTCACCCTGCTCGACGGCCGCTGCGAACGGTGCCACGATTCCCGGACCGGTGCCCCACGTGATGTGGAAGCGGGGGACGGAGTTGCCGGGACCGATGGCCCCGTACCCGCCGCGCTCCGCCCAACCCACGACGGGGAAGAAGCCGACGCCGCGCTCTCGCAGCCACGCGCGCTTCTCACCGGCAGCGAACTGCAGGTATGCCTCGGCCCAACGACGAGGCCATTCGTCTTCCTGTCGATCGAAGCCGGCATTGCCGAACCAGTCCTGGGTTGCGAGTTCGAGGGAGTCCCTGATGCCGAAGCGCCGCTGCTCGGGGGAGTCGATGAAGAAGAGGCCACCGAAGGACCACCATGCCTGTCCGCCGAGGTTGGTGCGTGGCTCCTGGTCGACGACGATCACGCGTCGACCGCCATCGAGCGCCTCCGCAGCGGCCACGAGACCGGCCAACCCCCATCCGATCACCAGGACGTCTGTGGACAGGGGCGTTGTCGTCATGAGTTCTCCGTTGATTCCTGACGTGAGCGGGTTTCGAGCGTGGGGCGGCCGCCGGGGCCGGCGCCGATGCCGGAAGGCTCGAGTGTGTTCACCATGGCATAGGCGGCGCGCTCCAGGTAGTCCCACAGCGTCGTTTCGTGCAGAGGAGACAACTGTGCCTCGTCCACTGCGGTCCTCATGTGACGAAGCCAACGATCGCGCGCGTCCGCGTCGATGTGGAAAGGCATGTGACGCATGCGGAGTCGAGGATGCCCTCGCGTCTCGCCATAGGTCGTTGGCCCTCCCCAGTACTGCTCGAGGAACATCCGGAGCCGGTCCTCCGCCGGGCCCAGATCCTCTTCGGGGTACATCGGCTTCATCACCGGGTCGAGTGCGACCTCGCGATAGAACACCGAGACGATCTTCCGGAACGTCTCGTGCCCACCGATCTCGTCGTAGAACGTCACTTCTGGCTGCTCCCGTCATCATTCGGCTTCTTGCGGCGCCAGATCCCGCGGTCGGGGATGATCGGCACGCCGGTGACCGCGTTCGGACGGGTCCTGGGCGGGTTGGCGCCGCGCACCCGGCGCGCGCCGTCGAGCCCCGTCGGCACCACATCGACCATCCGGGGTACGCCGATCTCCTTCTCGAGGAGCGCGGCCCGCAGACGGCGACGCAATTCCTGGGCGACGTCGTCCTTCGCGTTGGCGCGGGCTTTGATGACGATGCGCACGACGAGCGCGTCGCCGTCGATGGACTCGAGCCCCCACAACTCCGGCTTCTCGATGATGCGTGTGCGCCACTTCGGGTCTTTCGACAGACCCTGGGCGGTCTCGAGCATGATGTGCTCGACCTGTTCGAGATCGGAGTCGGCCGGCACCCCGATGTCGATGATGGAGCGCGCCCATCCCTGCGACATGTTGCCGATGCGGGTGACCTCGCCGTTGCGCACGTACCAGAGGGTCCCGTTGACGTCGCGTACCTGCGTGATGCGCACGCTGACGTACTCGACCACGCCGCTCGCGAGACCGAGGTCGACCACATCGCCGATCCCGATCTGGTCCTCGGCGACGATGAACATGCCGTTGAGCACATCTTTGACGATGTTCTGGGCGCCGAAACCAAGGCCGGCACCGACGGCCGCAGTCAGGAGGGTCAAGGAACCGAGGAGTGTCGGATTCAGAGCGTTGACGATGAGGACGATCGCGATCACGACCAGCATCACGTTGACGATGTTCTGCAGGATCGTCCCGAGAGTGCGGGTGCGCTGCACCAGCCGCATGTCGGCGAGCGGTGAGCGCTCGAGCGCCTGCGTGTCGTCGACGGATGCCTTGTTCTTGGCGCTGTCGACGATGCGATGCACGACGCGCCGGATGACCAGGCGGAGGATGAGCCCGATCACGATGCAGCTGGCGATGATGAGCGCCACAGTCAGGGCACTCATGCCGATACTTCCGAGCCAGGCGAGCAGCGCCATCACCCAGTCGGGCAGCGGCACGGGTTCAGGCGGAGTGTCTGTCGTGAAGGGGATCATCATCACCCCCGATCCTAGCGATCGGGCCTCTGTGCGGGCTGGGTGGAGGTGGTGCACGAAAACGGAGACCATCTGCCTCAGCTGTGGCATGTCGTGGTGTGGACACGCCCCGGGCGAGGCAGATGGTCTCCGTTTCGGGTGTTCTCCGGGCTCAGTCCTCGGCGTCGCGCGCCTGCGCGGCCAGCGCCCGCTCCACGTCGGCCAGGTTCTCGAGCACGAGTCGGCGCAGTGCCGGCGCAGCGTCCTGGTGGGCAGCGAGCCAGCCACGGGTCGCATCGCGCAGGGCGATGTCGGCCAGTGCCGTCGGGAAGAGTCCGACGATCAGGTACTGCGCGATCTGGTAGGTGCGCGACTCCCAGACGGGGAGCAGCATGTCGAAGTACGCGGGGACGAATTCGCCCAGCACCGCGGTTCCGGCCGGGTGCGTGAAGCCCAGCGCCGCCGAGCGGACGATCGTGTTCGGGGCGTCATCGCGCTCGATGAGTGCTGCCCAGGCCGCCTTCTTGGAAGCCGAGTCCGGCAGGGATGCGCGTGCCTGCGCGGCGAACTCCCCGCCCTTGGCGGTGTTGTCCGCGGCGAGAGCGGCATCGATCGTCGCGGCATCCGTCGCGCCGATCGTGGAGAGGCCCACAAGGAGCTGCCAGTTCAGGTCGGCATCGATCTCCAGCCCGGGCAGGGTGTCCTCGCCGGAGCGCAGACGACCGACGATGCCGGCGTGCTCGGGGGTGACCAGCGCGTTGGCGAAGGCGGTGACGAACTGCAGCTGGCTGTCGCTGCCCGGCTCGGCGGACTCCGCGAGGCTCCACAGGCCGTCGGCGATCTTCAGCCGCGCGGCTTCGCGGTCGGCCGGCGTGACGTACAGCGTCGCCGCGGTGCGCAGCTGGGCGAGCGTGGTGCGAACCGTCGTCGACTCGGTCTCTCGGCTGATGTTGCCCAGCACGAGGTCGATGTACTCCGACGCGCCGGTTTCGGCATCGCGCGTCTGATCCCATGCGGCGCCCCAGACGAGCGAGCGGGCGAGCGGATCGTGGATGTCGGCGAGGTGGGCGATCGCGGTGGCAAGCGACTTCTCGTCGAGGCGGATCTTCGCGTAGGCGAGGTCGTTGTCGTTGAGCAGCACCAGGTCGGGGCGGGCGAGCCCCTGCAGCTCCGGTACCTCGGTGCGGTCGCCGTCGACGTCGACCTCGACGTAATGAGTGCGCGTGAGCGAACCGTCGGTCAGCGTGTAGAAGCCGATTCCGAGCCGGTGCGGCCGGATCGTCGGGTAGTCCGCCGGCGCGGTCTGCGTGATCGCGAAGCGCGAGATCTTCCCGTCGTGGTCCTCGGCGATGACGGGCTCCAGCGTGTTCACGCCGGCGGTCTCGAGCCACTTCTTGGACCACGTGCTCAGGTCGCGACCGCTGGTGGCCTCGAGCTCCGAGAGCAGATCGCTCAGCTCGGTGTTGCCCCAGGAGTGCTTCTGGAAGTACTGCGACACGCCGGCGAAGAACGCCTCGATGCCGACCCAGGCGGCCAGCTGCTTCAGGACGGAGCCGCCCTTGGCGTAGGTGATGCCGTCGAAGTTCACCTGCACGTCTTCGAGGTCGTTGATCTCGGCCACGATCGGGTGGGTGGAGGGAAGCTGGTCCTGTCGGTAGGCCCAGGTCTTCTCCATGGCGTTGAACGTCGTCCACGCCTCGGTCCACTCGGTGGCCTCGGCGGTGGCGATGGTCGACGCCCACTCGGCGAACGACTCGTTCAGCCAGAGGTCGTTCCACCACTTCATGGTGACGAGGTCACCGAACCACATGTGGGCGAGCTCGTGCAGGATCGTGACGACGCGTCGCTCCTTGACCGCGTCTGTCACCTTGCTGCGGAAGACGTAGGTCTCGGTGAACGTGACGGCTCCCGCGTTCTCCATGGCGCCGGCGTTGAACTCCGGCACGAAGAGCTGGTCGTACTTGGCGAACGGGTAAGGAACGCCGAACTTCGACTCGAAGTAGGCGAACCCTTCGCGCGTCTTGTCGAAGATGTAGTCGGCGTCGAGGTGCTGCCACAGGCTCTTGCGGCCGTACACGCCCAGCGGGACGACGCGTCCGGAGGCGCTCGTCAGCTCCGAGAAGGTCGACTCGTACGGACCGGCGACGAGGGCCGTGATGTACGACGAGATCCGCGGGGTCGGCTCGAAGCCCCAGGTTGCGGTGACGTCGTCGTCATGCACGATGGGCTCGGGCGTGGGGGAGTTGGAGACGACCTTCCATGCGGCCGGTGCCGTCACGGTGAACTGGAACGTCGCCTTGAGGTCGGGCTGCTCGAAGACCGCGAACACGCGACGCGAGTCAGGTACCTCGAACTGGGAATACAGGTAGACCTCGCCGTCGACGGGATCGACGAAGCGGTGCAGGCCCTCTCCGGTGTTGGTGTACTCGCAATCCGCGTCCACGACGAGAACGTTCTCGGCCTGCAAGCCGGTGAGCGCGATGCGTGAGTCGGCGAAGACCTCGTTCGGGTCGAGCTGCTCGCCGTTCAGGGAGATCTCCCGCACGTCCCGGGCGATGAGGTCGATGAAGGTGAAGCCCTCGGGCGTCGCGGTGAAGCGCACAACGCTGCGGGAGCCGAACACTTCGGCGCCCTTGGTCAGATCGAGGGCGACTTCATAGGACTGAGTGTCGATGACGTCGCGGCGCTCTTGCGCTTCGATACGGGTGAGGTTCTCTCCAGGCACAGCTGTACTCCCAGGGGTGAGGGGATGTCACCGGGGCTGGGCGCAGTTGGCGCCGACGGCAACCCTGACAGCCTACGCCAGTGCGGCGGATGCCTTCTCGCATCGATGAGGGGAGGGAAACGGATTGAAACGGTCATTGCGCGCACGCCCGCACTCCGTCGAAGTGCGAGGATGGAGGGGTGACTGCGATCGAGCCGAATGTCGTTCCCTTTGCCTCGCCTGCTGCCTCCGGCGGTGCCCCCTTCGTGACCACGCCCGTGGCCTACGACGCGATCCTTCTCGCCGGATTCGGCGGTCCGGAGGGTCAGGAAGACGTGATCCCGTTCCTCCGGAACGTGACGCGCGGGCGGGGAATCCCCGACGAAAGGCTCGAAGAGGTCGCGCACCACTACCGACACTTCGGAGGGGTGAGCCCGATCAACGGGCAGAACCGCGTGCTCAAGCAGGCGCTGGAGAGCGCCCTGACCGAACGTGGCATCACGCTCCCCGTCTACTGGGGAAACCGCAACTGGGCCCCGTACCTGGAAGAAGTCGTGACCGAGGCATCGGCCAACGGTCACAACACGCTCCTGGCCTTCGCCACCAGCGCCTACAGCTCGTTCTCCAGCTGCCGCCAGTACCGCGAGGACTTCGCGCGCATCCTCGAGGAGACGGGCCTGGGCGACACCGTGACGATCGACAAGATCCGCCCCTTCTACGACCACCCCGGATTCGTCGAGGCCTTCGAGACGGGTGTGCGGGAGGCTGTCGAAGGCTTCCTCGCCGAGGGCATCGCGGCGACCGACATCCAGATCCTCTTCTCGACCCACAGCATCCCGACCGCCGATGCCGAGCGTTCCGGCGCACGGGACATCGATTGGGGTGAGGGCGGCGCGTATGCTGCGCAGCACCTTGCCGTCGCCGCCTGGGTGATGGATCGTGTGCGCCAAACGGTGCCCGCGGCAGCCGATGTGTCCTGGGAGCTCGTCTATCAGTCCCGTTCCGGCCCCGCCTCGCAGCCGTGGCTCGAACCCGATGTGTGCGACGTGATCGGCGAACTGCCCGGTCGCGGGCGCAAGGCGGTCGCCGTGGTCCCCGTGGGGTTCATGAGCGACCACATGGAGGTCCTGTGGGATCTCGACACCGAGGCGGCCGAGGCGGCAGAAGAAGCAGGTCTCTCCTTCACGCGCACCCCCACCCCTGGCGTGTCGCCGGCGTTCGTGACGGGCATCGTCGACCTGATCGAGGAACGTCTCCAGGGCCGCCCCAACGAGGAGCGCGCGCATGTCACCTCCCTTCCCGGGGGATTCGATGTCTGTCGCCCCGGGTGCTGCGAGAACATCCGCGCGGGCTTCAAGCCTGCCGCGGCCGGTGTCGCTCCGTGACCTCTCGGTGAAAGGCGCGCACTTCTAGGATGGGAGTCATGCGCATCCACATCGCCACCGACCACGCGGGACTCGACTTCTCCACGCAGCTGCAGGGACACCTGCGCGACTCCGGACACGACGTCGTCGATCACGGGCCGATCGAATACGACGCGGTGGACGACTACCCCGCGTTCTGCATCCGAGCCGCTCAGGCGGTCATCGCCGACCAGCGGGCAGGTGTCGAAGCGCTCGGTGTGGTCTTCGGCGGATCCGGCAACGGCGAACAGATCGCTGCGAACAAGGTCGAAGGTGTTCGTGCGGCGCTCGTCTGGAACCTCTCGACGGCCGAACTGGCCCGTGAGCACAACGACGCCAACGTCATCTCCATCGGCGCGCGTCAGCACACGTACGACGAGGTCACCTCGTTCATCGACCGCTTCATCGAGACGCCGTTCTCCGGCGACGAACGGCACGTGCGGCGAATCGGCCAGATCGCGGACTTCGAACGCGACGGCTCTCTTCTTCCGGACCCTCGGGCCTGAGATGCCCGAGGGTCATTCCGTCCACCGGATCGCTCGCCAGTTCGACCGCAACTTCGTCGGCAAGACGCTGAGCGCCTCCAGCCCGCAGGGGCGGTTCGCCGAAGGCGCGACGGTCCTCGATGGGCGCGCGGCAGTGAGCGTGCAGGCCGTCGGCAAGCAGATGTTCCTCGAGACCGAGGGCGATCTGTGGCTCCGCGTGCACCTCGGACTGTACGGGGCCTGGGACTTCGCGGGCGAGATCATCGTCGACCCGACGATCGCCTCGGCGAACGGGCGGATGGGCCAGACCAACCAGCGAGGTACCGTCCTCGATGAGCCGATCCTCGATGAGGCAGGGGAGAACTCTCTGGCGTCGATCGGAGCGCCTCGGCGTACGCGGGTGCATGTGCGCATGTCGGAGCAGACGAAAGGGCTGGCCGACGAAGGCACGCAGTGGCCTCCACCCGTCGTCGGCCAGGTGCGTCTGCGTCTGATGACCGACATCACCGCGGCTGACCTCAGGGGACCGACAGCCTGCGTGCTGCAGACCCCCGAAGAGATGCTCGCGACCGTCGCCAAGCTCGGACCGGACCCCCTGGTCGGCGATCCGGTCGAGAACGAGGAGCGGTTCGTGCGGGCGGTGCGGAAGAAGCCGACGGTCATCGCTCTGCTGCTGATGGACCAGTCGGTCGTCAGCGGCATCGGGAACGTGTATCGCGCGGAGATGCTGTTCCGGCAGCGCCTGAACCCGCACACCCCCGGCCGGGATGTCCCGGAAGACACCGTGCGCGCGCTCTGGCACGACTGGGTGCGGCTTCTCGCCGTCGGCGTCGAGACCGGGCAGATGATGACGATGGACGGTCTCACCGGCGCGGACTATCGGGCGGCGATGGCCAACCGGGACGACCGTCACTGGGTGTACCACCGCGCAGGTCTGCCGTGCCGCATCTGCGGGACGGAGATCGCTCTCGAAGAGATCGGCGCGCGCAAGCTCTACTGGTGTCCTCGTTGCCAGGCGTGATCACGCCCCCGACAGCGGCATCCGCATCCTAGGCTGATCGAATGCGACAGAATCCCAGCTTCACGCTGGCCGACGTGACCGAGATCCGCCGCGTGATCGAGGCGAATCCGTGGGCGACGATCATGAGTGCCGGCGATGAGGGACTCGTCGCCTCCCACTACGCCGTGCTGCTCGACGAATCGCGCGACGACCTCACCGTCGTCGGACACGTCGGCCGTCCCGACGACCTCCTACACGGACTGGGGCAGCGCGAGCTGCTCGTGGTCTTCCAGGGGCCGCATGGGTACGTCTCGCCGGGCTGGTACGGCGATGTCCCCGCCGTACCGACATGGAACTACATTGCGGTGCATCTGGCCGGCGTGCCCGAGATCCTGACGGCAGAGGACAACCTCCGTGTGCTCGATCAGCTCGTGGCACGCTTCGAGTCCCGCATGCCCGAGCCGCGACAGATGTGGGAGCGCCCGAATGACGACGCCTACGTCGAACGCCTCGCAACAGGGACGGTCGGCTTCCGGCTGACGCCGACCCGCGTCGTCGCCAAGAGGAAGCTCAGCCAGAACAAGCCACCCGAGACGATCGAGACGGTGATCGCCGCTCTGTCGACCGACGGGCCATACTCGAACCCGGCTCTCGCCGCGGAGATGCGGCGTGCGCAGGACGCGCGCCGAGGAGGACGACAGCAGTGACCGAAAGCGGAGCGGCGATCGACACCATCACGGCCGTGCGGATCGCAGGTCCGGGGCGCGAGTTCCTGATGGATGACGAGCCCGTGGACATCTTCATCGCCGATGGGCGCATCGCCGACATCGCGCCGACCGGTGCATTGCCGGCGCGGGGCGAGGTCATCGACGGTGACGGTGCGTGGGCCGTTCCGGGGCTCTGGGACAATCACGTGCACACGGTGCAATGGGCTCTGGCATCGGAAAGGGCACCGCTCGGTCACGCGGAATCCGCCGCCGCTGCCGCCGCGGCGATGAGCGGTGTGGCTCCGCTGCCCGACGGACGTCGTGTCGGCACCGGCTTCCGCGACGCCCTGTGGTCGGATCGACCGTCGCTCGCCCTGCTGGACGCGGCGACCGCCGACATCCCGACCTACCTCATCAACGCCGACGTCCACAGTGTCTGGCTCAACACCGCCGCTCTCGCTCGCGAAGGGTTCCGGAGCGACGACGGTGTGCTCCGCGAGACAGACGCCTTCGAGATCTCGCGGCGCCTCAACGCGGTCGACGCCGCCCACGGCGACCGCGCGATGATGCGCGCCGGCGAGCAGGCTGCCGCGCGCGGCGTCACCGGCCTCGTCGACTTCGACATGGCGTGGAGCGCGGAAGCCTGGCCCCGGCGGGTCCAGGCCGGTTTCGCCTCGCACCGTGTCGAGTTCGCGATGTATCCCTTCGACCTCGACCGCGCGATCGGTGCCGGTTTGCGCACGGGAGAACTGCGTGAGGAAGAAGACGTCCCGAGGCCCGGCCGCGGGCTGGTGCACGTGGGACCACTGAAGATCATCACCGACGGTTCCCTGGGCACCCGAACGGCCGCCTGCTCGCACTCGTACCCCGGTGACCCCGCCAATTTCGGAATGCTCACGGTGCCTTCGGACGAGCTCGTCGCGCTCTTGACCCGTGCGACGGGTGCAGGCCTGGGTGTGGCTGTGCATGCGATCGGCGACAGGGCGATCACGTCGGCGCTCGACGCCTTCACCGCCACGGGCGCCGTCGGATCGATCGAGCACGTGCAGCTCGTGCGGCACACCGATCTCGCGCGGTTCGCGCGCCTCGGGGTGATCGCCAGCGTCCAACCGCAGCACGCGGTAGACGACCGTGACCTGGTGGACCGCCATTGGGCGGAGCAGACCGCGATCGGCTACCCCCTGGCATCGTTGCGCGACGCCGGCGTGCAGTTGCGTTTCGGCTCCGACGCACCCGTCGCCGAGCTCGACCCCTGGCACGCGATCTCGGCAGCGGTGTCGCGCACCGACGACGAACGGACTCCCTGGCACCCCGAAGAACGGATCACCGTCGACCAGGCGCTCGAGGCGAGCGTTCGTTCGTCGCTCCGCCCGGGCGAGCCCGCCGACATCGTCCTCTGCGCCGCGGATCCTCGCACCGCGACGGGAGAAGGGTTGCGAACCATGTCCGTCCGCTCCACGCTGCTGGCGGGATACGTCACGCACAGCGTGTGATGCTCCGACGACACAGCGAAGGGGCGGCCCTCGGAGAACCGAGGACCGCCCCTTCCGAGGTCGATCGGATCAGGCGGCGATGTGCGAGACGAGGAACCAGCGGTCCTTCTCGAGGCCGCGCTGGATCTCGATCGCGACGTCCTGGCTGGTGAGGTCGACCTCGTCGAGGCCTTCGACGGCCGCCTTGACGTCGACGAGGATCGCGTCGATGTCGGAGATGACAGCGCGGATCAGCTCATCGGACTGGGCGAAGCCGGCCGAGACGGAGGTGGAACCCGCCTTTTCGGCGACGGCGCTCACGCGAGCATCGATCGGAAGACCAAGGGCGACGATCCGCTCTGCGGCGGTGTCTGCGAAGTCGCCGGCATGGGCGACGATCGTGTCGAGCAGCTCGTGGACGCCGATGAAGTTGGCGCCGCGGACGTGCCAGTGCGCCTGCTTGCCGTTGATCGTCAGTGCCTGGAGGCCGAGGACGACAGGGGAGAGGAACTGGGCCGCCCCTGCAGCCACGGTCGGGTCGATGGCGGTGGTGGAAACGGTCTGTGCCTTGCTCATCTTGTGCTCCTCCGGAACGGGTTCTCGTATCTGATGAAGACAACGCTACTCAGCCTCAGACATTCCGCAAGCAAGCTGAGGCTCGGCTCACTTCCGCGTGATTCCGCGGAAGTGAGGGTAGTCTCGCCTCATGAGCATCGCGCCAGGAGCCTCCGTCCTCGCACTGCCGAACAGCACGCCGTCGATCGACGCGACAGCTTTCGTCGCGGACGGCGCACGCATCGTCGGGGACGTGTCCCTCGCCGCCGGCTCCAGCGTCTGGTACAACGCCGTTCTTCGAGGCGACTCGGCGGAGATCGTCATCGGACCCGGCTCGAACGTGCAGGACAACGTCTCGGTCCATGTGGACGCGGGACACCCGGTCGTGATCGGCGCGAAGGTGTCGGTGGGACACAACGCCGTCGTCCACGGCTGCACGATCGGCGACGGCACGCTCATCGGGATGGGATCGGTGATCCTCAGCGGCGCTGTGATCGGCGCGAGCTGCCTCATCGCCGGAGGAGCCGTCGTGCTCGGCGGAACGGAGGTGCCGGCTGGTTCCCTCGTCGCCGGCGTTCCGGCGAAAGTGCGTCGGGCACTCAGTGAAGAGGAGCGCGCGGGACTCATCGCCAACGCCGACATCTATCTGGGGCACTCGCAGACGCACTCGTCGGCTACCTCGGCCTGACGGCCCCGGCCGCTAGGCTGGGAGGCGTACGGGGCGGTGGCCAAGCTGGTTAAGGCAGTGGGCTCATAACCCAACGATCGTCGGTTCAAGTCCGACCCGCCCTACTGCTCACCCACAACCGCTCCCGTTCTCCTCAGCCCGAGCATCAGCCGGCATTGCCGCGGGGAGACGAACGGATCCAACCGCTGCATCTCGAGCGGGCCGTCGCTGAGCCGGAGCACATCCCGGACGAGCTGGGCGTGAACGTCGCAGACCAGCGCCTGATCTTCCGCCAACAGCCCCTGATAGCGGCACGGTGCCAGGTCGAAGCGCATTGCCGATTCATCGACGACGGGGTCCAGACCGGCGTCGTCGAGGTGTTCGTAGAGGACGTCGACTTGACGCAGGGCGTCCTCCTCAAGCGCAGTCCGGGCATCGTCCGTCACGGCTCGGAGCATCCGCCCCCGCTCGCTCGCCCCGTCGACGCGCGTGCGGGCGACGGAGTTCGATGCCACGTCGCGAACGGGATGGAACACCACGGGCGGACGCCCCGGGCCGCCCGTGATCACGGTTTCGCTGTGGATCAGCCCCTCGTCCTCCAGCACGCGCAGGTGATCACGGACGGTGTTGAGCGGAATACCGGTCTCCTCAGCGAGCGCACCGGCACGATGCCCCGGCGTCTGCTGAATGGAGTGGAGCAGCCGGAGACGACGCGGCTGGGTGAGTCCTCGGAAGTCGTGGGCACGGCGGGGCATGTGGCGAGGATAGGCGGACCCGAAGAGTCCCGGGCTCCTTTCGACCGGAAAAAACCCGGTGGAAGAAGGAGCATGCATCGCCACTGCAGGAAAGGGTGGGAGAACCATGACGCAGAAGAGAAGGGAAATCATGAAACTCTCACCCGAGTCCGAGGCGGTCGTACGGACGACCGCCGGGGTCGTCGCACAGCACGCGGACGAGATCACGACGCTGTTCTACCGCGAGATGTTCGCCGCACATCCGGAGCTGCTTCATGTGTTCAATCGCGCAAACCAGGCGATAGGGGAGCAGCCCAAGGCACTGGCCGCTTCGGTGGTCGCCTTCGCGGTCCATCTCATCGACCCCGACGCCCCCGACTTCACGCCGGTCATGCGTCGGATCGCGCACAAGCATGTCTCCCTGGGCATCCAGGCACGCCAGTACACGATCGTCGGGCACCACCTCCTCGACGCCGTGCAGACGGTGCTGGGCGATGCCGTCACCTCCGCGGTCAGGGCCGCCTGGGACGAGGTGTACTGGCTCTTCGGCTGTTCGCTGATCGCGGAGGAGGCGAAGCTCTACGCGCAAGGCGGCACGGACCCCGACCGGCCGTGGCGCCCACACCGCGTCGTGGAGCGCGTGGTGGAGTCCGACGACGTCATCTCCCTACTTCTCTCGCCCGTCGAGGGAGAGGTCGCCTCGCACCGTACCGGGCAGTATGTCGCCATCGCCGTGGATCTGCCCGACGGATCCCGTCAGCCGCGCCAGTACACGATCTCCTCCGGGCCGCGCGGCGATTCGTTGCGTGTGACGGTCAAGCGGGTGCGCGGCGAGGGAGACTTTCCCGATGGCCAGGTCTCGACGTGGTTGCACGAACACGCCCATCCCGGCTCCGTGCTCGACGTGTCGCAACCCGCGGGGGACGTCGTGCTCGACGATGCGGAGCACCCTCTCGTCCTGGTGTCGGCCGGGATCGGCATCACTCCCATAGCCGCGATCGTCGAAGACCTGTCACGACGTTCCCCGGGGCGTACCGTTCGGCTCTTCCATGCGGACCGCGCCCACGACACGCACGCGCTGTATCCATCACTTCGTCGTCAGGTGCTCGCGATGGACGATGCCAAGGCGCAGAACTGGTACGCGACCGACGCCGACGTGGCCCCGACCCTGCATCCCGCACTCCCTGGGCGGATGGATCTGACCGACGTCGAGCTGCCGGACGACGCGGTCGTGTTCATGTGCGGGCCACTCGAGTTCATGCGGAACGCGAGAGCGACGCTCCTGCGTCGAGGAGTGCCCGCTGAGCGGATCGCCTACGAGGTGTTCGGTCCCGATCTCTGGCTGCAGCAGCCCGCGTCCGACGCCGCCTGAGGTCGCCGGCACCGGGAGAGGGGCACGGCCGCGCGGATGTCAAGCCCCTCCTCGGCGGTACCGCGCCACGCCATGCTTTCGATGTGCGGCACCGCGCCGCAGAACGGGAGGCACCATGAGCATCGGCAGCGGAATCGCGCTCTTCGTGATCGGGGCGATCCTCGTCTTCGCGATCAACGTCGACGTTCCCTGGGTCGACCTCGACATGGTCGGCTACATCCTGATGGGGGCCGGCGTCGTCGTCTTCCTCATCGGCATCGTGCTGCTCGCACGTCGGCGTCGCACCGAGACGGTGTCGCGCACCTTCGTCGATCCCGCCACCGGAGAGCCGACGACTCGTCGCTCCGTGAGCACCAGCGGCGACGAAGCGGTGTGAGCCCAGCCGCTGACGGCGTCCAGCTCGGAGGGTGACGGGCGCCGTCAGCCGGCGGTGACACTCTCGAGATGTTCCTCGACGAGCGTGATACCACCGCTCGAGCTCGCGGAGTGCGCGAGTTCTTCGATCCATCTCCTGCTCAGCTCGGGCGTCTGCGCATCCTGGAACACGAACCGCAGCGGGATCGAGGGGTGCAACCACAGCGTCGAGCGCCCTGGCGCATCGCCTTCGGGGTGTCGCCAGGAGAGCGTGAAGCTCTCATTCCGTCGCAGCTTGGTGGCGACGACCACCTTCAGATGTGCCAGGGCACGGTCGTCGATGTGAATGGGAGTCTTCGCGTCGCCGTAATAGAGACTGCCCATCAGCAGAGGCACGATTCGGCGGTGTGCGGGGTAGGGACCATGGTTCTCCTCGACGGCATGCTCGAAGGACCGAGAAGGCGGTCCGGGGGTAGTCGAACTCTAGCCAAGGAAGGCTCCGGCGATCGGCACGGAGGCTCGACCCGCCGCACGATGCGAACAGAGTCTTCGTTCCCTGTCAGAGAGGGGGCAGGTGGGGGGTAGCCCCGTAAGCCTCACGGTACGCCGCAACGAAGCGGGAGGAATTGCTGAACCCCCACCGCCGAGCGATCTCGCCCACGGACCGGCCATCGCCGGCGCGGAGATCGCGATGGGCGCCGTCGAGCCGTGCCCGACGCACGGCATCGGCGGGCGTGATGTCCAGAGCGCGCCGGAATGCATACTGCAGCCCCCGCGTGGAGATGAAGGACGCGGCGGCGACATCGTCGATCGTGATGGCGAGATGCGCATTCGCGTCGATATAGGCGAGCGCTCGGCGAACAGTCGCGGGAGCACCGGCACGCTGCGCCGGACGACGCAGCGATTCGGTGAACGTCGTCGGAAAGGCGGCGAGCGTGACCGTCAATGCATGGCGTTCGAGTTCGGCGAGGATCAAGGGTTCGGTGCCCTCGTCAGCGAGAGACCGATCGAGGTATGCGAACATCCGTTCCCAGCGCTGAGAGTCCGTGGCGGAGTGCGGCACGAGTCCCGTGGTGCGGAGTTCGCGTCGATCGTCGCCGGTGATCTGCTGCGCCCGCCGCTGCGCGGAGTGATGATCGAACACGACGGCTCGCACGCGTGCCGCTCGGTCCCACTTCGCTTCCACCTCGGTGCCGTCCGACATCCACACGGATTCCGCGTCCAGGGAATCGCGTCCAGACCACACCCGCGCGTCCGGTGCGTCGACGCGGCACACGAGGAGCTACTCCTGCGGCTCGGCTCGTGAGTGCACCTGCGCCGCGAGACGGTAGTCGATCAGCGACGCCGTCTCGAGTTCCTCGGATCGCCAGTCGAAGCGGAAACTCCGCGGATCCGCGTTCCTGAGTGAGGACGAGGGGACGAACTGCTGCCATGTGGACTCGACCCGTTCGAGATCGACGGACGTGAACTGCATGGGCTGCTCCTTGTGCCTCGCGCCCTGATCCCACTCGAAGGCGCACCATCTGGAGCGTATCCCACGACACCTGTTCCGAGCGGCGCAGCGGCTTCGCATCCGATGACGTCGTCAGTCCGGTACGGAGCCGGCAGCCCGCACCGGCCGGCTCCGTCGAGTACCTCTTCGGGGTCGAGCCGACCGATGCTCACGGAGTACTCGGCGAGCTCGGCCGCGGACGTTCAGGAGAAGGCTCACGGCGACTCGTAGACTCGGAGCATGACCGTGCCTTCTCCGTATGCGGAGCGTCTTCGTCGTCTGCCCGTGCAACGTCATGAGGTCGAGGTGCGCGGGGCGAGCACGGCGTACTGGGCGTACGGTCCTGATGATGCCGAGACCACCGTCATCGCGGTGCATGGGTTCCGCGGTGAGCACCACGGCCTCGAACCGGTGCTCGCATACCTGCCCGAGGTGCGAGTGATCGCGCCCGACCTCCCTGGCTTCGGCGAGTCGGGTCCGCTGCCCGGGCGCCGCCACGATCTCGACGAGTACGCCGGATGGCTCACCGACTTCGCCGCCGAAGTCTCACCCGGTGCTGTCATCCTCGGCCACTCATTCGGATCGATCGTGACGGCTGCGGCAGTGGCGCGCGGATTGCGGACTCCACGCCTGATCCTCCTGAACCCCATCGGAGCGCCCGCGCTCGAGGGCCCCAAGGGGCTCATGACGCGCCTGGCCGTGTTCTACTACGCCCTGGGCGCCCGGCTGCCGGAGAGACTCGGAACCGCACTGCTGCGCAATCGCATCATCGTCCGCGTCATGAGCATCACGATGGCCAAAACGAAGGATCCCGACCTCCGCCGGTTCATCCACGACCAGCACGACACCTACTTCTCCCGGTTCTCCGATCGCGACGTGCTCCGCGATGCGTTCGTCGCGAGCGTCTCGCACGACGTCCGCGAGTTCGCGCCCGATATCGACGTTCCGACGCTGCTGGTAGCTGCCGAACGCGACGACATCACGCCGATCGAAGCCGAACGCAAGCTCGCGACGCTCTTCCCGGACGCGGGATTGGTCGAGATCGCCCACGTCGGGCATCTGATCCACTACGAGACGCCGGCGGAGGCCGCCGGCGCCATCCGGCGCTTCCTCAGGATTCCCGTCGCGCGAGGCCGATGAGCCCCGCCACACGGAACGGGATCACCTCGCCCATGGCGAGTGAGGTCTCGGTGCGTTCCACGCCTTCGATCGACAGGATGCGCGCGTCGGTGTCGAAGAGGTGACGTGCGTCTCGACAGGCGACACGTGCGAGCAGATCGATCGATCCACTGAGCCCATGCGCCTGCACGACTTCGGGAATCCGAGCGAGCTCGTTGATGATGCGGGGAAGCTCGGTCTGACGGACGCCGATGCTCACGAATGCCTGCAACGGGAATCCGAGCACGTCGGGCGAGAACGATCTCTCGTAAGACAGGAAGATCCCACTCTGCTCCAGGCGCGCCATCCGCGCCTGGATCGTGTTGCGGGACAGGCCCAGGTTCTCCGCCAGCGCGACGATGGTGGTCCTGGGGTCGTCGGCGAGTGCGGCGAGAAGCTCGAGATCGATGCGGTCCAGTCCTGGCATAGTGCCAAACCCTAGCAGGGTCGCTCCGACGCAAATTGAGCAACATGCTCAAGCCGTCTCAGAATGCTTGAGCGAGGTGTTGAGCAGACGTACTCTCAGACCATGCCGGTGATGACGCCGGCATCAGTGCGCGGAGCCTCATGAGGGCCGCCGAGGACGAGGAGGACGACGATGTCACCGCAGATCACCCCCATCGCAGACACCGCCCAGGATCTGGAGCTCTCGGAGCGCATCCTGAACCCGGACGGGAGTCGCATCGCGAACCCTCGGCTGGATCCCTTCGTCGCCGACGTCGACGCCGCACAGCTGCGCGCACTGCTCAGGGACATGATCATCCTCCGCCGGATCGACACCGAAGGCGTCGCTCTCCAGCGACAGGGCCAGCTCGGTCTGTGGGCCCCGTGTCAGGGGCAGGAGGCGACGCAGATCGGCACCGCCCGCGCCATCGCGCCCGAGGACTACGTGTTCCCGAGCTACCGCGAGACCGGGGTGATCTACGCGCGCGGTGCACAGCCCGGCGACTATGTGCGCATGTGGCGCGGAGAAGAGGGCGCCGCGTACGATCCGGCCACGCTCGGAGTCGCACCCCTGCAGATCATCATCGGTGCGCAGACCCTGCACGCGGTCGGGTATGCGCTGGGCATCCAGCACGACGGGGCCGACGAGGTCGCGGTGACGTACTTCGGCGACGGTGCCACCAGTCAGGGCGACGTCAACGAGGCGATGATCTTCGCCGCCTCGTACCAAGCCCCGGTCGTCTTCGTCTGCCAGAACAACCACTGGGCGATCTCGGAGCCGGTCGCCGTGCAGTCGCAGTATCCGATCGCCGGTCGGGCGCCGGGCTTCGGCATCCCGAGTGTCCGTGTCGACGGGAACGATGTGCTCGCATGCATGGCCGCCATGCGCTGGGCGCTCGATCACGCGCGTTCGGGCAAGGGGCCCGCTTACATCGAGGCTGTCACGTATCGCATGGGCCCGCACACCACGGCCGATGACCCGACGCGCTACCGCGACCAGGACGAACTCGAATCCTGGCGTCGCCGCGACCCGATCGCACGGCTGGAAGCCTACCTGCGCGCGACGGGAGAGCTGACCGACGAGCACCTCGCCGAGAACCAGTCGGCAGCAGACGAGGTGGCAAAAGAGATGCGCGCCGCGTGCCTGGGCATGGTGACGCGTCCGGCCCTCGCGGTCTTCGACGGCGTCTACGCCGAACCGCACACCGGGCTCGAGCGTCAGCGCGGTGAGTACGCTGCGTACCTCGCATCCTTCGAGGGCGAGGCCGGCGCATGACCGAACTGACCCTCGGAAAGGCGCTCGGCGCGAGCCTGCGACAGGCGATGCGCGATGACGACAAGGTCGTGCTCCTCGGAGAGGATATCGGCAAGCTCGGCGGCGTCTTCCGCATCACGGACGGCCTGCTCGACGAGTTCGGAGCCGCTCGCGTGATCGACACGCCCCTTGCGGAGTCCGGCATCGTCGGGATGGCCGTCGGGCTCGCCTTCCGCGGCTATCGCCCCGTGGTCGAGATCCAGTTCGACGGCTTCGTGTATCCCGCGTTCGACCAGATCGTCGCCCAGGTCGCGAAGCTGCACTACCGCACGCAGGGCCGTGTGAAGATGCCGATCACCATCCGGATCCCGTGGGCGGGCGGCATCGGCGCCGCCGAGCACCACTCGGAGTCGCCCGAGGCCTACTTCGTGCACACGGCGGGGCTCCGAGTGATCGCGGTGTCGAACCCGGAGGACGCGTATCGCAGCCTCCGGCAGGCGATCGCCTCGGACGACCCGGTGATCTTCTTCGAGCCGAAGCGGCTCTACCACCACAAGGGGGAGGTCGACCTGGAGGCCCCGCTCGCCGATGCGCCGCCGATGGGGTTGGCCCGCGTCGTGCGCGCCGGGACCGATGCGACGCTCATCACCTACGGGGCGATGGTGGCCACCGCGCTCCAGGCAGCAGACGCCGCCGAAGACGAGGGCATCGCCCTGGAGGTCATCGATCTGCGCTCACTCTCTCCCGTGGACTACGACTCGGTCGCCGCGTCGGTGCGCAAGACCGGTCGCGTGGTCGTCGCGCACGAGGCCTCTCGTGAGGCCGGCGTCGCGGCAGAGGTGATCGCGAGCATCACGGAGCGCTGCTTCGAATACCTCGAGTCCGCGCCGTTGCGCGTCACCGGACACGACATCCCGTACCCGCCCGCAAAGCTCGAGAAGTATCACCTGCCCGATCTCGATCGGCTGCTCGACGCCGTCGACCGGGTGCTGGACCGACCGAACAGTCTGACGGGAGCAGAAGCATGATCGCGGAGTTCCGCCTTCCGGACCTCGGAGAGGGACTGACCGAAGCCGAGGTGGTCACCTGGCTCGTCGCCCCTGGTGACGCCGTCACGCTCAACCAGACGCTCGCCGAGGTCGAGACGGCCAAAGCGGTCGTCGAGCTGCCGTCGCCGTACGAGGGCACGGTGTCCACGCTGCACGCCGAGGCCGGCCAGACGGTCGCCGTCGGCGCGCCGCTGATCGCCTTCGACGTGGTGGGGGAGAGCGACGATGCACCCACTCCCACGTCGGAATCCGACGAGAAGGCACAGCCGAACCTCGTCGGCTACGGCGCAGCCCCCACGGCCGCAGGCCGGCCTGCGCGACGGGCGCGGCGCATCGGAGGAACACCTGCGCCGGTCGACACTGCAGTTCTCGAGGCCGCACCGCACGACGCCACCCCATCGGCAGCCGTGGATGCGGTGATCGAGCGCCCGCGCTCCACCCCGCCGGTGCGCGCTCACGCCAAGCGTCTCGGCATCGACCTCGTGCTGGTCGCTGCCGAGGTGGGGGATCGAGTCATCACCCGCAGCGACGTCGATGCGTACGCGGAACGGATCGGCGGCCGAGCGGCACCTGCCGACGATGTTCCGGAACTGCCGATTTCCGCCTTGTCGACGCCCACCCCGTCGAACGCGTCAGCGCTCACCGACGCCGAGCGGGAGACCCGCATCCCCATCCGCGGCGTCCGCAAGCACACGGCAGCGGCGATGGTGCAGAGCGCCTTCACGGCACCCCATGTCACGGTCTTCCACACCGTCGACGTGACCGCGACGATGGACCTGCTGTCGAGTCTTCGCGATGATCGCGCGCTCGACGCGCATCGGATCGGTCCGCTCGCGGTGGTCGCGAAGGCCGTCTGCCTCGCTCTCGGACGCACTCCCGGGCTCAATTCGCGCTGGGACGAGGCGGCCGGCGAGATCGTCCAGCACAACTACGTCGACCTGGGGATCGCCGCCGCGACGGACCGGGGTCTCATCGTCCCGATGATCCGTGATGCGGAGCGGTTGACCCTGATCGGTCTCGCAGACGCCGTGAAGTCGCTGGCCGAGGTGGCCCGTTCGGGGAAGACCTCGCCGGCGGAGCTCGCGGGCGGCACGTTCTCGATCTCGAACATCGGCGTCTTCGGCGTCGACGCCGGCACTCCCATCCTGCCTCCTGGGCAGTCGGGGATCCTGGCTGTCGGAGCGGTGCGTCGTCAGCCGTGGGAGCACCACGGCGAGATCGCCCTGCGGCAGATGATGACGCTCAGCCTCTCGTTCGATCACCGACTGGTCGACGGCGCCGAGGGGGCGAGATTCCTCAAGGACGTCGCCGACATCCTCGAAGAGCCCGGGCGCGCGATGCTGCTCAGGTAGTCGCACGCAATGCTGCATCCGCCATCGCGACCAGCACGGTCGCGGTGGCGGAATGCCGTCTGGCGGCGGCGCGTGTGCTGTGCGGGGTCGAGTTGATCAGGCCGAAGCACGCCTGTACCCGCAATCGCAGCTCGTCCTGATCGGCGCCGCCCGGCTTCACGTGCAAGGGCGACAGGGCCGCCATCCACAGCTCGATGTATGCGCGCTGGAGGCGGCGGACCTCGGCGCGATCACCCTCGGAGAGGAACGCGACATCGCGATCCTGCACCTGGATGACCTCGGCATTGCCCAGCGCGAACTCGACATGGAAGCCGATCAGCGCGCGCATCCGCTCATCGGGGGTCGGTGATTCCTCGGAGACCTGCCGTCCACCGCGGATCAGATCCTGGCTCACCTTGACGAGCACCGCTCCGAGCAGTGCCTGCTTGCCGGCGAAGTGACGGTAGACGGCCGGTCCGGACACGCCGACGGCAGCCCCGATGTCCTCCAGACTCACGCCGCTGTAACCGCGCGCGGCGAAGAGCCGCGCGGCAGCGTGCAGGATCGCATCCGACCGCTCAGCCTTGGCACGGTCTCGGGCGGTGACCGGGCTTGTCATCTCAGTTAATCCTCGCTAACCTGAATCAACGGGTTAGTGAACACTAACCGAAAGTGCATGCACCGCGCCAGGGTTCGCCCTCGCGGACGTGGGTCGAGGAGGACGTCACGATGCCGGCAACCCAGGAGTCTCTCGCGCAAGACCTGCGAGACCGCCTCGCGACCGCGGCGCGCGGCGGACCGGAGGCGTCACGAGAGCGCCACGTCGCGCGCGGCAAATTGCTCCCGCGAGACCGCGTCGCTCGGGTGCTCGATGAGGGCAGCCCGTTCCTGGAAGTCGCCCCCCTCGCGGCCGACGGCCTGTACGGGGGCGAGGCGCCCGGTGCCGGGGTGATCGCCGGGATCGGACTCGTCCACGGTCGCCACGTCATGGTGGTCTGCAACGACGCGACGGTGAAGGGTGGCACCTACTACCCCCTCACGGTCAAGAAGCATCTGCGTGCGCAGGAGATCGCCCTCGAGAATCGCCTGCCCTGCCTATACCTCGTCGACTCCGGAGGTGCCTTCCTCCCGAAGCAGGACGAGGTCTTCCCGGATCGGGAGCACTTCGGCCGGATCTTCTTCAACCAGGCGCGAATGTCGGCCGAGGGAATTCCTCAGCTCGCCGCGGTGCTCGGGTCGTGCACAGCGGGCGGCGCGTATGTCCCCGCCATGAGTGACGAGAGCGTCATCGTGCGCGGCCAGGGGACGATCTTCCTCGGGGGGCCGCCCCTCGTGAAAGCCGCGATCGGAGAGGTCGTGACCGCTGAGGAGCTGGGCGGGGGAGAGCTGCATGCACGACGCAGCGGCGTGGTCGACCACCTCGCGGAAGATGACGAGCATGCCCTCGAGATCCTGCGCGACATCGTCGCCACGCTTCCCCCTCCCGCGGCTCCTGCCTGGGACGTGGTGAGCAGCCGCCCGCCGTCAGAGCCATCCAGCCTGTACGACGCGGTTCCCGTCGATGTCAACGCCGCGTACGACGTGCACGAGGTCATCTCGCGCCTCGTCGACGGCGACACCTTCCTCGAGTTCAAGCCCGAGTACGGCACGACCCTGGTCACCGGCTTCGCCCGACTCCACGGGCATCCCGTCGGTATCGTCGCGAACAACGGCGTGCTGTTCAGCGAGTCCGCGCTCAAGGGCGCCCACTTCATCGAGCTGTGCGACCAACGCGGTATCCCGCTGTTGTTCCTGCAGAACATCACGGGATTCATGGTCGGCTCCGACGCCGAGGCCGGAGGCATCGCGAAGGACGGCGCGAAGATGGTCACGGCGGTCGCGAGCACGCGAGTGCCGAAGCTCACGGTCATCATCGGAGGCTCGTTCGGGGCAGGCAACTACTCCATGTGCGGCCGCGCCTACTCGCCCCGATTCCTGTGGACCTGGCCGGCGAGCCGCATCTCCGTGATGGGCGGCGCGCAGGCGGCGTCGGTGCTGGCCACCGTCAAAGAGGATCAGCTGACCGCGCGAGGCGACTCCTGGAGCGGCGAGGACCGTGCGGCGTTCGAGACGCCGATCCGCGAGCAGTACGAGCACCAGGGCGAGCCCTACTACGCCACGGCCCGCCTGTGGGACGACGGGATCGTCGACCCGGCACAGACCCGCGACCTCCTGGGGCTCTCCCTCGATGTCATCTCCCGCAGCCCGCTGCCCGAGCCACGCTTCGGCGTCTTCCGGATGTGAGTGTCTTGTCCATGACCACGACGCCGTCGTCGAACACCGTTTCGTTCCACACCGTTCTCGTCGCCAATCGGGGAGAGATCGCCCGGAGGGTGATCCGCACCCTCCGGGCTCTCGGCATCCGCAGCGTCGCCGTCTACAGCGACGCCGATGCCGCGGCACCCCACGTGCGAGAAGCCGATGCCGCCGTGAGGATCGGGCCGGCTCCGGCCGCGCAGTCCTACCTCGACATCGATGCCGTCATCGCGGCGGCGCGCCGCACCGGCGCGCAAGCCATCCACCCGGGTTACGGATTCCTCTCCGAGAGCGTCGGACTCGCCGAGGCCTGCGCCGAGAGCGGCATCGTCTTCATCGGGCCCTCGGTGAAGTCCTTGCAGATCATGGGCGACAAGGCACGCGCTCGCGAGCATGTGCTGCGCCACGGTGTTCCGGTCGTCCCCGGTTTCGACGCCAAGGGCCTGTCCGACCTCGAGATCGCCGAGGAGGCTCAGAACGTCGGCTATCCGCTGCTCGTCAAGCCCAGCGCCGGCGGCGGCGGGAAGGGAATGGAGGTCGTCGCCGACTCCACGGGGCTGCGCTCTGCGCTCGCTTCGGCCCGACGAGTGGCTGCCGCGGCGTTCGGGGACGACTCGCTCATCCTCGAACGCCTGATCAGACGCCCGCGGCACATCGAGGTGCAGGTCTTCGGAGACGTGCAGGGCACTGTCATCGCTCTCGGCGAGCGGGAGTGCACGCTGCAGCGACGACACCAGAAGGTCATCGAGGAGGCGCCGTCGGCAGGGATCCCCGCGCACACCCGGGAACGGCTGCTCGCGGCGGCTGTCCTCGCGGCCGAGAGCGTCGAGTACGTCGGGGCCGGCACGGTCGAGTTCCTCATCGACGCCGATGAGCCGGAAGAGGTGTTCTTCATCGAGATGAACACCCGTCTTCAGGTGGAGCATCCGGTCACTGAGGAGGTCACCGGACTCGACCTCGTCGCTCTTCAGCTCCGCGCGGCCGACGGGCTTGCGCTCGATGTCACGCCCCGTCTGCGCGGTCACGCGGTCGAAGCACGCGTGTATGCGGAGTCACCCGGGCGCGGCTTCCTCCCCTCCACGGGGAAGGTGCTTCTGTTCGAGCCCCCCATCGGTGTCCGGGTCGACGCGGCGATCGAGACCGGAAGCGAGGTGACCGGCTTCTATGATCCGATGATCGCGAAGGTGATCGCGTTCGCGGACGACCGCGCCACGGCCCTCTCGCGGCTCGACGAGGCACTCGCGCGCACGGTCGTGCTGGGCGTCGAGACGAACATCGCGTTCCTGCGGACCCTCTGCCAGGACGCGCGCGTGATCGCGGGTGATCTCAACACGGGGCTCATCGAGACCCTGCTTCCCCTCGACGCACAGACGCCGTCGACCGCGCAGCTCGCGGCCGCGAAGGATGCGGTCTCAGAGCTCCGCGAGCCGGTGCGGACCAGCCCGCTGTGGCGAGAACTTCCTGGTTGGCGCCTGGGGGCCGAGGACGCGGTGGATGCACCGTTCGTGGCGCTCACGGACGACGACGAAGAGGTCGAACTCCACGACGACGCGAACGCACGATCTCGAGCATCCGTGCGTGCCGCCGTCGACGGCGACGGCGCGGTCTGGGTGGTCGAGGACGGACGCACCGTCCGCCTGCGTCCCCTCGACAGGAAGCAGCGGATGCGGCGTCGGCTGTCCGCTCGCGAGGCGGGATCTGCGGCGACGGAGCCGGAAGGCCGGGCCCCGATGCCGGGCAGCGTCGTGGCGGTCCACGTCGCCGACGGCGAGAGGGTGTCCGCCGGCGACCCGCTCGTCTCGATCGAGGCGATGAAGATGGAGCATCCGGTGCTCGCACCGCACGACGGTGTGGTGCACCTGCTGGTCGCGGTTGGCGATCAGGTGCGGCGCGACCAACCGGTCGCCCGTGTGACGACGGAGGAGAGTTGAACATGGAAGATCTGTCCGAGGAGGAGCGCGAGCTCGCCGCCATGGTGCGGGAGTTCGCGGACAGCGTCGTCGCGCCACAGGCCTACGAGGCCGACCGCACGCATACGCTGTCGATGGACGTCGTGGCGCAGATGGGCGATCTCGGACTGTTCGGTCTGCCGTTCCCCGAGGAGTACGGCGGCCAGGGCGGCGACTACATGGCGCTCGGCATCGCGATCGAGGCACTCGGCCGCGTGGATCAGTCCATCGCGATCACGCTCGAAGCGGGGGTCAGTCTCGGGGCGATGCCGATCTTCCGTTTCGGCACCGAGGAGCAGCGCCGGGAGCTGCTGCCCGATCTGCTCGCCGGACGGGCGCTGGCGGGCTTCGGGCTCACCGAACCGGAGGCGGGCAGCGACGCCGGCGCGACCAGGACCACCGCCCGACTCGACGGCGACGAATGGGTGATCGACGGCTCCAAGCAGTTCATCACCAACTCTGGCACCCCGATCACGCGCTTCGTCACCGTCACGGCCGTCACGGGGAACGAGAACGGGCGCAAGGAGATCTCCACGATCATCGTCCCCAACGGCACCCCGGGGTTCACGGTCGAGGCCCCCTACGACAAGGTGGGGTGGAACGCCTCCGACACGCATCCGCTGACCTTAGACGGGGCGCGGGTGCCCGCCTCGAACCTGCTGGGTGCACGGGGGAGCGGCTTCCGCAGCTTCCTGAGCATCCTCGACGAAGGCCGCATCGCGATCGCGGCTCTCTCGACGGGTGCGGCGGAGGGCTGCCTGGAGGCGGCCGTGGACTACGCGAAGAGCCGCACGATCTTCGGTGCCGCCTTGAGCACCCGCCAGAACGCCCAATTCACCTTGGCGCGAATGCGCGCTCGGGTGCACACCGCCCGGCTCGCCTGGCGTCACGCGGCGCGGCTGCGGGATGCGGGCAAGCCGTTCGCCGAGGCAGCTGCCATCGCGAAGCTCGTCGGAGGAGAGGCCGCGATGGACAACGCCAGGGATGCGACGCAGATCTTCGGAGGAAACGGCTTCATGAACGAGTTCCCCGTCGGACGCCACTACCGCGACTCCAAGATCCTCGAGATCGGCGAGGGGACCACCGAGGTGCAGCTCCTCGTCATCGCGCGCGGTCTGGGACTCGCCGGGTAGCGTGGCGATATGACGACGCACGACATCCTCCAGCGGGGGCTGTACTACGAGGAGTTCGCGGTCGATGCCCGCTACCTGCATCGCCCCGGACGCACGGCGACCGAGGCCGACAACGTACTGTTCACGACGCTGACCATGAACACCCAGGCGCTGCACCTCGACGCCGCGTTCGCCGACGCTCAGGATCCGTTCCGCGCGCGACTGATGAACTCGATGTGGACGCTGTCGACGATGGTGGGCTCATCGGTCGCGCAGTTGACGCAGGGGACGCTCGTGGCACAGCTCGGTTTCGGCGACGTGACCTTCCCTCATCCGCTGTTCGCCGGTGACACGCTCTACACCGAGAGCGTCATCGTGGAGAAGCGGCTCTCCTCGTCCCGACCGGGGCAGGGAATCGTGAAGATCGCGCACACCGGACGCAACCAGGACGGGACGGTCGTCGCCACCGCCGTGCGCTCGGTGCTCGTGCACTGCAACCCGGAAGGATCCGCATGACCTTCGACCTCGGGCCGGCTCTGCTGTTCTGCCCTGCCGATCGCCCCGAGCGCTTCCGGAAGGCCGTCGAGCGCGCGGATGCGATCATCCTCGATCTCGAGGATGCAGTGCTCCCTGAGGCGAAGGATGCTGCGCGCCGGAACATCGTCGAGGCCGATCTCGACCCCGCCCGCGTGATCGTGCGTGTGAACGCCCTGGACAGCGAAGCCTTCGCGGCCGACCTCGCGGTACTGGCGCAGACGGAGTTCCGCACGGTCATGGTGGCCAAGACCGAGAGCGTGGAGAGCCTGTCGGCGTTCGATGAGCGGTACTCGCTGATCGCCCTGTGCGAGACCGCCGTCGGCGTGCACGCGGCAGACCGCATCGCCGCGCACCCACGGGTCTCCGCGATGATGTGGGGGGCCGAAGACCTCGTGGCCTCACTCGGAGGCACCGCGTCGCGGAATGCCGAGGGCGTCTATCGCGACATCGCCCGCTACGCCCGCGCGCGCATCCTCCTCGAGGCGGGAGCGCACGGGAAAGCCGCCATCGATGCGGTGCACATCGACCTCGAAGACGCCGAAGGGCTCGAGCGCGAGGCCACGGATGCCGCGGCATCGGGCTTCCGCGCGACGGCGTGCATCCATCCGAGCCAGGTAGCGGCGATCCGAGCGGCCTACCGGCCGGACGACGAGACCGTTGCCTGGGCCCGAGCCGTCCTCATCGCAGCAGAAACCGAACGTGGTGTGTTCCGCTTCCAGGGGCGCATGGTCGACGAACCGGTGCTCCGGCACGCGCGTTCGGTCGTCTCCCGCGCCGGCTGACCACCGCCTCCGCTGATCAGAGAAGCATCTGATCAGAGGACCGGAGACTCCTCGAGCAGCCGAAGATATCCGGGGGCTGCGACGAAGCGATGCGCCGAGCCGTTCTGCAGGACTTCCCCCTCCCGGGGGAGCGTGCCGCCCGAGACGTGGTCGATCACGGCGCGGATCACTCCACCGTGGGCGACGACGATGACCGACTCCGCCCGAGGGGTCGACCGTCGACGTGCCTCGCGTGCGATCGCGTGCAGCGCCGCGATCGCGCGTTCCCCGACCTCGTGCAGGGACTCGGCGCCGGGGACCTCCGCATGCCAATCCCCGTAGGTCCTGATGTAGTCCGGAACGAGCATGCCCTCGCCCTCGCCGAATTCGCGCTCCCGGATGTCGGGGACGACTCCGGCGACCTCCAGCCCCAGCCGATCCGCGATGATCTCCGCGGTCTCCTTCGCCCGCAGCAGCGGGCTGGTGTAGACGGCATGATGGGTACCGGCGGCGAGCTTCTCCGCCGCCCACCGGGCGTCTTCACGGCCGGTCTCGTTCAGTGGGATGTCGGTGGAGCCCTGGATGCGCTTGGCGAGGTTCCAGTCGGTCTGACCGTGGCGGACGAGGGTGAGATGGGTCACGAGAGGAGTTCCTGGAGTGCGGGGAGCACGTCGCTGGTGCCGGCGGCGATGGTGACATGCGCCCAGGCATCCGCGCGCGTCGGCTCACGGTTGACGATGATCAGCGGGATGTTGCGGCGGCGGGCACGCTCGACCAGGCGCACACCGGAGTTCACGACCAGCGACGAGCCGGCGACGATCAGCGCACTGCTGGAGCGCAGCAGCGACTCGGCAGCGCGGAAGCGGTCCTGCGGCACGTACTCGCCGAAGAAGACGACATCGGGCTTGAGCATGCCTCCGCAGACCGTGCACGCGGGAACGATGAACCCCTCGGTGCTCTCGGGGAGAACGTCGCCGTCGGGCGCGAGAGCGACGTTCTCCGGCACCGTGATCCACGGATTGAGCTCCTCGATCTGCACGGCCACGTCGCGACGGTCGAACACCTGGCCGCACCGGAGACACAGCACGCGACGCATGGTTCCGTGCACCTCGATCACGTGCGAGCTCCCGGCTCGCAGATGCAGGCCGTCGACGTTCTGCGTGATCACTCCGGACACCGTGCCGGCCGCTTCGAGCTGTGCCAGCGCGATATGTCCCGCGTTCGGCTCGGCACTGGCGAAGGCGCGCCAGCCGAGGTGACCTCCGACCCAGTACCGTCTGCGCGCGGCCTCATCGCCCAGGTACGTCTGTATCGTCATCGGGTCGCTGCGGGTCCTGGCACCTTCGCCGCGATAGGCGGGGATGCCGGAATCGGTCGAGATGCCGGCACCGGTGAGGAGTGCGATGCGCTTCTCGCGCAACAGCTCGGCGGCGTGGGCGACGGTGGCCGACAGCTCGGCGGGATTCGACACGCTCACAGGACCTCCTCGAGCGAGTCTACGGTGCGGGGACGAGGGGCGCTCTCCTCGACGGTGTCGCCGGGGGGACTCGGTGCGATGCGATCCGCGGGCGATGGCAGAGTGGACCTGTGGAACTGCTGCCTGTGACCGAAGCCGACGACCGACGCCTCGACGACTACCGCGGACTCACCGATACCGCCCTTCGCGCTCTGTCCGAACCGGCGGGCGGTCTGTACATCGCAGAGTCGACGAAGGTGATCGCCCGTGCGGTGGCGGCCGGCCATCGTCCGCGCTCCGTCCTGGTGCAGGAGCGTCGGGTCGAGGACATCCGGAAGATCGTGGGCGACTTCGACATCCCGGTGTACGTCGTCCCGGATGAGATCGCGGAAGACGTGACGGGCTTCGCCGTGCACCGGGGGACGATCGCATCCATGCATCGCCCGGAGTTGCCGTCGGTACGCGATGTCATCGAGGGCGCATCCCTGGTCCTGATCCTCGAGAACCTCGGCGATCACACCAACGTCGGCGCGGCATTCCGCGCGGCTGCCGGGCTCGGCGCCGATGCGGTGCTGGTGTCGCCGGGGGGAGCGGACCCTCTCTATCGTCGCAGCGTGCGCGTCAGCATGGGGACCGTGTTCCAGGTGCCGTGGACACGTATCCCCGACTGGGATTCCGCCATCGCGGACCTTCACGCCGCGGGTTTCGACATCGCGGCGCTGGCGCTGCGTGACGACGCAGTGACGCTCGACGCCTACGCCGCCGATCGTCCGGCCCGCGTCGCCCTGGTCATGGGTTCGGAGGGCGACGGCCTCTCGCGGGAGGCGATGGACGGTGCGGACACCGTCGTCACCATCCCGATGTCCGGCGGGGTGGACTCGCTCAACGTGGCGTCGGCCGCCGCGGTCGCACTCTGGGCGATGAAGGCCTGACCCGCTCAGTCCTTCTCGGGAAGGCTCTGCTCGGAAAGGAACACCGGCGAGGGCTCCGGACGCTTCGCTGCGAGGTTGTCGCCGGATGATTGGTGCCGCAGCCGCCGGAGCACCCACGGCACCAGGTGTTCACGCGCCCAGCCGAGATCCTCCGCCCGCGCCTCGCGCCACGTCCGCAACGGGAACGGTTCGGGCTGCATGGCCTCGAGATCGTTCGGCACGTTCAGAGCGCGCAACGCCATGCGGGCCACTTCGTGGTGCCCGAGCGCGTTGTAGTGCAGGCGGTCGTCGTCGAAGAAGCGCATGTCCTGCACGACCTTGAGCGCCCACTGATCGGCGACGATGCAGTCGTGCCGTTCGGCGATGGCACGGACGTTCTCGTTGTAGATGGCGACCTTCCCGCGGAATGCGCGGAACACCGGGGTGAAGCCCGTGTCGATGCCGGTGAAGAGCAACACGGCCGCTCCGGTCGATGCCAGGCGGGCCACGGCGTCTTCGAGCTGGCTCGCGATGGCGTCTGGGTCGGTGCCGGGGCGGATCACGTCGTTGCCGCCGGCGCAGATCGACACCAGGTCGGGGCGCAGCGCGACGGCGGGCTCGATCTGGTCGGCGACGATCTGAGCGATCAGCTTTCCACGCACCGCGAGGTTGGCGTAGGCGAAGTCGTCGACCTGTGCGGCGAGAACCTCGGCCACGCGATCGGCCCAACCGCGATGGCTGCCCGGATGGGCGGGATCCGGGTCGCCGATGCCCTCCGTGAACGAATCGCCGACCGCGACGAAACGTCGCCACGGGTGTGCGCTCTCGTTCGGCACGTAGGGGGTCCGAGTCGAATCCTGGTCGGTCATCCAGCTCTCCTTCGCGAACGTCGTGCGCGCGGTGGTGACCCGCGGCGCAGTGTCAGAGCCTACCCGCACGCATGCGTGCGGGGGAGGGGCACGCGCGGGAACCGCGGCGAGTGATCCGGTGTCCCCGGCAGCGATTATCGTGGACTCGATGCTCTCTCCGTCCTTTCCTCAGCGTGCCCCTTGGGGAACCGCGAACAAGCTGCGCGCCTGGCAGCAGGAGGCCCTCGAACAGTACTTCGCAGCGGATCAGCGCGACTTCCTCGTGGCCGCCACCCCGGGCGCGGGAAAGACCACCTTCGCCCTCACCCTCGCGGTCGAGCTCATGCGCATGGGCGAGGTCAACCGCATCATCGTGGTGGCGCCGACCGAGCATCTCAAGACGCAATGGGCCGATGCGGCCGCCCGCGTGCACATCCGTCTCGACCCCCGTTTCCGCAACAGCGACTGGGCGCCGGCGCGGCACTACCACGGCGCTGTCGTGACGTACGCGCAGGTCGCGGCGAAGTCGTCGGTGCACCGGCATCTCACCGAAGACGCGAAGACGCTGGTGATCCTCGACGAAGTCCACCACGGTGGCGATGCGCTCAGCTGGGGCGACGCCATTCGCGATGCCTACGGTCCCGCCAAGCGGCGCCTCCTGCTCTCCGGCACGCCGTTCCGCAGCGACACGGCTCCGATCCCTTTCGTCGAGTACCACCCCGACGAATCCGGTGCACGGATCTCCCGCACCGACTACAACTACGGCTACGGCCGTGCGCTGGCCGACGGCGTCGTCCGCCCCGTCCTGTTCCACATGTACGCCGGCAAGATGCGCTGGCGCACCACCACGGGCGACGAGCTCGAGACGCACCTGGGTCAGGACAACACGAAGGATGTGACGTCGCAGGCCTGGCGCACCGCACTCGATCCCGAGGGTGACTGGATGCCGGCCGTGCTGTCGGCTGCGGACCGGCGCCTCACCGAGATCCGCCACCACGTCCCCGATGCCGGCGGTCTCGTGTTGGCGACCGATCAGACCGTCGCACGCGCGTACGCCAAGATCCTGCACAGCATCACGGGGCAGCAGGCGACGGTCGTACTCTCAGACGATGCGACCGCCTCGGAACGCATCGAGAAGTTCAGCGCGAACGACTCCCGCTGGATGGTGGCTGTGCGCATGGTGTCGGAGGGTGTGGACGTTCCGCGCCTCGCCGTCGGTGTGTACGCGACCTCGTCATCGACTCCGCTGTTCTTCGCGCAGGCCATCGGGCGATTCGTGCGAGCCCGACGCCGTGGCGAGGCAGCCAGCGTGTTCCTTCCGCAGGTCCCCGTGCTCATGGGCCTCGCGAACGAGATGGACAAGCAGCGCGACCACGCACTCGACCGCCAGTCGAAGGAAGACGACGGCCTGGAGGACTCGCTGCTCGAGAGCGCGAATCGCGAGGAGGAGACCTCCGACGCGCTGACCCAGGAGTTCAGCTATCAGGCGCTCTCGTCCGTCGCGCACTTCGACAGGGTGGTGTTCGAGGGGCAGGAGTTCGGGCAGCTCGCAGAACCCGGCACACCGGAAGAAGAGGAGTTCATCGGGTTCCCCGGTCTTCTCGAGCCCGAGCACGTCCACGAACTGCTCATGCAGCGCCAGTCCCGCCAGTCACGTCTACGCGAGGCACGGGAAGCCTCGGCGGAGCCGACAGACACGACGACGCTGCCCGCACCCCTGCACCGCACCCTCAAGGAGCAGCGACAGCTTCTGAACAGCCTCGTCGGCCTCTACGCACGGCAGAAGGGCGAGCCCCACGGCGCGGTGCATGCCGAGCTGAGGCGGATCTGCGGCGGGCCCGCGGTCGCGCAGGCCACCGTCACCCAGCTGCAGTCGCGCATCGAGGTTCTCCGCAAGCGCGTGCGTTCGTGACGATGTTGTCGGCGGTGTCTCCGCACCCATAGAGCATCGTGCTTCGGATCCCCGAAATGCTGTCAATCCGCGTCTGAGCAGGGTCCCTGCGATCCTTCGGAGCTAGCGTTGAACGGTTGCCCGCGCACGGGCACCGTCACTTCTGGAGGATCCATGACAGCCCCCGCTGCAGTCGACCCGACGCCCGCCGATCGCCGGCGCTGGGCGCGCTATCTCGTCGAGGAGCGTGCCGAGGGCGCCGTCTATCAGAAGCTCGCCGCGCGCCGAGAAGGCGAGGAGCGCGACATCCTGCTCAGTCTCGCCGAAGCCGAACGCCGCCATGAGCAGCACTGGCTCGATCTCCTCGGCGCGGAGCCGAAGCGACTTCCCCGAGCCGGGGTGCGCTCGCGTCTCCTCGGCTGGATGGCCGGTCGCTTCGGGTCCATCTTCGTCCTCGCCCTCGCCCAGAGCGCCGAGGCTCGCTCGCCCTACGACGCGGAGCAGTATGCCACTCCCGCGATGCGGGCCGATGAGAAGGTCCACTACGAGGTCGTCCGGGGACTCGCCGCGCGAGGCCGCAGACGCCTCTCCGGCTCTTTCCGGGCCGCGGTCTTCGGAGCGAACGACGGTCTCGTGAGCAACCTCGCTCTCGTCCTCGGTATCGGCGCGACGGGCGTGAGCTCCGGCTTCGTGCTCTTCAGCGGCATCGCCGGACTCCTGGCAGGAGCATTGTCGATGGGGGCAGGCGAGTTCGTCTCGGTGCGTTCCCAGCGCGAGCTGCTCGCGGCCACCGAGGCGAACGAGGACGCCCATGCGGCCGCCGGCGATCTCGATATCGACGAGAACGAGCTCGCACTCGTCTACCGCGCACGCGGAATGGAGCAGGAGGAATCACTGGCACGCGCCAGACGCATCGTGACCGCTGCACAGGCCGGTGTCCGCCAGACCGCGACCGGGCCGGTCAATCTCCAGGGCGGCGACGACCACGAGATCGTCGGCAACGATTGGACCGCCGCGATCTCGAGCTTCCTCCTGTTCGCCTCCGGAGCGATCATCCCCGTCCTGCCGTGGATCTTCGGACTGCAGGGAACGACGGCCGTCGTCGTCGCCCTCGTCCTCGTCGGCATCGCGTTGCTGAGCACCGGTGCGATGGTGGGTGTCCTCTCGGGCGGGCCGCCTCTGCGTCGCGCTCTCCGTCAGCTCGCCATCGGTTTCGGCGCAGCGGCCATCACGTACCTGCTCGGCCTTCTGTTCGGAGTCAGCGCAGCCTGATCGTCGCGGGTGGGGGTGCGCGCGTGCCTCCACCCGCTGCCGCATCCGCCGCAGACGACGAAGCCCGCCGACAAACGAAGAAGGCCCCGGATCAGTGGATCCGGGGCCTTCTTCTTCCTGTGCGCGGAGGGGGACTTGAACCCCCACGCCCTTACGGGCACTACGACCTCAACGTAGCGCGTCTACCATTCCGCCACCCGCGCAGGTTTTGGATGATCGTTGCCGACCGAAGAATGACATTACCACGTCCCCGGCGGCCTCTCGAACCGAGGCGCACGCCCGGGCGTGGCGCGCGCTTTCGATAGCCTGGACCCATGACCGATCCGACTCTTGCGGAGGTCGTCCGCATCGCGAGCGACCTGATCCGCTTCGACACCTCCAACTTCGGAGGAGGCAACGCGAAGGGCGAGCGTGAGGCCGCGCAGTACGTCGGGGCCTACCTGGAGGAGCTCGGACTCGACGTCGAGTACTACGAGCCGATCCCTCGCCGCACCAATGTGATGGCGAGGGTGCCCGGGCGCGACAGGGACAAGCCGGCCCTCGTCGTGCACGGCCACCTCGACGTCGTTCCCGCCATGGCCGAGGACTGGAGCGTCGACCCGTTCGCCGGCCTCGTGCAGGATGGAATGCTGTGGGGCCGCGGCGCCGTCGACATGAAGAACATGAATGCGATGATCCTCACCTCGGTCGCCGAGATCCTGCGCGCGGGGGAGCAGCCGGAGCGCGATCTGGTGCTGGCGTTCTTCGCCGACGAGGAGAACGGCGGTGTCGAGGGGTCGGCGCTCGTCGTGCAGAACCACCCGGAGTGGTTCGAGGGCGCGACAGCCGCGATCAGCGAAGTCGGCGGCTACTCGATCACGGTCGATGACCGACGTGCGTATCTGCTGCAGGTGGGGGAGAAGGCCCTGATCTGGATCCGGCTCGTGGCGAAGGGCCGCGCGGGCCACGGAAGCCGTCTACACGATGACAACGCCGTCACGAAGCTCGCTGAGGCGGTGGCGGCGATCGGACGCACCCGGTGGCCGATCCGACTGACATCGACGACCAGGGCCCTGCTGGAAGGCCTGAGCGACCTCACCGGACGCAGCGTCGACGATCCCGATGCCCTCGCCTCGGCCGCGGGCCCGGCCGAGGCCTTCCTCCGGTCCTCTTTCCGTACGACGACGAACCCGACGGCGTTGACGGCGGGCTACAAGCACAACGTGATCCCCGAGCGCGCCGAGGCGCTCATCGACGTGCGCGTGATCCCCGGCACCGAAGACGATGTCCTCGCCGAGTTGCAGCAGATCGTCGGCGACGAGATCGTCATCGAGACGGTCGTCCGCGACATCGGAATGGAGACGCCGTTCGAGGGCGAGTTGGTGGAGGCGATGGTCGCCAGCATCGGCCGTCACGACCCCGGGGTACCGGTCATCCCGTACCTGCTCGGCGCCGGCACCGACAACAAGGCTCTGGCGTACCTGGGCATCACCGGCTACGGCTTCGCACCGCTGAAGCTCCCGGCCGACCTCGACTTCACGGGTATGTTCCACGGAGTCGATGAGCGAGTACCCGTAGAATCGCTTGTCTTCGGCCAGCGGGTGCTGACCGATCTGCTGCGCACGTACTGAGCGCCGCGCGCTCCGTGCCTCCCTGAACTGAAAGCTCTCCATGCACCTGCTCGAAGCACTGATCCTCGGCATCGTCCAGGGACTCACCGAGTTCCTTCCGATCTCCTCCAGCGCTCACCTGCGCATCCTCGGAACGTTCCTCCCCTCGGGGGAGGACCCGGGGGCCGCGTTCACCGCGATCACCCAGATCGGCACCGAGGCCGCCGTGGTGGTGTTCTTCTGGCGTGACATCGTGCGCATCGTCACGCAGTGGTTCCGGTCGCTCGTCGGCAAGGCTCCGCGCAACGATCCGGACGCCAGGATGGGCTGGTTGATCATCATCGGCAGCATCCCGATCGTGGTCCTCGGACTCCTGTTCCAGGATCAGATCGAGACCGTGCTCCGGTCGATGTGGATCGTCGCCGTCATGCTGATCGTCTTCGGCATCCTGCTCGGCGTCGCCGACTACGTGGGTGCGAAGCGCCGCAAGCTCGACGACCTCACCTACCCGCACGGCATCGCCTTCGGATTCGCGCAGGCGCTGGCCCTGATCCCCGGGGTCTCCCGCTCGGGCGGCACCATCACAATGGGGCTCTTCCTCGGCTACGAGCGTGCGGCTGCGGCGCGCTACGCCTTCCTGTTGGCGATCCCCGCGGTCTTCGGCAGCGGGTTCTATCAGGTGTTCAAGAGCTGGGACGAGCCGTCGTTCTTCTCCTTCGGCGACACCCTCGCCGCGACCGGAATCGCCTTCGTGGTGGCACTGGGCGTGATCGCGTTCTTCATGAACTGGATCTCGAAGCGCAGCTTCCTGCCGTTCGTGATCTACCGCATCCTGCTGGGCACCGTGCTGTTGGTCCTGCTCGGCACTGGCGTGATCGCCGCCTGACCCGCGCTCAGCGCTTGCGGTCGCCCGGGCCGTCGTCCCGGCGGCGCAGATAGCGCTCGAACGCCTGGGCGATCGCATCGCCAGATGCCTCGGGGGAGTCCCACGTGTCGCGGGTGCGCTCGAGCTGACGGATGTACTCGGCCATGTCCTCGTCCTCGGACGCGGCGGCGTCGATCGACGCCTCCCACGCCGCGGCCTCCGTGCGCAACGCCGTACGATCGACGTCCACCCCCGTGAGCTCCTCGAGCCGATCGAGGAGCGCGAGCGTCACCTTCGGCGAGGGGGTCGCGCTGGCGACGTAGTGCGGCACGCTCGCCCACAGGCTCGCCGTGGGAATGCCGGCGTTCTCGGCGAAGTGCTCGAAGACGGTGAGGATCCCGACCGGACCCTCATACAGCGAGCGCTCCAGCCCGTGCGCCTCGCGCACCTGCTCGTTCTGGCTCGAGGCGAAGATCGAGATGGGCCGCGTGTGCGGCACGTCGGACAGCATCGCTCCGAGGGTCACGAGAGCGGTGATGTCGTCGCGCAGGGCGATGTCGATGAACTCGGAGGCGAAGGCCTGCCAGGTACGCGCGGGTTCGGCGCCGGTGAGCAGCCAGAACTCGGGGCCGGGGCCGGGATCGCGGGGACGCCAGAGTCCTGCCTCCGGCCAGGTCAGTTGGCGACGGCCTTCCGCATCCATCCGCGTCGAGGGACGCGTGTACTGGTAGTCGAAGTACAGCTCGGGGTCGACGGAATGCACGAGATCGTACTCCGACGAGGAGCGCAGCGCCTCGATGGCGCTGCTGGCCGCTTCACCCGCGTCGTTCCAGCCGTCGAAGGCGGCGATGACGATGCGCGGACCGAGAACATCCATCGAGGGCTCCCTTCGAGATCGCGGTCGTGATCCTTCCAGGCTAGTCCGCGAAGGCGGGATGCGGGCGGCACCACGGCTAGCATGGGTTCAGTGAGCAGAAAGCCCAGCGCGGTCCTTTGGGACATGGACGGAACACTCGTCGACACCGAACCGTATTGGATGGCGGCCGAGACGGCGTTGGTCGAAGCGTTCGGCGGTTCCTGGACCCACGAGGATGCTCTGCAGCTCGTCGGCAGCGGTTTGATCGACAGCGCCGTGATCCTGCAGAACGCCGGTGTCGCGATGGAAGCCGAGGCGATTGTCTCCCACCTCACAGACGTCGTGCAGGAGTCTCTCCGCACGCAGGGCGTCCCGTTCCGCCCCGGTGCGCGCGAGCTGCTCCGCGACCTCCGCGAGGCGGGCATCCCGACCGGGCTCGTGACGATGTCGCTGCGTCGGATGGCGTTGAACGTGGTTGATCTGATCGACTTCGAGGCGTTCGACATCGTCGTCGCGGGAGATGACGTCGACAACCCCAAGCCGCACCCGGAGCCGTACCTGCAGGCCGCCGCCCTCCTCGACGTCGACATCGCCGAGGTGATCGTCATCGAGGATTCACCCACCGGCGTCCGTGCCGGCCTCGCGTCCGGAGCGCTCACTCTCGCCGTTCCGCACATCGTTCCGTTGGATCACCTCGGCGCTCACGAGCTGTGGTCGACGCTCGCCGGCAGAGGCGCCGCCGACCTCACCGATCTCTTCGACAGCAGCACCGCCGCGACAGGAGCCACCCGATGACCGATTCCCGAGTACCGCGGCCGAGCGGCCCGTTCCGCGCCGGCGATCGCGTGCAGTTGACGGGACCGAAAGGCCGTCTGCACACCGTGACTCTTCGCGAAGACGGCGAGCTCCACACACACCAGGGCGTGCTCCGTCATCGCGATCTGATCGGACTGCCCGACGGCTCCGTCGTCGCGAACAGCTCTGGCCATGACTATCTGGCACTGCGTCCCCTGCTGCGGGACTTCGCGATGTCGATGCCGCGCGGCGCAGCGATCGTGTACCCCAAGGACGCGGCTCAGATCGTGATGCAGGCCGATATCTTCCCGGGGTCGGTGGTCGTCGAGGCCGGCGTCGGATCCGGCGCCCTCTCGCTCTCGCTCCTGCGGGCAGTGGGTCCGGCGGGAAAGCTCATCTCATTCGAGCGTCGCGAGGACTTCGCCGACGTGGCGCGTGGCAACGTGGAGACGTTCTTCGGCGAACACCCCGACACCTGGCGCGTGGTCGTCGGTGATCTCGTCGAGGCTCTGCCGAAGGAATCCGCTCCGGCCTCGGTCGATCGCGTGGTCCTCGACATGCTCGCGCCGTGGGAATGCATGGATGCCGTCGCCGAGGCCCTCACCCCGGGCGGAGTCGTGCTCTGCTACGTGGCGACCGCGACGCAGCTCTCCCGCGTGGCCGAGTACATCCGCGGTACGGGACTCTTCACCGACCCCGATGCCTCCGAGACCATGGTTCGCGGCTGGCACGTCGAGGGTCTCGCCGTGCGCCCCGACCATCGCATGGTCGCGCACACAGGGTTCCTTCTCACCGCGCGCAGACTCGCGCCGGGCGCCGTCGCCCCATCGGTGAAGCGGCGGGCTTCCAAGAGCAGTTACGGCGACGAAGACGTGGAGGCGTGGACCCCCGGCGCCGTCGGCGACCGCGAGATCAGCGACAAGAACCTGCGCAAGCGCGCGCGGGAAGCGGAGAAGGCCGCCGAAGGGGCGCGCCTGGCTGCCGCATCGCGCGATTCCGGGCACGTGACGGAATAGACTGGAGCGCGTGCGTAAAACGACCGCCGTTCTGGCCTCCCTCAGCCTCGCCGTCCTCGCCCTGACAGGCTGCACCGCGACCGCATCCGACGGTGTCGCCGCCTGCGATCGCGGCGGCAACGACAAGATCCTGAACGTCGCCGATGTGAGCGGGGACCTCGGCTCCGTTCCGGACGTCGACGTCTTCGGACCGGTCAAGACCGACAAGACCTCCTTCGCGGATGTCACCGTCGGCGACGGGATCGCCCTGGGCTCGGATTTCCAGCCCGTGGTCATGGACATCGCCTTCTACGGCGGCGACAGCGGCAAGAAGCTCTACCAGTCCGAATTCAACGGAGACCAGAGTCGCGTGCACAGCATCGACTACTGGGCGCAGCGTTCCGCCGGCCTGTCCGAGGTTCTGGAGTGCGCCACGGAAGGCAGCCGCATCCTCGCTGTCCTGACGCCTGAGGACTTCGGCGCGCAGAACGTCCAGGCGTTCGGGCTCGAAAAAGGCGAGAACATCGTCGCGGTCATCGATGTGCTCGACGTCATGCCGTCGAAGGCATCCGGTGCGCTCCAGTTCAACGATGCCCGCGGCCTTCCCACCGTCGTGCGTGCTCCCGACGGCACTCCCGGCGTCATCATCCCCGATGTGCCCGCCCCGACCGAGATCACCACGCAGACCCTCATCAAGGGCGACGGCCCGGAGGTGAAGAAGGGCGACATCGTCGTCTCCAACGTCATGGGTGTCGGCTGGGACGACAAGAAGGTCACCACGAGCTCCTGGGGCAAGGATGCCAGCGTCAGCGTGGCCGCCGACCAGCTCGTCGGAGCCACCGTGGGATCTCAGCTCCTCGTCGTGTTCCCCGCGGCCGAGAACTCTCCCGCGACCGCGATCGTCGTCGACATCCTGGGCGCAGTGACGGCGCCCGCGCCGTGATGGCTGCCCGGATCCCCGCGGAGGAGCGCCTGACGAATCTCGTCGTGGCGTTGATGGCCACGGAGATCGGGTTGACCAAGCAGCAGATCCTCGACAACGTCTCCGGCTATCGGCAACGCGCCGAGGCGGGAACCCGCTCGGACGCGCTCGAGAAGATGTTCGAGCGCGACAAGGACGAGCTGCGCTCGCTCGGAGTGCCCATCGAGACCATCGGGGACGCCGCCGATCCCAACGATCTCCGCGAGGCCCGCTATCGCATTCCGCAGGCGGAATACGATCTCCCGAGTGACATCGAGTTCTCGCCCGCCGAGCTGGCCGTGCTGCAGTTGGCCGGTAGCGTCTGGAGTGCGGAGTCGGTCTCGGGCGACGCGCAATCGGGCGTCCGGAAGATCCGAGCGCTCGGCATCGACGGCGACGAACCGATCATCGGCTTCGCGCCGCGGATCACGGCACGAGATGCGGCGTTCTCGCCGTTGCAGGATGCCATCGAACGCAGCAGGGTGGTGGCGTTCGACTACTTGAAGCCGGGGGAGGACGCACCTCGTCGTCGGCGTATCCGGCCGTTGGCGCTGGTCGACTACGAGGCGCGATGGCATGTCTTCGGCGTCGACGTCGACGCGGAAGAGGATCGCACCTTCCTGCTCAGCCGTGTCGTCGGCGATGTGCGCGTGAGCCCCCAGAGCTTCGATCCCGCCCTGCGCGACAGCGCCGGAGATCGAGCCCTCGCCGGGTTGGAACGTGTCGCAGCCGAGAACTCCGCCCTCCTGGAAGTGACCCCGGGGACCGAGGCCGCACTGCGCTTGGGACGACGGGCCACATCGGCCGCGCAGGGGATCAATGTGCCCTTCGTCGACCTGCACATCCTCGCCGACGAGCTCGCCTCGTATGGTCCGGAAGTCCGGGTGGTCGAACCCGCCCTGCTGCGGGAGGCCGTGATCTCACGGCTCCGTGCCGTCGTGCGCGTGCACGCCGATGTCGAGGAGGCGAGATGAGTGCGAAGTCGAAGCCCCTGCTCGCGGCTGATCGTGTGCGGCTCTACCTGACTCTCGTTCCCTACCTCCTCGAGCACGGTCAGGTGTCGCTCCAGGAAGCAGCGTCAGAGTTCGGCGTGACTCCGCAGGAGATGCGGGGCATGGTCGAGAAGCTCACCGTCATCGGTCTCCCCGGGGAATCGGGCTACTGGCAGCAGCCCCAGGAGATGTTCGACATCAACTGGGACCTGCTCGATCTCGAAGACGTGATCGAGATCACCAACGACGTGGCGCTGCGTCGCGTTCCGCGCTTCACCGCCCGCGAGGCCGCGGCGCTCCTGGCCGGCCTGCAGATGGTCGCTGCGGTCCCGGCCGTCTCGGATTCGGGTCTGGTCGCCGGGCTGATCTCCAAGCTCTCACGGGGCGCGGCGGATGCGCCCGCCGATGTCGTCGTCGCCCCGAGCGCGGTCGACGAGGTTCGCGAGGCGGTGGCTCGAGGACTGCATGAAGGGGTGGCGATCTCCTTCACCTACCAGGCTCCCGATGCCGCCCCGACGACGCGCACGGTCGACCCGATGCAGATCCTGATCACCAACGGGCAGTGGTACCTGCAGGGCTGGTGCCATCTTCGACAGGCTATGCGCACATTCCACCTCGACCGCGTCAGCGCCCCGACGCTGACCGACATCCCGATCACCCACGCCGGCGATCAGGTTCCCGAGGCGTTCGCCGGCCTGGACGACGAGCGTGAGGTCACGGTCCGTGTGGCCGAGCGACTCGCTCCGCTCCTGAGCGGATTCCTGCCGACGGGTGAAACCGACGTGGTCGATGGCGCGGTCACCACCCGCCTGCATCTCGCCGACCCGCGAGGCATCAAGCGTCTCGCGGGCCGCTTCGGCGGAGCGATGGAGGTACTGGAACCCGGTGTCGCCCGGTCGGCGACCAGGGACTGGGCCGCCGCAGGACTCGCCCTCTATCGCCAACCCGAAGCAAAGGTTTGATCTGTAGACTGGAGCGAACGCTCACCGACGACGGGAATCCTGACATGTTCGCTGGAATGCAAGGCTGGCACCTGCTTATCGTGCTGGCCGTGATCCTCCTCCTGTTCGGTGCTGCCAAGTTGCCGGCTCTCGCGAAGAGCATGGGCCAGTCCGCCCGCGTGTTCAAGGGCGAGATGAAGGCGATGAAGGACGACGACGCTGCTCGCACCGACTCCGCTGCCGTCGAGCCGACCACGGTGAAGGACTCGGGCATCGAACCTGAGACTCCGCCCCGCGCCTGACCGGCCGTGGCAGCCATCGAACCGACCGTGATGCCGAAGGCGGATCGGGATCGACGGATGTCGCTCGGCGCGCATCTCGTCGAACTGCGCAAGCGCCTGATGTTCGCAGCGCTCGCCCTGCTGATCGGCATGGTCATCGCCTTCCTCATCGCTGACCCGATCATCAACTTCATCACCGAGCCGGTGCGCATCATCGCCGAGAAGCGTGGAGACGACTTCAGCGCGCTCAACTTCGGAACGGTCACGGCCGCGTTCGACATGCGCATGCGCATCGCGTTCTCCATCGGCATCTTCCTGTCGGCTCCGGTGTGGCTTTGGCAGATCTGGGCGTTCATCATGCCCGGTCTCACGCGCAAAGAGGTCAGGTACACGATCGGTTTCGTCGTGGCCGCGGTGCCGCTGTTCTTCGCCGGCTGCTACCTCGGCGTGATGATCATGCCGCACATCATCGAGTTGATGTGGAGCTTCACGCCCGCCGGTGCGACGAACCTCTATTCCGCACAGGAGTATTACGACTTCATCTTCAAGCTGATGATCGTGATCGGCATCTCGTTCGTGCTTCCCGTGTTCCTGGTCGCGCTCAACCTCGCGGGCGTCATGTCCGGCCGCGCGATCCTCAAGGGATGGCGGGTCGCCATCATCATCGCCACGGTGTTCGCCGCACTCGCGACGCCGGCCGCTGACGTCGTCAGCATGTTGATGCTCGCGGGGATCCTGATCGTCCTCTTCTTCGCCGCGGCCGGGCTCTCGCTGATCTTCGACCGACGAAAGCGCAAGCGCGACGAGGCATCAGGGCTTCTGCCGGATCCGGCATGAGTTCCCCTTCCGAGAGGTACGCCCGCGCGCAGGAGGCGGTGGAGCACCCGCAGTCGACCGCTTTCGCCGCACTGCAGAAGTTCCAGCTCGATCCCTTCCAGATCGCCGGCTGCCACGCACTCGAGAGCGGACGCAGCGTGTTGGTCGCCGCGCCGACGGGTGCCGGGAAGACGATCGTCGGCGAGTTCGCGATCCACCTCGCCATGCAGACCTCGAGTGACAAGGCGTTCTACACGACGCCGATGAAGGCACTCTCGAATCAGAAGTTCCGAGAACTGGTCGACGTCTACGGGGCCGACCAGGTGGGACTCCTCACGGGCGACACGAACATCAACGGCAATGCGCGCATCGTCGTGATGACCACCGAGGTCCTTCGCAACATGATCTACGCCGACTCCTCGGCGCTCCGCGACCTGCGTTACGTCATCATGGACGAGGTCCACTACCTCGCCGACCGGTTCCGCGGCGCTGTGTGGGAAGAGGTCATCATCCATCTCCCCGCCCGCGTGCGCCTGGTGTCGTTGAGCGCCACCGTGTCGAACGCGGAGGAGTTCGGCGACTGGCTCGACACCGTGCGCGGAGACACCGAGGTGATCGTCTCCGAGATCCGCCCCGTGCCGCTGGAGCAGCATGTACTGGTGCGCGATGACCTCCTGCCGTTGTTCGACGATCGGGCGGGTCCGGCCACGGCGCAGGTGAATCAGGAGCTGATGCGGATCCGCTCCTCGACGAGCACGACCTACGAGAACAACCGGCAGGCACAGGCCTACCGCAGCGACCGCCACGCCGGCCGTCAGGCGAAGCGACCTCCCCGGGGTGGGCGCCGACCGGTGCGTGCTGCCAATGCCCGCCGGATCGAGCGGATGGACCGCCCCGATGTCGTGCGGCTTCTGGAGCGGGCGAATCTGCTGCCGGCGATCTTCTTCATCTTCAGTCGGGTGGGCTGCGATGCCGCCGTGCAACAGGTGCGCCGCTCGGGCATCCGGCTCACCTCGAACGAGGAACGTGCAGAGATCCGCGCGATCGTCGAAGAGCGTACGCGCACGCTCCAGGAAGAGGACCTCGGTGTCCTCGGCTACTGGGAATGGCTCGACAACCTCGAGCGCGGCGTCGCGTCGCATCATGCGGGGCTGCTGCCCGCGTTCAAAGAGGTCGTCGAAGAGCTCTATCAGCGCAAGCTCGTCAAGGTCGTCTTCGCCACCGAGACGCTCGCGCTCGGGATCAACATGCCGGCACGCACGGTCGTGCTCGAGAAGATGGAGAAGTTCAACGGCGAGGCCCGGGTAGCCATCACCTCGGGGGAGTACACCCAGCTCACCGGGCGCGCAGGGCGTCGAGGCATCGACGTCGAGGGTCACGCCGTCGTGCAGTGGACCGAGGGCATGGATCCGCAGGCGGTCGCTGCGCTCGCCTCCCGCCGGACGTATCCGTTGAATTCCAGCTTCCGCCCGACGTACAACATGGCCGTGAACCTGATCGACCTGTTCGGCAAGCCCAGGGCCCGACAGATCTTGGAATCGTCGTTCGCCCAGTTCCAGGCCGACCGCGCCGTCGTCGGTCTGGCACGCCAGGTGCGCGAGGCCGAGGAGTCGCTGGCGGGCTATCAGAGCGCGATGGCATGCGAACACGGCGACTTCCCCGAGTACGCAGCGATCCGACGCGAATTGAGCGACCTCGAGAAGAAGAACCGACAGGACTCGAACGCCCCGCGCGCGTCGCGCGACAAGCGCATGAAGCGCATCCAGACCCTGCGCACGCAGATGCAACGTCATCCGTGCCATCGCTGCCCCGATCGCGAGGCCCACGCGCGCTGGGCGGAGCGCTACTGGAAGCTGAAGCGTCAGACGGACCGCATCCGCCGTCAGATCGAGACGCGCACCGGAACCGTGGCGCGTGTCTTCGACCGCGTCGTCGAAGTTCTCGAGACCCTCGACTATCTCACGGAGGACGAGGGAGAGCCGGCGTTGACCGAGGCCGGTCGCACCATGCGTCGTATCTACGGCGAACGGGACCTGTTGGTCGCGGAGTCCTTGCGCCAGGGGCTCTGGGCCGGCCTCGATGCCCCGTCTCTCGCCGCCATGGCGTGCTGCCTCGTGTATGAGCCGCGACGCGACGAGGCGAACACGGGGGAGAGGGGCCTGCCGCGCGGAGCCTTCCGTGCAGCGTACGAGAAGACGACGACGCTGTGGGCTGAGCTCGACGACCTCGAGCAGGACCATCACCTTCCCGGAAGTGAGCCCCTGGCAGCGGGGCTGGCCGGCGCGATGCATTCCTGGGCACGTGGAGGGATGCTCGACCGGGTGCTGATCGACGCAGACATGGCAGCCGGCGACTTCGTGCGCTGGGCGAAGCAGACGATCGATCTGCTCGATCAACTCTCGATCGTGGCCGAGGACGCCGCTCTCGCGCGTACGGCTCGAGCCGCGCTCGACGGCGTGCGTCGCGGCATCGTCGCCTACTCGTCGATGTGAGATGGACGGAATGACCGAGAAACCAGCGCCACAGCGCGCCCTCCTGCCGCTCTGGGCCGCTGTGATCGCCGCCGCAGTCGCCGCGATGATGATGAACCTGGCCTATCCCGATGACGCGATCTGGATCCTCGCCTTCCCCGCGACCGCTCTTCTGCTCATCGCGTTGATCGGACGCCGGTTCGGCGGAGCCCTCCTCGTCGGGCTCGTCTACGGCATCCTGTTCTTCGCGCTTCTCGTCTCCTGGACATCGCGATACCTCGGCCCTGTTCCCTGGGCCGCCCTCAGCGTGGTCGAAGGGATGCTGACCGCCGTCGTGCTGGTTCCGATCACCCTCGCGTATCGCTGGCTGCCGAAGGCCTTCCCCGGGACGGCAGGACGCCTCCTGGGGCTTCCCGCGACCGTCGCCGCTCTCTGGGTCGGTCGCGAACTGTTCATCGGTTCCTGGCCCTATGGGGGCTTCCCGTGGGCACGGATCGGTATGAGTCAGGCGGAGAGTCCTCTGGCACCGGTCACATCGTGGGTCGGCGTCAGCGGTCTCAGCTTCCTGATGGTGCTCCTCGTCGCCATGCTCATCGAGGTCGTCCGGCTCCGCGCCTGGCGCCGTCCACTCCGCCTGATCGCGCCCGCAGCAGTGCTCGTGGTGTTGCTGTTCACCCCGCTCTTCCCGACCTCCCCGAGCGGTTCCATGCGCATTGCGGCTGTACAGGGGAACGGGCCCACCGGATACTTCGACGACAGAGAGCCTTTCGCCGTCATCCAGGCCCAGACCGAAGCTACAGCGCCTCTGTACGGCGAGGACGTGGATCTCCTCGTCTGGCCCGAAGGGTCGTTGGACGGCGACCCCTTCGAGATCGACGCCCTCGCGCGACGGATGACGCTCGTCGCCAACCGGATCGACGCCCCTCTGCTGGCCAACGCGGCCACCGGGCGTGGCGACCGCTACTTCAACACCTCGATGCTGTGGAACGCCGACGGCACCGCGACGCAGCTGCACGACAAACGTCACCCCGTCCCGTTCGGGGAGTACGTGCCCGACCGCGCCTTCTTCAACGCTCTCGCGCCGAATCTGATCGGGCTCATCCAGAGGGAGTACACGCCGGGGTCGAATCCACCGATCATGGATGTCGACGACGTGCGCGTCGGGCTCGCCATCTGTTTCGACGTGATCTACGACGACGTGATCTGGCAGGGTCTGAACTCCGGCGCCGAGGTGCTGGTGTTCCAGACGAACAACGCCGACTTCCGCGGTACCGACGAGAATCTCCAGCAGCTCGCGTTCGCGCGGATGCGGGCCATCGAGACCGGCCGCAGCGTGGTGAACATCTCCACGGTCGGCACCAGCCAGGTCATCCGCGCGGACGGTTCGACGGTCACCAGCCTGGACGCAGATGAGGCCGGAGCGATGCTCGAAGATGTCGAGCTCCGGTCCGGCCTCACGGCTGGTGTTGTCCTTGGCCCCTGGGTGCAGGCGTTCCTGCTGTGGGGCGGTCTCGGCGCGCTTCTCGTCGGGTGGTGGCGCGCCAGGAGGCGCTAGGCGCCGATCTTCTCGCGGGTCGGATCTTCCCCGGCACCGCGTCGAGCGCGGATAAAGGCGAGGCGCTCTTCGAGCAGCTCCTCGAGTTCGGCGCGCGTACGGCGCTCCAGGAGCATGTCCCAGTGGGTGCGGGCGGCCTTCTCGTCGCTGGCCTCGAGCGTGACGGCCTGACCGTCGACATTCAGGCGGGCCTCGGCGCCGCACGCGCGGCACTCCCAGGTCTGGGGCGGCTCTGCATCCGCCGCGAACATCAGGTTCGTGACGTGGCCGCAAGTGTCACAGGTGTAGGTGGTCTCACGGCGCTCCATGAAAACGACGCCCTCTTCGCTCTGTAGGCTCTGGGCGCCGAGTCGGATGCCGCGCAGGCTGCGATCTGCCATTGTGTGGTCCTCTCGTCGCTGTCAGGTATAACGCTCCAGCCTGTGCGCTTCATCCACGCGGCCGCCTTCTCGGCGGAACTCACAGGTTAATCCCAGCGCCGGAGGTTATGGGGCGCGTCGGAAGTCAGCGAGGAGCGAGTGTCTTGAGAGCGAGATCCGCCCGATCGGAGACGATGCCGTCGGCCCCGAGGGCGACGAGGCGCCGCATGTCGTCGGGATCGTTGACGGTCCATACGTGGACCTCGACGCCGTGCCGGTGGGCCGCACGCAGGAGCGCGGGAGTCAGTACCCTCAGCGCGCCGTATCTCTCGGGAATCTGCAGCGCGTCGACCTCGCGGAGCAGGTGCGCAGGGGAGAGGCGGAGAGCCGAGAGCGCACGCAGGGCGGCGATCGTCCGGCTCCCTCCGGACGTCGCGGGACGAAGAGCGGCGCCGGCCCGCAGTACCGAGGCGAGGGCGGCGCGACGGTTCGCGTCGGAGAAGCTGGTCAGAAGGATACGGTGGGTGTGCTCGACCAGGATCGGGCCGAGAGGGTCGACGGCGGCCGCGGTCTTCACGTCGATGTTGAATCGGACATCCGTGAAGGAGGCCAGCGCCTCCGACACCGTCAGGAGTCCACCGTGGTCGGCGAACAGAGTCCGCAGTTCGCGCGTGGGCACCTCGCGGACGTTGCGGCTGTCGCCGATCAGGCGTGTCAGGGTCGCATCGTGGAACAGCACGACGTCGCCGTCTGCGGTGACCTGGCAGTCGGTCTCGATGTAGTCGACGCCCGCGGCGTGCGCGGCAGCGAAGGCCGCGGCCGAGTTCTCCCAGACGCCTGAGCCCTCGCCCGGCGCGGTGATCAGGCCGCGATGGGCGAGGACTCGGGGATGCCGCGTCTTCGAGAAGTACGGGTGCGTCACGCGCCGGGCAGCGTGTTCGTCGGGCCCTGGCCCGGCTTCGGGGTGAACGCACTGCCGATGCCCTTGAGCGCCTCGGTGAGCTCACTCGGGATGATCCACAGCTTGTTGGACTGCCCCTCGCTGATCTTCGGCAGCATCTGCAGGTACTGGTAGGCGAGGAGCTTGTCATCCGGCTCGCCCTGGTGGATGGCGGTGAAGACGTTCTGAATCGCCTCGGCCTCACCCTGTGCGCGGAGCACGGCCGCCTGCTTGTCACCCTCTGCGCGCAGGATCTCCGCCTGACGGGCGCCCTCGGCCTCAAGGATCGCTGACTGCTTCGTGCCCTCCGCCGTGAGGATCGCGGCGCGTCGGTCACGCTCGGCGCGCATCTGCTTCTCCATGGAATCCTGGATCGAGATGGGCGGGTCGATCGCCTTCAGCTCGACGCGGCCGACGCGGATGCCCCACTTGCCGGTGGCTTCGTCGAGCACCACGCGCAGCTGGCCGTTGATGTTGTCGCGGCTCGTGAGCGCCTCTTCGAGGTTGAGGCCACCGACGACGTTGCGAAGCGTGGTGGTGGTCAGTTGCTCCACGGCACCGAGGTAGTTCGCGATCTCGTACGTGGCGGCGCGCGCGTCGGTCACCTGGAAATAGACGACCGTGTCGATCGACACGACCAGGTTGTCCTCGGTGATCACCGGCTGCGGCGGGAACGAGACGACCTGCTCGCGCATGTCGATCAGGGGGCGCAGCCGGTCGATGAATGGGACGAGGACGTTCAGCCCGGGGGTCAAGGTCTTGTGATAGCGCCCCAGTCGCTCGACGACTCCGGCCGTGGCCTGCGGAATGATGCGGATCGCGCGGGCGACAGTGACCACCACGAAGATGATCACCGCGATCACGAGGATCCACAGGATCGCTGTGGGGATGAACGATGCGTCGTTCACTGGTTCTCCTAGTCGTTGACGGGACGGACGATGGCGGTGGCGCCGTTGATCGCGCTCACGGCGACCGGAGCGCCCTGGGGAATCGGCACGGGGGTGGCGGTGCGAGCGGTCCAGGTGTCGCCGTTGGCGAGCTTGACCTGGCCGGAGATCTGCGTGATGTCGTGCAGCGCGATCCCTCGCAGGTCGACGAGGGCATCGACGTTGGACTTGGTCGGGTCCTCGCCTCGGCGCAGGCGCTTGAGCAACGGGGGACGCAGGAAGAGGATGAACAGCGCGGCCGCGGCCGCGGCGATGATCACCTGCAGCCACACCGGAACACCGATCAGATCCGTGACCAGACCGACCACGCTGCCGAAGCTCAGCATCAGGAACGTGAAGTCCAGCGAGAGCATCTCGATCACGAGGAAAACGGCGATCAGGACCAGCCAGCCGATCCACGCCCATTGGTCGATGAACGTGACGAACGTCGCGAGATTGTCCATGCGGCCTCCTTTGTGGTCAAGGTATCACGCCGACACCGCCTGATCCGGGTGCCACCGTGCGCGCTTGATAGTGTGAGAGGGCCGTGCGATCACGGCTTTTTCACGCATCATGAGGAGTCACCGTGACCGACGTTCTTCCCGCAGGATCCCTTGACGGCAAGGTCGCTCTTGTCACCGGTTCATCGCGGGGGATCGGCGCCGACACCGTGCGCTACCTCGCCGAGGCCGGCGCCGACGTCGTCATCAACTTCCGCAACAAGGCACCGCGAGCCGAGAAGCTCGCCGCACAGCTGCGCGAACTCGGTCGTCGCGCACTCGTCGTGGGCACGGATCTGACCGACCCTGCGTCCGTCGCCGAGATGTTCGAGGCGATCCGGGCAGAGTACGGTCGACTCGACGTGCTCGTGCTCAACGCCTCCGGCGGCATGGAATCGGGCATGGCCGAGGACTACGCCCTCGCGCTGAACCGCGACGCGCAGCTCAACGTTCTGAACGCGGCGACCCCTCTGCTCGCCGGCGGCGCGCGCGTCGTGTTCGTGACCAGTCACCAGGCGCACTTCATCCGGACCACGCCGACCATGCCGGAGTACGAGCCGGTGGCGCTCTCGAAGCGCGCGGGGGAAGACGCGCTGCGTGAGCTCATCCCCGGCCTGGCAGCGAAGGGGATCGGGTTCACCGTCGTCTCCGGCGACATGATCGAGGGCACGATCACCGCGACGCTGCTGGAGCGCGCGAACCCGGGTGCGATCGCCGAGCGCCGAGAATCGGCCGGCAAGCTCTACAACGTCTCGGAGTTCGCGGCCGAGGTGGCCAAGGCCGTGATCGACCCGGTGCCGGCCGACAACACGCGTCTCGTCGGCGACGTGAGCGCCTTCGCCGCCGAATAGCACGGCATACAGAGAATCGGCCCCGCCCTGCACTCTGCAGGGCGGGGCCGATTTCGATTCAGACCGAGAGCCTCAGCTCGTCGCTCCACCCTGGACTGCGGAGACGTACTCCTTCTCGTCCCGACCGAGCGTGATGGCACGCACGATCTGGATGATTCCGAGCACCACCAGGGCGATGCCCAGCAGCAGCCAGAACGCGAAGCCGGCGATGAGCGGCGAGAACAGCACGATGATTCCCGCGACGATGCTCAGGATCGCGTAGAGAACGGTCCAGACGCGCGACCCGTCGCTGCCCAGCAGCGTGAGGGCTACGATCCCGTCGACGATCCAGCTGACGCCGATGAAGATCACGACGACGAAGGCGAGCGTGGCGGCGGCCGCGTTCAGGTTGAAGAACGCGATCACACCGGCTGCGATGTAGAGCAGGCCGAGGACGATGTGGCCCACACGTGCCCAGCCGCCCTTCGCGCTCGAGAAGATGCCGAGCCCGATGTACACCAGACCGGCGATGATGAGGTACGAGGCGAAGATCGCCGTCACGATGACCGCGGACTTCACCGGCCAGACGAGGAGGACGATTCCGGCGAGCAGCGCCAGGACACCGGCGACGGCCAGCGTGACGCGGATCGACTTGAACAACGACTTGGCCTCCGTGAGTGGTTCAGACATGGTGGGGACCCCTTTCTGAGAAGATCCTGTGAGGATGCATCATCAGGTTAGCGCTCCGCTGGTCCGGAGCGCGGGAGAAGCGGCCCTCCGCGTTTCGTTCCGTCATGTCGCGACTCATGAGGACATGGCAAAATCGAGTCGTGACCGCCGTCGACGAAGTTCGCCTTCGTGAACTCACCGTGATGAGAAGAGTCCGGGACCGCATCGACCGGGAGTACGCACGGCCGCTGGACGTGGAGGCGCTCGCACGCGGTGTGCACATGTCGGCGGGGCACCTGAGCCGACAGTTCCGCGAGGCATACGGCGAATCCCCGTACTCGTATCTGATGACACGCCGGATCGAGAGGGCGATGGCGCTCCTGCGTCGCGGGGACCTGACCGTGACGGAGGTGTGCTTCGAGGTGGGCTGTTCCTCCCTCGGCACGTTCAGCACGCGTTTCTCCGAGCTCGTCGGTGTCGCACCCAGCGTGTACCGTGAACGCGCTGCCAGCGTCGAGGGGATTCCCTCGTTCCAGGCCAAGCATGTGACCAGACCGATCAGGAATCGAGAAGCGCCGCGAACCGACGCTCACCTAACGTGAACACCATGAACATCAGCATCCATTACGCATTCCTTCCGCACACCGATGCCGAAGCGGCCCTCGCGTTCTATCGCGACGCCCTCGGCTTCGAGGTGCGCAACGACGTCGGATACGACGGCCTGCGATGGCTCACGGTCGGACCGGAAGGCCAGCCGCAGACATCGATCGTGCTGCACCCACCGGCAACCGACCCCGGCATCACCGACGCCGAGCGCCAGACGATCCTCGAGCTGATCGCGAAGGGCAGCTACGCGGCTCTCACACTGGCCAGCGATGACGTCGATGCCCTCTTCGAACGTCTCGTGGAGCGCGGGGCCGACGTCGTGCAGGAACCCATCGATCAGCCGTATGGGGTGCGCGATTGCGCGTTCCGCGATCCTGCAGGCAACCTGCTGCGTATCAATCAGGCCGCCTGACCCACTCCACCGATCCCACGAAGGACGCCGATGACCACGGACGAGCACCCCGCAGACACCCACGACCTCATTCGCGTGCAGGGCGCCCGCGAGAACAATCTGAAGGACGTCAGTGTCGACATCCCGAAGCGCCGACTGACCGTGTTCACCGGTGTCTCCGGCTCGGGGAAGAGCTCGCTCGTGTTCGACACGATCGCGGCGGAATCGCGACGCATGATCGACGAGACCTACAGCGCCTTCGTCCAGGGATTCATGCCGTCGGTGCCGCGACCCGACGTCGACGTCCTCGAGGGCCTGACCACGGCGATCATCGTCGACCAGGAGCGCCTGGGCGCGAACCCGCGATCGACCGTCGGCACCGTCACCGATGCCAACGCGATGCTCCGCATCCTGTTCAGCAAGCTGGGGCAGCCCTACATCGGTGGACCGACCGCCTTCTCGTTCAACATTCCGACCCAGAAGGCGAGCGGGGTCATGACCGGCCCTGGCGGGGAGAAGAAGATCGTGAAGGACGCGATCTACCTCGGCGGTATGTGTCCGCGATGCGAGGGTAGGGGAGCGGTGTCCGACCTCGACCTCGCCCAGATCGTCGACGAGTCGAAGTCTCTCGACGACGGAGCCATCATGGTGCCCGGCTACACCGCAGACGGATGGATGGTGAAGGGGTTCTCGCAGTCGGGCTTCTATCCGGCGGACAAGCCGATCTCTCAGTTCACGGAGAAGCAGCGCCACCTGTTCCTCTATGGCGAGGTCACGAAGGTGAAGATCTCCGGAATCAACATGACGTATGAGGGTCTGATCCCGAAGATCACCAAGTCGATGCTGTCGAAAGACCTCGATGCACTGCAGCCTCACATCCGGGCCTTCGTCGAACGGGTGGCCACATTCGCGGTCTGTCCGGAATGCGACGGGACGCGCCTGACCGAAGGTGCGCGCTCGTCGAAGATCGAGGGCGTGAGCATCGCCGATGCGTGCCGCATGCAGGTGACGGACCTGGCCGATTGGGTCCGAGGTCTCGATCTTCCCGGAGCCGGCCCGCTGCTGCAGGCGCTCAGCGCCAATCTGGACGCCTTCGTGACCCTCGGCCTCGGTTACCTGAGTCTGGAACGTCCGTCGGGCACGTTGTCCGGGGGAGAGGCGCAGCGCATCAAGATGCTGCGGCACCTCGGGTCATCGCTCACCGACATCACCTACGTGTTCGACGAGCCGACGATCGGTCTGCACCCGCACGACATCCAGCGCATGAACGGCCTCCTGCTTCAATTGCGCGACAAGGGCAACACCGTGCTGGTGGTGGAGCACAAGCCGGAGACCATCGCGATCGGCGACCACGTCGTCGATCTGGGTCCTGGTGCGGGCAGCGCCGGTGGTGAGATCTGCTTCGAGGGCACGGTCGAGGGGTTGAAGACCAGCGGAACGAAGACCGGCGATCACCTCGAGGACCGGGCGCAGCTCAAAGAGGCCGTCCGTTCGGGGGAGGGGGCGATCGAGGTGCGCGGCGCCTCCGCCAACAACCTGCAGAACGTCGACGTCGACATCCCCACGGGCGTGCTCACGGTCGTTACGGGCGTCGCCGGGTCGGGCAAGAGCTCGCTCATCCACGGGTCGGTGTCCAAGCGCGACGGCGTCGTGGCGATCGACCAGGCGGCGATCAAGGGCTCCCGGCGAAGCAACCCTGCAACGTACACGGGACTCCTCGAGCCGATCCGCAAGGCGTTCGCGAAGGCGAACGGCGTGAAGCCGGCTCTGTTCAGCGCGAATTCCGAGGGCGCGTGCCCCTCGTGCAAGGGCGCGGGCGTCATCATCACAGAGCTCGGCTTCATGGACACGATCGAGACTCCCTGCGAGGACTGCGGGGGCAAGCGATTCCAAGCCGGCGTCCTGGAGTACAAGCTCGCGGGCAAGGACATCACTGAGGTACTCGATCTGCCGGTCTCCGAGGCCCGGGTGTTCTTCAGCGACGGGGAGGCCAAGCTTCCGGCCGCCACGGCGATCCTCGGCCGCATGGAAGACGTCGGACTGGGCTATCTGTCGCTCGGACAGCCGCTGTCGACGTTGTCCGGCGGAGAGCGTCAGCGCATCAAGCTCGCGATCCAGATGGGGGAGAAGGGCGACGTCTACGTGCTGGACGAGCCCACGACGGGTCTTCACCTCGCCGATGTCGACAAGATCCTGGGCCTGCTGGATCGACTCGTCGACGCAGGCAAGACCGTGATCGTGATCGAACACCATCAGGCCGTCATGGCGCACGCGGACTGGATCATCGATATCGGTCCGGGTGCCGGTCACGACGGCGGCAAGGTCGTCTTCGAAGGAACGCCGACTGATTTGGTATCCCAAAAATCCACACTGACGGGGGAGCACCTCGCGCAGTACGTCGGCGCGTGAGAGTAGTCGGGGTACGTGCGCACGCATGCACCCCGACGCTCACGCCTCTCAGGTTGCGTCGTCTCCGTCGAGTCGGGCGATGATCGTGTACGTGCAGGGGATCAGGTCCCGCTCGGCATCAGGCCAGGCGTAGCCGCCGGAAATCTCGACCATGCGCTCGCTGAACCGCCACGGGAGCGTACGGCCCTCATCGAAGTGGACGAGCCTGAGCCCGGCGCGCAGCAGCGCACCGAGGATCTCGGACAACGGGTGCGGCCACTCGTAAGTGCGGGCATGGTGGATACGACCGTCGCCGGCATAGGTGCTGTCGTCGTCCCACTGCTGAGCGCGGCCGGTGGCGAAGTAGGAGTAGCGCGTGGTCAACGTCGCTGCGTCCTCATCCAGCGCGTACAGGGCGGGATGACCGTCGCGGATGAAGAACATGCCGCCTGGGCGCAGCAACTGAACGATCTGCGCTGCCCATCGATCCAGGTCGTCGAGCCAGCTGATCGTCCCGATGCTCGTGTACACGACGTCGAAGTCACCGGTGACGGCGGCCCGCGCGTCGAGCACATCGGTCTGCACCCACGTCGCATCGACGTCCAGACGCTCTGCGAGATCGGTCGCCGCACGGAGCGCCGACGGCGAGAAGTCGACGCCCGTCACCGTCGCACCCGTGCGGGCCAGTGAGACCGTATCGGTGCCGATGTGGCATTGCAGGTGACACAGATCAAGCCCGGACAGGCTGCCTGCCGGAAGGAACGCGGTCATCGTCGCGAGATCGTCGCGTACGACATCGCTGAGATGCTCGGGATCGTCGAACGCAGCGAGTCCGTAGGCTTCCGTGTGCAGCGGAACGCGGTCCTCCCAGTTCTCCTGGTTCGCGCGTCGTGCAGATTCCCAATCGATCTCGACGTTGTTTCCGTTCACGAGGCGAGCCTATCGATCACCGCGCTCGTCTCGCGGATTCATCCGATAATGCACATTATGTCAGTTTGAGTTAGCCCGATCACTCCCCGTTCTCGAAGATCTGCTGGGCACGGCGCACGATGTCGTCGATGCGAGACTGCAGGTACGGCCCCGGACACTCGGTCCCCGACCAGGTTTCGCGGTGAGTGATGACGTGCGCGCGATCGATCGTGAAAGACACCGGCACGCCGTCCAGACTCTTGCCGTCGAAGCTCGCCAGCCACGCGATCATCTGCGCGAGCTCTTCCACCTGCCCGGCCGTCACCGCGTACTCAGGCGCCCCCGTGGCATTGAGGGTCTCCACCGCCACGGACCGCCAGTTCCAGTCAGCACCCGTTGCGGACGGTTTCGCGCCGGGACGGATCAGCTCGATGACCGACCCATCGTTGCGCAGATAGAAGGTCGGCGCGGAAGATCGCTTGTTGCAGCGCGAGAGGAAGTCCAACTGATCCGCCGTCGTACCGGTGTGGTGGATGACGAACCGATCGATGACCGACGTCACCGCGTGACCGTCGCTCCCCGCGGTGTCACGAAGAGCCCGGACGGTGGGGTTGGCGCAGTCCGTGAACCCGAGCGGTGCTTCAAGGCCTCTCACCGCGCGCTCGTAGACGGCGTCGTACTCCGGAAGCCCCCTCGGGTTGTCCCGAGCCCGGTTCGTCGCCACAGTATCGGGCGCCCCCGCGGTCGTCGCGAGCCACGCCCCCGCCGCGGTCACCGCGACACCCGTCCCCGCAGCGAGGAGAAAGCGCCGACGGGTGTGTGCCGAAGGTCCATCGACGGGGTCGGGCGGCAGGGAGTGCGACATCCGCCTATTCAACACGCGCCCGCCGGGAATGGGGTGGCGGACACAGCCCTCGGGGCGGCCCCTCCCCCGTGCGATGATCGTTGCGTGCACCCAGCCACCCACGAGCCGCCCGGCTATGCGTGTCCGTTCTGCAGGTTCCAACAGGGGCTGTTCGACGAACTCGGCATGCCGTCCGACGTGGTCGCCGTCACCGACCACGCATTCGCCCGGATCGCGCCGAAGTGGTGGCCCGAGAACCCAGGGGCGGTGCTGGTCATCCCGCGGACGCACGTGGAGAACATCTACGACCTGTCACCGGAGGACGGCCTCGCGGTGTGGGATCTGACGCAGAGGGTGGCGATCGGCATCCGGTCGTCGTACGGATGTGAGGGCACAACCATCCGGCAGCACAACGAGCCCGCAGGAGACCAAGACGTCTGGCACCTGCACGTGCATGTTCTCCCCCGCTATCCGGGCGATCGCCTGTACCAACGGCACGGTGACGCGGTCTGGGTGGATTCCGACCGTCGCGCGACATTCGCATCGAGGCTCAGAGTCGCGCTGGGGACGCCGTTCGTGCTCGATTGACCGCCCGTCTCGACCCGCCGGGCAGGCGCTGCAAGGATGGCTCGATGACTCTCACCGGCAGTGGTTCCACGCGTCTCGTCATCCTGCGCGGCGATGCCGCATCGGGGAAGACGACGACGGCGACAGCACTGCGGCCGGAACTCGGTCAACGGGTGGCTGTCATCTCCCAAGACCACTTCCGCCGCGAACTGCTGCACGACCCCGATCGGTTGAGACGCTCCCGGACAGCGAGCATCCTGATCGTCGGCGCCGCCCGTCAGGCGCTGGACCTCGGCTACGACGTCATCCTCGACGGGATCTTCAATCTGCGCGACTACGCCGAAGCCTTCGAGAGCTTGTACCTCGACCACCGCGGAATCACCGTCATCTATCAGTTCGACGTCGGCCTCGACGAGACGATTCGGCGCCATGCCGGCAGGCCGCTCGCGAATGCCTTCGGGGAGGACAGGATCCGCCGATGGCACGACGGGTGGCAACCACTCCCCTGGTTCGATGAGCGACGGGTCGGCCCGGAGACGACCACGGATCAGCTCGTGACGATGATCCTCGAAGATCTCGGCCGCCGCATCGTCGACTAACCCGGTTCGTCAGCCGCGGGCTCAGCGATCGGCCACGGCGACCGGAGCCGGCTGTAGACGAGCATGTCACGGCGCTCATCGCCGACCTTCTGCCACGAATGGAGCAACCCCTCGCGCGTGTACCCAGCCCGCTCAGCAGTCCGGAGTGAAGGCACGTTCGTCGGATCGATGTGCAGCTGCAGACGATGCAGATCCGAGAGGTGCCACGCCCATTCCGTGAGGGTTCGCAGCGCGCTGTGGGCGTATCCCTGGCCGCGTCGCGCGGGGCGGATCCAGTAGCCGACGGTTGCTCGCCCCTGGTCCCGATCGCGGAGCCACAGCCCGATCTGCCCCACACATCCTTCGTTCGCCTCGATAGCGAACGAGTAGCCGATACCCGCCGCTGCCCGTTCGTGCTGGCGGACCAGCCACTGCCCGGCGAGTCCGTGATCAGCGGCGAAGGGAACCGTGGTGACGTCGGTGATCGATCGATCGAAGGATGCGTCCAGCACGGCATCGATGTCAGAGGCCTCAAAAGGTCGGAGCACGATCCCGGGCCCCGGTACCCGCGGAACGCTGAGTGCCGAAGGGGCCGCGCTGAATCCCCTGTGCCCGTCGATGAGACCGCGGCGGTACGTGATCATGGGCTCCCCGCCGAGCGGGTGAGGGACGGGCGTCGAGACCGGCGCGAACCCCTCCGATTCATAGAGCCGGATGGCGGCGTTCCCCCTCCGCACCGCGAGTTCGATGCTGACGAAGCCGGCATCCGACGAATACCGAATCGCATCGCGCAACAGGGCACGACCGTGTCCTTGGCCGGCGGATGATGGCAACACGGCGAGCCGCTCCAGCACAGCTGTCGTCTCATCGTTCGTCTTCGGCGTGGTGAGAGCGAATCCCGCCAGACGCTCCCCCGTGAGCGCGAACCGGAGGACAGGGCCATCGAACAGCCGTCGCATGCGATCGGCGACCGACCGCGAGTCGACATCCCCGTCACGGTCCCGGAGCGCGTGAATCCAGACCTCGATGCATCTGTCGATGTCTTCGGGGATGCCGCCCGCCACGATGTCTGTCATACCGGCAATCGTCGCACGCCACGACACCGGCGAAGCCGCCACCGGGGCTACTGCGTCGCCCACACCCCGAGCTCGTTGCCGGTCGGGTCGGCGAAGTGCAGGCGTCGCCCGCCGGGGAACGCATACGGCTCCTGCAGGATCGTTCCGCCGGCCTTCTCGATAGCCGTCTTCGTGGCGTCGAGATCGTCGGAATAGAGCAGCACGAGCGGACCACCGACGGGCCGCGGCTCATCGGCGACCATCAGACCTCCGGCTTCGTTGCCGTCGCCGCGCGGCGACACGATCCCGGCATAGTCGGGGCCGTAGTCGTTGAAGCTCCAGCCGAATGCGTCGCCGAAGAAGCGCTTCGACGCCACCAGATCGGTGACGACGAGTTCGATGTAGTCGAGAGAGTGGTGCAGAGGTGAACTGGTCATGGCGCCACCGTAACGACCCCGACCGACATCGTGCTGCGGTCGACGTACGCATGTCGTCGGAGGAGTAGCGTTGAGGCGTGCCGCAGGTCTCCCACTCCCCCGTCGCGACACCGGGATGGCGAGCCTGGGTGATCTGGTCGGTCGGCGTCGCGGCTTACGTGCTGGCGATCACGAACCGCACATCGCTCGGCGCTGTCGGCGTCGAAGCCGCGGACCGATTCCAGGCGGATGCATCGACGCTCGCCCTGTTCGCCGTGGTCCAACTCGCCGTCTACGGCGGAATGCAGATCCCGGTCGGGGTGCTCCTCGATCGCTTCGGCTCCCGCCCGATCATGACCGTCGGAATGCTGCTGATGGCCGCGGGGCAGCTGACCATGGCGATCTCGCCCGGCATCGGCATCGCGATCTTCGCGCGCGTGCTGCTCGGCGCCGGTGATGCTGCGATCTTCCCTGCCGTGCTGCGACTCGTCGCAACCTGGTTTCCCGCCCAACGCGGCCCGCTCATGGTGCAGTTCACCGGGATCATCGGTCAAGCCGGCCAACTGATCGCGCTGGTCCCGCTCGCCGCACTCCTGCATGCCACCAGCTGGACCATCACCTTCGGCAGCATCGCGGGCCTCGGCGTGCTGTTCACCATCCTCGTCGCGCTCGTCATTCGCAACCACCCCGCGGAGCGCGGTGCCGACGTGTCGGTGAACACCGATACCGGTGTCGTCCGCGTGGTCACATCCGCAATAGATACCGGTGTCGGCATACGTGCTGCCTGGGCGCACCCGGGCACACGGCTGGCCTTCTGGTCGCACTTCACGACACCCTTCGCGGGCACGGCGTTCGTGCTGCTCTGGGGAATGCCCTTCCTCACCGCGGCGGAAGGGCTCGACACCGCCCACGCGGCCGGCATCATCTCGGTATATGTCGTCGCAGGCATGTTTCTGGGGCCGATCATCGGCGACCTCTCGCGACGACTTCCGAATCACCGCTCTCTCGCGCTCGTGCTCCCCGCCGTCGGGGTGCAGATGGCCGCGTGGGTCGCTGTCATCGCGTTGCCCGAAACCGCGCCCATCTGGCTCCTCTATGTGCTGGCGATCGCCCTCGCGACCGGAGGACCCGCCTCGATGATCGCGTTCGATCACGCGCGCACCCACAACCCGTCCCACCGGCTGAGCACCGCGACCGGCGTGACGAACGCGGGAGGCTTCATCGCCGCGCTCATCGCCATCTTCCTCATCGGTCTCGCACTCGACCTGCAGGGCGCCGGCACGCCCGAGACCTATTCGCTCGAGGCCTTCCGGATCGCGTTCCTGATGCCGATCCCCCTCTGGATCATCGGCACGGTGTTCATCCTCATCGAGCGCAAGCGGACGCGCATCCGCATGGGCCTCGATCCGGAACGTCGGCGCTGAGCCCGCCCTATCGGAGCAGGTGCTGCAGCGTCTCCACGATGAGCTCGACGCTGACGCGTTCCGGCACCTCTGCATCGCCCGCTTCGAACTCCGCGAGTTCGATCCCCCGGACCGAGCCAGAGGGCAACGCAGCGAAGATCGCCGCCACGTGGTGCGGCAGCAGCCCTCCTCCCACCCGGTAGGCCGCGGGGATGTACCCGGGTTCGAGAACGTCCCAATCGACGTGGATCCAGACGGGACGACCCGCGACGAGTTCGAGGACGCGCTCCGGCGTGCTCTCCGAGGGAGCGAGAACGGTGACCCCGGCTCCGGCGAGCAGCTCTCCCTCAGGGACGTCGATGTCGCGACCGCCGACCACGATCACCTGCTTCGGATCGATGCCGGCTCCGTGACCACTCTCCCAGAGTCCGCACGCCGCGGCCAGGACCATACCGCCGAGATAGCCCGAATCCGTCGTATCCGGCGTGTTGAAATCGCCGTGCGCGTCGATCCAGAGCACGACGGCATCGGGATGGTGCTCGGCAGCAGTGGGCAGAGTACCGAGGCTCGCCGCGCAGGTGTTCGTGATCAGTAGGGGCATCGCGCCCGCAGAGATGGCGTCCTGCACCGCTGCGCGCAATCCGCTCAGAGTCGCCTCCGCTTCGGGAAGCGCGACGGACCAGTCATCGACCACGCCCGGGGTCGGGGTGCCGATGAACAGCGGTTCGATCTCCAGCAGTGCGGAGACCGCCTCACCCACGCGTCGTGCACCCACGAGCGCCCCGTCGGTGCGATCGGCCACACGGCCTTGAGAGACGATGAGCGCGTAGGAAGATGCCATGTCTCCAGCTTTCCATCCGCGGGATGTCAGGACAAAACGTGGAGTGTGCGGCCCAGACAGCAGCGCGATATCGGCGTCTCAGCGCCGACGAGGCGTCCATCCGGAAGGCAGCGGCCCCTCTTGGGCAGCGCGTTCGCGGTCCGCTCGCGCGGACCAACCCTGCGCCTCGTCGACCGTGTCGAACGCGCCCCGCGCCAGTCGGAGGCCGACATCCTCGTGATGCATGCGCGGTGCTCCTCCGCGGCGGACCGATGCCCGCACGCTCCAGGCGTCGTCGGCGAACCCGCCGCCGCGGAAGACGCGGTAGCTGTCATAGCGGGCGGGATCGAGCAGGTCCCAACACCACTCCCAGACATTGCCGAGGGTGTCGAAGAGACCGTTGAGGTTCGGCAGCTTGCCGCCGATGTCCTGGGGCGAGGACACACTGTCCGCACTCGTCCAGGCCGCGTCGGCGAGAGGCGCATAGTGCGGCCCGGCCGATCCGGCGCGGCAGGCGAACTCCCACTCCGCTTCGGTGGGAAGCCGGTACCCGTCTGCGGTGGTGTCCCAGGAGACCTCCTCGCCGTCGAACAGGTAAACCCGGTCGAGGCCCTCCCACTCGGATGCGGCGTTGCAGAAGTGGATCGCGCGCAACCAGCTGAGGTCTGCGGCCGGACGACGCGGGTGGCGCACCGGGATGCCCAGAACCTCTGCGAGCTGCTCCTCCGTCACCGGATACACACCGATCTGGAACGGCTCGAGGGCGACATCGCGGCGTTCATCGCGACGTGCGTCGCGCAGCGTCAGTACACCGGCGGGTATGCGGGCGAGCTCGAAGTCGCTCACCGCTCCCCCGCCGCCGTCGCCGCCGCCGATAGACCTTTCCGCATCATGACGGTGCTCGTTCGACCCAGGTCGGGTATTTCGCCGTACGCCCGTCGCCCGAAGATGTGCGCGTCACTCGGCGCCGCACCCATGGGCCGACGAACTCGCGGTAGTAGGCGAGTCCCGAGGGCCCGGTGCCGAGACGATCGCTCGGCGCCCACCAGGTCTCCGGCGGCTCATATCCCAGCGCGTGCAGCACTCGGGCGGCCACGCGATGATGGCCGGCCGCATTCATGTGCAGGCGATCGTCCGCCCAATACGCGCCGCGTGACAGCTCGCGATCGGGCCAGTTGAGGGCCCGGATGACGTCCGGACGCTCCTCGATCCGGCGGAGCACCGCGTCCGAGAGAAGGTCGCCGCGGCGCTGCACGAGAGAGCCCATGGGAAGCTGCCCGCTCGGATTCGCACCGGAGAGCAGGATCATGGTGACACCCTCCTCGTCGCACCGCCGCAGCACGCGGCTGAAGGCATCGGCGATGTGCTCGACATCGGTGCGCGGGCGCAGCATGTCGTTGCCACCGCCGTTGAAGGAGAGGTGGGTGGGGCGCAGAGCAAGCGCCGGTTCGAGCTGCTGCTCGACGATCGGCCAGGCGAGTTTGCCCCTGATCGCGAGGTTCGCATACTGGATCGAGTGCCCGGCCGCGTCCGCCCAGCCCTGGGCGGCGAGATCGGCCCAGCCGCGCTCCCGTCCGTCCGGAAGGACGTCACCGACCCCTTCGGTGAACGAATCGCCGATCGCCACGAACCGCACATCTGCCATCGTCCCAGCCTATTGCGGCTCACGACGCACTGCGTCAACGGTCGTCGAGCGCTTGACCGCCCCGATCGACGAGGCCCCATGCTGCAGCAGCCGCACCGAGGAAGCACACGCCGAATACAGCGAACAGCAGCGGGGCCCCACCGGCGATCAGGAGCACCGGCACGGAGAGCGGCGCCACGATCGATGCGATGCGGCCGACACCGGCTGCCCAGCCCGCTCCCGTTCCACGCAGTGAGGTCGGATAGATCTCGGGCGTCACGGCGTACAGCGCGCCCCAGGCACCGAGGTTGAAGAAGGACAGAGCCATCCCCGCAGCGATGATCGCCCCCTCGGTCGTGGCTGTGCCGAAGACCACGGCCGAGACCGCCGAACCGAGAAGGAACACCGACAGGGTCAGCCGTCGCCCCCAGATCTCGATCAACCACGCGGCGACCGCGTAGCCCGGGAGCTGCGCGAGTGTGATGATCAACGTGAAGCCGAACGAACGGACCAGGTCGAACCCGGCGTCCACGAGGATGCTCGGGATCCAGATGAACGCGCCGTAGTAGGCGAAGTTCACTCCCAGCCACACCATCCACAGACACAGGGTGCGCAGGCGGAACTCCGCATTCCAGAGCGTCGCGAGGCGGGCTCGAGCCGTGACCGCCATCGCACGGGACGCAGGTTCTTTCCGAATGGCCGGCGCCGCCGCCACACCGGCATCGGCCTCGAAGGCCGAGACGATGCGATCAGCCTCAGCGATGCGTCCACGCGAGGCGAGCCACCGTGGAGACTCAGGCATCCGCCACCGCACGAACAGGGCATACACGGCGGGAATCGCGCCGAGCGCGAAGGCCCAGCGCCATCCGTCGTCGGATGCCGGGATGACCAGGAAGCCGATGACGGCTGCCGCCGTCCATCCGAGCGCCCAGAAGGCCTCCAGCACGACGATCAGACGACTGCGGATCCGCGCGGGAGCGAACTCGCTCACATACGTCGACGCGACCGGGAGCTCGGCACCGAGACCGAGCCCGACGAGGAATCGCAGCACGAGGAGTGCCGCGAGTCCGCTGACAAGCGCACTGGCGCCGGTCGCGATGCCGTATACGAGCAGGGTGAGTGCGAACACCTGCCGACGCCCGAAGCGATCGGCCAGCAGACCGCCGAGCGTCGCGCCGATGGCCATCCCGATGAAACCGACGGAGGCGATCCACCCCGCCTCGCCCTTGGTCAGTCCCCACTGCTGCGTGAGAGCCGCGAGGATGAAGGAGATCAGACCGACATCCATCGCGTCCAGCGCCCATCCGAGCCCGGATCCGGTGAGCAGCCGGAGGTGTCGACGCGTGAACGGCAGGACGTCCAGACGCTCGGCCAGCGATGAGCGGCTCGGCAAGGCGGTGTTGGCCATGCTCCTCATCGTAGAGCCGAGCGACGCACGCCCCGTCAGTCGCGGTCGGAGAGGATCTTCCGCACGCGCGGGATCACCTCGGTGCCGTACAGCTCGATGCTGCGCATCATCGCCTCGTGCGACAGCGTGCCTGTGGCGTACTTCAGATCGAAGCGTCCGAGACCGAGGGTGGTGATCGTCTCGGCGATCTTCGCAGCGACTCGATCCGGTGAGCCCGAATAGATCGCCCCTTCCGGCCCGACGTCGTTCTGGAAACGCGCGCGGCTGTATGCCGGCCAGCCGCGCTCGCGGCCGATGGTGTTGTTCATCGCCTCGAATCCGGAGTACGCCGCATCCCACGCCTCTGCGTCGGTTTCGGCGATATGACCCGGCGAATGAACGGAGACGGGGTGCGAGGTCGTGCCGAACGACGCCACCGAGCGGTGGTACAGGTCGACGAACGGCTTGAACCGCACCGCCGGTCCCCCGATGATCGCGAGCATCAGACCGAGGCCATGACGTGCGACGCGAACGACCGATTCCGGGCTTCCACCGACACCGACCCAGGTACGTAGGCCTTTCTCGGTCTTGGGGAACACGTTCGCGTTGTCGAGCGATGCCCGCATCGTGCCCGACCACGTCACGGGCTCTTCCTTGAGCAGCTCGACGAAGAGCTCCAGCTTCTGCTCGAACAGCGCGTCGTAATCGCGCAGGTCATAGCCGAACAGCGGGAAGGACTCGATGAAGGATCCGCGCCCGAGAACGACCTCGGCGCGACCGTCCGAGAGGGCATCCAGCGTCGAGAAGCGCTCGAACACGCGTACCGGATCGTCGGAGGACAACACGGTCACCGCCGTGCCCAGCCGGATGTGTTCCGTACGGGCAGCGATCGCAGCCAGCACCATCTCCGGCGCGGACACCGCGAACTCGGCGCGGTGGTGCTCCCCCACTCCGAAGAAGTCCACGCCGACCCTGTCAGCCAGTTCGGCCTGCGCCACGATGTTGCGGATGGTCTGCGCCCCGGTGAGGAGCTCTCCATCCGCGTCCCTCGTGATGTCGCCGAAGGTGTCCAGCCCGAATTCGATGCCCATGTCATCCCTTCCTATTCAGGTGAATGAACACACGGCGGTCGAACCGCATTCCCGTCAGCGCGGAAGCAGCGCGCTGCGCAGCGTGTCGAGGCCGACACCGCCCATGTCGAGGGCCCGCTTGTGGAAGTCCTTGAAGGAGAACGCGTCGCCCTCGGCCGCACGAACGCCGTCACGGACCTGTTCCCAGATGCGCTGGCCGACCTTGTACGACGGGGCCTGACCCGGCCAGCCGAGGTAGCGGTTCACTTCGAACTGCACGAACTGGTCGGACATGTTCACGTTGCGGCGCATGAAGTCCAGCGCATACTCCGCGTCCCACACGCCCGTGCCGTCAAGACGGGGCTTGCCCAGGTGCACGCCGATGTCGAGCACCACTCGTGCCGCTCGCATGCGCTGTCCGTCGAGCATGCCGAGGCGATCGGCGGGATCGTCGAGGTAGCCGAGCTGCTCCATCAGGCGCTCGGCGTACAGCGCCCAGCCCTCGGCGTGACCGGAGGTGCCGGCGAGCAGCCGCCGCCACGAGTTGAGCTCGGCCCGGTTGTACACCGCCTGAGCGATCTGCAGGTGGTGCCCGGGAACGCCCTCGTGGAAGACGGTCGTGAGCTCACGCCACGTGTCGAACTCCGTGACGCCCTCGGGAACGGACCACCACATGCGGCCCGGACGCGAGAAGTCGTCGGTCGGGCCGGTGTAGTAGATCCCGCCCTCCTGGGTGGGGGCGATCATGCATTCGAGGGTGCGGATCGCCTCGGGGATGTCGAAGTGGGAAGCCCCGAGTTCGGCGACCGCGCGATCACTCGTCTCCTGCATCCACTTCTGGAGCGCGTCGGTGCCCACGAGCTTGCGCGCAGGGTCGGCCTCGAGATGTGCCACAGCCTCTTCGACGGAGGCGCCCGGCAGGATCTCGTTCGCGATCGCGGTCTGCTCCGCCACCATGCGCGCGAGTTCTTCACGGCCCCACTCGTAGGTCTCGTCGAGATCGATCGTCGCACCGAGGAAGCGACGGGAGTTGAGCGCGTACAGGTCGCGTCCGACGGCGTCGACCTCTCCGGCGGCGGGGGCGAGTTCCTCCGCGAGGAAGCGGCGCAGCTCGTCGTACGCGACGCGTGCGGCGGCGGAGTTGTCGGCGAGGGTGCGCGCGAGCGAGGCGGGCAGCTGGCCTTCTTCCGGGTCAGCCTCCGCGACGAACGCGGCGAAGAACCCGTCGTCTGCGGTGTAACGGTCGATCTGCGTCGCGACCTCGATCACCTGGCGACGCGCCGGCGTGACCCCCTCGGCAATACCGGTGCGCAACGTCTCGACATAGCCACGGAGGGCGTCGGGAACCGCGGCGAGCCTCGTCGCGATCACGTCCCAGTTCTCGACGGTCGCGGTCGGCATCAGGTCGAAGGCCGCACGCACGTCCTGCGCTGCCGAGGCGATGACGTTGAGGTCGCGCAGATGCCACTTCGCGTCGTGCAGCTCGAGATCGAGCCGCAACTCCGCACCCAGGTCGGTCTTCGTCACCTCATCGATCGCGTCGACGGGCTCGAGCGACGAGAGCCTGTCGAGAGTCGCTCGAGTCGCCGCGGCGATCTCCTCGTGCCCGGCTGGGCTCAAGTCGCCGAAGCGATCGTTCATCTCGTCGCGGCCGATGTAGGTGCCGAGGGTGGGCGCCAGGACCGCGATCGTGTCGACCCATTCATCGGCGACGGCGTCGATGGCGGAGGGAGTGCGGGGAGCAGAAGTCATGGTTGCCAGCCTAATCCCCGGCCCCCTCTCGCCGCCGGGTCTCAGTGCGCCGCCTCGTTCCAATCGCGACCGCGTCCGACCTGCACGTCGAGCGGCACGGAGAGCTCAGCCGCATCACCCATCCGCGCGCGCACGATCCGCTCCGTGGCATCCCACTCCCCGGGAGCGACCTCGACCACGAGTTCGTCGTGGATCTGCAGCAGCACGCGAGAGGCGAGCTGCTCGGATCGGAGGTCGTCGTGGATGTGCAGGAGCGCGATCTTCATGATGTCGGCGGCACTGCCCTGGATCGGAGCGTTGAGCGCCGCACGCTCGGCGTTCTCGCGCAGCACCCTGTTCGGGCTCGCCAGGTCGGGGAACGGACGACGCCGGCCGAAGATCGTCTCGGTGTAGCCGACCTCCTTCGCCTTCATCACCGAGGCCCGCAGATAGTCGCGCACGGCGCCGAAACGTGCGAAGTACTCGACCATGAGCTGCTTGGCCTCGGACTGTTCGATGCGCAGCTGCTTGGAGAGACCGAAGGCCGAGAGCCCGTAGACCAGACCGTACGACATGGCCTTCACCTTGGTGCGCATGGCCGCCGTGACATCGCTCGGCTCGACGCCGAACACCCGCGCGCCGACGAAGCGGTGAAGGTCTTCTCCGCTGTTGAACGCTTCGATCAAGCCCTCGTCACCGGACAGGTGCGCCATGATGCGCATCTCGATCTGCGAGTAGTCAGCCGTGAGCAGAGACTCGTACCCCTCGCCGACTTCGAAAGCACTGCGGATGCGGCGAGATTCCTCGGTGCGCACCGGGATGTTCTGCAGGTTGGGATCGGTGCTGGAGAGCCGCCCGGTCTGGCTTCCGGTCTGCACATAGGTCGTGTGCACGCGGTGGTCGTCACCGATCGCGGTGTCGAGGGACTCGATGATCTGACGGAGCTTCGTGGCCTCACGGTGCTGCAGCAGCAGACTCAGGAACGGGTGGGGATTGCTCTCCTGCAGGTCAGCCAGCACCGCGGCATCCGTCGAGTAGCCGGTCTTGGTCTTGCGGGTCTTCGGGAGCTGGAGGTCTTCGAACAGGACCTCCTGCAGCTGCTTGGGCGAACCGAGGTTGAACTCCCGTCCCACGACGGAGAACGCCTCCTGTGCGAGCCCTTCGGCGCGGGTGGCGAGCTCACCGGAGAACGTGGAGAGCACGTCGTGCGAGACCGCGACGCCCGCGACCTCCATGTCGGCGAGGGTGAGCAGCGTCGGGAGCTCGATCTCCACCAGGACCTTCGCGACCGACTCCGGGATGTCTTCACGCAGGGCGTCGGCCACACGGAGGGAGAACCACGCCTCCTGCGACGGCGTCGCCCCCTCGGTCTCGGGAACGAGCTGCGACGGATCGGCTTCGGGGAGCTTCTCACCGAGGTAGCGCTCGACCAGGTCGGAGAGCGTCTTGTCGGGGAAGCTCGGTCGCAGCAGCCAGCCGGCGAGGCTCGTGTCGTAGGCGAGACCGCCGAGTCGGATTCCCTGGCGGATCAGCGCCTTCACCTGGGGCTTCGCGTCGTGGAGCACCTTCGGCGCATCGGACTCGAACCATTCGCGCAACGCGTCGACGGCGGCATCCGCCCAGTCGGTCTCGCGGAGCTCGGTCAGCGTGGCGGCACCGATGCGCACCGGGACCCCTCCCTGCGTCGTGATGCGCAGAGAGACATCGCCTTCCTGCGCCGCAGCCCAGGTGGCGAGATCGGACGGCGTCACCTCTGCGGGGACCGGAAGGACGACGACGGATGCGGGGTCGTCGGCGACTTCTCCTGCTCCGACGGCCTCGAAGACCCGGGGCAACAGGGTGCGGAACTCCAGACGCGCGAAGATGTCCCGCACGGCCTGAGCATCGATCGGCGCGACCGCGAGATCGGCGGGGCCCACCGGAAGTTCGACATCCGTGAGCAGGCGGTTGAGCTTGCGGTTGCGGCGGACGTCGTCGATGTGGTCGCGGAGGTTGCCCCCGACCACACCCTTGATCTCATCGGCACGGGCGATCAGCTCGTCGAGCGAGCCGAACTGCGTGAGCCACTTGACAGCTGTCTTCTCGCCGACCTTCGGCACGCCGGGCAGGTTGTCGCTCGTCTCACCGACGAGGGCCGCGATATCGGGGTACTGTTCGGGCCGCACCCCGTAGCGTTCCTGCACGGTGGTCGGGTCGTAGCGCTTGAGCTGGGAGACGCCCTGCACCGACGGATACAGCAGCGTGACGTCGTCGTTGACGAGCTGGATGGTGTCGCGGTCGCCGGAGACCACGAGCACCTCGAAGCCCTGTTCCGCGCCCTGCGAGGCAAGGGTCGCGAGGATGTCGTCGGCTTCGATGCCCTCTTTCGTCAGGACCGGGATCGACATGGCCGCGAGGCAGTCCTGCAGGAGCGGGATCTGACCCTTGAACTCCTGCGGCGACTCGGAGCGCGTGGCCTTGTACTCCGGGTACTCGTCCGTGCGGAACGAGTGACGCGAGGTGTCGAAGGCGATCGCCAGATGCGTCGGCTGTTCGGCCTTGATGAGGTTCACCAGCATCGACAGGAAGCCGTAGATGCCGTTGGTGTGCTGATTGTCCTTGGTCGTGAAGTTGTCGACCGGAAGGGCGAAGAAGGCGCGATAGGCGAGCGAGTGGCCGTCGACGACCATGAGGGTAGGCTTTGCGGAGTCCGTCACCCTGTCAGCCTAACGAGGACGACAGACACCCGCTGAGGAGGATGCATGAGCGACGTCGCGATGAGCGAGGGACTCGACTGGGCCACGGCCCGTGGAATGGGTGCTCTGGCAGAGAAGATGGGCATGGAGTTCGTCGAATTCAGCGTCGAGCGCTGCGTCGCGATCATGCCCGTCGAAGGCAACACCCAGCCGGTGGGACTCATGCACGGCGGCGCCTACGTGGTGCTCGGGGAATCCCTCGGATCGATGGCGGCGAACCTGCACGCCGGCGCCGGCCGACTCGCCGTCGGCGTCGACATCAACGCGACGCACACGCGCTCGGCGACCTCTGGCGTGGTCACGGGAGTGTGCACGCCCGTGCACCTGGGCCGGAGCATCACCGTGCACGAGATCGTGGTGACGGACGATCAGGGGCGCCGCTGCTCCACGATCCGCATCACCAACATGATCAAGGACCTTCCCGCCGAGCGCTGAGCGGTTGCTCCAGCAGTCGCTGGAACAGCAGGTGGTCCTGCCACTCCCCCGCGATGCGCAGGTACTTCGGAGCCATCCCGATGCGCTCGAAACCGTTCCCGAGCAGCACGCGCTGAGACCCGAGGTTGTGCAGCAGCGTGGCCGCCTGCAGCCGATGAAGGCGCAGCTCCTCGCGCGAGTACTCGATGATCTGCGCGACCGCCCGGCTCGCGAGCCCACGGTGCAGCCTCGACGCGTCGACCCAGTAACCGAGGTCGGCGCTCCAGAACGCGCCACGGACGATGTTGTTGATGTTCATCCGTCCGCGGATCTCTCCGTCATCGGATTCGATGACGAAGCGGATGCTGCGACCGGCGGCCGCGTCGTCCACGCATTGCTGCACATGCTGCTCCTGCGACGCCACAGAGAAGAACACCTCGTCACGTGCAGGCTCCCACGGAGCGAGGTGCTCGCGGTTCGCGAGGTACGCACGCGAGAGTGCAGCGCCGTCTCCCCGCTGCACTGGCCGCAGGGCATGCTCGCTGTCGAGCCGGAAACTCCCGGCGCTCACCGCTACTTCTTGGGAGCGAGCTGTTCGATGATCGCCTTGGCGACGTCCTGCATTGTCAGACGACGGTCCATCGACGCCTTCTGGATCCAGCGGAACGCCTCGGGCTCGCTCAGGCCCATCTTCTCGTTGAGGAGGCCCTTGGCACGGTCGACGAGCTTTCGGGTCTCGAAGCGCTCGACCATGTCGGCGACCTCAGCCTCGAGCGTGATGATCTGCTCGTGCCGGGCCAGCGCGATCTCGATCGCCGGCAACAGGTCGTTCGGAGTGAACGGCTTCACGACATACGCGAGAGCACCGGCCTCGCTGGCACGCTCGACGAGCTCCTTCTGGCTGAACGCCGTGAGGAGGACGACCGGGGCGATGTTGCCCTTGTGCAGCTTCTCGGCGGCGCTGATGCCGTCGAGCTGAGGCATCTTGACGTCCATGATGACCAGGTCGGGGCGCAGCTCGGTCGCCAGAGCGACCGCGGTCTCTCCGTCACCGGCCTCACCGACGACATCGAAGCCGTTGTCGCGGAGGATCTCGACGATGTCGAGACGGATCAGCGACTCATCTTCGGCGACGACGACGCGTCGGGGTGCGGATGACGTGGGCTGCTCAGCCTGCTCTTCTTGCTCTGTCACACCACCATCCTAGTGGAGTGCCCCTGTCCGCAGGCCGTAGGCGCTCGGCGCGGAGGATGACACCCCTTCCCTGCGCTAAAGTCGTAGACGCGACACACGAGCCGGCGTGGCGGAATGGCAGACGCGGAGCACTCAAAATGCTTTGTCCGAAAGGGCGTGTGGGTTCGAGTCCCACCGCCGGCACCCTTGCGAGATCCAGTGAGCGGTTCTCGCTCCTCGATCGGACGGCCCTGCCCGCACGGCCCGTCATGCGCTAGAAAGTGCTTATGCACAAAGGCGAAGACCTCCCGGCCGCGCACGCTGCGCCACCGCGACGTCGACGCCGTGCGCTCATCGTCATCGGCGCGGTTCTCATCGTCGCGCTCATCCTCGTCGCCGCCGAGGTCACGCGGAGGACACTCGCCGAGCAGGACGAAGCCCGAGCGGATCCGGCGTTCTACACGCTCCCCTCTCCCCTGCCTCGGGGCGATCCGGGTGAGATCATCCGCATCGAATCGATCCGGAGCGCCCCCGTCGGCACCAACGCGTGGCGCGTGATCTACCACTCCCGCGATCTCGTGGGGGCGGACATCCCGGTCTCCGGCGTGGTGATCGTTCCGGATGGGGCTGCTCCCGAGGGCGGCCGCACCGTGGTGTCGTGGGGCCATCCCACCACCGGAGCGGCATCGAAGTGCGCTCCTTCACTCGGCCTGGATCCGTTCCAGTACATCGAGGGGATGCACGAGCTGCTCGCCGAGGGGTATGCCATCGCGGCCACCGACTATCCCGGGCTCGGCGTCGAAGGCGCGTCGTCGTATCTGCTCGGCGTTCCCGAGTCCAACAGCGTGCTCGACATCGTCCGGGCGGCGCGACAGATCGACGACGCTCACGTGAGCGACAAGGTCGTGCTGTGGGGGCACTCGCAGGGCGGACAGGCTGTGCTCTTCGCTGCGGAACGTGCAGCGGAGTACGCGCACGAGCTCACGATCGAGGGGGTCGCCGTTGCGGCCCCGGCGGCGAATCTGAACGCCCTGATGACCGACGACATCGTGAACCTCTCCGGCGTCACGATCGCCTCCTTCGCCGTCCCGGCCTACGAGGCCGCCTACGCCGATCAGTACGGAGCCACAGCGATCACCGGCATCCTCACCCCCGCCGGCCTGGAGGCGACGCCCGACATGGCCGCACTGTGCCTGCTCACGCAGAACGACGAGATCCACGCGATCGCCGACCCGCTGGTCGGTGGGTATGTTCGGAGCGACCCTGCCACGACCGAGCCGTGGCAGACGATGCTGCAGGAGAACAGTGCGGGGAACAGCCCCATCAGAGTGCCCGTCTTCATCGGGCAGGGAGAAGCCGACGAACTCGTGCTGCCGAGCGCGACCGAGGGCTACGTGGAACTGCTGTGCACGCAGAACGCCGACGTGACCTTCCACCGCTACCCTGGCATCACCCACGGACTCGCCGCCTATGCCGCCCTGCCTGACCTGCTGCTGTGGCTCCCGACGCTGGACGGAGACCGTCCAGCGTCGGGCGGCTGCCGGTGACTTTCGGCATCTCGACGGAGAGCTACTCCGCGAGGACGGCGAGTTCCGCCAGGACGCGGGGATGCGCGAGGATACGGAAGTGTCCGCCCGTGTCGAGGCGGACGTTCTTGGCACCGTTCAGTTCGCTCCCCTCGGGGATGTGCGGGTCGAACTCCGCGTAGACCGACACGATCCGCTCGTTCACCGCGCGCTGCTGTGCGAGGTTCATGATCGAGGGATCGTCGGGAGAGAACTCCCGCAGGGTGCGCGACAGCATGAGCCGGGCGTAGCGCGAGCCCCCGAACGGGGTCGCGATCGCGAGCATCGACCGTACGCGCTCCCCCGCCGGGCCCGTCATCACGATCTTCCCTGCCAGGCCCCCTTTGCTGTGCGCCACCAGGATCACATCGTCGAGCTCGTTGGCCGACAGGAACGCTTCCACGGCCAGCGCCATGTCGCCCACCGGGCGCTGATTCCGGTGAAGCGTGTCGACGATGTGGATCGGATGCCCGCGGTCGTGCATCGCGGCGACGAGCGGCTGCAGAAACCTCCAGGTCTCATAGACGCCGGGGAGGACGACGATGTGCGCGGCGCTCCCCGATGCGAACGACGCCGGGTCGGTGCGATCGAAGATCGCGCGAAGCTGCCAGTACCCCGCGTATACGTAGTCGGCGAGCCACCACCCGGCGTTCCTCAGCACGTTGATGATGTGCTCCCCCGATGACCGCGCGACTCCATGACTGAAAACTACCGGATGCGCACGACGGAGGGGGCGGGACCGAAGTCCCGCCCCCTCTGGATGCTGTGTGTCAGACCCCGGCCTTGTAGATCGGAGCTGCACCGCGGATCGCATCGCCGACCTTGTGCACACGAAGGTCGTTCGTCGATCCGACGATTCCGGGAGGGGAGCCGGAGATCACGACGACCTTGTCTCCTTCCTCGGCGAGACCGTTTCCGAGCAGATACTCGTCGACCTGGTGATACATCAGGTCGGTGTGCTGCACCATGTCGACCAGGGTCGAGCGGATGCCCCAGGTCAGCGCCATTCGGCGACGGATGCCCGGCTCGGGCGTGAAGGCGATCATCGGGATGCGCGAGCGCAGGCGCGACAGACGACGAGCGGAGTCGCCCGACTGCGTGAACACGCAGAGGAACTTCGCGTCGACGAACTCGGCGACCTCGAGAGCGGCGAGGGTGATGGCGCCGCCCTGTGTGCGGGGCTTGCTCGTGAGCGGCGCGATGCGCTCCAGGCCGTGCTCCTCGGTCGACTCGATGATGCGGGCCATGGTCTCGACGACCACGACCGGGTAGTCTCCGACGCTGGTCTCACCGGAGAGCATGACCGCGTCCGCACCGTCGAGCACCGCGTTCGCCACATCCGAGGTCTCGGCGCGCGTCGGAACGGGGCTGTTGATCATCGACTCGAGCATCTGCGTCGCGACGATGACCGGCTTCGCCATGCGACGTGCGATCTCGACAGCGCGCTTCTGCACGATCGGCACGGCTTCGAGCGGGAGCTCGACGCCCAGGTCGCCACGCGCGACCATGATCGAGTCGAACGCGTCGACGATCTCTTCGAGCGCGTCGACGGCCTGCGGCTTCTCGACCTTGGCGATGACGGGAACGCGGACGCCCTCTTCCGCCATGATCTCGTGCACGCGGGTCACGTCGGCGGCGTTGCGCACGAACGACAGCGCGATCAGGTCGGCGCCGATGCGCAGACCCCAGCGCAGGTCTTCTTCGTCCTTCTCGCTCAGCGCGGGGACGTTGACGGCGACGCCGGGCAGGTTGATGCCCTTGTTGTTGGACACAGCACCGGCGACGATGACCTTGGTCGTGACGGTCACACCGTCGGTCTCGACGACCTCGACGCGGACCTTGCCGTCGTCGATCAGGAGGAAGTCACCGGGCTTGACGTCCTGCGGGAGACCCTTGAAGGTCGTTCCGCAGATCTCCTTGTTGCCGATGATGTCTTCGGTGGTGATCTTGAAGATGTCGCCCTTGGCGAGCTCGTAGGGACCGTTCTCGAACTTGCCGAGACGGATCTTCGGTCCCTGCAGGTCGACGAGGATGGCGACCGGGCGACCGGCATCCTCCGCGGCACGACGCACGTTGGCGTAGTTGTTCTCGTGCACGGAGTAGTCACCGTGGCTGAGGTTCAGTCGAGCGACGTCCACCCCCGCATCGATCAGTGCGCGCACCGTCTCATAGGTGGAGGTGGCGGGGCCCAGGGTGGCGACGATTTTCGCGCGTCTCAAAGATTTCTCCAGGGTAGAAGTGGGGGAAGGTAAATCAGGCGACGGTGCCGGCCTCAGCCTACGCGGGCTGGAGACCGATCGCGACATCGCTCGGGCGCACGGGCTCGGGAAGCACCGTTGTGCCCATCAGGAACCGGTCGACGTTCGCGGCGGCTGCCCGCCCTTCGGCGATGGCCCACACGATGAGCGACTGTCCGCGGCCGGCGTCGCCTGCGACGAACACGCCGGGAACGGTCGACTCGTACGAGGAGTCGCGACGGAACGCACCACGGTCGGTCACCTGCGGCAGCGTTTCCTCGGTGTAGCCGCCCTGCTCGGGACCGGTGAATCCCATCGCGATCAGGATGAGATCTGCGGGGATCTCCCGCTCGGTGCCGCTCTTGGGGACGCGACGCCCATCGACGTACTCGGTCTCCGCCACACGGAGGGCACGGACCTCGCCGACGTCGTTGCCGAGGAACTCGACGGTCGACGCGAGGAACACCCGCTCGCCGCCCTCCTCATGCGCGGAGGAGACTTCGAAGACCGTCGGCATCATCGGCCACGGCTGGTGGTCGGGACGCGTGTCACCCGGCCGCTTGCCGATCGCGAGGTTGGTGACGCTGAGCGCGCCCTGACGGTGGGCCGTGCCGATGCAGTCCGCACCGGTGTCGCCACCGCCGATCACGATGACGTGCTTGCCCTCGGCACTGATCTGGTCGGTGACCTTGTCGCCCGCGACCGCGTGGTTCGACTCCACGAGGTACTCCATGGCGAAATGCACGCCATCGAGGTCGCGGCCCGGAATCGCGAGGTCGCGAGGGACCGTGGATCCGGTGGCGATGACGACCGCGTCGTACCGCGCACGCAGGTCGGGCCAGGAGATGTCCTTGCCGATCTCGACGCCCGCACGGAAGCGCGTGCCCTCCTCCTGCATCTGGCGCAGGCGGGACTCGAGCTGCGTCTTCTCCATCTTGAAGTCGGGGATCCCGTAGCGGAGCAGGCCCCCGATACGGTCATCGCGCTCGAAGACCGCGACGGTGTGCCCGGCACGGGTGAGCTGCTGGGCGGCCGCGAGACCCGCCGGTCCCGATCCGACGACGGCGACCGTCTTACCCGTCAGGCGCTCGGGAGGCTCGGGCTCGACCCATCCTTTCGCAAAGGCCTCGTCGATGATCGAGACCTCGATCTGCTTGATGGTCACAGCCGGCTGATTGATGCCGAGCACGCACGAGCTCTCGCAGGGCGCCGGGCAGAGGCGGCCAGTGAACTCCGGGAAGTTGTTCGTGGCGTGCAGACGCTCTATCGCCGCGCGGCCCTCGCCCCGCCACGTGAGGTCGTTCCACTCGGGGATGAGGTTTCCCAGCGGGCAGCCCTGGTGGCAGAACGGCACGCCGCAGTCCATGCAGCGGCCCGCCTGCCGACGCAGAACCTGCTTGTCGCCGGGCTCGTAGACCTCTTTCCAGTCCATGATGCGCACCGGCACCGGACGTCGTGCGGGAAGCTCCCGCTCGGTCACCTTCAGAAAGCCTTTGGGGTCAGCCACCGGTCACCTCCAGGATGCGGTTCCACACGATGTCGCCGTCGGGGTCGATCCCCTCGGCCAGCGCCTCCTCGCGCATGCTCCGCACGGCGGCGAAGTCACGAGGCAGCACCTTCACGAACTCGGTCGCGGCCTGCTCGAAGCTCTCGAGGAAGGACGACGCCAGCGGCGAGGCCGTGCGCTCGACGTGCCCGACCAGCAAGCTGCGCAGCACCTCGAGATCGGCGCGATCGAGCGGTTCGAGCAGCAGTTCTCCGCTGCCGAGGGACTGCGCGTTCACCTTGCTCGTGTCGAGCGCGTGCACATACGCCACTCCCCCGGACATGCCGGCACCGAAGTTGCGTCCGGTCGACCCGAGGATCACGGCCAGGCCGCCGGTCATGTACTCCAGCGCGTGGTCGCCCACGCCCTCGACGACCGCTGTCGCACCCGAGTTGCGGACGAGGAACCGCTCGCCGACGACGCCGGAGATGAACATCGTGCCCGAGGTCGCGCCGTAGCCGATGACATTGCCGGCGATCACGTTCTCGTGCGGAGCGATTGCGGAGCCGCGCGGCGGACGGATCGTGATGTCACCGCCCGACAGCCCCTTGCCGACGTAGTCGTTCGCATCCCCCTCGAGGCGGAGCACGATCCCCGGCGGCAGGAACGCCCCCAGCGACTGCCCGGCGGTGCCGTGGAGGGTGACGTCGATCGTGCCCTGCGGCAGACCGTCGGCCCCGTGCCGCGAGGTCACCTGGTGACCCAGCATCGTGCCCACAGCGCGCTCGGTGTTGGCGATGGGCAGCTCCACGACGACGGGTTCGCCGTTGAGGAGCGCCCCCTTCGCGATGTCGATCAGCTGCACGTCGAAGTGCTTCTCGAGTTCGTGATCCTGCGTACGACCGCTGCGACGTGGCTCACCTGCCGGGAACACCGGACCTTCCAGCACCGGCGTGAGGTCGAGCCCCTCGGCTTTCCAGTGCTCGACCGCAGCGTTCACCTCGATGAGGTCGGCGCGGCCGACGATCTCGTCGAGCGAGCGGTAGCCGAGTTCGGCGAGGAGCTCACGCACCTCCTCGGCGATGAACTCCATGAAGTTCACGACGAACTCCGGCTTGCCCGTGAAGCGCTCGCGCAGAACCGGGTTCTGCGTGGCGACACCGACAGGGCAGGTGTCGAGGTGGCAGACGCGCATCATGATGCAGCCGCTGACCACGAGCGGAGCAGTGGCGAAGCCGAACTCCTCCGCGCCGAGCAGCGCGCCGATGATCACATCGCGGCCGGTCTTGAGCTGACCGTCGACCTGCACCACCACACGGTCGCGCATTCCGTTGAGCATGAGCGTCTGCTGCGTCTCCGCCAGACCGAGCTCCCACGGCGTACCCGCATGCTTGAGCGAGTTCAGCGGGCTGGCACCCGTTCCCCCGTCATGGCCGGAGACCAGGATGACGTCGCTCAGCGCCTTGGCGACACCCGCCGACACCGCGCCGATGCCCGACTGGCTGACCAGCTTGGTGTGGATGCGCGCCTCGGGGTTCGCCCTCTTCAGGTCGAAGATGAGCTGCTTGAGGTCTTCGATCGAGTAGATGTCGTGGTGCGGCGGCGGCGAGATCAGTCCCACGCCGGCGGTCGCATGACGGGTACGGGCGACCCACGGGTACACCTTGGTCGGCGGCAGCTGACCTCCCTCGCCGGGCTTCGCGCCCTGAGCGAGCTTGATCTGGATGTCATCCGCCTCGGTCAGGTACAGGCTCGTGACGCCGAAGCGTCCGGAGGCGACCTGCTTGATCGAGCTGCGGCGTTCGGGGTCGACCAGCCGGTCGGGGTCCTCGCCGCCCTCGCCCGTGTTCGACTTGGCACCGATGCTGTTCATCGCGATCGCGAGCGTCTCGTGTGCCTCACGGGAGATCGAGCCATAGCTCATCGCACCCGTGGAGAAGCGCTTGACGATCGCGGAGACCGGCTCGACCTCGTCCAGCGGCACCGGCTTGCGTGTGCCGGTGCGCAGGGTGAACAGCCCGCGGAGCGTCTTCAACTCGGCAGCCTGCTCGTCGACGAGCTTCGTGTACTCCCGGAAGATGTCGTAGCGCCGTGTGCGGGTCGAGTGCTGCAGCTTGAACACCGTCTCCGGGTTGAACAGGTGCGGGGATCCGTCGCGCCGCCACTGGTACTCGCCGCCGGTCCACAGACGCTCGTGCGCGCGCGCCGCCGCATCCTCGGGGTACGCGTAGTCGTGACGCGCCTGGTTCTCGGCGAAGATCTCCTCGATGCCGATGCCGCCGAGCTTGGACTCGGTGCGCGTGAAGTACGCGTCGATGAACTCCTGGCTGAGCCCCACCGCCTCGAACACCTGAGCGCCCGCGTACGACGACACCGTGGAGATGCCCATCTTCGACATGATCTTGAGCACGCCCTTGCCGAGCGCGTAGATCAGGTTCTTGACCGCCTTCTCGGGCGTGATGCCGTTGATGTAGCCGGTGCGCACGAGGTGCTCGACCGTCTCCATCGCGAGGTACGGGTTGACGGCCGAAGCGCCGTAGCCGATCAGCGTCGCGACGTGATGCACCTCGCGGACGTCACCGGCTTCGACGATGAGACCGACCTTCATCCGGTTCTCGCGCCGGATGAGGTGGTGGTGGATCGCCGACACCATGAGCAAGGACGGGATCGGGGTGAGGTCCTTGTTGGAGTCGCGGTCCGACAGGATGATGAACTCGGCGCCGTTCTCGATCGCCTCGTCGACCTCGGCGCACATCTCGGAGAGCCGGTCCTGCAGCGTCTGGGGGCCGGCATCGAAGTGGTACAGACCCCGGATGGTCGCGCTCGACCGCCCTGGCATGGCCTTGTCGATGTGGCGGATCTTCGCAAGCTCGTCGTTGTCGATCACCGGGAAGTCGAGCGAGACCGTGCGGGTGTGCTCCGGTCCCCACGACAGCAGGTTGCTCTCCGGTCCGAGGCCCAGCTTGAGGCTGGTGACGACCTCTTCGCGGATCGAATCGAGTGGCGGATTGGTCACCTGTGCGAACTGCTGGGTGAAGTAGTCGAACAGCAGACGCGGACGCTTGCTCAGCACAGCGATCGGCGTGTCAGACCCCATCGCACCGAGCGGCTCGACGCCGGTCTGTCCCATCGGAGTGAGGAGGATGCGGACCTCTTCCTCGGTGTAGCCGAAGGTGCGCTGACGACGGGTGATCGATGCCGGCGGGTGCACGATGTGCTCACGCTCGGGCAGCTCAGCCAGGCGCACGGCACCGGCATCGAGCCACTCCTGCCACGGGTGCATCGTGGCGAGGTCGCGCTTGAGCTCGCTGTCCTCGATGATGCGACGCTGCGACGTGTCGACCAGGAACATCTTCCCGGGCTGCAGACGACCGCGGCGCTTGATGCGCTCCGGCTCGAACTGCAGCACGCCGGTCTCCGAACCGATCACCACGAGGCCGTCGGTCGTCTCTGTCCACCGTCCAGGACGCAGCCCGTTGCGGTCGAGGGTGGCGCCGACGAGCGTGCCGTCGGTGAAGATGAGGGCGGCAGGACCGTCCCACGGCTCCATCTGGTTGGAGTGGTACTCGTAGAACGAGCGCAGCTCCGGCGTGATGTCAGCCTGCTTCTCGTACGCCTCCGGGACCATCATCATGATGGCGTGCGGCAGGCTGCGGCCGGTGAGGGTCAGCAGCTCCAGGACCTCGTCGAAAGAGGCGGAGTCGCTGGCTCCGTCGGTGCAGATCGGGAGCAGCGGCGAGATGTCGCCGAGCAGTTCGGATTCGAGCTGAGACTGACGGGCGCGCATCCAGTTGCGGTTGCCGCCGACCGTGTTGATCTCGCCGTTGTGGGCGAGCATGCGCAACGGCTGCGCGAGCGGCCAGGACGGGAACGTGTTCGTGGAGTACCGGGAGTGCACCACGGCGAGTTCCGACGCGAAGCGCTCGTCCTGCAGGTCAGGGTAGAAAGGCTCGAGCTGCAGCGTCGTGACCATGCCCTTGTAGCCGAGCGTGCGCGCCGAGAGGGAGACGAAGTAGGCGCCGAGCTCGTGACCCGCGCGCTTGCGCAGACGGTAGGCGACGCGGTCGAGGGCGATGCCCGTGAGCGGCGCATCGGTGTGGGTCGCTCCGCCGGCGCTCACGAAGAGCTGCTCGAAGGCGGGACGCGCCTCATCGGCGAGCTTGCCGAGGTTCTCGTTGGCGGTGGGGACCTCGCGCCAGCCGAGGACACGGAGTCCCTCGGAGCGGGCGATCTTCTCGATCCCGGCCTTCTGCTGGCGGCGTTCGCTCGAGTCGCGAGGCAGGAACGCCAGTCCGGCCGCGTACTCCCCCACCGGCGGCAGTTCGAAGCCGACGACGGCGCGGAGGAACGCATCGGGCATCTGCGTCAGGATGCCGGCGCCGTCCCCGGTGCCCGCATCGGAGCCGATGGCTCCGCGGTGCTCCAGGTTGCGCAGGGCCTCGAGGGCCAACGCGATGATGTCGTGCCCGGCTTGGCCGCGCAGGGTCGCGACCATGGCGAGGCCGCAGGCGTCCTTTTCGAACGCCGGGTTGTACATGCCCTGCTTCGGGGGGTATGCGCCGGAGGCGCCGTAAGGGGGCTGGAAGTACACCAGTTACCGTCCTCAGATCTTCGAGTGAAACCCGGGGACGACGTCGGCCCGCTCGTTCAGTGCAATGGTTCTCCCGCCACGAGGCGGCGTTATCGAGAGCCGTCCTCGCTCGTGGGAGCAGTGCTTGTGGCGGTGGCTCCTGCGGTGACTTCTTCGGTCGGAGGCTCGCTCACGTCTACGAAGTCAGAGGGATTGTTCTGCGATTGTACATCAGCGTCTGCGTCCGTCCGTTCGCGGCCGGGCTGGTACGGCGAGGGCTCGAGTCCGGGGTGCCGGCGCGTCTGGACGATGAGGATCGCGAGACCGACGAGGACGCCGATGATCGCGGCCAGGACGTTGCTGCGCAGGCCGAGGATGATCTCGCTCGGATCGATGCGGATCGACTCCCAGACGATCCGGCCCGCGCTGTACCAGATCAGGTAGACGGCGAACAGACGGCCCCACTGGAAGAAGAGCTTGCGGCCGAGCCAGAGCAGGACGATGACGCCCAGTCCGTTCCACAGCACCTCGTAGAGGAATGTCGGGTGGAACAGCGTGCCCTCGGGCAGACCAGGAGGGAAGGCCGAGTTCGTGGACGGGATCTCCAGCCCCCACGGCAGGTCGGTGGGAAGACCGAAGAGCTCGTTGTTGAACCAGTTGCCGAAGCGGCCCATGGCCTGCGCCAGCAACAGACCGGGGGCCAGGGCGTCGGCGAAGGTCCAGAAGCGGATACCGGTCCACCGGCAGCCGAGATACGCGCCGATGGCGCCGCCGATGAGGGCGCCGAAGATCGCGATCCCCCCCTCCCAGATCGCCCAGACCGACCCCGGCTGGAAGGGGTTCCAGGTGTTGATCCCCTCGCCGAAGTAGTCGTTCGGATGGGTCAGCACGTGGAAGATGCGCGCGCCGATGATCGCCAGCGGCACTGCCAGGATCGAGATGTCGATCACGACCCACGGCTCTGCTCCGCGCTTGGTGAGACGACGGTTGGTCAGAAACGTCGCGGCGATGATGCCGGCGATGATGCAGAGCGCGTAGAAGTGGATCCGGATGCCAGGCCACACGTCCCAATAGGAGACCGTGGGGCTCGGGATGCTGGCGAGCACGTTCGTGAAGGTGCTGTGGAGCGCGAGTGACATGAGTGCGATTCTAGTTCTCGTGATCGGGGCGTGCCGACGCGGTGCCGGAGGCCAGGTTTCGGGTGACTTCTGCGAGGGCGGGAACGCCGCCGTCACGCAGGGCGCGGACGAGGGCCGTGCCGACGATCGCGCCGTCGGCGTACTCCGACACTCCCGCGATCTGCTCGGCGGTGGAGATACCGATACCGACGCACGCGCGGTGCGCGCCATGCGTGCGCAGACGCCCGACGAGGGTGCGGGCGGCGCGGTCGAGCTCGGCGCGCTCCCCCGTGATGCCCATCGTCGAGACGGTGTACACGAATCCGGTGGACGACTTCACGACGAGGTCGAGACGCTCGTCGGACGAGGTCGGAGCCGCGAGGAAGACGCGATCGAGGCCCGTCCGCTCGCTGGCGGCGATCCACTCCCCCGCCGCGTCCGGGGTGATATCGGGCGTGATGAGCCCGGCACCGCCGGCGGCGAGCAGATCGTCCGCGTAGCGGTCGATGCCGTACTGCATGACCGGGTTCCAGTAGGTCATCACGAGGACGGGAACGTCGGTCGCCGCGGTGATCGCGCGGATCGCCGTGAAGAGGTCGGCCATCCGGAAGCCCGCGGCCAGGGCCTTGGTGGTCGCCTCCTGGATGATCGCGCCGTCCATCACCGGGTCGCTGTACGGCGGACCCAGTTCGATGATGTCGACACCGTTCTCGGCGAGGGCGATGGCGGCCTGGATGCTCGTCTCGAGGTCGGGGAAGCCCACAGGCAGATAGCCCACGAACGCGCTGCGGCCGGCATCCTGGGCGCGCTGGATCGCCTGTTCGACGCGACTCATAGCTGCGGCTCCCCCTTCGCTGCCCGCTCGTCCTCTTCGCTCTCCTCGGACCCGTCGTGCGCCAGGGCGGCCTCGTCATAGAGCGCGAAGTAGCGCGCGGCGGTGTCCATGTCCTTGTCGCCGCGTCCGGAGAGACACACGGCGATCAGTCCATCGGGGCCGAGCTCGCGACCGATGCGCAACGCGCCGGCGAGGGCGTGCGCGGACTCGATCGCGGGGATGATCCCCTCGGTCCGGCTGAGCAGACGCAACGCCTGCATCGCCTCGTCGTCGGTGGCCGGGATGTACTCGGCACGGCCGATGTCCGAAAGCCAGGCATGCTCCGGACCGACGCCAGGGTAGTCGAGACCCGCAGAGATCGAGTGCGATTCGATCGTCTGTCCGTCCTCGTCCTGGAGGACATAGGTCTTCGCACCGTGCAGCACGCCGGGGCGGCCTCGCTCGATCGAGGCCGCATGCTTCTCGGTGTCGACGCCGTCGCCGGCCGCCTCGACACCGTAGAGCTTGACGCCCTCGTCATCGAGGAACGCGTCGAACATGCCGATCGCGTTGGAACCGCCGCCGACGCACGCGATGACAGCGTCCGGAAGGCGCCCGACCTCGTCGAGCAGCTGAGCGCGCGCCTCTTCGCCGATGATCTTCTGGAAATCACGGACCATCGCGGGGAACGGGTGCGGTCCCGCCGCCGTGCCGAAGATGTAGTTGGTGGTCTCGACCGATGCCACCCAGTCGCGGTAGGCGTCGTTGATGGCGTCCTTGAGCGTGCGCGAACCGGAGGTGACCGGGACGACCTCCGCACCCAGCAGTCGCATGCGGGCGACGTTGAGCGCCTGACGCTCTGTATCGACCTCGCCCATGTAGATGGTGCACTCCAGACCGAACAGCGCCGCCGCTGTCGCGGTCGCGACGCCGTGCTGACCGGCACCGGTCTCGGCGATCACGCGGGTCTTGCCGAGGCGCTTGGTGAGCAGAGCCTGACCGAGCACGTTGTTGATCTTGTGCGAACCGGTGTGGTTGAGGTCTTCACGCTTGAGGAAGACGCGTGCACCACCGGCGTGCTCGGCGAACCGCGGCACCTCGGTGATCGAGGAAGGGCGACCGGCGTACGAACTGAGCAGCTGCGCGAGCTCGGCCCGGAACCCGGGATCGACGATTGCCGCCTCGTAGGCGACCGTCAGCTCGTCGATCGCGGCGATGAGAGATTCGGGCATGTAGCGCCCGCCGAACTCACCGAAGAAGGGGCCGTGCTGGTCGCGCAGGCTCATCATGCCTCCAGGAAACTCTTGAGGGTGGCGACGGGGTCGCCGGTCACGAGCGCCTCGCCGATCAGGACGACGTCGGCGCCGGCCGAGCGGTAGTGCACGACATCGGCAGGAGTCAGCACCGCCGACTCCGCGATCTTCACCGCCGTGTCGGGAATGCGCTCGACCAGACGCCCGAACAGGTCGCGGTCGAGTTCGAGGGTCTTGAGGTCTCGCGCGTTCACGCCGATCAGCGGCGCGCCGAGATCGATCGCGGCCTCGAGCTCATCCGCGGAATGCGTCTCGACGAGGGGCGTCATGCCCAGTTCGCCGATGAACCCGAAGAGATCGCGCAGCACATCGGGCTCCAGCCCCGCGACGATCAGCAGGACGAGATCCGCGCCCGCTGCACGTGCCTCGAGCACCTGATACCGGGTGGCGATGAAGTCCTTGCGCAGCACCGGAAGCGAGACCCGGGCCGTGACGGCCTCGAGGTCGGCGAGGCTGCCGCCGAAACGGCGCTCCTCCGTGAGCACGCTGATCGCCGAGGCTCCCCCGGTCTCATACAGCGACGCCTGGAGCGCGGGGTCGGGGATGTCGGCGAGAGCACCGCGGGACGGACTCGCGCGCTTGACCTCCGCGATGATCTTCACGCGATCGGCGGGCGCCAGGAACGACAGTGCGTCTTTGGCGGCCGGTCGAGCCAGGGCATCCCGTTCGAGCGTGGCCAGCGGGCGCGACAGAGCGCGACGCTCAGCGTCTGCGACAGCGCCGGCCGTCAGGTCGGCGAGCACCATTAGTGCGCCTTCGGAGCGTACTTCGGACCCTTCACGCCGTAGCCGGCCTTCGCGAGCACCCAGCCGACGATCGCGCCGATCGGGATGAGCGCGACCGAGGCGACGACGAGGGCGGGCTGCTCGAAGCAGAAGGCGACGGTGCCGGCGGCGACGCCGACCAGCATGATCACGACAGCGGTCCAGGCGGCAGGCGAGTGTCCGTGGCCGGGGTCGGCGATCGGGTTGGTCATGTTCTCCTCCGGGGGACGACGTGGCAGTTCGGAATCAGTCTATCGGGGTCAACGCGTCGGATCGGTTCCGCGGGACAGCTCGTCCCAGGAATCCACGGCGTCCACGGGGCCGTCATGCACGACGTCGACGTGATCGGTGCGGTAGCGCCGCCCTCCGGCCTTCCAGCCACGCCAGGTGACCAGGACCACGATGGACGCGACGAGCAGGATCGCCCAGCCCACGAGGGCGATGTACGGCCACGCGGACGGCACGATGCTCGCCACGACCTCGTGGACGGCGAGACCGCCGGCGAGTCCGGTGACCTCAGTCACCGTGGCCGCGACTGCGTCGAACGGCTCGACGAGCAACAGCTGGAGCGTCGACCAGCCGAGGAACAGCGCGGTCGCCGCCGCGAGCACGCCGAACACGAGGCGGACGGCCTTGCCGGCGATCGACAGCGCCGCGCCGAGCGCCAGCACCGCCAGGCTGAGCGGAGCGAGCAGCACCAGGGCCGATGCGCCGGGGACCAGGATCGCCTCACCCGCATCCGCGCGCTCGACCGTCAGCCAGGTCTGGGTCGACGAGATGATGCCGATCGCACCGGCGAGAAGGAATCCGGAGACGGAGAGGGAGCGACCGCGCTGCGCGAAGCTCACGACTGATCCGCCCCGACGGTCGCCTCGAGGTCGTTCGCGTCGAAGCAGGTGCGCGTGCCGGTGTGACAGGCCGGCCCGGTCTGCGCCACGAGGAGCAGGATCGCATCGCCGTCGCAGTCCAGACGCGCCTCGTGCACGACCTGGATGTTGCCGGAGGCGTCACCCTTGCGCCAGTACTCCCGGCGTGAGCGCGACCAGTACGTCGCTCGCCCGGATGTCAGGGTGCGACGAAGCGCCTCCGCATCGACCCACGCGAGCATGAGCACCTCGTGCGAGTCCCATTGCTGCACGATCACGGGGGCCAGGCCGTCGGCGTTGAAGACCACCTGCGCGATGCGCGCCTCCACCAATGCCGCCTGCCCGTCTGCGTCGCTCATCGTACGAGCACTCCTTCCGCGCGAAGCGCGTCTTTGACATCTCCGACCGTGAGCGCGCCGGTGTGGAACACGCTCGCCGCCAGGACCGCATCCGCGCCCGCCTTGATCGCGGGGGCGAAGTCGGATGCCCGCCCCGCACCGCCCGATGCGATGACGGGGACGGAGGCTGCCTCGCGCATCAGTCGGACGAGCTCGAGGTCGAAGCCGTCACGCGTGCCGTCGGCGTCGATCGAATTCACCAGCAGCTCTCCCGCACCGCGTTCCGCGGCCTCACGCGCCCAGTCGAGCGCGTCGAGGGTGGTCTGGGTGCGACCGCCGTGCGTCGTCACGACGAAGCCAGAGTGCGTGGTCGGAGCGCGCTTCACGTCGAGCGACAGCACGAGCACCTGTGCACCGAAACGGTCGGCGATCTCGCCGATGAGCTCGGGTCGCGCGATCGCAGCGGAGTTGACCCCGACCTTGTCCGCGCCCACCGCGAGCAGACGCGCCACATCGTCGACGCTGCGCACTCCCCCGCCCACGGTCAACGGCACGAACACCTGTTCTGCGGTGCGCTGCACGACGTCGTAGGTCGTGGCACGGGCGTCGACCGTGGCGGTGACGTCGAGGAAAGTGATCTCGTCCGCGCCCTGGGCGGCGTAGTGCCGGGCGAGTTCGACAGGGTCGCCCATGTCGCGCAGGTTCTCGAAGTTGACTCCCTTGACGACGCGGCCGTCGGCCACGTCGAGGCAGGGGATCACCCGACTGGCGAGCGTCATCAGAGCCTCGCGTTGTGGATCGCGGTGACCAGGATGGCCCGCGCACCGAGCGCGTACAGCGCATCCATCACGGGGTTCACGCGCGAGCGCGCCACCATCACCCGCACAGCCACCCACTCGGGATCACGCAGTGGCGAGACGGTCGGCGATTCGACGCCGCCGGCGATCTTCACGGCGTCATCGAGGAGGGCGACCGGCAGGTCGTAGTCGATCATCACGAAGCGACGCGCGACCATCACGCCCCGGAGGCGACGAAGAAGGGTGTCCGCGCCCTCGGCATCCACCGGTCCCGCGATGAGCACGGCCTCCGATTCCAGGATGACCGGACCGAACACCTCGAGCCCGGCCTGCCGCAGCGTCGTCCCGGTCTCGACGACGTCGGCGACCGCGTCGGCGACACCGAGGCGGACCGCGGATTCCACGGCTCCGTCGAGCGGCACCAGATCGACGGCGATGTCGCGCTCGTCGAGGAATGCGTCCACCAGGCCGGGGTACGACGTCGCGATGCGCAGACCGTCGAGCTCGGTCACGTCGGTACAGCGCCCGGTCGGAGCGGCGAAGCGGAAGGTCGAGCCGGCGAATCCGAGCGCCTCGATCTCCCGCGCACCCGGCATGCGGGCGTCGAGCAGCAGATCACGCCCGGTGATGCCCACATCGATCGCGCCGGAACCGACATAGGTGGCGATGTCCTTGGGGCGGAGGAAGAAGAACTCGACGTCGTTCTCGGCGTCGATGACGTGGAGGGTCTTGGGGTCGCGTCGACCGGCGTAGCCCGCCTCGGCGAGCATGTCGGCGGCGGTTTCGGAGAGCGAGCCCTTGTTGGGAACAGCGATACGCAGCATGGATGGCTTTCAGTTCGAGGAGATCGGAACGGAGCGCATCACAGATGTCGGTAGACGTCCTGCAGGCTGAGGCCCTTCGCGAGCATCATCACCTGCACGTGGTACAGCAGCTGGGAGATCTCCTCGGCGGCGGCTTCGTCGGACTCGTACTCCGACGCCATCCACACCTCGGCGGCCTCTTCCACGATCTTCTTGCCGATCGTGTGCACGCCGCCGTCGAGCTCGGCGACCGTCCCCGATCCCTCAGGGCGGGTCTCGGCCTTGACGCTGAGCTCGGCGAACAGCTCGTCGAAAGTCTTCACGCTTCCAGGCTAGCGGCTCTGGCGAGGTCTCTCAGCCGGGTGACGGCGGCTTCGACGTCATCCGAGCCGTACACGGCCGAGCCAGCGACGAACGTGTCCGCGCCCGCGGAGGCGGCGATCTCGATCGTACGGTCGGAGATGCCCCCGTCCACCTGAAGCCAGACCTGGGAACCCCGCCGACGAGCCTCTTCGGCGAGGGCACGGAGCTTCGGCATGGTCTCCGGCATGAAACCCTGCCCGCCGAAGCCGGGCTCGACCGTCATCACGAGGATCTGATCGAACTCGTCGAGCACCTCGTACAACGACTCCACAGGCGTCGCCGGCTTGACAGCGACCCCCGCCCGCGACCCGATGTCGCGCAACCGGCGTGCGAGGGCGACGGGCTCGTCCGACGCTTCGAGATGGAATGTCACGCTCGCCGCGCCGATCTCGGCGTACTCGGGGGCCCAGCGCTCGGGATCGGTGATCATCAGATGCACATCGAGCGGGATCGGACTGGTGGCCTGGATGCGCTCGACCATCTGCGGGCCGAACGTCAGGTTGGGGACGAAGTGGTTGTCCATGACGTCGACGTGGGCGAAATCGGCGGTCGCGATCCGGGCGAGATCCGCCTGCATGTTCACGAAGTCGGCGGCGAGGATGCTCGGGTTGATGCGCGGGGCGAGTGGCAGTTCCACGGTCCTAGTCTTCCTTCCCAGATGAGGTGTTCTCGGTCGATGAGCGCTGCAGGAGTGCGAGGAACATCGCATCCGTTCCATGACGGTGCGGCCAGAGCTGGGCGCTGCCCGATTCTTCCCGCCCCTCCTCGGCGAGATCGATCGGCGAGCGGGCGACATCGGCGACAACCGAGCGCGCGTCGAGTTCGACGACGTCGGTGCGGTCGCGCAGTACCTCCTTGACGACCCCCGTGGTCTCCGCGAGGTGAGGAGAGCACGTCACATAGGCCACGATGCCGCCAGGGGCCAGAGCATCGAGCGCGGCGGAGAGCAGCTCCACCTGAAGCGGGACGAGCTCGGCGACATCAGCCGGAGACTTTCGCCACCGTGCTTCGGGGCGGCGGCGCAGCGCACCGAGGCCCGTGCACGGGGCGTCGACGAGGATGCGGTCGAACTCGCCGGGTCGGGATGCGGCGAGAGCCCGCCCATCCTGCTCATGCACCACGACGTCGCCGGGAACCGCCCTCAGCGCCTTGCGCACGAGGCGCGCTCTGACGGGGACGATCTCGTTCGCCTCCAGCGTCGCCTCGTGCTGGCGCGCGATCGCGGCGAGCAGGGCCGTCTTACCGCCGGGGCCCGCGCACAGATCGAGCCAGCGCTCGCCCGCCGTGATCGGGGCCGCACCGGCGAGTGCCAGTGCGACCAGCTGGGACCCCTCGTCCTGCACGCGCACGGTGCCACCGGAGGCCTCCACCGGACGGCGCGGATCGCCTCCGGGAGAGGCGAAGGCGGTCGGCGCGTAGGGAAGGCGGGGCTCACCGGGCTCCGCCAGGCCGGGGAGGGCGACGAGCGTGACCTCAGGCGATACGTTGTCGGCATCGAGAAGGGCGTCCAGCTCGTCTCCGCGCCCCTCGGCCGCCAGGGCGCGTCGCAGTGCGCGGATCACCCAGACCGGGTGCGCGGAACGCAGCGCGAGCCGCTCGTCATCCGAGCGTGCCCCGCTCTCGATACGCTCCTGCCAGTCTTCGCTCGATTCGCGCGTGATGCGCCGGAGCACCGCGTTCGCGAAGCTCGAGGCCCCGCGACCGGACTCCGTGGCCACCAGGTTCACAGACTCGTTGACGGCCGCGTGCGAGGCGACGCGCGTGGCGAGCAGCTGATGCACCGCGAGGCGCAGCGCATCGAGAACAGCCGGGTCGATGCTCTCCGTCGAACGATCCGCCGCCGCCGCGATGATCGCATCGTAGGTGCCGAGTCGGCGCAGCGTGCCGTAGGTCAGCTCGGTCGCGAGCGCCGCATCCTGCGGAGTGAGCCGCGCGTCGGCGATCGCCGAGGGAAGAACGAGATTCGCATAGGCGTCCGTCTCGGACACTGCGCGCAGCACGTCGTAGGCCACCCGTCTCGCAGGCTGCACGGTGCGCACCGGCCCGCGCTGACCGTCGCGAGGCGCCCCAGCCGGCCCCTGCCCGACACGTGGCCGCCCGTTCGATGGCCGAGGCCGTCGGTTCCGTCCGTCGTCGCTCATGATCCGGCCACCATCTCCTCGCCCCCACGCAGACCACGCCACCAGTCGACCGCGTTCATCGCTCCCTTGCCAGCGGGCTGCACCTTGGTGACGGCGAGCGGGCCGGTGGAGGTGCCGATGTGGAGTGCCGTCTTGGTGCCGCGGAGACGGCCGGGGGGCAGGACTTCGGCCTCCGGCGCAGGCACCGCCTCGAGCACCTTCAGCGGCTGACCGGCGACGGTGGTGTGCGCACCCGGTTCCGGGGTCACGCCGCGGAACCGGGCGAATACGACGTCGAGCGGCTGGTTCCAATCGAGAAGACCATCCGCGAGCGTGAGCTTGGCGGCGAAGGTCGGCTCCCCCTGCTGTGGCACCGCCGCTGCCGTACCATCCGCGATCGCCGAGACGACGTCGGCCGTGAGCTCGGCACCGTCCAGGGCGAGCGCCTCGAGCGCCTCGCCGGCCGTCGCCGTCGCCGGAATCTCGACCTCGCGGGTGGCGAAGACGTCGCCGGCGTCCAGTTCCGCGACGAGCTGGAAGACGCTGGCTCCGAGGACCTCGTCGCCGGCGATCAGTGCGCGCTGCACCGGTGCCGCGCCCCGCCAGGCGGGCAGAACGGAGAAGTGCAGGTTGATCCAGCCCGCGGTCGGGGCCGAGAGCAGCGGCTCGCGCACGAGCCCGCCGTACGCCACGATCACGCCGAGATCCACCTGCAGGGCCGAGATCTCGTCGGTGGCGGCATCGTCGAGCCGGGCAGCCTTGATGACGGGGAGCCCCAGTTCTGCGGCGGCCTGTGCCACCGGTGACGGGGTCAGCACCCGGCGACGCCCGAGGGGCGCGTCCGGTCGTGTGACGACCGCGGCGATGTCGTGGGACACCGCGAGACGGCGAAGGGTGGGCACGGCCGCAGCAGGTGTGCCGGCGAAGACGAGGCGCATGAAGGTTCTCCGGAAGGGTCAGAGCTCTGGTTCGAGGATATCGAGGCGGACCGAGAGCGTGCTCTTGGTCGCACGCCCCTTTCTGCGACGCCCGCTCACCGCTTCGGCGACGACCGCGGCGCGCAGTGCGGTCGCCACACGGGCTCCGGCACCGTAGTCGAACCGGACGAGCGCGCGTACCCGCGGAGGGACATCGTCGGATTCGACCGGGACAGGACCCAGCACCGCGTCGGAGGGAAGGGCGAGCTCGGTCAGCGCGGCGAGAGCGCGGGACACGGCGGGAACGGACCCCTGGACGAGGGCCACCCTGGTCGTCGGCGGCATGTGCAGCGGCGCCCTGCTCTCGAGCTCCGAACGGGCATGACCCGCCTGATTCCAGGTCGCGAGCGCCTTCGCGGCCGCGCCGTTGACGCCGACCAGATGGATCGGCGCGCCGGGTGCGGCAAGAGCCGCGGCATTCGACCACCAGCGCAGGCAGGACTCGGCGACGCGCAAGTCGGGCGCCTGGAGCATCCGTGGGCCGTCGAGCAGCACGACGGCGCGATATCCGCCGTCGGCGATCGGCTCGGCACCGCGGGTCGCCACCACGAGTGCCGGCTTGGACGGGACCCTCTCCACTGGGTGCGCACCGTCGGCCACGATCACGCGCACGCCGGGGAAAGCCCGGCCCAGTTCGTCGGCGGTGCGCTCGCTGCCGGATGATGCCAGGCGCAGCTTCGTGGAGGAGCAGGTCGGGCACGACCAGGCACTCGCAGCGCGACCGCACCAGGCGCACACCGGCACCGCACCGCGATGCTTCGCCCCGAGGGGACCGCCGCATTGAGCGCACCTCGCCGGAGCACGGCATTGCGCACACACGAGCGACGGCGAGAAGCCGGGCCGCGAGACCTGCACGAGCACCGGGCCCTCCGCCGCTGCGGTGCGTGCGGCCAGGAATGCGGACGACGGCATCCGCTGAGCGGTGGGCTGCTCCATCTCCTGGGGTGTGCTGAGCACGACCCGCGGCAGCACGCGGCGCACTGCTCTGACGTCCTGCAACCAGCCGAGGACGACCAGGCGCTCCACGTCGGTCGTTCGTGTGTGGCCCGCGAAGAGCAGTGCCGATCCCTCGAGCTCCTGACGCAGCAGCGCCGCATCCCTCGCGTTGACATACGGGGCGAGCGGTTCTCCCAGGAGCGGATCGCCGTCGTCCCAGATCGCCACCAGGCCTGCCACGACCGGTGAGTAGACCGCCGAACGGTTCCCCACCACGATGCACGGCGCGTCCTCGAGCGTGCGCAGAAAGCCGCGATAGCGGTCGGGGTTGGTCTGCCGGGAATCATGACGCACGATCGACGCTGCAGGCACGAGCGCCTCGAGCGCGAGGAGGAGCCGATCGAGATCACGGCTGTCGGGAACGACGAGGATCGACGACGCGCCGGCGGCGAGCGTGCGTGCCGCCGAAGCCGCCAGCAGCCGAGCCCAGCCCTGCACCCCGTCGACGAGCTGCGGAATCGCCTCCACGGCTGCGCGTCCGCCCGAATCGAGCACGGCGTCGAGGCCTTCGTACAGACCGACTGTCTCCTCTGCCACGACGAGCGCATCCGCCGCTGGTGTCTCGACGGGTGTGTCGGCGGTCCAGGCCTTCTCGACGCGCACCTGACGCTTGGGGATCACGAGCCGCAGCACGTCGGAGGCCGAACCGGCGGCACGATCCGCCACCCGACGTGCGAGCGTATGCAGGCGCTCCGGAAGCACCGGCACCATGGACACCACGCTCTCTACCTCGGAGAGCGCACGGTCTGCGTCATCTTCGACGTCGACGTCGACGACGTAGCCGTCGATCACGCGCCCGGCGGTGCGCAGCGGCACCTGCACGCGGACACCCCTCGGCACATCGCCCAGCTCGGGCGGAAGCGCGTAGTCGAAGAGGCGATCGAGCTGCGGCAGGGGCGAATCGAGGAGCACGCGCGCGATGCGCCGGCTCTCCGGAGGCATCAGGACCGCGGTCCCATCAGAGCCCGGCAGCGCGGCGCAGCTCTTCGGCGCGGTCGGTACGCTCCCAGGTGAAATCGGGAAGCTCTCGGCCGAAATGCCCGTAGGCGGCCGTCTGGGCGTAGATCGGACGCAGCAGATCGAGCTGGTCGATGATCGCCTGGGGGCGCAGATCGAACACCTCGTTGATCGCGCGTGTGATGACCTCGTCCGACACCTTGCCCGTGCCGAAGGACTCGACATAGAGACCGACCGGGCGCGCGACGCCGATCGCATAGGCGACCTGCACCTCGAGCCGGTCCGCCAGCCCGGCGGCGACAGCGTTCTTCGCCACCCATCGCGTGGCGTACGCACCGGAGCGGTCGACCTTGGACGGGTCCTTGCCGCTGAAGGCGCCACCGCCGTGACGCGAGGCTCCGCCGTAGGTGTCGATGATGATCTTGCGCCCGGTCAGGCCGGCATCGCCCTTGGGTCCGCCTGTGACGAAGGGACCCGCAGGATTGATGTAGAGCGTGACGTCGTCGAGGTCGAGTCCGGTGGTCGAGAGCACCGGGTCGATCACATGCGCACGGACCTGGGCCTGCAGCTCTTCCTGCGAGATGTCGGGGTGGTGCTGCGTCGAGACCACGACGGCGTCGACGGTCTTCGGTGTGAAGCCGTCGTACCCGAGCGTGACCTGGGTCTTGCCGTCGGGACGCAGGAACGGCAGCTCCCCGCTGCGACGCACCTCGGCGAGACGCTCCGCGAGACGGTGGGCGGTCCAGGCGGCCATCGGCATGAGCTGTGGCGTCTCATTCGTCGCGAAGCCGAACATGATGCCCTGGTCGCCGGCGCCGAGGCCGTCGAGCGGGTCGACCGAGGAACCGTCGCGGTGCTCCTGCGCGCTGTCGACGCCATGGGCGATGTCTGTCGACTGCTCACCCACCGAGATGCTGACCCCGCACGAGGAGCCGTCAAAACCCGTGTCGCTGGAGGTGTATCCGATGCCGTTCACGACCTGACGCACGATCGTGGGGATGTCGACGTAGGCCTCGGTGCGGATCTCACCGGCCACGTGCACGAGGCCCGTCGTGACGAGCGTCTCGACCGCGACGCGAGAGCCTGTGTCCTTCGCGATGAGGCCGTCGAGGATGCTGTCGGAGATCTGGTCGCAGATCTTGTCCGGGTGCCCCTCGGTGACGGACTCGGACGTGAACAGACGCAGTGCGCTCATCGAAACTCCAGAACGGGAAGGACAGAAGAAGGGTGTTGCACCCATTCTGGACCGCGCCTCCGACAGACGGGAGGCGCGGTCTCGAATATCACTCTGCGTGACGCAGGCGGAGCTTGTCCTCGTTGATCTCGTGCAGCGCGATGGTGAGCGGCTTGTCCTCGACGGACGAGTCCACGAGCGGGCCGACGTTGTCGAAGAGGTTTCCCTCGTGCAGGTCGGAGTAGTAGTCGTTGATCTGACGCGCGCGCTTGGCGGCGTAGATGACGAGTTCGTACTTCGAGTCGACGCGGTCGAGCAGGTTGTCGATGGGGGGATCGATGATGCCGTTGTTGTGTCCGGCCATGGTGAGACCTCCTGATCAGGCGACGGGATCGTCGCGAAGACGGTGCGAAAGGCGCGCGAAGACGCTCAGCGCGCAGAGCTTGTAGACAATTCTACGACCTCGCGAGCCGCCGTGGCGACGTCCTCGTTCACGACGAGGTGGTCGAACTCGTTCTGGGCGGCGAGTTCGACCTTCGCGGTGCGCAGACGTCTGGCCCGTTCCTCGGCGTCTTCCGTGCCTCGTCCGACCAGTCGATGGACCAGTTCGTCCCAGCTCGGCGGCAGCAGGAAGATCAGCGTCGCGGAGGGCTCGGCGTTCCGTACCTGGCGCGCGCCCTGCAGGTCGATCTCGAGAAGGACGGTCTTGCCCTCGGCCAGCGCGGCATCGATCGGCGCACGCGGCGTTCCGTAGCGGGAGCGGTTGTGCACCACCGCGTACTCGAGCAGTTCGTCGTCGGCGATGAGTCGGTCGAACTCCGCGTCGTCCACGAAGTAGTAGTGCACGCCGTCGATCTCACCGGGGCGGGGCGGCCGGGTAGTGGCCGATACCGACAGGTGGATCTCCGGATTGTGCTCACGGATGTGCGCGGCGACCGTCCCCTTGCCCACAGCGGTGGGGCCGGCGAGCACCAGCAGACGACTCCGTGCGTCACGCGGGGTCGGCATCGGGAAGCGCGAGTCGAGCCAGGCTTCCAGTACCCGGCGCTGGCGGGCGCCGAGCCCACCCAGACGCTTGACCGGGGAGATGTGCAGCTCGTCCAGCACGCGATCGCGCTTGCCCGCGCCGATCGCGGGCAGTGCCAGCAGGAAGTCGGTGATGCGCATCGACCCCTCCACGGAGTCGGCATCTGCCGTCGCTCGGTGCAGGACGGTCTGAGGGGTCACCACGCGCATCGTGAGGTCCCTCTTGACCGAAGCCCTGGCCCGGCGACGCTCGACGGCGCGGCGCGCCGCCGCGACCCGGTCGACCTCGGGAACCGTGCGCTGCGCGTCAGACACCGGCCACCTCGAGATACTCGGCGGTGCGTGCGGAGATGGCCTCGGCCAGTTCGACAGGGCCGACGGACAGGAGGCTGCGGCTCTCGCTCGCGATCACCGCATCCGACATCCGCCCGAATCGCGGACGGAGATCGGCCGGTGTGGCGCCCTGGGCGCCGAATCCGGGAGCGAGGATCGGAGCGGCCGGGGCGAACGGCTCGATGCCGGCGGTGCTCCAGTCGACGGTCGCACCGATGACGAATCCGAAGCTCCCCCACTCTCCCGCCGCCGATCTTCGGGCGTTGCGCGCCGAAACCCCGGCGATGACCGAGGCCGAAACCGTGGCGCCTGTCGGATCAGTGGAGCGCTGCAGCCCTTCAGCCTCGGGATTGCTGGTCGCGGCGAGCACGAACACGCCCTTCCCGTGCTGCTCTGCGACGGCGAAAGTGCCGTCGAGAGCGCCCACACCGAGGAACGGGCTCACGGTGAGCGCATCCGCCTCCAGCGGCGAACCCGGGGTGAGCCAGGCACGGGCGTAATCATCCATCGTCGATCCGATGTCTCCCCGCTTGGCGTCGGCGATCACGATGAGCCCGGCGGCGCGCGCCGCTGCGAGCACGTCCTCGAGCGCGGCGATACCCTGCGACCCGAAGCGCTCGAAGAACGACACCTGGGGCTTCACGATGCCGACTCGGCCGGAAGCCGCTTCGACTGTACGCAGGCCGAACTCGCGCACTCCTCGGGCGTCGTCGGTCAGCCCCCACGCCGCGAGCAGCGCAGCATGAGGGTCGATGCCGACGCAGAGCGGTCCCCGTGCGCTGAGCACGGATCGTACCCGCTCGCCGAAGCGTTCGCTCACAGTGCCGCCTTCCGGTCCAGCGCGTACTCCTGGAGGCTCTTCACCTGGAAGCCCTCGTGGGCGGCGTCCATCCCGCTCACAGCCGCACCGAGCACGGCCATCGTGGTGAACAGCGCCTTGTCGGCGGCCACGGCGGCGGCGCGGATCTCGTAGCCGTCGGCGCGGGCGGCTCCACCGGACGGAGTGTTCACGACGATGTCGATCGCGCCCTCGTTGATGAGGTCCACGATGTTCTTCGCCCCGGACTCCTGCGTCTCGCTGTACTTCTCGACGACCGTGACGGCGATGCCGTTGCGGGAGAGGATCTCGGCCGTACCTTCGGTCGCGACGATCGTGAACCCGAGCTGCTGCAGGCGGTGCGCAGGGAGAATCACGGCGCGCTTGTCGGAGTCGGCGACCGAGATGAACACTGTGCCCGAGGTGGGCATGCCGCCGTAGGCCGCGGCCTGGCTCTTCGCGAAGGCTGTCGGGAAGTCGCGGTCGATACCCATGACTTCACCCGTTGAGCGCATCTCCGGGCCCAGCACCGAGTCGACGGTCTTGCCGTCGGCGGTACGGAAGCGCTTGAACGGGAGCACGGCTTCCTTGACCGACACCGGGGCGTCGAGCGGAACCCGCGAGCCGTCCTGCTCGGGAAGCATCCCCTCGGCACGCAGTTCGGCGACCGTCGAGCCCGTCATGATGCGGCTCGCAGCCTTGGCCATCGGGATGCCGAGTGCCTTCGACACGAACGGCACCGTCCGGCTGGCGCGCGGGTTGGCCTCGATCACGTAGAGCACGCCGGCGCTGATGGCGAACTGCACGTTCAGCAGTCCGCGCACCCCCACGCCCTTCGCGATCGCCAGAGTGGCCTCGCGCACGCGGTCGACGTCGGTGCGCCCCAGCGAGACCGGGGGCAGCGTGCAGCTCGAGTCACCGGAGTGGATACCGGCCTCCTCGAGGTGCTCCATGACGCCGCCGATGTACAGGTCCACGCCGTCGTAGAGCGCGTCAACGTCGAGCTCGATCGCGTCGTCGAGGAAGCGGTCGACCAGAAGGGGCTTGCCCTCCTCGATGACCACCTCGCCCGCGGTGCGGACGAAGTAGTCGCGCAGCGAGGCGGTGTCGTAGACGATCTCCATGCCGCGGCCGCCGAGCACGAAGCTCGGGCGCACGAGCACCGGGTAGCCGATCTCCTCGGCGATGCGCACGGCGCCGTCGACGTCGATCGCCGTGCCGTTGCGCGGCGCGACGAGACCTGCTTCATCGAGCAGGCGCGAGAAGAGCTCGCGCTCCTCCGCAAGGTCGATCGCCTCGGGGCTGGTTCCGAGAACCGTGTAGCCGGCTGCCTCGATACCCTTCGCGAGCCCGAGCGGGGTCTGACCGCCCAGCTGGCACACGACGCCGAGGATGGTACCGCTCGCGGCCTCCGCGTCGAGCACCTCCAGCACGTCTTCGAGAGTCAGCGGCTCGAAGTACAGGCGATCGGAGGTGTCGTAGTCGGTCGAGACGGTCTCCGGGTTGCAATTGACCATGACGGTCTCGAAACCCGCGTCTGACAGCGCGAACGAGGCGTGCACGCACGAGTAGTCGAACTCCACACCCTGACCGATGCGGTTCGGACCCGAACCGATGATGACGACCTTGGTGCGTTCGGACGGCGCGACCTCGGTCTCGAAGTCGTAGCTCGAGTAGTGGTACGGCGTCAGAGCCGGGAACTCGCCCGCGCAGGTGTCGACCGTCTTGTACACCGGACGGATGCCGAGTCCGTGGCGGACGCCCCGGATCTCCGCCTCCGAGGTGCCGCGGAGCTCGGCGAGCTGTGCGTCGGAGAAGCCGTGCTCCTTCGCATAGCGGAGGGTCGCCGCATCCAGCTCTGGTGCCGTGCGCACGATCTCGGCGACCTCGTTGATCAGGACCATCTGGTCGAGGAACCACGGGTCGATCGCCGTCGCGTCGAAGGCCTGCTCGACCGTCGCACCCTTGCGCAGCGCCTGCTGCAGGGTGACGATCCGACCGTCGGTGGGGGTCTTCGAGATCTCCAGCAGCTCCTCGACGGAACGGTCCTCCACACCCCAGTGGAAGCTCGATCCGCGCTTCTCGAGCGAGCGGAGCGCCTTCTGCAGCGCGGTCGCGTAGTTTCGGCCGATGGCCATGGCCTCGCCCACCGACTTCATGGTCGTGGTGAGGGTGGCGTCGGCAGCCGGGAACTTCTCGAACGCGAAGCGCGGAACCTTGACGACCACGTAGTCGAGTGTCGGCTCGAAGCTCGCCGGGGTCACGCCCGTGATGTCGTTCGGGATCTCGTCGAGTCGGTAGCCGAGCGCGAGCTTGGCCGCGAGCTTCGCGATCGGGAATCCGGTGGCCTTGGACGCCAGGGCGCTGGAACGTGAGACGCGCGGGTTCATCTCGATCACGATGATGCGCCCGTTCGTCGGGTCGACCGCGAACTGGATGTTGCAGCCTCCGGTGTCGACGCCGACGGCGCGGATGATGTCGATGCCGATGTCACGCATCTTCTGGTACTCGCGGTCGGTCAGGGTGAGCGCCGGAGCGACCGTGATCGAGTCGCCCGTGTGCACGCCGACCGGGTCGACGTTCTCGATGGAGCAGACGACGACGGTGTTGTCGGCGGTGTCGCGCATGAGCTCGAGCTCGTACTCCTTCCAACCGAGGATCGACTCCTCCAGGAGCACCTCGGTGGTGGGCGAGTCTCGCAGGCCGGCGCCGGCGATACGGCGCAGGTCTTCCTCGTCGTACGCGAAGCCCGAACCCAGACCGCCCATCGTGAAGCTCGGACGGACCACCATGGGGTATCCGAGCTCGTCGGCGGCCGCCAGCACCTCGTCCATGGTGTGCGCGATGCGGGAGTCCGCCACGTCGGCGCCGGCGTCGAGCACGAGCTGCTTGAAGATCTGGCGGTCCTCGCCCTTGTTGATCGCCTCGAAGCTCGCGCCGATCAGCTCGACGTCGTACTTCTCGAGGATGCCGTGGTTGTGCAGCTCGATCGCCGCATTCAGAGCGGTCTGGCCGCCGAGCGTGGGCAGGATCGCGTCGGGGCGCTCCTTCGCGATGATCGTCTCGATGACCTGCCAGGTGATCGGCTCGATGTACGTCGCGTCGGCGAAGTCGGGGTCGGTCATGATGGTCGCCGGGTTGGAGTTGACCAGGATGACCCGGACACCCTCTTCACGCAGCACGCGGCACGCCTGGGTGCCGGAGTAGTCGAACTCGCAGGCCTGACCGATGACGATCGGGCCGGAGCCGATGACGAGGACGGAGTTGATGTCGTCGCGCTTGGGCATTACTTGGAGTCCTTCTGGCTTGCGATGACCAGGTCGCGGAACCTGTCGAAGAGGTAGTTGGCGTCGTGGGGGCCCGCGGCCGCCTCGGGGTGGTACTGCACCGAGAAGGCCGGGATGTCGAGGGCCCGAAGTCCCTCGACGACATTGTCGTTGAGGCCGACGTGGCTGACCTCGACCTTGCCGTAGCCGTTCGGGCTGTCGAAGGTGCCCTCGATCGGAGCCTCGACGGCGAACCCGTGGTTGTGCGCGGTGATCTCGACCTTGCCGGTCTGCTTGTCCAGCACCGGCTGGTTGATGCCGCGGTGGCCGAACGGCAGCTTGTAGGTGCCGAGGCCCAGCGCGCGACCGAGCAGCTGGTTGCCGAAGCAGATCCCGAAGAAGGGCAGCCCGTCATCGAGCACCGATCGCAGCAGCTCGACGTGATCGCCGGAGGCCGCGGGGTCGCCGGGGCCGTTCGAGTAGAAGACGGCGACCGGGTCGACCGCACGGATCTCGTCGATCGTCACGTTCTGCGGAAGGACGTGCACCTCGAAACCGCGGGCGGCGAGGTTGTCGATCGTCGCCTGCTTCACACCGAGGTCGAGCACGGCGAGGTTTCCGATCCGCTCCCCCATCGCGGTCGTCACCGTCGCGACGTCGACCGAGACCTCGGCCGAGAGGTTGCGCCCCGCCATCTCGGGCGCCTCGCGGACGATGCGCAGCTGCTCCTCGGAGTCGAGCGCCGCGTCCGCGCCGGAGAAGATCCCGCCGCGCATGGAACCGGCCGAGCGGATGTGACGCGTGATCGACCGGGTGTCGATACCGCTGATGCCCACGATGCCGTCCTCGACGAGCACGTCGTCGAGCGAGGCGTTCGCGCGCCAGTTCGAGACGACGCGGGAGGGGTCGCGCACGATGTAGCCGGCGACCCAGACACGGCGGGACTCCGCGTCCTCGTCGTTCATGCCGGTGTTGCCGATGTGCGGGGCGGTCTGCAGCACGATCTGGCCCGCGTAGGACGGATCGGTGATGGTCTCCTGGTACCCGGACATGCCGGTGGCGAAGACGACCTCGCCGAGGGTGCGGCCGCGGGCGCCGTAGGCGCGTCCGATGTGACGCGTGCCGTCTTCCAGGACGAGGACGGCGGGATCGGGAAGCTGGGCCACGGGGGCCTGCCCGGAGGTTGTCGAGAGTGTCATGACGTTGCTCCTGTGTCGGGGGCGGCGGGGACGAGCCGCTGCAGGTCGGAGATGAGGTTCTGGGGGTCGCCGGTGGCGAGGCGCAGGTAGCTGTCGACGATCGTGTCGTCGTCGATGTTCCAGGCGATGCGCACGAGGCCACCGGGCTCCACGACGCGGTCGATCGTGACCGTGGCGCGGTCGATGGCGACGAGCCGGTCGTTCGCGAGGAAGACCGTCGGCGTGCCGTCGAGGCAGAGGGCGATACCGCGATCCGTGAGCGCGAGCTCGCCGCGCGCGCGGTACGCGAGAGGTGACACCGCGAGGCGCTCGAGCGGCTGTTCGTGCCGTGTCGTCGACACGTACAGCACCTCGTCGCGGCGGGCGACCTCCGCGTGCTCAGGCACACCCAGCGGGGCTGCGAACACGGAATCGCGGCGGATTCGTCGTCGCCAGGCGAGAAGCATCACCAGCAACACCAGGAGAGCTACCGCGATCGTGATCGCGACGGCGAGGTCCCGAGCGCTCATGCGCGGAGCTCCTCGACGACGCTGCCGCCGTCGACTGTGAGCACGCCGCCGTGGATCGTGTACTCCACGCGTCCGGGGAGAGCACGACCGAGATACGGCGAGTTCACGCTGCGACCGTGGAGGTCGGCCTCTGTGAAGACGCCATCGACCGACGCGTCATACAGAGTGAGCTGTGCCGGCTGTCCGACTTCGAGCGGCGTGCCGTGTCCGGCGAGACGTCCGATGCGCGCAGGCGCCGCGCTCATCACCCGCGCGATATCGGCCCACTCGAGCAAGCCGGTCTGAACCATCGACTGGTGCACGACGCGCAGCGCGCTCTCGAGGCCCACCATGCCGTTCGCCGCCGCCTGCCATTCGCAGGCCTTGTGCTCGCTCGGGTGCGGGGCGTGGTCGGTCGCGACGATATCGATCGTTCCGTCGGCGAGACCCTCGCGCACCGCGAGCACATCCTCTTCGCGACGCAGCGGAGGATTGACCTTGTAGCGCGCGTCGTAGCCGCGCACGAGCTCGTCGGTCAACAGCAGGTGGTGCGGGGTGACTTCTGCGGTGACGTCGATGCCGCGCTTCTTGGCCCAGCGGATGATGTCCACCGAACCAGCGGTCGAGAGATGGCATACGTGCAGTCGCGAGCCCACGTGCTCGGCCAGCAGCACGTCGCGGGCGATGATCGATTCCTCGGCGACCGCAGGCCAGCCGGCGAGACCCAGCTCGGCCGAGACCGTGCCCTCGTTCATCTGCGCACCCTCGGTGAGCCGAGGGTCCTGCGCGTGCTGGGCGATGACGCCGTCGAAGGACTTCACATACTCCAGCGCGCGCCGCATGATGAGCGGATCGAACACGCAGAAGCCATCGTCGCTGAAGACGCGGACCTGTGCCCGCGAGGTGGCCATGGCACCCAGCTCGGCGAGACGCTCGCCCTTCTGGCCGACCGTGACCGCGCCGATGGGCTGCACCGTGGCGTAGCCGGCCGCATCACCGAGCGCGAGCTCCTGCTCGACCACACCGGCGGTATCGGCGACCGGCGAGGTGTTGGGCATCGCGAAGACCGCGGTGAACCCACCGGCGGCGGCGGCGCGCGTTCCCGTGAGGATCGTCTCGGACGCCTCATAGCCGGGCTCGCGCAGATGCGTGTGCAGGTCGACCAGTCCGGGCAGCGCGACGAGTCCGGCTGCGTCGATCACCCGCGCACCCGAGCGCTGCAGCCCGCTCCCGATCTCGGCTATCCGGCCGCCCTCGATGATGATGTCGGCGCTCTCGGCACCGAGCAGCTGTGCACCGGTGATGACGAGGGTCTCGTTCACAGGTCTCCCCCTCGTTCGTCGTCTCGTTCGCCTGCCAGCAGCAGGTACAGCACCGCCATGCGGACGGACACCCCGTTCGTGACCTGTTCCAGCACCGTCGAGCGGGGGGAATCAGCAGCTTCCGAAGAGATCTCCAGTCCCCGGTTCATGGGTCCGGGGTGCATGACAATGCTACCTGCCGGAAGACCGGCCACACGCCGTGCGTCCAGGCCCCAGCGACGGGAATACTCCCGCTCAGTCGGGAAATACGCGGCATTCATCCGTTCCAGCTGAATGCGCAGCATCATCACCGCGTCCGGGTCTTCCGCCAATGCCTGATCGAGGTCGTAGACGACGCGGACCGGCCAGAGTGACACGTTCTGCGGAACCAGCGTGGGCGGTGCGACCAGCGTGACCTCGGCACCGAGCGTGGTGAGCAGCCAGACGTTGGAGCGCGCGACCCGGGAATGCAGGACGTCGCCGACGATCACCACCCGCAAGCCGCTCAGGTCTCGGCCGCGGCTGTCGGCGCCGAACTGACGCTTGCGGATCGTGAAGGCGTCGAGCAGCGCCTGCGTCGGGTGCTCGTGGGTGCCGTCGCCTGCGTTCACGACACCGGCCGAGATCCAACCGCTGGTGGCCAGGGTCTGCGGGGCGCCGGAGCCCGGGTGCCGGACCACGACCGCATCGGCGCCGATCGCTTCGAGCGTCTGTGCCGTGTCTTTCAGGCTCTCGCCCTTGGAGACGCTGGACCCCTTCGCGGCGAAGTTGATCACGTCGGCGGAAAGCCGTTTGGCCGCGGCCTCGAACGAGATGCGGGTCCGCGTCGAGTCCTCGAAGAAGAGGTTCACGACGGTCTTGCCGCGCAGGGTGGGGAGCTTCTTGACCTCGCGCGACTGCGTGTCGGACATGTCCTCGGCGACATCGAGGATGCGCAGGGCGGTCGCCCTGTCGAGGGTGCGGGTGTCGAGGAGATGTCTCATTCGCCGATCGTCACCTCCTCGGCCCCGTCGTTCTCGAAGAGGCGCACGTTGACCCGTTCGGTGCGGGCCGAGGGGATGTTCTTGCCGACGAAGTCCGGGCGGATCGGCAGTTCGCGGTGCCCGCGGTCGATGAGGATCGCGAGGCGCACGACGGAGGGGCGTCCGATCGACTGGATCGCGTCCAGGGCGGCGCGGATGCTGCGGCCCGAGAAGAGCACGTCGTCGACGAGGACGACCGTCTTGCCGTCGATGCCGCCGACCGGGATCTCGGTGGGCTGCGGCGAGCGGGTCGGGTGCTTGGCGAGGTCGTCGCGGAAGAGGGTGACATCGAGCGCGCCCACCGCGACGGACTGCTGGGCGATCTCGCTGATCAACAGTCCCAGGCGATGGGCGAGCGTCACCCCGCGGGTCGGAATGCCCAGCAGGACGAGGTTCTCGGCGCCTCGATTGGACTCGAGGATCTCGTGCGCGATACGGGTCAGCGCTCGTGAGATGTCGGCTTCGTGCAGCACAGTGCGCATGCTCATCGGCCGCTCCCTTCTCCGCCTCACAGGACGGTGTTAAAGGTTGCTTGTGACCTCAGTCTATCGGAGCGCGGAGACTCCGGTGGATCAGCTCGCCTCCTGCAGCACGGGGTCGGTGACCTCGTCGATCTTGGAGGAGCGGATCGGATGCCCGGCCGTCGACAGGCATCGACCGGTCTTCAGGTCCCACTTCCAGTCGTGCATGCTGCACGTGAGGATGCCGTCCTCGTCGACCGTGCCCGTACGGGTGAGGTCGGCACGGAGGTGCGGGCAACGACGCTGCACGACCCAGTCGCCGATCTCGGCGTCTTCGGTCTGGTCGGTCTGCTCCTGGTACCAGTTCTCGACGTACTCGATGCGGTCGACCGAGAGGCACTTGAGGAACGTGGTGAGGAACTCGTTGAACTTGCCGCTGCGGCCCACCGAGAACTGCATCGAGAGGAAGATCGAGTTCGACCAGTCGATCTCGTGATCGACGATGTTCGTCGACACCAGGTCAGCGGGGATGGTGTACCAGTAGATGCACTCCTCGCCCGCGTACTCGCGGACCTTCGCGCGCGGGAAGTCGACCACCATGTCGAGCTCGCCGATGCGGAAGCGCACACATCCGCCGACGCCGAGCCGGATCGTGCGGGACTTCTTCAGCAGCGGCTCCCACCAGTTCTTGATCGCCTCGAGCATTTCGGCAGGCGGGATGATCTCGGCACGAGATGCTTCCTCGTCACGGATCTCCTGCTGTCGGCTCGCCCGCTGCTCCTCGAGGTAGTCCCACTTCTCATCGAAGATGTGCGAGATCTCGGCCTCGGTGTACAGGGTCTGCTCACTCGTGACCGCTCCCCCCTCGACCGTGACGACGGTGCCGGGGATGAACAGCTGCCCATCGTACTGGGGCGCGAGCTCCTTCATGTGCGCGAGGAACTGCTTCTGATCCGTGAAGATCGACTCGCCGTTCTTGCCGAGGCCGTTGAAGTCGAACAGATCGTCGCGCAGGAACATGGGCGGGCCCGCCATCGGGAAGACGTGCGGGGCGTCGACCTTCTCGATGTAGTACATGGCGCGCTTGTTCTGCGCCTCACGCTTGAGACGGGCGAAGTTCTGCTTGGCATCGAGCGGCAGGTCGTAGACCATGGGCCACCAGATGGCGCCGGACACCTGGGTGAAGTAGGCGTCGGGCTTGCCGAAGTCGAGCAGTTTCTCGAGGTCGAGGGGGTGGGAGTCGTTCTGGTTCAGCATCGACCCGGTGCCGTCGTCGACGCTCAGCGAGGAGTCCCCGATCGGGCCGTCGCTGGGAGCCCGCAGCGGTGTGATCATCATCTTGAGCTCGCCGCGCTGGATCACCTGACCGGCCGGCGCGTAGGTGATGTTCGTGTAACCGAGCGCGCGGATGTCCTGTTCGAGGTCATCGGTCGGGTACTCCGGAAGCAGCACCTCGATGTCTTTGCGGATGTAGCGCTCGAGGAGCCGCGGATCGAAGTGGTCGCGGTGGCGGTGCGAGATCCAGAGGAAGTCGGCTTCGCGCCCGAACCGCTCCCAGTCCAGACCCCTGTTGTCAGGGAACGGGAACCAGGATCCGTAGAACGAGGGTCCGAGGACCGGGTCGCAGATGATGTTCCCGCCGACCGTCTCGATGAACATCCCGGCGTGGCCGAGTCCCGTGATCCGCATTGCATTCCTCCCGAAAGTGAACCGTTCGATTGTACCGAGGGCTCCCTGTGCGCCCGGTCGACCCGGCCGTGAGTATTCCGGTCAGGTCTCGAACAGCCCGCGGATGTCGTCGGCGGAGAGCGACTGCGCGAACAGCGCCTCGTCATCCAGCACGGCGGTGAACAGCCGGGCCTTGCGGCGCTGCAGATCGAGCACCTTCTCCTCGATCGTGCCGGTGGAGATCATGCGGTACACGAACACCTGACTGTCTTGACCGATGCGATGCGTGCGGTCGACGGCCTGCGCTTCCGCAGCCGGGTTCCACCACGGATCGAGGAGGAACACATAGTCTGCCTCGGTCAGCGTGAGACCGAAGCCGCCGGCCTTCAGACTGATGAGGAACACGGGCTGCTCCCCCGAAGTGAACCCCTCGACGACCTTCTGCCGATGGCGCGTCGAGCCGTCGAGGTGCGCGTACGGAATGCCTGCGGCGTCGAGGCGCGCTGCTGCCAGGTCGAGGAATGACGTGAACTGGCTGAACACGAGCGCCCTGTGGCCCTCTGCCTGCAGCTCGATCACGCGCTCGAGCAGCACATCGAGCTTGCGCGAACCGATCTTCGCGTCTTCAGGGTCGATGAGCCCAGGGGCCAGGCTGAGCATGCGCATCAGCGTGAGCGACCGGAACACGATGAAACGGTTGCGATCGAGGTCTTCCAGCAGCCCGAGCACCTTCTGCCGTTCACGCTGCAGGACGATCTCGTACAGGGCACGGTGGGACGAGCTGAGCTCCACCTCGAGGATCTGCTCCTGCTTCGATGGCAGGTCGGGGGCCACGAGTTCTTTGGTGCGGCGCAGCAGCAGCGGGCGGATCCGCCGACGCAGCTGCTCGAGGCGTCGCTGCCGATAGGCGCCGCCCTCCTCGTTCTCCGGGACCTTTCCCTGCTCGATCGGCTGGATGTACTGTTCGCGGAACTTCCGCGCCGACGCGAACAGGCCGGGGGCGGTGAGCTTCAGCAGCGCCCACAGCTCGCTCAGGCTGTTCTCCATCGGCGTTCCGGTGACGGCGAAGGTCGCGTCCGCACGGAACGAGGCGACGGCACGATGCAACTTGGTCGCCGGGTTCTTCACGAACTGCGCCTCGTCGAGGATGAGCCCCGCCCACTCGACGGAGGAGTACTCGCTCTCGTTCAGGCGCGCGACGGCATAGGTGGTGATGACGAGATCGACGTCGCGGACGCTGCCCGCGAGCGGTGGACCCTGGGTGCTCCCCCGGAGCATCACGCGGAGCGCGGGAGCGAAGCGTTCGGCCTCGCTGCGCCAGGTGGCCAGCACCGATGTCGGGACCACCGCGAGGAAAGGACGACGCTCCCCCGCTTCCCGGGCATGCACGATCAGGCTCAGAAGCTGCAGCGTCTTGCCGAGTCCCATGTCGTCGGCGAGGATGCCGCCCAAGCGATGGCTCCAGAGGAAGGCGAGCCAGTCCAGGCCGTCCTTCTGGTACGGGCGGAGGTCGGCCGTGATCCCCGCCGGGACCGGGATCGCCGGCACCGAGGTGGCGCGGCGGAGCCCATCGGCGGTTGCGCGCCAGGCGACGGCCGGAACCGCTTCGTCGGCGAGGTCTTCGAACTCCTCCCAGAGGTCGGTCTGGTAGCGACTGATCCGCGGACCGGTCTCCCATTCGTCGAGCTCGCCGGATTCGTCGATCAGCTCCCGAAGTCGATCGAGCGCTCGATGGTTCAGCGAGAAGTAGCTGCCGTCGACGAGGAGAAGCTTCTTGCGTCCCTTGCTGAGCGCTGTGAACAGCGGTTCGAACGGGATGGTGCGTCCGTCGATCTTGACCAGGACGCCGAGGTCGAACCAGTCGGGGTCGCTGCTCTCGACGGTGGAGACCGTGATCTCCGGCTCCCCCGTGAGCTCGTGGTAGCTCTTGCGACGGCCCGACACGGAGACCGTGACGCCCTCGGCTTCGAGCGCCGGCACCGTGCGGGTGACGAACTCCGCAGCGGCGACGTCGTGAAACGAGCCCGTCGGGGTGAGCTCCTCGCCGAGCTGCTCCGTCCAGACGGCCTGGAGCGCGCCCCGGAGCACGTCCTCGGCCACCGCGTCGCGCACGGCATCTCCCCCGGGAGGAAACGGGATGCGACCGAACCCGCGATAGTCCCACTCGAAGGTGTACGTGACCGTGTCGCCGCGCAGGAACGACAGTTCGAGCACCGGTCGGGGTGCCGGAAGCTCCGGCAGTTCGAGGCGACCGACCGGATGCACCTCGATCCGGCGGGCCAGCAGCGGGTAGGCGTCGCGGAAGAATGCGGCTTCGTCGCGTACGGGTACTTCCACCCCCGACCCGGCGCCGAGGAGCGCGTGCACCGGGGCGCCGAGCGGCACCTCGGCGAGCGTCACGCGCAATCTCGTGCCGCGTTGCGTGACCTCGTACAGACCGCTGTGACCGATCGTCTGCACGTCCGCGGGGTCTGCCGCACGGCCGTCGATCGTGATGTCGGGGCGCACGAGGAGCCCGCCCCCGTCGTCACGTCCGATGGTCGCCCGGATCTCGGCGTGGTCGGCGAGCACCACCGTCGTGCTCTTCTGGGTCGCGATGAGGGGAATGCCGACGTCGGCGGCCGCACGCAGGTGTCCCCAGAAGAGGCCGGATTCGATCAGGTCTGCGACCAGCCAGTCGCCGGCTGTGCCGGAGAGCAGCGTGTCGCGAGCGATGCTGAGCAGATCAGCGAACCACCGCGAGCGATCGCGTCCGTACTGCGTCGGAGACCGTCGCACCGCGTCCCACGTCGCCGTTCCCAGCACCCATCCGCCGGTCGCTGCGCTCTTCTCGAGCGGACGGATGCCGAGGAGGATCTCTCCCGAGCGCGTGCCGACGTCACGTGGGGTCGCCGTGCGCTGCGGGCGAGAGGCCCACGGATTCGCACCGCGACCGTCGCGCAGCCGGAGTTCGATGCCGAGCGCCAGCGGCGTCTCGGCATCGCCTTGTGCGGAGCCGAGCATGCGCCGCCAGTCGGCACCCGATGCGCCTTCCGCGCGGGAAGGGTCACGGGAGAAGGACATGCCGCCATCCTCTCCGACACCTCCGACAGTGCCCCCTGTCGGACGGATCAGGCGGCGCGGGCGACCCGTGCGAGGACGCCGTGCACGAACGCGCCGGAGTCATCGGTCGAGAACTCCTTCGCGAGCTCGACGGCTTCATCGATCGCGACGGCCGTCGGGATCTCGTCGTTGTACACGATCTCCCACACGCCGATCCGGAGCAGTGCCCGGTCCACCGCAGGCATCCGCTCCAGCTTCCAGTCGCGGCTGTGGGTCGTGATCTGCTCGTCGATCTCGTCGCGCGAGTCGATGATGCCGTCGACGATCTCGCGCGCATAGAGCCAGGAGGCCTCGCGGGCGGGCTCGCTCGCGGCGCGCTTGGCCTCGGCGGCCAGGGTCACGGCGAGGTCGTCCCCGCGCACGTCGGCGGAGAAGAGGATGTCGAGAGCGCGCTTGCGCGCCTTCGTCCGGGCGCTCACGCCTTACTTCTCGCGGCCGAGGTAGTCACCCGTGCGGGTGTCGACCTTGACCTTGGTGCCGGCCTCGACGAAGAGCGGCACCTGGATCTCGTAGCCGGTCTCGAGCGTGGCGGGCTTGGTGCCGGCCGACGAGCGGTCGCCCTGCAGGCCGGGCTCGGTGTAGGTGATCTCGAGGACAACCGATGCCGGGAGGTCGATGTAGAGCGGGTTGCCGTTGTTCAGGGCGATCGTGACGGCCTGGTTCTCGAGCAGGAAGTTCTTCGCGTCGCCGACCGTGGCGGCGCCGACCGTGATCTGGTCGAAGTCGGTCTGGTCCATGAAGACGTAGCCGTCGCCATCGGTGTACAGGTAGGTGTAGTCGCGGCGGTCGACGTTCTCGATCTCGATCTTCGCGCCGGCGTTGTACGTGCGGTCGACGACCTTGCCCGACACGACGTTCTTCAGCTTGGTGCGCACGAAGGCGCCACCCTTGCCGGGCTTGACGTGCTGGAACTCGATGACGCTCCAGAGCTGCCCGTCGATGCTGAGGACGACGCCGTTCTTGATGTCTGCGGTAGATGCCATGCGCTGCGAGTTCCGTTCGTGAGTCTGCGGGGTCGGACGAGACCGACAGTCGATTCTAAGGGATGAGTGCTGCGAGCTGCCGCACGGCGTCCGCGTAGCCGTCGACACCGCGCCCGACGACACGCACGGCTGCGACGTCGTCGAGGTACGAGTGGTGCCGGAACTCCTCCCGGGCGTACACGTCGGAGATGTGCACCTCGGCGAACGGCAGCGAGACTCCGGTGAGGGCGTCACGCAGCACCACGGACGTGTGCGTGAGTCCGCCGGGGTTGATCACGATGGCGGCGCAGTCCTCACGAGCGGCGTGGATCGCGTCGATCAGGACCCCCTCGTGGTTGCTCTGCACCGCGCGCACCTCGAACCCCTGTGCTGCGGCGGCATCGGCGGTGATCCGCTCCACGTCGGCGAGCGTCGCGGTGCCGTACACCTCCGGCTCGCGCGTGCCGAGGAGGTTGAGGTTCGGTCCGTTCACCAGCAGCATCCGCCGACTCATGCGCCGACCTCCTGGTAGGCGGCGAACATCAGGGATTCGTCCGGGGCCTGCAGCACCGTCGGCTTCGCGATGTCGTCGAGGAGGATGAAGCGCAGCATGCCGCCGCGGCTCTTCTTGTCACGCTGCATCGTGGCGAGCAACTGCGGCCAGGCGCCGGCACGGTACGAAGTGGGGAGCCCCAGCGACTCGAGGATCGTGCGATGGCGCTCGGCCGCCGCGTCGGACAGGCGGCCGGCGAGTCGCGAGAGTTCGGCCGCGTACAGCATGCCGACCGAGATCGCGGCGCCGTGACGCCACCGGTATCGCTCCGCGTGCTCGATCGCGTGCCCGAGGGTGTGGCCGTAATTCAGGATCTCGCGCAGACCCGCCTCGCGGAAGTCGTCGGAGACGACCTTGGCCTTCATGTCGATCGCGAGTTCGATGGCACGCCGGAACTCTTCCGTCGTGGGATCAACGGCACGGGCGGGATCCGCCTCGACGATGTCGAGGATCTCCGGTGCCCAGATGAACCCGGCCTTCACGACCTCGGCGAAACCGGCGGTCGCCTCGTTCGGGCTGAGACTTGCGAGCTCGTCGAGGTCGCCGACGACGGCGCTCGGGGCCCAGAACGCGCCGACGAGGTTCTTGCCCTCCGCGGTGTTCACCCCCGTCTTGCCGCCGACCGCCGCATCGACGAGGCCGAGGACGGTGGTCGGCACCTGGATGAGCTGGACGCCGCGCAGCCACGTCGCCGCGACGAAGCCGGCGAGGTCGGTGACCGAGCCGCCACCGTAGCCGATGACGGCGTCGCTGCGCGTGAAGTCGGCCTGTCCCATGACCTGCCAGCAGAAGGCCGCGACCTCGATGCGCTTGCCCTGCTCCGCATCCGGGATCTCGGCGAGCAGCACCTCGCGCGGCCCCTCCGACGTGTCGGCGAGCAGACGGTCGCGCAACTCCGCTGCACGCGCGGCGAGTGTCGGCGGGTGCACGACCAGGATCTTGCGCACCCCCGGAGCCAGAGCGGCGGAGACCCGTTCGAGGATCCCCCGTCCGATCGTGATGTCGTAGGCGTCGTTCCCGGTGACGTTGATGGTCGTCGTGCTCATCGCTGCTCTCTCCTCCATGCCACGATCTCGTCCGCGATCTTCTGCATCGGACGACGTGAGGTGTCGAAGGTCGCCGATGACACCTCGGCATACCACCCCCGACGCTCCTCGAAGATCTTCTTCCAGCGCTCCAGGGGGTCCTCCCCCGCCAGCAGCGGACGGCTGCTGCCGCGGAGCCGGTCGGCGACCGCGTCCGGGCTCACCGTCAGGAACACGACAGGATGCTCCGCGAGCAGGTCTCGTGTCGCCGCTTCCGTCACCGCGCCTCCGCCGAGCGAGATCACCCCGCCCTCGGCGAGGGCCTCAGCCACCGCAGCCCGTTCGAGAGTGCGGAAGTGCGCCTCACCGTGCTCCTCGAAGATGCCGGGGATCGGGCCGTGGGCCGCCACTATGCGCTTGTCGGTGTCGATGAAAGCCACACCGAGCCGTCGGGCGACGCGTCTGCCGACGCTGGTCTTGCCGGCGGCCATCGGGCCGACCAGCACCAGCGTCAGCGGATCAGCCGCGCTCGTCATGCGCGATGAGCGCCGCCTCGGACGCAGGGGTCGTGCGCAGTTCGGCCGGGATGCCCGCCAGGTACCCGTCGAGGTTCCGACGCGTCTCACGGATGCTGTCGCCGCCGAACTTCTCCAGCACGGCGTTCGCGAGCTCGACCGCGACCATCGCCTCGGCGACCACTCCGGCAGCCGGTACGGCGCACACATCGGAGCGCTGATGGTGGGCGGTGGCGTCGTCTCCAGTCGCGATGTCGATCGTCCGCAGCGCGTGCGGCACCGTGGCGATCGGCTTCATCCCGGCGCGGACCCGCAGAACGGTGCCGGTCGACATGCCGCCCTCGGTGCCACCGGCACGGTCGGAGCCGCGCGTGATGCCGTCAGCGGTCGCGAAGAGCTCGTCGTGCGCGGCCGAACCGCGACGACGTGTGGTCTCGAATCCGTCACCGACCTCGACGCCCTTGATCGCCTGGATGCTCATGAGTGCCTGAGCGAGACGCGCGTCGAGGCGTCGGTCCCAGTGCACGTGGGAGCCGAGTCCTGGTGGCAGCCCGTACGCGAGCACCTCGACGATGCCGCCGAGCGTGTCGCCGTCCTTCTTGGCGTCGTCGACCTCGGCCACCATCAGCGCGGAGGTCGCGGCGTCGAAGCACCGGAGCGGATCGGCGTCGAGCGCCTCGACGTCATCCGGTGTCGGCAGCGCAGAGCCCTCGGGCACGCGCACCGGTCCGATCGAGAGGGTGTGACTGACGAGGCGGATGCCCAACTCACCGAGGAACGAACGCGCGATGGCACCGAGTGCCACACGCGCGGCCGTCTCGCGGGCGCTCGCACGCTCGAGGATCGGACGCGCCTCGTCGAAGTCGTACTTCTGCATGCCCACGAGGTCGGCATGCCCAGGACGCGGACGCGTGAGTGGAGCACTGCGTCCGCGGGACTTGTCCGTGAGTTCGACAGGCTCGGGGTTCATGACCTCGATCCACTTCGGCCACTCGGTGTTGCCGATGCGCAGGGCGATCGGGCTGCCGAGGCTCCGGCCGTGACGCACGCCACCGGAGATCGTCAGTTCATCCTGCTCGAACTTCATCCGCGAGCCGCGGCCGTAGCCCAGCTTGCGCCGAGCGAGGTCGGCCTGGATGGCCTCGGAGGACACAGGGACGCCGGAGGGCAGACCCTCCATGACGGCGATGAGTTCTGGGCCGTGCGATTCGCCGGCCGTGAGCACGCGGAGCATTGCTCCAGTCTCCCACGGGTTCGGACCCCCGCCGCGCCGCGTTTCGCTGTCCGATCCGTCCGGATCAGAGAGCGGCGCGCATCGCGGCGATCACCGCCTCCTCATCGGGCAGCTCGACGGCCGGATCGCCGAGACGGAAGATGCGGATCTGACGCACCGCCTGGTGCAGCAGCATGCCGAGCCCGGAGACCGCGGGCCCGTCACCCCAGGTGGCCGCGAGAGCGGAAGGCCACGGGGCATAGGCGGCATCGAAGAGCGCCCCGCCGCTCGCGGCCAGTGCCGCGGCGATCTCCGCGGGCAGAGCCGTGCCGCTGGGCAGCGTGGCCACGGTCAGGTCGACGGCCGGAGCGGGCGCGTCGAAGGTGAGCACTTCCACGGCGATGCCGAGCTGTTCCCCGAGATCGACCAGTGCGGCGGCAGAACCAGCGCGCCGAGCGCGCATGTCGACGCGCGCGGCGCCGATCTCGGAGGCGGCGACGAGGGCCGATGCCGCGGTGGCACCGGCACCGAGGATCCGCACGTGATCGACCTCGGTGACGTCCGCCTCGGCGAGGGCGTCGACGATCCCCCCGACGTCGGTGTTGAACCCGGCGGGCTCTTCTCGGAACAGCAGCGTGTTGACCGCTCCGGTCAACTGCGCATGACGATCCCGCGTCGCAGACGCGCGGAATGCCTCTTCCTTCAAGGGCATCGTGAGCGAGAGCCCTCGCCACGTGCGGTCGAGCTCAGCGAGCGTCGGCGCGAAGTCGGCAGCGGACACCCGGCGCCGTCCGTACTCCCAGTCCAGTCCGAGCGCGCGATACGCGGCGGCATGCAGGTCGGGCGACTTGGAGTGCGCGATCGGATCGCCCCAGACCGCCAATCGTGAGCGCGTCACCGTCTCAGCAGCCGCCTTCGGGGTTCGCCCGGCACCACTCGCGCCATTTCTCGATGCCCTGCTCGTGCTCGGCCATCGTCTCCGAGAACTGCGTCTCTCCCGTAGCCAGGTTGATCGTGACGAAGTACAGCCACGGTCCGTCGGCCGGTTCCATCGCCGCCTTGATGGCCGCGTCGCTCGGGCTGGCGATCGGTGTCGCCGGCAGGCCGGTGCGCACGTAGGTGTTCCAGTCGTTGTCGTCCTCGAGCGCTTCCTTCGAGCTCGACACGACGCCCTCGTGCAACGACCCGTACCCGTACTGGGCGGTCGAGTCCATCTGCAGCTTCATGTCGATGTCGAGACGGTTCTGGATGACCCTCGACACCTTCGCGAAGTCGTCGAGGCGTCCCTCGCGCTGGATGATCGAGGCGATCGTGAGGATCCGCTCGGCGTCGGCTGCCGGTACGCCGGCCGCATCGAGCGACTCGCGCGTGCGGTCGACCATGCGCTGGATGACCTGCGGCGCGGTGACCCCGGGATCGAACTCGTACACCGCGGGGAACAGCCAGCCCTCCAGACTCGGCGCGTCCACGCCGTAAGCCGACGGATCCTGGACCGCAGCCTCGAAGTCGGCGAGCGGAAGTCCGAGAGTCTCGGCCATGCCGGGCAGCGAGGACACGATCGTCCCGCCCTCAGAGACCGAGACGGCATTGGCCATCTTGTTGGCATCGTCCTTGAGCGCGGCGAGGGCGGCCTCTGCCGTCATCTTCTTCTGCAAGCGGTACACGCCCGGATAGAACGTGACGGCGAGGTTCTCGTCGACGATGTAGTCGTAGAACACGTCTTCGGTCTTGGTGACGCCGGCTTCATAGAGCGCCGTCGACACCGGTCCCCCGGTGTCACCCTGCTTGATCGTGACGAGGGCTTCACCGTTCGCGAGGCCGGGCTCCCAATCCTTCGACTCTCCCCAGCCCATGGCATCGCTGATCTTGTCGCCATACGTGTTCCACGCCCACGCGCCACCCGCAGCGATCCCGCCGAGGACGGCGAGCACGATGATCAGCGCGATCAGGCATCCCTTGCGACGCTTCTTCTTCGGCTTGGCCGCGACATGCTCGTCGTGCGGCACGAACAGATCGTCGAGCCCGCCCCCGATCACCGGTTCGGGCGTGTCGGTCGCCGCCGGCGTCGCGGCCGTCGGCACCACCTGGGGCATCGCGCGGGTCGGCGTCTGCGCAGCATCGGCGGATGTGCGCACCGGCGTCGGCGACGGTGGCGCCGTGTCCGGGGTCACGGCTTCGTCCGCCGATGCGCGCACCGGAACGGGCGACGGCTCGGCCGGCGTGCTGGCCGTTCCAGGCGCAGACGTCGCAGTTCCCGCTTCGGCCGCCGCCTCACGGGCGGCGCGACGAGAGCCGGGCGCCGGGGCACTGTTGTCGACGGCAGGGATCTGCCGCGTCGGGTCGGGAAGATTCTCGAACAGGTCGCCCAGGCGGGAATCGGGATCGTGCCGGGGTGTGGCGCTGTCGCGGTCAGACATCGTCAGGCGTGCTCCTCGTCAGGCGAGATGGTGGCACCGGCCGGGTTTCCGGTGCTCTTCTCCATGTCGATCGCCTGCTGCAGAAGCACCACGGCGGCGACCTGATCCACAATGCTACGAGACTTCTTCTGAGATCTCCCGGAACTGCGCAAAGCGGCGTGCGCGCTCACGGTGCTGAGGCGCTCGTCCACGAGCCGCACGGGGATCCCGCTGCGCACCTGCAGAGCTGCGGCGAATTCCCGCGCATCCGTCGTCGACGCCGTGTCCGCACCCTGCATGTTCACCGGGAGACCGACCACGAACTCCAACGGGTCGTACTCCTTCGCGATCTGCACGAGCCTGTCGATCGATCCATCGTCCCGAGGAACCGTCTCGACCGGGACGGCGAGCATTCCGTCGGGATCGCAGCGTGCGACTCCGACTCTCGCCCTGCCGACGTCGATGCCGAGCCGCACACCGCGGCGAAAGCCGCTCACGCGGCGTGCAACTCCTGTGAGATGGCCTCGAGCGCCGCAGGAAGGGCCGCGGCGTCCGCTCCACCGCCCTGCGCGACGTCGTCACGCCCACCGCCGCCACCACCGAGCACACCGGCGGCACGCTTGGCCAGCGCACCGGCCTTCGCACCAGCGGATCGCGCGGCGTCATTGGTCGCCACCACCACGACAGGACGCCCGTTGACCACGGCGCCCAACGCCACGACGGCCGCATCGGAGCCGAGCCGATCGCGCACGCCGTTCACGAGATCGCGCACGTCGTCTGCGGATGCGACCTCACCGAGGTTCAGCGCGGCCAGACGGAACGCGCCGACGCGCGTCGCAGCCTCGACGATGGCCGGAACCTGACCGGCCCGCTCCTTCGCCTCGAACTGGGCGATGCGCTTCTCCGCGGCCTTCAGGCTCGCGGTGAGGTCGGCGATCCGATCCGGAAGCTGCTCGCGGGGTGTCTTCAGGGAACTGGTCAGCTGCGAGACGATCGCCCGCTCGGCCGCGAGCTCACGGAAGGCGTCGGCACCGACGAGTGCTTCGATGCGGCGATTGGAGGCTCCGACGGAAGACTCTCCGACCAGGCTCACCAGACCGATCTCTGCGCTCGTGCTGACGTGCGTGCCTGCACAGAGTTCACGCGACCAGGGGCCGCCGATGTCGACCATGCGCACGACATCACCGTACTTCTCACCGAACAGCGCCATGGCCCCGGCTTCTTTCGCCTCGTCGAGCGAGACGATGCGCGTGGTCACCTCCAGGGCGTCCTGCACGGCGCGGTTCGTGATCTCCTCGATCTCGCTGCGTGTGTCCGTCGACAGCGCCTGCGACCAGGCGAAGTCGAAGCGCATGTAGCCGGCGCGGTTCAACGAGCCCGCCTGGGTGGCGGTCGGACCGAGCGTGTCGCGGAGCGCCGCGTGCACGAGGTGGGTGGCGGAGTGGGCCTGGCGGGCGGCACGGCGGTTCGCCGCGTCCACCACCGTGGTCGCGATGTCGTCGACGGCGACGCTTCCGCGCGTGACCTCGACGGTGTGGCTGATCAGCCCGGGAACGGGCTTCTGCACGTCGAGCACCTCGAGCACGTAGCCCGGGCCCACGATCGTTCCCTTGTCGGCCACCTGTCCACCCGACTCCGCATACAGAGTCGTCTCAGCGAGCACGACCTCGGCGATCTGGCCCTCGGCAGCGCTGCGCACGGGCACGCCGTCCACCAGGAGCCCGAGCACGCGGGACTCGACCTCGAGTGCCGTGTAGCCGTCGAAGCCGGTCTCGCCCAGGGCACGCAGCTCGCGATAGACCGAGACGTCGGCGAGCTGACGCTTGCGGTTGCGGGCATCGTCCTTGGCACGCTGACGCTGCTCCTGCATGAGCGTGTCGAAAGCGGCACGGTCGACATCGAGCCCCGCCTCCTCGGCGACCTCGAGCGTGAGGTCGATCGGGAAGCCATAGGTGTCGTGCAGCAGGAACGCCTCGGGACCGCTCAGGGTCTTCCCGCCACCCTTCCTGGTCTCATCCAATGCCAGATCGAGGATCGTCGACCCCGCGACGAGGGTACGACGGAACGTCTCCTCCTCGGCGAACGCCGATGCAGAGAGCACCGACCAGTCCCTCTCGAGTTCCGGATATGTCGTCTTCATCACATCGCGCGATGCGGCGAACAACTCGGGGAACACCGGCTCATCGACGCCGAGCAGGCGCATCGAACGCACCGTGCGTCGCATCAGACGACGCAGGATGTACCCGCGTCCCTCGTTGGACGGACGCACCCCGTCGGAGAGGAGCATGAGGGATGAGCGCACGTGGTCGGCGACGACACGGAACCGCACGTCGTCCTCGTGCTGCACGCCGTAGGGCCGTCCGGAGAGCTCGACCGCGCGGTCCAGCACCGGACGCACCTGATCCGACTCGTACATGTTCTCGACGCCCTGCTTGAGGAACGCGACGCGCTCGAGCCCCATGCCTGTGTCGATGTTCTTCATCGGGAGCTCGCCCACGATGTCGAACTCGGTCTTGCCGCGGATGTTCTCGATGAAGTCCTGCATGAACACGAGGTTCCAGATCTCCAGGAACCGCGAGTCGTCGACGGCGGGACCGCCGTCCTTGCCGTAGGCGGGGCCGCGATCGAAGAAGATCTCCGAGTCGGGACCGCCGGGGCCGGGCTGCCCGGTGTTCCAGTAGTTGTCCGCACGACCCAGGCGCTGGATGCGCTCCGGCTTGAGCCCGATGATGTCGCGCCAGATCGCCTCGGCCTCGTCGTCGGTCTCGTAGACGGTGACCCACAGGTCCTTCTCGTCGAAGCCGAGACCGCCGTCGGACTCGGAACTCGTCAGCAGCTCCCAGGCGTAGCGGATCGCGCCTTCCTTGAAGTAGTCGCCGAACGACCAGTTGCCCAGCATCTGGAAGAACGTGCCGTGACGGGCTGTGCGGCCGACCTCTTCGATGTCGTTGGTGCGGATGCACTTCTGCACGTCGGCGATGCGCGGATGCGGAGCCGGGACGACGCCGGTCAGGTACGGGATCATGGGCACCATTCCGGCGACCGTGAACAACAGGGACGGGTCGTCGCTGACCAGCGAGGCCGAAGGGACGATGAGGTGGTCGTTCTTCTCGAAGAAGTCGAGGTAACGCTGCGCGATCTCCGCAGTTTTCATAGGGGTGCCGGGTGTCCTTGCGTGAAGATGCCGCGCCGGAGCGCTGCTGCGGTGGTTCAGTTGTCGCCCGGCTCCGTGAGCCGTGCCTCCTGCTCGCGGTAGGCGTCGCCGAGGATCGCGGTGAACCCGTTGATCCGGGCATCGACCTCGGCGAGGATGTCGTGACCGCGCGGGTCCTTGTTCATGAAGTGAGCCGCGACGAAGCCGCCGATCACACCGATCAGGAACCACAGCACGTTCTTCATGTCGTCATCCTTGCCCTTGACCCGCGAAGGCGCGGTGTCACCATCGTATGCGGAAACGACAAGAGGCGTCGGGAATCCCGACGCCTCCTGCCTGATTGCGCTCTCGCTGGATCAGCGAGCCGCGTAGTACTCGACGACGAGCTGCACTTCACAGGTCACGGGGACCTCGGCGCGCTTCGGACGACGAACCAGACGCGACTGGAGCTTGTCGAGCTCGACCTCGAGGTAGCCCGGAACGGGGGGCAGAACCTCGGCGTGACCGCCGGCTGCTGCCACCTGGAAGGGCTCGGTGCCCTCGCTCTTGGCCTTGACGTGGATGAGCTGACCCGGCTTCACACGGAACGACGGGCGGTCGACGAGCTGGCCGTCGACCAGGATGTGACGGTGCACGACGAGCTGGCGAGCCTGCGCGGTGGTGCGGGCGAAGCCCGAACGCACGACGAGAGCGTCGAGACGCATCTCGAGCAGCTCGACCAGGTTCTCACCGGTCAGGCCGTCCTGACGACGAGCCTCGTTGAAGGTGTTGCGCATCTGCTTCTCGCGGATGCCGTACTGCTCGCGAAGACGCTGCTTCTCACGCAGACGGACAGCGTAGTCGCTGTCTGCCTTGCGCTTGGTGCGGCCGTGCTCGCCCGGAGCGTAGGGACGCTTCTCGAGGTAGCGGGCGGCCTTCGGGGTGAGAGCGACGCCGAGAGCGCGGCTGAGACGCACCTTGCGGCGGTCCTGGGACTTCGTGGTCACGAAGTTGTCCTTCCGATGACGTGGTCGCGTCTTTCACGACTCACGGACGTATCGTCCGCGTTCTGCCTTGGAGCGCACGCCGGGGCGCCAGCAAGGTGGGGTGTGAACGAGGAGATGCCCGAAAACTCGGTTTCGAGCCGCTCAAGTCTAACAGATCGCTTCTCCCCGCCGGATCGACGGGGTCAGCGGTCGCCGAGGATGCGACGGATGCGCTCGAGGCGCGCACCGATGTCGCGCTCCGCACCGAGGTTCTTCGGTTCGTAGTAGTGCCGCCCGTCGAGTTCGTCCGGCAGGTACTGCTGAGCGACGATGCCGAACTCGCTGTCGTGCGAGTAGACGTAGCCGCGGCCGTGACCGAGGCGCTTGGCACCCGGGTAGTGCGCATCTCGCAGGTGCAGCGGCACGCGGCCGAAACCGCCGGCGCGGATGTCGGCGATCGCCGCGTCGATCCCCACATAGGCCGCGTTGGATTTGGCGGTGGTCGCCAGGTAGACGGTCGCTTCCGCGAGGGGGATGCGCCCTTCCGGCATACCGATGAACGCCACGGCGTCCGCCGCGGCGACAGCGATGACGAGTGCCTGCGGGTCGGCGAGTCCGACATCTTCCGAAGCCGAGATCACCAGGCGCCTGGCGATGAAGCGCGGGTCCTCCCCCGCCTCGATCATGCGGGCGAGATAGTGCAGCGCGGCATCCGGGTCGGATCCCCTGATCGACTTGATGAACGCGCTGATGACGTCGTAGTGCTCGTCACCCTGGCGGTCGTAGCGCAGCAGGGCCTTGTCGACCGCCTGGGAGATGTCGTCGGCAGACACCTCGGGCGCCGACGCGTCATCCGACGCGTCGTCCGCATCGGCGGCCGTCGCGTGGGACAGCGCCACCGCGGCTCCTGCCTCCAACCCGGTGAGGGCTCGCCGCGCGTCGCCCGAGGCCAGCCGGACCAGGGCCGACCTGGCCTCGGCGCTGAGGGCGACGGTTCCGTTCAGACCGCGGGCATCGGTGACCGCTCGATCGACGAGCATCCCGATGTCGTCGTCGGTGAGAGGTTGCAGCGTCAGCAGCAGCGAGCGCGAGAGGAGAGGCGAGATCACGGAGAACGATGGGTTCTCCGTCGTCGCGGCGATCAGGATCACCCAGCCGTTCTCCACACCGGGCAGAAGGGCATCCTGCTGCGCCTTCGTGAAGCGGTGGATCTCATCGAGGAAGAGGATCGTCGTCTGCCCGTACAGGTCTCGCTGCGTGACGGCCTCCTGCATGACCTCACGCACATCCTTCACTCCGGCCGTGATGGCGGAGAGCTCGACGAAGCGACGCCCGGACGAGCGCGCGATGGCCTGCGCGAGCGTGGTCTTCCCGGTTCCCGGTGGTCCCCACAGGATGATCGACACGGCGCCGGGAGCGGTCGCCTCGGGATCGGCGAGTGCGACGATCGGCGAGCCAGCGCGCAGCAGATGACGCTGGCCCGCGACCTCGGCGAGAGACACCGGGCGCATGCGCACGGCGAGGGGCGTCTGCCCGGAGAGCAGCGCAGCAGGAGACGTCATCCCTCCAGGCTAACGGCGGCCCCCGACACTTCGGTGAACTCCGCATCCGGGTAGGCTCTCAGGCGACGTCGTGGAGCGGCGTTCGGATGGGAGACCAGGGCATGGCCGCACGCGGTTCCAAGAACGCACAAGCGCGCACATCGGCGGAGCGCGCACGACTGCACACCGCACGCACCCAGTGGCACGAAGGGCAGATCCGCCGTCGTGTCCGCGACAACACGATCGCCGCCGTCGTCGGCAGCATCATCGTCGTCGCAGCTATCTGCAGCCAGGTCGTGCACGCCCAGGTCACCGCTCCCGAGCCGGAGCCCACGCCCACGCCCTCGGTCGAGCCGTCCACCGCGCCGACCGAGACGCCTGCGGAGACGCCGGCCCCCGTCCCCTCGGATGCACCGGCAGAGTGACCGCCGGTGCGGCCCCGATCGCCGATCCTCTCGGCTCACGGTTCTGAGACGGCCAGGCGATAGCCCCGCTTGACGACGGTCTGGATCAGGTCGATTCCGCCCAACGACTCCCGCAACCGGGCGACGGCCACCTCGACCGCACGACCGCTGCGCTCGCCGCCGGGGAGCTCCTGACCGAGCTCTCCCCGCGAGAGCACTCGTCCGCGGGCGAGGAACAGAGCCTCGATCAAGCCGACCGCGCCACGGGACAGGGGAAGGAAGCGCCCGTCCAGCACGACACCTCCGCTGCGCACCTGGAGGCTTCCGGCGTCGGTGAGGAGGGATCCGCGACCGCTTCCGTAGTGCGCGACGACGCAGCCGGCCAATCCCGTCGGCGCTTCCGGCTCGACGAGCCGCGCGGGGAGGCGCACTCCCTGAAGTCGGCGCACCTCTTCCTCGTCTTTCGCGATGAGGAGGAACCGGTCCGCGTCGGCTCGGCGGCGGATGGCCTCGAGCGCCCCCGTGCTCGCCGCGGCCTCGATCCACGACACGGAGGACGAGGCGAAGAGCACGGCGTCGGCGCCCCCGGAACCCGCGCGATGCACCGCCCGGCGCATCACCGCCGGAGCAGGGGCCATCGAGCGGGATGCGGAGACGCGCATCACGTCAGCTCCTGCAGCGCCGAGTGCACGGCCGAGCTCATCCACGCCGGCCGCATGGTTCGTGGCGAGGGATGCGCCCGCCGCTCTCACCTCGGAGACGATGATCCTGCATCCTGCGAGCACCGGGCGTGCCCCCGAACGCCCGGTGCTCATGCGGGGCTCTCCGCACGGATCGGTGAGCTCCGCAGCGGACCGGCGTTCCGGCCCCGCCCTGCCCAGCCGATCGCGAGGGGCTCACCGCGACCGTGATGCGGCTCCTCGTATGAACTCGGGTCGGCCGACACCTGCTCGTCCGTTCGCCGCGGCGGTTCCTCGCAGAACCGTTGTCCTCCGTGCGCCAGCGGGGCGGCGCCGGCGAGCCCCGCTGCCGTGAGCCTGTCACGCAGCGCCGTGCGCTGGTCTCGAGACACCCCCAGCAGTTCGATCCGGGAACCGACGATCCGCAACGTCAGGCCCAGATCCTGCGCAAGGTGCCCGATGTCGATGAGCTGCACCGGAGTGAGGTCCACCCCCGTCGCCGACGACACCAGCACGCGGGGCCCGTCCGATCGGGCGCGATCCTGGCGTGCATCGCTCCCGTCCATCCCGCCGCGCCTGGTGCGAACGGAGCTCGGAGAGCGCTCCGTCGCGAGCTCCGTGAGTGCGCGTGCCACGGCCGATGTGCAGCGCTCGCATCCCGACTCGCGGCCGAAGCGCACGCCGACCGCGCTGAAGGTGAACAGTTCGTCCGCGCGGAGCGCCGCCGAGAGCTCCTGGGGCGACATGCCCATGTGCACGCAGACCGCGCCGGAGTCGTCGCGGTCGGGTGCCGCCCTGCGCAGCTCGGCGGCGAGCTCTCCGGGCGACAGACCTCCGACGAGCCGTCGAAGAGCGGCATGACCGGTCGTATCGCCCACGAGAACCCCGCCGAGGAGCGTCTGCGCGTCGTCGGTGAGCACGAGCTTGCGGTAGACACCCGCGCCGCGGGAGCGATGCGTGACGACCTCGACGGCGTCGGCACCGCCCGGCGAGTGCTCGCCGAAGCTCGCGAGATCGATACCCGCGATGGTGTGGTGTGCGTCGCCGCCATGCCCCGGGAAGAGCTCTGCTCCCCCGAGCAGCCGCGCCGCCGCCACGTCAGCCGTGGCCTGCGCAGGAGCGGCGGCATCGACGCAGCGTCCGTCGAAGCAGGCTGCCTCACCGATCGCGAGGATGTGCGGATCCGATGTCGCGCAGCGTTCATCGATGACGATCCCTCCCCGCGGATGCACGTCGAGCCCGGCATTGCGCGCGAGTTCATCCCGAGGGCGCACACCGACGGTGAACACCACGACGTCGGCGCGTTGGAAGCTGCCGTCCTGGAACTCGAGCGCCGTCACGGCACCCGAGTCGTCCGGATCCAGCCGCGTCGCCCGGGTCCGGGTGCGCACGGCGATGCCCCGTTCTTCGAGCGCGGCCCGCAGGATGTCGGCCCCGGATCCATCCAGCAGCGCGGGAAGGAGGCGATCCGCGTACTGCACGATCGTCGTGGCGACTCCCGCGTCGTGAAGCGCCACGGCGGTCTCGATACCGTGCAGACCACCACCGATGACGACACCTCGCAGCGGACGTCCGAGGGCACGCGAGCGGGAATCCACGAACTCGCGCACGGATTCCGCGTCCTCGATCGTGCGCAGGACGAAGCACCCGGGGAGGCGAGCCCCCGACACCGCGACACGCGCCGCGAACGAGCCCGTCGCGAGCACCAGCGTGTCGTAGGAATACGTGCGCCGGGAGCGGGTTCGGGCCGTGCGCGCAGACGGGTCGACGTGCAGCACACGATCATCGCGGATCAGCCGCACGCGGTCGTCACGGAAGACGGATCGGTCGAGTTGGAGCTGCGCCCCGTCGATACCCGTGAGGAGACCGACGAGGGCGGATCGGTCGTACGGACCGTCCCCCTCATCGCCGATGACCGTGACGCGCACCTCCGCGCCGGGGTCGCGGAGCAGGCGCTCGACGAACCGGTGCGCCGCCATCCCCGCTCCGACGACCAGGATCTCGCTCGGCGGGGATGTGCTGTCCTTCATGCTGCTCCTGTCGACCGGAAGACTGTCGTGCTCGCGACGATAGGAGGATCGTGTTTCCCGGAGATGACGAGGAATGTGTCCTCCGTCGAAAGTTCTCCTCACAGAACGGTAACGATCACCGGTGTCGTCGCGACCTCACCCGCGGTGCTCCGGCGTACTAGGCTGAGCCTCGTCCTTTCCGCCTCCCGCGGCCCGACCGCGCAAGGAGAATCACGTGTCTGCCAACGAGCCCACGAAGCCGACTCCCCCCGTCCCCGGCCCCCCTGCCGTGCCGATGCCGCGAAAGGCGCCGACACCGGCCGCCGTCGCGCCCGTCGCCCCGGTGCCCGCGGCGTCTTCGACATCCGCGGAATGGGGTCGCGTGTCCGAAGACGGCACCGTCGAGGTCAAGGAGGGCGATGCCTGGCGCGTCGTCGGCCAGTACCCCGACGGCACCCCCGACGAGGCCCTCGCCTACTTCGTCCGCAAGTTCGATGACATCGCCTTCAAGGTGCATGCTCTCGAGCAGCGTCATCAGGCCGGCGGAGCGTCGGCGAGCGATCTCGCCAAGCAGGCCTCTCATCTGATGGACGAAGCGACCGATGCCGCCGCCGTCGGTGACCTCGCCGGCCTGCGCGATCGGCTCAATGCCCTGACCTCGTCCCTCTCGGAGGCGACCGAGCAGGAGGCGCAGCAGGCCAAGGAGCTGGTCGACAAGGCGATCGCCGAACGCACGGTTCTCGTCGAACGCGCCGAGGCCATCGCCGCCCGCGACCTCAGCAAGGTGCAGTGGAAGCAGGTCACGGCCGAACTCGGCGAATTGTTCGACGCGTGGCAGGCACAGCAGCAGAGCGGACCTCGCCTGTCGAAGGGCATCTCGCAGCAGCTCTGGAAGCGATTCCGTGACGCACGAGCCGTCGTCGACAAGCAGCGCCGCGCCTTCTACTCCGAGCTCGACGATGCGCACAAGGTCGCCCGCGACGCGAAGACCCGTCTGGTCGAACGCGCCGAGGCACTGGCCCCGCGTGGCACGGACGGGATTCCCGCCTACCGCAACCTGCTCGACGAGTGGAAGGCATCTGGCCGCGCCGGACGCAAGGCCGACGACGCTCTCTGGGCGCGTTTCAAGGCTGCCGGCGACGCTCTCTACGCTGCCCGCGCCGAGCAGGCTGCCGCCGAGGAAGCGGATTCCGCCCCGAAGATCGAAGCCCGCGAGGCACTCCTCGAAGAGGCGAAGGCCGTGGCCGATGAGTCCAACATCAAGCGTGCTCGTGCTCTCCTCACCCGTATTCAGCGGCAGTGGGACGAGATCGGTCGCATCTTCCCCCGGGAGAAGGAGCGTGCGCTCGATGACAAGCTCCGTGCCATCGAGCAGGGCCTCAAGGGCCGCGAAGACGTGGACTGGAAGAAGAACAACCCCGAGACCAAGGCACGCGCGAACGACATGAGCTCGCAGTTGCTCGAGGCCATCGAGAAGCTCGAGGCCGAGGTCGCCGCGGCAGAGAAGTCGGGCGACAAGAAGGCCGCCAAGGCGGCAGCGGATGCCCTCGAGGCACGCCGTGCATGGCTCAGCGCCCTCGGAAGCTGATCCGTTCTCCACAGGTCGCTTCTGACCCTGAAGAGGCGGGGTGCACTACGTCAGACTGACGTGATGCACCCCGCCTTCCTGTATGTCCCCGGCGACCGGTTGAGCCTGTCGGAACTCAGCGCGGCGCGGATCGACGGCCACGTGGTCGAGGTGGGCGACGCCTACGTCCCGGCCGACCTCGTCGAAGGGCCGGATGTCAGGGCCGGCGCGGTGGCGTCGCTCGTGCAGCCGGGAACCGCCGCCTCCGGCCCGACAGCCGCCTGGATCCACGGGGCCGGCGATGCCCCGCCCGCCGTGCATCATGTGCGGCGCTGCGTGGAGAGGCGGATCCGCGCGGTCACCAGCTCACGGCTCGTGTTCCACGACACCGTGGTCCCGGCGTCCGACGTTCAACTGATCGGCGGAATCCGGGTGTCTGATCCCGTGCGGACGATGCTGGACCTCGCGACCGCGCTGCATCGCGACCCACGGATGCTGACCTGGATGGATCGGCTCGCCCTCGTCTTCCCGGAAACCCCGAACGCTGCAGCCGAGGCATTGCGGGCCATGAGCCGCGTTCCGGGGAGCAGAGCGGGATCGGCCGTGCTCGAAAGGCTGGCCCTCAGGACGAGGTGACGCGATAGACGTCGTACACGGCGTCGATCCGGCGTACCGCGTTGAGCACACGGTCCAGGTGCACGGCGTCGCCCATCTCGAACACGAATCGGCTCAGAGCCAGGCGCTCGTCGGTCGTCGTGACCGTGGCCGACAGGATGTTGACGTGGTGCTCGCTCAGCACTCGGGTGACGTCGGAGAGCAACCCGGAGCGGTCCAACGCCTCGACCTGGATCTGCACGCGGAACACGCTCTTGGTGGTCGGGGCCCACGACACCTCGACGAACCGGTCCTGCTCGGCCCCCAGGGCCTTCACGTTCACGCAGTCCGCCCGATGCACAGAGACGCCGCTGCCGCGAGTCACGAATCCGACGATCTGGTCACCGGGGACCGGGGTACAGCACTTCGCCAGCTTCACGAGGATGTCGTTGGCGCCGCGGACGAGCACACCGGAGTCACCCGAACGCGGCTCGCGCGTCTGTACGCTGCCGGGAAGATCGATGGCACCGGTTGTCGGGTCGTTCGCCGCGACGAGAGCGGTGACCTTCTCGAGCACCGACTGCGTGGACACGTGTCCTTCACCGACTGCGGCATAGAGCGCCGAGACGTCTTCGTAGTGCATGCCCCGCGCCACCTCGGTGAACGAGTCATGGCTCATCAGTCGCTGAAGCGGCAGGTTCTGCCGACGCATCGCGCGGGCGATGGCCTCCTTGCCCTGCTCGATCGCCTCTTCGCGGCGCTCCTTCGTGAACCACCCGCGGATCTTGTTGCGGGCGCGTGTGCTCGCGACGAAGCCGAGCCAGTCCTGGCTGGGACCGGCGTCGGGGTTCTTCGAGGTGAAGACCTCGACCACGTCGCCGCTCTTGAGCTCGGACTCCAAGGGAACCAGGCGTCCGTTCACCTTGGCCCCCATCGTGCGGTGGCCGATCTCGGTGTGCACGGCATACGCGAAGTCCACCGGTGTCGCTCCGGACGGGAGTCCGATCACGCGACCCTTCGGCGTGAAGACGTAGACCTCCTTCGCGCCGATCTCGAACCGAAGCGATTCGAGGAACTCGCCGGGATCGGCGGTCTCGGCCTGCCAGTCCGAGATGTGCGCGAGCCAGGCCATGTCGGTGTCGGAGGCGCGGACCTCGGTCTTGCCGCCGCCGTTCATCCGCTCCTTGTACATCCAGTGCGCGGCCACGCCGTACTCGGCCTGCTGGTGCATCTCGTGAGTGCGGATCTGGATCTCGACCGTGCGGCCGGCCGGGCCGATCACCGTGGTGTGCAGCGACTGGTAGAGGTTGAACTTCGGGGTCGCGATGTAGTCCTTGAAACGGCCAGGCAGCGGGGTCCAGCGCGCGTGGATGGCGCCGAGCACCGCGTAGCAGTCGCGAACCGAGGCGACCAGGACGCGGATGCCGATGAGGTCGTAGATGTCGTCGAACTCACGACCGCGGATGACCATCTTCTGGTACACCGAATAGAGCTGCTTCGGTCGCCCGACGACCTTGCCGCGGATGCGGAGGTCGCGCAGGTCTTCGTCGATCTCCTCGACGACCTGGTTCAGATACTTCTCGCGCTGCGGGGTGCGCTGCGCGATGAGGCTGTGGATCTCGTTGTAGATCTTGGGGTGCAGCACCGCGAAGGAGAGATCCTCGAGCTCCGACTTGATCGCCTGGATTCCGAGGCGGTTAGCCAACGGGGCGTAGATCTCCAGAGTCTCCTTGGCCTTCTTCGCCGCCTTCTCCGGCGGGACGAATCCCCACGTGCGCGCGTTGTGCAGGCGGTCGGCGAGCTTGATCAGCAGCACCCGGATGTCCTTCGACATCGCGACGATCATCTTGCGCACGGTCTCGGCCTGAGCGCTCTCGCCGTACTTGACCTTGTCGAGCTTGGTGACGCCGTCGACGAGCATCGCGACCTCGTCGCCGAACTCGGCGGTGAGATCCGTCAGGGCATAGCCCGTGTCCTCGACCGTGTCGTGCAGCAGTGCGGCCGCGATCGCCCGCGGACCGAGTCCGAGCTCCGCGAGGATCTGCGCCACGGCGAGCGGGTGCGTGATGTAAGGCTCACCGCTCTGTCGCTTCTGCCCCTCGTGCTTCTCCTTGGCCACCGCATAGGCCCTCTCGATGACCGAGAAGTCGCCCTTGGGATGGTTGGCACGCACGGTGCGGATCAGATTGTCGAGGTCGTTGATCCTCGAGGCGCGGGAGAAAATGCGGGGAACCAGTCGTCGCAGACTCGAACCCTGCGATGACGTCTGCGGTTCCGCCATCAACTCACCTCCCGATCAGTTCATCCTACGCGTGCTGGACGGGACGAGATCCCGCCCAGGAGGCCGGTCAGACCTCGACCGACGCCTTGCTGCGGGCCTCGCGGATGCGGGCGTCGCGCGCCTTGAGCTGCGGCTCGTTCTCGCGGAACAGCGAGTAGAGCGGAGCAGCCACGAACAGCGTCGAGTAGGTCGCGACGAGGATGCCGACGAAGATCGACAGCGAGATGTCGGTGAGCGACTCCGCGCCGAGCCAGAAGGCGCCGATGAAGAGCACCGCTCCGACCGGCAGAGCCGCGACCACAGAGGTGTTGATCGAGCGCACGAGCGTCTGGTTCACGGCGAGGTTCACCGATTCCCCGAACAGGCGGGCGGACTTCTCCCCGTCCTCCGTGGTGTTCTCTCGGATCTTGTCGAACACGACCGTGGTGTCGTAGAGCGAATACGCCAGGATCGTCAGGAAGCCGATCACCGCCGCGGGCGAGATCTCGAAGCCGGCCAATGCGTAGACGCCGACCGTGATCACGAGAACGTCGAGCAGACCGATGATCGCCGCAGCCGACATCTTCCACGTGCGGAAGTAGATCGCGAGGATCAGGAAGGTCAGCGCGAGGAAGATCGCGAGACCCCACAGCGACTGCTTCGTGACGTTCTCGCCCCACGCCGGGCCGATGAACGACGAGGTCACATCGGACGGGTCGACGCCGTAGGCCTTCGCCAGCGCCTCACCGACCTGCTGGGTCTCGGCTGCGCTCATCTGGTCCGTCTGCACTCGGACGTCCTTGCCGCTGACCACGACCACCTTGGTTGCGGCCCCCGGGACGACCGACTGCACGGCGTTGGTGGCGGTCTCCTGGTCCAGGCTGTCCGGTGCCTGCACCGTGAACTGCGATCCGCCGGTGAACTCGATCGAGAACTGGATCGGGCGGATGAGCGGCACGAGTGCCGAGCCGACGACGAGGGCGATCGCGATGATGAACCACAGCCGGCGCTTGCCGACGAACGGGAAAGACGTCTTGCCCGAGTAGAGGTTGTTGCCGAACTCATTCATGGAAGGCATCAGGCGTCTCCCTCACTTCCGGCGTTGGTGGGTCTATCGCCCGTGAGGGCCTCGGCGCGTTTGCGTTCGGCGATGGTCTGGCGGCGGTCCGCCTCGCCACGCGAGCGGGCGTTCTTCGCCCCCCGGCCCGCCGACGCCGTCGTCACCTCGCGGTACTGCGACCGGCTGCGGTACACGGCACCGAGCGCCTCGGGGTCGAGACCGGAGAGCTTGTGCCCCCCGCCGAAGAAGCGCGTACGGGCGAGCAGCTGCATGACGGGGTGCGTGAAGATCACGAAGATGAACACGTCGATGAGCGTCGTGAGTCCGAGCGTAAACGCGAAGCCCTTCACCGTGGCGTCGGCCAGGATGTAGAGCACGAGCGCTGCCAGGATGTTGATCGACTTCGAGATGTAGATCGTGCGCTTCGCGCGACCCCAGCCGTCTTCCACCGCCGCAGTGATGGACTTGCCATCGCGGAGCTCGTCTCGTATTCGCTCGAAGTACACGATGAACGAGTCGGCGGTGAAGCCGATGGAGACGATCAGACCGGCGACTCCCGCGAGCGAGAGGCGGAAGCCGATGCGCCAGGCCAGGATGCAGATGATGATGTACGTCAGGATCGCCATGACCGCGATCGACGCGATGATCACCGAGCCGAGCGCTCGATAGACGATGAGGGAGTAGATCGCCACCAGCGCGAGACCGATGAGCCCGGCGATCAGACCGATCTGCAGCTGCTGGGTTCCCAGCGTCGCCGAGATCGTGTCAGAGCTCTGAACCGTGAAGCTGAGCGGAAGGGCACCGAACTTGAGCTGGTCGGCCAGGGTGGTCGCCGACTCCTGCGTGAAGCTGCCCGAGATGCTGGGGCGCCCGTCGAGGATCTGCCCGTTCATGCGCGGAGCGCTGATCACGTTGCCGTCGAGCACGAAGGCGAACTGGTCACGCGGGGTGAGACCGTCGATGCGGTTCTGGTTCAGCCGCGTGCTGACCTTGCCGAACGCGTCAGCACCGTCGCCGTTCATCGTGAGCTGGACGAGCCAGGCACCCGACTTCGGATCGCGGCCGGCCGAGGCGTCCGTGATGGCGGTGCCGTCGAGCTCGGCCGGTCCGAGAATGTACTTCGCTGACCCGTCGGCCGAACACGCGATGACTGGCTGGTCCTTCGGTGCCTTCGCAGCGTCGTTGTCCGGATTCGCGCAGTCGTAGGCCTGGAACTCCGCCGCCAGCTTGTCCGTGACCCAGGAGAGGTCGCTCGCGTCGGTCGGCTCGGCCGTCGGCGTCGAGTTCAGCCCGGGGTCCGGGCTCGGGTACGGCGTGGAGTTGCCGTCGTCGCCGACGAACTCGTTGGTCGCTGCCGTCGTGTAGAGCACAGGACGGAACTCGAGCTGAGCACTGGACTGGATGCGCTCCCTCGTCTGCGCGTCGGCCTCGCCCGGGATCTGGACGACGATGTTCTGTCCACCCTCGGTGGTGATGTCGGCCTCGGCGACACCGGAGGCGTCGACGCGCTGCCGGATGATCGCCGCCGCCTGGTCGAGCTGCTCTGAGGAGGGAGCCGCGCCATCCTCGGTCTCGGCGCTCAGGACGATCTGCGTGCCGCCCTGCAGGTCGAGGGCGAGCTCAGGCGACCACGAGCTCGCAGCCTCCCCGTTGCTGTCCTTGAAGACGTAGACGCCCAGAGCATTGATGCCGAAGAGCACGCCCGTCACGAGGAGCAGGCCGAGAAGGACCCGCCAGGCGTGACGGACGGGAGAGGATGAAGCCACGTGTGTTCAGCTTTCTGGAAGGACGGAGATCCGAGCGGCCGCGTCGGCCCCGGACTTACTTGTCGTCGGCGTCGCGCTCGAGGCGGGCGCGGGTCTCCTCGGGAGTCTCGACGGCCGGAGCGATCGACTCGTCGGCGACCGACGGGTCGACGACCTCATCGGCCGGAGCGTCGACGATGGCGTCCTTGGGCTCGACGACGCGCAGGATGGCCTGGCTGTGGACGTCGATGATGGTGCCGGGAGCGATCTCGACGAGTGCCGGCGTGTCGAGGTCTTCGGGGTCGTAGGAGACGATCGTCCCGTAGATGCCACCCTGCAGGAGCACCTTGGCGCCCGGAACGGTCTTGGTGGCCTTCTCCTCCTGCTCGGCCTTCATCTGCTTCGTGCGCTTGCGCGTGTTGAAGATCATGAAGACGAGGAGGACGGCAAGAAGGCCGAAGAGCAGGAATTCCATGGGCATGGGGGAAGCGCCTTTCTCAGGTGCACGCTCCAGCCTTTGGGCGCGCGAAGGTAACCGGGAAGTCTTCAGTGATTATAGGTCATCCAACTTAAGCATCCCGTCCGGATGCGCGACGCCCAGATGCGTGTACGCCTCCGGCATCGCCACACGGCCGCGTGGAGTGCGTCCGAGGAACCCGATGCGCACGAGGTACGGCTCGACCACGCTCTCCACGGTCTCCGCCTCCTCGCCGACAGCCACGGCGAGCGTGCTGAGGCCTACGGGGCCACCACGGAACCGACGGACGAGAGCTTCGAGCACGGCACGGTCGAGGCGGTCGAGGCCGATCGGGTCGACGTCGTACAGCTCCAGCGCCGCGCGCACCTCGCGGATGGTGGCCACTCCCCCCGTGTGCACCAGGGCGTAGTCGCGCACGCGGCGGAGCAAGCGATTCGCGATACGGGGTGTGCCCCGCGAACGGCGGGCGATCTCGGCGAGCGAGTCGGTCGGCAGATCCACCCCGAGAACCGCTGCCGAACGGGCGATCACCTGCTCCAGCTCGGACTCGTCGTAGAACTCGAGGTGCCCGGTGAAGCCGAAGCGGTCGCGGAGCGGGTTGGGCAGCAGCCCGGAGCGCGTCGTCGCACCGACCAGGGTGAACGGCGAGAGCTCGAGCGGGATGCTCGTGGCCCCCGCGCCCTTGCCCACCATGATGTCGATGCGGTAATCCTCCATCGCGAGGTAGAGCATCTCTTCTGCGGAGCGTGCCATGCGATGGATCTCGTCGATGAAGAGGACCTCGCCGGGAACCAGGCTCGACAGCAGGGCAGCGAGGTCACCGGCATGCTGGATCGCCGGGCCGCTCGAGAGCCGCAGCGGACGCTCGCTCTCGTGCGCCACGATCATCGCAAGGGTCGTCTTGCCGAGCCCTGGGGGCCCCGCCAGCAGGATGTGATCGGCGGGACGGCTCTGGATGCGAGCGGCTTCGAGGAGCAGCTGCAGCTGACCGCGGACCTTCTGTTGTCCGACGAACTCCCCCAGGCTCGTCGGACGCAGAGCGCCCTCGATCGCGAGCTCGGTCTCGTCGGACGGCTCGTTGGCGTCGAACGGTTCAGACACGCGCCTGGCCTCCCTGTGCGGGGCCGAGGAGGGCGAGAGTGCGTCGGAGCAGTGACGCCACCGATGCGCGCTCCGTCTCGGTCGCCTCCGCCGCGGTCTGGGCTGCCGCTTCTGCGGCGACCTTCTCCGACCAGCCGAGGCCGACGAGAGCGGCGGCCACCTGGGTCACGACGTCGGTTGCGGCCGCGGCGGCCGGCCTCGACGGCGCGGCGAATGCCTGCACCTTGCCGGCGAGTTGCAGCACGATGAGCTTTGCCGTCTTGGGGCCGATGCCGGACACCCGCCGGAACGGGGCATCGTCCTCAGCCGTGACCGCTTCGGCGATCTGATCGCCCGTGAGGTGCGAGAGCACCCCCAGAGCCGATTTGGGGCCGACCCCTGTCACGCTGATCAGCAGGCCGAAGATCTCCAGCTCGCCGCGGTCGGCGAAGCCGAACAGTGACAGCGAGTCTTCCCGCACGATGAGGCTGGTGTGCAGCAGGAGCTTCTCCCCCACAACTGCCGTGTGCGCGACATCAGCGGGGACGGCGACGGCGAATCCGACTCCGCCCACGTCGATGACGACCTGATCGGATGTCGCATGCAGGACGACACCGTGCAGAGAGGAGATCATCCCCTCAGCCTACGGCGTCGCTCGTAGGTATGTTCGACCGACACGCTTCTCGGCCTCGGCCCAGGCCCGTTGCGCCGGAGTCAGAGCTCCCTGGCCGGGGGATGCGGCGCCTCCGCGGCGCCAGGCGTGGCAGAGCGCGATCGCCAGGGCGTCCGCTGCATCTGCGGGCTGCGGCAGTGCGTCGAGGCGCAGGATGCGGGCGATCATCGTCTGCACCTGCCGCTTGTCCGCCGCACCGTAGCCCGTGACAGCAGCCTTGACCTCGCTGGGCGTGTGCGTGGCGGCGGGAAGTCCGGACTCGGCGGCGATCAGCAGCGCGACGCCGCTGGCCTGCGCCGTGCCCATGACCGAGTGCGTGTTCTGCTGGGCGAACACGCGCTCGACGGCCACCGCATCCGGACGATGCTCGGCGATCACGGCCCGGATCCCCGCGGCGACGATAGCTAGGCGATCGCCGGTCTCCGCATCCGGCGACGACCGGATCACCCCGACGTGCACGAGTGTTCCACGACGCGAGCCGTCGACGTCGACGACGCCGACACCGCACCGGGTGAGCCCCGGGTCGATACCGAGCACGCGCAGAGAGGAGGTCACTCCCCCAGGCTAGGCGGCGGAGCCGACACAGGTGGTCCGGCGCGCCTACGCCTCGTCGTTCTCCAGCTCGGCCTGGACCTCGGGGGTGAGGTCGAAGTTCGTGAACACGTTCTGCACGTCTTCGCTGTCTTCCAGGGCATCGATCAGACGGAAGATCTTGCGCGCGGTGTCGGCGTCGATCTCGACCTTGAGGTTCGGAACGAACTCGACGTCGGCCGATTCGTAATCGATACCCGCCTCCTGCAGCGCGCTGCGCACGGCCACCAGGTCGGTCGCCTCGGTGATGACCTCGAAGCCCTCGGCGTGCGGCTCGATCTCCTCGGCGCCGGCCTCGAGCGCCGCCATCATGACGTCGTCTTCGGTGGTGCCCTCGGAGCCGACGACGATGACGCCCTTGCGGCTGAAGTTGTAGGCGACGCTTCCCGGATCGGCCAGCGTGCCGCCGTTGCGGCTGAGAGCCGTGCGCACCTCGGCGGCCGCGCGGTTCTTGTTGTCGGTCAGACACTCGATCATGAGGGCGACGCCGTTGGGCCCGTAGCCCTCGTACATGATCGAGAGGTACTCGACGGCCTCGCCGCCGATGCCCGCACCGCGCTTCACCGCGCGGTCGATGTTGTCCTTGGGGACGGAGGTCTTCTTGGCCTTCTGGACCGCGTCGAAGAGGGTCGGGTTGCCCGCCAGATCAGGTCCGCCGAGCTTCGCGGCGACCTCGATGTTCTTGATGAGCTTGGCCCAGGACTTGGCGCGCCTGGAGTCGATGATGGCCTTCTTGTGCTTCGTGGTCGCCCACTTGGAATGCCCGGACATAAGTCTCCGCTCGTCGTATCCGCGTGAGCTCGCACTCAGCGCGTCGTCCAGTCTAACGAACGACGCGAGTGGAGCAGGATGGATGCATGCGCCGATCGCGACACATCACCCCTGCCTCCCGCTCGTCGGACGTGCACGACGGCGAGCCGACACCGGCCGACTCCTTGCGGTATCTGGTGCATCTGCCCGACGACTACGATGCCGATCCGCACAGGCTCTGGCCCCTCGTGCTGTTCCTGCACGGTGCCGGCGAACGAGGATCCGACGTCGATCTCGCCGCAGTGCACGGCCCGCCGAAGCTGGCAGATGCCGGTCATGAGTTCCCCTTCGTCCTCGTCACTCCCCAGTGCGCCGAATCGAGTCAATGGGTCGCCGAGCTCACGACGTTGTCCCTGCTGCTCGACGAGGTCGCCGCCGCGTACCGCATCGATCCCGCACGCGTATGCGTGACCGGACTCAGCATGGGCGGATACGGGACCTGGAGCCTCGCGGTGCGCTACCCCGATCGGTTCGCGGCGATCGCGCCGGTCTGCGGCGGACTCTGGATGCAGAGCGCTGCACCCATCCGCGACCTGCCCGCGTGGGCGTTCCACGGCGACGCCGACGATGTCGTGCCGATCTCGGCGACGGAACAGATCGTGTCAGAGCTCCGGTCGCTCGACGCCGACGTGCGTTTCACGCGCTTTGCGGGCGTCGGTCACGATTCCTGGACCGAGACGTACGAGAATCCTGAGCTCTACGACTGGCTGCTCTCCCACCGGCAGGGCGGTCACGACGCGGAGCGAGCCGCACGATGAATGCAGGAGCGGACCGCCTCCGGCCTGCGTGGGGCACTCTCCCCGCCGCTCTGCGCACGCAGATCGTCGCCGTGATCGGTGGCGACTTCGTGGGCGATGAACCGGCTCATGGCGGCTTCAGTGCATCGTATGCGGGGGTCGTGACGACCACGGCCGGTCGCGGGTTCGTCAAGGCCTGTGGCGCAGACTGGCACGCGGATTCTCTGCACTTCCTTCGCGAGGAGATGCACACGCTCGCACATCTGCCGTCGTCGGTCGCCCCGCGCCTCCTCGCTGCCATCGACGGCGCCGTGGGCACGGCACTCGTGATCGAGGCCGTCGACGGGCACCATCCCGGCCGGCCGTGGACGACCGCGGATCTGCAGGCGGTGGCCCGCGCCCTCGGGACGTTGTCGACCACTCCCGCACCATCAGCGATGCCCCGCGCGGAGGAGAGCATGATCCCGGGCTTCACGCGGTGGCAGGAGATCGCAGCGGATGCACCACTCCTCGATGCTCTCCCCCATGGCCTGTCGACACGGATTGCGCAGCTCCTGTCGTTGGAGCATCGTTTCCGCGACGCCCTGCACGGTGACGTCATCGTTCATGACGACGTGCGATCCGACAACATCCTGATCAGCGACGGGCGCGCACACCTGCTGGACTGGCCGCACGCACGCCGGGGAGCCGCATGGATCGACCTGCCCTGTCTGTTGCCGAGCATCGAGGCGTCCGGCGGGCCATCCTGTGAGGACGCGTGGGCCCTCTTCGAGGAGCACGGTGCGCCGCCTCAGACCGCGCTTCTCCCGGTGATCGCCGCGTTCGCGTCATTCCTCTGGTATCAGCAGGCGCAGCCCGAGATCCCGCAGCTTCCCGGCCTCCGGGAGTTCCAGCGCGCGCAGGCGGATCCGGCTCTGCGCTGGCTCGCCGCGCTGCTCTGATCACACCGGCTGCGGTGCCGTCACTCGTCGATGTGCTTCCACTCGTGCGAGGAAGAGCTCGTGGAAGCGCTTCTCGCCCGTGATCTCTGGGTGGAAGCTCAGCCCGAGCAGGTTTCCCTGCTGGACCGCGACCACGCGACCGTCGGGCAGCTCCGCCAAGACCGCTGCACGCGGGCCGACCGCTTCGACCACCGGACCGCGGATGAACGCCGCCGAAACAGGTTGCCCGCCGAATGCGGGAACATCGAGCACGGCTTCGAACGACTCGACCTGACGACCGAAGGCGTTCCGGCGCACGACGACGTCGAGCCCGCCGAACGACTCCTGTCCGTCGATCGCGTCGACGACGTCATCGGCCAGCATGATCAGCCCCGCACATGTCCCGAGCATCGGCATTCCCGCCGCGATCGCGTCGCGGATCGGACCTTGCATGCCGAAGATGCGGGACAGCTTGTCGATCACGCTCGACTCTCCTCCCGGGATCACGAGTCCGTCGACCGAGGAGAGCTCGTCGGGGCGACGCACGAGCACGACGTCGACACCGAGCCCCGTGAGCAGGGCGGCGTGCTCGCGCACGTCGCCCTGCAGCGCGAGGACTCCGACCCGGGTGTTACCAGCCACGCTCGGCGAGGCGGTGCGGGGCAGGGAGATCGCTGACGTTGATGCCGACCATGGCCTCTCCGAGGCCGCGCGAGACCTCGGCGATGACCTTGGCATCGTCGTAGAACGTCGTCGCCTTGACGATGGCCTTCGCGCGCTCGACCGGGTTTCCCGACTTGAAGATTCCCGAGCCGACGAACACGCCGTCGGCGCCGAGCTGCATCATCATCGCGGCATCGGCCGGAGTCGCGACCCCGCCGGCGACGAACAGCACGACGGGCAGCTTGCCGGTCTCGGCGATCTCGGCCACCAGCTCATAGGGCGCCTGGAGTTCCTTGGCGGCGACGAAGAGCTCATCCTTGGGCAGCGCCGTGAGCGCGGCGATCTCTCCGCGGATCTTGCGGATGTGCTTCATCGCCTCGGAGACGTCGCCGGTGCCGGCCTCTCCCTTGGAGCGGATCATCGCCGCCCCCTCGTTTATGCGACGCAATGCCTCGCCGAGGTTGGTCGCCCCGCACACGAACGGAACCGTGAAGCCGTACTTGTCGATGTGGTTCACGTAGTCGGCAGGCGAGAGCACCTCTGACTCGTCGATGTAGTCGACACCGAGCTCCTGCAGTACCTGCGCCTCGACGAAGTGACCGATGCGCGCCTTCGCCATCACCGGGATGGAGACGGCGTCGATGATGCTGTCGATCATGTCGGGGTCGCTCATGCGGGAGACCCCACCCTGTGCGCGGATGTCGGCGGGGACGCGCTCGAGCGCCATCACGGCGACCGCACCGGCGTCTTCGGCGATCTTCGCCTGCTCTGCCGTGACGACGTCCATGATGACGCCGCCCTTGAGCATCTCGGCGAGGCCGCGCTTGACGCGCGCGGATCCGGTGGTTGTCTGCTCTGCCATGGGGAACTCCTGTCGGATGCACCGAAGTCGGGTTTGATCTAGATCAAACATAGCACTGTCCGATTCGACCTAGAATCGCTGAAGGAGGACCATGAGCGACCAGATCACCGGAACGACCGCATCGGATATCGCCGACAGCGTGCGTTCCCTGCGCGACCGCGGAATCCTTCGGGCGGGCGCCGTGCTCCCCCCGGTACGGGAGCTTGCGGCCACCCTGGGCGTGAACAGGAACACGGCCGTCGCCGCATACCGGCAGCTCGCACAGGCGGGCCTTGTGATCTCCCGCGGGCGCGCCGGAACCGTCGTCGCCGGCCTCGAAGCCGTGGCGCAGGAGGGGTATGCCCCCGACACCGTGCTCCGCGACATCGGGACGGGAAACCCCGATCCGCGCCTCATCCCCGATCCGGCACCGGCGCTGATGACCATCGCCTCACGCCCGGTGCTCTACGGCGAGCCCGTGATCGATCGCGGTCTCGAAGAGTGGTCGAGGGCGTGGATCTCCCCCGACCTCGAAGACGTCGACTTCCGCATCACGATCACCAGCGGCGCCGTCGATGCCGTCGAGCGCCTCCTGGCGCAGGCGCTGATGCGCGACGACGCCGTGGCTCTCGAAGACCCGTGCTTCCTCGCGAGCATCCACACTGTGCGACTGGGCGGGTATCGGGCGGTCCCCGTGCCGGTCGATGCCGAGGGGATGACGGTCGATGGCCTGCGCTCCGCACTGGAAGCCGGCGTCCGCGCCATCATCTGCACACCGCGCGCTCAGAACCCGACCGGGGCGAGTCTCACGGCGTCGCGTGCCGCCGACCTCCGCGCCGTGCTCGCCGACCACCCGTACGTGCTGATCATCGAGGACGACCACTTCTCGATGCTCTCGCAGCGGCCGCACGAATCGCTCATCGGACCCGACCACCGCCGATTCGCGCTCGTGCGTTCGGTCTCGAAGTTCCTTGGCCCCGACATGTGCCTCGCGATCGCTGCGACGGATCCGGAGACCGCCGATCGTCTCGCGATGCGCCTGAGCCCCGGCACCACGTGGGTGAGCCACCTGCTGCAACGGCTCGCCCTCACGCAGCTGACCGACGAGGCAGTGATGGCCGAGGTCGCCGCGGCCGCCGCGCACTATGCGGAGCGCAACGCCGCGTTCGCCGCTCGGCTGCGTGAGAGCGGCGTCGATGCGACGGTGTCGGACGGTATGAGCCTGTGGGTCGAGTTCCCCCAGCCTGCACGCACCGTCGCCGACCGACTCATGCGGCGCGGTTGGCTCGCCCGCACCGGAGACGACTTCGCGCTCGAAGAGAAGGCGGAGCCCTCGCACCATCTGCGCCTGACCGTGCACGACCTCTCCGACGACGAGGCCGAGTCTCTCGTCGCTGACCTCGTCGCCGCCGGGCGATGACCATCCGTCGCGGGCACAAGCCCGCCCTGAACGAAAGAGTCGGAGAATGAAGATCCTCTCCATCCAGTCAGCCGTGGCCTATGGGCACGTGGGCAACTCCGCCGCCGTCTTCCCGCTGCAGCGCATCGGCGTCGAGGTGCTCCCGGTCTACACCGTGAACTTCTCGAATCACACCGGCTACGGCGCCTGGCGCGGACCGATGATCGCTCCCGAGGACGTGCGCGAGGTCATCACCGGCATCGAGGAGCGCGGCGTCTTCGGCCAGATCGACGCCGTCCTCAGCGGCTACCAGGGCGGCGAGGGCATCGGCGACGTGATCATCGATGCCGTCGCGCGCGTCAAGGCCGTGAACCCGAACGCCGTCTACGCGTGCGACCCGGTCATGGGCAACGCGAAGTCGGGCTGCTTCGTCGCCCCGGCTATTCCGGTGCTGCTGCGCGAGCGCGTCGTTCCGGTCGCCGACATCATCACGCCGAACCAGTTCGAGCTCGGCTTCCTCACCGACACCGAGCCGGACACGCTCGAGTCCACGCTCGCGTCGGTCGATCTCGCCCACGCGATGGGTCCGCGCACCGTGCTCGTCACGAGTGTCGAGCGCCCCGACCGCGAAGAGGGCACGATCGAGATGCTCGCCGCCGACGAGAAGGGCGCCTGGATCGTGCAGACTCCACACCTGCCGATGAAAGCGAACGGCTCCGGCGATGTGACCGCGGCGTTGTTCACCGCCCATTACGTCGAGACGGGCAGCGCGAAGATCGCACTCGAGCGCACCGCGTCCAGCGTGTACGACCTGCTCAAGGCCACGCTCGAATCCGGTGAGCGCGAGCTGCAGCTCGTCGAGGCACAGGAGTTCTACGCGAACCCGCAGATGCAGTTCACCGCCCGCCAGGTGCGTTGACGCGCGGTTCGGCTTCCGAGTCACCCGGTCGGGATCGGGAGCTCGCGGTACGCCGCGATCCAGTCGGGGTAGTCGTCGGGGCAGAGGTGCTTCATGCCCGAGATCGCGAGACCTCCGAGCATGAACGGCAGCCCCGGATCGGCGTCTCCGAACGCGCGCTCCCAGCTTCCCAGAACGTCGGACGACCCGATGTGCTCTTGAACCCGGGCGGCGTCGACCTGGTGCCCTGACTCGATCGCCACGAGGCAGACGTCGATGGTGAGCTCGAGGCTCATCCAGGCGACGTCCTCATCGGGGATGCCTGCCCAGACCCCGCTCTCGATGACCTCATCCACCAGCAGCTGCTGCTCCGGGGTCTTCGGGGTGAGTCGGCCCTCGTCCGCCGCGAAGCCCTGAGCGAGATAGAAGGTGCGACCCTCGTCCTCGACGCTCGACGGTGTCGCCGTCGGCGAGGGATCGGGCTGCGGGGCGCAGGCGGCCATCGACACGGCGAGGCTGAGGACGACAGCGGTGGCACCGTGGCGGCGGGAGAGAGCCATCCGGTCAGGCCGCCGAGGTCACTGGTCGGGCTGCGGCCAGGCCGTCGCGACGGCCTCGCGCACCTCGCCCAGGAGCTGCGGGAGCGCCTTGGTCTTCGCGATGATCGGGAAGAAGTTCGCGTCCGACGTCCACCGCGGCACCACGTGCTGGTGCAGGTGGGCGTCGACGCCGGCACCCGCCACGGCACCCTGGTTCATGCCCAGGTTGAAGCCGTCGCAGCGCGACACCTCACGGAGAACCCGCATCGCTGTCTGGGTCAGCGCACCGATCTCGGCGACCTCCTCGGGCGTCGCCTGATCGTAGGTGGCGATGTGACGATACGGGCAGACGAGCAGATGCCCGGAGTTGTACGGGAAGAGGTTCAGCAGAACGTATGCCGTCTCTCCCCGCGCCACCACGAGTCGCTCGGCGTCTGGGAACTTCGGCGCCTCGCAGAACGGGCACTCCTCGCGCAGCGGCTCCGGTCCCGCCTGGATGTACGCCATCCGGTGCGGAGTCCACAGCCGCTGGAACTCGTCCGGCACTCCGGCGAGGAGCCCGGCATCCTCCAGCTCAGCCATCGCCCCGTCCCTGGGCCTGTCGAAGGGTCACGCCAGATCCCCTGCTGCCTGCACGAGGGCGTGGGAGTCGATGGATGCGCGGATCCGGGCCACCGCGTCTGCGATCGGCACGCCGTTCTCCTGCGAGCCGTCGCGGTAGCGGAAGGAGACGGTGCCGGCGGCGCGGTCCTGCTCCCCAGCGATCAGCAGCAGAGGCACCTTGCCGGTCGTGTGCGTGCGGATCTTCTTCTGCATCCGGTCGTCCGACGTGTCGAGCTCCGCGCGCACTCCCTGCGAGCGAAGCGTGTCGATGACCTCGCCGAGGTAGTCGGCGAAGTCGTCCGCGACGGGGATGCCGACGACCTGGACAGGAGACAGCCACACCGGGAAGTCCCCGGCGTAGTGCTCGAGCAGGATCGCGAAGAACCGCTCGATCGAGCCGAACAGGGCGCGGTGGATCATGATCGGGCGCTTCTTCTGCCCGTCCTTGTCCATGAACTCGAGGTCGAAGCGCTCCGGCAGGTTCGGATCGACCTGGACGGTCGAGAGCTGCCAGACGCGACCGATCGCGTCACGCGTCTTGAGGTCGATCTTCGGGCCGTAGAACGCGGCCTCGCCGGGGACCTCGGTCAGCTTGAGACCGGAGGCGACGGCGACGCGGCGGAGCGCGTCGGTCGATGACTCCCAGAACTCATCGGAGCCGATCCACTTGGACTTCTCGTCGTCCTTCATCGACAGCTCGAGCTCGAAGTCGCTCAGACCGAAGTCGCGGAGCATCGAGAGGATGAACTCGAGGACCTTCGCCACCTCGGCCTCGAGCTGATCGGGCGTGACGAAGAGGTGAGAGTCGTCCTGAGTGAACCCGCGCACACGGGTCAGACCGTGGAGCGCTCCGGAGAGCTCGTTGCGGTATACGGTGCCGTTCTCGGCGAATCGCAACGGCAGGTCGCGGTAGCTGCGCGCACGCTCCTTGTAGATGAGGATGTGCATCGGGCAGTTCATGGGCTTGAGGTAGTAGTCCTGCCCCTGCTTGGTGATGTTGCCCTCGTCGTCACGTTCCTCATCCATCACGATCGGCGGGAACATGCCCTCCTTGTAGGTGACGAGATGGTTCGAGGTGAGGAAGAGGTCTTCCTTCGAGATGTGCGGCGTGTACACGTAGGTGTAACCGCCCTCGATGTGCCGCTTACGAGCGTGCTGCTCCATCTCGCCGCGGATCACGCCTCCGCGCGGGTGCCAGACCGAGAGCCCGGAGCCGATCTCCTCGGGAAACGAGAACAGGTCGAGCTCCTTGCCGAGACGCCGGTGGTCGCGCTTGGCGGCCTCCTCCAGGCGGTGCTGATAGGCGCGCAGCTCGTCCTTGGTCGGCCAGGCGGTGCCGTAGATGCGCTGCAGCTGCGGGTTCTTCTCGCTGCCGCGCCAGTATGCGGCGGCGATGCGGGTGAGGTCCCAGCCGTTGCCGATCATGCGGGTGTTCGGCAGGTGCGGTCCGCGGCAGAGGTCCTTCCAGACGACCTCGCCGTCACGGGTGGTGTTGTCGTAGATGGTCAGCTCGCCCTCGCCGACCTCGACGGAGGCACCTTCCGCGGCTTCCTTCCCCCCCTTGAGACCGATGAGTTCGAGCTTGAACGGCTCGTCCGCGAGTTCGGCCCGCGCCTCGTCGTCGGTCACGACACGGCGCACGAAGCGCTGGCCCTCACGGACGATGCGCTGCATCTCCTTGGTGATCGCCTTGATGTCCTCGGGCGTGAACGGGGTCTCGACGCCGAAGTCGTAGTAGAAGCCGTCGGTGATGGGCGGGCCGATGCCCAGGTTCGCCTGCGGGTTGATGCGCTGCACGGCCTGCGCCAGCACGTGCGCTGCCGAGTGGCGGAGGATGTTCAACCCGTCCGGACTGTCGATCGTGACTGCTTCGACCACGTCGGTGTCGGTCACGGTCGTGGCGAGGTCCTTGAGATCGCCGTTGACGCGCATTGCGACGACGTTTCGGTCAGTGAACAGGGCGAAGCCGTCATTCGGCCGGGCGTTTTCAGGCACAGAAACTCTCCATCTGGGTCGGTACCCAGGTTACTCGCATGAGCACACCGTCTTGACCGTCGCACGCACGCCTGCGCGCACCGCACTCGAGTTCCGGTCAGGTTCCGGCGATCACGATCCCCGATTCATAGGCGAGGATCACCAGCTGTGCCCGATCACGCGCCTCCACCTTCGCCATGACGCGATTGACGTGCGTCTTCGCCGTGTGGGGCGAGATCGTCAGCGCCGCGGCGATCTCCTGATTCGTCAGCCCTCCGGCCACCAGCAGCAGCACCTCCCGTTCACGGGCGGTCAGTCGCGCCAGCACGGTCTCATGCGCTGCGGACATCGGCATGGCGGTTCCCCGCACCGAACGCTCGATCAGGGCGCGGGTCGCCGTGGAGGAGAGCAGCGACTCCCCCGCCTCGATCGTCCGCACGGCACGCACGATGTCCTCCGGCTCCGCGCCCTTGCCGATGAACCCGCTCGCGCCCGCCCGCAGCGCGCCGACCACATACTCGTCCTCCTCGAATGTCGTGAGGATGAGCACCCGCGGCCGCCCCGACGAACGCGCGGCGCAGATCGCGGCGGTCGCGGCGATCCCGTCCATGCCCGGCATCCGGATGTCCATCAGCACGACGTCGGGCACGAGTGCTGCCGTCGCCGTGACCGCGGCCCGTCCGTCGACAGCCTCACCGACCACGTCGAGGCCGCCGTCGGTGAGGATGTCTCGCACGGCCTGTCGGACCAGCGGCTGATCATCGACCACGAGAACCGAGATCATGCGCGCACGCTCCGCTCGTTCGCGGGAATGCGCACGGTGAGCACGAACTGTTGCGCTTCGGCGACGACGGAGACGTCGCCACGCACCGCGGACACGCGCTCCCGGAGCCCGCGCAGGCCGTGGCCGCTCGGGGTGGAATCGCCGTCACCCGCCTTCCTGGTGTTCGACACGGACAGCACGACGGCATCGCCGATCCCCTCCACCGACACGACGACCGCGCCGCCGGCGCCGTGCTTGTGCGCATTCGTGAGCCCTTCCCGCACGACGAGATAGGCGACATGATCGCTCGCGGGAGAGAGCGGCGGCGCGTCGGGGTCGCGACGAAGGTCGACGCGGGGCCCGGCATCCGTGGACTGCGCGACGAGGGCATCGAGGTCGGCGAGTCCCGGCTGCGGGTGGAGGTCACGCGCAGCGGCGCCGTCGTCGGCACGGAGCAACGACAGGAGCCCGCCGATGTCGGCGAGAACGATGCGAGACGCGCTGCGGATGGTCGTGAGCGCTTCGCGTGCCCGCTCCGGCCTGCTCTCCAGCGCGGAGGACGCCACCCCGGCGCTCAGGCTGATCACCGAGATCTGGTGAGCGACCACGTCGTGCAGATCCCGCGCGATGCGCACCCTCTCCTCCGTCACCCGGCGGCGAGCCTCGTCATCACGGCTCCGTTCGGCACGCTCTGCGCGCTCGGTAATCGCCGCCGCGAACTCACGACGCGACCGAACCGAATCACCCAGAGCACCGGCCAGCACGATGAACAGCACGAACTGCAACGCGGTCGAGTCGAAGAACTCCCCGCCCAGCACGAGACCGTTGCAGACGAACACGACCAGCCCGGCCGCGACGACAGTGACGAGTCCTGTCCGACGCCCCCGCAGCTCGACGACGGTGTAGCAGCAGAAGGCGACCGCGAGCAGGGCGCTCGGCGAGACGACCCCCATCGCCGCGAGCGCGGAACCGCATGCCAGGCTCGCGCCGAGGGCGAGGAAGGGGAGCCGACGGCGGATCGGCATCATCGCAGCCGGGAGCAGAGCAGGCACCAGCAGCCATCCGCTCGCCCGATACGTCTCGACGGGGAACGGGAGCACCGCGAACGCCACGACCACGGCGACGACGACGATGTCGCCGAACGGCGCCGCGATTCCACGAGCTCGGGGTGCCGGCATGTCTCCAGTATCGCGTCGTTCCCCGCACCGTGAATCCTCCGCCGGGACGACACCGTCATACCGCGAATGCAGTATGACGGTGTCTGCGGCGGGGCGACGCGAACGCGGCCCGTTCGCGCAACGCTGGAAGAAGAGCGCAGAGGGCGTTCGAAGAGAGGCGGCAATGAAGAAGTTCGCGAAACGGACGCTCATCACCGTGACCGCGGTCGGAGCGGTGCTGGTGCTCGGACTGAGCACGACGACGATCGTGAACGCCGTGGCGAGCGATGCCGAGCAGGACCGCATCGAGACCTACGGAGAGACCGTGACGGTCGACGGCCGCGAGATGAACGTCCTCATCACGGGCCAGGGGTCCGAGGACGTCGTGCTGCTCCCCGGATTCGGCACCGCCTCGCCCGTGCTCGACTTCGAGCCTCTCGTCGCCGACCTGGCGGAGGATCACCGGGTGATCGTCGTCGAGCCCTTCGGGTACGGACTCAGCGACGGAACCGATCGTGAACGGACGACGCAGAACATCGTCTCCGAAGTGCATGAGGCGCTCCGATCCCTCGATCTGGACCGCTACATCCTCATGGGGCACTCGATCGCCGGGATCTACGGCATCGAGTACGCGAACCGGTACCCCGACGAGGTGAGCGCGTTCGTCGGCATCGACACCAGCGTTCCCGGTCAGCCGAACATGGACACGGTCTTCCCGACCGATCTGATGGCGGTCGCCAAAAACCTGGGCCTCGTCCGCCTGCTCACCGCGGTCAGCGGCCCCGGTTACGACTTCCCCGCATACTCCGATGAGGCCAGGGAGCAGATCGCCCTGATCAGCAACCGGAACTCGCTGAGCCCCACGTACCTGGACGAGATGACGCACATCCGCACCAACTTCTCCGATGCGCTCGGAACCGGATTTCCCTCGGACCTCCCGCTGCTGCTGTTCGTCGAGGCCCACAACGCCAACAACCCCGACTGGGTCGCCCTGCACGAGGCACAGGCGGCCTCCGTGGCGGACGGCACCGTCATTCCCGTCGACGCCGACCACTACCTGCACCACACACGGTCGTCCGAGATCGCGGACGGGCTCCGCGCATGGGAACGTGCGCGGATCGCCACCGCCGGCTGACCGATAGATCGCACGCGGGTGCACGCCCGATGCGCCGAGCCTCGGGGTGAGCACCTGTAGCGTGAGCGGATGAGCAGAACAGTCGCGCGCTGGATCCTCGCCATCGCCCTCGGTGCGATCGGCGTCACCCATTTCGTGAGCACCCGAGGATTCCGCGTGGTCGTGCCGGACTGGGCGACGCGGCTGACGCGCCTCGACAAGAACGCGATCGTGATCGCCTCAGGCGCGGCCGAAGTCGCGCTCGCCGCGGGTCTGCTCGCGCTGCCGCGCGAGCGTCGGCGGATCGGCGTGGCGACGGCCGCGTTCTTCGTCGCCGTGTTCCCCGGCAACGTGCACCAGTGGCTCACCCGGCGCTCCACCCCCGGGCTCGACACCGATGCCCGGCGGTTCGGCCGCCTCTTCCTGCAGCCGGTACTCGTCGTCTGGGCACTGTGGGCCACGGCCGACCCTCGTCGACGCATCCGCCGGCCCCGGCGGCGGTAGTCCCGCCGCTCGCCGTCCCCCGGAGTGCACGTGTCCGCATGACCTCGAGCGTCGATCGGCGCTCGGCACCGTACCAGCTACCTGGTCTCGTTCACACCCCCGCCGAGGAATGAACCCGTGTCGGAGAGAATGGGGCGATGTCCACTCCCTCGCTCGTCTGGTTCCGCGACGATCTGCGCCTGGCGGACAACCCCGCGTTGCGAGCCGCCGTCGATCGAGGCGCACCGATCGTCGCGGTCTTCGTGCTCGACGAGGAGTCACCGGGGTTCCGACCGCTCGGCGGCGCCGCACGATGGTGGTTGCATCACTCACTGGAATCGCTCGCCGCGCGGCTGCGGGAGCGCGGATCCTCGCTGAAGTTGCGCCGCGGCCGCGCCGATCGCGTCCTTCCCGAGCTGGCGAGAGAGATGGGGGCAGGTGCTGTCTTCTGGAACCGTCGGTACGGCGCAGCCGAGCGGGCCGTCGACGCCGGCATCAAGGCGGCTCTGCGCGACGACGGGATCGAGGTCGCCTCGTTCGGCGCCTCGCTCCTGCACGAACCGTGGACGGTCATGACCGGAAGCGGGACGCACTATTCCGTCTTCACCCCGTACTGGCGCACGTGCCTCGCCCTCCCGGCTCCCCGATCGCCCCACCCCGAGCCGCGGGAGATCGCCGGAGCGACGAACGGGCCCGCCTCCGATGCGCTCGACGACTGGGGACTCCTGCCGACGACGCCCGACTGGGCCGCCGGTCTGCGCGAAACCTGGGAACCGGGAGAGCCGGCCGCGCGACGACGTCTGAAGCAGTTCCTCGAGAACGACCTCGCGTCGTACGACCGCGCACGCGACGAACCCGCCGCGGGTGCGACCTCGCTGCTCTCGCCGCACCTTCGGTGGGGAGAGATCAGCCCTTTCACGGTCTGGCATGAGGCGGTGGGTGTCGACGGCGCGGGAGGCTTCCTCTCCGAGCTGGGCTGGCGCGAGTTCGCCTGGCACACGCTGTATCACTCCCCCGATCTCGCCACAGAGAACCTGAGACGGGAGTTCGACGCCTTCCCTTGGCCGCCGTTGGACCCCGCCCACCTCGATGCCTGGCAGCACGGCGAGACCGGCGTGCCCCTGGTCGATGCCGGGATGCGAGAGCTCTGGCACACCGGCTACATGCACAACAGGGTGCGGATGGTGGTGGCGTCCTTCCTCGTGAAGAACCTGCTCATCGACTGGCGCCGAGGCGAGGAATGGTTCTGGGACACGCTCGTCGACGCTGACGAGGCCAACAACCCCTTCAACTGGCAATGGGTCGCCGGTTCCGGCGCCGATGCCGCCCCGTACTTCCGTGTGTTCAACCCCGAGCTCCAGGCGAAGAAGTTCGACCCGCAGAACCTCTACATCTCGCGCTGGGCCGCAGACGCGCCCACCGAGCCGATCGTCGACCTGGGTGAGACACGCAAGGCGGCGCTCGCCGCATACGACGTCGTCAAACGCACACCGGCCTCCCCTCGCGGATGAACGGCGGCCAGACGACGACGGGTCCTCGACCGGCCTCGCGATCCGTCCGTGCCAGACTGGAGCCGTGACCGAGTCCAGGAAGCCCGCCGTCGTCCGCGGCTTCGCTGCATCGTCACTGGCGATCTTCGTCGCTCTCGCGGGCCACGTCTCGGGCGGCGGGCAGATGCCCGGCGCACTCGGCATCATCGTGCCGTGGGTGTTCTCGTTCATGATCTGCGTGCTGCTCGCCGGTCGCCGGCTGTCGCTCATCCGCCTCGGCATCTCGGTCGCGGTGAGCCAGTTCCTGTTCCACACCCTCTTCGTGCTCGGCACGGTCACGCCGTCCGGCATCTCGGTCCCCCACGTGCACGGCGCGCCCCTCGTCATACCGGCGACGACGGGGATCGCGGAGACCGTCGCCGCCGACGCGTCGATGTGGCTCGGCCACGCGTTCGCCGCGCTGCTGACGATCGCGGCGCTGTACCGGGGCGAACGCCTGATCCTGGCGGCACGCGATCTCGCCGTGCAGCTGGGCCGCTGGCTGCGGCGTCGGATCGATCACGTACTCGTACTCCCCGCGCTTCGCGTCCGCCGCCGTCTCCGCGGCATCTTCGAGGTGACGCACACCCGCGACCTCGCACTCCTCGCGACCCTCCGCGGCCGAGCTCCTCCTCTCTCTGCTGCGATCTGATCCGCGCCCGGGCCCTCACTGGCCCTGTGGTGCGTCACCGCCGTGCGCCCACGGTGCGCACGGGTTCTGAACGCATGCATGAACGTCGCTCATGCGACGTCTGATGAGAGGCCATTCCCATGTCCCCTGTCCGCAGGATTGCGGCCGGGCTGGCGTTGGCGACGGTCGCGACCCTCGCGATCGCCACGCCCGCGTCTGCCCACGACCAATTGATATCCAGCACTCCGGCCGCCGACGAGCAGTTGGCGGCCGCGCCGGAGAGCATCACGATGACCTTCTCCGGCGAACTCCTGGTGCTCGACGAGTCGCTGACCGGGGCTGTCGTCCTGGTCGTCGACGCCTCGGGCAAGGACTGGGTCTCCGGTGACGTCACTGTCGCCGGCCGTACGGTGACCGCCCCGCTCGAACCAGGCATGCCGACCGCCGGCTACCAGGTGCGATGGCAGGTCGTCTCGGAAGACGGCCATCCGATCGCCGGCGTCGTCCCTTTCACCGTGGGCGATGCCGAACCGATGGCGGCGCCGTCGTCCGGCGACGCGGTGGAGCCTTCGCCGACCTCCGCAGAACAGCCGGATCAGACCGCAGCAGATTCGGGCGGCACCGTCAGGGTGCTGCTCATCGGCGCAGGCGGGGCGGCAGTGGCCGTCCTCGTCCTCGTCCTCATCCGATTCCTCCGCCGTCCTCGGACGGCAGCCGCTCCGCTGGAAGACGGCGGCTCCGCGGCAGATGACCTGTGAAAGGCACCATCGTGAACACCAGCAAGAACCTCCCCCGCCTCGCGGCCGTTATCGCGGTCTCACTCCTCGCACTCACCGGGTGCACTCCGGAGAGCTCCCCGACCGAATCCGCATCCCGCCCCGCGGGTGACGCCGTCACGATCGATGATGCGTGGGTGAAGTCGGCGGAAGAGGGCATGTCCGCCGGTTTCGGCACCCTCGTCAACAGCGGTGACGACGACGTGACCGTCGTCTCCGTCACGTCTGAGGCGTCGAACATGCTCGAGCTGCACGAGACGGTCGAGAACGAGGCCGGTGAGATGGTGATGCGCGAGAAGGACGGCGGGTTCGTCATCCCCGCCGGTGGGAAGCTCGCTCTGGAGCCGGGAGGCAACCACATCATGATGATGGACCTGACCGGTCCGCTCGCGGCCGGCAGCGACGTCACCTTCGCCCTCACGTTCTCCGACGACTCCACGTATGAGTTCACCGCTCCCGTCAAGGACTACTCCGGCGCGAACGAGAACTACGAAGGCGGCGAAGAGCAAGACGGCTCGGGGCAGTGATGTCGGCGCCCGCTGAGGGCGCCCGCTCCCGCCGTGCCGGGTCGACCCGGCGACAGTTCCTCCTCGGGGGAGCTGTCGCCGGTGTCGGCGCGGTCGCGGCCGTCGGAGTGGATCTCGCCCTGAACAGTCAGGAGAACGGTGCGAAGCCGGTCTCCACGCCGATGAACGGTGAGCAGACGGTCCCGTTCTTCGGCGCCCACCAAGCCGGCGTCGACACTGCGGCGCAAGCCCACGGTGTCTTCCTCGGCCTCGATCTGCGTGCGGACGTGGACCGCGAAGGGCTCACTCGCCTCATGCGGATCCTGACGGACGACGCGGCTCGGCTGACGCAGGGACTCCCCGCCCTCGCCGATTCCGAACCGGAGCTCGCGCTCTCACCTGCCCGGCTCACGATCACCTTCGGCTTCGGCCCCAGTCTTGTCGCGCGCGCCGCGGGCTCCGGCCCTGCGTGGCTCGCACCGCTCCCGGCTTTCGGGGTGGATCAACTGCGACCGGAATTCTCGGATGGAGACCTGCTGCTGCAGATCGCCGGAGACGATCCGTTGACGGTCGCGCACGCGACACGGATGCTCCTCAAGGACGCCCGCGGGTTCGCGAGCATCCGATGGAAGCAGCAGGGGTTCCGGCGCGCGTACGGCACGGAACGCCCCGGGACCACGATGCGCAACCTCTTCGGACAGGTGGACGGCACGACCAACCCCGAGCCGGGAACGGCGGACTTCGACGAGGTCGTATGGAATGCGGATGGCTGGCTGGCAGGCGGCACCGGGATGGTGATCCGTCGCATCCGCATGGACCTCGACAAGTGGGACCGCCTGGATCGCGGCGGCCGCGACGCCTCGGTGGGGCGAACACTCGCCAACGGGGCGCCGTTGACCGGGACGGACGAGTTCGACGAACCCGACTTCGAGGCGAAGACATCGATCGGGTTCCCCGTGATCCCGCAGTTCGCGCATATCCGGCGGGCCCGCGGCGACGGGGCGGAGCGCATCTTCCGGCGCGCCTACAACTACGACGAGCGACCGGCCGTTGCCGAAGTCTCCGAGTCGGGGCTGATCTTCGTCTCGTTCCAAGCCGACGTCGAGCGGCAGTTCATCCCGATGCAGCGCCGGCTCGACGAGCTCGATCTCCTCAACGAGTGGACGGTCCCGATCGGCTCCGCCGTGTTCGCGATCCCGCCCGGATGCGCGGAAGACGGATTCATCGGCGACACGCTTCTGGCGTGACCGCTGCTGCGTGCCCTGTGATGCCGGGGCACGCAGCAGTTGCCGCCGCCACTCTCCCGATACGAGCGGCCGAGGAAATGAAGATCACAGGACCCATGACATGTCCCGCGGACACGAAAAAACCCCCGGGAGAACCGGGGGTTTGTCTGTGCGCGATACTGGGATCGAACCAGTGACCTCTTCCGTGTCAGGGAAGCGCGCTACCGCTGCGCCAATCGCGCCCGTTGGGGCTTATTGAGTTTTTCCGTGAGGTGGCGACGGGATTCGAACCCGTGTAAACGGCTTTGCAGGCCGGTGCCTAGCCGCTCGGCCACGCCACCGTGTGGATTGACCCCACGTGCTGCAGATCTTCCGAAGGAGACCTACTGCACTCGAGCGGATGACGAGACTCGAACTCGCGACCCCAACCTTGGCAAGGTTGTGCGCTACCAACTGCGCTACATCCGCATTTCGTTCCCGGTTGTCCCGGGCACTCATGAAACATTAGCCGAAGATCCGCACTCCGCCAAACCGGCAGCGAATCTCGCGCGTGTCTCGCCGAGTGGTCTTCACGGCCTCCGAGCGTCCGGTAGTATCGGTTGACGTACCCCACGGGTATGGGCGATTGGCGCAGTTGGTAGCGCGCTTCCTTCACACGGAAGAGGTCATCGGTTCGAGTCCGGTATCGCCCACCACACCGCCCCCGGTTCTCCCGGGGGCTTTTTCGTCCCCTGCCCGCTCCCCCGGCGGCGTTCCTGGGAACTTGCTATGGTCGAAAGACGTTCACCCCCTGAGCGATGGTCGTGGCTCCGCCGCGATCTCACGCGTCACCCGCCCGCCGGCGCACCGCGCGATCACCGAATCCCGTTCCAGGATGCACCGCTGTTCGGTGCGCCCGAAAACGGACGTCCTCGAAAGGAGCCGCACCCCGGGCTACTCGTCTGCGTGCTGTGATGCACCTCAGTGGTCCAGGTTCGTTCTCGCCATGCCGACCCTTCTCCGCTCCCCTCAGAACCCTCAACACCAGACGACGCACTACTCCCCCACCTAGCGGGACTCGTTCTCCATCGACAGGCGGCATCGCCGCACCAAGACGAGAAAGCGAGTACCCGGTGGAAGAGTTCCACACACTGTCAGGACCGGTCGTGATCCTGCTCATGCTGCTGTTCTTCGGCGGCAGCCTCTACATGTCCATCCGCATCTCCCGAAGAAAGGAGAACGCCGACGGATACATGACCGGTGGCGGCAAGATCGGCTTCGGCATCTCCGCCGCTTCCATGACCGCCACCTGGATCTGGGCATCCTCGATGTACGCCTCCGCGACATCGGGATACACCTACGGCATCTCCGGGCCGATCCACTACGGCCTCTGGGGCGCGCTGATGATCCTGCTCATCTATCCCTTCGGGCGACGCATCCGCAAGGTCGCACCCCACGCGCACACCATCGCCGAGGTGATGTTCGCCCGCCACGGACGCTCGAGTCAGCTCATGCTCGCCGGCTCCAACGTGCTCGGCAGTCTGATCAGCCTCACCTCGAACCTGATCGCCGGAGGCGCGCTCGTCTCGATGCTGTCTCCGTTCACCTTCACGCAGGGCATCGTCGCGATCGCGATCGGCGTCCTCGCCTACACGCTGTGGTCGGGTTTCAGGGCCTCGGTGCTCACCGATTTCGCACAGGTCATCGCCATGCTGGGCGCCGTCGCGATCATCGTCCCGGTGATCTTCTTCGCCGCTGGTGGCCCCGAGCTTTTCGTCACCGGCGCGTCCAATCTCACCCCGCAGCAGGGCGACTTCTTCTCGTCCGACGCGTTCTTCAACCAGGGTGCGCCCTACATCGCGGCGGTGCTCGCCTACGCCATCGGCAACCAGACCATCGCTCAACGACTCTTCGCCGTGCGTGAGGATCTGATCAAGAAGACGTTCGTCACCGCGACCTTCGGGTACGGCGCGTCGATCATCGGGATCGGCATGCTCGGGGTGCTCGCCCTGTATGCGGGGATCCAGCCGATGGACGGCGACGTCAACAACCTGATCCCGCAGATGGCCTCGACGTACCTGCCGCCGCTGCTGATCTGCGTGTTCTTCGTCATGATCATCGGTTCGCTGTCCTCCACCGCGGACGCCGACATGACAGCTCTCTCGTCGATCATGATGGCCGACATCTACGGGCAGAACATCGCAGGGAAGAAGAACGCCAACCCGAAGACGATGCTGCTCGTGGGCAGACTCACCATGATCGGCGCGACCGCCGCGGCGCTCTGCTTCGCATCGATGCAGTTCAACATCCTCGACCTGCTGGTGTTCGTCGGCGCCATGTGGGGGGCGCTCGTGTTCCCCGTGATCGCGAGCTTCTACTGGGATCGCGTCACGAACTCGGCGTTCAGCATCGCCGTGATCGCCGCTCTCGCCGCGTTCCTACCTGTGCGTTTCGAGTGGATCTCCCTCTCCGGAGGCTGGGGGCTCGTCAGTGACGTCCTCTCCGTCATCGGCATCGGAGTGGTCCTGGCTCTGATGTCGTTCGGCTTCTTCGGCCTGCGGGTGGCGCTCGTCGTCGGAACGCTGGCCACCCTGGTCTCGGCTCCCTTCGCGATCGGCTTCCTCCACGACTACCCCGTGCTGTCGGGGTCACTGGTCGCCTATGCGGTGAGCACCATCGTCTGCGTCGCGCTCACGATGATGAACAGGACGAGGAGATTCGACTTCGACCTGATCAAGGAACGCACCGGCAGCTTCGACACCGTGGAAGCCGCAGGAACCGCCGATGTGAGGGGCGACGCCACGTTCGCCGGGAAGGACGCCTGATGGAGACCATTCTGTTGACCGCGTACGTGCTGGTGTGGCCGATCATCGTCGTCGGTGTGCTCGCCGTCGTGATCCGGGCTTTCGTGAAGGACGCCAAAGAGGCGAAGCGCGAGGGGCGCGACATCATCTGACCATCGATGGCTCCGCACAAGCGTCGCCCGACGCCTGTGCGGAGCCATCGGGGTACCGCCCGTACCTCCCTCGCTCGGACGAACAGGAATAGCGTCGAGTCCATGAGTACTCACCTCACCCTGAACAACGGCGTCGAGATGCCCGCACTGGGTTTCGGCGTCTTCCAGACTCCCCCGGCCGAGACCGCTGAAGCCGTCGCTTCCGCCCTCGACGTCGGATACCGGCTCATCGACACCGCCGCCGCTTACGGCAACGAGCGCGGTGTCGGCGATGCGCTCCGTGCGTCGGGGCTCCCCCGAGACGAGGTCTTCCTCGAGACGAAGGTCTGGATCTCCGACTACGGATACGACCAGACGCTCCACGCCTGGGAGAAGAGCGTCCGCAAACTCCAGGTCGATGTGATCGACCTCTTCATCCTCCACCAGGCGCTCCCCAGCGATTTCGACCGCACGATCGCCGCCTACCGAGCTCTCGAGACCCTGCTCGAGCAGGGGAAGGTGCGCGCGATCGGCGTGAGCAACTTCATGGTGCCCCATCTCGAGCGCCTGCTCGCGGAGACCACGATCGTGCCGGCGGTGAACCAGATCGAGGTGCACCCGTACTTCTCCCAGAAGCCGCTGCAGCGGTTCGGCGCCGAGCACGGCATCCTCACCCAGGCCTGGTCTCCGATCGGCGGCATCACGTCCTACCGAGGCGACGACTCGCGGAGCACGTTCAACGACCCCGCGATCCTGGCGATCGCCCAAGCGCACGGCAAGTCGGCTGCACAGGTGATGCTGCGCTGGCACCTCCAGAACGGGGTGCAGGCCATCCCGAAGTCGGTCAAGCCCGCGCGCATCGCCGAGAACTTCGACGTCTTCGACTTCGCGCTCAGCGCCGAGGAGATCGGCCGCATCGACGCCTTGGACACCGGTGTGCGCGGTGGGCCAGAGCCCGAGGCCATCACGCTCGAGACGTTCGGGCGGGAGATCCCCGAGGACTGACCTCCACGCCGCCCGTCGTCGCGCTACTCGAGGGGAATCCGCACGATCCGGTCGTCACCCTGGCCGGGATCGCCCCGCCCGTCCGTGTTGTTCGTGAGCACCCAGAGCGCCCCGTCCGGCGCGACCACGACGTCGCGAAGCCTCCCGAACGCGTCGACGAAGTACTCGTGGGCGGCGCCGAGGTCGGAGAGCGGCACCTCGCGGAGCCGCTCTCCACGGAGATTCGCGATGAAGATCGATCCCGAGGCGATCGCGATGCCGCTCGGACTCGCGGCGCCCGGCGACCACTGCTGGACCGGATCGACGAAGCCGTCACGATCGGCGATGCCCTCGACCGTCGGCCACCCGTAGTTTCCGCCGGCCTCGATCACGTTCAGTTCGTCCCAGGTGTCCTGACCGAACTCGCTCGCGTAGAGCGTGCCGTGCTCGTCCCAGGCCAGGCCCTGAGGATTCCGGTGGCCCAGGCTGTAGACGGGTGACCCCGAGAAGGGGTTGTCCTCCGGCACGTCACCGTCGGGTGTGATGCGGAGGATCTTCCCGGCCAGCGAGTCCCGATCCTGCGCAGCCTCACGGTCGCCGGCGTCGCCGACCGCCACGTAGAGCATGCCGTCGGGACCGAACGCGATGCGGCCGCCGTTGTGGTTCCCGGCGGCGGGGAGACCGGAGAAGACCGTCTCGGCTTCACCGAGCTCGAACGATCCCGGCGCCCCCGACAGGGCGAAGCGCTGCACCCGGTTCTCGCCGACAGCCGTCGAGTACGCGTACAACCAGTCGTCCCGCAGCGCGATCCCGAGCAGTCCCCCCTCACCTCGAGGCGCGACGCCGTCGATCACCCCGAGCTCGCGCAGCCCTGCGTCACCGGACACCTCGACGATGCGCGCCGTATCCCGTTCGCTGATGAACGCCGTGCCTCCGGAGAAGGCGATGGACCACGGCGCCTCCAGGCCCTCCACGATCGTCGACGCGCGTCCCGGCGCGATACCGCCCGAATCGGCAGGAGGCGAGGGCGTGGACGGCGAGGGAGAGGTCGGGACAGGAGACGTCGGGGCACACGCGGCGAGAGTGATCGCGACGAGAGCACCCGTCACGACAATCGGGACGACACGCGGTGCGCCCGGTCCTCTTCGCGTCAGCCGCACGGTCGTCATCGCCGATCCCTTCACCCTCCCGTTCGAGACTAGGCGCGCGTCCCGCCCCGCAGAAGAGGCAGGTGTCCGAGGGGACGCGTAGCCTGCCACGGTGTCGAAGGAACGTACTCTCCCAGGACCCTGTGCCCTCTGCGGAGGCACACGCGGCCTCCGCAGAGACGGCTCCTGGTGCTGCGCCTCCTGCGGATGGCGCTACGGGGATGTCCCCGATCCCGACCTTCCGCTCCCCCGTGTCGACGTCGTCTACTACATCCGTTTCGACCGTCGGGTGAAGATCGGCACGAGCCGACGACCACGGCAGCGGCTGGCGAGCATCCGACACGACGAGCTCCTCGCCTTCGAGCGGGGCGGGCGTCCGGTCGAGCAGTCGCGACACCGTGAGTTCGCCTCGATCCGCGAAGGCGGAGAGTGGTTCACGTTCACCGACGATCTGCGGACCCACATCGACGGCCTCCGCCGCGAGGGCGAGCCGTGGCCTCTCTACGGACGATGGCTGAGCAACGCGCTCCGAGGTCTCGATTCCTCGTGACCGGTGCCGGAACGTGACGATGCCGGGCGACTGCTTCGGGAAGTCCAGTCGCCCGGCACCGCGTCTCAGCAGGGGTCAGGCTGTCGCGGCACGCCCTCGGGCGGTCGCGGGCTGCGGCTGCGAGAACAGCACCACGAGGATCACCGCGATGCCGACGACGACGTGCGGGAGCCAGACGTTGAGCGCCTCGCCCGCGAAGCCGAAGATCCACGGCGACAGCGCGAGGAACAAGCTGGCGACGATGTCGAACACCAGGTGGACCGGCATCGGGATGAATCCGAAGGGGCCCCATTCGTACTTCGTGAAGAGGCTGTACACGATGAGCCCGACGCCGAGGACGATCGGGATGATGACCGCTGCTCCGCCCACGCTCGCGAAACCGAACAGCCAGGGCGCGGCGATCAGTGCGATTCCGACGATGTAGTCGAGAGCTCCGTGGACCTTGGTGGGGATGAAACGCATGATTCCTCCTTGTGTGGCGCCGCTGTGCGCGACTCACCACTGGTTCGAAGCCCGCGTCGGATCGGATTGCCGTTCCCGGACCGGAGGACGATCGGCCTGCGGTCGGGAGGGTTCGACGGGAGTCGCTCTGCTGCGTGATCGCGGCCCGGTCCCAGGAAGCCCTGCTACGTTGAGTCTGCCGGTATCTCGCCGGCATCAGGGAAGACTTCTCGTCGACCAACGGGCCTCATGGGTCATTTCGTTCTCCGTCGCCTCCTCTGTGTGAGCCCGAGGAGCATCATGCCCGCCCCGTCAGTCCCCTCTTTCATCGACCCCGCACACGCCTGGGCAACGCCCATCGCCCTTCCCGTCGGCACGACCGCCATCGTGTACTGCGAGGGCCAGTTCGGCGAGCAGGACGGCAAGACCGCGAACGGCCTGGTCCGACACTCCGAGAAGTACGAGATCCTCAGCGTCATCGACAGCACCCACGCCTGTGCGGATGCGGGGATGCTCCTGGACGGTCTCGCGAACGACATCCCGATCCTCGACGGTCTCTCGACGGCGATCGCGCACGCGGGCCACGTGCCGGACTACCTGATCTGCGGTGTCGCACCCGCCGACGGACTGCTCTCCGCAGGCCAGCGCACCGTGCTGCTGGACGGCATCGCCCGCGGGATGCACATCATCAACGGCCTGCACGAGTTCCTCACCGACGATGCCGAGTTCGTCGCGGCCGCGCTCCTCGCCCAGGTCACGATCACCGACATCCGTCGCCCCCGCGACAAGAAGGACCTTCATCTGTTCTCCGGACGCATCTTCGATGTGACGTGCCCGCGCATCACGATCCTGGGCACAGACGGTGCGATCGGCAAGCGCACCACCGCCACGATCCTCGTGAAAGCCCTCAACGACCGGGGCGTCCATGCCGTGATGGTCGGCACCGGACAGACCACCATCATCCAGGGCGGTCGCTACGGCGTCGCCCTCGATGCCCTCGTGCCGCAATTCTGTTCCGGCGAGGTCGAGAACCAGGTGGTCGCGGCATTCGAAGGCGAAGACCCCGACGTCATCATCGTGGAGGGCCAGGGAGCCCTCAGCCATCCCGCGTACCTCACCTCGGCCCACATCCTCCGCGGCAGTCAGCCGGCGGGGGTCATCGTGCAGCATGCTCCGGGTCGCACGGTGCTCGGCGACTTCCCGATGGTCGCGATGCCGACGGTCACGAGCGAGATCGCCCTGATCGAGGCGTTCGCGGATACGAAGGTGATCGGTGTCACCGTGAACCATGAGAACCTCACTGTGGAACAGCTCGCTGCGTCCATCGAGGAGATCGAACTCGACACCGGCCTGCCGGCCACCGATCCGCTGACGCGGCCGCTGACCGAGCTCGTGGAGATGGTGCTCCAGGCGTTCCCGACGCTCAGCCCGCGACGGACCACCCGTAGCGCCGCGTGAGAGCCGCTCCGACCCTGTCGTAGCGCCGCCGATCGAGCACGGCGGCCTCTCGCCGCAGCCCGCGCTCGTGAACGCTGTAGAGCTGCTCGACATCCACCCAGGACTCTCGGCCCTGAGAGTCCCAGTCGCCCGTGCCGATCGAGAGGTAGTCGCGCTCACCGTCGTGGGGCTTGCTGGTCATCCGCACCGCGTACACGCGCTCGGTGGACTCCCGCCCGATGACGAGCACGGGACGGTCCTTACCGCGGCCGTCGTTCTCCTCGAAGGGAACCCACGTCCAGACGATCTCTCCGGCGTCCGGTGCGCCGTCCCGTTGCGGCGCGTAGGCGACCTGCAGGTCCGTGATCCGATCCGGATCGATGCGGACGGTGTCCGTGCCGCGCTCACGTCTGCGGGCCGTGTCGCCGCCCGCAGTGGCGGGACGCTCCTGCGGGGTCCGCACACGCGCGTCCGGGCGTCTCGGACCTGATGTCCGAGACGCCCGGCCGGAGCCCACTGCCTTCAGCAGGATCTCCGCGAGTACTGCCAGGATGCCGTTGGTCTTGCTCACACGGTCACCCTAACCGCTGATCACGCGTCTGCGAGTGCGTAGCCCTCCTCGCCGTGGACGACCTGGTCGACACCGGCGATCTCGTCTTCGTTCGTGACGCGGAATCCGATCGTCTTCTCGATCGCGAAGCCGATGATGAAGGCGACGATGAAGGAGTAGATCAGCACCCCGAGCGCCGCGATCAGCTGCACGGCGAGCTGACGGGCATCACCACCGACGAACAGTCCCGTCTCGGTGGCGAAGAAGCCGAGGTACAGCGTTCCGATGAGACCGCCGACGAGGTGGATGCCGACCACGTCGAGCGAGTCGTCGAATCCGAGGCGGAACTTCAGCTCGATCGCGAGGGCGCACACGACACCGGCGAGTGCGCCGAGCAGGAGCGCCCAACCGGGCGTCAGGTTGGCGCACGCCGGAGTGATCGCGACCAGCCCGGCGACGGCACCGGACGCTGCACCGACCGAGGTGGGCTTGCCGTCCTTGATCTTCTCGACGAGGATCCAGCCGAGGATGGCGGCAGCCGTGGCGCCCAGGGTGTTCAGACCGATGAGTCCGACGCCGCCCATGTCTTCCGCCAGCCACTCCGCTCCCGCATTGAAGCCGAACCAGCCGAACCACAGCAGGGCGGCACCGAGGAGCGTCAGCGGCACGTTGTGCGGCTTCAGGATGCCCTTCTGGAAGCCGATGCGCTTGCCGAGGACGAGGGCAAGGGCCAGAGCCGCGGCACCCGCGTTGATGTGCACGGCGGTGCCACCGGCGTAGTCGATCACACCGATGCCGCTGTCCTCACCGAAGAGCGTGGTGCCGAGGTTCATGATCCAGCCACCGCCCCAGACCCACGCGGCGACGGGGAAGTAGCCGACGGTCGCGAAGATACCGGCGAAGATGAGCCAGCTGCCGAACTTCGCTCGGTCCGCGATCGCTCCGGAGATCAGGGCGACCGTGATGATCGCGAAGGTCGCGCCGTAGGCCACCCCCAGGAGCGCGACGTTCGAGCCCTCACCGGCAGCCAGGCTCGACAGTCCGAAGTCGGCGAAGGGGTTGCCCGCGAAGGCGGTCGGACTGTCGACCGCGCTCATCGAGAAACCGAAGAGAATCCACAGCACGGCGACGAGTCCGATGGAGCCGAAGCTCATCATCATCATGCTGACGACGCTCTTCGCCTTGACGAGACCGCCATAGAAGAAGGCGACGCCGGGCGTCATGAGCAGCACCAGCGCTGTCGCGGTGATCGCCCACGAGATGTTGCCGGGAGCATCCATAGGAAAACCTCACATCCGAAGTAATTGAGAGCTTCAGTGTGACGACCTGTGGTTTCGTCAATGCGTGAGGTTTGTTTCCCGACTGTTACAGCGCGGGTCCGCCCGTGAACATCGCGTTACGCGCGCCTGCAGGCTTACGCAGAATGTGTCAGGGCGTTGAGTCGGGAGATGGCGCGGAGATACTTCTTGCGGTACCCACCGGCGAGCATCTCGTCCGAGAACACCGCATCGAGCCCGAGCCCGGTGGCGAGGATCGGGATCTGCGCGTCATACACGCGGTCGACGAAGGCGACAAAACGCAGCGCCTCCGATTGATCCGTGAGCTGGCGCACCTCGCGCAGGCCCACGCTGCCGAGTCCGTCGATGAGTCTGATGTAGCGCGATGGATGCACCTGTGCGAGGTGGCGTATCAGGTCGTCGAATCGATCGTCCGACGCGGCGCCGGCAGCACCCGCCTTCTCGACCGCCGTCGCGTAGGCGTCGTCGTCGAGCACCACAGCGTGTCCGTCGAGGGCACGCTGGCGGAAGTCGACGCCGTCGATGCGCAGCGTCTGGAAGCTGTCCGACATCGCATGAATCTCGCGCAGGAAGTCCTGTGCGGCGAAGCGCCCCTCGCCGAGCGCGTTCGGCGGGGTGTTCGAGGTCGCCGCGAGCCGGGTACCGGTCGGCACGAGCTCTCCCAGAAGACGGGTCATCACCATGGTGTCGCCCGGGTCGTCGAGCTCGAACTCGTCGATGCACAGCAGGTCGGCGCCCTTGAGCAGATCGACGGTGTTCTTGTACCCGAGAGCCCCGACCAGGGCCGTGTACTCGATGAACGACCCGAAGTACTTCCGGCGGGCGGGCATCGCGTGGTAGATCGAGGCGAGCAGGTGCGTCTTCCCGACGCCGAAACCGCCGTCGAGATAGACGCCGGGCTTGAGCTCGGGCTCCTTCTTCGCACGGCTGAACAGCCCTCCGCGCTTCGCGGGGGTGCCGCGGCCGGCGAAGCGCATCAGCGTCTGCTTCGCCTCCTCCTGCGAGGGGTAGGCAGGATCGGCGCGGTAGCTGTCGAACGTCGCGGTGTCGAATTGCGGCGGCGGTACCAGGCTGGCCAGCATCTCGGGTCCGCTGACAGTCGGCTGACGCTCGGTGAGGTGCACGATTCCCGTGCGGCTGGTCGGGTCGGTCATCACGGTCCTGAATCAGGTGCTCACCTGTGTCGAAGTCTTACGAATCGGGCGCAGGGTGCTCGGCGGGGATCTATCGTCGAAGGGACGGATCAACACTACGCCGTCTGCAGCCGCACCCTCGTCCGCTCAACGCTTCGGAGATCCCATGGCCATCGAGTTCGATTCCTCCTCCCCCAAGTTCGCCGAGTATGCCGAACCGGGCCGCCTCGTCACCACCGAGTGGCTCGCGGACCGGCTGGGGGCGCCGGGGCTCGTGGTCGTCGAGTCCGACGAGGACGTGCTCCTCTATGAGACCGGCCACATCCCGGGAGCGGTGAAGGTCGATTGGCACACCGAGCTCAACGACCCTGTGGTGCGCGACTACGTCGACGGCGAGGGCTTCGCCGAGCTGCTCAGCCGCAAGGGCATCGCACGTGAGGACACCGTCGTCATCTACGGCGACAAGAACAACTGGTGGGCCGCCTACGCCCTCTGGGTGTTCTCGCTGTTCGGCCACGAAGACGTGCGGCTGCTCGACGGTGGACGCGACCGTTGGATCGCAGAGGGTCGCGAACTCACGCGCGAGACGACGAGCCGGCCGGCTACGGAATACCCCGTCGTCGAGCGCGACGACTCGATCATCCGCGCCTACAAGGAAGACGTCCTCGCCCACATCGGCAGCCCGCTGATCGATGTGCGCTCCCCCGAGGAGTACAGCGGTGAGCGCACCACGGCGCCCGCGTACCCCGAGGAAGGCACCCTCCGCGCCGGTCACATCCCGACCGCGCAGAGTGTGCCGTGGGCGAAGGCGGTGGCCGAAGACGGCGGTTTCCGCAGCCGTGCCGAGCTCGACGCGATCTACCGCGACGGGGCAGGACTCCGCGACGGAGACGACGTCGTCGCCTACTGCCGCATCGGGGAGCGTTCGAGCCACACGTGGTTCGTGCTCAAGCACCTCCTCGGCTTCGAGAACGTGCGCAACTACGACGGATCCTGGACCGAATGGGGCAGTGCGGTCCGTGTGCCGATCGTCACCGGCGCAGAGCCCGGCGCACTCTGACCATGTGACAATGACAGGGATGAGCACAAGCGACGTTCCTGACACCCTCGCCGAGATCCGCGACGGGTTCCTGGAGACCCCTGAAACCGATCGCCTCCTGTTGCTGCTCGAGTTCTCCGACGAGCTCCCCGACGTCTCCGACGAGGTCGCGGCCCACCCGGAGATGTACGAGCGGGTCGCCGAGTGTCAGTCTCCGGTGTACATCCACGTCGAGGTGAACGACGACATCGTGACCATGCACGCGACAGCCCCGCCCGAGGCCCCGACGACCCGCGGGTTCGCGAGCATCCTGGTGCAGGGCCTCACCGGCCTCACCGCAGACGAGGTGCTCGCGATACCCAACGACTACCCCCAGTCGATCGGCCTCACCAGGGCCGTCTCCCCCCTGCGCATCGGGGGCATGACCGGGATGCTGATGCGGGCGAAGAATCAGGTCAGGCAGAAGCGCTGAAGCCCTGCGCTTCGAGCCAATCCGTGATCGCGGTCGTCCACCCCGTCTGGTCGTAGTTCCACAGCTTCGTGTGGCGTGCCACCGTGAACTTCGGCATCGTCACGAGGTCGGGACGTGCCTCCTGCAGCGCATGCGACGAGTCCGCCGGCACGAACCCGTCGTCGTCGCTGTGCAGGATCAGCACCGGCGCGGTCAGTTCGTCCGCACGGGCGACCATGTCCAGTCGATCGAAACGGATCGGCTCGTCCGCGCCGCTGAGGCGGGCGGTCAGCGGCATCTGAAGGGCCCCCATCGCAAGCTCAGGCAGCGGCGCACGTACCCCGGCCAGCTTGGCTTGGAACCGCAGCACGGTGCGCCAGTCGACCACGGGAGACTCGAGGATGATTCCGGCGATGCGATCACGGTGGCCGGATGTCACCGCGGCCTGCAGCGATACGGCACCTCCCATGGACCAGCCCATCAGGATCACCCGCTCGGCGCCGTGCCGGAGTGCATAGGCGATGGCGGCGTCGACGTCACGCCACTCCGAGGCTCCCAGCGCGTAGGCGCCCGCCCTGGTACGCGGGGCCTCACCGTCGTTGCGGTAGGACACGACCAGGTTCGGCAACCCGGCGGCGTGCAGCACCGGCACTGCCCGCAGGCACTCCGCGCGAGTCGCTCCGCGCCCGTGCACCTGGATCACCCAGGTCGACGACGACGCCGGGAAGTACCAGGCAGGACACGGCCCGGCGGGAGAGCCGATCAGCAGGCTCTCCCAGCGCAGGTGGAGTTCGCTCGGAGATGAGTAGTAGTAGCCGCTGAAGGCCGCGGCGCGATCGACGCGTGCGCCGGGTTCGATCTGGGTGAGGAGCTTGCGCCGCACGGCCGACCCATCGGCGCTGAGCACCGCGCCGAGCTTGACGTAGCCGTAGGTGCCCGTCGTGAACAGGCCGTAGCGACCGGGAAGCTCGGTGTCGGGTGTGCGTCTCAGCTCGATGGTCTGAGCGCCCGTGTCGACCGAGAGGATCTCCGTGTCGGTCGCGCGGCGCATGGGCGTGACCACCCGGCGTGCCACGGCGAACACGACGAGAGCGAGCGCTGCCCCGAACGCGAACAGAGCAGGGACAAGGAGCGTAACGGCGTGCCTGAGACTCTTCATCGCTTCCTGACTCTAGCCTGTTGCCGTGACCGCACACCCCGAGGCCGGGACGCCTTTCGAGAGCGCCGTGGCCGAACTGCGCGAGACCGAGTTCCGCGATGACATCACGGTGCGCGAGATCGCCACGCCGCAGGGCCTCGCCCCTTTCGCCCTCGCCCTCGCCGCCGACGTGCGCCCGGATGGTGACGGCGAGTCCGTGTACGGCACCGGTCGGTTCGTCCTGCTGCATGATCCGGACGAGCCGGGAGCTTGGGGAGGCTCATGGCGCATCGTCATCTTCGCCCAGGCGCCGCTCGAGACCGAGATCGGCACCGATCCCCTGCTCGCCGACGTGACATGGTCATGGTTGGTCGATGCCCTCGATTCGCGCGAAGCCGTCTATCACTCGGAATCGGGCACTTCCACGAAGACGCTGTCGAAGGGGTTCGGCGGGCTCGCCGTCGAAGGAGACGGCGCCCAGATAGAATTGCGGGCGTCCTGGACTCCGGAGGGCCCGTTCCGACCGCACGTCGAAGCATGGGCCGAGCTGGTCGGAATGCTGGCGGGGCTTCCGCCCGGCTCCGAGGGCATCGCCGTGATCGGCGCGCGAAAGGCTGTACGTGACTGAATATTCCGTGATCTCGGATGCTGAGGAGTTCCGCGCAGCCTGCGCCGTGCTCGCCGCCGGCACCGGGCCCGTCGCCGTGGACGTGGAGCGCGCGTCCGGCTTCCGATACTCGCAGCGCGCCTATCTGGTGCAGGTGTTCCGTCGCGACGCCGGGGTGTTCCTGTTCGACCCACCCGCGATCGGCGACTTCGCACCTCTGCAGGAGGCGATCGGCGACGTGGAGTGGGTGCTTCACGCGGCGAGCCAGGACCTGCCTTCCCTTCGCGAGCTGCACCTCGAGCCGCCGGTGATCTTCGACACGGAGCTCGCCTCCCGTCTGCTCGGGCACGAGCGCGTCGGACTGGGTGCGGTCGTCGAGGACACGCTGGGCATCACGCTCAAGAAGGAGCACTCCGCCGCCGACTGGTCCACGCGTCCGTTGCCGGACTCCTGGCTCGAGTACGCCGCTCTCGACGTGCTGCACCTGATCGACGTCCGCGACATCCTCGTTCTCGAGCTCGAGGAGCAGGGCAAGACCGAGTTCGCCGCCGAGGAGTTCGCCGCCACACTCACCCGCGCTCCCAAGCCGCCGCGCGAAGATCCCTGGCGGCGCCTCAGCGGCCTGCACCAGGTGCGCGGGGCTCGGAACCTCGCCGTCGCCCGTTCTCTCTGGCAGACGCGCGAAGCGTACGCGCAAGACCAGGATGTCTCCCCCGGACGACTCGTGCCCGACCGCTCCCTGGTGGCGGCGGTGCTGGCGAACCCGCAGTCGAAGCAGGCGCTGGCCGGCCTCAAGGAGTTCCAGGGCCGCGCGAGCCGCACTCAGCTCGACCGCTGGTGGCAAGCCATCGTCGACGGACGGGCGGCCGAGGAGCTTCCCCGCGAACGCGTCCCGAGCGACACGCTCCCTCCTCCTCGCGCGTGGGCTGATCGGAATCCCGAAGCGGATGCACGGCTGAAGGCAGCCCGCCCCGTCGTCGAGGCCGTCGCCGAGGAGCTGGGGATGCCGACCGAGAACCTCCTGACTCCGGAGTACCTTCGTCGAGTGGCTTGGGACCTGCCCGGAGAAACACCGGCGGAGATCGGCGATGCGCTGGCGGCGCTGGGTGCCCGCCCGTGGCAGATTGCACAGACCGCACAGAAGATCGCTGCCGCCTTTGTAGAAGCGGCGCAAACGCCTGACGCGACCCCCGCACCGGCTTCGTAGGTTCGACCCAACCGATTCCTCCCCGTTTCGCGGGCTTCATAGACTGAGGCCACGCACTAACTTGGAGGCAGAGTGGCCGAGATCTCGGACGTCTTCTTCGTCGATGGAGTACGCACCCCCTTCGGGCGCGCCGGCGAAAAAGGCATGTACTGGAACACCCGCGCAGATGACCTCGCCGTGAAGGCGACCATCGGCCTGATGGAGCGCAACGCCGCCGTCCCGGCCGACCGCATCGATGACGTCGCCATCGCCGCGACGAGCCAGACCGGCGACCAGGGGCTGACACTCGGACGCTCGGTGGCGATCCTCGCGGGGCTTCCGCAGACGGTGCCCGGTCTCGCGGTCGAGCGCATGTGCGCCGGCGCCATGACGAGCGTCACGACCATGGGCGCCTCGATCGGCGTCGGCATGTACGACTTCGCTCTCGCCGGCGGCGTCGAGCACATGGGGCATCACCCCATCGGTGGCAATGCCGATCCGAACCCGCGCTTCGTCGCCGAGAAGATGGTCGACCCCGGCGCCCTCAACATGGGCGTCACCGCCGAGCGCATCTTCGACCGGTTCCCGCACCTCACCAAGGAGCGCTCCGATCGGTTCGGCATGCTGAGCCAGCACAAGGTGCAGGCCGCGTACGACGCCGGCAAGATCCAGCCCGACCTCGTCTCGGTCGCCACCAAGGGGGCAGACGGAGCCTGGGGCCTCGCGACCGAGGACGAGGGCCGTCGCCCGCAGACCACGATGGACGACCTCGCGGCCCTCAAGACCCCGTTCCGTCCGCATGGGCGCGTCACCGCCGGCACTTCCTCGCCCCTCACCGACGGCGCGACGATGTCGCTGCTCGCCGGTGGCGGTGCGGTGAAGGAGTTCGGACTCGCGCCGAAGATGCGGATGGTCTCGTTCGCATTCGCCGGAGTGCAGCCGGAGATCATGGGTATCGGACCGATCCCGTCGACGGAGAAGGCCCTCAAGAAGGCCGGTCTCACCATCGCCGATATCGGTCTGTTCGAGCTGAACGAGGCATTCGCCATCCAGGTGATCTCGCTGCTCGACCACTTCGGCATCGCCGATGACGACCCCCGCGTCAACCAGTGGGGCGGCGCGATCGCGCTGGGCCACCCGCTCGCGGCATCCGGTGTGCGTCTGATGATCCAGCTCGCCGCCCAGTTCGCCGAGCGCCCCGACGTCCGCTACGGTCTGACCGCCATGTGCGTCGGCCTCGGTCAGGGCGGTTCGGTCATCTGGGAGAACCCGCACTACGACGGCAAGAAGAAGAAGTGAGCGCGAACGTGACCAACTACGACGAGATCGACTTCTCCCCCATCCAGGCGCTCACCGAGGGCGAGGTCATCACGCAGTCGCCCGTGCGCGACATCCGCCTCGCATCCGGCAAGGTGCTCGCCCTGATCACGCTCGACAACGGCCGTGACCACACGCGTCCGAACACACTGGGTCCCGCGACGCTGACGCAGTTGGGCGAGACGCTGGACGGGCTCAAGGCACGAGCCGGAGCGGGCGAGATCCAGGCCGTCGGCATCACCGGCAAGCAGTACATCCTCGCGGCCGGCGCCGACCTGTCCGACATCAGCAAGGTCGGCTCGCGTGACAACGCCCGCCTGATCGCGCAGCTCGGCCACAAGGTCCTCGGCAAGCTCGGCGACCTCGGCGTGCCGTCGTTCGCCTTCGTGAACGGCCTGGCTCTGGGCGGCGGCCTGGAGATCGCACTGAACTCCAGCTATCGCACGGTCGATTCCTCTGCTGCGGCGGTGGCGCTGCCCGAGGTCTTCCTCGGCATCATCCCCGGCTGGGGTGGCGCCTACCTGCTGCCGAACCTGATCGGCATCGAGAACGCCCTCGAGGTCGTCATCTCGAATCCGCTCAAGCAGAACCGAATGCTGAAGCCGCAGCAGGCGTTCGATCTGGGTATCTTCGACGCGATCTTCCCCGCGGCGAACTACCTCGAGAACTCGCTGGCCTGGGCGGATGCCGTCTTGGGTGGCAAGAAGGTCGAGCGCAAGAACGAGCCCGGCAAGATCGAGCGCCTCACCAAGTGGCCGATCGCCATCAAGATGGCGCGCGGGATGCTGGAGTCGAAGATCGGCACCATGCCGAAGTCGCCGTATGCGGCCCTCGACCTGCTCGACAAGGCCAAGGGCGGCACCAAGGCCGAAGGCTTCGCCCGCGAAGACGAGGCACTCGCCGAACTCGTCACGGGCGACCAGTTCGCTGCGTCCATGTACGCCTTCGATCTCGTGCAGAAGCGCGCGAAGCGACCCGTCGGAGCTCCCGACAAGACGCTCGCGAAGAAGGTCACCAAGGTGGGCATCATCGGCGCCGGTCTCATGGCCAGCCAGTTCGCGCTGCTGTTCGTGCGCAAACTCCAGGTGCCCGTGCTCATCACCGACCTGGATCAGGCGCGCGTCGACAAGGGCGTCGCCTACATCCACGAGGAGATCGGCAAGCTCGAGGCGAAGGGGCGTCTGGACTCCGACTCGGCGAACAAGCTGCGCGCGCTCGTCACCGGCACCACCGACAAGAGCCTCTACGCGGACTGCGACTTCGTGATCGAGGCCGTGTTCGAAGAGGTCGGCGTCAAGCAGCAGGTGTTCGGCGAGATCGAGAAGATCATCGCCGAAGACGCGATCCTCGCGACCAACACGTCGTCGCTCTCCGTCGAGGAGATCGGATCGAAGCTCGCTCACCCCGAGCGCCTGGTCGGTTTCCACTTCTTCAACCCGGTCGCGGTGATGCCCCTGATCGAGATCGTGAAGACACCGGCGACGGACGATGCCGCTCTGTCGACGGCGTTCGTGGTCGCGAAGAACCTGGGAAAGAACGCGGTCCTCACCGCCGATGCCCCCGGCTTCGTGGTGAACCGCCTTCTCGCCAAGGTCATGGGCGAGGCGGCACGCGCCGTCTACGAGGGCACCCCCATCGCCGATGTCGAGAAAGCCTTCGGTCCGCTCGGCCTGCCGATGGGCCCGTTCCAGCTGATCGACCTGGTCGGCTGGAAGGTCGCCGCCCACGTGCAGGACACGATGGTCAACGCCTTCCCCGACCGCTTCTACGCCAACGAGAACTTCCATGCGCTCGCGGAGCTCGACACTGTCGTGGAGAAGGACAAGGGCGGACGCGTCGTCGGCTGGAGCAAGCAGGCGGAGAAGGTTCTGAAGCCCGCCGTCGGCAAGAACCCCGCAACGGCGGCGACGATCCTCCAGCGCGTGCAGGACGGTCTGGCACAGGAGATCAAACTGATGCTCGACGAGGGCGTCGTGCCCGAGGTCGAGGACATCGACCTGTGCCTGATCCTCGGCGCCGGCTGGCCGTTCATCGACGGTGGTGCTTCGCCGTACCTCGACCGTGAAGGAGCCTCGGAGCGCGCCTTCGGCGGCTCGTTCCACACTCCGCAGATCCGCGGCGTCGAGAGCCGCTGATCGCCGGACACCATCAGGTGAAGCGCTCCACGGGATTCCTGGCGGATCCGGTGGGGAGCTTCGTCGTCCGCAGCATCAGCACGCACCTCACCGAGAGGCGCATCACGCTGCCGCTTCCTGGCGTGAGCGCCGTCATCATCGTCTCTGGCCGGCGCTGGACGGCGTCGCGAGCCTTGCGCGCTGCCTCTTCGCGCATACCGCGATCGCCGGGGTTCAGCCCGCGCGCTGAACCGGTCGCCCGTCGTCTTCGCCGCGACGAGGCCAGTATGACAACGCCCGTTCGGCCAGCGCGGTGATCGTGAGGGACGGATTCACGCCGGGATTCGCGGGAACGGCCGCACCGTCGACGACGTGCAGGTCGGGATGCCCCCAGACTCGGTGGTACGCGTCGACGACACCGTCTGCCGGAGAGGCCGAGATCACGGCACCGCCGAGGAAGTGCGCCGTGAGCGGGATGCCGAACACCTCGGGCCACGATCCCCGCGCAGCCGCAGGCACCCCGCCGTCCGCCTCGACCCTCGCGGCGATCGCCGCCGCCGCCGTATGGGCCTGTGGCAGGTAACTGGGATTCGGCTCGCCGTGTCCCTGCGCACTCGTCATCACGAGGCGACCGAAACGCCGACGCAGCGAGAGAGTGAGGGAATTGTCCGCCGTCTGCATCACCAGCGCGATGATGCCGCGCTCGCTCCAGCGGCGGAGGCTTCCGAGTCGCCATTGCCCCAACGGAGAGCGGAGCACCTGTGCGATGAGACTGCGCAGCCGCACGCCGAGCGGCCGACCGCCGGGAACGATGACGGTCGCGAGCGCACCCATCAGGTTCGATCCCGGACCGTAGCGGACGTTCTCGACGTGCGTGCGATCGTCGATGTGGAACGAGGTCGTGATCGCGACGCCACGCGCGAGCTCCAGCGATTCCGGGACGCGGGTGGCGACCGCACCATCCAGCGCCTCGGAATTCGTGCGCGTGAGACGTCCGATCGACGTCGAGACATGCGGCAGGGCTCCGGACTCCTTCATCCGATGCAGCAGCTGCTGCGTGCCCCAGGTGCCGGCCGCGAGCACGACCTGCCGGGCGAACACCGTCCTCCGTGCGTGCCGGAACCAGGCCCCGCTGCGCTGCGTCGTCACGGCGAACCCGCCTCCCGGCAGCTGACGAATCTCGCTCACCGTGCGGAGGGCTTCGATCGCGACTCCTCGGCGCTCCGCGAGAGCCAGATAGTTCTTCATGAGCGTGTTCTTCGCGCCGACACGGCAGCCCACCATGCAGTTGCCGCAGAGCGTGCACCCGGTGCGATCGGGCCCCTCGCCGCCGAAGAACGGGTCCGGCGTGCGCTCCCCCGGCTTGCCGAACCAGACCCCGACCGGTGCGTGCCGGAACGTCGAACCCACGCCGAGGTCGTCCGCGGCGCCGGCCATGATCCGCTCGACAGGACCCGTATGCGGGTAGTGCTCGACGACACCGAGCATCCGCTTCGCCGTCGCGTAGTGCGGTGCCAGCTCGGCCTCCCACTCCGCGATGCCCTGCCACTGGGGGTCCGCAAAGAAGGCCGTGCCCGGCTGGTAGAGCGTGTTCGCGTAGTTGAGCGATCCGCCACCCACGCCGGCACCGGCCAGGATCATCACGTGCGGCAGGCGGTGGATGCGTTGCACACCGTGGCAGCCGAGCGCCGGCGCCCACAGGTACCGCCGGACGTCCCAATTCGTCTTCGCGAAGTCGCCGTCCTCGAAGCGGCGACCCGCCTCGTAGACCCGGACACGGTAGCCCTTCTCTGCCAGTCGCAGAGCGGCCACGGACCCTCCGAAGCCGGAACCCACGACCACGACGTCCTCGTCGAACTCAGTCATCGCCCTCCTTCGGCACCATCATCGTGAGCGCGCCGGGCAGCACCTCGATGGTGCACTCATCCTCGCCGATCCGCTCGCCGTCGGCGTAGACCACGAGGCCGGGAGCCGATACCGTGACCGACCGGGCACGACGATGCACGACCTCACCGCGTGCGAGATGCGTCCCGCGGAGCAGCAACGGGAACAGACGCAGCAGGCGCAGTCGGCCCAGCGGCGCGACATGGACGATGTCGAGGAGTCCGTCGTCGGGCACGGCCCCGGCGCAGATCGGCATCCCGCCGCCGTAGCTCGAGGTGCTGCCGGCGGCGATCAGCGTACCCGGTGCACTCCTGGCGGCTTCTCCATCGACGGCGAGGGTGAAGTCCATCGGTCGCAGCCGCGCGAGCTCGATGAGCAGCGCGAGGTAGTAGCGAGGAGCGCCGTGCGGCCAGCGGAGCCGGTTGGTGCGATCGCTGACCTTCGCATCGAAACCCAGCGCTGCGATGGTCAGGAACTTCCGGCTGCCCGCTCCCGTGTGGACGATGCCGACATCGATCGCCCGCGGCACGCCGGTGAGAGCGAGATCGGCGGCTGCCCTGGCGTCACTGCGTGGAAGCCCGAGGGCGCGGGCGAGATCGTTCCCCGTGCCCGCGGCCACCAGAACGATGGGGACGGAGGCGGCGCACACCGTGTCGAGTACGCCGGAGAGCGTACCGTCACCACCGACGACCACGAGGAGGCGTGGCTCGTCCGCCAGCGCGGCCACCGCGAGCCGAGCGGTATCGGCGGCGGATCCGCCCGCATACGCGCGCACCTCGGCGCCGCGCTCCCGGAGAAGTCGGACGGCTGCCTCTGCTGCTCGTCCGCCCCGGCCTTTGCCGGAGAACGGATTCGCGAGCACGGCGATGTGCTCAGCCACGTCAGTGCGTCCGCTCGATGGGGATCACGGCGCCGGGGTTGAGGATGCCCGACGGATCGAGTTCGCGCTTGATCGCACGGAGGATGCGGATGCCGGTCTCGCCGATCTCCTGCCCGAGCCAGGGCGCGTGATCCCTGCCGACCGCATGGTGATGGCTGATGGTCCCACCCGAGGCGATGATCGCGTCGTTGACACGCGCCTTCACGACTTCCCACACACCGAGTGCGTCTGAACGCACGCCCGCGAGAACCGTGAAGTAAAGGGATGCCCCGGTCGGGTAGATGTGGGACACATGGCACATGACGTACGACTTCGCCCCGTCGGCTGCGAAACCGTCTCTGAGTGCATGCTCGACCGCCGAACGCAGCGTCTGAAGGTTCGACCATGTCGTCGCGGTCTCGAGCGTCTCGCAGAAGACTCCGGCGTCGAGCAGCGAATCCCGCAGGTAAGGGCCGTCGAATCGCCCCCTCAGCCACTCCTCCGCGGCGCCTTCGCCCGCCGAGACTCCGCTGGCCGCAGCGAGCTGCATACCGGCACGGGCACGCCTCTCGGCGATACCGTGCCCTTCGTACACGGTCACCACGCTCGCACCCTTGGCGAGTGCCTTGCCGATCTTGCCGACCTGCGCGAGACTCACAGCGGTCTCCGCCTCGTCGGAGAGCCGGATGACGGTGGGCCCGTCGCCCTGCTGCGCGACGCGACGCAGCCCCTCGACGCCGCTGGCGAAGTCGGGGAAGGACCAGGACTCGAACACCCGATCACGCGGGATCGGGTGCACCCGCACCCGCACCTCGGTGATGACGCCGAAGATGCCCTCGGAGCCCAGGAAGACCCTGATCAGATCGGGTCCTGCGGCGGAGCCGGGAGAGCGCCCGAGCTCGATGTCGCCGGTCGGCGTCGCCACTCTGATCCCGGTCACCATCGAGTCGAAGCGTCCGTAGCCGGCCGAGTTCTGCCCCGAGGACCGGGCCGCTGCGAAGCCACCGACCGTGGCGTAGCGGAAGCTCTGCGGGAAGTGGCCGAGTTCGAAGCCGTGCGCTGACAGCGACGCTTCCGCCTCCGGCCCTGTCGTGCCCGCCGCGAGCAGTGCTTCGCCGCTGATCTCATCGAGCCGGATCAGACCGCTGAGACGTCGCAGGTCGAGGCTCACGACGGCATGATGCGTGCCCCGCTCGGGATCCAGCGCTCCGACGACGCTCGTGCCGCCGCCGAAAGGGACCACCGCGACCCCTCGAGCGACAGCGATGTCGAGGCACGCGCGCACCTCGTCGTGGTGCGCAGGGCGGAGGACAGCGTCCGGAGCCTCCTGACGCACCTCGCGACGGCGGAGGAGGTCGGGTGTCGAACGCCCACCCGCGTGACGGATGCGCGCCTCCGGGTCGTCATCGACGTTCGCCGGGCCGACCACGGCACTGAACGCCGCGTGGTCCTCAGCGGTCAGCCGCGAAGGCTCGAGCTGCACGTTCGCGAGCTCGATGGCCGGCCCGGGTTTGCGCACGCGCCCCAACAGCATCGGCAGCAGCGCCCGCACCGCCAGAGGCAGGTCCTTCGCCTTGGCCGGATCTCCCCAGCCGTTCCATCTCATCGACGGGTCCGCATCGACCCTGCCATTGTCTTGGCCCATGCGTTACAGTGTGACACATCATGGAAGAACGTCAACCTCTGTGGGACACCACGCAGACGAGGATCCTAGACGCCGCCGACGCGCTGATCGAGCGTCGCGGCATCCACGGTGTCACGATCGCCGAGCTCGCCCGCCGTGCCGATCTCAGCCGCCCCACGATCTATCGCAACTGGAGCGATGCGGACGATGTCGTCCGCGCCGCGCTGCTGCGCCGCGTCGACGGCATCCTGAGCACCTTCCCCGCGGATGCGCGCACCCGAACCGCCCTCGTCGACGACGTGCTCCGTTTCACCATGCTCTTCCGGAACGACTCGCTCTACGCCCGACTGCTCGCCGACGAACCCGAGGCGTTCACCCGGTACACCCTGCAGCGCGTGGGATCGAGCCAGCGTCTGATCCTGCGCTGGCTCGCCACCGCCATCGGCGCCGCGCAGACGGACGGATCGGTCAGACGGGGCGCGCCCGAGGAGATCGCCGTCATGCTGCTGCTGATCGCGCAGTCCGCGGTCCTCTCCCACGGCACCGTGGCCGACCTCATCTCGGAGAGCGCGTGGGAGCGCGAACTGCGAGCCGCGCTCGACGGACTGCTCCGCCCATGACCCGGGAGTCATCCGCGCTCAACGTCGCGCGACGGAGGATCGAACTCGCACGCGCAGCCGACGAGACAGTCGACGTGCTCGTCGTCGGAGGGGGGATCACGGGTGTGGGAGTCGCCCTGGACGCCGCCTCCCGTGGGCTCCGCGTGACGCTGATCGAAGCCGAGGACCTCGCCTTCGGCACCAGCCGGTTCAGCTCGAAGCTCGTGCACGGCGGCCTGCGCTACCTGGCGACCGGTGACATCGCGACCGCGAGAGAGAGCGCACACGAGCGGCATCTCCTGATGACGACGATCGCCCCGCATCTGATCCGCCCGCTCGGGCAGCTCCTGCCCTTCTCCCATGGCGTCACGCTCCGCCAGCGCACTGCGGGCGCCGTCGGGATGGTGCTGGGAGACCTGCTCCGCATGCGTGCACACACCACTCGTTCGACACTTCCCGCCCCCGCTCTGGTGTCCGCGCGCTCCGCCTCCCGCCTGGTGCCTGCACTCGATCCTCACGGCCTCCGGGGCGGAATGCTGTCCTTCGACGGCCAGTTGGTCGACGATGCGCGGCTCGTGGCGACCGTCGCCCGCACGGCGGCATCTCTCGGCGCCGGCATCCTCACCCGAGTGCGCGCGGTCGCGTTGCGGGGAGACGGCGCATCCGTCGAGGAGACGACGACCGGTGAGCGGTTCGAGATCAGAGCCCGTGCCGTCATCAATGCGACCGGCGTCTGGGCGGGAACGCTCGACCAGACGATCCGGGTGCGCCCGAGCAGAGGAACGCACATCGTCCTCGACGCCGCCGACCTGGGCGCACCGTCGACAGCGCTCACCATCCCTCACGAGGGGTCGATCAGTCGCTACGTGTTCGCACTGCCGCAGGCCTACGGTCGGGTGATCGTCGGCCTCACCGACGAAGACGCTCCGGGCGTCGTGCCCCGTGTCGCGCAGCCGACCGACCCCGAGATCGACTTCCTGTTGAGAAGCCTCAATCGCGTGTTCGGCGCACCGTTGGGTCGAGAGAGGGTGCGCGGCGCCTTCGCCGGCCTGCGTCCGCTGGTCGACAGCGGCACGGATTCGACCGCCGATGTCTCGCGCCGCCATCTGGTGACGGCATCCGAGACGGGGTTCGTCACGGTGCTCGGGGGAAAGCTGACCACCTACCGCCGCATGGCAGAAGATGCCGTGGACCTCGCAGCGGGGACGCGCGGATTGCCGGCGACACCGAGCCGCACGGCGTCGTTGCGGCTCGTCGATCGAACGGTTCCCTCCTCGGACGAGTTGTTGGATGATGCGACGGGGTTGACCGCCGCCGAGGTCGAGTTCGCCGTCCGCACGGAGGGCGCGATGACCGTCGACGACGTCCTCGACCGACGCACCCGTGTCGGACTCGTTGAGGCCGATCGCGCACGCTGCCTTGCGGCGGTCGACGACGTCGTCACCCGCACCCTCGCCGACCTCGCCTGACCCGCTGCGGCGAATCCTGACCCGGGCGTATCCAGCGCACGGCGTCACGGGTAACGTGCGCGGAACAGCGCATGAACTCCCCCGCACGACCCGTCAGGAAGGCGATCCCGCACGCGGCGACCCTGCACAGTGGTGACATGGACATGCTCTTCACGATGCTGGGCGGTAAGGGGATGTCGGGTCTGTTGAAGACCGGAACGGCGATCCTCACCACGCTCCTGGTCCTCCCCGCCCTGCTCAAACTCTTCATCGTCACCGTCGATGAGGGGTGGGCGGCGATCCGGACGCGCAACGGCAAGCCGATCATCCGCAACCGTCCGCAGCGTCGACCGAGAAACCGGGGAGGTGCGGTCGGGGAGGTCGTCGTCCTGGACCCGGGCTCGCACGGAGCGTTCCCGCTGTTCTACTGGTACAAGCTCATCGACGTCCGTTGCCGTGCGACCGATCTGCCCGCGCGCGAGATGAGCGGCGCCAGCGGACACCAGCACCGTGTGCACGCCTCGTTCGAATGGCGCCCCATACCCACGGGAAGCGACCTGCGGGTGTTCGAGCTCGACGTCGTGAACGTCAAGGAACGTGCCTCGAACATCGTGGGAGCGGCGCTGCGAGATGTGATCCGCGGGCTCGAGGGGGCCGAGCTTCCGCACAACGACGAGATCAACACCCGAGTGATCGCAGCCAGCGCCGATGAGGTCCGTCGGGCCTGCGGTGTCGAGCTCGTGCGCGTGATGGTCACCGGTGACGCACTCACCGACGGCTACCTGCTGTCGACGGCACTCCGCGACGTCGATCGCGGAGCGCAGGCGGTCGCCGCACTGCACGCCCTGAACTGACGTCCGGCGCACGATGCCCCCAAGGGTCGGACCGCGCGTCAGTGCCGTTCGTGCAGCGGAAGATCGATGGTCCCGGTCTCCCCCGCGTGGCGCGCCTTCGGAATGCGCGTCCCGAGCACCTGCGACACGATGTCCTGGGCGATCTTCGGAGCGGTCAGGCCCGCGTCGGCGAGGATCTGGTCGCGCGATGCGTGGTCGATGAACTCGTCGGGAAGGCCCAGCTCGTCCACCGCGGTGTCGATGCCCGCCTCGCGGAGGACCTGACGCACGCGGGTGCCGATTCCTCCGACGCGGATGCCGTCTTCGAGCGTGATCACGAGGCGATGATGCGCGGCGAGTTCCACGATCGACGGCTGCACCGGGATCGCCCAGCGCGGATCGATGACCGTCGCGCCGATGCCCTGCGCCCGAAGGCGGTCGGCGACATCGAGCGCGAGCTCGGCGAACGGGCCGATGGCGACGATGAGCACGTCTTCGGATTCGCCGCGGGCGAGCACGTCGACGCCGTCGCCCAGGCGTTCGATCGCCGGGAGATCAGGGGCGACCTCGCCCTTCGGGAAGCGGATGACCGTGGGCGCGTCTTCGACATCGACGGCCTCACGGAGAGCCTCGGTCAGCCGCGCGCCGTCACGAGGCGCGGCGATGCGGATGTGCGGGACGATCTGCAGCATCGCCAGGTCCCACATGCCGTGGTGGCTGGGGCCGTCGGGGCCCGTGACGCCGGCCCGATCGAGGACGAAGGTCACGCCGGCACGGTGCAGGGCCACATCCATCAGCACCTGGTCGAAAGCGCGACCCATGAAGGTCGCATAGAGCGCGACCACCGGGTGCAGCCCCCCGTAGGCGAGTCCGGCGGCGGACGCCACCGCGTGCTGCTCGGCGATGCCCACGTCGTAGACCCGATCAGGGAAGCGCTCGGCGAACGGTGCGAGCCCGGTCGGTCGCAGCATGGCGGCCGTCATGGCGATGACGTCGCTGCGCTGCTCGCCCACGGAGACCAGTGCATCGGAGAACACATCCGTCCAGCCGCGCCCGCCGGACGACAGCGTCTCGCCGGTCGTCGGATCGATCTTGCCCACGGCGTGGAACTGGTCGGCTTCGTCGTCGCGGGCCGGCTGGTAGCCACGCCCCTTCTCTGTGATGGTGTGGACGATGACAGGAGCACCGTACGACTTCGCCAGCTCCAGCGTCTCGAGGAGCGCGGGAAGATCGTGGCCGTCGACCGGACCGAGGTACTTGATGTCGAGGTTGGAGTACAGTGCCTCGTTGTTCGTGAACCGTGAGAGGAAGCCGTGCGTGCCTCCACGGACGCCACGGAACACTGCACGTCCCACCGGGCCGAAGGCGCGGAACAGGCGATCCGACCGCTGGTGGAGGTCCTTGTAGGCCGCTGCCGTGCGCACGCGGTTGAGGTACCTCGACATGCCGCCGATCGTCGGCGCGTAGGAGCGTCCGTTGTCGTTGACGACGATGACCAGGTTGCGATCGTTGTCGTCGGAGATGTTGTTCAACGCCTCCCACGTCATACCGCCGGTCAGAGCGCCGTCGCCGACGACGGCGACCACATGCCGGTCCGCGCGACCAGTGGCCGTCAACGCTCGCGAGATGCCGTCGGCCCAGCTGAGCGAGCTGGAGGCGTGGGAGGACTCCACCACATCATGGGCGCTCTCGCCCCGCTGCGGGTACCCGGCGAGACCGCCGCGCACGCGCAGCGCCGAGAAGTCCTGGCGCCCGGTGAGGAGCTTATGCACATAGGACTGGTGCCCGGTGTCGAAGATGAAGGGGTCGTCCGGGGAGGAGAACACCTTGTGCAGCGCGATCGTCAGCTCGACGACGCCCAGGTTGGGGCCGAGGTGGCCGCCCGTCCTGGACACGTTCTCGACCAGGAACGCGCGGATCTCCGCGGCGAGCTCGGTCAGTTGATCGGTCGAGAGTGCGTCGAGATCACGGGGTCCAGAGATGCTCGGAAGAATGGGCATCTGCACCTCCTCACAGGCTCCGTCAGAAGCGCCCGACGACGGTGCGAGCGCCCCTCGATCCTACCCCGCCGGGCTCGGAGACCACGGTGAATCGGCACCCCTTGACATGAAGGGGTGGCACGATGAAGGGGCCCGGATCCGTGGATCCGAGCCCCTTCGTCCGTGCGATCAGACCAGCGAACGCAGCACGTACTGCAGGATGCCGCCGTTGCGGTAGTAGTCGGCTTCACCGGGGGTGTCGATGCGGACGACCGCGTCGAACTCCACCGGCTGCTTGCCCTCGGGCGAGTTCTCGCTCGGGGTGGCCGTGACCTTGACCGTCTTCGGCGTCACACCGTTGTTGAGCTCCTCCAGGCCAGAGATCGAGACGATCTCGGTGCCGTCGAGGCCCAGCGATTCCCAGCTCTCGCCGGCGGGGAACTGCAGCGGGACGACGCCCATGCCGATCAGGTTCGAGCGGTGGATGCGCTCGAAGCTCTCGGTGATGACCGCCTTGACGCCCAGCAGGCTCGTGCCCTTGGCCGCCCAGTCACGCGACGAACCCGAGCCGTACTCCTTGCCACCGAAGATGACGAGGGGCGTGCCCTGCTCCTGGTAGTTCATGCTCGCGTCGTAGATGTACGACTGCGGGCCACCGGGCTGCGTGAAGTCGCGCGTGAAGCCACCCTCGACGACCTGTCCGTCGTTGACCGCCGCGACCATCGCGTTCTTCAGACGGATGTTCGCGAAGGTGCCGCGGATCATGACTTCGTGGTTGCCGCGACGCGAGCCGAAGGAGTTGAAGTCCTTGCGGTCGACGCCGTGCTCGGTGAGGTACTGAGCCGCAGGCGTGCCGGCCTTGATGTTTCCGGCGGGCGAGATGTGGTCGGTGGTGACCGAGTCGCCGAGCGTGGCCATGACACGCGCACCCTCGATGTCCTTCACCGGGGTGAGCTCCATCGTCATGCCGTCGAAGTACGGCGCCTTGCGGACGTAGGTGGAGTGCTCGTCCCACTGGAAGATCGCGTCGTCCGGAGTGGGGAGGCTGCGCCAGCGCTCGTCGCCGTCGAAGACGGTCGCGTACTGCTTGATGAACTGCTCGCGCGAGATCGAGGAGTCGACGAGTTCCTGCACCTCGGCCGGGGTCGGCCAGATGTCCTTCAGGAAGACGTCTTCGCCGTCGGTGCCCTTGCCCAGAGCGTCGTTCTCGAAGTCGAAGTGCATCGACCCGGCCAGCGCGTAGGCGATGACCAGCGGCGGGCTGGCGAGGTAGTTCATCTTCACATCGGGGCTGATGCGTCCCTCGAAGTTTCGGTTGCCCGAGAGGACGGCCGTGACCGCGAGGTCGTGCGAGTTGATCGCCTCGGAGACCTCTTCGATGAGCGGACCCGAGTTGCCGATGCAGATGGTGCAGCCGTAGCCGACGGTGTAGAAGCCGAGGCCTTCGAGATCCTTGTCGAGACCGGACTTCTCGTAGTAGTCGGTGACGACCTTCGAACCCGGGCCGAGCGTGGTCTTGACCCACGGCTTCTGCTTCAGGCCCTTCTCGAGCGCCTTGCGTGCGACGAGACCGGCGGCGATCATCACCGAGGGGTTCGACGTGTTAGTGCACGAGGTGATGGCCGCGAGCGTGACGGCGCCGTTGTCGAGGATGTACTTCTCCCCCGACGGCGTCGTGACCGGCACGGGCTTCGAGGCGTTCGCCGGTGCGCCGCTGTTGATGTGCACCGGACGCGTGGTGGGCTCCTCATCGCCGGGCGTCTGACCGGGGTCGGATGCCGGGAACGAGTGCTTCGACTCGAGATCGACGATCGAGTCCGAGGTCGATGCCGTCGCGTAGCTCAGGATGTCCTGCTCGAACTGCGACTTCGCCTCGGAGAGGAGGATGCGGTCCTGCGGGCGCTTCGGGCCGGCGATCGACGGCACGACGGTGCCGAGGTCGAGCTCGAGGTACTCGCTGAAGGTGGGCTCGTGCGCGGCATCGTGCCAGAGCTTCTGCTCCTTGGCGTACGACTCGACAAGGGCGACGGCCTCTTCGCTGCGGCCGGTGAGGCGCAGGTAGTCGAGCGTCACGTCGTCGATCGGGAAGATCGCGGCCGTGGAACCGAACTCCGGCGACATGTTCCCGATGGTCGCGCGGTTGGCCAGCGGCACCGATGCGACACCCTCGCCGTAGAACTCGACGAACTTGCCGACCACTCCGTGCTTGCGCAGCAGGTCGGTGATCGTGAGCACCACGTCGGTCGCGGTGACGCCGGCGGGGATCTCGCCGGAGAGCTTGAAGCCCACGACGCGCGGGATGAGCATCGACACGGGCTGACCGAGCATGGCGGCCTCGGCCTCGATCCCGCCGACACCCCAGCCCAGCACGCCGAGGCCGTTGACCATGGTGGTGTGCGAGTCGGTGCCCACGCAGGTGTCGGGGTAGGCGCGGAGCACGCCGTCAACGTCGCGGTCGTAGATGACCTTGGCCAGGTGCTCGATGTTCACCTGGTGCACGATGCCGGTCCCGGGCGGGACGACCTTGAAGTCGCTGAAGGCCGTCTGGCCCCAGCGCAGGAACTGGTAGCGCTCGCCGTTGCGCTCGTACTCGATCTCGACGTTGCGCTCGAGGGCGTTCTCCGAGCCGAACAGGTCGGCGATGACGGAGTGGTCGATGACCATCTCTGCCGGTGAGAGCGGGTTGATCTTGTTCGCATCTCCACCGAGCGCCGTCACCGCCTCGCGCATGGTGGCGAGGTCGACGATGCAGGGCACACCGGTGAAGTCCTGCATGACCACACGGGCCGGCGTGAACTGGATCTCGGTGTTCGGCTCGGCCGCGGCATCCCACGAACCCAGAGCCTCGATCTGCGCCTTCGTCACATTCGCGCCGTCCTCGGTGCGAAGCAGGTTCTCCAGGAGGACCTTGAGACTGAAGGGGAGCTTCTCGAAACCGGGCACCGTGTCGATGCGGAAGATCTCGTAGTCGGTGCTGCCGACTGTCAGGGTGCTCTTGGCACCGAAGCTGTTCACCGTGGACACGAATCCGTCTCCTTCTATTCGGATGGGAGCGACAGGCGCCTCCATCTTGCTCGCCAGCGAGCCCCTGCGGCTAGCAAGGCGGACCTAACCAGTCTGCTCCGCACAGCTCACCGGCGAAAGCCTGCGATTTATCTTGATGTCAAGATAAATCTATCACGCCTCGGGGGCGTCCTCGCGCGCGGGCTCGCGCGGGTGAAGTGCGCGGACCACCAGCCAGGTGACCGCGATGAGCGGCGCGAACAACGGCAGACCCATGATCAGCTTGAGTGTGCCCAGAGCCGTGACGTCACCGGCCAGATACAGCGGCAGCTGCACAGCCAGCCGGGTGAAGAACAGCGCGGCCCAGGCGATCCCCAGCCAGAAGTAGGCACGTCGCTTGCGGCGATCAGTGCGCCAGCTCGTGCCCTCCCCCATCAGGAATCCGACCGCGAGACCGATCAACGACCAGCCGATCAGGGCCGACACCAGGATGACCGAACCGTAGACCGCGTTCGTGATCAGGCCTGGGACGAAGTTATCGGCACCGCGGCCTGTCCACAGCGCCAGCGCCGCAGCCGCGACCGCGGCAATGAGACCCCCCAGAGCCGCAGAGGGCGGCGATTTCTGCACGAGACGGACGATCGTAAAGACCGCCGCGAGCCCGACCGAGATTCCGAGCGACAGGATCAGCGGTTCGGGGCGGATCGTGAAGATGATGACGAACGCGAGGCTGGGAAGCACCGACTCGAGGATGCCCCGCCACCCACCCATGGCGGTCCACACGACCTTGTGGGTGGCCGAGCTCTCCGACGGGTCGAGCCCGGCACGACGCGCGACGCCGCCGAGCGCCTCCCCGAGGATCTCGGAGGCACTCTTGTCGCGTTCGGAGTCGGGTTCGGGAGCGCTCACGCGGAACCGGGGGTCGCCGGCATCTTGAGCGGGATCAGGTCGCGCGGCGGCATCGGAGACCCGCCGCGGACGACCACGATCGAGCGGAAGAGGTCTTCGACCTTCTCCGCCGCTTCGGGGTCCGAGGCGCCGGCGCCGCCGATCACGCCGCGGAGGAACCAGCGCGGGCCGTCGATGCCGATGAAGCGCGCGAGACGCAGGCCGGATCCCTCCGCCGCCGTGGCGGGGACCTCGGCGAGAAGCTCCTTGCCCAGCGGGCCTTCGCGCTCTTCCACGCGGCCGCCCTGCGCCTTGACCTGGTCGCGGAGCTGCACGCGGGTCTCGTCCCACAGCCCTCCGGTGCGCGGTGCGGCGAAGGGCTGCACCTGCAGGGAGGAGTCCGCGTAGTCGAGACCGACCGCCACGATGCGCTTCGACTGCTCCTCGACCTCGAGCCGCAGGTTCAGGCCCTCGCGCGGCAGGATCTTGATACCGCCGAGGTCGATGTACGGGCGGACCGGGTTCGCTTCGGAGTCATCGAAGGGACCGTCGGTGGCACGATTCAGCGGTGCCGACTTCGAAGGGGTCTCGTTGTTGTCAGTCATGAGCCTGTCCTGCTTCGTTCTGGTGGGTCGCTGCCTGATATCCGGTGGAACCGAATCCACCGGCACCGCGGACGCTGTCCGGCAACTCGTCGACCGGGATGAACGTGGCGCGCGTGACCGGCATGATGATCAGCTGCGCGATACGATCGCCGACCGCCACATCGTACGCGCTCTTGGTATCGGTGTTGATCAGGCTCACCTTGATCTCGCCGCGATAGCCGGCATCCACAGTGCCCGGTGAGTTCACGATCGAGATTCCATGCTTCGCCGCCAGCCCGCTGCGCGGAACCACGAAAGCGGCATACCCGTCGGGCAACGCGATGCTGACGCCCGTCGGCACCAGTGCGCGCTCGCCCGGCTCGAGGCGCACGGCTTCCGCCGCCACCAGATCGGCACCGGCATCACCCGGATGCGCATACCCGGGCACCACTGCAGCGATAATGGGGACATCAACGGAATCGGTCACCCCATGAGGCTAATGCAGAACCCCGCCACAGACGCACGTCCCCGCTACCGCGAGAGACTCTCGCCGAGCCTCTGGCTGCTCGTGACCGTCGCGGTCGCCGGCCCCATGGTGTCACTCGTCTTCGTGCCGATCGGCTCGACCGTGGCACTGGTCCTCGGCGCCGCCGTATCGGCCCTCCTGGTGCTGGGCTTCATCGCGGCCACCCCGGTCGTCTCCGTCGTCGGTTCCGTGCTGAACGCCGGTCGTGCGCACATCGACACATCGCACCTCGGCGAGCCCGTCGCCCTGATCGGTGACGACGCCCGACAGGCTCGCGGTCCTGGGCTCCCGGCTCGCGGATGGCACCTGATCCGCGGCGGCATCGACGGCATCGTCGTGGTCCCGAACCTCGACCAGGACGACCCGGTCGACACCTGGACCATCTCGACACGAACGCCCGATCGATTGGCGGCGGCGATCCGCGCTTCCCAGCGCTGACGCAGAACGAGTGCGCCGACGCAGACCGAGTGCGCCGACGCAGACCCGAGAAGCACCCCGCGGACGACAGCGCGCCCCGGACCGGAGTGGTCGGGGGCGCGTGATACGTCGCTCGGAGAGGTGCTTACGCAGCGCACTCCTTGCAGATGGGCCCGGATGCGCCCTCGTGATCGAGCTGTGAACGGTGCTTCACGAGGAAGCAGCTCATGCACGTGAACTCGTCCTGCTGCGCGGGCAGCACGACGACGTCGAGCTCGAGGTCGGAGAGGTCGGCACCCGGAAGGTCGAAGCTCGACGGGTTGTCGGAGTCTTCGTCCCCGCTTGAGCCGGAAAGCTTGTCCGGCACACGCTCCTTCAGGGCTTCGATCGACTCGGAGTCGTCTTCGCTCTTTCGGGGGGCGTCGTAATCGGTTGCCATGCGGTAGATCTCCACTTTCATGGTGCGAGTGGGTGGTGCGCCGTCGGGTATTCGGCGGCCATAGTTTGCACGACCAGACGACATAACGCAAATGCTCGTCCGTGCGACAGAGGAAACTCACGGCACGCCCAGGGTATTCCCGGCCCGGACGCCCCACGCGTGACACCATGAACGGACACCCATCAGAGGGGCATTCGCATGGAAAACGTCACCATCGTCGGCACAGAAGCAGGAGTCCTGGTACTCGCGACCGAGTCGGGCGAGCGGTTCGCGCTGCCCATCGACGACATGCTGCAGCGCGAGATCCGCCGCGCCACTCGGCAGAGCGAGCCGACCGCTCAGAAGCTCGCCGCGAGCCCGCGAGACATCCAGGCGCAGATCCGCGCCGGCCTCACTGCACCCGAGGTCGCCGAGCTGCTCGGTATCAGCGTCGACGACGTGGCTCGTTTCGAAGGTCCGGTGCTCGCCGAGCGCGAGCACGTCATCGGTCAGGCACTCGCGGTTCCCGTCCTCATCGGCAGCGAGGTCGAGCCCGATGCGCAGCCGACCTTCGGCGTCGCCGTGCGTGCCAAGCTCGCCGAGGTCGAGGCCACATCGGAACGCTGGGCGAGCTGGAAGGAGGACTCCGGCTGGACCATCAAGCTCGAGTTCACCGCCAACGACGTAGAGCACGATGCCCGTTGGAGTTTCGACCCTCGCCGCAGCGCCCTGTCGCCGCTCAACGCCGACGCCACGCAGCTGTCTCGCCAGGGCTCCCTGCCGGAGGGGCTCATCCCCCGACTGCGTGCCGTGGATGCCGACCGCGTCACCTCTCCGTACAAAGACGAGAGCCGCTTCGACTCCGGCGCATTCGGCCCCCGCCTGGTGCCCGCTCCGGATGCGGAGATCGAGGACCCGTCCCTTCCTGAGCGCTCCAACGCCGCCGCACAGGATGCGGCGATCAAGCGTGCCCCGGCCGCGCAGACGACGAGCCCGGAGACCGCCGACCTTCTGGAGGCGCTCCGGCGGCGTCGCGGCCAGCGAGAGACCGCCCCGTTACTGGAGGAACCCGACGACGCGGACCGCCCCGACCCGAGTCCGATCTCGCTGTTCGAGGTTCTGGAGCAGCCCGACGATGAGCCGGAGACGCCGCAGCCGGCGCCACAGTCGTCTGCCTCGGATTCCGGCGAGTCCACCGGTCGGAGGCGACGCCGGAACGCCATGCCCTCCTGGGACGAGATCGTCTTCGGCGCCCGCACCGACGAGTGAGGCCGCCCGTCCCACGACTCGTCGGGGTGACAGCGGCCGGAGCGAGCGCTTCGTGATCGAGGACGTCAGCGCGAGAACGCGCCGAGCCTGACGACGGGAACCTGGCGCTCCTCCGCCGTCAGGGCGCCGTGCTGGCCGACCATCCCGCGTCCGCGCTGATCCGCGGCCGTGCCGTCGTAGACGGCCCACGACGCCCGCGCGATCGCGAGCACGTCACCGATCCGAGACGCCGCTGGTGCCGTGACCGTCGGCCCGAAGAGTCCTGCGCGCACCGCCTCCTCCCGGGTGACGACGTCGGCGACCCCTTCGAGATCGGCGCGCCAGCGTGCCGTCACCGCGACGGCATCCGCATCGGGCTCCAGGTAGGCGTGCAGCATCCGCGGCTCGCCGCCGACGTGCCGGATGCCTTCGAGATGGGTCTCGTCCAGCACCACCTGTCGGCTCGGCGCCACGTCGACCATCCCATGATCCGAGGTGACCACGACCCCCACGCCCGGGGGCACGCGTGTGGACAGGGCGGCATCGACGTCTTCCAGCGCAGCGACCCATTCCGATGAGGCGATGCCGTACTTGTGGCCGGCCTTATCGACCTCCGGGAGATAGCAGTAGACGAGCGATCCCGGGTGGGAATGCGCGAGCTCGTAGGCGGCTTCGATGCGCGACTCCGCTGTGGTGGCCGCGACGAACTCGGCACCGCGGAGCGTGGCCTTGGTGAAACCGCTGTGCGCGTATCCGGCGTACCCGACCGCGAAGCTCTCATGTCCGCGACGGCCGGCGCGCTCGAAGATCGTGGGCGCCGCCTGCCAGGTGAGGGGATCGATTCCATCGGTCTCCCACCCGCTGAGCTGGTTGACGAGCACGTCGCGGGCCGGATCGAGCACCCGGTAGCCGACGAGTCCGTGCTCCCCCGGCCAGACGCCGGTGACGATGCTGGTCAATGCTGCCGCAGTGGTCGAGGGGAAGACCGAGTACGCGACATCCTTCTTCGCCATTCCCGTCGTCAGCGCACGCGCATGCCCGGCGTGTCCTCGCAGACTGATCGCGCCGAGCCCGTCGACCACGACGAGCACGACCGAATCGGCAGGCGGCAGCAGCGCGGATTCGCCGCGGAGAGCGGAGAACAGGTCGTCCGCCACCCCGACGACACTCCGGGCACTCGGCGACGCGGACGGTAGCATGAAGGACATCCGAGCCAGTCTGACACAGGCTCCCGTATGCCCTCAGGAAGTCCATGCCGAAAACTCCGCCGCCCGAGCCCGTCGAGGAGCGCATCCAGGACATCGACCTCTCCACCGAGATGCAGGGCTCGTTCCTCGAGTACGCCTACTCGGTGATCTACTCCCGCGCCCTCCCCGACGCGCGTGATGGTCTGAAGCCGGTACAACGCCGCATCCTCTACCAGATGGCCGAGATGGGCCTTCGTCCCGACCGCGGTCACGTCAAGAGCGCCCGCGTGGTCGGCGAGGTCATGGGAAAGCTCCACCCCCATGGCGACTCCGCGATCTACGACGCGCTGGTGCGCCTCGCGCAGGAGTGGGCGCTGCGCGTCCCCCTGGTCGACGGGCACGGAAACTTCGGATCCCTCGACGACGGTCCGGCCGCAGCTCGATACACGGAGGCGCGGCTCGCAGCGGCCGCTCTCGCGCTCACCGAGAACCTCGACGAGGATGTCGTCGACTTCATCCCGAACTACGACGGTCAGTTCCAGCAGCCCGCCGTCCTCCCGGCCGCCTTCCCGAATCTCCTGGTCAACGGCGCAAGCGGCATCGCGGTCGGTATGGCGACCAACATGGCACCACACAACCTCATCGAAGTCGTCGCGGCCGCCACGCACCTGCTCGAAAACCCGGATGCGACGACCGAGGACCTGATGGAGTTCGTCCCGGGTCCCGATTTCCCCTCGGGTGGGATCCTGATGGGGCTGGACGGTGTCAAGGACGCCTACACGAACGGGCGCGGGGCGCTCAAAGTCCGCGGCAAGACCTCGATCGAGCCGCTCGGACCCCGACGCACCGGAATCATCGTCTCCGAGCTGCCGTATATGGTCGGTCCCGAACGTCTGCTCGAGAAGATCCGTGACGCGGTGCAGTCCAAGAAGCTGCAGGGCATCAGCGATGTCACCGACCTCACAGACCGCAACCACGGGCTGCGTGTCGCGATCGGCATCAAGACCGGCTTCGACCCGAACGCAGTTCTCGAGCAGCTCTACCGCCTGACGCCGTTGGAGGACTCTTTCAGCATCAACAACGTCGCCCTGGTCGAGGGCCAGCCCCGCACGCTCGGGCTCAAGGAGATGCTGAGCGTCTACGTGGGCCACCGCCTCGAGGTCATCACCCGGCGCAGCCGCTACCGCCTGAAGCGGCGCGAAGAACGCCTCCACCTCGTCGAGGGTCTGCTCATCGCGATCCTCGACATCGACGAGGTCATCCAGGTCATCCGCTCGTCCGACGACTCGGAGCAGGCCCGCACACGGCTGCGTTCGGTCTTCGATCTCAGCGAGCTCCAGGCGGAGTACATCCTCGAGCTGCGCCTGCGCCGCCTGACGAAGTTCTCCCGGATCGAGCTCGAGACCGAACGAGACGCCTTGCTGGCCGAGATCGCCGCCCTGCGCGAGCTTCTGGGGAGCCCTGTGCTGCTTCGCGCCGCGGTCGCCAAAGAGCTCGACGCCGCAGCCGACGCCTATGGCACCCCACGGCGCACGCTGCTGATGAATGCCGCTCCCCCCAAACCCCGCGCGACCAAGGGCGCAGTCGACCTGCAGATCGCCGACGCACCCACGGTGCTCGTCCTCTCGACCACGGGCCGCACAGTCCGTGTCGATCTCGGCGAAGGACAGGAGCTCACCGTCCCGGCGCGCCGCAGCAAGCACGACGCGATCCTGACCACCGTCGAGACCACGGTCAGGGCCGAGCTCGGAGCACTCACGAACCTCGGTCGCGTCGTCCGCTTCTCCCCCGTCGACCTGCCGTCCGTGCCCGCCACCTCGGTGCAGCTCGCGGCAGGTACGCCGCTGCGCGACTACCTCGGCATCACGACGAAGGGTGAGCGCGTGCTCAGCTTCGTGCGGTTCGACAGCGACACTCCGATCGCGCTCGGCACAGCCCAGGGCACGGTCAAGCGCATCGTTCCGTCCGCACTTCCCGTGCGCCCCGATCTCGAGGTCATCGGCATGAAGCAGGGCGACACCGTCGTGGGTGCGGCCGAAGCCCCGGACGACGCCGAGCTGGTGTTCGTGACGACCGACGCACAGCTGCTGCACTTCTCCGCCTCCGCAGTGCGCCCCCAGGGAGCGCCGGCGGGCGGCATGGCCGGCGTCAAGCTCGGCTCTGGAGCATCCGTGTTGTTCTTCGGTGTGGTCGACCCCGCCGCCGAGTCGATCGTCGCCACGGTCTCCGGAGGCGACAGCGCACTTCCCGGCACGGAGCCGGGACGCGCCAAGATCTCGTCATTCACCGAGTACCCGGCCAAGGGCCGCGCCACAGGCGGCGTTCGCGCGCACGCGTTCCTGAAGGGTGAGGATCGCCTCACGGTCGCGTGGGTCGGACCGCAGCCGCCGCTGGCGGTCGACCCGACCGGTGCCGTGCGCAAGCTTCCCGACGCCGGCGCACGTCGCGATGCCTCCGGACAGCCCGTCGAAGGCGTGATCGGCAGCATCGGCCGCACCCTCGTCTGAGTGCCCCGCAGGCAGCACGACCGCCTGCAGCGAAGAAGCCGGCCCGGGATGACCCGTGCCGGCTTCTTCGGTGTCTCCGGACCTCAGGCGTCGATCGACTCGCGCGACAGCCGGTCGGAGGAGTCGATGATGAACTCCCGGCGCGGGGCGACCTCGTTGCCCATCAGGAGCTCGAACACACGCCCGGCGGCCTCCGCATCCTCCATGCGCACGCGACGCAGCAGACGCCCAGAACGGTCCATCGTGGTGTTCGCCAGCTGTTCGGCGTCCATCTCGCCCAAGCCCTTGTAGCGCTGGATCGGCTCGTGCCAGCGCTTGCCCGCCTTGCGCAGCTTCGCCAGCAGCGTGTGCATCTCCTGCTCGCTGTAGGTGTAGATCGTCTCGTTCGGCTTCGAACCCGGGTTCATCACGATGATCCGGTGCAGCGGCGGAACGGCGGCGAACACCCGGCCGTGCTCGATCAGCGGGCGCATGTAGCGGAAGAAGAGGGTGAGCAGGAGGGTGCGGATGTGGGCGCCGTCGACGTCGGCGTCGCTCATCAGGATGATCTTGCCGTAGCGAGCCGCGTCGATGTCGAACGTCCGACCGGACCCGGCACCGATCACCTGGATGATCGACGCGCACTCGGTGTTCGACAGCATGTCGCCGACCGACGCCTTCTGCACATTGAGGATCTTCCCTCGAATCGGCAGCAGCGCCTGGAACTCGCTGTTGCGCGCGTTCTTGGCGGTGCCGAGCGCCGAGTCACCCTCGACGATGAAGAGCTCACTGCGTTCGACCTCGTTCGTGCGGCAATCGACGAGCTTCGTGGGCAAGGTCGACGACTCCAGCGCGTTCTTCCGACGCTGGGTCTCCTTGTGCGCACGTGCCGACACGCGCGCCTTCATCTCGGAGACGATCTTGTCGAGCAGCTGCGATGCCTGGTTCTTGTCGTCGCGCTTGGTCGAGCTGAAGCGCTGCGCGAGGTCCTTGCGGATCACCTGGGCCACGATCTGCCGGACGGCCGGGGTACCGAGGATCTCCTTGGTCTGCCCTTCGAACTGCGGCTCGGGCACGTTCACCGTGAGGACAGCCGTCAGTCCGGCGAGGACATCGTCTTTCTCCAGCTTGTCGTTGCCGACTTTGAGGCGGCGGGCGTTCTGCTCGACCTGGGTTCGCAGCACCTTGAGGAGTTCCTGCTCGAACCCCTGCTGATGCGTGCCGCCCTTGGGCGTCGCGATGATGTTGACGAAGGAGCGCACCCGCGTGTCGTAACCCGTGCCCCATCGCAGCGCGATGTCGACGGCGCACACGCGCTCGACCTCGGTGGCGACCATATGCCCATCGGCCTGCAGGACCGGAACGGTCTCCTTGAAGGTCCCCTCCCCCTGGATACGCCAGTTGTCGGTCACCGGCGGGTCGATCGCGAGGTAGTCGACGAACTCGGAGATGCCGCCCTCGTAGAGGTACGACGTCACCGTCCCGGAGGCATCCGCATCCTCGGAGCCGAGCTCGGGAGCGTCCGGACGATTCGTCCGCTTGTCGGCGACCTCGATCTCGAGACCCGGCACGAGGAATGCCGTCTGCCGGGCGCGGGTCTCGAGCTCGGAGAGCTGGAAGGCCGCGTCCTTGGTGAAGATCTGGCGATCCGCCCAGTAGCGCACCCGCGTTCCGGTCACACCGCGGGGTGCCTTGCCGATGACGCGCAGCTCACTGTTCTCCTGGAACGGCGTGAACGGTGCGTCCGGACGCTTCTCGCCGGAGTCCGCGAAGACGCCGGGTTCGCCGCGATGGAACGACATCGCGTAGGTCTTGCCGCCGCGGTCGACCTCGACGTCGAGACGCTCGGACAGCGCGTTCACCACGGAGGCGCCGACACCGTGCAGACCGCCGGAGGCCGCGTACGACCCGCCGCCGAACTTCCCGCCGGCGTGCAGCTTCGTGTAGACCACCTCGACACCGGTCAACCCGGTGCGCGGTTCGACATCCACCGGAATGCCGCGGCCGCGGTCGTGGACCTCGACACTGCCGTCGGCGTGCAGGATGATGTCGATCTTCGTGCCGTTGCCGGCGACGGCCTCGTCGACGGAGTTGTCGATGATCTCCCAGAGGCAGTGCATGAGCCCGGGCGACCCGTTCGACCCGATGTACATCCCTGGGCGCTTGCGGACGGCCTCGAGGCCTTCAAGCACCTGGAGATGATGGGCGGAGTACTCGGCATTCACAATCTCCGAGTCTAATCTCGCCACCCCTTCCGGCTCCGCAGACACTCCCCGCGGGAGGCCACTCGATGTGTGCTGCGTACGCGCTGAGCGAAACACGCCGCAAACCGGGCATGCGCACAGGTGGAGCGTGGTTGTATTGACCAAATCCCCCAGCGAAGCCGACACCCGAGGAGGCACCGAGATGAACGCAACGACCGAACGTGACACCTCCACCGTCGAGTTCCGCCTGACCGCCATGGATCGTTGTGATTCATGCGGCGCTCAGGCGTACATCGCCGCTGAGGTCAACGGATCCGAGCTCCTGTTCTGCGCCCACCATGGCCGCAAGTACGAAGAGAAGCTCCGCAGCATCGCCACCAGCTGGCACGACGAGACGGCCCGCCTCGTCGAGACGGTCTGATCGAGTCCTGATCCCCTGCCGGCTGACTTCGGTCAGTCGGCATCGGCAACTCGATCCCCGTCAGCGGGTGTCCGTCAATCGGCGACGACCCTCCGCACGCGCGGCGTGAGCCGGGTGAGAATCTCTTCTCCCACGGTGTCGATGCGCTCAGCCAGGGTCGTCGCGGATGTCTCGCCCTGCGTCCCGGCACCGAACACCACGACCTCGTCTCCGATCTGCGCGGTGGCCCACCCCTCGACGGTCGACTCGGTGTGCCCCACCGACGAGATGACACGCGCTCCGCCCGGAGTGCCCACTCGACTCCCGGACAGCGTCGACGGAAGTCCGTCGAAACTGCCGATGCCGATGGTCACCTCGTCGCCGTGGATGCCGGTGACGGAGGCGACCAGGCTCGCCGCCGGAAGGATGCCGTCGAGTTCCGGTCCCTCTGCGGATCTGATGCCGTAGCAGAAGGCGCCGATGCGCGAGACCGTTCCTCGCAGCTCGGGCCGCCACCACGACGCCGCCGACGCGGTCAGGTGAAGAGCCGCCGGAGTCTCCCCTGTCTCCCCCACGACGCGAACCGCGTCGAGGAACGCCTCTTGCGCGACGTCATCATCGGCGTCGCTCGCCTCGGCGATGTGGCTCCACACCCCTTCGAGCTCCACGAGCCCCGCCCGCTCGGCGTCGCGTGCGTCGGCGACCGCAGCTGCCCAGTCGTCCGGCAGGATGCCGTTGCGATGCAGACCCGTGTCGATCTTCAGATGCACGCGTGCAGACGTGCCGAGCGCAGCCGCCCGCGCGACGATCCGCCGCAGGTAATCGCTCGTGCCGACGCCCAGGTCGAGTCTCTGCATCAGGGCGTCGTCGATCTCCGCGTCCGTCGACGTCACCCACGCGAAGATCCTGGCGTCGCCGCCGGCGATCCTGCGCACCGCGAGTCCGGTGCGGATGTCGTAGCTGCCGAACCAGGTAACGCCCGCGTCCACCGCAGTCTCGACGGCCCAGGAGAGCCCGTGGCCGTACGCGTCGTCCTTGAGCACGAGCATCAACGTCGACGGGGCGACACGGGCACGCACCGCGTCGATGTTCGCCCGGAAGACGCTGCTGCTCAGCCGCAGCTCAGGGCGACTCATGACTCCCACCCCCGCACGGCATGGGCGCCGGCGACGGTGATGAGTTCCGCCGAACTCATTCCGGTCACGGCGGCCCAGTGCGCGATGGCGGATGAGGCGGGGCCCTCGCCGCCGAAATACGTGACTTCCGTGTCGACCGCGACATCGACGCCCTCGAGGTCGACGACGCAGACGTCCATGGCGACCCGACCGACGATGGGCCGGGGTGCGCCGTCGATCTCCACGTCGGCATGGTTGCCGAGCGCCCGCACGATGCCCTGCGCGTACCCGCCGGTCACGAGAGCCACGGTGGTCTCCCGCGATGCGCGGTACGTGTAGCCGTACGAGACGGCATCTCCGGGCCGAAGACGCTTGGTGGAGAGCACACGGCCCGTCAGCCGCATCACCGGTCGCATCCTCAGTTCGCCTGTCGAATCGGGAAGACCGTAGAGCAGAGCGGCATCGATATCCGGCTCGCCCGTCGTGACACCCAGGATCCCCTCGAGCTGCAACGCGTCGACCTCACCCTGCGCATCGACGCGCACTCGCTCAGCTCCTGCGGCGGTGACGACCTGGGCGACGGCGAGAACCCCATGGCCCCATGCGTCGCGGCGAAGATCGGCGACGCTGCCACCCGCGGAGACCGCAGCCGCGGCTCCCGCAGCCAGGGCCGAGCGGGAGATCATCGCACGCGGCAGGGAGCTGGAAGTCGTCTCACACACGCCTTCCACCCTAGCTTCCGGCTCCCAGGTCGGCCTCCCCGGCCCCCGTAGACTGGTGGGGACCCCGACCCTGGAGCCTCATGTCTCGTCTTTCCCTCGCGCCCCGCATCCGCTATCTGATGGGACGTGCCCGCCGCATCGACGTCGGATCGGTGGTGGAACGCGCTAAGGAAGCCTCCGAGCAACATCACAAGGCCGTGCCCGCCATCGTCGTGGACATGCTCTGGTCGGCCGCACGTCACAACGTCGGGTTCCAGGACTACATCGACTACGATTTCGCGATGCTGACGAAGGCCGAACGCGAGACCTACATGACGCATCCGGTCTCGAACCAGCTCTCGCAACGGTACGACCACCCCGGCTATCGCTGGATCTTCCAAGACAAGGTCGAGTTCGACAAGCAGTTCTCCGCGCACCTGCACCGTGAGTGGATGGTGGTCGACGAGGGCAACGCGGATGCGGTGCGCGAGCTCACGCAGCGCCTCGGCACGATCGTCACGAAGGAGCCGGTGGGACAGGCCGGCACCGGAGTGCACCGCTACCATGCCGCCGACATCTCCGACTGGGACGAGTTCCACCGCGGGCTCCTGGCTCGCGGCGAGCTGCTGATCGAAGAGGTGATCCGCCAGCACGATGCGCTTGCGGCCGTGTGCCCCGGCACCGTCAACACGACGCGCATCACTGCGTTCTTCGACGGCGAGAAGGCACACATCCTCGCCATGGCCCAGAAGTTCGGCCGCGGCGCCGTGAGCGATCAGATGACATTCGGCGGCTTCTACACGATGCTCGATGAGAACGGTCACGCCGTCGGCGCCGGGTACGACTCGCACGGCCACGTGCACGAGACGCACCCGGACTCGGGCTTCCGCATCGCCGACTTCCAGCTCCCTTACATGGACGAGGTCCGCGCGTTCATCGACGAGGTCGCTCGCGTCGTGCCCCAGGTGCAGTACGTCGGCTGGGACATCGTCGTCTCCCCGGACGGGCCCGTCCTCGTCGAAGGCAACTGGGGAGCCGGAGTGTACGAGAACAAGCCCAGCGTCACCGGCATCCGCACGGGCCACAAGCCCCGCTACCGCGAGGTCATCGGCTTCTGAGACGATGATGAAGGCCCCGGATGCCGAGCATCCGGGGCCTTCATCATCGTTGTGACCGGATCAGACCGCGCGGACGATGCCGAGCGGTGTGGACTCCAAGCCCTGTCCGAGCGGGTTGTCGCCGAGGATCCTGACCAGACGACGCTCGCCGTCCTTGTCGAGCGTCGATCCGAGGATGTTGCCGCCGAGGTCGTTGATGTCGACCACGGCCACCTCAGCCTGCCCGCCGATCAGCGCCTTCAGGCGTGCGGCGACACCGTCGGGGTCCTTCGGCCCGAGCACGACCGCCTCGTTGTAGGGAGGGATGGTGTGCTTGGTCGGACCGTCGATCGCGCGCGCCTTGTCGCCGGCGATGCGGTAGAAGTCACCACGACGACCGAACGCCTTGGTGACCGCGGCGACGGCAGAAGCGAACAGGATGCGCGGAGTGCCGCATTCCCGCAGCGCCATCTCCATCGTCTCGGGCATGCCGAGTCCGATGCCGTAGGGCGTGCGGGTGACGTACTTCGAGAGGAAGAGCGCGAGCTTGCGCGGCTTGATCTCGTCGAGACGGTATGACCGCCCCTGCGTGATCGCCACGATCTTCTCGGTCACGAACAGCAGGTCACCCGGCTGCACGGCATCCTTCGCATACTCGGTGATGATCGCGTCGAGGTCGTCCTCGGGCATGACCACGCGAGTCCGCAGCGGGATGCGCGCATAGCTCTTGCCGTCGACGCTCGCCTCGAGGGCCTTGCCGTCGTTCGCCTGGCTCATTCGAGGTAGTCCCGAAGGGACTGCGAGCGGCTCGGGTGGCGCAGCTTCGCCATGGTCTTCGACTCGATCTGACGGATGCGCTCACGCGTCACACCGAACGTGTCGCCGATCTGGTCGAGCGTCTTCGGCTGACCGTCGCCGAGCCCGAAGCGCATGCGGATCACGCCGGCCTCGCGCTCGGAGAGGGAGTCGAGCAGCTGCTCGAGCTGACGCTGCAGCATGGTGAAGCCCACGGCGTCGGCGGGGACCACGGCCTCGGTGTCCTCGATCAGGTCGCCGAACTCGCTGTCGCCGTCTTCACCCAGCGGTGTGTGCAGGGAGATCGGCTCGCGGCCGTACTTCTGCACCTCGACGACCTTCTCCGGCGTCATGTCGAGCTCGCGGCTGAGCTCTTCCGGCGTGGGTTCGCGACCGAGATCCTGCAGCATCTGACGCTGCACGCGCGCGAGCTTGTTGATGACCTCGACCATGTGCACCGGGATACGGATGGTGCGGGCCTGGTCGGCCATCGCGCGGGTGATCGCCTGACGGATCCACCAGGTGGCGTACGTCGAGAACTTGAAGCCCTTGGTGTAGTCGAACTTCTCGACCGCGCGGATGAGACCGAGGTTGCCCTCCTGGATCAGGTCCAGGAACTGCATTCCACGGCCGGTGTAGCGCTTGGCGAGCGAGACGACGAGTCGCAGGTTGGCGCCGAGCAAGTGGCTCTTGGCACGCTGACCATCGCGAGCGACCCACTGCAGGTCGAGGCCCAGCTGGCTGGTCTTCTCGGCCGCGGTCATCGCCGAGAGCTTCTCCTCGGCGAACAGACCCGCCTCGATGCGCATCGCCAGCTCGACCTCTTCGGCCGCGTTCAGGAGCGCGACCTTTCCGATCTGCTTCAGGTAGTCCTTGACGGGGTCGGCCGTCGCACCGGTGATCTGCGTCGAGTAGACGGGAACGTCTTCGTCGTCGTTCGACGAGATGACGATCGCGCCGGTCGGCAGCGGCTCGGTGAACTTGGGCTTCGCGTCCTCGTCCTCGTCGTCCTCGACAGCAGCGGCCGCGGGAGCCTCGTCTTCTTCGACGACGTCCTCGGACTTCTTCTTCTTGACGGGGGCGCGCTTTGCGGCAGCACGCTTCGCCGCGCTCAGGGGCGCGGGCTTCTCGGGCGCATCGGCCTCGACCGGAGCATCGGCGGTCGTCTCTTCGGCAGCCTTCTTCGTCCGGGTGTTCTTCGTCGTGGCAGGAGTCACGTTTCGCCTTTCACGGAGCTGCTGTGTAGCCCCGGGACATTTCGGACACTAGTAAGACCCTTGTCAAGTCCAGCGCTCGAAAACACTGATTGACAACGGGTCAGAGTCCTAGTATCGCACACGTGTGGCGATGCGGACGCATTCCCGCGAAGTTCTCGCGGATCCGTGTCAACCGCGGCCGGGCTTGTCCTCGTCGCCGGACGGACGTGAGGCCAGATAACGCTCCAGCTCGGCGGCGAGCTCATCGGCGCTGGGGAGGTCGCGCTCGCTGAATCCGCCCTCGTCGTACGAGTCGTCGTCAGGGTTGCGTCCCGCCATGTAGGCGTCGTATCGGCGTTCGAGATTGTGCACCATCTGCTGCAGTTCGTCGTTCCCCGCAACCTGCTCGTCCACGCGCGCCAGGTAGTCCTCGCGGCGCTCCTGCACGGCATCCAGCATCAGCACGAGGCCGGTGGAGGCCATCAGCCGTTCGGCCGCCGCGATGACCGCGTCCGGGTTCTCGGTCTCGGCCAGGTAATGCGGCACGAGGAGCACGAAGCCGACGGCGCGGTCGCCGCGCTCGACGAACCGGAACTCGAGGAGGTGACCGGCGGTCGCCGGGACCTGGGTACGCGGACGCCAGACAGAATGGGCGACGGTGAGCTCACGGCGGTTGCCGCTGACCGTCGTACCGATGGGACGCGTGTGCGGAACCGGCATCGCGATGGAGTGAACCCAGTGCAGACCGGACACCTCGAACTCCGCGGCCAGGGCGAGCACGGTGCTAGCGAAGAGGTTCCAGGCGAAGTCGGGCTCGTAGCCGGCGAGAAGCAGGAACGGACGACCGAGCGCATCCGTCGCGAGCGACAGGTCGAGACGCGGCGGCTTGAACTCGGTGAGATGGTCCTGATCGAACGAGATCACCGGTCGACGGGCGCGGTAGTCGAGCAGAGCATCGTTCTCGAACACCACGATGGGTTCCGGCGAAGCGGTCTCCCGGAGGTGATCGATCAGCCCGGACACCGCGCTGCCCGCGTCGGTGAATCCGGTGAGAAGCAGCACCAGTGGCAGGCCGTGCGGCACTGTCGGCGCATTCGCGACGCGTTCGTGGATCTCACCGGAGAAGGGCATGTGTCCATGCTACGAGCAGGTCCGGATACCGGGGCGCGGAGCATCATGCTGAGAGCGAACACGCGCAGGGACGGCGCGCGACCATGCTGCGACGGAGATCCTAGGATGGAAGCATGACGCTTCCCGTGCTCTCGCACACCACCGCTCAGTTCCCCGGAAGCGCTGCAGATGCCGCAGTGCTCGTCGTCGCCGCTCTCCCCGATTCGGCGGATTCGCTGGCCGGTTATCCCGGCCTCGCCGACGCGTTGGCCGGTGTCGGATTCACCGGCTCCGCCGGCTCTTTCACCCGCGTGTACGTCCCCGAGGTGACGTCCCTGCCGTTCGCCGTCGTCGGCACCGGTGACAAGCCGGACGCCGCCGCGGTGCGCAATGCCACCGGAACGGCGCTGCGCACCCTCACCGGCTTCGAACATGTCGCAGTCGCCCTCGCCGACGGCCTCGAGTCCTTCGCCCCGGCCGCGGCAGAGGGCGCGGTGCTCGGTGGACACAAGTTCGACGGATACCGCACGGAGAAGGGCAAGACGCGCGCCACCGCGATCACGCTGCACGCCGCGCTCGACGACGAGGACGCCGAGTACGCGCAGGTCGTCGGCGACGCCGTCGCGCTCATCAAGGACCTCGTGAACGTTCCCGCCGAGTGGCAGAGCCCCGCACAGCTCGCACAGAGCGCGGCCGACAGCGTCGCCGACCTCGACGTCACCGTCGAGATCCTCGACGAGAAGGCCCTCGCCGAGCAGGGCTTCGGCGGAATCCTCGGCGTGGGGCAGGGCTCGGACCGCCCCCCGCGTCTGGTTCGTCTCGACTACTCCCCCGCCGATGCTTCGCGACACATCGCTCTGGTCGGCAAGGGAATCACCTTCGACACCGGAGGCCTGTCACTGAAGCCCGCCGCTTCGATGGTCGGCATGAAGTTCGACATGGCGGGTGCCGCGACATCGCTCGCCGCGCTCCGCGCGATCGCCACGCTCGCCCTCCCGGTCCACGTGACGGCGTGGCTCTGCATCACCGACAACATGCCGTCGGGCCGGGCGCTGCGCCCCGGCGACGTCATCCGCATCCTCGACGGCACCACGGTGGAGGTCCAGAACACCGATGCCGAGGGCCGACTGGTCCTCGCAGACGGGCTCGTGGCGGCGAGTCGCGAGAGTCCCGACGTCATCATCGACGTGGCCACCCTCACGGGCGCCATCGTCGCCGCACTCGGCCACCGGCACACGGGCGTCTTCGGCGATGTCGAGACCGTCTCCTCGTTCATCTCCGCGACCGCGCAGGTCGACGAGCCGGCCTGGCACATGCCTCTGCCGGACTACATGGAGGAGTCGCTCGAGTCCCCCATCGCCGATCTGCAGAACGCGAACATGGGCGATCGGATGGGCGGTGCCTCCTACGCGGGCCTGTTCCTGCGCCGCTTCGTCGGGCGCACGTCGGACGCCGATGACGCGCCGCGCATCCCCTGGGTGCACCTCGACATCGCGGGATCCGGCGAACACGCCGGCGCCCCCTACGGCTTCACTGAGAAGGGTCCCACCGGGGCGATGGTCCGATCGATCGTCGCTTTCGCCGCAGCATCCCACACGGAGGCATGACACATGACAACCCACACCTTCGACATCGTCGTCCTGGGCGGCGGCAGCGGCGGCTATGCCGCGGCATTGCGCGCGAGTGAGCTCGGCAAATCGGTCGCGCTGATCGAGAAGGACAAGGTCGGCGGCACCTGCCTGCACCGCGGGTGCATCCCGACCAAGGCGCTGCTGCACGCGGCAGAGGTGGCTGAGCACGTGCGCGACGCCGCTTCCGTCGGCGTGACGGCGACCTTGGAGGGCATCGACCCCGTCGGCGTCCGCACGTACCGCGAGGGGATCGTCGCCAAGAAGTTCAAGGGCCTCGAAGGACTCGTCAAGGCCCGCGGCATCACGACCGTCGCCGGATTCGGCCGACTGAACCCCGACCGCAGCGTGAGCGTCGGCGACGACGTCTACGTCGGCACGGATGTCGTGCTCGCCACCGGCTCCTACAGCCGCTCGCTCCCCGGCCTCGACATCGGCGGTCGGATCCTCACCAGTGAGCAGGCGCTCGCTCTCGACGTCGTCCCCGACCGCGTCCTGATCCTCGGCGGCGGGGTGATCGGAGTGGAGTTCGCGAGCGTCTGGCGCTCCTTCGGCTCCGAGGTCACGATCATCGAGGCGCTGCCCCACCTCGTCCCGAACGAGGACATCGCGCTCAGCAAGGGGCTCGAGCGGGCATTCCGCCGTCGTGGCATCCAGCACTCCCTCGGCACCCGCTTCCAGAGCGCGGTGCAGGATGACGCATCCGTCACCGTCACTCTCGAAGACGGCAAGGAACTCACCGCCGACTACCTGCTCGTCGCCGTCGGACGCGGTCCCGTGACCGCCGACCTCGGCTTCGAGGATGCCGGCGTGACTCTCGACCGTGGCTTCGTGATCGTCGACGAAGAGCTGCGCACCGGCGTGCCGGGGCTCTGGGCCGTCGGTGACATCGTCCCCGGTCTCCAGCTCGCGCACCGCGGATTCCAGCAGGGCATCGCCGTCGCCGAGCGGATCGCCGGCCTCTCACCGGTCAACATCCCCGACGTGCAGATCCCCAAGGTCACCTATTCGAGCCCGGAGGTCGCCTCGGTCGGTGTGACCGAGGAAGCCGCCGCGGCCGAACACGGCGCGGACGCCATCGTCGCCTACGAATACAACCTCGCCGGCAACGGCAAGAGCGAGATCATCGGAACCGGTGGTCTCGTGAAGGTCGTCCGCCTCAAGGACGGCCCCGTCATCGGTGTGCACCTGCTCGGCGATCGCGTCGGCGAGCTCATCACCGAGGGGCAGCTCGCCGTCGCCTGGGAGGCGCACCCGGAGGACATCGCTCCTCTGATCCACGCCCACCCGACCCAGAGCGAGGCACTCGGCGAGGCCTTCCTCGCTCTGGCCGGCAAGCCCCTGCACGCCCTCTGAGCACCAACCGGTGCCCGAGTCACTAAGCTAGACAAGCGTCATACAACTTCCTGAAGGAGACTCAGTCATGAGCACATCCGTCGTCCTCCCCGCTCTCGGCGAGAGCGTCACAGAGGGTACGGTCACCCGCTGGCTCAAGCAGGTGGGAGACACCGTGCAGGCGGACGAGGGCCTGCTCGAGATCTCGACCGACAAGGTCGACACCGAGATCCCCTCCCCCGTCAGCGGCGTGATCGAGGAGATCCTCGTGGCCGAAGATGAGACCGTCGAGGTCGGGGCCCTTCTCGCGCGCATCGGCGATGGCAGCGCCGCGGCTCCGGCCGCAGACGCTCCGGCCGCCGCAGCGCCCGCTGCAGAAGAAGCACCCGCCGAGGCGGCTCCTGCTGCTGCCGCCCCCGCCGCAGAGGCCCCCGCACCCGCTGCGGAAGCACCGGCACCCGCCGCCGAGGCCGCACCTGCGGCACCCGCCGGCGACGCGACCGACATCGTGCTTCCCGAGTTGGGCGAGAGCGTCACAGAGGGAACGGTCACCCGCTGGTTGAAGCAGGTCGGTGACAGCATCGCCGTCGACGAGGCTCTTCTGGAGATCTCCACCGACAAGGTCGACACCGAGATCCCGTCGCCGGTCGCCGGCGTGTTGCAGGAGATCGTGGCCGGCGAGGACGAGACCGTTGCCGTCGGCGCCGTGCTCGCACGCGTCGGTTCCGGTGCTGCACCGGCTGCCGAAACGCCTGCAGCACCAGCGCCCGCTGCGGCACCGGCTCCTGCCGCTGCCCCCGCTCCTGCGGCCGCTCCCGCTCCTGCGGCCGCTCCGGCTCCTGCGGCCGCTCCGGCTCCGGCTCCTGCGGCCGCTGCCCCCGCCCCCGCGGCTGCTCCGGCCTCTGCCGCTACCCCTGCTGCCGCTGCGGCGCCTGCTGCCGCTCCGGCCGCACCGAAGCTCGCGCTCCCCACGGAGAACGACAACCTGTACGTCACGCCGCTCGTGCGCCGTCTGGCGTCGCAGCAGGGCGTGGACCTGGCTTCCGTCACCGGAACCGGCGTCGGCGGTCGCATCCGCAAGGAAGACGTGCTGAACGCCGCGGAGACGGCGAAGTCGGCCCCCGCTGCAGCGGCCGCTGCTCCTGCCCCGCTCGAGGTCTCGCCTCTGCGTGGCACGACCCAGCCGATGTCGCGTCTGCGCAAGGTTCTCGCCAAGCGCGCCGTCGAGTCGATGCAGCAGACGGCGCAACTGACCACGGTCGTCGAGGTCGATGTCACGGCACTCGCCGACTACCGCGACAGCGTGAAGGCGTCGTTCCTCGAGAAGACGGGCGACAAGCTTTCCTTCCTGCCGTTCTTCGCCCTCGCCACGGCGGAAGCCCTGCAGGCTTTCCCGATCGTGAACGCGACGGTCGACGGTGAGAACATCGTCTACCCGGCCAGCGAGAACGTCTCGATCGCTGTCGACACCGAGCGGGGCCTGCTCACTCCGGTGCTGCGCGACGCGGCATCGAAGAACATCGCGCAGATCGCGCACGAGATCGCCGATCTGGCTGCACGCACCCGCGACAACAAGCTGAAGCCGGACGAGTTGGCCGGCGGGACGTTCACGCTGACCAACACCGGTTCGCGCGGTGCACTGTTCGACACCCCCGTCGTCTTCCTGCCGCAGTCCGCGATCCTGGGCACGGGCACGGTCGTCAAGCGTCCGGGTCTCGTGAAGGTCGGGGGTGCCGATGCGATCGCTGTCCGGTCGTACGTGTACCTCGCGCTCTCCTACGACCACCGCATCATCGACGGCGCAGACGCGGCCCGCTTCCTGGGCGCCGTGAAGGCCCGTCTCGAGGCGGCACAGTTCGCCGCTCAGCTCGGCGCCTGACCGCGAAGGGTCATTCTGGCTGGTCCGCGACGTCATAGACGTCGCGGACCAGCCATTTCTCTTCCGTGCGGATGAGTACCACGATCTTCTGATCTGAGCCCTCGCCTGCCGCCTCGCTCTCGCCGCCCTCCCTGCCTGCCACTGGGAGGCGTATCACCGCGACGTCGCCATACTCGTCCACCAGCTCCGGGGGCGACGGCGACGGTGGCAGCCCGTCGAGTGCTTTCATCACTCCCTCGGCATCTCCGGATACAGCCTCTGCACACGAGATGTCGCCACCGGTGCGGCAGTCTGCGATCGCGCGCAGGAGCGAAGAGACTGCTGCAACGGGATCGTCGCCGATGGCGGATTCTTCGTGCTCTGAGATGTCACCCGTTTCCGGGTGTCCGGTCGCGGGAGGCGCACCCGTCGGGGACACCTCTTCGGATGACGACGATGCCGATGTCTGATCTCTGCCACCCGACGCCTCAGCGCCCTTGCCCGACGCCTCGCCCTCGGGCAGCAGCAGTCCGCCGACGAGCACCAGCGCCGCAGCTGCGCCCGCGACGAGCAGGGAGCGGCGACGCAACCTTCCGGAGACCGCAGATCGCCTGACATGTCGGCTCCTCGACCCGGTTCGCGAAGGGCGCGCTCCTCTCAGTCCCTTCACGCGACGAAGGAACTCACCGATCGATGCGCGCGCGGCATCGCGGATCGCTTCCTGCCCTCGAATTCCGCGATGCGGCGCGCGGGTACGGACGCGGTCCGCGCGCAGACGTCGTGTGCCCTCGTGCACGGCGCCGGCGCGCGGAGCGACGGAGCGAGCGACGTCTCGTGCGCGCTCCGGAGCATGGAGTTTGCGTTCGAGAGGCTGCGGAGCGGCGATGTCGAGCATCGATTGCTCCCACCCTTCGGTGAGCAGACGGGGAAGCCGCGGCTGAGCGATCGTCTTCCGGAGCCCGTCCTCGATCACGCCGAACGCACGTCTGAGAACCTTGTCGGTGCTCTGCTCCGTCAGCAGCTCGAGAATCTCCAAGGCCCCCGCCCGGGCATCGAGCCCCTCCCCCAGCACGAACACCGGCCGCCCGCCGTCTGTGAGCCACCAGGTGCCGGTGCGCACGCCGTCGATGCCCTCTCCCAACTCGTCGAGCCCCCGCAAGAGGCTGACGACGAGTGTGCTGCACTCCCCGGGGGCGAGCCCTGGCACTGCCGCCGAGCGACGACCAACGAAACCCCGCACCCGCTCGGTGCACCACGGAAGCAAGGCGTCGTGCCCTCCCTGGCGGCGGCACACATCGATGGGAGCGGCCACGTGCTCAGCGCCCGCGAACCGCCATCCCGCCCATCCGCCGAGGACTGCCGCATCCACCCGCACGGCGACGCCTTCCCCGTGGGTGACGAGCGTGCCGGAGAAGGGCCCTTCCGTCGCATCCAGGCCCCTCACCACCCGATGCGCCCCCGGTACGAGCGGCGCGCCCCGGCTGTCGTCGATCGCGATGTCTTCCATCCCCCCATCACAGCGCAGGAAGCTCCCGCATCTTCGGGCTCGGGAACGATCAGCACGGATTCCGCCGGACTCTCCGATGTGCAGGAGCAGTCGAGCCCGCTCCGCTTCGCGCGAACGCCGACATCACGAGGCCCCGGGACTCGGTAGGCTGGTCCTCATGGCAAAGCGTGCTCCTGAACCCGAAAAGCGTCCTGGGTTCTTCTCCCAGATCAAGTCCCTCTTCCGGTTCACGCGTGAAGCGTACTCCTGGCTGCCGTGGGCACAGGCCGCGATCCTCATCGGCGGCGTGCTGCTCGGCCTCGTGGCCGGGTACCTCATCCCGCCCTTCCAGGTCTGGACGCTCGTCCTCTGGGGCATCACCGGTCTCATGCTCGGCATCCTGGGTGCCCTGTTCCTCATGACGCGTCTGTCGACCTCCGCCATGTACAGCAAGATCGACGGCATGCCCGGCGCCACCGGCCACGTGCTCAGCACCAGTCTGGGCCGCAGCTGGCAGGCATCCGAGACCCCCGTCGGCATCAACCCGAAGACGCAGGAGGCGGTGTACCGCACCATCGGCCGCGGCGGCATCGTCGTCGTCGGTGAAGGTGCACGCGGCCGACTGACCCGCCTCGTGAACGAGGAGCGCAGCAAGGCCCAGCGCGTCGCGCACGGCGTCCCCGTCACGGTCCTCTATGTCGGCCACGGTGATGACGAAGTGGCGATCGCCGATCTCTCGAAGACGATCAAGAAGCTCCCGAAGGCGATCGACAAGGCGACGATGGCCGCCGTCATCCGCCGCGTGGACTCCGTCTCCCAGTCGCTGTCGTCGCTGCCGATTCCGAAGGGCATCGACCCGACCAAGGTGCGCTCGCAGCGTCCTCGTTGACTCTCCGCACCTCAGAAGCACCGAGCGCGGCCATCCTCCTGTGAGGATGGCCGCGCTTTCTTTCATTCCGAGAGCGGCTGTCGTGGCAGCCGGCGGACCTTCGCGCGTCGGCGACGACGCTCGGGAACCATCGAACGCATCTCGTCGAGCTTGCCGAAGCAGAACAGCCGGTCGTCGGCTTCCAGGACGACGTGCTTGCGCGGGTTGGGAATCACGCTGACCCCTCGGTGCAGCGTGAGCACGGTGATGTCGCGTTCCCAGAGGCCGGCCTCGCCCAGGGTCTTGCCCACGAGGTCGACCGCGCCGTGGACCATCAGCTCGGCGACGCCATAGCCCGTCGATACGGTGAGACGCTGCCGCACGTCGATCTCGGGGAAGGCGACCTGACCGGCGATGTAGTCGATGATCGCGCCGGCGACGTCGAGCTTGGTGGCCGTCTCGATGCCCTGGAGCCCGGGCGAGGAGTTGACCTCCATCACCAGCGGTCCGTCGTCGCCTTCGAGCATGTCGACACCGGCCACCCGCAGACCCATGATCTGCGCAGAACGCACGGCTGCACGCTCGTAGACCGGATCGAGTTCGATGGCCTCGACCGATCCGCCGCGGTGCACGTTCGATCGGAACTCGTCTCCGGCCGCAGAGCGCCGCATGGCGGCGACGACGCGGTCACCGACGACCAGCGCTCGGATGTCGCGACCACGGCTCTCCGAGATGAACTTCTGGATGAGAACGTTCTGCTTGGTGGAGTGCAGCGTCTCGATGATCGCCTCGGCGACCTTCACCTGCGGAGCAAGAATGACACCGATCCCCTGTGTGCCTTCCAGGAGCTTGATCACGACCGGGGCCCCACCCACACGTTCGATCGCCGGACGGACATCGGCGCGGTTGCGCACGAAGGCGGTCGGCGGCATCGCGATGTTGTGGCGGGAGAGGATCTGGTTCGCGCGCAACTTGTCACGCGCGCTCGAGATTCCGTTCGCCGTGTTCGGCGTGTAGACGTCCATCTGCTCGAACTGGCGCACGACGGCCGTGCCGAAGTACGTGATCGAGTTCCCGATGCGCGGGAGGATGGCGTCGTAATCGCTGAGCTGGCGACCTCGATAGTGCAGGTCGGGTTCATCGGCGGTGAGATCGATCGCGAAGCGGAGCGTATTGAGCACCTTGACGTTGTGCCCGCGCTGAAGCGCGGCTGCACGCAGCCGCTGGGTGGAGTACGCCTGCGGCGCGCGGGAGAGCACTGCGATCTTCACGGGGGAATTTTCCTGCCAGGATGTATCAGGTGAGTAGGTCTACCCATTCAAACACCCTTACGGGGTGGCGAGAATGGGTGAGCCTGCCCGATCTCGGAGTCGACTGGCTCAAAGCCAAGATCGACACGGGTGCGCGTACATCGTCGCTGCATGCTTTCGACATCGTGGAGTTCGAGCAGGACGAGCAGCCGTGGGTCCGCTTCAAGGTCAAGCCCTGGCAGGACAGCCAGGCGGACGCCGTCGTCGTCGAATGCCCGATCCATGATCGTCGTGCGGTGCGGAGCTCGTCCGGGCACGCCCAGGAACGCCTCGTGGTCGAGTTGCTGATCCGTCTGGTGGACCGCGAGGTGCTGGCGGAGGTCACCCTGAGCAACCGCGACGAGATGGGGTTCCGGATGCTCATCGGCCGGGAGGCGCTGCGCCGCGGCTACGTCGTCGACCCAGCCCGTTCGTTCCTCGGAGGACGAGCCCCTCGCGAAGCTCGTCGACGCAACCGCGGGCGGGACTGACACCGCCCCGTTTCAGGTCAGGTGCGGATCAGAACCGTGCCGACGGCTTTGTCGTGGAGACCACGCTGATCGGCGTCCCAGATGACCGCAGGCACGACGACCACGAGCAGGAGCGTGCGCACGATCGGACGCCACAGTCCAACCCAGCTCCCGTCCATGCGAGCGAGACGCATGCCGAGGATGCGGTGTCCCGGGCTGCCGCCGGCGGTCGGTATGAAGACGATCTGCAGCACGGCGAACACCAGCATCGGAGCGAACTGGCTCAGGCCCGCTTCCGTGGGCAGCGCGAACTGGTTGAATCCGAGGAATCCGGTCGCGATGATCGTCGCCGCGGTGTAGTCGATCAGGAGCGCGCCGATGCGGCGTCCGGGACGGGCGATGCTCCCGGAGCCGGATTCGGGGAGTCCGAGTCTTTCACCCGGGTACGTGTTCACAGCATCCGTCACTCCCCCAGTTTACCGAGCGCGAAATACCGCTCTGACGCCCTCGTGCCTGTAACACGCCCGAAACAAAGCGGATACCGTAGAGAAATCCCCCGTCCGTACTCTGCAGAGTGGCCGTGAAGCCATCGATCCGCATTACAGGAGTCGTACATGTTCAAAGATTCGTCCGAGGTACTGACCTACATCAAGGAGAACGACGTCAAGTTCCTTGACATCCGTTTCACCGATCTCCCGGGTGTTCAGCAGCACTTCAACATTCCTGCATCGACGGTCGACGAGGCTTTCTTCACCGACGGCCAGCTGTTCGACGGTTCCTCGATCCGCGGCTTCGCGAGCATCCACGAGTCCGACATGCAGCTCATCCCCGACGTCACGACGGCGTACGTCGACCCGTTCCGCGAGGCGAGCACGCTCGTCATGCTGTTCGACATCTACAACCCGCGCACCGGCGAGATCTATTCGAAGGATCCGCGTCAGGTCGCCAAGAAGGCCGAGAAGTACCTGACGTCCACCGGCATCGCCGACACCGCCTTCTTCGCCCCCGAGGCCGAGTTCTACATCTTCGACGACGTCCGCTACAACGTCACCTCGAACTCGAGCTTCTACAGCGTCGACTCCGAAGAGGGCGCGTGGAACACCGGCCGTGAGGAAGAGGGCGGAAACCTCGCCAACAAGACCCCCTACAAGGGCGGCTACTTCCCGGTCAGCCCGGTCGACAAGACCGCCGACCTGCGCGACGACATCACCCTCAAGCTGATCGACGCCGGGTTCATCCTGGAGCGCTCGCACCACGAGGTCGGCACCGGCGGCCAGCAGGAGATCAACTACCGCTTCGACACGATGGTGCACGCGGCGGACGACATCCTCAAGTTCAAGTACATCGTCAAGAACACCGCCGAGGAGTGGGGCAAGGTCGCGACCTTCATGCCCAAGCCCCTGTACGGCGACAACGGCTCGGGCATGCACACCCACCAGTCGCTGTGGAGCGACGGCAAGCCGCTGTTCTACGACGAGGCCGGCTACGGTCAGCTCAGCGACATCGCGCGCTGGTACATCGGTGGAATCCTGGCCCACGCGCCGGCGCTGCTCGCCTTCACCAACCCGACGCTGAACAGCTACCACCGTCTGGTCAAGGGCTTCGAGGCTCCGGTCAACCTGGTCTATTCGGCCGGCAACCGTTCCGCCGCGATCCGCATCCCGATCACGGGCTCCAACCCCAAGGCCAAGCGCATCGAGTTCCGCGCGCCCGACGCCTCCGGCAACCCGTACCTCGCCTTCGCCGCGCAGCTCATGGCCGGCCTCGACGGCATCAAGAACCGCATCGAGCCGCACGAGCCGGTCGACAAGGACCTCTACGAGCTCCCGCCCGAGGAAGCCAAGGACATCCCGCAGGTCCCGAACTCGCTGCTCGACTCGCTCGACGCGCTGGCGGCCGACCACCAGTTCCTCCTCGAGGGCGGCGTGTTCACCAAGGAGCTCATCGAGACCTGGATCTCGTACAAGTACGAGAACGAGATCCTGCCGATGGCCCAGCGCCCGCACCCGTTCGAGTACGAGCTGTACTTCGGCGTCTGACGACCGCAGAGCATCACGAAGAGCCCGTCCCCGCTTGTGCGGGGACGGGCTCTTCGCTGTTCCGAAGCCGCCGTACACACGGCGACTTCGCTCAGACCTCTTCGGGCCGGGGCGCGACCCAGGTGCCGTCGAGCACGGACAGGCGCGGTCGGTAGAGGCGCAGGGTGTAGTTCCAACCCGGCATGATGGCCAGTGCGTTCGTGAGGCCGGCGGGGTGCGCGCCGAAGTGGATGGTGATGCCGCCGTCGTCGTCCGCGGTCGCCGTCAGGCTGTTGATGCTGTTCACCCCGAGATCGTTCTCCTCGAAGTAGCCCTCGGCGTTGTAGAGCGAGACGGACCAGAAGGCGTCGACGGGAACGTCGGTCAGGCGCAGGCGGTAGTCGGCGACCGGCAGGCCCTCGTCGACGCTGATATAGGTCGCCTCGTACTCGGGCAGGCCGCCCCATCCACCTGCTGCGCCCAGTAGGTGCATGACGGGATCCACTTCCTCCTTCGTGCCGAACGCGCGATCGTAGGTCGAGACGCCGCGGCCGAGGCTGAGCAGAGCCTCACGGGTCTCCGACTGCGACGGCTCGTCGTACTCGGGGAGCGGGAACTCCCCCGATCCGCCGCCCACGAGACGAAGCCCGTCCTGGAGGCGGTTCACCGCGGCGACGTCGTCGGCGTCGTTCGGGTCGACGAGGATGCGGACCAGGACCGCCGCATGGTCGGTTCCGACGGCGTCACGCGTGAGCACGTGGTCTCCGGACTCGCGCAGCAGGAACGGCGCGTAGTGATCCTGATTCACGACGAAGGCGGAGATGTAACGACCACCTGTGTCGGGCAACGTGAGCGTGACCCCTTCGCGCACATCGATGATGGCGCTGCTGTACAGGGTGTCCCGGTTCTGCCGGATGATGGGCTGGTCGTCGAGCGGCTTCAGCCCCCGCGTGTGATTCCACGTGCCGAGTCCGATCCCGCTTGCGAGCCGGGAGAACATCAGGTCCGACTCGGCCCGAGCGAAATTGCGGATGTTCACCTTCGTGGCTGACATGTCTTTCCTTTCTCTCGCGGCGCACAGGCGCACCCGCGAAGCGGAGGTCAGGATCGCGCTGACCGGACCTGACACGGCCGGCAACCGCAGGCCTCGTTGCGATTCTGTCCGCCCGAGCGCTCTCCGTGTGCACGCGTCATCCTCGTCGGATGAGATCTGGCGTCGTCCGCCGATCCCCACTGATTCCGACGCCGATATCGTTGATCCGTGATCGATGCCGTCCGCGAGGACCTGTCCCCCAGCGATCCGGCACACACCCGCGCGACTCTGCGCCGGAACTGGCTCCGTCTGATCCTCGAATCCCGCACCCGCGAGCTCGAGCAGCTGTGCCTCACGCACCCCGAACCGCACGATCCGCACGTGCTGTTGATCCGCGCGTGCTGTCGCGACCTCCTCGGCGATTCGCACGGGGCCGCGTTCCTGCGCGGTCAGGGTCTGCGCATCGCGGACGAGGATTTCGTGGTGTGCTTCACCGAGCTCCTGCTCGCCGCCGACACCGCCACGAAGGCCGCAGCTGCCGATCGCGCCCGCGAGGCTCTGAAGGGATGCGGCCCCGACGACGACTACCCGTCTGCGCTCTTCCTGCTCGGGTGGACCGAGGTCCGGCTCCGCCGGGACCTCGCCGACGCGATCGGCCTGCTCCGCTCCGCCGCGGCCGAAGCCCGCCTGCACGACCGCGCGGAGACCTTCCGGCTCGCCCGATCCAACCTCGCGTTCGCTCTGACGCACGCCGGACTCTTCACCGAGGCCGAGGAGACCCTCGATGCCCTCCCCGTCGCCGCCACTCCGTCCGACTGGGACCGCTTCGAAGGCGGTCTTCCACAGGCCAACCGCGGCACCATCGCCTATTGGCGCGGAGACTACGATGACGCGATCTCCCAGCTCGAGTCGGTCGTTGATGAAAGCGCCCCCGGGAACAACTTCGAGGCGCTCGCCCGCCTCTACCTGGTGATGAGCCTTGTCGCCCTGCAGCGCGAGGACCGCTACTTCGCGGCGGCCGGTCTGCTGCACGGTGTGAGCAGGACCGATAAGCACGGCATCCCCTGGGACACTCTGCGCCGCGTGATCACCGCGTTGCTGGCGCACGCCGAAAGGAAGGACGAGCTCGCCCGCAGACTCGCGGCACCCACGCTCGCCCGTCCGGGTGCCGCCGTCGCGCACGCCGTGCTCGCCGAGCTGTATCGAGTGCTCGACGAACCGGCACTCGCCGCGCAAGCGCTCCGGCTGGCGACCGCCGCACCCCTGCCCCGATACGCGCGGGTGAGCACGCTCGTCACCTCGGCCGCCCTCCTCTCGACCGCCGGTCATGGCGCGGATGCGCACGAGCATCTCGACCGGGCGCTGGAGGCGGCCATGCCCGAACGTGTCCTCGCTCCGTTCCTCTCCGATGACCCGCTCATCGGCGATCTTCTCAGCGCCCACGCCCATCGGGGCTCCCGCCATGAACGGTTCCTCGGATCAATCCTCGAGCGTCGCGGCAAGCTGGCCAGACGACGCACAGGGGTGCTCACACCACGGGAGAGCGAGGTTCTCGCCTATCTGCGCACGACCATGACCGCGGAGGAGATCTGCGCGCGGCTGGGCGTCGCCTATCCCACCGTCAAGACGCACATCCGCTCCATCTACCGGAAGCTCGGCGTCACGTCACGACGTGCAGCCGTGAACATCGCCGATATCCGGTGAGAGTGCAGACGTCGCCACGCCGCGCCACCGGCTTGACCGCGCGGGATCCAGGGTGGTCAACTGGTGAGTCTGACCGTCGACCGGGGGAATCATGCGCCGTAGAAGAGTGACCGCGAACACCGAACTGCGTGCATCGACGGAGCCGCGTTCGTCGCAGCCGTCGAATGCGGTCGCGGCCTACGCCAGGACCAACCCGTTCATGTTCGGCCTGCTGGGCGCTCTCGGAGTGCTCGTCGCGCTGGGGATCGGCGGCATCGTCGGGCAGCTCGCGACCGTGCTCGTCTACATCGGCGTCGCCGTGTTCCTCGCGCTCGGGCTCGATCCCATCGTCACCTTCATCGAGAAGAAGCTCCCTCGCCCCGTGGCCGTCACCATCGTGGTCGCCGCAGTCATCCTGGCGTTCGCTGGCGTCATCCTCGCGATCGTCCCGCTGCTCGTCGAGCAGATCAGCAACCTGATCAAAGACGGACCGCAGATGATCAAGGACTTCATGGCCAGCGACTGGTTCAAGGACGTCAGCGGTCAGTTCGGCTCCACGATCGACGACGCGGTGCAGGGCATCCTCGGCTTCGTGCAGGACCCCAACAACTTCCTCGACATCGGTGGAGGCGTGTTCGCGGTGGGGGCCGGGATCGCCGGCGGCTTCACCGGGATCACGATCGTCCTGATCCTGACCCTCTACTTCATGGCGTCTCTGCGCAGCATGAAGCACGTGGCGGCCCGCTTCGTCCCCGCCTACCAGCGCGACACCTTCAGCGGCCTCCTCGAAGATGTCTCGGGCGCCGTGGGCCGCTACGTCATCGGCCAGGTGAGCCTCGCACTCATCAACGGCATACTGAGCCTCATCTTCCTCAGCATCATCGGTGCCCCGGTTCCAGCCCTGCTCGCCCTCATCGCGTTCATCGGCTCGATGATCCCGCTGGTCGGCACGCTGACCGCGTCGATCATCAACTCGCTGATCTGCCTGTTCGTCTCACCGCTGACGGCACTGATCGCGATCATCTACTACCTCATCTACATGCAGATCGAGGCATATGTGCTGTCGCCACGCATCATGAGCAAGGCCGTCGCCGTGCCGGGTGCGCTCGTCGTGATCGCCGCGGTGGCCGGCGCCGCGCTGGGCGGCATCCTGGGCGCCCTGGTCGCGATCCCGGTCGCCGCGAGCATCATCATCATCATCCAGAAGGTGACGTTCCCCGCGCAGGATCGCAAGATCGTCGCCCCGCCCGCCACCCGCTGACAGGGGGACGGGACGGACGATCGCCGTCAGCGGACCAGGAGGGCGCCCGGCTCGACGCGCACGTCGAACGCGGTGACCTCGCCCATCTCCTCACCGTCGATCTCGAACACGAGGGGCGTCTTCAGTTCGACCGAGATACTCTCGACCGGAAGGTGGCGGGCGGACTCGGTGCTCACAGCCTCATCGGTGGCACCGAAGAGCCGACGGATGCCGTTGTCCCAGACGAAGGAACGGAGCGTGTCGAGCCACTGCAGCGCACCGTCGGCGCTAATCATGAGGACGTCGAGCTTGCCGTCGTCGAGAACCGCATCCGGAAGCAGGCGGATACCGCCCTGCACCATCCCGCAGTTGCCGATGAGCATGGTGTGCCCGCGCACGGCCACGGCCTTCTCGCCGTCGATCGCCAGAGTGATGTCGGTCATCTCGGTGCCGGCGAGGGCGCGGCCCATCGCCTCCACGTAGGCCAGCCAGCCGGCTTTCGACTTGAGGTCGTCGTCGGTCTCCACCAGCATCTGCGCATCGACGCCGAAGCCGACCATCACGGCAAAGGCGTGCTCGGTGCCGTCGTACGACACCCAGCCGAGGTCGATCCGCCGCGGCTCGGCGTCGCGAACGCGCTCGAGCGCCGCCTTCACGTTGTTCAACGGAACCTCGAGATTGCGCGCGAGCAGGTTACCCGTCCCCTGGGGCACGATCCCCAGTGCCGTGTCGGATCCTGCCAACGATTCCGCGACCGCGCGCACGGTGCCGTCGCCTCCGACGGCGATCACGATGTCGCGGCCGTCTTCACGCGCCTCACGAGCCATACCGCGACCCGGGTCTTCCGGAGTCGTCTCCCACCAGCGGATGTCGTGCTGTTCGTCGAACACGCCGCTCACCGCGGCCTGCAGAACCTCCTGCTCGACCTTCGAAGGGTTCCAGACGATGCCGATGCGTGCGTGGGTCATATCGTCAGCTTGGGACACCTCGCCCGATACCGCAAACTCGGGCGGCAGCCTCAGCCGTAGAAGAGCTGCTCGAATGTCTTCCTCGCCCGTCGGGTGACGCCGAGGTAGTCCTCTTCGAGCTCGGTCGCCGAGCGATCGGGGTAGCCCAGGAGCCTGCCGATGGCGTCGAGCTGTCGACGATCCGCCGGCAGCACATCACTCGTCTGTCCAGTCAGCAGGGTGATCGCGGAGCGGAGACGGCTGGACAGGAGCCAGGCCTCGCGAAGACGCATCGCGTCATCCTCGGTGACGAGATCGGCCTCGACAGCAGCATCCAGGGCGCCCAGCGTCGATGTCGTGCGCAGCCCGGCAACCGCGTGCGCGTGCTGCAACTGCAGCAGCTGCACCAGCCACTCCACATCGCTGAGCGAACCGGGGCCGAGCTTCAGGTGACGCCGGGGATCGGCACCCTGCGGCAGCCGCTCGCCCTCGACTCTGGCCTTGATGCGCTTGATCTCACGGGTGCCCTGCAGATCGACGGACTCCGGGTAGCGGATCGTGTCGGCCAGGGCGGTGAAGCGAGCGATCAACTTCGCACTCCCTGCCACGCCGCGGGCGCGGAGCAGGGCCTGCGCCTCCCACGAGAGCGACCATCGCCGGTAGTACTCCGTGTATGCCTCGATCGAGCGGACCACCGGCCCGTTGCGTCCTTCCGGCCGGAGGTCGGCATCGAGGTCGAGCGGAAGACGATGATCGGTCAGATGCTCCCGCAGGCCCGCGACGATCTGCGTCGCGAGCTTCTGCGCGCGTTGCGACTCGACCCCGTTCGCGTCGTAGACGTAGAGGATGTCGGCGTCCGAACCGAAGCCGAGCTCGGCGCCGCCGAACCGGCCCATCGCGATGACCGCGAAATCGAGCGCCTCGTCCTCGGGCGGCACGACCTCGCGGATCACCGCACGCAGCGCGGCCTGGATCGTCGCCTCAGTGATCTCGGTGAGGGCGGTGGCCACCTCTTCGATCGTGAGGACATCGAGAACCGCACCCATGGCGGTGCGCAGGAGCTCACGTCGACGCAGCGCCCGGACGGCACGCAGGGCATCTCCGATCGTCTCGTGCCGCGTCTGGATCGCACGAGCCTCCTCGTCGAGCGCTGCCGCACCCCGAGGGCGCAGACGACCCGCGCTGTCCAGCCATGCCACAGCTTCGGGGATCCACTCCAGGAGTTCGCCGATGTAGCGCGAAGACGATAGCAGGCGCGTGAGGCTCTCGGCCGCCCCCGAGGAGTCCCGCAGCATCCGCAGGAACCACGGGGTGTCCCCCAGGCGCTCGCTGATGCGGCGGAAGGCGAGGAGCGCATAGTCCGGGTCGCTGCCGTCCGCGAACCACCGCACCATGATGGGCATGAGGTGGCGTTGGATGGTCGCCTTCCGACTCAGTCCATTCGTGAGCGCACCGATGTGGCGCAGAGCTCCCGCCGGATCGCGGAATCCGATCGCCGCCAGGCGGTCGTGCGCCTGGGCGGCCGAGAGCGTGCGCTCTTCCTCAGGCAGACCGGCGACGGCGCTGAGCAGCGGACGGTAGAACAGCCGGGTGTGGATCTCGCGCACCTCGCGTCGCACGCTCTCCCAGCGCGCCCAGATGCCCTCGCCGCTCTCCGCCAGTCCCGTGCCCCGCGCCAGGATCCGAAGCCCCGCAGGCGTGCGCGGCATCAGATGAGTGCGGCTGAGCTCCCGCAGCTGGAGGCGGTGCTCCATGAGCCGGAGCAGACGATAGTCGTCGGCGAACGCGGCCGCATCGACGCGTCCGATGTAGCCGCCCTCGACGAGTGCGTCGAGACTCTCGAGGGTGCCTCGCGTGCGCAACGATTCGTCGGTGAGGCCATGGACCAACTGCAGCAACTGCACCGTGAACTCGATGTCTCGCAGACCGCCGGCTCCGAGCTTCAGCTGGTACGGCGAATCCTCGGGATCGATGTGCTCCATCACGCGCTCGCGCATGCGTTGCACGCTCTCCACGAAGTCCTGTCGAGCCGCACTCGACCAGATCATCGGCTGCACCGCGGCGATGTACTCGGCCCCGAGCTCGGCGTCTCCTGCGAGTGGACGCGCCTTGAGCAGCGCCTGGAACTCCCAGCTCTTCGCCCAGCGGTCGTAGTACGCGAGATGGGACGCGAGCGAGCGGACCAGTGCACCCTGCTTGCCTTCGGGGCGGAGGGCGGCGTCCACCTCCCACAGCGACGGCTCCACCTCGATGGAATCGAGGTTGCGCATGGTCTCTCGCGCGAGGCGCGTGGCGATGTCGATCGCGCGTGCCTCCGAGACGACCTCTTCATCGCTGCTGCCACCGACGAAGATCACATCGACATCGCTGACGTAGTTCAGTTCGCGGGCTCCGGCCTTGCCCATCCCGATGATGGCGATACGCGTCGCAGCGACCTCGGCCCGACCCATCGATGCCTGCAGTCGGGTCCTGGCCACGGCGAGCGACGCTTCGAGAGCGGCACCCGCGATATCCGCCAGCGCCGCAGACACCGGCCCGACGATCGTCTCCGGGTGAGAATGCGCGAGATCGTATGCGGCGATGGCGGCGAGGTGTCGACGATATGCGACTCTGATCGCGACGACGGCATCATCGTCGCCCGACTGCGCGAAGCCGTCGTGCGCTCCCACCGCGGCCAGCAGCAGCTCTTGCAACTCCGCGGACGACGGCAGACCGGTGATCGGCTCTTCCAGGATCGTCAGTTGATCCGGGTGGCGGAGGAAGAACTCGGCGAACCCCTCCGAGGCTCCGAACACCCGCCACACCCGCCGACGCGTCTCCTCGTCGACCAGCAGCCGCCGCAGCGGTGCCTCGTCGCGGCGTGCCACCCGCAGAAGACCGCGCACCGCCGCATCAGGGTCGGCGGCATCCGCCGCCTCGAGCAGCACCGACCGCGGCTGGTCGAGGATGGTCGCAAGCTCGGCGAGGGAGGCCGCGGCTTCACTCAACTCGGAGAAGCCGAGCCTCGCCAGCGCGGAGAGGGAGACAGAATCGTCAGGACGCGCCATCTGCGCGGATCAGAGCAGCTCGAGATTGCTCTTGAGCTCGAACGGGGTGACCTGACCGCGGTAGGCCTCCCATTCCTTGCGCTTGTTGAGCAGCACGTAGTTGAAGACCTGCTCGCCCAGCGTCTCCGCGACGAGCTCGGACGCCTCCATGTACTCGAGCGCGTGGTCGAGACTCGCCGGCAGCGCCTCGTAGCCCAGCGCACGCCGCTCGGCGTCGCTCAGCGACCACACGTTGTTCTCGGCTTCGGGCGGGAGATCGTATCCCTCCTCGATTCCTTTGAGCCCAGCTGCGAGCAGGAGTGCGTAGGCGAGATACGGGTTCGACGCCGAATCGATGCCCCGGTACTCCACCCGGGACGACTGGCTCTTGTTGGGCTTGTACATCGGCACGCGGACGAGAGCGGAGCGGTTGGCGTGGCCCCAGGTGACGAAGCTCGGCGCCTCGTCGCCGCCCCAGAGGCGCTTGTACGAGTTGACGAACTGGTTGGTGACCGCGGAGATCTCGTTCGCGTGACGGAGCAGGCCCGCGATGAAGTGCCGCCCAGTCTTCGACAGCTGGTACTTGGCACCTTCCTCGTAGAAGGCGTTCTGGTCGCCCTCGAACAGCGACATGTGCGTGTGCATACCGCTGCCGGGCTGGTCGCTGAGGGGCTTCGGCATGAACGTCGCGTAGACGCCCTGCTCGATCGCCACCTCCTTGATCACCGTGCGGAAGGTCATGATGTTGTCGGCTGTCGTGAGTGCATCCGCGTAGCGGAGATCGATCTCATTCTGCCCGGGCCCGCCTTCATGATGGCTGAACTCGACCGAGATGCCGAGGTCTTCCAGCATCCGCACCGAACGGCGGCGGAAGTCATGCGCCGTGCCACCGGGGACGTTGTCGAAGTAGCCGGCCGAGTCCACGGGCACGGGACCGTCAGGACCGAACGAGGAGGACTTCAGCAGATAGAACTCGATCTCCGGATGCGTGTAGAACGTGAATCCGGCATCCGCGGCCTTCGCGAGCGTGCGCTTGAGCACGTGACGCGGGTCGGCGACGGCCGGCTGCCCGTCGGGAGTCGTCAGGTCGCAGAACATGCGCGCTGTCGGGTCGATCTCCCCGCGCCACGGCAGCGTCTGGAACGTCGTCGGATCGGGCTGCGCGAGCAGATCGGATTCGTAGGTGCGTGTCAGCCCCTCGATCGCCGAACCGTCGAACCCGATTCCCTCCGCGAAGGCGCCCTCGACCTCGGCCGGCGCGATGGCCACCGACTTGAGCGTGCCGATCACGTCCGTGAACCACAGCCGCACGAACTTGACGCCGCGCTCCTCGATGGTCCGGAGGACGAAGTCCCTCTGCTTGTCCATGGCTACTCCGCGCCCTGGCCCTTTGCGTCGCCCTTGACATCCCAACCCTGCTCGACGGCCTCTTCCTCGGCCCAGGCGCGCGAACGCTCCTTGACGACCTCGGGAGCACGGCGGGCCTCGGCCTCCGTGTCGAACGGACCGATGCGGTCGATGGAGGGCGAGATCATGCCGAACTCGATCTCGCCGGTTGCGGAGTTGTACCAGTACTTGTGGTCGCCGTCAGACATATCTGCCCCTTCTTCACGTGATGTCATCGATCCTACTGGCGTGCACCGCGGTCGCTAAGCTATCGCCCATGGCAAAAGCGATCGGCGTCGACATCGGCGGCACGGGTATCAAAGCAGGAATCGTCGACCTCGAGCACGGAATCATGGCGTCCGACCGGGTTCGGGTACCCACCCCCGAGGGCGCATCGCCCCAGGACGTGCTCACCGCGGTGCAGACCGTGCTGAAGACCCTCGACGTGCACGACTCGACCCTGCCGCTCGGCGTCGCCTTCCCGGCGATCGTCAAGCGCGGCAAGACCCTCTCCGCTGCCAATGTCTCCAAGGAATGGATCGACTTCGACGCCGAGCGGTTCTTCCGCGACGGTCTCGGTCGCAACATCGTGTTCGTGAACGACGCCGACGCCGCCGGTGTCGCCGAAGCCCGCCACGGAGCCGCCAGGGACGTGCGCGGCTTCACCCTTCTGACGACCCTCGGCACCGGTATCGGATCGGCCTTCCTCTACGACGGCGTGCTGCTGCCGAACACCGAGCTCGGTCACCTGAACTTCCGCGAATACGAGTCGGTCGAGACCTATGCGGCGACCTCGGCACGCGAGCGCGAGAACCTCACCTGGGCCGAGTGGGCGGAGCGCCTGCAGGCGTTCTACTCCCACATCGAGTTCCTGTTCAGCCCCGACCTGTTCGTGGTCGGCGGCGGCGTGTCGAAGAACGCCGGAGACTTCCTCCCGCTCCTCGACCTCAAGACCCCGATCGTCCCGGCGATCCACCGCAACAACTCGGGCATCATCGGCGCGGCGTCGCTCGCCGGAGACTGATCCCGCGACACCAGACACACGAAGGCCCCGATGTCTCTGCAGTCATCGGGGCCTTCGTTCGTGTGAGGCGAATGGGCCGACCTGTACGCCGGGTTCTGTTCCGGGGTTCTTCGCCCCTTCGACGGCCATCTCTCTCGGCGACACGTTGCCGTGGCACTCTAGCGGTCTACCCGAGGACTCGGCGAGCCGCGTCAACATCCTCTGTCTGACCTTGCTCCGGACGAGGTTTACCTGGCGGGCCATGTCACCATGGCCCCCGGTGGTCTCTTACACCACCCTTTCACCCTTACCCCTTGCGGGGCGGTCTACTCTCTGTGGCACTTTCTCGCGGATTGCTCCGGGTGGGCGTTACCCACCGTCCTGCCCTGAGGAGCCCGGACGTTCCTCGGTGCGGTCACCCGCAACGCGGCCGTCCAGTCGACCCATTCGCGTCTCCAGTCTACGTTCTTCGGATCCCGTGACCTGCAGCTACTTCTCGGCTGATTCCGCGATGCGCAGGTCGAGCGGCACATCGATCGGGAAGGAGCCGAACAGTCTCGCCGTCGCAGTCGCCGCCGCCTCTCGCACGGCTTCCGCAGCAGCCTCCGCGTGCTCCAGCGGAACATGCAGGATCACCTCGTCATGCAGGAAGAACGCCAGGTGCGGCGCGCGTGCGAACGGACCGGATGCCGCAGCCTCGGCGAACACCTCGGGTATCTGGCGCAGGCGATGGCGGATCTCTGCCAACCAGATCAGCGACCACTCGGCAGCCGTGCCCTGCACCACGAAGTTACGGGTGAACCGCCCCCAGTCGCGTGCTCTGCGTCGAGCGAGAGCCACCACCGCGGGATCGGCGTCGGCATCGGTCGCCTCGGACTGCAATCGCATCCACTCCACCGACGGACGCGGCGAGGACCGACCGAGCCAGGTCGACACGATGCCTCCATCCTCTCCCGTGCGCGCTGCGGCATCGACGAGCGCCATGGCACGCGGGTACACCTTCCGCAGTCGCGGAACCAGCCGGCCGCTGTCGCCCGTCGTGGCACCGTACATCGCGCCGAGAACGGCGTACTTCGCCTCCTCGCGGGTCGCGACCGCGCCGGAGGCGACGACTCCGGCGTACAGATCGCTCCCCCGCGCCGCCCGCGCCATCGCCTCGTCGGCCGCCATCGCGGCGAGCACGCGAGGCTCCAGCTGCGCGACATCCGCCACGACCAGGGTCCAGCCGGGGTCCGCCCGCACCGCAGGGCGCAGGCTCCGCGGCAGTTGCAGCGCCCCACCGCCGGCCGAGGCCCAGCGTCCGGTGACGACGCCACCCGGAATGTACACCGGGCGGAACCGCCCCTCATGCACCCATTCCGACAACCATGCCCAGCCGTTCGCACTCAGCAGCCGCGAGAGCTTCTTGTACGCGAGCAACGGCTCGACGACGGGGTGGTCGTGCTGGGCGAGCTCCCACCGGCTCGTGGACTCCACCTGCACCCCGATGCGATGCAGCGCCCTGAGCAGCTTCTGCTGACTGTCGAGGTGGAGCGACGAGTCGCCGAGGAGCTCGCGTACGCGATCTCCGAGCTCGACCATGCGGCTGGGTACCCCGCCGGCGACCGGGCGGATGCCCAGCGTCTCGGTCAGGATCGCATCGTGCACGCCCGCATCCCAGGGCAACCCCGCCACCCGCATCTCCTCGGCGATGAGGCCGCCAGCCGACTCCGCAGCGCACAGCAACGTGAGGCGTCCGTCCGGCGCCGCGGCGATCACTTCGCGCTGCGCCCGGTACTGATCGAGGGTCGCGGCGATCGCGTCGTCACCACCCGCGTCGTCGAACACGTCGAACAACGACGGCGCCGAGACGGTCGGCTCGCGCCGGTCCCAATCGGACGATCCCGGGAGCGGGGACGACACCGAGGAGGTGTCACGCAGGATGGCATGACACAGGACCAGATCATGGCTGCGGGTGATCCGGACTCCGTCACCGAGGAGACGCGCATAGGTCTCCGCCGCCGTGCGCATGATCCACCGCGGGGCATCGGCTTCCTCGACGGAGCGGACCCATCCGGGGAGCTCGTCGGCACGCAACGGAGTACGGTCCTGCTCTTCGTCCTCCGCGTCGAGCTCGATCGCCACGTACTCCTGCGGCCCGATCGAGATCAGTGCGATGCGTCGTTCTGCGCCGGACGCCGGTGTCGTCATCGCCGGCGCGCGCAAGCACCGCTCATGCGAGCCCGGACTCCTCGGTGCGCACGAGGATGCAGCCGCACTCGGGGCACGAGACCACGAGGTCGTCCGCTGCGCGGCGGATGTCGTTCAGATCGGTGCTGGGAAGCAGGATGCGGCAACCCTCGCAGGTACCACGGGTGAGCAGCGCGGCACCCGCGCTGTTCGCGGCACGGCGCGCGTACTCGGCCAGCAGTGCCGGTGCCACGCCTTCAGCGACAGCAGCCCGGTCGCGGGCGAGCTGTGCGCCGAGCTCGGTGGCCGCAGCGACATCGGCCTTCGCGTGCGCGGTGAGCGCGGACCCCTCGGCCGTCGTCGTGTCGAGGAGCGCCTGCTGCGCGGCGAGGGCGGCTTCTGCTTCTTCGAGCCTTCCCATGACGTCGAGTTCGGCATCTTCCAGATCGCTCTGCCTGCGGGCGAGGCTCGCGAGTTCGTGCTCGAGCGCCTGCGCGTCCTTCGAGTTCGTCGACGCGGCAAGTCGCTCGGCATCGCGGTTTCGACGGGCCTCGACGACGGCCACATCGGACTCCAGACGCTTCAACTCGGTGCGCACGTCGTCACGGGTACCGGCGAGCGTGGTCAGTTCACGGAGCTGCTCCTGACGGATCGCCACGAGCTCGGTGATCCGCCCCGCCTGACTTGGCTTCGTTCTGGCACGCTCTGCCTGCGCGATGCGCCGGTCGAGGTCGGCGATGTCGAGCAGGGTGCGCTGGTTCTCAGGGCTGGCGTTCACGCTTTCAAATCTAGTCGCTGTCGCGACATCCGCCCATCAGTGCACGACGCCGTCGACGTAGTACCAGCGTCGATCCTCGCGCACGAAGCGGCTGCGCTCGTGGAGCGAGCCCCTCTCAGTCCCCTGCCGCCAGAAGGCCTCGAACTCCACCACGCCATCGCGATCGAACGGACCTCCGGCCACGCGATCGATGAGGAGCAGCCGCCGCCACTCGATGCCCGGCTCGAAATCGATCGTCTCCGGCCTCGTGGTCGGATGCCAGGTCCGCAGGAGGTGCCCCGCGTCTTCGCGTGCGAAAGCCGTATACCGAGAGCGCATCAGGCGCTCCGCGGTCGGGGCCGGTGCCCCCTCGAGCAGCGGGCGACAGCATCCGCCGAACGTGTCCCCGGACGAGCACGGGCAGCGCACTTCGCCGTCGATCACGACGCCATTCGGCGCCATCTCCGCCTCTGCTGTCATTCCCTCAGCGTACGCTCGACGAAAGACCAAGAAGGAGCACCGTGACCACCCAGCCCGTCGTCCCCTCGTTCACCGCCCACAACGGGTTCGCCCTTCCCGCCATCGGCCTCGGCACGTACGGGCTCAACGGCGATGCCGGGGCGGATGCTGTCACCGGAGGCATCGATGCGGGCTACCGCCTGGTCGACACGGCGTTCAACTACGAGAACGAGGGCTCGGTCGGCCGAGGCGTCGCGGCCTCCGATGTCGAGCGCTCCGACATCATCGTCACCTCCAAGCTCCCCGGCCGCCACCACCCCTCGGCGAAGGCACGCGCCAGCATCGAGGAGAGCCGGTCCCGACTCGGTCTCGACGCGACGGATCTGCACCTCATCCACTGGCCGAACCCCATCCAGGACGAGTACGTCCAAGCGTGGGCCGCCCTCGTCGACGCCCAGGCCCGCGGAGTCGTCCGGCAGATCGGCGTGTCGAACTTCCTGCCGGAGCACCTGGAGCGCATCGAGAAGGAGACCGGGGTGCGCCCCGTCGTCAACCAGATCGAGGTGCATCCCTACTTCCCTCAGCAGGAGCAGCTCGCCTATCACCGCGAACACGGCATCCTGACCGAGGCATGGAGTCCCCTGGGTCGCGCGAAAGCGCTCTTCGACGAACAGGTGATCCGTGACATCGCCGCGGAGCGCGGCATCACGACCGCTCAGACCGTGCTGGCCTGGCACGTCGCCCGCGGCACGGTGTCTATCCCGAAGGCATCGTCGCTCGAACACCAGGTGGCCAACCTCGCGGCCGCCGAGATCGTGCTCGACGACGCCGAGGTCGAGGCCATCACCGCGCTCGGACGACCGAACGGACGTCTGTTCGACGCCGACCCCCGGACACATGAGGAGTCCTGACGACGACCAGCGTCAGACGTTCTGCGTGCCCAGCACCCGCAGGAACTCGAGCTTGCTCGCCGAGTCGCTTCCGGGCGCGGCGGTGAGCACGATCAGCGCATGCGACTCGTCCTCGGTGAAGAGCGCCTGACAGTCGACCTCGATCTCCCCGAGCTCGGGGTGCACCATCACCTTGTGCTGCTCGAAGCGACGACTCACCACCTGCGCGTCCCACAGCTCGACGAACTCCGGGCTTCGAGCCGCCAGTGCGGTGACGATCTCCCCCGCCCTGGATCGGGCACCCATCACGCCGTGCGCCGCACGCAGCGACCCGACCAGGGCGCGGGCCTGCCGCGGGTGATCGGCCTCGCGATACCGCCGACGCTCGACGTCGGGATACGCGAACCAGCGATAGATGCCACTGCGGTCGAGCCCGGTGAGCGCGCTCGCATCGCCCACGAGCGCACGCGAGGCATCGTTCTGCACCAGCACCTCATCGAGCACGGAGACGACGAAGGCCGGAGTGTCGTGCAGTCGATCGAGCACACGGAGGATGCCAGGGCGTATGTACTCCGTGATGTGCGCCCTGTCGGGGGCGCTGTGGCCGCAGAGCCGGAAGAGGTAGTCGCGCTCGTCTTCGGTCAGACGCAGCGCCCGCGCCAGCGAGGCGAGGATCTGCACGCTCGGCTGTGGACCGCGCCGCTGCTCCAGGCGCGTGTAGTAGTCCGTCGACATGGTCGCCAGCTGCGCCACCTCTTCTCTGCGCAGCCCTGCGGTGCGGCGTCGCGGCCCGGTAGCGAGACCGACGTCGGCGGGACTCAGGGCCTCACGCCGACGGAGGAGGAACTCGGCCAATGCATCACGATCCACTCCTGAAGTATCCCCCGTCGTCGATGCCGCATCCAGGGATCCCCGATCCCTGGATGACCGCTCTCTGGAGGGACGACGGCGAGACGCCGAAGCTGGTCGTATGAACATCAGCGGAAACACCATCTTCATCCCGGGGGCCACGAGCGGCATCGGCCTCGCCCTCGCGCTGCGGCTCCGGGAGCGGGGCAACACCGTGATCGTGGGCGGACGCCGCGAGGATCGCCTCACGGCCATCGCGACCGAGCACCCCGGCATCCATACGATCCGCATCGACACGACCGATGCAGGCAGCATCGAAGCGGCGGCCGGTGCCGTGCTCGCCGAGCACCCCGATCTCAACGTGCTCATCACCATGGCCGGTGTCATGCGTGCCGAGGACTGGACCACCCCGTCGGGCTTCCTCTCCACGGCCGAGGAGACGGTGACCACGAACATCCTCGGGCCGATCCGGCTCATCGCCGCCTTCATCGAGCATCTGCGCGCCCAGCCGGATGCGACCATCATGACGGTCTCGTCCGGGCTCGCGTTCGCCCCGCTCCGTGTGACGCCCACCTACAACGCCAGCAAGGCCGCGATCCACATGCTCAGCGAGTCTCTGCGCCTGCAGCTCGAGGGGAGCAGCGTGTCGGTGCTCGAGCTGGAGCCGCCGGCGGTGCGCACGCCCCTCATGCCCGGGCACGAGGACAACGAGTCGGCGATGCCGCTGGACGAGTTCATCGACGAGGTCATGGCGCTGGTCGAGTCACAGCCGGACGCCACCGAGATCCAGGTCGAGCGGGTGAAGTTCCTCCGCTACGGCGAAGCCCGCGGCGACTACGACCAGGTCGTGGCCACGCTGAACCGCACCGACCCGCACGGTCGCTGAGCACCGGGGCGTCGGCTCCGCGCCGGCGCTCTCAGGGCCGCAGGGTGGCAGCCGCGGCGGTGAGAGCGTCGGCGGACTGCCGAAGCAACGCCAGCTCGCCTTCGGAGAAGGACGTGTTCCGGATCGGCACCGCACCCGCCGCGCTCACGATCGACGGCACCGAGAGGGCGACACCGTCGAGCCCGTGGAAGTCGCGCAGCACCGTGCTCACCGGCATCACGGCGTGCTCGTCGCTCAGGATCGCCTCGACGATGCGCGCGCTCGACAGGCCGATCGCATAGTTCGTCGCTCCCTTGCCCTGGATGACCTTGTACGCGGCGTCACGCACGTCGACGGCGATATCCTGCAGCTCGTCGAGCGTGAAGCGCGGGTGGCCGGGAGTCTCCCACTCCAGGATCGGCACGGTGCCGATCGTCGCGCGAGACCAGAGCGGGAACTCGGTGTCGCCGTGCTCGCCGATGATGTGGGCGTGGACGCTGGCGGTCGACACTCCGGCGCGCTGCCCGAGCTTCCACCGCAGCCTAGAGGTGTCGAGCACGGTTCCCGAAGCGAAGATCCGCTCGGGCGGAAGCCCCGTCTGCTCCTGCGCGATGACCGTCAGCACGTCGCAGGGGTTCGTGACGATTACGTAGATCGCGTTCGGGGCGACCTCGAGCAGCTCCGGCATCATGCGGCGGATGATGCCCGCATTGACCTCGGCGAGTTCGATGCGGGTCTGACCGGGCTTCTGCTTCGCACCGGCCGTGATCACCACGACGTGCGACCCGGCCGCGACGGAGATGTCACTGCCGCCGATGATGTCGCTGGACCCCGTGAACTGCGTGCCGTGGGCGAGATCCAGCACCTCGGCCTCGACCTTGTCCGTCGCGATGTCATACAGGGCGACGTGACGGGCAGAGCCACGGATCAGTGCCGCATAGGCGACACTCGATCCCACGCTTCCCGCGCCGACGACCGTGAGCTTCGAGTTCTCGATGATCTCCATGCGCACAGTCTTGCAGCGGGGCGCCCTGATCCGGGAGGGGCCTCACCGGAAGAATGCCGTCCCGCCCGGCGACGTCACAGTGCGGCGGCGACAGCCTCCGCCGCGGTCGCGTGTGAAAACCGGAACCCGGACCGCTCCAGCACCTGCGGCCGCACATCGGCATCGGGCAGCAGCAGCGAATCCGCAGCGTCACCGAGCGCGAGACGCAGCGCCCACGCAGGTGCAGGGAGCCAGAACGGCCGATGGATCCGGGTGGCCAGGGCACGCCCGATGTCGTTCGCCGAGGCCGGTGCGGGTCCGGTGAGGTTGACGGGCCCGGCGATCTTCGCGTCCAGGACGTGGCGGATCGCCCGCACCTCGTCATCCAATGAGATCCAGGGCCAGATCTGGGTGCCCCGTCCGAGCGGACCGGAGACACCGAGTCGCGTCAGCGTGAGCAGCGGCTTGAGCACTCCGCGTCGGTGGATCACCGGTGCCGTCCGCAGCAGTGCGACTCGCGTGTGGTCTTCGGCCTGGCGGGCTTCGGCCTCCCAGCGCACCGTCAGGTCGGCCAGGAAGGTCTGCCCCGCAGCAGAATCCTCTGTGAGGACCTCGCCGGGCGCGGAGCCGTAGTACCCGACAGCGGATGCCGAGACCAGGGCCGGTGCGTCGGAGCGCAGGGCGCGAAGCGCTGTGGTGAGGGTGCGCGTCGCCTGGAGACGCGAGTCGACGAGCTCCCGGCGATACCCACGCGTCCACGGCAGCCGCCCGACGCTGGCTCCACCGAGGGCGACCACCGCGTCGGCACCGGCCAGCACCTCCGGGTCGAGCACGCCGTCCCCCGGAAACCACTGCATCTCGCTCTCCCCTCGCGGGGGTCGGCGTACGAGTGCGGTGACCTCGACGCCGTCGGCGCGGAGGGAGGAGACGAGGGCTGCTCCGATCAGACCGGAGGCCCCGCTGACGACGATGCGTCGCGCCATGTGCGTGATGATTCCCGTCTCTCGATGATCGAGTCTTGTCGTGCCGTCCAGCGTACGCGCCACGCGCACGATAGCGGCGGGGCTTGACACGCGGGTGGCGGCACCGCGGATCAGGCCTACGACGAAGGAGCGGGCGGCATCGGAGGCCGCCACGCATATCCATCGGGATCCGTGAACGGATCGCCGTCCCCTCCGATCAGGAGACGATGCGATCCGGAGCCGTCGGCCGGAACGCCGGCGGTCTTCGCGAGATCGGCGCGCCTGTTCAGCGTGAAGGAGATCGGGCGGGTGTCGAACTCGACGTACCTGCGCCCGTAGCTCTTGCCCACCGCGAAGCCCCGTTCCGCATAGAACCGCTTGCTCGCGGCGACGTCTGCGACGCCGAGCTGCAGGACGACTTCCTCGACGTCGGTGGAGACGGCAACGGAGTCCTTCTTCGAAGATGAGGCCACTGTGACGATCGTGCCGTCCGGTGCCGCCAACACCCCGCCGTAGCCCCACAGCGATCTAGCAGCCGGTTTCACCGATGTCGCCCCGGCCAGCACGGCACCGCGGATGATTTCATCGACGTCGGCCGGCTGACGCAGCACGAGCCCGAGGAGGAAGCCTCGGAACCCGCCGCTCGGCTCCTCGGACCGCCGCACACGCACCTGTGTCCCGAGTCCGAGGGCTGCACCGTAGAAGTCGGCCGCCGTCGGCTCCGGTGTCTCGACCGTGATGCTCTCCAGAGAAGCCATGATCGATCACGGTAGGCCGACCGCGGGAGCGGGTCAAGGCCCGTCCGCCATAGGGTCGGGTCAGCGGGCTCGGCGGTAGTGCACGGCGATGGCGCCGTTGCGGAGCGGCTCCGCCGAGATCAGCTCCAACGCTCGTGTGCGGGGAAGTCCGCTCTCGTACAGTGTCGGGCCGTGCCCCGTGATCCGCGGATGTACGAGGAATCGGTACTCATCGATCAGATCCAGCCGATCGAGCTCGGTGGCGAGCATGCCGCTGCCGAGGAGAACCCCGGCCGGCGTCTGCTCCTTGAGCTCCTGCACGCTCGCGCGCAGGTCTCCGGAGATCCGGTGACTGTTGTTCCATGGGAAGTCCACTCGAGTGGACGACACCACATACTTCGGCTTGGCATCGAGCTCGAGCGCCCACTCGAGCAACGCGGGAGGAGCCTCCACCTCACCTCGCGCGATCGCGGGCCACGACCCCTCCATCAGCTCGTAGGTGATGCGCCCCCAGAGCATCGCGCCGGACTGATCCATGAGGCGCGTGAAGAAGGCATGCGTCTCCTCATCGGCGATCCCCTCCTGATGGTCGACGCAGCCGTCCAGGGTGACATTGATGCAGAAGGTCAGAAATCCCATGCGGGGAGCCTAGATCGGCGACGAGGCGACCCGCCAGCGTTCCGGAGCGAGGTGGGCCCTGCCGGGATCGAACCGACGACATCCACGGTGTAAACGTGGCGCTCTACCAGCTGAGCTAAAGGCCCTGGTGTCGTCAGTCTATCGGGAGCCGGGTGCGCGCCCGCGTCGGAGAAGAGGGATAGGCTGAATCCGGCGCGCGTTGTGCACAGCTGACAAGGCTGCCCGTGTCGCTTCCCGTTTCCTTGGCATGACCTGCCAGCTTGACGAAAGGTTCCCCCGTGACCGTGCACGACCAGGATCCGTACTCCCAGGGCCCCCTCGACAGCGATCCGGAGGAGACCGGCGAGTGGCAGCAGTCCCTCGATGAGCTGGTGGATGCCAAGGGCCACGGCCGCGGCCGCGAGATCATGCTCAGCCTGCTCAAGCGCTCGAAGGAGCTGCACCTGGGCGTGCCGATGGTCCCGACGACGGACTACATCAACACCATCGCCTCGGAGAACGAGCCCGAGTTCCCGGGCGACGAGGAGGTCGAGCGTCGTTACCGCGCCTGGATCCGGTGGAACGCCGCGATCACGGTTCACCGCGCGCAGCGCCCTGGCATCGGCGTCGGTGGACACATCTCGACGTACGCGTCGTCGGCCGCTCTGTACGAGGTCGGCTTCAACCACTTCTTCAAGGGTGCCGACAACCCCGGCGGCGCCGACCAGATCTTCATCCAGGGCCATGCCTCCCCCGGCACCTATGCGCGTTCGTTCCTCGAAGGACGCCTGAGCGAGGACCAGCTCGACGGTTTCCGCCAGGAGAAGTCGCACGCCCCGAACGGCATCCCGTCGTACCCGCACCCGCGTCTGATGCCGGAGTACTGGCAGTTCCCGACCGTGTCTATGGGTCTCGGGCCGATCAACGCCATCTACCAGGCGATGTCGAACAAGTACCTCGAGAACCGCGGCATCAAGGACACGTCGCAGTCGCACGTCTGGGCGTTCCTCGGCGACGGCGAGATGGACGAGGTCGAGAGCCGCGGCCAGCTGCAGGTCGCAGCCAACGAGGGCCTCGACAACCTCACGTTCATCGTCAACTGCAACCTGCAGCGCCTCGACGGCCCTGTGCGCGGCAACGGCAAGATCATCCAGGAGCTCGAGTCGTTCTTCCGCGGTGCGGGCTGGAACGTCATCAAGGTCGTCTGGGGTCGCGAATGGGACGACCTGCTCGCCCGCGACACCGAGGGTGCGCTGCTCAATCTGATGAACGTCACCCCCGACGGTGACTACCAGACGTACAAGGCCGAGTCCGGAGCATACGTCCGCGAGCACTTCTTCGGCCGCGACGAGCGCGCCGCCGCCCTCGTCAAGGACTACTCCGACGAGGACATCTGGAACCTCAAGCGCGGCGGCCACGACTACCGCAAGGTCTACGCGGCGTTCAAGGCAGCGACCGAGCACAAGGGCAAGCCCACCGTCATCCTCGCGAAGACCGTCAAGGGCTACGGCCTCGGTCCGCACTTCGAGGGCCGCAACGCGACCCACCAGATGAAGAAGATGACGCTGGACAACCTCAAGACGTTCCGCGACGCGATGCACATCCCGATCACGGATGCACAGCTCGAGGAGAACCCGTACCTGCCCCCGTACTACAACCCGGGCCCCCAGGACGAGACGATCCAGTACATGCTCGAGCGTCGCCAGGCTCTCGGCGGCTATCTGCCGGAGCGCCGTTCCACCCACGTCGGCCTGTCGCTCCCTGACGACGCGGCGTACGCCCTGCCCAAGAAGGGTTCCGGCACGCAGGAGATCGCCACGACCATGGCGTTCGTCCGTCTGCTGAAGGACCTGCTGCGCTCGAAGGACTTCGGCCACCGCATCGTCCCGATCATCCCGGACGAGGCACGCACGTTCGGAATGGATGCCTACTTCCCGTCGGCGAAGATCTACAACCCGAACGGCCAGCACTACACGTCGGTCGACCGCGAACTCCTCCTCGCCTACAAGGAGAGCCCGCAGGGCCAGATCGTGCACGTCGGCATCAACGAGGCGGGTGCCCTCGCGGCCTTCACCGCAGCCGGCACCTCCTACGCCACGCACGGCGAGCCGCTGATCCCGATCTACCTCTTCTACTCGATGTTCGGATTCCAGCGCACCGGCGACGCTCAGTGGGCGGCGGGCGACCAGATGGCCCGCGGATTCATCATGGGCGCGACGGCAGGTCGCACCACCCTCACGGGTGAGGGTCTGCAGCACGCCGACGGTCACTCGCACCTGCTCGCCGCCACCAACCCGGCGACGGTCTCGTACGACCCGGCCTACGGCTACGAGATCGCGCACATCATGCGCTCGGGTCTCGAGCGCATGTACGGCGGCAACCACGAAGACCCGAACGTCATGTACTACATCACGCTCTACAACGAGCCGATGGTGATGCCCGCCGAGCCGGAGAACGCGGATGTCGACGGCATCGTGCGCGGTATCCACCGCGTCTCGGTCGGCGAGGGCGAGGGCCCCCGTGCCCAGCTCTTCGCGTCGGGCGTCGGACTCCCCTGGGCCCTCGAGGCGCAGCAGCTGCTGAAGAACGACTGGGGCGTGATCGCCGACGTCTGGTCGGTCACCTCGTGGACCGAGCTGCGCCGCGACGGCCTCGCCGCCGACGAGCACAACTTCCTGCACCCGGAGGAAGAGCCCCGCACCGCGTACCTCACCCAGAAGCTTCAGGGTGCCGAAGGGCCGGTCGTCGCGGTCAGCGACTTCATGCACGCGGTGCAGGACCAGATCCGTCCGTGGGTCCCGAACCGTTTCGCCACGCTCGGTGCCGACGGCTTCGGCTTCTCGGACACGCGCGCCGCCGCACGTCGCTTCTTCAAGATCGACGGCCCGTCGATCGTCGTCCGCACGCTGCAGTCACTCGCCGAAGACGGGGTCGTCGACCGTTCTCTCGCGGCGCAGGCGATCCAGAAGTACAGCCTGCACGATGTGAACGCCGGGACCAGCGGCAACGCGGGCGGCGAAAGCTGAGCCCTCGGTGACAGGATCCTCTCCCTCCGGCATGGACAAGGCCGCGACGCTCACCTGGCTGCGCCGGATCTCCGGTGACATCGCCTCGGTGACGATCAAGCGCCTGGAGGACACCCTCCCGTGGTACGCCGACATGCCACCAGCCCGCCGCTCTGCGGTCGGGCTGGTGGCTCAGGCCGGCATCACGTCGTTCATCCAGTGGTACGAAGACCCCACCTCCACCCCGTGGATCGCGGCCGACATCTTCGCCGCGGCTCCGCGTGAACTTCTACGCAGCGTCAGCCTGCAGCAGACGCTGCAGCTCATCCGTGTGACCGTCGAGGTCACCGAGGAGCGCGTCGCCGGACGGGGAAACGACCTCCGCGAAGCGATCCTGCTCTACTCGCGTGATGTCGCCTTCGCGGCGGCCGATGTGTACGCCAGGGCCGCCGAGGCCCGTGGCCTCTGGGACGCACGTCTGGAAGCACTCGTCGTCGACTCGATCCTCACGGGTGAGGCCGACGAGGAGCTCCCGAGCCGGATCGCCGCGCTCGGATGGCACGGCCATGGCGAGGTCGCCGTCCTCGTCGGCACCACGCCTGCCCAGTTCGACGTCGACCTGGTGCGCCGCACGGCCAGGAAGCTCGCCGTCGACGTGCTCATCGGAGTGCAGGGCTCCCGACTCGTCCTCGTGCTCGGACGCGCACGCGTCGAAGGCCATGAGGGCGAAGAGGAAGAACTGGGCTTCCAAGAGATCGCCTCCCGCCTCGAGCCGTCTTTCGGCCCCGGCTATGTCGTGCTCGGCCCCGAGGTCGCAGCCCTCGTGGACGCGAGCCAGAGCGCACGCGCCGCTCTCGCAGGGTTCGCGGTCGCCCGTGCGTGGCGCGGTGCTCCCCGTCCCGTCGAAGCCGACGACCTGCTTCCGGAGCGGGCACTCGCCGGAGACCCACTGGCGAAGCAGACCCTGATCGAGCGCATCTTCCGCCCTTTGCAGGCCCACTCCACCGACCTGGTCACGACCCTGTGGAGCTACCTCGACAACGGGCGCTCCCTCGAGGCCACGGCACGCGAGCTGTTCGTACACCCCAACACGGTGCGCTACCGACTCAAGCGCGTGAGCGAAGTCATCGGCTGGGATGCCACGGGTCCGCGCGAAGCGCTCATCCTGCAGACCGCTCTGATCCTCGGTTCCATCGGCGCTGCGGATCAGGTTCGTCGACGCGCACCCTTGCGACGCGCCTCGCGCTGAGCCGCTCTCTGTACGCCACACACAAGGGTTTTTCGGAATCTTGTGATGGATCATCCACCGCTCTGCCGCAAACGTTGGCAGACTGGGTGGGTGATTGTCGTCGTATGCCCAGGTCAGGGCTCGCAGACCCCCGGATTCCTCGCTCCTTGGCTCGAGCTCGACGGAGTGGCTGAACGCCTCGCCGCGTACTCGGACGCCGCGGAGGTCGATCTTCGCGAACACGGCACGGTGTCCGACGCCGACACGATCCGCGACACGCGCGTCGCGCAGCCGCTGATCGTCGCCGCGTCGCTGATCGCCGGTGACGCGCTGACGCAACGCGCCGGTCGTCGTGCCGACGGCATCGCCGGCCACTCCGTCGGTGAGATCGCGGCACTCGTCGGCAGCAATGTGATCGACGCCGACACCGGCATGCGCCTGGTGGGCATCCGCGGCCGTGCGATGGCCGATGCCGCAGCGCAGGAGCAGACGGGCATGAGCGCCGTGCTCGGTGGCGATGAAGATGCCCTTCTGGCCCGCCTCGCCGAGCTCGACCTCTCCCCCGCCAACTACAACGGCGGCGGGCAGATCGTGGTCGCCGGCGCGCTTCCCGCGCTCGCCGCTCTCGCGGAGGAGCCTCTCAAGGGCACCCGCGTCATCCCGCTGCAGGTGGCCGGCGCCTTCCACACGCGATACATGGCGTCCGCGGTCGCCGCCCTCCGCGATGCGGTGGCGGACGTCACCCCCGCGAACCCCGACGTCACACTGTGGACGAACCGTGACGGCTCAGCCGTGACCGACGGCGCTCAGGCACTCGACTACCTCGTCGACCAGGTGTCGTCGCCGGTGCGCTGGGACCTCTGCATGCAGTCCTTCGCAGATGCCGGCGTGACGGGTGTCATCGAGCTCGCCCCCGCCGGCGCTCTGGTCGGGCTCGCCAAGCGCGGCCTCCGTGGCATCCCGACCGTCGCTGTGAAGACCCCCGAAGATCTCGATGCAGCCGTCGCGCTGCTGAACGGAGAAGCCGCATGAGCGCCACCCTCGCCCAGGTGACCGGCCCGGCATACACGCGCATCTACTCCTACGGCGCTGCCCGCGGCGAGAACGCCGTGCCGAACGAAGACCTGATCGGTCCGATCGACTCGAGCGACGAGTGGATCCGCCAGCGCACGGGCATCATCACCCGCGCTCGAGCCGACAAGGGCACCGACGCGATCGACCTCGCGACCACGGCTGCGGCCGAGGCGATCGAGAAGTCCGGCGTTCCGGCCGACCAGGTCGATCTGGTGATCGTCGCGACCATCAGCAACCCCAAGCAGACCCCGTCCGTCTCGGCGATCGTCGCCGACCGCGTGGGGGCGAACCCGGCAGCCGCCTACGACATCAACGCGGCCTGCGCCGGATACGCGTATGCGATCGCCCAGGCCGACGCGCTGATCAAGGCCGGTGCGGCTCGCTACGCGCTCGTGATCGGCACGGAGAAGCTGTCGGACGTCGTCGACCCGACCGACCGCAGCATCTCCTTCCTCCTCGGCGACGGTGCGGGCGCCGCACTCATCGGCCCGAGCGACACGCCGGGCATCGCTCCTGCCGTCTGGGGCTCCGACGGCTCCAAGGCCGATGCTGTGGGCATGAACGGCACGCTCACCGACTTCCGCGACGGCGTGGTGCCGTGGCCGACCCTGCGTCAGGAGGGGCCGACGGTCTTCCGCTGGGCGGTCTGGGAGATGGCGAAGGTCGCGCGCGAGGCGCTGGACAAGGCGGGCGTCGAGCCCTCCGACATCGCCGCGTTCATCCCGCACCAGGCGAACATGCGCATCATCGACGAGTTCGCCAAGCAGTTGAAGCTGCCCGAGACCACGGTGATCGCGCGCGACATCGAGACCACGGGCAACACCTCCGCGGCCTCCATCCCGTTGGCCAGCCACCGCCTGATGGCCGAGCACCCCGAGCTCTCGGGCGGTCTCGCACTGCAGATCGGCTTCGGCGCCGGTCTCGTGTTCGCCGCACAGGTCGTCGTCCTTCCCTGAGAATGCGCTGACCTTCCCTAGACTGTTCCACGGTTCCGAAAACAACCCGCAAGAAAGAGGAAGACCACATGGCTTTCACCAACGATGAGGTCCTCGCTGGCCTCGCAGAGCTCATCACCGACGAGACCGGCATCAACGCTTCCGAGGTCGCGCTCGAGAAGTCGTTCACGGACGACCTCGACATCGACTCCATCTCGATGATGACGATCGTCGTCAACGCCGAGGAGAAGTTCGGCGTCACCATCCCCGACGACGAGGTCAAGAACCTGAAGACCGTCGGCGACGCCGTCAGCTTCATCGTCGCGGGCCAGGAGTAATCCCGGCAGGATGCCACTCCCGCGCCTCGCGGGGAGTGGCATCCTCCGCCTGCCCTCTCACCCGTTCGACTTCGTTTCGACAAGGAACCACACCTCATGACCAAGCGCATCGTCGTCACCGGCATCGGCGCCACTTCCGCCATCGGCGGCACGGCCCCGGAGAACTGGACGAACCTGCTGGCCGGTATGTCCGGCACCCGCACGCTCGAACACGACTGGGTACAGCAGTACGAGCTGCCCGTCACCTTCGCCGCCGAGGCGATCGTCCGCCCCGAAGAGGTGCTCCCCCGCCACGAGGCAAAGCGCCTCGACCCCTCGTCGCAGTTCGCGCTGATCGCCGCGCGCGAGGCATGGGAGGACGCCGGTTCGCCCGAGGTCGCCCCCGAGCGTCTCGGCATCGACTTCGCCACCGGCATCGGTGGCCTCTGGACGCTTCTGGATGCCTGGGACACCCTCCGCGAGAAGGGCCCGCGTCGGGTCATGCCTCTCACAGTCCCCATGCTCATGCCGAACGCCGCCGCCGGAAACCTGTCGCTGCAGTTCCACGCTCGCGCGTATGCGCAGACCGTGGTCAGCGCGTGCGCCTCCAGCACCGAATCGATCATCCACGCCTACCACCACCTGCAGGACGGTCTCGCAGACGTCGTGATCGCCGGCGGGACGGAGTCCGCGATCCACCCGATCACGATGGCCTCCTTCGCCTCCGCACAGGCACTCTCTCGACGGAACGACGACCCCGCGCACGCGTCGCGGCCCGGCGCGATCGACCGTGACGGGTTCGTCATGGGCGAAGGCGCAGCCGCACTGATCCTCGAGACCGAGGAGCATGCCAAGGCCCGCGGCGCCAAGATCTACGGCTACGTGCTGGGCGGTGGCGTCACCGCCGATGCCTACCACATCACGGGCAACGACCCCGAGGGCAACGGTGCGGCCCGTGCCGTCACGCAGGCGCTCGAAGAGGCCGGGGTCACGGCCGACCAGGTCACGCACATCAACGCGCACGCCACGTCGACTCCTGTCGGCGACCCCAACGAGTACGTCGCGCTCAAGAAGGTCTTCGGAGACCGGATCGACGAGATCCCCGTCTCGGCGACGAAGGCATCGACCGGGCACCTTCTCGGTGGCACCGGCGCGCTCGAGGCGATCTTCTCCCTCCTCGCGCTGCGCGACCGTGTCGCACCGCCGACGATCAACATGACGGAGCCCGACCCGGCCGTCCCGTTCCGTCTCTCGGGCGAAGCCACACCTCTCGGTGACGGTCCGCAGATCGCGATCAGCAACTCGTTCGGATTCGGCGGTCACAACGCAGTCCTCGTGGTCGCCAGCGCCGACTGACATCACGCGCGAACAGGAAGAGCGGCCCTCGGGATTCCGAGGGCCGCTCTTCTCATCTGCATGAAGATCACACGGAAGCATGAGCATCCGCCGGTACTCGATCATGCAAGCGTGCACAGGTCATGCAGGTGCGCGGTGTTCCGTCAGGCGGTGCGGAGGCTCCCGAGCTTCTGCGATCGGGCCTCGCGCATCCGGGTGATGCGCGAGAGGAACCAGCCGATCAGCGGACCGACACCGAAGGCGAAGAGTACGGTGCCGACGCCGACGGGGCCGCCCAGCAGGAAGCCAACGAGCAGCACGCTCCCCTCGATCAGTGTGCGCACCAGCCACACCGCCCATCCGGTTCGACGAACGAGCCCCGTCATCAGTCCATCGCGAGGGCCGGGACCGAAGTCGGCGGCGATGTAGAGACCTGTCGCGAAGGCCAGCAGAAGCAGCCCGAAGACGAACATCGGAGCGCCGATCCACACCGAAGACGGCTGCGGGATGAGGGCGAGCGCGAGATCGGCGCTGGGCCCGACGAGCAGCGCGTTCAAGACGGTTCCGAGTCCCACGCGCTGACGCAGCGGAATCCACAGCAGCAGCACCACGATCGAGACGAGTACGGTCATGACGCCGTACCCGAGGCCGGTCTGGGCGGCGAGGCCGAGGGCCAGCACGTCCCACGGCGCCACGCCGATGCCACCACGCACCATGAACCCGAGTGCGACGCCGTAGAGGAAAAGACCGACGAGCAGTTGGACGAACCTCTCGAGGAGGTCGCGTCGACTCGTGGCAGTGACGGGGAGAAGCACGGAACGCAGGAGCATCCCTCTACTCTGGCCCTCGGGCGACGTTCCGAGGCGAAGCCACTCGCCGCAAAGTGGTCTGCATAGACCAGGCCACTTTGCGTCATGCTTGACCTATGGGATCACGACTCGTCGAACAGCTCGGAGCGCACAACGTCGCGGGAGCCACCGCGTCGAGGCTCGCGGACGGGATCAGGGCGCTGATCCTCGACGGCCGCCTCACCGTCGGCGAGCGGCTACCGAGCGAGCGAGCGCTCGCGCTCGAGCTGCGCCGTTCCCGTTCGACGATCACCCGTGCCTACGGGGTGCTGCAGACCGACGGCTATGTCTCGCGCCTGCACGGCGGGAGCACGCGCGTCACGCTCCCGAACGGACATAGCGCTCCCGGCACGGAGGCCGACGACGACGCGATCGACCTGTCCATCGCGTCGATGGATTCGACTCCGGGCCTGTACGACGCGACCGTGCGCTCGCTGCCCCGCCTCGCGGCGCTGCGCGGCACCAGCGGATACTCCCTCCGCGGACTCCCCGAGCTCCGTGAGGCCGTCGCCCAACGCTTTCGTGATCGAGGCGCCCCGACATCGTCCGACGAGATCATCATCACCTCCGGAGCACTCAACGCGGTGAACCTGATCCTCACGGCGATCGGGCGTCGTGGTGAGCGAGCGCTCGTCGAACAGCCGACGTTCCCTCATGCCCTGGAAACCCTGCACCGCCACGGGTATCGTCTACTTCCCACCCCCGTGGACGTCGACGGGTGGGATACGAGACACCTGAACGAGACACTGCTCAGCGCCCGCCCGCACGTTGCCTATCTCATCCCGGACTTCCACAACCCGACCGGCGCGACCCTCCCGGACGACGAGCGATCGCGCGTCGTCACCACCGCGCGCAACGTGGGCACTCATCTGATCGTCGACGAGACCACGACCGAACTCGACATCGACCGAGGCTGGTCACCGATCCCCATGGCCGCGGGCGGCCCCAACGTGATCACCGTCGGATCGATGTCGAAGATCGCCTGGGGTGGGATGCGCATCGGCTGGATCCGCGCGGAGCGTTCGGTCATCGCGCGACTGCTCGCGGTGCGTCCCTCGTTCGAACTCGGCACGGCGCTGCTCGAGCAGTGCATCGCGGTCGAGCTGCTCGCCGACATGCCGGCACTCACCGCCCACGTCCGCCGGCGCCTGCACGCGGGTCGCGCGGCGGTGGAGGCGGGCGTGGGCGGCATCCCCGGGTTCCGGATGCCGCCCACGCCGGGAGGCCTCTCCGCCTGGGTCGACATCGGCGCACCGCTGTCCACCTCGCTCTCCCTCGCCGCACGCGAACGGCGTCTGGTGCTTCCGCCCGGCCCGCGCTTCACGACGGGCGGAGTGCTCGAGCGTCGGTTGCGCATCCCGATCACGCTCCCGCCTCAACGGATGGCGGAGGCCATGCGGCGGTTGGCCCTGGCCTGGCAAGACGTGCGTGGAGGGAGCGCATCGCACACCGCGGAGCTGCAGCACACAGCGGTGATCTGACCCGGACGACGAGGACCCCGCCTCGTTTCCGGGGCGGGGTCCTCGTCGTGCGGAGCGGGGATACGTCTTCTCAGCGTCCGGGATCACTCACCGGCATCCGATACTCACGCCTCCCCCGTCCCGGTCTGTGGTGTCGGGCTAGCCGACCTTGTGGAGCCAGACGACCCTGGCGTCGTCGCTGGCGTGACGGAAGGGCTCGAGCTCCTCGTCCCAGGCGGAGCCGAGCGCGATGTCGAGTTCGCGCTGCAGCTCGACCGCACTCCCGGCGGCGATCTCCATCGCATAGCGGATGCGGTCTTCACCGATGACGATGTTGCCGGCGGCATCGGTCTGCGCGTAGTGGATGCCGAGGTCGGGTGTGTGAAGCCAACGGCCGCCGTCACTGCGGGGCGTCGGGTCCTCCGTCACTTCGAAGCGGAGGTGCTCCCAACCGCGGATGGAGGTCGCGAGAGCCGCTCCGGTTCCGACGGGGCCGTCCCAGTAGAACTCCGCGCGTCGAGCGCCGTCCAGAACGGGCTGTTCGGTCCAGTCGAAGTTCACCGCACGCCCGATAGCGCGACCCACCGCCCATTCGAGGTGCGGGCAGAGCGCGCGAGGCGCAGAGTGGATGAACACCACTCCGCGTGCGTAAGCCGTCGCCATGATCTCTCCGTTTCATCAGGTGCGTCTTCCCCAACGACCTGAACCACGAAGTGGCGAGAATATGCGGTTGTGCGCCCATTCTCGCCGAGATCCCCGGAAATCACAAGCATGTCATTCCACGACGAAGGCCCCGGTCACGGGGACCGGGGCCTTCTGACCGGAAGAGGTCGTGAGTCTGACGAGGGTCAGGCCTCGCTCATGGCCTGCTTGACCTGCTGGCCCTTGGCGGCGTAGTACGCCGCACGGGCAGCGTCCTTGCGCGCCTGCTCGGCGTAGCCGAACTCCAGCGTCTCCTGGTCGACCTCGTAGTTGGGCACATCGTCGGTGCCGTTGTACTTCTCGATGTAGGCGTCGAGCTCCGGGCCAGAGGTCCACGACGTGATGAGGCAGTAGCGCGGCTCGGTGCCGTTGTGCGTGGCCGCGTGCCAGAGGCGCTGCGTGTCGACGATGAGCTGCGCACCGGCCGGAAGGGCGATGCGGTACTCGATGCTCGGGTCGGTGCGGTTCTCGCGCAGAACGAAGTAGCTGTCCTTGTCATCGGTCAGGTTGAAGAAGCCGCGGACCACCCAGCCGGTGCCGTCCGGGTTCAGACGGTTGTTGTCGTCCTGGTGCAGGTTGTAGAGGCAGTCGCCGTACGGGGTCGGCTGCAGCTCGATGACGCGGCAGCGGCCGACGTTGGCACCCGGCTCCTGCGCGCGACGCGTCAGGTTCGGGGCCTTCTCGGTCTGCGAGTCGATCCAGACGCCGTCCTTGTCGGTGCGCGGCGGCTTGTGGTTCCAGAAACCGTTGCACTCGATGTCACCGAAGGCACTGGCGAGCGGGGCGAAGCGGGTGTCACCCGACGACTTCCAGTCGTTGTACTCGATGTCGAGCCATTCCTTGGGGTCGAGCTCCTGGTTGTAGCTGTCGAGGACGACGAATCCCTTTTCCTCGAGGGCAGCGGACTTGATGTAACCCATGATCGAGTCATGTTCCTTTCATCGGGGGCCAGCACGTTTTAACAGGCCCTGATAAGGCAAGCCTAACAGCGTGGTCCGCGAGCTCTTCGGAGGTCGGCCGTGCATAACCGAATAGACTGATCGGGGCGCCAGGCGAGTCCTCGGTGCCCGTCGCTACGGGAGGACGAGACACCAGCATGAGCACCGCGACCAACGTCGAGGCGACAGCAGTCAACACGATCGAATGGCTCGCGGCGGGGAGCACGGCCATCGTCGTCCCCGTATATCAGCGGCAGTACCGGTGGGACATCGGTGGCTGCGAACGTCTTCTCTCCGACATCCGCGCGGTCGCCAGCGAAGACGATGCGCATCGCCACTTCATCGGCTCGATCCTGTCCGCCGAGGACGGGGCATCCGCCGAATCCGACCTGATCCTCATCGACGGCCAGCAGCGCATCACCACCCTCATGCTGCTGGTGGCGGCGCTGCACCATGCGATCCGCGAGACCGATCCCGCCCTGGCCGCCGCACTCGCACACGTGTTGGTGCGCTCCGACGCCCCCGACCGCACCAAACTGCGCCCGCACGACGCCTGGGCCGAGCTGTACGAGTCCGTCGTGCTCGACCGACGAGAAGACGCCGATCGCGAGTCGCGCTTCGACGACAACTACGCCTTCTTCCGCAGCCAGATCCATGTCGACGAGGTTCCGACCATCTGGCGCGGGCTGCAGAAGCTCGAACACGTGTCGATCACCCTCGGCGCCCAGGCGAACGCCCAGCAGATCTTCGAGAGCCTGAACTCGACGGGTGAGCCGCTGCGCGATCACGAGCTGATCCACAACTACATCCTGATGGGCCTGAGTCACGCGGAACAGGTCGACGTCGAGGGCCGCTTCTGGGTGCCGATCGAACGGCACACCGGCGAGGCGATCGGCGCCTTCTGGCGGCACTACCTCGTGCTCGTCACCGGTCGCGAGGTCGCGGCGAACGGCGAGCACGGCGTGTACAGCGCGTTCCGGCAGTCGTTCCCCCGCGTCGATGTCGACCATCTGCAGGCCGATGCGGCCGAGTGGCGGCACCATGCCGAGATCTACGGCATCCTGCTCGACCCGTCACGCGAGCCTGACCCCGAGATCGCGCAGCAGCTGCGCCACGTCAACACCTTCGGACGCTCGTCGTATCCCCTGGTGATGAGCGCCTACAGCGATCACGTGCGCGGAGTCATCGACCGCGCGGAGCTCATCGAGACCCTCGAGTGGCTCCAGGCGCTGTACCTCCGACGCGCCCTGGTGAATCTGCCGGCCGAGAGGCTGATCGCACGACTGTGCCGCGCACGCCGCGACGGTCGCGATGCGCTCGCGCGCGCTTTCGCCCGGATCACGCCCTCCGACGAGCGCGTGAGCGCGGTGCTGAAGTACAGCGAGCTCCCCCACCCCGCCTATGTGCTGGGGCGGCTCGAAGGTGTCGACGACCTCGACTCCTTCGACGTCGAGCACATCGTCCCGACCGTGCCCGGCGATGCCTGGTCGGGTGATGGGGAGCGATCGTGGATCGAGTACTCCGAAGACGAGCAGAACAGCCATCGAGCCCTCGCCCCGACCCTCGGCAATCTGACCCTGCTCGAACAGCCGCTGGCCGAGCGGGTGTTCGGCGCCTCTTTCCCCGTCAAGCGCTCGGACGCCTACGCACGCAGCTCGGTGCCGGCGACACGAGATCTCACCGATCTCGAATCCTGGAACACGGCGTCGATCACGCGGCGCACGATCGCGCTCACGGCCGATCTGATCCGCATCTGGGCGCGACCCGCTCTACCGGAGATCGACGACGACGGCCTCACGCCGATCCTGGACGCCGTCCGCCGCCGCGGATGGCCGAGGGGTTGGGAGCGGGAGTTCGACTACGTCGAGTACCGCGGTGAGCGCTGGGAGGTGCCCGACGTCAAGTACCTGTTCAACCGGGTCTTCCGTCGCGCGTGGACCGACACGAGAGACGCTGCCTTGGCCTACTGCGCCGCCCATGGCGGCCCGATCTACCAGGACATGGCCTGGAAGGGGCAGTGGGACGAGCTCGACGAGGGCCACTTCCTCTACATGGGCTGGGATTCCAACTACATGATGACCGCTGTGCAGGGTGTGCTCGAGGAGTCGGGCATCGCCTCGGAGGTCTTCGTCAAATACTCCTACATCGGAAATGTGATGTGAACATGAGCACCGTCGTCCGCAGGCTGCAGGATCTCACCGTCGAAGAGCACACGCTCACCGTCCCCCTGGTGTGGGGCGATCCAGCCGACCACCGCACGATCGACGTCTTCGCGCGCGTGGTCACCCGCGAAGGCGGAGAGGCCCTCCCGTATCTGGTCTTCCTCCAGGGCGGGCCGGGGCACGAGGCTCCGCGTCCCTTCCACTCCTCATCGTCGCCGGCGTGGTTGGATGAGGCTCTCGCCCACTACCGCCTGGTGCTTCTCGACCAGAGAGGAACCGGTCGGTCCACGCCCGTGGGGGACCACGACCTCGAGCGAGGCACGGCCGCCGTGGCCGAGCACCTCACGCATCTGCGCGCCGACGCTATCGTGCGCGACTGCGAGGCCGTGCGCGAGCACCTGGGCGCCACCACCTGGAGCGTGCTCGGACAGTCGTTCGGCGGGTTCACGACTTTGGCGTACCTCTCCACCGATGCGTCCTCGCTCGAAGATGTCTTCATCACCGGTGGCCTCAGTGCCGTGGGGCGACACCCCGACGACGTGTACGCGCTCTGCTACGACAAGATGCGCGACGCCTCGGAACGCTACTACCGCCGCTTCCCGGAACACCGCGACGTCATGCGACGGCTCATCGATCGCGCGGATGCCGGCGACATCGTCCTGCCCGACGGCGAGGTCGTCTCGCGCTCGCGCCTGCGGTCGGTGGGATCCGCACTCGGCACAGACGACGGCTGGCAGACACTGTGGTCGATCCTGGAGCGCGATCCGTCCTCCAACGCCTTCCGGTACGACCTGATGCATGCGATGCCCTATGGCGGCCGCAACCCGCTGTACTTCGCCTTCCACGAATCGAGCTACGCCGACGGGCACGCGACCCGTTGGTCGGCCGAGCGCACGGAGCCCGCGGACTTCCGCGATGACCCCACGCTGTTCACGGGCGAACACATCCGCCGCGAGTGGACCGAGACGGTGCCCGCATTCCAGCCGTGGCGAGAGGTCGCCCTCGAACTCGCCGAGTTCGAGTGGCCGAGCATCTACGACGCGGCCGCGATCGCAGGGTCGGAAGCGACCGGTGCAGCCGCGGTCTACGTCAACGACGTCTACGTGCCCTACGAGCTCTCGATCGAGACCGCGAAGCTGATCCCGGGGGTGCAGCTCTGGCAGACGAGCGAGCACGAGCACAACGGGCTGCGCTCGGGGCCGGTGCTGTCTCGCCTCATCGACCTGGCGCACGGACGTCGCCTCCGCTGAACATCTCCTCCCGGAAGAGGATGCTCTCGCCCCACCCGACGCCTACTCTGGAGCACATGGAACAGGGAGTGGGTGTGCTCGTCACGGTCGGAGTGCTGCTGCTCCTGGTCTCGGCGGTGATCGTCGTGATCGCCTTCGGCTTCTCGAGGGTGCCGATCGAGAAGAAGTACGAGACCAGTGGAGGGGGACTCGGCGGCGCATTCGACGCCGTCTGGTCTCCGTCTGCGCACGAGGCAGGTATCGAGCGCGACCGCCAGACGCAGCGGACAGCCCCGGCACCATCGCCGGGCGATCCTCCGGACACGATCGACGACGGCCGGATCCGACTCGACCTCTGAGGCTTCGGGCACGGCCGCGAACGCAGTGCCCGGGGAACGCAGAAGGCCCCACGCTCCGAGGAGCATGGGGCCTTCTGCGTTGGCGGTCGTTACTTGGACGAGCCGCCGAAGCCCTTGAAGCGCTGGTTGAACTTCTCGACGCGGCCGGCCGAGTCCATGATGCGCTGCTTGCCCGTGTAGAACGGGTGCGAAGCCGAGGAGATCTCGACGTCGATGACGGGGTACTCCACACCGTCCAGCTCGATGGTCTTGTCGCTCGAGACGGTCGAACGGGTGAGGAACGTCTCTCCCGAGCCGAGGTCGCGGAACACGACAGCCTTGTACTCGGGGTGAATGTCAGTCTTCATGGGATTCCTTAGTTGCTGCCCTGGATTGTGCCAGGGACGAGGGAAGTCTGCGGTGCAGAGAGCACCAAGGGTCGATTCTATCAGACCCGGATCAGGATGCCGCGCGGGCGGCGTAGCGGCCGTCTTCGCTGCTGAGCACGATCGGCATGCCGAACGTGTCGGTGAGCGCCTCGGCCGTGAGCGTCTCGGCGATCGGACCCGCGGCGACGACGGCGCCCTCGCGGATCAGCATCACGTGAGTGAATCCCACGGGGATCTCCTCCACGTGGTGCGTGACCATCAGCATGGCGGGGGTGGTCGGAGACGAGGCGTACCCGCTGAGGAGCGCGAGCAGCTCTTCACGGGAGCCGAGATCGAGCGAGGCCGTCGGCTCGTCGAGCAGCAGCAGCTCCGGGTCGGTCATGACGGCACGCGCGATCTGGACCCTCTTCTGCTCTCCGTCGCTCAGCGTGCCGAAGGTGCGGTCGGCCAGGTGGTCGAGGCGCCAGTCGCCGAGGACCCGGAGCGCGCGACGCTCGTCGATGTCCTCGTAGTTCTCGTTCCAACGGCCGAGCACGGAGTATGCGGCGGTGAGCACGGTGTTGAGGACCGTCTCATCACGAGGCACCCGCTTGGCCATCGCCGACGAGGCGAAGCCGATGCGCGGGCGCACCTCGAACACGTCGGTGCGACCGAGGGTCTCCCCCAGCACCGTCACCGTTCCCGCCGTCGGATGCATGAGGGTGTCGGCCAATTGCAGGAGCGTCGTCTTGCCCGCGCCGTTCGGGCCGAGGATCACCCATCGCTGATCATCGTCGACCTTCCACGTCACGTGATCGATGATGTTGCGCCCCTCACGGCGCACGACGACGTCGGTGAATTCCAGAGCGCTCGGCATGCCTCCAGCCTATCGGCTCATGCGGTCAGCTCCACGTAGAGCGCGCGCGTCGTCTCGGCGATCGCGGCCCAGCTGAACTCGTTGCGCGCCCGCTCCCGTCCGGCCTCGCCGTACGCGCGTGCCCGATCCGGGTCCATCGCGACCTCCGTGAGCACCGCGGCCAGATCCGCGACGTAGCGCTCCGGATCGACCGGCGTACCCGTGCCGTCCTGTACCTGCTCGATCGGGACGAGACGCCCGGTCACGCCGTCGGCGACGACCTCGGGGATCCCGCCGGTCGCGGTTCCGACGACCGCCGCGCCGCACGCCATCGCCTCGAGGTTCACGATCCCGAGCGGCTCATAGACAGACGGACAGACGAACGTCGTCGCAGCCGTGAGGATCGCCGAGAGCTCGTCGCGCGGCAGCATCCGCTCGATCCAGATGACTCCGTCTCTCTCCCGTTGGAGCAGCCGGACTCCCTCGTGGACCTCCGCCATGATCTCCGGTGTGTCCGGAGCCCCGGCGCAGAGCACCAGTTGCACCTCGGGCGGCAGCAGACGCGCGGCCTGCAGCAGATACGGCAGCCCCTTCTGCCTCGTGATGCGCCCGACGAAGACGACGGACGGTCGGGCGGGGTCCATGCCGATCGACCGCAGGAACTCGTCGTCGCGCACCGGACGCCAGCGTTCGACGTCGATCCCGTTGTGGATCACCCGCACCTTCGCCGGATCGACGTGCGGGTAGCTGCGCAGGATGTCTGCACGCATCCCCGCGCTCACGGCGATCACCGCCGCGGCGTTCTCGTAGGCCAGGCGCTCGATCCCGCTCGAGACGGCATAGCCGCCACCGAGCTGCTCCGCCTTCCACGGCCGGAGGGGTTCGAGGCTGTGCGCCGTGAGGACGTGCGGGATTCCGTGGAGCTGCGAAGCGAGGTGACCGGCGAAGTTCGCGTACCAGGTGTGGCTGTGCACCAGATCGGCCTCGGCGATGGCCGAGACGATCTCCAGATCCGTGCCGAGCGTCTGCAGAGCGGCGTTCGCCCCGGCGAGCTCCGCGGGCGTGCGGTAGGCGAACGTACCCGCCTCGTCACGGGGAGATCCGAACGCGCGGACCCGCACGTCGACGTGCTTCCTGAGGGCCGCGACGAGCTCGGCGACGTGCACGCCGGCACCGCCGTAGACCTCCGGCGGGTACTCCTTCGTGATCATTTCAACTCGCATGTCTGAACGCTAGTACAGCGACGATGATGGCATCTATGGTGGAGCCATGTCCGCTCCAAAGAAGGTCTTCGGGATCATCCTCGCCGGCGGCGAGGGCAAGCGCCTCATGCCTCTCACGGCCGATAGAGCGAAACCCGCAGTGCCCTTCGGCGGACAGTACAGACTCATCGACTTCGCGATCTCGAACCTCATCAACTCAGGGCTGCGGCAGATCGTGGTGCTGACGCAGTACAAATCGCACAGCCTCGACCGGCACATCTCGCAGACCTGGCGGATGTCAGCCCTCCTCGACTCGTACGTGACCTCTGTGCCGGCCCAGCAGCGTCTCGGCAAGCGGTGGTTCTCCGGCTCCGCCGACGCGATCCTGCAGAGCATGAACCTCATCAACGACGAGAAGCCGGACATCGTCGTCGTGATCGGCGCCGACCACGTGTACCGCATGGACTTCCGCCAGATGCTCGAGGCGCACATCGCGTCCGGTGCGAAGGCGACCGTCGCCGGCATCCGCCAGCCGCTCGCGCTCGCATCGCAGTTCGGCGTGATCGACGCCGACGCGGAATCCGGACGGATCAAGCAGTTCCTGGAGAAGCCGACCGACATCGCGGGCCTCGAGGACTCGCCCCACGAGGTGCTGGCCTCGATGGGCAACTACATCTTCGACGCCGACGCGCTGATCGCCGCCGTCGAGGCCGACGGCGAGTCTCCGGTATCGGGACACGACATGGGTGGCGACATCGTCCCGTACTTCGTGGAGCGCGGCGAGGCGGGCTACTACGACATGAAGCAGAACGAGGTTCCCGGGTCATCGCCACGTGACCGGTCGTACTGGCGGGACGTGGGAACGATCGACTCGTTCTTCGACGCGCACAGGGACCTCATCTCGACGCTGCCGGTGTTCAACCTCTACAACATGGAGTGGCCGATCCATTCGCAGGCGGTCAACTCCCCGCCGGCGAAGTTCGTCCGAGACTCGGTCGGGCGCATCGGCAACGCGATCGATTCGATCGTCTCGCTCGGTTCCGTGCTGTCGGGCACGCACCTGGAACGCAGCGTGGTCGGCCCGTGGACGCTCGCCGGAGGAGGATCGACCATCACGGACTCGGTGGTGTTCGACCATGTGCACGTCGGCCAGGGAGCACGCATCCATCGGGCGATCCTCGACAAGAACGTGGTGCTCGCCGACGGAGCGACGGTCGGCGTGGACCGCGAACGAGACCTCGCGCGTGGCTTCACCGTCACCGAGTCCGGTATAACCGTCGTGGGCAAGGGCGTCTTCATCGACCGCTGAGCGCGTCACGCGGCATGTCGACCGCTCGAGTGATCGCTAGGCTCGACGGGTGACTGCCGCGCGATTCCTCGTCGTCCTCGATGCCGACTCCACACTCATCCGCAACGAGGTGATCGAGCTGCTCGCCGACGAGGCCGGACGGCGCGCCGAGGTGCAGGCGGCGACGGAGGCGGCGATGCGCGGAGAGGTCGATTTCTCGACGAGCCTGCGCACCCGGGTCGCGGCCCTGCGAGGCGTGCCGGTGTCGGCCTTCGAGCGCGTGCGTGCACGGATCGAGCCCACGCCCGGCGTGCGTGAGCTCACCGCGGCTGTCCACGCACGTGGAGGCGTCGTCGGCGTCGTCTCTGGAGGCTTCCACGAGATCCTCGACAGCGTCGCGCCCGCCCTCGGCGTCGATCGCTGGCGAGCCAACCGACTCGACATCGCAGACGGCGTGCTGTCGGGCCAGGTCGACGGTGACATCGTCGACGGCACGGCGAAGGCCTCTTCCCTTCGGGAGTGGGCGGCAGAGCTCGGCGTCGCCCCGCATGCGACCATCGCGGTCGGCGACGGCGCGAACGACCTGCCGATGATGGCGGTCGCCGGTCTCGGCCTCGCCTTCAACGCGAAGCCCGCCGTGCGCAAGGCCGCGAGCCTCGTGATCGGCCCGCAGGATCTGGCCGAGGTCATCGCCCTCCTGCCATAGGCGGACACCGGTGGAGAATGTCCGAAGCCACGACTAGCGTCTGCTCATGGACATCATCCTCATCCCGGGACTCTGGCTCGATGCGTCCAGCTGGGAAGAGGTGATCCCACGCCTCGAACAGGCCGGGCATCGCGCACATCCGCTGACCCTCCCCGGTCTTGGCGCGCCCGCCTCGGCTTCGTCGGAGATCGGCATCGCCGAGTGGATCGCCGCTGCCGTCGATGCCGTCGATTCCCTGCCGGGAAAAGTCGTGGTGGTCGGCCACAGCGGCGGCGGGAACGTCGCATGGGGCGTCGCTGATGCGCGCCCTGAGCGCCTGGACCGGGTCGTCTTCGTCGACACGGTTCCGCCGCCGCCGGGGAGCGGGATCAGCGAGTTCGAGATCGTCGACGGAGTCGTGCCCTTCCCCGGATGGAGCTTCTTCCCGGACGACGACGTGAGCGACCTCGACGACGCGACGCGAGCGCGCACGGCTCCGCTCACCCGCAGTGTTCCCGCGAGGGTGCCGACCGACGGCATCGCGCTCGAGAACCCCTCCCGTCATCGGGTTCCGGTGACGCTGCTGATGGGCGGCCTCGATCAAGGCGCGTTCGAGGGGATGATCGGTCAGTGGGGCGCGTACGGCGACGAGTACCGTGCGATCGACGACGCCGAGGTCGTGCGCATCGGCTCCGGCCACTGGCCGCAGTTCTCCGCTCCCGAGCGGCTCGGCGAACTCCTCAGCGCGGTGATCGCGCGCTGAACGACCAGATCGCGGTCAGTGTCCCATCCCGAGACCGCCGTCGACGGGGATGACCGCGCCCGAGATGTACCCGGCGTCGTCGCCCGCGAGCCATGTCACCACACCCGCGACCTCATCGGGTGTGGCGAAGCGTGCGGCCGGGATGCTCGCCTTGTACTGCTTCTGGGTCTCTTCGGGGAGCTCCGCGGTCATGTCGGTCTCGATGAATCCGGGAGCGACGACGTTGGCGGTGATCCCGCGCGCGCCGAGTTCACGGGTGATCGATCGCGCGAAGCCGACCAGAGCGCTCTTCGAGGCCGAGTAGTTGGCCTGGCCGGCGGAGCCGTAGAGGCCCACGACGCTCGAGATCAGGATGATGCGGCCGAAGCGTGCGCGGAGCATGCCCTTCGAGGCACGCTTGACGACGCGGAACGTGCCTCCCAGATTCGTCGCGACCACGCTGTCGAAGTCGTCTTCACTCATGCGCATCAGCAGGGTGTCCTTGGTGATGCCGGCATTCGCGACGACGATCTCCACCGGTCCGAGCTGCTGCTCCACCTCGGTGAACGCCGCGTCGATGGCGGCGGCATCCGTGACATCCGCCCGGACGGTGAGGGTCCCCTCCGGCCCTTCGCCGCTGCGAGCGGTGACCGCGACGCGGTAACCGTCCCGCACGAAACGCTCCGCGATCGCACGACCGATGCCGCGGTTTCCGCCGGTGACGAGGACGACGCGCTCAGCGCTCATGGGGACACTCCTGCTCTGGGCCGGTGGCTCGGGGTTCCGAGCCGTCATCGATCCTACCGACGATGCCCGCGACGACCGTCGTCCCGCGTTAGACAGGTCTGGACGCTGCTGGGACTCTGTTCGAGACGAAAGGCTTCCTCGTGAGCGAAAACCACATCCCGTCTCCCGGTGCCGAGCCGCCGTTCACACCGCCACCACCCCCGGTCCGGATTCCCGCAGCCCCTGCGTCCGCCGCTGCGCTTCCCGCGTACCCGGTGCAGCCCCCGCCGCAGCCGACGCAGAGCTATCCCGGTGCCCCGCCCACCTATGCACCCCCCGGCGGACTCCCGCCCGCACAAGCGGCATACGCCCCGTACGCTGCACCGACCTACCCCGCCGTCGCGCCGCGTCCCACGAGTGGACTCGCCGCCGCAGCGCTGATCTGCGGAATCGCCGGGGTCGTCCTGTTCTGGGCCCTCATCCCGGTCCTCGCGTCGATCGCGGCGGTCATCACCGGTCACATGGCACTCGGACAGATCAAGCGCGACCCCGGGATCGGCGGGCGCGGCCTCGCCATCGCCGGCCTGATCCTCGGGTACGCGGTGATCGCGCTCAGTGCCATCACGCTCGTGGGCACCATCATCAGCTTCCTGTTCGTCGGCGCTTTCAGCCTGCCTTTCCTCTTCTCGGGCTGAGCGGGAGCAACGGCACGCCGGGAGGCTCGTACCGGCGTAGGCTTGAGGCATCGTGAAGAACGCGCGTCAAGTCCCGGCCGTCACCTCACTGCCGCAGTCTCCGCGGGATGAGGCTGACCATCGTGTGCGCCGTTATGTCCTGACGATGTCCATCCGCATCGCGTGCTTCGCGCTCATGGTGCTGGTCCAGCCGTACGGGTGGTACACCTGGGTCTTCGGTGTCTCCGCGGCCGTGCTGCCGTACATCGCCGTGGTCTTCGCCAACGCCGGCAGCGACAGCACCGAAACCGGTGCCGAGTCGCCGGTGCAGGAGCTCGCTGCCCCGGGGCCGACGCCGATCGAGACCGACACGACCACTCCCCCGGTGTTCACGATCCACGAAGGCCCGAAGGACCGATGACAGACCTCGTATGTTCGCGCGCCGGCTGCCGGAGCGCGGCGACCAGACAGGTCGTGTGGCGCAATCCCCGCATCCATGCCGCCGACCGGGAGAAGATCTGGTTGGCGTGCGACGAACACGTGGACTACCTCCGCGACTACCTCGCGGCACGTGACTTCCCGGTGACCGTCCGCGACGGAGTCCCCGCATGAGTCGACGGCTGACCCGCTGGGGCGTGTACGTGCTCATCGCGATCGGCTTCGCGATCGCCTGCGTGTTCCTGTCGCACTGGCAGTTCGAGCGCAACGAGTCACGCGCCGCGCAGATCGAGCTCGTCGAGCAGAACTACGACGCGAAGCCGGTCCCGCTCTCCGACCTCATCGGGGAGGACGGCGCGCTCGATCCCTCCGACGAGTGGCGTCCGGTGACCCTGCAGGGCGAGTACCTGGCCGACCAGCAGCTCCTGGTGCGCAACCGGCCGCACGGCGGGACGAGTGCCTTCGAGGTGCTCGTCCCGTTCCGCGATGCCGATGGCCGCGTCTTCATCGTCGACCGTGGATGGGTGCCGCCGGGTGACGGAGACGCACCGGATTCCGTTCCGGCGCCGCCGAAGGGCGAAGCCGAGGTCACCGTTCGTCTTCGACCGGGCGAGCAGGTTCCGGCATCGGGACGTGGCGCGCCCGAAGGTCAGGTGCCGACCATCAATCTGCCGACCATCGCCGATCTCGTCGACGGTGACGTGATCACCGGAGCCTACGGACGGGTGATGAACGAAGAACCGGCCGGCGCAGGGGCACTGGGCGGATTCGACTCCCCCACCGACGATCCGGGTCCGCACCTGTCGTATGCGATCCAGTGGATCCTCTTCGCGCTGATGGGCTTCATCTTCATCGGATACATCATCCGGACGGAGATCGTGAAGCACCGCGAGGAGGTCGAGGGAGTCCAAGCCCCCGTCAAGAAGTCGCGCCGCAAGGACCACGACGCCGACGTCGAGGACGAACTGCTCGACGTGCGGTGACTCTTCAGCCGGTGCTCGGTCGGTCCGACCATGGCATCGGGCGCTCCGGCAGCCGCGAGCTGTCGTCCGGAAGGTGCGGCAGTTCCTCGCCGCCGGCGCGGAGACAGAGCCAGCGCAGTTCGCCCGGACTGTCCGGTCGCGCCCGCCACGTGCGAGCGACGCCCTGACCGACGCGGATCACGGTACCGGGGCCGACCTCCACCACATCGTCGTCCAGCCCCATCTGCCCTCGCCCTCCGAGGAACACGTAGACCTCTTCGATCTTCCGGTGCACGTGCCAGTAGCCGGCCTCTTCGCCCGGCTCCAACGCGTTCGCGGTCATCCCGATGTACTGCATCGTCAGCTCATGGTCGACGACGCGACGCCCGTCGCGCGATCGTGCGGCATCGAAGCCACCATGGTGGGTGCGCCACTCGTCGAGCGACCCGATCTCGAGCACCTGATAACCGCTCATGTCCGCTCCCCTGCGACTCTATCTCTCGCCACACCGGCGACCTCGCCCGTCACGGTGCGGCTCCAGCCGCCGTCCGTGCGCTGAAAGACGATCCGGCTGTGGTTCCGGTCCGCCGCTCCCTGCCAGAACTCGACCCGCGCCGGGACGATCCTCCAGAGCACCCATTCCCCCGGCGCGACACCGCGACGAGCGTCAGCCGACCGCGCGGCGAGATCGGCGGCGCTCTCCGCCTCCGACGCTTCCTGGATCATTCCCCGGACCCGCACAGCCCGTCGGAGCGGCTGCCACCAGAAGTTCAACGCCGCGGCAGCGCGTGCGGCGATCTGCTCGCCCTTGCGGGACGAGCGCGTCCCGGCGAACGCCCATCCTCGCGCGTCGACGTCCTTGAGGATCAGTGTCCTCGCATCCGGCACGCCGTCATCGTCGACCGTCGCCAGGGTCGCCGCGTGCGGTTCCGCGACCCCGCTCTCGGCCGCCTCCCCGATCCAATCGACGAAGAGCGGCACAGGATCATCGGGAAGCGCTGCGAGATCGAGCGTCGGTGCGACCCCCGTAAGAGAAGGCTGCCCACGCAACCACTCTCTGAGCGCTGACGAAGATGGGGGCTGCGCTGTCGGCATGCTCCCGACTATGCCACGAATCCGCCACGTGCTCACGTGGCCAGGGGCGTCAGGCGAGCTCGATGAGGTCCTGGTACTCCTGGCTCCAGATGTCCTCGACGCCGTCCGGCAGGATCAGAACGCGCTCCGGGTTGAGGGACTGCACGGCGCCCGGATCGTGGGAGACGAGCACGACAGCACCCTCGTAGTGCGCGAGCGCACCGAGGATCTCCTCGCGCGATGCGGGGTCGAGGTTGTTGGTCGGCTCGTCGAGCAGCAGCAGGTTCGCGGACGAGACCACGAGCGTCGCGAGTGACAGACGCGTCTTCTCTCCACCGGAGAGGACCCCTGCGGGCTTGAGCACGTCGTCACCCGTGAACAGGAACGACCCGAGCACCTTGCGCGCCTCGGTCTCGGTGATGTGCGGCGCGGCCGAGACCATGTTCTCGAGCACCGAGCGGTTCACGTCGAGGTTCTCGTGCTCCTGCGCGTAGTAGCCGACCTTGAGGCCGTGCCCCGGCTCGAGCTGTCCCGTATCGGGCTGGTCGACGCCGGCGAGCATCCGCAGCAGGGTGGTCTTTCCTGCACCGTTGAGTCCGAGCACGACGACCTTGGAGCCGCGATCGATCGCCAGGTCGACGTCGGTGAAGATCTCGAGCGAGCCGTACGACTTCGACAGTCCGCTCGCCATCATCGGCGTCTTGCCGCAGGGCGCCGGCTTCGGGAAGCGCAGCTTCGCGACCCGGTCTTCCTGACGGACCTCGTCCAGACCCGCCAGCAGCTTCTCGGCGCGCGCGATCATCTGATGCGCGGCTGCGGCCTTCGAAGCCTTCGCACCGAAGCGGGCAGCCTGCAGCTGCAGCGTCGTCGCCTTCTTCTCGGCGTTCGCCCGCTCCTTCTTGCGGCGCTCCTCGTCGGCCACCCGCTGACGCAGGTAGTTCTTCCAGTTCATGTTGTACGTGTCGATGATCTGGCGGTTCGCATCGAGGTAGAACACGCGGTTCACGGTCTCGCCGACGAGCTCGACATCGTGGCTGATCACGATCAGCCCGCCCTTGTAGCCCTTGAGGAACTCGCGCAGCCACACGACGCTGTCGGCGTCGAGGTGGTTGGTCGGCTCGTCGAGGATCATCGTCTGCGCGTCAGAGAAGAGGATGCGCGCGAGCTCGATTCGACGGCGCTGACCACCCGACAGCGTCGACAGCGGCTGGTCGAGGATGCGGTCGGGCAGCGAGAGGTTGTTGGCGATGGACGCCGCCTCCGCCTCGGCCGCGTAGCCGCCCTGCGCCTCGAACTGCTCGGTGAGGCGGGCGTAGCGCTTCATCGCCTTGTCCGCGACCGCGGGGTCGTCCGAGCCCATGGCGAGGGCAGCCTCGGTCATCCCGAGGTTCAGCTGACCGAGCCCACGGGCATCGAGGATGCGCGTGCGCGCGAGATCTTCGGGATTGCCCGAACGAGGGTCCTGCGGCAGGTAGCCGAGTTCTCCGGAGCGGGTCACGCTTCCACCGGAGGGCAGCACATCACCCGCGAGCACCTTGGTGAGCGTGGTCTTCCCGGCCCCGTTGCGGCCGACGAGTCCGATCTTGTCTCCATCGGCGACGCGGAACGAGACGTTCTCCATCAGCAGGCGCGCGCCAACGCGGATCTCGAGGTCGTGCACGGCAAGCACAGCGGACGTCCGTTCTTTCAGGGAGGGTGTTCGGCCGATCGGCCAGCCTCCCAGTATAAGCGGCGTCGCCGGGAGTCGCGCTCAGCAAGATCAGTCCAGAGGGTGAGCGCTCCGATACCCCAGAGGGATGCTCGGCTCGGGGACCGCTGCATAACGTACGGGAGTGGACATCATCAACGAGCTCATCATGCAGGCGATCGCCTCGCCCTGGCTGTACCTGGTCCTCTTCGCCGTCACCATCATCGACGGGTTCTTCCCCCCGATCCCGAGCGAGACCGTGCTCGTCGCGGCGGCGGCCGTGACCGCATCCACCGGCGAGGGGAACCTGGTGCTCCTGGGAATCGTCGCCGCGGTCGGTGCGGCCATCGGAGACAACGTCGCGTTCTTCATCGGGCGGGCTCTGGGCACCGGCCGGTTCGCGTGGATGCGGCGCCCGCGCGTGGCGGCAGCGTTCGCTCACGCCCAACGTGCGCTCGATCGTCGCAGCGCCACACTGATCCTCGGCGCCCGCTACATCCCGGTCGGTCGGGTCGCCGTCAACATGAGCGCGGGCGCTCTCCACTTCCCCTGGCGGCGCTTCCTTCCCCTGAGCCTCATCGCCGGGGTCAGCTGGAGCGTGTTCAGCCTCGCGATCGGTCTGCTCGCCGGCGCCTGGATCAAAGACCAGCCCCTGCTCAGCGCCGGGCTCGGCATCGTCATCGCGCTCGTCATCGGGTTCGTGATCGACCGGATCGCCGCGGCCCGTCGCCGCCGTGCGCCGGCGCCCCAGCTGGCAGGATGACAGTCATGGCACGACGCCGGGAGCGCACACCGCTCCGCCAACGGATCAACCGCCGCACCTCAGCCCTCGTGGCGCTGGGTGCGGCGGTCGTGGCGCTGTACGCGGTACTCGTCCCGCTGCAGACCGTCTTGTACGGCACCCCGCTGCCGCTGTCGTTCATCCTCGGAGCCGCGTTGTGCGCTTCGCCGCTCCTCGCGATCTCCCGTCCCCACTGGGCCCTCCTCCTGTTCACCGCGAGCGCGTTCACCCTCCCGCTCACCGTCATCCCGGAACTGGCGATCCAATCCCCCTGGCCCTGGTCCGTCCCGGCGCTCTTGGTCTTCGTCCTCTTCGTGGGTGTCGTGACGTTCCTCCACGGGACGCGGATCGGAGCCTTCACCCTGATCCTCGGCGCCATCGCCTCTCTTCTCGCTCCCGTGCTCCGGCCCGATATGGTCGCCCTTCCCGCGTCTTCCGCCAGCGCCACCGCCGACCTCATCGTCACGACCGCCGTCGCATCAGCGATGTTCCTCATCTCAGCACTGATCGCCGGGCGGGTCCGAGTCGCCGCGGAGCTGACGCGCGAGAAGGAGCACAGCGCGCTCGAGGAGGCCAGGAGGGCACTGGTCGAAGAGCGGACGAGGATCGCCAGGGAATTGCACGACGTCGTCGCCCACAGCATGTCGGTGATCCAGGTGCAGGCCTCGACGGCGAAGTATCGCATCCCCGAGCTCGACGCCGCCGCCATCGCGGAGTTCGACGACATCGCGGCCACCGCCCGGACCTCGCTCACAGAGATGCGACGCATGCTCGGGGTGCTCCGCACCGAAGACCAGAGCGCAGAACTCGCCCCCCAACAGGGCATCGACGACATCCCCGCCCTGGTCGACAGCATCCGCCGTGCCGGCGTGGACGTCGGGCTCGTCCTCGAGGGAACCGAGGCCGCCTCCGCCACCCCTGCCGTTCAGATCGCCGCCTTCCGCATCGTCCAAGAGGCGCTGAGCAACGCCGTGCGACATGCACCCGGTGCGCGCATCGCCGTGCGTGTGCGGGCCGAAGCCCGCAGCATCCGCATCCTGGTGCACAACGACGCCCCACCGCGCCACGCCGAGAGCCACGGGGCCGGCTACGGGCTCCGAGGCATGCGGGAGCGCGCCGAGATCCTCGGCGGCAGTCTCTCCGCCGGCCCCGCGTCCGACGGCGGATGGGATGTCGACGCCGTCCTCCCCCTCGACACCGACCCGGCTGGCGCGCCCGCGCCCGCTTCCCCCGACAAGGAGAGCCTGTGATCATCAGCGTCCTCATCGCCGACGACCAGGCCATGGTTCGAGCCGGATTCGCCGCGCTCCTCGACGCGCACGACGGTATCCGTGTCGCCGGGCAGGCAGCGAACGGTGCAGAAGCGGTCACCCTCGCGGCGCGTCTCGATCCGGATGTGATCCTCATGGACGTACGGATGCCGGAGCTCGACGGGATCGAGGCGACACGTCGCATCCTCGGACCCTCCTACCCGGCCGCGCACGTGCCTCGAATCCTGATGCTCACCACGTTCGACATCGACGACTACGTGTACGACGCCCTCGAGGCCGGCGCCAGCGGCTTCCTGTTGAAGGACGCGCTGCCGGAGGAGCTCGTGCACGCGGTTCGGGTCGTCGCAGGGGGTGATGCGCTGCTGGCGCCCAGCGTGACGCGACGGATGATCGAGCAGTTCGCCGGTCGGCGCCCCCGGGCACCGCGCTCGGCGACGGCCCTGGCTGAGCTCACCGATCGCGAGCGCGAGGTTCTCGTGCTCATCGGCCGTGGACGTTCCAACACCGAGATCGCCGCCGAGCTCTTCATCGCGGAACAGACCGTCAAGACGCATGTCGGCAAGGTGCTCGCGAAGCTGAACCTGCGCGATCGTGTGCACGCCGTGATCCTCGCGTACGACACCGGACTCGTCGAACCGTCGTCCTGACTCACCCCGTCGTAGGGGGTCGTGACGGCACCCACGGGTGATGCCTTCGCCTGCACCACGTCCATAGTCTCCTGGAACACCGCTTCCGAGGAGGACTCATGGCCATCGTCCAGGCACCGCGCGCCGTCAGCATCACGGCTCCCCCACGCGCATCCCGCGACACCGGGATCGACTTCCTGCGGGCCCTCTGCGTCCTCGGGGTCGTGCTCCTCCACGCCATCATGGTCGGTGTCACGGTGACCGATTCCGGACCTGTCTTCGCCAACGCCAGCGACGGGACGGGGTGGATCGCGCCGCTCAGCTGGTTCCTGCAGGTGATGCCCCTGTTCTTCGTCATCGGAGGGTTCTCCGGGCTGCTGGCCTACCGGCGTATGCGTCAGCGCGGAGGCACGGCCGTCGGCTTCGTCGCCGGCCGTGTGCATCGACTGCTGCGTCCTGCGATCTTCACCATCTCGGTCATCGCGCTCGCACTCGCGCTGCTCACGGTCTTCGGCGTTCCCGCCGACCTCATCGCCACGGCGGGGTTCCGATACGGCCAGCCGCTCTGGTTCCTGGGTGTCTTCCTGCTCTGCCAAGCCCTGCTCCCGGTTCTCGCCTCCGCCCACGAACGCGCGCCGCTGCGCACGATCGTCGCGCTGACGCTCGCCTCGATCGCCGTCGACGTGCTGCGTGCAGCCACCGGCCTCGACGGGCTGGGATTTCTGAACCTCGCCTTCGTGTGGATGACCCTGCAGCAACTCGGCTTCTTCCTCGCCGACGGTCGCATCGACCGCCTCCGCAGGCGGGTGCGCGCCACCGCCGGGATCACGGCCCTCCTGCTGCTCATCGCGACCTTCGCCTTCGGCATCTACTCCCCTGACCTCATCGCGAACATCAACCCTCCGACGGCAGCGCTCCTCCTCGTCGGCGTCGTGCACACCAGCCTGCTGTCACTGCACCGCGAGCGCCTCGAACGGTTCAGCCGGCGTCCTCGGGTCGCCGCGTTCACCGGCTTCGTGACGGTGCGCACCATGACGATCTACCTCTGGCACATGCCGGTGCTGCTGCTGATGGCCGGCGTCACCGCGGTGTACGCACTCGTCACCGGAGCCGGGCTTCCGGAGGTGGACAGCGCGGATTGGTGGGCCGGGCGCCCCCTCTGGTTGGCGACGGCTCTGATTCTCACCGCCCTCGCCGCCGTCGCCTTCACACGATTCGAGTCGCAGGCCGCGCCTGCGGCGACGACATCGACGCGCCGCATCGTCATCGGAACCCTGAGCGGTCTCGTCGGCATCGTGCTTCTTCTGGCGCTCGGCACGTCGGTCGCGACGGCGCTGATCGCGATCGCACTGATCGGCGCTTCGCTCCGGTTGTCGTCGCTGTCGGGCTTCCAGCGATCGACACCGCGGCCGCCGACCACTGTGCGCGTGCCTGCACCGGCCTGAGTCAGCCCAGGCCCCGGGCCGCCAGAGCGTCGCCGACATCATCCGCGTGCCGCAACGCGAGCACCAGCAGCGGCACGACGGTGCGTATGCCCAGGCGCACATCGCGGGCCAGCTCGGCCTCGCGCACGCGTGCAGCGAACCCGGCGATCACCGGGATCGTGGTGAGGGTGAGCGATATCGTCAGCGCCACCGCGGCCGGATCGCCCCCGACGCGGCGGAGTGGACGGAGGAGACGGTGGAGCACGGCGAGAAGGTCCGACATCCGGGTGGTCAAGGTCAGCAGGTTCGCCAGGAGCAGCACCGCCACGACCCTCCCGGTGCTGATCCATGCCGCGACGGGCGACACGAAGATGAGCAGGGCGGCGGCGAGGACGAGGACGATCCAGCGCAGACGCCAGGTCTCCGTGACGAGCTCACGGAACGGCAATCCGCTCAGGCCGTACAGCCCCACGACGATCGCGAGCGAGACGCCGATGCTCAGCGAGTCGTGCGGATACAGCGAGAGCGTGAGGGCGCCGACAGCGAGTGCCGCCAGTTTGAACCCTGCCGGCACTCTGTGGACGAGCCCCGTTCCCGGACGGTAGAGCGAGATCATGCGCACGACCGGCGGTAGGCGTCGATCACGCGCGCCGGCTCGCCGGAGGCGGCGATCCTCCCATCGTCGAAGAGCAGCGCAGTGTCGCAGCGGGCAGCGAGGTCGAGGTCGTGCGTGACCACCACCACCTGTGCCTGTGCCTGCTGCGCGAGAAGGAGGTCGCCGATACGGCGGGCGTTGCGCAGATCCAGGAGCGTGGTCGGCTCGTCGGCGACGATCACGCGGGGCTGCGCGATGAGCACCGATGCCAGTGCGAGCATCTGCTTCTGTCCACCCGACAACGTCGACGCGGCAGCGCCAGCGTGCGCGCCCAGTCCGTTCGTATCGAGGGCCTCCCGGACGCGGGCGGCCGCTTCCGCCTTCGGGCGACCGCGCAACGACAGCGCGAGGTCTTCGGCGGGGGTCGGCATGAGGATCTGTGCATCCGGATTGGTGAACACGAACCCCACGAGCCGACGCACCGCCGCACGATCGTGCACGGTGTCGTACCCGTGCACCCGTACCGCACCGCTGTGAGGCGCTATGAGTCCGTTCAGCAGCCTCGCGAACGTCGACTTCCCCGAACCGTTCGCCCCGATCACGGCGATCGTGGAAGCCGTGAGCTCGACGCTGATGTCATGCAGCACCGAACGCCCATCGAGTTGCACCGACACCCGGTCGAGGGCGATCGGAGCCACGCCGACCTGAGAGGAACTCGCCACCGTCACCGTCACCCTCTCCGCCACCGACCTGAACACTGTTCACCTGAACGTCGTTCACTATAATCGGAGCATGAGCCCAGAGCACAATCCGGCACGCCACGACCGCGACAGCGTGGCCAGGAGCGCCCTCGCCCTGCTCGACGAGGTGGGGCTCGCCGACCTCTCGATGCGGCGCATCGCCGCCGGGCTCGACGTGCGGCCCAGCGCGCTCTACTGGCACTTCGCGAGCAAGCAGGAGCTGCTCGCCGAACTCGCCGACCGGATCACCGCATCGATCCCTCGCGGAAGCGCCGACGTCCTCACGACCGCGCGCGGCATCCGCGACGCCCTCTTCGCCTACCGCGACGGCGCGGAGCTCGTCCTCAGCACCTATGCCCTCCAGCTCGGCTCGTCGCAGGCGCAGACCGCGCTGACCGATGCGCTACGCGCGCAGGGAGCCTCCGATGCAGACGACCGCGGAGCCGCGATCCTGCACTTCGTGCTCGGACACGCGACCCTCGTGCAGCAGCGCATGCACGCCGACAGCCACGGCGCCCTGCCCGACGCCGGCGACGTCGATGTCACCGCCGGGCTCGATCGCGTCTTCGACCTCGGGGTCACCGCCCTCGCGGGAGCTCTCCTTGCACCGGCGACTCCGCCGCGTGCCCGAGCCTGAGCCCGGGCACCACGGCCAGCGCGACGAGCGCGATACAGAACGCGAAGACCGCACTGAAAGCGCCGGCTTCTCCGCCGAGTGTCGCGACGCCGAGACCGGCGAGAGCGATGGCGATGGCCGATCCGGCCGCATCCGAGATCGACAGCGCCGAGGAGTTGAACCCCTGGTCGGTCTCGTTCGAGTACGCCAGGGTCAGCACGGTGAGGCGTGGATAGAGCAGCCCCATCCCCCCGCCGGCGAATGCCCAGCCGACCACGACGATCGCGGCCGAGACGTCGAACATCGCGGCCATCAGCACGCACAGCATCGCGATCAGGAGTGCGCCCAGGCTGATGCTCGTGATCCGGTGATTCCCCAGTCGCTCTCCGAATCGTCCCTGCAGGGCAGAGGCCCCCGCCCAGGCGAGGGCCGCGAGCATCAGAGCGACGCCCGCCCAGGTCGCGCTGAAGTCGAACTTCTTCATGAGCAGATAAGGGATGTAGGCCTCCGCGGCGAAGAAGGCTCCCGCTACGATCCCCCGCATGAGCACCACGCTCGGAAGCCCCAGCCCTGCCCGCAAGGTGCGCCGCGGCAGCAGTGGCAGCACGGCGAAGCCGATCGCCAGCACGGCGCCGAGCGCCACCGGCCATCTGATCGATGAGGTCATCTCGGCGGAGAAGCCGACCACGACGGCGAGGACAGCGACGACGACCGCGAGCACCAGCCGGACGACGAGCACCCGGCGATCCTGCGGCTCTCCCCGCCCGAGGTCGACACCGCGGAGGCGGACGGCGATCATCACGAATGCTCCCGCCGTGAGCACTGCCACGCCCAGGAAGGCCCAACGCCAATCGAGGTACTCGGCCACGGCGCCCGCCAGGAACGGACCGACCATCGACGGCACGACCCACGCCGCGGCGAAGGCGGCGAAGATCCGACCGTGCAGATGGGGCGGATACAAGCGTGCGACCACGACGTACAGTGCGACCGTCTGCCCTCCCGTCCCGAGCCCCTGGACCAGGCGACCGATCAGGAACTGATGCATCGTGACGGCGAAGCCCGAGAGCAGCAGGCCGATGATGAACAGCGTCACCGCGACGTAGAGGGCGCCGCGCGGCCCGCGGGCATCCGACCAGGCTCCGGTCGCGACCATGCCGATCACGCTCGTCGCCAGGGTTCCCGCGAAGGCCACCGCGAACAGGGCCTCACCGTCGAGCGCCTCGCTGACGATCGGCATCACCGTCGTGACGGCCAGAGCCTCGATCGCCGCGAGGAAGATCAGCGCGACCGCACCGAGGGTCACCCAGATGCGTTGGCGGTCCCAGATCGTCGCGGCGTCGGCCGCGGCGGTCATCGGCCGACGAGCGACGCGATGCGCTCGATGGCTTCGGTGAGGATCTCCGGGCTGGTGCCGAAGTTCAGTCGCACGTGGCCCGCGCCCTCCGCACCGAACGCCGGCCCGAAGTGCAGGGCCACCTTGGCGTCCTTGAGGATGCGCCGAGCGGGGTTGTCCCCCCACTCCAGCGCGGACAGATCGATCCAGGCGAGGTAGCCCGCATCGGGGATGCGGTAGCGCGCGCCCGGAAGACGTGCGGCGAGAAGATCCTCGAGCAGCACGCGGTTCTCCTCGAGAGTGCGCAGCAGACCGTCGAGCCACGCATCGCTCTCCTCCGAGAACGCCGCGACAGCCGCGAGCAGACCGAACTGCCCTGTTCGCCATTCGACCTCGACCGGAAGACCCCGAACGACAGCACTGGTCTCGTCGTCGGCCGTCACCATGAGGGCGCATTTGAGGCCTGCGAGGTTGAACGCCTTGCTGGCGCTCACGACCGCGTAGCCCACCCTCTGCGCGGCGTCGCTCACGGCCAGGAAAGGGGTGAACCCTGTCCCCGGCTGAGCGAGCGGGGCATGGATCTCGTCCGAGACGACCGCGACGCCGAACTCGTCGGCCAGCTCCGCCAGCGCGGCGAGACTGCCCCGATCGTGCACCGTGCCGGTGGGGTTGTGCGGGTTGCAGAGCAGGATCGCCGTCGCACCGTCATCGAACGCTGCGCGGATCCCGTCGATGTCGAGCTCCCAGCCGGTGCCGGTGTCGCGAAGCGGTACGCGCTCGACCTCTGCACCGGCCTCGGCGACCAGATCATAGAAGGGTGGGTACACGGGCGGGGTCACGACGACCCGCTCCCCCGGCTGCGTCACGCGACGCAGGATCTCGACGATCCCCATGCTCACGTCAGCGGTGCTGCGCATACGGGCCGGGTCAGGGTCCCACCCGTAGCGTCGGCTCGCAAAAGCCGCGAACGACTCCGCGAGCGGCGTCCGCGAGGCGACATACCCCGTGTCGCCGAGCTCCACCGCACGCTGCAACGCCGTCGAGATGGCCGGAGCCAGCGGGAAGTCGGTCTCCGCGACGAACAGCGGCAGGACGTCGGCGGGGTACTCCCGCCACTTCTCGCTGCTGCGCTCGCGAAGCTCCGCAAGAGGCAGAGCCTTCACCTGAAGCATTGGTTCTCCCGAGGTTCCGACACGCGCCGTCGCGGTGTCATCCGATCCGACGCGCGTCGATGATGCCTTCCGGCAATGCTCCTGCGGGTCAGATAGCGAAGCCGAGAGCGCGCATCATGTCGCGCCCGTCATCCGTGATGCGCTCCGGGCCCCACGGTGGCATCCAGACCCAGTTGATCCGGAAGCGATCGACGACGCTGTCCAGAGCCTGGGCGGTCTGGTCCTCGAGCACATCGGTGAGCGGGCAGCCGGCGCTGGTCAGCGTCATGTGGATGACGAGAGCATCGTTCTCGTCATCCCAGGCGAGGTCGTAGATGAGGCCGAGGTCGACGACGTTGATCCCGAGCTCGGGGTCCATGACGTCTTTGAGAGCCTCGGTGACCGCGTCGTACTTCTCGTCCGTGAGGGTCGCTGTCATGCGATCAGCCTACGCCTCGATGGGGGCTGCAGGGTCGAGGAAACGGTCGTATCCCTCGTTCTCCAGCCGGTCTGCGAGCTCGGGGCCGCCCTCTTCGACGATCTTGCCCGCGACCACGACGTGCACGAAGTCGGGGCGGATGTAACGGAGGATGCGGGTGTAGTGCGTGATCAGCAGCACGCCGAGTCCGGTCGACTCCTTCGCACGGTTGACGCCCTCGGAGACGATCTTGAGCGCGTCGACGTCGAGGCCCGAGTCGGTCTCGTCGAGGATCGCGAACTTCGGCTTCAGCACCTCGAGCTGCAGGATCTCGTGACGCTTCTTCTCGCCACCGGAGAAGCCCTCGTTGACGTTGCGCTGTGCGAACTTCGGGTCCATGCGCAGGTTCGACATGGCCGCCTTGACGTCCTTGGTCCAGCCGCGGATCGCCGGTGCTTCACCGTCGAGTGCCGTCTTGGCCGTGCGGAGGAAGTTCGTCACGGTGACGCCCGGGATCTCGACCGGATACTGCATCGCGAGGAAGAGGCCGGCACGGGCCCGCTCGTCGACGCTCATCTCCAAGACATCCTGGCCGTCGAACGTGATGGAGCCGGAGGTCACGGTGTACTTGGGGTGACCGGCGATCGTGTACGCCAGAGTCGACTTGCCCGAGCCGTTGGGGCCCATGATGGCGTGGGTCTCACCCGTGTTCATGGTGAGGTTGATTCCGTTGAGGATCGGGGTGGTCCCCGCCTCGGTCTCGACCGTCACATGCAGGTCGCGGATCTCGAGAACAGACATTCTTCAGACTTCCTTAATCACAGTCGGATCGATGAGCACGTCGTCGCCGTCGATCTGGACGACATAGACGGGGACGGGCTCATATGCGGGGAGATTCTGGGGCTTGCCGGTGAGGAGCGAGAAGGCGGAGCCGTGAGCCCAGCACTCCACCGTGTCACCCTCGACGAAGCCCTCGGACAGCGAGATGTCGCCGTGGGTGCAGGTGTCGCCGATGGCGTGGATGACTCCCTCGCCGTCTTTGATCACCGTGATGGGCACGCCGCCCGGGTCCACGCGCAGCGGCATGTCCTGCTCGAGGTCGGCGACACCGCAGACGCGCTCGGCGGTCATGCACTCACCTCGGCGAGCTCCGTCTCGATGGCCGCCAGCAGCTCGGTCTCGAGGGCGGGGATGCCGAGGCGCTGCACGATGTCGGTGAGGAATCCGAGCACGACAAGGCGTCGCGCCTCTTCCTCTGTGATGCCGCGCGCCTGCAGGTAGAACAGCTGCTCGTCGTCGAAGCGACCGGTGGCACTCGCGTGTCCGGCGCCGAGGATGTCGCCGGTCTCGATCTCGAGGTTCGGGATCGAGTCGGCGCGTGCGCCTTCCGTCAGCACCAGGTTGCGATTCGCCTCGTACGAGTCGGTTCCCGTCGCATCGGCGCCGATCAGCACGTCGCCGATCCAGACGCTGTGCGCGCCCTCGCCCTGCAGCGCACCCTTGTAGAGGACGTCGCCCTTGGTGTGCGGCCCCTTGTGGTGCAGGTAGACCTGGCTCTCGAGGTGCTGTCCGGCGTCCGCATAGGAGAGACCGTACAGGTACCCCTCGGACCCGGCACCCGTCAGCTCGACGCTCGGGTTCACGCGGACTACTCCGCCCCCGAAGCTGATCACGAAGTGCCGCAGAGTCGCGTCTGCCCCGACCGTGGCCTGGTGAGCGGACGCGTGGACGGCGTCGTCTTCCCAGCGCTGAAGGCTGATGACCGTGAGCTTGGCTCCGTCACGCACGATGATCTCGACGTTCTGCGCGTACTGCGCGGAACCGGAGTGCGCGAGCACGACGGTGCCGCGCGAATGCGGGAGAGCCTCGATGAGGATCTGCCCGAACGCGCGCTTGTCCGCACCCGTCCCCTCGATGGGGACGATGATCGGCTCGTCGAGTTCTGCCTCAGCCGGAATCTGCACGTGCAGACCGCGGGGGCCGTGCTTCCACGCGAGGGCGCTCGGCAGGTCCTCGGGGCGGAAGAACTCGCCGTACGGGCCCTTCTCGTCCGCGGACGGCTCGAGGAAGGCCTCGGCCGCGTCGAGGCCGTAGGTCAACGCATCCGCATCACCCGGCTCGTCGGCGAAGAGTCCGCCGAACTTGGCGACCGGCGTGTGCTTCCAGTTGACCTCGCGCCCGGTAGGGGCACCGAAATCGGCGGGTTCGAAGGAGTGCGGGCGCTCGGAACGAGTCTGCACCGGGACGAATCCCGCCGCGGCGACCTGGGCCGCCGGGTCGATGTGAGCGCCTTCGGGCGCGTTGCTGTGCTGCGCCTCGGCAGGCGCTGTCGTCGAGGCCGTCACTAGCCGACCGATCCTTCCATGCCCATCTCGATGAGCTTGTTCAGTTCCATCGCGTACTCCATGGGAAGCTCACGCGCGATCGGCTCGATGAAGCCGCGCACGATCATCGCCATCGCCTCGTCCTCCGGCATGCCACGGGACTGCAGGTAGAACAACTGCTCCTCGCTCACCTTCGAGACCGTGGCCTCATGGCCGAGCTGCACGTCGTCGACACGGATGTCGATCGCCGGGTAGGTGTCGGAGCGGGACTTGGTGTCGACGAGCAGCGCGTCACAGCGCACGGTGTTCGCCGAGTGGTGTGCCGCGGCATCCACTCGCACCTCGCCGCGGTAACCGGCACGGCCGCCTCCGCGAGCGATCGACTTCGAGACGATCGACGACTGCGTGTACGGCGCCATGTGGATCATCTTGGCGCCGGCATCCTGGTGCTGACCGGGACCGGCGAAGGCCACCGACAGAGTCTCGCCCTTGGCGTGCTCGCCCATCAGGTAGATCGACGGGTACTTCATCGTCACCTTGGAGCCGATGTTGCCGTCGACCCACTCCATGGTCGCACCCTCGTACGCCACGGCGCGCTTGGTGACCAGGTTGTAGACGTTGTTCGACCAGTTCTGGATCGTCGTGTACCGAACGCGGGCGTTCTTCTTCACGATGATCTCGACGACGGCCGAGTGCAGGGAGTCCGACTTGTAGATCGGAGCCGTGCAGCCCTCGATGTAGTGGACGTAGCTGTCTTCGTCGGCGATGATCAGCGTCCGCTCGAACTGCCCCATGTTCTCGGTGTTGATGCGGAAATACGCCTGCAGCGGGATCTCGACATGCACGCCCTTGGGGACGTAGACGAACGAGCCGCCCGACCACACGGCCGTGTTGAGTGCGGCGAACTTGTTGTCGCCCGCGGGGATGACGGTGCCGAAGTACTCCTCGAAGAACTCCGGGTGCTCGCGCAGCGCCGTGTCGGTGTCCATGAAGATGACGCCCTGGGCCTCGAGGTCCTCGCGGATCTGGTGGTAGACGACCTCGGACTCGTACTGAGCAGCGACGCCGGCCACGAGCCGCTGGCGCTCGGCCTCGGGGATGCCGAGGCGTTCGTAGGTCTCACGGATCTCGGCGGGAAGGTCTTCCCATGTCTGCGCCTGCTTCTCGGTGGAGCGGACGAAGTACTTGATGTTGTCGAAGTCGATCTCGCTGAGGTCGGCGCCCCAGGTCGGCATCGGCTTGCGCCCGAAGAGCTGGTATCCCTTGAGACGGGTCTTCAGCATCCATTCGGGTTCGTTCTTGAGGCCCGAGATCCCACGGACGACGTCTTCCGAGATGCCTCGTTTCGCGATGGCACCCGCAGCATCCTCATCGTGCCAGCCGAATTCGTACACCCCCAGACCGTCAAGCTCCGGGCGGTCGATCAGCACATCCGACATCCAACACTCTCCTCACAGGTCCCAAACGGTGTCATCCGCCCCGACACACCTGATCCCCGTCGAGTCTGCGGGAGCGGGTGCCGTTGGTGGGCCCTCATCACCGGCGCTTCCATCGCGCCTAAACTGTTGACGATGCTTCAGCGCTGTCAGCGCTCATCGCAACAATCCGATTCTACAGGTTCCGCCTGACAGACGGGCCATGCCCGCCGCGTCTCGTGCGGTCCGGAGGACTTATGCCCGAGACGATGATCCCCGCCACCTCGACGACGCCGGCGGTCCCCGCTCGTTCCGCGTCCTGGGGGCGCGCGTTGACGGTCTTCGCGTGGTTGTCGTTCATCAGTGAGACCATCATCATCGGCACCGGCGGAGCCGTCCGCCTCACCGGCTCGGGGCTCGGATGCTCGGACTGGCCGCTGTGCACACCGGACTCCCTGGTGCCGATCCTCGAGGTGCAGGGCATCCACGGGATCATCGAGTTCGGCAACCGCCTGATGACCGGCGTCGTGGGTATCATCGCCCTGGCCGTCGTGCTGCTGGTCCTGCATCTGTTCAGCGGAAAGCGCGGCCTCGTCAACGCCCTCTGGTTCGCGGCCGGCGGCATCGTGGCCGCGGGCGTCGCCTACGCCATCGCCGCGCCGTTCCACATCCCCGCCTTCCCCATCGCCTCCGGAGTGCTCCTCATCGCGGTCATCGCGGCGGCGGTTCATTCCGTGCGCACGGCACCGGCCAGACGCGACCTCGTCCTGCTCGCCTGGCTCACGCTGATCGGCGTGGTGGCGCAGGCGCTCGTGGGCGGCATCACGGTCCTGACCGGGCTCAACCCCTTCATCGTCGGCTTCCACTACACCTCGTCGCTGCTGCTCGTGTGCATCACCGCCGCCTTCCTTGTGCGCCTGAAGACCGCTCCCGGACCGCGCGAACGCGCGGTCCCCACCTGGTTCGCCGTCGTCACCCACGTGACCGGGCTCGCCCTGGCGGTGACCATCGTGTTCGGCGTGCTCACGACCGGTTCCGGCCCGCACTCGGGCGATGCCGACGTGCTGCGACACGGCTTTGATGCGACGGTGCTCGCGCACGTGCACTCGTGGCCCGGCTACATCCTCGCGGCGCTTGTCCTGTTCCTGACGATCTCCGCCTGGGTGCTGCGGCTCGAGCCGCGCCGCTGGCTGCTCGTGCTCGTGCTGGCGATCGCCGTGCAGGTCGGAGTCGGCGTGTGGCAGGCCAGGGAGGGACTCCCCCCGCTCCTCGTCGGCATCCACATGGTCTTGGCCTCCCTCTCGGCCGCGACGTACACGGTCGTGGTGCTGCACCTCAAGCGCACGGTTCCCGTCGACGCCTGAGGTCGCACAGTCCATACATAGCTTTCACATCGCGGACTCATCAGCGCATCCGCGAGGGTGGGCGACATGAACAAGTCACTCTCACGAAGCATCGGATTCTGGCTCCTCCTGGTCGTCTCCCTCGCCACCACGGCGGTCGGCACCTGGTTGATCTCGGGTCAGATCGCCACGATGACGACCACGCTGCTCGATGGCACGGCCACCGGCGTCGAGGTGTACGTCGGCCAGTCGCTCGTCGTGGTGGGTGCCGGTGTGCTCGCAGCCGGAATCGTCGGCATCCTGCTGACCCTCGGGCTCGTCGCTGCGCGATCGCTCGTCCCCACGCCCGCCCCGGCCGTCGTCGAGGCGATCGACTGGACCGTCGAAGCCGACGAGACGTCCACCCCCGACGCCGTCACCCCAGTGGTCGATGACACCACCCCGACGACCGACGCCGTGCCGGCGATCGACGACGCGGGCACCGATGTCGCCCCCGAGACCGAGGCGTCGCAGGACGACGTGCCCGCGACCGAAACGAAGCCGGACGACTCGCCGTCGATCACCCGCTGATTCGCAGAGCCGAGACGACGGAGCGGCGCCGAGGAATTCCTCGGCGCCGCTCCGTCGTCTCAGCTGTCGGTCAGAACGGCAGCAGCGGATCGACCGCGACCGCCACGAAGATGAGCGTGAGGTAGGTGATCGACGCGTGGAACACGCGCATCGGTCGCGGCTCGGTTCCGTGAACCGCACGGTTGTAGAGACGGTGGGACTCGTAGATGAACCATCCGCCGAACACCGTCGCGGACACCGTGTACACGAGCCCCATGCCCGCGATCGGAACCAGAAGAAGCGAGCAGGCGACCGTTGCCCACGCGTAGAGGATGACCTGGAGCCCGACCTGGGAGGCGTTGCGCGTGACACCCAGCATGGGAACGTCGACGTCTTCGTAATCGTCTTTGTACTTCATCGACAGCGGCCAGTAGTGCGGCGGCGTCCACAGGAAGACGAGGAGGAACAGGATGAAGGCCGGCCAGTCGAGCGAACCGGTGACCGCGGACCAGCCGATCAGCACCGGGAAGCAGCCGGCGATGCCACCCCAGATGATGTTCTGCTCGGTGCGGCGCTTGAGGATCATCGTGTAGATCACGACGTAGAAGAAGATGGCCGTCGCCGAGAGGGCCGCCGTGAGCCAGTTCGTCGTGACGAGGAGCCAGACGGTCGAGGCGATGGCGAGCGTCCACGAGAAGATCAGGGCACCGCGGGGGCTGACCTCGCCGGTGACCAGCGGTCGGTTCTCGGTGCGGTGCATGTGCGCATCGATGTCGCGATCGAGGTACATGTTGAACGCGGCGGCGGAACCGGCGCTCAGCGAGCCGCCGATGACGGTGGCCAGCACGAGCCACAGGTTCGGCAGTCCCCCCTGCGCCAGGAACATCACCGGCACGGTCGACACGAGCAGCAGCTCGAGGACACGCGGCTTGGTGAGCGTGACGTAGGCCTTCACCGTGCGACCGATGGACGACTTCCTCACGGTCTGATCAGACATCGTCGAGATCTCGATCGCCTCCTCCGCACGTGTGACCGGACAACCTCTCCAGTGTATGACACGGGATGACGTGCTCCGGCTCGCGGGCCCGCGTAGCGCAAGTCACGTCACCGCTATGCTGAAAACACTCGCGCGCCCGGCGATGTGCACACCTCTCCGTGATGATGCGGATGCGCCAGGGAATACGGGCGCCCTCGAAACTGTCGGAAAGGGCATGAACGTGTCGGAATTGCAGTGGGATGAGATCGATCGACGCGCGGTGGACACCGCACGAATCCTGGCGGCCGATGCCGTGGAGAAGGTCGGTAACGGTCACCCCGGCACAGCCATGAGCCTCGCTCCGGCCGCGTACCTCCTCTACCAGCGGGTGCTGCGTCACGACCCGACCGACGTCGACTGGCTCGGGCGCGACCGCTTCATCCTGTCGGCCGGCCACTCGTCACTGACCCAGTACGTCGAGCTCTACCTCGGCGGCTTCGGTCTCGAGCTCGACGACCTCAAGGCGCTGCGCACCTGGGGTTCGCTGACCCCGGGTCACCCGGAGTACGGCCACACCAAGGGTGTCGAGATCACCACCGGCCCCCTCGGCCAGGGCCTCGCGTCCGCCGTGGGCTTCGCCTACGCCGCTCGCTACGAGCGCGGTCTTTTCGACCCCGAGGCCGCTGCCGGGACGAGCCCCTTCGACCACTTCGTGTACGTCATCGCCGGAGACGGCGACCTGCAGGAGGGCGTGACCAGCGAGGCCTCCTCGCTCGCCGGCCACCAGCAGCTCGGCAACCTGATCGCGATCTACGACTCCAACCAGATCTCGATCGAGGACGACACGAACGTCGCCTTCACCGAGGACGTGGCCGCGCGCTACGAGGCGTACGGCTGGCAGGTGCAGGTCGTCGACTGGAAGAAGACCGGCGAGTACGTCGAAGACGTCGCCGAGCTCTACGCGGCCATCGAGGCCGCCAAGGGCGAGACCTCGAAGCCGTCGCTCATCATCCTCAAGACCATCATCGGCTGGCCGTCGCCCGGCAAGCAGAACTCCGGCAAGATCCACGGCTCCGCGCTCGGCGCGGACGAGCTGGCCGCGACCAAGAAGGTGCTCGGCTTCGACCCCGAGCAGAACTTCGTGGTCGCCGATGACGTGCTCGCCCACACCCGCGGACTCGCAGCTCGCGCGGCCGATGTCCGCGCCGCCTGGCAAGAGTCGTTCGACGCCTGGGCCGCCGCGAACCCCGAGAAGAAGACACTCCTCGACCGCTTGGAGGCGCACGAGCTCCCCTCCGACATCACGAGCGCCCTGCCCGTGTTCGAGGCCGGCAAGGAGGTGTCGACCCGTGCCGCGTCCGGCCAGGTCATCAACGCCCTCGCCGCCGAGCTTCCCGAGCTGTGGGGCGGTTCGGCCGACCTCGCCGAGTCGAACCTCACCACGATCAAGGGCGCGCCGTCGTTCATCCCGGCCGAGTGGTCGACCCACGAGTGGTCGGGCAACCCGTACGGCCGCGTGCTGCACTTCGGTATCCGCGAGCACGCCATGGGCGCGATCATCAACGGCATCGTGCTGCACGGTCCGACCCGCGCCTTCGGTGGCACCTTCCTCATCTTCAGCGACTACATGCGCCCGCCCGTGCGTCTCGCGGCGCTCATGAACGTGCCCAGCATCTTCGTCTGGACCCACGACTCGGTCGCCCTCGGTGAAGACGGCCCGACCCACCAGCCCGTCGAGCAGCTCGCCACGCTCCGCGCGATCCCCAACTTCACGGTCGTGCGCCCTGCCGACGCGAACGAGACGGCCGCGACCTGGCTCGAGATCCTCCGCCGCCACGAGGGACCGGCCGGTATCGCGCTGACCCGCCAGAACATCCCGGTGTTCGCGCGTGGAGAGGGCGCCGCTTCGGGCAACACGTTCGCTTCGGCCGACAACGCGGCCAAGGGTGCCTACGTGCTCGCCGAGGCGCCGAACGGCAGCCCGGACGTCATCATCGTGGCCACCGGCTCCGAGGTGCAGCTGGCCGTCAACGCGCGCGAGGCACTCGCCGCCGAGGGCGTGAACGTCCGCGTCGTGTCCGCTCCGTCGCTGGAGTGGTTCGACGAGCAGGACGCGGAGTACCGCGAGAGCGTTCTTCCCACCTCTGTCACCGCCCGTGTCTCGGTCGAGGCGGGTTCCGTGCTCAGCTGGCGCGGCATCGTCGGCGACCGCGGCCGCTCGGTCGGCATCGACCACTTCGGCGCCTCCGCCGACTACAAGACCCTCTTCGAGAAGTTCGGCATCACCACCGAGGCCGTCATCGCCGCCGCCCGCGAGACCATCGCGGCCAACAGCACCAAGGAGAACGCATGAGCACCCCCACCGCACAGCTCGCCGCCGCCGGCGTCAGCATCTGGCTCGACGACCTCTCCCGCACCCGCATCTCCTCGGGCAACCTCGCCGACCTGATCTCGTCGCGAAACGTCGTCGGCGTCACGACCAACCCGACGATCTTCGCGAACGCGATCACCGACAAGAACGACACGTCGTACGACGCCCAGGTCACCGAGCTCGCCGCCTCCGGCGCCACGGCGGAGGAAGCGGTCTTCGCCGCGACCACGCAGGACGTCGCCGCCGCGCTCGACGTGTTCCGCCCCGTCTGGGAGGCCTCGAACCACGTCGACGGTCGCGTCTCCATCGAGGTCTCCCCCGATCTCGCGCACGACACCGCAGGCACCGTGGCTCAGGCCAAGGAGCTGTGGGCGAAGGTCGACCGCCCGAACCTGCTCGTCAAGATCCCCGCGACCAAGGCCGGTCTTCCCGCCATCGCCGAGGCGATCGGGGCGGGCATCAGCGTCAACGTCACGCTGATCTTCAGCCTGGAGCGCTACGCCGAGGTCATCGAGGCATACCTGACCGGCCTGGAGACGGCCAAGGCCGCGGGCATCGATCTGTCGACGATCCACTCCGTCGCCTCGTTCTTCGTGTCGCGCGTCGACACCGAGACCGACAAGCGCCTCACCGCGATCGGCACGGAGGCCGCCGAAGCCCTCAAGAGCAAGGCAGGGCTCGCCAACGCCCGCCTCGCCTACGAGCTGTTCGAGCAGACGTTCGCCGGCGACCGCGCCAAGGCTCTCCTCGACGCGGGAGCGAACCTCCAGCGTCCGCTGTGGGCGTCCACCGGCGTCAAGGACCCGGCCCTGCCCGACACGCTCTACGTCACCGAGCTCGTCGCCCAGGGCGTCGTCAACACGATGCCCGAGAAGACGCTCGAGGCCACGTTCGACCACGGGGTCGTCACGGGCGACACCATCACCGGCGGCTACGAAGAGGCACGCGCCGTCTTCGCCGGGCTCTCCGAGGTCGGCATCGACTTCGCCGACGTCACCCAGGTGCTGGAAGACGAAGGCGTCGCCAAGTTCATCGACTCGTGGCACGATCTGCTGACGCAGGTCGCCGAGGGTCTGGAGTCGCAGCGATGACGTTCTCGATCCACACGTCCGGTGCCGCACGCGCCGCGATCGATGAGACGGTACCCGGCCTCGTCCACGATCTGATCGCCTCGCGCATCACCGGCGGAGACTCGACGCTCTGGGGTCCTGCGGCCGAGGCCGAGGCCTCCGTCCGACTCGGATGGGTGGAAGCCGTCTCGGTCTCCCGGCCCCTCGTGGCCGAGATCGTCGCGCTGCGCGCCGATCTCGAAGCCAAGGGCGTCACCCGAGTGGTGCTGGCGGGCATGGGCGGCTCCTCGCTCGCGCCCGAGGTCATCGCGCAGACCGCGGGCGTCCCCCTGACGATCCTCGACTCCACGGCTCCGGGTCAGGTGCTCGCCGCTCTCGACGAGGGTCTCGCCGACACCGTGCTGGTCGTCTCGTCGAAGTCCGGCTCCACGGTCGAGACCGACTCGCAGCGCCGCACGTTCGAGGCCGCCTTCCGCGACCTCGGCATCGACCCCGTCGAGCGCATCGTGGTCGTGACCGACCCCGGCTCGCCGCTCGATGTCTCGGCGCGCGAGGCGGGATACCGCGTCTTCAACGCCGACCCGAATGTGGGTGGACGCTACTCGGCGCTCACCGCCTTCGGGCTGGTGCCCTCCGGCCTCGCCGGCGTCGACATCGACGAGCTCCTGAACGAGGCCGAGGCCTCGTTGCTCGAGGTCGCCGTCGACTCGGCCGAGAACCCCGCCCTGCGCCTGGGCGCGGCGATCGCCGCGACGAACCCCCGCCGCGACAAGCTCGGCCTGATCACCGACGGCACACACATCAAGGGTCTCCCGGACTGGATCGAGCAGCTCATCGCCGAATCCACCGGCAAGGAGGGCACGGGTATCCTCCCGGTCGTCCTGCTCCCGGTCTCCCCCGAGCTCGATCCCGTGCCCGCCGACCTGCAGATCGTCCGGCTGGTCGACGACGCCAACGAGTTCCACCTGCACGAGCGTCACGAGGGCGAGATCCTCGTCAGCGGCACGCTGGGAGCTCAGCTGATCGTATGGGAGTACGCCACGGCGATCGCCGGTCACCTGCTCCGCATCAACCCGTTCGACCAGCCCGACGTCGAGTCAGCCAAGATCGCCGCCCGCGGCCTCCTGGATGCCCGCCCGGAGCCGACCGCCCCGGCGTTCGTCGAGAACGGCGTCGAGGTCCGCGTCTCCGATGCGGCGCTGGCTGCCTCCGGCACGGTCGAGGGTGTGCTCGATGCACTCTGGGCCCAGCTTCCCGCCGACGGCTACGTGTCGATCCAGGCCTACGTCAACCGTCTCGAGGTGCCGCAGCTCCAGGGTCTGCGAGAGCTCGTCGCGGCAGACTCCGGACGACCGACCACGTTCGGATGGGGACCACGGTTCCTGCACTCGACTGGCCAGTATCACAAGGGCGGCCCGGCGCAGGGCGTGTTCCTGCAGATCCTGGAGCGCACTGAGGTCGACCTCGAGATCCCGGACCGTCCCTTCACCTTCGGGCAGCTCATCCAGGCTCAGGCCGCCGGTGACGCCGCTGTGCTCGCCGAGCACGGCCGCCCCGTCGTCACGCTGACGATCACCGAGTCCTCCGACGACGTGCTCGCCCTCTTCGAAGCCGCACAGAAGTAACAGCAGGAGAATCCCCCACCGATGTCTGTTCCCATCTCGCGCGGGCACAACCCGCTGCGTGACCCCGATGACCGCCGTCTCAACCGGATCGCCGGGCCCAGCGCCCTGGTGATCTTCGGCGTCACCGGAGACCTGTCGCGCAAGAAGCTGATGCCTGCGGTCTACGATCTCGCGAACCGCGGCCTGCTCCCACCCGGGTTCGCCCTGGTCGGATTCGCCCGCCGAGACTGGGAGGACCAGGACTTCGCGCAGGTCGTCTACGACGCCGTCAAGCAGCACGCTCGCACGCCGTTCCGTGAGGAGACGTGGACCCAGCTGCTGCAGGGCATCCGATTCGTCTCGGGTGAGTTCGACAATCCGGACTCGTTCCGCAAGCTCCGCGAGACCATCGAGAAGCTCGATGTCGAACGCGGAACGATGGGCAACCACGCGTTCTACCTGTCGATCCCGCCCAAGGACTTCCCGCTGGTCGCCAAGCAGCTGAAGGACTCCGGCCTCGTCGGCGAGAACAGCGACGACGATGAGCGCTGGCGTCGTGTGGTGATCGAGAAGCCCTTCGGGCACGACCTCGAATCGGCGCGCGCACTCAACGCCGCGCTCGAGGTGGCCTTCCCGGCCGACTCGATCTTCCGCATCGACCACTACCTCGGCAAGGAGACGGTCCAGAACATCCTGGCCCTGCGCTTCGCGAACGAGCTGTACGAGCCGATCTGGAACCGCAACTACGTCGACCACGTGCAGATCACCATGGCCGAGGACATCGGCGTGGGCGGCCGTGCGGGCTACTACGACGGCATCGGCGCGGCGCGTGACGTGATCCAGAACCACCTGCTGCAGCTGCTGGCACTCACCGCGATGGAAGAGCCGATCAGTCTCTCGGCGGAGCACCTGCGCGCCGAGAAGGAGAAGGTCCTCGCCGCAGTCCACGTTCCGGACGACCTCTCCCTCGCGACCGCCCGCGGTCAGTACGCGGGCGGATGGCAGGGTGGCGAGAAGGTCACCGGTTTCCTGGAAGAGGAAGGGATGAATCCCGAATCGACCACGGAGACGTACGCCGCGATCAAGCTCGAGATCGATACGCGCCGCTGGGCCGACGTGCCGTTCTACCTGCGCACGGGCAAGCGACTCGGACGTCGCGTGACCGAGATCGCCGTCGTCTTCAAGCGTGCACCGCAGCATCTGTTCGGGCGCGGCAACGCCTCTGAGCTCGGGCAGAACGCTCTGGTGATCCGCGTGCAGCCGGATGAGGGCGTGACGATCCGTTTCGGCTCGAAGGTGCCGGGCAGCGGCTCCAACGTCCGCGATGTGACGATGGACTTCGGATACGGCCACGCCTTCACCGAGGCGAGCCCCGAGGCCTACGAGCGCCTGATCCTCGACGTCCTCCTGGGCGATCCGCCGCTGTTCCCGCGGCACGAGGAGGTCGAGCTCTCCTGGAAGATCCTCGACCCCGTGGAGAAGTACTGGGCAGCCGAGGGCGGCCCGGTCGAGCAGTACGCGCCCGGCTCGTGGGGACCGGCATCCGCCGACGACCTGCTGGCCCGCGATGGACGAGTCTGGAGACGCCCGTGATCATCGACCTTCCCGACACCACCGTCAGCCAGGTCGCGAAGCAGCTGGTCAAGGTGCGCGAAGAAGGCGGCGCCGTGGCCCTCGGCCGTGTGCTCACGCTCGTGATCGCTGCGCGCAACGGCGTCGCCGAAGCCGCGATCGACGCGGCGAACGATGCGTCGCGCGAGCACCCCATGCGCGTGATCGTGATCACCACGGGCGAGGGCGACTCCCGCCTCGACGCGCAGATCCGCGTCGGCGGTGATGCCGGAGCGAGCGAGGTCGTGGTCCTCCGCGCCTTCGGAGACGCCGCCAGCAACGAGGAGAGTCTGATCACCGGACTCCTGCTCCCGGATGCTCCCGTCGTGGCGTGGTGGCCCGAGGCGGCCCCCGTAGCACCTGCCCAGTCGCCCCTCGGCAAGATCGCTCAGCGCCGCATCACCGATGCCGCGACGGCGACCGATGTCCGCGACCGACTCGCTCTCCTGGGCGAGACCCATGCCCCCGGAGACACCGATCTGGCCTGGACACGCCTGACCCACTGGCGCGAACAGCTCGCAGCCGTGCTCGACCAGCCCCCGTACGAGCCGATCACCGGTGTCGAGGTGCGCGGAGCCGCGGCATCGCCGTCGACCGCCCTGCTGGCCGCCTGGCTGCAGATGGCGCTCGAGGTGCCGGTGCGCTGGTCGTACGAAGACCCCGAGCACTGGGCGGAGGGCATCAAGTCGGTCCGCCTGACGCGCGCGTCCGGCGACATCCTTCTGGAGCGTCCGACTCCGGGCGTCGCCGTGCTCACACAGCCCGGGCAGCCGAACCACGACCTGCACCTGCCACGACGCACTCTGCGCGAGTGCTTGGCAGAAGAGCTGCGTCGACTCGACCCCGACGTCCTGTACGGTCGAGTCATCACCGAGGGCTGGGAGAAGCTGGGTCCGCCCGAGACAGGAGAGTGACGTCGATGACGACATCGTCCGCAGAGAAGCGGGTCGTGGTGGAAGCCACACCCGCCGCCCTCGCCACCCGTGTGGCCGACCGGTTCCTCACGCGGGTACGGGCGCGCACCCGCAACGGTCGGCTCGCACACATCGCCCTCACGGGCGGTTCGATGGGCGGTGCGGTGCTGCGTGCGGCGGCCGAACACCCGCGAGCGGCAGAGATCGACTGGTCACTCGTGCATTTCTGGTGGGGTGACGAGAGGTACGTGCCGCGCGACGACGTCGACCGCAACTCGCTGCAGTCACGACAGGCACTGCTCGATCACATCCCGGTACCCGTGGAGAACGTGCACGAGGTCGCCGGGCCCGACAGCGGTGTGACCCTCGACGAGTCGGCAGCGGCGTATGCCGCCGAGCTCGCGCGTTTCGGCACCGACGAGCACCCCTGGCCGTCGTTCGCGGTGTGCTTCCTGGGTGTCGGGCCCGACGGGCACATCGCCTCTCTCTTCCCCGATCGGGAAGAGGTCACGGTGACGGATGCCGCTGTCCTCGCGGTCCGCGACTCTCCGAAGCCGCCGCCCGAGCGCGTCACGCTGACCCGCCCGGTTCTCAACTCCTCCAAGCGCGTGTGGCTCGTGCTCACGGGTGCGGATAAGGCGTCGGCTCTGGGTCTCGCTCTCGCGGGCGCGAGCTACACGAGCGTGCCCGCTGCCGGAGCCAAGGGACGCAAGCGCACCGTGTTCTTCGTGGACGAGGCCGCTGCTTCCGAGGTCTCCGTCGACCTGATCGACCAGGCGTACTGAGTCGGCCGCACCGCGGCCGCCCAAGGCCTGACCTGCCGCGCTCCCAGGCCCGACCTGCGGCGCTCTAGGGCCGCTCGGACGCCCCGTCACGCCACGGAGGAGTCTCCGGGTCACCGGAGCCGTCCGCGCGCTCTGACATGCCCGTCGCGGAAGCCGGCGTCGCCGACGCGCCCCCGGGTCCGCTCTGCGTGGATCCGCCGGGTGTGCTGCCTCGCTGGATTCCCAGATCCTGGCTGTCGCTGAGCACCTGAGGATGGTAGCGGGCCAGGCCCACCACGCCCCACACGGCGATGGCTCCGGCGACGGCGAAGATCACGAGAACCCACCACGGCGCCGCGGCGGCTTCACCCAGGACGACCATTCCGATGAGGACCGCGACGAGCGGGTCGACGACGGTGAGTCCGGCGATCACGAGGTCGGGCGGGCCCGAGCTGTATGCGGTCTGCACGAAGTACGCACCGACGGCAGCTGCCGAGACGAGCGCGAGCACACAGATGCCGGTGATCCACTCGAACTGGCCGGCCTCGATGCGCTTGATGACGACCTTGGCGAGAGTCGCGACGAATCCGTAGAGGATGCCGGCCCCGATCACGTAGAACAGGGCGCGCATCCGGCGGCGCAGGATCAGCCAGCAGGCTCCGAGGACGATGATGACCGCCAGCAGAAGCGCCAGGATGGTGAAGAGCTCACGATCGGTGACCTCCTGCTCCGTCGCGTAGATGGCGGCGAAGAAGACGAAGAGGAAGATGCCGCCGACGCAGCACACGATGGCGGTCAACGACTGCCGTGTCGGCGCGTGGCCTGAGATGCGCGCGTTGAGCAGCGTCGTGATGACCAGAGCGATCGCTCCGAGAGGCTGCACCACGATCAACGGCGCCTGCACGAGCGCGGCGAGCTGACAGATCACGGCGAGCCCGAGCATGAGTGTGCCGATGAGCCACGACGGGCGGGTCAGGAGCCGTTTGAGCTGGTCGAGACTCAGACCTGAAGCACCGGTGGAACCGCTGAGACGTTCGACCTTCTCGACCCCGCGGTGCTGGTACTGCGCTCCGAGCGACATGAAGACGGCACCGGCGAGAGCGAGAGGAATGCCGAGCAGCAGCCCGGGATTCTGGAAGGCGCCGACGAGCTGATCGCCGACATCCTCGACCGCGTTCATCCACACCCCGGCATTCACAGTACGACCCTACCTGCCGAGTGCCGCCGACTAGGGTTGTGACGTGGCTGTACTTCCGATTCGCATCATGGGCGACCCCGTCCTGCACTCCCCCGCTTCCCCCGTCGACGAGGTCACGGATGACATCCGCACCCTCGTCGCCGACATGTTCGAGACGATGGACACCGCGCCCGGAGTCGGTCTGGCCGCTCCGCAGGTCGGCGTTCCCCTGCGGATCTACACGTACGCGTATGTCGACGACGATGACCAGCCGTGGCGCGGGGTCCTCATCAACCCGGTGCTCTGGATGGTTCCGCTCGAGCCGGGCGACCCGGACCCCGACCTCGAATCCGAGGGTTGCCTCTCGTTTCCCGGAGAGCGGTTCCCGCTGCGCCGATCGGAGCGGGTGCACGTGACCGCGACCGACCTGGAAGGTCAGCCGGTCTCGATCGACGTGGACGGCTGGCGGGCACGCATCATGCAGCACGAGTTCGATCACCTCGACGGGATCCTCTACGTCGACCGCCTCTCGGATGGCGATTGGAAGACCGTGCAGAAGATCGCCCGCAAGCGCGGGTGGGGACGCCCTGGCGCGAGCTGGATGCCGGGCGTCGACGACCTCGAGGGCTGAGCGACTCCCAGCCGAACCACAGGGTCCTCGAAGTTGCATCACAGACTCGCCGACGGCTAGCGTGTTCGCGGCGGGGGATTTCGCATGCCTCCGCAACACGCTTTCGGAGGGGAACCAAATCATGATGAAGATGCGCACTCGACGTGCACTGATGCTCGCAGGATCGGCGGTCGCGCTCTCGATCGCCCTGAGCGGCTGCAGTGCACTCAACAGCATTCTCGGCAGCGGATCCGGCGACGCCAACCGCGATGAGGAGACGGGCCAGGTCACGGAGAGCGCGAGCGTCGGCGTCTTCTCTGTGAAGCTGGGCGACTGCATGCTCGACACCGGCACCGGCATGCTCACGGACGCCAACGTCCTCCCCTGCACCGACCCGCACGACCAGGAGGTGTACTACGAGATCACGATGCCCGATGGCGAGTTCTCCGACGCCGACATCGACGCCGCGACGCAGGAGTGCATCGGCGACGCGTACACGACGTTCGTCGGTGTGGGCTACCAGGACTCGGCGTTCGACGTCACGACGCTGGTCCCCACCAAGGATTCGTGGGAGCAGAACAACGACCGCGTGATCCAGTGCATCATCTTCGACCCGGCCGGACAGACCACCGGCTCGCTGGCCGGCGCCGCGCGCTGACCGACTGCCATGAAGAAGGGCCCCGCCATCCGGTGGGGCCCTTCTTCGTGCGCGCGCGTCAGGAAGGTCAACCGTCCGAGGCGCGCAGCGCGAGCCAGGCGGCCACACGGTCGTCCGGGTCGGCGAGCGACAGCCCGATCAGATCCTCGATCCGTCTGATGCGCGTCGCGAGCGTCTGCCGGTGGATCCGCAACCGTGTGGCGCTCTCGCCCCAGGCGCTGTTCGTGGAGAGGAACACGCGGAGCGTCTCGATGAGCTCGGGCTGCTGCTCCCCGCTGCGCAACGGATCCAGAAGCATCCCTATGCGCCGCGTCTGATCCGCATCCAACTGCCCGAGCACGAACGACACCGTCGGGATCGCCTCGTAGCGGACCACGCGCTCCCCACCCGCGCGGGCGGTCTCGCACGCCTGCCGCGCTTCGTCGACGCTGCCGGCGAGGGAATCGGTCGCGGATGGACGTCCGAGCCCGAGATACAGCGTCGAAGCGAAGGCCTGTGCCCGATGCGCGATCACCTCCGCATGATCCTCACGCATGACGCCGCGGATCAGACCACGCTGGGCGGCGAAGACATGCTCCGCCCCGAGCTCGTCCAGCCACAGGGCGAGCAGGTGCTCGACGTCGACGCCGCTCGTACGCGAGGCCAACGCGAATCCCACCAGGCTCCGCTCGTGCACGCCCCAGCGCCGGAGGAGTCTCGTCGCCTCCTCCCCTCCCTCGAGCACGGTCTCCAGCATCATCGACCGACCGAGACGTTCGAGATGGCTGCTGTCGCGGGTGCGCATCAGCAGATCGAGTAGCGCCGCGGCCTGCGAGCTGAGCTCCCTTCCCCGTCCCGAGCTGTCGTTGCGGGGAGCTGTGACGAGTTGAGCGGTGATGTCCTGCCCCGGACCGACCGGATGGACCTGGAGGGCACGATGACGTACGCGTACCGGGCGCCCCACGGCGACCGCCACAGCGTCGTCGATGTGCAGGCTTCCCGCTCCCGCCGTCGTGATCACCTCTCCGTGACGGTCCAGGAGCACCGCCCATCCGTCGATCCGGTGCGCCAGCTCGGCGATGACCCCTGTGATGCCGCTGCGGCGTGCGGCGAGGGTCAGCACTCTCATCGCGGAGGTGATCACCCTCGCCTCGGCCGCCTGATCGACGGCGAGCAGGGCCGTCAGCGTCGGCATCAGCAGCTCGTGCGACGCGCCCGCTCCGACGATCGCGGTCACGCCGCCGTCGTCGAGCAGCTGACGAATACGTGGGGTGTCGACCTCCGTGACGACGACCACATCCTGAAGCAGAGCGAGGTGGTCTGCGTCGCCGGCGAGCTCGTCCAGCTGCACCCCGTCGACGATGACGAGAGTGGCGAAGAGGCGATCTGTCGGAGCGCCGAACACGTCGAGATCGACGACGGAGTTCACATGCCGTGAGCTCGGGACTCCCCCATACAGCAGCTCACCTTGAAGGTACCGCGCCACGGAGGCGACATCACGAGCCACCTTCCGATCATACAAAGTGTGAACAGCAGCTATCGAATCCACATAATTGTCGAATGCCCGGCGCGCCGCAGTCTCCTAGCATCGTCGGCATCCCCTCTCCACCCGAAGGATGTCATGAAAGCTGTTGTCTTCCGCGATCCCCAGTCTCCGATCGAGTTCGTCGACGTCGACCTCGCCCCACCGCGTGCGGGTGAGGTGCGAGTGCGCATCGCCGCTGCGGGCGTGTGCCATTCCGACCTGCACGTCAAGCGCGGCGAATGGGATGCAGCCGCGCCCCTGGTGATGGGACACGAGGGCTCCGGTGTCGTCACCGAGCTCGGCGAGGGCGTCACGACCCTGGCCGTCGGCGACCACGTCGTCCTGAGCTGGGTGCCGCCGTGCGGCGAGTGCCGCTATTGCCGAGCCGGCCACGAGGCCCGCTGCCAGAAGGTCGCCACCGTGGTCGCGCCCCTCGGCGTGCTGTTCGACGGCACCTCTCGCCTCAGCCGCGGCGGCGAACCGCTGCATCACTACCTCGGAGTCTCCTCGTTCGCCGAGGAAGTCGTGGTCCCCGCCTCGGGTGCCGTGAAGGTCCGTGATGACGCACCGCTCGATGTCGTCGCCGTCGTCGGCTGCGCCGTGGCCACGGGCGTGGGTGCCGTTCTCAACACGGCAGCGGTCGAGCCGGGTTCCACCGTCGTCGTGATCGGCTGCGGCGGTGTCGGCCTCAACGTCGTCCAGGGCGCACGGCTGGCGGGCGCAGAGCGCATCGTCGCGATCGACGTGCGTCCGGAGAAGACGCAGATGGCGCTGCAGTTCGGCGCGACCGACCGTATCGATGCCTCGCTGGGCGACCCTGTCGCGCAGCTGCGGGAGCTCATCCCCGACGGGGTGGACTATGCGTTCGACGCGATCGGTCGTACCTCCACGACCGAGCAGTCGATCCAGATGCTCGGCCTGGGAGGTGCCGCCGTGATCGTCGGCCTTCCCCCCACGGGAGCCCGCGCCTCGTTCGAGCCCCTCGTGCTCGCCGAGGCCGACCAGCGCATCCTCGGATCGAACTACGGCTCGGTGCGGCCCTCGATCGACGTCCCGGCCCTCGTGGACCGCTACATGGACGGCCAGCTCAAGATCGATCCGCTCATCTCCGGCCGGCGCCCGCTCTCCGAGGCCGCTGCCGCGCTCGACGATCTCGAGACCGGCTCCGCTCTCCGCACGCTCCTCATCCCCTGACCGCACACCCTCCCCGGCCGCGCACCGCTGCCCTCACCCATTCCCTGAAACCCGAACCAGGAGAACCATGTCAGACACCGTCGTCGCCCCGCCTGGCGCACCTCAGGATGCCGGTCTTCGCACCGGCGTCATGAGCGGACCGGAACTCGCCGCCCAGGCCATCGCCAACATCGCCCCCAGCGCCGTCATCGCCTTCACCGCGGCGGCCATCTTCCTCGGTGCCGGCAACGGCACCATCTACGCCTTCGCGCTGGCGACCATCGTCATCCTGTGCGTCGGATACTGCGTGGTCGTGTTCGCCCGCAAGCACGCCTCCGCCGGGTCGCTGTACACCTACGTCTCGAAGGGGCTCGGCCCGTTCGGTGCGTTCTTGGCCGGCGTCACGCTGCTGATCGGCTGCTTCGGCATCGCGGCGGCCTCGCTCAGCGGCTCCGTCAGCTACATGGCGCAGTTCCTCAGCATGCTCGGCCTTCCGGCACAGGGGCTCGGCTGGGACATCGGCCTCGCCATCCTCCTCGGAGGGCTGGCGACGCTGTTCACCATCCGCGGGATCCGTCTGTCCGCTCGCGTCTCCCTCGTGCTGGAGCTCATCTCGGTGGGAATCATCCTCGTTCTCCTGATCGCCGCCCTCGTCTGGGCCGGTCCGGCCGCGTGGGATCCCGCACAGGTGCTCGCGACCGGGTCGTCGTTCCAGGGCGTCGCCTCCGGCATGGTGCTCGGCATCCTCGGCTTCGTCGGATTCTCCTCGGCCGATGCGCTCGGGCGTGAGGCGAAAGAGCCGTACAAGGCCATTCCCCGCGCGATCATGTGGAGCGCTCTCGGTGTCGGCGTGTTGTACGTCTTCGCGGCCTACACGCAGATCACGGTGCTCGGCGACGACCTCGCCACCTCCTCCAGTCCGCTGGAGAGCATGTCGGCCCTGATCGGCATGCCCGGCTGGTTCGCCGCCGCCCTCACGATCGGGGTGTCGGCCTCGTTCTTCGCCGTCGTCGTCGCGCCGCTCAACGTGATCGGGCGCATCGTGTACGTGATGGGCAAGGAAGGCGTCGTCGCCGAGCGGTTCGGACGCACCCACGAGGAGCATCTGACGCCGCACCGTGTGCTGATCATCGCCGGCGCGGCGGCCGTCGCCGTCGACATCGTGCTGCTGCTCTCGGGCGCCGCTACCGGAGAGATCCTCGTGTGGGTGAACACCTGGGGCACCTACGGCTACATGGTGGCCTACGCCCTGGTCGCAATCGCCTGCGTCGTCTACACGCAGCGAGCGAAGATGCGCAACGGACTCGTGAAGGTGTGTGCGGCGGTCGCCGTCGCCACGATGGGCTACGTCTTCTTCGCGAACGTCTGGCCCGTGCCGGCATTCCCGTACAACGTGATCCCCTACGTATTCCTCGTGACGGTCGCCCTGGCCCTCACCCGGTACGCCTACCTCGCCCGCCGTCGCCCCGAGGTCATCGCCCGTATCGGCAACACCGAGACGAGCGCGATGGAGGGCGTCGGCTGATCGCACGTCCCCACGAACAGAGGAGCCCCTTCGATCGGAGGGGCTCCTCTGTCGCATCAGCCGTTCGATCTCGACTGATCGACGGGGGCGAACGAGAAAAGCCCCCTCCGTGGAGGGGGCTTTTCTCGTTGGCTCCCCGGCTTGGACTCGAACCAAGAACCTGCCGGTTAACAGCCGGCTGCTCTGCCAATTGAGCTACCGAGGAATGTGCACCGCTGAGCGGGCAACTCGACAAGCTTAGCAAACTCCCGGACGTGTTCACGACACCGGGCCGCCCTTCGCGGATGCCGGGCGTGTCGGAGTCAGTGGTGCGAATCGGACTCCGCGTTCGGCACCCAGAGCAGATCCTTGCCCACGCCGCGCGCCACGACGTGTCCGTTACGGAGCATGAGCGTCTCGGCGTTCAACTCGCGGATGAAGTCGGCGTCGTTGGTCACGAGAAGCGCCGCCATCGCCTGCTCCTTGCGGCGACGGGTGATCGCGTCGAAGACGACCGGACGGACCTCGAGGTCGAGGTTCGCGAGCACCTCGTCGGCGATGAGCACCTTCGGCTCCAGGACGAACGACCGTGCGATCGCCACCCGCTGGCGCATCCCGGCACTGAGCTCGTAGGGGAACTTCGCCGCCGTGCCGAGCGGCAGGTGCAGCTCGTCCAACAGCGTGGCGACGCGGATCGAGAGCGCCTTCGTGTTCACCCGGCGCTCGCGGATGAGGATCGGCTCCGCGATCACCTCGTTCACGGTGAGCCGCGGCGGCAGGTCGGCCCCGGCACCCTGCGGTACGAATCCGGTGCGGTACGTGAGGATCCGATGCTTGCGGCCCGGGCGCCGCACGTCGACCCCGCAGACCTGAGCTCGCCCGCCGACGACCTTGACGGACGGGTCGGTGGATCCGGCGAGAGCGGCGACCAACGTCGACTTGCCGGACCCTGTGGGCCCGGCGACGCAGATCAGTTCGCCGGGCGCGAGAGAGAAGGTGACGCCATCGACGGCACGCGTCGGCATCCCGTGGCCGATGCGGTCGATCACCAGATCGGAGCAATCGATCGCGTTCGTGGATTCGGGCCTACGGGACATGACTCCATCCTGCCCTCTGCGCGAGGCCGGTCCGCGTTACGACTCGGCGAAGCGTTGACGCTCTGCGTCGATGTCTCGCAACCGCATCCGCAGGGCACGACCACCGTCGGAGTCGGCAGGTACTCGCTGCACCGCACCGAGGAGCTCCTGCTTCTCGTGCTCGAGCTGACGGAGCACGAGACGGCGGGTGAGGTCGGCCACGGTGGCCACGGCGCGCTCTTCGTCACGGGCGGGGAACGGCGTCATCAGCAGCTCCCCCGCGAGTGAACGGTAGGGCTCACGGACGCTGTTCACGGCCTCCGTCACCCATCCGGCCCTGGTGCGGTCGGGAGCCGCAGCGACGGCCTCACGCACGGCGTCCAGACCGGAAGTCCGGAACGGCGCCTCCAACGCCCTGTTGAGGAGCGCCTGGTCGACCTGGTGTCCGTATTGCAGGGCACCCATCAGCGCGTCGCGTTCGACGGCGACGTCGGGGCTGCGCGGCAGGCTCGCCAGAGTGACCGGAGCGACGACGGGAGCGCCCGTCGCCGCGTCGATCAGCGGAGCCTCCCGACGCACCTGCTGCGGAGCAGCCGCGCCGCGCGCCGCGCGTTCGACCTCGCTGCGCACCTCGGTGGGGTCCATCCCGAGCCGACGCGCCAGCACGCGCTCGTACCCGGGGCGAAGCAGCTGGTCGCGGATCTCGGCCACGATGGGCGCGGCCGCCCGCAGTGCACCGACCCGCCCCTCGACGGTGGAGAGGTCGAAACCTCCGAGCTTGCGGTCGATCGCGAACTCGAACATCGGCTGCTTCGCGTCCATCAGCCCGCGAACGGCCGCATCTCCCCGTTGGAGCCGCAGATCGCACGGATCCATACCGTCGGGAGCGACGGCGACGAACGTCTGCGCGTTGAACCGGTCGTCTTCCGTGAAAGCGCGCAGGGCGGCCTTCTGTCCGGCCTCGTCACCGTCGAAGGTGAAGACGACCTCGCCCGATGCGTTGTCGTCGCCCATGACCCGGCGCAGCACCTTGATGTGCTCGGTGCCGAACGCGGTGCCGCAGGTCGCGATCGCGGTCGTGAGACCGGCGAGGTGACAGGCCATCACGTCGGTGTATCCCTCGACCACGACGACGCGGCGAGGATCCCCGCGTGCGATGTCGCGCTTGGCGAGATCGAGTCCGTAGAGCACCTGCGCCTTCTTGTAGATCGGCGTCTCCGGGGTGTTCAGGTACTTCGGCCCCTGGTCGTCGTCGAACAGCTTGCGGGCGCCGAAGCCGATGGTCTGCCCCGAGACGTCCCGGATCGGCCACACCAGCCGCCCACGGAATCGGTCGTAGACACCCCGCTGCCCCGTCGACACGAGACCGGCATTGCTGAGCTCCTCGCGCGTGAATCCCTGCGCGGTGAGCGCCTTGAGCATCCCATCCCAGCCGCGCGGCGCGAAGCCGACACCGAAATGCGCCGCTGCACCCGCATCGAACCCGCGCTCCCCGAGGAAGCGTCGCCCGGCCTCGGCGTCGGGGGTGAGCAGCTGCGCACGGAAGAATTCCGCCGCTGCGGTGTTGGCGGCGTAGAGACGGCTGCGGCCGCTGGTCTCGGGCGCTGCTCCCCCGTCTTCATAGTGCAGCGTGTACCCGATGCGCCCGGCCAGACGCTCGACCGCCTCCGTGAAGCTGACGTGATCCATCTCCCGCAGGAAGGAGTAGACGTCGCCCGACTCCCCGCACCCGAAGCAGTGGTAGTACCCCACCTGCTGGCGCACATGGAAGCTCGGGCTCTTCTCATCGTGGAAAGGACACAGCCCCTTGAGCGACCCGACACCGGCCGATCTGAGAGCGACACGCTCCCCGATGATGTCGGCGATGTTGGTCCGCGCCTTCACCTCGTCGACATCGGCCTGCAGGATCCGCGGCATCAGTGCGCCCTCTCGGCGACGGGCAACCGCTCCGCGTGCGCCTGCGCGCCGGGACGGGCGTGGCGCGGGGTCCAGATGCCCACCTCGGCCGGATCGATCTCTCCCACCAGGCGGTTGTGCCAGTCGATCGCACTCTGATCGGTGAGGCTCGCGATCTGGTCCACCACGACCCTGGCACGCTCGGCATCGTTCTGCGCGGCGATGAAGTCGGCGGCGAATGCGGGCTCGAGCACATCCGAGCCGGCGGACCACAGCGCATCGGTCGACCAGAGCGCGTCGGCGAGTCGCTTCAGCACACGCCGCTGCTCCTTGTAGACGCCCTTGCGCGCCTCGATCGTGACGATCGCCTGGCCCATGATGCCCTTGAGAACGGCGATCTCGACCTCGATCACCCGCGGGACGATGACGTGGGCGTTGTAGCGGACCAGAGCCGTCGTGCCGTAGGCCTCCTTGGTGGCGGAGACGGAGGCGCGGGCGAAGCGTCCGATCAGATCGCTGGTCAAGTTCTTGAGACGGGCGAGAGCCTGACGGGAGCGGTCGAACGAGGAGAGCCACATCGGTTGCGACGCGAGTCGGTACAGCGCATCGGCGAGCTCGTCGCGGGTGAAGTCGTATCCCACCCACTGCTGGATCCGACCGACGAGCGCGTCGTGCTGGCGCGGGTCGGCGAGCTGAGCGACGTCGACATAGCCGTTGACGATCGCGTCCTCGAAGTCGTGGACCGAATAGGCGATGTCGTCGGAGAGATCCATGATCTCGGCTTCGATGCACCGGAGCCGCCCTGGCGCACCCTCACGCATCCAGCGGAAGACCGCCTCATCCTCGGGATACACACCGAACTTCAGGCGCCCACCCGGGTCGGGCACGGGGCTGTCCACCGTCCACGGGTACTTGCACGTGGCATCGAGGCTGGCACGGGTCAGGTTCAGGCCCACGGAGCGATCGTCGTCGTCGAGGACCTTCGCCTCGAGTCGCGAGAGGATGCGCAGGGACTGGGCGTTCCCCTCGAAGCCCCCGATGGGTTCGGCCCATTCGTTGAGGGCCCGCTCGCCGTTGTGGCCGAAGGGCGGATGCCCCAGATCATGGCTGAGACATGCCGTGTCGACGACGTCGGCCGACACGTCGAGGGCGACCGCGAGCTCGCGCCCGACCTGCGCGACCTCGAGGGAATGCGTCAGACGATTGCGCGCGAAGTCGGCCGTGCTGGCGGGGCTGAGCACCTGCGTCTTCGCCGCGAGCCGTCGCAGCGCCGCGGAGTGCAGCACGCGTGCGCGGTCGCGGGCGAAGTCGTTGCGCTCGGATCGATGCGTCTCGGCGAAGAAGCGCTCGGCGTCTCGTGCGTCGTAGCCGTCGGCGCGCCGGCCGACCTGAGGGTCAACCGCCACTGTTCTCGATCTCCGCTCCACGCATCATCTCGGAGGCGGACGACGCGAGTTCTCGCGACTCCAGCCACTTGTCCGGCAGTGCCGTCCGCTTGGGGTGCCCTGATCGACCGCGCTGGCCCTCGGCATCCGCACCCGGGTACGGCGCCGTGTGATCCAGTCGCCCGAGGAAGTCGTCGATCTCCGCCAGACTGGAGGCGGTCGCGAGTCCTGTGCGGATGTCCCCGCCGACCGGGTAGCCCTTGAAGTACCACGACACGTGCTTGCGCACATCGCGGCACCCGCGGTCTTCGTCCTCGAAGAACTCGACGAGCAGCTCGGCGTGACGGCGGAAGGCGTTCGCCACGAAACCGAGCGTCGCGTCGACCGTCTTGCCCTCTCCTCCGAACGCGGTGGCCAGCTCACCGAACAGCCACGGGCGCCCGAGGCAGCCACGCCCGACGACGACACCGTCGCAGTCGGTCTGAGCCATCATGCGCACGGCGTCGTCGGCCGACCAGATGTCGCCGTTGCCGAGCACCGGGATGCTGGTGACGGCCTGCTTGAGCTCACCGATGGCGTTCCAGTCGGCGTTTCCGGAGTAGAACTCGCCCGCGGTGCGCGCGTGCAGCGCGACAGCGGCAGCCCCCGCATCTTCGGCGGCACGACCGGCATCGAGGAACGTCAGGTGGTCCTTGTCGATGCCCTTGCGCATCTTGACCGTGAGAGGCACGTCACCGGCGGCCTTGACGGCCTGGTCCACGATGTCGGCGAACAGCTTCGACTTCCAGGGCAGCGCCGCTCCCCCGCCGCGGCGGGTGACCTTCGGCACCGGGCATCCGAAGTTGAGGTCGATGTGGTCGGCGTGGTCCTCGGCGACGATGATGCGAACGGCCTCGGCGATGGTCTTCGGGTCGACGCCGTACAGCTGGATCGACCGCGGCGTCTCGGACTCGTGGTGGCGGATCAGTCGCATGGTGGTCTCGTTGCGCTCGACGAGAGCGCGAGAGGTGATCATCTCGCTGACGTAGAGCCCGGCGCCGTACTCACGGCACAGACGCCGGAAGGCGGTGTTGGTGATCCCCGCCATGGGTGCGAGGACGACCGGCACGTCGAGATCGATCGGACCGATACGAAGGGGGCGGGCGGGGGCGGTGGCGAGAGTCATGTCCCCTCTATTCTCCCAGACGCGGAGCCCCTGGGGATGCGGCGATCTAAGCTGTGAATATGACCGAATCCGCGCTCCGTACGATCCCGTTCACCGACGCGAAGGGCGAGGAGAAGACCCTCGACGATCTCGGCGCCGACGTGGTGCTGGTCGTGAACGTCGCCTCCAAGTGCGGCCTCACGCCCCAGTACGAGCAGCTCGAGGAGCTGCAGCGACTGTACGGCGACCGCGGATTCACCGTCGTCGGCTTCCCGTGCAACCAGTTCTTCGGTCAGGAGCCGGGCTCGGTGGACGACATCCTCGAGTTCTGCTCGACCACCTACGGCGTCACCTTCCCGGTTAACGACAAGGTCAAGGTCAACGGCAAGAACGCCTCCGAGCTCTACAAGGCGCTCAAGGAGACCCCGGACGCCGGTGGAAAGGCCGGCCGCGTCGAGTGGAACTTCGAGAAGTTCCTCGTGCTGCCGGACGGGGACGTCCTGCGCTTCCGCCCGAAGCAGAAGCCGGACGCCCCCGAGATCGTCAGCGCGATCGAAGCGGCCTTGACCCGCTAGAACGGGCGAGCCGTCAGCCGTCAACCGACACCGATCGGTCAGACGGACGCTGTCTCCGTCTCAGCCTCTCCGCGCTTCGACCAGAGGTCACGGAGCACGTTCTCGAACGCCGCGGGCGGCTGCGCACCGCTGATGCCGTACTGTCCGTCGACGACGAAGAACGGCACGCCCTGAATACCGTAGGCGCGGGCCTGCGCCTGGTCCTGACGGACCGCCGGGAGGTACTGATCGCTCTCGAGAGCCGCGCGAGCGCGATCCGCGTCGAGGCCCACCTCGGTCGCGAGCTCGACGAGGTCGTCGATGCGGCCGACGTGCTTGCCCTCGGTGAAGTAGGCGGACATCAGCCGCTCCTCCATCTCGTGCTGCAGCCCTTCGGCCTTCGCGAAGTGCAGCAGCTCATGAGCCTTGACGGTGTTGGTGTGCTGCAGCAGATCGAAGCGGTACTCGAGTCCCGCGTTCGCGGCGACACCGGTCACGTTCGAGAGCATCTGCTCGACCTGCTCGCGCGGCATGCCCTTGTGTCCGGCGAGGAAGTCGATCTCGTCGCCGTCGAAGTCGACGGGGGTGTCGGGCGAGAGCTCGAACGAATGGAAGGTGATGTTGACCTGCGGCGCGTCCTCATCTGCGGAGACCGCTTCGAGACCCTTCTCGAGGTTGCGCTTGCCGATGTAGCACCAGGGGCAGGCGATGTCGGACCAGATGTCGATGGAGATGGGTTCAGTCACATCATCATCCAACCGCATGGTTCTATGAGCTATTCCTCGGGTGCTCGACCCGCGGATAGGATGCACGGATGCTCTCCGCCGACGACCCCGTGCTGTTCCGGCCCCAGCGGGTTCTGGTGGCGGGCGTCTCCGGCTCGGGGAAGACGACGCTGTCGAGGCGCATCGGCACGATGTGGGGCCTGCGTCACGTCGAGCTCGACGGGCTGTTCCACGGACCGAACTGGACTCCACGACCGGAGTTCCTCGATGACGTGCGCGCATTCGCCGCCAATGATCGTTGGGTCACCGAGTGGCAGTACACGAGCAAGGGCACGGATGCGATCCTCACACCGCGCGCACAACTCGCCGTGTGGCTGGACTATCCCTACCGCGTGGTGCGCGCCCGCTTGATCCGGCGTACGCTCGCTCGCGGCATCCTCCGACTCGAGCTCTGGAACGGCAACCGCGAGAAGGGACCGTGGAACCTGCTGAACCGCGATCCAGAGGAGAACATCCTCGCGTGGCAGTCGGCGACGCTCCACAAATGGGCGGAGCGATTCCCCGAGCTCCAGGAGCGCTTCCCCCACCTGGTCATCGTGAGGCTTCGCCATCCGCGGGAGACCGAGCGGTGGCTCCGGGCTCAGGCCGGGGTGTCCGGTGTGTCGATCGCGCCGCCGAAGCGACGGTCGCGCGACAGGTAGATGCCGATGGCGCGCCACAGCTCCTCGCGCGAGAAGTCGGGCCAGAGGGTGTCGAGGAACACCATCTCGGCGTAGGCCGACTCCCACAGCAGGAAGTTCGAGGTGCGCTGTTCCCCCGAGCTGCGCAGGAACAGATCGACGTCCGGCATGTCGGGCACATACAGGTTCCGGCGGATCATCTTCTCGGTGATCGCCTTCGGCTTCACCCGTCCGGCGGCGACGTCCTCGGCGATCGCCCGCATCGCATCGACGAGCTCGACTCTGCCCCCGTAGTTCACGCACATCGTGAGGGTGAGCACGTCGTTGCCGCTGGTGAGCTGCTCGGCGTGCTGGAGCTCCTTGATGACGCTTCCCCACAGACGCGGCTTGCGCCCGGCCCAGCGGATCCGCACACCCCATTCATTGAGCTGATCACGGCGTCGGTGCAGCACGTCGCGGTTGTACCCCATGAGGAAGCGGACCTCCTCGGGAGAACGCGCCCAGTTCTCGGTCGAGAACGCGTACACGGAGAGATGCTTCACGCCGGCCTGGATCGCCCCGGCGACCACATCGAGCAGCACCTCCTCCCCTGCTTTGTGACCTTCGATCCGGTTGAGACCCCGGCGGTTGGCCCAGCGGCCATTGCCGTCCATGACGATCGCCACATGCTCGGGCACGGCCCGGAATGCGGGGGGATGCACCCCGGTCCAGTCCAGCGGGCGATAGGCCACGGCGTCCTTATGCGTGTACGGCTTCGGGCTCACCGTTCTCCTTCCGAAGGGATGTCGGACACGTGGGCGAGGGAGCGGATCCCGCGTTCCAGATGCCATTGAGCGTAGGCGGAGACGAGCCCGGAGGCAGCGGCTGTGTCGGCCGGCGAAGACGCGTCGATGACGTCCCACTCCCCCGCGATCAGCGCCCGCAGCAGCGACAGGGTCTTCTCGGCGACGCGCGGGCTTCCGGCCGGAGCGCAGTTCTGGCACACCAGTCCGCCCAACTGCGCAACGAAACGCGAGTGCGGCCCAGGAGTGCCGCAGCGGGCGCACTCGTCCAGAGAGGGCGCCCACCCCGACAGCGACATCACCCGCAGCAGATACGAGTCGAGGATGCTCCGGGCGACATGCTCGCCGCGCGACAGCGCGCGCAGCCCGCCGACGAGGAGAAGATACTGGTCTGGCGTCGCCTCGGAATCGCTCAGGCGGTCGGCCGTCTCCACCATCGCGTTGGCCGCGGTGAACCGGTCGTAGTGCGCGGCGATGTCCGTTCCGTAGGAACCGAGCGACTCGGCCTGCTGCACGATGTCGAGGGAGCGGCCCTGGTACAGCTGCACGTCGGCGACCATGAAGGGCTCGAGCCTCGCCCCGAACTTCGACGATGTCCGGCGTACGCCCTTCGCCACCGCGCGGACCTTGCCATGTCGCCGCGAGAGCATGATGACGATGCGATCCGCCTCACCGAGCTTGTGGGTGCGCAGGATCACCGCTTCGTCTCGATAGGTGGGCACCCTCCGATTATCCTCCGTACGCGAGAATGGACGCGTGACCGAACCGCTCTTCACCATTCCGCTGTGGGCGGACCTGCTCGGCGTCGGCCTCGGCGGGGTGCAGGGTGCGATGTTCGCATCGGGGTTCCAAGGCCAGCGACGGCTCGACTGGCTCGGCGTCTCGATCATCGGCATCATGATCGGGATGGGCGGCGGCCTGATCCGCGACATCCTGCTCGGGCAGACACCCGCCACGCTGCAGAACCAGTGGTACCTGGTCACGGCGGGAGGGGCAGCGCTGCTCGGCATGCTGCTCGCCGGGCTGTTCACCCGGCTGAACACCGTGATCGTGGTCCTCGATGCCGTGGTCATCGGCATGTTCGGTGCCTTCGGCACCAGCAAGGCCCTCGCGTTCGGGATCCCCGAGGTTCCCGCCGTCTTCATCGGCGTCTGCGCCGCGGTCGGCGGCAGCGTGCTCCGCGACATGTTGATGGGCCTTCCGACCGCGATCATGCACGTCGGCTCGCTCTACGCGGTCGCCGCGGGGGCCGGATGCACGTTCATCGTGATCGCCGTCGCTCTCGGGATGCCGATCACGCTCGCGGCGGTCATCGGCATCGCCGTCACGGCCGTCATCCGCGTGCTCGCCGTCACGTTCGACGTCTCCCTACCCGAGCAGCGGCGCATCTACCGTCGCAAGGTGGCCGCGGAGACGGGCGCGATCGCGATCGTCAAGCCCAGCGCCGACCGCTGAGACACACGGCACTCTTCAGCGCGCCGGCGAGTCCGACATGATGCCGGCGAGCCCGTCGATCACCCGCGCCAGACCGAACTCCCACGCGACCTCGGCGTCGTAAGGGCCGTCCATCGCCTCGCCCGCCGCGTCTCCGACGGCCTGGGCGAGAGGGAAGTCCGCACCGAGATAGCTCGTCAACCGCGGCGCGGCGTCGGCCCAGAACGGTCCGAACCGCTCCCTCTCTGCGCTTGCGCGCATTCTCGCCGCCGTCGCCCTCACGAAGTCGAGAACGAACGACAACGCGGCATCACGCTCGACGGCGGACAGTCCGGTGTCGTCGAACGCCCCCAACTCGCGGTCGTACTTCGCAATCGTTCCGGGGCCGACGACGACCCGAGCATCGTCGATGTCCAGCATCCATGCGTGCGCGCGGAACAGCGCGAGATTCTCGTCGGCCACGCGACGCACCTGCGCTCGCCACCCCGCCTCGACGTCCGGTGACGTCGCCATCCTCATGTGAACCTCGTCGACCATCAGGACGAGGAGGTCGGCCCGACTGTTGACGTGCGTGTACACCGACATCGCGGTGAGATCGAGCGACTGCGCCAGCGCACGGATCGTCATCGCCTCGGCCCCACCGGCGTCCGCGAGTTCGATCGCCCCGGACACCACGACGTCGACCGACACGCGGGCTCGGGGGCCGCGACGGCCATCCGTTCGGTCGGAGGCGTCCTTGCGCCAGAGCAGGTCCACGAGATTCTTGGCCATTTCGGAATACCCTTCCTCGTCGACGCCTTAACTCTGTACGTTGTACGTAGTTTATGACAGGAGAGCCGTGAACATCACTCAGACCGCTATCTCGCTCAACGTCGCCGACGTCGCCGCCTCGGCGTCTTTCGCGAAGACCCACTTCGGTTTCGAGGAGGCGATGTCCGCCGAGGGCTTCGTCTCCCTGCAACACCCGGGCTCGCCACAGAACATCATCTTCCTCGAAACCGGGCTGAGTACGTTCCGCCCGCAGGAGATCTCCGGTTCCGCAGGAGAAGGCACGCTGCTCGTGTTCGTCGTCGACGACATCGACCGTGAATTCGCCCGCATCTCCGACGCCGGAGCACGCATCATCACTCCCCCGGAGACCGAGCCCTGGGGTGAGCGCTACTGCCAGTTCGCCGATCCGAACGGACTCGTCTGGCAGTTGGTGCAATGGGTCGAACAGACCCCCTGACACCGAAGCACGCGCACAGACGACGGCGGCCGGGATCCTCGTGGGATTCCGGCCGCCGTCGTCGTCGAGGGGAGCCGGTCAGACGGCCGCGAGCTCCTGCTGACGCGTGCGGATCGATCGGTTCACACCCGACACGATCGCCTTGAGAGACGCGGTAGAGATGTCGCCGTCGATACCGACACCCCACAGGCGCTGGTCGCCGACCTGCAGTTCGACGTAGGCCGCCGCCTGCGCGTCGCCGCCGGCGCTGAGAGCGTGCTCGACGTAGTCGTACACCGTGATGTCGAAGCCCTGGCCGCGCAGCACCTCGACGAAGGCGGCGACGGGGCCGTTCCCGTTGCCGGTGACGGACACCTGCTGATCGTCGTCGCGCAGGACCACGTCGAGCGCGACGTCACCGGACATGTCGCTGCGGGTCTGCGTGGCGAGCAGCTCGAAGCGGCCCCACTTCGCCGCCGTGTCGATCGCCGGAAGGTACTCGTCGTTGAAGATCGACCAGATCTGCTCGCTCGTGACCTCTCCACCCTCGGCATCCGTCTTCGCCTGCACGACGCCCGAGAACTCGATCTGGAGCTTGCGGGGCAGATCGATCGCGTGGTCGGCCTTCAGCAGGTAGGCGACGCCGCCCTTGCCGGACTGCGAGTTCACGCGGATGACGGCCTCGTAGGAGCGACCGAGGTCCTTCGGGTCGACGGGCAGGTACGGCACGGCCCACTCGATGTCGTCGACCGTGACGCCCTCGGCCTCGGCACGCACGGCCATGGCCTCGAAACCCTTCTTGATCGCGTCCTGGTGCGATCCGCTGAACGCGGTGAAGACGAGGTCGCCGGCCCACGGGCTGCGCTCCGGCACCGGCAGCTGGTTGCAGTACTCGACCGTGCGCTTGACCTGGTCGATGTCGCTGAAATCGATCTGCGGGTCGATGCCCTGGGTGAAGAGGTTAATGCCCAGCGCGACGATGTCGACGTTGCCCGTGCGCTCGCCGTTGCCGAACAGGCAGCCCTCGATGCGGTCAGCTCCGGCCATGTAGCCGAGCTCGGCGGCGGCGATCGCCGTGCCACGGTCGTTGTGCGGGTGCAGCGAGAGGATCACGTTCTCGCGGTGCGCGAGGTGGCGGCTCATCCACTCGATCGAGTCGGCGTACACGTTCGGGGAGGCCATCTCGACCGTCGCGGGCAGGTTGATGATCACCTTGCGGTCCGGCGTGGGCTCGAACACCTCGATCACCTGGTTGCAGATGTCGACGGCGAACTCGAGCTCGGTGCCGGTGTAGCTCTCGGGCGAGTACTCGTAGAAGACCTTCGTGTCGGGAATGGTCTTCTCGAACTGGCGGCACAGTCGCGCACCTTCGAGAGCGATGTCGATGATGCCCTGCTTATCGGTGCGGAACACGACCTCGCGCTGCAGCACGCTCGTCGAGTTGTACAGGTGCACGATGGCCTGCTTGGCGCCGGCGATCGACTCGTACGTGCGGGCGATGAGGTGCTCACGCGCCTGGGTCAACACTTGGATGGTGACGTCGTCGGGGATCAGGTTCTCTTCGATGAGCTGACGGACGAAGTCGAAGTCGGTCTGGCTCGCCGAGGGGAAGCCGACCTCGATCTCCTTGTAGCCCATGCTGACGAGCAGCTCGAACATGACGCGCTTGCGCTCGGGCGACATCGGATCGATGAGCGCCTGGTTGCCGTCGCGGAGGTCGACTGCGCACCAGCGCGGGGCCTCGGTGATGCGGGCATCGGGCCAGGTACGGTCAGGCAGGTGGACGTTGATCTGCTCGTGGAACGGCCGGTACTTGTGGATCGGCATCGCGGACGAGCGCTGAGTGTTCTGCATGATGGGGCTTCTTCTCTTCGTTAAGATGAACGGGCCAACACAAGCGCCGCGACGAGGAAGGCCCTAGCTTTAGGACTCGTCGCGGCAGCTAAGAAGAAGCAGACCGCCGAAAGGCATGTCGTCATGCTAGCAGGGATGCCCTCGCAGTTTCGACGAGTGTGAGACGATCCGGACGGCGCCGACACTCGTCGGTATGAGCACACCGCAGCGTCGCCTGTCCATCGCCGCGGCCTCGGCCGTCGGCCTGCTGCTCCTGAGCGCGTGCACGACGGGTCCGGGAAGCGCCCCGGCTCCGACGAGCACGACGTCGTCGTCCGAGCAGCGCCTCGAGAAGGTCCGGCCCGACCTCCCCGAAGGGCGTGTCATCGGAGTGGGCACGGTGCTGGACGCGGGCGGTGAGGTGCAGCTGTGCATGGGAGCGATCATGGAGTCGTATCCCCCGCAGTGCACGGGTGTTCCCGTCGACGACTGGTCCTGGGACGGTGTGGAGGGCAGCGAGTCCAGCGGGGAGACGACGTGGGGCGCATACGCCGTGTACGCCACCTTTGACGGTGAGCGACTCGCCAACACCGATCCGCCGATCATGCTCGCGCTCTTCGACCCGATCGCCCCGGCGGATCCGATGAATGGGGTCGATGGCACGACGCCGAACGAAGACCTTAGCCGGATCCAGGACGACATCTCCGCCCGCCTCGGCGATGAGGCGCTCACGGTCCACACCGATCGCGGCTACGTCTGGCTCGGCGTCGTATGGGATGACGGGACCATCCAGGACGCCGCGGATGCGGAGTACGGAGACGGCGTCGTGGTCGTGACGTCCGCGCTCCGGGAGATCGACTGAGCTACGGGATCAGAGCGATCTTGCCGCCGGGATGGCCGGTGGCGAGGAGCCGGTGCGCCGCCAGGGCGTCGGCCAGGGGGAAGGTGCGTGCCACCGGGACCACGAGATCGCCGTTCTGCGCCAGCGCGGTCAGCTCGCCGCGAACCTCATCGCGGAAACGGGCGCTCTCCGGCATCGAACCCGCGATGGCGAGGATGCCCTCGGCCCCCGCGCGACCCGCGGCCGCGATCGTGACGATCCGCCCACGGTCGGTGACGAGTTCGAGGGACACGTCCACGGCCTCCCGCGTTCCCACCGCGTCCAATGCCGCAGCGATCGGAGCGTCGGCCAGCTCGCGCACACGATCGGAGAGCCCGGATCCGTAACGCACAGGAACGCCTCCGAACCTTCGAACCTCGTCGAGGCGGGCCTCGCTCGCTGTTCCGATGGCGCGGATTCCCCGGAGCCGTGCCTGCTGCAGCACGCTCACCCCGACAGCACCGGAAGCGCCGTGGAGAAGGATCGTCTCCCCCGGCGCCGCACCGGTGACGGCGAGCATCTCGGCTGCCGTGGTACCGACGAGCAGCAGATTCGCGGCCTCGGGATGCGTGAGTGTCGACGGTTTGGCGAACACCTTCTCGGAGGGCACCGTGATCTCGGTCGCGTAGCCACCGCGGATGCGGAAGGCGATGACCTCGTCGCCGATGTCGACGGCACCCGAACCGATACGGGTGTCCGCGCCGACGGCCGAGACCTCGCCCGAGACCTCGTACCCGATCGGAACGGGCAGCTCGATGCCCGACCGGGAGACGGCGACATGCTTCGCGTCTGCGGGGTTCACGCCGGCGGCATGGACACGGATCGTGACCTCACCCGGTGCGGGGACGCGCACCTCATGCTCGACGAACGCCCAGGTCTCGGGCGAGCCCCATACCGGCGCGATCCACTGCCGTTCAGTCGAGGTCACAGCGGGCGTCGCTTCTCAGAGGACGCAGCGCAGGTTCGTGACGGTGCCCGACACGTTGGACCAGTTCCCTGCGTAGATCGTGGCGAGCACGGTCGATCCGTTTCGGGGTTCCATGTAGCCGGAAGCCCGTGCATTCGCCGCCGACCTGGTCACGAAGCTCGCAGGAACGGCGTTGACGCTGCACGAGCTGAAGCTCAGGATGCTCCCGCCGAGGGACGCGAGATTGAATGCACAGGTCTTGCCGGTCGCGCAGCCCCCGACTGTGCGGGCGGAAACGCTCGACATGCCGATGACCTGCAGCTCCATGCCGAGGTCCGGCCACACCGCTCGCGTCGCGTCGACGACGATGCCGCCCGGCACCTCATCGAGCATGGCAGCGACGGCAGGATCGACCTCACGATCGCTCGGGCCTGCCGCCATCGCCGGAGTCGCCCCGAGCGTCACGAGCAGACCCAGGACGATCGCCCCGAGAGCTTTCGATCGCCTCATCGGAACACATCCTCATCGACGTCCCACATCTGATACGAGATGATCGAGCCCGCGGCGAAGAGCTCATCGGCGATCAGAACGGTGCGCTCCACCCCGACGATCCTTCCCGTATCACGGGACACCAGGACCACGTCGCTCACCGCCCCATCGGGCGACTGCACGCGGATGCCCGTGACGGGTCGCCCCAGCCGATCCGTCGTCGTCCCCAGCGCCTGACCACCACCGGCGTCTTCGAGGAGGAGCAACAGCTCGCGGTGCTGCGCATTCGTCAAAGTCCATTGGCCGAGGACGGAGGTGAATGCGGTCTCCACGTCGTATGCCGTCGGCTCGTCCGGCATTCCGAACGCACGGAGGATCGCCACCATGTCGTCGTGCGTCTCGCCGGGCACGGCTGTCCAGGGAGTCGTGAAGTCCCCGGGTGCCATCACCAGATCGTTGACCACTCTTCCGCTGCTGGTGACCTCGGCTGCATTGCTCGCCACCGCGTCCGAGGGGTCGTACGGAACACCGTCGATCGTGGTGGCACGTCCGGAACCATCCGGTTCCCATGTGAGCGTCGAAAGCTGGGGCACGACCGTCGTGGTCTTCGAATCGACCTCGACGTTGAATCCCCAGGAGGCGGTCCTGACCGAGCGCTCCGGAACGCCGGGACCGGTAGTCGCGGCGAGGCTCGCATCGGCCCCGTCGACGACCTGAGCGACCGTGACCGAGCCGTCGAAGTCGAGCGGTGACGGCATCCCGGCCACCGCCGCGCCCTGTGGGGAGAACACGGCGAAGGCCAGAGCAGTCGAGGCTGCGACCGCGGTCAGGCCGGAAGCCCAGCCGAGTGCACGCCGACGGCGACGCCTCGGTGCGGTGCTCGTGCGAAGGATGCGGTCGCGCGTCGCCAGAGCCCGCGCGTCGGGCGCAGCGTCACGCGGAGTCGGTGCGGGATCGGCATCGCTCAGCATCCGCTCGAGCACGGCGTTGTCAGTCATCACCCGTTGTCCGCCCCTCCAGGCCCAGCTCCGCACACAGGCGATCCCGCGCGCGTCCCAGCGTCTTCCGCACTCGGAACTCGGAAGCGCGCAACAACTCCGCGATCTCCCCCACCGTGAGTCCGTCCCAGTACGTGAGCATGATGATACGCCTCTGACCTGGAGTGAGGACAGCCAAAGCCCGCAGGACCGCGACGCGAACACGCTGATCAGGGCCGCTCTCTTCGCCGGAGAGCCCCAGATGCACGGCGTCGAGCGCACCGTAGGGCATGGACGCCCGGCCGGAACGAGCCCGCAGCCGCCGATCCGTCGCCCGCAGCAGCCAGACGCGGCTCGGCGGTCGTGCGGGTCTGAGCCTGGTCCACGCGAGCAGGAACACCTCGGAGACGATCTCGGTCACCTCGTCCTCGGCGCCGACGACGCCCTCGATGTGGTGCCGCACTGCTGCCCAGTGCTCATCGAACACTCGGGTGAAGACCTCGTTGCGCAGCGGATTCGGGTCTTCGCTGCGACCGCTCATGTCGTCGGGGTCGGCGGCCTTCCCGCCGCCATCGACGTGATGCCGGATGTCATCTCAGAATCCGAGTCTGCCGAGCTGCTTCGGATCACGCTGCCATTCCTTCGCGACCTTCACATGCAGCCCGAGGAAGATGCGCGTGCCCAGCAGCTCCTCGATGCCGACGCGCGCTCGCGCCCCCACCTCGCTGAGTCGCTTGCCCTTGTGTCCGATGATGATCGCCTTCTGGCTGTCGCGCTCCACCACGATCGAGGCGTGCACGTCGGTCAAGTCGGTGCCCTCGCGCGGCGCGATGTCGTCGATGACGACCGCGATCGAGTGCGGGAGCTCGTCACGCACACCTTCCAGAGCGGCCTCTCGGATCATCTCGGCGATCCGGTCCTCCTGCGACTCATCCGTCGTGATGCCCTCCGGGTAGAGCGCCGGCCCCTTCGGCATCAGCGTCAGGATCTCATCCGAGAGCACGTCGAGCTGCTCGCGTGTCAGGGCGGAGAGCGGGATGACCGCGGCCCAGTCCTCGCGCAGCGAATCGACCTCCAGGAGTCGCTCGGTGACCTCATCGCGACCGGCCGTGTCCATCTTCGTCACGATCGCGATCTTCTTCGCACGCGGGTACCCGTCGAGCGATGCGGCGATCCGGCGGTCTCCCGGACCGACCTTCTCGTTCGCCGGCACGCAGAAGCCGATGACGTCGACGTCGCCCAGCACCTGCTCGACGAGGTCGTTCAGTCGCTCGCCGAGCAGCGTGCGCGGCTTGTGGATCCCGGGGGTGTCCACGATGACGAGCTGCCCCTCCGGACGATTGACGATGCCGCGGATCGCGCGACGCGTCGTCTGGGGCTTCTCACTGGTGATGGCGATCTTCTCACCGACGAGAGCGTTCGTCAGCGTCGACTTCCCGACGTTGGGGCGGCCGACGAATGTCACGAACCCGCTTCGAGTCTCGTCAGTCATCGTCTCGATCTCCTTCATCCTGCGAAGCGTCAGGTTCCCCTGCCGCACGTTCCACGAACACCGTCGCGATTCCTCGACCACGACCGCGCGACGCGCCGCCCGTGAGCACCAAGCCTTCCACGGTCGCCGTTGCACCGGGCTGCGGGACCTGTCCCAGCGCCTTGCCGAGCAGACCGCCGATCGAGTCGACGTCCTCGTCCTCGAGCTCGAGACCGAACAGATCGCCGACGTCCTCGAGCGAGAGGCGGGCGCTCACGCGGTATCGTCCGTGACCGAGATCGACGAACTCCGCCGATACCTGATCGTACTCGTCGGAGATCTCGCCGACGAGCTCTTCGATCAGATCCTCCAGCGTCACGAGCCCCGAGATCCCCCCGTGCTCATCGATGACCAGGCACACATGCACAGCGTCGCGCTTCATCTGCTGCAGCAGGGTCTCCGCGCGCATCGACTCGGGGACGAAGGTCGCCGGTCGTGCGATCGGGCGGATCGAGGCCGCACGCCATGCGCTGTCGTCGCGGTAGGCGAACTGCACGAGATCCTTGAGATACAGCACGCCGACGACGTCGTCGGCATCGTCATCGACGACGGGCATCCGAGACACACCGCGGTTCAGGAACAGCGACATCGCCTCGTCTGTGGTCGCCGTGGCATCGACGGTCACCATCTCGGTGCGGGGCACCATCACCGCGCGGACGAACTGATCGGTGAAGTCGAACACCGAGTGGATGAGATCGCGGTCGTCCTCTTCGATGAGGTCGTTCGACGCGGCCTCGTCGACCATGCTGAGCAGTTGGTCCTCGCTGGTGAAGGAGCTGCGCCCCGTTCCGGGCGTGACGCGATTGCCGAGCAGGACGAGGCCTTGGGCGAGGGGGCCTAGGAAGATGCGGAGTCCACGCACGATCGAGGCCGTGCCGCGGATCATGCCCTCGGCGTGCTGACGCCCGAAAGAGCGCGGGCTCGCGCCCACGAGCACGAAGGTGATCGCCGTCATCAGCACGGCGGCGGCGAGCATCGCCCACCAGTTGTTCTCGATCAGGATCGTGAACGCCACCGTCACCAGCACGGCCGCGGTGACCTCCGCCAACACGCGGATGAACGCGACGGCGTTCACGTGTGCATCAAGGTCCGCGGCGATACGCCCGAGGGCCTTGGCCCTGCGGCCTTCCGTCGCCATGTCGGCGAGGCCCGCGCGCGAGGTGACCCCGTAGGCAGCATCGATCGCCGACATGAGACCGCCGAACGCCACCAGCAGCACGGCGGCGATCAGCAGAAGGGCCGCGGTCATTGTCGGCGTTCAGCTGCGGCGAAGCCCTGGATCAGTTCCTTCTGCAGCCCGAACATCTCACGCTCCTCATCGGGCTCGGCGTGGTCGAATCCGAGAAGGTGGAGCAGCCCGTGGGTGGTGAGCAGGATGAGCTCGTCCATCAGGGTGTGTCCTGCGGCCTGAGCCTGGGTCTCCGCCACCTGCGGGCAGAGGACGATATCGCCGAGCAGACCGGGCGCGGTCGGACGATCCTCGGTGCCGGGACGCAGCTCGTCCATCGGGAAGCTCAGCACGTCGGTGGGACCGGGCTCGTCCATCCACTGCACGTGCAGCGCCTCCATCGCGCCCTCGTCGACGAGGACGATGGCCACCTCGGCGTCCGGGCTCACGTGCAGCTGTGCGAGGTTGAAATCGGTCAGTCGCTGCAGCACGGTCTCGTCGACGTCGATGGCCGACTCGTTGTTGATCTCGATCATGAGAGTCCTCGTTTCGGCGCGCGGTCACGCGGTCCTGGTCGTTGCGCTCCTCGGCGGTCGGCACGGTTGGCGAACTCGGCCGCCTGCTCGCGCTCGAAGCGCTGCGCAGTGCGCTTCTCGTCGTATTCGCTATAGGCGTCGACGATGCGCCCGACCAGCGAGTGACGCACCACGTCATCGCTGGTGAGGCGAGAGAAGTGGATGTCGTCGATGCCGTCGAGCACCCGCGTGACGAGGCGGAGTCCCGACGATCCCTGCGGAAGATCGACCTGTGTGATGTCGCCGGTGACGACCATTCGCGTGCCGAAACCGAGACGCGTCAGGAACATCTTCATCTGCTCGGGAGTCGTGTTCTGCGCCTCATCGAGCACGACGAAGGAGTCGTTGAGGGTGCGTCCGCGCATATAGGCGAGTGGGGCGACTTCGATCGTGCCCGTCGCCATCAGTCGCGGCACGATCTCGGGGTCCATCATCTCGTTCAGCGCGTCGTACAGCGGGCGCAGGTAGGGATCGATCTTGTCTGTGAGAGTGCCGGGGAGGAACCCGAGCCGCTCCCCCGCCTCGACGGCGGGACGGGTGAGGATGATGCGGGTCACTTCCTTGCGCTGCAGCGCCTGCACCGCCTTCGCCATCGCGAGATAGGTCTTGCCCGTGCCGGCGGGGCCGATGCCGAACACGATCGTGTTCTCCTCGATCGCGTCGACATACTCCTTCTGCCCGAGGGTCTTCGGACGGATCACCTTGCCTCGGGTGGTCAGGATCGCCTCGCCCAGCACCTCGCTCGGACGCGGTCCGCCTTCCTGGCGCAGCATGCGCGCAGAGCTCGACACATCGCTCGGAGCCAGATCATGCCCGGCCCTCGTCATGGCGAGGAGCTCTTCGACCAGCGCTTTCGCCTTCGCGACCGCATCGGTGCTGCCGCCGAGCGTGATCTCGTTGCCGCGCACGAGCACCTGGACGCCGGGGTGCTCCTTCTCGAGCATCCGCAGAAGCCGGTCCTGGGGCCCGAGCAGCTGCACCATCGCGACGCCGTCTGCGTAGATCTTCTCGACAGCCTCGGGAGGCTGACCTCCCAGGCTGCGCTCGTGGGGTTCATGGTTCTCAGGCACCGACGCTCTTCTCGGTCAATCCGCCGCCCAGCACGTGCGCGTGGACGTGGAACACGGTCTGCCCGGCGTTCGCGCCGGTGTTGAAGACGAGGCGGAAGTCGCCGTCTTCGGTGTGCTCCGCGGCGAGCTTCCCCGCGAAGGCGATCATGTCGGCCAGCAGAGCGGGATCCCCGGCAGCGAGCTCGGTCACATCGCGGTACTGCGCGATCTTCGGCACCACGAGCAGATGCACGGGCGCCTGCGGCGCGATGTCGCGCAGAGCGAAGAGGCGGTCGGTCTCGCCGATGATCTCGGCAGGGATCTCCCCGTTCAGAATGCGCGTGAAGATCGAGGGTTCCGTCATGCCGTCAAGTCTACTGACCGCAGCACGCTCGCCGCCCTGTACCCGTGAGCAGGCGGGCGAGTCGCGTTCACCATCGGCCGAGTGCGACCGACAGCACCGCGATCGCGGCCGGTCCTGCCGTCGAGGTGCGCAGCACGGTGTCGCCCAGGAGCACCCGCTCGGCGCCTGCCTCCGACAGGCGATGGATCTCTTCTTCAGAGATCCCCCCTTCCGGTCCCACGACGAGCACCAGGTCACGGCCGTCCGGCACGATCTCGGACAGCCGCGCGGGGGCCGTCGGGTCGAGCAGGAGCACGCGTTGCGAGCTGGCGCGCGCGGCGAGCTGCTTCGTCGAAACCGGCGCGGCCACCTCCGGGACCCACGCGCGGTGCGCCTGCTTCGCAGCCTCGCGCACGATGCTCGCCCAGCGCTCCCGACCTTTCACCGCCTTCGGGCCCTCCCAGCGCGACACGCTCCGGCTCGCTTGCCAGGGCACGATCTCGTCGACACCGAGCTCGCACGCGGCCTGCACGGCGAGCTCATCACGATCGCCCTTCGCGAGCGCCTGGACGAGGACGATCCGCGGATGGGGAGCGGGATGCTCGATACGCTCTGCGATGCGCACGTCGACGCGAGCGGGCGACACCTCTTCGGCGACACCGGTCAGCCACACTCCGGCACCGTCGCCGACCGTGACGGCCTCGCCGACACGAAGTCGTCGCACGACGGCCGCGTGCTTGGCTTCGGCTCCGACCAACGACACGACGCCGCCGACGCCGGCGTCCGTCGACGACTCGACGAGAAAGTGCAGCGCCATGGTCAGTGACTGCGGAAGCGGTCGCGAAGCTTCGAGAAGAGTCCCTGCTGGAACTGCGCGAGCTGGGGTTCGGGCGACTTCGCCTTCTTCGCGAAGTCCTCGATCAGAGCCCGCTGCGCGGAGTCCAACCTGGTCGGAGTCAGCACCTGCACACCGACGCGAAGATCGCCGCGCTGCGTGCCACGCAGCGGCGTGATGCCGCGACTCTTGATCGTGAGCACGTCGCCGGACTGCACACCGGCACGGATCTCGAGGTCGACCTCACCGTCGAGCCCCTGGATCGTGGTCTCGGTGCCGAGGATCGCGTCGGTCATCGACACCTCGAGCGTCGCGAGCAGGTCGTCGCCCTCACGACTGAAGGCGGCGTGCGGGTTGACCGTCACCTCGACGTACAGGTCGCCGTTCGGGCCGCCCGCCTTGCCGACCTCGCCGGAACCGGGAAGCTGCAGACGGAGCCCCGTCTCGACGCCGGCCGGGATGTCGAGCGACACCGTTCGGCGTGAACGCACGCGACCCTGGCCACCGCAGGTGCCGCAGGGGTACGGGATCGTCGTGCCGTAGCCCTCGCATGTGCCGCAGGGCTGAGAGGTGACGACGTTGCCGAGCAGGCTGCGCACCTGACGCTGCACGTGGCCGGATCCACCGCAGATGTCGCAGGTGACCGGAGAGGTGCCCTCCTGGCAGCAGGAGCCCTGACAGGTCTCGCACAGCACCGCGGTGTCGACGTCGATGTCACGGTGCGCGCCGAACACGACGTCGCCGAGATCGAGGGTCACGCGGACCAGCGCGTCCTGGCCTCGCTCCCGACGAGAGCGCGGACGCGCGCCGCGACCGCCGCCCTGCGAGGCGCCGAAGAACGTCTCGAAGATGTCGCCGAAGCCACCGAAACCGCCGAAATTCCCTGCAGCACCGTCTCCGCCGCCCATGTCGTAGCGTCGGCGGGAATCGTCGTCGCTGAGCACGTCGTACGCGTGCGTGACGAGCTTGAACTTCTCCGCAGCGTCCTCCCCCGGGTTCACATCCGGGTGCAGCTGCCGTGCGAGGCGTCGGTACGCCTTCTTGATCTCGTCGGTGGAAGCGTCTCGGGACACCCCGAGAACCTCATAGTGGTCCGCCACGATCGCCTTTCTGCGTGTGTCCTGATGCCGGCCGCATCAGCGACCGGCCTCGTCTTCATCGAGCATCCGCGACAGGTAGCGGGCCACGGCCCGCGCTGCGGCGAGGTTGCTCGGATAGTCCATGCGCGTCGGCCCCATCACGCCGACGCGTGCCGTGCCACTGGGCGCGGCGTAGTTGCTGGCGACGATCGACGCCTCCCCGAGACCGAACGAAGCGTTCTCGGTGCCGATGCTGGCGGCGAGCCCGTGCTCGTCGGTCACCATCTCGCTCATGAGGCGTAGCAGCGTGACCTGCTCCTCGATCGCTTCGAGCAGAGGATGGATGCTGCCTCGGAAGTCCTGCTCTCGCCGCGCGAGGGTCGCCGCTCCCGCCATCACGAGACGCTCCTGGCGGAATCCGCCGAGCTCGTCGACGACGACGCCGGCGAGTGTGCGCAGCACGACGTCCTGGGGCTTCTCCTCGCTGGCGAGCAGCGTCTGGAGACGGTCGGACGCCTCCCCGATGCCCTGACCGGTGATCAAGGCGGACAGCCGCGCGCGGAGCACAGCCATGTCGGCATCGTCGATCGCTTCCGGCAGGACCGCCATGCGCTGCGACACCCCGCCGGCATCGGTCACGAGAACGATCAGAAGACGATTCGGTGCGAGGGCAACCAGTTCGACGTGCGTGACGTGCGCGCGGGCGAACGAGGGGTACTGGGCGAGCGCGACCTGACCGGTCAGCTGCGTCAGCACCCGCACGGTGCGCACCATCAGGTCGTCGAGGTCGGCAGGCTCCCCGAGGAACGATTCGATCGCCGAGCGCTGCGCCGACGAGAGCGGTCGCAACTGCGCGAGGTGGTTCACGAAGACGCGGTAGCCCTTGTCGGTGGGCACACGGCCCGAGGAGGTGTGCGGGGCCGTGATGAGCTCTTCGTCCTCGAGCAGCGCCATGTCGTTGCGGATCGTCGCCGCTGAGACGCCGAAGGAGTGCCGGTCGACGATGGATCGGCTGCCGACGGGTTCGTGGGTCTCGACGTAGTCCTGCACGATCGCTCGGAGAACCTGGAGTCCTCGCTCTGTGACCATCGCCCTTCCCTTCCGCTGGCACTCGGACGTTCAGAGTGCCAATCCTACCCCGTGCAGCTCGGGATTCTCCGTACCGCGCACGCACGACCCTAGGATGACGCTCATGACCACCTCTCCCCAGGCCACCCTGTCGAACGGCATCGTCTGCGGCACCGAGGCGGCCGGGATCGTCCGCTACCTCGGCATTCCCTATGCCCAGGCGCCGTTCGGGGAGAACCGGTTCCGCGCACCTCAACCCGTCCCGGCGTGGGAGGGCGTGCGAGAGGCGACGAGGTTCGGCCCCACACCGCCTCAGGTCCCCTACGCCGGAGCGATCGGCGAACTGCTGGGGTCGGTGCGCATCGACGGCGACGACATCCTCACCGCGAACGTGTGGGCACCGGCCGATGCCTCCGGCGCGCCCGTCCTGCTCTGGATCCACGGCGGTGCGCTCGAACGAGGGACCGCCGCGCTGCCGCTCTACGACGGCACGGTGTTCGCCGCGGCGGGCATCGTCTTCGTCTCGATCAACTACCGACTCGGGTCGGAGGGATTCTCCGTGTTGGACGGGGTTCCTCGGAACCTCGGTCTGCGCGACGCCGCAGCCGCCCTGGAATGGGTGCACCGGGAGATCAGCGCATTCGGCGGCGACCCCGCGCAGATCACGGCGATGGGCGAATCGGCGGGCGGCGCGATCGTCGCCGGTCTGCTCGCTCGGGACAGCTCCCGCGAGCTGATCGGTCGCGCGATCATCGAGTCGGGGCCGCTCCACGCCCAGACGGCACGGAAGGCGGGAAGGGTGACCGCCCAGATCGCGAAGCGACTCGGTGTGCGGGCCGACGGTGAGGCGTTCGCCGCGCTGACACCCGACCAGCTGCTAGAAGCGCGCAAGTCGCAATCAGCGGGATCGTCGCCCCTCGGCGGGGCGCCCGGGTTCCAGTTCGCCATCGACGCCGACAGCCTTCCCCTGTCGCCGCATGAGGTGCTCGGCGGAATCGACACTCCTCTCCTCATCGGCAGCAACACCGACGAGTATCGGCTCTGGTTCCCGCCCGAGGCACTCGCCGGCATCGGCGAGCTCAAACTGCAGGTCGCACGGCTGCTCTCGCGCATTCCCCGGCGCGCGGTGACCGCGTATCGATCCGCATTCCCCGACGCCAGCACCGGGGAGGTCTTCGGACAACTCGTCACGGACATGATGCTGCGCGCACCGTTGAGCCGGGTGGCGGCGGCCCGCCCTGGCACGACGCACGTCTACGAATTCGCCTGGGCGAGTCCGGTGCGGGACCTTCGCGCCGCCCACGCGCTCGAGCTCGGATTCGTGTTCGACCGGCTCGACGACGCCGAGGCGGAGCGTATGGCGGGTCCCGATGCTCCGCGCGAGCTCGCGACCGAGATGAACGCGGCCTGGGTCGGTTTCGTGACCACCGGCGACCCCGGCTGGCCGGCCTACGGGTCCGGCCGTCGGACCCGTGTCTTCGACGCGCAGAGCGCGACGGTCGCGCAACGGCGGACGGCGGGGATGGATCTGCTCCCCACCTGATTCCGACCGGGGATCAGTCCGTCAGCTGGCGGACGACGGCATCGGCGAGAAGACGACCACGCAACGTCAGCTGGATGCGCCCCTGCAGTGCTGCGACGGGGTCCACGAGTCCGTCGGCCATGAGCCCGGCGACTCTGCTCCGGTTCGCGCTCGGCACATCGGTGACGGCGATCCCCTCACGGATGCGGCTGAGCAGCAGGATGCGCTCGAGCGTGCGCGACTCGTCGTCCGGGCGCTCGGTGCCGGCTGCCGGCGACTCGGATGCCGCGAGGCGCTGCGCGTACGCGGCCGGGTGCTTCACGTTCCACCACCGCAGGCCGGCGACGTGGCTGTGCGCACCGGGACCGAAGCCCCACCAGTCGCTCCCCCGCCAATACGCGAGGTTGTGCCTCGAGCGTCGGTCAAGCGTTCGCGCCCAGTTGCTCACCTCGTACCAGTCGAAGCCGCCGTCGGCGAGGCGCGCGTCGGCGAGCTCGTACATGTCGGCCTGAAGGTCGTCGTCGGGCGTGGGAACCTCGCCGCGTCGGATCTGGCGGGCGAGCTTCGTGCCGTCCTCGATGATGAGGGCGTAGGCGGAGATGTGATCCGGCTCGAGTGCCAGCGCGGCGTCGAGCGACGCCTCCCAATCGGAGAGCGACTCCCCCGGCGCCCCGTAGATGAGATCGACGCTCACGGCGAGACCCGCATCCTTCGCGGCGGCGACGGCGGTACGCACGTTCTCGGGGCGATGGGTGCGATCGAGTGCGGCGAGCACATGAGGAACGGCCGACTGCATCCCCACCGACATCCTCGTGACCCCGGCGTCCGCCAGAGTGCGCGCCACCGCGGGTGTCACGGTATCGGGATTCGCCTCGACCGTGACCTCCGCACCCTCGGCGAGGCCGAACGCGTCGGTCGCTGCGTCGAGCATGCGTGCGAGATCACCTGCGGGAAGAAGGGTCGGCGTGCCGCCCCCGAAGAAGACCGTGTCCATCGGCCGTCGTGCTCCCGCATCGTCCAACACGCGTCGGGCGAGAGCGATCTCGGAGATCAACGTGGATGCGTAGTCCTCCTGCTTCGCCCCGCGCAGCTCGGTCGATGTGTACGTGTTGAAGTCGCAGTACCCGCAACGCACCGTGCAGAACGGAATGTGCAGGTAGGCCGAGAACGGCACGCCCTCGTCGATCGGAAGGTCGGCCGGCAGGCGTCCGTCCGCGGGTGCGGGATCTCCGAGGGGAAGCGGTCCCGCCATCAGAGCGGAGTCGCGTAGAGCGGAGAGATCGCCCGGAGGTAGCGTGCGAAGAGCTCACGACGACGACGCTTCACGAGCGCAGGGATCGTGCGGTAGAGAAGGCCGTTCGGTGCGTCGAAGGCACGGACGGTGAACCACACCTCGTCGTTGTCCTCACGCCATTCAACGTCGAAGGACTCTTCGCCGCTGACCACCGATCCGCCGACCGTGCCCAGGACGAACCCGATGCGTCGGGTCTCCTCCGTGACGGAGATCACGCGCAACTCGGAATCGGCGCGCATGCCCGCGACGCGCCCGCGAAGGTGCAGGGTCATCCCCGCCCCGACGAACGGCATGCCCTCGGCGTCGTAACGTGGCTCGACATCGCGCTTGCTCGGCGCGATCGGATTGCCCTCGGCATCGAAGCTCACCCCGGCGTAGGCAGGGCCAGGAGCGGGGCGCACATCCTCGACCGAAAGGCCGGCCGCACGCTGCGCCGTCCACGACAGGAGCGCTTCACCGGCGGTCTGGAACCGCTCGACCCCGCTGCCGATCCGCCAGGATTCCTCCGCCGGGATGCTGCGCTCCGGCGGGTACTGCATCAGGTCGGGCGCATGGGTCGCACCCACGGCCGCATAGTCCACCGTGTCGTCTCGGAAAGTCCCGCGCCGCATGACTTCCACCCTACTTCGCGTTACCTGAGTGAACACCCCCACGCGCCGCGGGACGTCACATCCCGGGGCGCGATCAGGTGCCGCTACTTCTTGTCCTTGCCCTCGACGTCGCCCGAGAGCGCGGCGATGAACGCCTCCTGGGGGACCTCGACGCGGCCGACCATCTTCATGCGCTTCTTGCCCTCCTTCTGCTTCTCGAGGAGCTTGCGCTTGCGGGTGATGTCACCGCCGTAGCACTTGGCGAGGACGTCCTTGCGGATCGCACGGATGGTCTCGCGGGCGATGATGCGCGCGCCGATCGCCGCCTGGATCGGCACCTCGAACTGCTGGCGAGGGATGAGCTTGCGCAGGCGCTCGGCCATCATCGTGCCGTAGGCGTAGGCCTTGTCGCGGTGCACGATCGAGCTGAACGCGTCGACCTTCTCGCCCTGGAGAAGGATGTCGACCTTCACGAGGTCGGCCTCCTGCTGCCCGGAGGGCTCGTAGTCGAGCGACGCATAGCCCTGGGTCTTCGACTTCAGCTGGTCGAAGAAGTCGAACACGATCTCGCCGAGGGGCATGTTGTAGCGCAGCTCGACGCGCTCTTCGGAGAAGTACTCCATGCCGAGCAGCGTGCCTCGGCGAGACTGGCACAGCTCCATCACGGTGCCGACGTAGTCCTTCGGCAACAGGATCGCGGCCTTGACCATCGGCTCCGAAACCGAGCCGATGCGCCCGTCCGGGTACTCGCTGGGGTTGGTGACGGTGACCGTCTCGCCGGTGTCGCTCGTGAGCACCTCGTAGATCACGCTGGGCGCTGTCGTGATGAGGTCGAGGTCGAACTCGCGGGCCAGACGCTCGGTGATGATCTCGAGGTGCAGCAGCCCGAGGAATCCGCAGCGGAAGCCGAAGCCGAGCGCGACCGAGGTCTCCGGCTCGTACACGAGCGAGGCGTCGGAGAGCTTGAGCTTGTCGAGCGCCTCGCGCAGCTCGGCGTAGTCGCTGCCGTCGATCGGGTAGAGGCCCGAGAAGACCATCGGCTTCGGGTCGGTGTAACCGGGAAGGGCCTCGGAGGCCGGCTTCCGGGAAGTGGTGATCGTGTCGCCGACCTTCGACTGGCGCACATCCTTCACGCCGGTGATGAGGTACCCCACCTCGCCGACGCCGAGCCCCTTGGTCGGAGTCGGTTCGGGGCTCGACACGCCGACCTCGAGTGCTTCGTGGTTCGCACCGGTCGACATCATCTGGATCCGCTCGCGCGGCGACAGGCTTCCATCGACCATGCGCACGTAGGTGACCACGCCGCGGTACGCGTCGTACACGGAGTCGAAGATCATCGCGCGGGCCGGAGCGTCTGCGTCGCCGGTCGGGGCGGGGATCTCCTGCACCAGTCGGTCGAGCAGCTCCTCGACGCCGACGCCGGTCTTGCCCGAGACGCGCAGCACGTCTTCCGGCTTGCCGCCGATGAGCGAGGCCAGCTCCTTCGCGTACTTCTCCGGGTCGGCGGCCGGCAGATCGATCTTGTTCAGCACCGGGATGATGTGGAGGTCGTTCTCGAGCGCGAGGTAGAGGTTCGCGAGCGTCTGCGCCTCGATGCCCTGTGCCGCATCGACGAGCAGGATCGCTCCTTCGCAGGCCGCGAGCGAACGCGAGACCTCGTACGTGAAGTCGACGTGGCCGGGGGTGTCGATCATGTTCAGGGCGACGGTCTGACCATCGAGCTCCCACGGCATCCTGACCGCCTGGCTCTTGATGGTGATGCCGCGCTCGCGCTCGATGTCCATGCGGTCGAGGTACTGCGCGCGCATGTCGCGATCGGAGACGACTCCGGTGATCTGGAGCATGCGATCGGCGAGCGTCGACTTGCCGTGATCGATGTGGGCGATGATGCAGAAATTGCGGATCTGCGCAGCCGGCGTCGCGGCAGGCTGAAGAGGAGTGAGAGCGCGTGGGGACATGTCCACTCGATTGTACGGTCAGGGGAGGCTAATCCCCGATTCGGCCATACCGGTGATAGTCTCCCGAAGTTGCCAGGGAAAATCCGTGACACCGGATCCCGCAAGCGATATGACTCCGTCACATACCCCGTGATGGTCGTCGCATCGCAGAGTTCGGTGGATGGCGATTGTGTATCCAACTGACTCAGCGTTGCGTCGGCAGATCCCGAGCGCGTCTGTAGAAGAGAAAGACTGACCCCTTTTGATCAAGTACCTCCTGCGCCGAGCACTCGGCTGGCTGCTGATGATCGTGGTCGCCACGAATCTCACGTTCTTCCTGGCGTGGGGCTTCCTCGATCCGCGCAGCAACTACGTGGGACGGCGTCCCCCGCTCTCCCCCGAGCAGATCGACAACGTCCTCACCCCGCGCAACCTCAGCGACACCGTTCCCCTGATAGAGCGGTGGTGGAACTGGTTCAGCAGCATCCTGTTCCGCTGGGACTGGGGTGTGAGCCCGACCGGTCAGTCCGTCAACGAGCAGGTCTCCTACCGCATGTGGATCAGCGCGGAGCTCGTCCTCGGCGCGACGATCATCGCCGCAGTGCTCGGCATCTGGCTGGGCGTCTACACCGCTTCTCGTCAGTACAAGCTCGCCGACCGCATCGGTCAGGCGACCTCGATCATCACGATGAACGTGAACATCATCGTCGCGGGCCTCGCCGTCGTCCTCCTCGCGATCTCGCTCAACGAGTGGACCGGCGTCCGCATCTTCTACGTGACAGGCTCCTCGAGTCCCGGTGTCACCGGCTTCTTCCCCGTCCTGGTCGACACGCTGCAGCACCTGACGCTGCCCACGATCGCGCTCGTGATCGTCGGCTACGCCCAGTACCACTTCCTGCAGCGTTCGCTCCTGCTCGACAACATCAACGCCGACTACGTGCGCACGGCGCGCGCGAAGGGCTTGACCAAGTCTCAGGCGATCCGCAAGCACGCCCTGCGGACGTCGCTCATCCCTGTCGCGACGCAGGTCGCCTTCACGATCCCGACGATCTTCACCGGCGCGATCCTGACCGAGCGCATCTTCGCCTGGCAGGGCATGGGGCGGTACTTCCTCGACACCATCAACAACAACGACATCAACGGCGTCGTCGCCGTCGCCGCGTTCGGCGCCGTGCTGACGGCGATCGGCGCGGTGCTCGCCGACATCGTCGTCGTCGTTCTCGACCCGCGAGTGAGGGTGAGCTGAAAATGACCACCGATATGATCGATCCCCTGGTCGAGCCGCCGGCCGCGCCGCCGACCGCCGACCGCGCCTCGGGAAAGTCGCTGTCCAAGTGGACGCTCTACACCCGCCGGTTCATGCGCAACAAGCCGGCCGTGGGCGGCGTCGTCGTCCTCTTCGTGCTGATCCTCTTCTCGACGCTCGGACCGCTCCTGTCGCCGTACGCCGTCGACAGCATGGACTTCCTCGCGCTGAGCCAGGGGCCGTCCGCTGCGCACTGGTTCGGCACCAACGGGGCTGGCAATGACACCTACACGCAGACCGCCATCGGCCTGCAACGCTCCCTCATGATCGCGATCACCGTCTCGGTGGGCACGACGATCCTCTCGGCGCTCGTCGGGACCGCGGCCGCGTACTTCGGCGGCTGGTTCGAGCGCATCGCTCTCCTGGTGATCCACTTCATGATGGTGGTGCCGACCTTCCTCCTGCTGTCGATCATCTCGAACGACTCCGGCGGCGTGTGGTGGGTCATCGCGTTCGTGATGATCTTCGTCAGCTGGTTCTTCCCCGCGAGGATCATCTGGACCATGACCCTGTCGCTGCGTGAGCGCGAGTACGTCCAGGCCGCTCGGTACATGGGTGTCCGGGGACTGCGCATCGTGACGCGTCACCTCATTCCGAACATCGGCTCGCTGCTGGTGATCAACTTCACCCTCGGCATCGTCGCGGCGGTCACGACCGAGACCGGGTTGTCGTTCATCGGCTTCGGCGTGAAGATCCCCGATGTGTCGCTCGGCTCGTTGATCGGCGAGGGCAGCTCGTCCATCGTCAGCTCGCCGTGGCTGTTCTATTTCCCCGCACTGATCCTCACACTGCTGACCGTATCGATGGCGCTCATCGCCGATGGACTGCGCGATGCCCTCGATCCCACTTCGGCTGCAGGAGGCCGCGCATGAGCCCCGTACTCTCCGTCCGCGACCTCCGGGTCAGCTTCGCGTCTGAGGCCGGCCGCGTCGACGCCGTCCGCGGCGTCTCCTTCGACCTCGAGGCGGGAAAGACCCTCGGCATCGTCGGCGAGTCCGGGTCGGGCAAGTCCGTCACCTCGCTCGCCGTCATGGGCCTGCTCGACGAGAACGCCAAGGTCTCCGGCTCGATCGTGTTCGACGGCCAGGAACTTCTCGGCAAGACCGACACGCAGCTCTCTGCCATCCGCGGCAACGGGATCTCGATGGTCTTCCAGGACCCGCTCACGTCTCTGACGCCGGTGTACACGATCGGCGCTCAGCTGATCGAGGCATTGACCGTGCACCGCAACCTCAGCATCAAGGAGGCGACCGCACGCTCGATCGACCTTCTCAAGCTGGTGGGCATCACCGAGCCCGAGAAGCGGATGAAGTCGTTCCCGCACGAGTTCTCGGGCGGCATGCGCCAGCGCGTCGTGATCGCGATCGCGATGGCGAACGATCCGAAGCTGATCATCGCGGACGAGCCCACCACGGCTCTCGACGTCACGATCCAGGCGCAGATCCTCGACCTCATCGAGAAGGCGCAGGCCGAGACGGGTGCCGCCGTCATGATGATCACCCACGACATGGGTGTCGTCGCCCGAACGGCCGACGACGTGATGGTCATGTACGCCGGCAAGCCCGTCGAGCAGGCGCCCGTGCGCGAGCTGTTCCACCAGACCCGGATGCCGTACTCGATCGGTCTCCTCGGCGCGATTCCCCGCGTGGACAAGGCCGAGAAGGAACCGCTCACCCCGATCAAGGGCAACCCGCCGCTGCTGATCAATCTTCCGGACGCGTGCCCGTTCGCGGACCGCTGCCCCATCGTCATGGACGCGTGCCGCACCCGCGAGCCGGAGCTTCGTCCCGTGCTGACCGGTGGCGGCGAAGAGCACCGTGCGGCCTGCATCCGTGCGAACGAGATCACCGACGGCGGCCTGCTCGGCGGGCTTCCCGTGTATCCGGTGCGCGAGGCACCGGAGAGCGCCCTGACGCGACTCCCCCGTGAAGAACGCCCCATCACCCTCGAGGTGAAGAACCTCACCAAGACCTTCCCTCTGCTCAAGGGCGCGTTCCTGAAGCGGAAGGTCGGCGAGGTGCACGCGATCAAGGGCATCAGCTTCGACGTGCGCGAGGGTGAGACCTTGGCCATCGTCGGTGAATCCGGCTCCGGCAAGACGACGACGCTGCTGCAGATCATGGACATGGTGAAGCAGACCGACGGCGACATCGTCATCGCGGGAACGAGCGTCAACGACATCCACAGCCACAAGGTGGAGCGGGCGCTGCGCCGCGACATCCAGATCGTGTTCCAGGACCCGATGGGAGCGCTCGATCCGCGTATGACGGTCGCGGACATCATCTCGGAGCCGCTCTCGGCGATCGGCACCCCGAAGGCCGAGGCGCACCGCCGTGTGAAGGAGCTGATGGACCTCGTCGGACTCAACCCGGCGCACAGCGATCGCTTCCCGCAGGCTTTCTCCGGAGGCCAGCGTCAGCGCATCGGCATCGCCAGGGCGCTGTCGACGAATCCCAAGATCCTGGTGCTCGACGAGCCGGTCTCCGCGCTCGACGTGTCGATCCAGGCCGGTGTGATCAACCTGCTCGACGATCTCAAGGTCAAGCTCGGGCTGTCGTACCTCTTCGTGGCGCACGACCTCTCGGTCGTCCGGCACATCGCCGACCGGGTCGCGGTGATGTACCTCGGCGACTTCGTCGAGCACGGCGATGTCGACGATGTCTTCGACAACCCACAGCACCCCTACACGAAGGCGCTGCTGTCCGCGATCCCGGTCCCGGACCCCGACATCGAGCGCACGCGTGAGCGGATCGTGTTCGATCCCGCCACGGTGACAGCGCGGCCTGCGGCCTCATGAACAGATCAGGGATCACCGTCCGATAACGGTTAGCCGATATTCACTCGCCGCCCGGACATTCGCGGATCCGGCGAACTATTCTCCCCTTATGACACGCCGCAAGGCGAAAGGAGCACCATGAAGCAGTACAAGCTGATGGGAGCGCTGGCACTCACCGGCGCTTTCGCACTCGCGCTCAGCGGGTGCGCTGCCGGTAACACCGGCAGTGGCGACAAGGGCGACGCCGGCGAGACGACCGACGTCGAGATGGCGAACTACAACCCGCAGCCTCGTGAGAACCTCAAGGAGGGCGGCACGGTCAACTTCGCGATCCGCGAGGTTCCGACGCAGCTGAACTCGTTCAACAGTGACGGCAGCGCCGACACCGCACGCATCGCCGCGTGGTACATGCCGCAGATCATCCTCATGAAGCCGGATGGCACGCAGTACAAGAACGACAACTACCTCTCCGAGTGGAAGAACGAGGTGAAGGACGGCAAGACGGTCCTGACCTTCACGTTCACCGACGAGGCGCACTGGAACGATGGCACCGACATGGACTGGACTGCCATCGACGCCACCTGGAAGGCCAACCGCTCGTACGACGAGGGCTTCAACCCGAACGCGACCGACGGCTACAAGGAGATCGAATCCGTCGAACAGGGCGACACCGCGAAGACCGCGATCGTGACGTTCAAGGGCGAGTTCGCCTGGCCGCAGATGCCGTTCAACGGCGGCGTCATCCACCCGGCTCTCGCTGACCCGACGACCTTCAACGAGGCCATGATCAGCAACCCGCACCCCGAGTGGGGCGCTGGCCCGTACACGGTCAACGAGTTCGACGCCAACAAGGGCTACATCTCGTTCAAGCCGAACCCCGAGTGGTGGGGCGACGCGCCGCTCCTCGACGAGGTCACCATGACCGGCATGGACGCCCAGGCCGGCGTCAACGCCTTCAAGAACGGCGAGGTCGACATGGTCGAGACGGGTTCCCAGGAGCTCATCGACCAGGTCAAGGACGTCGACGGCGCGAAGGTCTACCGCGCACAGCAGACCGCCAACACCATCCTGCAGGTCGACTCGACCAAGCCGCAGTTCGAGGACGTCAAGGTCCGTGAGGCGTTCTTCAAGGCCATCAACATCGACCAGCAGAAGCAGATTGCCTGGAACGGCCTCGGCTACAAGGAAGACCCGGCGGGCTCGCTGACGCTCTTCTCGTTCCAGCCCGGCTACGAGGACTCGATGAAGGCCGCAGGCTGGAAGTTCGATGTCGAGGGTGCCAAGAAGCTCCTCGACGAGGCCGGCTGGAAGGAAGGCTCCGACGGTATCCGCGAGAAGGACGGCGTCAAGCTCTCCGTCGTGTACCCGATCTGGAGCGACTCCGCCACGCAGAAGGCTCTCGCGCAGTCGCTGCAGGCCCAGGAGAAGGAGGTCGGCATCGACGTCAAGGTCGAGGTCCGCCCCGCCAGCCAGTTCTCCGACGACTACACGTCGAAGAACTGGGATGTCTCCGGACTCCGCTTCACCTCCTCCGACCCGTTCGGTGCCGCCTGGTTCTGCCAGCTGTACTGCTCGGACTCGGGTCTCAACCTGTCGGGTGTCGGTGACGCCGAACTCGACGCCGAGATCAAGGACAAGGTCGAGTCGCAGTCGGACCCCGAGGCGCAGACCGCTGCCGCGATGAAGCTCGAGCCGGAGATCTACAAGCGCTGGGGCCTCATCCCGCTGTACAACGGCCCGCAGATCTACACCGTCAAGGAAGGCCTGGCGAACCTCACGCCCGAGCCCTACGTCGGTCTGGACCTGTTCGGCATCCAGCCGGTCGAGAACGTCGGCTGGGAGAAGTAACACTCTCTGACACACATGGTGTCGAAGCGGGGTCGGTGGTTCATCCACCGGCCCCGCTTTCCTTATGCTGAACCCGTGAGCGTCCAGATCGTCTTCGTGCACGGTATCCGCACGTCCGCCACCATGTGGCGGTCCCAGGCGGCCTACCTCGAGGAGCGCGGCTACGCCTTCACCGCCGTCGACCTCCCGGGGCACGGTACGCGGATGCAGGAGGACTTCACCCTCCACGAGGCGCTGCACACCATAGATGAGGCGGTGCGCGCCGCGGCCGAGAAGGGCCCCGTCCTGCTGGTGGGGCATTCGATGGGCGGATTGCTCTGCCTCGCGTATGTCGGGGGCGCGGAGCAACCTCCCGTCGCGGGGCTGATCGCGGCGTCCTGCACCTCGATCCCCCACGGTGCCGGGCTCGCGGCCTACCGTCTCTTCACTCGAGCCGTCGATGCCCTTCCCGACCGCGGGATGTGGCTGACCGGCCGGATCCTCGAAGCCACCGTGCCTGTGGAGACCCGGTCCGACTTCGCCGCCGGCGGCTACGCGCTCGACACCCAGGACGCCGCGCTGCGCAGTCTGGCCGCGCTCGACATCGCCGCGGCGATCCCTCGCATCACGATCCCGCTCTGGTTCGTGAACGGGCAGTACGACCAGCTGCGGCTCAACGAGTCACTGTTCCGACGGCTCGCACCACACGCCGAGCTCATCATCGTGCCGCGCACGACGCACCTGGTCACCGCCATGCGGCCCCAGATTTTCAACGCCGTGCTGAACCTCGCCATCGCGACCGTGGAGACGGCGGCGGACCAGACTATGCAGCAGGACGCGGGACAGCACTCCTCGACGTCATGATGCTCTGGTGGGCTGCCGCGCGAAGGCGGTGAGCAGCCCTCCCGCGAGGGAGAGCACCGCGGCGGCGACGAACACGAGCCAGAAGCCGCCGACCAGCGCGACCAGTCCCGCCCCCAGAACCGGCCCGATGAGCTGCCCGAGGGCTGCCGTGACGTTCACGATGCCCAGGTCCCTGGCGTGATCCTGCTCGTCGGGCAGCAGATCGGCGGCGAATGCGAGTCCCACCGTCGAGAACGCGCCATAGCCGAGGCCCATCAGGGCGGCGGCGACCATCGTCATCTCGAACGTCGGCAGGACAGCGATCGCGACGCCTGATGCCGCCTGCACGATGGTCGCGGCGACCGTGAGCGTCCGGCGATTCCCCGTGCGGTCGGAGACGATGCCGGTGACCACTGAAGCGATCACGACGAACACCGTGTAGACGACGATGAGCAGCAGCAGATTGTCCTGGGCGATAGCGCTGGGCTGACCGAGGCCGTGCAGCAGGAAGAACAGGAACAGCGCGGTCCCGAGCGCATTTCCGACATTCGTCACCAGGCGTCCGGAGAGCATCCAGGCGAAGTCGCGATCCCGTAGCGAGGCCAGACGCCGTCGTCCGCTCTGCTTCGGCCTCATCGCCTCCGTGGTCGGCGGATCGGGCAGCAGCAGTGCCGTCGTCGTACCGACCACCGCGATGATCCCGGCGAGCAGGAGATAGCCCTGCCGGAGGTCGAGGCCGAGCAGGACGACGACCCCGACCCCGACCACGATGCCGACGGCCTGGCTCGACCCGACGGCCGCTGAGGCGGCGCCGCGCTGTGTGGTCGGCAGCTGGTCGGCGATGAGCGCGGTGAAGGCCGCCGACGATACGGCGACGCCGATCGACACCCCCACCCAGCCGGCCCCTACGGCCCACGGGCCCTGGGCGTAGCCCGTGAGGACGAGACAGACCGCCGTGAACAGCACACCGCCCAGCGCCCAGGGACGCCGACGGTGGCGTCCCGCAGCAGTACGGTCCGAGAGCGCACCGGCAGCCGGCCCGGCGATGATGCCCGCGAGCCCGCCGATTCCCAGAACCAGCCCGGAGGAGACGACACCGCGGATCCAGTCGTCCTCCGGGGTGTCGAGCTGCAGCGGCAGGAGCAGCTGCACCGGCGTGAGCTGCACGGTCCAGATCGCGAGCCACGCCAGCGTGAACAACGACATCCAGCGCGCGCCCGCTCGTACGGTGGGGGTTCCGGTCGCTTCGGTCATCTCGCCGCCTCCGTCGATGCAGCGGTCGCATCCGAGCGCGAGGTCTCGATGAGACCCCGGTACCAGTCGTAAGACGCCTTGGGTGTCCGCTCGCCCGTATCGAAGTCGACGTGGACGAGCCCGAACCGCTGGGTGTAGCCGTCGGCCCACTCCCAGTTGTCCAGCAGCGACCACACCGTGTATTCCTCCACGGGTACCCCGGCATCGATCGCTTCGCCGACAGCCGCGATGTGACCGGCGAGGTACGAGATCCGATCGGTGTCCTCGACGCGCGCGGCTCGGTCGGGCTCGGGGAACGAGGCACCGTTCTCGCCGATGATCACGGGCGGCATCTGCGGATGCCGGGTGTGCAGGTCGATCAGGAGATCGCGCAGCGCGCTCGGCATGATCGGCCATTCCGGACCGAACCCGGTGACCGGGACTCCCGGAGTGGGCACGATGTCGAACGGGATCGGGCTCCCCTGCTCGGCGGCGGTCACCGTGGTCGGGTTGTAGAAGTTGATTCCGTAGAAGTCGATCGAGCGGCCGATGGCCTCGAGGTCGCCGTCCTGCACGGGCATCGGGGGCAGGCCGAGTGATTCCAGGTCGGGGTATGTACCGGCGAGGAGGGGTTCGCTGAAGATCCGGTTGTGGATCAGATCGTAGACCGCTGCGGCCTGGTGGTCTTCGGCGGTGTCGCCCAGCGGCAGGACCCGAGTGTGGTTGTTGACCAGTCCGACCGATGCGGCACCACGCTCCCGCAGAGCGGCTGCCGCCCGAGCATGGGCGAGCAGTTGATGGTGAGCGGTCGGCAGCGCGCCGAAGAGGAGCTGCTTGCCGGGCGCCAGCGCGCCGACCGCATACCCCTGGAGCGTGGTCATCGCGGGTTCGTTCAGGGTGTACCAGTGTTGCACCCGGTCGCCGAGACGATCGGCCACGATGGCCGCGTAGTCGGCGAAGCGCTCCGCGGTATCGCGCTCGAGCCAGCCGCCGCCTGCTTCGACGAGACTCGGCATCTCCCAGTGGAACAGGGTGGGGAACGGGACGACCCCGGCATCGAGGAGGAGATCGACCAGGCGCGAGTAGTGATCGAGGGCCGACGTGTCACCGCGGCCGAGGCCGTCCGGCTGCACGCGAGCCCACGGAATCGAGAACCTGTAGCGGTCGAGCCCCAAGCCGGCGGCGAGGGCGACATCGTCCTCGGCGTGCCGGTAGCTGTCGCACGCGGGATCCGCCGTCGATCCGTCGACGATCGCTCCGGGCTTCTCGAGGAAGTCGTCCCAGATGGAACGGCCGGATATCCCGGTCGGGCGCGAGCCCTCGATCTGGAATGCGGAGGTCGCCGCAGACCAACGGAGCCCGGAGGGCGCGAACGGATGAGGGGAATCGAGGCTCATGAGGCTCCTTGACATCAGTGTCGGGATAGTGATGATTCTGCACCCGGTACCATCGAATGCGCGACTGGGTCTCGCATTCTCCTCGTCGTTTCGCGTCAACAGCCCGTCTGCTGGTAGACTCGACTCTTGGCTTGCGTGTGGGTTCTTCCCTCACGACCGCTGTGCAGCAGCCCTCTTCTGCTGCCGGCATTCCGAACACTCCTGTACAGAAAGCGTCCACACGTGGCAAACATCAAGTCGCAGATCAAGCGCAACAAGACCAACGAGAAGGCGCGCGAGCGCAACAAGGCCGTGAAGAGCGAGCTCAAGACGGTCATCCGCACCACTCGCACGGCCGTCTCCGCCGGCGACAAGGCCGCCGCAGAGGCCGCCCTCAAGAAGGCTGCCGTCAAGCTCGACAAGGCCGTCAGCAAGGGTGTCCTGCACAAGAACCAGGCGTCGAACCGCAAGTCGGCTCTCGCCAAGCAGGTCGCTTCCCTCTGAGCTGAGGCTTCTGAGAAAGGCCCGTCCCGTTCATCGGGGCGGGCCTTCTTGTTGCCTCGGAGCGTCTCCGCAGTCGAAGCCGACTGACCGCTCTCGTTCGATTACTCGCCGAAAGGCTGACGCGTGGCGATGACGGTGACCATGCGCTCCAACGCGAAGATCGGGTCGCGAGCCGCACCCTTGACCTCACCATCGGCCCTGGCGGTGGCCTGGATCGCCATTCCGAGCGATCGCTCGTTCCAACCGGCGAGGTCGCGGCGGGCGCGGTCGACCTGCCAGTCCTTCATACCCAGGCGCTGGGCGAGCTGGCGGCTCGGCTCGCGGTTGCCGGCGACGCGCGCCATGGTGCGGAGCTTCATGGCGAAGGCCGCGACCATCGGGACCGGATCGGCGCCCGACGAAAGTGCATGGCGGAGAGCGACGAGGGCCTCGCCGTAGCGGCCGGCGATGGCCGTGTCGGCGACGACGAACGCCGACACCTCGACCCGGCCTCCGTAGTACTTGGTGACGATGTCTTCGGAGATGTCGCCCTCGACGTCTCCGATGAGCTGCTGACAGGCCGCTGCGAGCTCGGTGAGGTCGTCGGCGAAGGCCGAGACCAGCGCACGCAGAGCGGGAGGCGCGATGCGCTTCTTCGCCGCGCGGAACTCACCGGCAGCGAAGTCGACCCGGTCGCTGTCGCGCTTGATGGCAGGGCACGCGATCTCGATGCCGCCGCCGCTCCCGGCTCGAAGCGCGTCGAGGAGCTTCTTGCCTCGCACGCTGGCGCCCGTGTGGCGAAGGATGACGGTCGCGCCCTCCTGCGGGTTGTCGAGGTAGGACACCGCCTCCTGGATGAACGCATCGGAACACTTCTCCACGCCGGAGACGCGTACGAGACGCGGTTCCCCGAACAAGGACGGCGACGTGAGGGAGAGCAGCGTTCCTGGCGCGTAGTCATCGGCCCGGACGTCGCTGACTTCGAGCGCGGGGTCTTCGGCGCGGAGGTAGTCGCGAACGCCGGCGATCGCGCGCTCAGCACAGACCTCTTCCGGCCCGGACACGAGCACGACCGGGGCGGGGTGCGGCTCACGCCAGGAGACCTGCGGGATCTTGGTGGGCTTCGCGCCGCCGCGGGAAGGGGTTCGCGAAGCTGCCATGGATCCAGCCTACCGGCGGTCGCCGACACGACCCCTCTCGGTCGAGGCCGGTCCCAGCGGCTCACCCCGCAGACTTCTCGGTCCAGACCTGCAGCTCGCCGGCGCGGAGGCCGAGCAGGATGCGCCCCCGTTCATCGGTGCGCAGCACGTGAGCACCGGTCGCCGCCAGGAGGTCGAGGGTCTCTGATCGAGGATGTCCGTAGTCGTTGTCCGCTCCGACGCTGAACAGCGCCACCCGGGGCCGCATCGCCTCGTACAGACCGGGATCCTGGTCGGCACTGCCGTGGTGCGCCACCTTGACCACGGCGTACGGTGTCAACCTCGCCGTGCGCTGCAGCATGCGCTGCGGTGCGGCCGAGAGGTCGCCGAGGTAGATCGATCGGGGGACCTCTCCCCCGTCGAACTGCATCACCACGCTCGCGTCGTTGCCCTCTGGAAAAGCCGCGGAGTTGGGCAGCGGCCAGAGCACGCGCCACGCGGCGTCGCCCAGCATGCCGTGCTGGCCCGCCGACGCCTCGTCGACGCGTGCGCCTGCGTCGACGAGGCCATCGAGGAGACGTCGATCCGATTCCTCGGCGATCGGGCCGTGCAGAACCGTCGCAACCCGTCCGGAGAGGGCGGAGACCCCGCCGACGTGATCGAGGTCGAAGTGCGTGAGCACGAGAAGGTCGATGCGTTCGATGCCGAGCGACCGCAGGCACGCGGACAGAGGCTCCGGATCGGGCCCCGCGTCGATCAGTGCGACCTTGGCCCCCGAGCGCACGAGCACCGCATCTCCCTGCCCGACATCGCACACCGCGATCGCCCAGGCGTCAGGTGCCGTCGCCGTCGCCAGGGGGCCGTCGAGGAGCGCACGAGAACCGGCGAGCGACAGAACCACCACCACGATCACCGCCGCAGCCCGACGCACCCAGACAGCCCCTCGCGCAACGCGTGACCGCGGCGGATGGATGGGGGTGCGCACGAGCAGCATGACGATCGCCGCGCTCACCACAGCTACGAGCAGGGCGCTGCCGAGACCTGCGGGCATCAGGACCTGCGCGCCCGGCAACTGTGCTGTGGTGGTCGCGGTCGTCGCGATCCAGGCTGCGGGGAGCCACGCAGAAGCCGCGAGCAGGTCGGCGAGCACCGGCAGCGCACCGGCGAGGCATGCGAGGAGTCCGACCACTGTCGCAACCGGGGCCGCGGGCGCCGCGATCAGGTTCGCTGCGACACCGATCAACGACTGCTGTTCAGCGAAGAGGGCGATGATCGGGCCGCATGCGAGCTGGGCGGAGAGCGGGACCGCGACTGCGACCGAGACAGGGCGCGGCATGCCCCGAGCCAGACCGCGCGCGAGCGGTGGGGCGAGCAGGATCAGAGCACCCGAGGCGACGGCCGACAGGGCGAACCCGGGCGTCGCCGCCAGCCACGGGTCGGCAAGGAGAATCGTGGTGGCGCACAGCGACAGCATCCCGGCCCCGGCGCTCGGCCTCCCCCACAGCACGGAGAGCATGCCCACGGCCGCCATCACCCCTGCGCGGATCACGCTCGGCTCGGGGGTGACCAGTACGACGAACCCGGCCAAACCCACGAGCGAGAGCACGACCCGCAACCGGCGACCGCCCCCGCACAGTGCCGTGAGCCCGAAGATCGCACCGACGACGATCGCGCAGTTCGCTCCAGAGACCGCGGTCAAGTGGCTGAGACCGCTCGTGCGCATATCGTCGTTCAGCTCGGGTGTCACGGCGCGCGTGTCGCCGACCGCGAGGCCGGGAAGAAGACCGGCTCCCGGTTCGGGCAGACGCGACGAGCGCTCGACGAACACGCCCTTGATCGTCGCCGCCGCACCGAAGACACCGGGCGCGGGCGAGATGACCTCGGCGTCGCTCGCGAAGACGACCAACGCCGAACGCTCCCCCGCATCCGTCGCCGATGACTCGCCCACGACCCGAACCGTCGCCCCGAGGTCGAAGCCCTCGGCCGGCACGACCCCCAGGCGCACCGGTGCTGCGGAGGGCGCCGCTCGTCCTGGTGCCCCGAGCATCGACGCGACCGCCTCGAACCACAGCCGCCCATCGCGTCCGACCGATGCAGAGGATGTCACCTGGGCCGTGATCTCGACCACGCGAGCGTCCCACCCCATCGCCGCCTCCCGAGCAGGCAGCGCGAACCCGACCGATGCTGCGGCAGCCGCCATCACGGCCAGCACCACGACGGTAAGGCTCCCGCGAGCCCGGGAGTCCCCGTGAAGATGGATTCGACGGCGCAACACGGATGCCAGCGCGCCTGCGGCCACGAGCAAGCACGCGCCGACACACCCCCACGCGACCGCAGGGAACAGCACACACAGCAGCGCGACGATCCACACCGCCACCGCGAGCGGCAGCAGCCGGAGATCCCGCCGCGTCACACCCTGACCTCGTCGCGCAGACCGGCGAGCAGCTTCTCCCCGATGCCGGGCACGGCGAGAAGGTCGTCGACCGACGTGAACCGACCGTTCTCCTCCCGCCAGGCGATGATCCGCTCCGCGAGCGCCGGCCCGATGCGCGGCAGCGTTTCGAGTGCGGCCTGATCAGCCGTGTTGAGGTCGATCCGGTCGTCGCTCGGTGGTGGCACTGCTCCGCCGGGACCGCCGACGATGGCCCCGGCTACCGGCACCACCACCTGTTCCCCGTCTTCGAGCGTCCGGGCGAGGTTGACCGCGGTCAGATCGGCGTCGGCGGTCGTCCCACCCGCGGCCGCCAGCGCATCGACGAGGCGTGCGTCCAGATCGAGCATGTAGAGCCCAGGTCTCTCGACGGCTCCGAGAATGTGCACGTAGAGCTCGCCGGCCGGATCGCCTTCCGATCCGGTGTCCGTCCCCGTGCCCGTTCCCGCGTCCGTCAGCGACACGGCTTCGACGGGCGCGACCTGTCCCCTCATGATGCCGAGCCCCACGGCAGCCGACAGGACGACGAGAGCCAGCACCACCGCCGCTCCGACGCTCAGGCGCAGTCGACGCCGGGGCGGAAGGGGCGGCTGGGGAGATTCCATGCGGCCACGCTAGGCCCGGTCGGTCCTCCGACCGGGCGGCGTTCGCCCGGTCGGAGACAAACCCGTACGAGGAGTCTTCCGTGGAGGAAAGGAGGTCAGCCCTTGACGACGAAACTCACGATCTTCGGAGCACGCACGACGACCTTCACGATCTCACGGTCGCCGATCGACCGGATCACGCGTTCGTCGGCACGCGCCAGAGCCTCGAGCTCCGACTCGCCGATACGTGCGGAGACCTCGAGCTGAGCGCGCATCTTGCCGCCCACCTGCACGACGGCGGTGATCGTGTCTTCGATCAACAGTGCCGGGTCGGCGGAGCGCCACGTCACCAGGCCGACGGAAGGCTCGTGTCCGAGGATCTCCCACATCTCCTCCGCCGTGTGCGGAGCGATGAGGTCGAGCATCACGGCGATCGTCTCCGCCGCCTCGCGGACGGCGGGGTCAGCCGCACCGGCAGCACCGTCGATCGTCTTGCGGGTGATGTTCACGAGCTCCATCAGGCGCGCGACCAGAACGTTGAACTTCGTCTGCTCGACCAGCGCAGGCGCTTCGGCGAGCAGCTTGTGCGTCGCACGACGCAGAGCCGAGTCGCCGCCGTCGAAGACCACGTCGACCGGGCTCGACACCTCGCCGGCGATACGCATCGCGCGCGCCAGGAACTTCTGGGCACCGGTCGTCGAGACGTCGGCCCAGTCCTTGTCATCCTCCACCGGACCGGCGAATGCCAGCCCCACACGCAGGGCGTCGGCGCCATGAGCGTCCAGCTCCTCCTGGAAGAGCACCAGGTTGCCCTTGCTCTTGGACATCTTCTGTCCGTCCAACAGAACCATGCCCTGGTTGATGAGGTTCGAGAACGGCTCGGTGAAGTCGATCAGCCCCATGTCGAACAGGACCTTCGTGATGAAGCGCGCGTACAGCAGGTGCAGGATCGCGTGCTCGACACCGCCGATGTAGGAATCCACCGGTGCCCAGCGGGCTGCCTGCGCCGGATCGAAGGCCACGGTGTCACTGTTCGGCGAGAGGAAGCGCAGGAAGTACCACGAGCTGTCGACGAACGTGTCCATCGTGTCGGGGTCGCGCAGCACGGGGTCGCCGGTCTGCGGATCGGTCGTGCGCACCCAGCTCTCGGCACCGCCCAGGGGCGACGTGCCCTTGGGCTTGAGGTCGAGTCCTTCGACGCTCGGCAGCTTCACGGGGAGCTTGTCCTCGGGAACCGGGATGATGCTGCCGTCCTCAGCGTGCAGCATCGGGATCGGCGTGCCCCAGAAGCGCTGGCGCGAGATCAGCCAGTCACGCAGACGATAGTTCTTGGCGGCACGGCCGGTGCCCGTGGCCTCCAGCTGCTCGATCGCTCGCGCGATGGCATTGCGCTTGGAGAGTCCGTTCAGCGCACCGGAGTTGATCATGCGCCCCTCGCCCGTGAGGGCGACGCCGGTAGCCGCGGGGCTCTGCTCCTCGAGCGCGGCCCCGGTGTCGATCGGCACGCCGTCTTCGTCGACCTCGATCACGGGCATCGCACCGGTGACGGGAGCCGTCGTGTCGACCACGACCTTGACGGGCAGGTCGAATGCGCGGGCGAAGTCCAGGTCACGCTGGTCGTGCGCCGGGACGGCCATGACCGCACCGTGACCGTAGTCGGCCAGCACGTAGTCCGCCGCCCACACCGGCAGCTTCTCGCCGTTGACGGGGTTGATCGCGTAGCGCTCGAGGAACACACCGGTCTTCGGGCGGTCCGTGGACTGCCGATCGATGTCGGTCTCCTTCTGCACCTGCTCCAGGTACGTCTGGAAGCGCTGACGCACGTCGTCGGAGGCACCGGCCGCGAGCTCGGACGCCAGGTCGGAGTCGGGTGCGACCACGAAGAACGTCGCGCCGTGCAGCGTGTCAGGGCGCGTCGAGAACACCGTCACCGGCTCCTCACGTCCCTCGATCAGGAAGTCCACGTCCGCACCAACGGAACGGCCGATCCAGTTGCGCTGCATCTGCAGCACCTTGTGCGGCCAGAATCCCTCGAGCTGGTTCAGATCGTCGAGCAGACGGTCGGCGTAGTCGGTGATCCGGAAATACCACTGCGTGAGCTTCTTCTTGACGACCTCGTAACCGCAGCGCTCGCAACGTCCGTCGACGACCTGCTCGTTCGCCAGCACCGTCTGGTCGTTGGGGCACCAGTTGACCGGGCTCTTCTTGCGATACGCCAGGCCCCGCTCGTACAGCTTCAGGAAAAGCCACTGGTTCCAGTGGTAGTACTCGGGGTCGGACGTGTGCAGCACCCGGCTCCAGTCGAACGAGACACCGTACTGTTCGAAGCCGACCTTCTGCTGCGCGATGTTCTGATAGGTCCAGTCACGAGGATCGGCACCCTGACGGATCGCCGCGTTCTCGGCGGGCAGGCCGAAGGAATCCCAACCGATCGGGTTCAGGACGTTGTGCCCGCGGTGACGCCAGAAACGGGCCACGATGTCGGAGTAGAGGTAGTTCTCGGCGTGCCCCATGTGCAGGTCGCCGGACGGGTACGGGAACATCGCGAGCACATATCGACGCGGGCGGGTGTCATCGTCGCCGCCCGTGAGGAACGTGCCATTGTCCGCCCAGTACTTCTGCCACTTGTTCTGGATGGCGTGCGCCGACGGGGTCTCGTCGTCGACAGGAGCGGTGGACAGGTTCTCAGACAACGAACGCACGACCAATCTGGTGGAAAAAGCGGGATCAGTTCAGGATATCGGAACGCCAGGGCACGGGCATTCCGGCACCGAGGGCAGCGAGCGGTGCCCGCGCTTTCGTGGCGACCTCCGCCACCTCGGACGCAGCGACCGACCCCCAGGTGATCCCTCCGCCGGCACCGACGAATGCCTGCTCCCCCTCGATCAGGATGCTGCGGATCACCATCGCCAGATCCAGAGTCCCGTCCGAGCCGATGTAGCCGAAGCAGCCGGCGTACACACCGCGGGGCCCACCCTCCAACTCGTGCAGCCTGGTCATCGCCGACAGCTTCGGAGCGCCGGTCATGCTGCCGGCGGGAAAGGCAGCGCAGAGGAGGGCCTCGACCGTCGTCCCCTCGGCCGCCAGCCCGCTCACGGTACTCACGAGCTGGTGCACGGCAGGGTAGCTCTCGACCACCCAGAGCCCCTCGACACGGATGCTTCCGGGCACGCACACTCGCGAGAGGTCGTTGCGCATCAGGTCGACGATCATGACGTTCTCGGCGCGCTCCTTGCGGTCCGTCGCGAGTTCTGCGGCGAGCGCGGCGTCTTCGACGGGATCGGCGCTTCGGGGCCTGGTTCCTTTGATCGGGCGGGTGCGGATGACTCCACCGGCGGCATGGAGAAACTGCTCGGGGCTGGCGCTCAACAGGGTGCGATCACCGATCCGCACGAATCCGCCGTGGTGGGCCGGCGTCGCGGTGCGCAACCGGCGGTAGACGTCGACGGTGTCATGGCTCCCCGTGACGGTGAAGCGGGTCGTCAGGCACAGCTGATAGGCGATGCCCTCACGAATGAGGTCGCGGCATCGTTCGATGAGTGCGGCGTACTCGCCGGGGTCGTGTCGGGCGACGGCGACGCGCGGCGGGTGGGCGGGGGCGTTCATGGACGAGGGCACGACTTCCGGGACCCCCACCACGGCCCGGACCACTGCCGACCAGTCCTCGAGGTCGCCCGCCATCCCGAGCGCCCAGACGCGCTGCTTGTCGTGGTCGAAGGCGACGACGCGGGTGGCGCGCAGCCAGGAACCGCCTGGGTTTTCACGCGGGCCGGCGATCGGTGCACCGACGGCGGCGGCGCCGCTCTCGTAATCGAGCCACCCCACCCACCCCCCGGTGAACGGCGGCAGCTCCGGGTCGGCAGCGACGACGTCGAGACGCACCTCGCGCGGAAGCGTCGAGCGCACCCCCGTCCCGACGAAGCTCCATCCCGTCGTGGCGCCGGCGCCGGCGTCGAGCCAGAAAACATCCGGAGTTGTGACCTCGAGCATCCCGAACACCGACGACGGCTCCACCCAGGCGGGAAGCGGGCGAGCACTCAGCTGTTCGGGCACCTTTCCAGCCTAGGACCGGGTGGCTCCCGTATCCTCATGGGGTGGACGACCTCCTGATCTGGCTCCTCGACACCGTGCAGTCGATCGATCCGGTCGCCCGCACGCTCATCGCCGGGCTCGCCGTGATGCTGGAGACGAGCATCCTGATCGGTCTCATCGTTCCCGGTGACACGATCGTGATCATCGCCTCGATGGGTGTCGCCACTCCCCTCGAGGGCATCGCGATGGGCGTCGCGGTCGTGATCGGTGCGCTGATCGGCGAGAGCATCGGGTTCTGGCTGGGGCGCTGGCTGGGCCCCCACATCCGCGTCTCCTGGCTGGGACGGCGGATCGGTGAGCACAACTGGGTACGCGCGGAGAACTATCTCGAACGCCGTGGGGGGATCGCGATCTTCCTGTCCCGTTTCCTGCCCGTGCTGCACTCTCTCGTGCCTCTCACCGTGGGCATGAGCGAGTATCCATATCGCAAGTTCCTGGCGTGGACGGCTCCCGCCTGCATCCTCTGGGCCACCGCCTATGTGAGCGTCACATCGCTCGCCGCCGGCAGCTTCCGCGAACTGGTCGACCGTGTGCACTTCGCGGGGTACATCTTCGTCGGTGTGATCGCGCTGTTCCTGCTCCTGGCCTTCCTCGGCAAGAAGGTGCTGCAGCGTGTCGAAGCCCGTCATCTGGAGTCCCCGGAGGCAGAGGCAGACGCCGACATGAAAGACTGAGGCAATGGCATCGGCTCCCCCAGCCCCCCGGATCCACTGGTTCGCCCGACTCGAACATCGCCTCCATGTCTGGCGTGAAGGTCGTGCGCGCCGTCGTGGCCGTGTCGCGACGATCCTTCCCTTCCCCGGATACGGCGGTCCGGGCTGGGTCCGCGTCGTCGGCCGGGTGCTGATCGTGCCACCTCAGCGTCGCACGCGTGACGGTGAACCCGCCAGTGTGCGCGGATGGCGCAGCTTCGTCGGCATCCCGGTGGGGTTCGCCGCTGTGAGCGTGCATTTCGGTGAGACCACTCATCAGGTGGCGGCCGACCGCGGCGGCGTGGTCGATGCCATGATCCGCGTCGACCTGGAGCCCGGCTGGCAGACGTTCACGTTCTCCGTCGAGGGACAGGCGCCGGTGGAGGCGCGCGCGTTCATCGTGGCCGAGGGCACCTCGTTCGGCGTGGTGTCGGATGTCGACGACACCGTGATGGTGACGGCGCTGCCTCGTCCCTTCATCGCCTTCTGGAACTCCTTCGTGCTCGACGAGCATGCGCGCCTTCCGGTTCCGGGGATGGCCGTCCTCCTCGACCAGCTGCTGCGGCAGCATCCCGGCGCGCCGATGGTCTACCTCTCCACCGGCGCGTGGAATGTCGCCCCCACCCTGTGGCGGTTCCTCGGTCGTCATCTCTTCCCGGCCGGCTCCATGCTCCTGACCGACTGGGGTCCCACCCACGAGCGGTGGTTCCGCAGCGGGCGTGAGCACAAGCTCACGAACCTGCGTCGCCTCGCGACGGAGTTCCCCGACGTGAAGTGGCTGCTGATCGGAGACGACGGTCAGCACGACGAGTCGATCTACAGCCAGTTCATGGACGAGTACCCCGACTCCGTCGCCGGTGTCGCGATCCGTCGTCTCCTCCCTGCCGAGGCGGTGCTCGCCGGTGGACGCGCCGGTCACGAACCGCACTCCGAGGATGCCGCCCCGTGGGTGAGTGCCGAGGACGGCGCCGGCCTTCGCGACCTGCTCGGCGAAGCCGGCATCCTGCGCTGATATGAACATCGCCCGCTCGGACTGGACCCTCCGCGAGGAAGCGCATCGCGAACGCGCCGACGCCCTCACCGCGGCGCACCGCGAACGGGCGAGGCGCGCGGAGAAGCATCCGGTGTGGGACTTCCTCTTCACCTATTACTCCTACAAGCCGGCACAACTACGTCGGTGGCATCCGGGGGCCGGCGTCGAACTCGTCGACGCCGCAGAACGCCTCGACTGGCGCTGGTACTCTCCAGGACGGACTGCCGGGAGCGCTGTTCCCGATGCCGCAGCTTTCGGCAGGGAGAAGGCGGAGCTGGTGGGGCTCATCGAGAAGATGCTGCGCCGCACCGCGTCTCGCCCCGGACAGTTCGGCTGCTTCGGCCTGCACGAGTGGGCGATGGTGTATCGCGCAGACGAGCATCGCCACGCGGTGCCGTTGCGACTCGGGCAGGCCGGCACGGATGCCGTCGTCGAGGATCACGAGCTGCGCTGCACCCATTTCGACGCGTTCCGCTTCTTCACCCCCGAGGCGGTCCCCCGCAACCGCACGCCGTTGAGCCGCGACGACCAGCCGTCGTTCGAGCAGCCCGGTTGCCTGCACGCGGGGATGGACCTCTACAAGTGGGCGACGAAACTCGGGCCCCTCATCCCCGGCGAGCTCCTCCTGGATTCGTTCGAGCTCGCCCGCGACATCCGCCTCCTCGACATGCAGGCCGCACCCTACGACCTCTCGGCATGGGACGTGGCTCCCGTCCGCATCGAGACGACCGAGGGAAAAGCCGAGTACGTCCGCCGGCAGCGAGGGTTCGCGGACCGCGGTTCCTCGCTGCGCACCGCGCTGTTGAACGCCTGGCTCGGCGACGGGGCGCGCGAGGCCGCCTGAGCGTCAGCCCGCCGGCTCGCAGTCGTCGCAGACCACCCACCGGGCCGTCGCCGCGGCGATCTGCATACGCAACGCGACCACACGCGTCGCCGCTTCCTCGAGCCGCTCGGGCGGAAGGGTTCCTGCCTCGGCTGACGCCGCGATGCCCGCGACCATCGCTCCGGCCGTCTGCGCGTCGGATCCGGCGATCATCAGCACGAGGTCGTTCCCCGCAGCGATCGCCGCCACACCGTTCGCGACCGGATCCGCATAGGCCGGATCTCCCGATGAGAGCAACATGCCGAGATCGTCGGTCACCGCCACCCCGTCGAAGCCGAGTTCGTCTCGTGCGATCTCATGCCACCGCGGCGAGAGCGATGCCGGCAGCGGATCGATCGCCGTGTATGCCAGATGCCCGTACATCAGGAGCGAGGCCCCGGCGTCGATACCCGCGGCGAACGGAACGGCGACGGTGGCGCGCCATTCCTCTAGCCCCATCGCCGTGGTCGGGATCGCGTGATGCGAGTCGCCGGGAGCCGCGCCGTGGCCTGGGAAGTGCTTGAGGGTCGAGGCGACGAACTGCTCCTGCGCGATGGTTGCCGCCGCCACGCGCTCCGCCGCCCCCGCAGGATCGGTGCCGAGTGCGCGTCCGTGGATGAACGAGCCGGGGTCGGCCGTGTAGTCGGCGACCGTTCCGAAGTTCACGGTGATGCCTGCTCGCCCCACCAGAGAGCCCCGTGCGGTGAACGCCGCGGAAGTCTCGGCGACCGGGAGCCCCTTCAGAGAAGGCGAGGCAGGAAAGCCGTCACCGTTCAGGCGGGAGACCAGGCCGCCCTCTTGATCCACCGCGATGAGCGGTGGCAGGGCGGGGTCGACGGTCAGAGCTGTGGTGAGAGCCTGCAGCTCGGTTTCGGAGGCGGGAATGTTGGCACCCATGAGGATGAAACCACCCACCCCGGACGCCATGTACGCGCGAAGCGCTGCCGGGTCGGTTCCCGCCACGTGTCCCATGACCACCGTCGACGCTCGTTCCGCGACGGTCATCTCCCGTACTCGTGCCTCCGCCGATTCGACGAATCTCTCCGCCCCGATGCTCGGCGCGGCGGTCTCCGGGCCCCGGGAGGTCAGAGACGACATCGAGGGCGCGACCGATGCCGAGGCGGTCGAGGACGCGCAGAGCCCCACCGCCGCGGCGAGCGCGAAAGCGCCCGCCGCCCATCCCCGGTGTCGAGACTTCACGGTCGTCGATGCGGTGCGGCGGACGTCAGCAGGCCAGCGCCTCGGCGATCGGCGCCGCGGAATCGACGTCGCCGTTTCCGAAGCGGATCGTTCGCCCCACCGTGCACGGCTCGTGGAGGGAGGCCGCGATCACGGCGGCGACATCGGCGCGCGACACCGCGCCGCGCCCGTCCGGATCGATCTGGATCCGCCCGGTGGGATCGTCGAACGTGAGCGTGCCCGGCGCGAGGATCGTACCCTCGAGGCCGGTGCCGCGCAGATGCTCGTCGGCGGCCCACTTCGCGTCGGCGTAGGGGAAGAAGGAGTCGCCCTCCGGTACACCGTGATCGGCGGTGGAGCCGAGCCACGACACCATGACGTACCGGCGGACGCTCGCGCGTTCGGCTGCGTCCATGGAACGCTGCGCGGCGTCGCGGTCGACCGCGTAGGTGCGCTCCGCCGATCCGCCACCAGCGCCGGCCGACCAGACGACGGCGTCATGACCACGGATGATCTCGGCGAGCGCTTCGACATCCATGTTCTCGACGTCGGCTATCAGTGCTTTCGCTCCGCCGGCCTCGACATCGGAGGAGTGGTCCGGGTTGCGGATCACCCCCGTCACCTCGTCTCCCCGGGCGACGAGGAGCGGCGCAAGCAGGAGGGCGATGCGGCCGTGGCCGCCGAAGACGATGATTCGCGACATGCCTTCACCCTACGCGCCCCCTCCGCACTCAGCGCGGGGTCTGATCGCTGTCGACAACGAACGCCTGCGGATGGTCCGGAAGGTAGCGCACGACGATCAGTTGACCGCCGGGGATGTAGGCGTCACGGTCGGGATACACAGCGGGGGTGAAGAAGTTGCTCTCCAGCGTGTACTCGACCCCTTCGGCCGTGGTGAACGTCACCCAGTCGCCGTTCAGTGTCGCTGCCGTCGGCCGTCCGTTGTCGTAGATGTACGCACGGGTGACGGGCACGCCGGTGAGACTGAGGATACCGATCACCAGGCAGGCGAGCATGAGGAACGCGAGGATGCGCGCGCCGATGCGCGCGATCCCTCCCCCGACCCCGCCGCGCGGGCGCTGATCCGGCCGCAGCAGTCCCTCCCGCTCGCGTATGGCCCGCAGTTCCCCACCGGGCACGGCGCCGCGTGCCGAGAGCGCGAACAGTCCGAGGATCGAGAACCCGGCGATGAACACCATCGCGTATCCGTGCGACGCCGGGAAGTTCACGAGCCAGATGAGCGTGTCCATCGGGTTCATCGCCCCACCTCCTTCTCGATCGTCACGGCGACGGTCTGCGGATCCTCACGCCGATAGAACGCCCAGATCGGCGCTCCGACCTGCAGGTGCGCAATGGCCTGCGGGTAGACGAAGACGGTGGTGTCCGCTTCCCAGGTCGCCGCTCCCTCCGGTGCCATCAGCACGCGCAGGGCGAGTTCGCTCTGCCCCTCACGACGCCGCCCCGTGGGCCGCACCTCGAGCACGGATGCCGTCACCGCGATACCGCTCGTGCGCGCCCGCACCTGCCGGGGGTCGATCAGCCCCCGCTCGATCCGCCACTGCAGCATCGCATCCCGCACCGCGGGGTCGTTCAGGTCGGCGAGTTCCACCGTGTCCTGGTCTGTGAGGCTGTACCGCACAGGCACCGGGAGCCCGACTTGCAGGCCGGCGAGGTCGGAGGCGTCGACCAGCATCCGCAGCTGGGCGATGAACTCCTCTGCGGTGCTCGGAGTCACCCGGATGAACAGGTCGTATTGCGGCACGTCGTTGACGGTGAGACCGGTGCGTGCGACCTCGACGATCGTGCCTACTCCGATCTGCGTCTCTCCGTGCACTCTCGTGCGGCGCCCGAGACCGGAGAGCATCCCACCGAAGGTCAGCAGCAGCCCCCACGCGACCCCGATGATGATCGGAGCACCCAACGTGTCCTCTCCCGAGAACGGAAGGATCGACTGTCTCTGGTCGACGCCGAACAGACCCTCCCCGACCCAGACGATGAGCCAGGCCGACAACAGCAACCAGACGACGAAGAGCAGGATGCGGAGCATGCCCTCAGCGTAGCCAGGAGCCGATCTGCTCCCGAACACAGGTTCTGCACCGGGTCCGGCATCCTGCGCACCCGGTCCTCTACACTCGGGGCAACGACGCCGACCCGAGACGGTGTCCCTCCCGACAGCAGGACGACGATGCCCACACCGCTGATCGAGCGCGAGATCACCGCGCACGTGTCTCTCACCACGCCCGCAGGGGCCCTGAACCGGGAGGCGCTCGGCTGGTCGCGCACGCCGGTGCACGACACAGCGGGGATCCCCGGCCGCGGACACTGGGGGCGCAACAAGCGGTGGGAGTACTGGAACGTGATGACTCCGTCGCACATCGTCGCCGTCACGGTCTCGTGCGTCGACTACATGGCGCTGCACGAGTTGTGGGTGCTCGATCGCGCGACCGGTGACGACATCGGCACCACCGTGATCTCTCCGGGAGGGCGCAGTGCGACGCTCCCGGCGTCCCTCGGCGCGGGGCCGGCTCGAGCGCGCACACGACGGATCACCGTCGACATCGACGAGACCTTCGACGGAACCCGCCTGCGCGCCTCTGCTCCCCGCGTGTCGATCGATCTGCTGGCCGGTCGTCCGCAGGCGCACGAGTCGCTCGGTGTCGTCGTGCCGTGGCGGCAGGGCGACGACATCCCCCGTTTCCAGTACACGGTCAAGGACGTGGCGCGTCCGACCACCGGGACCGTGACGGTGGACGGGCTGTCGCACGAGGTGCCCGCGGGCAGCTGGGCGGTACTGGACCATGGACGCGGACGCTGGCCGTATCGTGTGCGCTGGAACTGGGCCGCCGCCGGCGGTGCCGTCGACGGACGCACCATCGGGCTGCAGCTCGGGTCGAAATGGACCGACGGCTCTGGCGCGACCGAGAACGCGCTGCTCGTCGACGGACGGCTGTCGAAGATCAGCGAAGAGCTCGTGTGGGACTACGACTCCGAGCATTTCATGCGTCCGTGGCGCGTTCACGGGATCAGCGCCGACCTCGTGTTCACCCCGTTCTACGACAAGCACTCCCACACGAACGCCCTGGTCATCTCGAACCGGACCGATCAGCTGTTCGGTGTCTGGACCGGCTGGGTGCGTGACGACAGCGGAGCACGGGTGCACGTCGACGGCATCGAGGGCTTCGCAGAAGAGGTTCTCAACCGCTGGTGACCTGCGCGGCTACGGGCTGCAGGGCACGCTGCACGCCCTTCGCCGCTGAGCGGCCTGCCCGATTCGCACCGATCGTGCTCGCCGACGGCCCGTAGCCGACCAGCTGCACGCGGGGGTCGACGACCGCTGTCGTACCCCGGCCGCTCCGGTCGAGCTGGATGCCGCCGGCGGCACTGCGCAGGTGCAGCGGAGCCAGGTGACCGATCGCGGGACGGAATCCCGTGGCCCACAGGATGACATCGACCCGCTCGAAGCTGCCGTCGGCCCAGCGCACGCCGTCGGGCTCGATCCGCTCGAACAGCGGGCGACGGTCGGCGTACGCACCCAGACGCTCGGCCTCCCGCTCCTGGGGGCGGAGCATGAGCCCGGTGACGCTCACCACGCTTTCCGGGGGAAGACCCGCGGCGACGCGCTGCTCTACGAGAGCGACCGCTGCGGCTCCCGCCTCCGGGGTGAAATCGTCGTCGCGCCACACCGGTTCGCGGCGGGTGACCCAGAGCGTGTCGGTGATCGGCGCCAGGGCACCGAGAAATTGCACGGCCGACGCTCCCCCGCCCACGACGAGCACCCGTTTGCCGACGAAGTGCTCGGGCCCCGGGTAGTCGACGGTGTGCAGTTGCTCGCCGACGAATGTCTCCATGCCGGGGAAATGCGGGAGGAACGGATGCGACCAGGTGCCGGTCGCGTTCACGAGGGTGCGGGTCGTCCACTCCCCCTCACGTGCCCGCACGACGAGAAGGCCGTCCTGGTCCTCGACGTGCTCGACGTGCACGGGGCGGAGCACCGGCAGCTCGTGCATCTTCTCGTATCGGGCGAAGTATGCGGGAACGGCCTCGTTCGCGCGTGCGCCGTCTCGGGGCGGCGGGGTGTCGCCGGGCAGTTCGGCGACGCCATGCACGTCGCGCATCGTCAGTGCGTCCCATCGGTGCTGCCAGGCACCTCCGGGCTGTTCGTCGGCGTCGAGGACCACGTGCGAGATGTCCAGCCTCGAGAGGTGGAAGGATGCCGAGAGACCGGCCTGCCCTGCGCCGATCACCAGACTGTCGAGGATGCTCACGCCGGTTGCAACGCCCGGCGTCGTGCGCTTGTTCCTCCGCACCGCGCCCCGTGCGGTGACGCGCCCGGGATGCCCACCCCGATTGGTGCTCGCATCGATTCGTGTAGTACTCTTTTCAAGTTGCTCCGGCTGGTTCGGAACAGCGTCTGGGCCTGTGGCGCAGCTGGTAGCGCACCTGCATGGCATGCAGGGGGTCAGGGGTTCGAGTCCCCTCAGGTCCACAGAAAAAGCCCCCGGTTCTCCGGGGGCTTTCTTCGTTTAACGCGGGAGCGATCAGGAGGTCCGATGACGGAAGCACCACTCGCCTACGCGGATCGCGTGCGCGCATCGCGGGGATATCTGACGGTGAGCCAACTCATCGCGGACGACCTCAATGTCTTCCTCGATCCCTTCTCCACCCTCCTCTCCGCACATGCCCGGATCGGGACCGGCAACGTGTTCGGGCCGAACGTACGCGTCGACGCCGACTCCGACGCTCTGCGCATCGGCGACGACAACCGCTTCTTCGAGGGCACCCGCATCGAGGCGACCAGCGGCGGACGCGTGAGCATCGGCGCCGACAACGAGTTCGGCCCGCATGCGGTGGCTCTCCTCGCGAATCGCCCCGATGCCGTGATCGCGATCGGCAGTCGGGTGCGTCTGATCGGGAGGATCGACCTCGCCGGCGCTTCCACGCTGGGCGATGGATCGCAGATCCTCGGCGATATCACCGCGGTGAACGTCGCACTCGTGGGCGGCGGGAGCCACCGTGACCCCGATCCCGATCAGCGCGGAGCCGTGCTCAAGGGTCGGGGTCGCGCCTCCGGACTCACCCTGGCTCGCGGTCACGTCATCAATGGAGACGGTCACTTCGCCACCGCCGCTGTAGAGGCCCAATCGGTCTATCACCCTCGCCCCGCCGGATGACCGCGCGGAATCGACCTCGCTAGCGCGCGTGACCACGAGCGTCAACCCGATTCCGCCGAGCCCCTGCACCTTCTACCGTGAACGCACCTCGACGAAAGGATGCGATCATGTCGAACCCGATCATTCCCCCCGTTCCGCCGATCCCGCATGACGATGACCCTGGCGCTGTGCCGACCAGGGAAGTCGACGGCGAGCGCGTTCTGGATCCGGATGTCGATGACGCGCTCATCGACAGCGCCGAAGCCGACCGCGTCGCTGCCGGGGCGGAAGAGGACGAAGACGACAGAGACGTCTGACCGCACCACTGCCGCCGGGCATCGCGCCGCATGCCGACACCCGCGCCCCTAGACTTGCTCTCATGGCACCCATGGCGGCGACGCGGTCCGGAAGGGGCTCATCGAGCGTCTTCCGAGGCGTGCTGTCGGGCGTGCTCCTCGTCGCCGCGGTCATCCTCGGTCTGCTGGGGATGCACACCCTGAATCTGCACGGCACCGCAGCGGCCGATGCTCCGGCGGCGGCGACTTCGGCGGCGATGACCGTGTCCGAGCCGGTATCCGCGCACCACGGCACAGCACAGGAGTCTGCACCGGCGCAGGCACACCCGTCCGGAAGCCCGTCCGGCACGAACGCGATGTCCTGCGTGGGCTGTGGAACCGATGCCCACTCCGGCATGGCGATGATGTGCGTCCTCGCGCTCCTCCTCGCTCTCGTGCTCCTCATCGCGCCTGGAGTGCTTCGCGGTTGGACGGCGATGCTCCTCTGCTCGCCGCTTCTCGAGGTCCTGGCCGCGCGGGCCCTCCCCCGCGCCCCTTCTCTGCACGTTCTCTGCATAAGTCGCACCTGAGCGGCCGTCGAGCCCGCGCTCTCGTGCCACGGCTCCAGGCCTCTCACCCTCGCGCATCGCCGTCCGGCGTGCGCGCGACGACTATGCGTATTTGGAGAACACCCATGAAGATTCGTGCTGCGGCGACCGCCGCGCTCACCCTGTCCGCCGTGCTGCTGCTGTCCGGCTGCGCGCCCGATACCGACGACGCATCCATGCCCGGCATGGACCATGGCTCGTCATCGCCCTCGGCCGGCATGAGCGATGCCGACGTCAAGGATGCCGACGTCATGTTCGCCTCCATGATGATCGTGCACCACGAGCAGGCGATCGAGATGAGCGACATCGTGCTCGAAGCGGAGGGGATCGACCCCGCGGTGACCGCCCTCGCCGAGCGGATCAAGGCCGCGCAGGGCCCGGAGATCGAACAGCTCGAGGGATGGCTGGACGACTGGGGCATCGGCTCCGACGACCGCGACGCGAACGGGATGGACCACGGCGACGGGATGATGAGCGACGACGACCTCGCCGCGCTCGGCTCCGCCGACGGTCCCGAAGCGTCGCGCCTGTTCCTCGACCAGATGATCGTGCACCACGAGGGAGCCGTCGAGATGGCGCAGGCGGAGGTCGACGGCGGGAGCGATCCGGAAGCGATCGAACTCGCCCAGACGATCATCGACGCGCAGACCGAGGAGATCCAGGAGATGAAGGACCTCCTCTCTGCCCTCTGATCCCGTTTCCGGGGCCGGTGCCGGCGCATCCCGCCCGGCACCGACCCCACCTCGTACGAAGGACAGTCCCCATGAACAATCCCCTCCCCTCCGCCACGCCCGCCGCCTTCGCAGCGCCCCGACGGAGGCTGTCCGCTGGACTCGCCGCGCTGGCCGTCGCCGGCATCGCCCTCGCCGGGTGCGCGCCCGCGGTCTCCCCCGCCGACGTCGGCTCGGTGGCGTCGGCACAGGAGTTGCTCGCCGCGCACGACCTGGCGGGGCTCGACGTCGGCGAGGTGATCGAACGACTCGACGCGATGCCCGTCGCGGACCGCCCGGACGATCTCCTCGCATCCGTCGAACCCGACGCGCTCCTGCTGCGTGACACGAGCGGCCGGGAGAGTCGACTGCCGATGCCCGACGATGCGGTGTACATCTCGGTCGCACCGTTTCGCGATCAGACTCACGAGTGCCACTTCCACAGCCTCACGACATGCATCGGCGAGCTCTCCGACGTCGAGATGCGAATCGTCCTCACCGCCGACGACGGGACGGTACTCGTCGACGAGACGCGCCGCACCCACGACAACGGCTTCACCGGCATCTGGGTTCCTCGGGGTATCGAAGCCACGCTGACTGTGGAGAGCGCAGGCCTCACGGGTGCCGTGCCGCTGTCGACCATCTCACCGGACGATCGGACCTGCGTCACCGATCTGCAGCTGCTCTGATCCGGCCGGCGATCGCTGGCGCGCCGGCCGCAGGCACGCATGGATGAAGCGCACCTCCTCGGTGGTCGAGGAGGTGCGCTTCTGCACTCGCTGTCGGCACCGGGTGGAGTCGACTAGGTCGCCATCAGCGGCGGCCGATGCGGAATGGAGATCGGCCGCGTGGCCCTGCTCGAACCGCGCATCCTCTCGACGTCCTCGAGCACCTCGAACACGGTTCCGTATCGTGTGGCGAGCGGCAGATCGCGCAGCCAGGTCACCTCGACCTCGGTCTCGGCGAGTTCGTACACGCACGCGACGACATGGCGCGGATCATTGGGCGAGTATCGAAGGTCGTTGATCACCCACTCCGACGCCGTGATGCGATTCAGCATGAAACGCGGATCCGGAAGTTCAGACATGTGGGGCCCTCCAGGACTCTCTCTCCATAGAGAGTGCGCCACGGACGGTGCCCCGGGAAGCCCCTTGACACTGCGCGCGGAGGGTGCCGTCACGGAAACCCGGGGCTACGACGCGGTGTCCACAGCCCCTGCCGAGGCCACCTGGGCCCGCCACCACGGCGTCTCGATGAAGCCGCGCTTCATGAAGACGAGCTCCATCGCCGCATTCCATCCGCGAACTCCCTTGAGGTGCGCGATGGTCCCGGTGAGGAAGTCGTGCAGGGTCTCGGTACTCGGAAGGATGATCTCGCAATAGAGCGAGTTCTCCTCCAACGCCGCGGCGAGGAATCGTACCGACACGTGATGGGCGAGCGTCTGGGCGACGGAGGCGATCCGCGACGGTTCTACCCGCAGGATCAACAATGTCTCGGCACTCATCCCCAGTGCCGATGCCGGCACCATGGTCACGGTGGTCAGGCATCCGGCGTTGCGCATCCGCTCGTAGCGACGGCGCACGCTGCTCTCGTTCATGTCGAGCGTGTCGCCGATCGACTGGAACGACGCACGGCCGTTGTGACGCAGCTCTTCGACGATGGCCCGGTCCGCGTCATCGAAGTGCGTGGGATCGCAAGTGTTCGGCGCGGGCATGTACGACTGCGGGTCGCTTCTAGCCTCGGCATGGGCGTCGTAGAGCTGCCGCCCCCAGTCGAAGCTCACCTTGTACGTGTGCACGACCAGGTCGCTGCGCCACCGTTCGACGCCCGGGATCGCCTGCAGATCGGTGAGGACATGCGCATACGTCGCGGAGTCGCCCGGGATGACGACCTCGGCGAACACGTCGAACTTGCCGGTCACCAAGGTCACGAACCGCACGTAGGGCGAGCCGATCAGCGCCTGCGCGACACTCAACTGCGACCCCGGTGTGCAGTTGATGCGCACGAAGAAGGTCTCCACGTGCCCTTCGCTGCCCAGGGTCGGCACGATCCCTACACGCACCAGTCCTTCCGCCAGCAGCTGCTGGCCGCGTCGCGTGACGGTCGAGACCGATGCTCCGGCGAACTCCGCGATCGATGTCCAGCTTGCGCGCCCGTCCTGCTGCAGCGCTACGACGATCCGTCGGTCGAGGTCGTTCACTTCTCTCGTCAGGTGAACACTGCTCATCGGGTCGGCGGGTACACCCGGTGCAGGAACGTGCGCACGGTCTTCGTCCACGCCTCTGCCTCCTCGATCTGCGGGGAGTGCCCCGATTTCTCGAACACCACCATCTCGGAGTCCGGGATGAGATCGGCGATCGTCTGGCTACACGATACTGGCGTGATCCAGTCCGTCCGGCCCACGGTGATGAGTGTCGGCACACCGATCTCGTGCAGCCGTGGCTTGAGGTCATAATTCGGGAGGTTCACCGAGAAGGCGTAGTTGTGCGCGCGGTAGCGGTACGGCGTGGCCTGCACCTTGCGCTCGGTCGCCTCCGGATCGTAGACGAAGTCGTACAGCGGCAGGATCTCGCGCCAGCAGTCCTTGAGGTCTTCGTCGTCGTGGACCTGTCCCACGTCGATGCGATCGAACTTCTCCATGTCGATCGTCACGCGATCGGAGGCGAGCGCGTTCTCGCGAGCCAGGTGGGCGTTGGAGTTGTCCGGCGACGTGTCGCGCAGCACGATGGCCGCCACCCGCTCCGGGTATCGCAGCGCGTACTCCATGGCCATGAAGCCGCCGTACGAGCCACCCGCCATCACGATCTTCTCGGCGCCGATCCATTCCCGCAGACCATCGATGTCCGCCGCCCACTGCTCGTGGCTGTAGACGCCTTCCCCGTCGCTCTGGCCGCTCCCGCGCGCATCGAACACCACGACGCGGTACTCATCGGCCAGGCGCCCGAAGCTGGCACGCGGTTCCGCACGGGAACCGAGACCAGGAGCACCGTGGTGGGTGATGATGACGGGCGCCCCCTCGGGACCGAGCACCTCGACGGCCAGGTGGTTGCCGTTGATCTCGACCCACTCGTGGGTGCTGGTGGCTGCGGCGAACTCCGGCGATACCGGCGGTGTCGATGTCATGTTCTCTTCTCTCTCGGATTCCGGGGCGTCAGAGCGCGATGATGCAGTCGTCGAGACTGCGGGGGAAGGTGGTCAGAGGTTCGGCGCCGGTGTCCGTCACGAGCATGCTGTCGCTGATGCGGTACCCCGCGTGCCGTGGGACGTAGATGCCCGGCTCGTTCGAGACGACCATGCCCACCTCCAGCAGCGTCGCATCGCCGTCTTCCAGCCAGGGCGCCTCGTGCATGCCGAGACCGATGCCGTGTCCTTGACGATGCCGGATGAACGCGCCGAGTCCGGCACCGCGGATCACGTCGAGACAGAGGCGGTTGGCTTCGCGACACTCGAGCCCGGCGCGGATGGTCTCACGCCCGAGCTGCTGCGCCGCGTGGATCGTGTCGTGGTAGCGCCGCTGCTCCGCCGTGGGCTCGCCCAGCACGAAGGTGCGCTCGCCCTCGATGAAGCGACCGCCCACCGCGCAGCCCAACGACAGCATGAAGGTGTCGCCGGCTTTGAGGCGGTTCACCGAGGGGAGCCCGTGCGGGAAGGCGGAGTTCGTGCCGGAGTAGACCAGCCCGCCGGCGAGCAGGGAGGCCACCACCACGTTGCGGTGCTCTGCGTACATGATGCCGGTACCGGTCGCCGTGACGTGACGTTCGAGCTCGGCCTCGGTGGGGAGCTCTCCCCCGGCCGCGACGGCCTCGACCACCAGCGAGACCCCGGCCTCGAGCATCCGATCCGTCACGCGGGCGGCCTCGCGGTGCAGGGTCACCTCCTCGGGGAACTTCACGAAGCGGGCGCGGGTCAACAGGTCCGAGGCGACGAGATCGGCTCCGGGCATCGCCTCCCTCACCGCCGAGAGACGGGAGAACGGCATGGATGACGCGAACCCGACCCGTCCCCGCGCCGAGACCGCGCGAGCCAGAGCCTCGAACGGTGCAACGACTCCGGGGAACTCGAAGAACGCCACCAGTTCCGCCCTCGCGGACTGTGATTCCGCGTACTCGCGTTCCAGTTCGGGCAGCAGCATCACCACCCTGCCGTTCGCCTCGATCCAGATCGCCACCGGACGCTCGGAAGGGTGGTGGAAGAAGCCGGTGAGGTACGCGATGTCCTCCGGATGGTCGGTGAGGAAGGCGTCGAAGCCCTGCGCCCCCATCCGGTCGCGGACACGGGCCTGCACGCGATCGAAGAACTCGGGCGCGAGCCGCTGGTCGAACTCGGTCATATCCGGCTCCTATCGGGCGAGGTGGCGCGGGTTGCGCGCATCGTTGTAGGCGATCGACAACAGGGTCGCGGACAGCACCAGGATGAGGATCGCGATCGAGGGGAAGAGCGTCAGCCACCAGGCACTGACCATCGCGCCGGCCTGCTGCGCCTCGTAGAGGATGCGACCCCAGGACCAGGTCGTCGGGTCGCCGAGGCCGAGGAAGGCGAGTCCGGCGGCCGAGAGCACGGCCCGCGAGGCCGTCACGACCACGGACACCACGACCACCGGCGTGACGGCGGGGAGGACGTGTTTCGTGATGATCCAGACCGGAGAGGTGGTCATCAGGCGCGAGGCGTCGACATAGGGCAGCCCGACCACGGTCAGCGCCTGCGAGCGCACGAGACGGGTGACCTCCGGCCAGGAGAACGCGGCGACCACGAAGATGATCGTCGACGTGCTCGGCCCCACGAGCGCGGCGATCAGGATCATGAGCGGGAGCACCGGCAGCGAGAGCGTCATGTCGACGATCACGCTGATGAAGCTGTCGAGCTTGCGGAAGTAGGCGCCGAGCACAGCGATGATCGTGCCGAAGACGATCGCGATCAGCGAGGCAGCCACCGCGACGAGCACACTCTGCTGCGTTCCCCAGATCACCTCGGAGAAGACATCGCGGCCCAATGCGTCGGTACCGAACCAGTGGTCGCCGCTCGGCGGACGCAGGACGTCCGGTCCGTAACTGGCGGGATAGGGCGCGATCAGCGGCGCCGCGAGAGCCACGATCACCAGCAGGATCAACAAGCCGAGCGAGATCATGCCGAGCGGGTCCCGGCGGAAAGCGCGCCAGGTGTGCGCGCTCGCCCGCTCGCTGCCGGCGGCGGTCGGCTCGCTCGGAGCGAGGGTCTCTGAAGCGGGCATCGGAGCGGTCATGAGGTCTTCACTCTCGGGTCCAGGTAGCCGTAGATGATGTCGGTGATCGTGTTGGCGACCACGACAGTGATGGCGAGCATGAGGAAGGCGCCCTGCAGCACCGGGAAGTCGAGCTGTGTGACGGCCTCGTAGATCCCGCGCCCGATGCCCGGATAGGCGAACACGGTCTCGGTGAGCACTGCACCGCCGACCAGGAATCCGAGTTGCAGGCCGATCAGGGTCGTGGTGGGGAGCAGGGCGTTGCGCAGGGCGTGCTTCCAGAGGATGCGGCCGCCGCGGATGCCGTTCGCCTTCGCCAGGAGGATGTAGTCCTCGCCGAGCGTCTCGATCAGCGTCGAACGCATCGTGAGCACGTAGGAGCCGACCTGGATGAGCATGAGCGACACCGCCGGGAGGACGAGGTGCTGCGCGACGCTGAGGTACCACTCGAAGCCGTAGGTGTTGTTGGTGTAAGCACCTCCGATCGGGAACCATCCGAGGTTCAACCCGAACACGAAGAGCAGGAGGATGGCGACGCTCGGGACGAACAGGGACTGCCCCGTCACGCCGACCACCTGCACCGCCCTGTCGATGAAGCGCCCCTTGTGGGATGCGGCCGCGACCCCGAGTGGAACGCCGATGAGGATCGTGAGCACCAGTGCCGTGATCGTCAGGAGAAGGGTCCACGGCAGCCGCTGCATGAGGACATCGGTGACCGGGATCGACTGCGTGAACGAGATGCCGAGGTTGCCCTGCAGCAGCTGCCACATGTAGAGCCCGTACTGCACGATCAGGGGCTGGTCCAGCCCGTACTGCTCGAGGATGGTCGCCCGGATGTCGTCCGTCATGTTCGGACTCGCCAGCGCCAGGGCCGGGTCGCCGGGAAGCAGACGCAGGAGCAGGAACGTCACGGTCACGGCGAACCAGATCGTGAGCAGACCTCGACCCACGCGACGGAGAATGAACGATGCTCGGGACACCCGGGCGACCTTCCTCGAGATTTCAGTGGTTGTTACTCGACCGGGTGCGCGCTCGCGAGCGAGAGCGGGTTCACGATCGAGAGCAGCTCGCTCGGCTTCGAGATGAAGCCGGCCCATTCGTCGCTGGCCGCGAAGAACAGGTTCTGCGTGTACATGATGTTGTCGTAGACCTGCTCGTGCACGATCTTGTTCGCCTCGCGCATGATCGAGATCTTCTCGTCCTGGTCGAACGTGACCATGCCCTCCTCGATCAGCGCGTTCAGGTCGGCGTCGTCGACATGGGTGTAGTTGATCGCACCGCCGGGAAGGTACGACAGCGAGAAGTTCGTCACCGGATCGTCCATGATGGCGAAGTTGCCCGCGAAGATGTCGTAGTCGCCCTCGCTGGTCATCGAGAGGTACGTGTTGCGCTCGGTGCCCTGCAGCTCGATCGTGATGCCGGCCTCGGCCGCGCTGTCCTTCACCATCTGCGCCCATTGGCTTGTCACGCTGTCCTGCAGCGAGTAGATCAGCCGGAACGAGACGGGGAAGTTCCCGTTCGCGTCTGCCGCGTAACCGGCTTTCTCCATGAGGGAGCGCGACTTCTCGGGATCGAACTCGTACTCCTTCACCGACTTGTCGTAGTACTTCGCGAGCACCGGCATCAGAGCGCTGGAACCTGTCGAGACGGCCTGCCCCTGCAGTACGACGGTGCGGATCGCGTCATAGTCGACCGCATGGGCCAGAGCCTGTCGCACCTCGGTCTTCGCGAGGTCGGGCTTGTCCATGTTGTAGACCAGGTGCGCGTAGCCGAGCCCGGGCGCCTCGATGACCTGGAGGCCGTCGGTGCTGCTGAGCTGCTCGACCTGTGCGGGTGGCAGCGCGTTCGCGATCACATCGATCTCGCCGCTCTGCAGCGCCAGGATCTCGGTGTTCACGTCCGGGTATACGCGGTACACGACCTCGGCGGGTCCCGGGACGCCGCCCTTGACGAGCGGGTAGTCCTCGACGCGCTTCAGCGTGTAGTGCTGGCCGACCTGGAAGTCGCTCATGATGAACGGCCCCATGCCCACCCAGCCTCCGGCGCTGCCGTCGTTCGCGAACTCGGCGATCGACCCCTGCGGCTCGAACACGTGCTTCGGAACGACGACGCCCCAGAAGCCGATCTCTTCGACGATCGAGGAGTCGGGCTGGGTGAGGGCGAGCTCGACGCGGGTCTCCGACACCGCGGTCGCGGTGTCGAGGTTGCCCAGCTGCCCGTAGAACGTGCCGGGGGCCTGATCGCGCTTGACGGCGTTCAGCGTCCAGGCGACGTCCTCGGCGGTGAGGGGCTCACCATCGCTCCAGGTGAGATCGTCGCGGATCTCGTAGAAGCCGGTGGTGTCGTCCACGTAGCCCCAGTCGGTGGCCACGTGGGCTTCCTTGGTGCCGTCGTCGCTGATGCTCAGCAGATGCGGATACATCAGGTTCGTGATCCACGAGTCCGTGCGGCTGTTGCCGAGGACCGGATTGAAGTTCACGACATCTGTCGTCGTGCCGATGCTGATCGTCTCGTCGCTGGGGCCGGTGGAGCCGGATGACTCCCCCGGTTCCGGCGCGGACGGGGCGCACGCGGTGAGACCGACGGCGAGAACCGCGGCCGCACCGAGAGCGAGGAACTTGCTGTACTTCATCAGACCCAGACCTCCTCGAGTACGCGCATGGTGTTCCCTCCGACGACGGCGCGAATCTCGTCGTCGGAGTAGTCGTGCTTCACGAGCCAGCCGATGATGTTGTAGAAGGCCTCGGCCGGGTTCTCGATGCCGTCGACGTACGGCTGCTTCTCGTAATCGACGTTCGCATGTGCCTGCCCGAGCGACAGGTTCGACGAGAACGCGTCGTGCAGGCCGACGTGATCGCCGAACAGCGTGTCAGGACCGAAGCTGACGTGCTCGAGTCCCACCAGGTCCACGCAGTACTGGAAGTGGTCCATGACCGATTCCAGGGAGTGCTTCGGGTGCTGAGGCGAGATGGTCGTGTGCGGAGCCGCCTCGATACCGATCACTCCGCCGCGCTTGGCGCACTCGATGATCGTCTCGTCCGTCTTCATGCGGTTGGTCGGCCACAGACCACGTGCGCCGGCATGCGTGATGAACACGGGCTTGGTCGAATGCGCGATCACATCCAGACACGTCTGGTCACCCGAGTGCGAGATGTCGATCGCGATGCCGAGCTTGTTCATCCGCTCGACCGCGCGCTCGCCGAAGTAGGTCAGCCCGCCGTCGCCGCGCTCCTTGAGACCGCCGCCGAGCATGTTCGCCTCGGAGTAGGCGATGCCCATCTGGCGCACGCCGAAGCCGTACAGCACGTCGAGACGGTCGACCTCGTTCTCGATCATCGTGGCGGCTTCGAGAGCGAAGATGTGCGCGACGCGACCGGTCTCGGCGGCGTGGCGGATGTCCTTGATCGACTCGGCCTTGATCACGAAGTCCTGATGCGCGAGGTCGGCCATGCGCACACCGAGGTCGAACAGCACGTCCTGGTACTTCCACCCGGCATCGCTCGAGATGCAGCAGGTTCCGTCCATGCCGTTGTCGAACACCGCGGTCAGACCCGAGCGCGCGAGGCCCTGGTAGCCGGTGGGTTCCCGGCCCTGGCGGATGTGGTCGCGAAGCTCGCCCATGTCTTCGGGGAAGACCTGGACGTGCTCGTGCAGGGAGATCACGGTCTCCTCGCGGAGCAGACGCTCCGTGCGCTCCTGCTGCGCGTCGCTCAGTCCGAGATCGTAGGCGGGCACGCGGCCGATCTGCTTGGCGTAGCGGAATTCGCGGTAGTCCTTGCCTGCTTCGAGGTAGTCGTACGCGGTGTAGCCGGTGTACCGGCCAGCTTGTTCGAGCACGGATGCGCTCCTTCGGTTCGATGATGCGGGTGCCACTCCCGGTCGACGAGCGGGAGATTCCTCGAATCTGGAGGATTTCGGCGCAGAAGTCAACTGTTGTGATTATCTTCGGCTGAAATGTTTCCTTTTCGAAACAATTCAGAACCGAGAAGCTGGCATGATGGCATCCATGGAGAACACATCCGACCCCCAGAACGCCGTGGTCCTGGACGTCAAGGGACTCACCGTCACCCTCACCGGCGATGGACGCCGCAACCGCGTGGTCGACGGCATCGATCTCGCCGTTCGCCGCGGCGAAGTCTTCGCGCTGCTCGGCGAATCAGGCTCGGGCAAGTCGATGACCGCCCGCGCGATCATGGGTCTGATCGACGAAGGAGACGTCGAGGCGGCGACGATGTCACTGAGCGGAACCGACCTTCTCGCCCTCTCCCCCGAGCAGCATCGACGCCTGCGAGGCGTGCGCGTCAGCCTGGTCATGCAGGACGCCCTCTCCGCGTTGAATCCGGTCCTCAGCATCGGCGACCAGATCATCGATCTCATCCGCGCACATCGCAGCATCGGCCGCCGCGCCGCCGAAGCGCGCGCGGTCGAGCTGCTGACCCTCGTCGGTATCCCCACCCCCGACAAGCGTGTGCACGACTATCCGCACCAGTTCTCCGGCGGTCAGCGCCAGCGCATCCTGATCGCCATGGCGATCGCGCTGGATCCTGATCTCATCATCGCGGATGAGCCGACCACCGCGCTCGATGTGACGGTGCAGGCGCAGATCCTCGACCTGCTGCTGTCCCTGCGCGACCGGCTGGGCATGGGAATCCTGCTCATCACGCATGATCTGGGCGTGGTGATGGAGGTCGCCGATCAGGTCGCCGTCATGCGCTCTGGCCGAATCGTGGAGTCAGGGTCCGCCGACGAGGTGCTCACGAAGCCGCAACACGCTTACACGATCCGTCTGCTGAACTCCATGCCGCGAGATGTGAGCGCAGCCGCGGAGAACGACGGGACGGCGCCCATCCTCGAAGGTCGCGGCCTGAAGCGCACGTTCCGTTCCGGAAGCGGGCGACGAGCGCACCGAGTCGCCGCCGTCGCGGGTGTCGATCTCGAGCTCCGCCAGGGCGAGATCCTGGCGATCGTCGGCGAATCGGGCAGCGGCAAGTCGACGCTGGCGCGGATGCTGGTCGGACTCGACTCACCCGATGCTGGCACCCTGCGCTACCGCGATCAGGACGTGACGCGCGGTCGGCTCCGCGACCGGAAGATCCTGCGTCGCGGCGTGCAGATGGTCTTCCAGGACCCGTACATGTCGTTGAACCCGCGGATGACCGTGCAGCAGATCATCTCCGAACCGCTCGCCGCGACCCACTCGGGAACGCCGGCGACGCGACGTGAGCGCGTCGCCGAGCTGCTCGATCTCGTCGGCCTCACCGCCGAGATGGGGTCGCGCTTCCCGCACCAGTTCTCGGGCGGCCAGCGCCAGCGCATCGGCATCGCCAGGGCGCTCGCGCTCGATCCGGACGTTCTGGTGTGCGACGAGCCCGTCTCGGCGCTCGACGTGTCGATCCGCGCACAGATCATCGACCTGCTGTGCGACCTGCGCGAACGGCTGGGCATGTCGATCGTCTTCATCGCGCACGACCTGTCCCTCGTGCGCCACATCGCCGATCGCGTGGCGGTCATGTACCTGGGGAACATGGTCGAGATCGGGGAGACGGAAGACGTTTACCGCCACCCCGAGCATCCCTATACGCAGTCGCTGCTGTCCGCGATTCCGCCGCAGACGCGCGCGGAGCGCGGCATGCTCGCACGCCGGACGCGTGTGACCGCCTGACCGTCTGATACGACGAGGCCGGATCAGCGACCCGGGCGCACCGTGAGGTCGGTGATCTCCGCGTCGCGCGGAAGATCGAGAGCGGTGAGGATGGTCGTGACGACGGCGTCGGGTGTGATGAAACGACCCGCGTCGTAGTCCTGCCCCTCCTGCTGGTGCACGCGCTCCTGCATCGGAGTGGCCGTGCGACCGGGATAGATCGACGTCACCCGCACGCCGTGCGACGTCTCTTCAGCACGGAGGGCATCGGCAAGAGCTCTGAGACCGTGCTTCGATGCCGCATAGGCCGACCATCCGGCGTTGGCACGCAGTCCCGCCCCCGAGTTCACGAACACGACCTGTCCCTGCGATACGCGCAGGACGGGCAGAAGAAGACGCGTGAGCTCGGCAGGAGCCACCAGGTTCACGGCCAACTGCTGTTCCCAGAGCGCGGGAGCGAGGTCTGCGACGTCACCGAGATCGACCACGCCGGCGACATGGACGAGCGAATCGATCCGGTCGGGCAGGTGCTGCTTCGACAGCGCCCACGACAGACGACCGGGCTGAGCCAGATCTGCGACCAGGACGGATGCCCCCGGAAGGCTCTCTGCGATCTGTCTGGCGCGTCCGGCGTCTCGGGCCAGCACCGCCACGTCATCGCCACGGTCCAGCAGACGGCGTGCGAGGACTGCGCCGATGCCGGAACCCGCACCGGTGATCAGGTGCGTCGGCATGTCAGCTCGGGTCGGTGGTGGCCGGCTCTGCCACGTCGATCGGAACGACGGGGCAGTCCTTCCAGAGGCGCTCGAGACCGTAGTAGACGCGCTCCTCCTGGTGGAACACGTGCACGATCAGGTCGCCGAAGTCGAGCAGCACCCAACGGGCCTCTGCACGTCCCTCGCGCCGCACGCGCTTGTGTCCCGACTCGATCAGGCGGTCCTCGATCTCGTCGGCGATCGCGGCGACGTTGCGCTCACTGTTTCCGGTGACCAACAGGAAGATGTCGACGAGCGGAAGAGGCTCGGAGACGTTCAGTGCGACGAGATCTTCACCGCCCTTGTCGATGGCGGCACGGGCAGCGAGACGCAGCATCTCTTCGGCAGTTTCAGGTGATTGCATCAGAACACATTCGTGGTGATGGCGATGATGACGACGACACCGACAGCGAGGGCGAGGCCTCCGGCGACGATCGCCAGGGTGATCATCAACCGGTTGCCCTTCTCGGGCGCCGGCGGACGGATCACCTCGCCGGCGGGCTTGATGGTGCTGACCGCCGAGCTGGCGGCGATCGGCGTAGGCGACGACGCGGGGGGAAGTTCGCCGTCGATGAGAACGGCGTCGACATCCTTGCCGTCGGTGGTTCCGAGAGCATGACCCTGCGAGCCCATGCCCTGTGGCAGTTCGTAAGACCCGGTGACGAGGATCTCGCCCGTGGAGGCGACGGGCCCCGAGAGCGATCCTTCGCCCGGGGACGGCGTGAAGATCAGCGCATTCGGCGCGGAGTGCTGCGAGCCGGTCGAGTCACCCACGGTGAGCAACTCGTCGAACGACGGGCGGAAGGGCGCGTGCGGGTCGGGCGCATCAGCGAGGATGCCCTCTCCGAAAGCGGGGTTGACGGTGGGGCGCTCGTCGGTCACGTCGTCGTCATCGGTGTCACCCACGTCGGCGAGAACATCATCGGCGTCATCGGCGTCGCCCTCGAGTTCGGGCGGAAGGCCGAGAACAGAAGCGACGTCGTCTTCGTCCATGGGCTGCACTGCGGGCTCTTCGACAGCGTCCAGCGGCACATCGCCCACGGAGTCCGCGACGACGGCTGCACGCACGGGCGCGACGGCGACCTCGTCGTCGACATCATCGTCGTCGGCGTCGCCGGGCTCTTCGTTCCTGGTGGAGTTCGTGGAGTGCGAGCCGTTCTCCGCGGGGGTGTCGACGGGAGACGCTTCGACCGTCGACTGCTCGGGAGCGTGCGCGGCCTCCTCCTCGTCGGCACCGTCTGCTGCTCCCTCGGCGGGGATGACGGGCACGGAAGCCGTGCGGACCTTCTCCAGCTCGCGCGCCTGGCGACGAGTCAACGGAGCGTCACCGCTCTCATCGCCGATGACAGGCGCCGGTGCGACCTCCGCAGGTTCGGCAGCACGGGGCAGCGGCGGCGCGGGTGGTGCCGCCTCAGCCGCCGCAGCGGCCTCCTCGCTGGAGATGACCGGGGTCGAACCCGTCAGTCGGATCTCCCGCAGCTGCTTTCGCGTCAGCGGACCCTGCTCCTGCTGATCCGATGTACTCATGCCTTGCTCCGATACAGATGATGCTTCGCGATGTACTGAACGACCCCATCGGGGACCAGATACCAGACCGGCTGATCGTCGCGAACGCGTTCACGGCAGTCCGTCGACGAGATCGACAGCGCCGGCACTTCCAGTTGACTGACGTTGTCGCTCGGGAGGCCGTCTGTGCTCAGGACATGTCCCGGGCGTGAGACCGCGACGAAGTGGGCCAACTCCCACAACTCATCATGGTCCCTCCAACTGAGAATTTGCGCTACGGCGTCGGCTCCGGTGATGAAGAAGAGGTCGGCATCGGGTCGATCGCGCTTCAGGTCACGCAGGGTGTCGATCGTGTAGGTGGGCCCCTCGCGGTCGATGTCGACCCGGCTCACCGTGAACTGCGGATTCGAGGCGGTGGCGATCACCGTCATGAGGTAGCGATGCTCGCTGGGTGAGACGCCCGACTTCTGCCACGGGTGGCCGGTCGGCACGAAGACGACCTCGTCGAGTCCGAAGGAGTTCGCGACCTCGCTGGCTGCGACCAGGTGGCCGTGGTGGATGGGGTCGAACGTACCGCCCATCACGCCGATGCGCGGGGGGCGCGTGGTCGCAGCGTCGTTCATGGGGGCCTAGTGGCCGTGTCCCGCCTCGTGGCCGTCCTTGCCGTGCTGCGCGGCCCAGGCCTCGGCCTTCGCCGAGTGGCGGTTGGCGACGTTCTTGTACGAGAAGGTCACCAGCCCGAGGAAGGCGAACACGACCGCAGCGATGGCTCCGAAGATCACCGTTTCGAGCGCGACGTTGCCGTGGTGCTCGGTTTCGGCAGCGGCCATCGCGATCTGTGCGACGAGGTTCATCCTGACTCCGTTTCGTGGCGTGCTGTTCGGGATCCTGTGAGGTACAGCGTCCCCCAGTCTAGCCCTCAGCCGCGGGTCTGCCCCGCCCCACGCGCGAGCCATTTCGTGCTGGTCAGCTCGGACAGCCCCATGGGTCCCCGCGCGTGCAGCTTCTGGGTCGAGATGCCGACCTCCGCACCGAATCCGAACTCGCCCCCGTCGGTGAAGCGCGTCGAGGTGTTCACCATGACGACGGCGGAGTCCACCTCGGCGAGAAAGCGTTCCGCATTGCGCGAATCGGTCGTGATGATCGACTCGGTGTGCCCCGTGCTGTAGCGACGGATGTGGTCGAGGGCCTCGTCGAGGGAGTCGACGACCTTGATCGCGATGTCGAGGCTCAGATACTCGGTCTCCCAGTCCTCCTCGACCGCAGGGATCACGTTCGACACCATGCCCGCGACCATGTCGTCACCGTGAATCGCGACGCCCTCGCTCTGCAGCGCACTGGCCACGAGCGGGATGAGTCGCGGAGCCGCTTGCCGATGCACCAGCACGGTCTCCACCGCGTTGCACACGCTCGGGCGCTGCACCTTGGCGTTCACGACGATATCGCTCGCCCAATCGTCCGGGGCCGTCTCGTCGAGGAAGATGTGGACGTTGCCCGCGCCGGTCTCGATGACGGGAACGGTGGACTCCGTGACGACCGCTTCGATGAGCCCGGCGCTCCCCCGCGGAACCAGTACATCGATGAAGCCACGGCCGTGCATGAGAGCCTTCGCCCCCTCGCGGCCGAAGCCGTCGACGGTCTGGATCGCCTCGCTCGTGAGTCCCACGCTCTCCACCGCCCGCCGCATGACATCGACGAGCACCGTGTTCGACTCGCGCGCGGCACTCCCTCCGCGCAGCACGACGGCATTGCCGGAGCGCAGCGCGAGCGCGGCGATGTCGACCGTCACGTTGGGCCGGGCCTCGTAGATGGCTCCGACCACTCCGAACGGCACGCGCACCTGCTCGAGGGCGACGCCGTTGGGCATGCGGTGCCCGCCGACCACCCGGCCGACCGGGTCAGCGAGAGCGGCCACTTCGCGCACGGCGGCGGCGAGGGCAGCCACCCGCGTCTCATCGAGACGCAACCGGTCGATGAGCGACTCGCCGATGCCATCCTCGCGTCCGCGGGCGATGTCCTGAGCATTCGCCTCGATGATGCGCGGCGCGGCATCGAGGAGGGCCACGGCGATCGCTTCGAGCGCCCGGGCCTTGTCATCGCTCGTGAGCGCAGCGGTGGCACGGGAGGCCTCTTTGGCGCGCTCCAGGCGCACCTGCGGGGTCTGGTCGGTCATCCGCCCAGTTTATGAGGTGGCCGGCTCGAACCAGGTTCCTATTTCCGCGCCGGCGAGGGCCTGCGCGACGAGGTCGGCGCTGGTGACCAGAACGCCGATACCGGAAGCCGCCGCGAGGCGCGCCGCCGAGACCTTCGTGGCCGCTCCCCCGGTGCCGACGCTGTTGACGACCGTCGCCCCGAACTCGAGGCCGGTGAGGTCGGCGTCCGGTGCCACCACGTCGATCGGCTCTGCACCGGGATCGGTCGGAGGCTTGGTGTACAGCGACTCGATGTCACTGAGAAGGATGAGCGCATCGGCTTCGATCAACTGAGCGACGAGCGCTCCGAGCCGGTCGTTGTCACCGAAGCGGATCTCCTGCGTCGCGACGGTGTCGTTCTCGTTGACGATCGGGAGGGTGCGCAGCCCGAGCAGGCGCTCCATCGCGCGGCGGGCGTTGGAGCGGGACGTCGGGTTCTCGAGGTCACCGGTCGTGAGGAGCACCTGGCCGGCGACGATGTCGAAGGGACGCAGCGACTCCTGGTAGCGGTACATCAGAATGTTCTGCCCCACGGCGGCGGCGGCCTGCTGGGTCGCCAGGTCGGTCGGGCGGGCGTCCAGGCGCAGGAACGGGATGCCGGAGGCGATCGCACCCGACGACACCAGCACGACCTCGGCACCGCGCGCGTGCGCTGCCGCCAGAGCCTCGACGATGACAGGGATCCGCCACGACGACTCTCCACTGATCGAGGAGGATCCGACCTTCACGACGATGCGAGACGCGGTGGCGAGATCCGCGCGGGTGCGTGCTGTCACTCGCCGTCCTCGCGGTAGGCGGCGAGACGCTGCGTCTCGACCTCGGCACGCGCCTCGGCCTTCGCGTCCATCCGCTCGTAGTACTGCTCGCGTCGCTCCGACGTCGTGCGGCGCGCGTTCGGCGCCAGACGGGGGTCGGTTCCACGGGGCGCACTCATCAGTTCGGCCGCCGAAGTCATGGTGGGCTCCCAGTCGAAGACGATGCTGTCGCCCTCGCCGATCACGACGGTAGAGCCCTGCACCGCACCGAGACGGAAGAGCTCGTCCTCGACGCCGAGCTTCTCGAGTCGGTCGGCGAGATAGCCGACGGCCTCTTCGTTCTGGAAGTCGGTCTGCTGCACCCACCGGACCGGCTTCTCACCCATGATGCGGTAGACGTTTCCGTAGGTGCCACCCTCGACCCGGATGCTGAAGTCCTTCTTCGAACCTCGCGGCCGGATGACGACGCGCTCCGGCGGCGTCTCGAGAGCCGCTTCGGCGCGAGCTTTCTCGACGAGCTCGCCCAGCGCGAAGGTGAGTGGACGCAGACCGTCGTGGGAGACGGTGGAGATCTCGAACACGCGGAATCCGCGGGCCTCGAGATCAGGGCGCACGAGCTCGGCGAGGTCGCGCGCCTCCGGGACGTCGATCTTGTTCAGAGCGATGAACTGCGGGCGCTCCAGCAACGGAGTCTGTCCTTCAGGAACCTCGTAGGCGCCGAGCTCGGCGAGGATGACGTCGAGGTCGGAGATCGGATCGCGACCGGGCTCCAGCGTCGCGCAGTCGAGAACGTGCAGTAGGGCAGAGCAGCGCTCGACGTGGCGGAGGAACTCGAGACCGAGACCGCGGCCCTCGCTCGCGCCCTCGATGAGACCGGGTACGTCGGCGACCGTGTAGCGGAAGTCACCGACCTGCACGACGCCGAGGTTCGGGTGGAGGGTCGTGAACGGGTAGTCGGCGATCTTGGGTCGCGCGGCCGAGATCGCACCGATCAGGCTCGACTTGCCGGCCGACGGATAGCCAACGAGGGCGATGTCGGCGACCGTCTTCAACTCGAGGACGACATCTCCCTCGTGTCCGGGCGTGCCCAGCAGAGCGAAGCCGGGCGCCTTGCGCTTCGGTGTGGCGAGGGCGGCGTTGCCGAGCCCGCCCATCCCGCCCTTGGCGACGACGAACCGCTCGCCGGGGATGATCATGTCGATGAGGACATCGCCCGCGGTGTTCTTCACCACGGTGCCGACCGGGACGGGCAGCTCGAGCGTCTCGCCGAGGAACCCGGAACGGTGGTCGCCCATGCCAGGGCCGCCATTGCCGGAGGAACGGTGCGGCGAGTGGTGGTACGAGAGCAGCGTGCCGGTCTGCGGGTCGGCGACGAGCACGACGTCGCCGCCGTCGCCGCCGTTGCCTCCGTCGGGGCCACCGAGCGGCTTGAACTTCTCGCGGTGCACGGAGACGCAGCCGTTGCCGCCCTTACCCGCACGCAGGTGCAGTGTGACGGTGTCGACGAACGTGACCATTTGCTAGTCCTCTGGGTTGCTGTGCATTTTCGGAGGGTAGATACACGGACGGGGCGAGCCGAAGCCCGCCCCGTCCGGATGCCTAGTGTCGCGCTGTGATCACTCAGCTGCGGCGACGATGTTGACGACCTTGCGGCCGCCCTTCGCGCCGAACTGGACCGCACCGGCGGCCAGAGCGAACAGCGTGTCATCGCCGCCACGGCCGACGTTGACGCCGGGGTGGAAGTGCGTGCCGCGCTGACGGACGATGATCTCGCCGGCGAGGACCTGCTGACCGCCGAAGCGCTTCACGCCGAGGCGCTGAGCGTTGGAGTCACGACCGTTACGGGTTGAGCTTGCGCCCTTTTTATGTGCCATGTCCTAGTCCCCTCGGGCTTACTTGATGCCGGTGATCTTGACGCGCGTGAGCTCCTGACGGTGGCCCTGGCGCTTCTTGTAACCGGTCTTGTTCTTGTACTTCTGGATGATGATCTTCGGGCCGCGGAGGTTGCCGATGACCTCAGCCGTGACCTTGACCTTCGCGAGCGAATCAGCGTCGGTGGTCACCGTGGCGCCGTCGACGAGCAGCACGGCGGCCAGCTCGATCTTCTCGCCCTGGGCAGCCTTGACACGGTCGAGCTGAACGATCGTGCCGACCTCGACCTTCTCCTGCCGCCCACCGGCGCGCACTACTGCGTAAACCACTTCATACCTGTTTCGTTGGGGAGCTCGCGGCTCCGAGATCTCACGGGAAGACTGTTGCTTGCATGCGCCGCAGAACGGCGGGCGCGAACGCAAGGCTCTCCGCTTCGACCGACGAGGACGACGCGGCATACGCACCAAGGGACTACTTTACCGGATGCGGGTCGGTGTCGCAAAGCGGGCCGACTCCGACGCCCCTCGCATCCTGCATCGGGCCGCGCCCGACGGTGCGGACGTAGGCTGGCGAGGTGACCGTACTCGTCGACGAACCCCTCTGGCCCGCCCACGGACGCCTGTGGGCGCACCTGGTCAGCGATGAGAGCCTCGACGAACTGCACGCGTTCGCCCGCGCGAACGACGTCGCCGCTCGCGCGTTCGACCTCGATCACTACGACGTGCCGGAAGAGATCATCCCCCGACTCGTCGCCGCCGGCGCTCAGCATGTGCAGGGCAAGGAGCTGGTGCGCCGGCTGATCGCCTCAGGACTCCGAATCCGCAGCCGCGACCGGCGCTGACGGCTCGTTGTTCACCGAGACGGGTGTACCGGTGAGCGCAGCGGTACTCACCCGACGACGTCCGCGTCCCTGACCGGGGGCCTTCGGCTCCGGAAGGGCGTCGAGGACCGAGTCGAGGAGCTGCTCCGCGGGAGACTTCGGTCCCTTGCGGTCGCCGCGCTTCTTGCGGGCCTTCTTCGGACGCTCGGCGGCCACGGGTGCCTCAGCTGCGACGTCCACCGTCCCGGCGTCCTGAGTGCCCTCCGCCGCCGGAGCGATCGTGGACGCGGCGATCTGCGCGAGGGCCGACTTGGCCCCCTCCGTGATGCTGTGGGTGACGGCGGGAGCGGCCGGAGCGCTCTGGCTCTGCCCGTTTCCGTTGCCGCCGTTGCCTCGCTGACGCCGGCCGCTCTGACCGTTGCCGCCGTTGCTGCTGCCGCCGTTGTTGCTGGAGCGGTGCTTCACGACAGGGTCGTGGTGCACGATGACACCACGACCGGCGCACACTTCGCACGCCTCGCTGAAGGTCTCCAGCAGACCGAGGCCCAGCTTCTTGCGCGTCATCTGCACGAGCCCGAGCGAGGTGACCTCGGCGACCTGGTGCTTCGTGCGGTCGCGGCTCAGGCACTCGACCAGGCGCCGCAGCACGAGATCGCGGTTGGACTCGAGCACCATGTCGATGAAGTCGACGACGATGATGCCGCCGATGTCGCGCAGACGCAGCTGGCGGACGATCTCCTCCGCCGCCTCGAGGTTGTTCTTGGTGACCGTCTCCTCGAGGTTTCCGCCGGAGCCGACGAACTTGCCGGTGTTGACGTCGACGACCGTCATGGCCTCGGTGCGGTCGATCACGAGCGAACCACCCGAGGGCAGCCACACCTTGCGGTCGAGAGCCTTCTCGATCTGCTCCGTGATGCGGAACGCGTCGAATGGATCTGTCTCGTCCTCGTAGGCCTCGACGCGCTCGAGGAGGTCGGGGGCGACGCTCTCCAGGTAGGCGCGGATGGTCTGCTGCGCGTCCTCACCCTGGATGAGCATCTTCGTGAAGTCCTCGTTGAAGACGTCACGGACGATCTTGACGAGCAGGTCGGGTTCGGCGTGCAGGAGTGCCGGCGCCTGCTGGTTCTCGACCTGCTTCTGGATGTGCTCCCACTGCGACGTGAGACGCTGCACGTCGCGGGTGAGCTGGTCTTCGGTCGCGCCCTCGGCCGCGGTGCGGACGATCACGCCGGAGGACTCCGGCAGCACCTCCTTGAGGATGCGCTTGAGACGAGCCCGCTCGTTGTCGGGGAGCTTGCGGCTGATGCCGTTCATCGAGCCGCCCGGCACGTAGACCAGGTAGCGGCCGGGAAGCGAGATCTGGCTCGTGAGACGGGCACCCTTGTGACCGACGGGGTCCTTCGTGACCTGCACGAGAACCCGATCGCCGGGCTTGAGCGCCAACTCGATGCGACGCGGCTGGTTGCCGGTCTCGACACCGTCCCAGTCGACCTCACCGGAGTAGAGCACGGCGTTTCGCCCGCGACCGATGTCGACGAATGCGGCCTCCATGCTGGGAAGGACGTTCTGCACGCGGCCCAGGTAGACGTTTCCGATGAGCGACGCGTCCTGGTTGCGGGCGACATAGTGCTCGACGAGCACGCCGTCCTCGAGGACGCCGATCTGGGTGCGGCCGTTCTTGGACCGGACGACCATCTTGCGATCGACGGATTCACGGCGTGCGAGGAACTCGGCCTCGGTCACGACGGGGCGGCGACGGCCGGCGTCACGGCCGTCGCGGCGACGCTGCTTCTTCGCCTCGAGACGAGTCGACCCCTTGATCGCCTTCGGCTCGGTGATGTATTCGACGACACGCTGACGCTGACGCGGCTCCTCGCGCTGGTCGTCGCCCTCGGATCCGCCGCGGCGGCGACGGCCACGGCCTCGGCCCGCTGCATCGTCCTGCGCCTGCTCGCGCTCGGCGATCCGGTCGAAGATGCGCTCGCGACCCGGACGTGCGGGCAGCGGCACGATCTCGGGCGCGTAGAAGTGGAGCTGCGTGGAGACCTGAGAGACGAAGACCTCGGGAAGCAGACCGAGCGACACCGCGGTCACCGGTGCCGGAGCCTCGGGAACAGCCGGGGCTTCCTTCGAGGCGGTCTCTTCGACGCCCTCCTGCGCCGCGGGCGTCTCTGCGGGTTTCTCCTCTGCAGCAGCCTCCTCGATGATCGCCTCGGCGACCACCTCGACGTCGGCATCAGACGAGACCTCGGTCGGCGTCTCGGCGTCGGCGCGCACGGCTTCGGGAGCCGCAGCTTCCGGCGTCGCATCCTCGGAGGATTCCTCTGCGACAGCGGCTTCTGCCTTCGCTTCGGCTTCCGCCTCGGCGACGGCGACCGCGACGGACTCGGCCGCGGCAGCAGCGTCGTCGGCAGCAGCCGCAGCGTCATCGGCAGCGGCGTAGCCTGCGGCGACGTCGTCGGCGGCAGCGTCCTCCGCGACCTCTGCGGCATCAGAGAGCTCGTCGCCCTCGTCCGACGACCCTGCGAGGTCGTCCGCGTCGGGAGCGATGGGCTCCGTCAGCTCTCCCGCGGCGTCAGCCGGGAAGTCGAGGGTAGGGGCGTTGTTGTCATTGTTCTCATCGGCCATCTCTGGCTTACTCCCTGCACGGGACACTCGGTGTTCCGTGAAATCTCATGCGGTACCCGCGGGTTCCGCGAACTCACTCGGTTTGCGACCGGCTCATGGCTCTGATCGCGTGGGGCATTGGACCCCGAAGTCTGCTCGATGCGTGTCGCGGCAACGCCGTTCATCGCATCACAGGCCATTATCGCACCAAGTCACTCCGTTCGCGGCATCCCGCTTCCCTCGCCGCGTTTTTCTCCGGCCTGTTCTCGCCGCATCCATAGCAGTCGCTGGGATAATCCCCAGTATGAGCGAGCAGCGCACCCGCCCCGTCATCTACGCCGTCTGGCTGATCATCGCGAGCGTGGTGGGCTGGTTCGCCGCCTTCCAGCTCACGATCGAGAAGTTCGTCCTGGCCGCCAACCCCGACGCCGTACTGAGCTGCAACGTGAGCGTGATGATCCAGTGCGGGAAGAACCTCGAATCCTGGCAGGGCGCGGTCTTCGGCTTCCCGAACCCGATCCTCGGGATCGCGGGATGGATGGCGCCGCTGTTCGTCGGCGTCGCTCTGCTTGCGGGTTCCCGTTTCCCACGCTGGTTCTGGCTCACCTTCGGCGCCGGGGTCACCTTCGCCTTCGGCCTCGTGTGCTGGCTGATCTGGCAGAGCATCTACGCCCCCAACCTCGGTGTCCTCTGCCCCTGGTGCATGCTCACCTGGTCGGTCACCATCCCCACGTTCTTCGCGACGATGCTGCATCTCACCCGCAACGGCACTTTCACGAGCAACGAGAAGACGAAGGCGTGCGCGGAGAGGCTCATGGCGTGGGTTCCGCTGGCGACGATCCTCGCGTATGCCATCGTGATCCTGCTCGCCCAGCTGCGCGGCCTCGACCTCCTCGGCGAAGTCATCGGCATGATCTTCTGAACCCGCCGCTTCGCCACCTGAACACCGAGACGACGAAAGCCCGCCCGCCGAGAATCGGCGGGCGGGCTTTTCGCGTGCGGACGGTTTCTCAGTCGAACCAGATACCGAGCTCGCGTGCGGCCGACTCGGGACTGTCCGAGCCGTGCACGAGGTTCTGCTGCACCTTGAGGCCCCAGTCGCGACCGAAGTCGCCACGGATCGTGCCGGGAGCAGCGGTCGTCGGGTCGGTGGTGCCCGCGAGCGAGCGGAAGCCCTCGATCACACGGTTGCCCGCGAGACGGATGGCGACCGACGGGCCCGAGAGCATGAACTCCAGCAGCGGCTCGTAGAACGGCTTGCCCTCGTGCTCTGCGTAGTGGGCGGCGAGCAGATCCCGGTCGGGCTCCACCAGGCGGATGTCGACGAGGGAGTATCCCTTCGCCTCGATGCGGGCGAGGATCGTGCCGGTGAGGCCGCGAGCGACACCATCGGGCTTGACGAGGACGAGGGTTTCTTCGGTGGCCATGTCATTCACTCTCTGTCTGAGTCTCGGTCGTGGGCTCGGCAGGGCGTCGTGCGTCCAATCGGGCCCCTCCGATGGTCGCATACGCCCACATGCCGCCGAAAATCAGGACGACGAGCAGGATGGAAGGGACGAAGAACGCCGACAGCGCGACGAGGGCTTGGACGACCCACCCGGCGGTGAGCGCCCATGGTTTCGTGATCATCCCGGCGATGGCGATGCAGGCGAGCGCGAGCACGGCGCCGGCGACGATCGCCCACCATTGCTCGATCCCGTCTGGCAGCTGGCGCAGCCCGAAGATCGTCAAGCCCACGAGGAAGACCACGATGGCCTCGAACCCCAGCACGACCGGGGCGAGCTTCTGCACCAGGGTGCGCTGCGGGCGCGGTCGGTGGGCCGGTGTCGCATCGGCGCTCATGCGCGCCACCCCGCCTTCCAGTCCTCGTCCTGTGCCAGTGCGATCGCCTCTCCGGCGAGCACAACGGAGCCCGCGATGATGACCGCGCGTCGATCAGAGGATGCGGCCCACTCGCGCGCGGCGTCGGCGGCATCGGCGAGCGAGTGGTGCACGGTCGCCCGCTGTCCGGTCTGCTCGACGAGGTCGGCGATCGCATCCGCGTCACTCGCACGATCCGAATCCGGGGCGGTGGCGAACACGTGCGCCGCCCCCGGCGCCAGTTCGGCGACGATGCCCGCGGCATCCTTGTCGGCGAGCACGCCGAGCACCAGACCCCACTCGTCGAAGTCGAAACTGTCGTCCAGAGCCTGCGCGAGTGCCTTGGCGCCATGCGGGTTGTGTGCCGCGTCGACGATCACGGTCGGAGCGATGCCGAGCAGCTGCAGCCGACCGGGCGAGGTGCTCTCCTGCAGACCCGCGGTGACGATGTCAGCGGCGATGCGCTGCGTGGCCCCGCCGATGAGCGACTCGACCGCTGCGACCGCGAGGGCGGCGTTGTGCCCCTGATGCGCGCCGTACAGCGGCAGGTACTCCTCGGTGTACTCCCCCGCCAGACCGCGGATCGTGAGCAGCTGCCCGCCGACCGCGAGCTTCTGCTCGGTGAGGCCGAACTCCTCGCCCTCGAACGCGATCGTCGCGTTGCGCTCCGCCGCCACCCGACGCAGTACCTCGGCCGCCTCGGCGGGCTGCTGGGCGGACACCACGGCCGCGCCCTCCTTGATGATCCCGGCTTTGACCTCGGCGATCTCGGCGATCGTGCTGCCGAGACGGTCGGCATGGTCGATGTCGATCGGCGCGAACACCGCGACGTCGCCGTCGGCGGTGTTCGTGGAGTCCCACTCGCCGCCCATACCGACCTCGAGCACCAGCACGTCGATCGGCGCATCGGCCACCGCGACGAACGCGAGCACCGTCAGCAGCTCGAAGAACGTCAGCGGAGCGTCACCCGCCGCCTCCAGCTCGGCGTCGACGATGTCGACGAACGGCTCGATCTCGTCCCACGCGTCCGCCACGGCTTCATCGGCGATGGGCTCGCCGTCGATCATGATGCGCTCGGTGAAGCGCTCCAGGTGCGGACTGGTGAAGAGTCCCGTGCGCAGATCGTGCGCGCGCAGCAGGCTCTCGATCATCCGCGCGGTCGACGTCTTGCCGTTCGTTCCCGTGATGTGCACGACACGATAGGTGCGCTGCGGGTCGTCGAGGAACGCGAGGATGCGCGCGGTGCGCTCCTTGCGGGGCTGCACCCAACGCTCTCCGGCGCGGCTCAGGAGGACCTCGTAGACGGCATCCGCCCTGTCTTTGTCGCTCATGCTCCCGCTCCCTTCCTGGTGACGGCGATCGTGAAGTCGCCGGCGTTCGCGTACGTGCCGGCGGGGATGACCGCGGAGAACTCGGGCGTCACTCCCCCGGCGGCGGCGAGAACGGCCCCGTGTCCGAAGATCGAATCTCCCTGCGCATCGATCACGTAGTACTCCTCGGCGAGGGTCTCCGCAGCGATGCCGGCCAGGTCGAACGCCGTGACGACGGCCCGGGTGTCGGCGTCGTCCTGGAACCGGAGGACGAGCGTGATGCGGTCGCTGACGTCGAAGTCGGCGTTCTTGCGGGTCTCCTGCACGGCGCGGATCACATCGCGCGCGAGCCCCTCGGCCTCCAGCTCCGGGGTGGTGGTGGTGTCGAGCAGCACGAAACCGCCGGTCGGGACGATGGCCAGGGCCTCCCCCTCCGGGCGACCCGTCGTCTCGAGCACGAGCTCGTACTCGGACGGCTCCAGGACGATGCCGCCCGCCGTCACGACGCCGGACACCTCGCTCCAGTCGCCCGAACGCGCGGCCTGGATCGCCTTCTGCACATCCTTGCCGAGGCGCGGTCCGGCCGCGCGGGCGTTGACGCTGAGGCGGTGGGCGATGCCGTACTCCGCTGCCGTGTCATCGGCGAGTGCGACGAGCTCCACCGACTTCACGTTGAGCTCCTCACGGAGGATGTCCTCGAACTGGCCGAGCGACGCGGCGAGCGGCGACACCACCGTGAAGCGGGCGAGCGGGAGCCGCACGCGCAGCTTCTCCTTCTTGCGCAGCGCGTTGCCGACACTCGACAGCTCGCGCACCGCATCCATCGCGTCACGGATCTCATCCGCTGCGGGGAACTGCGCATCGTCGGGCCAATCGGTCAGGTGCACGCTGCGCCCGCCGGTCAGGCCCTGCCACACGCGCTCGCTGACGAGCGGCACGAGAGGCGCCGCCACGCGGGTGAGCGTCTCGAGCACCGTGTAGAGGGTGTCGAAGGCCTCGCGGCTCTTCGGGTCTTCCGTCACGCCGGTCCAGAAGCGGTCGCGCGAGCGGCGGATGTACCAGTTGGTCAGCACCTCGGCGAAGTCGCGCAGACGCGCGGACGCGGTGGTGGAGTCCAGTCCCTCCAGATCGACGCGCACCTCGCGGACGAGGTCGCCGAGGCGGGCGAGGATGTAGCGGTCGAGCACATCCGTGGAGTCGGTGCGCCATTCGGCCTCGTAGCCCCCGGCGCCCGACGCGTTGGCGTACGTGGCGAAGAAGTACCACGAGTTCCACAGCGGCAGCAGGAACTCGCGGACACCCGAGCGGATGCCCTCCTCGGTGACGGCGAGGTTCCCCCCGCGCAGCACCGAGCTCGACATCAGGAACCAGCGCATCGCGTCTGAGCCGTCGCGGTCGAGCACCTCGGATACGTCCGGATAGTTGCGCAGCGACTTCGACATCTTGTAGCCGTCGCTGCCGAGCACGATGCCGTGGCAGCTGACGCCCGTGAATGCCGGACGGTCGAACAGGGCCGTCGACAGCACATGCATGACGTAGAACCAGCCGCGCGTCTGACCGATGTACTCGACGATGAAGTCGGCCGGCGAGTGCGAGTCGAACCACTCCTGGTTCTCGAACGGGTAGTGCACCTGGGCGTAGGGCATCGAGCCCGAGTCGAACCACACGTCGAAGACGTCTTCGATGCGACGCATCGTGCTCTTGCCGGTGGGGTCGTCCGGGTTCGGACGTGTCAGGTCATCGATGTAGGGACGGTGCAGATCGATCTCACCCTCGGGGTTGCGCGGCAGCGAGCCGAAGTCGCGCTCGAGGTCTTCCAGAGACCCGTAGGCGTCGACGCGCGGGTACTCCGGGTCGTCGCTCTTCCAGATCGGGATCGGCGAGCCCCAGTAGCGGTTGCGGCTGATCGACCAGTCGCGCGCGCCCTCGAGCCACTTGCCGAACTGTCCGTGCTTGACGTTCTCCGGCACCCATGTGATCTGCTCGTTGTTCGCGAGCATGTCGTCCTTGATGTCCGTCACGCGGATGAACCAACTCGACACGGCCTTGTAGATCAGAGGGTTCCGGCAGCGCCAGCAGTGCGGGTAGGAGTGCTCGTAGCTCTGCAGGCGCACCAGTCGACCGTTCTCACGGATCAGGCGCACGATCGGCGTGTTCGCGTCCATCCACAGCTGGCCCGCGACGTCGGTGACGTTCGGGAGGAACTTCCCGCCGTCGTCGAGCGACAGGATCGTCGGGATCCCGGCCCCACCGGCGACCCGCTGATCGTCCTCACCGTAGGCCGGAGCCTGGTGGACGATGCCGGTGCCGTCGCTGACCGTGACATAGTCGTCGACGAGGATGCGCCAGGCGTTCTCGGTGCCGTAGGTCTCGGTGTCGGCGTAGTAGTCGAACAGGCGGTCGTAGGTGACGTCCTGCAGCTCGGCGCCACGCACCGTCGCGTCGACCGCGGCGAGCGCATCCTCGGTGCTCTCGTAGCCGAGGTCCTTGGCGTAGCCGCCCAGCAGCTCACGCGCCAGCAGGTAACGGTGCGCGGAGGCCTCGATCGCCGCATCCGTGGTCCCCGCCGCCTGGTGCACGTCAGCCGCACCGTTCGGGCCGGCAGCGAGCACCACGTACTCGATGTCCGGGCCCACGGCGAGCGCGAGGTTGGTCGGCAGGGTCCAGGGCGTGGTCGTCCAGGCGAGGGCGCGCACGCCGGTGAGGCCGAGCGCCTCGGCCTTGGCTCCCGTCAGCGGGAAGGTCACCGTCACGGAGGGGTCCTGACGCATCTGGTACACGTCGTCGTCCATGCGCAGCTCGTGGGCGCTGAGCGGGGTCTCGTCGCGCCAGCAGTACGGCAGCACGCGGTATCCCTCATAGGCGAGGCCCTTGTCGTACAGGGTCTTGAACGCCCAGAGGACGCTCTCCATGTAGCCGAGGTCGAGCGTCTTGTAGCCGCGGTCGAAGTCGACCCAACGGGCCTGACGGGTGACGTAGTCCTGCCACTCGTGCGTGTACGCCAGCACCGAGCTCTTCGCCTTCGCGTTGAAGACGTCGATGCCCATCTCCTCGATCTCGGCCTTCTCGGTGATCCCGAGCTGCTTCATCGCCTCGAGCTCTGCGGGCAGTCCGTGCGTGTCCCAACCGAAGACGCGGTCGACCTTATGGCCGGTCATGGTCTGGAAGCGCGGGAACACATCCTTGGCGTATCCGGTGAGCAGGTGGCCGTAGTGGGGCAGGCCGTTCGCGAACGGCGGGCCGTCGTAGAACACCCACTCGGGCGCGCCCTCACGCTGCTCGATCGAGGCGCGGAAGGTGTCGTCGTTCTTCCAGAACGCGAGCACCTCCTCCTCGATCTGCGGGAAGCGGGGGCTGGGTGCGACGGAGTCGGCGGCGGGGCCGAAGGAGGAACGGGGGTAGGTCATCGTGTCTCGCAGTGGTCGTCGTGGCGGATGCTCCTGCGAGGACGACCCTCGCGGACCGCGGTACCACCTCGCGTGCCGCGCCGTGCGACGCGACCACTCTCACTGCGGCTGTGACGGGCCTGCCCCGCTCGGTTCTACTGAGCAGCACCCGAGGGTGCTGCCGTTCTTCCGAGAGCTCCCCGGTGATGGCCGGATCGATGCTCTTGCCTCCAGTGTACGCGTGCGCGTCCTCTCAGGACGCCCCCTCCCCTCTCCGGCGCCCAGCCCCCGCTCTCGGTACGCGATGTCGTCGGCGCGCCCTACGCTCAGACCATGGCCCGCACCCCCGAGTCCCCCGCTCCTCCCCGCATCACCGCTCCCGACCTCCCACCCATGCTCGAGCCCGCTGTCCCCTCACGCAGCACCGACCTGATCGCCGCGCGGCTCGACCTGAGCGGCACCGTCGATCTCGCCTACTCGACGCTCGAGCAATGCGTCGTGAGCGCCGACGCCGACGCGGTCGACCTCACGGGAGCGACGGTCGTCGACGTCGACATGTCGGGCGTGCGCATCGCCTCGCTCCGCATGCGCGATGCCGGCGTGCGGCGGGTGCGGATCAGCGGAGGCCGCATCGGCACGCTCGACCTGAGCGAGACACGCATCTCGGAACTCGACCTGCATGATGTGCGCATCGACTACCTGAACCTCGGTGCCGCGAAGGTCACCGATCTCGAGATCTCCGGCTGCACCATCCGCACGATCGACATGCCGCAGGCCGAGCTCACGCGTGCGAGATTCACCGCCACGTCGACCGACGAGGTCGATTCGCGGGGCATGCGGGCGAAAGACCTCGACCTGCGCGGTCTCGACGCCGTCGCCTTCCTCGACGCGAACAGCCTTCGCGGCGCGACTCTCACGTCGTTCCAGGTGCAGCAGCTCGCCCCGGTGATCGCGGCGGGCATCGGCATCCAGATCAAGGACTGACGACGGATCAGGGGTGGGCAGGGCCGCTCGCCGCGAGCAGTTCGCGTGTGAACGCATGCTGCGGCGTCGCGAACACCTCTGCAGTGGCGCCCTGCTCGACGATGCGTCCGTCCTGCATCACGAGCACCTCGTCGGCGACCGCTCCGACCACATCGAGGTCATGGGAGACGAGGATCATCGTCAGCTGCCGTTCCTGCTGCAGCCGAGCGAGCAGCCGCAGCACCCGCTCCCGCACCGACGGGTCGAGCGCCGAGACGGGTTCGTCGAGAACCAGCACCTCCGGGTCGGCGGCGAGAGCGCGGGCGATGGCCGCCCGCTGCCGCTGACCGCCGGAGAGCGCGCTCGGACGCCGATCGGCGAGCTCCGGGGCGAGGTCGACCTCGGCGAGGAGCCGGGTGACGCCCGCAGCACGCTGAGCGCGCGGCACTCCACCCGCTTCCAGCCCCTCCCGCAGCGAGCGGCCGATCGTCCAGCGCGGATCGAACGCTCCGAGCGGATTCTGGTGCACGAGCTGCACCCGGCGCTCCGCCGTCCACCGCAGGGTTCCCGTGTCCGGCGCATCCACTCCGACGATCATGCGGGCGAGTGTGGTCTTGCCGGAGCCCGACTCCCCCACGATGCCGAGTGTCTGTCCGTCCTGCACCGTGAACGAGGCATCGACGACCGCGGGCACCGCGTCGAAACTCCGCGACACGTCGCGGGCGATCAGCACCGGAACGGAATCCGTGGGGGCTGAGGCCCGAGGTTCGTGGATCGTGGCGGCGATGAGCTGCTTCGTGTACTCATGCCGAGGGTTCTCGAGCACTTCGGCCACGGGGCCCGACTCCACGACGACCCCGCCCCTCATCACCATGACCCGATCGGCGATCCGTCGGACGGCCGCGAAGTCGTGACTGATGAACACGAGCGCCGTTCCCGCATCGGTGATCTCGCGCAGCAGCGCCAGGATCCGCGCCTGAACGGTCGCATCGAGAGCGGTCGTCGGCTCATCGGCCACCAGCACGGCCGGAGCCGCGGCGAGCGCGGAGGCGATCAGGGCGCGCTGCCGCAGACCGCCGGAGAGTTCGTGCGGGTGCTGTCGCGCACGGCGGTCGGGGTCCGGCATCCACACCCGCCCGAGAAGATCGCGAACGCGCGCCGCCTGCGCTGCACGTCCCCGCACGAGTCGATGAAGCTGCAGCGGCTCGGCGACCTCAGCCCCGATCCGTCGCAGGGGGTCGAGCGAGACCAGCGCGTCTTGGGAGACGAGCGCGATCGCGGCTCCCCGCACCTGTCGCCACGCACGTTCAGAGAGCCCGGCAGCATCCGTCCCGTCCACAAGGAACCCGTCCAGCGAGACATCGGCGTCCACAGGAGTCAGCCCCAACAGCGCACGGGCCGTGAGCGACTTGCCCGCGCCGGACTCCCCCACGATCGCGATGCACTCACCGCGGTCGACGGTGAAGGACACGTCATCCACGACCGGTTGACCGCCGAACGCGATCCGCAGCCCTCGCACGTGCAGTGCAGCGCTCATGAGGTCCTCCCGTCTCCGCGGGCGCGCAGGATGCGCCCCACGACGGTCACCGACACCACGGTGAGCGTGATCGCGATCCCGGGGAACAGCGAGATCCACCAGGCCTGTCCCAGCACGTTGCGCCCCCCGGCGAGCATCAGCCCCCACTCCGGCGTCGGTTCCGACGGGCCCAGCCCGAGGAAGCTGAGTCCGGCGGCGGCGAGGATGCTCGACCCGACGCCGATGGTCGCGAGCACGCTCAACGCGCCGAGCACACCCGGCATCACATGGCGCGTGAACGCGCGCATCCGCGGCACCCCGAGGATGCGCGCCGCCTCGACGTGTTCGGCGACGCGCAGAGTCTGCGTCTGCACGCGCGCCAGCCGGATGTAGACGGGCAGGGCGGCCAGGGTCACCGCGATCGCGATGTTCACAGGCCCGGGGCCCAGCACGGCGATGACGACCAGCGCGACGAGGAACTCGGGGAACGCCATCAGCACGTCGTTCACGCGCATCACGGTGGTATCGACGCCCCGCGGAGCGACGCCGGCGAGCGCGCCGACGACGAGTCCGCCGACGAGCGCCACCCCTGTGGCGAAGAGCCCGATCCCCAGCGAGCGTGCTGCACCGTAGACGACCCGCGAGTACACGTCGCGCCCGCTCTGGTCGGTGCCGAACAGATGCTCGGCGCTCGGCGGGAGCAGGGCGGAGCGGACGTCGGTCTGGAGAGGATCGTGCGTGGCGAGGACGCCGGGCCAGAGCGCCGCGAACGCGATCACCGCGAGAACGGCCACCGATGCCCAGAGCAGCACCCGCTGCGCGCGCCTCATCGGAGGGGCCCCGGACGGACGGCGCTCGTGCGGGCAGGGCGGGCCCGCGCGGCGTGGATGCGCGGGTCGATCAGCGGATGCACGAGTTCGACGATGAGGTTCACCGCAACGAAGACCAGGGCGCTCAGCAGGATGATGCCCGTGATGACCGGCAGGTCGCGGTCACTGATCGCCGCAAGCGTCACACGGCCGAGCCCAGGACGGGCGAACACGGTCTCCACCAGCACCGCACCTCCGAGCACGGATCCCGTGAGGTAGGCGGCGAGCGTGACGGCAGAAGCGGCACCGTGGCGCAGCCCGTGCCGCAGGGTGAACCACGACGGACTCGCACCACGCGCTCGCACCGTCTCGGCGAAAGGCATCCGCTCCGCCTGTGTCAGCCCGTCGCGCAGCACCTGGCTGAGCAGAGCGGCCACGGGGAGCGCGAGGGTGATCGCCGGCAGCACGATCGTGGCGGGATTTCGGGCGCCGGACACCGGGAACCAGCCCAGTCCGAAGGCGAAGACGCTCAGCAGGACCAGCCCGATCCAGAAGACCGGGGAGGAGAGCACCACCAGCTCGACCGCCGCCGCGACCGTCCGCCCCGCCCTGCCTCGAACGAGCACCGCCACGGACAGCGCGAGCACCAGGGCGATCACGAGGGCGAGCACCGACAGTTGAACCGTCGCACCGAGTTGACGCCCGATCACTTCGGTCACGGGCATCCGCAACTGGTACGACTCCCCCAGGTCTCCCCGAGCGAGCTGGCCGATGAAGCCGAGGTACTGCTCGAACGGCGGCCGATCGAGCCCGAGATCGGCTCTGATGCCTTCCTTGACCGCCTCGCTCACCTGCGCCTGGGGGCCCAGCATCACAGACACCGGATCTCCGGGGATCACCCGGAAAGCGAGGAAGGCGACGGTCGCCGCCCCCCACAGGACGATGACGACGGATGCGGCGAGGCCGGCGATACGGACGAGAGCAGCCTTCACCACTCGTGCCCTCCGCTCAGCCGGCGGTTCAGCCGACGGTCACATCGTAGAACAGCGGTCGACCGTACAGGTCGTACTGCAGTCCCTCGACGCGCTCGCCGACGGCCGTGATCGCCGACGGGCTGTAGAGCGGCACGATCGCCGTGTACGTGGCGTTCCACTGTTGCAGCTGTGTGTAGAGCTCGTTGCGCTCATCCTGGTCGCTGGTCGCGACGGCCTGCTCCAGCAATGCGTCGATCTCGGGATCGCTCACCTGCGACGCATTCTGGAATCCGTCGGTGTGCAGGTGGCTGCGCAGCAGGTCGGGGTCGACGCCCGAGAAGCCCCAGTCGGTCAGATCGAACGTCTTGGGCTCGTACTGCTCGTTGTAGGCACCGGGCTCGAGCACCTCGCGCTCGACCTCGAAGCCGATCCCCTTGAGGTCGGACTGGATCGCGTTGGCGAGAGCGGCGCGGTCGTCCGGGACGGGGGTCCAGGCGATCCAGCGCACCGAGAGCCGCTTGCCGTCCTTCATGCGGATGCCGTCGGTGTCGCGCGCAGTCCATCCCGCCTCGTCGAGGAGGGCATTCGCGGCATCCTGGTCGAATGGCCAGCTGCCCTCGAGCGACGCGTCGTACCCCGGGGTCGTCGAACCGAGGATGCTCCATGCGCGCGGGAACTGGCCGAAGTAGATCTCCTCCACCGCCGCGTCGATGTCGATGCCGCGCGCGAAGGCCTGACGCACCTTCTCGTCAGCGAACACCCCGTACTTCTCGTTCAGGTACAGCGAGTACGGCAGGCCCGGGTACTCGATCGAGTCGACCGTGATGCCCTCGCCGAGATCCTTCGCGAGGTTCGGCGGGATGTTGCTGGCGAGGTCGGCCTCACCGCTCGTCACCACGCCGGTGCGGACCGATGCCTCCGGCTGGATCTCGACACGGAGCGTCTCGAACTTCGGGGCCTTCGCGTCGTGAGGACCCCATGCGTAGTCGTCGTTGCGGGTGTACACGATCTCCTGGTCGGGCGTGTACTCGGTGAGTTCGAACGGACCGGTGCCGACGGTCACGCCGGGCCCGCCCGCCTTGAGCTTGTCCGCGGACTTCTCGAGGACCGCCGGCGAGTAGAAGCCCAGCTGCGGGGTGCTCGCCGCCTGCAGGAACGGCGCGTACGGCTGTGTGAAGGTCACCGTGACCGTGTGGTCATCCACGACTTCGGTGCCCTTGTAGAAATCGGCGCCGAGCATGCTGGATGCCTGGGCCGATGCCGTCTCGGGGTCGACGATGCGGTCGAAGTTGGCCTTGACCGCGGCGGCGTCGAACTTCTCGCCATCCGTGAAGGTCACGTCGTCGCGAAGGACGAACGTGTACTCCGTGCTGTCCGGCGAGACCTCCCAGCTCTTCGCGAGCCACGGGCTGAACGTTCCGTCTTCCTCTTGGAACACCAGCGAGTCGAGCACCGCCCGCTGCACCATGCCGGAGACGTCGAGCTGGCTCACCTGCGGGTCCATGTGACCGGCCGAGAGGTTCGCGCCCTCGATCGACCACACGAGCTCGCCGCCTTCGCTGTCGGAACCGGGAGCCGCGCAGGCGCTGAGCACCAGTGCGGAAGCAGCGGCGAGCGCCGCGAACGGCAGGAGACGACGCACTGATTTTGCGGGCATGACGATTCCTCTGGACGAGCGGGTCGGGATTCCTCCATCCTACGGCCGATTGTTGGACGGGGTCGATCTGCGACGGCCTGCCGGCGCCCCGATGCTCGATAGACTGTTCGGCACAACCCACACTCAGGCACGCTCACACAGTGCCGCATACATCGCTCGAGGAGACCTTCATGCCTGCTTCCGAATCGTCGCAGAACCAGATTCCCGACAAGCCCGTCCTCGAAGGCCTCGAAGCGAAGTGGGACGCCGCCTGGGCGGAGGAGGGCACGTACCTGTTCGACCGCCTTCGTGCGGCGCAGGCCGGCCGCGAGGGCGTGTACTCGATCGACACCCCGCCGCCGACGGCATCGGGCAGCCTGCACATCGGACACGTGTTCTCGTACACGCACACCGACGTGAAGGCCCGCTTCGAGCGCATGCGCGGCAAGACCGTGTTCTACCCGATGGGGTGGGACGACAACGGTCTGCCCACCGAGCGCCGGGTGCAGAACTACTACGGCGTGCGGTGCGACCCCTCGCTCCCCTACACCCCCGACTTCACACCCCCGTTCGAGGGTGGAGACAACAAGTCGAGCCGCGCGGCCGACCAGCAGCCCATCAGCCGCCGCAACTTCATCGAGCTCTGCGAGCGTCTCACCATCGAGGACGAGAAGCAGTTCGAGGCGCTGTTCCGACAGCTCGGACTGAGCGTGGACTGGACGCAGACCTACCGCACGATCTCGGATGACACCATCCGTCAGAGTCAGCTCGCGTTCCTGCGCAACATCGAGCGCGGCGAGGCGTACCAGGCGCTGGCCCCGACACTGTGGGACATCGACTTCCGCTCCGCCATCGCGCAGGCCGAGCTCGAGGACCGCGACCAGCAGGCGGCGTATCACACGATCGAGTTCCCCTTCGCGGACGGCTCTGGATCGATCGCGATCGACACGACCCGCCCTGAGCTGCTCCCCGCGTGCATCGCGATCGTGACGCACCCGGAGGGTCCGCACAAGCACCTCATCGGCACCAAGGTGAAGACACCCTTCTTCGACGCCGAGATCGAGATCCACGGACACCACCTCGCCCAGCCCGACAAGGGCACGGGAGCCGCGATGGTCTGCACCTTCGGCGATGTGACCGACATCATCTGGTGGCGCGAACTGCGCACCACCGAGAACGAGCCGCTGCCGAACATGACGACCATCGGCCTCGACGGGCGTTTCCTGCCCGGGGCGCCGAGCTCCGTCGTGAACCCCGAAGCCGTGACCTGGTATACCGAGGAACTCGCGGGCAAGACGGTCTTCAGCGCACGCAAGGCCATCGTCGAGAAGCTGCAGGCGACCGGCGACATGACCGCCGTCGGCAAGCCCTTCAACCACGCGGTGAAGTTCTTCGAGAAGGGCGACCGTCCGCTCGAGATCGTCTCCACGCGCCAGTGGTACATCCGCAACGGCGCCCGCGACGGCGAACTGCGGGACAAGCTCATCGCCCACGGCGAGGAGCTCTCCTGGCACCCCGAGTTCATGCGCGTGCGCTACGAGAACTGGGTCGGCGGCCTCACAGGCGACTGGCTCGTGTCCCGTCAGCGGTTCTTCGGCGTGCCGATCCCCCTGTGGTACGCGCTCGACGAGAACGGTGAGCGCGACTACGACCGCGTGCTGACTCCCGACACCGCGACGCTCCCGATCGATCCGACCACCGATGTACCGGCGGGCTACTCCGAGGACCAGCGCGGGGTGGCCGGCGGCTTCGATGCCGAGGCCGACATCCTCGACACCTGGGCGACCTCGTCTCTCACCCCGCAGCTCGCCGGCGGCTGGCAGCGCGATGAGGAGCTGTGGCAGCTCACCGCCCCGTTCGACCTGCGTCCGCAGGGTCAGGACATCATCCGCACCTGGCTGTTCTCGACCATGCTGCGCTCGACGCTCGAAGACGACCGCACGCCGTGGCGCAACGCCGCGATCTCCGGCTTCATCGTCGACCCCGACCGCAAGAAGATGTCGAAGTCGAAGGGCAACGTGGTCACCCCGGCCGATGTGCTCGACGCCCATGGCTCGGACGCGGTGCGCTACTGGGCCGCATCGAGCCGTCTCGGCATGGACGCCGCGTTCGATCCGCAGAACCCGACGCAGGTGAAGATCGGTCGCCGTCTGGCGATCAAGGTGCTCAACGCCGCCAAGTTCGTGCTGTCGTTCCCCGTGCCGGACGGCGCACAGGTCACGCATGCTCTCGATGCGTCGATGCTCACCGCACTCGACAGCGTCATCGCCGAGGCGACCAAGGCCTTCGAGCGCTACGACGCAGCGCGTGCCCTCGAGCTCACCGAGGCGTTCTTCTGGACGTTCTGCGACGACTATCTCGAGCTCGTGAAGGAGCGCGCCTACAACCAGGCCGATGTGGGGCAGGCCTCTGCGGCGCTCTCGCTGCGGCTGGCCCTGTCGACGCTGCTTCGCCTGCTGGCTCCCGTTCTGTCGTTCGCGGCAGAGGAATCGTGGTCCTGGTTCGAGGAAGGCTCCGTGCACACCGCCGCCTGGCCCACGCCTCTCGGCATCGACGGCGACCCGGCCGTGCTGGCCGCAGCCAGCGAGGCGCTGATCGGCATCCGTCGCGCGAAGACCGAGGCGAAGGCCTCACAGAAGACTCCGGTCTCACGTGCGGCGATCGCCGCCCCCGCCGCGAAGCTCGACGCCCTCCGCGCGGCGGCCGATGACCTCCGCGCCGTCGGCCGCATCGCCGAGCTCGAGTTCACCGAGGCGGAGGCGTTCGCGGTCACCGCGATCGAGCTCGCCCCGGTCGAGGCCTCCTGATGCAGCTGGGCACGCGCTGGGCCGCGGGGTCCGAAGCTCCGGCCTCGGTCCCCGCGTCCCTCCGACCGGCGATCGCCGAGGTCGAGTCGCGGGGCCTCGCGGGCCACTGGACGCTCACTTGGCTGGAAGGCCGCGCGATCGCAGAGCTCGACGCGGGGTGGGAGGTCTTCCAGACCGCGACCGGAGAGATCGTCGCCCGCCCTTTCGAGGACTGACCCCCGGACGGGACGAGGACACGCCTCAGCGCCGCGTCAGGCCGAGCTGTGCGAGTGCGTGATCGACGGCGCGCGGGTCGTGCTTGCGCGCCTGCTGCTCGCGCAGCAGGTCGAGGGAGATCTCGCGTCTCTCGGCGCGCCGGGAGATGCGGTGTTCGACGTAGGCGGTGAGATGATCGGCGAGTCGCAGCAGCCCGCGTTCGGTCTGCGTCGGAGCCACCAGGTGAAGCGTCGCGCTGGTCATGATTCCTCCACGGTGTCGTCGCTGGATCCGTGCGTCGCCTGTTGCGGCGTCGGCAGGTCGAAGAGTTCGGTGCGGAGCGAGACGCGCCGCACCTCGGGCCCGGTCTGGCCGCGGTAACGCTCGATAGCGCTCTCGACGATGGTCTCGAGCTCCTCGCGCAACGACATGGCCTGCTCCGGCGTCATGTCGAGGTGCGTGGTGATGGTGATCCCCACATCGCCCCAGCCCTCGGGCACCTCGGACTGCGGTCGGTTGAGGTACGACATCAGGGTCTCGTGCCGCAGTCGGAAGAACTCCGACGTCACGATCTGGGCGGCAGCGCGGTTCGCCGGCGAGGTCATCTCGTCAGGGCCGGGCACGTCGATGCGCCCCTTAGGCCGCTCCCACCACCGCTCACGCGCCGTCCCCCGCCCCTCGACCTCGCGGATGAGATCGTGCGCAGCCAGCGCGCGGAGGTGGTAGCTGGTCGACCCGGAGGTCTCCCCCACCAGCGCGGCCAGCGAACTGGCGGTCTGCGGGCCCCGTGCGGCGAGCAGGTCGAAGATCTTCACCCGGAGCGGGTGCGCCAGCGCTTTCAGCGCGCTGGCATCGAGAGTCCTGACCTGCGTCTCGTTCGTCATGCATGCAAAGATACCGTTGCAAAGACTTCTTTGCAAGAGTTTCTTTGCAACAACCGATCAGCCCACGACAGCGCGTGCCGCGACGAAGGCCGCGACGCAGCGCTCCACCTGTTCCGGGGTGTGCGCCGCCGACAGCTGCACACGGATCCGCGCCAGCCCGCGCGGCACGACGGGAAAGCTGAAAGCGGTCACGTACACGCCCCGCTCCTGCATCTCCCGGGCGATCCTGGCCGTCTTCGCCGCATCGCCGAACATGACGGGGACGATGGGGTGCTCGCCCGGCAGCAGGTCGAAACCCTCAGCCGTCATGCGATCCCGGAAGAGGGCGGCATTGCTGCGCAGCCGCGCTCGAAGGTCGGCAGACCCCTCGACGAGGTCGAGGGCGGTCAGGGTTCCGGCCACGATCGCGGGAGCGAGTGTGTTCGAGAACAGATAGGGACGGGACCGCTGACGCAGCAGCGCCACGATCTCGGCGTGCGAGGCGACGTACCCGCCCGAGGCCCCGCCCAGCGCCTTGCCGAACGTCCCGGTGTAGATGTCGACGCGGTCGGCGACTCCGCAGAGCTCCGGCGTTCCCCGACCGTTCTCCCCCACGAAGCCGACGGCGTGCGAGTCGTCGACGAAGACCAGTGCGTCGTAGCGCTCGGCCAGGTCGCAGATCTCGGCGAGCGGTGCGATGTAGCCGTCCATCGAGAACACGCCGTCCGTCACGATCACGCGGAACCGGGCGTCTGCCGCTGCCTGCAGCTGCTCTTCGAGATCGGCCATGTCGCGGTTGCGGTAGCGGAGCCTCCGCGCCTTCGAGAGTCGGATGCCGTCGATGATCGACGCGTGGTTCAGCTCGTCCGAGATGATCGCGTCCTCGGCGGAGAACAGCGTCTCGAACACTCCCCCGTTCGCGTCGAAGCACGACGAGTACAAGATGGCCTCGTCCGTGCCGAGGAAGTCGGCGAGCCGACGTTCCAGCTCGAGGTGCTGCTCCTGCGTGCCGCAGATGAAGCGCACGCTGGCGAGGCCGTAGCCCCATTCCTGCAGGGCCGTCGTCGCTGCGTCGAGGATGCGCGGATCGTCGGCGAGCCCGAGATAGTTGTTCGCGCAGAAGTTCAGCACCTCCGCACCGTCGGCGGTGATCTCCGCGTTCTGCGGTCCGCGGATGCCGCGTTCATGCTTGGTGAGCCCTGCCTCCTCGATACCCGCCAGCTCGTCCGACACATGCTTCTGAAAAGTCCCGTACATCACAGCTCCGTCCAGTCGAGGATGATCTTGCCGGTTCCCGCCGACTCGGCCGCGGCGAATCCGCGCTCCCAGTCGCGAGCGGGGACGACCTCGGCGATCACCCTGCCGATGGCGTCCCGCAGGGTGGCGCTGGTCTGCAGCATCGCCCCCATCGCGTTCCACGTCTCGAACATCTCGCGTCCGTAGATGCCTTTGATCGTGAGCATATGGGTGACGAGCTTGCCCCAGTCGATACCGAATCCCGCGCTCGGCAGGCCCAGCATCGCGATGCGGCCGCCGTGATTCATGTTGTCGATCATGGCGGGCAGTGCCGACGGCGCGCCGCTCATCTCGAATCCGATGTCGAACCCCTCGCGCATGCCGAGCGTCTGCTGCGCGTCGCGGATGTCGCGGACCGAGACGTCGACCACCTCATCGGCGCCCATCCGGCGCGCCATCTCCAGGCGGGGCACGCTGACATCTGTCGCGGTGATGAATCGCGCACCCGCATGTCGGGCCACGGCGATCGCCATCAGCCCGATGGGTCCGCAACCGGTGACGAGCACGTCCTCCCCGACGAGCGGGTAGGTGAGCGCCGTGTGGACGGCATTGCCGAGCGGATCGAAGATCGCGCCGAGTTCGGGCGTCACCTCCGAGTGATGCACCCACACGTTCGCCGCCGGAAGGGCGAGGTACTCCGCGAAGGCGCCGTTCCGCTGCAGGCCGAGACCGATCGTGCGGATGCACATCTGCCGGCGTCCCGCCCGGCAGTTGCGACAGGTGCCGCACACGATGTGCCCTTCGCCGGACACCCGATCGCCGACGGCGATGTCGTGCACGCCGGGGCCGACCTCGACGACCTCGCCGTAGAACTCGTGGCCGGGGATCAGGGGAGCGACGATCGCCGATGCCGCCCAATCGTCCCAGCGGAGGATGTGCAGATCGGTGCCGCAGATTCCCGTGCGCAGCACGCGGATGACGACGTCATCGGTGCCGGCGATCGGATCGGGGCGCTCGACGAGCTCGAGTCCTGCACCCGGTGCGCCTTTGAACAGTGCCTTCATGCTTCCGATCCCACCTCAACAGACGATGTAGAGCAACCGCTAACGTCTGCACCATCGATGTAGCAATTGCTAAACTTTCGGGGGTGGAACTCCATCAGCTTCAGATCCTGCGCGAACTCGGCGCTCTCGGAAGCGTCACCGCCGTCGCCGAAGCTCTCCGCGTCACCCCGTCCGCGGTCTCCCAGCAGTTGGCCGTGCTGCAGCGCGGATTCCCCACTCCGCTCACGCAGAAGCAGGGGCGGACGCTCGCCCTCACCCCGGCAGGCGAGGTGCTCGCGGCCGCCGCGACCGAAGCGATCGACGCCATGGCCGCCGCCCGGCATGCCGTGGAGGAGTTCGAGGACGCTCCGACCGGCGTGGTGAGCGTGAGCGGCTTCCACAGCGTGGGCCAGGCGTTGTTCGGCCCGCTGCTGCGCGAGTTCGCCGGCGATACCCGTGCACCCAGTGTGCAGGTGACCGATGAGGATGTCGCGCAGAGCGAGTTCCCCGCGCTCACCGCGCGCTACGACCTCGTGCTCGCTCATCGCATGGAGCACTCGCAGCCGTGGCCGACACAGGGCGTACGGAGTCTGACGCTCGTGCGTGAACCCCTCGATGTGGCCGTGTCGATCTCCCATCCCCTCGCTGCCCGCTCGAGCCTCACTCCCGCCGACGTCGCAGGGGAACAGTGGGTCACCAGCCGCATCGGTTACTCCCCCGACGACGTGCTGCGTGCGATCTCCGCCGTCGCGAACCGGCCGATCGATGTCCTGCACCGCATCAACGACTACGGCGCGGTGTCGGCCGTCGTCGCCGCAGGGGGCGTCGTCGGAATGCTGCCGCGCTTCACCTCGCGCAGTGTCGATGACCGCGACATCGTACGCATCCCGCTCGAAGGCGTGAGCACCCGCCGGATGATCGACCTGCTCGCGCGCCCGGAGACGCTGCGCCGCCGATCGGTCCGGGTGGTCGTCGATGCGCTGCGACGCGTGATGACGCGCCTGAGCGAAGACGGTTCCTGAGCACGCTGCATGCCGGTGGATAGGCTCGGAGGATGACCGACGCCACGAATCCGCTGCTGCAGCCGTCGACGCTCCCCTACGGACTCCCCGACTACCGTGAGATCCGCGCCGAGCACTACCTCCCGGCGTTCCACGCCGGCTTCGAGGAGCAGCTCCGCGAGATCGGACGCATCACGATGGTGCGGTCGATGCCGACGTTCGAGAACACCTTCGAGGCGCTGGAGCGCTCCGGCGAGCTTCTCGAGCGGGTCGCGCACGCCTTCTACACCGTGAGCTCGGCGGATGCGACGCCCGAGATCCAGGAGATCGACGAACAGCTCGCACCGCTCATGGCCGCTCACCAGGACGCGATCACCCTCGACGGCGCGCTGTACTGGCGCGTGCGGCGCGTGTACGAACAGCTCGACACCCTGAACCTCGATGCCGAGCAGCGGTATCTGGTGGAGCGTCACCACCGCGAGATGACACATGCCGGCGCCGGCCTCGACGACGACGCCAAGAAGCAGCTGACCGCGCTGAACCAGAAGCTGTCCACACTGACGAACACGTTCGAGCGCAACCTCCTGAACGACACGAACGATCTCGCCGTGGTGTTCGACTCCCCGACCGAACTCGACGGCCTGAGCGCCGGAGAGCTGTCAGCTGCCGCACGCGCTGCGGCAGACAGAGGCCTCGACGGCAAGCTCCTGATCACCCTCCCGCTCTTCACCGGGCATCCCGCACTGTCGCAGCTTCGCGTGCGGGAATCGCGCCGACGCATCATGGCGGCATCGCGCGCGCGAGCTTCCCGGGGCAACGCGAACGACAACCGCGCGGTGCTCTCCGAGATCGTGCGTCTGCGCGCAGAGCGCGCTGCCCTGCTGGGCTACGAGTCGCATGCGGCGTATGTCACCGCCGACGAGACCGCCGGCACCCCGGAGGCCGTCGAGCAGATGCTCCGTCGCCTCTCCGCCCCGGCCGCGCGCAACGCGCGAGCCGAGCGCGCCGCCCTCCAGGCGATCGTCGATGAGACCGAGCCAGCGCCCTTCGCGATCGAGGCCCACGACTGGGCGTTCTACACCGAGCGGGTCCGTACCGCCCGCTACGACATCGACTCCAGCGCGCTGCGACCCTGGTTCGAAGCCGAGCGCGTCCTGCAGGACGGCGTCTTCTTCGCGGCGACGCGGTTGTACGGAGTCACCTTCTCCGAGCGCGACGACCTCGCCGCTTACCACCCCGGCGCTCGGGTCTTCGAGGTGCGCAACGACGACGGCTCACCGGTCGGGCTGTACGTGCTCGACCTCTACACTCGCGACTCGAAACGCGGCGGCGCCTGGATGAACGCGATCGTGAGCCAGTCACGGCTGCGCGGCACGGCTCCCGTCGTCGTCAACAACCTCAACGTGCCGCTGCCGGGCGAGGGTGAGCCGACGCTGCTGACCCTCGACGAGGTCACGACGCTCTTCCACGAGTTCGGTCACGCCCTGCACGGGCTCTTCGCGACGGTGACCTACCCGCACTTCTCGGGGACCAACGTGTTCCGCGATTTCGTCGAGTTTCCGAGCCAGGTGAACGAGATGTGGATCCTGTGGCCCGAGGTGCTCGACAACTATGCACGCCACCACGAGACCGGTGCACCGCTCGACCCGGCGATCGTGGAGCGCCTGCGAGCGACCGAGACGTTCGACCAGGGACATGCGACCAGCGAATACCTGGCCGCGGCCTGGCTCGACCAGGCGTGGCACCGGCTGACCACGGCGGCCACCGTCGACGACGTCGCCGCGTTCGAGGCTGGCGCCCTGACCGATATCGGGCTCGACGATCCTGCCGTGCCGACCCGCTACTCGTCCACCTACTTCGCCCACGTCTTCTCCGGCGGGTACAGCGCAGGCTACTACTCCTACATCTGGAGCGAGGTTCTCGACGCCGACACGGTGGACTGGTTCCGCGAGAACGGCGGCCTCACGCGCGGGAACGGCGACCGGTTCCGTGAGCGCCTGCTCGGGGTGGGCGGCTCGAAGGATCCGCTCGAGGCCTATCGCGACTTCCGCGGCCGCGATGCCGAGATCGAGCCGCTGCTGAAGCGCCGTGGACTGGACGGCGGAGTCGTGGGACTCTGAGCGCATGAACGTATTCCCTGACACCCCGTTCGGCCCTGCGGACCGCCTCGACCTCGATGCCGTGCCCCTCGCGGTGATCCGCCACAACGGCATCCGTCTGGCCGATATCCAGGAGGCATTCGACGCGGGCTACGCGGCCATCGCCCTCACCTTCGCCGGAGAAGTGCTGATCCCGACCGGCCCGGCGCTCGCGATCTACCACGGAGATCCGATGGGCGTCTTCGACCTGGAACTCGGCTTTCCGGTTCAGACTCCCCCGGAGAACCCGATCCCGACGGCGAACGGGCGCGTCATCGTCGCCTCGACGCTGCCCGCGGGCCCTGCGGTGGCGACGACGCTGTTCGGCTCCTACGAAGAGCTCGGCGGTGCATGGGGTGGGCTCGTCGAGCGCGCCGGCGCACAGGGTCTCCGTCCCGGCGGCGTCTGGATCGAGATCTACGTGTCCGACCCGAGCACCACCCCGGCAGAGCTGCGCACCGACCTCGTCATGCCGACCACCTGAGAACATCGGGCGGATCGCGGAACGGCGGGCTCAGCGTCCGAGCTGGTCCATCGCCTTGTACCAGGTGAGCTGGTGGTAGCTCTGCGAGAGACGGTCGCCGAGTCCGTCGAGTGACAGCACGTGCACCGCGATCGACTCGCTGTCGTCGAGCGACTGCTCCGCCACGCGCTCGCATCCGCGAGCGAGGAAGTGATGCACGCGGTTGGTGTGGTTGCCGAAGTTCGCCCACGTCGCACCGAGGTCGATGAGCTCATCCGCCACGAAGCCCGTCTCCTCCAGGAGTTCGCGGGCGGCCGCGTCCTCCGGAGACTCTCCGGGCTCCACTCCGCCGCCTATCGTGCCGAGCGCCACGACGCGGGCACCGTGCCGGTATTCCTCCACCAGGATGGCGTCGTCGTTCCGATCGAGAGCGAGGACCGATATCCAGTCGGCGTACTCCAGCACGTAGTACGGCGCTATGGAGAGCCCGCTGACATCTTCACAGTCATCTGCATGCAGGCGGATCCACCGGTCGGCGACGAGAGTGTTCCTCGCCACCGTCTTCCAGGGTTCCGGCTCCGCACTCATGCGCTCTTGCGCTTGCGCTCCATCACGATCGTGGGCGGCGCGCCTTCATCGACGGCCGCACGGGTCACGATCACCTTGGCGACGTCTTCTGCCGACGGGATCTCGAACATGATCGGTCCGAGCACGTCTTCCAGGATCGCCCGGAGTCCACGAGCACCGGTCTTGCGTTCGACGGCGAGGTCGGCGATGGATCGGAGCGCTTCCTCTTCGAACTCGAGCTGCACGCCGTCGATCTCGAACATGCGCTGGTACTGCTTCACCAACGCATTGCGCGGCCCGGTGAGGATGTCGATCAGCGCATCCTGGTCAAGCGGCGACACGTTGGTGACGACAGGCAGACGCCCGATGAACTCGGGGATCAGACCGAACTTGTGCAGATCTTCGGGCAGCACCTCACTGAAGAGGTCGAGGTCCTTGCCCTTGTCATGCAGCGGGGCCCCGAAGCCGATGCCGTGTTTGCCGACGCGTGCCGACACGATGTCTTCGAGACCGGCGAAGGCGCCGGCCACGATGAACAGCACGTTGGACGTATCGATCTGCAGGAACTCCTGGTGCGGGTGCTTGCGGCCGCCCTGCGGAGGGACCGAGGCGACCGTGCCCTCGATGATCTTCAGGAGGGCCTGCTGCACGCCCTCGCCCGAGACATCGCGGGTGATCGACGGATTCTCGGCCTTCCGGGCGATCTTGTCGACCTCATCGATATAGATGATTCCCTGCTCGGCACGCTTGACGTCGTAGTCGGCGGCCTGGATGAGCTTGAGGAGGATGTTCTCGACGTCTTCTCCGACGTAGCCCGCTTCGGTCAGCGCGGTGGCGTCGGCGACGGCGAAGGGGACGTTGAGGCGTTTCGCGAGCGTCTGCGCGAGGTAGGTCTTACCGCAGCCGGTCGGCCCGATGAGCAGGATGTTGCTCTTGGCGATCTCGACCTCTTCGGCCTTCTGCTCGGCCGTCTGCAGGGTGCCGTGTGCGCGCACCCGCTTGTAGTGGTTGTAGACGGCGACGGCGAGAGCACGCTTGGCCGGCTCTTGTCCGACCACGTATTCCTCGAGGAAGGCGAAGATCTCACGCGGCTTCGGGAGCTCGAACTCGGCGACCCCGTCGGCAGACGACTCGGCCATCCGCTCTTCGATGATCTCGTTGCACAGCTCGACGCACTCGTCGCAGATGTACACGCCGGGGCCGGCGATGAGCTGCTGGACCTGCTTCTGACTCTTTCCGCAGAAAGAGCATTTGAACAGGTCAGCGCTTTCACCGATGCGGGCCATGCGCGTCCTCCTAGGGGGGATCAGAGATCGTCCTTCGAGCCTAACCTCTGCATACGACACCGGGCCGCATTGAGGACACTCGACATCGGGTCGTGAAACGGCGAAGGGGCCGGGAGCCTTCAGCTGCCCGGATGTGGGCGACGGCTCCCGACCCCTTCACGAGATCGACGGGACGGTCAGACCATGCTCTTGGTGTGCCAGACGGTCTTCACCTCGGTGAAGGCCCCGATACGCTCCGGTGAGGCGACGACCTCTCCGGGGGTGAGCACCCGCTTGAGCGTCTCCGCTGCGGCGATCTGCATGTCGACCCAGTCGAGAGCGCCGGCGCCGGCGAGGTCGAGAGCGTTCACGTCCTGATGCGAGGCCAGCCACGGTGCGATCTCCGCGGGCGAGCCCGTGAGCACGTTGACGACTCCGCCGGGAACGTCGCTGGTGGCGAGCACCTCGGCGAGGCTGATGGCTGAGAGCGGGTGCTGCTCGCTCGCGACGACGACCACCGTGTTCCCGGCGACCAGGGCGGGAGCCACGACCGACACCAGGCCGAGCAGCGCCGAGTCCTGCGGGGCGACGATCGCCACGACGCCCGTCGGCTCCGGCACGGAGATGTTGAAGTACGGTCCGGAGACAGGGTTCGCATTGCCTGCCACCTGGGCGTACTTGTCGCACCACCCGGCATACCAGACCCAGAGGTCGATCGCTTCGTCGACCTGCGAGGCGGCGGCTGCAGACGACACGCCCTCCTGAGCCGAGATCTCGTCGATGAACTGCGCGCGACGCCCCTCGAGCACCTCCGCGACGCGGTAGAGGACCTGGCCGCGGTTGTAGGCGGTCGCACCGGACCAGCCCTTGACGGCCGCACGCGCGGCCACCACGGCGTCGCGGGCGTCCTTGCGGGAACCCTTCGCGGCGTTCGCGAGGAAGGCGCCCTTCGGCGTGAGCACCTCGTACGTGCGGCCGGACTCGCTCCGCGGGAAGGCCCCGCCGATCGCCAGCTTGTACGTCTTCGGAACGGTCAGTCGCTTGCTCATGCTGCGGCTCCCTTGAGGTAGGCGGTGAGACCCTGGCGGCCGCCCTCGCGGCCGAATCCGGACTCCTTGTAGCCGCCGAACGGGCTCGACGGGTCGAAGCGGTTGAAGGTGTTGGCCCAGATGACGCCCGCACGCAGACGGTCGGCCACCGCAAGGATGCGCGATCCCTTGTCGGACCAGATGCCGGCGGAGAGACCGTAGGGCGTGTTGTTCGCCTTCGCGATCGCCTCGGCCGGAGTGCGGAAGGTGAGCACCGAGAGCACGGGGCCGAAGACCTCGTCGCGGGCGATGCGATGCGATGCCTCGACACCGGTGAAGATCGTCGGCGCGAACCAGAAGCCCTGCTCCGGGATCGCGCAGTCCGCGGTCCATCGCTCAGCGCCCTCGGCCTCGCCGATATCGCTGAGCTCGCGGATGCGGGCAAGCTGTGCCGCCGAATTGATCGCACCGATGTCGGTGTTCTTGTCGAGCGGGTCGCCCAGACGCAGCGTCGACAGGCGTGTCTTGAGCCGGTCGACGACCTCATCGTGGATCGACTCCTGCACGAGCAGACGACTGCCGGCGCAGCACACGTGACCTTGGTTGAAGAAGATCCCGTTCACGATGCCCTCGACAGCCTGGTCGATGGGGGCGTCGTCGAACACGATGTTCGCCGCCTTGCCGCCGAGTTCCAGCGTCAGCTTCTTGCGCGTTCCGGCCACCGCGCGTGCGATGTCGCGACCCACGCCGGTGGAGCCGGTGAAGGCGACCTTGTCGACGTCGGGGTGACGCACCAGCGTCGAGCCCGTGGCGCCGGCACCCGTGACGATGTTGACCACGCCAGCAGGCAGGTCTGCCTGCTGCAGGATCTCCGCGAAGATCAGCGCCGTGAGGGGCGTGGTCTCTGCGGGCTTGAGCACGACCGTGTTACCGGCGGCGAGAGCGGGGGCGATCTTCCAGGCGAGCATCAGCAGCGGGAAGTTCCACGGGATGATCTGACCGGCGACACCGAGCGCCCGGGGGTTGGCGCCGAGTCCCGCATGGTCGAGCTTGTCGGCCCAGCCCGCGTAGTAGAAGAACCAGGAGGCAACGAGCGGAACATCGACGTCGCGGCTCTCCTTGATCGGCTTGCCGTTGTCGAGGCTCTCGGCGACGGCGAGCTCGCGAGCGCGCTCCTGCACGAGGCGGGCGATGCGGAAGAGGTACTTCCCGCGGTCGCGGCCGCTCATCCTCGACCAGGTCTTCTCGTAGGCGCGACGGGCGGCGGCGACCGCACGGTCGACATCCTCGTCACTGGCCGAGGCGATCTCGGCGATGTGCTTCTCGGTCGCGGGCGAGATCGTGGTGAACGGGGTACCGGAGCCGTCGACGAACTCGCCGTCGATGAACAGCCCGTAACTGTCCTTGAGGTTCAGGATCGCGGTGGACTCCGGTGCGGGAGCGTATTCCAGAAATGACATGTTCGTCTTCCCGTCAGTCGATCGTGACGTAGTCGGGGCCCGAGTAGCGGCCGGAGCTGAGCTTCTGACGCTGCAGGAGAACGTCGTTGAGGAGGCTGGATGCGCCGAACCGGAAGAGGTGCGGCTGCAGCCACTCCTCGCCCACGGTCTCGGCGACGGTGACGAGGTACTTCACCGCGTCCTTCGAGGAGCGGATACCACCGGCCGGTTTCACGCCGATCTTCTCTCCGGTGCCGCGGTGCCAGTCGCGCACCGTCTCCAGCATCAGGAGAGTCGTCGGGAGCGTCGCGGCAGGCTGCACCTTTCCGGTCGAGGTCTTGATGAAGTCCCCTCCCGCCAGGATGCCCAGCCACGAGGCACGCTTGATGTTGTCGTAGGTGTTCAGCTCACCGGTCTCCAGGATCACCTTGAGCGAGGCATACGAGCCGTCTTCACGACGGCACGCTTCCTTGACCTGGGCGATCTGGTCGAACACGAGGCCGTAGCGGCCGGAGAGGAATGCCCCACGGTCGATGACCATGTCGATCTCGTCGGCCCCGGCGGCGACCGCTTCCGCGGTGTCGGCGAGCTTGATCGCGAGAGACGAGCGCCCGCTCGGGAACGCCGTGGCCACGGCCGCGACCGAGATCAGTCCGTCGTCGGGATCGCCATGCAGGCCGCCGAGTGCGGTGACCGCGTCGCCGACCATGTCGCCGTAGACGCAGACCGCGGCGACCCGCGGGGTCGAGGGGTCGGCGGCGTCGGGTGTCTTCGCCTTGGCGACGAGCGAGCGCACCTTGCCGGGGGTGTCCGCACCCTCGAGGGTGGTGAGGTCGATCAGTTTGATGATCGTGTCGAGCGCCCACGCCTTCGAGGTGGTCTTGATCGAGCGGGTGCCGAGGCCGGCAGCGCGCTGCTCCAGACCGACGGCGTCCACACCGGGAAGTCCGTGCAGGAAGCGCCGGAGCGTGGCGTCGTCGGGCTCTCCGCCCAGAACGTCCACCGCCGTCCTGCGGCTGAGTTCTTTGGTCGTCACTGTTCCTCCAACAATGCTCGTGCTGTGGTCTCATCGGTCACCAGAACGCCACAGAGGCCGCTGGTGACCACGGTGCGTGCGATGTCGTGCTTGGCGGGGCCAGCCGTCACGAAGATCGCGTGCGCGGCTCCGCGCAGACGATCGAGCGAGACGCCGACCGTTCGCGCATCGAGCTGCGAGTCGACGATGTTCCCCTCGGCGTCGACGTAGCGGCCGAGAACGTCTCCGACCGCGCCACGACGCGCGAGCTCCTCGACATCCTCAACGCTGAGGTAGCCGTTTTCGACGTGTGCGGACGAGGCGTCGCAGGGTCCGGCGGTGAACAGGAACGCCTGCGCCTCCGCTGCTTCTTCGAGCACGGCGGCGACGGTGCGGTCGGACTCGATCGCCTGCTTCGTCTCCACACGCTCGAGAATGGCAGGGCTCGGCAGCAGCGAGACCTGGCCCGATGCGCGCTGAGCGATCGTGACGGCGAGGCCTGCCGCGCCGCCGGAGCGCCGATTCAGGCTCACTCCCCCGTTGAGCTGCACGACGGTCACGCCGTTCGCCCATCCGTCCGGGAGCGCCTCGGCGACGGCGCGGAGCGTGCGCCCCCAGCTCACCCCGAGCGTGCGGGGCACCGGCCGCAGTGCGGTCAGGAAGTCGGCGGCGGCCTGCGCCACCCGCTCGAGCGTGCCGTCATCGCCTTCCGGGGCCGGCACGACGACGGCATCCGTCAGTCCGAACCGGTCGACCAGAAGCCGCTCGAGGCCGAGCCTGCGGGCGCGGGGGTGCACGATCTCGATGCGCACGATGCCGCGTTCGCGAGCCTGCGTCAGCAGGCGGCCGACCTTCCAGCGAGAGATCTTGAGGAGTCCGCCGATCTCGTCCTGGGTCTTGTCCTCGTCGTAGTACAGCTCGGCGACGCGAACCATGAGCAGATCTTCTTCCACGGCATCCTCCTTCCTCCTCCAGAGTAAGCCCTCGTCAGCGTTCGCGCATCAAGATGCTCATATGCGCATCCCAGGGAGAAGGCTCTGCACATCCGCCGGATACGACGAAGGGCGCCCGTCGTGATGACGGACGCCCTTCGGGATCGATCGGGTCAGACGCGCTTGCGCGTCGTGAGCACCTGGTCGACGATGCCGTACTCCAGCGCCTGCGCGGCAGAGAGGATGTTGTCGCGATCGATGTCGCGGTTCACCTGCTCCGGCGTGCGCTTCGTGTGGCCGGCGAGGGTTTCCTCGAGCCAGGTCCGCATGCGAAGGATCTCCGCGGCCTGGATCTCGATGTCGGAGGCCTGGCCGTGGCCGGCCTCCCCCATCGCGGGCTGGTGGATGAGCACGCGAGCGTTCGGGAGTGCGAGGCGCTTGCCCGGCGCACCGGCCGCGAGCAGCACGGCCGCAGCGGAGGCCGCCTGGCCGAGCACGACGGTCTGGATCTGCGGTGCGACGTACTGCATCGTGTCGTAGATCGCCGTCATCGCGGTGAACGAACCACCGGGCGAGTTGATGTACATGGTGATGTCGCGCTCGGCATCCTGGCTCTCCAGGACGAGGAGCTGCGCCATGACGTCGTCGGCCGACGCGTCGTCGACCTGCACGCCGAGGAAGATCACGCGGTCTTCGAACAGCTTGTTGTACGGGTCCTGGCGCTTGAATCCGTAGGCCGTGCGCTCCTCGAACTGCGGGAGCACGTAGCGGCTGGAGGGCAGGTCACCGGCAGCGCGGAAGGTGGGTGTGTACATGAGCGTCCTTTCGCTTTCCGTTACTCGGTGTCCTGGTCGGTTCCGCCGCCGCCGATGACGTCGGAGGCCGATTCGCGGATGTGGTCGACGAAGCCGTACTCGAGGGCTTCCTCGGCGGTGAACCAGCGGTCGCGGTCACCGTCGGCGTTGATCTGCTCGACCGACTTGCCGGTCTGCGCCGCGGTGATCTCGGCGAGGCGGTTCTTCATCGACATGATGAGCTGCGCCTGGGTCTGGATGTCGCTCGACGTTCCGCCGAAGCCACCGTGCGGCTGGTGCAGCAGCACACGGGCGTTGGGCGTGATGTAGCGCTTGCCCTTGGTGCCGGCGGTCAGCAGCAGCTGGCCCATCGATGCGGCCATTCCGATGCCGACCGTGACGATGTCATTCGGCACGAACTGCATCGTGTCGTAGATCGCCATGCCCGCGGTGATCGAACCGCCGGGCGAGTTCACGTAGAGGTAGATGTCTCGCTCGGAGTCTTCTGCGGCGAGAAGAAGGATCTTCGCGCAGATCTCGTTCGCGTTCTCGTCGCGCACCTCCGACCCCAGCCAGATGATGCGGTCCTTCAGCAACCTGTCGAAGACGCTCGTTGCGAGGAGGGGTTCTGCAGCCATGTCAGCTCCTGATTCCGTGTTTCAGTGATTCGAATCTACCGGCGACAACGCAGCACCCAGGCCGTGTTCGCCGTCGGCATATCAGGTGTCGGCGTCCGCGATCTCGCGGGCATACGCCGTCATCGACCGGTGGTAGCGCGGGAGATGCGGCACCAGAGCGAGCAGTGCCACCGAGAGCCCCTGCGCTGGCCGTCCAGCACTCGCGAGGATGAGGGCATGGACGCACGCGATGGCGTCACGATACGGGCCGTCCGCCGAGAGCTCCTCCTCGGCGCGGATCACGGCGAGGGCTTCGTCGTACTCACCGAGGTTTCGCAGCGAACTGGCCATCTGGATCACGCACTGGGGGCGATGCTCACCATCCAGCCCCAAAGCCAGCGCGCGCCGGTAGAGGACGACAGCCTCCGCCGGCCTTCCCGCGGAATCCCGCGCGCCTGCACGCTCGAATTCGGCGCGGGCGTCGTCGGGTCCGCGCTCGGCCGCGAGGGCGTCGATGCGGGCGATCGTGTCGTCCCCGACCTCCTCGCCCGCCGCGTCGTCCCACACCTCGTCGATGCGCTCATCCCACGTCTTCATCGTCGTCCTCCCTGGATGGAAAAGAGGGCGGATGCCGCAGCACCCGCCCTCTTCACTGGATCGTGTCCGATCACTCGGCCGTGTCGGCCGCCTTCTTGGCCGGAGCCTTCTTGGCAGCGGGCTTCTTGGCAGCAGGCTTCTCGGCGTCGTCAGCCTCGTCGGCCTTCTTGGCCGGAGCCTTCTTGGCGGCCGGCTTCTTGGCCGGAGCCTTCTTGGCGGCCGGCTTCTCCTCGGCCTCGGTGGAGTCGGTCGACTCTGCCTCGTCATCAGTCACGATGAAGTCGGACAGATCGACGGCCTTGCCGTTGCTGTCGACGACCTTCACCTTGCCGAGCGCGATCGCGAGGGCCTTGTTGCGGGCGACCTCTCCGACGAGCGCCGGGAGCTGGTTCGAGGACTGCAGCGCCTCGACGAACTCCTGGGGAGCCATGCCGTACTGCGCAGCCGACTGGATGAGGTACTGGCTGAGCTCTTCCTGCGAGACCTGAACATCGGCCTGCTCGGCGATCGTGTCGAGGAGCACCTGCGTGCGGAACTGCTTCTCGCTCGCCTCGGTGACCTCGGCGCGGTGCACCTCGTCCTCGAGACGGCCTTCGCCCTCGAGGTGGTTGTGCACCTCGTCCTCGATGAGCTGCGGCGGGACGGGGATCTCGATCTTCTCGAGGAGTGCCTCGACGAGCTTGTCGCGCGCGGCCGAACCCTGGGTGAACACGCCCTGCTGAGCGACGCGCTCGGCCAGGCTCTCGCGCAGTTCCGCGATCGTGTCGAACTCGCTGGCGATCTGCGCGAAGTCGTCGTCGGCCTCGGGGAGCTCGCGCTCCTTGACCGCCTTGACGGTCACGGAGACCTCGGCCTCGGAGCCGGCGTGGTCACCGCCGACGAGCGCGGAGCGGAACGTGGTGTCCTCACCGGCGGTGAGCGACTCGATCGCGTCGTCGATGCCCTCGAGCAGCTCGCCGGAGCCGATCTCGTACGAGACGCCCTCGGCGCGGTCGATCTCGGCACCGTCGATCGTGGCGACGAGGTCGAGCTCGACGAAGTCGCCCTTCGCTGCGGGACGGTCGACCGGGACCAGCGTGCCGAAGCGAGCGCGCATGTTGTCGAGCTCGGCATCGAGCGCGGCGTCGTCGGCCTCGACGGCGTCGACGGTCACCGTGATGCCGTCGTAGGAGGGCAGCTCGATCTCGGGGCGGACGTCCACCTCGATGTCGACGAGGAGGTCTCCCGAGAAGTCCTTCTCGTTCGGCCACTGCGTGATGTCGGCAGCCGGACGGCCGACGACGCGCAGCTTGTGCTCGACCGTCGCCTCGCGGAAGAACTTGTCCAGGCCCTCGTTGACGGCGTGCTCGATGACGGCGCCGCGACCGATGCGCTGGTCGATGATCGGAGCCGGGACCTTGCCCTTGCGGAAGCCGGGGATCTGCACGTCCTGAGCGATGTGCTCGTACGCGTGAGCGATGCTGGGCTTGAGGTCGTCCGGGGTGACCGTGATGGTGAGCTTGACCCGGGTCGGGGTCAGCTTCTCGACGGTGCTGTTCGCCATGCTGGTGTGTTCTCCTTGTGATTTCCGCTTCGAATCGCGGCTGTAAGGTCCGTGGGGGCCGTGTCGGGGCGACAGGAGTTGAACCTGCGACCTCCCGCTCCCAAAGCGGGCGCTCTACCAAACTGAGCTACGCCCCGGGGAATCCGCATGCGGATTCAGCCCCACCGAGTCTAACGGACAGGAGCATGCGTCAGAGTCCGGTATAGTCGATGAGTCGGTACCGAACCTCTCAGGGGTCCGGATCCGGGGCTGTAGCTTAGTGGTAAAGCCTTAGTCTTCCAAACTAATGATGCGGGTTCGATTCCCGTCAGCCCCTCCGCGCGAGAAGGCCTCCACCATCGGTGGAGGCCTTCTCCGATTCCGTGGGACCTTCTCCGATTCCGGTGAGACCTTCTCGGACTCCGCCCGTTCCGTCGAATACGCTGACAGCATCGCTGCACGCAGTCTCCGACCGGAAGGCATCATCGAATGGGCACGACGTGACCGACCAGTCGCGGCAGGGCGTCGACACACGCACGGCACCGCTCCCCGGTGGGCACGTGCTGCCCGTCGTGTTCTCCGCTGGTCCACCCGCTGCAGCGGCGACGCCACGCCGGAAGAGGCGCACGGGCATCACCGTCGGTCTGATCGGCGGAGCTGCCGCGATCACGGCGCTGGTCCTCACTCAGGTGACGGCGAATCTCGGGTACGACAGTGCCGTGTCGCGGTACGTGAGCGCTGCGGAAGCGACATCGACCACGAAGGCGCAGGTCCGCGAGGAGATCGCGGGCCTTCGCGCTGCCACAGACGCGGCGGGACGGATCCTCGCCGCGGGAAACCAACCGATCGCAGTGCCCGACGATGCCCAGACGGGTTTCGCCTCGGCGGTCACCGACGGGATAACCGCCGCATCCGACGCAGAGGGCGTGGTCTCGACGGAGATCCCCGGTGCGGGCACGAAGCCCGGGTGGTTCTGGGAACTGTTCGGCGCCACGTCGGAGTTGGAGCAGCGACGACAAGAAGTCGACGCGCTGTCCGACGACCTCGCGGAAACCGCCACCGATACGGCCGAAGCACTGAAGGCCGTGACGGAGGGCGGTCTGGCCGTGATCACCGCCGCCGGCGCGGCTGCTCCAGGATTCGAGTCCGCCCACGTCTCCGCCCGCAACGACGCCGTGATCGCCCTACGCACAGCAGCTGCCGACGCGACCGCCGCGACGACCGTGGATGACAGCACCGCAACCGCCTACCTCTTGCTGCAGGACGCGGCCGCCCAGGTCGTCGCCACCGAGAGCGAAGAGCTGGCGGAGAAGGCAGGACCGCTGCTGAACGCGCGGCTCGAGATCGAGGCGTTCGCCCGATCCCTCGCGCCCGGCGTACTCCTCGACTTCGACTGGTCGCCGGTCGTGAGCGGCGCCGGCTACAACGGCAGCATGGGCGGCTACACGACGTGGTGGTGGGGTGACTCCGGACGCGCCACGATCGAGCTCTCGAACTCGGTCGCCGAACAGTGGCCGGCCGTCCGCAGCAGGGCGCTCGTCGCCCACGAGGTGGGGCACGCGATCAGCGTGAAGTGCCAGAGCATGTACGACTCCTCGACCCAGGACAGCATCGAGAAGTGGGCGACCGCGTGGGCCATCAGCATGGGCTACACCGACGACGCCAACGGGGTATGGGCGTATGGCTATCCCCCGCAGAACTACATCGACGCCGCAGCGGGCTGCCGCTGAGGACTGCATCCGGATACGGAAGAAGCCGCCGCGATGACTCGCGGCGGCTTCTTCGATGTCAGACCGAGGTCACTGACCTCGGCGCTCGCGCAGCTGCGTGAGCGCGTCGTCCAGAAGCTGAACGGCTTCCTCGTCGGTACGACGCTCCTTCACGTAGGCGAGGTGCGTCTTGTACGGCTCGGCCTTCGCGAGCGCAGGAGGATTCTCCTTGTCGCGACCGGCCGGCAGACCGGACTGCGGGTGATCGATCGTCTCCGGGATCTCCTCTTCGGGGAGACCGGCGGCGAAGTACCGCACGGTCTCGTTGCCGAGACCGTCCCAGTACGAGACCGCGATGCGGTCGGCGTGATAGCCGTGGTCCTGCTCGCCCATGGGGCCGGAGCCGACACGGGTGCCGCGGATCGCGTTTCCACCGGTAGCCATCAGATGACCTCGAATTTCGTGATGAGGCCCAGCGCGACGATGGAGATGAACCACGTCAGCGCCAGGACGACGGTGAAGCGGTTCAGGTTCCGCTCCGCGAGCCCGGAAGAGCCGACCGCTGAGGTCATGCCTCCACCGAACATGTCGGACAGGCCACCGCCGCGGCCTTTGTGCAAGAGGATGAGGAGGGTCAGCAGAACGCTGGTGATGCCCAGCACGACCTGCAGGACGAACTCGAGAATTGCCACGAGAAAGAGCCTTTCGCTGGGGCCGGAGCGCCCCCGTAACGGTCAAGTATACGGTGCAGCGGGGCCGAAGCCCCGCTGCACTCACACGCCGACGTGCTTCTCGAAGCGGATGATCGCGGCGAACTCGTCCACGACGAGGCTCGCCCCGCCGACCAGAGCGCCGTCCACATCGGGCTCGCGCATGAAGCTGGCGATGTTCCCCGACTTCACGGAGCCGCCGTAGAGGATGCGCGTACGCGCTGCCGCCTCGTCGCCCAGGACCTTCGCGATGACGGCGCGCAGAGCGGCGCAGACATCCTGCGCCTGCTGCGGGGTCGCCGCCTGTCCGGAGCCGATCGCCCACACGGGCTCATACGCCACGACGATGTCCGCCTTCGACGAGACGCCCTCGAGCGCCGCCTCGAGCTGGGACACCGGGACCGCACTGGCACCGAACTTCTCGAGGTCGCCGGCGGTCTCGCCGACGCAGATCACCGGGACGAGGTCGTGCTTGAGCGATGCCTTCACCTTGGCTGCCACGACGTCGTCGCCCTCGGAGTGGTACTCCCGGCGCTCGGAGTGTCCGATGATCACGTACTTCGCGTCGAGCTTCGCCAGGAACGCACCCGACACCTCGCCGGTGTATGCACCGGAGTCGTGTGCCGAGACATCCTGCGCGCCGAGCGCGAACGGGATCTTGTCCGCATCGATGAGCGTCTGCACGCTGCGGATGTCGGTGAACGGCGGGAAGACCGCCACCTCGACGGATCCGTCTTCGTGCTTCGCGTCCTTCAACGTCCAGTGCAGCTTCTGCACGAACGCGACCGCCTGCAGGTGGTCGAGATTCATCTTCCAGTTTCCCGCGATCAGCGGGGTACGGGAGTTCACGCCCATCCGAGGACCTCCAGCCCAGGTAGTTTCTTGCCCTCGAGGAATTCGAGGCTCGCGCCGCCACCGGTCGAGATGTGACCGAACTGGTCGTCGGTGAAGCCCAACTGGCGCACGGCCGCCGCGGAGTCACCACCGCCGACGACGCTGAGGCCGTCGACTTCGGTGAGCGCCTGCGCCACGGTCTTGGTACCCGCCGCGAACGCCGGGAACTCGAACACGCCCATGGGGCCGTTCCAGAACACGGTCTTCGACTCGCGGATGACCTCGGCGAACTTCGCCGCCGTCTCCGGGCCGATGTCGAGGCCGATGCCCGAGGCACCGAACGGCGTGGACTCGATGGCATCAGCCGCAGCGACTTCGTGCGCGGCGTCCGCGCCGAAGGACGCGGCGACCACGACGTCGGTGGGGAGCACGAGCTCCACGCCGCGCTCCGCCGCCTCCGCGATGTAGCCGCGAACGGTTTCGAGCTGGTCCTCTTCCAGCAGGCTCGACGCCACGGCGTGACCCTGTGCCTTGAGGAAGGTGAACAGCATGCCGCCGCCGACGAGGATCTTGTCGACCCGCGGCAGCAGGTGCGAGATCACGCCGAGCTTGTCGCTGACCTTCGACCCGCCGAGCACGACCGCGTACGGCCGCTCGGGGTTCTCGGTCAGGCGGTCGAGCACGTCGAGCTCGGTCGCGATCAGCAGGCCGGCCGCTGACGGGAGCAGCTCGGCGAGCTCGTAGACGCTCGCCTGCTTGCGGTGCACGACCCCGAACCCATCGGAGACGAGCACATCGCCGAGCTCCGCCAGCTCTGCTGCGAAAGCCGCACGGGTGGTGTCGTCCTTCGAGGTCTCCCCCGGGTTGAACCGCAGGTTCTCGATGACGACGACTCCGCCGTCCTCGAGGAAGTCCACGGCGTCCTTCGCCGACTCGCCGACCGTGTCGCGTGCGAACGCGACCGGGGCGCCGAGCAGCTCGGACAGGCGCTGGGCCACCGGCTCCAGGCTGTACTTCGGGTCGGGCGCGCCGTCCGGCCGCCCGAGGTGAGAGCACACCACGACGCGGGCGCCCGCGTTGATGAGTGCGTTGAGGGTCGGCAACGAGGCGCGGACACGGCCATCGTCCGTGATGATCCCGTCCCGCAGGGGGACGTTGAGATCACAACGGACGATGACGCGCTTGCCCTCGAGCGACCCCAGGGTGTCCAGGGTGCGCAGAGTCATGTGTCTGAGCTTAGAGGCGCTCGGCCACGTACTCGGTCAGGTCGACGAGACGGTTGGAGTAGCCCCACTCGTTGTCGTACCAGCTGGAGACCTTGATCAGGTTGCCGCTCACGTTGGTGAGCGTCGAGTCGAAGATCGACGAGTGCGGGTTGTGCACGATGTCGCTCGAGACGATCGGGTCCTCGTTGTACTGCAGGTAGCCGGCGAGGCGACCCTCGGCAGCGGCCTTCTTGTACGCCTCGTTGACCTCGTCGACCGTCAGGTTCTCGCGGTCGGTGATGAGGGTGAGGTCGACGATCGAGCCGGTGGGGACCGGAACGCGGTACGACGAGCCGCTGAGCTTGCCCTGGAGTTCCGGGAGCACCTCGCCGATGGCCTTGGCGGCACCGGTCGATGCCGGCGTGATGTTGATCGCGGCGGCACGTGCACGGCGGAGGTCGCTGTGCGGGCCGTCCTGCAGGTTCTGGTCCGCGGTGTACGCGTGGGCCGTCATCATGAAGCCGCGGTCGATGCCGAACGCGTCGTTGAAGACCTGGGCGAGCGGCGCGAGGCAGTTCGTGGTGCAGGACGCGTTGGAGATGATGTGATCGGTCTCCGGGTTGTACGTGTCCTCGTTCACGCCCATGACGAACGTGCCGTCGACACCGGTGCCCGGAGCCGAGATGAGGACCTTCTTCGCGCCGGCCTCGATGTGCTTCTTGGCGAGCTCGGCCTTGGTGAAGAAGCCGGTCGACTCGATGACGATGTCGACGCCCAGCTCGCCCCAGGGGAGGCCGGCGGGGTCGCGCTCGGCAAAGGCCTTGATGACCTTGCCGTTGACGGTGATGCTGTCGTCGTCGTAGCTGATGTCGGCGTCGAGGACGCCGCCCACCGAGTCGTACTTCAGCAGGTGCGCCAGGGTCTTGTTGTCGGTGAGGTCGTTGACGGCGACGATCTCAAGGTCCGCTCCCTGCGCGAGAGCCGCGCGGAAGTAGTTGCGTCCGATGCGGCCGAAGCCGTTGATACCGATCTTGACAGACACTCAGGTCTCCCTGTTTCTCGTGCGCTGCACGCAGCTTTCCAGCAATCGTGAAGCGCGGGGTTTTTTGGCTGAGAGGGCGTCCCGACGAGCCGTGGCCCGTCGGGACGCGACCCGATTACGACAGTACCAGCAGGCCGTTCGTCTGCTTGCGGGCGACCTCGAGGCGCTGGGCGACGTTCTCCCAGTTCGCGATGTTCCATGCGGCCTTGACGTAGTCGGCCTTCACGTTGAGGTAGTCGAGGTAGAAGGCGTGCTCCCACATGTCGAGCTGGAAGAGCGGGATCGTGCCCTGCGCCGTGTTCGACTGCTGATCGAACAACTGCTGGATGATCAGACGCGAGCCGATCGAGTCCCAGCTGAGCACCGCCCAGCCGGAGCCCTGGATTCCGGTCGCCGCCGCCGTGAAGTGTGCCTGGAACTTCTCGAACGAGCCGAAGTACTCGTCGATCGCCGCCTTCAGCTCACCCTCGGGCTGGCCTCCGCCGTTCGGCGAGAGGTTCGTCCAGAAGATCGAGTGGTTGACATGGCCGCCGAGGTTGAACGCGAGGTCCTTCTCGAGCTTGTTGACGTTCGCCAGGTTGCCGCTCTCGCGGGCCTCGGCGAGCTGGTCGAGCGCCGTGTTCGCACCTGTCACGTAGGCCTGGTGGTGCTTGTCGTGGTGCAGCTCCATGATCTTGCCGCTGATGTGCGGCTCGAGGGCTGCGAAGTCGTAGGGAAGGTCGGGGAGCGTGTAGGTCGCCATATCGCTTTCATCCAATCCGCGCCGCGCCGCGGCGCTTGCCGATCCTCCGCGCCGCCGATGTGCGGCGTAGAGCGGACGTTCTTCATCCTACTGACGACAACGCGGGTGCGGCCCGGAACCTTCCGCCATATGACGAAGACCCGCCGCCCGGATGCCGGGCGGCGGGTCTCTCGTCGAGGGCGCAGGTCAGACGTCGAGTCCGACGGGGACCGCGGCCTCTGTTCCCGGGATGCCCTCCTGCTGAGCGCGCTTGTCCGCCATCGCGAGCAGGCGGCGGATGCGTCCGGCGACGGCATCCTTCGTCAGGGGCGGGTCGGCGTGGTGGCCGAGCTCGTCGAGGCTGGCGTCGCGGTGCGCCAGACGAAGCTCGCCGGCCACCTTGAGGTGGTCCGGCACCTCGTCGGCGAGGATCTCGAGCGCGCGCTCGACACGTGCGCACGCGGCGACGGCGGCCTGCGCGGAACGACGGAGGTTCGCGTCGTCGAAGTTCACCAGGCGGTTGACGCCGGCACGGACCTCGCGGCGCTGGCGGAGCTCCTCCCACGCGATGGCTGTCTTCTGTGCACCCATCTCGTTGAGGATGATACGGATCGCCTCCCCCTCACGCACGACGACCCGGGGCATCCCGCGCACTTCGCGCGCCTTGGCCGCGACGCCGAGTCTGTGAGCGGCGCCGACGAGGGCCATCGCCGCCTCCGACGACGGGCAGACGACCTCCAGCATGGCGGAGCGACCGGGCTCGCTCAGGGATCCTGCGGCGAGGAAGGCACCGCGCCACAGGCCGGCCACCTCGGCACGAGAGCCGGTGGTGAGTCGGTTGGGCAGCCCGCGTACCGGGCGGCGACGCTGATCGAGCAGACCGGTCTGACGCGCGAGGGTCTCCCCCTGTGCGATCACGCGCACGGCCCAGCGCGCTCCGTCGTTCGCGGTGCTCGACTGGACCTGAGCGATCTCGGGTCGCACGCCGTAGATCTCGGCGAGGTCACGCGCGACGCGGCGCGCGAGAGTCTCAGCATCCACCTCGGCCTCCACGGCCACGCGACCGGCGATCGAATGCAGACCACCGGCGAACCGGAGGATGGCGGTCACTTCCGCGACTCGCACCGTCGGGGGTGCATTGCGGATGCTGACCAGCTCGGCCTTGACGTCGGTGGTTAGTGCCACGACACTCCTTCACGTTCACGCGCCGGATCGCGACGCAAACGTCCAGCTTACTCGGCCGGACGGCCCGCTACTCTCGGCCCAGGTCCCGGTGACGTACGTTCACGGCGACGCCGGGGATCGCTGCCAGGCGACGCGACAGCTCCTCCGACATGGCGACGGAGCGGTGCTTTCCCCCCGTGCAGCCGATCGCGATCGTCGAGTGGCTCTTGTTCTCGCGCTGGTACCCCTCGAGCACCGGCACCAGTGCCGTGGAGTAGGCGTCCAGGAACTCCATCGCGCCCTCCCGGGAGAGCACGTACTCGCGAACGGTCTCGTCCTGGCCGGTCAGTCCTCGCAACTCCTCATTCCAGAACGGGTTCGGCAGGAAGCGCATGTCCGCGACGATGTCGACGTCGGTCGGCAGCCCGTACTTGAACCCGAAGCTGAGCAGCGTGACCCGGTGTCGCGCCTCCCCCTCTTCGGAGAAGATGTCGGAGACCTGCGTGGCGAGCTGGTGGATGTTGAGCGTCGAGGTGTCGATCACCAGGTCGGCCGCTTCGCGGATCGGTGCAAGCCGTGCACGCTCGATGCGGATGCCGTCGAGCAGGGTGCCTTCGCCCTGCAGCGGGTGCGGTCTGCGCACGGACTCGAACCGGCGCACCAGCACGTCGTCGGACGCATCGAGGAAGAGCACGCGGACAGAACCCCGGGAACGCAGTGCGCGCGCCACCCCGGGGAAGTCGTCGAAGAGGTTGCGTCCGCGCACATCGACGACCGCCGCGACCTTGGGCAGCGCGGTGCCGCCCATGTCGGTCAGATCCAGCAGCGGACGCAGGATCTGCGGGGGCAGGTTGTCGACGACGTACCAGCCGAGATCCTCCAGTGCGTTCGCCACCGTCGTCCGACCTGCGCCGGACATGCCCGTGACGATGAGGAACTCGCCCTTTTCCCCGTCAGTCATTACTCAGTGCTCCCTCTCCCCCTCGGCTTCCAGCCTAGCGAGTGGACAGGTGCGTGTGGATGTTCTGAGCGAGCACGGGACCGATTCCCTGGACTTCTTCGATCTGCCCGGGCTCGGCGGCACGGAGAGCGGTGACCGACCCGAAGTGCTTGAGCAGCACCTTGATGCGAGAGGCACCGAGCCCCGGCACTTCGGCGAGCACTGAGCCTATGTCGTTGCGCCGCTTCTTCCGCTGATGCGTGATCGCGAACCGGTGCGCCTCATCGCGCAGGCGCTGCAGCAGGTACAGGGCTTCGCTCGTGCGCGGCAGGATCACGGGGAAGTCCTCGCCGGGAAGCCAGACCTCTTCGAGGCGTTTGGCGATGCCGCAGACCGCGATCTCGGTGTGTCCGGCGTCGCGGAGCGCTCGGGCCGCGGCCTCCACCTGCGGCTGCCCTCCATCGACGAGGAGCAGCTGCGGCGGGTAGGCGAATCGGGGCTTGCGTCGCACCGTCGCCTCCCCGACGTCTTCCGCGACGACCTCGTCGGTCGTCGGATCGATGGTCTCGGGCTCTTCGGGACGGTCGAGGTAGGCCAGCCGGCGACGGAGCACCTGGTACATGGAGTCGGTGTCGTCGGTCGTCTCAGCGATGTTGAACGACCGGTACTGGTCTTTGCGGGGAAGCCCGTCCTCGAACACCACCATCGAGGCGACGACATTGGTGCCGCCGAGGTGCGAGATGTCGAAGCACTCGACGCGCAGGGGCGCTTCGTCCATGCCGAGCGCTTCCTGCAGATCGGTCAGCGCCTGGGTTCGAGCGACGTAGTCGGTCGTGCGTCGCGTCTTGTGCCGGATCAGCGCCTGTTGTGCGTTCAGTGTGGCGGTACGCATGAGGTCGGCACGCTGACCGCGCTGGGCGACCGCGATCTCGACCTTCTTGCCACGTCGCTCTCGCAACCACACCTCGAGCTCCGCTGCATCATCGGGCAGCGTCGGAACCAGGATGCGACGCGGAACATCCTGTGCCTCGCCGTATGCCTGCTGCAGCACCTGCTCGACGAGCTCGCCGCTGGAGATGTCGATCTCCTTCTCGATCGTCAGGGCGCGCACACCGCGGACCCTGCCGCCACGGATCACGAAATGCTGCACAGCTGCGGCCAGCTCGTCTTCGGCGATCCCGAACAGATCGGCATCCTCGTCGCTGGGAAGGACGAGTGCGCTCTTGCCCAGCACGGCTTCGATCGCCGACAGCTTGTCGCGGTACTTGGCCGCCGCTTCGTAGTCCATCGCCGCTGATGCTGCCAGCATCCGTTTCGTGAGCTCGCGGGTGAAGCGCTCGTCTCCGCCGGCCATGAAGGCGACGAAGTCGTCGACCATGGCGCGGTGCTCCTCGATGCTCACCGTCATCGAGCACGGGCCCCCGCACTTGCCGATCTGCCCCGGGAAGCACGGACGGCCCGTCTGCATGGCCCGACGGTAGCTGGAGTCGCTGCACGTGCGGATCGGGAACGCCTTGATCATCAGATCGATGGTCTCGTGCACCGCCCAGACCTTCGGGAACGGACCGAAGTACCGCGCGCCGGGGATCCTGCGGTTGCGGGTGACGATCACGCGCGGCGCCTCGTCGGCAAGGGTCACCGCCATGAACGGGTAGGACTTGTCGTCCTTGTACCTCACGTTGAAGGGCGGATCGAACTCCTTGATCCACATGTACTCGAGCTGCAGCGAGTCGACATCGGTCGAGACCACCGTCCACTCGACGGACGAGGCGGTGGTGACCATGCGACGGGTGCGTTCGTGCAACGTGCGCAACGGTGCGAAGTAGTTCGACAGGCGTTGACGCAGATTCTTCGCCTTGCCCACGTAGAGCACTCGGCCCGCGGAATCACGGAAGCGATACACGCCGGGGTCGGTGGGGATCTCCCCCGGCCGCGGCTTGTAGGGCAGCACGTCGGCCATCAGCTGGCCTTCCGCGCGGAGCGCCCCTCACCCAGGATCTCGCCGAGGAACAGCCCGGTGTGGCTCGCCTCGACGCGGGCGATCTGCTCAGGGGTGCCGGTGGCGACGATCTGACCGCCGCCGGAGCCCCCCTCGGGACCGAGGTCGATCACCCAGTCGGCCGACTTGATCACGTCGAGGTTGTGCTCGATGACGATCACCGTGTTGCCCTTGTCGACCAGACCGTTGAGTACCTCGAGGAGCTTGCGGACGTCTTCGAAGTGCAGGCCCGTGGTCGGCTCGTCGAGCACGTAGATGCTGCGCCCGTTGCTGCGGCGCTGGAGCTCGGTCGCCAGCTTGACGCGCTGCGCCTCGCCACCGGAGAGCGTCGTCGCCGACTGGCCGAGTCGCACGTAGCCGAGCCCGACATCGACGAGCGTCTTCATGTAACGGTGGATCGCCTGGATGGGCTCGAAGAATTCGGCCGCCTCCTCGATCGGCATCTCGAGGACCTCGGCGATGTTCTTGCCCTTGTAGTGCACAGCGAGCGTGTCGCGGTTGTAGCGCTTGCCGTGGCAGACCTCGCAGTCCACGTAGACGTCGGGCAGGAAGTTCATCTCGATCTTGATAGTGCCGTCGCCCGAGCATGCCTCGCAGCGGCCGCCCTTGACGTTGAAGCTGAAACGACCGGGCTGGTAACCACGGACCTTCGCCTCCGGCGTCTCGCTGAAGAGTGTGCGGATGCGGTCGAACACACCGGTGTAGGTCGCCGGGTTCGATCGCGGGGTGCGGCCGATCGGCGCCTGATCGACGTGCACGACCTTGTCGAGGTTGTCGAGCCCCGTCACCCGCGTGTGCTTGCCGGGAACCGTGCGGGCACCGTTCAACCGCGAGGCCAGTACCTGGTACAGGATGTCGTTGACGAGTGATGACTTGCCGGAACCGCTGACCCCGGTGACCGCGGTCAGGACGCCGAGCGGGAAGTCGGCTGTGACGTTGCGTAGGTTGTTCGCACGGGCCCCGACGACGCTCAGCATCCGCTTCTTGTCGATCTTGCGGCGCTTCGTCGGCATCGGGATCTCACGGCGCCCGGAGAGGTACTCCCCCGTCATCGACGCACTGTCGTTGAGCAACGCCGAATACGGACCCGAGTGCACGACCTCGCCGCCGTTGACCCCGGCGCCGGGGCCGATGTCGACGACCCAGTCCGCGGCTTCGATGGTCTCTTCATCGTGCTCCACCACGATCAGCGTGTTGCCGAGGTCGCGCAGGGTGAGCAGGGTCTCGATCAGGCGCCGGTTGTCACGCTGGTGCAGACCGATCGACGGCTCGTCGAGCACGTAGAGCACACCGGTCAGACCGGAGCCGATCTGCGTCGCCAGACGGATGCGCTGCGCCTCTCCACCCGAGAGGGAGCCTGCCGAGCGGCTGAGGTTGAGGTAGGACAGGCCGACCTGCAGCAGGAAGTCGAGACGGAGCCGGATCTCTCGGAGCACCTGCGCCGCGATCTTCGCTTCACGGTCGGTGAGTGTGAGGGTCTCCATGAAGGCGCGCGCATCGGCGAGACTGAGATGCGAGACCTCGGCGATCGAGTGGCCGTGCACCTGCACGGCCAGGACCTCGGGCTTGAGGCGGTTGCCGTCGCACACGGGACACGGCACCTCGCGGAGGTACTCGCCCCAGCGGTTGCGCTGGTTGTCGGATTCGGCCTGCAGGTACTGCCGCTCGATGTACGGAACCACACCCTCGAACCCGGACGTGTACCGCATCTCGCGGCCGTAGCGGTTCTTCCACTTGACGGACACCTTGTAGTTCTCGCCGCGCAGAACGGCGTTCTGCACGTCGGAGTGCAGCTCGCGCCAGGGCGTGTCCAACGAGAAGTCGAGGTCGTTCGAGAGCCCTTCGAGCAGACGCTCGTAGTACTGGAACAGCCCCTTTCCCTGGGTCGTCCAGGGGATGATGACGCCCTCGCGGATCGAGAGGTCTTCGTCACCGAGCATCAGATCGACGTCGACGGACATGCGCGTGCCGAGCCCGGAACAGGCGGGGCAGGCGCCGAACGGCGCGTTGAACGAGAACGTGCGCGGCTCGATCTCGGTGAGCGTGAGGGCGTGTCCGTTCGGGCAGGCCAGCTTCTCGGAGAAGGTCTGCCATGCGTCGTCGCCCTCGCCGTCGACGTAGTTGATCTGCACCACGCCGCCCGCGAGCCCGAGCGCGGTCTCGACCGAATCGGTGACACGACCGAGGATGTCGTCGGAAGCGACCAGACGATCGACCACCACCGCGATGTCGTGCTTGTAGCTCTTCTTCAGCGTGGGCGGCTCGGCGAGCTGGATGAGGTCGCCGTCGACGATGGCCCGCGAGTAGCCCTTGGCGCCGAGCTCGCGGAACAGGTCGACGAACTCGCCCTTCTTCTGCGACACGATCGGCGCGACCACCTGGTAGCGCGTGCGCTCGGGGAGCTCCATCAGCTGATCGGCGATCTGCTGCACCGTCTGACGCTGGATGCGCTCACCGCATTCGGGACAGTGCGGAATACCGATGCGCGCCCAGAGCAGACGCATGTAGTCGTAGATCTCAGTGATCGTGCCGACGGTGGACCGCGGGTTGCGGTTGGTCGACTTCTGGTCGATCGAGACGGCAGGGCTGAGGCCCTCGATGAAATCGACGTCCGGCCTGTCGACCTGGCCGAGGAACTGGCGCGCGTACGCGCTCAGCGATTCGACGTAGCGACGCTGCCCCTCGGCGAAGATCGTGTCGAACGCGAGGCTGGACTTTCCCGACCCGGACAGGCCGGTGAACACGACGAGGGAGTCGCGGGGAATGTCGATGTCGACGTTCTTGAGGTTGTGGACGCGGGCACCGCGGACACTGAGTTTTCCGGAGGAGGCAACGGGGACGATGGGCACCGGACAAGTCTACGAGGGGCCACGGACATTGGCTCCGTGAGGACTCTCGGCGACCGATTCCTCTCCCGCCGACGGTGCCTTCCTCCGCGGTGCATCCGAGCTCCGGACGGCCCGCAGCGCCAGCACCACACCCAGCACGAGCGCCGCTGCCGCGAGTGGGGCGAAAGGGGTGATGCCGTGATCGACGTCCGAAGGCGCCAGCAGCCAGACCGCGAGGACGACGGGCTGCGCCAGCAACTGGATGACGAGGAAGCGCGCGAGGCTCGGGCCCAGCACGGCGAGGGCGACACGCGAGGTGTTCGGGATCACGAGACTCAACGATGCGAGCATGTGGATCGCGGGAACGACCAGGACGGCGAGGGCCGTTCGTCCCGGATCCGGTTCGTTCAGGATGACGCCGAACGCCAGGCATGCCGCCGCGAGCCACGCCGCCAAGGACCGCGGGATCACGACCGCGAGGAAGGCGGCGATCACCGCCACACCCTGCCACAACGGGAAAGGAACGAGCACGACCGCCCCTCCCCACACGATCGCGACGAGCAGGAGTCGGACGGCGATCCCCGGAACAGCCGCCCGCACCCGGAACGAACGCAGGCCGCGCTTCATCGCCGCACCGTCCGCATCCGCTGCTGACGAAGAGCCGCGAGCCGCATCGCGACGTCGACGTCGGGATCCGTCCAGGCGACGACCTCGACGCCTGCATGCCGCAGCTCGACGAGGATGTCGACGCGTTCCGCGAGCAGGGTCCGCAGCGCGATGCGCTGCTCTCGGGTGAGTCGGCTCTCGTCAGGGGCAGGGAGGACGTCGACGGCGACCACGGCGTGACCCGCCGCTCGCCACCGGGTGGCGAGCTGCGCGGCGACGCCGTCGAAGAACGTGGAGAGCACGAAGACGATGGAGCCGGCCGGTACCACCGGTGACCGGCGGTACCGGGAGTCCTCGTCGCTCTGACCGGTCGCCGCGATCATGTCACGCAGACGCGCGAGGTGGCGCGGGCCGCCGCCGGATGGGAGGCTGCGTCCTCCGGCGGACAGCGCGTGATATGCGACCCGATCGCCGACTCCGACCGCCGCGGTCGCGATGGACAGTGCCGCCTCCCGCGCGAGATCCAGCGAGGTGACGCCTGCCCGGTCGGCATCGTCCGATCCCCAGGAGGCGACGACGGTCCCGAGATCCTCTGCCGTGTCGACCGCGATCACCACCGAGGAATCGCTGAGAGTGGCCGTGCGTCGCACGAGGAGTTCGCCCGGTCGACGGGCGGCACGCGCGGTCGCCCGCCAGTCGACACGGCGCAGCTCGTCTCCGGGGGCGAACGGATGGATGTCGCGGAAGTCGCCGCCCTGGCCGGGGCGCGATCCTTCGTGGGCACCGTGCAGTCCCGTCAAGCGCGGGGCGACGGGCAGACGGCCGATCCGGAGATGCCGCGGCGGCGTGTTCCACTCCAGCGCGACTCGAGGAGCGGACTCCGTGACCCACGCGCCGTCGAGTGCGGCCCCGCGGACCGTCACTCCCAGCAACTCCACCGGACCGGAGTGCTGCAGGCTGTTGCGCGACGCGAGGACGGAGCGCCCTGGCTTCACGTCAGCGACCCCTGACCGCTGCTCCTGCTGATCGACCGCGATCTGGAGCCAGTCGCCGTCGAGGTCCGCGTCCACCACAGCCATGACCTCCGATGAGGCGTCCGAGCCGCCCGGACGTGCACGCAGCTCGATCGACAGCACATCGTCACCGGGTCGACGCAGCAGCATCCATGCCGTCGCGAGCGCGAGCGGAAGCCCGATGCCGATCACGTCGGGTCGCGAGAAGACGAGCCCGACAGCGGCGAGGATCGTCGAGCCGGCGAGTCCGATCGCGATCACGGGCGTCCGGCTCCACCGCACGGGGGCGCGCGCCGTGACGCGGACCGGCTCGGTCACCGCACCGCAGCCACGGTCGGCGGCACCGGCGTAGCCTCGACGACGGCCGCCACGACGGAGCGGGGATCCACCCCTTGCGCCCAGGCCTGCGGCGTCAGGGTCAGCCGGTGAGCGAGCACGGGTTCGGCGATGCGCTTGATGTCGTCCGGTCGCACGTAGTCCCGACCGTCCAGAGCCGCGAGTGCCCGACCGAGAAGGACGAGAGCCTGCGACCCGCGCGGCGAGGCGCCGACCGCGACGTGCGCCGCATCCCGCGTGCCCCTTGTCAGCTCCACGCAGTACCTCGCGACATCGGCATCGACATGGATCCGCTCGACGGCCGCCTGGATCGCGAGGAGACCCACTCCGTCGACGACCGGATCGACGGACGCGTCGGGGCTCTGCCGGCGCACCCGGTCGAGGATGATGCGCGTCTCATCCTCCGGAACGGGGTAGCCGACGGCGAGGCGCACCATGAAGCGGTCGAGCTGCGCCTCGGGAAGCGCGTACGTGCCCTCGTACTCGATGGGGTTCGAGGTCGCGATCACGTGGAAAGGCAGTGGCAGCGCGAAACTGTTTCCCTCGACGGTGACCTGATGCTCGGCCATCGCCTCCAACATCGCCGACTGGGTCTTGGGCGTGGTGCGGTTCACCTCGTCGGCGAGGAGCAGCCCGGTGAAGATCGGGCCGGGTCGGAACACGAAGTCTCCGGTGGCCGGCGCATAGACGTAAGAGCCGGTGACATCTCCCGGGAGCATGTCCGGGGTGCACTGCAGACGTCGGAACTCGAGGCCGAGTGCACGAGCCAGGCTGCGCGCGGCCAGCGTCTTCCCCAGCCCCGGAACATCCTCGAAGAGCACATGCCCACCCGCGAGGATCGCGGCGAGGGCGATCGTGAGGGGCTCGTCCATCCCGACGACGGCGCCGCGGACGCTGTCGAGCACTCGACGCCCGGTCTCGGCGATCTGCGTGGTGTCCTGGTTGCTCATCCGGTCTCCTCCGTGTCGTTCGGGATGCGGTCGATCGCGTCGAGCACGATCTCGATGTCGGTGCTGCGCACTTCACGACGGTGCAGGGCGTCGCGCACCCCCTCGCCGAGGAGGACGTCGATGCGAGCGTGCTGCGTGGGATCGTCGAGGTCGAGTCCACGCAGGGCGAGGCGTCTTCTCAACACGCTCTGCACCCGGCGCACGACGACGTGGCCGGCGACCCCCGTACGTGTGTTGATCGCCCAGGCCAGGCGGGACACCTCCGAGCCGCGCGAGGTGCGGCTCGGCTTCTCGGGAGGCCAGACGGGCCCGACCTCGATGAACTCCTGGCGGCAGGCCAGGACCACCCCGACAACGAGGATCATCCAGGCGAGCACGAACGGCACGGGGAAACCCAGCTGACCGAGCACGAGGAGGACGACCAGAGCGACCACGGCGCCGACGCCCAGGACCAGCATCCGTCTCTTCATCGCCACCCCTCCTGGATGGCGCGGAGACACTCGGCGGCTCGGGCCCGATCACCCTCACCGGCGTCGTGGCCACCGAAGCGCACCTGTTCGTAGAGGCCCAGCAGGGCGACGACGTCGTCGGCGATCCCGGCGCGTCTGCCGACGATACGCACGGTGAACTCCGACGGGGTCTCATTGGCACCGCGACCGGCACCGGCATCCGCTGCCGACTCCTCCAGGCCCACCCACGCAGCCACGATGCTGTCGCCGGGCAGAGGCCGGCTGTCGATCGTCCGCAGCGCTTCCGCGATTCCGCGCCTGATCGTCGCATCATCCGGCTCGACGTCGGTCACGGGTGCGGTGACGGCCTGGGTATCGACGCGCGTCGCCTCCCGACGCGCGAGCGGACGGTCGCGCCAGAGGCCCACGAGATAGCGGATCAGGAGTCGGGCGCCGAAGAACACCATCGCGAGCACGGCGGCGATGACGACCGCCGCGAGGATGTAGCCGATGATGACGAGCAGCGGCGAATCCTCCGGAGGATCCAACGGCGGAGATGCGGTCTCCGCCGGCGCCGTCGGCACGACGTCATCGCCGGAGCGTTCCTCGGTGTCGGTGAACCATCCTCCGAACTGCGGAAGGCCCTGCGTCGCCGCAGCGAACATGATCGTCGCGAAGAAGCCGGCTATCACGATCAGCGGGAGCAGAAGCCACCGCGGCTTCTCCGTCCCGGCACGCTCCCGCACCGGGACCGAGGGCTCGGAGCGCGACATGCCTCCACCCTAGGGGGCTGATCCCCCACGTCGCGGTCATCGCCTCCGGTGGCGCGATGCGTGGATGCCGCGTCAGCCGAGGTCAGGACGACGGCCGGCGAACGGGCCGAGACCGTCGCGGAGCGCCGCGATCTCGTCGACTCCCATGCCCACCGCCGCCATGACCTGATGCGGAACGTCCACCGCCCGGTCGCGCAGCGCCGCGCCTGCCGGCGTGAGCGTGATCTCCAGGCGTCGCTCATCCTCGGCGCTGCGCTGACGACCGACCAGCCCTTCCGCCTCCAACCGCTTCACGAGCGGTGAAGCGGTCGCCGGTTCCATGGCGAGGTCGATCGCCAGGTCGTTGAGGGTTCGCGGTGCCCGCTCCCACAGCGCCAGCATGACGAGGTACTGCGGGTGTGTGAGGCCCAGCGGCTCGAGGATGGGGCGGTACAGGGCGACGACGTTCCGCGCTGCAGTCACCAGGGCGAAGCAGAGCTGGTTCTCGAGCCGGAGCAGGTCATCGGATGCGGTCACAAGGGAGACTATACATCTGCACTAATAGTTAGTACACTAATGAACATGCAACAGGACTCCGACCGCCCGCCCCTCCGCACTCGCATCCGCGACGCAGGAGGGCTGTACTCCTGGGTGAACACGAACCTCATCCGGTTCGCGGGACCCGCATCGGTCGGTCCATACGAGAAGACTCCGCCCCCGAGTGCCGCGGAACGCGCCGAACGCGCCTGCCCTCTCTGCGGCGCCCCGATGACGGAGCATGAGATCGACCGCACCGGTCCGAAGACCCTGGTGCACTGCCCGTAGAAACCCCTGCTGCGGCGACGATCCCGCCTGTCGCGTCAGTTCTGCTCTGGCGACGTCGCCGACCCCGTGGACTCCCGAGCGACGTCGAGCCAGAACATGAGCGCGGTGTCGTCTTCGATGGCCCCGGCCGCCACGTCGAGCCAGCCGGAGCTCATCGTGCGCGCACCCATGACGGCACGTGCTGCGCCGGGCTCGGTGAGCAGCGCGGCACCGTTCTCGTCATCGACGCGCACCAGCAGAACGCCACCCGGACGCGCGCCGACGAGGATGCGACCGTCATCGAGGAACGCCCGGGTGCCGAACATGCGACGCTCTTCTATCTCGGTTTCCGCTCCCAGCAGTGCACGCACCCGGTCGGCGAGCTCGTTCCCCGCAGCATCCATCGGTCAGCCTCCTACGCGTGTCCGGCGCGCTCCATGGCACGGAGTTCCTTCTTGAGGTCCTGCACTTCGTCACGCAGACGCCCGGCGAGTTCGAACTTCAACTCGGCCGCTGCCGCGAGCATCTGATCGGACAGATCCTGGATCGTGGCTTCGAGCTGCTGCGCTCCCTCTGCCGCGATGCCCGTGCGGCGCAGGTTGGGGGTCGGCGACTTGCCCTTGCCTGTGGCGCGGCCTCGGCCCGACAACATCTCCGCTGTGTCTGCCCCTTCGCGGGCCAGCACCTCTGTGATGTCGGCGATGCGCTTTCGGAGCGGCTGCGGGTCGATGCCGTGCTCTTTGTTGTACGCGACCTGCTTCTCGCGGCGCCGGTCGGTCTCCTCGATCGCCTTGGTCATCGAGTCGGTCATCTTGTCGGCGTACATATGCACTTCGCCGGACACGTTTCGTGCCGCACGACCGATGGTCTGGATCAGGGAGGTACCCGAACGCAGGAAGCCTTCCTTGTCGGCGTCGAGGATCGCGACGAGGGAGACCTCGGGAAGGTCGAGGCCCTCACGCAGGAGGTTGATGCCCACGAGGACGTCGTACACGCCGGCGCGCAGTTCGCTGAGCAGCTCGACGCGACGCAGCGTGTCGACATCGGAATGCAGGTAGCGCACCCGCACGCCGTGCTCGCCCAGGAAGTCGGTGAGCTCCTCGGCCATCTTCTTGGTGAGAGTCGTGACGAGGACGCGCTCGTCACGCTCGACCCGCACCCTGATCTCTTCGAGCAGGTCGTCGATCTGCCCCTTCGACGGCTTCACCACGATCTCCGGGTCGACCAGACCGGTCGGGCGGATGATCTGCTCGACGACACCGTCAGCGATCCCCATCTCGTACTTGCCGGGGGTCGCGGACAGGTAGACGGTCTGACCGATGCGGTTCTTGAACTCGTCCCACCGCAGCGGCCGGTTGTCCATCGCGCTCGGCAGCCGGAACCCGTGGTCGACGAGCGTGCGCTTGCGAGATGCATCGCCCTCGTACATCGCACCGATCTGCGGCACGGTCACGTGCGACTCGTCGATCACCAGCAGGAAGTCGTCGGGGAAGAAGTCGAGCAGCGTGTGCGGCGGCTCTCCGGGTTCGCGTCCGTCCATGTGCCGCGAATAGTTCTCGATTCCGGAGCAGAAGCCCAGCTGCTGCAGCATCTCGAGGTCGAAGGTGGTGCGCATACGCAGACGCTGCGCCTCGAGCAGCTTGCCCTGGCGCTCGAACTCGGCCAGTCGCTCTTCCAGCTCGGCCTCGATCGTGCCGATGGAACGCTGGATGACGTCGGTTCCGGCCACGTAGTGCGAGGCCGGGAAGATCGGTACGGCGTCGAGCTTCTCGATGACCTCTCCGGTCAGCGGGTGGAGCGAGTAGAGAGCCTCGATCTCGTCGCCGAACAGCTCGATGCGGATCGCGTGCTCTTCGTAGACGGGGATGATCTCGATCGTGTCACCCCGCACCCGGAAGTTGCCGCGTGAGAAGTCGACGTCGTTGCGGTTGTACTGCATCGCGATGAACTGGCGGATGAGGGCGTCACGGTCGTAGCGCTCCCCCACCTGCAAGGCGACCATGGCGCGCAGGTACTCCTCGGGAGCGCCGAGTCCGTAGATGCAGGACACGGTCGACACGACGATCACGTCGCGACGGCTCAGCAGCGAGTTCGTCGTGGAGTGCCGCAGCCGCTCGACCTCGGAGTTGATCGATGAGTCCTTCTCGATGAAGGTGTCGGTCTGGGGCACGTAGGCCTCGGGCTGGTAGTAGTCGTAGTACGACACGAAGTACTCGACGGCGTTGTTCGGCATGAGTTCGCGGAACTCGTTCGCGAGCTGTGCGGCGAGCGTCTTGTTGTGCGCGAGCACGAGCGTCGGGCGCTGCACCTGCTCGACCAGCCACGCCGTCGTCGCGGACTTTCCGGTACCCGTCGCACCGAGCAGCACGACGTCGGTCTCCCCCGCGTTGATGCGCGCCGCCAGGTCGGCGATGGCCTTCGGCTGGTCGCCCGCGGGCTCATACTCGCTGATGACCTCGAAAGGACGGACACTGCGCGTGGGTTGCATACCTCCAGCGTATGCCGCCCCTCCGACATCGAGGCCGTCGCGAGGGATCCGTCCAGGTTCAGATCGACGGTCGGGTCCACACATAGGGTGTCGTCGTCGACACCTTCAGGAACCCCGACCGCTCCAGGATGGGTCGGGAGAACTCCGTCGAGTCCGATTGGAGATACCGGATGCCGCGCGAGAGGGCCGACCGCGCCCGCTCGGCCGTGAGCGCGCGGTAGATCCCCCGCCCCCGCCACTCCGGAAGCGTCGCGCCGCCCCAGAGTCCCGCGAACTCCGTGCCGGCCACCGGTTCGAGACGCCCCGCACTGACCACCACGTCGTCGACGAGGGCGATCCACAGCTCGGTCGAGGCATCCTCGTGCAGACGGACGATGAGCGACTCCGCCCTCGAACGCCAATCCGGATCATCGAACACGAGTCCCTGCATCTCGCCCGCCGCGAGCACCTCGTCATCGGAGCGGCTCCGCCTGATCGTCACCTGCGTCGGGATGTCGACCTGCTGCGCGAGGAGCTGTGCCTCCCCGACCATGATCGACTCCGGATCCTCCGGCACGAACCCGCGGGCGATGAGGGCATCGTGGAGGCCGGGCGCCCGGTCGTGGCCACGGGTCTTCCACTCGACCTCGGTGACCTCGGGGACAAGGACGAAGTGATCTGTTGCGGCATCGACCAGCAGGGCGACGCCATCGGCATCCAGGTCGCCGAGTCCGGCATATGTGATGAATCCGCGTCCGCCGGGGAACGTCGCCAGCAGGAGCGGTCCGTGCTCGACCGTGCTCGAGGCGTCCGAGACCTCCGGGGTCGTGCGGAGCTGCGCGTCGTACGCGTCGAGATACTGCTGCTGCATGACGAGGTCCTCTCAGGACGGCGGCTGCCCGGTGGGTGCGCCGCGCAACGCCGAGACTGCGGCGAGAGCGGCCGCCGCGCACATCGCGACGATCACGGCGACGAACCATCCCCAGCTCGCGGCCCCGAACACGAGGCCGAGCATCCATCCGAACAGGCTCGATCCCGCGTAGTAGGCGAAGTAGTACAGCGACGACGCTTGCGCCCGACTGGCGGGACCGGCCGCGACCGGCGTCCATCCGGAGGCGATGGCATGGGCACCGAAGAACCCGGCGGTGAAGAGCACGAGCCCGAGCAGCACGATCGCCGCCACCGGCACCAGAAGCAGACCGGCGCCCGCGGCCATCACACCGATCGAGGCGAGCAGCACGGGAAAGCGTCCGATCCGCGAGGCGAGCGCCCCGGCCCAGGGAGACGAGACCGTGCCGGCCAGGTAGGCCAGGAACAGCAGTGTGACCACCCAGGCGGGCAGGACGAACGGCTCGGCAGAGAGATGGAAACCGAGGTAGTTGTAGACCGCGACGAAGGCCCCCATCAGCAGGAAGCCCTGCGCGTACAGCGCCCACTGCAATGGCGAGCGCAACGGCGCGCGCAGCTTCTCCAGGATGCCGGGCCCGCGATCGGCGCGCAGACGACCGGGAACGAAACCCCTGGCGCGCGGCGTGAGCCAGAGGAAGAGCGCGGCCGCCGCCGCGCACATCACGGCGACAGACAGGATGCCGGCGCGCCACCCGCCCACCTCCCCGACGATCCCCGAGCCGATGCGACCGAGAAGCCCGCCGACCGTGGTGCCGGCGATGTAGCTTCCCGCGGCCGCGGCGGCGTGGGTGACCTCGACCTCCTCGCTGAGATACGCGAGAGCCACAGCCGGCACTGCTCCGAGGGCCACCCCTTCCGCGAACCGCAGGACGAGAAGCGTGGCGATCTCCCCGCTCAGTGGCGCAGTGAGTCCGAACACCGTCGCCGTGAGCACGCCCGTGGCCATGGCAGGCACGCGACCGATGCGATCGGCGACCATCGACCAGGGGATGACGGCCAGCGCCAGCCCGAGTGTCGCAGCGGAGACGCTCAGTGCCGCAGTCGCCGGGGTGACCGAGAGATCGGAGGAGATCTGCGGAAGCACGGCCTGGGCCGAATAGAGCTGTGCGAACGTCGCGATCCCCGCGAAGAACAGACCGACGATGAGACGCCGATACTCGCGGGAGCCCGGCGCGTGACCGGAGAAGGTCACTGCGCGCTGATCCGCTCCCAGAGGGAATCCGTCTGCTCGCGCGTGCGCTCGAGAGTGTCGGACGTGTCGATGACGACGTCGGCGATCGCGAGACGGCGTTCATCGGAGACCTGAGCGTCGATGCGATCCTGCGCCGCGCGCTCGTCCATGCCGCGCAGTTCGACGAGTCGCTGTCGACGTACAGGGGCCGGGGCATGTGCGACCACGATGAGGTCCCAGGGATCGTCCACGCGCGCTTCCACCAGAAGAGGCACGTCGTAGACGACGACAGCGTGTGCATCGTCGGCGAGAGCTGCGTCGAAACGACGCTGCGACTCTTCGCGCACGGCCGGATGCACGATCGCGTTCAACTGCGCGAGGAGGTCGGCATCGCCGAACACCCTCGCCCCCAGCCTCGCCCTGTCGAGGGAGCCGTCCGGCGCGATGACACCGGCGCCGAAGGTCTCGGCGATCCGCCCGAGCACCGGCGATCCGGGCGACTGCACGTCGCGCACGATCTGATCCGCGTCGACGATGAGGGCGCCGTGCTCCGCCAGACGCCGGGCGATGGTCGACTTCCCGGAGGCGATGCCGCCGGTGAGCGCGATGAGGGGCATGCCGCCAGTCTAGGGTTCGCGGCGGCCGCTCTCACCTCGCGAGCAGCTGACGCCGCGAACTGATCACGCCCGTGTCGAAGCCCGCCAGATGCAGGCCGCCATGGAACCGTGCGTGCTCGATCTTGATGCACCGGTCCATGACCACCGAGAGACCTGCGCCCTCCGCGATCGCCGCCGCGTCCTCATTCCAGGAGCCCAGCTGCAGCCACAGCGTCTGCGCGCCCGCCTCGATCGCCTCCTGCGCGACGCCGGGAAGGTCGTCATGCCGTCGGAACACGTCCACGATGTCGGGAATCACGGGGAGGTCGCTCAGCGTCGCATACACGGGCTGTCCGAGGATCTCGGTCTCTCGCGGGTTCACGAGGTAGACGTCGTATGCCGTGCTGGAGAGCAGGTACGTCGCCACGAAGTACGACGCGCGCGCCGGGTTGTTCGAAGCGCCGACGATCGCGATCGACTTCGCGCGTCGCAGCAGACCGAAGCGCTCCTGCTGGCTCGGCCCGATCCAGGTCCGCCCGGGAACGGTCGCCGTCGTTCCGGGCAGCGCACAGGCCACAGCATCCGTGGCGGCGGGCAGCGCGCACGCATCGCCCGAAGTCGTCACGCTCATCGCTTCGCTCCTGTCGCCGTGGTGAGGGCCTGGTCGAGGTCCCAGATGATGTCGTCGGCGTCTTCCAGTCCGACCGATATGCGGATCAGATCTGCACGCACGCCTGCAGCGGTGAGCTGCTCCTCGGTGAGCTGGCGATGCGTCGTCGATGCCGGATGGATGACCAGGGTGCGGGCATCCCCGATGTTCGCGAGGTGGGACGCCAGCTGCAGGTTCTCGATCAGCGTCTCCCCCGCCGCCCGCCCATCTTCGGACTCGACGCCGAACGCGAACACCGAACCGGGTCCGAGCGGCAGGTACTTCGCCGCGCGCTCATGGTGCGGGTGTCCTTCGAGACCTGCCCAGGTCACGTAGGCGACTCGCGGGTCGGAGGCGAGCCAGTCGGCGACGACTCGGGCGTTCGCGAGATGCGCGTCGATGCGCTGCGGAAGGGTCTCGATGCCCTGGAGCAGATTGAACGCCGACTGCGGGCTGAGCGCGGGGCCGATGTCGCGCAGCTGCTCGGATCGGAGCTTGGTGAGGAAGCCGTACTCGCCGAAGTTGTCCCACCACCTGATGCCGCCGTACGAGTCCACGGGTTCGGTCATCTGCGGGAACTTGCCGTTGCCCCAGTCGAACGTGCCCTTCTCGATGACGACGCCGCCGAGTGTCGTTCCATGTCCGCCGAGGAACTTCGTCACGGAGTGGATCACGATGTCCGCGCCGTGCTCGAGAGGGCGCGCGAGATAGGGCGTCGCCAGCGTCGCATCGACCACGAGGGGTACCCCGGCTGCGTGGGCGACGGCCGCCAAACCTTCGATGTCGGCGATCTCGCCGGAGGGGTTGCCGATCATCTCGACGTAGACGACCTTCGTCTCCGGGCGGATCGCGGCGGCGAAGTCGGCGGGATCCGTCGAGGCGACGAACGTGGTCTCCACGCCGAAGCGCCGCAGCGTCACGTCCAGCTGGGTGACCGTGCCGCCATAGAGCTGCGCGGCGGCGACGACGTGGTCGCCCGTGCCGACGAGGGCCGCGAACGTGATGAACTCGGCACTCATCCCCGATGCGGTGGCGACAGCGCCGATGCCACCTTCGAGCGAGGCCAGACGCTCCTCGAGAGCGGCGACCGTGGGGTTGCCGATCCGGGAGTAGATGTTGCCGTACTTCTGCAACGCGAAGAGGTTGCCGGCATCCGCCGCATCGTCGAACACGAACGATGTCGTCTGATAGATCGGCACCGCACGCGCGCCGGTCGAGGCGTCTGGCGTTCCGCCGGCGTGCAGTGCCCTGGTGCGGAACCCGAAGCGATGTTCTTCCGTCATGATGTCCTCAGTTCAGCGGTGGCGAGAGTTCAGCGGTGGCGAGCACGCCGGCGATGTCGTCGACGGCCCAGGGGTTCTGCAGCGAGGTCGTGTCTCCGAGCGGCGGGGCATCCCGACCGGCTCTGCGGTCCTGCTCGGCTTCCCACAACTGCGCCAGGAGGCGACGCACGATCTTGCCCGAGCGGGTCTTGGGCAGGTCCGTTACGACCACGATGTGCTTCGGCTTGGCGACGGGGCCGATCGACTGCGCGACCTGTGCGCGCAGGTCTGCCGGAGTCACGTCGGCGCGGCCCGACGGCGTGACGAACGCCACCACGGCCTGCCCGGTGATCGGGTCGAAAACTCCTGCAGAGCCGGCTTCACCGACGGTGTCATGCGCGACGAGGGCCGACTCGATCTCGATGGTGGAGAGTCGATGTCCGGAGACGTTGACGACGTCATCGAGTCGGCCGAGGATCCAGACGTACCCATCGGCGTCTCGCGTCGCACCGTCTCCGGCGACGTAGAAGCCGCCGTACTCGCCCTGACCGGCATACGCCGACCAGTAGGCGTCGCGATAGCGCTTCGGGTCGCCCCACACAGTGCGGGCCATTCCGGGCCACGGGCGACGGACGACGAGCGTTCCGGAGCGCCCCGGTTCGACCTCGCGTCCGTCGGCGTCGACCACGGCGACGTCGATCCCCGGCAGCGGCACCGAGGCCGAGCCGGGCTTGAGGCGCGTGACCCCGGGCAGCGGCGCGATCATCGCGGCGCCGGTCTCGGACTGCCACCAGGTGTCGATCACCGGCAGTTCCTCACGACCGAAGTTCCGTCGGAACCACACCCAGGCCTCGGGGTTGATCGCCTCGCCGACGGTGCCGAGCAGCCGAAGGGTCGAGAGATCGTGGCCGACGGGGAGCCGCGGGCCGAACCAGGTCATGAACGTCCGGATCAACGTGGGGGCCGTGTAGTACACGGTCACCCCGTAGCGCTCGATGATCTCGAGGTGGCGCTCACGATGCGGGGAATCCGGCGTCCCCTCGTAGATGACCTGCGTGAGGCCATTCGAGAGCGGTCCGTAGATCTCGTAGGTGTGCGCGGTGACCCAGGCGAGGTCTGCAGTGCACCAGTGCACGTCGTCGGGCTTCGCGTCGAAGTGCGCCCAGTGCGCCCAGCTCGCCTGCGTGAGATAGCCGCCGGAGGTGTGCACGAGGCCCTTGGGCTTTCCCGTGGTGCCCGAGGTGTAGATGATGAAGAGCGGATGCTCGGCGTCGAACGGCTGAGCGTCGTGCACGGGCGATGCGGTGTCGACGACGTCGTGCCACCAGACATCGCGCCCATCCGTCCACGGCACGTCCTGGCCCGTGCGCCGGAGCACCAGCACGTGTTCGAGGGCGGGAAGACCGGACGCGGCGATATCGGCCGTCGACTTGACCTCGGTCGCGGTGCCGCGTCGGTACTGACCGTCACTCGTGACCAGGAGCTTCGCACCGGTGTCCTCGAGGCGGAACCGCACAGCCTCGGCGGAGAAACCCCCGAACACCAGTGAGTGCACGGCACCGATCCGCGCGCAGGCGAGCGTGATCACGATCGTCTCGACGAGCACAGGTAGGTAGATCACGACACGGTCGCCCGCCTCGACGCCGAGCGCCACGAGGGCGTTGGCGGCGCGGGACACGCGCTGCTGCAGGTCGGAGTACGTCACCGCGACACGGTCCCCCGGCTCCCCCTCGAAGTGCAGGGCGATCTTGTCTCCTCTGCCGGCCTCGACGTGCCGGTCGACGCAGTTGACGGCCACGTTGAGCGTGCCGCCGGTGAACCAGCGCGCCGCGGGAACGGCGTCTCCGATCGGCGGCTCCCATTCGTGTGCGGTGTGCCAGGACTCCGACCAGTCGAGGCGTCGAGCCGCATCCTCCCAGAAGGCGACGGGGTCAGCCGCGGCGCGAGCGTACGCCTCCGCCGTCACGTTCGCCTGCGGGAAGTCGTTCGACGGCTCGTAGACACGTGCCTCCTGCAACCGGACCTCGGTCATGCTCACACCCACCGACGAAGCAGGTACTTCTCCACCAGCACGAGAACGCCGTTGGTGACGGTGCCGAGCACAGCCAACAGCACGATCGAGAGGAGGATGCGGTCGACCCGACCGCTGTTCTGAGAGTCCGTGAGCAGGAAGCCGAGACCCATCGACGACGCGATGAGCTCGGCGGCGACCAGGAACAGCCAGGCCTGGGCCAGGGCGAGGCGGAGTCCGGAGACGACCGATGGCACGACCGCGGGCAGCTGCACGATGCGGAACAGCGACCAGCCGCGCAGGCTGAACGAGCGTCCGGCCTCGACGAGCTGCGGATCGACGTGCCGGAGCGCGGAGGCGACCGTGGTGTAGACGGGGAAGAACGCCCCGATCGCGATGAGCGTGACCTTGGACTCCTCCCCGATCTGCATCCAGAGGATCAACAGCGGCACCCAGGCCAGCGACGGCACGGCACGGATGGCGGCGAGCGTCGGGCTGAGCAGCACGTCGCCCAACCGGGACAACCCCACCACTCCCGCCGCGGCGAGGCCGATCACGGAACCGATCGCGAATCCGAGCAGCACGCGCTGTACGGAGATGGCGATGTGGGTCCAGAGCTGACCGCTCTCCGCGAGCTCGGCACCGGCTTGGAAGACCGAGGCGGGCGTGGGCAGGCGGTAGGGCGGGATCAGCCCGTTCGTCGTGACGACCTGCCAGACGATCAGGATGATCGCCGGGAGCAGGAGTCCGGCGATGATGCGGACGAGGGGTGTATCCCAGGTGCGCCGAGCAGCGGCATCCGACCGTCGGAGGCCGCCTCGCGCGACGTCGAGCGCGTCTCGCGAGTCTGCGGGCACGATCACACGCTGGTCGAGTTCACTCACTCGCCGCCGACCGCCTTCTCGGCGAAGGTCGCGTTCACGATCGAGGAGAGCGCCTTGTCGACCGAGTCCTTGCCACCCTGCACGTCGCCGGACTCCACGAGCACGGGGGCGATCTTCTCGAGAACCGCGATCTGGTCGTCTCCGGGGACGCCGCTCACGTCGAGGTTCGAGCGCTCCTCGATCACCGTGGTGGCGACGCCGATGTCGATGCCGGCGACGTCGGCGAGAAGTGCCGCGGTCTCTTCGGGGTTCTCCAGCGCCCATTCCCGTGCCTGCTCGTAGGCGTCGACGACCGCCTGCGCGAGGTCGGGGTGGTTCGTGATGAAGTCTTCAGTCGCGTTGAGGAAGCCGTAGGTGTTGAAGTCGACGTTGCGGTAGATGAGCTTGTCCCCCGACTCCGCCTCGGCTGCGGCCATGATCGGGTCGAGGCCCGACCATGCGTCGACCGAACCGCCGTCGAGAGCGGCGCGGCCGTCGGCGTGCTGCAGGTTCTGCACCTCGACGTCCGAGAGCGAAAGCCCGCCCTCTTCGAGCGCCTGCAGCAGGAAGAAGTACGGATCGGTGCCCTTGGTGGCGGCGACGGAGGCCCCCTTGAGGTCTTCGATCGAGGTGATGTCGCTGTCCGGGCCGACGACGATGGCGGCCCACTCCGGCTGCGAGAAGATGTCGATCACCTGGATGGGCGATCCGTTGGCACGGGCCAGGAGCGCCGCGGACCCCGCGGTCGATCCGACATCGACCGAGCCGGAGCGCAGCAGTTCGTTCGCCTTGTTCGAGCCGGCGGACTGCACCCACTCGACCGTGACCTCGTCGCCGAGGATGTCTTCGAGGATGCCCTGGTCGCGGATCACGAGACTCAGCGGGTTGTACGTCGCGAAGTCGATCGACAGCGTGTCGGACGACCACTCGGTCGTCCCGGACGTCGGCTCTGCGTCGGTGGCGGCGGCGTTCTCACCCGCGACACAACCGGTGGCGACGAGCATCATCGTTCCGGCGATGGCGATCGCGGGGATGATTCGGCGGGTGGTGATGCTCATCGGGTCTCCTCGGCGGTGCGGTGGTGGGTGTCGACGCCGAGACCTTCGAGGAGGTCGGCGCGCAGGTCGGCGAGACCGCGATCGGCACGGTCTCGAGGGCGGGTGCCCGGCACGGTGATCGTGCGGGCGATCGAGGACTCGTCGCCACCGGCTTCACCCAGCGTGCGCAACAGCAGGACACGGTCGGCGAGGTAGAGTGCTTCCTCCACATCGTGCGTGACGAGGAGGACCGTGGTCGGCTCCGCCGCGTGGATCTTCAACAGCAGATCGTGCATGCGCAGGCGCGTCAATGCGTCGAGCGCTCCGAATGGCTCATCGAGCAGGAGCACGCCGGGGTTCCGGGCGAGAGCTCTGGCGAGAGATGCGCGCTGCGCCATGCCGCCGGACACCTCGCGCGGACGCTGATCGGCTGCGTGATCGAGGCCGACCAGCTGCAGCAGCTCGCGGACGCGTTCACGACCGGGGCGGCGCGCGGTGCCCCGCGGGAGGCCGAGTTCGACGTTCTGTGCGATCGTGCGCCACGGGAGCAGACGAGGCTCCTGGAAGGCGACGGCCGTGCGCTCGTCGACGTCGGCGACGGGTGTGTCATCGAGTCGGATGCTGCCCCGTGTCGGCGCGTCCAGACCGCCGACGAGGCGGAGCAGGGTCGACTTCCCGCATCCCGACGGCCCGACGACGGCTACGATCTCGCCGGCGGCGATGTCGACGTCGACTCCCCGCAGCACATCGCGGCGCCCGTGTGGCAGAGGAAACGATCGTTCGATGCCGTCGAGCCGAACGGCCTGCGCCGTGCCCGCCGCCGTCGAGGCATCGGCGGTGCGCGGCGCGGGCAGCAGGGTGGTCATACGCCCATGCTGGCCGAGCTGATCGATTGTTACGAATGCCGTCGTAACGTTGCGTCACGCGCGGGATTCCGTGGTGCGGACATGCGAAACGGGCCGCCACGCCCGCCCGAAGGCGAGGTGACGACCCGTTTCAGAATGCTGCTTAAGCGTTGCCGCCCGAGAGCTTCTCGCGCAGAGCGGCGAGAGCCTCGTCGTCCGCGAGGGTGCCGGCGCCGGCAGCCTCGCTGGTGAAGGTCTGACCACCGAAGTCGTCTCCGGCCGCAGCCTCGGCCTCGGCCGCCTTGACGACCTGAGCCTTGTGCGCCTCCCAGCGAGCCTGGGCTGCAGCGTACTCCTGCTCCCATGCCTCGCGCTGGGCGTCGAAGCCTTCCTTCCACGCACCGGTCTCGGCGTCGAAGCCCTCCGGGTACTTGTACTCGCCGTTCTCGTCGTACTCGGCGAGCATGCCGTACAGGGCCGGGTCGAACTCGGTGCCGTTGGGGTCGACCGACTCGTTGGCCTGCTTCAGCGACAGCGAGATGCGACGACGCTCGAGGTCGATGTCGATGACCTTGACGAAGACCTCTTCGCCGACCGACACGACCTGCTCAGCAAGCTCGACGTGCTTGCTGGAGAGCTCGGAGATGTGGACGAGGCCCTCGATGCCGTCTGCGACGCGAACGAACGCACCGAACGGAACGAGCTTGGTGACCTTACCCGGCGTGACCTGTCCGATCGCGTGGGTACGGGCGAAGACCTGCCACGGGTCCTCCTGCGTCGCCTTCAGCGACAGGGAGACGCGCTCGCGGTCGAGGTCGACCTCGAGGATCTCGACGGTGACCTCCTGGCCCACCTCGACGACCTCGGAGGCGTGCTCGATGTGCTTCCAGGACAGCTCGGAGACGTGCACGAGGCCGTCCACGCCGCCCAGGTCGACGAACGCACCGAAGTTGACGATCGACGAGACGACACCCTTGCGGACCTGACCCTTGTGCAGGTTGTTCAGGAACGTGGTGCGCGACTCCGACTGCGTCTGCTCGAGCAGCGCACGGCGGCTCAGGACGACGTTGTTGCGGTTCTTGTCGAGCTCGAGGATCTTGGCCTCGATCTCCTGGCCGAGGTACGGCGTGAGGTCGCGGACGCGGCGCAGCTCGATGAGCGAGGCCGGCAGGAAGCCACGGAGGCCGATGTCGACGATGAGTCCACCCTTGACGACCTCGATGACCGTGCCGGTGACGACGCCGTCGTTCTCCTTGATCTTCTCGACGTCTCCCCAGGCACGCTCGTACTGTGCGCGCTTCTTGGAGAGGATCAGACGGCCTTCCTTGTCCTCCTTCTGGAGAACGAGGGCCTCGACCAGATCGCCGACGGCGACGACCTCGTTGGGGTCGACGTCGTGCTTGATCGAGAGCTCGCGCGAGGGGATGACGCCCTCGGTCTTGTAGCCGACATCGAGGAGGACCTCATCGCGGTCGATCTTGACGATCGTGCCTTCGATGATGTCGCCGTCGTTGAAGAACTTCAGGGTCTTCTCGACCGCGGCCAGGAAGTCCTCAGCAGATCCGATGTCGTTGATGGCGACCTGCTTGGTGGCCGGGGCGGTCGTTGCGGTAGTCATGTAGTGGGTTGTCCTTGTTGAATGGAGACTCGGGCTGCGAGGCAACGACCGCGCACGGCCGACTGCATGCTTCACAGCAGTTGGATTTTGGTTTTCTCGTCACGAGGGCACGCGCATGCACGCCACGAGTGACGATTAAGGCTATCAGAAGTTCTGATACTGCAGGAGTCGGATTCCGACGAGCGTGGACCTGTGGATAACTCCCGCGGCGCTCCCGCGCTCCCAGCTACCGTGACGGGGTGATCTCGCCGACCCGTCTCCCTGCCACATCCCGTCGCTTCGGCGCCCTCACGATGACCGCGGTCGTCGTGATGCTCGCGGGCTGCGCGCCGACCCCGGCCCCGACGCCCACGCCGACCGCAGCCTTCGCCTCGGAAGAAGAGGCCTTCGCTGCCGCAGAGGAGACTTTCCGCCAGTACACGGCTGCGACCAACGGAACCGATCTCACGGATCCAAACTCATTTGCACCCGTTTTCGACTGGCTACTGGGAGACGCACTATCGGCAGCCCGCGAAAACTACAGCCAGTTTCATGCAGCGGGGATCACTCGACGCGGCTCCTCCACCTTCGACACCTTCACACCAATCAAGTATTCCGAGGCGGTAGTTACAGCGCATGTCTGCCTTGACATCGCAGAGGTCGAGCTGTTCAACGCAGACGGCACCTCCGCAGTCCCCCCTGATCGACCGTCGCGTCAGGCCATCGAGGTGTTGTTCACGCCAGCGAAGACCGACACTAAGTTCGCGATCTCATCTACCACTCCGACAGAGAGCCTTCAGTGCGCTTGATGTCACCCGCCGCTGCCGTGTACTTGGTGCTCGCAGTCAGCGTCATCCGCATTGGAACACCTGACGTACCGCCACCTCAAGCAGGTTTCGATGGGGCTTGGGCATCGACCAGCGAGCACACGGTTGTAATCACCGGTACCCAGACCCAGCCCTCCTCCGGCACCCCGCATAACAACACCCCGGGCAGAGACTCCCCGTCTACCCCGACATCTCCGGTCTTCCCGGTGCACGAGTTCGACTTCGATTCGTGTCTCGACGACTGGAACAGCTCCCGCAGCTGCTTTCGCGCCACGGCCGACGAGGAACCGACGCCACCCCCGCCACCGGGAACGACTGAGCCGGCGGCCCCGGCGATCACGATCGGTGATCTCGCACAGTTCGCTCCCGACCCGGTCGCGAACGTCGGCGAGCCAGACAACATCGGCGTGGCCGGGATGCCGACGAACTTCGTCGCAGCGGCGTCAGCGCACACGCGCTCGGGGACCCTCTTCAGCGCTCCCCTGTCGGTGCGGTTCACGCCTGTCGGATACGAGTTCGTGCACGGCGACGGCACCTCAGCGACCTCGAGCACCGGTGGACAGACCTGGGCGGCGCTCGGGCAAGCGCCGTTCACCCCGACCGCGACGAGCCACGTCTATCGAGAGCGCGGCAGCTACCAGGCGCACGTCACCGTCCGCTACGCCGCGGAGGTCGACCTCGGCGACGGCTGGTTCCCCGTCACGGGCGAACTCACGATCCCCGGTCCGGCACGCGAGATACGCATCTTCGAGGCGCACACCGCACTCGTGGCCTTCACCTGCGAGCAGCGGCCATCGGCACCAGGCTGCTGAGTGACCTCCCGAGCAGGTCTAGCGCACGACCGTCACGTCGACCGGGGCCCCGTCCGCATCGACGTACCCGTCGAGCGTCAGTTCCGCGTCCTCACCGATTCCCTCAGCCGGCACGAACGTGATCTGCGGAACCAGATCCATCGTGCAGACCTCGTTCCCGCTCGCCTCCAGCCGAACGATCGCCTCTTTCTCGCTGACCACATCGACGGTTCCGGCCACCGGCATGCAGGTCGACGACCCCCAGGTGAGGATCGCGAGTTCCTGCTCGTCGATCCATGCCGCTGCGGGTGTCTGCTCAGGCATCCGATCGGCCGGGATGACCTCTCCTGCCGCGAGGCCGGGCAGCGTCAGCTCGGTGGTCAACCCACCGGGGTCCGTCACCGTCAACTCGACCGATCGTGAGGAATCGAACGCAGCGGGCAGCCCGACGTACATTCCGTGCGCGGTCTGCACTGCCGCGCACACCTCATCCGTGGTGTCGACGAGCACGATCTCGAGCGACTGGTCCCCGGCGACGATGTCCCCGATCTGCGGCGCGCACGCGTCGCCCCACGTCTTCAGCACGAACGACGTCGCATCGAGCCACGCCGCCTGCGGTGCGTACGACGTGTCGGAGGCGTCCGGATCGGAGGTCGATTCCGGAACCGGACCCGTCCCCGCCGAGGTCGCGCATCCGGTCAACACCGCAGCGAGCGCCATCCCGCCCACGACGAGGGACGAGAACCTGCGAAGAGAAGCTGTCATACCGGTGAGTGTCGTACCCGAGCGGATCGTCTCACCCTCCGACCCACGACGACCGGTCGGCGTCGCATGCCCGTGGCAGACTGTGCTCGTGACCGATCGCCTCATGCTGCTCGACACCGCCAGCCTCTACTTCCGCGCCTTCTACGGCGTCCCCGACAAGGTGACGGCACCGGATGGCTCGCCGATCAACGCGGCGCGCGGTCTGCTCGACATCATCGCCAAGCTCGTCGCGCTCTACGAACCCACCCACGTCATCGCGTGTTGGGATGACGACTGGCGCCCGCAGTGGCGCGTCGACCTCATCCCCAGCTACAAGACGCACCGCGTCGTCGAGGTCGTCGCGAGCGGACCTGACATCGAAGAGGTCCCCGACCCCCTCGAAGCGCAGATCCCGCTCATCCGCGAGACGCTCGCGGCGATCGGGATCCCGATCATCGGGGTGGCAGAGCACGAGGCCGACGACGTCATCGGCACGCTCGCGACCGACGCGACGATGCCGGTCGACATCGTCACCGGAGACCGCGACCTGTTCCAGCTCGTCGACGACTCCCGCGATGTGCGGGTCATCTACACCGCGCGCGGCATGAGCAACCTCGAGATCGTGACCGATGCGACGGTGGTCGCCAAGTACGGGGTGCTTCCCTCGCAGTATGCCGACTTCGCCACGATGCGCGGCGACGCCTCAGACGGTCTTCCCGGTGTGGCCGGCGTCGGCGAGAAGACCGCCGCGACGCTGCTGCAGACTCACGCCGATCTCGAGGGCATCCGCGCCGCCGCCGAGGCCGGAGAAGGCATGAGCGCCGGGGTGCGGGCGAAGGTGCTCGCCGCATCTGCCTACCTCGACGTCGCCCCGACCGTGGTCGCGGTCGCGACCACGCTCCCCATCACGGCGCCAGACCTCCCGCTGCGGGTGCTCGACCCTTCGGAGGTCGACGCGGCGACGGCTCTCGCCGAGAAGTGGAACCTCGGCGGCTCGATGACGCGCGCGGTGGCGGCGGTGTCCAAGGCCGCCCTCGCGGCCGGCTGACCACCGAGCACCCAACCGCAGCTGCGTCTACTCCGCCCAGGCGAGCAGCCGCGAGAGCCCCCAGGTCGTGACGATCCGGGAGGCGGGAATGCCCGCTCGCTCGGCTCGCTCTGCACCATGATCCAGCAGTGAGAGCTGGCCGGGAGCGTGCGCGTCCGAGTCGATGGAGAACAGGCATCCGGCGTCCAGCGCGATCGCGATCAGTTCGTCCGGCGGGTCCTGGCGCTCGGGACGCGAATTGATCTCGACCGCCACGCCGTTGTCCGCGCACGCGGCGAAGACCGCCGCCGCGTCGAACGCCGAGGGCGGACGCGTCCCTCGCTCCCCCTGTACCAGTCGACCCGTGCAGTGTCCGAGCACGTTCACCCTCGGGTGCGACACCGCCGCGATCATACGTGCGGTCATCGGACGCGAGTCCATGCGCAACTTCGAATGCACCGACGCCACGACGATGTCCAGCTCTCCGAGCAGAGCATCCTCCTGGTCGAGAGCGCCGTCTTCGAGGATGTCGACCTCGATGCCGGCGAGGAGGGTGAAGCCGCCGCCGGACTCCGCACGCACCAGAGGCATCTGCTCGCGCAACCGTTCGGCCGAGAGCCCTCTGGCCACACGAAGACGGGGTGAGTGGTCGGTGATCGCCTGATACTCGTGGCCCAACGCGCGCGCTGCCGCAGCCATGACCGGGATGGGAGTCGCGCCGTCGGACCAGTCGGTGTGCGCGTGCAGGTCGCCACGGAGCTTCGTGCGCAGCACCGAGACCCGCTCGGGTTCGACATCACCACGTAGTTCGACGAGGTAGTCCGGCACCTGCCCGGTCTGCGCCTGGCGGATCACCGCGAAGGTCGACTCTCCGATGCCCTTCGCCGCCCGAAGGCGCGTGGGATCGGCACGAACGTCATCCGGAAGGTCCTGAAGCGTCGCAGCCGCCTGACGAAAGGCCTTCGCTCGATACCGTGACGCCCGCTCGCGTTCCAACAGAGAGGCGATCTCCAGCAGCGCGTCGACGGGGTCCACGGTTACTCCTTCGGGGTGGCCAGCTCCCGGCTGACCGAGATCCACTGGTCGAGCTTGGCCAGGGCACGACCGTCGTCCACCGCCGCCGATGCCTTGTCGTATCCCTCGCGCAGGCGTTCCAGGATCGGACGCTGCACCTGGGTGGCATCCTGTGAGAGCTCGAACGCGACGATGCCTGCTGCGGCATTGAGCAGCACGATGTCGCGCACGGCTCCGCTCTCCCCCGCCAGAGTGCGCCGCAGCACCTCCGCATTGTGCTGCGGCGATCCGCCGATCAGGTCGGCCAGGTCGGCGAGCGGGATGTCGAGGTCGCGGGGGTCCAGGTCGTGCTCGTGGATGTCCCCGCGGGTGACCTCCCAGATGCGGCTGTGACCGGTCGTGGTGAGCTCGTCGAGTCCATCGTCGCCGCGGAACACCAGTGCGGTCGCGCCTCGGGTGCGGAAGACGCCGGTGATGAGCGGGACGCGCTCGATCTGCGCGACACCGACCGCGTTCGCCTCGGCGCGTGCCGGGTTGCACAGCGGCCCGAGCATGTTGAAAACGGTGGGGACGCCGAGTTCGGCGCGGACCGGCCCCGCGTGCTTGAAGCCGGGATGGAACGCGCCGGCCCACGCGAACGTGATGCCGGTGCGGTCGAGGATGGATGCGACGGCGGCGGGATCGAGCGATAGCTCCAGTCCCAGCGCTCCGAGTACGTCGGAGGATCCCGACGCGGAGCTGGCAGCGCGATTGCCGTGCTTGACCACGGGAACTCCGGTGGCGCCGATGATGATCGCCGCCGTGGTCGAGACGTTCACCGTACCGACGCGGTCACCGCCCGTTCCGACGATGTCGAGCACGTCGGGAGAAACAGGAAGAGGTACAGCCGCCTCGAGGATCGCGTCGCGGAAGCCGACGATCTCGTCGATCGTCTCCCCCTTGGCGCGAAGCGCGACGAGGAATCCGGCAAGCTGCGCCTCGGTGACGCTCCCCTGCATGATCTGACGCATGGCCCAGGTGGACTCCCACACGCTGAGATCGCGACGCTCCAGCAGAGAGGTGAGCACGTCGGACCAGGTCAGGGAATCAGCCATGTGTGCGATCCTATCGGCGCAGAGAAAACATGCAGATGCTTCCGAACGCACGTGCACTCCGCGCCCACCCCCTGTTTCCCGCGGATTCACCGGGTATTCGCAGTGTTTTCTTAGGGTCCCCTAAGTCACCGAGCGGCAATTCGAGGGCTGTCGGTGCAAGAATCACGCCCGCGGATCGGCCATAATGGAGGGGTGACGACCTCAGCGACGTATGCCCCGGCGGCGAGAACGATTAAGCGGCCCAACCCGGTAGCTGTCGGCACCATTGTGTGGCTCGGCAGTGAGGTGATGTTCTTCGCGGGACTCTTCGCGATCTACTTCACCCTCCGCAGCACCTCTCCGGAGCTGTGGGCGGCCCGGACCGAGCTGCTGAACGTCCCGTTCGCCGCAGTGAACACTGCGATCCTCGTGCTCTCCTCGTTCACGTGCCAGATGGGCGTGTTCGCGGCAGAGGACCTGCAGCCCTACAAGATCGGCAAGGGACAGAAGAACGGCGCCGGCCGCCGTCGCCTGTTCGGCTGGGGAATGGTCGAGTGGTTCTTCCTCACCTTCGCCCTCGGCGCGATCTTCGTCTCCGGCCAGGTCTGGGAGTACGCACAGCTGGTCGCTGAGGGCATGCCCATCAGCGCCGACTCGTACGCCTCTGCGTTCTACCTGACGACCGGCTTCCACGCCCTGCACGTCACCGGTGGACTGGTCGCGTTCCTGCTCGTCATCGGACGTGCATACGCCGTCAAGAACTTCCGGCACAAGGAGGCGACCTCCTCGATCGTGGTGTCCTACTACTGGCACTTCGTCGACGTCGTCTGGATCGTGCTGTTCCTCGTTATCTACTTCCTGAAATAAGAGCGGAGCTGATCCCCGAGATGGCACGAGAGAAGAAGCGCCGTTCCAGCGGTCGTCGCAGCCCTTTGGCGGCGGCCGCGCTCATCGGAGCAGGCCTCATGATCACCGGCGCCGTGTACGCCGGAGCGTCCGCCGCGTTCGCCGCGTCCGACACCCAGTCGGCTGCGACCTCGCAGCTGACCGTCGAAGACGGCAAGAAGCTGTTCACGGCCAACTGCGCCACCTGCCACGGCCTCGACCTGCAGGGAACCGCCAACGGCCCGAGCCTCTACGGCGTGGGTGAGCTGGCGACCGAGTTCCAGCTGTCGACCGGCCGCATGCCGCTGCAGATGCAGGGTCCCCAGGCACCTCAGAAGGCACCGCAGTTCACCGAGGACCAGATCCTCGCGATCTCGTCCTTCGTCCAGTCCGAGGCTCCCGGCCCGACGTTCCCGTCGGACCACATCCTCGACGGCAAGGGTGACGTCTCCAACGGCGCCGAGCTGTTCCGCGTCAACTGCGCGATGTGCCACAACGTGGCCGCCGCGGGTGGCGCGCTCACCGAGGGCAAGTACGCCCCCGGACTCAGCGAGACCAGTGCGCTGCACATGTACGCCGCCATGGTCACCGGCCCGCAGAACATGCCGGTCTTCGGCGACATGAACCTGTCCGACGAGGACAAGCGCGACATCATCTCGGCGCTGCTCTTCCAGCAGCAGTCCGTGCAGATCGGCGGATTCTCGCTGGGCTCGCTCGGTCCGGTCTCCGAGGGCCTGTTCGTGTGGATCTTCGGTATCGGCGCGCTCGTCGCCGTCACCGTGTGGATCACGGCGAAGTCCAACTGACGCTTAATCATCGAAGAGGAACGTACGAGGAGCACCATGGCACACGACGACGACTCGCAGGCTCTTGACAGGGCCTACCAGCCCTCTCCGGGGCTGGGTGTCGCAGTCAGCGATCCCGTGCAGAACCCCGGGCTTCCGCCGCACCGCGAGCGGATGACCGACAAGGACCCGCGCGCTGAGAAGGCCGCTGTCCGCACTGTCTACACGCTGTTCTATCTCTCGCTCGCCGGCAGCATCTGGGCGGTCGCCGCCTACATGCTGTTCCCGATCGAGAGCGGCGCGCTCATCGACATCCGGCAGAACAACCTCTTCATCGGTCTCGGCATCGCCCTCGCGCTGCTGGCCCTCGGCATCGGTGCGATCCACTGGTCCAAGGCGCTCATGTCCGATAAGGAGTTCATCGAACACCGCCACCCCACCCGCGGCAAGGACTCCACGCGTGAGGCGGCCATCAAGGCCTTCTCCGACGCGAATGAAGAGTCGGGCTTCGGTCGTCGCTCGATGATCCGCAACTCGCTGTTCGCCGCGATCGTCGCCTCGATCATCCCCGGTGTGACGCTGTTCCGTGGCCTGGCGCCGCACTCCACCCCGGACGACCCCACCGCGGGCGACCCGGTCGTGCTGCTCAAGCACACGATGTGGGAAGAGGGCGCACGCCTGGTGCGCGATCCCGACGGCACCCCGATCCGCGCCGCTGACGTCACCCTCGGTTCCGCGTTCCACGTGATCCCGGAAGAACTCGCCACCCTCAGCCACAGCGACGGCTACCTCGAGGAGAAGGCCAAGGCCATCGTGCTGATGATGCGCCTGCGCCCCGAGCAGTTGATCGAGGCCGAGGACCGCAAGGACTGGTCCTACGACGGCATCGTCGCCTACTCCAAGGTCTGCACGCACGTCGGATGCCCTGTGGCTCTGTACGAGCAGCAGACCCACCACCTGCTGTGCCCGTGTCACCAGTCGCAGTTCGACGTCACGGACCACGCAAAGGTCATCTTCGGCCCGGCGGCTCGTCCGCTGCCGCAGCTGCCCATCACCGTCGATGACGAGGGCTACCTGGTCGCACGCAGCGACTTCAAGGAACCCGTCGGCCCGAGCTTCTGGGAGCGCCATTGAGCACCGCAACGCTGTCCAAAGAGGACAAGGACACCAAGGCGCCGCTCGGCGGTCGCTTCGTCGGTGCCGCGTCGAACTACATCGATGAGCGCACCAGCCTCTCCGGCTTCGTCAAGGAGCTCGGTCGCAAGATCTTCCCCGACCACTGGTCGTTCATGCTCGGCGAGATCGCGCTGTGGAGCTTCGTCGTCGTGTTCCTCTCCGGAACCTTCCTGACGTTCTTCTTCCAGGCGTCCATGGTCGAGACCCACTACACCGGCGCCTACGCTCCGATGCGGGGTATCGAGATGTCCGCGGCGCTCGAGTCGTCGCTGCACATCTCCTTCGACCTGCGCGGTGGTCTCCTGGTCCGCCAGATCCACCACTGGGCCGCGCTCGTGTTCATCGCCGGCATCGGCGTGCACATGCTCCGCGTGTTCTTCACGGGCGCCTTCCGCAAGCCCCGCGAGCTCAACTGGGTGATCGGCTTCATCCTCTTCATCCTCGCGATGGCCGAGGGCTTCACCGGCTACTCGCTTCCCGACGACCTGCTGTCGGGCAACGGTCTGCGCATCATCGACGGCATGATCAAGGGTCTCCCCCTGATCGGAACCTGGACCTCGTTCCTCCTCTTCGGTGGCGAGTTCCCGGGTACCGACATCGTCGGACGTCTGTACACGCTGCACATCCTGCTGCTGCCGATGCTGGTCATCGCGCTGATCGTGGTGCACCTGATGCTCATGATCATCAACAAGCACACGCAGTTCGCCGGCCCGGGCCGCACGAACGACAACGTCGTGGGTTACCCGATGATGCCGGTCTACATGTCGAAGATGGGTGGCTACCTGTTCATCGTCTTCGGCACCATCGTGCTGATCGCGACGTTCTTCCAGATCAACCCGATCTGGAACTACGGCCCGTACGACCCGTCCCCCGTCTCCGCCGGTACCCAGCCCGACTGGTACATCGGCTTCGCTGACGGCGCCCTGCGTCTGGCACCGTCGAACTGGGACATCGTGTTCCTCGACCACACCTGGTCGTTCGGCATCATCGCCCCGGTTCTGGTTCTCGGCCTGTTCATCGTCGCCGTCGCGATCTACCCCTTCATCGAGGCGTGGGTCACCGGCGACAAGCGCGAGCACCACATCGCTCAGCGCCCGCGCAACGCCGCGACGCGCACCGCGATCGGTGTGGCCGGCGTGATCTTCTACGCCGTCCTCTGGGCTGCGGCATCGTCCGACCTCATCGCGACGCACTTCATGCTCACGATGGAAGGCGTCATCCACACGCTGCAGGCGCTGCTCTTCCTCGGCCCGATCCTCGGTTACTTCGTCACCAAGCGCATCTGCATCGCGCTGCAGAAGAAGGACCGTGAGATCGTGCTGCACGGCTTCGAATCCGGCCGCATCGTGCGCCTCCCCGGTGGCGAGTTCATCGAGGTGCACCAGCCCGTCGACAAGTACGACCGCTGGAAGCTCATCGACGTCGACACCTACGAGCCTCTCGTCGTGCGACCGAACGACAAGGGCCGCATCCCGTGGACGGAGAACCTCCGTTCCTCGATCTCCCGTTGGTTCTTCGAGGACCGCCTCGCCCCGCTCACGCAGGCCGAAGTCGAGGCAGCGGATGCTCACCAGCACCACGTCACGGCTCACAACGACGAGACCGAGGCCGCAGAGATCCAGGGCGCTCACGAGCGTGCGGGATTCCCTGACGCCCCGCTCACGGTCGATGAGACCCACGTCGACGAGACTCCGAACACGCCGAGCACGGTCATCGCGACCGAGCCGGTGAAGAAGCCTCGCAAGAAGTCGGAGGATGGCGAGTAGTCGCCACTCCCCCACTGATGAAGGCCTCGTCCATTCGGACGGGGCCTTCATCGTTAATCCCCGAATGAGAGGATCGAACCATGTCATCCGCCGTCCAGCTGATCCGCGCCGCCGCCCTCGCCGACGCTCCCTATGCCTACGCCGCGACCGCACCGGCCGGCTCACGCCTGATCTTCCTCGCCGGCGCGTGCCCGCTGAATGACGACGGCACGACCGCAGCACCCGGCGACTATGCCGCTCAGGCCGCCAAGTGCGTCGAGACGCTCAAGGGAGCGCTCGACGTCGCCGGCGCCACCATCACCGACGTCATCAGCACCCGGGTGCTCGTGGCCTCCTCCGCCCAGGCCGACCTCGTCACGGCCTGGGACGTCATCCATGCCGCTTTCGGCTCGCACGACGTGCCCAGCACGCTCCTGGGAGTCACTGTGCTCGGCTACGACGACCAGCTCGTCGAGATCGAAGCGATCGCGGCTGTCGCCGACTGATCATGAACGTCTCCGTGCGACCGACCTCTCCCGACGACGACGCGGTGACCGAGCAGATCGAGGTCGCCGCCGATGCTCTCCTGATCGAACGTTTCGGCGCAGCCGATTGGCCTCCCCCGACGCCCGCTCACGAACGCGCATCGACGCCGGGCTTCGTCCTCGTGGCCGAGCACATCGACTGCGCGACGACGAGACCGCTCGTCGTCGGCTTCGTGCATGTCTTGGAGTTCGACGGGCACGCCCATCTCGAACAGCTCTCGGTCCTTCCGTCATTCGGACGCCGCGGCATCGGTCGTGAGCTCGTCGCGGCCGCACTCGTGGAGTCACGCCACCGGGGTCATACCGAAGTCACCCTCCGCACATACCTCGACGTGCCCTGGAACGCGCCCTTCTACGCGTCCTGCGGCTTCGTCGTGAGTGAGCCGCGCACGCCGCTGCTCCAAAAGCTGGTCGACGTCGAGTCAGCGCTGGGGCTCTTCGAGCACGGACCGCGCGTGCAGATGACGGCATTGCTCTGATCGCTACGCTGCTTCGGTCGACGGCCACACCACGTTCGGCCACATACAGTCCTCGTTGGCGGCATCCCCCGCTTCGGCGTTGACCGCAATCCGTCGCGGTGCGACAGGAATCCGCTGGGTGGCTCGCGTCTGCGCTCCCTAGGCTGAAGTCATGATCGATCGCGCCGACTTCTACGCAGCCAAGTTGACCTATGAGACGGATCCCAGCGATGTCCACGCCGCGCTCCGAGCCGGAGCGGACATCGTCGTCATCGATGTCCGCTCCGACGAGGCATGGGCCCAGGGCCGAGTGGCCGGTGCCGTTCACATGCACTACAACGAGATCGCCTCGCGTGCCCCGACCGAGATCGCTGAGGGTACTGCCGTCGTGGTCTACTGCTGGAGTCCCGGCTGCAACGCCGGCGCGAAGGGCGCGCTCGAGTTCGCCCGTCTCGGATACACCGTGCGCGAGATGATCGGCGGCTTCGAATACTGGGTCCGCGAAGGGTACGCGGTAGAGGACGCCGATGGCGTCCATCACCGCCCCGTGGATCCGTTGACCGGCATCGCACGCGTCCGTACTCACGCCTGATCACGACTTTCCCGCGCACGAAGAAGGCCCCCGGAGGAATCCGGGGGCCTTCTTCTGCGGAACTGTATCAGCGGGCGAAGTTGCCGCGATAGTACTCGTACACCCAGCCGACGATCGCGACGACGAAGATCGCGAGACCGATCGGCAGAAGGAAGTGCCCGACCGCGAGACCCACGACGAAGATTCCGGCCGAGGCCGCGAGCACGATCGGCCACCAGGACCACGGGCTGAACTCGCCGAGCTCCGGGTCACCGTCATCGATGTCGGAGGTCAGGATGTCTTCGGGCAGCTCACCGCGCTGAGCCTTGTGGGTGCGATCGAGGTAGAACGCGATCATCGCTGCCATGAAGGCCGCGAAGAACAGGGCGACCGTGCCGACCCACTCGATCCGCATCGCGAAGTTCTCAGCCGGGGTGGCCAGGATGTGCCAGCCCGTGTAGACGACGCCCACGAGGGCGAAGAACGCGGTCAGGACCCACCAGAGAATGACGTTGTCGCGCATGACTTAGTGGGCCTCTCGCTCGCCGGGAGCCGTCGTGGCGAACTCCGCGGCCTCCGGGTGATTCAGGTCGAATGCAGGACGCTCGCTGCGGATGCGCGGGATCGACGTGAAGTTGTGACGCGGCGGCGGGCACGATGTCGCCCACTCGAGCGATCCGCCATAGCCCCACGGGTCGTTGACCGTGACCTTCGGCGCCTTGCGCGCCGTGATCCAGACGTTCAGGAAGAACGGCAGCATCGAAGCGCCGAGGATGATCGCACCGATCGTCGAGACCTGGTTCTGCCAGGTCCAGCCATCTGCCTCCGAGTAGTCGGCGTAACGACGCACCATGCCGTCGACGCCCAGCCAGTGCTGGATGAGGAAGGTCATGTGGAAACCGATGAACAGCAACCAGAAGTGCACGTAGCCGAGACGCTCGTTCAGCATGCGTCCCGTCCACTTGGGCCACCAGAAGTAGAAGCCGGCGAACATGGCGAACACCACGGTTCCGAACACCACGTAGTGGAAGTGGGCGACGACGAAGTACGAGTCGGAGAGAGCGAAGTCCAGCGGCGGAGCCGCGAGGATGACGCCGGTCAGACCACCGAAGACGAACGACACGAGGAAGCCGAGGGCGAAGACCATCGGGGTCTCGAAGGTGACCGAACCTCGCCAGAGGGTACCGATCCAGTTGAAGATCTTCACACCCGTCGGCACGGCGATCAGCATGGTCATCAGCGCGAAGAACGGCAGCAGGACCGAGCCCGTCACGTACATGTGGTGAGCCCACACCGCGACCGAGAGAGCGGCGATGGCGATCGTCGCGTAGACGAGGGTCTTGTATCCGAAGATCGGCTTGCGGCTGAAGACCGGGAAGATCTCGGAGACGATGCCGAAGAACGGCAGCGCGATGATGTACACCTCGGGGTGACCGAAGAACCAGAACAGGTGCTGCCAGAGCAGGACACCGCCGTTGGCCGGGTCGTAGATGTGAGCACCGAGGATGCGGTCGGCTGCGGCAGCGAAGATGGCGGCCGCGAGCACAGGGAACGCCATCAGGATCAGGAGGCTCGTGATGAGCGTGTTCCAGGAGAAGATCGGCATGCGCCACATCGTCATACCGGGGGCGCGCATCGTGATGATCGTCGTGATGAAGTTGACGGCACCGAGGATCGTTCCGAAACCGGAGATGCCGAGACCGACCATCCAGAGGTTTCCACCGGCACCCGGCGAGAACGATGCCCCTGCCAACGGCTGGTAGGCGAACCAGCCGAACGATGCCGCACCCTGCGGGGTGAGGAAGCCGGCGACAGCGATCGTCGATCCGAAGAGGAAGAGCCAGAAGGCGAAAGCGTTCAGACGCGGGAAGGCGACGTCAGGAGCACCGATCTGCAGCGGGAGGATGGCGTTGGCGAAGCCAGCGAACAGCGGCGTCGCGAACATCAGCAGCATGATCGTGCCGTGCATCGTGAAGAGCTGGTTGTACTGCTCCTTGGTCGGGATGATCTGCATGCCCGGCGCGAACAGCTCGGCACGGATGACGAGCGCCATCACACCGCCGAGGAGGAAGAACATCACGGACGCGATCAGGTACATGTACCCGATGGTCTTGTGGTCGGTGGAGGTGATCCACTTGACGACGATGTTGCCCTTCTGCTCGACGCGCGAGGAGCTCATGAGAGCGGCCTGACGTGCGGGCAGAGTGCTGGGACGCGAGCGGGGAGACTCGTCGGTACGGGGAGCTTCTGTGGTCGACATGGCTTACTCCCCTCCTTCCTCGGTGTCGGTCTTCGGGGTTGTCCCCGGGAAGTTCGAGAGACGGTCGTAGGCACCGGTGATGTCGCCGGTGTTGCCCTGCTCCTCGAGCGACGCGAGGTACGAGTCGTACTCGCTCTGCGAGACGACCTTCACGTTGAAGAGCATCATCGAGTGGTACTCGCCACAGAGCTCGGCGCACTTGCCGGCGTACTCGCCCTCACGAGTCGGGATGAAGGACCAGGAGTTGTCCTTCCCGATGAACATGTCCTTCTTGTACAGGAAGTCGATGATCCAGAAGGAGTGGATGACGTCACGCGACTGAAGGTTGATCGTCACCTTCTTGTCGACCGGCAGCACCAGCGTCGGCAGCTGCGCCTGGTCGATGTTGCCGTCCTTGTCGGGCTGAGCCTGGATGCCCATGGTCCACACGGCGTCGGAGTTGTCCTTCTCGTCACCGTCGTACTGGAAGTCCCACGCCCACTGCTTCGCGATGGCGGTGATCTCGACGTCGGGGTCGTCCCACTTGGCTTCGATCTCGGACTGATCGCGAGCGGTGAAGAAGAACATTCCCAGCACGAGGATGAGCGGCACGATCGTGTAGAAGATCTCGATCGGCATGTTGTAGCGCATCTGCACCGGCAGGCCGGTCTGGCCCTTGCGACGGCGGTAAGCGATCGCTGCCCAGGCCATCAGGCCCCAGGTGATGATTCCGACCGCGAGAAGCACGATCCAGGAGTTGACCCAGAGCGACGAGACACGCTCGGTCTGGTTGGTGGCGGCAGGACCGCCCTCCACGAAGCCCGGAAGAAAGCCGTTCAGCTCGGTGGGAGAGCATCCCGCCAGGGCCAAGGCTGCCGCAACTCCCACAGGGAGGGCGGCCCAACGAAGGCTGCGTTTCGAGGGCACGATGCACCTTTCAGATCGCGAACAGAGCACACCCAAGTCTAGGGCAACCTCACACCTGATTCATGCCATCCACGCAGGTTGTAGAACCAGAACGGCCGCCGTCACCAGTGGTGACGGCGGCCGAGCAGGTGGAGCGAAGATCAGTGGAAGCTGTCACCGCAGGCGCAGCTGCCCGCCGCGTTGGGGTTGTCGATCGTGAACCCCTGCTCGGAGATCGTGTCCTTGAAGTCGATCGCCGCGCCGTCGAGGTACGGGACGCTCATGTTGTCGATGATCACCTCGACGCCGTCGAAGTCGACGGTCTCGTCGCCCTCCAGGTAGCGCTCGTCGAAGTAGAGCTGGTAGATGAGGCCGGAGCATCCGCCGGGCTGCACGGCGACGCGCAGTCGCAGATCGTCGCGGCCTTCCTGCTCGAGGAGGTTCTTCACCTTCGTGGCGGCAGCGTCGGTCAGGGTGACGCCGTGTGCGCGGGTGGTCTCTGGGGAGAGTGTGGTGTCGCTCATGTCGCTCCTTGTGACGGGCCGCAGGTGCACGGCTTCTCGGACGATTCTACCGCCGCAGATCCTGTGCGGCTCAGAGTTCCGCCGCATTCATCCGCGCGAGCAGCAGCGCCTCGGTCGCAACCGCATGACGGAAGGTGTCGAGGTGCAGCGATTCGTTCGGGCTGTGTGCGCGCGAATGCGGGTCTTCGACACCGGTCACCAGGATCTGCGCGGCCGGGAACTCCCGCACCAGATCGGCGATGAAGGGGATCGATCCGCCGACACCCAGATCGACCGGAGGCACTCCGTAGCCGTCACGCATGGCGTCACGGGTCAGGGCGACGGCCCAGCCGCTCGTGTCAACGAGGAAGCCGTCGCCGAGGTCGACATCCGAGAACGCGAGCTCGGCCCCGAACGGGGCGTGCGCACGGAGGTGGCTCTCGAGGGCGTCGTACGCGTACTGACCGGTCTGCCCCGGAGCGACGCGAGCGCTGATGACGACAGTGACCTCGGGGAGCAGCGTGTTGGATGCCGCGGCCACGCTCGTGGCGTCGATCCCGATCACCGTGACCGACGGCTTGTTCCAGATGCGGCTGAGGATCGTGCCATCGCCGATCGGGGTGGTGCCCGGCAGGAGCCCGGCCTCGTCGCGGAGCGTCGCCTCGGTGTAGTCCGGAGTGGGCGCATCGCGCTCCGTCATGCCGTCGACGGCCACCGAGCCGTCGGCGTTCCACAACGTGGACAGCAGCGTGACGGTCGCCATCATGGCATCGGGCACCGCACCGCCGAACATCCCCGAGTGCGAGGCGTGATCCAGGGTGCGCACACGCATCGTGAAGCGTGCATTGCCGCGGAGGGAGACGGTGAGTCCGGGGGTCACGGAATCCCAGTTGCCGGAGTCGGCCACCACGATCGCGTCGGCGCGCAACGCATCCTTGTTGTCGGAGAGGAACTGGGCGAACGAACGGGACCCGTACTCCTCTTCCCCCTCGATGAACATCGCGATGCCGAGGTCGAGGTCGTCACCGAGCACCTCGCTCACCGCACGGATCGAGGCGATGTGCGACATGATCCCGGCCTTGTCGTCGGCTGCTCCACGTCCGTAGAGACGCCCATCGCGCACCGTCGGCTCGAACGGCGGAGTCTCCCACAGGGCGTCATCCCCGGGAGGCTGCACATCGTGGTGCGCATAGAGAAGGATCGTGGGCTTGCCGTTGCGCGCGGCGCGGGTGGCGAGGACGGCCGGCTGCCCCTGCTCGTCGGTGCCCGGAATCGCGGCGCGGAGCACCCGCACCTCGTCGAAGACTCCGATCCCGGAGGCCAGAGCCGCCACGGCTTCCGCGCTTCGCTCCAACTGGCTCTGATCGAACGCGGGCCAGGCCATCCCCGGAATGCGCACGAGGTGGCCGAGATCCGACAGCGCTGAAGGGATTCCGGTCGCCACCGCCTCGAGGACGGCGGCATCGGACTCACGGGGAGGAACAGGAGAGGTCATGCGAGTAATCTTAAGGTGATCCCCCGCCGGCGAACCGAGGAACTCCGTGTCCACTACCCCTACCTCCCCTTCCACGAACGACGACGCCCCCGAGACGACTGCCGTCGGCAAGGGGCGCGCGACGCCGACCCGTGCGGAGCAGGAGGCAGCTCGACGCCGCCCCCTGGTCGCCAACACCAAGGAGGCGAAGGCGGCCGCGAAGGCAGACCTCAACGAGCGTCGCGCCCGCGCACAGGCGGGCATGGCCGCCGGCGAGGAGAAGTACCTCCCCGTTCGCGACAAGGGCCCGCAGCGCCGCTGGGTACGCGACTACGTGGATGCCGGTTGGCACCCGGCCGAGTTCGTGATGGGCGTCATGGTGCTGGTCATCCTCGCCTCGCTCGTCCCGGCGAACACCGTCATCTCGTTCTACGCCTACATCGTGATGATGGGGTATCTCGTGATCGCGATCGGCGGCATGGTCCTGCTCGGCATGCGGGTCAAGCGCAAGGCGGCGGCGAAGTTCGGCAAGGAGCGCCTCGAGCGCGGCCTCGGCTGGTACGCCGCGATGCGCGCGCTGCAGATGCGCTTCATGCGTCTGCCGAAGCCGCAGGTCAAGCGCGGCCAGTACCCCGACTGAGCAGTCCCCTGTTGATCTCGCGGCCCCAGAACGGACCGCGGTACAGGAAAGCGGTGTAGCCCTGCACGAGGGTCGCACCCGCGTCGAGACGTTCCTGTACATCGGATGGCGTCTCCACTCCCCCGACCGCGATCACGCAGAAGTCAGAAGGAACGGCTTCACGCACGACGCGCAGCACTTCGAGCGAACGCTTCTTCAACGGCGCGCCGGACAGGCCCCCCGCTCCCGCCGCCTCGACCGTGGCGTCATCCGTCAGCAGTCCGTCCCGACTGATCGTGGTGTTGTGGGCGATGATTCCGGCAAGCCCCTCGTCGACCGCCATCTGCGCGATCGACGTGATCTCTTCGTCGGAGAGGTCCGGGGCGATCTTGACGAGCAGCGGCGTGGCACCCGAGGCCTCGCGCACGGCACGCAGCAGCGGCGCGAGCGTCTCGACGGCCTGCAGCCCACGCAGGCCTGGGGTGTTCGGCGACGACACGTTCACAGCCAGGTAGTCGGCGAGCGGAGCGAGACGTGTCGCCGAGGCCACGTAGTCGGCCGTCGCATCCTCGACCTCGACCACCCGGCTCTTGCCGATGTTGACGCCGATGATCGTGTCGGGAGCACCGCGACGCAGGCGCGCGAGGCGACGTGCCGCCGCGTCCGCTCCCGCGTTGTTGAAGCCCATGCGATTGATCACGGCACGGTCGGCGATGAGACGGAAAAGCCGAGGCTTCGGGTTGCCATCCTGGGGTATCGCCGTGACAGTGCCGACTTCGACGTGCCCGAAGCCGAGAGCCGCGAGCCCTCGCACGCCCACCGCGTTCTTGTCGAAACCGGCGGCCACGCCGAACGGCGACGGGAATGTGAGACCGAGCGCCTCCACGCGCAACGACGGGTCAGGACGTGTGATCGCACGAGTCGCCCACGAGAACGGGGGCGCGCCGAGTACACGGATCACCGCCATGCCGGCGTGGTGGGCGAACTCGGGATCGAAGCGCGAGAGGACAGCGCGGAAGAGCAGCGGATACATCCCTGCCAGATTACCGGTCCTCGGACTCCCGCTTCGTGTGGTCGGCGCGCAGATCGGTGATTGCGGCCTCGAAGTCCTCGAGGGAGTCGAACGCCTGATAGACGCTGGCGAAACGCAGGAACGCGACCTCATCGAGTTCACGCAGCGGGCCGAGGATCGCGAGACCGATCTCGTTGGTGTCGAGCTGCGAGACACCGGTCTGCCGCACCGCCTCTTCCACGCGTTGAGCGAGCACGGCGAGGTCGCCCTCTGTGACCGGCCGCCCCTGACAGGCTTTCCGCACGCCCGTGATGACCTTCTCGCGGCTGAAGGGCTCCATCACGCCGGAGCGCTTGATCACGTTGAGGCTCGCGGTCTCGGTCGTGGTGAAGCGGCCGCCGCACTCCGGGCACTGTCGACGACGCCTGATCGAGAGCCCGTCGTCGCTGGTGCGTGAATCGATGACGCGGGAGTCGGGGTGTCGACAGAAGGGGCAGTGCATCTGACCGATCCTACGCGGTGAAACGGGCCTCGATCGCTTCACCGTGTGCGGGGAGCACTTCGGTGTCGGCGAGGGCGACGACTCCGGCACGCACTGCAGCCAGCGCTGCCCTGTCGTAGGAGATCACCTGCTGCGGACGGAGGAACGTGTACGCCCCGAGCCCCGGGGCATAGCGCGCCTGTCCCCCGGTCGGCAGCACGTGATTGCTGCCTGCCATGTAGTCGCCGAGGCTGACCGGTGTCTGGTCCCCGACGAACACGGCGCCGGCGCTGGTGAAGTCCGCGGCGGCCTCCTCGGCGTCCACGAGGTGCAGTTCGAGGTGCTCCGGCGCGTAGGCGTTGCTGAAGGCCGTGGCCATCGCCCTATCGTCCACGAGGACGATGGCGGACTGCGGCCCCGAGAGAGCGGCAGCGACACGTGCGCTGTGTCGGGTGTTCGCGGCGATGCGCTCGACCTCGACGGCGACCTGTTCGGCGAGCTCGGCCGCATCGGTGACCAGCACCGCGGACGCCTGCTCATCGTGCTCGGCCTGGCTCACGAGATCAGCGGCGATGAGACGCGGATCGGCGTGGGAGTCCGCGACGACGAGGATCTCGGTCGCCCCGGCCTCCGAATCGGTGCCGACGACCCCGGCGACCGCACGCTTCGCTGACGCGACGTAGTTGTTGCCGGGGCCGGAAACGACATCCACGGGATCGAGACCCAGTGACGGCACACCGTGCGCCAGGGCGCCGATCGCCCCGGCACCACCCATCGCATACACCTCGGTCACCCCCAGCAGCGCGGCCGCTGCGAGGATGGTCGGGTGGATCCGACCGTCCTGGTCAGCTTGCGGCGGCGATGCCAGCGCGATCTGCTCGACCCCGGCGATCTGCGCAGGGACGACGTTCATGATCACGCTCGACGGGTACACGGCCTTGCCGCCGGGGATGTAGACCCCCACGCGGTGCACCGGCTGCCAACGCTGCGTGATGACGGCCCCTTCTCCGATCCGGGTCACCTGGGTCGCAGGAACCTGCGCGGCGGAGGCCAGTCGTACCCGGCGGATCGCCTCCTCGAGCGCGCTCCTGACCTCGGGGGCGAGTTCAGCGAGCGCCGTCGTGATGTGCGCGGCGGGCACACGCACGGCGTGGCCGGTGACCGCGTCGAATCGTTCGGCCTGCTCGCGGAGAGCGACTTCGCCGCGATCGCGCACGTCTTCGACGATACGCACAGCGGTGTCGAGTGCTTCCGCGCGTGCCTGGGTGGCCCGGGGTACGGCGGCGAGCATGCCGGCGGGCGAGAGCTCGCGCCCTCGCAGATCGATGGTGCGCATTTCAGCCCTTCGTGATGTCGGAGATGTCGTGGAGGTAGCCGATCCGTCCGTCATCATGTCGGACGACGAACGCACCCCCACGGTCTTCGATCACGAGAGCCCAGGCGCTCGGGCCGATGCGGAAGAGCGGTTCACCGCGTTCGTCGTGCACGTCGCGCTCGGAGGGAGCGAGGATCCAGAATGGCTGAGCGGCGGGAACCGTCTCGCGAGGATTCGTCTCCTCGACGTCGGCATCCGAGACGCTTTCCCGAGCCAGCGGCACCGGCTCATCCCCGATGACATCGGTCTCGTACGTCGCCGCTGTCTCCAGGAGCGACTCGATGCTCCCGGTGTCCGAGACGATCTCGGGTTCCTGACCACGAGAACGACGCGAATAGGCGGGCACGTACTCCTCGTCGGAGGTCTCCTGCTCGGTACCGATGCCGCCGCCCGAGGCGTGGGCCGTGAGCGGTACCTGCTCGGCCAGGTCGAATCGGGCGATCTCGTCGGTGGCCTGCCGGCCGGAGGGCTCGACATCGAGTTGAACGACGATCGGAGGCGCAACCGCACCCTCGACGTTGGCATCTGTCCGGCTGTCGTCCGGCGCATCTGACTCGTCCAAGGATGCGGACGGGTCGGGTCCAGCGGCCGCTCCCTCCGCCGACTCTTCAGCGGAGTCCGCGGCCGGCACGGGCTCAGGGCGCGGCCTCGCGATCACGGGACGCACCGGGTTCGCGTTGCGGTGCGCGAGAGTCACCAGGCGACCGTGGAAGTCTTCCTTCAGCCCCGGGATGATCGGCGCGAACACCGTGAGGACGACGAGCGCCAGAGACGTGATGACCATGGCCACCCCGTTCCACGGGAGGCTCCAGGTTCCACCGGCCGCCAGTGCGGAGATCGCGAGCCAGAGACTGCCTGCCCAGACCACCGCCGACACGGAGAAGGCGACCGAGGCGAACTGATCGATGCCGAGCGAACCGACCCGGCGGATGCCGTCGGGCGAGAATCGGCGCAGCACCAGCAGGAAGACGGCGACGGTCGGGAGCGCGACCGGGAGGACCCACTGGATGCCGACGCCCCACAGCGAGAGATCGCCGATCAGCGGGAAGAAGGAGAACACGAAGGACAGCAGCCAGACGCCCACGATCAGCAGCTCGCGCAACGTGAAGCCGAGGATGCCGAACTCGGGCGTGACCTCTTCGTCGTAGAGGACGCCGTCATCGTCGCCGAAAACCAGGTCCTCGGTTTCCGATTCGGGGAGATCCGTGCTCATGCGTGGTCCTTTCGTCACAGGGCTCGACGGGTGGATTCGTCGTGCTGCCGACGGCTCACGATCCTACCCGCTCACCCCAGACAGGTGGGTCCGAGCAGAGACTTGAGGTCACCGAACAGGTCTGCGGAGACCTTGACCGGCATCGGCACCTCGAACACCTTCGCGGTGCCTCCGCGGTGCACGCGAAGCACCACCTCGGTGTCACCGTTGTGTCGGCGGAGCACCTCGGCGAGCTCCATCATCACGCGCTCGGTCGCGCGCTGTTCGGCGAGGACCAGCGCCAGCGGACCGGCGGCGTCGAATGAGCCCACGTCGGGCGCGAAGGCCGACTGCGCATGCAGGTTGAGCCCGTCATCGCGCCGGGACACGCGCCCTCGGACGGCGAGAATCGCATCCTGCTGCAATGTGTGCTGGAACTCGGTGTAGGTCTTCCCCATGAACATCACGGTGACCTCGCCGTTGAAGTCCTCGACGGTGATCATGCCGTACGGGTTTCCACTCGCCTTGGCGACACGATGCTGCACGCTGGTGACGAGCCCGGCCACCGTCACCTGGTCGCCGTCCTGCAGGTCTTCGGAGTTGTTGAGGTCGTGGATCGAGATCGATGCATGCTTCGCGAGAGGCACCTCGAGCCCGGCGAGCGGGTGGTCTGACACGTAGAGACCGAGCATCTCCCGTTCGAAGGCGAGCTTGTCCTTCTTCCCCCACTCAGGACGCGCGGGGACCTTGGCGGGAGCCACCTCGTCCATACCGTCGTAGAGACTGTCGAAGTCGAAGCCGATGGCGCCCTGTGCCTCGTTGCGCTTGCGGTCGACGGCGGCCTCGACCGCGTCTTCGTGCACCTCCATGAGTGCGCGCCGGGAATCGCCCATCGAGTCGAAGGCACCGGCCTTGATCAGCGACTCGACCGTGCGCTTGTTCGAGACGTGCAGCGGAACCTTTTCGAGGAAATGATGGAACGAGGTAAAGCGCTCGTCCTTGCGGGCCTGCACGATCCCCTCGACGACGTTGCTGCCGACGTTGCGCACGGCGCCGAGACCGAAGCGGATGTCGTCGCCGACGGCCGCGAAGAAGTTGATCGAGTCGGAGACATCGGGCGGAAGGACCTTGATGCCCATTCGGCGGCACTCGTTCAGGTAGAGAGCCATCTTGTCCTTGGAGTCACCGACGCTGGTGAGCAGTGCCGCCATGTATTCGGCGGGATAGTGCGCCTTGAGGTACGCGGTCCAGTACGAGACGAGGCCGTATGCGGCGGAGTGCGCTTTGTTGAAGGCGTAGTCCGAGAAGGGCAGCAGGATGTCCCACAGCGCCTTGATCGCCGCCTCGCCGAACCCGCGCTCGGTCATGCCGCCCGCGAATCCCTCGTACTGCTTGTCGAGCTCGGATTTCTTCTTCTTACCCATCGCTCGACGCAGGATGTCTGCCTGTCCGAGACTGAACCCGGCGACCGCCTGAGCGATGGCCATGACCTGCTCCTGGTAGATGATGAGCCCGTAGGACTCCTCCAAGATCTCGGCGAGGGGTGCTTCCAGCTCGGGGTGGATCGGAGTGATCTCCTGCACCCCGTTCTTGCGCAGCGCGTAGTTCGTGTGCGAATTGGCACCCATGGGCCCCGGGCGGTACAGGGCGATGAGGGCCGAGATGTCACCGAAGTTGTCGGGCTTCATCAGGCGCATGAGTGAACGCAGGGGCGGGCTGTCGAGCTGGAAGACGCCCAGGGTGTCACCACGGGCGAGCAACTGGTACACGCCGGGGTCGTCGAGGCCGAGGTGTTCGAGGTCGAGCTCTTCGCCACGGTTCGTGCGGATGTTGTCGAGCGCATCCGAGATGATCGTGAGGTTGCGGAGCCCCAGGAAGTCCATTTTGATCAGGCCGAGGGACTCACACGACGGGTAGTCGAACTGTGTGACGATCTGCCCGTCCTGCTCGCGGCGCATGATCGGGATGATGTCGAGCAGCGGATCGGACGACATGATCACGCCGGCGGCATGCACGCCCCACTGACGCTTCAGTCCCTCGAGACCCTGCGCGCGGTCGAACACCGTCTTCGCCTCGGGATCGGTCTCGATCAGCGTGCGGAACTCACTGGCCTCTTTGTATCGGGGGTGTGACGAGTCGAACATGCCGTCGAGGGGCATGTCCTTGCCCATGACGGGCGGCGGCATCGCCTTGGTGAGCCGCTCCCCCATGCTGAACGGGAAGCCGAGCACACGCCCGGCATCCTTCAGCGCCTGCTTGGACTTGATGGTGCCGTAGGTGACGATCTGCGCGACGCGCTCGGAGCCGTACTTCTCCGTGACGTAGTCGATGACCTCGCCACGGCGCCGGTCATCGAAGTCGACGTCGAAGTCGGGCATGGAGACACGATCCGGGTTGAGGAAGCGCTCGAAGATCAGGCCGTGCTCGAGCGGGTCGAGGTCGGTGATCTTCATCGCGTAGGCGACCATCGACCCGGCACCCGAACCACGGCCGGGACCCACGCGGATGCCGTTGTCCTTCGCCCAGTTGATGAAGTCGGCGACCACGAGGAAGTACCCCGGGAAACCCATCTGCAGGATGATGCCGGTCTCGTACTCGGCCTGCTTGCGCACCTTGTCGGGGATGCCCCCGGGATAGCGGTAGTGCAGGCCGGCCTCGACCTCTTTGATGAGCCAGCTGTCTTCGGTCTCGCCGTCGGGCACCGGGAAGCGCGGCATGTAGTTGGCCGAGGTGTTGAACTCGACCTCGCAGCGCTCGGCGATCAACAGGGTGTTGTCGCAGGCTTCGGGGTGATCGCGGAACAGCTGCCGCATCTCGGCCGCGGACTTGATGTAGTACCCGTCGCCGTCGAACTTGAACCGGTTCGGGTCATCCATCGTCGAACCCGACTGCACGCACAGGAGCGCTTCGTGGGCGTCGGCCTCATGCTGGTGCGTGTAGTGAGAGTCGTTGGTGGCGACCAGCGGGATGTTCAGGTCCTTCGAGAGCCGGAGGAGGTCGGTCATCACGCGTCTCTCGATGGACAGCCCGTGGTCCATGATCTCGGCGAAGTAGTTCTCCTTGCCGAAGATGTCCTGGAACTCCGCTGCTGCCGCCCGCGCCGCGTCGTACTGGCCGAGCCGGAGCCTGGTCTGCACCTCACCTGACGGGCACCCCGTCGTCGCGATGATCCCCTTGCCGTAAGTCTGGAGCAGCTCGCGGTCCATGCGGGGCTTGAAGTAGTAGCCCTCCATGCTCGACCGGGAACTGATCCGGAAGAGGTTGTGCATGCCCTCGGTGCTCTGGCTCCACATCGTCATGTGGGTGTAGGCGCCCGAGCCGGAGACGTCGTCGCTCTTCTGGTCGGGTGAGCCCCACTGCACGCGCGTCTTGTCGCTGCGGTGCGTGCCCGGGGTCATGTATGCCTCGAGCCCGATGATCGGCTTGATACCCGCGTTGCGCGCCGCGTTGTAGAACTCGAACGCGGCGAACGTGTTGCCGTGATCGGTCACCGCGATGGCCGGCATCTTGTATTCGGCGGCCGCCTGGGTCATCGCGTTGATCTTCGCCGCACCGTCGAGCATCGAGTACTCGCTGTGCACGTGCAGGTGGACGAAAGAGTCGGATGCCATGCCTTCGATTCTACGGCGGGGCCCCGACACCGAGGTCGGTGTCGGGGCCCCGCCCCGCCCGGCTAGGGCAATGAGTCCACGATCGAGACCGTGAATGTCTTCCGGATGTCCGGGATGTTTGCCGGGACGATACCGTCCTCATTGCCACCCCGGTCAACTCGACTCGTGAACTCGGTCACCCAGCCAGTCTCCGCATCGATCGAAATCGTCGTGGTAGTCGGAATGCTCATGACGGAGTAGTGGATGCGGTAGATGATCACGCCGGCGCTCACGGAGATCTTCTCGGCGCGACCCGTCAGCTCGAGTGCCTGCAGGAGTGTCTTGCGAGTCTGCGCGGGAGCGTAGTTGGCCATCAACTCCTCGCTGAGGGCGTTGAGCATCAACTCTTCAGCCCGCTCCGGCTCCGCAGCCCCCGATGCGAACTTGTCACGAAAGAACTGGATGAGCTGACCGGGGTCATCCGGGTACTGCGCGTACCACTGAGCGGAGCCAGGAATCGGCATCTCGCCGTCCCCGAATCCCCCGACGTAGCTGGACTCGTAGATCTCAGCTCGGTAGGGCGCGACATTGTTCCAGAGCCGGAGCGAATCTTGGCTCTCTGGGTAGAGCCACGTTTTCTCGTTGGAGGGGCCGAACTGGGAGATCCACTCTCCGGTCCGGTCGCCCGGGACATAGAGCTCATGTCTCTCACGCAGAACAGCGGCCGTCGTGGGCTGATGCTCTTCGGGCCGGAACCACCATTGATAGATCGATGTCGCCGGATCAAGATAAAGCAGCCGATCATCAGTCGTCACGATCTTCAGGTACTGTCCTGCCTCCGGTGTCGTGCCCGGGAACGGTTCCGTGACCGACGCCCCCGACGTGGGAGCGGCCTGCGGTGTCGGCGATGTCTGCGGCGTCGGCCGGACGGTCTCAGGTCGGACCGCCTCGACGCGCGGGTTCGGTGCCGTCAACTGGTTGACCACCACGACACCGGCAGTCGCTGCAGCCACCCCGGCCACGGCTCCGGCGATCACGAACATCGGCCGACGCGTGATCCGCTTTCGCTCCGCGCTTCGCCCCTCGTCGATCCCGATGAGAAGCCGCGCCCTCGCCGCGGTGATCCGCTCCTCCGTCAGGCCTGCCCCCCGGTTGACCTCACGCACTCGCTCGAAAACGTCCATCGACCTCTCCCTTCTTCTCATTCACGACGTGTTCTCGCCTGTTCCCACGGGCCGGATTCAACCGTGTACGAATCCGGTTCATCCGCGATCGGACAGTCCCCACGGGGACGCCGAGAGCGACGGCGATCTCCTCGTAGGTGAGATCTCCCCAGGCGTACAGCAGCAGGGTCTCGCGATCTTTTGCCGAGAGCGATGCAATCATCGGTGCCAATTCGCGAGTGGAGATCTCGGCGTCGAGTCGGGCGACCGTCACATCGAGGTCACCATGTGAGATGTGTTCTTCTCTGGCCGCAGATGCAGCACTCGAGCGCAGGTGCTTCGCCTCGCGCGCACGATGCTTCCTGATCAGACGCGACGCGATCCCGTACAACCACGGAAGCGCCGAGTCCCAGGCCGTGTCGAACGACTTGCGTCGTGCGAACGCGACCAGGAACGTCTCACTGAGGATGTCCTCGCCCGCATCGGGGCCGAGACGGCGGGCGGCGTAGCCGCCCACCGTCCTGGCATGCCGATCGAACAGTTCGGCGAAGGCTCGGGGTTGCCCGAGCGACCGCTGAATGATCTCGCTGTCTGTGCTCACACTATGTATTGCCCCAGAATGCGAGGACGGTTCGAAAGTGGTCACGGCAGAGTGTCGACCACGCTCATCTCGAAGGTCGTCCGGGAGTCGGGGACGTCACTCGGCATGATCCCCACCCCGACATCACTGGTCTCCGTGGTCTCGGTAACGAGTCCTGTCGCGATCTCGATCGTCACCGTGTACCTCTTCAGCGAGGTCCCACCGCCCTCGGACGTTGCAAGACGGGAGTCGAACGTGATCGTCCGCTGCCCTCCCTGCTCCGGTCCGACCGTCGACCCGGGCAGAAGGCTGAGTGAACGGTACATGGTGGCGCGCATCTCGGGGTCCCCGACATTGAAGGAAAGCAGCCCGATGAGCATCCAACCGATCTTCCCTTCCTGCCAGCCATCGCGGTCCGGTCCCAGATAGTCACGGATCCACGCGACCATCGCCTGCGGGTCGCGCGGCATAGTGTCGAAGTACCAGAGCATGTTCTCGGCGGCGCTTTCAGGGAGCCACGGTACGTCGGGGGACAACGGCTGACCTTGGCCGGAACTCTGCAGGAACCGATCCGAGTATGTTCGCGCCAGCTCCTCGTCGCCAATGATCCTCGTCACCTGGTATGGACTTGTCTCCCGGTACCACTGAGAGCGGAGATCCGCCGGGCTGTAATCGGCCCCGCTTCGTTCGAGCACCCAGCCACTCGTCGCCGTTGCCCGAGTTCCGAAATCCCCCGGTGAAAATCCTTGTTCGGCAAGCGCCCGGTCGAAAGTCACCAGGTGCTCCTGCGTCCAGCCGTGCCGCAGGTACTGTCCGGGTCCCAGCACAGGCGGAGCAAACTCAGCTGCCGCGTTCGCAGCGCCCTGAAGGACGTCCGTCGCCGTAGCCGGTGTCGGAGTCGGGACCGGACTCGCCACGGCCGTAGGGCGCGGTTCAACTGTGGGCACCGCCTCCACGGTCGGAGCCGGCGCAGTGACGCTGTTAACGACGAGCACGCCTGCAGTCACTGCGGCCGCAGCGCCGAGAGCCCCTGCGGCAATGAACCAGGGTTGCCGAGCCGAGCGCGGCCGCGCGGGTCGCTGTTCCTCTCGGATCTCCATCAGGAGGAGTGCCCGCGCCGCGGCGAGGTTCTCCTCCTCGCCCTCGATCTCGGGCCTGGTCTGCTGAACCTTCTCAAACACGTCCAAGGGTCTCTCCCTTCTTCTCCTGCTGCTCGAATGCCTGAATCCTTCGGGTGGAGTCCAGTCGTCTGCGGACCCGGTTCAGACGCGATCTCACGGTGCCGACGGGAACGCCGAGGGCCGCCGCGATCTCGTCGTAGCTCATCCCCTGCCAGGCATACAGCAGCAGGGTCTCGCGATCTTTCGGCGCGAGCGCTGCGATACGCGCTCTCAGCATCTCGACCTCGCGCGCGGCATCGACGCGAGACATCGCATCGTCGAGGCCTCCGAGCGTCGAGTGCTCTTGCCGGGAGGTGGAGGCCGCGAACGACTTCCACTGCTTCGCCTCCAGCGCGCGATGGCGACGGATCAGGCGCGAAGCGATGCCGAGAAGCCAGGGCGCCGCCGATTCGATGTCCGTGTCGAAATCGGCACGTCGGCGGAAAGCGACGAGGAATGTCTCGCTCAGGACGTCCTCGGCCGCATGCCGACCGACCCGATACGCCGCGAAAGCGTTGACTGCGCGCGCATGTCTGTCGAAGAGCTCGGCAAACGCCGCCGGCTGCTGGAGAGATCGCTGGATGATCTCGCTGTCTGTGGTCACGCTATGTATTGGCCGTGCGCCGTCGTGCGGTTCACGCTTTCTTCGACGATTTCTGCGATGCACCCAGATCGAGCCGCATCAGCACTCGAGGGAATCCATCCAGGACAGAACCGGTGTCTGCCGCCTTCACGAACCCCGCGCTCTCGAACAACGACCGCGTGCCGACGTACGCCATGGTGAGATTGACCTTCTCGCCGCCGTTGTCGACCGGATAGCCCTCGATCGCCGGTGCTCCTCGCTTCTCGGCGTACGCGACGGCACCGTCGATCAGCGCATGCGAGATGCCCTGCTTCCGGTAGCCGGGGCGCACGCGGAAGCACCATAACGACCACACGTCGAGATCGTCGACGTGCGGGATCAGACGATTCCGCGCGAAACTGGTGTCGCGACGCGGATGCAGCGCCGCCCATCCCACCGGTTCCCCGTCGCGATAGGCGATCACGCCGGGCGGCGGATCCTCGTGGCACAGCTCACGCACGCGGTCGGCTCGAGCGTGCCCCTTGAGAGCCAGGTTCTCTTTGCTGCCGATGCGGTAACTCAGACAGAAGCAGACGTTCGACGTCGGCTTCTTCGGCCCGACGAGCGTCGCGAGGTCGTCGAACTCGGTGGCGGGGCGAACCTCGATGGTCATGGGTTCAGTGTGGCGCACAGCGCCGACATCCGGCCGGAGAAGCGCGGACTACTCGCCGCGCAGCACGTCCAGTGCGTGCCGGTAGTCCTCGGGATACGGGGACTCGAACTGCACCCAGTCCCCCGTCGTCGGATGCGCGAAGGCGAGCTGATGCGCGTGCAGCCACTGGCGGGTGAGCCCCAGCCGCGCGGACATCGTCGGGTCTGCTCCGTAGAGCGGGTCGCCGACACAGGGGTGGCGGTGCGCAGCCATGTGCACGCGGATCTGATGCGTGCGGCCCGTCTCGAGGTGGATCTCGAGCAGCGATGCGCCAGGAAACGCCTCGAGCGTCTCGTAGTGCGTGACCGACGGTTTCCCGTCGGGCACGACCGCGAACTTCCAGGAATGGTTGGGATGACGCCCGATCGGCGCATCGATGGTCCCGGCGAGTGGGTCGGGGTGGCCCTGGACGACGGCGTGATAGATCTTCTCGACCGTACGGTCCTTGAACGCCTGTTTCAGGACCGTGTAGGCGTGCTCGGACTTCGCCACGACCATCAGGCCGCTGGTGCCGACGTCGAGTCGGTGCACGACACCCTGACGTTCCGGCGCACCGCTGGTCGCGACACGGAAGCCCGCAGCGGCGAGAGCACCGACCACGGTCGGCCCCTCCCAGCCGACCGACGGATGGGCTGCGACCCCCGTCGGCTTGTCGACCACGATGATGTCATCGTCGTCGTACACGATGCCGAGCTCCGGCACGGCGATGGGAACGATCTTCGGTGCCTCTTTCGGCTGCCATTCGACGTCGAGCCAGCCGCCTGCGCGCAGGCGGTCGGACTTGTCGAGTGTCACGCCGTCGAGTCGTACTCCCCCTGCTGCGGCGACGTCAGCAGCGAAGGTGCGGGAGAACCCCATCAGCTTCGCCAGGGCCGCGTCCACGCGGGTGCCGTCCAGGCCGTCGGGGACAGGCAAGGACCGCGACTCCACGGTCAACGTCCTTCCGATGCGGGAGCCGCATCCTCCGAGGGAGTGTCGTCGTCGGCCGATCGCGGCGCGGTGGAATCGCCGGCCTCGACCATGTCGTCGTCGGTGTCGGTCGCCGCGACAGCCGCGGAAGCTGCGGCTTCGGCTTCTTCCTCGGTCTCGACGATCTCATGATCGCGTTCGCGCGTGCCGTCGAAGCGCAGACCGAAGACCACGAGCAACGCGACCGAGATCATCCCGGTCACGATGAAGATGTCGGCGACGTTGAAGATCGCCGGCATCATCCACGGCATCGAGATCATGTCGACGACGTGCCCCACCGGGAAGCCGGGATCGCGGAACAGACGATCGCTGAGGTTGCCGAGAACTCCGCCGAGGAGACAGCCGAGCACGACCGCCCACAGGCGGGACTTGAGCCCGAACGCCTTCCAGACGATCACGCAGGCCACGACCGCGAGAGCGATCGTGAAGATCCACGTGACCTCGGACCCGAGGGAGAAAGCCGCTCCAGGGTTGCGGACGTAGTACAGCTGAAGGAACTCCCCCAGGACGGGAACCGGTTCCTGGTACGGAAGGTTCTCGATCGTGAGGTACTTCACAAACTGATCGGCGGCCAGTACGAGCGCTGCGAGAATCGCAACGACCGCACCGGCCGCCGACCGACGAAGGGGACGGCGTCCTGACAAGAGGGCGCCTTACAGACCGATCGCGGAGACGGGCGTGGAATCCGTGGAGGTCGACTTCTCGTCGAGCTCGCGGAGCTGGCCCTCGATGTAGCCACGCAGCTGCGAACGGTAGTCGCGCTCGAAGTTGCGGAGTTCGGTGATGCGGGCCTCGAGCGTGTTGCGCTCGCGCTCGAGTCGTGCGGACTCCTCACGCTGCTTGGCCTCGGCCTCGGTACGGATACGGGCGACCTCAGTCTCGGCCTCGGCGATGAGCGCGTTGCGCTTCGCCTCACCCTCGGCGACGTGCTCGTCGTGCAGACGCTGTGCGAGTTCGATGATGCCGGCGGTCGCGGTCGCGGAACCGGTCGGAGCGGGCTCCGCAGGGGCCACAGCCACGGGGGCCGGGGCCTCGACAGCGGCGGGCGCGGCGGCTTCAGGAGCAGCACCGGACTCGTACGCGGCCAGCTTGGCCTTCAGCTCGACGTTCTCCTCGAGAGCCTTGCGCCACTCGATGACGATCTCGTCGAGGAAGTCGTCCACCTCGTCCGGGTCGAAGCCGTCCTTGAAGCGGACGTGCTGGAACTGCTTGGTGACGACGTCATCCGGGGTAAGTGCCATGGGTGGCTCCTCTTTCGATGAGTTCGATTGCCAGTATCGATGTATGGCGTGGTCGTGATGTGGCGCGAACCCGGGGCGCGCACCTGGGTGCCAGCATAGCCCCCGCGCATTGGCGCCGCGATGTCACGACACCCAGAGTGGGTGAAGTCGCTGGGCCGGGTCAGGGGACACGCCTGGATTTCAGCGGATGAACAACCCGACGACGTTCATCAGAATCAGAACGATCAGCAGGGTCAGCGCAAAGCCGAAGTCGAGCGACAGCGAGCCGATCCGCAGTGGCGGGATGATCCGTCGGAAGAACCGGATGGGCGGATCGGTGAGGGTGTAGACGGCCTCGGCGAGCACGAGCCCGAATCCCTTGGGACGCCATTCACGATTGAACATCGGGATGTAGTCCAGGATCAGGCGCGCGAAAAGCACGAAGACGTACAGCAGGAGCACCAGGTGAACGATGCTCGCGAGGACGGAGACCAGCTGCACGGGCTACGACTGGTCGAAGCCCGCAGACTCGGCGTCTGCGTGTGCGATGCCCCCGTGACCCGAGACGGCGATGTTCTCCGGCGACAGCAGGAACACCTTCGAGGTCACGCGCTCGATCCGGCCGTAGAGGCCGAGGGAGAGCCCGCTCGCGAAGTCGATGAGGCGACGCGCGTCGGCATCGCTCATCTGGGAGAGGTTGATGATGACCGGGACGCCCTCGCGGAAGCTCTCCGCGATCAACTGGGCGTCGCGGTACTGCTTCGGGTGGACGGTGAGAATCTCGTTCACGGCTCCTGCAGACGGCTGACGGACGGCGACGGGGCGGCGCAGCGGCGTGACAGGGGCCGGTGCCGGCTCCTCACGATCACGGTCGCGGTCACGCTCGCGGTGAGCGCGGACAGGTGCCTGCGCCTCTTCCTCGTAGACCTCTTCTTCATCGGCGAGGCCGAGATACACCATGGTCTTCTTCAGTGGGTTACCCATCGTGTCCTCCGGTTCGAACGTGTCGGGCTGGTCTTTTCACAGGTTAACCCCGGTCGGGCCGGGGTCCGGTGATTGCGGAGCCGATCCGCAGGTGTGTCGCGCCGGCGGCGATGGCCTCGACGAAGTCTCCGGTCATCCCGGCAGAGATCCAGGACGCGTAAGGGGCGACGGAACGGACGCTGTCCGCGACATCGCGCAGCCGGGCGAAGGCCGAGGCGGGCTCCTCGTCAAGGGGCGCCACTGCCATGACGCCGCGCAGGTGCAGCGACGGCAGCGCCAGGACGTGCTCCGCGAGGGCGATGGCCTGAGCCGGCACGACTCCCCCGCGCCCGGGATCGTCGGTGAGGTTGATCTGCACGAGCACGTCGAGTCGGTCGTCGCCGTCTGCCGCGCGGTGCAGGGCGTCCGCGAAGCGGTCTCGATCGACCGAGTGCACGACGTCCGCACTCCTGCGGATCGCCGCCGCCTTGTTGGTCTGTCCCTGGCCGATGAAGTGCCAGCGCAGATCCGGCGCGGCGACCTCGGTCCCCTTCGCCGACAGCTCCTGCTGGCGGTTCTCCCCGACGTCGTGCACCCCGAGTTCGTACAGATCACGCACCAGGGAGGCGGGGTGGAACTTCGTCACGACGATACGGGTGATCTCCTCAGGCCGTCGACCCGCGACCTGCGCGGCCGCGGCGATCTTCTCGTCGATCGCCGACAGCCGCGCAGCCAGGGGGGAAGTCCCCGAGGCGTCGACCGGAGAGGTCACTTCAGGAATTCGGGGATGTCGATGTCGTCATCGGCGAACGCCGGCTCGATGCTGGTGGTCGGAACGCGCTGCTGCACAGGCTCGGGCTGCACCGTCTCGCTCTTGCTCTCGGCCTCGTCCGCGAGCGCGACCTCGGGAAGCGGCGTCGTGGACGGCCGCGACACCACCATCGGGTCCAGACGCAGGGAGGGCTCGCCGCCGTCGAAGCCGGCCGCGATCACCGTCACCCGCACCTCGTCGCCGAGAGTGTCGTCGATGACCGTACCGAAGATGATGTTGGCCTCGGGGTGCGCAGCCTCCTTGACGAGGTCGGCGGCATCGTGGATCTCGAAGATTCCGAGGTTCGAGCCACCCTGGATCGAGAGCAGCACGCCGTGCGCACCCTCGATGCTGGCTTCCAGAAGCGGAGACTCGACCGCCAACTCCGCAGCCTTGATGGCACGGTCGGCACCGCGCGCGGAACCGATGCCCATGAGTGCCGATCCGGCACCCTGCATGACCGACTTCACGTCGGCGAAGTCGAGGTTGATGAGACCCGGGGTCGTAATCAGGTCGGTGATTCCCTGCACACCGGCGAGAAGGACCTGATCGGCCGTGGCGAATGCCTCGATCATCGAGATGCCGCGGTCGCTGATCTCGAGCAGACGATCGTTGGGCACCACGATGAGGGTGTCGACTTCTTCCTTGAGCTTGGACACTCCGGCCTCGGCCTGGCTCTGGCGGCGACGGCCCTCGAACGAGAACGGCTTGGTCACGACACCGATGGTGAGGGCGCCGATCGACTTCGCGATGCGGGCCACGACGGGCGCGCCGCCGGTGCCGGTGCCACCGCCCTCACCAGCCGTCACGAAGACCATGTCGGCACCGGTCAGAGCCTGCTCGATCTCTTCAGCGTGGTCCTCTGCGGCACGGCGACCCACCTCGGGGTCAGCGCCGGCGCCGAGGCCGCGGGTGAGTTCACGACCCACGTCGAGCTTGACGTCGGCGTCGCTCATGAGCAGCGCCTGCGCGTCGGTGTTCACGGCGATGAACTCGACTCCGCGGAGGCCGAGATCGATCATGCGGTTCACGGCGTTGACGCCGCCACCGCCGACGCCGACGACCTTGATCACGGCGAGGTAGTTCTGGTTCTGGCTCATGGCCGGCCTCCGATTATTCGAGCCTGGAAGTGGGTGAACCTTAAACCTCAAGTAGAGGTGTAAAGTATTTCCCGGTATTGCGTTCTCTTTGATTGACGGTAAGCGCCGCCCGGCTGCGCACGCGCGAAGACACGGGCGTGTCGCGCCATTCCCCGCGAAAGCGGTCAGCCGACGACGGCGACTTCGGCGGAAGTGACGTCGATCGATGCGGCGTCGGGGTTCGCGCCCATGGCCTTCGAGAGGACCACCGCCTTCAATGCGGACTCCTCAGCGCTCCCCCACACCACGGTCAACCCGCTGCTGAGCGTCAGAGTGACGTCATCGGCCGTGCTCGCGCTGATCCCCGTCAGTGCGGCACGGACATCGGCGGGGAGCGAACGCACCACGAGACCCGCGCTGCGGAACGCCGCGGAATCGACGCCGCCAGGGACGTCGATCACCGGCTGCCCCGCGGGCTGATCCGAGGTGGTGGAGAGCGCGACACCGGCAGCATCGACCAGCGTGTAGCCGGCGTCCGAGCGGAGAACGCCCACCGGAGTGCGTTCCACGATGCGCACCGTGAGGTCGTGCGGCGGACGCGCTTCGATGGCATATGTCTCGATGAGAGGGAAGGCGAGCAACGCGGCCTTCACCTTGCTGGAATCGACGAGAGCGAGCGGGGTTCCGAGCTGGTCCCCGAGCGCGGCCTCGATCGCGGCGGGGTCGAGGCTGGTGGCACCGGCGACGCTGATCTTCTGAACGGCGAAGAGCGGACTGTACGCGGCGGCGACGCTGCCTCCGACGAGCAGGACGGCGGCGCCGATACTGCTCAGCCAGACGATCCTCCGTCGTCGCGATCGCTGGGTGAAGCGGCGGATCTCGGCGCGGAGCGCCTTGCGACGCGCGCGCGCCGCGCGCCAGACATCCCTCGTCGACGTCGGCTGCGGATCGTCGGCTGACGGGTCATCCGTGTGCTCGTCGGGCGTCGCGTCGCCGGAGGACGAGAACCCGTCCTCCGCTTCGGCATCGCGTCGCCGTCGGCGGGACTTCACCGCCGGCGCGGCATCCTTCTCCCCCTGGCTATCCGGGGTGGTCGGAAGCGGTGCAGGGCGACGCATCGGCTACGCCCCGTCGGTCCGACGCAGCGAATCCAGAACCTGCGGGATGATCTGGTAGACGTTGCCGCACCCGAGAGTGACGACGAAGTCACCCTCTCGTGCCACCGTCGCGGTGTAGTCGGCCGCCTGCTGCCAGTCTGCGACGTAGTGCACGTGCGATGGATCTCGGAACGCACCGCTCACCAGCTCGCCGGTGACGCCGGGCACAGGGTCTTCCCTGGCCCCGTACACGTCGAGCATCACGGTGTGATCGGCGAACTCTTCCAGGACGTCGGCGAACTCCTGGTACATGTGCTGGGTGCGGGAGTAGGTGTGGGGCTGCTGGATCGCGATGATCCGGCCCGACCCCGCGATGCTGCGCATCGCCTCGAGCGCAGCCCGCACCTCCGTGGGGTGGTGCGAGTAGTCGTCGTACACCGTGACGCCACGCGCGACGCCGTGCTGCTCCAGGCGACGCACCGTGCCCGCGAAGCCTTCGACGGCGCGGACGGCGTCGGCGAGGGAGTAGCCCAGCGCACGCAGCACCGTCACAGCGCCCGCCGCGTTGATCGCGTTGTGCACGCCGGGAACGGCGAGCTGCATGCGCGCCTGCTCCTCACCGTGGGTCACCGTCGCCGCCACGGGACCTGCGGCGACGATATCGGTGACGCGCACGTCCGCTCCCTCCGCCTGGCCGAACGTCAGAACGGTCGGGTGAGAGAGACCGGCACCGACCCGCAGCGCACCGGGATCGTCGCTGGAGATCACGACGGCCTGGGTCGCGGCGTCGGCGAACTGCACGAACGCCTGGTGGAATGCCTCGTCCGATCCGTAGTGGTCGAGGTGATCGGGATCGACGTTGGTGATCAGCGCGACCGCGGTGTCGTACAGCAGGAAGGTGCCATCGGATTCGTCGGCTTCGATGACGAACAGATCGCCAGATCCCGTCGCGCTGGATGTGCCGAGCTGCTCGATCACGCCGCCGTTGACGAAGTGCGGATCAGCACCGAGCTCACGCAGGGCAGTCACGACCATGCCCGTCGACGTCGTCTTTCCGTGCGCACCGGCGACGGAGACCAGACGACGGGTGCCGATCAGCCAGTGCAGCGCCTGAGATCGGTGGATCACATGGAGTCCGCGGGCCTTCGCGGTCACGAACTCGGGATTCTCCGGCCAGATCGCTCCCGTGTGCACGACGGTGTCGGCGTCGCCGAGGTGGGCCGCGTCGTGGCCCACGTGCACCGTCGCACCGGCTGCGGCCAACGCGCGCAGATTGTCGCTATCGGCGCGGTCGCTGCCGGAGACGCGGATGCCGGCATCGAGGAACATCTTCGCGAGACCGCTCATGCCGGAACCGCCGATGCCGATGAAGTGCGCGGAGGTGATCGTCTCGGGAATGGGGAGGGAGAGGTCGGGTCTGATCATTTCCGCTTCAGTCTACTTTTCTTCGGTCTCGCCGACCGCGTCAGGCGGTGGCGAGTGCGCGGTCGATGAGGGTGATGACGTTCTCGGTTCCCGTGCGGGTCCCGGCCGTCTCGGCCGCGGCAGCCATCCGCGCGATCCGTTCTCTGTCTCCGAGCAGCGGGACGACGATGCGACGCACCGCGTCACCGTCGAAAGACCCATCGTCGAGCAGCTCCGCGGCTCCTGCAGCGACGGCGGAGGCGGCGTTCAGACGCTGCTCGCCGTTGCCCACGGAATAGGGAACGTACAACGCCGGGATACCCAGAGCGCTGATCTCACTCACGGTCGCCGCCCCGGAGCGGGAGACGATCAGATCAGCCAGAGCGAAGGCGAGATCCATGCGATCGACGTAACGGTGCAGCGCGTAGCCTTCGACGCCGGGGTCGACGAGATCGCTACGCTCCCCGGTCACGTGCAGCAGCTGCCAACCGGCATTCAGGATGTCGCGCCACGAATCCGCGAGCGCTTCGTTGAGACGCTGCGCGCCCAGTGAGCCGCCGAAGACGAGGAGGACGGGGCGCTCGGCGTCGAGACCGAAATAGTCCGCCGCCTCCGCTCGCGAAGCCGCGCGGTCGAGGGCGATCACCTCTCGGCGCAGGGGCATTCCGACGAGCTCGCCGCCACGGAGCGGAGTGCCTTCGAAGGCGACCCCCACCGCGGCGGCGCGGCGTGCGCCGAGCACATTCGCCAGACCCGGCTTCGCATTCGCCTCGTGCACGACGAACGGCACGCCCTCGCGGCGAGCGGCCACGTATGCCGGCGCGGACGCGTATCCGCCGAAGCCGACCACCACGTCGATGCTGTGCCGTCGGATGTGATCGCGCACCTGCGCGATGGCTCGGCGGAATCGTCCGGGGAACGACATCGCCTGCCTGTTCGGCCGTCGCGGGAATGGCACCTTGTCGACGATCAGCAGTTCGTAGCCGCGCGCAGGGACGAGACGGGACTCCAGCCCCTCGGCCGTGCCGAGCACGAGCACGGAGGCTTCGGCATCGCGTGCGCGGAGACCGTCCGCGACGGCGAGCAGGGGGTTGACATGACCGGCGGTGCCACCGCCGGCGAGGAGATACGAGGTCACCTGGTGACCCTACCCCGCTCGGCTGACTGCTTCTCGGTCACAGGAATCGTACGCGCGAAGGCCAACAGCACGCCGCACGCGATGAGCACCGCGAGCAGGGCGGTACCGCCCTGGGACATGAACGGGAGGGGGACGCCCATCACCGGGAAGACACCGATCACGACGCCGACGTTCATGACGGCCTGACCGACGATCCACACCGTGATGCCGCCGGCAGCCACGCGGATGAACGGATCCGGCGTCTTGCGGATGATGTGGAAGGCGCCGATCGTGAAGAACGTGAACAGGGCGAGCACCACGATGCAGCCGATCAGGCCGAGCTCCTCGCCGACGATCGCGAAGATGAAGTCGTTGCCTGCGGCAGGGAGCCACCCGTACTTCTCTTGCGAGTTGCCGAGCCCGAGCCCGAAGATGCCGCCGGTCGCCATCCCCCAGATCCCGTGGATCGACTGGTAGCAGTCCGTGTAGTAGAGCGCCATGTTGTCGCAGGTCGCGGTGATGCGCCGCATGCGGTCCTCGCTCGACAGCGCGTAGGCGAGCACCGCGATGACGCCGAGGATGAGCGGGATGATGAACAGCCGGAGCTTGACCCCCGAGAAGAAGAGGCACCCGAGGAGGATGAGCACCAGCACCATCGCGGTGCCGAGGTCCTTGCCCGCGAGCACGGTGCCGATCGCCAGCGCGCCGACCGGGATCACAGGGATGAACACGTGATGCCAGGTGCCGAGCATCGCGCGCTTGCGCAGCAGCACAGCGGCGATCCAGAGCGCGAGGGCGAGCTTGAGGAACTCCGACGGCTGCAGGGTGAAGCCCGCGATCTTGACCCAGTTACGGTTTCCGCCGTCTTCGATGCCCAGCGGGGTGAACACGAGCATCTGCAGCGCTACGGCGCCGAACAGGGCAGGCCAGGCCATCCTCTTCAGGAAGTCGACGGGCAGACGGCTGATCAAGAACATCAGCGGGATGCCGAGGAGCGCGAAGACTCCCTGGCGGAGCACGCCGTCCATCGGATTGACGCCCTTGGAGACGGCTGTCGCGCTCGTCGCCGACAGCACCATGACGAGGCCGAAGAGCGTGAGCAGCAGGGCGGTCGACGCGATGAGCAGGAACTCCGTCGACACCGGGGTGAACCGGCGCCCAAGCGAGACCCTGGCCGCGAGACCGCCGGACTCAGACCGCGGAGGGCGAGATACCTGTGTCATCGGCGCTCCCCCGGTCGATCCAGTCCCGCACCGCCTCGGCGAAGCGATGGCCCCGTTCCGCGTAGCCGGAGAACTGGTCGAAGGATGCCGCCGCCGGGGCCAGCAGGACTGTCCCCTCGTCGTCGACGATCCCCGCGGCGATCTCCACGACACGGTTCATGACCTGTCCAGTCTCGCCAGCATCCACCTCGAACACCGGCACCGCGGGCGCGTGTCGCCCGAATGCCGTGACCACTGCCGAGCGCTCGACCCCGATCACGACGGCGGCTCGTGCCGTTGTCCCGACGTCGGCGACGAGATCGGAGATGTCGACGCCCTTCAGATCTCCGCCGAGCACCCACACGGCACCGGGGTACGCGCGTAGCGACGACGCCGCGGCGTGCGGATTCGTCGCCTTCGAGTCATCGATCCAGGTGATGCCGCGGTGCCGGGCGACGACCTCGATACGGTGGGCATCGAGGTGGAAGGACTGGAGGGCGGTGTGGATCGCCTCCGGCTCGACGCCGAGCGACCGCGCCAGCGCGCTCGCGGCGAGGATGTTCTGCACGATGTGGGGTGCGGCGAGACCTGCGGCATCGAGATCGGCGATGGTCGTCAGTTCGAGGGCGCTGCGCGAGCGGTCGTCGAGGAAGGCCCGGTCCACGAGCAGTCCTTCGACCACTCCGAGATCGCTGGGGCCGGGGATGCCGAGATCGAAGCCGATGGCGCGCGCACCTTCGACGACCTCCGCCTCCTCGACCATCTGCCGGGTGGCCTCATCCGCCTTGTTGTAGACGCACGCGATCCTGGTATTGCGGTAGACCAGGGCTTTCGCGTCACGATAGGCCTCGGCGCTCCCATGCCAGACGAGGTGGTCGTCGGCGAGGTTGAGGCACACGGAGGCGTAGGGGAACAGCTCTCCCTCGGGGCACGACTGCCCCAGATACCAGAGTTGATGGCTGGAGAGCTCGACGACCAGGACGTCGAATCCCGCGGGGTCGCGCACCGCGTCGAGCACCGGCACCCCGATGTTCCCGCAGGGAGCCGCCCGCAGCCCGCCCTCGACGAGCAGCGTGGCCGTCAGCTGGGTCGTCGTGGTCTTGCCGTTGGTCCCGGTGATGAGCACCCAGTCCGCCGGCGTGCCGTCGTCGCGGACGACCTTGTCGCGCACGCGCCAGGCGAGCTCGACATCGCCCCAGATCGCGATATCCGACTCCTGCGCCCACCGGATGAGCGGATGCGACGGAGAGAAGCCCGGCGAGGCGATGACGACCTCGGGCGCGAAGTCGACGAGAGCTGTCGGCACTTCGGCGAGCGAGCCCAGTTCGAGTCTGGCGCCGATCACCGGGAGCAGGCGTTCGTACTCCTCCTCGGCGGATTCGCTCAGCACGAGCACGTCGGCACCCAGTTCGGCCAGCGTGTCCGCGACCGAGAAGCCTGTCATGGAGAGGCCGAGCACGGCGACCCGCAGACCGCTCCAGTCGGCGTTCCAGCTCGTCAGCCCGGCGAGACGATCAGTCGACACGGGTCAACCATTCGACGTAGAAGAGTCCGACGGCCGAGACGGCGAGCAGGCCCGCGATGATCCACATCCGCACCACGATCGTGACCTCGGACCACCCGCGCATCTCGAGGTGGTGATGGAAGGGGCTCATGAGGAAGAGGCGCTTGCCGCGCGTGAGCTTGAAGTATGTGCGCTGCAGGATGACGGAGCCGGACGACAGGACGAAGACGCCGGCGATCACGAGCAGGAGGAGTTCGGTGCGGGTGAGGATCGCCATCGCGGTGATGACACCGCCGATCGCCATCGAGCCGACGTCGCCCATGAAGACCTTCGCCTTGGGGGCGTTCCACCACAGGAATCCGATGAGGCTCGCGGCGAACGAGGCCGCGATGATGGCCAGGTTGAACGGATCGCGCACTTCGTAGCATCCGCCGAGCGCGTCGGGATCCCCGCCGATACAGGGCTGCTTGAACTGCCAGAATGCGATCACGCTGTACGCGCCGACGACGATGACTCCGGCTCCGGCCGCGAGGCCGTCGAGACCGTCGGTCAGGTTCACGCTGTTCGACGTCGCGACCCCGATGATCGAGATCCACACGAGGTAGAGGATCCATCCGAGCACCACGCCGAAGGCGAACAGGTTGAGCCAGGTGATGTCGCGGAACAGCGAGATCGCCGAGCTCGCCGGCGTCTGGCCCCACTTGTTCGGGAAGTTCAGCGCGACGATTCCGAAGGGGATGATGACCAGTAGCTGGCCGATCACCTTGCGCCAGCCGGAGAGCCCGAGGCTGCGCTGGCTGCGCACCTTCATGTAGTCGTCGATGAAGCCGACGGCGCCGAATCCGACCATCAGCCAGATCACCAGAAGCGCCGACAGTGCAGGAACCTCGCCGCTCACCAGCACACCGGTGAAGTAGCCGACCATCGAGCCGACGATGAAGATGACGCCGCCCATCGTGGGGGTGCCGCGCTTGGCCTCGTGACTCGGGTTGTGGACGGACTCCGGGGTACGGATGACCTGCCCCCAGCCCCACTTCCGGAAGAGCCGGAGGAAGACGGGAGTCAGGAACAGGGTGAAGGCGAGCGAGATCGCCGCCGACATGATGAGAGACCTCACGAGAACAATTCTCCCAGACGATCGCCGAGATGCCGGAGCCCCACGGAGTTGGATGACTTCACGAGCACGCGGTCGCCGTCGCGGAGCTCGGTGCGGAGGTACTCGAACGCCGAGTCCTGGTCGGGCAGGTGCACGGCTTCGCTGTCCCAGGAGCCCTCGCCGACTGCGGCGAGATAGAGCCGCCTCGCCTCGGGGCCGACGACGACGATCCGCTGGATGTTGAGACGCACCGCGAGCAGCCCGATCCGGTCGTGCTCCTCCCCCGCGCTCTCGCCGAGTTCGCTCATGGCGCCGAGGACCGCGACGGTGCGCTCGTCGGGGCCCGTGATCTGCGCGAGCGTGCGCAGAGCGGCGGCCATGGAGTCCGGGCTGGCGTTGTAGGCGTCGTTGATGATCCGCACCCGATCGCTGCCCAGAGGCTGCATGCGCCACCGTTCGGCGATCTCGACCGTCTCCAACCGGGCCACGGCGTCCGCTGCCGCGACGCCGAGCACGCGCGCTGCGGCGATCGCCGCCAGAGCGTTGGAGATGTGATGCGCTCCGAGCACGCGCAGCCGCAGAGGAAGCCGTGCGCCGTCGACCTCGATGACGCAGGACGTGCCGGCGGCGGACACCTCGATGTCGTGTGCGCGTACGTCCGCCGTGGGACCCTGGCCGAAGCCGACCGTGCGCAGTCCACGAGAGTCCGCGAGTTCACGCATGGCGGCGACCCGGGGATCGTCGACGTTGAGGACGGCGGTTCCGGGCACGCGGGCGGCGGCGACGAGTTCGGCCTTCGCCTTCGCCGTCGCCTCGATACCGCCGAATCCGCCGGCGTGCGCCATGCCGACCATCAGCACGACGGCGACATCGGGCTCGACGAGACCCGCCAGGTGAGCGATGCTCCCTGGGGCCGCAGCACCGAACTCGCTCACGAGGAATCGGGTGCCCTCCGTGACCCGGAGCATGGTGACGGGGGCGCCGACCTCGTTGTTGAACGACTTCACGGGCGCCACGGTCTCGCCCTCGCCCTCGAGGATGCGTGCGAGGAAGTTCTTCGTGGTGGTCTTGCCGTTCGACCCGGTGATGCCGACGATCCGGAGCGCGCCGCCCGCGCGAACGCGCGCGACGACCTCCTTGGCGAGTGCACCGAGGGCGGCGACGGCGTCCGGCACCACGATCTGGCTCACGGCGACGTCCACCGGGTGTTCGACGATCGCCAGGGTGGCGCCTGCGGCGACAGCGGAGCCGACGAATCGGTGCCCGTCGGTCTCGGCCCCGGGCTTCGCGACGAAGATCGAGCCGGGGCCCATCGTGCGCGAATCGGTGTCGACGAGACCGTCGACCACGGTCTCGGCGGTGTCTTCTCCGGCCACGCGCAGATCACCGCCGACTGCGGCGGTGATCTCAGCGAGCGTCAGGGCGATCATGTCATCTCCATGCGCGGCTCTCGCCGACTATCCGAACTTGGGAAGGAGCTCGTCCATCGGGACAGAGGACGGCATCACGCGATACGTCTTCATCACCTGCGTCATCGCCTTCTGGAAGGCGGATGCGGTGGCCGCGGACGATACAACCTTAGTCGGCTCGTCGAGGGTGACCACGACGACGTACTGCGGATCGTCGACCGGCGCGAAGCCCACCATGCTGGTGTAGTACACCCCGGCCTTGTATCCGCCGTTGCCGTCGGAGACCTGCGCCGTACCGGTCTTGCTGGTCACGCGGTAGCCCGGAACCTGGATGCGCTCGGCGTTGCCGCCCTGCACCGCCACGTTCTCCAGCATGCGTGTCAGCTCGGCGGCGGTCTGCTCCTTGATGATCTGCTCGCGCTTCGGGTCGGCCGGTGCGGTGACGGTGCCGTCCGCTCCGGTGCACGACTCGACGAGTGAGAGATCGATCTTCTCTCCGCCGTTCGCGATGGCCTGGTAGGCACCGGCGAGCTGGGCCGCCGTCACGGTGAAGTACTGCCCGAACGTCGTCGTGTAGAGCGACTGGTTGTCCCAGTCGCTGACCGGGTGCAGGATCCCGCCGACCTCCGAGGGGAAGTCGAGGGTCTTGTCCCCCACCCCGAACCGCTCGAGGTAGTCGTACCGCACCTCGGGGCTCACCATGGTGCCGAACTTCGACAGCGCGACGTTCGACGAGTCAATGAGTCCCCCGGCGAGGGTGTAGTTGTACGCGGGGTGGCTGAACGCGTCGTTGACGACGGCACCGTTCGGGAACTTCTCCCGCGAGGCCGCGCTCACCGTGCTGAGGGGGGTCAGGCCCGCGCCCTCGATGGCGGCAGCGGCGGTGACCGCTTTGAACGTCGATCCGGGCTCGAAATCGCGGTGGAAGATCTGGCTGGCCCTGGTCGCCGGCGTCGAAGCATCGAGATCGTTCGGGTCCAGCGCCGGCCACTCGGCCGCGGCGCGGATCTTCCCCGTCTTCACCTCGACGACCGTGACCGTGCCGCCCTTGGCGCCCTGCGTCTGCGCCTCCTCGGCGATCATCTGCTGTAGATACCAGTTGAGGTCGCTGTTGATGGTCAGCTGCACGGATCCGCCGTTCACGGCGTCGACCGTGCGTTCGCTCCCGGGAATCACGACGCCGTCTTTGCCCTTGCGGTACGTCTCCTCGCCGTCGATGGGCGCCAGGCAGGAGTCGTCGAGCTTCTCTACACCGGCCTGCGCCTCTCCCGAGTTGTCGAGGAAGCCGAGGATGTTGCCCGCGACCGCACCGTTCGGGTAGACCCGTGTCTCGCGCGCCTTCAAAGAGAGGTAGGAACCGACCCCGAGATCCCGCAGAGCCATGTACTGCTCCGTGTTCAGGCCCTTCTTGAGCGGCGCGTATTGACTGTCCGGATTCTCCGCGAGAGCGTTCGATACCAGGGTTCGCACCTCATCGCCGGTCTGCCCGGTGATGGCCGCGATCTTGTCGGACGCTTCGGCCCACGGCAGCTTCGGGTCCTTCTCCTCGAGCAGCATGATGACCTGCGGACTCAGCTGCGCGTCATAGACCATCACGCTGGAGGCGAGAACGGTCCCGTCGGAGTCGAGGATCGACCCGCGCTGGCCGGGAATGGCCGAGCTCGCCCCGAGATGCTCCAGGGACTCGGAGACGTGCTCGTCTGCGCTGACCACCTGGATATCGACCAGTCGCACCACGAAGGCGACCAACACCGAGAGGATGACGGCGAGAGCGACGACGGTGCGTCGCCGCGGTCCGCGGGTGGCTCGTGTCGTCATGGGACCTCTCCGTCGATCGTGGGGTCAGTGCGTGGTGGGGCTGGGGAGGCCGTCGGTGATCGACGGCGGGAGTTCCTGCGCCGGTTGCTCGGTCGTCGCCGTCCCGTCCTCGGTCTCCGCGGGAGGAGGCGGCGGCTCCACGATGAGCGAGTTGCTCACGGCACCGACGCCGGCGGGATTGACGGTCGACGTCCAGTCGGCCCCTGCACCGGTGCCGAAGACGGCGCCGTCGCTGAGACGCAGGTACGACGGCGAACCGGCGACCACCATCCCGAGCCCGGCGGCGCTGCTCGCGAGCACCTGCGGCGAGCTGACGCCGGTGAGCTCCTCCTGGAGCGCATGGGTCTTGAGGTTCAGTTCGCGCTGCTGTGACGAGAGACTCGCGAGAGTGAACGAATCCTGGGTGATGGCGAGCGACAGCCCGATCTGCGCGGCTCCGATCGCGAGTGCTCCGCCGAGCGCGATGAGGGCGTAAGCGAGCTTCGGCTTGCGGCGGGCTGCCTGCCTCGTGACCGGTTGCAGCTTCCGCTGCGGCGTCTTCTCCGGCGCGACCGGCTGCACCGGCTTCCGGACGACGGCGTTCAGGCTCATGCGCTCTCCCGCAGCTTCTCGGCGGCGCGCAGGCGCACCGGGATCGCCCGCGGGTTGCGCGCGCGTTCTTCGTCATCGGCGAGCTCGGCGCCCTTGGTCAGGATGCGGAACCGCGGAGCGTGTTCGGGGAGCTCCACCGGAAGCCCGGCGGGAGCGGTCGACGCGGAAGCCGCGGCGAAAGCCTGCTTCACGAGGCGATCCTCGAGCGACTGGTACGACATCACGACGATGCGACCACCGACGTCGAGCGCGTCCATCGCCGACGGGATCGCGTCCGCGAGCACGTTGAGCTCCGTATTCACCTCGATGCGCAGCGCCTGGAACACGCGCTTGGCCGGGTGCCCCGCGCGCTGGGCGGCAGCGGGAGTCGCCGCGATCAGGATCTCGACGAGTTCACCGGACCGGGTGATCGGCTGCTTCTGACGCGCCTCGATGATGAAGCGCGCGTATCGACCCGCGAGCTTCTCCTCGCCGTAGCGCTCGAAGATACGGCGGAGGTTGCCCTCGCTGTACGTGGCGATCACCTCGGCCGCGGTGACGCCCTTCGTCTGATCCATGCGCATGTCGAGCGGGGCATCCTTCGAATACGCGAATCCGCGCTCTGCCTCGTCGAGTTGCAGGGACGAGACTCCGAGATCGAAGAGGATCCCCGACGCCCCCTGCGCATGCAGGCCGATCTCGTCGTACACGGTGTGCACGAGCGTGACACGGTCCTTGAAGCGGGCGAGCCGCTCCCCCGCGATGCGCAGCGCGTCGGTGTCGCGATCGAGACCGACCAGGCGGATGTTCGGGAAGCGTTCGAGCAGTGCTTCGGAGTGTCCCCCCATGCCGAGGGTGGCATCGACGAGCACCGCTCCGTCCGCCTGGAGGGCGGGAGCGAGCAGTTCGACGCAGCGGTCGAGCAGTACTGGGGTGTGGATGTCTCGGAGGTTCATGATCTTTCTCGGGGTGACCTTCGGCTCTGATCCCCCTCCGCTTCTCGACCCGGCACCGGGGAAGTGTGTCGGGGCGGGAGCGGCGGGGCATCACAGCCGTGGTCAGAAGAGTCCCGGAATCACCTCCTGCTCGAGGTCGGAGTAGGTCTCCTCGCCGGCGGCGAGGTAGGCGTTCCAGCTCTCGGCATCCCAGATCTCGGCGTGTGCGCCGACTCCGGTGACGATGAGTTCCTTCTGCAGACCTGCGTACTGACGCAGGTGCGCCGGGATCGTGATGCGGTTCTGGCTGTCTGGCATCTCCGCGCTGGCTCCGGAGAGGAACAGTCGCATGAAGTCACGCGCCTGCTTGTTGGCGAGCGGCGCCTGACGGATCCGCTCGTGCATCGCCTCGAACTCGGCCGTGCTGAACACGTAGAGGCACCGTTCCTGGCCTCGGGTGACGACGATGCCGCCGCCGAGGTCTTCACGGAACTTCGCAGGAAGGATGACCCGTCCTTTGTCGTCCAGCTTCGGTGAGTGCGTACCCAGCAACATCGGCCATCACCCCCTCTGCGTCCGGCCAACTCGAGGTGCGCCCCACTTTACTCCACTTTCCTCCACATACCTACGACCAATCCGCAGACTATCGCGGGTTTCCTCGACGGGCACGCCGAAGAACCGCGGAATTCCGCGGTGGAGGATGGTGGAGGGCAGGTGGAGGGATCTGCCGGATCAACGAGACCGCCTCCCGCGACCTTCGTTAACGACAGAAGCCCGGATGCTCAGCATCCGGGCTTCTGTCGTGAAAGTCTGTGGAGGTCAGTGACCGTCCTGGCGTCGATCCCATCGGTCATTCATCCGATCCATGAAAGACGCCGATTCCTGTCGTTTCGGAGCGGAGCGCTCACGGGGCGTGGTCGCGGTCGTGCGCCGCACAGGTGTCACGGCGACCATGACGCCGGCGAGCATGGCGGCGAATCCGACGACACCGACGACGATGCCCCAGACTCCGCCGAGGATCACTCCGGCGACCAGACCGCCGACACCGGCGAGCAGGAGGAGCGCTCCGTAGACGAGATTTCGGTAGCTCAATGCTCGATCGCCGGACGGCGCGGTCACGACGTCGGCATCATTGTGAAGGAGATGGCGTTCCATCTCGTCGAGCAGACGCTGCTCCTGTTCGGAGAGTGGCATTTCGTCCCCCTCGGGTATCGTGCCTTCCATTCTACGCGCGCCGAGGCGTCCGGGGCTAGCAGTTCGGCGTCCCCTTGCTTTACGTATGCTGGGAGTCGTGCCGCCCTCCTCCCCCGTCCCCGATGCCGTCGCCGCACACCTCGAGCGCTTCCTCGCGCGGATGCGCGAAGAAGCGACGGACTACGGCCCTGATGCGGCGACGTTCCTCGATGCCGCCGCCGGCACACTCGATGGAGGCAAGCGACTTCGTGCCCGGTTCTGCCACGCGGGTTGGCGCGCCGTCGCGAAGTTCGGCGACCGTGCGGCCACGGAGACCGATGCCCTGTGGGACATGTGCACCGCCTTGGAGATCTTCCAGTCGGCCGCGCTCGTCCACGATGATCTGATCGACAACTCCGACACCCGCCGGGGCCGGCCCGCTGCGCATCGCGCGCTCGAGACGTCTCATCGCGCCTCGGGATGGTCGGGAGACGCGGAGATGTTCGGCCGAGCATCGGCCATACTCCTCGGCGATCTCCTCGTCGCCTGGAGCGATGACCTGCTGGAGTCGGCGCTCGAGGGACAGCCACACGCGCGCGCCGTGCGTACCGAGTACGCCCGGATGCGGAGGGACGTGACCACCGGCCAGTTCCTGGACATCGCCGAGGAGTCGGCGTGGAGCGTGAACGACGGAGGTCTCCACGCCGAAAGGGCTCTGCGCGTGGCGTCCCTCAAATCCGCCAGGTACAGCATCGAGCAGCCTCTGGTTCTGGGGGGCGCCTTCAGCGGAGCCGACGCGGACCAGCTGGCAGCACTGCGCCGCTTCGGGCATCCGATCGGCATGGCCTTCCAGCTTCGCGACGACGTGCTCGGCGTCTTCGGCGACGCATCTCTCACCGGGAAACCGACCGGAGACGATCTTCGCGAGGGGAAGCGCACGGTACTGATCGCGCTCACCAGACAGACTCTCGACGCTTCCGCGCGGAATCTCCTGGATGAGATGCTCGGCGACCCCGACCTGACGCCACAGCAGGTGTCGTTCCTGCAGGCGACGATCACCGATTCGGGAGCACTGGGTCAGGTCGAGACGATGATCGCCGACTTCGCACGCGAGGCCGATCGCGCACTCTCGGGCGCGCGGCTCGACAACGCCGCCGTCGGCGAGTTGCGAGACCTCGCACGCGCGGCCACCGTGCGCTCCTCCTGACGACCGGGGTCAGGCTTGCTCACGACCGGGGTCAGGCGAGCGTGCGCGCGAGGCGTCGGACCGAGCTCTTGTGTCCGGCCAGCAGTGCCTCGATCGGCGAGCGGCCAAGGCTCTCTTCTTCGGCAAGCAACCAGTCGATCAACTCGTCGTCCGTGAATCCGGCGTCCTGAAGGACGATCACCGTTCCCCGCAGAGAACTCAGCGGGTGGCCGTCGACGATGAACACCGACGGCACGGCGAAGGCCCCGTTGCGACGCGACCCGACGAGGTAGTGCTCATCGATCAGACGACGCACTCGGCCGAGGGGCTCGTCGAGCACCTCGACGAGGTCGGGCATCGTCAGCCACTCGACGGCGGCGGCAGGGGATCCAGCAACGTTCTCAGACACGTTGCCCACTATCTCACCTCTGCGTGACCGATGCATGTCGACCCACCAGTCACATCCTTCACTTGCGTCACTTCTGTTGACTTCTGTTTACATCCGTGTCAGCGTGAAAAGCTCGAAAAGGGGGCAAGCCTTGATACTCAAGACCGCCACGCGACGAACACGGCACCTGCAGATCGGAGTGCCTGCTGCGGTGCTCGGGGCCCTGGCGACCACACTCACCGCCACGCCTGCCCACGCCGCTCCATCGGACACCGCCGCGGTGGAGCGCCCACGCCTCCTGCCCGCACGCGTAGTCCCGACAGAAGCCGCCCCGTCGAGCTACGTCGTCCAGCCCGGCGACACGGTCTCGGCCATCGCGACGCGCTTCGGACTGCGCGCGGTCGACGTACTGACCTGGAACGGCCTCTCCTGGCGCTCCGTCATCTACCCGGGCCAGACCCTGACCCTCCAGCAGGCAGCAGCAGCCACTCCCGCTCCCGCGGTCGCCCCGGCCCCCGCCCCCGTGCCGGCGACCACGCACCAGGTCGTCGCCGGCGACACCGTCTACGCCATCGCGCAGAGATACGGCACCACCGTGGATGCGGTGCTGTCAGCGAACGGCCTCACCCGTGCCTCTGTCATCTTCCCCGGCCAGAGCCTCGTCGTCGCCACCGCGACAGCGGCCGCGCCGTCTCCGACAGCGGCGCCCGCTCCTGCGGTTGCGCCGACGTCCGCGGCGACGCATACGGTCGTCGCGGGAGACACCCTGTTCGGCATCGCGCAGAAATACGGCACGACGACGCAGACGCTGTATGCCGCGAACGGCCTCGGCCCCGCGTCGATCATCTACCCCGGCCAGACGCTCTCCGTGCAGGGAGTCGCCGCACCGGTCCCGACCCCCGCATCGGCCCCCGCCTCGGCCGGCGGCCCGCAGGCGGCGACGCTCACCGCTGAGCAGGCCGCGAACGCGGCGCTGATCATCCGCATCGGTCGCGAACTCGGCGTCTCGGATCGTGCGATCGCGATCGCCCTCGCGACCGGGATGGTCGAGTCCGGGCTGCGCAACCTCGACTGGGGCGACCGCGACTCGCTCGGCATCTTCCAGCAGCGTCCCAGCACAGGGTGGGGAACGCCTGCACAGATCATGGACGCCGACCGGAGCACGCGCGTCTTCTACGGCGGCCAGAGCGACCCCAACGGTCAGGTGACGCGCGGCCTTCTGGACATCCCCGGCTGGGAGAGCATGCCCTTCACAGAAGCAGCCCAGGCGGTGCAGATCTCGGCCTATCCGGACAAGTACGGACAGTGGGAGACGCAAGCCTATGCCTGGCTCGCACTCCACGGTTGACGACATCCGGGAAAACCCGCAGGCCCGAGGGGTGAGCCGCTCCCCTGTCTTTCAGCCAGTTCTCCATAGAATTCTGACGTGACGACCAATCAGCAAGCCGACCCCCTCATCGGGCGGCTTGTCGACGGCCGCTACCGTGTGCGTGCCCGCATCGCCCGCGGAGGCATGGCGACGGTGTACGTCGCAACCGACCTCCGCCTGGAGCGTCGCATCGCCCTCAAGGTGATGCACGCGCATCTCAGCGACGATTCCGCCTTCCAGAGCCGCTTCATCCAGGAAGCCAGAGCCGCAGCCCGCTTGGCGGACCCCCACGTCGTGAACGTGTTCGACCAGGGGCAGGACGGCGAGCTGGCCTATCTCGTGATGGAGTATCTGCCCGGCATCACGCTGCGCGAGCTCCTGCGCGAGCAGAAGCGCCTCACGATCCCGCAGACCATCACCATCATGGATGCGATCCTGGCCGGTCTGTCCGCCGCGCATCGCGCCGGGATCGTGCACCGCGACGTGAAGCCCGAGAACGTGCTCCTCGCCGAAGACGGCCGCATCAAGATCGGCGACTTCGGGCTCGCGCGAGCGACCACCGCGAACACCGCCACCGGACAGCAGCTGCTCGGGACGATCGCCTACCTCGCCCCTGAACTCGTCACCCGCGGCACGGCCGACGCCCGCAGCGACATCTACGCACTCGGCATCATGCTGTACGAGATGCTGGTGGGCGAGCAGCCTTACAAGGGCGAGCAGCCCATGCAGATCGCGTTCCAGCACGCCACGGAGTCGGTGCCGCGGCCGAGCGTCCGCAACCCCGCAGTGCCGGAGCAGCTCGACGAGCTCGTGCTCTGGGCCACGGAGAAGTCGCCCGACGACCGACCCGACGACGCGCAGCAGATGCTCGAGCGCCTGCGCGAGATCGAGCGAGACCTCGGCATCGCCCCTGCCGCTGCCAGAGCCACCGCCCCGCAGCACAGTCAGGGCGACTCCGGCGACCTCACCAAGGTGTTGCCGGGCACGATGGTGATCGCCGATCCCACGGCGCCCGTCCCTGCTGCGCTCGACAACGCGACCCTCTTGCGCCGACGGGCATCGAAACGACGCGCACGCGGTGCGTTCCTGCTCACCCTCGTCCTGCTGCTGGCGGTGCTCGCCGGCGGGGTCGGCTGGTGGTTCGGCTCGGGCCCCGGCTCGCTGATCGCTGTACCCGCGGTCGCCGGAGGGACATACGACACCGCCGCCGCGACGCTCACCGACGCCGGATTCGTGCCCACACAGAAGGACGAGTTCTCGATCGACATCCCCGCGGGCACCGTGATCGAGACGGATCCTGCTGAAGGTGCGCGACTCGACAAGGGCGCGTCTGTCGCGGTGATCGTCTCCGCGGGGCCGGCGACGCACACACTCGATCCGCTGAACGGACGTGCGGAGCAGGACGCGCGCGACTATCTCACCGGCCTCAACGTCAACGTCACGGACAAATCGCTCCTGCTCTTCTCCGACGCCGACGCCGGGATCGTCATCAACGCCTACGTCACCCCGAGGGCCGGCGGAGAGGCGTACATCTGCGGCGACGGCTGCGAGATCTTCGAAGACGACACGGTCGAGCTGTACGTCTCAGCCGGCGACTTCCCCGACGTCGCGGGCATGTCGGTCGGCGAGGCGACGTCCACGCTCACGGACAAGGGCCTCACCGTGACCGCCGACCCCCAGTACACCTTCAGCGACAACGTCGCCAAGGACGTGGTCATCGGCGTGGCCGATCGGGCAGAAGAGGGCAATTGGCGGCCGGGCGACAGCGTGCAGCTGATCGTCTCGAAGGGCCCGGAGCTCTTCCCCGTCCCGGATGTCTCGGGCAAGACCCTGAACGAGGCCAAGAAGATCCTCTCCGACAACGGGTTCAAGTCGACCTATGCCGCCTGGGGCGATCTGCCTGGCTTCGCCGAGATGGCCAAGGTCACCGGCCAGGACCCCGGCCCGGACAAGTCGCTCCCCCGCGGCGGCACGGTGAACCTCTCCATCCAGCTCAGCGGCTGAGAGGGGGCGCCGTTCTCACGCGGTCCCCGCTGAGAACGCGAACGACAGAAGAGAAGCCGCCCTCCCCGGTGATTCCGGGAGGGCGGCTTCTTCGTCTCGGTGACGGAGCGTCAGCGTTTCTCGAGCTCCTCGGCCACCAGGAAGGCCAGCTCCAGCGACTGCATGTGGTTCAGTCGCGGGTCGCAGAGGCTCTCGTAGCGCGTGGCCAGAGCGGCCTCGTCGATCTGCTCCGACCCGCCGAGGCACTCGGTGACGTCGTCACCGGTGAGCTCGACGTGGATACCACCGGGGAAGGTGCCGACCGCACGGTGCGCTTCGAAGAAGCCCCGCACCTCGTCGACGACGTCGTCGAAGCGACGGGTCTTGTATCCCGTCGGCGTGGTGATGCCGTTTCCGTGCATCGGGTCGGTGACCCACAGCGGCTGCGCGCCGGAATCGCGAACGGCCTCGAGCAGCGGCGGCAGAGCATCGCGGATCTTGCCCGCCCCCATGCGCGTGATGAAGGTGAGGCGTCCGGGCTCGCGTTCGGGGTCGAGCTTGTCGATCAGTGCGAGCGCGGTGTCGGGCGAGGTGGTCGGTCCGAGCTTCACGCCGATGGGGTTGCGGATCTTGGAGAAGTAGTCGACGTGCGCGCCGTCGAGCTCACGAGTGCGCTCCCCGATCCAGAGGAAGTGCGCCGAGGTGTTGTACGGCGTGTCCGTGCGCGAGTCGATGCGCGTCATCGGACGCTCGTAGTCCATCAGCAGACCCTCGTGCCCGGTGAAGAACTCGACCCGCTTGAGTTCGTCGAAGTCCGCTCCCGCAGCCTCCATGAACTTGATCGCGCGATCGATCTCCGCGGCCATGCGCTCGTAGCGCTGGTTGGCGGGGTTCTGGGCGAAGCCCTTGTTCCACGAGTGCACCTCGCGGAGATCGGCGAAACCGCCCTGGGTGAACGCACGGATCAGGTTCAGCGTCGACGCCGCCGTGTGGTAGCCCTGGAGCAGCCGACCGGGGTCGGCGGTGCGGGAGCCCTCGGTGAAGTCGTAGCCGTTCACGATGTCACCGCGGTAGGCCGGCAGTGTGACGTCTCCACGGGTCTCGGAGTCGCTCGAACGCGGCTTCGCGAACTGCCCTGCCATACGCCCCATCTTGACGATGGGCATCGAGGCGCCGTACGTGAGCACGACCGCCATCTGCAGCACCGTCTTGATGCGGTTGCGGATCTGTTCGGCCGTCGCCCCGGCGAAGGTCTCGGCGCAGTCGCCGCCCTGGAGCAGGAACGCCTGGCCGGATGCCGCACGGGCGAGCCTGTCGCGAAGGTTGTCGACCTCGCCCGCGAAGACCAGCGGCGGAAGCGTCGCGATCTGCTGGGAGACGTCGGCGACGCGGTCCGCGTCGGGCCACTGCGGCTGCTGCTTGATGGGAAGCGAGCGCCATGCATCAAGGGCTTCGATGTGGTGCGGGAGCATGCGTTCCAGCCTAGTGGTCGCGGGTGCCACCCAGATCCGCGCGAGGCCTATGTGACACGGGTCGGAAGCCGGTCCTTGACCGTCGACGCGTAGACGTCTTCGTACTTCTGCTCGCCGAGCCGCTGCAGGGCCACCATGATCTCGTCGGTGACCGAGCGCAGGATGTAGCGGTCATTCTCCATGCCCGCATAGCGCGAGAAGTCGAGAGGCTCCCCGATCACGATGCCGACGCGCACGATGCGCGGCAATCTCCTGCCGATCGGCATCGCCGTGTCGGTGTCGACCATGATCACCGGCACGACCGGGACTTTCGCCTCGAGCGCCATCCTGGCGATACCGGTGCGACCCCGATACAGCTTGCCGTCGGGGCTCCGCGTCCCCTCGGGGTAGATCCCGAGCAGGTCGCCTCCGCCGAGCACCTGGAGCCCCGTGTTCAGCGAAGCCTCTGACGCCTTGCCACCGGATCGATCGATAGGGATCTGCCCCGTCGCCTTCATGAAGAACTTCGTGGCCCAGCCCTTGAGCCCGCGGCCCGTGAAGTAATCGCTCTTCGCGAGGAACGACATCGATCGGTCGATCACCAGGGGAAGGAAGATGGAGTCGGCGAAGGAGAGGTGATTGCTCGCCAGGATCGCCGCGCCGTTCGCGGGCACGTTGTTGCGCCCCACGATCCAGGGGCGGAACACCGCCTTGACCACGGGGCCGATCACCACGTACTTCATCAGCCAGTAGAACATCGTGGTGAAGTCTAGCGCCGCGCCCGGCGTCCGTCGGAGTCGTCTTCCGGCTTCGACCATGCACGCGACCCAGTTCCACCTGGGGCGCGACTCGGTTCCATGCCCTAGACTCGGAGGCAAGTCCGTGCCCGACCGGTACCGAAGGAGCTGCCGTGGTCCAGTTTGAAGTCCCCGCGATCGTCCCAGCCGATCCCGACGCGAACGTCGCCGACCTCCTGGTGAAGCGCGTCGAAGCCACCCCGGATCGTGCACTGTTCTCGGTTCCCGAGGGAGAGGGCTGGCGAGACATCTCCGCTGCCGACTTCCAGACGGCCGTGATCGCCCTCGCGAAGGGCTTCGTCGCCGCCGGTATCCAGCCCGGCGAGAAGGTCGGCTTCCTCGCGCGCACCACGTACGAGTGGACACTTGTCGACTTCGCGCTGTTCTACGCCGGCGCCGTGATGGTCCCGATCTACGAGACCAGCTCGCCCTCCCAGATCCAGTGGATCCTCGAAGACTCCGGTGCGATCGCGCTCATCGTGGAGTCGCCCGAGCACTTCGCCCGTGTCGACGAAGTCCGCGGCGACCTTCCGCTGATCCGCGAGGTGTGGCAGCTGCACCTGGGCGCCATCGACACCCTGACCGCCCAGGGCGCTTCTGTGACCGACGCCGAGATCGAGCGCCGTCGCAACCTCGCGGTGGGGTCCGACATCGCGACCCTCATCTACACCTCCGGATCGACCGGACGTCCGAAGGGATGCGTGCTCACGCACAGCAACTTCGTCGAGCTGTCCCGCAATTCGGCCAAGGCCCTGGACGAGGTCGTGCAGACTCCGGGCGCTTCCACGCTCCTCTTCATCACGACCGCCCATGTGTTCGCGCGGTTCATCTCGATCCTCGACATCCACGCGGGAGTGCGCACGGGGCACCAGCCCGACACGCGCCAGCTCCTGCCGGCGCTCGGATCGTTCAAGCCGACCTTCCTCCTTGCTGTCCCGCGCGTGTTCGAGAAGGTCTACAACTCGGCGGAGCAGAAGGCCGAAGCCGGCGGCAAGGGCAAGATCTTCCGCGCTGCGGCCGACGTCGCCATCGAGCACTCGAAGCTGCTCGAGGCGGGCAAGTCGATCCCGTTCGGCATGAAGCTCAAGTTCGCGCTGTTCAACAAGCTCGTGTACAGCAAGCTCCGTGAGGCCATGGGCGGCAACGTCGTCTACGCCGTCTCGGGCTCCGCTCCCCTCGGCTCGCGGCTCGGACACTTCTTCCACAGCCTCGGCGTGGTGATCCTCGAGGGCTACGGCCTGACCGAGACGACCGCGCCCGCCACGGTGAACCTGGCGGACAAGTCGAAGATCGGCACGGTCGGTCCTGCACTCCCCGGGGTCGGCGTGCGTCTCGCCGACGACGGCGAGATCGAGGTGCGCGGCATCAACGTGTTCAAGGAGTACTGGAACAACCCCGAAGCGACGGCCGAGGCGTTCAGCGAAGGCGGCTGGTTCCATACCGGAGACATCGGCAGCTTCGACTCCGAGGGCTTCCTCACGATCACCGGACGCAAGAAGGAGATCATCGTCACGGCCGGCGGCAAGAACGTCGCTCCTGCCGCGCTCGAGGACCCGATCCGTGCGAACCCGATCATCGGTCAGGTCGTGGTCGTCGGCGACCAGCGTCCGTTCATCTCGGCGCTCGTCACGCTCGACCCCGAGATGCTCCCGACCTGGCTCGCGAACAACGGCCTCGAATCCACCATGTCGCTCGTGGATGCATCGAAGAACGCGGCCGTCCGGGCCGAGGTGCAGCGCGCCGTCGATGCTGCGAACGCTCGCGTCTCGCGTGCCGAGTCGATCCGGAAGTTCACGATCCTCGATTCCGAGTGGACCGAGGCTTCCGGGCACCTGACCCCGAAGCTCTCGATCAAGCGGAACATCATCATGAACGACTTCGCGGACGAGATCGCCGCGATCTACGATGAGCCCGTCGCGACGACGAACGTCCCGATCGGCGGCTGACACACCCCCGAACGATGAAGAAGGGCCCCGCTCATGCGGGGCCCTTCTTCATCTGTTCCGGCGTTCAGAACCAGGAGCTCTCCCGTACTTCGCGCATGGCGACCTTGCGCGTCTCCGGGTCGAGTCTGGTCAGGAAGAGCTTGCCGTCGAGGTGGTCGGTCTCGTGCTGCAGCGCCTGAGCGAGCAGGCCGTCGCCCTCGAGCACCACTGCGTTGCCGTCGAGGTCGATGCCCTCGACGCGCGCCCACGGGTGGCGCTGCGCGTCGTGCCAGAGACCGGGGACGGAGAGGCAGCCCTCCCCTGTCGGCTCAGGCTCACCGCGCACCTCGGTGAGCACCGGGTTGAGCACATAGCCGATATCGCCGTCGATGTTGTAACTGAAGGCACGCAGAGCGACGCCGATCTGCGGCGCCGCGACGCCCGCTCGTCCCGGCAGCTCGACGGTATCGACCAGGTCGGCCACCAGCGCCCGAACCCCGTCGTCGATCGCCTCGATCGGTGCGCAGACCGTCCGCAGCACGGGGTCGCCGAAGATGCGGATCTCGCGGACCGCCATCAGGCAGCCCTGGCCCGCAGGCCCTCGACCAGCAGCGCCGCGAGTTCGCGGGCAGCGATGCGGGTCTCCGGCAGGAGGTTGGCGAACACGATCGTCCCGCCCCCCGCGATCTGCGGGTCGTAGGGCACCCGGACGACGCTCCGTGCACGCGTGGCGAAATGCGCCTGCAATTCGTTCAGACGGACCAGAGGCGTGCCGGGTGTGGACTGGTTGAGGACGACGATCGCTTCGCGCGCCTGCTCCGCATACCCGTTGGTCTCGAGCCACGTGAGGGTCTCGGATGCGAGTCGGGCCTCGTCGACGCTCAGTCCCGAGACGATGACGATCTGATCGGCGAGATCGAGCGTGGCCGACATCACAGAGTGGACGATCCCCGTGCCCGTGTCGGTGAGCACGAGCGAGTAGTAGTGCGCGGCCACACCGGCGACGTCACGGTAGTCGCTGTCGCTGAAGGCCTCGGCGATGCGCGGGTCGGCATCGGAGGCGAGGACGTCGAGGCGTGTCGCATCCCGAGCCACGATGGCCGAGATGTCGTGGTATCCCTTGACGTCGTCGTGGATCCGGACGAGGTCGCGCACGGACTTGCTGTGGTGCGGACGCACGATGCGCTCGGCGAGGGTCCCGCGATCGGGGTTGGCATCGACCGCGATCACGCGGTCTTCGCGGGCATCCGCCAACGCCATTCCCAGCAGGGCGGTGATCGTCGTCTTACCCACCCCGCCCTTGCGGGACAGCACGGGCACGAAGCGCGCACCGCCCGCGAGCGGTGCCGCGATCCTCGCGGAGAGGGCCTTGCGATCCCGGGCGCGACGGCCGTCGCCGATGTTGATGCGCCGGCCGGAGACGGCGTAGAGGAAGTGGCTCCATGCCCCCTCGGGCTCCGGCTTCGTTATCCGGTGCGGGTCGAGCAGACGGTCGGCGGTGAGCAGGTCGGCGGACTCGCGTGAGGACTCGCCCAGATCGTCCAGACGCTTCGAGGTGAGCGTCACGTCCGTTCGGGCCGCCGGACGAGCCGGTTGCGCCACGACGGGTCGCTCTTCGGGGATGGACACGATGGTGGTCTCCTTCTCGGCGGACGCCCGCACGGCGGATGCCGGTGCGGGAGTCGTCTCGATCTCGGATTGAGCGTGGGAGAGGAACCGGGCGGCCGCGGCTTCTTCTGCAGCCCGCTCCTCGGGGGAGTCCTGATCGCCGGCGATCGATTCAGAGTGCTGTTCGTCGACCACGACCGCGTCGACGACGGCATCGTCCACAGGGATCACCGGATCGAGCGCGGTCACGTCGATCACGATCGGTTCTGCGACGACGGTGGCCTCATCGATGATGACCTCATCGACAAGGGGCGCATCGTCGATCACACCCGTGACGACAGGAGGTTCCGCGGTCGGCTCGATCGGGGATACCGTCTCGACGATCGGGGAGGTCGCGGCTTCCTCTGTCGACCCGGAGGGCGCCGATGAGGAGACCGGCGCAGAAGCGGAGACGGGGCGGGGTCCTGTCTTCGTCTTGGACTTCGTCTTCGACGGGGCCTTCGGCATCTGCTCTACGGCAGGCACCTGATCGATCACGAGATCGCCGATGACCTCGCCTTCGACGACGCCGTCGTCGGCGAGGTCATCGTCCTCGTCTCGAGGAAGGGTCACGCTGACCTGAGCGGTCCCGCCGAGGATGCCGATGCCCGCCGTGTCGAGATACGCGGCTTCGTCGAGCACCCCCAGCGAGTTCTCCTCGGGGTCAGTGGTGTTCTTCGGTGTCACGATGTCGCTCCAAGCCTGCGCGGGCCTCGGGTGCGCACGGATGCGCGGCCCTCGCCCGCACAAGATTAGTGCGCCGGACGGATCACGACCAAAAGATCTCCCGCATCCACCTGCTGCGTCTCGGCGATCGCGTGCCGTTCGACGACACCGTCGACGGGGGCGGTGATGGCTGCCTCCATCTTCATCGCCTCGATGGATGCGACGGGTTCGCCCGCCCGGACGACGGCCCCGACCTCCGCCTTCAGAGTGACGACACCGGAGAACGGAGCGGCCACCTGACCGGGAACGGAGGTGTCGGCCTTCTCGACCTCGATCGCATCGACCTTGATGGAGCGGTCCCGGACGAACACCGGGCGGAGCTGCCCGTTCAGCGTCGTCATGACGGTGCGCATGCCCTTGTCGTCCGCGTCACCGATGGCCTCGAGTCCGACGTACAGCCGCACCCCGCGATCGATCTCGATCTGGTGCTCCTGGCCGGCGACGAGGCCGTACAGGTAATCGCTCGTGTCGAGCACCGAGAGGTCGCCGAACAGCTCGCGGCGCTCGGCGAACTCCGCACTGGGCGCGGGGAACAGCAGCGTGTTGAGTCGCGTCCGCCGTTCAGCGCTGGTCCCGGCGAGGGCGGCCTCATCGTCTGCAGTGATCGCGGTGAGACCGGTTCGCACTGAGCGCCCGGCGAGGACCTTCGTGCGGAACGGCTCCGGCCATCCCCCGGGAAGATCGCCCAGCTCGCCGGCCATGAAGCCGACGACCGAATCCGGGACGTCGTACTTCTCGGGATGAGCTTCGAAGTCGGCAGGGTCCGCCTTCACCGCCGCGAGGTGGAGGGCGAGATCGCCGACGACCTTCGACGAAGGCGTCACCTTGGGCACGCGGCCGAGGATGCGGTCAGCCGCGGCGTACATGTCCTCGATGAGCTCGAAGTCGTCGGCGAGGCCGAGCGCCTTGGCCTGCTGCCGGAGGTTCGACAGCTGTCCGCCCGGGATCTCGTGGTGGTAGACGCGGCCCGTGGGACCGGGCAGTCCCGACTCGAAGGGCGCGTACTGCCGACGCACCGCCTCCCAGTAGGGCTCGAGGTCGGAGACGGCGTCGAGCGAGATGCCGCTGTCGCGTTCGGTGTGCGCGAGCGCCGCCACGAGGGAGGACAGCGACGGCTGGCTCGTGGTCCCGGAGAGCGGTGCCGATGCGGCGTCCACCGCATCCACGCCGGCGGCACTGGCGGCGAGGAGCGTCGCGAGCTGACCGCCGGGTGTGTCATGCGTGTGCAGGTGGACCGGCAGATCGAAGCGTTCGCGCAGCGCCGTGACGAGCGTGGCGGCCGCGGCCGGGCGCAACAGGCCCGCCATGTCCTTGATCGCGATGATGTGCGCGCCGGCCTCGACGATCTGATCCGCGAGATGCAGGTAGTAGTCGAGCGTGTAGAGGTCTTCCGCCGGGTCGAGCAGGTCTCCGGTGTAGCAGAGGGCGACTTCGGCGACGGCGGTCCCGGTGTTGCGAACCGCCTCGATCGCCGGCCGCATCTGCTCCACATCGTTGAGGGCGTCGAAGATGCGGAAGATGTCGACGCCGCTGGCGGCGGCCTCTGCGACGAACGCCTCGGTCACCGCCGTCGGGTACGGCGTGTAACCGACGGTGTTGCGACCGCGCAGCAACATCTGGATCGCCACGTTGGGCAGCGCGGCACGGAGCTTGTCGAGGCGCTCCCACGGGTCTTCGCCCAGGAAGCGCAGCGCGACGTCATAGGTCGCGCCGCCCCAAGCCTCGACCGAGAGCAGGCCGGGAGTGAGCCGCGCGAGATACGGAGCCGCGGCGACCAGGTCCTTCGTGCGCACGCGCGTGGCCAGCAGCGACTGATGCGCGTCGCGGAACGTCGTGTCGGTGATCGCCAGCGCCGTCTGCGCGCGGAGACTGCGGGCGAAGCCCTCCGGCCCCAGTTCGAGGAGCCGCTGGCGCGAGCCCGGTACCGGCTCGGAGGTCAGATCGACGACAGGCAGCTTGGTGATCGCGTCGACGACACCGGGGTGCCCCCCGTGCGGCTTGTTCACCGTGACGTCGACCAGCCAGTTGAGCAGCTTCGTGCCGCGATCCTTGGAGACGCGACCGCGAAGCAGCTCAGGGCGCTCGTCGATGAACGACGTGCTGACGTCGCCGGCGATGAACGCATCGTCTTCCAGGAGCGCCTGGAGGAAGGGGATGTTGGTCGAGACGCCGCGGATCCGGAACTCCGCGAGGGCACGACGGGCACGGGCGACGGCCGCGGGGAAGTCGCGTCCACGGCAGGTGAGCTTGGCCAGCATGGAATCGAAATGCGGGCTGATCTGCGCACCCTGATGGACCGTGCCGCCGTCGAGACGGATGCCGGCACCGCCGGGAGACCGGTAGGTGGTGATCTTGCCGGTGTCGGGGCGGAACCCCTGCGTCGGGTCTTCCGTGGTGATCCGGCACTGCAGCGCCGCTCCACGCAGATGAAGGTTCTCCTGTTGCAATCCCAGATCGGCGAGCGTCTGACCGGAGGCGATCCGCATCTGGCTCTGCACCAGGTCGACATCGGTCACCTCTTCGGTGACCGTGTGCTCGACCTGGATCCGCGGGTTCATCTCGATGAAGACGACCTCGCCCGTGCGCTCCCCCGCGGTCTCGAGCAGGAACTCGACCGTCCCGGCATTCTCATAGCCGATGGAGCGGGCGAAGGCGACCGCGTACCCATGCAGCGCGGTGCGCACGCTGTCGTCGAGGTTCGGCGCCGGCGCGATCTCCACGACCTTCTGATGGCGCCGCTGCACCGAGCAGTCGCGTTCGAACAGATGCACCGTCTCGCCGGTCTTGTCGGCGAGGATCTGGACCTCGATGTGCCGCGGGCGCACGACCGCCTGCTCCAGGAACATCCTGGCGTCGCCGAAGGCGCTCTCCGCCTCACGCATCGCCTCGGCCAGAGCAGGCGCCAGGTCACCGGCCGTCTCGACACGGCGCATACCGCGTCCGCCGCCGCCGGCGACGGCCTTGGCGAACAGCGGGAATCCGATGTCGTCCGCCTGCGCCACCAGCGCCTCGACGTCGTCGGATGCCTCGGTGGAGCGCAGGACCGGGACGCCGGCCTCGATCGCGTGACGTTTCGCCTCGACCTTGTTGCCTGCCATCTCGAGCACGTTCGAGGGCGGGCCGATGAACACGATCCCGTTCGCCGCGGCCTTCTCCGCCAGCTCCGGGTTCTCAGAGAGGAAGCCGTACCCGGGGTAGATCGCGTCCGCCCCCGACTCGAGTGCGACGCGGATGATCTCGTCGACGTTCAGGTACGCGCGCACCGGATGCCCGCGCTCACCGATCTCGTAGGCTTCATCGGCCTTGAGCCGATGCACGGAGCCGCGGTCCTCGTGGGGGAACACCGCGACGGTGCGCGCTCCCACTTCGACTGCCGCACGGAAGGCACGGATCGCGATCTCGCCGCGATTCGCCACAAGGATCTTCTGGAACATGCACACCTCTGGGAGCTCGATGCGCAGCGTTTTCGATGCGCATGGGGCGGGGCTGAGTGTTCCCCCAGCCTAGGGGAAGGTAACGTGGACTCCGTGCACGTACTCAGCGTCAGCTCTCTCAAGGGAGGCGTCGGCAAGACGACCGTGACACTCGGGCTGGCCTCAGCGGCTTTCGCCCGAGGAGTCCGGACTCTCGTCGTCGACCTCGACCCGCAGTCCGACGTCTCCACCGGGATGGACATCCAGGTGGCAGGACGCCTCAACATCGCCGACGTCCTGGCGAACCCGAAGGAGAAGGTCGTCCGTCAGGCGATCACCTCCAGCGGCTGGGCGAAGGTGCACCCGGGCACGATCGATGTCCTCATCGGCAGCCCCTCCGCGATCAACTTCGACGGACCGCACCCCAGTGTGCGCGACGTGTGGAAGCTGGAAGAGGCGCTCGCCTCCGTCGAGGCCGACTACGACCTCGTGCTCGTCGACTGCGCGCCCTCCCTGAACGCGCTGACCCGCACGGCGTGGGCCGCGAGCGACCGCGTCATGGTCGTCACCGAACCCGGCCTCTTCTCCGTCGCCGCAGCCGACCGCGCGCTCCGTGCGATCGAGGAGATCCGCCGCGGACTCTCGCCGCGACTCCAGCCGCTCGGCATCGTGGTGAACCGCGTGCGCCCCCAGTCCATCGAGCACCAGTTCCGTATCAAGGAGCTGCGCGACATGTTCGGGCCGCTCGTGCTCTCCCCTCAGCTGCCCGAGCGCACGTCTCTGCAGCAGGCCCAGGGCGCTGCCAAGCCGCTGCACATCTGGCCGGGAGACTCCGCACAGGAGCTCGCCGCCGACTTCGACCAGCTGCTCGACCGCATCATCCGCACCGGTCGCATCGCCGTCCCTGAGAGTGGTCAGCAGAACTGACCACTCTCAGCGCGCACAGCGAAACGGCCGTCCTCTTCGAGGACGGCCGTTTTCTGCAGGACGAGAGCTCCTGTACGTCGAGCGAGCGCGACGTCAGGCGGAACGCTTGGTGCGACGCGCTGACAGCTCGTCGACGGGGTCCGCAGCGGTGGCATCGAAGGCGACGAGCGTCGACTCCACCTCGCGGAGAACCTTGCCGACGGCGATGCCGAACACACCCTGGCCGCGGCTGACGAGGTCGATGACCTCGTCGTTCGAGGTGCACAGGTAGACCGACGCACCGTCGCTCATGAGCGTGGTGCCTGCGAGATCGCGGATGCCGGCGCGGCGGAGTTCCTCGACGGCCGTACGGATCTGCTGCAGCGAGATGCCGGTGTCGAGAAGGCTCTTCACGAGCTTGAGGACGAGGATGTCACGGAAGCCGTAGAGACGCTGCGAACCGGAGCCGCTCGCGCCGCGGACCGTGGGCTCCACCAGTTCGGTGCGGGCCCAGTAGTCCAGCTGACGGTAGGTGATGCCGGCGGCCCGAGCAGCGACCGCACCGCGGTAGCCGACCTCGTCATCCATGGCCGGGAGACCGTCGGTGAAGAGGAGTTCGGGTACGAACCGCGGGTCGCCTGTGAGCTCATCCGCATTCATCTGAAATCCTCCCTGGAACGGTTATCTCCACGGTAGAGCAGTGCCTGGGCACCGGCAATCACATCCGTGCGACCGCGAAGGTGTGTCGCAATCAGTTCGTTACGAAAGCACTCGGGAGAGCGCGTCCTTGACGAAGAGCGAGCGCACCTCGTCGATGCGCGTGGCGAGCTCGGGAGCGAGCTCGCTGGCCTTCGCACGGGAGGCGGCATCCGTCCGACGCAGCAATGCGGACATGGCCGATTCGATGAGGGCGACCTCACGCTCAGCTCCCTGGCGGAGCGAGCGCAGGTGCCGCGGTTCGATCCCGTGGCGATCGAGGCCGACGAGACCGCGAAGCAGTGTCACCGTCGCCTCGGGGTAGCTCTCCTGAGCGGTGATGACGCCCGTGCTGATGGCGTCGTTGAGAAGCTGAGGGCCGGCTCCGGCCGCGGCGAGGAGCTCGTCGCGACGGTAGCGGCGCGGCGTCGGGGCGATCGACGGCGGCGGCACGAGCGCGGTCGCGTCTCCCCCGGCGTCGACGTCATCGAGCTGCTCGCGGATGACGCTCAACGGCAGGTAGTGGTCGCGCTGCAGCGTGAGGCCGAGACGGAGCCGCTCGATGTCGGACGCCGAGAACTTCCGGTAGCCGGATTCCGTGCGAGACGGAGTGACGATGCCCTGCACCTCGAGGAAACGCAGCTTGCTGGAGGTCAGGTCGGGGAACTCCGGAGTGAGCCGTGCGAGCACCTGACCGATACTCAACAGGCCCGCGGACGCAGAGCGTTCGCGGGCGGGAGAGGCCGCCATCAGGCGTTCGCCGCCAGGCGGTCGTGCGGAGAGGCGAAGAAGTTCAGGCGGAACTTGCCGACGCGGAGTTCGGAACCGTCCACCAGGGTGCTGCGATCGACGCGCTCGCCGTTGACGTAGGTCCCGTTGAGCGAGCGCTGATCGATGATCTCGAACGTCGATCCCGTACGGGTGATCTCCGCATGGCGACGCGAGACCGTCACGTCATCGAAGAAGATGTCGGCCTCGGGGTGCCGGCCGACGGTCGTCACGTCGGTGTCGAGGAGGTATCGCGCTCCGGCGAGAGCGCCGGAGCGGACCAGCAGAAGCGCCGATCCCGCAGGCAGCGCGGCGATCGCCGTCTGCTCGACGTCGGTGAGTTCCACACCGAACGGCACGAACGACAGGTCGGAATCGTGTCCGAACGTCTGCGTCACGTCGTGTCTCTGCTCACCGGAACGGTGGATCGCGGCTTCTCCGGCCGGTCGGCTGTCGCTGTCAGTCACTGTGCCCTCCTGGTTGTCCAGACTAACGGATGCCGAGGCGGTCGGGGGAGGCCGCTTTCACACTCAGCCGCCCCATACCGTGGATTCATAGGCTGTACTCGTGAAGACCAAAGCTCTGCGCCGCTCGGCCGCCCCGATCGCCCTCGCCACGACACTGCTCGTCGCCTTTCTCGTGCTCCTCTCCCCTCTTTCGGCGTCTGCGCACGACGCGCTCGTGTCGTCCTCGCCGGCGGCGGACGAATCGGTCGACGTCGTTCCCGCCGCACTGACGCTCACCTTCAGCGCGAAGCTGATCGGCGGCGAAGGCGCCACCGAGGTCGTCGTGACCGATCCGTCTGGCGCCTCCATCACCGATGGTCCGGCGACCGTCGACGGCGCGATCGTCACGCAGCCGTTGACGGGCTCGGGCCCGGCCGGCGCCTACCACGTGATCTGGAAGGTCGTCTCCAGCGACGGTCACCCCACGTCGGGCGAGTACTCCTTCACCGTCACCGTCGGCGACGAGGGCACCGCCACGACCGAGCCCACCACCGCGCCGACCACGACGGCGCCGACGGCCGAGCAGACAGCAGCGCCCGCGCCCACGGCCACCGCCGTGACGGATTCCGGCGATTCCGCCGACGGCTCCGCGTGGATCTGGGTGGTCGCGATCGTCGCCGTGCTGGTCATCGCCGGCGTGGTCGTCTGGATCATCATGAGCCGCCGCCGTGGAGGGCCCCGGACCGATTCCGACCCCTCGTCCGAGCGATAGGCTTAAGGCATGCCACACTACGACGTCGTCATCCTTGGTGCAGGTCCTGGCGGATACGTCGCTGCGGTTCGCAGCGCGCAGCTCGGTCTCTCCACCGCCATCATCGAGGAGAAGTACTGGGGCGGTGTCTGCCTCAACGTCGGCTGCATCCCCTCCAAGGCGCTCCTGAAGAACGCGGAACTCGCCCACACCCTGAACCACAAGGCCGATTTCTTCGGAATCTCCGGTGAGTTCACGATCGACTTCGGCAAGGCCTTCGATCGCAGCCGCGAGGTGGCCGAAGGCCGCGTCAAGGGCATCCACTTCCTCATGAAGAAGAACAAGGTGACCGAGTACAACGGTCGTGGCACCTTCACCGGCCCCAAGGCGATCTCGGTCGCCAAGGCCGACGGCACGACCGAAGAGGTCACCTTCGACAACGTCATCATCGCCACCGGTTCCAAGGTCCGCCTCCTCCCGGGTGTCACGCTCAGCGAGAACGTCGTGACCTACGAAGAGCAGATCATGACCCGCGAGCTGCCCGAGTCGATCGTCATCGTCGGCGCCGGCGCCATCGGCATGGAGTTCGCGTACGTCCTGACGAACTACGGCGTCAAGGTCACGATCATCGAGTTCCTCGACCGCGCGCTTCCCAACGAGGACGCCGACGTGTCGAAGGAGATCACGAAGCAGTACAAGAACTACGGCGTCGACATCCTCACCTCGACCAAGGTCGAGTCGGTCGTCGACAACGGCTCCTCGGTCACCGTCACCTACACCGGCAAGGACGGGCAGCAGTCGTCGATCGAGGCCGGCAAGGTGCTCATGTCGGTCGGGTTCGCCCCGAACATCGAGGGCTTCGGTCTCGAGACCACCGGCGTGAAGCTGACCGAGCGCGGCGCGATCGACATCGACGACCACATGCGCACCAACGTCGAGGGCATCTACGCGATCGGCGATGTGACGGCCAAGCTGCAGCTCGCCCACGTGGCAGAGGCGCAGGGCGTCGTCGCGGCCGAGACCATCGGCGGCGCGGAGACCCAGACGCTCGGCGACTACCGCATGATGCCGCGCGCGACGTTCTGCTCTCCGCAGGTCGCGTCGTTCGGTCTCACGGAACAGCAGGCCAAGGACGAGGGACGCGAGATCAAGGTCGCGACCTTCCCGTTCATGGCGAACGGCAAGGCGCACGGCCTGGGCGAGCCGGTCGGCTTCGTCAAGCTGATCGCCGACGCCGAGCACCTCGAGCTCATCGGTGCGCACATGATCGGCCCGGACGTCTCCGAGCTCCTGCCGGAGTTGACCCTGGCCCAGAAGTGGGACCTGACGGCGCTCGAGCTTGCCCGCAACGTGCACACGCACCCGACGCTGTCGGAGGCCCTGCAGGAGGGCTTCCACGGCCTCGCCGGGCACATGATCAACTTCTGATCGAGACTCCTCACGAAGGCCCGGTCCGCACACAGCGGATCGGGCCTTCGTGCGTCTCCGGCCCCGTCAGAGGCCGCGCATGGTGAGGAGCCCGGCCGTCCATCCGCGCAACGGGGCTGACCCGAGCCCGTGCATCACCAGCTCCCGCCCGCGCACGACCGCCCAGGGGGCAGGAGCGCCCATCGACATGTAGAACGCCGAGCGGCGCTGCGCCCGGGAAGCCGACCTGCGCACCTGTCGTTCGAACCCCGACAGGTCGGGTTCCCGGCTCGGTGGCGTCCGCACGAGGTCGGCGGCGAGACGCACGGCATCCATCCACCCGAGGTTCATCCCCTGCCCGCCGATCGGGCTGATCTCGTGCGCGGCATCACCGAGGAGCACCACCCGCCCGTGCTGCAGCCGCCTCGCCGTGTGCTGCGCGGCGACGAACGCTGTCGGCGTCGCATCGGGCGCGGGTTCGAGGGCGATTCCCGTGCGCATCTCGATCGTCGCGCAGAAGCCCTCGATGCGGCCCAGGCCTCCGCCCTCCGCATTCCCCATCGCTGCTTCCCCCGCCGCCGGCTCCCGCACCACCCATCTCCGCCGCCCACCGGGAAGAGGGAACGACTCGACGAGTCCCTCCGGTTCGCAGTGCAGCACGGCCCGCGCATCGGGCGTCGCATCGGCGAGGTCGACCATCGCGTAGGACGCCCGTCCCCTGCGGCGGCGCCACCCGGCCTCGATCTCGTCGCGGAGTCGGCTGCGCACGCCGTCGGCGACGACCACGACGGAGGCCGACAGCTCGTGCGGTCCGTCGGTGGAAGCGGCTGTGACCTGCACGGCATCCGCGGTCTGCCGCAGGCCCTGCACGTCGCATCCGAGGAGCAGTGCCTCGGAGGAGAGCGACTGCAGGCGGGCACGCAACAGCGCTCCTGTCCGCGGCTGCGGGAGGATCAGCACCGGGCGATCCGGCCCGAAGGTCAACGCCGCCAGAATCCGGCGGCGACTGCGCACCTCGCCGCCGTCGAGGCGCAGCGCCTCCATCCGCACCGAGTCGCCGATGCCCGCGGCATCCAGAGCCTCCAGCCCCGGATGGTGGATCCCGATCGCCCTGGTCCGATCATCCGCATCCGCACGGCGCTCGCACACCGCCACGCGCACCCCCTCCTGCACCAGCAGACAAGCCAGCAGCAGTCCGACGGGCCCCGCTCCCACGATCAGGACGTCATGATCGGGCACGGTCCCCCTCCCATCGCAGTTCCAGGCGAGCGGGCACACCCCCGCGGACGATCCAGTCGGTCGGGGCGATCGCCGCGAGCTCGGAGACCGTGTACGAGCGGCGGATGCTGATGAGGCCGTCCTCGCGGATGAACGAGTCCGCGAGCAGGGTCCTCGATATCGGCCACGTCGCCGCGTCGAACAGCACATGAGCCATGCGACTGCGGGCGATGTCGTGATGCGACACCAAGCCGTCTGGAGCCGCGAGCTGCACGGAGTCGCGGAGCACGGTCCGGAGTTCGGCGTCGCCGAGATGGTGCAGCACGTGATTGGACAGCACCACGTCGTAGGTCTCGCCCGCCGCCACCAGCTCGGTCGTGAGGGCGCGGCGATATCGAATGCCGGCGCCGCGGTCGTGCGCCGATGCCCAACGGATCGCCCGCTCGTCGGCATCGAGAGCGGTGATCTCGGCGTCGAGCCCGTCGTGACGCAATCGCCAGGCGAGCAGACGGCAGAGGTCTCCCCCGCCCGCGCCGACGTCCAGGATCCGCAACCGCCGGGAGCGCAGCGCCCGCGGCCGGATGTCACGGCGGTAGAGGGTCCCCGGGCGGGAGACCAGAGCGTTCACGAACCCGAACCGCCCGTAGGTCCTGGCCAGCGCGCGCGTATCGGCATGCGGATCGTCCATCAGCTCGGGAGTGTCGATGTCCCGCGTCGTGAGCACCGGCCTCATGACCCGGGCGAAGCGACGACGGTCATCAGCGCGCTCTCGGCGGTGAGCCCCGGACCGAAGGCCATCGCCGAGACCCGATCGCCCGCGCGCGCCCCCTCCTCTTCGAGGATCTTCTTCAGGACGAACAGCACGGTCGCGCTGGACATGTTGCCGTTCTGCCTCAGCACTTCCCTGGCCGGGTGCAGCTGCGCGTCGCTGAGATGCAACCGCTCCTGCACCTTGTCGAGGATGCTGCGCCCGCCGGGGTGGATCGCCCAGTGCTCGACGGTCGACCCCACGCTGCCGGCCTCGAAGGCTTCGCCCAGGCGCCCTTCGGGAGCATAGAGCGGTCGGAGTGCGCCGATGATCGTCTCGCCGATGATCTGCGGAACCGCGGTGGAGAGGATCATCTCGAAGCCGGTGTCGCCGATCGTCCAGGCCATGTCCTCCTCGCCCTCCGGCGCGATCGCGGTGTGGAAGCGGTCGAGGCGCAGCCCGGTCGAGGGAGAGGGAAGATCGCGCGCCGTGACGATTCCGGCGGCCGCGCCATCGGCGAACAGGGATGAGGCGACGATCGTGTCGGGGTTCTCCGAGGAGCGCAGATGCAACGTGCACAGCTCGACACTCACCACCAGGACGACCGCGTTCTCATCCGCCGCGCAGAACTGACTCGCCGCACGGAGCGCCGGCATGGACGCATAACAGCCCATGAAGCCGAGGTGGAAGCGCTGCACCGCGTCGGACAGGCCGAGCGCGCGCACGATCTCGTACTCCGGGCCCGGGGCGTGGAACCCGGTGCAGGAGACCGTGATGACGTGCGTCACATCGGCAGGCTCGAGATCGGGGTCGGACTCGATCGCCCGCCGCGCGGCCTCGACGAAGAGCTTCGCGGCCTCTCGGCTGTAGAGATCGTTGCGTGCTTTCGTGCCGGGGGCGAGCAGCATTCCCGTTCGTCGGTCGAAGAAGACGGGATCGGTCGTGTCGGATTCGAGCGACAGCTCGTCGATCACGGTGTGCCGGGTGTCGATGCCCGAGACGTTGAAGGACGTCGTGACGATGCGCTGCGCCAGCCTCCCGAGGTCGGGTTGCTGCGCGAAGACATCACGCACCTGCTCCTGGACGAGAACGGTGTCGGGGACGATCGTCTGCAGCGATCGAAGCACAGGCGGTCGGCTCATGGTGCCACTCAAGCACCGCGCACCGCCCGGGGGAAGGGGTTGCGCCCGACCGCGGTCTGGCCTAGAAGCCGAGCGCCCGTGCGAGCTTCGAGCCGGACGCCGATTCACGGCCCCCCGCTGCGAGGACGGCTTGCTCCACGGCATCGAAGAACCTGGTGCGCCCCGCGTCGTCGGATGGCGCTGCAGGACCGAGCTCCATCTCCCACTCACGCCATTCGCGCTGCACGTTCTGACGCAGGTCGGTGGCCCGCACTCGATCGTCGACGAACTCGGCGACGATTCCGCCGGGCCCGGTGAGCAGATAGGCGGTGCGGTCGTTCTCGATGCGGGCGAGCGGGGTGAGGGGTGCGCTCGTCCACTCGGAGACGGTCTCAGCGACAGCCGACGGAAGCTCATCGCCCTCGCCCAGCGGCCAGCCGAGTTCGAGTCGTCCATCGCCCCGCCGCGGGCCCTTCACGTGCCAGCCCTCATCAGGACCACCGGTACGACGACGCAGCGCCACGCCGCCCTGCGAGAGCGCGCCGTCAGCGGTGTCGAAGTACCGGGCGTCCAGGACGCGCACTTCGCCGGAGGTGACGGCATCGACCCCGGGGATCGCGTCCCAGCGCGGCAGCGGCGTCTCGAGATCGACGTCGTACTTGCGCTCGACCTCGACCGTTCGGGACGGCTCAGTCATCGTCGAGCGTGAGGTCCTCGAGAGACTCTTCGAACCAGTAGTCGATCTCGGTGGGCCCATCGTTCGGGCCGGTGTTCTGCGGTCCGCCTCGGCGGTTGTACACCACCTGCGTCTCGCTGTAAGGGACGATCAACTTGTCGTCCGCGTCGCCGAGAGGGATGATCTGCCCGTCGAGCGGGCCGCCGTGAAGCCGTGCGAGTGCCATGTGCTCAGGGTAGCGCCGTCGTCGCGGTATCCGGGCGAGGCATGCGGATTCCTCTGAGGGCGGCGTCATCCGAGGACGACGCCGACGAGGGCGCCGGCGATCATCCACGGCCCGAAGGCGATGCGGGTGGAACCTTCCGCTCTTCGCAGCAGGATGAGCACGAGCGCGTAGAGCGCCCCCAGCACGAAGGCCGCTGCTGCACCGATCGCCAGCGCCTGCCAGCCGTGCCAGCCCAGCACGAGGCCGATGACGGCGGCGAGCTTCACGTCTCCCCCGCCCATCCCCGCACGGCTGATCGCCCGCAGCACCGCATAGAAGCCGCCGAGCAGCAGCATGCCGAGGAGGGCGCGGAGGAACGGCCCGCTCTCCCCCGCGCACAGGGCATCGATCGCACCGAGCACGAGCAGGGACGCGAGCGTCGGCAGCACGATCCGGTTCGGGAGCCGATGCGTGCGGATGTCGATCACGATGAGCCAGGCTCCGACTCCGATCAGTGCGGTGTGCACGAGCGCGATGAGAGCGAGTCGGATGTCCATCCCCGCAGATTAGGAGATCGACGAACCCCGCCCCGACCTCCTGTGGACAACCTTGCGCCGATGTCCGATGTACGAACTATCGTCGTTCACACAACTTGGTATATTAGAATATATCTTCGAGAAAGGATGCAGGGTGATCGGGCTCGATGCAATCGCCTCGCTCTCTCCGGCGGGCGATTCCCGCGCAGGAGAAGTGCTGCGACTGCGCCGCGAGATCAGTCGGATGCAGCGGCGACGCAGCGAGCATGCACTGCTCCCCCTCGACCCGGCCCTCACCGACCTCTTCCCGGAGGAAGGACTGCAGACCGGCACCTCCTACACCGTCTCTCCCTCCCCGAGTCTCGTACTCGCACTGCTCAGCGCGGCGTCGCAGAAGGGGCTCTGGTGCGCCGTGATCGGGATGCCGACCCTCGGCGTCGAAGCGGCCGCCGCATTCGGCATCGACCTCGCGCGGCTGATCCTCGTACCCTCGCCCGGAGACCGCTGGCTCGCGGCGACCTCGGCCCTGGCCGAAGTCGTGCCGCTGATCGTCGTGGCCCCCGGCTCACGAGCTCGAGACGCCGACGTCTCCCGACTGAGCGCGCGCCTGCGCGACAGGGGATGCACACTCCTGGTCACCGAATCACCCGGCGCCGAACGCTGGCCGCAGAGCGAGGGCACGATACGCCTTCACGATCCGCGTTGGCACGGCCTCGGCGCCGGCTGGGGGCTGCTCTCCGACTGCACGGTCACCGTGACGGCCCGGACACGGCACAGCCCTCGCCCGTCGAGCGTGCGCGTGCAGCTGCCGGGAGGGCACGGTGCCATCGAGCCCGTCACGGCCGAACTGACCGCACTGCCTGCTTTCTCCCCGGAGATCGTCGTTCCCGGCGAGTCCGCACCGCCGGAGCTCCTGCACTGGGCGGAGGCGGGATGAACAGCCCGCTCCGCGTGCTCGTGCTGTGGTTCCCCGATTGGCCGATGCGGGCCGTCCTCGGCAGCGCGCCCCCACATCCGCCCACAGCCCTGGTGCAGGCGAACATCATCGTCGCATGCACCGCCTCCGCCCGCGAACACGGTGTGCGCACCGGCCAGCGTCGCCGCGTCGCACAGGGGCATCTCTCGTCGCTGCGGGTGCTCCCCCATGATCCCGAGAGGGACGAACGCGCCTTCCTGCCGGTGCTGCAGCTGATCGAGAAGCACGCCCCCGGGGTCACACTGCTGCGGCCGGGGCTCGCGATCCTCCGCGCTCGGAGCATCTCCCGCTATCACGGAGGGGAGGCAGAGGCCGCTACCGCGCTCACCGCCGTCTTGGCGGAGGCCGGGTTCCCCGAGGTGCGCATCGGTGTCGCCGACGGTCCGTTCACCGCCGAGATCGCCGCACGGGGCCCCGCGCCCTGCACGGTGGTGCCACCGGGAGGCTCCCGGGAGTTCCTGGCACCCTACCCCGTGCAGGTGCTGCGCGATGAACAGATCACCGGCCTCCTCGTCCGGCTCGGAATACGCACCCTCGGCGAGTTCACCGCCCTCGCCCCGCTCGACGTGCGCGACCGCTTCGGCGAGCACGGCGCGCGCCTGCACGCACTCGCAGCGGGCGCCGACTCCCGTCCGCTGACCCCGCGCCCGCCCGACCCGGAACTGGTACGCGGCATCGAGTTCGACTCCCCGCTGGGTGGAACGGATCAGGTGGCCTTCGCGGTGCGTCAGACGGCGGACGCGGTGATGCTCGCCCTCGGCGACGCCTCGCTCGTCTGCACAGAGGTGCGGATAGACCTGACCGACGACAACGGCGTGGTCTTCTCCCGGTCTTGGCTGCATCCGACCTGCTTCGATGCCTCCGACCTCGTCGACCGGGTGCGCTGGCAGCTGGAGGCTCTGGCCGCGCAGTCCGCGAAGGATCCCGTCGACGAGGCACGGGCGTTCGGGGGCATCATGGCGGTGCGCATCGTCCCCGGCGCCGTCGACGATGCCGCGCATCACCAGCCCGGCCTCTTCGGTTCCGGCACCGATGAGCGACTGCATCATGCGGTCTCCCGCGTGCAGACCATGCTGGGCCATCAGGGCGTGGTCACCGCTGCCGTCGCGGGCGGGCGCTGGCTCGCCGACCGCCAGGTGCTGACGCCCTGGGGAGAGCGCGCGGTCCCCCCGCGCGACCCCGACTCCCCCTGGCCAGGGAGCCTTCCCGATCCGCTGCCCGCCGAGGTCTTCCTGCCCCCGCGCCCCATCGGCGTGCTCGCCGCGGATGAGACCGAGATCCGCATCGACGAACGCGGGGCGCTCTCGAACGATCCCGCCCGCATCGACGGAGCGGCCGTGCAGGCGTGGGCCGGCCCCTGGCCGGTGCACGAACGTCGCTGGACGTCGAGCGGGGGAAAGCGAGGACACCGGCTCCAGATCGTCGACGATCACGATCGCGCGTGGCTGGTCTTCCACACCGGCGAGCGCTGGTGGGCCGAGGGGCGGTACCGCTGATGGGCTGGCACAACCCGCCCCTGTCCTGGAACGAGCTGGAGCGCACCCTCAGCGGCGAGGAGTCGGCTCCACCGGGTGCCGAGCCGCGGGGGCAGCGGACCGATCCCGGACCGGTGAGCCGTCGTCGCAAGCGCACCCCTCCCCCCGCCGTCACCCGCCCGGAGGACGCGGTCCCCTACGCCGAGCTGCACGCGCATTCGTCGTACTCGTTCCTCGACGGGGCCTCCTCTCCCGAAGACCTCCTCGCCGAGGCCGAGCGCCTGGGCCTGACCGCACTCGCCCTCACCGACCACGACGGCTTCTACGGTGCCGCGCGCTTCGCCGAGTCGGCCGACCTCATGCAGAGCCCCCTGCAGACGGTGTTCGGCGCCGAGCTGTCACTCGACCTTCCTGCACCGCAACGGGGTTCCGCCGATCCTGCCGGCGAGCATCTGCTGGTCCTCGCCCGAGGGATGGAGGGATATCACCGGCTCTCGGGGGCGATCACGGCGGCGCAGCTGCGCGGCGGCGAGAAGGGGCGCCCGGTGTACGACCTCGACGACCTCGCCGCACGTGCGGACGGGCACTGGACGATCCTGACCGGCTGCCGGAAGGGCGCCGTGCGCCGCGGGCTCGAAGCCGGAGACGCCGCCCACCCGTTGCGGTCGCTGGTCGACCTGTTCGGGAGCGAGCATGTCGCCGTCGAGCTCTTCGACCACGGAGACCCCCTCGACACCCGCCGCAACGACACCCTCGCCGAGCTCGCCCGACGGATGCGGCTGCCGGTGGTCGCGACCAACAACGTGCACTACGCCACCCCCGCACAGGCACCGCTCGCCGAGGCCGTGGCCGCGGTCCGCGCGGTGCGCAGCATGGACGAGCTCGACGGGTGGCTGCCCTCCCACGGTGGTGCGCACCTGCGCAGCGGAGCCGAGATGTCGGCGCGCTTCCAGCGCTACCCCGGAGCGATCTCGTACGGGCTCGAGCTGGCCGCGGCGTCCGCCTTCCCCCTGCGCCTCGCCCGCCCGGCGCTGCCGCAGCAGAAGGTGCCGGAAGGGCACACGCCCATGAGCTGGCTGCGGCATCTGGTCTGGGAGGCCGTGCCGTCGAAGTACCCGCGGCTCGACGACGACGGGCGCCACCGGATCGCGCGCGAGCTCGACGTGATCGAGGAGAAGGACTTCCCCGGGTACTTCCTGATCGTGCACGGGATCGTCACGGAGGCGCGCAGGCTCGGCATCCTCTGCCAGGGTCGGGGGTCGGCTGCGGCGAGCGCGGTCTGCTACCTGCTGGGGATCACCGCGGTCGATCCGATCCTCTACCGCCTGCCCTTCGAGAGGTTCCTCGCGACCACCCGCACGGAAGAGCCCGACATCGATGTGGACTTCGACTCCGACCGCCGCGAGGAGATCATCCAGTGGGTGTACCGGGAGTACGGCAGGGAGCGAGCGGCCCAGGTGGCGAACGTCATCCAGTACCGCCCGAAGAACGCGGTGCGCGACATGGCCAGAGCACTCGGGCATTCCCCCGGTCAGCAGGATGCGTGGTCCCGCCAGGTCGACGGCTGGGGCACCGGGCTGGAACCCGTCGAGGGGCACGACATCCCCGAGAACGTGCTCGCCTATGCCGGTGAGCTGCTGAAGGCTCCGCGCCATCTCGGCATTCATTCCGGCGGCATGGTGCTCACCGCGCGGCCGGTCGGCGAGGTCGTCCCCGTGGAGCACGCCCGCATGGAGAACCGCACGGTCATCCAGTGGGACAAGGACGACTCCGCCTTCATGGGGCTGGTGAAGTTCGATCTGCTGGGCCTCGGGATGCTCGCCGCCCTCCAGCACTGCTTCGACCTGATCCGGGAGACCACCGGGGAGGAATGGCGGCTCGAGACCATCCCCAAGGAGGAGGCGGGGGTCTACGACATGCTCTGCCGCGCGGATTCGATCGGGGTCTTCCAGGTGGAGTCCCGTGCGCAGATCGGGCTGCTCCCCCGTCTGCAGCCGCGGTGCTTCTACGATCTCGCCATCCAGATCGCGCTCATCCGCCCCGGGCCCATCCAGGGCGGTGCTGTGCATCCGTTCGTACGCCGCAAGATGGCGAAGGACCGCGTCGACGAGGAGAACCGGGAGCGGGCGGCTCGCGGGGAGGATCCGGTGGAGTTCCCGATCCCCTACCCGCACAGCGATCTGGAGGACATCCTCAAGCGCACGCTGGGCATCCCGATCTTCCAGGAGCAGCTCATCCAGATGGCGACGGCGATCGGCGACTGCACGGCCGATGAGGCGGACCTGCTGCGCAGGGCCATGGGCTCCAAGCGCGGCCTGGAGAAGATCGAGAAGGTCAGGGACAAGCTGTATGCGGGGATGGCGCGGCGCGGACTCGTCGACGAGGCGGCCGATCGCATCTACGCGCAGATCCAGGCGTTCTCGAACTTCGGATTCGCCGAGTCGCACTCCCTGTCGTTCGCCCTGCTCGTCTACGCCAGCTCCTGGCTGAAGCTGCACTACCCCGCCGCGTTCCTCGCCGGATTGCTGCGCTCGCAGCCCATGGGCTTCTACTCTGCGGCGACGCTCACCGCTGACGCGCGACGGCACGGGGTCGAGGTGCACCGCCCCGATCTGCACATCTCCGGTTCGACGGAGACCCTGGAACCGCTCGCGGGTTCCGCGAGGAACGGGCCGACCGGGCGGGACGAGTGCCTCGCCGTCCCTCAGCCCTTGGTCCCCCGCTTCGACCGAGAGGCTCCGGATGAGTCGGCCGCGCATCGCCGGGACGGGGAGTTCGCGGTACGGCTGGGGCTCGGCGGCATCCGCGGGATCGGCGTGCCGATGGCCGAGAGGATCGTCGCCGAACGCGAGGCGAACGGCCCGTACCGGGACCTGAACGATCTGGTGCGACGGACGGATGCCACCGCCGCGCAGTTGGAGGCTCTCGCCACCGCCGGCGCCTTCGACTGTCTGGGCCTGGAGCGCCGAGAGGCCATCTGGATGGCCGGCGCCGCGGCGGACGATCGTTCCCGTTTCCTCCCGGGGACGACGGTCGCCGTGCAACCGCCCCTGTTCGCCGACCAGACCAGTTACGAGCGCCTCTCGGCCGACCTGTGGGCGACCGGCGTGTCGACCGACGATCATCCGATGACACACTTCCGCGAAGAGCTCTGCGCGCGCGGAGTTCTGACAGCGGTCGATCTGCAGGGACATGAGGTCGGCCGACGCATCGAGGTCGCCGGTCTCGTCACCCACCGTCAGCGGCCGGCGACGGCCGCCGGGATCACCTTCGTGAATCTCGAGGACGAGAGCGGTCTGGTGAACGTCGTCTGCTCGGCCGGAGTCTGGAACCGCTACCGCCGCATCGCCAGGGAGTCACCGGCGCTCATCATCCGCGGCATCCTGGAGCGCTCGGCGGAGGGCGTGGTCAACGTCCTCGCCGATGGGTTCGAGGATCTGCGCACCGGTCTCACACATCGGTCCAGGGATTTCCACTGAGGACGGCAGCCCCGACTCACCAGAAGCGCTCGGGCTCCTCGACGGGAGGACGATCAGCCCCACCCCAGCGGTCCGCCTCGGCCTTCGCGGCGTCCGCGGCGGCGTCGGCCTCGCGGAGAGCAACCTTGGCGCCGGTCGGACCGGGCCCGATGGGATCGACGAGCAGCGACGTGTGCGCACCGGCACCGCCCATGGTCACGGTGCACCGCAGGACGCGCCCGATCCAACGGGAGAAGTCGCCGCTCGGGTCTTCTGCGCGTCGATACCGGATGCCGGTGTCGAGGTCGACGAGGGCGAGGATCACCGGTTCGTCGGTGAGCGGATCGACCTGCTCTGTCACCTCGATGCGGTGGCCGTGGGCGATGGCGACCTGAGCGGTGAGCACGAGCAATCTGTCCATGAGTCCACCCTAGAGAAGCCCGTCAGGAAGACAACAGGGAGTCGCCGCGGGCAACTTTCGCAAATTTCTTTGTCCCCCAAATGGCGGACAAGACGATTAAGCGATATTCTGCTCTCCGTAGCGGGGGCTACGAGGCTGATGGACTGGGGAATCAGCCGTGAGCGCAGCGAGATCTTCGCCGCCTCCCCCACCGTCCGGGAAGGGCGGTGAGCCCTCTCGACGACACCGTCTGGGGCGGGTCATCGAGAGGGCCAATCTCCCCGGACGATGCACCGCACCGCGACGCGATCAGTCGAGCGGGATGACCTCGAGCGTGTTCGAACGCACCGGCTCCTGGCCCATCTCGGGCGCGTACGGACTCGGCGTGTACTTGCGGAGGTACTCGGCATCGATCGCGGCGTTGATCGCCTCATCGCCGACCCGCTCGAAGCGGACATCCTTCGTGACGCCACCCGCGGACACACGTCCGCGCAGGCTGGCCAGGGCCGGGGCGTACCACTTGCCCGCAAGACCCGTGTAGGAGCGGACGAACAGGCGCCCGTCGACCGCGACAGCCCAGATCCCCACGGTCTTCGGCATCGTCCCGTCCTCGAGCTGCGCGGAGAGATCGAACATCTCCGGCTCGGCGATGCGGCCGAGCTCGTCAGGGTTCCAGGTCGTCATGAGTCCTCCTCGGGATCGGCGGATGCAGCAGAGTGCATGCTACGTCAGATCCGCTCGGACCCCACGATCGGTCACGGATCGAGTGCCGATGAGACGTGCACGCAGCGAGTCGAGGAGGAGGCCGACCCCGAGCTCGAACATGCGATCGGACCGCGCACTCCCCCGCTCCGCACCGTCGATGAGACGCCCCAGGGTGCGCGTGGCCTCACCCGGCTGCCAGACCTCATCGGGAGAGGCGAGATCGAGACCGAAGCCGATCGCGAAGGCGTCGATGACGGCGATCACCGAGAGCACCTCATCGTCGGGGAAGCCTCCGTCGACGAGCACGGATGCGAGATCGTCGTATGCGGCGATGACCGCCGGGTTCGTGATCGTCTTCCCCACGAGCAGCGGCACGAGCTGGGGGTGATCCGCGTACATCCGGCGCTGCGTGCGCAGCACTGCGAGCACGAACTCGTCCCAGCGCTCACCGTGCCACTCGACGCGGTATCCCTCCACGAGCTCTCCGCGCATCAGTTCGAGGATTCCGTCCATGCCGTCGACGTGGTTGTAGAGCGATGACGGGCGCACGCCGAGCTCGCGGGCGATGGCGTTCACCCCGAACGGCTCACCGGCTCTCGCGAGCGCGAGGCCCGCTGAGCCGATGATCGCCGGGGACAGCAGCGGAGAGGAAGGCCTCGGCATCGGGGGCTCGCTTTCTCCGGAAGACCGGACGTGAGATCTGGGGGTTCCGTGCGAACCCTCTCCTGTGCATAATAATGAACACCATTCGTTTACGAACACCATTCGTTTACGACGTCGTGCCCCACCCGCCGCACGTCCGCTGTCTCCCTCTCCGCGTACAATGCCGTGCCGACTCCCTGGAGCCCCATGACCACTCTCGATCTCCGCACCAGAATCCCCCTCCGCTTCCCGACGGCGACGGCGACCTTCGTCATCGGGATCGCGGGATACCTGGGCGTCAATCTGTCGCCGTACATGATCACCGCCGCGCAGACGGGACTCGGCCTCGACGTCCTCACCGCCAGCTGGCTCGTCACGGCGACCCTGCTGCTCACTGCGGTGACCGGCTTGGCGATCGCCCCGCTGTGCGCCGGAGCGCATCGCCGCACCGTCGCGCGCACCGGGCTCGGCCTCGCCGTCGTGGGCTTCGCGACCGCGGCCCTCGCACCGGCCGCCATGCTTCCCGGGCTGCTCCTCGGTGGCGCCGGAGCGGGTGGCGCGGTCGCCGCATCGGGCGCGGCGCTCGCCGCTTTCCGCAACCCCGACCGGGTCGCCGGCTTCAACGGGCTCGCGAACCGGGGAGTCATCACGGTGGTGCTCGCCGTCATCCCCCTGATCGGCCTCGCCCCTCTCGACGTCTTCGGCGCGCTGGCGCTGTTCAGCCTGATCGGGCTGATCGCCTCCGCGTGGCTCCCGGCCGCACCGGTGATCGCCCCGCAGGCGGGGGCGGCCGTCGCCGAGGCGATGCCCATCGAGGTTCCTCCGACCGGCACTGTGCGCACCTCCCCCGCCCGTTCACGAACGGTCACGATCGCCGGCTTCGGACTCCTCCTCGTGTTCGCCCTGTGGGCGGCGAGCGAAGACTCCCTCTGGGCGATGGCGGGCGTCATGGGCGCAGAACAGGCCGGTCTGACGCCCGAGGGACTCGGCATCGCACTCAGCGGCGCGACGGCCGGCGGACTCCTCGGCTCGCTTCTGCTGATGATCGTCGGGGCTCGGTTCGGGCGCGCGGTACCCCTGGTCGTCCTGCTGGTCGCCGGAGGCGTGCTCAAGATCGTCGAGGGGTTCGTGACCGATCCCACCGCCTTCATCGTGGTGTTCATCACCTGGAACTCCGTCTACGCCATCGCGTTCATGTACTTCGTGTCGACGTCGGCGGCACTGGATGCCGACGGGCGCTGGTCGGGGCCCCTGCTCGCCGTCTACCTGGTCGGCTCGGCGCTCACCCCGGTCATCGGCGCCGCCCTCGTCGGCGCTCTGGGTTATCAGGGATTCGCGGTGGCACTCGGCATCGCGAGCTTCGTCCTGGCCGTGCCCACAGGGGCGATCGCCCTCATCTCCACCCGTCTCGAACGCATGACCGCACAGGAGGTCGACGAATGACCCGCACCCTCTACCGCAACGGCCGCATCTTCACCGGGGATGAATCCCGATGGAGCGAGGCGCTCGTGGTCGACGGCGACACGTTCGTGCATGTCGGCACCGAGGAAACGGCGCCGTCCGCTGACGAGGTCGTCGATCTCCACGGCAGCGTCGTGCTCCCCGGGTTCACCGACGCGCACACCCACCTGCTCATGATGGGCGAAGCGCTCGGGCAGGTGGGGCTCACTGATGCCTCCTCTCTCGAGGAGATCCAAAGCCGGCTCCGCGCCGCGCGCGACACGGCACCCGGCGTGCTCCGCGGACGCGGATGGCTGTTCGATGCGATCCCCGACGGCGAGCCGACCGCGGCCATGATCGATGCGGTCGTCTCCGACGTCCCGGTCTACCTCGACGCGAACGACTATCACTCGTGCTGGGTGAACACGGCCGCGCTCATCGAGCTCGGAATCACCCGCGACACCCCCGACCCCATCGGCGGGCGCATCGCCCGCGACGCGGGGGGCGACCCGACCGGGATGCTCTACGAGACCGCCGCGCAGCTGCACGCCTGGGCGCACCGCGATGCCACGACCACCGACGCCCAGCGCGATGCTGCGATCGAGCGGGTCGTCTCCGCGTACCTCGCCGCCGGCGTGACCGGAGCCGTCGACATGGCTTTCGACGAGCTCGGGCTCGCCGCCCTCGGCCGGGCGGCCGCTCACGGCCGCCTGCCGCTGCGCATCGCCGCGCACTGGTTCATCGTGAACACCGGAGACGATGCCGCGAACCTCGCACAGGTCACGCAGGCCGCAGACCACGCGTCGACGACGACGGCGGGGGTACGAGTGCTCGGGATCAAGCTCGTTCTCGACGGCACGATCGACGCGTGCACGGCCGCCATGCGGGCCCCCTACGCCGACGGGTCGAACGCCGCGCCGATCTGGCCCGCGGAACGCCTGTTGCCGGTCGTCGCCGCGGCGGACGCCGCAGGACTGCAGATCGCGATGCACGCCATCGGCGACGCCGCGAGCACGCTCGCCCTCGATGCGATCGAGCACGCCGTCGCGGTGAACGGCGACCGCCCGCGTCGGCACCGCATCGAGCACCTCGAGTACGCGGCGCCGGGCACCGCGGAGCGGATGGCACGGCTCGAGGTGACGGCGTCGATGCAGCCCGTGCACGCCGATCCCGCGATCTTCTCCAACTGGGCGGCACAGGTCGGAGACGAACGGGCCGACCGCGCGTTCGCCTGGTCGGAGTACGACGACGCGGGTGCACTCCTCGCCTTCTCCACCGACGCGCCGACCGCGCCGCATGACGCCATGGCGAACATGTACGTCGCGGCCACCCGCGCTTCGGCTCTGGCTCCGGGCGTTCCGGCGATCCATCCCGAGCAGGCGCTCCCCCTGGAGCGTGCGATCGCGCATGCCACTCGGGATGCCGCGGCATCGATCGGCGACGGGGACTGGCGCGGCCGTATCGCTGCCGGATATGCGGCCGACTTCGTCGTTCTCGATGTCGACCCGTTCGAGGGGGATCCCTCTGCACTGCTGACGACCCGGGTGGTGCGGACCGTGATCGCGGGCCGCGCGGTGCACGAGATGTAGCTCTCCGTCTGCATTTCCAGGATATCGCCGAGGTGGGGGCTTGCCGCAAGGCCCCCACCGTGGGGCAGAATCGACCCTCGCTCGTGCGAACTGCGCGCGAGCGTGAAGGAGATCCATGCCTTTCGACCCCTTCCATCTCCCCGACGATCTGCGCGCGAAGTCGACGGCAGAACTCATCGACGCCGACCGCGATCACCTCCGCAGGATCGACGACGCCCTCGAGGCGCACCGTGCCGCCGTGACCTCACGTCTGGCCGAGGTCCGTCAGCGTTCCGCCCGGTTCGGAGACGCGGCCGTGGAACGCGACCTCGAGATACGTCGCCTGAGCGGACGGCTCCGCGTGCTCGAGCGCTACGGCATCGACATCTGCCTCGGTCGGATGACTCCGGAACACGGCGACCCCGTGTACATCGGCCGCACGGGCCTGGCCGCCGCCGACGGCACCCGGCTGCTCATCGATTGGCGCACCCCGGCGGCAGAACCGTACTTCGCGGCGACCATGGAGGATCCGCGCGGGCTCCTGTCCCGACGTCGATATCGGTGGGTCGACGGACGGATCAGAGACTACTGGGATGAGGCATTGACCGACGCCGCATTCAACGGCGCGGCCTCGCTCGACGACCAATCCGCCTTCATCGCCAGTCTCGGCGCCCATCGCACGTCGCGCATGCGAGACGTGCTGGCGACGATCCAGGCCGACCAGGACGCGATCATCCGCGCGTCTTCCCCCGGCGCACTGGTCGTCGATGGTGGACCCGGCACGGGAAAGACCGTCGTGGCGCTGCACCGCGCGGCGCACCTGCTGTATGCCGAGCCGCGACTCACGCAGAGCGCGGGCGGCATGTTGCTGGTGGGACCGCATCCGCAGTACCTCGCGTACGTCGAGGATGTGCTGCCCAGCCTCGGTGAAGACGCCGTCCGATTGTCGACGCTGCGTGACCTGGTGCCGGAGGGAGCAGCGGCCGTGGACGAGCGGGATGCGCGGGTGACGCAGCTGAAGGCCTCGCTCGATCCCGTCGCGATGCTCGAGGCGGCGACGACATGGTTCGAGCGTCCTCCGCAGCACGCCACGCGTGTCGAGTCGCCATGGGCCGACCTCTGGATGAGCCGCGAGGAATGGGCCGAGCTGTTCTCCGGTGCCGACCCGGCCGTCTCGCACAACGAGGCGCGCGACGAGGTGTGGGAGGAGATCCTCGAGCTGCTGAGCGACCAGGTCCATGACGATGACGTGCCTGCCCACATCGTGCGACGGTGGCTGCGTCAAGACGAGGAGCTCACCGGAACGTTCGTGCGCGCCTGGCCGCTGCTGTCACCGACCTCGGTGGTCGCTCGGCTGTGGAGCTCGCCCGAGTTCCTGCAGCACTGCGCCGCGGGCCTCTCGCCCGGAGAGATCGCGATTCTGCAGCGCGAGGACCCCGAGCGCTGGACCGTCGCCGACCTCCCTCTCCTCGACGCCGCACGCCGTCGCATCGGCGATCCCGACGCCGTCCGCGAGGAGCACCGGCGCCAGGCCGTGATCGCTTCGGCACAGGAGCAGATCTCCCACGTCGTCGACCACCTGATCGAAGACGATGACAGCGAGATGAAGGTCATGTCGATCCTGCGCGGACAGGATGCGAGGAACGTTCTGCTCGGCGTCGACGCCCCGCCCCCGCTCACACCGGATGAGCTGGCAGGGCCGTTCGGGCACATCGTCGTCGATGAGGCGCAGGAACTCACGGACGCGGAATGGCAGATGCTCGTGGCCCGCTGCCCCTCCCGCAGCTTCACGATCGTGGGCGACCGCGCACAGGCGCGACACGGCTTCACCGAGAGCTGGGAGACGCGGCTCGCCCGCATCGGTCTCCGCGATGTCCGGATCACCCACCTGGGTGTGAACTATCGGACCCCGGCCGAGGTGATGGAGGCAGCCGCTCCGGAGATCTTCGCCGTGATCCCGGATGCGAATGTGCCGACGTCGGTACGCGAGAGTGGAATGCCGGTGCGGTACGACGTCGCCGCTTCTCTCCCACACCTGCTGAGCACCTGGCTCGATGAGCATCCGGACGGTGTTGCGTGCGTGATCGGCGACCCGGACCTTCCTGTGAGCGCACGCGTGCGATCTCTGACTCCCGAGGGGTCGAAGGGCCTGGAGTTCGACCTGGTGGTCCTGGTGCGCCCCGAGCAGTTCGGTGATGACATCACCGGCGCCGTGGACCGTTACGTGTCGATGACCCGGTCGACGCGGGAGCTCGTCGTGCTCCGGTGAGCACGCCCGGGCTCGCGCCGTCAGTCCACGAGCACCCGACCGGCGCGGGCCTGCCATCGCTCTTCGCGGTGCTCGATCCGAATGGGGTAGTCGAACGCCTCGGTCACGAGGTCGGTCGTGAGGATGTCCTTCGCCAGCCCCCGCGCCACGATCTCGCCCTTCGAGACCAGGGCAGCATGCGTGGTCGACCCGGGCAGCTCCTCGAGGTGGTGCGTCACGAGCACTGTCGCCAGATCGGGCTGCGCGTCGTGCAGCAAGTCGAGGGTCTCGAGGAACTGCTCCCTTGCGGCGACATCGAGGCCGGTGGAGGGCTCGTCGAGCAGCAGCAACGCCGGGTCGGGCAGCAGTGCTCGCGCGATCAGCGCCCGGCCGCGCTCTCCCTGCGACATGGTCGGCCAGGTGGCGTCTTCACGCGCGCCGAGGCCCAGCATCCCGATGAGGTGATCAGCGCGCGCGATGATCGACGGCGAGGGCTCCCAGCGGTTCATCATCTCCGCCGTCCCGGTCGCGCCGGTCAGGACGACCTGTCGCACCGTCAGCGGCGAGCGCAGCGGATGACGCGGATTCACATGTCCGATCGATTCCCGCAGCCGTCGGATCTCGACCCGTCCGAGCTGCTGACCCAGGACGTGCACAGATCCTCTGGTCGGGTGCGCCTCAGCGCCGCACATGCTCAGGATCGTGCTCTTGCCCGCGCCGTTGGGGCCGATGAGGGCCCAGTGCTCCCCCGTCCTGACGGTGAGGTCGACGCCGGTCAGGATCTGGCGCGAGCTGCGGACGACATCGACGCCTCTCAGCACCAGCACTTCGGTCGCATGGTTCTCGCGACGCCCCTCCTCGATCATGCCAACGCATCCCGCAGGGTGAGGAGGTGTGCCCGGCTCCGCTCGGAGGCGGCGCGCTCGTCGCGGTCGGCGATCGCATCCACCTGCGCGACATGGGCGTCATGGTCGACATCGTCGCCGAACTCCCGTCGGATGCGGAGCATCTCGATCATGGCCGCGCGCAGCCGTGGGGTGAAGCTGTCGAACAGGTCGAGGAGGACGGAGTTGTGCGATGCGGCGACGATCGCGCGGTGGAAGGCGGTGTCGGCGTCGACGTGGCTGTCGATGTCCGACCGATGCGCATCGCGATCCGCCAGGGCGCGGCGGATGCCGCGCAGATCAGAGGGCGTGCGCCGTGCCGCGGCGAGCGCGGCGGCCTCGGTCTCGATCGCGATGCGCGCTTCGATCACCGCGACGATGCCGGCTTTTCGCAGCACCGCATCCCAGTCCTCGGGGGCATCGAGCGCGGTGACGAAGACGCCGGCGCCCTGTCGCGAGGCCAGCACCCCCCGCCCGGCGAGCTGACGGATCGCCTCGCGCACGGTGGAACGACCGACTCCGAGCTGCGGCGCCAGCGTCGTCTCACCCGGGAGCTTCTCCCCCAGCGCCCATTCTCCGGCGCGGATCCGCTCCAGTAGGAGTTCGGCAGCCTGGTCTGCCAGCGGTTCTCGCCTCACCTGGGCCATCGCATCTCCGAATCTCTCGTCTACTTGTCTGAGGAGCTGTGTTACAGTCTAGCCATGTTCTCATCAGAGCACCTTCTTCTTCGCCGCCACGGCGGGACGTAGCCGGACCGGCTCCCCGTCGTGGAGTCGAACGTGTGCCGGTCGCAGATTCCCGTAGAAGGACGCCGCACCAGCCATGACCCCGACATCGTTCCCCCACACCTCCGCTCCCGCGTTCCCCCACCCCTCCCCGGCCGCCGGCCTCGATACCGACGCCGGCCCCGACCGGATGCCGACCTGGAACAGTCAGCGACGTTCCCCGATGCCGTCGCACCGCTACCGCGACGTGTACTCCCGCGTCGACGTGCCCCTCACCGAGCGCGACTGGCCGACACAGCGTCTCACCGCGGCCCCGCTCTGGGTGCCCGTCGATCTGCGTGACGGCAACCAGGCGCTCGCCGAGCCGATGGACCCCGCGCGCAAGCGCCGCTTCTTCGAGTTGATGGTGAGGATGGGCTACAAGGAGATCGAGGTCGGATACCCCTCAGCGTCGCAGACCGACTACGACTTCGTGCGGCTGATCGCCGAGAGCGACATCGCCCCCGATGACGTGACGATCGTGGTGTTCACGCCCGCGCGCCGCGACCTCATCGAGCGCACGGTCGCATCCATCCGGGGCATCGCGAATCCGGTCGTTATCCACATGTACACCGCGACCGCCCCCACCTGGCGCAGCCTGGTGCTCGGACAGGAGCCCGAAGAGCTGAAGCAGCTCATCCTCTCCGGTGGCCGTGACGTGTGGGAGTTCGCCGGAGAGCTGCGAAACGTGCGGTTCGAGTTCTCCCCCGAGGTGTTCAACCTGACCGAACCCGACTATGTGATCGACATCTGCGATGCGATGACCGAGCTGTGGCAGGCGACGCCCGAGCGCCCGGTGATCCTCAACCTCCCGGCCACGGTCGAGGTCGCCACCCCGAACGTGTACGCCGACCAGATCGAGTACATGCACAAGAACCTCGCTCGTCGCGATGCCGTGATCCTGTCGGTGCACCCCCACAACGACCGCGGCACCGGCATCGCCTGCGCCGAGCTCGCGCTGCTCGCCGGCGCGCAACGGGTGGAGGGCTGCATCTTCGGCAACGGTGAGCGCACAGGCAACGTCGACATCGCGACGCTCGCCCTGAATCTGCATGCGCAGGGGGTGGACCCCATGATCGACTTCTCCGATATCGACGAGATCCGGCGCACGGTCGAGTACTGCAACCGGATCGAGGTTCACGCCCGGCACCCGTACGTCGGCGACCTGGTGCACACCGCCTTCAGCGGGACTCACCAGGACGCGATCAAGAAGGGCTTGGCCGAGCATCGCGCTCGCGCCTCAGCCGAGGGACGCGCAGAACGGGAGATCGAGTGGCGGGTCCCCTACCTGCCGATCGATCCCGCCGACATCGGCCGTGACTACGACGCGGTGATCCGTGTGAACTCGCAGTCCGGGAAAGGCGGCATCGCCTACCTGCTCGAGACGGAGTACGGGATCGAGCTGCCTCGTCGCCTGCAGATCGACTTCGCTCGACACGTGCAGCGGCACACGGACACCACCGGCGCCGAGGTCACGGCAGCCGAGCTGTGGAGGGTCTTCGGGGAGGTGTACCTCCCTTCCGATGCCCGCACCGATATCGCGCTCGTCTCGTACGACACCGCCGAGTCCGACGGCGATTCCCGCACGCGGATCACGCTGCGCATCGGCGGGCGCGAGCACGCGACCACCCATGCCGGAGGCGGTCCGGTCGAGTCCCTCGCTGCGGCTCTCGACGCCCAGGGGATCCACGTGGAGATGGTGGGTCTGCACCAGACCAGCGTCGGGTCCGGCTCCGACAGCGACGCGCTCACGCTTCTCGAACACCGCACTTCAGGGGGGAGCTTCTGGTCGGCCGGCCAGGGTCGGTCCGTTCTCTCGGCGAGCCTGTCCGCCGTGATCGCCGCGGCGAACCGCGTGCGGCCGGCTCCTAGCCGATAGTCGCGCCGCGTGGTGAAGCGTCCTCAGAACTCGCTGACGTCCCAGAACCTGATGTCATCGAGCACGTAGGGATCGAAGAGCCCCTCCGTGACCGTCACCACGCGTCCGACTTCGGGGCCGAAGCGGGGGCCGTCGCACGCGGAGATCCGAAGGACGTAGATCCCGTAGTTGTAGAACCGCAGAACCCGCGTCGCCGACCCGGCGGCGTCGAGGGGGACCACAGCGGATTGGCCGGTGTCGGACTCGATGCAGATCGATCCGTTCGGCGCGCCGCGCATCGTGAACGGGAGGCCGCCACCCACCCCGTCGCGAAGCGTCACCGACGGATAGCTGTCAGGAAACCCGTCGAGCGTGATCTGCTCGATCGTGAAGGTCACCGTGGTCGCTTGCGACGCCACGCCTTCCGTGATCGTCCACACTTCCCCGGGGTGAGTGCCCGTCGGGAGCTGGAGTGCGCGCAGGTCGAAGGTCCACGCACCTTTCGCATCCGGGAGCACCTCGTACGCGAGGCCGGCCACCTGCACCGCGACAGTCGTGCCCGGTTGCACGATGCCCGTGAAGACCGGTGCGAGGAACGCGGAGGAGGGGGCCGTGGATCCGACCGCTGGCGCAGCCGGACTCGACGGGCTCGACCCCGGTGGCACGGTCGTGCCGGCGGCAGCCGGCGCCGCGGGAGCCGGGCGATCGGGGAAGCCGAAGGGCCCATCCGCAGAGAAGCGGATCGGTATCTCCGCAGCGGGGGTCGGCCGTGAAGACGGCCCGACGACGGCCTGTGTCGCGGGGAGCGCATCGAGCGGGACGGCTGTCGACGTGGTCGCGGCGGGCGGGGTCGTCGCCGCACTGCTCGTGAGCGGGGCCAGGTCCGCGGAGATCGCCGCTGCGGGGTCAGCCCCCTGTGGCGGGAACAGCGACAGCGTGGTGGCCCCGAGGCCGAGGGCGAGCACACCGGCCGCGACGGCCGCCGCACCCAGTGGACCGATCCCGGCTGCGATCGTGATCGTGACCGGTGCGACCAACCAGGACGACGCCGCGGGGAGGACCACGCCGAGAGCTGCGAGGCTGCCGATGGAAGCCGCCGTCTTCCGGCCGTCCCGATACGACGCCCGAAGGTCCCTTTCGACGGCGTGACAACGAGAGCACGTGGCGAGGTGGCGTGTCAACCGTGCGCTCAGCGGAAGCGACCCTCGGAGGATCGCTCGCGGGAGGTCGTCGGCGATGTGGGCGGGATCCCCCCGCAGGTCCGTTGGAATGTGCTGCTCCAACCAGCGCAGTCGAAGCCCGTGACGCGCGCGCCGATGCAGCGACGACACCGCATTCGGCGGAATGCCGAGCTCACCGGCGATCATGGGCCGGGCCGCGTTCTCGACATCCGTCAACCAGAGGATCCGCTGCCAACGAGACGGCAACTCCTGGAACGCGTGCAGCAGCATGGCACGGTCGTCGGCACGCTCGAGCTCCTGGAGCGCGTCGTCCTCGACGATGAGGTCGACATCCGGGTCCTGGATGAGACGGGATCCCTCGCGATACCAGCGTGCGGCTATGTTTCGGATCACCGCGAACAGATAGCCGCGGAACGCTTCGGTCGGTCCTGCACCCCGATGCCGGATCTGCTCGTAGACCGTCAAGAACGCTTCGGAGACGAGGTCATCGGCCTGGGTCGGAGCCCACCGACGGGCGACACGAACGGCTGCGCCGACATGGCGCAACCAGAGGTGCTCGTAGGCGGCATCATCACCCGCGCGAAGAGCGTTCACGAGTTCGTCGTCCGGCCACGCCGACATGACGCTCTCGGCACGAGCCGGCTGCGATCCCTGAGGCGTCACACGGAGGATGGTCACAGCGGTGGAGCCTTTCCGAGGCGGCCTCGATGGTTCTATCGCGCCCGCGCACCACGACATCTCAGCGGAGGAATGCGGACGGTCTCACTGTAGCGGTGCGCCGCCGCGTCGTCGTGGCGATCCCGCTCCCCCGCTCGGTTGACCTCCTTTCGGGCGTCACAAGACTCCGTCGAAAGTCAGGAGAACTCGTCGCGACACTTTTCGTGGCTTTCCTGCACTTCCTCGATGACGGCGCATGAACACCGGCTCGACCGGGTATGCCCGAGCGAAACGGGAAGAAGGAGACGCGTGTTCGAGAAGCGAGGAGATGCGAGGCGCGCACGGCGAGCTGCGGTGACGGACGAATCCGTCCTCCAGCGCAATCGGATCCACCAGCTGCTGACTCAGGAGCTACGCCTCGACGTGGTGCAGACGGGGGGCGGCATGCGCCCTCTCCTGGAGTGGTTGCGCCGGGCAGATCAGACGCAGTGGCCGCACCTCTTGGTCTTGGGCGTCCCCTCCGCGGGCGAGGCGGGCCCGCACTCCGAAGCGGTGGCTGCCCTGCGCGGAGCAGGAGTCCGTGTGCTCGCGGTGACGTCACTCCCCGCGCGACGCATCGCCCGTCGACTGCTGGCAGACGGCGTCGAGGGGTTCGTCTCGACAGCCGACAGCGAACAGGACTTCCTGTCGGCAGCAGGCAGCGTGTTGGCAGGTCGTGCGATCACCACATCCCGCGCTCGGACGGATCTGCAACGGCAGGTTCGAGGGCCGCGACTCAGCATCCAGGAGGAGCGGGTGCTCGCCCTCTATGCCTCCGGGCTCACGATCGTCGAAGTCGCCGATCGTATCGGGGTACGACACGACACCGCACGCAAGTACCTGAATCGTGTGCGTACCAAGTTCACGGCTGCCGGGTGGCCGGCCCGTTCCAAACTCCAGCTCGCACGGATCGCCTGGGCCGAAGGCTACGCCGACCCGGATGCAGAGGGGATCCTCGCCGAGATCGGTCCCCTCGTGGCAGCGGACTTCGGCTGAGTCGGCGCCCCCGACTCGTCCCGCATCGACGGCCGCCTTCCGTGGGCGGGGAGATACCGGACCGCGGGATGACCCCCGCCGGGGGTCAAACCCGGCAGGACCGTCTACCGGTCCGCGCTCTCGTGCCGATAATGAGTCGGGGGTCGCGAAGAAGACCTCTCCCCCCGCCGTACCCGGCATCGCCGCGGAGCCGACAGAAGGATGCTGCCCTGATCGTGAAGATGAGAGAATCGGTCCGCTCAGCCGGGATGCGACGGAGAATCGCCGTCGCGCTGCTCGCACTCACCTTGATCGCCCCGGCGTCGTTCGCATCCGCGTCCGCCATGGCGGTCGAATCGGGAGACGCCGTCTGGATCGGTTCACGGACAGGACATGGATACCCGGGCACGGCGATCTTCCCGATCTACTCGCAGACTCCGGCCGACCCGTCCGATCCCGGGGAGCCGGATCTGTGGGCGTACTGCATCGAGCACGACGTCTCCGCGCTCACGAACCGGGAAGGCACCGTCGGCGACCACTCCGGCTACCTCGGCAGCAACAAGTTCACCGACCCGGCGGTGCAGGCACGGGTCCATTGGACGATCACCCACTCCTACCCCGCAGTGAGCCTCGCCGACCTCGAAGCCGCCACCGGCATCGCCGGGCTCACGCGCAACGATGCGATCGAGGCGACACAGTACGCGATCTGGAACTTCACCGACCTCTGGTCCGATCCCACGACGGCATGGAGCTGGGAGACGCCGGACTCAGAGGCCGTGTACCACTACCTCGTCGACGGTGCGCTCGCCGGAGCAGGCGCCACACCACCCGCACCGCAGGCCGTCTCCGTCTCCGTCGCCGCACCGGCGGTCTCGCCCGTCGCCGGCAGCCTCGCCGGACCGTTCGTCGTGACCACCGATCAGCCGAGTGCACGCGTGTCGACCACCCCCGCATACGCGATCACGGATGCGACCGGTTCAGCCGTCGACGCTGACGCCGTCGTCGACGGCCAGGAACTGTACATCGATCTTCGCGGCGTCACCACCGCTGGTTCGGCGCGCCTCACCGCTGCTGTCGACGGCACCGGCGCAACGGGCCTCGTCGTCTCGGTCCCCGTGGTTCCCGGGGACACGCCGACGAGTGCATCTCACGCACAGTCGATCGTCCTCGTCGGCGCGGCCAACGCCGCCACCTCGGCAGCCGCGGACATCACGTGGCGCGCAACCGCATCTCCGACGATCGGCACCACCCTGACCGATGCAGCCGACGGCGATCAGGCGCTTCCCTGGAATGGGGGCTCGCTGGTCGACAGGATCGCGTACACAGGCCTGACGCCCGGCACCGAGTACACCGTCTCAGGCCTGCTGATGCGGAAGTCCGACACGTCGTCCACCGGCATCACCGGATCGACGACCTTCACCCCCACGGCTGCGGACGGTTCGGTGGATGTGACCTTCATCGTGCCGACCGGGTACGCGGGCCAGACTCTGGTGGCATTCGAATACCTCTTCCTCGGCGCGACCGCCGCCGGCACACCGATCGCGACGCATACGGACATCGACGATGCGGCCCAGACCGTTGCGGTCGCTGCCGCCCCGGCCAGCGGAGCGTCAGCGTCGCCGGCAGACACCTCGGTGGGAGCGGCCAGGCTTGCGGCGACAGGTGGAGACGCGCCGATCGGGCTCATCTCTGTCGCTTTCCTCGCAGTGCTCTCCGGTGCTGCCCTGTTGGTGATTCGCCGACGGGTGCACGTCTGAGCCGTCCGGTTCACTGAACAGGCGACGTCGGCGAAAGGCTACTCCGGGTCCCCGACGTGCCCGGGCGCGGTGAGGGAGAGAACCCGCTCGACGAAGGCCGCGTATTCCTCCATGTAGTGTTCCAGGAACTTCCGCGTGCTCTCGTCTTCGACCGCCCCGTCCGTGCCGAACATCTCGGGGCGATAGGTCAGGTACGCCTCGGGGGCGTTGAGCTGCGGCGCGTTGAGAAAGCTCAGCACGCTGCGCATCGACGACTGCATGACAGCGGTGCCGATGGCCCCGGTGGAGGCGCCGATGATGCCGGTGGGCTTTCGCGCGAACGAGTTGTGACCCCACGGGCGCGACCCCCAGTCGATCGCGTTCTTCAGCGCCCCGGGGATCGAGCGGTTGTACTCGGGCGAGATGATCAGCAGGCCCTCCGCGTGCTCCACCGCCGCCTTGAACGCGCTGACGGCGGCAACCGGGTCGAGCTCGTCATCGCGGTTGTACAGCGGCAGATCGCGGATGGGGATCTCGACCATCTCGAGGCTGGGCGGCGCCAGCTTCACGAGCGCGGTCGCGACGACACGGTTGATCGAGTCGTGGGCGAGGCTTCCGATGAGGTAGCCGATCCGGTGAGTCATGCGGGTTCTCCCTTGTTCGTTCCGCCGTGTTCGTTGGCGTTCAGGCTAGCCCCGTGCGCCGGATCCGCAAGCCCGTCCCGGCCCACGGGCCTCAGTGCACCAGAGCCTTGAGCACCACGAAGACGAGACCGAACGACGCGGTTCCGAGGGCCCCGAGAACGCGCGTGAGCAGCGGGCTCCCCCGACGGAGGAAGGCCACATAGCCGAGGAAGGCGAGGATGATGACGCCCGACCAGAGCGCGAGGTCGTTCGCGAGCCCGTCGGGGATCACGCGGGTCGTTCCGGCCAGCAGGAACACCGCCGGCACCGTGGCGGAGCTGAGCATGCCGAGGGAGTGCTTGACCGATGCCGCGAACGCCGCTCGGACGCCGACGACTTCGCCCTGCTCCCGTTCGTCACGGTCGCTGACCCTGGCCACGGTGCCGGCGTAGACATGCGCACCCCAGAACACCAGCACGGTGACGGCGACGGTGACCAGCACCACCAGCGACGTCTCACCGTGTGCCGAAGACACGGCGACCAGGCCGCTGACGAGAATCGTGCCGTAGACCGCGGCCTCCGTGCCGAATCCCGATCGCAGGGCTCTGTGCATACGGAGGATCCCGTCATCCGCCGCCGTTCTCCGCCTGTCCATCCCCGGTGCCGCTCCTGTTCCGTCGTCCCACCGCGACATTCGCGCTTCCATCATGCCTCGGGGCGCAGCGGAACCTTCACGTCGCCGCCGGCCTCCTCGGTGATCCGCTCCCCCATCTGCACGAAGGTCGGTGCCGAGATGAACCCCCCGGCGAACAGCGCTTGCCCCTGCACGAAGTCGGCGGAGCGGCGGATGGCGTCCTCGGAGGCGAAACCGAAGACGTCGGCGAGCTCGGCGAGATCCCGAGGCGCGTTGACCCGCATCAGCGCGAGGTTGTCGCACTGCGAGAGCACGTTGGGATGGATCTTCGTCGGACGCTGTGTGGAGAGCAGCAACCAGAGCCCGAACTTGCGCCCTTCGGCCGCGATCTGCACGAGATGCTCGGTGAGGGCACGTTCGACGGCGGTCTCGGGGTTCGGCGAGCAGAGGTTGTGCGCTTCGTCGATGACGACCAGAACGGGCCGTCGTTCCTCGCGGTGTGCCCAGAGGTGTTCGAGCACGGCGAGGGCCGCGACCTTCGGCTCGGCACGATGCTCGAAGCCGCCCAGGTCGAGGACCGTGGCTCGTGGACGTTCGTCGATAGCGTCGGTCACCGACAGCGCACCGCGCGACCAGAGTTCCCACTCCAGCACCTGCAGGTTCTCCATCCGGTTCGCCAGGCTGACCCGAGCGGGGTCCGCCGACGCCCGCAGCTCCGGGAGCATGTCGCGTGCATCGAAGCTCTCCGCCTCCTGCTCCACGTGGATCAGGGCGTTGTACTCCTCCGCATCAGCGATGGGATCCATCTGCAGCACGGCCGCCTTCGACGACGGAGCGAGGTCGACGAAGCGCACGTGCAGCCGGTCCCCCTCCCCCGCACCCGAGCGGAAGACACGGATGTCGAGCTCGGCCATCCGGTCCGCCTCCGTCGCACCTGCGGAGGCACGAGTCTCCCGCACGCGGGTGAAGTCGCCGTTCGGGTCGAGGATGAGCATCGGAAGTTCGGTGTGCAGGAGCAGCTGTTCGAGCACGACACCGAGCGCGTAGGTCTTCCCGCTGCCACTCTGCCCGACCCAGAAGGTGTGCCTGTTGAAGCGTCGGGCGTCGAGATCGACGGCGGAATCGGGGTCGTCGAGGGCTGTGCCGATCGTGAGGTGCGTCATCGTTGTCGTGCGCCTTTCGCCTCGGGAGTCAGACCGGATCGGCTCACCGATACCGTGATCGACATCATCCTCGTTCCGGCGGGTTCCCGCCAGCTCGGGAGCGCAGGCCAACGATGGTACATGCGAGGGGGCCGCAAGCCGTCAGCGATCGACGGTGAACCATGCCGTCGGGCCGTTGGTGAGCTTCGCGGTCTCCTTACCGCCGAAGCGGCAGGCGGCGTCCGGCCACGCGACGAAGTTCCTCTCCGCGCGACGCGCGGTGTCACTCGCGGGTGTCATGAAGACGCAGAGCCGATGGAGCTCCGACGGTGGGTTCATGACACCAGCGGGGACGTGATCTTCGTGGCCCGGTAGGACTTCCCGTCCTTCGTGGCACGCCAGCGGCGCCAGTGCTTCGCCGACAGACGGACGGGCAGGTGCTTCTGGACGTGAGCGGCCGCATCGTGCAACCGGTCGTCGGCGGGGAACGCGAGCCAGAGCGAGAGAGAGGAAGCTGTCGTGCCGAACGTGGCACGCACCCCTGACGCACCGAGGAGGCGACCGTAGCCATCCACCGCGAACCGCCCGAACGCATCGGTGTCGATCCCCTCGTAGGGCGCGCGCGTCGCGGGGTCGACCAGCGCGACCTGCGCGTTCCAGACCAGTGAGGCCAGCGGATGCCCGTGCTCGGTCACCGCTTCGGAGTCCGCACCGCTCAGGGCGTCGAGGGTGGCATCGACGTCGTCCGAGCGAACCCGCCACCGGGTGTGCGTGCGCTGCCGGCTCTGCGGTCCGCCGAGGTGCGCTGCCGCGAAAGACTCGAAGCGGCCTGCGACGTCGGGCGGGCCTCCGGCCCAGACCTGGAAGGACATCTCCGGTGCACCGATGGTCCGGCCTGCGGCATCGAGGAAGGCCTGCACGCCCTCGTAGGCCGAGCGGGGCTTCTTGGTGCGAAGCGAGTGCGCGCCTCCCGCCGAGGCCGGCAACCCGTCGTAGGTCACGACCTCGGGATTCACCATCACCCCACCATTATCGCGACTGCCCGGACGCGCACGTAGCGTGCGCAGGCTCTGCGGGAACGGCGGCGGCGCGTCCGGAACGACGACAGCACGCACAGCTAGTGTGATTCGTGCGACGCGGACGACAGCCGACGGATTCAGGGGTGAGTGGATGAGGACGTCAACGGGTAAGCCGACCATGGTGCTGCACAGCGCGTATCAGGAGCAGTTCGACAAGCCGGACAGAGACCTCGTCTTCTACGACCAGTCCTACGACACCGAGCAGCTGTCACACATCACCGACGTGCATCTGTGGTCTCCGCCGGACGGGCCCATCGACCGTCTCCCGGAGATCATCACTGCGATGACGAGCATGAAGACTCTCCGCATCGGACCGGGGCGTGTCCTCCCCACCGTCGTCACCGAACTGCGGCAGGGCGATCTCCCCGAGAGCCTGGAAGAGCTCTCCGTGCACATCGGCGATCGGGCCCTGGTGTGGCCGGAGGTGGTGGTGCCGAACCTGAAGACCCTCTACGTCGGCGAACCCTTCCGCTTCAAGAACGAGCACTTTCCCCGGCTCCGGGTCCTCTCCCTCTACCCGCAGAGATCTCTGAGCAATGTGCGGCAGGCGCTCGAACTGCCGCTGGAAGAGTTGAATCTGCTCAATGTCCCCACGGACGAGGAGATCTTCCGCCTCGTCGAACCGGTCGGGCTTCGCCGTCTCGGGCTGATCGGTGGACGCACGCTGACGAGCCTCAACGGAATCAGCGCGCTCCCCCAGCTGGAGTCGTTGCGGCTGAAGAATCTCACCGCTCTCGGTGACATCTCGGAGCTGGCTGCCCTCCAGCACCTCGAGATCGTGAACATCCAGTACTGCAAGAAGATCACGGGCATCGCCGCCATCAACGACCTCCCCCGACTGCGCAGGCTCACTCTGGTCGGATGCGGGAACATCGGCCTCGAGACGATCGAGTCGAAGCTGTCGACACTGGAATGGGCCAACACCGGCGCGACGACGTGACGGCCTGCGGCGAGAGTGCTCGGTAACGTTGGCATGATGACGGGACTCTTCGGGCGTGCGGTCGGATCCTTGCAGGAAGCCGGGTGGACGTCCGCGCCGCCTCTATCCACAGATGATGGTGTTCCCTCCGCGCTGCGAACGGCACCGGAACCGGTGATCCGCTGGGTGTCCTCGTTCTTGTTGCTGTCGAACTCGGACGAGACGGTGTGGTTCTTGTCTCGCCACGACTACTCGAACGTCGCGGAGGATGCGTTCGCGTGGAACGAGTGTGAGCAGCTGAGTATCCAGGCAGCGACGACGGAAGACGAGGTGGTCGCGGTCTCCCGTTTCTGGGAGCGTCACGTACCCATCCTGCTGTCCGTTCGCGACGGCTACGAGTACCTGGCAGTGCGTGACGACGGAGCAGTCGTCCACGGAGCGGAGCCGGAGTTCGAAGAGGCGGTTGTCGTGTTCTCTCAGTTGGAGGATCTGCTGAAGTACATCATCGCGTGTCCGACAGCACGGAACGGCGTCGTCGAGAGACTCCTGTTCGACGACACCGGTCGCCCCTGACCCGGCCCTCAGCCGCGAGCCCGCCATACGCTTTCATCGGCTCATCCCATCCGCAGCAGGACCTGCATCTGCGCCGGGCGCAGGCTCGTCATCGATGAGGAACGCGATCTTCCGTCGCTCCGCGTCCGCGTCGAAGGCAGCGTCCCGAGCGGCGATGCGACCGATGAGATCTGCGACCGACACGTGGATCGTCTGACGAAAGAAGGCGACCGGATCAGAGGCCGCGCTGACGTCGTCTTTGCTGATGCGGATCTCTCCCGTGACAGTGCGTCGCGACAGGAACACGCGTGGTGTCCGCAACCCCGACGGCGCGGGCACCGGAGTGATCTCGCCACCGACCATCAGGAAGAGGTCGAAGTGATATGAGAATTCCACCGTACGCACGTGCTGCTTGATTCGCCCGAGCTCCTCGATGAAGCCGGCCTGCGGCGATGGACCACCCCATACCGTACGAAACGTGAGCCGCCCCTTCGGCATGCTCTCGCGTGCCGCGCTGACCTGTTCTCGCGGGGCTTCGCCTCCGGAGGGATCAGTCATCGTGACGCCCCACACGTATCGGGTCCATCGCGCCGTCCGGCGTCACGACTTCCCACCGCAGATCAGGCGTTCCCGTCGGGATGAGCGGGTCGATCCATTCGGCCACGACTTCGACGATGACATCTTCGAGCTGTTCTCGAGACCAATCCGCGGGTCGCGCCGGAACCGGGGGCTCCCAGCCTTCCTCGCCCCAGATCACACCGAACAGCTCCCGTTCATCGCCGAGTTGCCGGTCGAGGGCGAACGAGTCGGCGCCCTCGAAACGTGCCCACACTCCGAACGGACCCTCGGCATCCTGATCGACGAACACCTCGATGAGCACCCCTTCGGCACCGGCAGTCGCTGCACGATGGAGAGCGGAGAGCCGCACAGCCGCGGACTGCGACACCAGATCGAGCACGGCTCTCATCGCATCGCGGTACTCGACGGTGTTCACCGGATGAGCCTATCGACAGCGCCCGTATGGCTGTGTGTGCAGGCTCGGCTGTCACGTTCGGCGAGAAGTCGAGGAATCCTGCGGCGGAAATGACAGAGGCTCGGAACCTCGCGGCTTCCGCGTGATTCCGAGCCTCAGTGGTCGGGCTGACAGGATTTGAACCTGCGACCCCTTGACCCCCAGTCAAGTGCGCTACCAAGCTGCGCCACAGCCCGTTGTTCTGCACTCTCGCGCAGGCAACTCCCCTATCTTAGCCGCATCCCGCGCCCCTCCGCGAACCGGGCCGTTGCGAGTGTCGGATGCCACGCGTAGCGTCGCGGCATGGCGACGATCACAACCGAGGTGGCGACGACCGCCCGCTGGGACGACGTGCAGCACGCGCTCACGGGCGGCGGCGATGGAGCCAGTTGCCAGTGCATCTGGCCGGTGCTCAGCAACAAGGACTGGAACGCGACCACGACCCCGCAGCGCACCGAGATGTTTCGCGCCGAGATCGACGATGGTCCGCCACCGGGGATCATCGCGTACGTCGACGGCGAGGCCGCCGGGTGGATCCGCATCGGTCCTCGCACCCGCCAAGCACGGGTTCCCCGCACCCGCATCATCGCTGCGGCCAGCACCGAACCGTTCGACGACGACTCGGTGTGGGCCGTGACGTGCTTCGTGGTGCGCCGAGAACACCGCGGCACAGGGCTCAACCTCGAACTCCTGCGCGCCGCCGTGGAGTATGCCCGACAGTCCGGGGCTCGCCTCATCGAGGGGTATCCCGTGGACACCGGAGGAGAGAAGAAGCGCACCAACGACCTGTTCCACGGCACCCTCGGCACCTTCCTCTCCGCTGGCTTCACCGAGAAGACCGAACTCAAGCCGGGCCGCACCCTCGTCACCCTCGACCTCGCCGCATGATCGCTACCCTCGGAAGCCACTAGCGTGAAACCCATGACCGACGAGAATTCGACCATCGACGATCCCGAACTCGGCCCGTTCACCCGTGCCCACTCGGAACTCACCGACGGCACGGTGCTGACGCACGACTGGTTCGTCGGCACGACTTCCGTCGAGGGCACCGAGATCGAACTCATGCTGGAGGGCACCAGCTCCGGCGAGGTCGCGCCACTCCTCCCCCGGATGCGCGACACGGTGAAGCGACTGGACATCGTCCGCCGGATCGCCACCGACGCCGTTGTCACGAACTTCAGCACGGGCGCCCCGGAGACCCGTGAACTCGATGACGCCGCGTCCGACCTCACGATCGAAGCGATCGAAGCGGCCACCGACGGCACCGTCGTCCTGCACCTCATCGACACCTGCGGCGAGCACTTCCCCGAGGGGTACTGGCCGGCCGTGCACCTCGGGGTCGATGACAGCGTCGTAGTGGTCACCGTCGAGTCGTGAACCGTCGAGTCGTGACCAGCGGGACCACGCAGAGCACGTCGCAGGACCCCACCACGCCCCGACCCTACGATGAGGGGATGCAGCGTCGCACCCCGTCCCTCACGCTCGCGTGGGCCTTCCTCCCGTTCGTCGCGGTTTCCCTCCTCCACGTCGGCTTCCTGGCTGCCGACAATCCGCTCGCTGCGCCCACGAAGCTGATGCTGATGCCGCTGCTGGCCGTTCCGGTGCTGGTCTCTGCACGACGTCTCGTTCCGCGAGTCACACTGATGCTCCTGCTCGCCTCATTGGTGTTCTCCTGGCTCGGAGACGGTGCCGGAGCGTTCTTCCCCGCGGGCCCCGAGCTGCCTCTGATGCTGCTCTTCTTCGGCATCGCCCATGTGGCATACATCGTGCTGTTCGCGCGTCATCTGTCGATTCGCCGGATGCCCTGGTGGGCGCTGGTGTACGTGGCCTGGTGGATCGGGATGATCGCGATCCTCGGCCCGCACACCGGCGGTCTGCTCATCGCGGTAGCCCTCTACGGACTCGTGCTGGGTGGAACCGCTGCCTTCTCGGCTCGCTGCCACCCTCTCGTCGCAGTCGGCGGGGCGTTCTTCCTCGCCAGCGACACGATCCTCGCCTTCCGCCTGTTCCTGCCCGATTCGCTGCCATCTTGGAGCAGCCCTGCGGTGATGCTCACCTATACGATCGGCCAGGGCCTGATCATCGCCGGCGCCCTCGTGACGCTGCGCAAGAGGAGTACCTGATGGATGCCGCACGTGTCGACCGCTGGCTCTGGGCTATCCGGGTCTACAAGACGCGATCGGCCGCCACGACAGCATGCCGTGCGGGGCATGTACGGGTGAACGGCGACAAGGTGAAGGCCGCGCAGCAGGTTCGCGTCGGAGATGAACTGCGCATCCGCATCGCCGGATTCGACCGGATCCTCATCGTCCGTCAACTCCTCGTCAAGCGCGTGGGAGCACCGATCGCCGCACTCGCCTACGACGATCGCACCCCCGAGCGGGAACCGCAGGCGGCCCTGGGTCTCCGCGACCGCGGGGCCGGGCGACCGACCAAGCGCGAGCGGCGCGACATCGACAAGCTGCGCGGGCGGAACGACGAGAGCTTCGGCTGATATCTCGGCATGCATCGCCTCCACACTCTTTCTTGATTCGAAACTTTGTTCTAGCCTGGAGGCATGGTAGTCACGACCGATCTAGACCTCGAACTCGAGGAACGACGCCGCGTTCTGGATGCGTGGGTCACCACCAGACGCCGGATCGCCGCACTCGAAGCCGAGGCCGCAGAACTGCTGACAGAACAGTTGGCCATCCACGAAGCCGATGTCTCCGCAAGCCCGTTCCATCGTGAGTCGATCCATCGCTCGATGATCGCGGAGTTTTCCGCCGCTGGACACCTGTCGAAAGGTTCGATGGAGTTCGCCTTCGCCGATGCCCACGCTCTTCATGCCCACCTCCCTGCTGTGCGCGCTGCATTCGCCGACGGCCTGATCAGTGCCGGACATGTGCGTGAGATCGCCAGGGCCTGCGCGGTCGTCGCCGAAGCGATCCGCAACAAGAAGGCCGCCCCCGCGGTCATGGAGCTCTTCGAGACGGCGGTGCTCGTCGTCGCCGAACAAGACACGGCAGCACGCACACGCGCTCATGCGCGCCAGGTCGCCGCTGCCCTCGTCGGCGAGACACTCGTTGAAAGGCACGGCCGGGCCGCGGAAGAACGATGTGTGACGGTGAAGTCGCTTGACGACGGACTTGCCGTGCTCACCGCGGTGCTCCCGGAGTGGATCGCCACCGCGATCTCCGACCGCCTGAACCGCATGACGCGCGAGGTCGTGCGGGCCCGAGACACCCGGGAGTTCGTGCCCCAGCCCTGGTGGTTCGATGACGAGGGCGACAGCGCCCCTCCCCACGCCCACCCCTTCGACGACGCCTCGCTCGACCTCGTCGACAGTGCCGTGATCCGCGGTGCCGACGGTGACACGTTCGCGACCGATCCAGAAGTGGTGCATTTCCCGGCCGACACCCGAACGTGGAGGCAGACCGAAGCAGACCTCTTCACGGATCTGCTCCTGACCGCAGACCCGAGCGTCGCTCACGGCGACGGTCTCGACGGCATCCAGGCTCGTATCCAGGTCACGGTCGCCGCGACCACGCTCGCCGGTGCCGACCACGGCCCTGCCGAACTCGACGGACACGGCCCCCTGCACCCGGACATCGCCCGCGAACTGGCGGGGCGCAACACCGGCTGGACCCGTCTGTTCCTCGACCCGGCCGGCATGGTGGTCGAGACCGACACCTACACACCGACCGAGGGCATGCGCCGGTTCCTCCGCGCACGTGATCGACACTGCCGCTTCCCGGGGTGTCGCATGCCGGCGCACCGCTGCGAGATCGACCACAACCACGATCACGCAATGGGCGGGAAGACCAGACTCGACAACCTCAGTCACTTCTGCCGAGGCCACCACACGCTCAAGCATCCGGACGTTCCCGATCCGCATCGCTGGACCGCCCAGCAGGAGAGAGACGGCAGCGTCACCTGGCACAGTCCGCTCGGCCGCGACTACACCGACCCACCACCCCGACGAGTGATATTCGTCTGAATCATGATGTGCGCGAAGCTGGAGACGACGTCATTCGTGTGCGGAGAGAAGCTCGAGCAGCCATCCGGCCGAACGGATTCGGGTGGCACCGGCACGCTCGGCTCGTTCGCGGAGGCCCCGGTCACTGGTCACGGCCACGACTGTGTGGGTCGCTGCGACACGGCGCTCGACCTCCGCGACGATCGCGTCATCACCTGCAGCTTCCGCACGGACCACCGACACCGTGCTCACCTGGTCGTCGATGCCTCGTGCCTGCCCCTCGACCACCAGGGAGACGTCCGGGAACCACTCGTCGCCTGCGAGCTCCAACGCGTCGGCGGGAACCGCCAGCCCCTCCAGGCGAGCACGAAGACGAGCGGCGGCGCCCGCACGGTCCTTCCACCACCCGTCCGGGACCGAACCGACGACATTAGCGGCATCCACCACGATCGCCGGACGCACCTCGAGCAGCCCGCGCAGCGCCGGCCACGCCGAACCGAAACCGGGGTGCAGAGGTCGCGTTGCGACCTGATCGACCGGCACCCATTCCAGGGCGACGCTCTCGGGGTCACTGATCACGGGCTCGAACGGGACCCGCACGTCAGCGACGACGGTCGTGTACGACCAGATGCCCAGGTCGAGAACGCTCGTGAACCGGGCGCTCACGGCACCGTCCGGCACGCCTGCCTCTTCCTGGGCCTCACGAATCGCTCCCGCGATCGCGCTCTCGTCCTCGTGGAGTGCGCCGCCCGGCAAGCCCCAGGTCCCACCGAAGTGACTCCACGAGACCCGATGCTGCAGCAGGATCCCGCGCGCGGGGTCGTAGGCGAGAAGTCCGGCAGCGCCGAAGCGCCCCCAGTACTTCTCCCCCGACTCCGCGATCACCCAGGCATCGCCGGGGTTCCGCGGCCCCTCGGGGCGACGCGGCTCACCGAAAGCAGGAGGTACGACAGTCACCCCTTCAGCCTTTCACAGCATGGGGGTCACAGCACTACGGCGCGACATGCGCCGGAACAGATCAGCGCTGACGCTTCTCGCGCACGCGCATGTTGATCACGATCGGCGTGCCCTCGAACGAGTACAGCTCGCGCAGACGTCGCTGGATGAACCGGCGGTATCCCGGGTCGAGGAAACCGGTCGTGAACAGCACGAACGTCGGCGGGCGCGTCGACGCCTGGGTGCCGAACAGGATGCGCGGCTGCTTGCCGCCACGCAGCGGGTGCGGGTGCTCGGCGACGAGCTCGGCGAGGAACGCGTTGAACTTGCCCGTCGGGATACGACGGTCCCAGTTCTCCAGGGCCGTCTCCAGCGCGGGCACGAGCTTGTCGAGGTGACGGCCGGTCTTCGCCGAGATGTTCACGCGCGGAGCCCAGGCGACGTGCGCCAGGTCCTGCTCGATCTCACGCTCGAGGTAGCGACGACGGTCGGCGTTCTCGAGGTCGTCGTCGTTCAGACGATCCCACTTGTTGAACGCGAGCACGAGGGCACGGCCCGACTCCAGCACGAGGTCGATGATGCGCACGTCCTGCTCGCTGATCGACTCCGAGACGTCGAGCACGACGACCGCGACCTCGGCCTTCTCCAGCGCGGCGGAAGTGCGCAGCGAGGCGTAGAAGTCCGCCCCCTGCGCCATGTGTACGCGACGACGGATGCCGGCGGTGTCGACCAGACGCCACATCTTCCCGCCGAGTTCCACGACCTCATCCACCGGGTCACGGGTGGTGCCGGCCAGATCGTTGACGACCACGCGCTCCTCGCCGGCCGCCTTGTTCAGCAGGGACGACTTGCCCACGTTCGGACGACCGAGGATCGCGACGCGGCGCGGTCCTCCGATCTCCTGCTTCGCGACGGCCGAGACCTCGGGAAGCTTCTTGAGCACGGCATCCAGCAGGTCGGCGACGCCACGTCCGTGGATGGCCGACACGGGCCAGGGCTCGCCGAGACCCAGGCTCCACAGCGCTGCGGTCTCCGGCTCCTGGCGTGCGTCATCGATCTTGTTCGCGACGAGGAACACCGGCTTGCCGCTCTTGCGCAGCAGCTTCACGACGTGCTCGTCGGTCGAGGTCGCACCCACCATCGCGTCGACGACGAACAGCACCATGTCGGCGAGGTCGATCGCGACCTCGGCCTGCATCGCGACCGAACGGTCGATGCCGCGGGCGTCAGGCTCCCACCCACCGGTGTCGACGAGCGAGAAGCGACGGTCGGCCCACTCGGCCTTGTACGTCACGCGGTCACGGGTGACACCGGGAGTGTCCTCGACGACGGCCTCGCGGCGGCCGAGGATGCGGTTGACGAGCGCCGACTTGCCCACGTTCGGTCGTCCGACGATCGCCACCACGGGGAGCGCAGGACTGTAGTGGATGCCGTCTTCGCCGAGCGTGATGCCCGCGAGGAGTTCCGCGTCCTCATCATCCAGCTCGTAGTCGGAGAGGCCGGCGCGCAGGGTCTCCGCGCGCTGCTCGGCCAGATGCTCGTCCAGCTGGTCCATCTTCTCGGCGAGCTGGTCGGGGCCGCCTTCATATTCTTCGTCAGCCACGGTGTGCTCCTTGGATTCGTTCGATCACCGTGAGCACGGCGTCGATGGTCTGGGGGAAATCGAGTTCCGTCGAATCGACGACCTCGACGCCTTCTGCGGCGTTCAGGAAGTCGACGACGGCACTGTCTGAGGCGTCACGCTTGTGCAGCGCCGCGGCGACAGCAGCCGCATTCTCGCCGGCGAGTTCACCGGCACGTCGTGCAGCCCGTACTTCGGGGGCTGCGGTGAGAAGGATCCGCACGGGGGCGTCCGGTGCGACCACGGTGGTGATGTCACGGCCCTCCACCACGACGGCGGGGTACGGCGATTCCGACACCAGGCGGCGGAACAGCTCGTTGACCTGCGCGCGCACCTCGGGTACGCGCGCCACGCCGCTCACCGCGCCCGAGACCCGCGGGTCTCGAATGGCCTCGGTGACCTCGACGTCGCCGACGAGCACCGTCCGCTCGTCGGGGTCGAGCCCCAACGTGATCGGGAACTCGGCCGCCGCAGCGCGCACGGCCTCGGGGTCGTCGGTGTCGGCGCCCCTCTCGAGAACGTGCCAGGCGAGGGCGCGATACGCGGATCCGGTGTCGAGGTAGCCGAACCCGAGCCTGCGGGCGACGGCCTTCGAGACGCTGGACTTGCCGGATCCGGCCGGCCCGTCGATCGCGATGAACTTGTGGGCGTCGGTCGCCGACGCCTGCGCGGCAGAGGTCGAGATATCAGTCATTCGTGCTCCCTGCGATGCGCCATCCGCGTTCCTGCAAACCGGTGATCGCGCCGTACAGCGCCGCGGGGTCGACGCTGATCTCGGCGAGGCCGAACTGCGCACCGGGCGAGTGCTCGAGACGGAGGTCCTCGACGTTCACGCCGAGTTCGCCGAGCTCTCCGAACAGGCGCCCGAGCTGGCCGGCCGTATCGTCGACCATGACGACGAGGGTTTCGAAACGCTGGTTCTGTCCGTGCTTGCCGGGGAGGCGTTCGACGCCGTCGTTGCCCTGACGGATGGTCTCGGCGACGGTGCGCCGGGCGCCGGGCGCACCCGGGTCGCGCAGGGCGTCGGAGATCTCGCCGAGGTCGGAGGCCAGCGCGTCGAGGATCTCGACCACGGGCGCGGCATTCGCCCCCAGGATCTGCACCCAGAGCTCGGGGGCGGACGCCGCGATGCGCGTCGTGTCACGGACGCCCTGGCCGGCAAGACGGAGCGCCCCCTCTTCCGCTTCCGCGAGGCGACCGGCGAGCAGGCTCGCGACCACCTGGGGCACGTGCGAGGTCAGCGCGACCGAACGATCGTGCTCCTCCGGGGTCATCTCGAGCGGCGTCGCTCCCACGTCGAGCGCTAGGGCCTCGACGAGCGCGAGGTCGGAAGCCTTCGTCTCCTCGTCTCGGCACACCACCCAGGGGCGACCGATGAAGAGGTCGGCGCGCGCCGAGATCGCGCCACCGCGCTCGCGACCAGCGAGCGGATGAGAGCCGATGTAGCGGGCGAGGTCGACCCCGCGAGCCTGAAGCGTGCGGAAGGGCTCGAGCTTCACGCTCGCGACGTCGGTCACGACGGCCTGCGGGAAGCGTTCGAGCTCGGCCTGGATCACATCGGCGGTGACGTCGGGCGGCACGGCCACGACGATCAGCGACGGTGAGTCGTCATCGGCGGAGACACGGCCTGCGCCGTAGTCGACGGCGAGACGCAGCTGCGCGGGCGAGGCGTCGGTCAGGACGACGTCGACCCCCTTCGCGCGGAGGGCATGACCGATGCTGGCACCGAGCAGACCGGCGCCGACGATGCGGACGGTGCCGGAGAGACGCGGCGCGACGAAGCCCGCTCTCCGCCCCGTGGGCGCACTCGTCGTATCGGTCATTCGTTCTCCTGCTCGCCTGGCGCCTCGGCGACACCGGAATCACGGCGCGACAGGGTCAAAAGCGCGCCGAGTTCGATTTTACTCAGTTCCCGCGTCTTCCCGGCCGGGAGGGTTCCCAGGTGGAGGGGCCCGAACTGCCGTCGGACCAGCTCGGTGACGGGGTGGCCCACCGCCGCGAGCATGCGTCGCACGATGCGGTTGCGGCCGGAGTGCAGCGTCAACTCCACCAGGCTCTCCTCGCGGGAGGTGTCCAACAGCCGTGCCTTGTCGGCGGCGATCGGTCCGTCCTCGAGCTCGATGCCCTTCGTCAGCTTCGAGATCGTCTGCGGGAGGACCGTGCCCTCGACCTTCGCGATGTACACCTTGGTCACACCGAACGAGGGGTGGGCGAGCACGTGCGCGAGCGCACCGTCGTTCGTGAGGATCAGCAGACCGCTCGTCTCGGCGTCGAGGCGGCCGACGTTGTAGAGGCGCTCCTCGTACTTCTCGGTGAAGCGACGCAGATCGGGGCGGCCGTTCTCGTCCTTCATGCTGCTGACGACGCCGGTGGGCTTGTTGAGCATGACGTAGCGCTTGGAGACATCGAGCTGGATCGCGGTGCCGTCCACGTCGACGAGGTCGTGCTCGGGGTCGATCCGTCGCCCCTGCTCGGAGACGACGATGCCGTTGACGCGGATGCGCCCCTCGGCGATGTACTGCTCCACCACGCGGCGGGAGGCCACGCCGGCGGCGGCGAGCACCTTCTGCAGGCGCACGCCTTCGGGCGCGCCCTCGGATTCTGCGGAGGCGTCGAAGCCCGTCATCGGATGGTCCCTTCGTCGAAGCCGTCTGCACCGTCATCGAGCAGCGGGGAGATCGGGGGCAGCTCGTCGAGCGAGTTGATGCCCAGGTGCTGCAGGAGCGCGTCGGACGTGCCGTAGTTGATCGCGCCGGTCTCGGAGTCCGCGAACAGCTCGGTGATCAGCCCTCGGGCGAGCAGGGTGCGGACGACCGAGTCGACGTTCACTGCGCGGATGGAGGCGACCTGGCTGCGCGTCACCGGCTGCTTGTAGGCGATGACGGCCAGCGTCTCGAGCGCCGCCTGCGACAGGCGCGCAGGCGCCTGTCCCCCGACGAACTCGGCCACCACGGCGTCGAGGTCCTCGCGGACGTACAGTCGCCACCCGCCGCCCACTTCGCGCAGCTCGAAGCCGCGCCGTGGCCCCGCGCCCCGACCGTCGTAGTCCTCGACGAGCAACTCGAGCGTCTGGCGCACCGCGGGCACGGGCGACCCGACGGCGGCGGCCAGCGCGACCAACCCGATCGGCTCGTCCACAATGAACAGGATCGCCTCGATCCGCTCGGCGAGGGGGAGCTCAACGGATGCCTCCGCTGTCGCAGCGGTCAGGTGCTCTTCCGTCACATCATCGGTCATAGTCGGCCCCCAGGGTCGCCAGCGTCTCATCCGACCAGGAGTCGGCGGCCCAGCGGAGCGTCAGCTCGCCGAGCGGTTCCAGTTGTTCGAAGGACAGGGCCGCATGCCGGTAGAGCTCCAGCACGGAGATGAAGCGTGCGACGACGATGCCCGGCTCGGTCACACCGGCGACGAGCTCACGAAAGCTCACCGACTCGGTCCCGCGCAGCAGCGTCACGACGATCGCCGCCTGCTCGCGGATACTGACCAGCGGCGCGTGCAGGTGGTCGAGCCCGACGTGTGGGATCTCCTTGGGCGCGAACGCCAACAGCGCGAGCGCGGCGAAGTCGTCGGCGCTCAGCGACCATACGAGCTCCGGAGTCTGGCGTCGGTGCGTCTCCTCGAGACGGACGGCACGGACGTGACGGCGGTCCTCGCGCTGCAGGCAGCGGGCGAACCACGTCGAGACCTCCTTGAAGGCCCGGTACTGCAGTAGGCGGGCGAACAGCAGGTCGCGCGCCTCGAGAAGCGCCACGGCTTCGGCGTCGACGAGCTCGCCCTGCGGCAGGAGTCCGGCCACCTTCATGTCGAGGAGCGTCGCGGCCACGACCAGGAACTCGGAAGCCTGGTCGAGATCCTCGTCATCGTCGAGCGCGCCCAGATACGCGATGAACTCGTTGGTGACCGCGCTCAGCGACACCTCGGTGATATCCATCTCGTGTTTCGAGATGAGGTTCAGCAGCAGGTCGAAGGGACCGTCGAAGTTCGACAGCGACACCCGGAACCCGGTGGGGTCGGCGGGCACGGCTTCGCCTGCGCTCTCCACGAGCGACGCGTCGACAGGTCCCTCGCTAGGCGACGGCGCCACGGGCGACCAGCTCCCGCGCCAGCCGCAGGTACGCCTGAGCGGCAGCGTGCTCGGGGGCGAACTCGGTGATGGGCACACCCGAGACCGACGCATCAGGGAACTTCACGGTTCGACCGATCACGGTCTCCAGCACATCGTCGCCGAACGCCTCGACGACCCGCTCCAGAACCTCACGAGAGTGCAGTGTGCGCGGGTCGTACATCGTCGCCAGCAGGCCGTCCATCGTGATCGACGGATTCAGCCGGTCGCGGACCTTGTCGATCGTCTCGATCAGCAGCGCCACACCGCGCAGAGCGAAGAACTCGCACTCGAGCGGGATGATCACACCGTGCGCCGCGGTCAGCGCGTTGACGGTGAGGATGCCGAGAGACGGCTGGCAATCGATGAGGATGACGTCGTACTCCCCCGCCACCTGGCGCAGGACGCGGGCGAGGATCGTCTCTCGTGCCACCTCGTTGACGAGGTGGACTTCCGCGGCGGAGAGGTCGATGTTGGCCGGCATCACGTCGAGGCCCTCGACACTCGAGTGCACGATCGCATCGTGCGCGTCGCGCTTGGTGTCCAGCAGCAGGTCGTAGATCGTCGGCACGTCGTGCGTCGGGATGCCGAGGCCGGCCGACAAGGCGCCCTGCGGGTCGAAGTCGACGGCGAGAACCTTCCGGCCGTACTCCGCGAGGGCAGCGGCGAGGTTGATCGACGTCGTCGTCTTGCCGACGCCGCCCTTCTGGTTGCACAGCGCGATGATGCGCGCGGGACCGTGCGACTTCAACGGTTCGGGGGTCGGGAACCCGTGATACGGGCGGCCGGTGGGTCCCATGGGGGTCTCGTCGGCCTTCTGCGCCTTCGCCCTGGACTTCGCCACTTTCTCAGCCACCCGTTCTCCTGCTCCTTCGTGCTTGGTCGATTGTACCGGGCAGGCTCCCTCTCCTACGCCTCGGCACGCGGCAGACGCCCTCCCGGGCATGGCGGAGGTCACCGCGCACGGGGATGCGAGGTCGCGTAGATGTCACGGAGTGTGTCGACAGAGACATGGGTGTAGATCTGCGTCGTCGCGACGGAGGAGTGTCCGAGCAGTTCCTGCACCACGCGCACGTCGGCGCCGCCCTGCAGGAGGTGCGTCGCGAACGAGTGTCGAAGGGTGTGGGGTGAGACGTCCACGGTGATCTGGGCGCCTTCGGCCGCTGCCCGGATCACGAGCCACGCGCTCTGGCGGGAGAGCGGGGCACCCCGCGCGCCGAGGAAGAGTCGGGCCGAGGCACGACCCTTGGCGGCGAGATCCGGGCGCACACGTGTCAGGTACGCGTCCACGGCGGCGCGCGCGTAGGACCCCAGTGGCACGATGCGCTCTTTCGACCCCTTCCCCCGCAGCCGTAGGACGTCGCCGTGTGCGAGGTCGTCCACATCGAGGTCGATCGCCTCGGAGACGCGCGCGCCGGTCGCGTACAGGAGCTCGAGCAGGGCGCGATCACGGATGCCGAGTGGTTCCTCGGGCGAGGGCGCGGCGAGCAGGCGCTCGACCTGTTCGACGGTGAGGGCCTTGGGCAGCCGTCGCGGCGCTTTCGGTGGACGGAGCCTGCCGCTCGGGTCGTCGGCTTCGATCCCCTCTCGTGCGAGGAAACGATGCCATCCCCGCACGGACGACTGCAGCCGTGCGAGGCTCGTCGATGCCGGCGGCGGCGTCGCGGACGCCCGTTCCGCGATGAATCGATCGATCGTCGCCGGAGTCACCTCCGCGGTGTCGCTGATCCCCTCGGCGACCAGCCACTCCCGGTATCCCCCGAGGTCACGTCGGTAGGCCGCGATCGTGTGCGCACTCAGTCCGCGTTCGACGGTGACATGACGCAGATAGGTGTCGAGGGCGCGATCGAGCAGCATCCTCAGCCCCGGTCGCGCAGCCTCTGCGACGCCGCGAGCACGCCGATCGCGAGGATGCCGTTGCGCATCCGCCCCTCGAGCACCGCGGAGACGGCCTCAGCCAATGGCAGCCATTCCACGCGGATGTCGGCTTCCTCGTCTTCGCGATCATGTGCCGCGCCCGACGACTCGACGCCGGTCGCGAGGAACACGTGGATGATCTCGTCGTTCCCCCCGGGCGTCGTCCAGGAGGAGACCAGCGGTTCCCAGTGGCCGGCGACGAGGTCGGCCTCCTCGGCGAGCTCACGTCGTGCGGCGTCGAGTGGCTCTTCGCCTTCCACGTCGAGCAGCCCGGCCGGAAGCTCCCAATCGCGGTGACGGATCGGGTGGCGGTACTGCTGGATCAGCAGCACACGCCCCTCATCGTCGAGAGCGACGATCGCCACCGCGCCGGTGTGATCGACGTACTGTCGGACGATCTCGCCGTCGCCGTACCGCACGCGGTCGGAGCGCACGTCCCAGACCTTGCCCCGGTAGACGAGGTCGCTCTGGAGGACCTCCGGCTCGAAGGGCTCGTCCCGGAGGCTCTCCGTCGACTCCGTCATCGCGACTCGATTCAGTCGTCCGCGCTGACGTCGAACAGCTCGCTCGCGCGGTGCCGCTCGATCGCCGCGCCGACCAGTCCGCGGAACAGCGGGTGCGGGGCGGTCGGACGCGAGCGCAGTTCGGGGTGCGCCTGCGTGGCGATGTAGTACGGGTGCACGTCGCGGGGCAGCTCGACGTACTCGACCAGATCGAGCTCCGGGTTGAGGCCGGAGAACACGAGCCCGGCCGCGGAGAGACGATCACGGTAGGCGTTGTTCACCTCGTAGCGGTGACGGTGACGCTCGGATGCCTCCGGAGCGCCGTAGAGCTCACGGGCGAGCGATCCTTCGGCCAGGGCTGCCTGATACAGACCGAGGCGCATGGTGCCGCCGAGGTCGCCGCCGTCGAGGATGTCGACCTGCTCGGCCATCGTCGCGATGACCGGCTCAGCGGTCTCCGGGTCGAACTCGCTGGAAGAGGCTCCGACGATGCCGGCGACGTCGCGAGCGTATTCGATGACCATGCACTGCAGGCCGAGGCACAGGCCAAGCGTCGGGATGCCCTGTTCGCGGGCGAACTTCAGCGCGCCGAGCTTGCCCTCGATGCCGCGGATGCCGAAGCCGCCGGGCACGCAGATGCCGTCGAGCTGTGCCAGCTGCTCCTGCGCGCCCTCCGGCGTCTCGCAGAGATCGGAGGGGATCCAGCGGATGTTGACCTTGGTCTCCTGCGCGAACCCGCCCGCCTTGAGCGCCTCGGTCACCGAGAGGTAGGCGTCGGGCAGGTCGATGTACTTGCCGACCAGGCCGATCGTGACCTCGTGCTTGGGGTTGTGCACCGCGTGCAGCACCTTGTTCCAGCGGGTCCAGTCGACGTCGGCCGCCTTCTGGTCGAGGCCAAGGCGACGCACGATGTACGAGTCGAGACCCTGCTCGTTCAGCGTCGAGGGGATGTCGTAGATGCTCGGCAGGTCGACGGTGTTGATGACGCCTTCGACGTCGACATCGCACATGAGCGCGATCTTGTTGCGGTTGCTCACGCTGACCGGACGGTCGCTGCGGAGCACCAGGGCGTCGGGCTGGATACCGACCTGACGCAGAGCGGCGACGGAGTGCTGCGTCGGCTTGGTCTTCTGCTCCCCCGACGCGCCCATGAACGGGACGAGCGAGACATGCACGAAGAACACGCTGTCGCGTCCGAGCTCGTGACGCAGCTGACGCGCGGACTCGAGGAAGGGCTGCGACTCGATGTCACCGACCGTGCCGCCCACCTCTGTGATGATCACGTCGGGGCGCGGGTCTTCCGAGGCCTGCAGGCGCATGCGGCGCTTGATCTCGTCGGTGATGTGCGGGATCACCTGCACCGTGTCGCCGAGGTACTCGCCGCGACGCTCTCGCGCGATGACCTGCGAGTAGATCTGGCCGGTCGTGACGTTGGCCGCCTCGGACAGGTTGATGTCGAGGAAGCGCTCGTAGTGTCCGATGTCGAGATCGGTCTCGGCTCCGTCGTCCGTCACGAACACCTCACCGTGCTGGAACGGGTTCATCGTGCCCGGGTCGACGTTCAGGTACGGGTCGAGCTTCTGCATCACGACGCGCAGACCGCGGGCCGTGAGGAGGTTTCCGAGGCTGGCCGCCGTCAGTCCCTTGCCCAAAGACGAAACGACACCACCAGTCACGAAGATGTGCTTGGTCGTGTCGTTCTTGGGTCCCGCAGAAGAAGAGTTCATCACGGGCTTCGATCCTATCAGGAGGTGGGGACGCGGAGGCTGAGAAGTTCGCGGGCGTGAGTCAGAGCAGCATCGGAATCGGCGAGTCCCGACAGCAGGCGTGCCATCTCGGCTTCCCGCTCCTCCCCCTCCAGACGACGCACGCTGGAGGCGGTGACCGCGCCATCATTGGCCTTCACGACCGTTAGGTGATTGTTCGCGAAGGCGGCGACCTGCGCGAGATGGGTCACCGCGATCACCTGAGACTTCTTGGCGAGCCGGGCGAGTCGCCGACCCACTTCGATGGCCGCGGCACCGCCGATGCCGGCATCGACCTCGTCGAAGACGAACGTCGGAACCGGATCGGTCGCGGCGATCACCACCTCGATGGCCAACATCACACGCGACAGCTCTCCGCCCGAAGCACCCTTCGAGACCGAGCGCGGCTCGGCGCCGGGATGGGGCGCGAGGAGGATCGCGACATCATCGCGACCGTGGGCGCTCTCGGCTCCCTCGGAGACCGAGACCTCGAGGCGTGCGTCCGGCATCGCGAGCGCGTGCAACTCTTCCGTCACGGCGTCGCCGAGGCGAGCAGCCGCCTCGGTACGCGCGGCCGTCAGCGCCTCGGCGTGCGCGTCGAGCTCGGCACGCGCCGCATCGCGCTCGGCGATCAGCCGTTCGATGCGATCGCCGTCGTCATCGAGCTCGGCCAACCGGGCGGATCCGGTCCGCCAGACGGTCAGCGCCTCGTCGAGCGATCCGTGCGCACGGATCAGGGTTCCGAGCGCGGCGCGGCGCTCCTCGACCGCGGCGAGCTCATGCGGACCGGTCTCGTCGAGGTCGGCGAGATACGCGGAGAGCAGCCCGGCGATGTCGGCGATCCGATACCCGATGTCGGCGAGGTTCTCACCGATCTCCGTCAGCTTGGCGTCGGAAGCGCGCTCGAGCACGCGACGTGCCTCCGCGACGAGAGCCGAGGCATCGGGCTCGCCCTCTTCGCTCGAGAGCGCTCCGTGAGCGAGCGATGCCGCGAGACGCAGTTCTTCGGCGTTCGCGAGACGTTCGGCGCGCGCGGTGAGCTCCTGGTCCTCCCCCGGCTCCGGAGCCGTCGCCTCGATCAGCGCGAGGGCCTCTCGCAGGCGCACGGCCTCCTCGGCCCGACGGTCCCGGTTCTCGGTGATCTCCGAGATCTCGGTGTCGAGGGTCCGCCAGCGGGCGAAAGCCCGGGCGTATCTGTCCACGGCGTCAGCGATCGGGGTGCCGCCGAAGCGGTCGAGCGCATCACGCTGTGCGACGGCCGAACGCAGTCGCAGCTGCTCGGACTGGCCGTGCACGACCACGAGCTCTTCCGCGAGGGAGGAGAGCACACCGGCCGGGGCCGCGCGCCCGCCGACGCTGGCACGGCTGCGCCCTTCCGAGCTGAGGGTGCGCGATACGTAGAGTTCTGCGGAACCGGCACCGACGGGTTCGAGGTCGCCACCGGCATCGGCGACGATCTCCGAGACAACGCCGCTTTCGGGGACGATCCAGACACCGGCGACCGATGCCTGCGACGCGCCGGCACGCACGGCGCCCGAGTCGGCGCGCTGACCCAGCAGCAGCCCGAGCCCGGTGACGACCATGGTCTTCCCCGCACCCGTCTCACCCGTGATGGCTGTGAATCCGGGGCCCAGCGGCAGCACGGCGTCGGCGATGACACCGAGCCCCTGCATCCGCATCTCCTCGATCATGACGTCTCCTCGATCACGACGATGTTCCCTGCGCCTGCCCGCGCCATCCTTCGACCGGGAGCTGGAATTTGCGAACGAGACGATCGGTGAACGCCGTGGGGTGCAGACGGGCGAGCCGCACAGGACGCGAGGACCGGCGCACCACGACGCGAGCGCCCGGCGGCAGGTCGTGCGAGCGGCGGCCGTCGCACCACAGGATGCCCGAGCCGTCCGTGCGCTCGAGCATCTCGATCGCCACCGAGGCATCGGGGCTGACCACGAGCGGCTTGGCGAACAGCGCGTGCGCCGACAGCGGCACGACCGCGATCGCTTCCACGCTCGGCCAGATCACCGGCCCGCCGGCAGAGAAGTTGTAGGCCGTCGAGCCGGTCGGGGTGGAGATGACCATGCCGTCGCAACCGAAACTCGACAAGGGCCGACCGTCGATCTCGAGCACGACCTCGATCATCCGCTCGCGGCTGGCCTTCTCGACCGTGGCCTCGTTGAGAGCCCACGTCTCGTAGACGACCGCGCCGTCGACGTCTTTCACACGCACCGACAGGGCGAGCCGTTCCTCGACCTCGTAATCGCGGTCGATCACACGGCGCACGGCTTTGTCCATGTCATCGCGATCGATCTCCGCGAGGAAGCCGACGTGCCCCATGTTGATGCCGAGCACGGGAGCCCCGCTGTCGCGCACGAGCTCTGCGGCACGCAGGATCGTCCCGTCTCCGCCCAGCACGATCGCCAGTTCGAGGTCGGCCGGATCGACAGAGATGCCGAGCACATCGGTATCCGTGAAGAACGGATCCACGGCCACGAGGGCCTCGTGATCGTCGGCGGCCAGGACCGGCCGCGCACCGGCCTCCCGAAGAGCGTCGATCACCCGACGTGCGGCCTCGACGGTATCCACACGGCCCGCGTGAGCGACGACCAGGATGCTGCGCTCGTTCATCGTCCTCCTGCCAGTCGGTTGATGCTGTCCAGCCATTCTGTCGGATTGCTGCCCCGACCCGGCGCGAGGTGCACGAGATACTCCGCGTTGCCGTGGGTTCCGAGGATCGGGGAGGGGAGGATGCCGAGCATCCCGAGCCCCACGTCCCACGCACTCCACACGGTGCGGGCCACGGCGTCGGCGCGCGTGGCGGGGTCGGTGACCAGTCCCCCGCGCACGGCGGTGCGTCCGACCTCGAACTGCGGCTTCACGAGAAGAAGGACGTCGGATTCCGACGTGGCCACTGCGGCGACGGACGGCAGCACGAGTTCGAGGGAGATGAACGAGAGATCCCCGACGACCAGATCGGGGGCTGCGACCTCGCCCGTCGCCTCGGCGAGGTTCTCCCGCGTCATGTAGCGCACGTTGTAGCCCTCGACGGAGACGACTCCCGGGTCGGCGGCGATCGACGGGGCGAGTTGTCCATGCCCGACATCGACCGCGAGCACCTCACGTGCTCCCCGCTCACGCAGCACCTGGGTGAAGCCGCCGGTGGATGCTCCCATGTCGAGCGCGAGCCGCCCCTCGACCGGTATCCCGAAGCCGTCGAGACCCGCGATGAGCTTGTGAGCGGCACGCCCGACGTAGTGGTCGGCGCCGGCGATGGTGATCTCCGCCGCATCGTCGACCGCGGTGGAAGCCTTCACGACAGGTCGTCCGTCGACGCTGACGAGGCCCTCGGAGATGAGCGTGGCCGCGTGGGTGCGCGAACGGGCGAGTCCTCGGGCGGCGAGGGCAGCGTCGAGTCGCGTCATCGGGATCCCGAGGTCTCCCGCTGCTCGAGCTTCGCGCCGCTCTCGAGGCGGCGGGAGAGCTCGTCGTGGAGGGCCGAGTACGCGTCGGCCCGCGCCGGGAGCGGCTGCCCCTCGATCAGGCGCAGTCGACTCCACAGACCATCGGTCGGCGCGCTCGTCGTCTCATCGCTCACGGTTCTACTGTACGCGGCCCCTGCGACGCGGGAGGGAGCCACGCGAGTCGCTCAGGGGCGGTGGAACGGATCGTCATAGAGGCGCTCCGGAACGCGCAGGACGAACACCGGGGTACCCGAGGCCCAGATGGCGGCGGCTCCCGCGCGCAGCAGGTCGATCTGTTCACCGGACTCCGACACGATCTCGACGTCGGCGCCCGATACCCGCACCGCGGCGCCGTTCACGTGGAAGACGCCGTCCTGCTCCGTGACCTCGGGATAGGGAACATGCAGTTCGCGCAAGTCGCCGAGGATGTAGGTGGGACGCGAGCCCTCGGGCGCGGCCAGCACGTGCTTCGGGCGATCGATGCCCGTGAGCACCAGCACCGAGTCGATCCCGACCCGGCTCGCCCCCATGATGTCGGTGTCGAGGCGGTCCCCGATGAAGAGGGCCTTCTTCGCGCCGAAGCGTGCGAGGGCCTCGTGGAAGATCGGCTCCTCCGGCTTCCCCGCGACGGTGGCGAGTCTGCCGATGGCCGTGTGCACGGCGGAGACGAGCGTTCCGTTACCGGGCGCCACTCCCCGCTCACGCGGAATCGTCCAATCGGTATTGGTGGCGATCCACGGGATGCCGCCTTCGTCCTCGGGAAGCTTGAGGGCGAAGGCCGCCTCGGCGAGATCCGTCCACGCGACCTCCGGAGCGAACCCCTGCACGACAGCGCTGGGCGCATCATCAGCGCTGCGTGTGACCCTGTACCCGGCCTTCTGCACCTCGTCGACGAGACCGTCGCCGCCGATGACCAGGATCGTCGCCGGTGCGGGCACGATCTGGGCCAGCAGCCGCATCGCCGCCTGCGGGCTCGTGACGACGTCGGATGCCTGAACGCGAAGGCCGAGACTGCTCAGATGCTCGGCGACCGAGGCATCCGTCCGCGCCGCGTTGTTCGTGATGTACCCGAGTCGCACCGACTTCGCGGCCTCGTTGAGGCTGTCGACCGCGAACGGCAGAGCCCCGGGGCCGGCGTACACCACACCGTCGAGGTCAGCGAGAACGGTGTCGACCCCATCGAGCGGGGTGCGCGGTGAGCGCTTCCGAGAGAACAGCGCCACTACGCCTCCGGGTCCGAATCGTCGTCCTCCCCGAGGAGCTCTCGCACTTCGTCTTCGACGGTCTCTTCTTCATCGACGAGTACGGGTTCGTCGATGAGAACCGGTTCGTCGTCTTCGGCCGATTCATCGGACGAAGGCTGTTCCCCATCGGCGTCATCTGCCACCACCGCCGTATCCACCACGGAATCGTCGGCCTCGTCCGGGAACTCCCCCTCGATGAGGCTGTCCTCGATGAAGATCTCCTCGTCGCCGGCCTCGTCGACGCCCAACGCCTCGGCAGCGACGTGGGCGCGGTGCGCCCAGAACTCCGCCTCGTCCGTGCGCCCGAGGTCTTCGAGCACAGCCGCACGGGCCGCGAAAAGCGCCGGGCTCCATTCGAAGGCCCGATCAGGATCGAGCTCAGGGATCTCCAGCTCACCGAGCGCGAGTTCGAGATCACCCTGGTCGAGTCGGGCTCCGGACATCGCGATCGCGAGTGCGACTCGGACCGGAGTATCCAGAGCAGAGCGATCGACGGCACGGCCGGTCTCGAGCGCACGATCGGAGCGACCGATTCCGCGCTCGCTGTCGACCATCAGAGCGATCTGATCGTCCTTGCCGGAGATACGGCGGTAGGTGCGCAGTTCGCGCAGTGCGAGGGCGAAGTCCTCCGTGGCGTAGGCAGTGATACCGAGGGTCTCGCGGACGATAGCGATACGACCGGCGCGGCGAGAAGCGGCCAGCGCGTGCTCGTGAGCGAGCGCGGGGTCCTCGTCGATGAGACGAGAAGCCATCGCCAGATGACGGGCGACGTGCTCGGCGTTCTCCTTGCTCAGGGTCTTGAGTTCGTTGCGCGCCGCGCCGTTGAGATCGCGAGCGGTGACGTCATCGGGGATCTGCGGCTCATCGAACCGCGGACGCTCGTTCGCCGCCTGGGCCGGACGCTCTCTTCCCGCTCCCCCGCGCTGGGGGAACGACCGGGAGCGGTCGCGGTCTCCACCGTCGCGGCGCGGCGCACCACCGTCACGGCGCGGGGCACCACCGTCACGGTTGTAACCACCCTCGCGGCGGGGAGCACCACCATCACGGTTGTAACCACCCTCGCGACGCGGAGCACCACCATCACGTCGCGGGGCACCACCATCACGGTTGTAACCACCCTCGCGGCGAGGGGCACCACCATCACGGTTGTAACCACCCTCACGACGCGGAGCAGCACCATCACGGCGCGGGGCGCCACCGTCGCGGTTGTAACCACCCTCGCGACGCGGGGCACCACCATCACGGTTGTAACCACCCTCGCGACGCGGAGCACCACCATCACGGTTGTAACCACCCTCACGACGCGGAGCAGCACCATCACGTCGCGGTGCGCCACCATCACGGTTGTAACGACCCTCACGACGCGGAGCAGCACCATCGCGGCTGTTGCTGGGGCGTCCGCCAGAAGCGCGGTTGCCGCGCGATCCACTGTCGTCGTTGCGACGCGGACGGCGCTCTTCCTCTTCTGGCATGATGCTCCCTGTTCTTTTCGTGTAAACGCAAAATGGCCACCCAACGATGGGTGGCCATTTTGTCTAAAAGGAGTCCGGCGGTGTCCTACTCTCCCACAGGGTCCCCCCTGCAGTACCATCGGCGCTGTGAGGCTTAGCTTCCGGGTTCGGAATG